>CAXXUZ010000001.1:0-436715 GCA_963667605.2 Kaistiaceae bacterium
GGCGGGACCACAACCGGGTTTCTCGAAGATCGCGGTGCCGGCCTCAACGTCGAGGGGATCAACCCTGTCTTTGCCGCAAATGTCGCACTGGCGCTCGAGGCGGCCGAGACGGCGACCGGCGAGAGCGCTCAGATCAATTCCCTGGTCCGATCAAATGAGCGGCAGGCCCAGCTTTACGCCAACTTCACGCAAGAGCCGGTCGTCTACAATGGCATCACCTACCAGCCCGGCGCGGCCGGGGGGCTCGCCGCGCCGCCGGGGGCTCGCGGCACAATGTCGGAGCGGCGGTCGATATTCAGGCCGGCGCGGTTCTCGATTGGCTGCACGAGCACGCGGCCGAGTTCGGCCTTGAGTTCCTGCCCGGCAACGCCTTCACCGCGGATCCGGGCCACATGCAGCTCGCCGGTGGCATGCCGGCGGCGAGGATCCCGATCACGCCGGAGCTGTTGCGGGCGCAGCGCGACGCTTTGCGGCCGATCTTCATCGGAGCACTGGAACGAGCCGAATTTCTCGTCCGAGAGAATTTCGGCGCCGATTTGAACATGGTGGACACGCTCGTAAGTCTGAGACGAGCGGTCGATGATCCGGCCCTGACGCGACGGGTGGCCGACGTGATCGTGCGCTCGATGGGCAATGGCATGGTCAACGGGATCACCGCAACGCAGGGCGAGCTGATTCTGGGCGATCTGACGACGTCCGGTGTTGCCGGTGATGAATATGTCAAGGCGCTATTGCGCGACCAGATCGCAGCCAATGTGGCCCATCATGCCGATTTGCTGGAGAACAACCCTTACATGCTCGGCCTCGAGCGTGGCCTGTACGACTTTGCGCCGATCGATTTTACAAGCAATGAGGCGCTGAGCGAATCGCTCGGCCGGCGTGAGGCCGAGTTGGCAATGCTGCCGGAGGCGCTCGACGGCCGGATCTTCGGCCTGCTGATGCCGGAGGAGGTCACCCAGCTCGCCCAGGAATTCGCTGCCAGGCCGATCGAGCAGCAAATCCCGCTGGTGGCCGGCGTGGTCGGAGCGATCGGCGATCCCAATGTGCTGACCGCGACATTGGCGCAGCTCGGCGGCGGCGAGGGGCACATGCTGGCGTTTGCGGGCGGTCTCTACCGGCTCGACCCGGAGGCCGCCACCGGGATCCTTCGCGGTCGGAGGCTCGAGGCGCTTGAGCCGGACCGCGCCCCCCATCAGGTCGATTGGGAAAACCGGATGACCGCCGACCTCGACCCCGAGATATTCCCGCTCGGTGTGGGCGGGGTCGAGATGCGAAACCAACTCATCGAGGCAATCCGTTTCCGGTATATCGACCTTGCTTACGGTCACGGGCTCGAGAAAGGCATCGTGAACGCTGGACTTGCCCAGCAAGCGATCGCCGAAGTCACCGGCAACCTACTCAACTTCAACAGCCGCCAGATCGTCGCTCCCGTCCACGGAATGACGCAGCGCCAGTTCGACAATCTGATCGGCCGCGTGCCTTCGGCGGCGATGGCGGGGGCGACCACCACCAATGGCCAGCCGGTGACCTGGCGGTTTCTCACCGGCAATTTGATCTTCGGAGAGCAGCGCTACCTTCGTAGCTTTGGCGACGGGACCTACATCATTCAGCTCGGCGGCGATGTTGGCGCTCAATTCGTCAGTGACGGCGAGGGCGGTCTATTCGTTCTCGATCTCGGCGCCGTCGTGCGTGGCGAGTTCGGCACCCGGCCTCCTGCCGAGGTCGCGCCCGACGCAGATTTTGAGGTTGACCCACCAGCCGGCGCTCCGCGGCCAGGCCGCGCGGTTGGCTCCGAGGTTGGCCCCGAGGTTGGCTCCGAGGTTGATCCCGAAGTCGAACCGTCTCCCGGCGAGACGCCACCACGCGGTCTCGACCCCGCCGCGCTCGAAGAAATCGGCGTTGATCCGGCCGCTGTAGCGGCGGCGGGGGTCAATGTGGCGATGCCTAAGCCGCCGGCGCCAGGCCAGCAGGGTCCAGACGAGACAGAGGACACTTACCGAGCGCGGATTCGGCAATGGTTTGAGGGCATGACGCCGACGCAGCGGGCTACGCTCGAGAGAGACTTCACGCTCAATGACGTTCAGCGTGAAGTGCTGCGAGAGATCGGGGAAGGGGCGGGACCGATGCCGGAGAAGGACGAGCAGGTGCAGCCCCGCCCCTGGGTGAATGTGCAATTCAACGATGTAGGCCCCGACATGGTGGCCGAGATCGAAGCCTGGGCGGCCGCCAACGACCGTACGGTTGAGGAGGTGATCTGGGATATGGCCGCGCTCTACGGACGCCAGCCGGCAGAAGTTCGCGCCAAACTGGGGCTCTAGGAATGCCGCCCGACGCTGGCCCCGATGCTTGATCTGTTCGCCGATGCCCAACGTGCAACGCGCGCCTTCGGTGGCGCGCGTCTGGCCGAGGATCTGCGGCCGACGCCGATGGAAACGATCGGCGCCGGCATTGTCCGTCGGATGGTCACGGAGCCGCAAATCAGCGAGATCATCCGCTACGAAATAGTGCAGGAACGGATCAACGAATTCTACCGGGAGACCGGCCGGGACGAAATCCGCAACCCGTTCACGCTGTCGCTGCCGGGGGCCTGGGAGAACGCCAGCCGGCAATATAACGAATGGGCGGCCGAGACCGACCGCGATCCGTTCCCGACCGAAGAAGAAATGGACGGCCTGGTGCTGGACTGGCAGCGCGGCGTTTACCAGGAAAAGACCGAAACCCTTGAGGCGGGCGGCGGCTTGGCCCGGTTTATCGGTGAAGTCGGGGCCGATCTTGGCGATCCGATCATTGCCGGAAGCCTGATGTTCGGCGCCGCCTGGGCCACCGGAATCATCAAGACCGCCGTCACGGAGGCGGGGCTGGGGTTTGGGGCCGAAGTCGTTTCCGGCCTGCTCCGGCTCGGTCAAACGCAGACGCTCGATCCCGATTTCACCTTTGGCGATGTCTTGCGCGAGTCGACGACCGCCGGAGCGGGAGGTCTCGTTCTCGGCGGCGGGATCAAA
Source organism: Kaistiaceae bacterium (assembly GCA_963667605.2). Taxonomy (GTDB): domain Bacteria; phylum Pseudomonadota; class Alphaproteobacteria; order Rhizobiales; family Kaistiaceae; genus JADLGL01. The sequence continues at coordinate 3,003 of CAXXUZ010000001.1, forward strand.
GCGATAGCGGCGGTGTGGAATTTGGTGCGTGGCGCGAGGATCTGGAACGCCACCGTTCGCGATGCCGGCGAGATGACCGAGCGCGCCGCTGCACGAGCGGTTCCCGGCCGAACGCCCCAGCAAGAGCAAGCCAGGGCCGAGGCCGCAGCTCAGGCAACGCTTGATCTGCAAGCGGAGATGCCGATCACCCGCCCGCCGGCGGCCGTGGCCGACGCCAATGCTCGGGTCGGCAGGGTGTTCGATGCGTCGGGTCGAGAGATTGAGGTCGAATATCAGGTTGTCGAGCTCGCCGACCTGATCGTCTCCAATCTTCCCGATTTCAGGGTCAATCCGCATTTCCCTGGCCATCTGCAGCCACGGGATCGGACCCGGGCGCCGAGCCAGGATCAAGTCACCGACATCGCGACGAACCTTGAGCCGGAGCGCCTTGGAGTGTCGGCCGAAGCGGCCGGCGGAGCGCCGATCGCCGGGCCCGATCTTGTTGTCGAGTCCGGCAATGCGAGGGTGCTGGCGATCCAGCGCGCCTATCGATTGGCGGGGGACCAGGCGGCGGCCTATCGAGCCTTCTTGCAGCGCCAGGGGTTCGACGTTTCCGACATGGCCGAGCCGGTGATGATCGCCCGCCGGGTCACCGATCTTGATGATGCCGCACGTCTGGACTTCGTGACCGCCGCCAACCGATCGCAGACCCTTCGCATGGGCGCGACCGAAACCGCGCTGGCCGATGCCCGGCTGCTCGATGAGACGCTGATTTCTCGGCTGGTGCCCGGTGACATCGAGTCCGCCGCCAATCGTCCATTCGTCCGTGGTTTTGTGGATAAGTTGCCGTCCGGTGAGCGCGGCGAAATGATGGGCGCCGGCGGGACGCTCAGCCAAGAAGGGATTCGCCGGATCCGTGGCGCCCTGCTCGGCCGAGCCTATGGCGATCCGAGGTTGCTCGACCGGGTCCTTGAGAACACCGACAGCAACATTCGCTCGATCGGCAACGCAATGGCCGACGCCGCCGGGCCCTGGACAATCATGCGGGACGCCGTTGCTCGAGGTGATTTGCCTCCGGGCATGAACATCACCGAGGACCTGTTGGGCGCGGTTCGGGTCGTAATGCGGGCCCGCGACGCGCGCCGGCCGATCGCCGAGTTCGCCGATCAAGGGGAGTTCCTGGGCGGCCCGTCCGAAATCTCGAAGCTGCTGCTGCGAGGGATGTTCCGCGCCAATTTCAAGAGCCCGGCGGCCCGGCCCAAGATCGCGGCGATGCTCCGCTTATATACCGATGAGGCGCTGAAGAATACCGCCGGCGGGCGGCTGTTTGGCGAACCGCTGGGTGCCAACGCCGTGCTGGCCGCGAGCCTTCGAAAGGCTGAGCGCGAGGATCTGTTCGCCGCGGCGATGGAGCAAACGACACCGGAGAAGATCGACGAATTGTCCGAGTCGGCCGAGGCACAAGAAGCGGTGATTCGTCAGGCTGAGGAATTGAGCCAGGCCGACAAACCGGTCATGGTGGCGCGAGGGCGTGGCGACGATGCCGACGGGGACGCCGTCTATGAGGGACGGTCTCTGGATGAGGTGTTCGACGAGGTCGATGCTGAGATCGTCACGGCGAAGGACATCGAGGACTGCGCCACCGGCAAGCTGGTCGATGAGGACTGATGTTTCACGTGCAGCAAAGAGAGAACGAGGGGCGGCCGACGTTACTTTTTCCCGCCTCAAATGAGGGACCAAAAAGTAACGTGGTGCCAAGCATAACGGTCAGATCATGGCTTCGGTGATCGCCAATTGCCTAGCCCGACTGGTCCGCGCCGGCCGCGTGAGCCAGAAGGCGGCCGATGCCGCGATGGCGCTGCACGAAGGGATGCAGGGCCAGCTATGGCATGGCATGGGCCCAATCCACGGCGATGCGGCCTCGGCCATTGCGGTCGCCCGTGCGATGGCCGAAGCGGCGCATCGGCGGAAATATGAGTACGCCAAGGACGCTCTGGCGCAGGTCGGAGGCGAGAAGCGGATGGCGGCGCACACGCGCGGCGAATCGGCGGGCCTATCGGCGATGCTGCAATTCGATGTGTGGGCCGATGAGGCGGCCGCGGCCGTCACCAACATCAATGTCGAGAGCCACGCCGAGACGATCCTGGGCAGGCTGTTCAAGCGGGTCGGCCAGGCGTTCGAGCCCTATCGGTCGCGGATGGCCGGGTTCCGCCAGGACACCATCGGAATCCGCAACGTGATCCGAGAGCGATATGGAATCGACACCGGCGATCCAATCGCCAAAGCCGGGGCGGCCGCCTGGCGGTCGGCGGTCGACGAAGGCGTGTTGCTCGCGCGCCGCGGCGGCAAGGACTTCTCCCCGCTCGAGGACTGGCGCTTTCCACAGCATTGGGAGCGCATTCGGGTGAGAAAATTCCGGGGCGAGTTCGTCGATGAGATACTGGCCGAGGTCGATGCCGGCACGGTCTCGATCATGGACAAGATAACTGGGCTGGAAGCGACCCGACTGCAGGCGCCCGCGATCGTTCGCCGGGCGATGGACGACATCATCCACGGCACCAACCGAGGAGCTTCCGGCCGGGGCTTCCAGCGCGACATGCGGGTGTTTCGGATCAACGATGCCGAGTCGTGGCTTCGGCTTAACGACAAGTACGGGTCCGGCGCCCAAGGCCTCTATGGAATGATGATCGGGCACATGCGAGCGATGGCCCGCGAGATCGCGTTGATCGACGTGCTGGGCCCAAATCACGGCGGGGTGTTCGATACGCTGCTCAAGGTGGCGCAGCGTTCCGAGCGCGGCGGCAAGGTGGCCAGGACGCTCACCGGGGCGCGAATGGCCGAGCTCGCCTACAAGGATCAGTCGGGCCAACTCAGCGCCGTCAAGGGCGATTTGATCGGCGGCATTTTCGGTGGGCTCCGAAACATCAAGACGGCAACCAGCCTCGGCTCAGCGGTTATTTCCGCGATTCCCGGCGATACGATCACGACCTTATGGGCAGCCCGAGCCAACGGGATCCCGGCGGTCCGGGTGCTTGCCCGCGCGGTCAATCTGATGGTCGCCGACAATGCGACCAAGCGCGAACTCGCGGCTCAGATGGGCGTCGTGTCTCACGCGGTCACCGATGCGACGCTCAGCAGTCGACGCTTTGAGGATCAGGTGGTCGGTTCGAACTGGACCGGCCGGCTGGCTTCGAGTTTCATTAGGGTGTCGGGATTGCAGGCCTGGACCGAAGGTCTCAAGCGGTCGTTTTCGATGGAGTTCCATGGCATGATCGCTCGTCAGGCGGACCATGCTTGGGAAAATCTCGACCCCGCCTTCCAAGGCTTCCTGCGCCGATATGGTTTCATCGAGGCCGATTGGGTCAAGCTGCGAGAAACCCCGCCGCTTGAAATCGAAGGTGCCAGGTTCTTCGATACCGAGGCCGCCGGCGCCCTTGGCAAAAGGCTTAACAGCGCGATCATCGACGAACGCCATTTCGCTGTGATCGAGCCAACCGCATTGGTGCGAGCGGTATCCTCGGCAGGGCAGGCGCGCGGCACGATCGCCGGCGAGGTATCGCGCTCGAGCTTCATGTTCAAATCGTTCGCGATGACGATTCTGCTCACCCATGTGATGCGAGCCGCGACGAAGGGGCCATGGCATCAGAGGGTGTTCCGCACCTCGGCATTCATCGCCACCATGACGCTCGCCGGCGCGGCGTCGTTGCAGGCCAAACAGATCCTCGCCGGCCGCGATCCCAGAAACATGCAGACCCCACAATTTTGGTGGGCGGCGTTCGCCCAGGGCGGCGGCGCCGGCATTTATGGCGACTTGGTCTATTCGGCCACGACGCGCGGCGGTCAGGGCTTTTGGAGCACGGTGGCCGGGCCGGTGCTCGGGGAGATTCCGGGCACCATCGACGTGTTCAACTCTATCGCCCGCGGCGGCGATTACGGCGCGGCGCTGGCGCGATATGTGAAGCGCTGGACGCCGGGGTCGACGCTCTGGTTCGCTCGGCTGGCGATCGACCGAGAGATCTTCGACTTCATCCACTCGATGCTCGATGAGGGCGGGGCCAATGCGGCCGCCCGCCGTCAGCGGCAGACATTCGAGCGCGAGTTCGGGCAGGACTTTTGGTTCGCGCCTGGCACCCGGACGCCCGATCGAACACCCGATCTTGGAGCCGCCCTACCCAACTAAGGGGAATTATACGCCTAACTAGACGATTTTCCTTGACCCCGCCCAGATTAAGAGGTTGCGCTACATGGACTTGGTGGCTTAGCCGCTCATGGCGCAGAATCTGTTCTGCGACCACAGCGATCTTCGCAATGAAGCGGACGTTGAGCAGAACTTCGCGCGCCGCCTGATCGAAGCGCTGGGCTATTCGGACACGGCAATACGGCCAAAGGCGGCACTGGAAGAACTCTCGATCGGAGAGGTCGGAGAGGCCGAGTGGCACCGCCCGGACTTTGCGATGAAGGCTGCGGGGCACATCCGCTGGATGCTTGAGGCAAAGGCTCCCACGGAACAGCTTGGCAGGCACTTCAAATAGCTGAGTCTCACTCCGGCCTTAACAAAGGAAAGCAGTCATCATGAATGCTCTTGACGATATTTTGAAAAACGCCTTACGCGCTAGGCTCATCCCTACCGTTGCCGATTCCCGCAAGGAAGAGCGGATAGTATCCGTTCTGCTTGCGACATTGTCCGTGGTGCCTCTGTTTGCCGAACAATTATTGGAGCGTTGTGGGGTTAGGATGGGAAAGACATCCGATCTCCACAGCTATACAGAGGTTGAGCTTGTGGCTGCCGATGGAAGCAGAAAAGACCGACCCGACGGTGTCTTAAGCCTATTGACGCGCAAATCCCGGTGGACAGCACTTCTTGAAGCAAAAATTGACAATAACGAGATAAGCGAAGAGCAAGTACATAGATATGCAGAGTTAGCGCGTGAATTAGGAATCGATGCTGTTATTACATTGTCGAATCAACTCACAGCATTGCCATCACATGTTCCGTACTCAGTTCCAAAGAGGCTTAGTAATCGTGTAGATTTTTTTCATCTTTCCTGGATTAGCGTACTCACGCAAGCATCACTAATTTTGAGAGATGACGAAGGGATTAGTCGCGAACAAGCATTTATTCTTGAGGAGATGGCGCGCTATTTCGAACATCCGAGTTCTGGGATCAAGCGTTTTGATCAAATGAATTCAGAGTGGCGGTCGCTTGTTCTTGGGGTTCGTGATGAGCAGCAGTTCAAGCGATCCTCGCCCGAGATTGAAAACACCGTTGCAAGCTGGCATCAGGAGGAGCGAGATATATGTCTGTTATTGGCCCGTCGTATTGGTGAACGGGTCGGTATCCGCCTTTCGCGTAAGCATCAGGCAGATCCCGCACATTGGCTCCGAGATGCATGCGATTCGTTGATTGCTTCCCTGGAATTAGGCTGTGCCTTCAGTGTACCGAATGCTGCAAGTGATCTGGAAGTAACAGCAAATCTACAACGGCGAACGATCTCTTGCTCCATGAAGCTAAATGCTCCGAGTGACAAGAAGCGAGCCAGCGCGAGGGTAAACTGGCTCGTTCGGCAGTTACGAGGCGTTGATGGCGACGATGTGATCGTTCGGGCGTTTTGGCGTGGAAGAGGGGGGCCAACTCAGGCGTCTTTAACGGAGATCCAGTCAGACCCAAGGTGTCTTGAGAGCGGGCATACGGGTGCGACACCAACGAGCTTCGAAGTTGTCATGATCAGAGATATCGCTGGCCGGTTCTCTGGACGACGAACCTTCATAGAAGACTTGGAAAACCTTATTCCGGAGTTCTACGACCGAATCGGCCAGAACTTACGACCCTGGGCTCCGTCACCTCCATCGATCGATAAGCGCGATCCAATCCAGGACACCGATATTGTCGAAGCAAGCGAAGAGCGCAATGTGGACGGCGTCTTGGAGTCGGAGTCAGATCAACCCCGCGATTTGGAAGGGTCAAACGATGCGGGCTTTCCACCTGCCGAGGATTAGCAGGGATCGGGGAGAGGCAGCATTTCGGATGACGCCGTGTTCGGGTTCCACACCCGATGCATCGGTGATGCTTTCTGATCCAAAAGAAGCGATACCGAACTTCTGAAGAAAATCTGGGGTTTTCAACCCATTAGACGGTATTGGCTACTCTATCCCAACTCCTGTCTCTTTCGAAAACTTCTTCCACACTTAGACGGTTTGCAACATGAAGATCGGTAGATAGGGTCTTAACTATCCTGACGACCGAGAAATCATGGCCGCTTACGGCAAAACGCTGGCGAGCCTCGGCGCGTTCAACGAAGCGTTGACCATTATCCGCCGAGCACAATTGCCCTTCAAGCAAGCGGACGGCTACTGCGAGGCGCTCAACAACTCATATGCCAGCGGCGGCCCAGTCAGGTATTTCGTGCTGTCCAACGGACTCGAAACCAACATCTACGAGCCCGGCAAGGAACAACCAGCTTTGGCCTTGGGCTTCAAACAGTTCGTCGAGGGAAACACCAACTATCGACAGCTCAAAGAGATGTTGCAGCCGATGGCTTTCTCCAAGAGCCGTTCCAAGCCCGACACTCAGAAAACCATCCACTTCTCCAAGCCGTCGATTGCGGAAGTGAATCATGTCTTTGCGAAGTGTCACCAGCATATCCACCAGTCCGACAAGATCAGTCAGGCGAAGGGATTTGAGGAATTCGTAAAACCCATCACTCTCAAACTGCTGTCGGACAATGCCAAGGCGTCTAGTTAGGCGTATAATTCCCCAACTAAGGGCAGAGTGCGTTGCGCCCTTTGCCGGAGTGACGATCCTCCCGCAGTATGGCGCTCACAATCCTCGATGCCGAACGGCGCACGCGGTACACCCCGGCCGTCAGCACAACGGTCTATTCGGTTGGCTTCCCGATCTTCGGCGACGCCGACATCGAGGTATGGCACGACGATGTGATGCTGGCCGCGCCGGCTTACGACGTTCAGTTGGGCGTTCTTGTCGACGGCTTCTACCAATCCGCCAATGTGATGCTCGATCCCGGTGTGACCGGGACCGTCGATATTGTCGGCACGAGAGCTCCATCGCGCACCTCCCAATATGGCGAGGGCGCCGCCGTCCCAGCCGCTGATCTCAACCGCGATCAAAACCTGCTGCAGGCCAATCTCCGCGAGCTGTTCGATATAACGCGGCGAGGCCTCTACAAGCCGCCGGGGCAGACGATTGGCGCACTGCCGGCACCGGCGACCGGAAAGACGCTCCGATGGGCCGCCGGCGGGGATCTTGAGAATGGACCGACCCAAGCCGAGCTAACGGGCCCCACGGGTGCCACAGGGCCAACGGGTGCCACAGGAGCGACGGGAGCGACGGGAGCGACCGGACCCGTAGGTGCGACCGGTCCGACCGGTGCCACCGGCCCCACGGGTGCCACAGGAGCGGTAGGTGCGACCGGTCCGACAGGGGCAACCGGTCCGACAGGGGCAACCGGCCCCACGGGTGCCACAGGGCCAACGGGCGCCACAGGAGCGACGGGAGCGACTGGCCCTGCCGGTGGCGCCGGTCGGACCGGTCGCACCGGCCCAACTGGGGCGACCGGACCCGTTGCGCCTGACGCTTCGCTCACGGTGAAGGGCAAGGCAGAGACCGCAACTGCCGCCGAAATTCTCAACGACACTCAGAACGCAGCGCTGTTCATTTCGCCGCAATATCTCAACGATGCCCTCGCGTTTTTCGGCCTGACGGAAACGGCCGGCGCGATCCCGATTGACCTGGATGACGGGCTCAACTTCTCGGTCACGATCGATGAAAACTCGGCGCTCGGCAATCCATCAAATGAGGATGGTCGCCTCGGTCGCCCTGGTGTCATCAAAGTCACCGCCAGCGGGGCAAACCGCACGATTGACCTTGGCTCGGAATGGCTGGCTGACGTCGGTTTTACTTGGCCGCTCACCGTCAACTCCGGCGCTACAACTTACTTTGGCTACGTTGTTTCAGCGACGGGTGTTTTTACAATCATCGGCATCGCTCAGAACGTGGCGGGAACCTAATGCTGGCTCGAGAAAATAAATCTGGCGCTTGGGAGCTGTGGCATGGCGTCAATGAGAAGATGCAGCGGTTCGACAACCCGCCGCCGGGCAACGAATTTGGCCGCCTCACAGCTCGTGTTGTCGAGCGTCTCTTGAAGGCCGGTACCTGGACACAGGCCGATCTCGATAAATACCGGATCCGCCAAGCGTTAGATATGTCACCACCGGACGGCAAGCAGTTTGTTGCCAACGCAGCCACTTTGGCGCCGCCCGACCCTGATGACGGGACGATCATTCGAAGCTGGCAGCTTGAGGATGCGCCACCGCCACCGCCACCGCCGACAGAGGAGGATCTCGTTCGTGGCGCGCTCGGCGGCCTGGACCTCGCTATGGTCCGGCGCGTGCTCACCCGATGATCGAAGCCCTCGCATTTGACCTAACCAAGCCACCGCCGGCGATCGTTCGACCTGACGCCTATTGGATGACGCGCATGGGGGACGTGCACGATCGCCAGAAATTCCTGCGCCTCAAGTCGTGGCAACAGGCCGCGGTGATGATGGAGCGAGACCGGATAGGGCCTCTGATCGACGGACCAATTCGCGTTGGGCAAACGCGCGGCACCAAAACACAGCGCGCCGAGCTCGCGGACGTCGCCAGGTGGGTCGGATACCAAAGGCATGAACTCCTGCCAATCATGCCGATCCAGCTTGAGAAGCCGAATGATCTCCCGGCCGACCACCCGCCTCTGAAATGGCCAAGCATTCTCTACGCTCCCGGTATATTCTTTGGCGTCCCCGGCGGCAGCGTCCAGGCGATCTCTTGCGATCCGTGGTCGATCTATTTCAACGGGACCAACGACCTTACAAGCACCGGACATTGGGGGGACGGCAGCGGCGCCGCGATAAAACTAACAGCTTCGATATGGATGAGGTTCGAGGACGGTGGAAATCGCGGGCTGTACTCGAATAGTGGTGCCCGCTTGAGGTGTGAGCGCCGCGGCGGCGCCAACAAACTTACTGTTCAGATTGCGGACTGACGCGCCTGCTGTGAGCTATTTATGGCAATCCGCTGGGAACTATGATCAGGCGGACGGCTGGATCCATTGGATGTGGAGTGTTCAATTCAGCCCGCGGACAGCCCGGCACATGATAAATGGCACACGGGACAGCACAGTGGCCTCTACATTATACAAGGGGCAGCAATGCGGCCCTGCGCGCCTACAATATCTTCTGCGGATCGAATGAAGGTAATTGGTTTATGCTCGGAGATATAGGTGAGCTTTGGTTCTATGAGGACTGGCTGGATCCTATAAATAGAGTTGGCAGCTTTCTTAGTGACGGCTTACCCGTTGATCTTGGGTCTACAGGGGTTCTAACCCAGGGGTACCAGCCCGCATCAATACTATTCGGGGGATATCGATCGAGTTCATCGACAACAAGGGTAGAGAAGGTTCGCAGTGCGATCTAGCCGTCCCGGGCGGAGGCGCGGTTGTCACGACGACCAGCGCCTGCATGAACGTCGGGGATTAGTCGGGCCATGCGCTTCCACGTCGTCTCCCTTCCCCACACTCAGGCCACGGCCGAGTTCTCGGCCTGCGCCTACACGATGAAGGTCATCGGCTTTTGCCGGATGATGAAGTCGCTCGGGCACACCGTGTTCCTCTACGCGGCCGGCGCCAAATCGGATGCGCCAAGCGACGAGCTCATTCCCTGCCTTAATGAGAACGAGCGCCAAGCGGTGGTCGCCGGTCTGCCGCACTACACTTCGGCGCCCTTCGACCCGTCGTTGCCCCACTGGCGGAAGTTCAACAGCGCGGCGGCGGCGGCAATTATCGAACGTGCCGAGCCGCGCGATTTCCTCTGCTTGATTGGCGGAAACGCTCACAAGCCGATCGACCAAATGGTCCAGTATCTGATGGCCGTTGAGTTCGGTGTCGGCTATGGCGGCGTGTTCTCCAACTTCCGAGTGTTCGAGAGCTATGCCTGGATGCACGCGGTCTACGGAGCGCTGGCTGGCCCGGACGAGGTCCATCGGGTGACAGGCAATTTCTACGATGCGGTGATCCCAGGATATTTGGATCCGGATCAGTTTCCGCTCCGAGCCGAGAAGGACGACTACTTCCTGTTCATGGGGCGCCTCGATGCACAAAAGGGTCTCGATGTTGCGATGCAGGCGGCGGCGGCCGCAAAGGTCAGGCTGATCGTCGCGGGACCCGGCACCGCGCCCGACGGCGTCGAATATGCCGGCGTTGTCACGCCCTCTCAGCGCGGCGAGCTGCTATCTCGGGCTCGCGCGCTATTTGCTCCGACGCTCTATCTGGAGCCCTTCGGCAACGTCGTGATCGAGGCGATGGCCTGTGGCACGCCGGTGATCACTACCGATTGGGGCGCGTTCACCGAGACCGTGGCGCACGCCGAGACAGGGTTTCGCTGTCGAACGCTGCAAGAATTCGTCGACGCAGCCGGCCGGCTCAATCGGCTGCTGCCCGCCGCTGACATCCGCGCACGCGTTGAGGCCCGGTACTCTCTCGATGTCGTCGGCGCTCAATATGAGGCCTATTTCGAGCGGCTGACGGGGCTCTACGGCGATGGATGGGGCGCGGTCGCGGCCTAAGTGCGTTGCGGGCGGATGGGAGATGCCGCATGGAACAAGTCGTTCGCCCAGGAACGCCATCTACCTAGCTATTATCTCCCTTACAATGGATATAATTGCCGCACTAGGAAGCACGAAATGATCAAGTTCTTTTCTAGGATAATCGCAGCCATTGGCAATGTGATCAGCAGCCTTAAGCTGGCCGGGCGGCGCCAGCCAGCCCGCGTTGCCAAGCCGCCGCCGATCATCAATCCGCCACGTGTTGCCAAGCCGCCGCCTTCACGTACTGAGCTGCCTCCCAGCGCTGCCGAGCCACTCCCCGGCGCTGGCAAGCCCATCGTCCAGGCATTGAGTGAGAGTGTGCCAGTGCCCGACACATTCACCGTAGAGCGCATCGAGAACGGCTACCGCGCATCCGGCCCTCTCGAAAGCGGCTGGCATATCAATGTGGGCATCGAGGGCGATACCGTGCGCTCCTATATGCCTTTCCTCAAAGGCACTGACCCTAATGGTACTGACGACTGGCCCTTCGAGTGGACTGACAGAGATCCCAATTGGTTGCCAGCCGAGCCGCCCGTCAAATGGTTCCTTACGCACAGTGATTACCAACCGCACCTCGATCCCCCCATTGGCGGGATCAAGTGGATATATCAGGGGAGCATCGATGCGGACGGTACGTCCTCAACGGGAGAGACAGTCGTCGAGGTCCATACTCAGGCAAAGGAAGATGCTCGCAGGGCGAAACAGCGCGAGATGAGGAAGCGCGGGATCACGGGATGAAGGCGGCGGCATTTCAAAGCACGCTCTGACTGTGCGTTGCGGCGCGCCGACGCTCGGCCATTGTGCCCCGCATGGTTGCCGAGAACCTTCCTGCTGCGCTGGACGAAACCTGGGGCCACGAGGGTGGTCTGTCGCTCGACCCGAACGATCGCGGCAATTGGACCGGTGGCAAGAAAGGTGTCGGTGAACTCAAGGGCACGAAATACGGCATCGCCGCCCACGCCTATCCATATCTCGACATCCGAAATCTGACCCGGGCCGCCGCCGCCCAGTTCTACCGCCAAGATTATTGGAACAGGGTGTGGGGCGACGACCTTCCGAGCGGGCCCGACGTCGTCACCTTCGATGGCGCAATCAATAGCGGGCCTGGCCGATCGATCAAATGGCTGCAGGGCGCGATCGGCACCAAGGCCGATGGTGGCTTCGGGCCAAAGACCATGGCGGCGGTTGAGGCCGTCACCGACTGGCCGGCCGCGATCAAGCGGATGACGGCCAAAAGGCTGTCGTTCCTGCAGGGGCTGACTTCGCTGTTCAAGCGCTATGGCCGCGGCTGGACCGCCCGGGTGGCGCGGGTCGAAGCGTTCGGGCTGGGATTGGCTTTGCTGGCGCTCGGGCGCTCTCCAGCGTCGATCTCGACGGTGGCAGAGATTGAGGCGGAGACCGCCGATCAATCGCGACGCCGCGATAATCAGAAGGCCAGCGGTGCCGGCGGTGTTGCTGCGGTCGATGGCACTGTCGCCGCGACCGGAGGCGAAGCGGCGGATGCGCCAGTGCCCCAGACCGACTGCACGCCGACCGATCGGCCAGACCTGGCCGCAATCCCCGCCGACGGCTTCCCCTGGCTGGAGCTGCTGTTGTGGGGTGTGCTGGCGGCCGCGTTGGTGGCGGCCGCCTATTTCCTGTGGCGCGCCCACGGTCAGAAAATGCGGGTGACCGCGCTCCGCTCGCTCGCCAATTCGCAAAAAGGACAGACCTGATGCCAGCGCTACTCGCCGCCGCCGCCCGTCGCCTGCTCCCGATCTTGGTCCAGTCCGGTAGCGGCCTCCTTGCCAATATCGTGCGCCGGCGGGCGCCGGGTGTCGCCACAGTGATCGAGAAGATTTCGGGCGCCTTCGGTACCGACGCGACGGCCGACGCGATCGCCGACCGCTTTGAGAGCGCTGACGTTCCGGGGCGCGCGCAACTCCTGACGATGGTTCGAGAGGTTGAGGATGACGGGCTCGAATATTGGCAGGGGATGGTCCAGGACATCAACCTGTCGATGCGAGCCGAGATGAAGGCGAAGGACTGGCTGCAGCGCAATTGGCGGCCGATCTTCGCGCTGTCCTCGATCGTTCTGATCCCGGTCTATGTGGTGCTTCTGTTCTGGCTGCTGCTCACCGGCCGGGTTGAGGAAGGTGGCGTTTTCTCCGGCGTGTTGATGCTGCTCCTGCCGCTGCAGCTCGGCGTCCTCGGCGTCTATGCCGGGGGAAGATCCTATGAAAAAGCCCGAGGCGCCGACTGATGGATGGCGACCTGATCGCGTCCATTGGGCTGTTGCTGGCGATCGCCGGCGGCATGGTCGTCCGCGACCGTTTCGTCACCAAGTCGATTCGCGACGGCGACGACCAGCTCCACAAGCGGATCAACGAGGTCAAGGATGTCTACGTTCGGCGCGACGATCTCAACCAACACATCACCCGGCTTGAGCGAGCGGTCGAGGATGTGAAGGGCGAGCTTCGCGAAATGCGGCGCCACCACGAGCTCGTCATCACAACGATGCAGGCCAACACCGAGCTCTTGAAAACGATCGCGAAGCATCAGGCGCCGAGTTAGAGGCCAGTGCGTTGCGAGTGAGCGCTGGGCGGGTAAATCTCTCGCTCAAGTTCTGAACCGAAGCCGCCGCCAGGGGTAGTAGGCCGTGGTCAAGCAAATCGGCGAAATGCTGCCGGTCCGCACGGACTGGAACGACAACTACAAGTTCCCGCTGTTCGATTCTGGGGATCCGGCCAATCCCGATCCGCAGGGTAGCTTTTTGCAGCTCCGAACGGGCGCGGCGACCCTCACCAACAAGACGCTCGGCGCTGGCACGATCTTTTCGGTCGTGCCAACTGCATCGATCAACGCCGGCACCGTCCCCGGAGGCACGGTCGTTGCCACCGAATATGGCGATGGAACCCGCTTCCGAACCAGCCTGGCGCTGACGGCGTTTGATGCCGGGGACAGCGGCGACAATGCAGCCAAAGCGATCGGCGCGCTGCTTTACACCCTGCCAGCCGGCGTCATCATGATCGAAGCTGCGCACATCGCCGTGGCTACGACCATTGCTGATGCGGTACAGACCGACACCCCGGAGATCGGCATTGGCAATGTCGTCGCCTCGGGCGTTGTCTCGGTGCTCGGCGGCACTCCTGGGTTTGAAAACGTCTACATCGGCACCGCGATCGCCGACGTGGCAGGGACGACCTACACCGGCACGAAACTACCGACGGCTGCGGTGCCTCTGATCCTCGCGGCCGGGGATCCGCACACGCTGTATCTGAACTATGCCGACACCTGGGCCAATCTCACCGCGGAATCAGAGCTCGCCGTCACCGGAACGATCGTGCTGCTCTGGCGGTTCCTGATCTGATTTCGCCTCCGGTGTGTCGGGGAGCGCCCTCACATTTGCCCGGGCGCCAAGCGACCCCAACATCATCAAAATCCACGCGGCCGTCGCCTACTGGCAGAGCGTCAAACGCTCTGCAAGCCACTCATACTCTTCAAGTTTATGAATAGTGTGCAATCCTCGGTCGCGTGTTGATGATGTTTATGCCGGATGATCTCCAGCTTCTCCGATAGTGGATACCTCATGCCTCCTCTCCCCCATCCGCGATCATGCTTTTTTTGAGTAGACGGTTGTCCAGCGTCAGGTCAGCAACGGCCTCCTTGAGTGCCAGTGCCTCACTGCGAAGATGCCGGACCTCATCGGAGGTAGCCTCACGGGCAGTGTCACCCGCCAGGCGCTTCTTCCCGGCCTCCAGGAAGTCCTTCGACCAGCGGTAATAGAGGTTCTGGTTGATCCCCTCACGGCGACACAGCTCAGCGATACTGTCCTCGCCGCGCAGGCCCTCCAGAACGATCCGGATCTTCTCTTCGGCGCCGAACTGCCGACGAGTCGCCCGCCGGATGCCTCCTTCACGACCTTCTCGGCCGATGCTTTCTGGTGATTGGTGTTCCGTCTCATCTTCAATCCCTCGTGGGTTAAGATGAGCCAGAAACCCTCTCTTGTTCAATCCGCCCAATCTGTCCCAGGGGCGCTGACGCCGGACAGGACGAGGGCCCTGGGACGGACGCTCGCTGATAAAGGATCCGATCAAGCCAAACCGGATCGTTTTTTGTCGCTTTAGCCAACAATTCCTCAACCCTTCCGTCCACGGCGGGGTCGAATGTCCGCCTTTTTTTCTCGGCACTTCTCCCAGTTGAAGACCGTATTCGGCTTTGCAGTACTCGATAAAGGACTGCCGATCGGTCATTCGAAAAAGCCGAAAGCGATTCACGAGTTGATCAATCAATCCGAGCCAGTGATCATACTCCTGACGACCTCGCGGCGCGTATAACGGGATGTCCGCCACGCTAAGAGACCGTGTTTGCACGTTGTTGATATCCAAGGCTTCGAGGACTGCATCCCCACGTCGTGTCAATCGCTTCGGCCGAAATGCAAGGGACGAAGCCAACTGTGCCCCTGGCTCTCGTACAATCGCGACGATCGGATCCGAAACGACTGCGGCAAGCATCGCTGTGTCATGGCCCATTACCGCCTCGACGCGCGCTACCGAGGCGACTGCCCTGTAGAAATCGGCGACGCTCCTCCGCCAACGATCGCGATCCAGACCCTCTTGCCTGAACCCAGGGGCGATCAGTTCGCCGCATTCCTGTCGCCACAGCCATCTGCGCGTCGCGAAACGCAGCGATGTCCCACTGGTCCTTGGAATATGGTGGAAGAAGAACGGTTTCTTCAAGATTTGCCTGGCTGGATTGGTGACGAAGAAGATCTCTAGGTTGCCACTCTTGTCAGGCCTCATTGGGACTCTCGGCAGATAAAATCATAGGCGTGCTTATCCCCAAACTGAAAAGAGAGGCAAAGGTCAGTATTGCACGCTATTCAGAAACTTGAAGAGTATGAGCCGACATTCCCCAGATGACATCCAAATTCGCGGAAATCGTACCACGGCCCCATCTCCAAGGGAACTCTGTTCCCATTGCAGCCATCCGATGACATGATTTTGGTAATCGGCCAGCGCGTGGAAGGCCATTTGGTCGTTTCTCTTGCCATCCAGACACACCTCTCGTGTCGCAATCTCCTTGCCGTCGATTCCCTCGGCCTACGCCGGAGCGGGTCTTCGTCGTAGATCATCAATCAGGCTCAAGATTTTCTGACCTTTGCCTCTCTTTTCAGTTTGGGGATAAGCACGCCTATGATTTTAGCCCGCATGGACCGCGCGGGCCCCGCCGCCCTCGACGACCATGAGCTGCTCGGCGTCGTCGGCATCGACATCGCGACGCTCGCCGCCGCGGGAGGCCTGCGCGAGCTCTTCGACGACCCCGACGACAGACTCAGGACCTTCCTCTTGCCCGCCGAGGACCGCGCCATGGTCCATGCTCTGCACGAGCTCCACGCCCGGTGGATGGAGGCCCGGCTGCGACGCGACGGGGCGCTCACCTCGCCGGCCCACACCCGGCGCTATGTCGAGGCCCGCCTTCGCGGGCTTCGCAATGGAGTCTTCGGAGTCATCCACCTCGACAACCGCCACCAGCCGATACTCGTCGAAGTGCTTTTTCGCGGCACCATCGATGGTGCCACCGTGCATCCCCGCGTCGTCGTGCGCCGGGCCATGATGCACAACGCCGCCGCGCTCATCGCCTTTCATCAGCACCCGTCGGGGGTCGCGGAACCCAGCCGCGCCGACCGGGCCATCACCAAGCGACTCGTCGAGGCATTGGCCCTCGTCGACGTGCGCCTCATCGACCACTTCGTCGTCGGCGACGGGGAGGTCGTTTCGTTCGCCGAACGCGGCTGACTGTAGCGCCGGGCGCCTCGACCGTCGTCATGCTGCGCAGCCGGCCCGGCGACCGCCGGGTTCACCCCCGCCGCGCGAGCCAGTACCACGCAATCCACACCGGCACGCTGAGCACCACCGCATAAACGGCAATCGCGACCGGACCGAGCAGCCCCGCCACCAGCGACGCCGCCACCGTGGCGGCGCCCAGCACCATCCCCGCCACCCATGCACCTCGCTGGTAGCCGAGCCACCACAGCCGCCGACACCCGAGCGCGAGCGGCAGGCCGCCGGGCGCGACCGGCACGAGCGAACCCACCATCATCGGAACCGTCGCCAGCCACATGCCGGGCTCAGCCGCCGGCCCGGAGTCCGCCCCGAACCGGACGATTGCCTGCACCACGAGCCCGGCCGGCAGCCACAGCAGCGCCAGCGCCCAGAACCGCCACCGTCCCGTCCTTTGCCGTCTCGCCATGCCTCGCCCGAACCGTAGGCCGCTCCCATGCGAGCCCTCGCCCCGTTCGACCCTTCAGCCGGGATTCCCCGGATTGCTTCTCCCAGCCGCCGACAATGATAGCAGAATGGGCATCCGACCGCGAATCCGGCCCTGAGCCGTCATGATAGGCTGTAGTCCGCACTTGATCGGGCTGATTTGGTGATGAGAAGCCCGACCCGGTGCTTCTCGCCATCATCGGCATGATCACGGGACGACTGCCGGCAATTCTGACAGACATGAGCGTCGGCGCGTTGAGGGTGCAGCCAACTCACTCCGCCCCCCTGCAATAACAAGGGCCGGCAAGTACGGGCCGGGAACGGCTTTGTGCTCCTGGTGTGTCTCTTAGCCCACAGGTTCTCGCCTCGTTCTGCACGAACTCGCATGAGCCGGCACGATAGAATGGCCAGAATGCTTGGGTTTTGGCGGCGTTGATAGGGCGAGTAGGGTCTATTACGAAGACACCGATTTCTCAGGTTTGGTCTATCACGGCGCTTACGTCCGCTTTCTTGAGCGCGGTCGCTCCGATTTCCTCCGCTGCATTGGTATTTCGCACGCCGATTTGGCCAAGGAAGGGCCTCATTTTGCTGTCTCGGAGATGACGCTTTCCTTCCATCGGTCGGCCAAGATAGACGATGTCGTCGAGGTGAACACGCGCGTGGGTGAAGTGAAGGGTGCGCGGGTTGTCCTGGATCAGGCGGTGTTGCGCGGCGGCGAGCGACTGGTCGAAGCGCGGGTTGCCGTCGCGTTGATCGACGGTGAAGGACGGCCGCGGCGATTTCCCGATGCGGTGCGCGGGCCGCTGGCGGCGCGAAGCACCGGGAGCTAACGCTTCGTTAAGGATAATAGACCGACCAATGGGGCGTGTGGAATAAGCGCTTCGGCCCTTCTTTGAACAAATTTGGCGGTGAGGGGACGCGAACGATCTGTTGGAGGCCATCCTCCTAACTCCGGCCCAACGCAAACGTGTCTCGTCGGCAGTTTCGGCGCCGTCTTCATGAGGATTTTCGCATGCCCGAAATCTTGAATGGCGATCTCTCTCTGATTTCGCTGTTCTTGGAGGCAGATTGGTTGGTGCAGGCCGTCGTTGTCGGCCTGCTCGCCGCATCGGTCTGGTCGTGGGGGATCATCCTCGACAAGACCTTCATGTTCTGGCGGGCCAACCAGCAGATGGACCGGTTCGAAAAGGTGTTCTGGTCCGGCCAGTCGCTGGATGAGCTCTATCGCACGCTGCACAATCGCAATACCGCAGGCCCGGCGGCGGTTTTTGTGGCGGCGATGAGGGAATGGAAGCGGAGCTATGAGAGTGGCGCCCGCGCTCCGGTCGGCATGCAGATGCGGATCGACAAGGTGCTTGAGGTCACCATCGGGCGGGAAATGGAGCGGATGGAACGTCGTTTATTGTTCCTCGCCAGCACCGGCTCTGCGGCGCCCTTTGTCGGCCTTTTTGGTACGGTATGGGGGATCATGGTTTCGTTTCAGGGGATCGCGATCAGCGGCTCCAGTTCGCTGGCGGTGGTTGCTCCCGGCATCGCCCAGGCCCTGCTGGCAACCGCGCTTGGTCTGTTTGCTGCAATTCCGGCGGTTGTCGGTTTCAACAAATTGTCCAATTCCGCGGGGAGAATAGGCCGGCGCCTCGAAGGGTTCGCCGACGAATTCTCGGCGATCCTGTCGCGGCAAGCTGACGAGAGGAGCTGACAGTGGCCGCGTCGTTGTCAGCACGGCTGAATCAGGGCCGCCGCGGCCGACGGCGTTATGCGCCGATCAGTGAAATCAATGTGACGCCGTTGGTCGACGTCATGCTGGTGCTACTGATCGTGTTCATGATCTCGGCACCGCTGTTGGCGACGGGGGTTGCCATCGATTTGCCGCCAAGCGAGGCGGGAGCGCTCGCAACCGACACCGAGCCGGTCACCGTCACGGTCAATGCCGACGGCCAGATATTCATCGGCGAGACTGAGACCACCATCGATCGGTTGGTCCCAACGCTCCTCGAAATGACAGAAAACAATCTCGATCAGCGCCTTTTCGTTCGCGGCGATCGAGCATCGAGCTATGGTGCGGTGATGCTGGTGATGGGCGCGATCAACGCTGCTGGGTTCACCCAGATCGGCCTCGTGACCCTGCCCGTCGAGGAGAACTGACGGCGATGCGTGCCGGTCTTGTCGTTTCGCTTTCCGGTCACGCCGTTTTGGTGGTCGCGGGCCTGGTGTCGTTGCCGGCGGCCGTTGTCACTGGGGACGTTCGGCTCCAAGAACTTCCAGTTGAGTTCATCCAGATCGCTGAGGTCACCGAGTTGGCGATCGGCCTCGACGTCACCGCGCCGGCGCCCGAACCGCCGCCGGAACTGGATCCTGAGCCGGTTGCGGATGATCCCGAGTTCCCGACGCCGGTTGAAGTCGCGGCCGTTGCTCCCGAGGAGCCCGCCGCGGCCGAGCCGCTCCCCGAGCCAGCTCCGGAGCCGGAACCCACCCCATCCCCTGAACCGGTCCCCGCCGCGATCGCACCAACGCCGATGCCGCGACCTCGACAGCTGCAAGACGCTGATCCCGAGCCGGTTCCCGGTGCCGGGCCAGAGCCCGATCCGCCGGTGATTGCCGAGGCGTCACCAGCCGAGCCGGCGGAGGATGACCGCATCGCAGCGTTACTCAATGAACCCGGAATCGGCGACGGCGCGGCCGAAGCAGGGCCGATCGAACTCGGCGTCGACGCAGGCGCTGTCACGACTGAATTGACGGTGAGTGAAATCGACGCCTTAGCCTCGGCGATCGGCGATTGCTGGTATCCGCCGAATGGCTGGGTCGATCCGGCCGAGATCCGGGTGGTGGTCCAATTCCGCCTCAATCGTGATGGTACGGTGATAGGCGTTCCGAGTGTGGTTCAGGCGCCGGCCGGGCGTTTTGCAGTGGTGGCCACCGAACGCGCTCTTTTCGCAGTTCGCCAATGCGCGCCCTATCAATTGCCGCCGGACAAATACGAAGCCTGGCAAGAGGTCAGGATCACATTCGATCCGCTCGAGATGTTCCTGCCATGAATGGCCAGAATGAGCGGATGACCGGGGATTTTACGCCATGATGCTTGACGCTCGCTCGGAGCGCTCGCCGATGGCTGGCTTCGCCCTCCGTTTGCTGCTGCTGGTCGGAGGCCTGACATTGCTCGCCGCGCCCCCGGCCTCCGCGGTGCTCGAGCTCGACATTACCCGCGGCAATGCCGACCCGCTGCCAATTGCCATACCCGATCTCGTCGGCCGGGGCGCCGATGCCGCGCTTGGTGCCGAGATCGCCGCAGTGGTGACCGCCGACCTCCGCCGTTCGGGCGTCTTCGCGCCGGCCGATCCGGCCGACTTCATCCAGCGGGACATCAATCCGGACGCGGCGCCGCGTTTCGGAGATTGGCGCATCATCGCTGCCCAGGCCCTGATTACCGGACGGGTGGTGACCGAGCCCGGGGGTCAGATCCGGACCGAAATCCGGCTCTGGGACGTGTTCGCCGGCGAGCAGCTGATTGGCCAGTCCTTTGTCACCGGCCGGGAGAATTGGCGGCGGGTCGCCCATCTCATCGCCGATATCGTGTACGAGCGCCTTACCGGCGAGCCAGGCTATTTCGACTCTCAGATCGTATTCATCGACGAAACTGGCCCCAAGGATAACCGGGTCAAGCGGTTGACGGTGATGGACCAAGATGGCGCGAATCTTCGCTATCTCACCGCGGCCGACGACTATCTGCTGGTACTGACGCCCCGCTTCAGCCCGAACTCTCAGGATATTGCCTATATGGTCTATCCGCGCCGAGGTGACCCCCGGGTCGTCCTCTACAACACCGTCACTCGGCAGGAGGAGGTGCTCGGCAATTTCCCTGGCACTACTTTTGCGCCGCGCTTCTCGCCCGACGGGACCAAGGTGATCATGAGTCTGTTGGAGGGGCCCGACAGCAATATCTTCACTTTCGATTTGCGCACCGGGCAGACGGTGCGGTTGACTAACGCCGCCGCGATCGACACCAGCCCGAGTTATTCACCCGATAGCCAAAGGATCGCTTTCACCTCTGATCGGGGCGGCTCGGCGCAGATCTATGTGATGAATGCCGATGGCTCCAGCCAGACCCGGATCAGTCGCGGCGAAGGCTCCTATTCGACCCCGGTGTGGTCGCCGCGCGGCGATCTGATTGCTTTCACGCGGCAGTCGGGCGGCTATTTCGAAATCGGGGTGATGCGGCCGGACGGTACGGGCGAGCGGCTTTTGACACAAACCTTGGAAGTTCAAGAGGGGCCGACTTGGTCACCGAATGGCAGGGTAATTATCTTCACTCGCGAGATCCCCGGTGAGAATGGGGGGCCGCAGCTGTGGTCGATCGACCTCACCGGCTACAATGAAATCCGAATTCCGACGCCGTCCTTCGCCTCCGACCCGTCTTGGTCGCCCTTGCTCAACTAGCGCGTGATGATAGCGTATTTTGGGGGGATCGATCATGGCGGTGACCGCGATTGGCTACCCAAGTCTTCGTGCTGGCACAATCTTTCGTTCCACGGTGCCCGGCTCGAAACCGGTGCTTAACCATCACGCGTCACCCTGTGCCCAGCCCGATTTCGGGCAAGGAGAGAAACCCCGATGTTCCGAGTAGCTGATACGCTGCGTACCGGCCGAGCGGCCGTCGCGCTCGCTCTTACGTTGATTTTGGCCGCCTGTGCGCAAAACCAGGGCGACCCCGGCGATGGCGCCATTGTCGCTGGCGCCCTTGGCACCGGCCCCGGCAGCGTGCAGGAATTCACGATCACAGTTGGCGATCGGGTCTTTTTCGAAACTGACTCCTCCGAACTATCGGCCGCTTCCCGCGCTACGCTTGACCACCAGGCGCAATGGTTACTGCTTTATCCCCAGTACACGGTCATCATCGAAGGCCATGCCGATGAACGTGGCACCCGTGAATACAATATCGCGCTTGGCGGCCGTCGGGCTGCGGCAGTCCAGGCTTATTTGGCGTCGCGCGGTGTTCTGTTGAGCCGGATAAGTACTATTTCCTACGGCAAGGAGCGGCCGGTCGCGGTCTGCAATGACATTTCCTGCTGGTCGCAAAACCGCCGCGCGGTTACCGCGATCAACAATGTCGGCGTCTAGGTCGGGCCATTAATCACCGCCGAGAGCAGACGGTTTTGTGATGCCGCCGTTTATTACGCCCCAATTTCGCCGAGTCCGACCCGCATGGTCCGCTTGCGGCCTTCACTGGAGTTGGCGCGAGAGGAAGCCATGAGAGTTAAAGCCTTGGTTGCCGCGGTCGGTCTGGCGGTCAGCATGGCCGCCTCGCTGCCGGCGCCGAGCCAAGCACAAGACGCGGCCGAGCTGGCCTTGAGGATCGATTGGTTGGAGGCACGGTTGCGAACCCTAACCGGCCTGATCGAAGAGTTGGTCTTTCAGGTCCAGGATCTTGAGCAATTGGTCGCCGTGCTACGCGCCGACAATGAGGCCCTTTATCGTCTCCTTGGCGAGGCCGACATTGGGCCCAATCGGGCGCTGGTCGCAGCCGCTCCGGTGGCGGAAATGCCAGCTGTGGGCGCGCCGCTTCGGATCGGTAACGCGCCGGCCATTCTGGGCGAGGTTCCGGCCGATCCGGCGCAACAGATCGCTGGCGGCCCGCTCGATCTGATGCAGGCAATCCGTCCCGATGGCGGCTTCAATATCGACGACGGTGTCAATGTGGTGGGCGGCGGTGTGCCGGCGGCCGGGCTCCTGGTTGAACCGGAAGAGCCGGCCGCGCCGCAAGTCGCAGCACTAACTGGCGTTGCCGCGGCCGATTATGACATCGGCTATCGATATGTGCTCAATGGCGACTACGCGCTCGCCGAAGACGTCTTCCGCAATTTCCTGGTGGCCTATCCTGGCAATCCTCTTTCTGTCGATGCCCGGTTCTGGTTGGCCGAAAGCATGTTCTCCCGCGGGATGTATCGCGAGGCGGCGAGTGAGTTCTATGACGCCTTTATCGCCAATCCGCAGCATGAAAAAGCTCCCGACATGCTGCTGAAGCTCGGAATCTCGCTGGCCCAGCTCGGACAGGCGGAGGCCGCTTGCGGCACCTTCGAACAAGTGCTGCAGCGATATCCTGATGTGTCCAACGCGCTCAGGCTGCGGCTTGCGACCGAACAGGTCAATGCCGGCTGCTGACGCCCCAGCGATTGTCGATGCCGGGCTTGAGGCGCTGTTCGGGCGGTTCGCCGGCGCTCAAAAGCTGGCGCTCGCCGTCTCCGGCGGTCCCGATTCGCTCGCCCTGCTGGTGCTTGCCCATCGCTGGAGGGAACCGCGAGCGACGGGACCAACGCTTGCGGTGTTCACTGTCGATCACGGTCTTCGCCCGAGCGCGGCGGCCGAGGCGCGGATGGTGGCCGATACTGCTCATCGTTACGGGCTCTGCCACAAGACCCTTAGATGGCGGGGGCCCAGACCAAATAGCCGGATCGAAGAGGCAGCTCGGGAGGAGCGCTACCGGCTGCTGATCGAGGCTGCCGAAGAAGCCGGCATCTCCGATATTCTCACCGCCCATCATCGCGAGGATCAGGTGGAGACGGTGTTGATGCGGCTGGGGAAGGGTTCCGGTCTTGCCGGTCTCGTCGGCATGCGGCCAGAGCGTCAGCTGAGCGAGAAGGTAACGCTGCATCGGCCGCTGCTTGCGCTGAGCAAGGCGCAATTGGCGTCGACCGTCGCCTCGGCAGGCCTGACGCCGGTCGAAGATGAATTCAATATTGACGAGCGTTTCGCGCGACCGAGGCTCCGCCGGCTGATGCCGGATTTCGTGGCAGCGGGAATTGGCGCGGACGGTGTGGCGCAGGCGGCGCAGCGCTTGGCACTCGCTGACGAGGCCATCGAGCACTTCGTTGATGAATTCCTCCGTGCTGCTGTTTCGGTGGATCGCTTTGCCGTTGCCACGATCGATCGCGGCCGGTTTCGCTCGGTGCCGTCGGAGGTGCGGCGAAGGGTGCTTGCTCGGATCATCGGCGGAGCGAGCGGCAGCGATTGGCCGCCGCCGCGGGGCGAGCGATTGGGCTCGTTGGAAAGGTCAGTGATTGGACGGCAAGTTTTCAAACGGACCCTGGCCGGGGCTGTGATCGCTGCCTCTGAGGCAGCGCTTGTGGTCTATCGCGAGAGCGGCCGGGCGATGCTACCCAGTATCGACGTGGCGAAGGGCGATGTCGGCATTTGGGACGGCCGTTTCGCCTTCCGGATTGAGGATGGGCCAAAAGGGTTGTCGGTGGGCGCTTTGGGCGAGATGGGTCGGCGGCAGGTCGGTGCGCGAATAACGGGCGTGCCGGCCGGCGTTGTGGCCACGCTACCGGCGCTGCGGGTTGAAGGCGAGATCGCCGCGGTGCCGGCGATCGGCCTCAAAAGCCATATTTATCAAACCGTCTCGGTGGAATTGGAGTGCGTGCTTGAGCGGAGAATCTGGCGCTAGCCGATGGGCGGCCTGTCGCGGCGGGGGTAACCCTAACTGGTCACCTTGCGAGCATGAACCGATGGTGACGCGCTTGCGTATTGGCTAACGGCTAGCAGGTGCCTATGTTAGGCACTGAGGCACGGTGCGTCCGGGTTTCTGCTGCCCGTGACCTGCGAGGAATTTTATGAACCCCAATATCCGAAACTTCGCGCTGTGGGTGGTCATCATCCTGTTGCTGGTTTTGTTGGTCAGCATGTTCAACAATCCCGGTCCGAACGAGGATGGCCAAGAAATTCCCTATTCTCAGTTCCTGAGCGACGTCGAAAATGGTCGGATCGCCACAGCTGTGCTGACCGAACAAGCGGGCGGCGGCTGGTTGATCACCGGCAACACCACGCAGAATATTGGGTTCAAAACATTCGGACCGGATGACGCCACGCTGGTCTTGCGGCTCGAAGCCGCCGGTGTCGTGTTCACCGCGCAGCCGGCCGACGAAGGCGGCGGTTTCCTGTCAGGTCTGGTCACTTGGTTGCCGATGATTCTGATCCTAGCGATCTGGATATTCTTCATGCGCCAAATGCAGGGAGCCGGCGGTCGAGCGATGGGCTTTGGTAAATCGAAGGCGAAGCTGCTCACCGAATCCCAAGGCAGGGTGACATTCGGCGACGTTGCTGGGGTCGACGAAGCCAAGCAGGATCTGGAGGAAATTGTTGAGTTTCTCCGTGAGCCGCAGAAGTTCCAGCGCCTTGGCGGCCGGATTCCGCGTGGCGTGCTTTTGGTTGGACTTCCGGGCACCGGCAAGACGCTGATTGCGCGCGCCGTGGCTGGCGAGGCCAACGTGCCCTTCTTCACCATCTCCGGCTCTGATTTCGTCGAGATGTTTGTCGGCGTCGGCGCTAGCCGCGTCCGCGATATGTTCGAACAGGCCAAGAAGAACGCGCCATGCATCATCTTCATTGACGAGATCGACGCGGTCGGCCGTCATCGCGGCGCCGGTCTCGGCGGCGGCAATGACGAGCGCGAGCAAACGCTGAACCAGCTTCTGGTCGAGATGGATGGGTTCGAAGCCAATGAGGGCGTCATCATCATCGCCGCGACCAACCGGCCTGATGTTCTCGATCCTGCGCTGCTGCGTCCGGGCCGGTTCGACCGGCAAGTCGTCGTACCCTCGCCCGATATTGTCGGACGCGAGAAGATATTGAAGGTCCATGTGCGCAATGTCCCGTTGGCGCCCGATGTCGACCTCAAGGTCGTTGCGCGTGGCTCACCAGGCTTCTCCGGCGCCGACCTGATGAATCTGGTCAATGAGGCGGCGTTGCTGGCGGCGCGGCGCGGCAAGCGCCTCGTTACCATGGCGGAGTTCGAGGACGCTAAGGACAAGGTGATGATGGGGGCGGAGCGCCGCACCCTGGTCATGACCGAAGATGAGAAGCGTCTTACCGCCTATCACGAAGCCGGCCACGCCATCGTCGCGTTGAACGTGGGGGCTACCGATCCGGTCCATAAGGCAACGATCATTCCCCGCGGTCGAGCACTCGGCATGGTGCTGCAGCTGCCCGAACGCGACAAGCTGTCGATGAGCTTGGAGCAGATGACCTCGCAGTTGGCAATCATGATGGGTGGCCGGGTCGCCGAAGAAATGACATTCGGTCACGACAAGGTTACCTCCGGCGCGGCGTCAGACATCGAGCAGGCGACACGTCTGGCCCGGATGATGGTGACCCGCTGGGGTCTTTCCGACGAACTCGGTGCCGTCGCCTATGGCGAGAACCAGGAAGAGGTGTTCCTTGGCCATTCGGTGTCGCGGCAGCAGAATATCTCGGAGCATACCGCGCAGAAGATCGACGGTGAGATTCGGCGGTTAGTCGAAGAAGGCCTCGCCGAAGCGCGAAACATCATCTCCGATCGTGCCAGTGATCTGGAAGCATTAGCGCAAGGTTTGCTTGAATATGAGACGCTCAGCGGCGAGGAGATCCGCGAACTCTTGCAGGGCCATCCACCGATCCGCGAGACCGATGAGCCAGCGGTGCCACGTCCTTCGGCGGTCCCGGCCACCAAAGGTCGGTCCACCGGCCAGGAGCCGGGCACGGGCGGGTTGGAACCGCAGCCCGAGGGCTAGTCGACCAGCGTTGCATTGGTTGGGCCAGCGGGACCGGCGACCGGCCGCCGCCATTTGTTCGCGGCTCCGTTTGTGACGCTCACCATATTTGAACCAGTGTTGCCCTATGATCGACTATCGGCCGTGAACGCGCCGCGATTGGGTAAAGAGCGAACCAATGGCACGGAAACTTTTCGGCACCGACGGTATCAGGGGCCTCGCCAATTCCGCCCCGATGACATCGCAGATCGCGCTGCAGGTGGGGATAGCGGCGGGGCTGGTGTTTCTACGGCAAGGTCAGTTCGAGCGCCGCCGCGTGGTCATCGGCAAGGACACGCGCCTTTCCGGCTATATGATCGAGCCGGCGCTAGTCGCCGGCTGCACCGCGGCGGGGATGGATGTGTTCCTGCTCGGTCCGATCCCGACCCCGGGCGTGGCGATGCTGACCCGTTCGCTCCGCGCCGATCTCGGCATCATGATCTCGGCCTCGCACAATCCGTTCACCGACAATGGCATCAAGCTTTTCGGGCCCGACGGGTTCAAGCTATCCGACGACACTGAGGCGGAGATCGAAAGCCTGGTCGGCGACGATCTGACCGCTCGGTTGGCGGCTCCGACGGAGCTCGGCCGCGCGCGGCGGATTGAGGGCGTTCACGACCGCTACATCGAATTCGCCAAGCGAACGCTGCCACGCAACATCGATCTCACCGGCCTCCGAGTGGTGGTCGATTGCGCCAATGGCGCGGCCTATCGGGTGGCCCCGGATGCGCTGTGGGAACTCGGCGCCGAAGTTGTGAAGATCGGTTGCGTCCCCGATGGCTTCAACATCAATCTAAAATGCGGATCGACCGACATTGCAGCGCTGCGTCGCCGAGTCCACGAGGTGCGCGCTGATATCGGCATCGCTCTGGACGGTGATGGCGATCGCGTGATTATCGTCGACGAGGGCGGCGAAGAGGTCGATGGCGATCAGCTTATGGCGTTGGTTGCCAGCTCCTGGCATGAGAACGGTCAGCTGACAGGTGGTGGCGTCGTCGCCACGGTGATGTCGAATCTGGGTCTTGAACGCTATCTCAGTTCGCTCGGATTGATTCTAGCCCGAACCAAGGTGGGCGATCGCTATGTTGTCGAGCATATGCGGGCGCATGGCTTCAATGTCGGCGGTGAACAATCCGGTCACATCATCTTGTCCGACCATTGCACCACCGGCGACGGACTGGTCACCGCACTGCAGGTGCTGGCTGTGGTACAGGCGAAGGGACGGCCGGTGAGTGAGGTCTGCCGTCGCTTCGAGCCGGTGCCGCAAGTGCTGAAAAGCGTCAGAATGGGGCCAGCGTCGCTAGAAAGCACCGACGTAAAATCGGCGATCTCCTCCGGCGAGGATCGCCTCGGCGGTAATGGACGGCTGTTGATCCGGCCATCCGGTACCGAACCGGTGATCCGGGTCATGGCCGAAGGGGATGATCCGGCACTTGTCGAGGAGGTGGTGGGGGATATCATCGCGGCTCTCCGCAGCGCCGCCGCTTGATAGCGAAGGGCCAGGATAAGGTCGATCTGAAGCAAGAGTTGAAGCCGCTCTATCGGCCCTCGGCGCGCGGTTTCAGAGGTCGACGCGCCGCCGATCAATTTCATCTTGGTTGACGGCGAAGGCGATCCCGACAGCGCAAATGCATATCGGGACGCGATCGAAGCGCTCTACGCGGTGGCCTACGCTGTCAAATTTGTACGCAATGCGGCCGGCCGATCGCCGGACTTCGCTGTGATGCCGCTGGAATGCGCGTGGTGGGCGGACGATTTGCGGGGCGTCGCGAAGGCCAAGGTCGACGCCGACATCGCGGAAGCGAAAGTGCAAGCATGCCAATAAAGAGGAACCTCCCTCACTCGGAGTTCCCCGCTTAGAACACTTCCACGAAGGTTCGACGGCGCACATCGTGTATGTCAGCGCCAATGCGGATGAAGGTCCAACCATCATCGCCTCTGCACGAGTCCATCGCTGCCTCGGGCAAGTACCTATCGGGTCGACACCACGAAATCTGTCTTTCCGATCCGCGGCGTACCGACCCGGCCAAGCTGAAGACTATCATCCGCAAGCCCTTTGCTTAGCGGCCGGTGCGATCTGCCCAGCAGTGCCTAAATTGGTTTCCGCTTTGACAGAGTAAACAGTTGATTAACATTTGGACTATTTGTCAGGCGATGCCCCGCTTCGGCCGTGGAGTGTCCGGCGTCAGCGCCCCTGGGACAGATTGGGCGGATTGAACAAGAGAGGGTTTCTGGCTCATCTTAACCCACGAGGGATTGAAGATGAGACGGAACACCAATCACCAGAAAGCATCGGCCGAGAAGGTCGTGAAGGACATCCGGCGGGCGACTCGTCGGCAGTTCGGCGCCGAAGAGAAGATCCGGATCGTTCTGGAGGGCCTGCGCGGCGAGGACAGTATCGCTGAGCTGTGTCGCCGTGAGGGGATCAACCAGAACCTCTATTACCGCTGGTCGAAGGACTTCCTGGAGGCCGGGAAGAAGCGCCTGGCGGGTGACACTGCCCGTGAGGCTACCTCCGATGAGGTCCGGCATCTTCGCAGTGAGGCACTGGCACTCAAGGAGGCCGTTGCTGACCTGACGCTGGACAACCGTCTACTCAAAAAAAGCATGATCGCGGATGGGGGAGAGGAGGCATGAGGTATCCACTATCGGAGAAGCTGGAGATCATCCGGCTGGTTGAGCGATCCCATCTGCCGGCCAAGCGCACGCTGGCGCAGTTGGGCATTCCCCGCACCTCGTTTTATCGCTGGTACGACCGCTATCTGACCGGCGGACCGGAGGCCCTGGAGGACCGCCGCTCGCGGCCTGGCCAAGTCTGGAACCGTATCCCCGATGAGGTGAGAGACCGGATCGTACAGCTGGCGCTGGACGAGACGGATCTGTCGCCGCGGGAACTGGCTGTCCGGTTCACAGACACAGAGGGCTACTTTGTATCGGAATCCTCGGTTTATCGACTGCTCAAGGCCCATGATCTGATCACCAGCCCGGCCTTTATCGTCCTCAAGGCGTCCGACGAGTTCCAGGACAAGACCACGGCGCCAAACCAGCTCTGGCAGACCGACTTCACTTACCTCAAGGTCATTGATTGGGGCTGGTTCTACCTCTCCACCGTGCTCGACGACTTCTCGCGCACCATTATCGCGTGGAAGCTCTGCACCACGATGAAGGCCGAGGACGTCACCGATACGCTGGAACTGGCGCTCAAGGCGTCAGGTCGCGATCGGGCAACGGTCATTCACAAGCCACGGCTCCTGTCTGACAACGGCTCCAGCTACATCGCCGACGATCTGGCCAAATGGCTCGACGACCGCGATATGGAGCACATTCGCGGCGCTCCCTATCATCCGCAAACCCAGGGCAAGATCGAGCGTTGGCATCAAACCCTGAAGAACCGCATCCTTTTGGAAAATTACTATCTGCCTGGCGACTTGGAGACACAGATCGAGGCCTTCGTCGGCCACTACAATTATCACCGCTACCACGAGAGCCTGGGCAACCCCACGCCGGCCGATGTCTACTTCGGGCGCGGCCAGACCATCCTGTTGAAAAGAGAAAAGATCAAACAAAAGACGCTACAAACCCGGCGCTTGCAATACCGCAAAACCGCCGCATAAAATGACCAACCAGATGGGCCGAACCCTCTCTTAAATCAGGCCGCTCATCGGTTCCAAATTACCTGACGACGGACACTTCGACTAGCGATATCTGGACATTGTTGACGCCACTACCGGCGCCGCTCTTGAGCGGCAACACCGGACGAAAGTACAGAAGTGAACGCTGCCCAGACTATGGCCCGTTGGATCCCCCTTCATCCGGTTATTCTGGCCGGAAAGGCCGCTTTGTGCACTGTCCGGCTACGCATCCGTCCTCCTTCGCGGAGCCTACCACGCATGGTTCAGCTGTCCGTCGTCAGGTAATTTGGAACCGATGAGCGGCCTGATTTAAGAGAGGGTTCGGCCCATCTGGTTGGTCATTTTATGCGGCGGTTTTGCGGTATTGCAAGCGCCGGGTTTGTAGCGTCTTTTGTTTGATCTTTTCTCTTTTCAACAGGATGGTCTGGCCGCGCCCGAAGTAGACATCGGCCGGCGTGGGGTTGCCCAGGCTCTCGTGGTAGCGGTGATAATTGTAGTGGCCGACGAAGGCCTCGATCTGTGTCTCCAAGTCGCCAGGCAGATAGTAATTTTCCAAAAGGATGCGGTTCTTCAGGGTTTGATGCCAACGCTCGATCTTGCCCTGGGTTTGCGGATGATAGGGAGCGCCGCGAATGTGCTCCATATCGCGGTCGTCGAGCCATTTGGCCGGATCGTCGGCGATGTAGCTGGAGCCGTTGTCAGACAGGAGCCGTGGCTTCATTCTTGCCGAATGACCGTTGGCCGAGCGTTCGCGACCTGACGCCTTGAGCGCCAATTCCAGCTACCAGAGAGTCGGCAACCCCATGCCGTACCGATGGTGATCCGTCCTCGACGCCTGGTCAAAGATCGTGAACCAACCAGATGTACGTCACAGATCGGCTTACCCACGCTTGATAATCTTGCCTAATTGTGCGCGACCGAAGACGCCGCTCTTGAGCGTAGGCCGAGCAGACGCCCAGTCCCGAGAGGATCCCCCTGTCTAGAAAGGCCGCTTTGGCCCCATCCGTCCTCCTTGGCCGATTACCACGCATGGTTCAGTGTCCGTCGTCAGGTAATTTGGAACCGATGAGCGGCCTGATTTAAGAGAGGGTTCGGCCCATCTGGTTGGTCATTTTATGCGGCGGTTTTGCGGTATTGCAAGCGCCGGGTTTGTAGCGTCTTTTGTTTGATCTTTTCTCTTTTCAACAGGATGGTCTGGCCGCGCCCGAAGTAGACATCGGCCGGCGTGAGGTTGCCCAGGCTCTCGTGGTAGCGGTGATAATTGTAGTGGCCGACGAAGGCCTCGATCTGTGTCTCCAAGTCGCCAGGCAGATAGTAATTTTCCAAAAGGATGCGGTTCTTCAGGGTTTGATGCCAACGCTCGATCTTGCCCTGGGTTTGCGGATGATAGGGAGCGCCGCGAATGTGCTCCATATCGCGGTCGTCGAGCCATTTGATCGTCGGCGATGTAGCTGGAGCCGTTGTCAGACAGGAGCCGTGGCTTGTGAATGACCGTTGCCCGATCGCAACCTGACGCCTTGAGCGCCAGTTCCAGCGTATCGGTGACGTCCTCGGCCTTCATCGTGGTGCAGAGCTTCCACGCGATAATGGTGCGCGAGAAGTCGTCGAGCACGGTGGAGAGGTAGAACCAGCCCCAATCAATGACCTTGAGGTAAGTGAAGTCGGTCTGCCAGAGCTGGTTTGGCGCCGTGGTCTTGTCCTGGAACTCGTCGGACGCCTTGAGGACGATAAAGGCCGGGCTGGTGATCAGATCATGGGCCTTGAGCAGTCGATAAACCGAGGATTCCGATACAAAGTAGCTCTCTGTGTCTGTGAACCGGACAGCCAGTTCCCGCGGCGACAGATCCGTCTCGTCCAGCGCCAGCTGTACGATCCGGTCTCTCACCTCATCGGGGATATGGTTCCAGACTTGGCCAGGCCGCGAGCGGCGGTCCTCCAGGGCCTCCGGTCCGCCGGTCAGATAGCGGTCGTACCAGCGATAAAACGAGGTGCGGGGAATGCCCAACTGCGCCAGCGTGCGCTTGGCCGGCAGATGGGATCGCTCAACCAGCCGGATGATCTCCAGCTTCTCCGATAGTGGATACCTCATGCCTCCTCTCCCCCATCCGCGATCATGCTTTTTTTGAGTAGACGGTTGTCCAGCGTCAGGTCAGCAACGGCCTCCTTGAGTGCCAGTGCCTCACTGCGAAGATGCCGGACCTCATCGGAGGTAGCCTCACGGGCAGTGTCACCCGCCAGGCGCTTCTTCCCGGCCTCCAGGAAGTCCTTCGACCAGCGGTAATAGAGGTTCTGGTTGATCCCCTCACGGCGACACAGCTCAGCGATACTGTCCTCGCCGCGCAGGCCCTCCAGAACGATCCGGATCTTCTCTTCGGCGCCGAACTGCCGACGAGTCGCCCGCCGGATGTCCTTCACGACCTTCTCGGCCGATGCTTTCTGGTGATTGGTGTTCCGTCTCATCTTCAATCCCTCGTGGGTTAAGATGAGCCAGAAACCCTCTCTTGTTCAATCCGCCCAATCTGTCCCAGGGGCGCTGACGCCGGACATATAGCGGGTCTCACCTTGATTGTCGCTCTATAGAGCGATGCGGTAAATGTCGACATCATTGACCAGCCAACTTTTCTTCCGCGGGGACCACGGGCTCAACCCACGTCTTGTTTAAGGTCAAGAGCGGCGAGATATCTGCGTCAATCAGTGCGTCACGCTTGATGATCGATGGGCCGATCCATGTCCTCGATCAGGAAGTACATACCGCCCAAGACATAGACCACCAGCGCCACCGAGACGAAGCCAACCAAGCCCGGCATGACGATGATGACGGCAATCGTGTAGGCAATCGTGACGTAGCGCAGGAAGCGGTCGTATGCGTCTGGAGTCTCCGAGATGGCCCGGTGTAACACGAGGGTCGTGGCCTGCTGCAGGCTCAAGACATAGGGTGCCCGGCGCATCCCGACGGGCAATCTCGCTGCCGAGCGTTCTTGTCGCCGTCTCGAGTGACGCGGTGCCCTCCCCAGTGGTGAGAACCCGCTCTAGATTCAGTGCCCACTCCCTCAGGCCGAGAGCACTTGGCACGCTGTCGCGCAGTGCGTTCAGTGCGCCGACGATATTGCAGACGGCGATCTCAACCTCGTTCATCCGCCGCTGTGCGGAGGCGAGCTTGGTAGCCAGCAATACGCCGATAGCAAAGCCGACGACTGTCAGCATGGTCTTGAGATCGCCGATCGCCGGCCACCATGCTTCGCGTTCGAAAGCGAGCGCCACCGCTTTGAAGGCGAGGGCGACGCCAATATATGGCCCGATGCGTGCGAGGACGCCGGACCAGAGGACTCTCGAGCGCACACCCTGCTCGGCGAGTTTCAGCACGCGGAGGAAACGGAACAGACGTAGCGCACGTAGCCACGAGATATTCCAAAGCGCCGGTACGAACAGGCTGACCGCCGACGGCAGTAAGGCGAGTACGTCGATGACCCCTTCCTTACTGACGGCGTATCTCCACGGCTTTGGTGTAACGGCAAGGCGGGTGATGTACTCGACACCGAAGACGACGAGGATCACGTAGCCGAGCGCAATGAGCAGACCCGCAAATTCTTCCGAGACATTCGGGAGGCGTTCCTCGACCACCAGTGCGAGGATCGCCAGTAGAATGACTATAAGGAGCACATAGGAAATCGCTTTTTGCAGGCGCGTCGCCGGGCTCTCAAGAGCCTGATAAATGCCCTGTCGTGAAATTTTCACCGACATTCCCCAGATGACATCCAAATTCGCGGAAATCGTACCACGGCCCCATCTCCAAGGGCACTCTGTTCCCATTGCAGCCATCCGATGACATGATTTTGGTAATCGGCCAGCGCGTGGAAGGCCATTTGGTCGTTTCTCTTGCCATCCAGACACACCTCTCGTGTCGCAATCTCCTTGCCGTCGATTCCCTCGGCCTACGCCGGAGCGGGTCTTCGTCGTAGATCATCAATCAGGCTCAAGATTTTCTGGAACAAGCTTCTTGGGACTGCAACCTCGGCCAATTGAAATGTGACGTACCGGCCATGGCTGACAACTTTCGCACCGATCTTGACCAGCTTCTCCCTCAGCGTCGTCAGCGACCATTGCTCCACGGTATCGGGCAACGCCAGGGTACGCATGAAGTTGCCGAGGTTATAGGCGAGTGCCCCTCGACTGCTTCCCAAAAACCAGACTCTTGATAAAGGATAGTGTCGAGCGTGGTGTTCGCCAGCGCGATTAACATCGCTTGTGCGCGGTCACCCAAGAACTCCTGTGTTTGGGTCAGCTTGGCCTTCAGGATGGAACGCAAAATCTCAATGAATACGCTTGTTTCAATGCCGTGAACGGTTACGCCAGGACCCGCGTTGAGGCGAGATTCGGACCCGGTGTAGAAGTACTTGAAAACTATAGGCTTATCTATTTTTTCGCGTAGATTTTTATCAATTTCGGACCCTATGTTTTTTCGGGCAAAGCGAATGGCGGAAGCAGCCAGAGTTGCAGCACATTGTTCTTCCAACCATCGAAGCGCTTCACCAGCCCTGACGGAGGGTCGCCCTCGGTATCGGGCCGCAGTTGAACGACAACATCGTCTCCGACACGCGGCGGCCGACCGGGGTGAACTAGTAATCTGAACTATGCCGACACCTGGGCCAATCTCACCGCGGAATCAGAGCTCGCCGTCACCGGAACGATCGTGCTGCTCTGGCGGTTCCTGATCTGATTTCGCCTCCGGTGTGTCGGGGAGCGCCCTCACATTTGCCCGGGCGCCAAGCGACCCCAACATCATCAAAATCCACGCGGCCGTCGCCTACTGGCAGAGCGTCAAACGCTCTGCAAGCCACTCATACTCTTCAAGTTTCTGAATAGCGTGCAATACTGACCTTTGCCTCTCTTTTCAGTTTGGGGATAAGCACGCCTATGATTGCGGCCGTCGCGAACAAGCTCGTCGAACAGCATCACGCCGACGCCGATATATCCTGCCGCGTCAACGCGAGACAGGCCACGGCGAGGTTGGTGGTCGTTAGCTGTGGTCATGGCGGCTAAGACCACCGACAGGCAGACTTAAGGGGAACCAACAATTCGGACAGCCCAGACAGGGTAAAGGTTGCGTATTGTACGGCACCAAGTTCATCTGTTACCCGCACATAGAAGTCTGTCGCTTCCTCTAGCTGGCGAATTATGTTAATGCTTGGTGCTCCGCCAGGCGCGAAAACGGTCTGGTAATCCGCGCTGATTGTCCAAGCCCGTGTATCAACTGGAGCGTTGTCGCCTATACGATATTGTATTCTCGGATTCTCACTAACGTTGATAATCATGCTGGGGAAAAGTATAAAAACGTTTGTTCTGCTCTCATAACACCGCAGACCAAGCCCCGCGATTTCGCAGTCAAACTGGCCGCAATTTGCTTCATCATTCACGCGTGACAAAAGCACGCGCGTCGATCGATCGAGGGGTGAAACATCGATTAATGAGGTCCACACACGAAGCTCTGCCATAGGGTCGGCTTCATTTGGGGCCGGATCAACAATCAATGCTAATTGGTCGAAGCAGACTAGCCGCTCTGTATCGTCAGCAATTGCCGCACACCCGACAATCGCGTCTATCGCGGCCCCTTCCTGAGCGACGGTAGGTTGGGCGATTAGCGACAGCCCAGCTAACAAGATTGAACCTCGGAGTATGTTAGCGACCGGGGTCGTGATTTGAGACATTTGACTAGACTCCCTCCCTAGTGGATAAAATTTGACGTTTGAATCCCGCGAGGGATTCTCGCCGGGCACGTCGTGTGCGAGTCTGGCGCATGCGGCCAGGAATCATCGTCGATGTGAGTACCGCCGACCGTGCTCGTCTCGAAGCGGTCGTTGCGGACCGGAACAGCCGGCAGAAACACGTGTGGCGGGCACGGATCGTCCTTCTGAGCGGGGATGGTCTCGGCACGGTCGAGATCATGCGCCGCACCGGCAAGAGCAAGACAGCGGTTTGGCGTTGGCAGGAGCGCTTCATGCACGAGGGTGTCGAGGGGTTGCTGCGGGACAAGACGCGACCCTCGCGCGTTCCGCCGCTCGGCCGGGAAATCGCTGACCGCGTCGTCGCGCTGACGCTGAGTGCGCCGCGCCACGAGGCGACACATTGGACGGCGCCGGCGATGGCCAAGACGGTCGGCATCAGCGTCAGCGCGGTACAGCGCATCTGGCGGGCGCACGGGCTTCAGCCCCACCGGGTCCGGCAGTTCAAGCTGTCGCGTGACCCGGAGTTCATTCCCAAGCTGCGGGACATCGTCGGCCTTTATGTCGATCCGCCGGCGCACGCCGTTGTCCTGTCGGTTGACGAGAAGAGCCAGATCCAGGCGCTCGACCGCACCCAACCCGGGCTGCCGATGAAGACGGGACGCGCGGGCACGATGACGCATGACTACAAGCGGCACGGCACGACCACGCTGTTCGCCGCGCTGAACGTGCTCGAAGGGCGTGTCATCGGCCAGTGCATGCAGCGCCATCGACACCAAGAGTTCATTCGCTTCCTCAACGCCATCGAGGCCGACGTGCCCGCGGGAAAGCTGGTCCATGTGATCCTCGACAACTACGCCGCCCACAAGCATCCCAAGGTCCGCGGGTGGCTTACGCGCCATCCGCGGACCTTCTTCCACTTCACCCCAACATCCTGCTCCTGGCTCAACGCCGTCGAAGGTTTCTTCGCAAAGCTCGCAAAGCAACGTCTCAAGCGCGGCGTCTTCCACTCGATCGTCGATCTCCAGGCCACCATCAACCGCTTCCTCGAACACACCAACAACGATCCGCAGCCCTTCATCTTGACAAAGGATCCCGACAAAATCATCGCCGCTGTCAGACGCGGGCATCAAGCGTTAGATTCCATTCACTAGTTACCCAACGAGCTTCCTCCGAATGCGATGGGAGTCGCCGAGCGCTGCGTCGGAAATTATCTTTCGGTCTTCATCACCGGCTAGGCAAGCGACGATTGCAGGCCCGAGCCTTTCCCTCAAGGAGCGCGGATCGTTTGGCGGCAATACGGGCGACGACATCCTGTGGCACATCGGCCTCCCGCGCCGCCTCAAGTGCGTGATCGAAATGGGCTACGCCTTCGTCACCGGCGTGAATTCCAGCGGCGACTTCACCAGCCATCTCGTAATATTTCAGCGCTCTTGCCTTGTCGCCGCCAAGAGCGAAATGTTTCGCCAGTCGATGCGCGTGCTCCTCGAGATTATCAGCGAACAAAGTCTCAATCGCCTCGCCAACACGCAGATGAAATGCCCGCCTCCTCTTACTGAGGATGGTGGCATAAGCGGCGTCACGCGCCAGCTCATGCTTGAATACATATTCGAGTTCTGGCATCCGCCCGGCTTCCTTGAGCAGCTCGACTCGCTCTAAGGAACTCAGATGCCTATCCACCGCCATTGCTGAATCCGAGATCGCCTGGAGGACGCGGTAATAGAACGAGCGACCAATAACGGAAGCCAGTTGCAGGGTCGATTTGGCCTCCTGGTCGAGTCGGTCGATTCGCGACATCAATAGAGCCTGGAGGCTGTCGGGAATGGCTATTTCCTGCAATTCCGTTCCCGCTGTCCAATGCAGTTTGTCCTCGGCTTCATAGACTGCGCCCTGCTCGATAAGGCTGCGGACGATTTCCTCAATGAAATAGGGGTTGCCGTCAGTCTTGCGCAGAATCTTCTGGCGCAATTCGGGTGGCAAGTCGGCGATCCGCAGCAGCGCTGAAACCATGGCGTTGGTGTCATCCGCGCCGAGCGGACTCAACAATATCTCGGTGTAGCGGTGCGGAAAGTCGGTCTCGGCCTTGAGCTTGATCTGCCAAGCCGGCGATTGCCGTTCGGGACGGAAGGCGCAAAGGATAAGAACCGGTACCTCGTCAACGAGCTTCAGGGGATGGAGAAGCAGATCGACCGAGGCCGGGTCGGCCCAATGCATGTCGTCGATCACTAATACGGTGGGATTCGACGAGCACGTGACCTGCAGCCCGGGATACATCTGATCATAGATGTCCTGCTTGAGCGCTTCGGCCGGAAATTGCTCCTTCGCTTCGTGAAGCTGCTTGGCAGCGATGACCCGCTCGAAAGCAGCACTGCAAAGTGCGACCGCATCCTCATTTCCACCGTTGGCCCGAATAGATTGGACCACCTTGTCGTGAATCACCTCGGCAGGATCATCTAGTTCGATACCAAACATGCCTCGCGCGTAATTCTGAAAGAGCCCGAAGGGTGGCGAGGAGTCATACGGAACGCCGTACATGACTTGCCATTGCCTCGCGGCGGCGGCCTCCATCCAATAGTGGTTGAGTTCGGCGAGCTATCGACTCTTGCCGAGGCCAGCCTCGCCGATGAGACACACGATTTGCCCTCGGCCTTCGCGCAAGCGGTCGACAGCTGCTTTCAATGCCGCGATTTCCCGGTCGCGGCCGATCAGGGGAGCGCTGAGGCCAGCTATTCCGCGCGAACTCCCGGGCTCGGACTTGACACCGATAACTTGATAGGCTGGCACTGGCTCCGCCTTGCCCTTGAGATCGATCGCGCCGAGCGCCTCAACATCAAAAAGGGGTGCGACGAGTCGGTAGGTGTCGCCGGACATCTGCACGGTGCCTGCCGCAGCGGTCTGTTCCATCCGCGCCGCGACATTGACCGCGTCACCCATGGCGGTCTGCTCCATCGCCTCCGATGACCCGACATCAGCGACCACCACCGGACCGGTGTTGATCCCGACCCTCACCCCAAATTCAAACCCGTGATCCCGCTTAACCTGCTCGGCGAATGTCCTCACGGCATCGATAATGTCGAGCCCGGCGAGCACCGCGCGCTGCGGATCGTCTTCGTGGGCGGTGGGCATGCCGAAGAAGGCGAGAAGCCCGTCGCCCATCAATTTAGCCACCGTTCCTTCGTATCGATGGATCGGCGCGGTGAGATGGGGAAAGGCCTCGTTCATCAGGTCGGTCCAGTCCTCCGGATCGAGCTGCTCGGCCATGCCGGTGGAATTGACAACGTCACAAAAAAGGACCGTGAGAACCCGCCGTTCGCCCTTGCCGAGGCTTCCCCTTTCGGCGGGTTTCCGCGCCAGCGCGGTTCGTTGTTTTTCAGATGTGATGTCTTGACTGTTCATCGATTTATGTGGCCCTCGGCGCCTCCCATCCTTGGCGAATCCCCCATCTAACACCAAGCCCAGCGTCCCTTATAGCACAACCACCGGGCTCCGCCTCAACTCGGGAAGACCGACCAAAGCCAGCCGGCTCCCTGCCTATTTTTCCTTGGCAATCGCTCGACCGAGCTATGTCGTGCCGACCCCGAGTGAGAATCATTTGGCAGCTATCACACGATAAAGGCCGGCGCTGAACGCGCCGGCCTTGCCCTCGTCGAAGCGGGTCGATCAACCCGCACAACCGGTCTTAGTTCCAGGTAGTGTAGCCGATCGACATGATCCTAAGAATGAGACCGATATTGTTGATGCGGAACTCGCTGATGCGTCCTTCATTCGTCCGCACGCAGACATAGTCCCCGATCGACAGCAAGAG
This sequence comes from Kaistiaceae bacterium, assembly GCA_963667605.2. Taxonomy (GTDB): domain Bacteria; phylum Pseudomonadota; class Alphaproteobacteria; order Rhizobiales; family Kaistiaceae; genus JADLGL01. The sequence continues at coordinate 42,582 of CAXXUZ010000001.1, forward strand.
TGCCGACACCGGTGCGAGCGAATACGCAGCGGCGGAGCAACCCGCGAAACCACGCTGAGCACCGCCGGCATACGAGATCTGAGCACCGTTCAGAGGAGCCATCTGCAGGTCGATCAGATTGAGGGCTTGATAAGCAATGTCAGCACCGAACAGGCCGAGCGCACCGTTGTCGAGATTGACCGTGAATGACGGAGCAAGCTCGAATGCACCGGTGGAGAAGGTGACCGGAGTTGGCGGGGGCGGGGGCGGCGGAGCCGGCTCCTCGACCAGAATGGTCGTGATCCGCCATTGCTGGGTGGCGTTGTTTTGGGCTGTGCGGGTCACGAGCCGATAGTCCTCGCCGGCATTCTCATGAGCGTCGACATAGCGGCCATTGCTGACCTGCTGGATGGTGTAGATGCCACCGCCGAGAGCAATCACCAACCAGCGCTGGGTGTCGTTGTTCTGAGCGGTTCGAGTGACCAGGCGATAATCCTCGCCGGCAAACTCGTACGCGTCCATTGCATCAGACTCCTTGGTTGGTCGTTCGGATTTTCTCCCAACACAATCGCGTTCGTTGTTGTCGACGGTTCATCAACGCTGCGCCGTTCCTGCTCCTATTGCTCTGAACCTCACATGAACATATCAGGTAAATGGCAATTGATCCTTGTCTCGGGCCGCCGGCCGGCGAGGCGAATCTGATCGGACAGACAGAATCCCACAACAATGTTCGATGCCGCCATCACCGCAGCCTGCGCACCAACAGGGTCAGGCCATCGCCAACCGGCGACATAGTTTCGCACACTGGAAAAAAACGGCGACTCTTTTCAACTGTCGCGCTGAATGAGGAACTGGCCGACATCGGTCGTCTCGGCACGAAAGCTCGCTTCACTGCCGCAAAGATAATAGCTCCACATACGGAAGAAGCGTTCGTCCAATCCGAGCGGTACGATCTGCGCCCAGCGCTGTTGGAAGCGCTCACGCCATCGGTTTAGCGTTTCGGCGTAGGAAAGGCCAAAGAAGAACGACTCCTTCAGCCTCATCCCTGCGGCCTTGATCTCATCGGCGAGAATCGACTTCGTCGGCAACATCCCGCCGGGAAAAATGTAGCGGCGGATAAAATCGATATTGGCCCGGTAGGCTTCGAACCTGTCGTCGGCGACCGTTATGATCTGCAGGTTGGCGCGACCGCTCGGCCGCAGCCGATCGCGAACCGCACGAAAATAGACCGGCCAGTTCTCCTCGCCGACGGCCTCGAACACCTCGATCGAGACGACCTTGTCGAATCGTTCCGGGACATCGCGATAGTCCTGGATGCGGATCTCGACCCGATCGTCGAGGCCGTTGGCCTTCATCCGTTGACTGGAGAAGGCAGCTTGCTCTTTCGATAAGGTGATGCCTGTTACGCGGCAGCCAGTTTCGCTCGCGGCGAGTTCGGCGAATCCGCCCCAACCACAGCCGATCTCAAGGACATGATCGGCGGGCTGAAGCTCGAGGGAGTGGATAATCCGCCGATATTTTCTAATCTGTGCGTCGGTTAGACTCGCCGTCTCGTGCCCGAACAGGCCGGAGGAGTAGGTCATCGTCTCGTCGAGCCAATGCCCGTAGAACTCATTGCCGAGGTCGTAATGATAGGCGATGTTGCGCTTGGCGCCGGAACGGATATTGGCACGCAGCCGATGTTGGAAACGCAATAGGCGGGAGAACAACGCCGATGCCTTCATCGGTCCAGCTAGTGGATGGAATCTAACGCTTGATGCCCGCGTCTGACAGCGGCGATGATTTTGTCGGGATCCTTTGTCCAGATGAAGGGCTGCGGATCGTTGTTGGTGTGTTCGAGGAAGCGGTTGATGGTGGCCTGGAGATCGACGATCGAGTGGAAGACGCCGCGCTTGAGACGTTGCTTTGCGAGCTTTGCGAAGAAACCTTCGACGGCGTTGAGCCAGGAGCAGGATGTTGGGGTGAAGTGGAAGAAGGTCCGCGGATGGCACGTAAGCCACCCGCGGACCTTGGGATGCTTGTGGGCGGCGTAGTTGTCGAGGATCACATGGACCAGCTTTCCCGCGGGCACGTCGGCCTCGATGGCGTTGAGGAAGCGAATGAACTCTTGGTGTCGATGGCGCTGCATGCACCGGCCGATGACACGCCCTTCGAGCACGTTCAGCGCGGCGAACAGCGTGGTCGTGCCGTGCCGCTTGTAGTCATGCGTCATCGTGCCCGCGCATCCCGTCTTCATCGGCAGCCCGGGTTGGGTGCGGTCGAGCGCCTGGATCTGGCTCTTCTCGTCAACCGACAGGACAACGGCGTGCGCCGGCGGATCGACATAAAGGCCGACGATGTCCCGCAGCTTGGGAATGAACTCCGGGTCACGCGACAGCTTGAACTGCCGGACCCGGTGGGGCTGAAGCCCGTGCGCCCGCCAGATGCGCTGTACCGCGCTGACGCTGATGCCGACCGTCTTGGCCATCGCCGGCGCCGTCCAATGTGTCGCCTCGTGGCGCGGCGCACTCAGCGTCAGCGCGACGACGCGGTCAGCGATTTCCCGGCCGAGCGGCGGAACGCGCGAGGGTCGCGTCTTGTCCCGCAGCAACCCCTCGACACCCTCGTGCATGAAGCGCTCCTGCCAACGCCAAACCGCTGTCTTGCTCTTGCCGGTGCGGCGCATGATCTCGACCGTGCCGAGACCATCCCCGCTCAGAAGGACGATCCGTGCCCGCCACACGTGTTTCTGCCGGCTGTTCCGGTCCGCAACGACCGCTTCGAGACGAGCACGGTCGGCGGTACTCACATCGACGATGATTCCTGGCCGCATGCGCCAGACTCGCACACAACGTGCCCGGCGAGAATCCCTCGCGGGATTCAAACGTCAAATTTTATCCACTAGCCGGCTGGCGGGACGTCGCGCTCCAGCGCCACGGGGCGCACGGCGTGTCCCCCTGGGCGCGGGACGGTTCCACGTTCTCGGACGGTCGCCTGACCTTGACAAGCGGACCAAGGCTGCGTAGCGTGCCAAATCGAGAATGCCTGCTGAGCGAATTTCAAAAAGAGGCGGGATATTCCCATCTGAACCGATACACACGCACAAGGAATTTGGCAATGCGTAAGTTGCAAGCCCTGGCGCTCGCCTTCATGGCGCTCGCCTTAGCGGCGCTCGCGATTGCCGCTGACAGTGGTGCTTTGAAATCGGGGCCGACAGGTGCGGTTGAGGTCAAGCCCGGCCAGCCCATCGAAATACGCGCGCTCCTCTCCGATACGGTCGTGCCGTCCGTGTCTTTAGACATTCAAGCTGCCATAAAGATGGCGATCAAGGACTTCGGCTCGATCGGGGGACACCGGGTCTCCCTGGAAACCCTCGACGAGATGTGCTCGGGCGAAGGCGGGCGCGCGACGGCTGAGGCTGTCATTGCCGACGCGCAGGTCGTGGGCGTCATCGGTACACTGTGCTCTGGTGCAGCGGTGGAGGCATCGCCTGTCATCAGCGAGGCGGGTCTGTCGATGATATCGCCGTCCAACACATCGCCCGTGCTTACCTCCGACCTCGCCGGAAATGCTGGCCCGCACTACCACAAGGGTTATTACCGTGTTACGGACAACGACCTCATCGAGGCGAGCATCGTCGCGAAATTCAGCTACGAAGAACTGGGGCTGCGCACGATGGTGACGATTCACGATGGCGACGCATATACGAGCGCCATCTCGAACGCTTTTGCCACTGCATTCCGCGCGCTTGGCGGCGCGGTACCGGTCGTCGCTCAGGTGAAGAAGGGCCAGACTGACATGGCCGCGGTTCTCGCCCAATTCGACGCAGCCGACCCCGAGGGTGTGTTTGTCCCGCTCTTCCCGACAGAGGCGATGTCGCTGATCAAACAGACGGCCCGGTCCGATGGTCTGCGAGGCGTGACGGTGATCGGTGGCGGCGGCGCATTCGTGACGGAATTGCTCGCGTTGCCGGAGTCGGAAGGCGCCTATTTCATGAGCCCCGATCTCGGAGACAGCACGAACGTGAACCAGGCGACAGGGAGAAGCGCCGCTGATGTGCTGAGGGAGTTCGAGGCCACCTATGGAGGGCCTCCATCGTCCCGGTACTGGGCGCACGGCTACGACGCCGCGACGTTGCTGCTCTCAGCTATCAAGCAGGTAGCGGTTGTGGACGGAGATTCACTGTACATCGACCGTGCGGCGCTCCGTGATGTGTTGGATGACACCGCAGACTTCCAAGGCATCATCGGCCGGATTACCTGCGATGAGTTCGGGGACTGCGGCATAGGTCGCAGCGTGGTATATCTGCATCAGGATTCTGGCGTCACAGACCCTTCACTCCTGCCCATTGTGTACAAGGGGAGGCGTGATTAATCGTTCTGCGTGCGGAATGACCGAACTCGACTCCGGATGCGATCTTTGACGCACCAGCCCAGAGGACCCTGAACCAACGCCGGCAGGCGTGCTCCGACGCCGCTTCCGTCACCGGCCTACGCGGGTAAGATCGGCCCGCCTCGATGCGCTCGATGATCCGAGCTGCCTCCATGAGTTCCGGGTGTCTGGCCGCGGTTGACATGGCGATGACCGCGATCCCGCCGGACACAGCAAGGGTCTGCGCCGCTGCCCGTGATGATCTGCCGTCATCGAGGGTAAGCGTGACAAGGGTGCTCTTGTCGTTCCAATGGTCTCTTGTCGTTCCAATGGTCCTGACTTTCATGGCTTCCGATTCGTCCAGACCTAGCAATGAGCGCCGACGATACACGCGGGTTCGAATGTTGCCGGAGACCCATACGGTGCCCCGACGGGCAGAGAAAGGCGGCGGCTCGAATGCCCGATGTCACCATATGAAACTTCAAACCTTCGGACCAATCTACGGGTGCCCGGTCGAATGCCCCACTCCTGCTGTAGGAGCGGAACTGCTCCGGAGCTACCCGGGCGGCGGCGCGGCCCCGCCCGATCGCGCTGTCGCGCAGCGTCTATTCGAGCAGGCGGAACGGCTCCAGGTCCTCGGCGGCGCGCCTGGAGACGCTCCTCTCCGAAGCCGGCATCGGGTCGAACGAGAGCAGCACGACCGAGGCGCTGCGCAAGGAGAACGCCCGGCTGCGCAAGGCCCTGTTCGCGCCGGAGGCCCGAGAGGGCGCGATCGGCCGGCAGCGTGTTATTCGGCGCGCAGGTTCGACGCCGATCGGCGCGATAACCCGTTGATATTCCATGATTCTAGGGGGTCAAATTTCCGCGCCGAATAACAACCCGATAGAGAAATGCCGAAACCAGCCTACAATCAGTTAACTTGACAAAGCCACTGTTAGTGTGACGGGCACCGGTTTACGGCCTGTAGACTCCCACGCCGAAGATATGGCCGTCATGCGCCACGATCCAGCTTGACTTCCGCTCGATCTCCCCGCTGACCGGGTTCTTCCACTTGTAGTCGACCCAAGCCCCCTCCGCCGAGGCCATCAAACCTATCTCCTCGCCGAACTCCTTGCCGTCGACATCGACAAAGCTCGCCAGGGCAACTCCCAGAAGCGAGGAGTCGACGCCGTGGGCGACGACGGTTCCTTCGGGTCCGACAACGAAGATGTAGAGATCGCGGTCCAGGAACTCCGGAGCCGGGTCGGCGTTGAACCTCGCCACCGCCGCCTCGGCCCCCATCTCGTCGTAGTAGGCGATCGCGCGCGCAACCATGTCCTGAGCCTCTTCGGCCGAGCCGCGGTTGTCGCCTGCCGCGGCGGGCGCCGCGAGCGCCAGGACCAGCACGGCAACAAGGGCGGCGACTCCCGACGAAAAAAGAGTTGGATGATTTGTGTCTGTATTGGACTGTTCGCCCATGATGAACCCTCTGAAATAACGGAAAGGATTGTGCATCGGCAGAGGCTAAGGGAACTTCCTTCCCGGCTCAAGCCGATTTGCTTTGACACTGCCGTCTGTCGCGACCGTCGCGGACCGGCTGGAAGTCAGCGCCGAGACCGTCCGGCGATGGATCGAGACCAGAGAACTGAGGACTCACCGTCTTGGGCGTTGCGTGGGAATCAGCGAAGGCGATCTCCAGAACTTCATCGACCGGCACGAGTCCCTTCGGCTCCACCGGGAGGTGAGGATACTGGGCGACGCCGAGGCCCGCGCCCGGTCGCTGTCCGACGAGGTTTTCTGGCTGCGCCATGCCCTGGAGGTGTCCAAAGCCGGTAAGGAGAAGTTGAAGGCCTGGCCGCTGGCGAGGAACGGGGAATAAAATCTAGGATTTTGTTGTACGTAATCGTTAGCGTAACTGCTATTATCGGCCTATTTGTTCTCAGGTACCAATACTTACTTGAGTCCAAGAGTATGGACAATCGGAGGGAAGGTAAATGAGCGAACCATTCACTAGGCGGCTAGGCTCGTAACCAATGGCTAAGCTTAATCTTGCCGTCCTAGATGATAATGGCAGAGCCGTGCCCCTCCCCGCACCTTATAAGGCGTGGTTTGAAGGCGGAAGTCTGTATTTCACGGGCGATCACGATTACGGCGAGTTTCGCACGTTCCGTATCAATATGGCCGCCGGTAGCGTTGCTACTCGACAAATGTTCTTTGAGGAACATGGCGACAGCGTTGATTTCGGCTTTCGCCGAGCGGGGGGCAAGCAAGGCGACCCAAACGACATCGTAACCTCGGGGCCGACGACACGGGTCGAGCGTTTCTACGGGGCGACGTACGTTAAAGGGGCGCCCGGCGGTGGCTGGGGCGGTAATCCCCGAGGCGTAGGCGGCGGAAGCTTCGCTATGGTCGGCGAGGTTTGTCACTGCGCCAGCGGTGAGCAGACACAAGTTTCTCGGCCGGGCCAGATCGGCTTTCGCACCACGCGGCCGGGGAAGATTCGTCCCGAGGAGGACGATTTCGAGATTACGAGAGAAGGCGACTCTCGGGTTAGAGGACACCTATTCGTCAACAAGAGCCAAAGGGGCGATCGACAGCATAACCCCGAGTGGCAGCGCATGGACGCATATATCGACGATCGCGTTGCCGAGGCTATTCATGCGCAGGCGACGCACACGGAACCTGAGCCAGTTGAACCTACGCCGGAACCCACGCCCGCGGCGGCTCGGAAGGGCTGTCGAAGTCAGTTTGCGTCCCTATTCCTGCCGTGGCGGTGGCCGAGCTTGGTTAGCTCCGCCGGTTAATTCCAAAGGAGATCGAGAATTGAGTGAGGGCAACATAACCATACGGCGGAACAGTGCCGGACAAATGAGTGTGTATGTCGGGCCAACGCGCGCCAATGGCGCGATCGTGACTGGCATGCAAACCGTTGCCGGCGAGCAATGCTGGCTTGTTGCTGTGCCAAGCAAGTTCGCAACGCTGGGCGAGGATGCCTTGCCGGTAGTGTCGCACGCGCCGGTTTCGCCTAACGCAATGGGCTGCAAGCCGGCACCGATCCAATTCACGCCGACGGTGATTGAGGGCGGCGCGGCATGAACTTACCCCAAGGTGTCAAGGTCGGACCATATTCGTTCTCGATTTCGACCTTTCCCGCTGACGATCGAGAGGACGTGCACGGTTATTGTCTCACGACGAGTCGAGTAATCAAGGTCGCAGACACAATCAAAGGCGCGCTGCTTGTTGACACTGTTATTCACGAAATCCTGCACGCGATCTACTGGTCCGCCGGACTGCGCGAGGGCGACGACGAGGAGCGCATTGTATCGCTGCTTGCGACTGGCTGGACTCAAGTTCTGATCGACAGCCCGTCGGTGCGAAAGTGGCTGAGCGCGGAGTCTGCGCGGCTTCAAGAGGGGGGCGGGTCGAAAGTTGAAAACCTTTCGGATCGCAGACAGAAGCAGCGCTAGGCCAACCTAGCATTGCAAAGATGCAGAAAAGGCCCTAGCCCCACCGGCTGGGGCCTTTTCTGTTCAGGGTGGCATCCGTGAGGATTCTGTACACCGAGATTGCGGCGGCGCTGGAGAAGGTAGCCACGGTCAAGAAACACGAGCTCATCCTTTGTCGTGAGCCAGAGCAGATTCCTGTCGATATCAACAATCTGATCGCCGCCGTTGGCGAACTCACGAGCACCTATATCGAAGTCAACGAGGTCGATTTCGAAGGGGAACACGTCCACGGAATGCTCGAACGATATGAGGATAGATCACAAATCTGGATCAAACGAGATCAGTTGGATGACTATAAGAACCTGGCCACCGCCAAGGAGCTCTGCCATTTGCTCGTTGATAGCGCCGAGCATTTTTCACCGCGGGGGGCCTCAACCATCAAGGATATGGTTAAGGAATTGGTCATGCCCGACAGCGTCGACGGCGCGAATGTAGCTTCCGAATACATCGCTGAAGTGGCAGCGATCGAAGTACTCTACCCAATTGAGTTTCGAGAGGGTGACTTAGCCGAATTGGTGGACGGCTCCGAGACCAGAAAAACCTTGGCTCTTCGCTACGATGTCCCCGAGTACGTCGTCAGTCGCGTCCTCAACCCTACCTATCACAAGCAGATAAGCAAGGCTTGGAAGATGGTGAGCGGGTCAAACTGATAACAATTCGCCCGCCGCCTCTTGTGTGAGGCCGAGGCGGGCGAGGTGTTCGCGGTACTCTGAGTGAGTCATTTGTCGCGCGGGTTGATCGGTGTCGATCCCTTTTTCGTCGATTAAGATGTCAATCCATGTCGCGAAGTTTATGGCGTCGTCTCCTCTTGTTGACCTCTCGTTGACCGACAAGAGGCAAATATTGCCTACTATCAAACTCAATCGACGAGCACGAACCGAGATCAAAGTGTCCAGCTTCTACCCTCGAAACGGGCCGCGCTGGACAATTACGGCAAAAAGAATAATGATTTCAAGTGGGTTTTTCGTTGCTCGATACCAAGATTGGATTCGCGATACCGTCGCCGCCGCCAACTGAACTCCGCTTGACGTCGGTTGGCGACGCCTTTGAGTGGGCGGCTGACCGGCTGGAGCGAGCCGACCTTGCTTATGGCCACGGCACAGACAATGCGGCTGACGAGGCGGCGTTTCTGATCCTTGAAGGCCTCGGCCTGCCGATCGATCAACTCCGGTCGGTGATCGAGCGGCCTATCACTGAGGCGGAGCGCGACAAGATCGTCTGGCTAGTGGAGCAGCGAGAGACGACCAGGAGGCCGGCCGCCTACCTTCTCGGTCGAGCCTATATCGGACCCTACGGCTTCATGATCGACGATCGAGCGCTGATCCCGCGCTCCTTTATCGGTGAGCTTCTGGCGGCGGCGGTCCGCACCAACAATTCGCTGCCATTTGTCTCTTCCCAGCCGGTTCGTTCCGTTCTCGAACTAGGGACTGGTTCCGGCTGCCTGGCGATCCTCGCCGCCCTCGCTTTTCCCGAGGCTGCGGTTGATGCCGTCGACCTGTCGGCCGATGCGTTGGCCTTGGCCGCCGAAAACATAGACGACTATCAGCTCAGTGGCAGGATACGCCTATTGCCGGGAGATCTGTTCGAGCCGGCGACCGATCTGCGCTACGATCTCATCATCAGCAATCCGCCTTATGTCGCCGCGGCCTCAATGGCGAATCTTCCACCGGAATACCGTCATGAGCCCGAGCTTGGGCTTGCCGGCGGTGCCGATGGGCTTGATTTGGCCCGGCGCATTGTCACCGGGGCGGGCGGGCATCTCAGCGAAAAAGGAGGGCTGCTTTGCGAGGTTGGTGCCGGACAGCAACGATTGAGCGAAATCTATCCTAGCATCGACTTCCTCTGGCTAGACACCGAGGGTAGCGAGGGCGAGGTGTTCTGGCTTGAGGCGGCGGCGCTGCCTCCTCGCTGATGCCGCGGGCTGTAGGTCCAGAGGCCAGGCCCTAGAAACCGTGCGTCTTTATGATTGGCGCGAAACGCCGCCGCAGCTGGCCCTCGGTTAGCCCAAACTCTTCGAGCGAGTATTTGTGTTCGGGCGCATCGGCATCATCGCGATCGGCCCGATTTCCCGACTCGATCGTCGCTGGCTCGCCCGGCAATCGAAGCTGCCGATAAATACGCGTCAGCACCCCGGCCGGATCGGCGGTTAGCTCCTCGAAACGGATCGTGATCGCGGTGTCCTCGGGGAGGTGGCGGAGGTCGTGCTCGGCCAGGACATAGGTGCGCTCGCTGTCGCGGACGATCTCATCGACCTCCTCCGGGCTCAACCGCTCGATTTCCGGGAGACGAAGCTTCCAAACGGCGCGAACCAGGCTCAATCGCGAGGGCACCGTCTGCAGTGGGTTGCGCACCAAATGGATGAAACGTGCTGTCGGGAAGATCCTGAGGAGGTCCGGGATTCGCTGGCTGAAGGCAGGATTCTTGCCGACGATCCATCGGTCGGAATTGGGCGATCGCACCTCCGCCCGGTAGGCGGCCTTCAGGAGACAAGCTCGGTACCATTCCAGCGCGGTTCTGCGCTCGGTCTCGCTCCACGAGCGATAGTCCCGCAACCGGTTCAATCTCTGATCGGCGGCGACCGCGGGGCTGGAATTCACCGCCATCCCGGACCGATAGACGGTGAAGAACAGGAATTCATCCTCCTCGACCGAATCGAGTCGGACGCGATGGATTGGGTCGAGTTGGTTGAGCAGTCTTTCCTGGAGTCTATCGAGCCAACGGCTGGGGTAGCTGTCGGGGCGGAATATCGCCTCCCATAGGTTCTGCGCCGATATCGCTGGGAGCACCATTTGCCGCAGATTAAGGGCCAGCGCGTTGGGGTCTTCGGCCAAGACGCGATGCAGGAAAGTCGAGCCCGAGCGCTGATGGCCGATGATGAAAACTGGCCCGTTCATCGCGACCTGATGCCAGTTTGGCGTCAGCGATTGGTCAGCAAACCAAGTCGCTTGATTGATGCCGTAGAGCGACAATAGCGTCGCCATTCGTCGGAGGCGCTGGCCGATATGGCCGGAGTGGCGGAGCAGATAGGCGTTCTTCAGCAAAAACGCACGCCAGTTGAAGGGGACACTCCAACGCGGCAGGGCGTTCCATTCTGGACCGGTCATTATTGTCTTTGGCCGCGCGGGACAGCGCTGAGCCCGAATTTGGCGGCCGCAAGCGACCGCAGCGCGGCTTTGTCGACCTTGTTCTGGCGCCCCGTCACCGGCATCGGATCCAATTTCATCATGAAGTCGGGCCGCGCATCTTGTCCGGTTACTGACAGCACCTTATGCTCCAAATCACCTTCGTCGATCTCGGTCCCGGCCATCGGCTGCCAGCATAACACCACCTCCTCATCCTGCTTCGCCTCATCCCAGACGCCGATCAGGGCGGTCTCGCGCAGCAAACGATTGCCGGAATGGTCAGTGATGGCTCGAAGACCGGCTTCGAGCGTCGCCGGATAGATATTAACTGCGGCGCGGATGATCATGTCCTTGGCGCGCCCGAGCAAGATCAGCGTCGGCTCGCCGCCGCGGTCGATGATCTTGCCGAGATCACCGGTCGCGAAGCTGTCGTTCTCCGCCAACTCTTCCTGGCCAATATAGCCGTTGAACAGCGCCCGGCTTTCCACGCAGATTTCTCCGTCTTGGGCGATCTTTGCCGCGGTCCCGGGGACCAGACGGCCGAGATAGTCGCCTTCGCCATCCCAGGCGATCTTCTCTTTGTCGGATGCTGTCGCGACCGGGCCGGCTTCGGTGAGCCCGTAGATCGCCGTCACTTTCGTTTCCGGCGCCAGCCATTCTCGAAGTGTCTTGAGGAACTCAGGCGTTACCGGGGCGCCCCCCAGAAACACTGCCTTGAGGCTCGACGGTAGGCGGGCGCGGTCGGGCCCGACCAGCTCCATCATTTCCATCCATAAGAACGGCGATCCGAAATAGGCGTCCGCCGTGCCCGACTCGATCAATTGTCGGACCATCGTCGCCCGGCGCTGCATTCGCCCCCGTGTAACCAACACTTCCTTGCCCAACACCAGGCCATAGAGCACCTGTTGCGGCGTGTCGGCGATCATCGCGTGGGTGTCGGTATTTGTCGCGAGCGCTTCGATGTTGCCCAGGGTATGCGCCACAGCTCCATGTGAAAGACGGACGCCCTTGGGTAGGCTGGTGGTCCCGCCGGTGAAGATGATGGTCACATCGTCACGGGGCGCCATCGTCTCGATGAGAGGCTTTGTTGTGTCGTCCGCGGCCGTTCGCACCAGCGAACGCGGCGAAACTTTGAGCTGCCGTAAGCCGCCCTCGACCGGCAATTTCGGCGGCACCATGATTTCCCGCTTCGCCAGGAACCCTCGCGCTCCCGGGATCCGGTTCGCCCAAAGGACGATCGGATGCACCAAGACCCAATTGGGTCGAGCGGCAGCGAGGCGCGTGGAATAGATCTCGTCGCCGAGCCCAGGCTCAGCCAATAGCGAAATACCGCCAAGTGCCGCGACCGCTATCATCGCCGCCGCGAAGGCGACACCGTTGGGTGCCTGGATAACGGCGACATCGCCCTTCTTGAAACCGCGGCTGTGGAGCGATCGCTGTAGCCCGACGATCTGTCTGCGGAGCTCCCCACGCGAGATCGAGGATCCGCCGGGCTCCCTGATCGCCACCCGCTGGTCCCCGGAGGGCAGCATTTCAAAGAAGCGGGTCGCGAGATTCATCCCGACAACGTCGCCTGCCTAATAAGTGAGAATCATGCCGCCAAGTGTGAGGCCGGCTCCGGTTCCAGCCATCAACATCTCGTCGCCGCGTTGGAGGCGATCGGACTTCACCGCTTCATAGAGCGTTAGCGGGAGCGATGTTGCCACGCAATTGCCGAGGCGATCCAGCGTGACCACTACTTGGTCGTCGTCGATGCCATTGCGGCGGAGAGCACGAAGTGCCAGCAGGCTGGCCTGATGCGGCAAGACCAGCTTGATCGAGCCGGGCGATTTGGAAAGCCCTGGACGCAGCCGTTCCAAGAACGCGTCCTGATGCTGTCGAGCCAGACGATAGACTTTTGGCCCGGCCATTGAGAACAAGTTATCCTCTGGCCGCGTTTCTGGATTGGCCGGATGCAACCGCGAACCGCCGCCACGGATTTCGGTGAGATGGGCGCCAATGCTGTAGGTCTCGAACCGTGCCCGTTCGACGTGGCTTGCTTCCCCCTCCGGCGTTCTGGTGACGACGACCGCGCTCGCGGCGTCCCCAAACAACGCCGCACTTTCGGGGTCTTTGAAATTGAGCGCGACCGAGGCGACATCGGAGCTGACGATCAAGATGTTCTTGTAGCGATTTATGCCCAGCATCATCGCAGCCAAGTCCATCGCCAGCAGGAAGCTGAGGCAGGTGATGTGGACCGACATGCAAGCGACGCCTGACTTGCCGAGCCCAAGCTCGCGTTGGATCAACGCAGAATTGTCAGGGATAGTTTGCTCCGGTGTGCCCGACGCACATAGGATTAGGTCGACATCCTGAAGTCGGAGGCCAGCGTCCTTGACCGCATCTCGCGCCGCCTCGGCGCCCATATAAGAGTTGCTCTCGTTGGGACCCACCCAACGGCGCTCTTTCACGCCGGTATGGCGTTCGATCCAGCCGGGCTTGATTCCGCAAATACGCTCGACTTCACTACTCGGAACCACGCGCTCAGGCAGATAGCGCCCGACGCCGAGTATCTTCATCGGCAAGCTCATTAGTTCACAGTCCCCTTAGGCTCACCGGTCTCCCGCCACGCTCTGGGGCAGTGGGCGGGCACGATCCGCAGTGCCGGCCATTCTTCATGCAATTGCGTAAGCTTTCGATACGTCTCATCCTGAGCCTTCTTGTCGACCGCCAGCAGGCGATGTGCGCCCCCTCGGTAGCCGCTCGCCTCGATTGCGGCAAGGTTCCAGCAGCCATCGGCAGCCAAAAACAAATCCGCGCCGTCCGATTGACGCCGCACGAAAGCACCAAGTTGTCCCGGAGCATGCCCGGGCAACTCAACCAACCGGATTGATCCGTCGCCGAAGAGATCGAGGCTCGAGCTAAAAACTGAGATTGGTGGTCCATCCGGGTCCGGCAGCAATTTCAAGCGTCCCGCCATATCCTCAGGCAGGTGACCGGGCAAGAGGCGCGCCCGGAAAGCGGACCATCCCCGTCGCCCTCTGACATCTGCCCAGGCTCGCCACGAGCACACTATCGGCACGCCGGGAAAATCTCTGAGACCGCCAAAATGATCGGGGTCAAAGTGAGAAAGGATAATGCCTTTTAGGTCGGCGGGGTTATAGCCGAGCGCATGAAGCTGGGCAGCGACAGCGTCTTCCTCATTGATATCGGCCGGTGTAACCCAGCGCATGATCCTCCAAGGCAGCTTCCGGGTCGCAGCAAAAAACCGCGGCGCGTATCCGGTGTCCCACAGCCACAATCCTTGTTCAGGGTGCTCGATGATCGCGAACAGCGCCGGCACCGATATCCAACCGAGACCTCCACCGGGCTGAAAATAGAATTTTCTCGCCCAGGCCTGGCCGGCGGTGCGGACCCGGACCTTTAGCAAGGGCGTGCTGTTCGGCTCGGTGTCGACGGTCGGGCGGTGGGTTGTGGCGCTCGGCGTCGCCGGTGACTTGGGGAACGCCTCATCTAAGCCCTGCTCGATGGAGACGCTGGGCTCGTAGCCGAGGTCGCGTCGGGCGGCGGTGATGTCGTAGGTCTGCGACAGGCCGAGAATGCTGGCGCTGTACGTCGTTAGCGGCGGTTCGCCTGGCAAATGCAGGGTTCGCCATAGCCATTCGAGCGCTTTCGCCGCCCGCATCGCCCGGCCGATCGGGATCTTCCGGCTCGGCGCCTGGAACCCGAAGCGGGTGACGACCTCTGTTATGGCGTCCCAGATCCGGAGGTCCTTACCGCCGGTCACGACATAAACGTTGCCGACCGCTTTTTCGCTTTTAAGGGCGAGCAGGATTGCGGCGACGACGTCGCGAACGTGGGTGAGATTGGTGACAGTGTTGCCATCGCCGATGATGGGGAGACGGCCCTTTTCAGCCGATTTGATCAAGCGTGGGAATATTGTGGTGTCTCCGGGCCCGTAGATCGCCTTGGGTCGCAGAATGACAGTTTCCAATCCTGGCGTTCCCTCCGCTACTTGCCGCACGCGGTCCTCCCCCAACCGCTTCGTCTCGGAGTATACCGATACGTGCTTATCCGGCAGCGGCTCGGTTTCTGTTAGATTCCACTGAGCGACGGACCGCGTCATCACGCTAGGCGATGAAATGTAGACTAGCCGCTTCACTCCATGAGCGAGGCAGGCGGCGATCACATTTTCTGTCCCGCCGACATTTATCGCGTGGAAGTCCCGTTTCCGGCCCCAGACCGAGGACAACGCTCCCCCGTGAACGACCGCCTTGACGCCCTCCATCGCTGTCATCAGTCCGGGCAGATCTCGCAGATCGACCGGGCGAAAATCGGCGCCTTCGGCCTGAAGCTGAAGACCAAGCGTCAGATTGCGGCCGGTTGCGCGAACCGGTTGGCCGAGTTCGATCAGCCTCCGCACCAGATGCCGCCCGAGAAAGCCGGTTGCGCCGGTAACTAGGACGGGCCCATCAAACATCAGCCTGTCCGCGGCCAAGGCCATGGGTGAGGCAGATCGGCGAAAAGGAAAGACAACCGCAACCGGAAATCATCGAAGTACAATAATACACTATTAAGTAGAAAACAGTTGAAACCAGCCTCTGGAATACATCGCGATGTGAGATAAGAGCAACGTCCGGATTTTGCAGCCCTTAAGCGGAGCATCGCTCAAATTCAGGCGTCCGTGTCGGCGGCTCGGGCAACCGTCTCTTCCGCCGGCAACCTGATTTCTGCTCGCAGGCCTCCACTTGGTCGATTTGCCAGGACGAGATCACCACCATGAGCAAGGATGATCGACCGCGCGATCGACAGGCCGAGCCCGACCCCGCCGGTTGCCCGGCTTCGCGATAATTCAAGCCGAACGAAAGGTTGAAACACCTCGTCGATCCGGTCGGCCGGGACACCGGGGCCGCGGTCCTCGATCGCGATCGCCGGGCCAGAAGGATTGTCGGCCAAGGACACGCGCGCTCTCTCGCCATATTGAATTGCATTCTCGATCAGATTCGAGATCGCCCGCTTGAGCGCGGTTGGTCGGCACCGATAGGGTAGTCGTGCCGCCTGGCTAAAACGGACATCCTTGCCGAAATCGGCATAGTCATCGACCGTCGAGGCGATCAAGGCAGCAAGGTCGACCGAGCGCCATGATTCTGCGGCTGCCTCATCGCGTGCAAATGCCAAGGTGGCCTCAATCATTCGCTGCATTTCTTCCGGCGTTGCGTTGATCTTGCTCTTCGCTTCTTCATCATCGAGCAACTCCGCTCGCAATTTGAGCGACGTGATTGGCGTCCTGAGATCGTGCCCGATGGCGGCGATCATCCGGGTCCGATCGGCCACGAAGCGCTGCAATCGTACCTGCATCTGATTGAAGGCGATAGTTACGCGCCGCATCTCGTCCGGGCCCTGCTCAGCTAGCGGAGGTTCGGTGGTGCCGCGTCCAAGCGCATCGGCTCTTGTGGCAAGCGCTCGTAGCGGACGCATCGCGCGCCGGGCGGTGAGGGCGACAATCAGGAGAATCGCAATCCCCATCACCGCAGTCGAGGCAATCGTCGGCCAGGCCCATGCGATCGATTCAGCGCTGACGCGGGTCTGCGCATTGAGCCAGCCTGAATCCGGAAACGGGACCGAGACCAAGACGTCATATCGACTGTTCTGAAACGGTATCAACCGATCGAGATTCCGTGGCGGCTGAACGAATCGGGTGGCGTTGCCGTCCTGGACGATTTGCACCCGAACGCGACTGCGAATGGTCTCGCCGAATAGGCGTGCGATTTGGACCGGCAGCGCTCCCGCCGGTGTTGTCGGTGGGATCACGCTTTCTTCGGTGGTCCAGATTCGGACCCGCGGCGAGCTCGCCGCCCGTGCCAATTGGTCTCGAAGCTCCGGTGGCGTCAGCCAAAGCATGCGCAACACCGAGGCGGTATTCTCAAGCAGAGCGAGCCGATCGGCCTGGCGCAGCGCCTCCGACCGCTCATCGGAGAAGATAATGAAGGCAACCACCTGCGACGCCGCCAGGGCGGCGAGCAACAGAGCAATCAATTGGCCGGCGAGCGTGCGCGGCAACAATCTCACTCTTGCCCCTCCTCAACCTCCACCGCTAGCACATAGCCGCCACCCCAGACCGTCTTGATAATGGCCGGGTTCTTCGGATCGGATTCGATCTTCTTGCGCAGCCGGCTCACCTGATTATCGATCGACCGTTCAAACGGCTCCAAGGATCGGCCCGCCGTCAGATCGAGCAGTTGCTCGCGCGATAGCACCATATGCGGCCGCTGCAGAAACATCAGAAGCAGCCTGAACTCAGCCGTGCTCAGTGGGACGGCGATCTCATCGGCCCCGACCAATTCCCGCCTGCCGGCGTCCAATTGCCAATGGTCGAAGCGGAATCGCGTCGCCGTGACGATGTTGCGGTTGACCGGCAGCGTTTTCGAGCGGCGTAGAACCGCCCGGATCCGGGCCAGTAGTTCGCGCGGGCTGAAAGGCTTCGTGACATAATCATCAGCGCCGATCTCAAGCCCGACCACTCGATCGGTCTCATCGATCATTGCGGTCAGGAGGATCACCGGAATATCGCTGGTCTGGCGGAGCATCCGGCACAGGGACAGCCCATCCTCGCCCGGCATCATGATGTCGAGCACCACAAGGTCGATGGCGTTGGCCTTTAATAGCCGCCGCATTTCCGGGCCGCCGCTGGCGGCTGCGGCACGCATCCCCTTCTTCGCCAAATATCTGACTAGCGGCTCCCTGATGTCGGCCGAATCGTCGACGACGAGGATGTGAGGCGACGGCTCCATCCGGCTTCTCCTAGACTGCGGTCGGCTAAATATATGAGCCCACCGTCAGTCGCCAGAACTACAATAATGTAACGACTTGTATCAATCGCCCAGCTTTGCGACAGGCCGGCACAACAACAAAGATGGGCGAGCAAACGAGGCTAGCCAAATGGCGCTAGATACCCAGAAATCATATCGGGAAGGATGAGGGGTGGAAGATGAAAACGTCGAAACGACTCACGGCAATTACGATCGCCGGCGCGATCGGTCTTGCGGCATTTCCGGCATTGGCTCAGCAGCCGGCAGAGCGCGGAAATCAACCGCCTGGCTTCGCCGGCGGCGATCCCGCCGCCGATGGCGGGGCAATGCAGGTCATGCTGGCGCGATTGCTCGCTCTGGACCTGAACGACGACGGGCAGATCACAGAACGCGAATTCGCTGAGGGCTGGATGTTGGTCTTCCAGCAGCTCGACGCCAATGGCGATGGTGTCATCGATCCGGCGGAACTGCCCATCCTTGGCGCTCAACTGGCCCAAGGCGGCGTGGCCGAGATGCAAAATCGAGGCGGAGCGAACGCCCGCGGGTTCAACGCGCCCGGTGGCCAGCAGGGCAATCAAGGTCGAGGCGGTCCGGACGGACCCAATTTCGCCGATCCGCGGATGGGCTCGCCCAATTTTGGTGGCGGCATGAACTTCGGCCAGCATCAGCGGTTCAACGGCAATAATGGTCGGGCTGGTCCCGGCGAGCATAATTTCACCGGCCCCGGCGCCGGTCCGCGGATGGGCTCGCCCAATTTCGGTGGTGGCATGAACTTTGGCCCGCAGCAGTGGTTCAGCGGCCATCGCGGTCATCCTGGCGGATTCGGCAACTTTGGCCCTGGGCAATTCCAACGGCAATAGCGGCGAGCTAGCCAGTCCGGTGGTAGAAAGGGGCGGGAACATTCGCCCCTTTTGATTCGGCCGCAATGGTGTTGTTGCCCTTCCGCCAGGCGCGCTATGCTGACGCCATATTGGGAGGGCCCATGGATTCGCCGCCACCGACACGATCTGAAACGATGCTGGTCCCGTTCGCACTTGCCCGTGGCGATGGCACGATTGTCGAAGCCAACGATTCGATCCAGGCGCTGGCCGGGCCGATCGACGGACGCAAACTTGCCGACATTGGGGTTGCTGCCGACGATGTCGGCCGGGGCCTCCGCCGCGTGCGACTCACCAAGCCAGACGGGACCTCGGCAGAGGTTCTTTTTGTCGTAAGCCAGTCTAGCAGTGCCGAACATGGTTCGGTCTTGGCAATTGTGGCCCTCAGCGACAAAGCCCTGGTTGAGGAAGAGCGCGAACTACGCGAGTTGGCACGATTTCCGCGGGCCAATCCTGCTCCAGTTCTGCGAATGGATCGGGAGGGCCGCATCGTCTCGTGCAATCCTGCGGCGGAACGACTGTTTCGTAACACCGACCTGAAATCGGCTCCCTGGCAGGACGTCTGCGGTGGCGTCGATGACGAATTTTGGAGCCGGGTTCTCAAGGATAACACCCCTCCTTCAATCGAGACGAATATCGGCGAAGAAACCGTTCGGTTCGAGCATGTGCGTGCGCCAAGCGGCGAGATCGTGACCGCCTTCGGCATCATCACAACAGATTTCCGCCGGGCTGAGCGCGAACTCGACGAGAAAGCAAACGAGCTGGCAGAAATCGCCCGGTTCCCCGACATGAATCCTGGTCCTGTTATCCGGACCAACAATGAAGGCGAGATACTATTGGCCAATTCCGCCGCGCGGGAGATTTTTGGTGGTCTTCTGGTCGGCCGCAACTGGCGAGATGTCTGTCCCAATGTCGATGATCAATCCTGGCGCGCGATTGTGGCGGCCGACGACGTCGTTCCGGTCGAGGGACGCGTTGGCGGCCATGATTTTGTTTTCAACCACCGCAGTGACCCGCAAACGAACTTGGTGTTCGTCTACGGCACCGACGTGACTGGGCAGAAGCAGGCCGAGTAGGCGCTTCGACAGAACAAAAAGATGGCAACGCTGGGAACGCTCGCCGCCGGCGTAACCCATGAACTAAACAACCCAGCCGCAGCAACGCGGCGCGCCGCCGATCAACTTAAGGAAAAGCTAGCTGCACTGGAGCTAGCCCATTTGAGCTTCAATCCCGCCGCCCAGAGCGAGCAGGTGCAGGCCGCTCTTCATCAACTTCTCGATCAGGCCCGAGAGGCCAGCGGCAATGTCGGGGACCTGGACGCCATCGGCCGGGCCGACAAGGAAATGGAGCTGGAAGACTGGCTGGATGAGAAGAATGTCCCAGACCTGTGGGAAATTGGCGCTGACCTGGTGGCTGCCGGTTTGGAGCCCGCTTTATTGGAGCCGCTGGCCGAAGGCCTCGCAGGGCCCGATTTGGCCGGTGCGCTGAACTGGGTTGCGTCCGTATTCAACATCGCCTCGCTGGCCAACACCGTCAGTCATGGCGGTGCGCGACTTTCCGAAATCGTAAGTGCGCTCAAGGGCTATTCTTATCTTGGCCAGGCCCCGATCCAAGATGTCGATTTGCGGGAAGGGTTGGAGAACACGCTCGTCATCCTCCGCAGCAAGTTGAAATACGGGATCACCCTCCATCGCGACTACGCCGACAACATGCCGCTTGTTCCCGCCTATGGCAGCGAACTCAACCAGGTGTAGACCAACATCATCGACAATGCCGCGGACGCAATGGGCGAGAAGGGCGAGATCACCATTCGCGTCCGCGCCGACGGCGATCATGCCGTGGTCGAAATTGAGGACAATGGCCCGGGCATTCCGGCAGAGATCCAAGGCCGGCTGTTCGATCCGTTCTTCACCACCAAGGCGCCCGGTAAGGGGATGGGCCTGGGCCTCTCGACCAGCTATTCGATCATCACTGAGAAGCACGGCGGCCAGTTGTTGGTTGAGTCGGAGCCGGGCTTCACTCGTTTCATCGCCCGGCTTCCGCTCCAGTCAGAAAAGGCTGGAACGAACTGATAGCCAAGCTGCACGGCCACCAATATAAGGCGTGGCAAGTTAGCTCCGACAGGAATGAGGGGGAGGATGGGCGCGAAGTCTCAGCCGGTGATTGTCACGGTGGATGATGACCCGGAAGTGCTGGCAGCAGTCGAACGCGATCTTCGCCAGCACTATCGCCGTGACTACCGAATCGTGAAGGCGAGCTCTGGGAAGGAAGCCCTGGAGGCCGCTCGCGAACTCAAGAAGCGCGCCGTGACTGTTGCCTTGTTCGTCGCCGACCAGCGAATGCCGGAAATGACCGGTACCGATTTCCTCAGTGAAGCGCGCAAACTCCACCCCGAGGCCGGGAAGGTGTTGCTGACGGCCTACGCCGATACCGAGGCGGCGATCGCCAGTATCAACGAGATTGGGCTTGATCATTATTTGCTGAAGCCCTGGGATCCACTGGACCAAAAATTATTCCCTGTGCTGGACGATCTCCTCTCCGATTTCGCGGCCAAGTCGCGATCCAGTTTCGACGGCATCCGCGTGGCGGGCGCGCGATGGTCGCCACAGAGCTATACCGCCAAGGAATTTCTTTCGCGGAGTCAGATCCCCTACCAATGGGTCGATGTCGACCAGGATCCGTCGATGCGTGAATTGGTGAAGTCGCTCGCCGGCGACGAGAACCGGCTTCCGGTAGTCTTTTTTCCGGACGGAACCAGCCTTGTCGCGCCAAGCAATTTGGAGCTCGCCGAGAAGGTCGGACTACAGACCAAGGCCAAGCTGCCATTTTACGACATGGTGATTATTGGCGCCGGGCCAGCCGGCCTGGCGGCAGCGGTTTACGGTGCCTCTGAAGGCGTGCGAACGCTCATGGTCGAGCAAAGTGGGCCCGGCGGCCAGGCTGCCACCAGTTCGAAGATCGAGAACTATCTGGGCTTTCCAGCCGGTGTAACAGGCGAAGATCTGGCGCGCAGGGCAGCAGCACAGGCGAAGCGGTTTGGTGCCGAATTGCTCGAGGCGCAGAACGCCGTCAAAGTGCGCTGCGAGGATCCATTCCGGGTGGTTACCCTGGGCGATGGTACCGAGGTTTCGTGCCATGCTCTGGTTCTGGCGAGCGGCGTCGCGGTTCGGCAGTTGGACGTACCAGACGCCGATCATCTGGTCGGGATCGGCGTCTATTACGGTGCTGCAGTGACCGAGGTTGCTTTCTATCGCGACCACGATATCGCCATCGTCGGTGGCGGCAATTCCGCCGGTCAGGCGGCTTTGTTCTTCGCCCGCTCAGCCAAATCGGTAACGATCATCATTCGCGCGCCCGACTTGTCGAGTTCGATGTCGCAATATCTTATAGACCGGATCGCCGTAGCGCCGAATATAGTGATTCTTTCTCGGAAGGAGATTCGCGGCGTGGTCGGCGAAGAGCGATTGGAGAAGATACTCCTTCGCGATCGTGATAGTGGCGCCGAGGAGGAGCTGCCGATGGCGGCGATGTTTGTATTCATTGGCGCCGCGCCTCACACCGATCTTGTTGCCGACTTGGTCGAACGCAACGACAAGGGCTATGTGATGACCGGCCCCGATTTGAAAAAGGACGGAAAATGGCCGAAGAGCTGGCCGCTCGACCGTGATCCGTTCTTGTTTGAGACCAGCATTCCAGGCATCTTTGCCGCCGTGACGTTCGCGCCGGCTCGAGCAAGCGGGTGGCAGCCGCCGTTGGCGAGGGATCGGGCACCGTCGGCATGGTCCATCGCTATCTCGAGACCGTCTAATTCGGGCTCTATCGCGCTCGTCCTTTCCCACCTCGTCGTGAGGCCGTATGACCATCGTTCGCCTGGCCGGTGATGGGGGGGCCAAAGGCCCGGCTTTCGTCGAATTGGTCGTCATTATCGCTTCGATGATGGCGCTGACAGCGTTGTCGATCGACATCATGCTGCCGGCGCTTCCGGCAATGAGCGACGCCTTCGGTCTCGCCGACCCCAATGATCGTCAGTTGGTGATCACCGTCTATCTTTTCGGCTTCGCCGGTGGGCAGCTGTTCTATGGGCCACTGTCGGACAGCTTTGGTCGGAAGCCGATTTTGATCATCGGTATCTTGATCTACGCCGTCGCCTCGGTGGCCACTTTTCTTGCCGAGGATTTCTCTTTGTTCCTGTTGGCGCGCGCCGCTCAGGGAGTGGGCTGCGCGGCGCCGCGGGTGATCGCTATTGCAGTCGTGCGCGATCTTTTCGGTGGCCGCCAAATGGCCCGGGTGATGTCCTTTGTGATGATGGTGTTCATCGTCGTGCCGGTTGTCGCCCCGAGCGTCGGTGAGGGGCTGCTGCTGCTTGGCCAGTGGCAATGGATCTTCATGTTCCTCCTCGCCGCCAGTATCATTATCTTGTTAGTGACGGTGTTCCGCCTGCCGGAGAGCTGGCCGGTAGAGGCTCGAGAACCGTTGTCGCTTCAATGGCTGGCCGGCGCCATCTGGCGCGTCGTTTCGACCCGCCAGACGCTCGGCTACACCCTTGCCACCGGGTTCATCTTCGGCTGCCTGATGAGCTACATCTACAGCGCCCAGCAGATCTTCGACGGCATTTACGGGCTCGACGCGCTGTTTCCTGTTGTCTTCGGCGGGATCGCGGTTGCGCTGGCCGGCGCGTCTGTCACCAACGGATCATTGGTTCGACAGCATGGGATGCGGCGCCTGTCGCACGGTGCGTTATTGGGGTTCATTATCGTGGCTGCGGTTCATGTAGCTGTCGCGATGCTCTCCGACGGGTCGCCGCCGCTTATCCTGTTCGCCGGGTTTCTGGCCGCCGATCTGTTTCTGTTCGGCTTCATCATTCCGAATTTCAACGCCATTGCCATGGAGCCGCTGCGATCGATCGCCGGCACCGGATCGTCATTCATCGGGTTTTTTACCACCGGGGCCGCAGCGATTCTGGGCTGGATTGTCGGCCAGCGCTTTGACGATACGGTCGTCCCGCTGACACTCGGCTACCTCACGCTCAGCCTTTTTGCGCTGGCTCTGGTGTTGTTCACCGAGCGCGGCCGGTTGTTTTCCAAGACACCGGATCCTCAAAACTAACGTCGTGGGTCACAAGATGCGACCAGAGCAGGTACCTGGTGCGCGTCAACGCAGGGACAGGACTCGAAATGTCGACTACCCGAAACTTCGCCGCTGCAATTGCGGTGTTGATCCTATCGACCGACGCGCTCGGCCAAGGTGCTGAACCAGCGGTTCAAATGGCCGCCCAGCAGCCGATCATCGCCGGAGATTTGACTATCATCCAAGCTTGGTCACGGGCAACGCCGCCGGCCGCGGCGACCGGTGCAGGCTATCTCACGATCACCAACATTGGTGCCGTCGATGATCGCCTGCTCGGGATCACGTCATCTGCCGCCGAGCTTGCCGCGCTCCATCAAATGATCATGAACGACGAGCGAATGATGATGCAGCCGCTTGAGGACGGCCTAATCATCGCGGCCGGAGCAACGATCGTCCTCGATCCCGGCGGATTCCATGTGATGTTCTTCGGTATTGGAGACGGGTTTATCGAACGAACATTGATCTCCGCTTCGCTCACCTTCGCGATCGCGGGGACCGTTGAAATCAGCTTGATCGTTTATCCGATCGGGTCGCCCGGGCCGACGAATTCCCCCTGAATGGATATAGGCGATATGAGTGACACGGGAGCAATGCAATGAATTCATTGAGGATTGTCAGATATGTTCTATGGGGGGTCGTCGCCGTTGCGGCGGTGACCGTGGGCCTCATAGCCAGCAATGCCCTCCGCGGCACCGAGGATGCGCCGCTGACCGCGGCAGTAGAAATCGGTGCGCCATTCGCTCTGGTGACTCAGACCGGTGAGCCGATCAGTGATGCACATCTCAACGGGCATCCATCGCTGATGTTTTTCGGCTACACGCACTGTCCGGACGTTTGTCCGGCCGCTCTTGCAGAGGTCACCGCTTGGCTTGCCGAGTTAGGACCGGAGGCGGATGATCTGACCGTCTATTTTGTGACGGTGGACCCGGAGCGTGACCGGCCGGAGTTGTTGGGGCCCTATCTCACCGCCTTTGATCCCCGCATTGTCGGCATCACCGGTCCGGTCGATGATGTCCGCGCCATGCTTGCTAGCTATCACGTCTTCTATGAGCAGTTTCCCGACGACAATATTGGCTATCTGATGAACCACTACACCAGCTTCTACATGCTCGATGGCCGCGGCGAGTTTGCTGGCGCGGTGACCTTCGACGAATCTCGTGACGAGGCCCTGCGCAAAATTCGGCGCCTGATCGCGAATGGCTGATCGCTGCACTGGGGCGGTACGCAATCAACCCGAGGAGGCAGACGACCCGGCGCCTGCGGGAAACCGGGCCAGGATTTCGGCAACCCCCTGATCGGTTACTTGGTCGAAATCGGAATAGAACCACCCGATCGCGCCGAACGGTTCATGATCTTCCAAGCAGACGATCTCGTCGGTGTCGCCCTTCAGCTTTGCGAGGGTTGATGTCGGCGCCACCGGAACGGCTAGAACCAGCCGCTTCGGGTTCTGTTTGCCTACCGCTCGCAGGGCCACGCGCGTCGTCGCGCCGGTCGCAACTCCGTCATCGATCACGATCACAACCCGCCCGGCCAGATCGGGGTGCGGCCGATCGCCGACATAGCGCGCCCGGCGGCGGCGGATTTCCGTCAGCTCTTGGTCACGAATTTTGGCGAACGCCTTCTTGCTGACCCCGGTCAGACTAATGACGTCGTCATTCTTGACCGTCAGCGGCTGGGTGCCGTCGACGACAGCGCCCATGGCCAATTCCGGCTGCGTCGGCACGCCGATCTTCCGTGCGATGATAAGGTCGAGCGGAGCCTCCAGCGCGGCGGCCACTTCCCCGGCGACAGGTACCCCACCTCGCGGCAACGCCACGAGCACCGGGTGCTGATCGCGATATTCCGACAGTGCCACGGCCAGTTTGCGTCCGGCATCGAGACGATTGGAAAAAGGCATGACTACCGCTCCGTTTTCGGAGTTGTATTGCCGGAGTGCAACCACCGGTACGTTGAAATCGGCTTACATCGAAACATGACCCAAACTGATCAAAACCCTGCTTCAACAATAGGTGCTGAACCCAGCGCACGCTCGCAATTTGTTCGTCGATAGTCTTGCAGCCAAGTCAGGCTTTACGGAAGACGTGAAACCTATCATCCGTCGTCATTTTGCGTTTCGAGAGATCGAGCAGGAAGGACCGGCGCCCACGACGCCGTTCCAGTCTAAACGACCTGAGTTCGACCCTTCGGCGCAGCCGCCATCGCCAAGCGCGCTATTCCGCGACCGACCGAGGCGCCAAAATTGATATCGCCGCCGTCGATGGCGTGACGGTCGATGATGCCGCCGGCGCGCCGACGAAAACGCGCCTTCCATACGATTGAACACGGTCCTGCTTGCGCCTATGTAGCTAGCGCTGCGCCGCCGAGCTCTCCCGCCTGACGGTGCCCATAGATTGGTTACGAGAGGAAACAGGATGCGTTTGGGGATCCGATGCCTTCGCTTGCCCGGGACGGGCCATCCGAGGTTTCGAGCCGGTCGTCGTCCCGCCGTCGCTTTCAGGCCGGTCCTGTGACCAGCGTCCCGCAATCTGAGGTCTCATCGACCGTCCGGCCAGCTCGCGGCTTCTGGCCTCGGCTGGTCATGCGCTGGCTCCAAGGCGTCCAATACGGACAAATCCGAATCATCTTTCCCGGTGGCGCCACCCATGTAGCCCGCGGTGCCGAACCCGGCGCGGATGCGGCAATTACAATCAAGCGCAATCGCGCGGTCCGCAGGATGCTTGCTCGCGGAGACGTCGGCTTTGCCGAAGCCTTCATGGACGGCGACTGGAGCACGCCCGATCTCCTCGCGGTGTTGGATTTCGGCTATCAAAACGAAACGGTGCTAGTGGATAAAATTTGACGTTTGAATCCCGCGAGGGATTCTCGCCGGGCACGTTGTGTGCGAGTCTGGCGCATGCGGCCAGGAATCATCGTCGATGTGAGTACCGCCGACCGTGCTCGTCTCGAAGCGGTCGTTGCGGACCGGAACAGCCGGCAGAAACACGTGTGGCGGGCACGGATCGTCCTTCTGAGCGGGGATGGTCTCGGCACGGTCGAGATCATGCGCCGCACCGGCAAGAGCAAGACAGCGGTTTGGCGTTGGCAGGAGCGCTTCATGCACGAGGGTGTCGAGGGGTTGCTGCGGGACAAGACGCGACCCTCGCGCGTTCCGCCGCTCGGCCGGGAAATCGCTGACCGCGTCGTCGCGCTGACGCTGAGTGCGCCGCGCCACGAGGCGACACATTGGACGGCGCCGGCGATGGCCAAGACGGTCGGCATCAGCGTCAGCGCGGTACAGCGCATCTGGCGGGCGCACGGGCTTCAGCCCCACCGGGTCCGGCAGTTCAAGCTGTCGCGTGACCCGGAGTTCATTCCCAAGCTGCGGGACATCGTCGGCCTTTATGTCGATCCGCCGGCGCACGCCGTTGTCCTGTCGGTTGACGAGAAGAGCCAGATCCAGGCGCTCGACCGCACCCAACCCGGGCTGCCGATGAAGACGGGATGCGCGGGCACGATGACGCATGACTACAAGCGGCACGGCACGACCACGCTGTTCGCCGCGCTGAACGTGCTCGAAGGGCGTGTCATCGGCCGGTGCATGCAGCGCCATCGACACCAAGAGTTCATTCGCTTCCTCAACGCCATCGAGGCCGACGTGCCCGCGGGAAAGCTGGTCCATGTGATCCTCGACAACTACGCCGCCCACAAGCATCCCAAGGTCCGCGGGTGGCTTACGCGCCATCCGCGCTTTTTCTTCCACTTCACCCCAACATCCTGCTCCTGGCTCAACGCCGTCGAAGGTTTCTTCGCAAAGCTCGCAAAGCAACGTCTCAAGCGCGGCGTCTTCCACTCGATCGTCGATCTCCAGGCCACCATCAACCGCTTCCTCGAACACACCAACAACGATCCGCAGCCCTTCATCTGGACAAAGGATCCCGACAAAATCATCGCCGCTGTCAGACACGGGCACCAAGCGTTAGATTCCATCCACTAGCTGGGGGAACGGCCGACATTCAAACAGCCTCCGGGTTCTCTATCAAAATTGCGGTACCAAGGCCCGGTAGCCGTCTTCCTGCCAAATTCCAGCAATAGAGACGATTCTCCTTCTGCCCGGCCCGGCCTATGTTAAGGACGCCGAGGCAGGCCCGACGATTGGTGTGCTCTGATGGCTCAAGCAGCAACTCTCCCCGCGATCGCAGCCGGCGAATCCGGCCTAACCCGGTATCTCGAAGAGATCCGGCGCTTTCCAATGCTCCAGCCGCAGGAAGAGTACATGCTCGCCAAGCGGTACAAAGAGCATGACGATCGCGACGCAGCGCACAAGCTCGTCACCAGCCATCTGCGGCTAGTGGCCAAGATAGCCATGGGCTATCGCGGCTATGGCTTGCCGATCGGCGAGGTCATTTCAGAAGGAAATGTTGGTCTCATGCAGGCTGTCAAACGGTTCGAGCCCGAGCGGGGCTTCCGTCTGGCGACCTATGCGATGTGGTGGATCAAGGCAGCGATTCAGGAATACATCCTACGTTCCTGGAGCCTGGTGAAGATGGGTACGACCGCCAATCAGAAACGGCTGTTCTTCAACCTTCGCAAGGTCAAGGGCCAGATCCAGGCATTGGACGAGGGCGACCTGAAACCAGAACAGGTCAGTGAAATCGCTCGGCGGCTCGGCGTCTCCGAGGAAGAGGTTATTTCGATGAACCGCCGTCTCGGCGGCGACACTTCGCTCAATGCACCGATCCGTGCTGAATCCGAGTCCGGCGAATGGCAGGATTGGTTGGTTGATGAGTCCATTAGCCAAGAGGAAATCCTGGCCGAGAAGGAACAAGCTGACAATCGCCATCAGCTGTTGTTTGAGGCGATGGAGGTGCTAAACGACCGCGAGCGTCGGATTTTTGAAGCACGCCGCCTCTCCGAAGATCCAATCACGCTGGAGGAACTTTCCGGCGAATTCGGCGTGAGCCGCGAGAGGGTGAGGCAGATCGAGGTCCGTGCCTTCGAGAAGGTTCAGGGGGCGGTCAAAAAGGGTGCCGAGGCGATGGAGCGCCCCTCCGCCGCAACCATGCCAGCCTGACAGGCCAGACCATCCGGCCCGGTGCCAGCGGAGTTCTGGCCGGCAGGAGGCTGGATCGGGGCTGAGAGAGCAATGTCGCAAGATTTGTGGCTGCGTTGGCGTTCGCCATTGTCCTGTCTGGATCGGCGCAGGCCCAACAACATGCCACCATCGAGGAAGCCCGGACTATGGCCGAAGCCGCCGCCTCGTTTCTAGCCGAGGAGGGACCGGCCGCCGCATTTGCTACCTTTACCTTTGGCCAAGGATGGCATGATCGCGATTTATACGTCTTCTCGTTGGATCTGGCTGGCATCAGCCTTGCCGAGGCGCCGCTCCGACTCTTTGTCGGCTAGGATTTGATTGACCTGACGGATGTCAACGGTACGCCGATGATTCGCGAATTTATCGCTATCGAGGATGCCGGCTGGGCCGATTATGTCTGGCCCAACCCGCTGACCGGCGAAGACGAGTCAAAGAGCAGCTGCATCATCATTCGGATCGGCTACACCGTCGTCGGCGTCGACGCCTATTTTTTGTAGCCAAATCCAGCGCTACCCATCCCAGGCGGCGAACACTTCGGCGAAGATTTCATCGCCGGGTGTTCCTCTCGAGAACGACAGGATCGCCCGTTCACCTGAATCATAGACCAGCGCGAGATCGAACCACGGACTGCTCCTCAGCTTGTTGCTGTTAGGACGTTCTTGCTCGGTCAGCAACTCGATGAAGAACACACCGGCAGCCTCGAAAGCATTGCCGTCCAAGGCAACGCCGATCCCCTCCTCGCTGGTCTTCGCGGCCATCTTCTCCACCGCTTGGACCCGCACTCCAGCAAATCCCTCCTCCTGCGTCACCAGCAGGCTAATCTCATGGCTCATGATGTCCGATTCAAGCGCTTTGCGGATATTCAGCGTAATTCGAAGCCGCTGATCGGGAACAATAATATAGGCCACGATGATCGGGCTAAAATCGGCGTCCTGGTCTAGCGCCCAGCTGACGGCCGCGTCGTGCGACGTTTCCGGTGATCCGTCCGCCGGCTCGATATAGAACCCAGCCGCCGGATCGACGAAGACTGGCGGCTCCACGACTACCGCCACCTCCTCGACCGCCGCCACCTCCTCGCCCGCCGCCACTTCCTCACCCGCCGCATCGTCGTCGACAACACCCTCCGTTTCGGCCTCGTCCGTGGTGTCGGTGCCGAGAAACGAGGAAATGAAATCGGAGATCGCGTCGCGCTCGGTCCAAGCGTAATAGCCAGCACCGCCGATGATCAGCAACGCGATCACCAGAATCAACAATCGCCCCCGAATGGACCGTTTCGGCCTGGCGGATCTGCGAGGTGCGCGCTCCCAACCACGTCCACCGGCCCGGTTGCTTTTAGATGGCAATGGCGGCGGATCGGCCGCCCGTCCGGGTGGGGCGTCTTGAAGGTCGGTGACCTTGGCGGACCGTTCCCAACTGGGCTCCGGCGGCGCTCGCGGGGTGGCGCGAGGCTGCACCGGGGGCGTCACCACCTCGGTATAGGCCTCGTCTTGCTCGGCCTCGCCGGTCTCGTCGGCCTCTGCTGGCGACCCCGTCTCCTCCGGTGGCACCGCAAGCGCCGCCTCAAGCGCTTGCTCCGCTCGGCGGGTAATTTCCTCCTCAGACAGCATTGCCGCCGCCGCGGCCTCGACCGCCTCGCGTTCGACTCGCCGGATCGCCTCTTCCAACGCCAATCTTTGCTTCGATATTTCAGCGGCCCGTAGCGGCGGGTTGATCGCCTTCAGCTGCTTAATCAGCGCACTGCGCGCCTTGACATAGATCTCGCGGCGAGAGGCTTCGTCATTGCGCCGGAGGGCCGCTGCCGCCCTGGCCAGAAGAGCGTAATATCCCGCCATTTTGCCACCCCACTCTGCTGCCTCTCGCAGCTACTCAACGATCCTCGAACGGATCTTGCAGCAAGACCGTGTCGTTACGCTCTGGGCTTGTTGACAGCAACGCCACGGGGGCGCCGATCAACTCCTCCACATGCCGAACATATTTGATCGCTTGCGCCGGAAGGTCGGCCCAGCGACGAGCGCCCTTCGTAGTGCTTTTCCAGCCCCTCATGACTTCATACACCGGCTCAACTTGCTGTTGATCATATTGCGAGCTGGGAAGGTAATTCAATTGCTGCCCATCAAGCCGATATGCAACGCAAATCTGAATCTCATCAAGACCGTCGAGAACATCGAGCTTGGTCAGAGCGATGCCGTCGATCCCCATGATCTGAACCATTTGCCGAACCAAAACGGCGTCGAACCAACCGCAACGCCGCTTCCTGCCGGTGACCGTGCCGAACTCCGCCCCTTGGGTTCCAAGGAACTCGCCAACATCGTTCTTTTGCTCGGTCGGGAACGGACCCTCGCCAACTCTGGTCGTGTAGGCCTTCGTTATTCCAAGAACATAGCCGAGAGAGGACGGTCCGATACCGGCGCCGCTGGCCGCCTGACCGGCAACGGTGTTTGAGGAGGTCACGAATGGATAGGTGCCATGATCGATGTCGAGTAGGCCGCCCTGGGCGCCCTCGAACAAAATACGTTTGCCGGCCCGTCTCTGCTCCTCCATCAGCCGCCATATCGGCTCGATGAAAGGTACAATCCGCGGTGCCACCTCGGTGAGCTCGGCGAGCAAATGTTCCGGCGCCACCGGCTCCTCCCCTAGTCCGATTCGGAGCGCATTGTGATGGGTTAGCAGCCGGTCGATCTTTGCCGGCAGCCGGTCGAGTTCGGCCAGATCGAGGACACGCAGGGCTCGGCGGCCAACCTTGTCTTCATAGGCCGGTCCGATCCCGCGGCGGGTTGTGCCGATGGCGGTGCCGGATTCGGAGGCGGCATTTTCACGAAGCCCATCGAGATCGCGATGCAACGATAGGATCAGCGGCGCGTTCTCGGCGATTCGCAATGTCCGCGGCGTCACGGTCACACCCTGCTGTGCCAACCGGTCGATCTCGGCGACAAGCGCATGCGGGTCGATCACCACGCCATTTCCGATCACCGACAATTTGCCTGACCGCACTACGCCAGAGGGCAGTAGGCTCAGCTTGAAGCGGGTGCCGTCGACCACAAGAGTGTGGCCAGCATTGTGTCCGCCCTGGAAGCGAACCACAACCTCGGCACGTTCGGAGAGCCAGTCGACAATCTTGCCCTTGCCCTCGTCGCCCCATTGCGATCCGACGACGACAACATTCGGCATAGCTGTGGTCCAGTTCCGTCACTGGCGCGACGTCAAGCGGCCGCCGGCCGCGGCACCTCTTACACCACCGGGAGCGTTGACGGCAAAGGAATGTCGTCGGCCGACGCACCAAGGCAAGCTGCGAGGCGGATCACCGCCCCACTGCCAGTACCGCTAATTGGCACCATAGACGACAAGATCGGCCGGCCAACTCATCACATAGGCATTGGTGATCTCTCGGGTCTCGCCGGGCTCATACTCGTATGTCCACGCAACGACGCCACGTCGGCCGTCGACGACCTCCTCGGTCGGTTCGGTGGTCTCCGGCAGAACATCGACGACGATCCGCTCATCATCGGAGAACGGAACCCGGTCGACCACTGTGATCTCGATCGCTCGGGAATGGCCGTTTATGATCGTCGCCCGATATTCGCGCTCATCGAACTCGATCCTGGTGAGAAGACCGCGCTGACCGGTGGAGCGGGTGACCAGGGTCCATGTCACACGGACCTGATCGTCCGGGCCAAACCCGAGCTCGACTTCCTCGCCGGGATTGGCGAAGGCAAGATTGCCGGTTCCAACAAAGGCGTCGTCGCGGAAAAGGTTGACCCGTCCGGCAAGGATCGGCGCCTGCGATTCGATCGTGAAGGCGGCAGTGAGAAACGCCTGCTCCGACAAACGCGGCGACGTCTCCACGAACAGCCGCACCGGAACGAACTCCTTGGTGATCCGCACCGATCGCGTGCCTCCACCGCTTGGAACCGTAACCGGCACCGGGATGATGTAGTCAGCCTTGAAGTCACCAAAATCCGCAACCGCCTCCATCTCGATGAACAGATTCCCGGCAAGCATGCCAAAGCCATCGTCGTCCCTCGCCGCCGCCTCGGCGGCCTGTGCCGGCGCTAACAACCGACCCTCCTGATCGAAGGCCACCAATTGTGCCTCATCGACATCGGGAGCCGCCGTGCCGCCGGTGGGTCGGCTGGTCGAGAGGGTCAGCGCGACATCGGTCCAATCCTCGCCGGTGGACTGAACGATCTCAGCCCGGCGCACCAATTCGATCGTCGGCTCCTGATCCTCAGTGCCAGTTGTCAGCTGAGCGTCATAGGCCGGTATCCATCGAGCGTTGTCGACCCGATAGGTCAACGACATCACGCCCTCGGTCGCCGTGGTTGCCGCGGTCTCGATCAGCACCTCAAGATGCGGCAATTCGGTCGGCAGGCTGGCCAGCTCGTCGAGCAGCTCGTCGATCTCCTGGTCGATCTCTCGCTGTTCCAAGGTTACTTGGCGGATGTTGGCCTGCACCATCGAGATGCCGGCACCGATCGCCTCCCACGCCGTCTGCCATTGATCGATGCCGCCACCTTGGCCACCGAGAAGCTCAGCAAACCCACCCGGTCCTTCGACGATAAGATTGTCGATGAAGCGCCGCTGCGCCTCTAGCGCATTGAGATCGTCGCCAAGGATATCCAACTGATCACGAAGTTCCCCGATTGCCTCGACGATCCGGACCCGCTCCGGGTTTCCACTATCGCTGGTCTTGCCGCTGCGCACCACCACCGATCGGATTTCGGCGCCCCCACCGGCAATCCCCTCCACTCGAATACTGCTGGTGTCGATGCCGGTGGGGAGATTGTCGACCACCAACACCGACTCGCCAGCCGGCAACTCGAAGGCCAGTTCGCGAGTAATCGATGCGCCGCGTGGAAAGACCACGACCGACTGGATCGGCGCCGCCACCGTGATTTCTTCGGCCATTGCCGGCGCGACTACAACGACGAGGCCCGCCAGGACCATCGATGCCAAACGTTTCATATTCGCATTCCTCCGTGATCGCCCCCGTTTCGAACAACCACTGTAACCACTGATTGTGACCACGAATGGCCCGAACCAAGGAACAAAGACGGCGGAGGTTAAGCTCGAATCCCAGCCTCGCCTCAAAACCTCAGCCGCTTGGCCTGGACAACGCCTTCCACCGCAGCGACCTTATCAATGACGGCATCGGTAAGTTCCTGGTCGACACCGATCAACGCGATCGCGTCCTCGCCGTCACTGCTGCGACCAAGATTGAAGGTGGAAATATTGACTCCCTCCTCGCCAAGCGCGGTGCCAAGCCGACCGATGAAACCAGGGCGATCGAGATTGGTGACATAGAGCATGTTCGGCGCTAGCTCGGCCTCCATATTGATGCCCTTGATCTGAATGATCCGCGGCCGGCCGCCGCTGAACACCGTGCCGGCCACCGAGCGCTCGCGCCGGTCGGTGGTGATGGTGAGGCGGATATAGCCCTCATAGGCGCCCTTCTGCTCGCGACGCACCTCTTCGATATGGATGCCCCGCTCACGCGCCAGCGCCGGCGCCGACACCATATTGACCGACTGCAGCACCGGCTTGAGCACGCCGGTAAGCGCTGCAGCGGTAAGCGCGCGGGTATTCAGCTCCGCCGCTATGCCCTCATATTCCAGCCGGATGCTCTGGATGCCGGTCTCGGTCAGCTGACCCGCGAATAGGCCGAGCTGATCGGCCAGTGTAACGAAGGGCGCAAGCCGCGGCGCCTCCTCGGAAGTGATCGAAGGCATGTTGAGCGCGTTCGCAACCGCACCGTCGATCAAATAGTCCGACATTTGCTCGGCGATCTGAATCGCGACATTCTCCTGCGCCTCACTGGTCAAGGCGCCCAGATGCGGGGTGCAAACAATATTCGGCAACCCAAACAGAACACTCTCGTTTGCCGGTTCGGTCGAAAACACATCAATGCCAGCACCGGCGATCTCGCCAGTCTTCAACGCCTCGGCAAGGTCCTCCTCGACGACTAGGCCTCCGCGGGCGCAATTGATCAGGATCGCGTCGTGCCGCATCGCCGTCAGCGCTCCAGCGTCGATTATCCCGCGGGTCCTATCGGTCAGCGGTGCATGCAGAGAAACGATATCGGCCCGCAACAGAAGCTCATCAAGCTCCACCTTCTCGACCCCGATCTCGATCGCCCGCTCGTTGGACAGGAATGGATCGAAGGCGATCACCCGCATCTTCAGACCGATGCCGCGATCGGCAACCACCGAGCCGATATTGCCGCAGCCAATGATTCCCAGCGTCTTGCCGGTAAGCTCGGTACCGAGAAAGCGACTCTTTTCCCATTTGCCGTCCTGGGTCGAAGCGTCGGCTGCCGGCAATCGCCGCGCTACCGCAAAGATCATCGCAATCGCGTGCTCGGCGGTGGTGATCGAGTTGCCAAACGGCGTGTTCATCACAACAATGCCCCTCGCCGTCGCCTTGGCGAGATCGACATTGTCGATACCGATCCCTGCTCTCCCGATCACCGTGAGCCGGTCGGCGGCAGCAATCAATTTCTCGGTCACCTTGGTGGTCGATCGGATCGCCAGTCCGTCAAAATCGCCGATCGCCTTCAGCAAGGCGTCCTTGTCCCTGCCGAGTTCGGGGCGATAATCCGCCGCAACGCCGCGTCGAGTGAAGATCTCGACCGCGCTTTCTGACAGCGCGTCGGAAATAAGTACACGGGGAGGCATGGAGCCCTCTCTTGATTGATTGGTCCAACCAACGCGTGGCGGGAGCAGGAACCTGGAACGGAGTTGGTGTTAGACTCCGGGTCGCATTCGCGCGCGGACGCGAAACAAGGGACGCGAAACAAGGATCGCATTTAGGCGGCCGAACTGATCGCCGCGTTCTGGGCAGCAAACGCCCAATCGAGCCATTCGCTGAGGATGGCCAGATCGGACGCTTCGACCGTACCGCCGGCCCAGATCCGAATTCCCGGCGGCGCATCACGATAGGAGCCGAGATCGAAGCCGACGCCCTCGACCTCGAGCAGCTTGACAATGCCCTTGGCGACTTCGGCAACTGCCCCCGCCGCGGCAATATCGGGATCGACGATCGACAAGCAAATCGAAGTATTGGACCGCGTCTCCGGATCGACCGCAAGAAAGTCGACCCAGGGTGTTCGCTTGACCCAATCGTCTATTATCTTGGCGTTGGCGTCGGCGCGGGCATGCATCGCGTCAAGGCCGCCGATCGACTGCACCCACTTCAACGCATCGAGATAATCCTCGACCGCGACCATCGATGGCGTGTTGATGGTCTCGCCATTGAAGATACCCTCGATCAGCTTGCCATTGTCGGTCAGCCGAAAAATCTTCGGCACCGGCCATGGCGGCTCATGCGACACCAAGCGCTCAACCGCCCGTGGGCTGAGGATCAATACCCCGTGCGCCGCCTCGGACCCCATCACCTTTTGCCAGGAGAAAGTAGTGGCATCCAACTTGTCGAAGGGTAGTTCTTGAGCGTAGGCGGCCGACGTCGCGTCGCAAATCGTCAGCCCCTCGCGATCGGCCGGAATCCAGTCGCCATCGGGAACCCGCACTCCGGACGTCGTTCCGTTCCAGGGGAAGATCAAATCATGGCTGAAATCGACCGCTGAGAGGTCGGGCAGCCTGCCATATTCGGCGCTGATTATCCTCGTATCCGGGAGTTTCAGCTGGGCCGACGCGTCCTCGGCCCAGCCAGCTGAGAACGCCTCCCAACAAAGGACGTCCAGGCCGCGAACGCCGAGCAACGTCCACATCGCCATCTCAACCGCACCGGTGTCCGAGGCGGGCACGATGCCGATTCGATAATCATCCGGGACGCGAAGTATTTCGCGCGTCAGGTCAATGGCTTGCTTCAGCCGCGCCTTGCAGAGCGCCGATCGATGCGAGCGGCCGACAATTGCATTGTGGAGCCCATCGAACGACCAGCCGGGATGTTTGGCACAAGGGCCAGAAGAAAAGTAGGGATTTATAGGCCGTCGTTGCGGCCGGGCTGTCGGCGTCATCACCTTCTACCCTCTCAGATAGCCGCCCCTCATTGGGGAGGGGTGTCCCGCCCTAAGGTCTAGGGAAAAGCGAGGTTCTGCGCAAGCTCCCATGCAAGGGCTGGCAGGCGTGAGCAAACCAAAGCAAGAACGCGCAGGCGAAACTAGGCCGGTTTTAGCACACTCCGTTCCCACTCCGTTTCACAGCCTTTGTTATTGCAGGGGGGCGGAGTGAGTTGGCTGCACCCTCAACGCGCCGACGCTCATGTCTGTCAGAATTGCCGGCAGTCGTCCCGTGATCATGCCGATGATGGCGAGAAGCCATGGGCTGCGGCCCGATACCGAGGGCGACCCTCCGTCAGGGCTGGTGAAGCGATTCGATGGTTGGAAGAACAATGTGCTGCAACTCTGGCAGCACAACCCGGCGAAGGCCGTTCCCATTGCCGGCAACAAGCTGATCAGCATACACTCGGTAGTCATGGTTCAGTTGATCTAGTGGATGGAATCTAACGCTTGGTGCCCGCATCTGACAGCGGCGATGATTTCGTCGGGATCCTTTGTCCAGATGAAGGGCTGCGGATCGTTGTTGGTGTGTTCGAGGAGGCGGTTGATGGTGGCCTGGAGATCGACGATCGAGTGGAAGACGCCGCGCTTGAGACGTTGCTTTGCGAGCTTTGCGAAGAAACCTTCGACGGCGTTGAGCCAGGAGCAGGATGTTGGGGTGAAGTGGAAGAAAAAGCGCGGATGGCGCGTAAGCCACCCGCGGACCTTGGGATGCTTGTGGGCGGCGTAGTTGTCGAGGATCACATGGACCAGCTTTCCCGCGGGCACGTCGGCCTCGATGGCGTTGAGGAAGCGAATGAACTCTTGGTGTCGATGGCGCTGCATGCACTGGCCGATGACACGCCCTTCGAGCACGTTCAGCGCGGCGAACAGCGTGGTCGTGCCGTGCCGCTTGTAGTCATGCGTCATCGTGCCCGCGCGTCCCGTCTTCATCGGCAGCCCGGGTTGGGTGCGGTCGAGCGCCTGGATCTGGCTCTTCTCGTCAACCGACAGGACAACGGCGTGCGCCGGCGGATCGACATAAAGGCCGACGATGTCCCGCAGCTTGGGAATGAACTCCGGGTCACGCGACAGCTTGAACTGCCGGACCCGGTGGGGCTGAAGCCCGTGCGCCCGCCAGATGCGCTGTACCGCGCTGACGCTGATGCCGACCGTCTTGGCCATCGCCGGCGCCGTCCAATGTGTCGCCTCGTGGCGCGGCGCACTCAGCGTCAGCGCGACGACGCGGTCAGCGATTTCCCGGCCGAGCGGCGGAACGCGCGAGGGTCGCGTCTTGTCCCGCAGCAACCCCTCGACACCCTCGTGCATGAAGCGCTCCTGCCAACGCCAAACCGCTGTCTTGCTCTTGCCGGTGCGGCGCATGATCTCGACCGTGCCGAGACCATCCCCGCTCAGAAGGACGATCCGTGCCCGCCACACGTGTTTCTGCCGGCTGTTCCGGTCCGCAACGACCGCTTCGAGACGAGCACGGTCGGCGGTACTCACATCGACGATGATTCCTGGCCGCATGCGCCAGACTCGCACACAACGTGCCCGGCGAGAATCCCTCGCGGGATTCAAACGTCAAATTTTATCCACTAGGTCACGCCCCGGCCGGCGTCAGAGCTAGCCCAGGGGGTCGACGCCAATCAGCAGGCATGGCCGTGGAAAACGAACCAGAGCGCCATTGCCAGGGCAACAAGCGCCGTTGCACTCAGCTGCCATGTCCAACCGAACTGCGTTCGGCCTGCCAGGATGGCGGCGAACGGTATGATGATATTGGTAATGGCGGGCTAGCTCAGCGGAGCGCCGCCGCTATGTTACCGCCATCGACCGTCGTGACGCTGCCCGTGGTCTTCAGCGCCAGCGCCTGATCTAGGAACGCTTGCGCCACATCTTCGGCGGCGACCTCCACGCCGAGGAGATTGCCGGTCATGTATTCGGTCTGGTCGAGGCCTCTTGCAGTAGAGCGTTCCGCGATCATCGCGTCAGTCAGAATCCCCGACCGAATGCGGTCGGCGTTAACCGCATTCGAGCGGATGCCGGCTGAGCCATAGTCGAGCGCATACTGTCGCGACAGGAACAGCGTTGCCGCCTTGGGCAGGCCGTAGGCGCCGAAATTGGACCCAGGGTTCACCGCCTGCTTGGAGGCGTTGAAGAGGAGCGCGCCGCCCGTCCCTTGCGCCAGCATGATTTTCACTGCCGCCTGAGCGACGCTCTGGTGGCCGAAGAAATTGAGCTCGAAACTCCGACGCAGCGTCGCGTCGTCTAGCTCGCCGATCCGGCCTTGCCACGCGGCGCCGGCATTGGAGATGAGAATGTCGAGCCCGCCGAAGGTCTCGACGATACCGTCGAAAGCGGAGGCGACCGAGGCCGGATCGGTAACATCACATTCGAAGCCGCGAGCCGCCTTGCCGATCTCCAGCGCGACGTTCGCCGCCTTGTCGCGGTCGAGGTCGAGCACCACCACTTCCGCGCCGCTCGTCGCGAACAGCCGGGCGGTTGCCGCACCGATGGTTCCCGCACCGCCGGTGATCGCCACGATTTGACGCTGCAGCGGCTTCTCCTTCGCCTTGGAGAGCTTGGCCTGTTCCAACGACCAATACTCCATCCGGAACAGCTCGGCTTCCGGGAGACATGTATACCTGCCAACCGCCTCGGCGTCGGTGATGGTTTGCACCGTCGCCTCCGCGATATCGGCCGCAACCGCCGCTTCGCGGGCGCTCTTGCCGAGGCCGAACAAACCGAGGCCGGGCACGAGAATGACACGCGGCATCGGGTCGATCATGGTCTTGGGATCGTCAGGATCGATGTCGTTCGCATCGAAATAAGCGCGATACGCGGTGACGAAATCGGCGACCGCTTTGCGAACCGCTATTGCGAATGCGGCGAGATCATCGGCGGCAGGCGAGGGGACTATCAGCGGCATGTTCTTGGTACGAATGATGTGGTCGGGCGTGATAACGCCGCGCCGCGCATAATCCCTAAGGTCGGATCCATCGACATAGTCGCCGATATGCGAATTTCGATGGCTGAGGACCATCCGACGCCAATCTCCGTCGCCAAGCGGCTCCGCCATCTCACCGCGGAGGATCGGTGCCACGTTCGACAATGGCGCGACGCGATCCGGTAGCGCTCGCGACACGAAGGTCTTTTTCCCCGCACCGCGGATGCGCGCTTCCGCGTGCGATACCATCTCGATCATTAGCTCGTATGATTCGCGTGCGGTCTCGGCAAAGGTGAAGATGCCGTGTTTGTCGAGGATGAGTCCCTTGACCCCGGGGGTCGAATCATAGGCGTCGGCCGCAGCCTTCGACAGAGCAAAACCCGGCATGATGTATGGGATGAATGCCATCTCGTCGCCCCACACCTCGCGACTGATTTCCTCGCTATTCTCCTGATCGACGAGGCTGAGAACCGCGTTGGCATGAGTGTGGTCGACGAATTTGTGCGGCAGGAAAGCGTGAAGCAGCGTCTCGATCGAAGGGATTGGCGCCGTGCTGTCGAGAAGGGCGAGCCTTGTTTGGTTGACCATCTCTTCATCGGTCAGCACATCCAGGGCACGCAACCGACGAACCGGGGCCAGCTTCACGGCGGGGAGCCCAGCCGGCTCGATCGTCGCCATGTCCCAGCCCGACCCTTTGACACAGATCACCTCATGGCTCTCGCCGATTCCGTCCAACATGGTCGTCTTCACCGAAGTGTTGCCGCCACCATGCAGAACCAAGCCAGGGTCGCCGCCGAGGGCTCTGGTGGTATAGACGCGCAACGCGCGATCTTCGCTGATGCCCTCATTGTAACGTCCAACCAAATTCGCGGCTTCTCGATCGGACCACCGGTTTCTCACCCGCTCCCCCCTTCACCGAACAGCTTGGTCAAGTTCTCCGAGTAGGGCGCGCGAACGATCCCCCGTTCGGTGATCAGCCCGGCGACGAGCGCGTTGGGTGTGACGTCGAAGGCAGGATTGCGGACCTTGATCTCTTCGGGTGCGGTTCGGATGCCGCCAAAGGCAGCGACTTCTTCAGCGGCGCGCTCCTCGATCGGGATGTCAGCTCCGCGCGGGCTATCGAGGTCGATGGTCGACGACGGCGCCGCGACATAGAACGGAATGCCGAAATGATCGGCGAGGATCGCGACACCAAGCGTCCCGATTTTGTTGGCGACATCGCCATTTGCGGCAACGCGATCAGCGCCGGTGATGACAAGATCGATCGCGCCCGATTGCATCATGCTCGCGGCCATCGAGTCGGTAATAAGCGTAACGTCGATCCCGGATCGCTGGAGTTCCCAACTGGTGAGGCGCGCACCTTGCATTAACGGTCGGGTCTCGTCGGCGAAGACCCGGAAGCCTATTTCCTCTTGCTGAGCAAGATAGAGGGGGGCGGTCGCAGTACCGATACCGGCTGTGGCGAGGGCGCCGGCATTGCAGTGGGTCAGCACCCCGACGCCTTCGGTGATCAACGGCAGACCAGCGATGCCGATGCCACGACAGAGCGCCTGATCCTCTTGATGGATTCGGATCGCCTCTTCGACCAACAGGGCGTGGAGCGTTTGCGCGTCTTCGACAGTGGCCGCGTTCGCCGCTCGAATCATCCGCCTCAGCGCCCAACCGAGATTGACCGCGGTCGGCCGCGCCGAGTCGAGATAGGTGGCTTGCCGCTTGATTTCGTCGAGGAAGGCGGCCGGCTGGCCAGAGCGAAACGGGCGCAGTGCCACGCACAGTCCGTAGGCCGCAGCGACCCCGATCGCCGGCGCGCCGCGAACCTTCAGCGACCGAATCGAGTCCCATATCTGTTCGGCGGTCTCCTGCCGCTCCATGATAATCTCATGCGGTAGCCTGGTTTGGTCGAGGAGACGGAGCTCGCCGTCGCGCCACTCGATCGTGTGCGGCAGCCGTTCGGTGACGGATAGGGTCGCAATCATTGCGTGCTGGCCTGCGCCAGAGGCGAGATCTCGCGGGCGAGGGCGCTGACCGCCTCGATCGAGCTGAAACTGTTGCGGCCGGCTACCATCCGGCGCCCCATCTCCAGTGCTTGCTGCTCGATAACGGCGCGGGCCTTGAGATCGGGTATGCCGGCGATGTCGGCGACCTTGGCGATCCCGACGATCCGTCGCATCATCTTGCAGGCTGCGAAGCCGATCGTGTCGCCGAGGAGCTTCGTCATGAATCCTTGCCGGAACGCAGCGGTACTGCGGCCATCGTCGAGATCACGGCCGATGAATGAGTTACCTTCATTGTCGGCGTCGCGCCCGCGCCAAAGTTCAACGAACTTCCGTTCGAAGCCGGCCCACACCGCTTCCGCCGTTTCGAGGAGCCAGATCCTGTAGGGATCGGGATCGTTGCCGAGGTCGCGCTGCCGCCATTCATGGGCGAAATAAGCGAGGTAGAGATTGCCGATCAGCGCGCCGATATCGAAGCCCATCGGTCCGTAGAATGCAAATTCCGGGTCGATGACATAGGTCTCGCGCTCATTGCCCATGATCGAGCCGATGTGAAGATCGCCGTGCACCAAAGCTTCGGCGACGGTCATGAAGGCATATTTCATCTCGCCAACTGCAGCCCGCACCGCCGGGTCCCCTTGGATACCGTCGATAGCTGAGCGTGGAATTTCAGGATTGTATTCATTGGTGCTGGAATCGTCATAAGGATGGGTAAAGACGAAATCCTCAGTGATCTTGCACAGCTCGATATTGATCGCGCTCCGCACCGCCTCCTTTTTCGCCTCGTTGCCGAGATGAAAGTCTGAGGTGAAGAACAGCGTTCGCGCCAAGAAGGTCGACATGTGCTCGGCCAGAAGCGGGAAGCGTTTCCCTTTGATCATGTCACCGCGAAGGATGCGGTGGTCACGAAGGTTCCGCATCACCACCAGCGACATCTCGGTCGAGGTATGGAACACCTCCGGAACGTGGTCCGGGCAGAGTTCGCCCTGTAGCGTCAGAGCGGCGATCTCGCAATCCATCCGGTGGCGCGACAGCGGCCAGGATTCGCCGACGATCCTTAAGAACGGAACGGCCTGCTTGACCACGACGGTTTCGTCAGGCCGGTCGCGATTGGTTGCGATATAGACATAGTTGAGATTGCCGTCGCCGACCTCGCGCACCTCAAGCGCATCGAAGGACGAGAAGCGCTCGCGCATTTCAGGTACTTGGTCGAGATAGGCCGCAACGGTGTCTTCGCTCAGCTGACGGTAAGCCATCCGATCCCGATCCTCCCAGACCATTTTCTGCCCCGGGATGGGCAAGGCCGCAACCTGAGCTAGCTTATCGACCGAATAAGCAATCTTAATGGAGATAATCCAAAGCTGGTGATCCGGCGGCCCGCGGGAACTCCGCCAGTGTCCGGCGACGCACCGGAATGCCAAGCCATTCCGTTAGGAGCAGAGGCGGGCCACATAACGCTCCGCATCTGCCAGAAGAGCTTCCCCTGCTTGGACGGCTCCGCTGCAGCGGCTGCTTTCGCGACAGTCGGTACTTATTCGAATTGGTTTCGACGGCAGGCGCCTGGCCGCGCGTTCAGCGCCGGCCTCTGGCGGTTTCTTTGGTCTTTGGCGCCGGGAGCAGTCCCTCGCGCTGCGCCCGCTTTCGAGCAAGCTTGCGCG
Source organism: Kaistiaceae bacterium (assembly GCA_963667605.2). Classification (GTDB taxonomy): domain Bacteria; phylum Pseudomonadota; class Alphaproteobacteria; order Rhizobiales; family Kaistiaceae; genus JADLGL01. Next base: position 85,974 of record CAXXUZ010000001.1, read on the forward strand.
CCCGCCGGATCGCCTCACCTTTCTCACGCGCCCTTTTCTCGGACGGTTTCTCGTAAGCTCGCCGCCTCTTCATCTCGCGAAAGACACCTTCGCGCTGAAGCTTCTTCTTCAGCGCTCGAAGAGCTTGGTCGACATTGTTATCGCGAACGATGACCTGCACGAACTCTCCTTCAGAAATTGGCCGCGACGCCACCGGTCGGCCACCGGACCCGCTCTATCGCGTTCACTGTGGCAGGGCAAGACAAAGCCCGGCGCTTTTGCGCCGGGCTCGATGTCGACAGACGCCTTAGGCGTTCTGCAAATTCGCCGCAGCTGACTTTCCACTGCGCTCGTCGGTTTCGACGTCGAAGCTTAGCTTCTGCCCCTCGACGAGGCTCGGAAGACCGGCCCGCTCAACCGCGCTGGCGTGGACAAACACGTCGGGACCGCCATTGGTCTGCTCGATAAAACCAAATCCCTTGGATGCATTAAAAAACTTCACTGTACCTGTGACCATATCGGCCTCCTTTTGAAACACGCGTGGCGTGTATTGATCTGGTACGACCATCGCACCAGCCGATCGAACTCCAGCGGTGTCTTGATGAAGGGCCCTTTTGGGCAGCCGACAAGGCAGGCGAGAAATCTCGAACGGGGCAAATATGGGGCGATGGGAGCCAAATTGCAATCACGAAAAGCATTCACCCACCGCAGCGGTGACATTCTTCCCCGCCATTTCTGGTCGACAGCGGCAGGATCTTCAGCTGGCCATGCCTGCCGAACGGCGTTTCGATTTTGCAACTGAGGCCGGCTTTCGTGCCGACTTTCTTGCTGCGGCCGCCTGATTTGCCGCATCCTCGCGCTCAATTGCCTCGCGGGCGAGCCGTTGTTGGCGGAGTCGGGCGGTTCTTTCGTCGACCGTTTGACTCTGGGCGGCATACTCTCTCCGCGCCTGCTCAGCCTCGCGGGCGGCCCGTTCGGCTCTTTCTCGCCGCGCGGCCGATGCAAGGCTGCGTTCTTTGTCATTGTCGGTCATTGAAAAGTGGGACACGCCTACCTCTTGATGAACTGCTGCGATGATCCTGAATTCGCATGTGGGTATTCTCAGCAGGCATTTTAGGGCAATCCAACTTCTGGAGTAAATGGGGGCAATATGTAGGATCACTCAGCGCACGCTCCTCCGAAGTTCGGTACCGGAAAGGAAACGGACAGAGCACTGCGCATTTCGGCCTGGCTCACCGGGGTCTATTTCTTGGTTGAGCTTGCGATCGGGATCTTCACCGGGTCCATCGCTGTCATTTCGGACGCGTTTCACACGTTTTCAGCAGTTTGCGGCGTGGTGTTGGCATTGGTCGCCGCCCGCATCGCCCGGCGCCCCACAAGTCTCGAGCGCACATTCGGGTCGTATCGAGCGGAGGTCATCGGGGCGCTCTGGAACGGCATCTTCCTGCTCGTTATGGCGATCCTCGTTTTGGTCATGGGAGCGATGCGACCAGGGCAACCAATTGAGCTGCCGCCGATCCCGATGGTTGCTGCCGCCGTCGGCGGTCTGGTCACCGAGTTGATCGCGCTGCGACTTCTCTACTCCGGCCAGCAGGGCAATCTAAATCTTCGTGGGGCCTTTTGGCACATCGTTCAGACGTTCGTCGGCAGTATTCTGATACTGGTGACCACCGCGGTTATCCATTTTACAGGCTTTCTGGCCATCGATCCCATCCTCGGCATAGCGTTCGGGCTTGTACTGCTTTGGGCCTCGTTCGGGATTATCCGGGATGCGGTTGTCATATTGATGGCGGGCACTCCTCGGGATCTGAACCTTGACAAGATCATGCGGCTGCTGGGGGGGCTTGCACGGGGTTCGCGACCTTCATCACGTTCATGCGTGGACCCTGACCTCGGGCACGCATATTTTCTCGGCTCACATGCGGATTAGTGAGGGGGCTGATACCGGCGATCTCCTTCGGCGGGCGCATGAATTGCTTCGCGATCAATTCGGTATTCGGTTCTCAACCCTACAAATAGAAACGGTGTGCTTGGACGAATCAGAATCTCGCGACTTGGATATCACCGCCGGCCGCACCCCAAGTGGAGAGAGCCCGCATGGCGACCACGCTCGACCGTCAAAGTAGCCGCGGTAAGCCGGACCTCTGCTCAAGTGGTAATTGCTACCGCGCCGCCTCATCGATCACCGCAGACTCGTTCTGACGGACTGGCTAGCCCAATTCGCGCCCAGGAATAGTTTCACCGCTGGCGGGCGATTGCCGAGATAGGGGTGGGCCGGTTCGGGGAGATTGTCCGGGATGCCCACGACGACATCGCCCTCGCCCGTGGAGCGGGAGGTGATCAAACCGTCGTGATTTTGAGGCGTGGCGCCCCCCTTCAAATAGTGGCAAGCCGACCGCAGAGTCACCCAGCTTCATCAGATTCCTTAGCTACCTGAAATATTGTTTGCGGATTGACTATCTCGTCATGGCGCGGAGCCGGATTTTCTCGGTTTGCAAAACCGGACAATGATCAGTATCATGGGCTACTAGGTTGGCCCGCGTGGGAGCATGTTGGCATTATTGCCGAGGCGCCGGGCCATATTTCGTCAGGTGGCCGGCCCTTGAATGAGAAGAATTTGAAGCCGGACGCGACATGAAGAAGAAGCCGGATATCACATGAAGAAACTATATCTGACGCTGTTTGGGGTAGCGTTTGTGGCTGTCGGCCTGACGGTTGCGGCTGATGTCACGCCGACGCCCGTTCGAGTGGCTCAGGCCGATCCCGACCCGGAGCTTTTCGCCGCTCTGATGACGGAGGGCGCGGATATATACCGTACTGTTGGTTGCCGCCTTTGCCACAGTGCAAACGGCGAAGGTGGCGTCGGTCCGGCGCTCGTCGGTAATGAGTTCTTGTCAAGAAGGACCGGCGTAGTTGGGCAGATCATGGATCCTGATGAAGAGCACGGCATCATGCCCGCTTTTGACGGACTGCTTGACCGCGAGATCGCCGCAGTCGCCACATACATCCGCAATTCGTGGGGCAACGATTTTGGCATAGTTCCGATCGCAACCGTTGGGCTGTTCCGTGCTGGCATGGGCGGCGGCTGATCGGGGGCAATCGTTGGCCGGACGTTCCGCGTTCGGCGATAGTGATAGGACGAGTGGCTAGCTCAAGTGAGAGACCGCCAAGCAACCAGACAATTTGTTTTGGAAGGACGTGACTGTAAGTAGACGAAGGAAGCGGCCCCAATGGCGGGGCCTAGGGAGGGAAAATATGACTCGAATGACCTGGAAAGTAACAGCCTCGACTATCGCCTTGGCGGTAGGGTGCGGGGCATCTGGCGCGGCGTTCGCCAATGACGATGTTTTGGCCCGCCAAAACACAGACGTTGTGCAGCCGAGCATCACCTATAATGGTTGGAACCTCAGCCCGTTTGACCAGATCGATAGAGGCAATGTCGATCAGCTGCAATTGCAATGGGCATTCCAGCTCGGCGCGCTTGATGAGTATGAAGCGCCACCTCTGGTGGTCGGCAATGTCATGTACATTGTCCATCCGGTGGACGCGCCCGAAGAGGTGCCGAACTTTGTTACCGCGCATGATCTGACCGACAATGGCCGCATTCTTTGGGAATTCCGGCCTGACATCCCAGACGTTGAAGCCGCCCGGCAGGCTTGTTGCGGCGATCAGACCCGCGGCATGCAATATGCCGAGGGCAAGATCTTCATGCACACGCTCGACGGACAGGTCTTCGCGCTTGATGCCGAGACCGGCGAGCCCTTGTGGCGGACGACCGGAGCCGACGCTTCGATCAGAGAGCACACGGCGGGCAACGGCTTGATCGCCGGCGACCTTTACATCATCGGCAATGCCGGCGGCGAGTATGGTGTCCGCGGCAAGGTTCAGGCCTTCAACATCGACTCAGGCAATCTGCAATGGGTGATGTTCTCGATGGGCCCGAACAACGAGGTCGGCGTCGGCCCGCGGTTTGACCCGCAATATGAGTATATGCAGGGGGCCAACCCGGCTCTGGATACATGGTTCGGTGATTCCTGGCGTCACGGTGGTGGCACCTCCTGGGGTTACTTCACCTTCGATCCGGATCGGAACATGTTCTTCTACGGCACCGGCAATTGCGGCCCCTGGAACCCGGATTATCGTCGTGAATGGGGCGTTCTCGATCTCGACGAGAATGGCGGCCTTGCGACCTTCCAGAACAATTGGTGCGCCGCGACCATGGCGCGCGATGCCACCACTGGTGAGTTGATCTGGGCTTACGCCAACACCCCAGGCGATCCTTGGGATCTCGATGTACCGCTGATCCATCCGTTGATCGAGTATGAAGGTCAGGATGCAGTTGTGCTGGCCGCTCGTAATGGCTGGATGTATGTCTGGGATCGCGACAATGGCAGGATCCTCAACGTTCCGTGGATGCACACCTTTGTCGACATCACCATGGGTGTGAACCTCGAAACCGGCTTGCCGATATACGTCCCTGACAACTGGTCCTTCACCGACCTTGAGGATCGTCGGCGCTACACCGACGCCGATCCGATGGGAGGAGGTCGCATTGACGCCGAGGACTATACCGGCACCGAGATTGAGGTGTGCCCTGGCACGTCGGCCCGGAACTGGCAGAACGATGTCTACAATCCGAACCTCGGCCTCCTCTACACCGTCAACAACACCAGCTGTTCGACCTGGCGGTTCATTGAGGGTGAGTACGAAGCGGGTGCGGGCTATACGTTGTTGGATTTCAACGCCGGCCCATCGCCGGAGCGTTGGTTCGGTAATGGCGTCGAGGTTGGCCAGACTTTTTACAATTACCAAGATCTGGTCAATGCGCCGGTTACAGAAATCACCAACCAGTTGATGGCCAATGATCCACATAACGGAGTGCAAGTGTGGACCGTTGACTACTTCCAGGGTAACGATTCGGCGCCGTTCGGCACGATTACTGACCTGATCTTCAAGGGTGGCAAGCATGATGGCGCCTTCCACGCCTATGACGCCGCCACCGGCGAAGAGCTGTGGAAGTTCAACCTCGGAACCGGTTTCGAGGGCACGGCGATCAGCTACATGGGCGATGACGGCCGGCAGTATATTGCCGTCATCGGTAGCTCGTCCGGCACCTCAAACGTTGACGCCGGCGATGGACCGAACGCCGACGAGCGTTGGCGCCGCGGTGGCTCGACGTTGTACGTGTTTGCCCTGCCGACCAGCGTTGCAGGAAACTAGACACATCCAAGAAATGGGATCCCGGCTTGAACGCCGGGATCCTACCCTTGAGACAGGGCGGGGCCTTGTCTCTGCAGCGACGGGGCATGGCTTTCCTCTGCCGTTTTTGCTGAAAGGTCCGGCTGTAGAGCTGCCGGAGCAGAGTGCCGATGCGAAACCCTCCGATCGGCACATCACGGATCGCCATGGAACGGATATGAGACGAAAGCTGTCGTCGGTCGGTGATCGACTGCTATGCCGCCAGTGGCGGCATCGAGCAATACCGGCACTGCTCGCCAGCTTGCTGGCTTTCTTACTGACGCCCGGGGTTTCCCAAGCTCAGGATTGGGAACTCATTGTGTGCGCCGACCCCAACGCCCCTCCCTTTTCCCAACGGGACGAGACTGGCTTCGAAAACCAGATTGCGTATATCCTTGCCGATGAACTTGGCGCGACGCTGACGTTTTTTTGGATTCCACAAGCACGGACATTGATGAGCGAGCGGTTTCGGATCGGCGCTTGTGACCTCATCATCGGTCTTCCGGAGTCCTCTGCCGGGACACTTTCCACGCTGACCTACTACCGAAGCCCATATGTTTTCGTCTATCGCGCAGATGAGGACTACGACATCTTTACTTTCGACGACCCGATACTCCGAGACCTCCGTCTTGGTGTTGAGCCGACCAACAGCCCAGCTGCCCTCGCCCTCGAGCGCCGGGGTTTGGGGGCGAACATAGTCCTGGAAGTCGATTTTGTGGTGAGAAACGTTGTTGATCCCGTCATCGCGGCCGTCGCCGCCGGCGAAATCGACGTCGCCATAATGTGGGGTCCCACGGCCGGATACCATGCCCAACAGTCGACGGTCGAGCTGATCGTGATGCCGGTGCCACTGTTCGAACCGCCATTCATACCGATGTTCATCAACATGGTAATTGGCGTTCGCCTTGGCGACGAGTCTTTCAGGGACCTGCTGGACATCGCCATCGTCAATCGGTGGGACGACATACAGGCGGTCTTGGAAGAGCTTGACATTCCAAGGATGCCCCTGGTGCCGCCAATTATTACGCTGGAGCTCCCCTGATGTGGGCTCCAACCCGGCGCCAATTGCTGGCAGGTAGCGGCGCGATTATCGCGTCGTCGAGCTTGACAAATGTCACGCGAGCGCAATCGGCCAGCATGGTGCCACTGCGCGTCGGCGTCGTCATGCCCGCAAGTACTGGCCTCACGAAAGTGAAAACATCGATCAATGATCTGATCGGCGATGCGGGACGCCAAGGATCACTCGTCGCCGAGGCCCGTATCGGGGACGAGGCTTTGCTGGACGACATACGCCTTGTTCTACTCATGGCCAGTGCGCCGTCGGCCGAGAGCAGCCAACGCGCCGGTCATCGCTTGGTGGCGACCGGAGACATTGACGCGCTTGTTGGTGGCGTCGGAGCAGGCCAGACGGATGTCCTGGGTGCAATTGCCGAAAAGGCGGAAATACCTTTCTTCAACGTTGGTTCGCCTCGGGACGTGCTGCGCCGAGCCGATTGCCGCCGCTTCACCTTTCACATCGAGGCCAGCGCGGCAATGTATCTGGATGCGATGGTGGCATGGGGAGCGGCGCAGGGTTACCGGCGATGGTTTGTGGTCCACGAGAACAACGCCGATGGTGAGGATCTAGTTCGCCGTGGTGTGACTGCGGTGAACCGCCATGGCGCTGGCGGCGAAGTGGTCGGCGCAGCCCCGGCGATCCCCCTCCAGCCGTTCTACGGGCCACAAATCAACGCGGCACGTGACGCCGATACCGACGCGTTTCTCGTGTTGCTGAGTGACATCGATCAGATCGCTTTCGTTGCCCAGCAGGAAAGCGTCGATTTCATTGTTCCGACGGTGCTGTTTCCTCACCCCAATACCCAGACGCGTGACTATATGGCTGCGTTTCGTGAGTTCACGCGTGGGATCACCCAGGACTACCGATTCGCTTTGTGGGACACGACGCTGGAAGCGCGTGGAGCAGCCGAATTCAACACCCGCTACATCACCCGCTGGGGCGATCCCACTGATCCGACTGCATGGTCGTCCTTCCATGCCATCAGAATTCTCTTTGAGACAGTCAGGGCGATCGGAACAACAGATGGTCCGGCCGTGGTCGACTACCTTGAAAACGCTGGGACAGAGTTTGACCTGCTCAAGGGGCCGGGGACTTCGTTCCGTCCATGGGACCACCAACTGCGGCAGCCACTCTATCTCGTCAAAGTGGACCAGGACGCCGTCTGGGATCGCACCACGCCCTCAAGCCGCGTGGCAATTGCTGAGGTCGCCGGTGAGCTGCCCGACCTCGGCGAACAAGTCGTCGATCCCGTGGCGCTCCTCGATCTGTTTGGCGATGGACCTGAGGGTCCCAATTGCAGCGTCTAAGACCCGATCGGCTTCTTGCCAGCTCGATGGGGGAGTCAAGACGTCGTCACCAAACGTGACCGGTCAAACGGCCCGCCGCCGCGGCTAGCCCGCTGCCATTGCCCCGTAATTGGCGCTTGTGCCGTTGATCTCGAGCTCGAGGATCGCGTCGATCTGCTCGGGCGTGGGCGTGTGTCCGTAAATCTTCGGGTACCATTCGGTGATTTCCGAGCGGATGTCGAAATTGAAATGGTCTGGATAGAGAAGATTGGCGAGCCACATCCACGCTAGCGGTGATTCAATGCTGCCGGGACCCCAGCGATAGCTGTCCGGCGTCAGCGCCCCTGGGACAGATTGGGCGGATTGAACAAGAGAGGGTTTCTGGCTCATCTTAACCCACGAGGGATTGAAGATGAGACGGAACACCAATCACCAGAAAGCATCGGCCGAGAAGGTCGTGAAGGACATCCGGCGGGCGACTCGTCGGCAGTTCGGCGCCGAAGAGAAGATCCGGATCGTTCTGGAGGGCCTGCGCGGCGAGGACAGTATCGCTGAGCTGTGTCGCCGTGAGGGGATCAACCAGAACCTCTATTACCGCTGGTCGAAGGACTTCCTGGAGGCCGGGAAGAAGCGCCTGGCGGGTGACACTGCCCGTGAGGCTACCTCCGATGAGGTCCGGCATCTTCGCAGTGAGGCACTGGCACTCAAGGAGGCCGTTGCTGACCTGACGCTGGACAACCGTCTACTCAAAAAAAGCATGATCGCGGATGGGGGAGAGGAGGCATGAGGTATCCACTATCGGAGAAGCTGGAGATCATCCGGCTGGTTGAGCGATCCCATCTGCCGGCCAAGCGCACGCTGGCGCAGTTGGGCATTCCCCGCACCTCGTTTTATCGCTGGTACGACCGCTGTCTGACCGGCGGACCGGAGGCCCTGGAGGACCGCCGCTCGCGGCCTGGCCAAGTCTGGAACCGTATCCCCGATGAGGTGAGAGACCGGATCGTACAGCTGGCGCTGGACGAGACGGATCTGTCGCCGCGGGAACTGGCTGTCCGGTTCACAGACACAGAGGGCTACTTTGTATCGGAATCCTCGGTTTATCGACTGCTCAAGGCCCATGATCTGATCACCAGCCCGGCCTTTATCGTCCTCAAGGCGTCCGACGAGTTCCAGGACAAGACCACGGCGCCAAACCAGCTCTGGCAGACCGACTTCACTTACCTCAAGGTCATTGATTGGGGCTGGTTCTACCTCTCCACCGTGCTCGACGACTTCTCGCGCACCATTATCGCGTGGAAGCTCTGCACCACGATGAAGGCCGAGGACGTCACCGATACGCTGGAACTGGCGCTCAAGGCGTCAGGTCGCGATCGGGCAACGGTCATTCACAAGCCACGGCTCCTGTCTGACAACGGCTCCAGCTACATCGCCGACGATCTGGCCAAATGGCTCGACGACCGCGATATGGAGCACATTCGCGGCGCTCCCTATCATCCGCAAACCCAGGGCAAGATCGAGCGTTGGCATCAAACCCTGAAGAACCGCATCCTTTTGGAAAATTACTATCTGCCTGGCGACCTGGAGACACAGATCGAGGCCTTCGTCGGCCACTACAATTATCACCGCTACCACGAGAGCCTGGGCAACCTCACGCCGGCCGATGTCTACTTCGGGCGCGGCCAGACCATCCTGTTGAAAAGAGAAAAGATCAAACAAAAGACGCTACAAACCCGGCGCTTGCAATACCGCAAAACCGCCGCATAAAATGACCAACCAGATGGGCCGAACCCTCTCTTAAATCAGGCCGCTCATCGGTTCCAAATTACCTGACGACGGACACTCCGTTCAGGCGCGGTTGGCTCCGGCACTTCTGACCATTGTACCCGTTGTGGTGGCCGCGGCGGTGCTGCTGCCGCCAGATCTTGGGGTATCGATTCCGATTGCTGGGGTCTTAGGCATCGCGCTGACTTTTGCCCTCGGCGATTTTGCTCGGCGAAGGGGTAAAATGGGATCTTGACCCATGGACCCGATGTGACGCTTCGCGGAATTTCTAGACGGTCGTATGCTCCACGCATGAACAACATTGGCGGCGAGCACCGCCACGCTGGACCATACCAAGCACGATGGATGGTCTTATCGTCACGCACCCTTTCAGAATTCGCTGCGTCCGCGTCGGGAGACGCCCTTAAGGCGGGCAGTGACACGTTGCCGGTGGAAACGGGATCAGCTCAGCTCGTGAACGTTCTTGTCAGTATTGTAGCTCGTTCCCTGAATTGGCAGGCCAGCATCTCCATGAAGCACCTTCTTGAAGAAGGCCTCGACGGTCGAGTTTGCTTTTGCAGTGTTGCCAAAGTACTGATGTTTCTTGATGACTTTCTTTCCGTCGGTCAGGTCGAAATAAGTCACTCGGGGAGAGACGAGACCTGTGGTGGTATTGCCCAGCCTCTCGGGGTTGACAACCTCAGATACGTTTAAGATGCGGTCGCGCTCGTTGATTGTCGCGTAGACGCTTCTGGCGTATTTGAGCCCGTTGGTCCATCGCGGGTGGACGTCGAGGTCGACGTCCGCGGCGTCCAGAACAATATTATCAAATATTCGCGTTTCGTTCGAGAATATCGGATTGCGAATGAACTGCTCGAACATGTAATTGCTGAGACTCCATACGATCAAATTCAGAGATATTTCGCACAGCTCGTCTGGATTCTGGCTGACGTAGAATCCTATTTTTTCAAGCGCGGCGTCTTCCACTCGATCGTCGATCTCCAGGCCACCATCAACCGCTTCCTCGAACACACCAACAACGATCCGCAGCCCTTCATCTGGACAAAGGATCCCGACAAAATCATCGCCGCTGTCAGACGGGGGCACCAAGCGTTAGATTCCATCCACTAGCAATGCTTCCGCGTTTTATGGCGGCGTTTATCTTTCGACCAACAACTATATATCGACATTAGACACGTTGCTGACTTCGATTTACTATACGCATTCCACGGCCGGATATTATTGGAACTCTACCGCGACGATCACGCGCCCCAGCTGGGTGGTGCCAGGCACCACCTACCTCATCGGCGTAGTGGCCGACTATCAGGGCGGAATCAATGAAAGCAAAGAGAGCAATAACGCCAGTGCTGGTGTGGCGATCACGGTCCCCGTGGTGCAACCGACGGTCTCGATTGCCGATGCGAGCGTCACAGAGGAAGGGACGCTAGCCTTCCGGGTGAGCCTGAGCGCGCTGCGAGCGTCACAGAGGAAGGGACGCTAGCCTTCCGGGTGAGCCTGAGCGCGGCGACCAATCAAGAAGTAATCGTCTACTTCACGATAAACAACGGGACGGCGGACTATGACGATTACGTCAGCTGGCAAGGATTTGTCAGGATCGCAGCAGGCAGCACTTCGACCTATCTCAATGTGGACACCAATTCCGACAATGATGTTTAGGGCGATGAGACCATCATTGTCACGCTGGTCTCGCCGTCAGGTGCCACGATCGGCGACGGGACCGCGATCGGCACCATAGTCAACGACGACGTGGTGCAACCGACGGTCTCGATTGCCGATGCGAGCGTCACAGAGGGAGGGACGCTAGCCTTCCGGGTGAGCCTGAGCGCGGCGACCAATCAAGAAGTAACCGTCTACTTCACGATAAACAACGGGACGGCGGACTATGACGATTACGTCAGCTGGCAAGGATTTGTCAGGATCGCGGCAGGCAGCACTTCGACCTACCTCAATGTGGACACCAATTCCGACAATGATGTTTAGGGCGATGAGACCATCATTGTCACGCTGGTCTCGCCGTCAGGTGCCACGATCGGCGACGGGACCGCGATCGGCACCATAGTCAACGACGACGTGCCATTCCTGAACGATCAGGTCAGCTCGCCTCATGTCTCTGCGCAGGACGTCCTGGACGGAACGTTCTTCGCGCGAGCGGTGTATGGCGATCAGTACATCGGAGCGGCCTATAGAGGGGTCGATGACGACGATCTCGGTATGGATGATCGCTATCGAGCTTATCTGAATGAGGAGGGATGGACGCTGCTCGATAGCGACCCCCTAGGCACGAACGCAGACCTGTTCACGGAAGACGGCCTTTTCGGCAGAGACACTGACGCTCAAGCGCTTGTTGCCATCAATGACGCTGGAACATTGATGCTCGCCTTTAGGGGAAGCGACTCAGGGTTTGATACATTCTTCTTGGGCCAAGCGTTTACCGGCAGCGGTCAATATGATCCGGCATCACTATGTGTTATTTGACGATTTGATAGACGCGGTTCTCGCCTATGTAAGTGATTCTGATAACGGGATCAGCCGAGTAGTTGTCTCCGGACACAGTCTCGGTGGCGTAATGGCCGACAGTATTCACTCAGCGTTGTCGGAGTCTCGCTCGACTGCGGTCGACGCTCGACATTTTGCTGCAATACCGGGCGTTGAGCTTTTGATTATTTCGATTGCCTCATCCGGCATAGATGAACTTCTTTTCACCGACACATCAGGGTCGAGTTTCCTCAACGAAAACTATGATTATTCTGTTGCAGGGAACCCCGGCGATTTCTCTCTAACCACTCCTTCGAACTTCTACGTCGGCTTCGCCCATGACGAGGATAATGTCGCGTATCCTAGTCTCGGTTTCATTCCTTCTATACCCCTGAGAGGACGCCATCATTTCGATACGGTTTCAATTTCGCTACGAAATATCGACAACGATGATATCGGGAGTGTATTCGGTGCTGAACATAATATGGCGATCTACTGGCACAATATTCAGTGACGAGGATAATTTTCTAGTCTCGGTTTCATTCCTTCTATACCCCTGAGAGGACGCCATCATTTCGTACGGTTTCAATTTCGCTACGAAATATCGACAACGATGATATCGGGAGTGTATTCGGTGCTGAACATAATATGGCGATCTACTGGCACAATATTCAGTCAGATTTTCAGTCATCGCACTCGTATTCTGGTCCTGTTCTGCCGGGTATTTTCGGTGTAGGCGACTATGAATTTGTCGACCTGGATATCAAGGCGCCGGATATCAACGATTCCGGCTCGGCTTGGATTTTTGGTTCTTCCAGGCTGATAGGGGGTGCCGGCGACAATGACGAGTTCCATGGCGGCTCGGGCGATGACACCCTGAATGCCGGGGCTGGAGACGACATCGTCGATAGTGGCTCGGGTAATGACACCATCAATGGCGGTGCTGGAGCTGGCGATGATGTCTATGTTGGCGGACCGGGCAAAGACGCAGTCACTTATGGCAGCACAAGCCTTGGCGTGAATGTCAATCTCACCACCGGCATTGCCACCGGGACAGAGATCAACACTGACACTTTGGCCTCGATTGAGAACGCTACTGGCGGCAGTGGCAATGACACGCTGATTGGCGACAACAACAATAATGACCTTGATGGCAAGGGTGGCGCCGACGCCATGACCGGCCTCGGCGGCAATGACCGCTACTTTGTCGACAATGTCGGTGACCGGACGGTTGAAGCGGTGGGAGGCGGCAATGACCGGGTCCTGGCATCGACCAGCTATGCCGTACAGGCCAGCCAGGAGATCGAGATCCTATCGACCACCAATAGCGGTGGCTCGGCTGCGATCAATCTGACTGGTAATGGTTTTTCCAATATCCTGAAGGGCAACAGAGGTAACAATGTTCTCTACGGCAAGGGTGGGGCGAACATCATGGCTGGTCTCGGCGGCAATGATGTCTTCATTGTCGACAATCTTGGCGACCTGGTCTTTGAGGCAGTGGGTGGCGGCAATGACCGGGTCCTGGCATCGACCAGCCATGCCTTGCTGGCCGGCCAGGAGATTGAGATCCTATCGACCACCAATAGCGGTGGCACAGCTGCGATCAATCTGACTGGTAATGAGTTTGCCAATATCGTGAAGGGCAACAGAGGCGACAATGTCCTTGATGGCAAGGGCGATGCTGACAACATGGCCGGCCTTCGCGGTGATGATCTCTACATTGTCGATAATTCCGGCGATCGGGTCAGTGAGAAGGTCGGTGAAGGCAATGACCGGGTTCTGGCCGCTACCAGCTATTCCTTACAGGATGGTCAGGAGATAGAGGTCCTGACCACCAATGGCAGCAACAAGACCATTGCAATCAATCTCAGCGGCAATGCGTTCGCCAACTCCATCACCGGCAACAAGGGTGCCAACACCCTCAAGGGCAAGGGCGGCAATGATGTCCTGACCGGCCTCGGTGGCAGTGACAGCTTTGTCTTCAACACTGGCCTTGATGGCACCAACAATGTCGATCGGATTATCGACTTCAATGTCGCCGATGACACCATCAGAGTGGATGATGCGATCTTCACCCAGGCCGGCCCGACCGGCGTCCTGGCCGCGGCTGCCTTCCACATTGGCTCAGCCGCTGCAGATGCCAGTGACCGCTTCATCTATGACGACACCACTGGCGACGATCCTGATGGCACTGGCGCCGGGGCCGCGACATTGTTCGCCACCCTTGCTACCGGCCTTGCCCTCACCGAGGCCGACTTCTTAGCCGACATTCCCCAGATGACATCCAAATTCGCGGAAATCGTACCACGGCCCCATCTCCAAGGGAACTCTGTTCCCATTGCAGCCATCCGATGACATGATTTTGGTAATCGGCCAGCGCGTGGAAGGCCATTTGGTCGTTTCTCTTGCCATCCAGACACACCTCTCGTGTCGCAATCTCCTTGCCGTCGATTCCCTCGGCCTACGCCGGAGCGGGTCTTCGTCGTAGATCATCAATCAGGCTCAAGATTTTCTGGAACAAGCTTCTTGGGACTGCAACCTCGGCCAATTGAAATGTGACGTACCGGCGATGGCTGACAACTTTCGCACCGATCTTGACCAGCTTCTCCCTCAGCGTCGTCAGCGACCATTGCTCCACGGTATCGGGCAACGCCAGGGTACGCATGAAGTTGCCGAGGTTATAGGCGAGTGCATGCAGCTGGAGCCGGACGGCATTGTTGCGTAACGAACGGCATGACAGCCGCGTCCACTTGATGGCGTTCTTGCCTTCCTTGATCCATTGCCCGGCAGTGTCGCGCTGATTGTAGAACGCAACAACCCGCTCGGCAGGACGGCTCAGGTTGGTGACGATGAAGCCGACGCGGGGATACAGTTCCCCTGAGTGCCACTCCACCTTGGCGACGACCCGGCGGGGCTCCGTCCAGCTACCGGCCCGATAGCTGAAGTTCGCGTAATACCGACGAACTTCCTTCGGCGGCCGACCGACGGGGCGCTTGAGCAGGTGCGCGATGCTGTCGTGCAGCACCTTGTTGGCCAGAAGCCGGATGGCGTACTTGAAGCCTTCCGCTTCCAGAAACTCATAAACCTCGGGCGAGGCGAAGGCGGCGTCACCACGGAAATAACGCCGGAGTGTCTTGTTCCGGTATCGAGCGACCACCGGGTCCAACACATCGCGCCATTCATGGGCGCTGTGCACGTTGCCCGGACGCAGGGCGCAACGCTCCAGATCGCCGAACTGGTTGAACACGAACAGCGGGTGATAGCACGTGCAGCCGAAGTGACCGTTGTAGGCCGTGCCCTCCTGGTCACCGTAGGTCGGGCTGACGGAGCTGTCCATGTCGAGCACGATAATCTTCGGCGGCTTGCGCTCGTTAACCTGGTCGATCCAGATGCCCAAAAGGTCAGCGAGCGCGGCGAGGTTGTCATTGGTGGCGAGTAACTCCGTCTCGAACCGGCCCATCTGGCTGGTCGATGCGCCGCCGCGCTCGACAGCCCTGCCGCCGACGATCCACCGCATCGCAGGATCGCGCCCCAGCCGGTCGGCGTCGTTCACGTCCTCGTACCCGGCAAGACGACCATAGACGGATTGGCGAAGGAGACCGATGATGCCGTGCCAACCGTTCTTGCCGGTCCGGCTGTCAGCAATAACGTCACCGGCCAGCGTGGTCAGGCCGAGGGCTTCGTCCAGTTCACGATAGGCGAGCAGACCAGCGTCTGACGTGATCCGCGAACCGTGGAACTCGAACTTCAGTCTTCGGTCGAAAAACGCCCGCAGCAGCCCCCGATCCGACTCACCCTCCAGGTTCCGCATTCGACCCACTCTCCGTCTGATCTAATCCACTGATTCTTACACAGGAATCAGACGGAAACCGCATCAGATGGATCGGTCACTTGGGGAATGCGGGCTAATACTAGTTTGTTGAGGAGCATCCCAAGTAATCGCGTCGTTTTGAGGTCCACCGTCGTGACGCAAGCCCAGAGACCTACACTCGAAGGGGGTGTCAATTATTTCATCTCCCAGTGGTGGAATGGACGACAGAACAGCGCCGTCGATGCGGTCCGAGATATCTGTATGGATTAGGAAGTCCGTTAGGAAGTCCACTAGAACTTCCCACCAAGCGCCTCCTCGGGTTATTTTCGGAGCCTCGACATCGACGAACAACCGAATGGTGCCGCTTCCGTCCCGCCAGCCGCCGCAAAACGCCCTGACTCGGAAGTCTATGGCGATGGTGCGTCCAGAGCCGAACCTACTCCCTTGGAACTCCAGACTGCCATCGAACTGGACGATGCGCTCGTTGGGCCTATCGTGGCGTTCCGTCGCAGCCAGCACGGGGACTTGAACGCAATCGTAACCGCATTCGGTGGGCCTACCCCCCTCCACCCAATCCACGCCGCCGATATCCGCCAATACGGCATCGACTTGCCCCTCGATCAGCCCTCGTAGCCAGTTCAAAGACAGCGAGCTGTCAGCGGTTGCGGCTGCCACCGGTGGCCCAAGAGGTGGTGAGGGCGAATTGTGTTCGGCGCCAGTTTGGTCAACACCAAGCGCGACGGTCAAGCAAACCGCAAGCGCTCCCAGATCCCGAGCATATCGTCTCCACGTCCTGGCCACCGCATCAGCTCCCTTGTTAACTCACGTCAGCAAATTTCCACACTCGCAGGGTCTTCCAAAAAGCGTTCCTAGCGCAATCTTGCAGGGCATCTTAGCAGGTTGCGCAATCCGCCGCTACAACCTCCCAGCAACTTGCGATTGTCTTCTTCTCGGTGAAAATGAGTGCAGTTTAAAGGCAAAGATACCGTATGGAGTCGCCTGCCTGGAGGCATACCTTCTGCAACGTAGATGACGGGACCCATTCTGCTCAGGCTATTGCGGTGCAAGAAGGGCGAGTCGTTGTGACCGGGCACACCACCAACGAAAATGGCAACCAGGATTTTCTGGTGCGGGCCATAGACGCCGCGACCGATGACTTCCTGTGGCAGGACCTATTTGACGTAAACGGGGGCAACGACACGGGGCTTGCTATTACAGCCGCACAAGAACGGATTTGCGTCGCCGGGACGGTCGTCAATGAATCTGGTGACCAGGATTTCGTAGTTCGAGCCTACACCGCCTCCAATGGGGCATTGCTGTGGGAGAAACAGTTAGACAAGGCCGGAGGCCGCGATTCCGCTTTGAGCATTGCCGCTGGGGCCAGCCAAGTTTTTGTTGCTGGTTTTGTTAACAATGGGAGTAACGCGGACTTTATGGTGCGAGCGTACGACTTCGTGTCCGGGACTCTAGAGTGGGAGGACCAGTTTGACCGAGCCGGGGGCAATGATCAGGCAGTAGATATTGCGGTACTCGGAGATCACGTCATTGCCGTTGGGCTCGGCGCTGACGACGAAGGCACCGTCGCTGTGGATACCGGGATCATTCATCGGTCCAACTTCCCGAATGGCGCCAATTGTTGGCAAGGTGGCTGCTGCTGGCTGAAGCGCACTTGTGGGGAGCGAGATGCGGTATCCGAAGCAAGAAGCAAATGGATACAATACTAAGGTCGAAGCCTTATTCGACATCATGGTTGCGGATATTGAGATCCAAGCCAGGGTCGACGAGGCTATCGAGGAGATAGTCGCTGATGCCGATCGTCAGCAGCGATTGAAGCTGGCCTGTAGCCCCAACCGATGAAGACCGAGACTGTGCGGGTGGCAAGCTAAGAAGCCGACCGACAAAAACTCCGATCGGCTCCCTGCGGGCTTTGTTATGTACCGGAGGTTCGTCAGCCGTAGGCCATCGCCGACGCACACCTACAATACCACCGGAAATCCTCCCTGAGCCCCAGGCCGGCATCTCATTGGCGCCAGCCCTCGAAGCGGAGTCAACACTCTTCTTGAGACTGATCGGCGCTTCGGCGTGGTTCGTGCTGGAGACTCACTGACGGCCGCGAGCGGCTTCGGGCACCCGAACCAAAGGGAAAGGCCCCTTGCCGCCCTGAGCGGATTCCCTGGCCTTGTCTCGTCGAGGCATCGGGTCATCGGTAAGCATCGAGAAACTCATCCATTCGAATGCGCGCTTGGCGCTCCTGTTCGCGAAGCCACTCGAACTCACCCAGTCGCTCGGTGTTCATCATTCCATTGGTGAAAAGCGAGAAGACCAACACAGCCTCTTGCTTTTCGCGCCAGTATTCGACCAGCTCATTCCACTGCTCTTCCGGAGACATCAGCTCTTTTCCTCAGCTCAGCTCGCATCGCCTAAACGCCCATAGCGGCGGCGGAGTTGCTGATGCGGCCGGTTAAGGTTAGCAGAAGGTTTCGTTTGAGCCGGGTGATTGAGATAAACTAAGTGCGGACGCTGGAGGAAGCGTCCGATGCAAGTTAAGATTTGGCTTAGGCGTGCCATCACCTTTTCCGCACTGAGCATTGCTCTTTTGTTGACTTGGACGGCGGAGCCACTCGCTCAGTCAAGTGAGAAACGCCCAAGTGTAGCCCCGAATTTCAGATCTCTCGTCATCGGCTTCGTTGATCTGTTCCGGCGGCCCCCTGAGCTGCTTCGAGTGCCGGTCGCCGGCGCCGAACTCACTTCTGGCTTCGGCATGCGCCGCAATCCCATTCACGCGACCTATCGGCTCCATGCGGGCGTCGATTGGTCAGCTCCACACGGGTCCCCAATTTTGGCTGCCGGTGATGGAGTTGTGATCTCAGCAGGATGGGAGAGCGGCTACGGCTGTACCACCCGCATTCTCCACAATGGCGGTGTCGACACAATGTACGCCCATCAGAGCGCGATCGCGGTCGGCATCGAACCGGGCACTCGTGTGCGCCAGGGTGATATTATCGGTGCCGTTGGAGCTACCGGCAGCGCGACCGGTCCCCACCTTCACTATGAGGTGCGAATTGACGGTCAACTTGTCGATCCGCTAGGCGACGAACTGAGGCTAGGCGGACTCGTCGGCGGGTGAACGGCTCGCCTCGTCCCGGCTCAGAACACCGGCCGCCTTGGCCGTACCTTCTTGGTCGCGGAAGTAGACATAGGCGAGCGCTTGACCGCTGGCATCCCGGATACAGAATGATTCGGCGGGTTCCACAGATTTCCAGGGGGGGCAGGGAACCGCCTCATTTTGAGTCTCTATAGCCCCGATTGAGCCTCTAAGCCCCGATTTTCATGCGCGTATGTATGTGGGTAGAGCCACGACATCTAACAGTATTATCTTATTTTTCAATTGATTAGACGAGAGTCTGGCGGAGAGGAAGGGATTCGAACCCTCGATACAGCTTCAACCGTATACTCGCTTAGCAGGCGAGCGCCTTCAACCACTCGGCCACCTCTCCGCCGTGCAGTTAAACGGTGGCGGGGACGGCGATCAAGGTCGGTCGAGCCAAAAGCTCCACAAGGCCGCGTTTTTCTCCCGGGGCCGCCGATCCGAGTTCGCAGCGACGCGCTTAGACTCGTCGGGGCCGGTCCGCGACCGGGCGAAAGCTGGCGCGGTTGAGGCAAATTCAAGGCAGTGACCCAAAACAGCTGAGTACGTCGCGTCGGCCTGTCGCCGCAAGAACAACGTAAACCGTTGGTAAATATCGTCTTATGGGCTTGTAAAACTACGTTGTATATCTGCAACAGGCGAAGCGAAAGCGCGCCGAACTGGGCAAAACTTGGGCAATTGGCGTTGCGCGACCGGGAGCGTCAGGTATGGTCCGGATGCATTCGTGAGGCGACTCGCGGGAATTGTTCGACGGTCGATGGCCCTGCGGTGGGATCAGCAACTTGGTCGAACTGTCGTGGGGGACGGATACTTCGCAGGCGCTCAAGTAACCGGACTTGTCCGGGAGCATTGAGAACCAAAACCTGCCCCTGACTTGAACCTTCTGGAGGTCCGGACATGAGACTTAGAAAGCTTCTTCTCGGCTCTGCCGCCGCAGTTATGGCCGTTGGCTCCGCTTCGGGCTCCGCCCAGGCGGCTGATCCTATGAGCGGCCTTGTTACGGCTACTGCCAACTATCTCGAATCTTGCTCAAGCGGCAAGGGCATCCAATTCACCGACTGGTGTTTTCGCTTCTCTGGTAGCGCAACCGCGACGTATGAATTCGGTTGGGAACTCGATTACGGCACCAGCCCGGCTACGGTTACCAAGGAGACCGTCAACGGCGATCCCTATGCTTGGCTACCGATCGTGGGGCTGTATCCGTGGGATTCGAGCCTGAGCGCTAAGTTGGGGGTGACCGCGACCCGCGAGACCCCCAATGGCAAGACCATAACCGTGAAAATGCCGATTAGTGGCAGCGGGTCGACTTCTCTCGCCATCAGTCGGCCGGGCGGCTATACTTGGACGTTCACCAGCTCCTCCATCACGCTGAAGGTACCGTCGAATATTGCAACCTTCACCTTCCGTGTCGAATCTGGTCCGCTTGCTCCATTCTGGCCCAACTTTAGGACCACTGTGGATTGGAGCGGCGGCAATGTGGACGTGAAACTCGTTGGCCAGATCGGTTTCGATACCTTCAACGGCGGTGCGCATGAGTTGGCTCCGGAAGTCGATCTTGAGGTCGGTTTCGATCTCGGCGCGGTCGAAGTTGACCTTGCTGCTCGCTATGACAAGGTCGAGGTGGTTGGCATTGTCGGCGGTGTCTCCGCCTACGCTGTGGGAGCCGGTATGTCGGTGGAGATGGGCAATGCTGATGTCACGGTTGGCGTTGTTTACGCTCGCGACAGCAATCAGTGGACCAGCTATAACTACAGTCCGGCTGGAGGAAGCACTGCCGGGTATTACTTCCGGGCGTTTAGCGACGGGGTGTTCACCTGGAACAGCAATCATCGCACCACGTTTAAGGTCGCCTATAATTATGGCCCGGTAGCGTTTGACGGTCAGCTGGAGTTTGGCGTGGCGCATCGCATCCGGCCGTATGGCGGCTCGGTCCTGTCGATTACCCCCGCTCTCACTTACGAGCGAGCCTACACCGCTGCCGGTACTCCGATCGGTGCCTTTAATGCCAAGCTTACGATTAGCGTGCCAATCAACTAAACGGCTCCAACAAGACGATAATGGCCCGGCGGAGCAATCCGCCGGGCTTTTTCTTTGTC
This sequence comes from Kaistiaceae bacterium, assembly GCA_963667605.2. Taxonomy (GTDB): domain Bacteria; phylum Pseudomonadota; class Alphaproteobacteria; order Rhizobiales; family Kaistiaceae; genus JADLGL01. The sequence goes on from CAXXUZ010000001.1 coordinate 106,846, forward strand.
CGCGCCTATGCCGGTTGCGCGTTCACCCGGACCCGCCGGGGTTTCGCACGGCCGCTGACTTTGCTATCTCGCGGGCCTGTCGCGCCGATATTCCGAGAGTCCTCTCTTAGACGTTCTTGCACATCGGCTGCCGAGGATAGGTACGGGCTCCCATGCCGGACGATCGGAAAGCCGAAGACGAGGGACAGACCGGGACGAAGAGCGGTCGCCGATTCATCGTCACCTCCCTGAAATGGTGGTTGGCATCGGCATTGATTGTCACCATCGTACTGGCGGCGGTGGGATTGGTGCTCAACGCTACCGACATCGAGGAAGATCTGCGTCTTCGCGTTTCCATGCGGATGGAGCAGGCCGGCCAGAATTGGGTGGCCGTCGAAGTCGATGGCCGCGACGTGATCTTGACCGGGACCGCGGAGGCGGAGGTGCGGCGGCTTGAGGCTCGCGAAATCGCCGCGGCGGTGTGGGGGGTCGCCGCTGTACGAGATCGTACCGTACTGATTCCGCTGGTGACCCCGTTCAATTGGGTGGCGGAAAAAGACGGGGCCTTTGTGATCTTGACCGGTCATGTGCCGTCGGCGGACACGCAGGCGACCATCATGGACCTGGTGACCGCGATTCTTCCCCAAACGGCCGTCGAGGACCGCACCGAACTGGCTCGCGGCGTTCCGCCGGATTTCCGATCCGGCGTGGAATTCGCGCTCAGAGTGTTGGCCAATCTCGCTTCTGGCGCGGTTGAGGTGGCCGGGCTCGATATCTCAGCGGAGGGACTTGCCTTCGACCTTCTTCGTTATGAAAACGCGATCGAAATCACCCAATCCGGATTGCCGCCCGGCTTTGCCGTCATCCGCGCCGAGATCCTGCCGCCATTGGCAAGGCCCTATGTGTGGTCGGTGACTATCAGCGAAGCGGTCACGGTGATCACCGGCTCTGTTCCGTCGACCGGCATTGCCGATCTCCTCGCCTCGGCCACATTCGCAGCTTTTGGCGGAGCTATTGTCGAGGACCGAGCCCAATTGGCGTCCGGCCAGCCTCCTGAATTCGAGGACAAGGCGAACCGCGCGCTGTTTCTTGCCTCGCTCCTCAGTTCGGGGGAGGTGGTTCTGACCGATTCAAGCCTGAGCATTTCTGGGCGAGCGCGATCACCGGAAGCCTATGAGACCGCCCTGGCCCTTCTCGCCGCGGAGCAGCCCGCCGGTCTAACCATCGCCTATCAGGATGTCGCCCCGTTGGTCGCCGCGGCCTATGTGCTTGAGGTCGTCCGTTCCGGCGACGGCGTTGAATTGATCGGCTTCATGCCCTCGGAGGAAGCCCGAATCGAGGTCCTCGCGGAAGCCATCCGACTGTTCGGCGTCGAGCAAACCGAAGATCGGCTGCAGATCGCCGACGGCGCGCCGAGGATGGATTGGATCGGAGCTGCCAAATTCGCACTCAGCCAGGTCGCCGCCTTGTCCGGCGGGTCGGCGCGGATCAGCGATCACTCCTTTTCGATTAACGGCGCCGCCGCGACTTCCGAATCGTACGAATCCCTACGCGCGGCGCTGGCAGGCACATTGCCCGCGAGCTTGGTCCTGAACAACGTCCTGTTGAGCGCCCCGGTCGAATCGCCATACCGCTTTACCGCCGCAGTTGGTCCCGAAGCGGTGACCTTGACCGGCGTGGTACCGTCGCCTGAAACGCGCTCGCGGTTCACGACGGAGGTAGGCCTCCGATTCTCCCAGCTCGGGATCGTCAACGAGACCCTGCTGGCCAGCGGCGCGCCGGTGGGCTTCGAGGCCGCGGTCATAGCGGGACTCCAGGCCATTAGTAGGCTGGAAGCTGGTAGATTCGAGCTCATTGACCTTGCAGTGTCCGTGACCGGAGTGGCTCCCTATCAAGGGGCGATCGATCGGATTGAGGAGCAGTTGAGAGCTGCATTGCCGGCTGAATTCTCGTTTTCGTCGTCGCTCACGGGATCGCCCGCGCAAAGCCAGGTTTCGGCGCAGATTTGTCGGGAATTGCTGGTCGCCGAACTCGGGGAGGGAGGCATCAAATTTAGCGAAGGTTCGGCAGCGATCGCTCCGGAAAGCGAGGGACGAATCGATCGGCTGGTTTCGATTCTGCAGCGATGCTCCGACGCGCAAGTGGAGATCGGCGGCCACACTGATTCCGGCGGCACCGCCGCGCGGAACCAAGCGCTCAGCCAGATAAGAGCAGAGGCGGTGGTGGATTATCTGGAGCGAGCCGGGATCGAGGCTGACCGCCTGGCTGCCGTCGGCTATGGTGAGACGAGTCCGATCGCAAGCAATGAAACCGAAGAAGGCAGGGCACAAAATCGGCGTATTGAGTTTACGATAATCCAGCCCTGACGATAGATTGCTGTTCGTGATGTCGCAGTACTGGCCGTTCCTCGTGGTCGCGCTTCTGGCCGGCACGGTGGTCGGTTGGTGGGTCGCTTCGCCGGCCGTCCGTGGCGCGCCTTCGCTCCCACCGGACGAGGCTGAAGGATGATTGGCCATGCTGGCGAAGTTTGGCTGGCTTTGTTTGCTGCCTTCGCGGTCGGCAGCTTGCTTGGCTGGTTACTCTATCGGGCGATCGACCGCAGCGACTATGCCTTCGATCAGCGGGAGCTGACCGACGCATTGGGTCGACGTTTCCAAAAGGGTCCGCCGGCGGCGCTGGAGGCAAGCAGCACTGCCGGAGGCTCGTCACCTGCTGCCGGTAAGTCGACAGCTTCGCAGACCTCACACTCGGACGCCGCCGAAACCCTACGAAAGCGAGTGCGCTCGAGCTCTCTGGCGGCTGCGTGGCGGGCTTCGCGTAATCAACGTCTGGCGACACCGGCGCCCGAATCGATTGATCGAAACGCGCCGGCATCAGCGGAGCCCGGAAAGGCTGGGGAAAGGCCACCGATCAAGGACGAGCCAACCGCAGCGCCCGCAGCGCCAGCGGCCGAAGTTCCCGGTGCCGCCGCTGACAAAGACCTTCCGCCGCGAACCATCTCGAAGCCGGTTCGCTCGTCGGCAGGCCGAACCGACGGAACCGATGCTCCGACCAACGAAGAGCCATGGGTCCGGGCGCCCGGAGCTTGGCCGCCTCTGGGCGGTTCGCAGCGGTCGGAGGGGATCGATAGCGAGCCCGGACCGACCGAGCCTTCGACGTCGGAGACATCCGGGGATTTCCCCCCGCATTTCTTCACTGCACGTTCCGGTCACGATGACATTTGGTCAGAGGGAGAACCAGCTCCGATCGAGAGCGGACCTGCCGATGAGGCGAAGCCTAGTCCTCTACGGTCGGCGGCCGATCCGGACATCGAGGCCGCCGCGAGCATCCTCGTTGAACCGCGGCCGGCTTTGGGACTGGACGGCCGCGATCGCCCGCCGGGCCTGTCCGAAGCGCCAAGCAATCACGACGATCTGAAGAAGATCAAGGGAGTTGGGCCGGCTTTCGAGAAGAAGCTCAACCAACTCGGCATCTATCGCTACGACCAGATTGCCGCGTGGACACCGGCGCAACAGAACTGGGTGGGAGAGACTGTTGGCTACGTTGGCCGCATCGAAAGGTCCGAATGGATCAACCGGGCCGCCTCACTGGCAGCGACGGCGAGCGGGGATGTGGCGGCTAAAGACCGAGATCCGCTGCAAGATTGAGCGACGGGTCTCCCAGTCTCGCCCGGTATACTTGCAAATTTTCCAGCACTCGCATGATGTAGTTGCGGGTTTCATCGAACGGAATGCGCTCGATCCAGTCGATCGGATCAGTGCTCGGTGAGCGCGGATCGCCATAGATCTCGATCCAACGGTCGGCGCGGGTGAAGCCGGCATTGAACGCTGCCAGCGCCAGCGCATGATTGCCGCGATATCGATCCAGCAGCGTCCCGAGATAGGCGCCGCCGAGCACGGCATTGTATTCCGGATCGGCGGTAAGACGCGCCTCGGAATAAGGCAGGCCGACAAGCCGCGCCATTTCGCGGGCCGTGCCCGGCAGAATTTGCAGAAGTCCAAGGGCACCGGCCGTGCTCTCGGCGGAAATGTTGAACGAGCTCTCCTGCCGCGCCACGGCGAATATCAGCGCCAGCTCGACGTGATCGCTCGCCATCTCGTCCGGGATGACAGCGGTCGAGAATGCAACGCTGTCGACCGCCAAGCCACGATTGGCCGCGAGTTTGCCGATCTGGAGGGCGAGCTGATGATCTCCTCGCGATTCGGCCAACTGCGCCAAAACAGCAATTTCGACTGGATCGGTAAGCGTATCGGCAAGGAATCGCGCGATAAGGTCGGCGGCTTCGCGGCGGTCCAGCCCGTAGAGCCAGAGCATCGCCTGCGCCAAATCATTGTCGGCGAATTGCGCGCGCATGGCTTCGTTGATAGCCGGCTCCGGTGCGAGCGGTATTTCATCGCCCTCGAGCCGCGTGATCGCGAGTTGGCCGTAGAAACTGGTGTGATAGCCGGCTGCGATCTCAAAGTTCCGCTGGGCGTTGCCGGCGTCGCCGAGCGCGTCATAGCTTCGTCCGAGCCAATAATGGGCTCGAGATTGACTGAGCGGGAATGTCGAGCTTGTCGCGAGGGTTTCGAAATGGCCGATCGCGCTCTCTGGGTCGCCTAGCAGCCGAAGCGCGGTCCAACCGGCCTGGAACTCGATCTTGACGATATTGGTTCGCCGTTGGGCCGAGTGGTCCGCGAGAATCTGGTAGGCCGTCGCGGCGTCACCACGATCAACCAGCTGTCGCGCTACGAACAGGCGCTGGCTTGCCCAAGCTTCAGGGTCGATCAACACCGAAGGATCGGTCGGCGTGACCATCAGCAACGCCGCGGCCTCCGAGACGGCGGAGCTGCGCACCAACAGCCGAAGCAGCGCATAGAGATAGCCGGGATCGGAGCGGAGGTTGGCCGGAACCGCCGCTAGCAGAGCCGCTGCGTTGCTGCGGCCATCATTGACCGCGGACCATGCGATGGCCAGCTTCTGGGTATCGGCACTGAGTTGCTCCGCCGCGCGGAGGCCCGCTTCGTTCTCGCCATCATAGAAGAGGCGGCTCATCCGCCAATGATGATCGTCCGCGGTGAGATATTGTCCAAACTCGGCGAGGACAGTGTCCTCGGTCTGGCGGGAGAAACTCCGCTCCCGCCAGTAGGGGCGGATCAGCGCCGCAGCCTCCTCATCGCGGCGGAGGGCGAGATAGGATTGCGCCAAAAGGATCGTGGTCGATTCCAGCACCGGCCCTTTCCCAGCAAGCGCTTCGATCAGCGCTCCGGCCGAGAGCTCCTCCCGCGCCAGAGCCTGTTCGAACCGGATTTGCATCAAGGTCTGGTCGGGCCAATCCGGCACTGCCGCAGCCGCCTCGGCTAATAGCGCGGAGCTGGTATCGGGATATCCGTCAGTGGCGATGAGCCATTCGATCAGCAGCACGCCGGCCGGGTCGACCATCGCTCGGGCTATGCGCACAGCGGAATCGTAGTCGGCTGCCCGGAGCCGGCGATAGGCGGAAGTCAATAGAAAGTCTGGCGACGTGAGATCGACTAGCAGCGGCTGCGGGTTGCCGTCAGCCTCATCGTTGAGACCGAACAGGGCTGCAGCAGCGCCCAGAAAATCACCGATCGGGTCGTTCGTGACACGCTCCGGATGCGGGCGTGGGATCGGTGGCGCGATCTGCGCCAACCCGATATCGGCCGGCTGCGGCAACGGAGCTGGAACCTGAGCGACGGCGGGCATCAGGACGCCGGCGGATAGAACCGCGGCGACACCCGCCCCGGTGAAGCCACGGCGCGGGGTCATGCGAAGCAATCGCTCCGATTTCGCTGGACCAGACAACCGAACCCCAAAGCCTTGCCGGGCCCTTGCTGCTCGGCCCCCCAACAGCAATCCTCGCTAAAGCTTTGCCGAAACTAAGGCAGGCGGGGAGAACAAATGCTTGAGCGACGGGCTCAGGCTGCTTGTTGCCGGGTCTGGGTGCAACGACTATGGTCCCGCGCGACCTTCCTTCAAGCCAGGTAATCGGGCCGATTGCGGTCTGAAGAAGACATGTTCAAAGGCTCATTCACCGCTCTGGTGACGCCACTGCGCGATGATGCCGTCGACGAGGCCGCCTTCTCCGACTTCGTCGAATGGCAAATCGCGGAGGGCGCGCATGGCTTGGTGCCGGTGGGCACCACCGGAGAAAGCCCGACGCTGAGCCACGCCGAGCACCGCCGTGTGATCGCGCTATGCATAGAGGTTGCGGCAGGTCGCGTTCCGGTGATAGCGGGCGCAGGTTCGAACAATACTACCGAAGCGATCGAGCTCGGCCGCGAGGCGGAGCGGGTCGGGGCCGACGCCCTGCTTGTGGTGACGCCATATTACAACAAGCCCAACCAGGCCGGTCTGCTGGCGCACTACCGAGCGATTAACGACGCCGTCGGCATTCCTATCATCATCTACAACATTCCGCCGCGCTCGGTGATCGACATGTCGGTCGAAACCATGGCCGAGCTTTCCGCGCTCGACCATATCGCCGGCGTGAAGGATGCCACCGCCGATCTCGAGCGCGTCAGTCTGCACCGCCATTTGATCGGTCCGGACTTCATCCAGTTCTCCGGCGAGGACGGCACCGCGCTTGGCTTCATGGCTCATGGCGGCCATGGCTGCATTTCAGTCACAGCCAATGTCGCGCCGCGGCTAATGTCGGAGTTTCAAACCTTGTGCCTCGCCGGCGACTTCGCCGCTGCGTTAAGCCTGCAGGATCGGCTGATGCCTTTGCACCGGGCTTTGTTCCTCGATCCCAATCCGGCCGGCGCAAAATATGCGCTGTCGCTGCTCGGCAAGATGAGCGGCGAACTTCGCTTGCCTCTGGTCGAACCGAGCGATGGCGTCAAGCAGGAGATAAAGGCTGCCATGCGCCACGCCGGCCTAATCGGTTGAGATCGCGGCGAGGATGGCAGGAAAAGCCAAAGAGAAGCCGCGCCGCGCCGCAGCGGTCAATCGTCGCGCTCGCTTCGACTATGAGATCGGACAGATCTTCGAGGCCGGGATTGTGCTCACCGGCACCGAAGTGAAGTCGCTTCGCGGTGGAAGAGCGACGATCGGTGAGGCCTATGCCGGTGAAACTGGCGACGAGATCTGGCTCTACAACGCCTACATCCCGGGATATCTCGAGGCCAATCGCTTTAATCACGAGACCCGGCGGCCGCGGAAGCTGTTGCTCAACAAGCGCGAGATCAGAAGGCTCACCAACGCCGTCAATCGCGAAGGCATGACGGTGGTCCCGCTTAAGATATATTTCAACGATCGTGGCCGAGCCAAGATTGAGGTCGCCCTCGCCAAGGGGAAGAAGCTCTACGATAAACGCCAGACCGAGAAGGAGCGCAGCTGGAGTCGCGAGAAGTCACGGATCATGAAGGAGAAGGGCTAGCGCTCGCCACGTGTGACGCCGGCTAAAGATGCGCTCGAATCCGTTCCAGCACGGCCACGAACATGTCCTCCGTCAACCGCCCGGTATTCGTGTTCAGCCGCGAGCAATGATAGCTGTCGAACAGCGTTACGCCCTGCCCGGCGTCATGGACGGCCCCGTGCGCGAAGCGTGTCTGGGAACGCAACATACCGAGTGCCGTGACGGAGCTGTCATGGGCAATCCGGCCGAGCGCCAGGATTGCCGCCAGGTTCGGCATCGATTGAATTGTGGCGGCGAGAAACGGCCGGCAGGTTCTGATTTCCTCCGGCGTCGGCTTGTTATCGGGTGGAACGCAGCGCACCGCATTCGAGATCGCAGTGTCGACGAGCACCAGTGAATCATCGGGACTGGCCTTGTATACGCCCGATGCGAAGCCGCTGCGGATCAGGGTCCGATAGAGAAGCTCACCGGCGTAGTCGCCAGTAAACGGCCGTCCGGTCCGGTTGGCGCCACGCAATCCGGGGGCGAGGCCGACGATCAAAAATCGGGCGTCGCGGGTGCCCAAGGTCGTGACCGGGCCATTATGCCAGCCTGGTTCCAAGCCTCGCCATCGCTCGCGAAAAGCCACTAGGCGCGGGCAAAATGGGCAATCGACATGCGGCTCGGCGGCGGCAGTCGGCGAGGCTCCGATCACAGCAGCGACCGATCAGAAATCTTCTTCAAGCTCGTCCTCGAACAAAGCCTCCGAATCATCGGCGGCCTCATTTTGGCGCGATTCCCGTTCCGGCGGGTCTCTGCGGATCTCTTCGCGCAACGAGGAGAGCTCAATGAAATGATCGGCCTGGCGCCTCAGTTCGTCGGCAATCATTGGCCGTTTGGTCGATAAGGTCGAGACCACTGTCACCTTGCGACCGCGTCTCTGAACCGCCTCCACCAAAGAACGGAAATCGCCGTCGCCGGAAAAAAGCACAATGTGATCGATGGAATCAGCGATCTCTATAACGCCGATCGCCAGTTCCATGTCCATATTGCCCTTGATCTTGCGTCGCCCCGAATTGTCAACGAACTCTTTGGTCGGCTTGGTCACAACTGTGTAGCCATTGTAGTCTAACCAGTCTATTAGCGGTCTGATCGACAAGTATTCCTGATCCTCGGCAAGCGCAGTGTGATAATAGGCTCGCAGCAAATAGCCAGTTTTTTAGAAATATACCAAAAGACGCCTGTAATCGATATCAAAACCTAAGGATTTGGTTGTCGCGTATAGATTGGCGCCATCAATGAAGACAGCAATCTTTTCTCTGGGATCAAATATTTGATCAAATATTTGCTCGTCTCAAAATAGTATCGAATATCCAGTTTCTTAAATAATATTGAAAATGACTAGTGTTTTGGTTGGCTAGGCTGCTGGCAATCGGTGGCAGGATCCCATGCGGAAGAGATCTGAATTCTTCCGGCGCGAGCAATCTTCGCGGGCTCTATCGATAGCGATTGCAGCGAAGAAGCGCATAGACCGGCTTTGTCACGGAAATGTGGCCATTGGCAAAACGGGTCAGATCCCTTGCAAATCTAGCGAACGACACCTAATCAACAGAGCTGAACAGCCCAAAGGAGAACCGATGGCCCGCGTTACCGTCGAAGATTGCGTCGACAAGGTCGAAAACCGTTTTGATCTGGTGTTGCTGGCCGCTCATCGTTCGCGGATGGTGTCAGCGGGGTCTCCGCCCACGCTGCCCCGTGACAATGATAAGAATCCGGTGATTGCGCTGCGAGAAATCGCAGAGGAGACCGTATCACCCGGCGATCTCATGGAAGATCTGATTCATTCGCTGCAACACCATGTTGAGGTTGATGAGCCGGAAATCGAGGTGACGCCGATGATCACGGCCGACAAGATGCCGGAAGTACGGCCACCGCAAGACGAGTCGAATCTCACCTTTGACCGGATGTCGGAGGAGGAGCTGCTCCGGGGTCTGGAGAGCGTAGTTCCACCGGATAAGTCGGACGATTTTTGATCGATCGGCGGTTTTGAACCGCCTCGTGAACGCCTGTATTATGATCGATCGGCCGTTATCGCGGATGGCGGCGATCGGGGCGGCGCGATTGGCGCCGGAGCAGAATGCGTCAATATGAGCTGGTTGAGCGGGTCACACGCTACCATCCCGACGCCGATGAAGCTCTTCTAAACAAGGCGTATGTTTACGCCATGCAGAAGCATGGCACGCAGCTGCGCGCCAGCGGCGATCCGTATTTTTCCCATCCCCTTGAAGTCGCGGCGATTCTCACTGACCTCAAGCTCGATGACGCGACGATCGCGGTCGGGCTCCTCCACGACACGATCGAAGACACCGATGCCACTCGGGCGGAGATAGACACTCTGTTTGGCGAGGATATCGGGCGCCTGGTGGAGGGGCTCACCAAGATCAAGAAGCTTGACCTGGTGTCAAGAAAAGCGACGCAGGCCGAAAACCTTCGCAAACTGCTGCTGGCAATATCGGCCGATATCCGCGTGCTCTTGGTCAAGCTTGCCGACCGCCTCCACAACATGCGGACCTTGCAACACAAGCCGGCCGCACGCAGGCTTCCGATCGCCGAGGAAACTTTAGAGATATATGCTCCTTTGGCCGGGCGCATGGGCATGAACGACATGCGCCAGGAGCTCGAGGAACTTGCCTTCCGTACCGTCAATCCCTCGGCCCATCAAACCGTCGTCAACCGTTTAGCTGAACTTGGCGAGCAGCAGGGTGGTCTGATTAAGGAGATTGAGGCCGACCTCCATCGACGCTTTTCAGAACGCGGCATTGAGGCCGAGATCATCGGTCGGCAGAAGCAGCCTTATTCGATCTTCCGCAAGATGGAGCGTAAGGCCATCAGTTTCGAGCAATTGTCGGATATTTTCGGCTTTCGCGTGGTCGTTGGGTCGGTCGATGAATGTTACGCGGTGCTTGGCATCATTCACACCGCCTGGTCGAGCATTCCGGGACGGTTCAAGGATTATATTTCGACTCCGAAACAAAACGAATATCACTCGATCCACACGACGGTAATTGGGCCTCGCCATCAGCGCGTCGAACTGCAGATACGCACCGGATCGATGGATCAGGTTGCCGAATATGGCATCGCCGCTCACGCTCTTTACAAGGACGGCATTGCTCCGGACGGTGCGGTGGCACCAAATAGCGGGACTGAACCGGCTCGGGACGGCCACCGGGTAGGTGGGTTTGACGCCGAGGTGCAAGCCTATGAATGGCTTCGGCGAACGGTCGAGATATTGGCCGAGGGCGATACGCCCGAGGAGTTTCTCGAACATACCAAGCTCGAACTGTTCCGGGACCAAGTGTTTTGTTTCACGCCGAAGGGTCGCTTGATTGCGCTCCCTCGCGGTGCCACGCCCATCGACTTCGCGTATGCTGTCCACACCGAACTTGGCAACACCTGCATCAGCTGCCGCATTAACGGCCGGCCGATGCCGCTGACCAGCGAACTCCAAAATGGCGACGAGGTCGAGATCGTCGGCTCCGCCAACCAGGTTCCGCAACCGGCGTGGGAGAACTTCGTTGTCACCGGCAAAGCGCGGTCGGCAATCCGCCGCGCCAGCCGCATCGCAATTCGGCAACAATTTGCAGGCATTGGACGCCACATGCTGGTTCGCGCTTTCGAGCAGGCGAAATTGGAGATCAGCGACGCAGCGTTGGAGGCAGCGCTCCCGCGGTTGGCGCAGCATGATCTTGAGGACATGCTGGCCGCGGTGGGTCGCGGTGAGGTGCCGCCCGGCGATGTCATCAAAGCAGTGCATCCGAATCATCGCGCAGTACCAGATGTGGAGCGGAAGCAAAGCTTGCGATCTCGGGCCTTGCGTAGAAGCAAACGTGCCAAGCCGAGGGTGCCGGCAGTGCCGATCCGCGGAGTTGAAGGAGGAGACGCCATTCGCTACGGCCCCGGCGGAGCAGTTCCTGGTGATCGCATTGTCGGCATCATGACGCCGGGCGAGGGGGTGACGGTCTACCCAATCCAATCGCCCGCGTTGAAGGAATTTGACGACCTGCCCGAACGCTGGCTCGACGTTCGGTGGGCCATCGATTCCGGATCGGAACAACGGTTCCCGGCCAGGATCAAGGTAACCGCGCGCAACGAGCCCGGATCGTTGGCTCGGATCGCGCAAATCATTGGCGTGTCGCTTGCCAACATCTCCAATATCCGCATCGTTCGTTCGGCCCCTGATTTCTCCGATATTGTGATCGACATCGAAGTCACAGATCTGAAGCATCTGACAAGGGTCATTGCCGAGCTGCGGCGGCAACCAATGGTGAGCACCGCATCCAGGGTCGACGGTTAGAGGGGTCGGAGATAGCGGTGCCGCGACGATCGGCTGTCGGCGACAAAAGATCGAAATCATGATCTTTTGTCGCCCATGCCGCGATCTTTAAGGAGGAGAGGTACTAGGTGCTGTTCCGCCGACGCGATCCCCCTGCAGTCGGGGAGAAAGTTCGGATATTCCTCCTGCCAAGAAGGAGTTACGGCCGATCCTTAAAATATTACGGCAAGCGGGTGCTGCGCCTGTCCGGGTCGCCACACGCTGTCGCCGCCGGTGTCGCCGCCGGAGTGGCGGCCTCATGCACGCCGTTCATCGGGTTCCATTTCATCCTGAGTTTTGTTTTCGCATTCTTCGTTCGCGGCAATATGTTAGCCGCCGCGCTCGGCACCGCTGTCGGCAACCCGCTGACCTTCCCTCTCATCTGGTTCATTACGTTCCGTATCGGCAGTGCAATTGAGGGCCTTTGGCGAGAAGGTCCGCGGCAGCGACCACCGCCCGATTTCGCGGAGGGCATCCTGACCAATGGCTGGGACGCGATCTCGCCGCTTTTGCGCCCGATGCTCATCGGCGCAGTCCCGCTCGGCATCGTCTCCGGCCTGGTCTTTTATGTACTCGTCCGCTGGGCTTCCGGATTGTATCAAAGGAGCCGCCGCGAGCGCCTCGCGGAGAAGCGCGCCGAGCGACACGCCGACGCGAAGCCGGAATAATCGGGCCTTCGAATGAAACCAGTCGAGAACCTACGCCTCGGCGTCAATATCGACCACGTTGCCACAATCAGGAACGCCCGCGGCGGAGATCATCCCGACCCGGTCCGCTCGGCGGAGATCGCAGTCCGCGCCGGCGCCGACGGCATCACCGCGCATCTCCGCGAGGATCGTCGGCACATTTCCGATAGCGACATCGAAAGGCTGAGCCGTGAGATCCCGCTGCCGCTCAATCTCGAAATGGCCGCCACCGAAGAGATGCTGTCTATAGCCCTCCGACACAGCCCGCACGCGGTTTGCGTTGTTCCGGAGCGGCGCGAGGAGCGCACCACCGAAGGCGGTCTGGATGTCGCCGGCGGGCAATCGCAGATCGCACCGATCGTGGCGGCCCTCACCGAGGCTGGAGTTCGGGCGTCCCTATTTATTGAGCCCGACCAGCACCAGTTTGAGGCGGCAGCAGAAATTGGAGCGCCGGTGGTAGAGTTGCACACCGGCCGGTATTGCGAGGCGTTTCTGACCGGGGTCGAGTCGTTCGAGACGGAACTGAAACGGATCGAGGACGCCGCAATCGCAGGCGCGGCCATAGGCCTTGAGATCCACGCCGGCCACGGCCTCAGCTACGACACTGTTGAACCGATTGCGCGGATCTCCACCATCGCTGAACTCAACATTGGCCATTTCCTTATTGGCGAGGCGATCTTCGTCGGGCTTGATGAGGCCATCCGCAGCATGCGGCAGCGAATGGACCGCGCCCGGGCGATCACCGGGGGGACATCTGGAGCATGATCGTCGGGCTTGGCAGCGACATTATCAATATTGGTCGGATTGAACGGGCTATATCCCGCTATGGCGACCGGTTCATCGACCGAATCTTCACCGAGATCGAGAAGCAGAAATCGGACGGAAGGGCGGAGCGGGCTGCATCCTACGCCAAGCGTTTTGCCGCCAAGGAAGCCTGCTCCAAGGCGCTGGGAACCGGTCTCCGCGCTGGCGTCTTCTGGCGGGACATGGGGGTCGTCAATCTCCCGTCCGGCCAGCCGACGATGGCGCTCTCGGGCGGCGCCGCGCTTCGGCTTGCGGCGATGATCCCCGAGCGCCATCAACCCAGCATCCACCTGACGATCACCGACGACTTTCCGATCGCGCAGGCCTTTGTGATCATCGCAGCGCTTCCGGCCTACCTGGAAGCAAAGACGAGCCTCCGCCAATGACGCGTTGCGCCCCAACAAGCGAGCCGCTATCACCCGTCCGGTCGGGGCGCCGGGTCCAGACCATTGGAGCGATTGTATGAGCGTAGCCGACGAGAAGCCGGAGGAAGATAAGAAGGCCAAAAAGAAGAGCCGGGGCGGTCTCTGGGATACCTTCAAGATTGTTATCCAGGCACTCATCCTGGCGCTCCTGGTCCGCACTTTCCTGTTTCAGCCCTTCAGCATTCCGTCCGGGTCGATGGAAGACAATCTGATGATCGGCGATTTTCTGTTTGTGTCGAAATACGCTTATGGCTACAGCCGCTATTCGCTGCCATTTTCGCCGGATATTTTCGACGGCGATAGGCTCTGGGCCTCGGAGCCGGAGCGGGGGGACATCATCGTCTTCAAATGGCCGCGCGACAACGCCACCGACTACATCAAACGATTGACCGGCCTTCCCGGGGATCGCATTCAGATGATCGACGGCGTTCTGCAGATCAATGGCGAGCCGGTTGAGATGGAACTGATCGAAGGCGACGAAAACGCCAACGCCTTCTCGCGCACGCTCCGTTACCGCGAGACCCTGCCCAATGGGGTCAGCTATGAGATCCTGGACTCGATTCCGAATTCCTCCACCGACAATACTGAGGTGTTCTTGGTGCCGGAGGGCCATTATTTCATGATGGGCGACAATCGTGACAACTCCACCGATAGCCGGGTGCCCAGAGAGAGATTCGGCGTCGGCTTTGTGCCGGCTGAGAATCTAGTCGGCCGCGCCGAAGTCATCTTCTTCTCAGTCGACGAGGGCGCCAGAGCCTGGGAGTTCTGGAGGTGGCCGTGGACCGTTCGCGGAGATCGGCTATTCCAAGGGCTGTGACCGCGGGCAACAGCCAAAGGAACGAACTCCTGGAGGTTCGGCTGGGCTATCACTTTCGAGAGCCCGCGCTGCTTGATCAGGCTCTGACCCATCCCAGCGCGATAACCAACTTCGGTCCGGCCGGGCAGTTGGACAGCTATCAGCGGTTCGAGTTCCTCGGCGATCGGGTTCTGGGACTGGTGGTTGCCGATATGTTGATCGCTGCATTTCCTGATGCCGATGAAGGCGAGCTTCATCGGCGCCATGCCAGCCTGGTGCGAAAGGAGACTTGCGCCGGCATTGGAGCCGAGCTCGGCATTGGCGAAGCGCTGCGCCTCGGCGAGGGCGAGGAGAATTCCGGCGGTCGCGGCAAGGAAACCATTCTCGGCGACGCATGCGAGGCGGTAATTGGCGCGGTCCATCAGGATGGCGGCCTGGAAGCCGCCCGCTCCCTGATCGAGGCCAATTGGCGTCGTCGCATGACCGGATCGGACTCTTCCCCTCGCGATGCCAAATCGACGTTGCAGGAGTGGGCGCAAGCGCAGGGTTTGCCAGTGCCGACCTACAATGTCGTCACCGAGAGCGGCCCGAAACATGCCCCGCGTTTTGTCGTTCAAGTGGAGCTCAACAGCCATCCCCCCGCTACAGGCGAAGGGTCCTCGAAGCGCGAAGCGGAGCAGGAGGCGGCGACGGCGATATTGCTTCTCGAGGGCATTTGGACAACCTCGCCGAAATGACCGACCAGCCGAAGGAAGAAGCGACACATTGCGGGTTTGTCGCTCTGATCGGCGCCCCCAATGCCGGCAAATCGACTCTGCTCAATCGTTTGGTCGGCGCCAAGGTCTCGATCGTCACCCATAAGATTCAAACCACACGGTCGACGATCCGTGGCATCGCGGTCCGCGGCCCAACGCAAATCATCTTCGTCGACACGCCCGGCATTTTCCGGCCGCGGCGGCGGCTCGACCGGGCGATGCTGGAATCGGCTTGGGGCGGCGCCCGCGACGCCGATCTTGTGGTCCTATTGGTCGACGCAGCCAAAGGAATAGACGGGGAAGTCGAGGATATTCTTGATCGATTGGTGGACTTGACCCAGCCAAAGATTCTTGCGCTGAATAAGATCGACACGATCGAACGGAAAAAATTGCTGGCGCTCGCCGACACGGCCGGCCGGAACGTCTCTTTTCACCAGACCTTCATGATTTCCGCGCTAACCGGCGACGGTTGCGACGATCTTCTTGATGCGCTCGCTGGCACGCTGCCGGAAGGTCCATGGCTTTATCCTAAGGACCAGATCTCCGATTTGCCGTTGCGAAATCTCGCCGCCGAAATCACTCGCGAGAAGATGCTGCTGCGTCTGCATGATGAACTGCCCTACACCTCAACGGTCGAGACAACCTCTTGGCAGGATCGGCCGGACGGTTCGGCACGGCTTGAGCAAACGATCTATGTCGCCCGCGAAGGCCACAAGAAGATCGTGCTCGGCAAAGGCGGGCAGACGATCAAAGCAATCTCCCAGGCCGCCCGGGCTGAGATCGCTGAGATCGCCGAGCACCCCGTGCATCTGTTCCTGTTCGTCAAGGTCCGCGAGAAATGGAGCGACGACCCTGAGCGCTATCGCGAGATGGGGTTGGAGTTCCCGAAGACCTGACGTGCGGCCTGGTCCGTATTATTGATCTGCGATGCAATGGACCGATGAGGGCATCATCCTGGCGACCCGCCGTCATGGTGAGACCAGCCTGATCTTGGAACTGATGACGAAAGGGCATGGCCGGCATCTCGGCCTGGTCCGCGGTGGGCGTTCGCGTCGGCAGCAGCCCTTCCTCCAGCCGGGCAATTCGCTGTCGGTAACCTGGCACGCCAGACTCGATGAGCATCTCGGCCATCTGGCCGTCGAGCCAACCATTGAGCGGGCCAGCCGGCTCATGGGCGTCTCCATCGGCATCCACGGGCTGCAATTGTTGGCAAGCCTTCTCCGCCTGCTGCCCGAGCGCGATCCGAACCCGCCTCTTTACATCGCGCTCGCAGCGATCCTTGATACGATCGCCGAACCGCTGGCTGCCGGTGAACTCTTGGTGCGGTTCGAATTGGCGCTGCTCGACGACCTCGGTTTTGGCCTCGATCTGTCACGTTGCGCTGCCACCGGCGCGACCGATGACCTCGCCTATGTTTCGCCAAGGACTGGCCGTGCGGTGAGCCGCCAAACCGGTGCAGCCTACCAGGATAAGTTATTGCAATTACCCGGCTTCCTACTCGATCGCGCCGCGAGTGCGCCCGAAACCGACGACATTCTGCGAGCCTTCGCGCTCACCGGTTATTTTCTCGAGCGGCATGTTTATGAGCCGCGCGGTATAGTCGCGCCACTTGAGCGCCGGCGTTTGCTGGCGCTGATCGCGGAGTCAAGAAGCTGAGGCACCGCCTTTGCCATGACTCGAAGGTGTTGATAGTCCGGAAGTCATGGGCACCGAGCTGATTCCCGGCGAGATCGAGGGCATCGATCTTCGCGAGGCGCTGGAAGAGCGTTATCTCGCTTACGCGCTGTCGACAATCATGGACCGGGCGCTGCCGGACGCGCGCGACGGGCTGAAGCCGGTCCACCGGCGGCTCCTCTATGCGATGCGGCAGCTCCGGCTCGATCCCGGCTCCGGCTTCAAGAAATCGGCGCGTGTCGTTGGTGACGTCATCGGCAAATATCATCCCCATGGCGACCAGGCGGTCTATGACGCTTTGGTCCGGCTGGCGCAGGATTTCGCGGTTCGCTATCCGTTGATCGAGGGCCAGGGCAATTTTGGCAATGTCGACGGCGATAATGCCGCGGCAATGCGCTACACCGAGGCGCGGCTGACGGAGGTTGCGCGTCTCCTCCTCGACGGCATCGACGAGAATGCGGTTGATTTCCGCGATACCTATGATGGCGAAGAGAGCGAGCCGCTGGTGCTGCCCGCGGCCTTCCCCAATCTGCTTGCCAACGGCGCCTCCGGCATCGCGGTCGGGATGGCGACCTCGATTCCGCCGCACAATGCAGCCGAGCTGTGCGATGCCGCGCTACATTTGATCAAACATCCCAACACCGGCATCGACAAGCTGGTCGAGATGGTGCCGGGCCCGGATTTTCCCACCGGCAGCATCATCGTCGAAGACCGCGCCGCGATCGTCGAGGCGTATCGCACCGGCCGAGGCCGATTTCGCGTCCGCGCCCGCTGGCAAATCGAGGAGCAGGGAAGGGGCACCTATCTCATAATAGTCACCGAGATACCGTACCAGGTACAGAAATCGCGGCTGATCGAGCGGATCGCCGATCTGCTGCAGAACAAGAAGCTGCCGCTGCTCGCTGATGTCCGAGATGAATCCACCGACGATATTCGGGTCGTGCTGGAGCCGCGTACGCGCAGCGTCGACGCCGCGATCTTGATGGAATCGCTGTTCCGACTCACCGATCTCGAGGCTCGGTTCCCACTTAATCTGAACGTATTGTCCGGCGGCCTTGTTCCCCAAGTGATGCCGCTCGGGCGCGTATTGCGCGAATGGCTCGATCATCGACGCAGGGTACTGATCCGCCGGTCCGAACATCGGCACGAGAAAATCCGCAATCGCATCCAGGTGCTCGGCGGATACCTCATCGCCTATCTCAATCTCGACGAGGTGATCCGCATCATCCGCGAGGAGGATGATCCCAAAACAGAATTAATGGGCCGGTTTGAGCTCAGCGATGTCCAGGCCGAGGCAATCCTCAACATGCGGCTGCGCAATCTCCGCAAGCTCGAGGAGGTCAAGATCCGTGGGGAGCACGACGCTCTTGTCGAGGAACGGGGAGAGGTCGAAGCACTTCTCGGGGACGCGGGCCAGCAATGGCAGACGTTAGCTTGGGAAATCCACAAGGTTCGCAAGGCATTTGGCCCCGATACCGATCTCGGCCGCCGCCGCTCCAGTTTCGAAACCGCGCCAGAGCACGTGGAAGGCGATCTCGAAGCTGCAATGATCGAACGGGAGCCGATTACCGTGGTGGTGTCGCGGCTCGGCTGGATCCGCGCGATGAAGGGCCATCTCTCCGATTTCGGTGGCCTGTCTTTCAAATCGGGCGACGAATTTCACACCGCCTTCCATGCCGAGACCACCGACAAGCTGTTGGTGTTCTCGACCAGCGGTCGTTTCTATACGCTTAGCGCCGATGCCTTGCCCGGAGGCAAAGGTCAGGGTGAGCCGATCCGTCTGATGGCCGATCTCGGCGATGGCGACGATGTGGTCGCCGTTTTCGCCCACGATCCTGATCGCCGGCTATTGTTAGTGGCCACAGACGGCCGCGGTTTCGTCGTCAGTGAGGCGGAACTCCTCGCCAACACCCGCAAGGGCAAGCAGGTCATGAACGTCACGGCGCCAGTCGAGGCTAAGCTTTGCGTGGCCGCCATGGGCGATCAGGTCGCGATCATCGGCGAAAACCGCAAGCTTCTGATCTTTCCCTTGTCGGAAGTGCCGGAACTGCCACGTGGTAAGGGCGTGCGGCTGCAGCGCTATCGCGACGGCGGCGTCTCCGACGTTCGAATCATCGACGGCGAAGCCGGCCTCTCTTGGAGCGACAGTTCGGGGCGCACCTTCACTCGCTCCCTTGAGGAGTTACACGATTGGCATGGAGATCGCGCTCAGGCCGGACGGCCGCCGCCGCAAGGCTTCCCGCGCAGTAACCGGTTCGGTACGAAGGCGATGGGTTAGGTCCTCCTGCAATTCACCTACAAACGTCATTTGCGGGCGCGCGTCGATCAGTAGCCAGTCCTTTACTCCACACGTTCCCAGCCGCGGGGGCCGAGACGCTGCTGCGGCCGGAAGCGCTCCTTGTAGTGCATCTTCGGTGATCCCTCGACCCAATAGCCTAGATAGACGTAAGGCAGCCCGAGCCTCCGAGCCCGGTGAATGTGGTCGAGGATCATAAAGGTACCGAGGCTGCGATCGGAATAGCCAGGGTCGAAGAAGGAGTAGACCATCGACAGGCCATCGCCGAGAATATCGGTGAGCGCCGTGGCAATCACCTGACCCTCGCCCGATCCGGTGATTGCGGTGTCCGGGCCTCGGAAGCGGTACTCGATCATTGTCGTCGCGACATGAGAATCTTCGATCATCATCGCATAATCGAGCACCGACATATCGGCCATCCCGCCATCAGGGTGCCGGGCGTCGAGATAGCGGCGGAACAGCGAGTATTGTTCCGAGGACGGGCTCGGCGCGACCTCGGTACTTACAAGGTCGTCATTTTGGCGCTTGATCCGGGTGAAGCTGCGATTGGCGACGAAGCCATCGACCATGACACGAACGGATACGCATGAACGGCAGCCCTCACATGCCGGCCGGTAGGCGATATTCTGGCTGCGCCGGAATCCCCCCTGAGTCAGCATGTCATTGAGCGCCGCCGCCCGTTGGCCAACCAAATGGGTAAAGACCTTGCGCTCCTCCCGACCCGGCAAATAGGGACAAGGCGAGGGAGCGGTCAGATAGAACTGCGGCGCGTCAATCTGATGTTTGGTCATCGGCGTTGCCAGCGACGATAAAGATTCTCCAGTCAGAATAGCTGCAGATGGCCATTCTGAGAATGGCCAATCACGTTCCTCGGCTGCGCTCCAATTCGGCGAGCTCCGTGGAATTGAGCATGATCGTTCCCAGCAGCATGTCGTGCAACAGACGATGACGATTGGACATCAGCCCGACCACCAGCACTAGCGGCGTCAACAGCCCGACGAGAATCCAGTAGACGAGGCCCTCGAGCACCGCCAGGAGCGGGTTCATCTTTTCGCCGCCAAGTGTGCGCATCTCGATTCCGACTAGCCGCATGCCGATCGTAGCCGATTCTCCGGTGCCCAGGGTCAGCGCCAGATAGCCGAGCGCTACCACCGCGAACACGAAAGGGAGCAGCAATAGGCCGAGGCCGAATGTCAAAACGCCAAGTATCAGCACGGCGACGAACACCGGAATTGCGATCACAAGAACGATCGCTGCGTCGACGGCGAAGGCCAGCAGGCGTTTAGCGAGGATCTCTCCGAACAACTCGGGATGGACCGCGCGATCGAACCGATCGGCACCCAAACGCGACCCCAATGGTCTGTCGTCATTGCTCATGAGACCATCATCCTCACTTGCCTGTGCGTCTTGCCGCGTTCCCCCAGATGGGGTCGGATCAGGTGGCTAACAACCCGTCGAGCTAACCCTGGCGACGTATAACTCTCGCCGCCGCCGGGGCGAAATAGGTCACAATGCCGTCTGCGCCGGCCCGCTTGAAGGCCATCAGGCTTTCCATCATCGCCTGCTCGCCTTCGATCCAACCATTGGCGGCGGCCGCTTGAATCATCGCGTATTCGCCCGACACCTGATAGGCGAAGGTCGGCAACCCGAAGGCTTCCTTCACACGGGCAACGATGTCGAGATAGGGCATCCCGGGTTTCACCATGACCATGTCGGCACCCTCCTCGATGTCGCGCTCGGTCTCGCGGATCGCCTCGGCGCTATTGGCCGGATCCATCTGATAGCTACGCTTGTTGTTCTTGAGCGCTGCCGAGGTGCCGATCGCGTCACGAAACGGTCCATAAAAAGCGGAGGCGTATTTCGCGCTATAGGCCATGATCGGAATGTCGGTGAAACCAGCGTCATCCAGCGCGGCGCGAATGGCGCCGACCCTTCCGTCCATCATGTCGGAGGGTGCGATGATATCGGCGCCGGCTTCGGCTTGGATTAGAGCCTGCCGGACCAGGACGCTGACTGTGGCGTCGTTGGCCACCTCGTCATCGATCAGCAGCCCGTCATGGCCGTGGCTGGTATAGGGGTCCAGCGCAACATCGGTGATGATGCCAAGCTGCGGGACCGCCTCTTTGATCGCTCGGCAAGCCGTGCAAATCAGGTTTCGTGAATTGAGCGCCTCCGATCCTGCCGCATCGCGCTTGGCGAGCGGCACTTGCACGAACAGGGAAATTGCCGGGATTCCATGCTCGACCGCCTCCCGCCCGGCCGCCACGGCGAGGTCGATGCTCAGCCGCTGGACGCCCGGCATCGACGCCACATCCTCGCGCCGGCTGTCGCCTTCGATCAGGAACAGCGGCCAAATCAAGTCGTCTGTACTTAGCGAAGTCTCGCGTACCATTCGGCGCAGCCAATCGGTTCGCCTGGTTCGACGCAGCCGCCGACCGCGAAGGATGGTGTTCAAATCCACCGCCTCAGCCCCGTCTTCCGCTAGTAGGGGGCGCTCATCTGACATTCACTCGGCTCTCCATTCCAAATCGGTCGCCTTTTATCACCGGCTTGTGGAGCCGCAAAATGCCCGCCGAGATTAGTCTTTTTGTTATCGCCCTCGACCATCGGGGCGGCTAGGTCTAAAACGCGGCACTCAACGGTCGCCGGGCGGGTAATTTCGGCGCATCGATCAAACAAGCTGCGCCGGTCGTTGCTTCGCGTCGAATTTGAGGGATCGTTTGTCAATCGGGTCACAGCAACAGCAGAATGAGGAACAGTCCCGCCTGGATGTTTGGCAAAACGTCTATCGGCGGGCGCTGGCTGCGATCCTAATTCTGCTCGGCCTTTATCACTGGGCGGTGATCGTCGGCATCGCCCCGGCGGGCGAAGCTGCCACTTTTGCCGAGCTCAGCGGTCCTTGGCAGTGGGCGACGATCAATCTCGCAGTTGCCTATTTGGTTGCCGCGGTCGGCCTTTGGATGCTGACCTCATGGGGCTTGGTCATCTGGCTATACGCGGCCTTGTTCCAGATCGCCATGCATACGATCTTCGCCGGCACGTTCGGCATCAGGCTGTTGCCGATCGCTGTCCAAATAGGTCTGATCGGCGTCTATTTCGCACTGTTGCTTGCTGCCGTGCGTGCCGAAGCGGATCGGTCCGAGAAGCTCCGTGCCAACCGCAACACCGCTGCAGGCGAGCGTCTAGTCGGCTCGAGTCGCTTCACCGCGGGCGCCAAGGAGAAACTTGCCGCGGCCTTGACCCGACGCAGGCGAGATGCGGACCAAACAAAACCAGCGGATGCTGTCGATCCTCGATAGGCCAATCTTTCTGCGGCGCTAGATTCTATTAAGCTTCAAACCGAGTCTTTGCTGGTAAGCCGCTGTTAAGCGTGCCGTTTAAGCCCATCTTCAATTGCAGCGATTATGGTCATCACCAACACGGGAAGAAACCCGCGAACAACAGTGAGGCGGATAATGATGAGTGCAAATCGCAGCGTCGAGGCGGTTCAGGTCGCCTCAACTCGGCCCGATCCGGAGGAGTTGACGCCGCTCTATCTAGAGGCATTGAAACTGGTTGAGCGGCTCCATCGTCGGTTGCTTGACGTCATCAAGGACGAGTTCGATCGAGCCGGTCGTTCCGATGTTAACTCGGTGCAGGCCTTGCTCTTGTTCAATATCGGCGACGCCGAATTGACGGCCGGAGAGCTGCGAACCCGCGGCTATTATCTGGGATCAAACGTCTCCTACAATCTCAAAAAGTTGGTAGAGATGGGCTACATTCATCACCAGCGCTCTCGAATGGACCGGCGCTCCGTTCGCGTCAGCCTCACGGAAAAGGGCAAGGAGATCGCACAGATCGTCAGCGGCTTATATGAGCGCCACGTTCGGTCTATTGACCAGGTTGGCGGGATCGGCGCCAGCGATTTTGAATCGCTCAATCGCTCCCTGCAGCTGCTCGATCGTTTTTGGACCGATCAGATTCTCTATCGCCTCTGATACGCCCCTCCGCACTGCTTCAGAAGCCCGGTCGGCGGGCCGGGCTTCTCACATCTATTTGACCTCTGGCTCCAATCATTAAAGCGCCATAATACGATGCGTACCGATCGATCGGTGCCGACGACGAGAAGGCGTCGGCGACGGGTGAATCCGATGTCCTCCGATTTGCTTGCCGGATGAGGGGTTTTGCGGTGGATCTGAAGCGCGGGGTTACGGTTCGATCGATTGCCGGCTGGTTTTGCGCGGCGACGATAGCTATCGCGCAACTGGCGCCAAGTGCGGCCTGGTCGCAGGGGGGTTGGACACCGCGCTTCGACAATGGTGGCCTGGATGACGGCAATGTCGTCACCTCACGCCCGATCTTATCGCCGGAAATTGTCGCGGCGATGCGACTGGCAATATTGTCGTATCAGGACATCATCGCGGGCGGTGGTTGGCCGGTGGTGCCGGCCGACAAGGTGCTTCAGCTTGGTATGCAGGACCCGTCGGTGCTTGTGCTACGCCAAAGGTTGATAGCGTCCCACGACCTGGATCGTTTGATCGGGCTGTCCGATGTGTTCGATTCTTATGTCGACGCGGCGGTCCGCCGTTTTCAGGCCCGACATGGAATTCCAGCCGACGGGCTCGTCGGCCCAACCACTTTCGCGGCGCTCAATGTTCCGGTGGCGGTCCGACTGACGCAGCTCACCAGCAACCGCGACCGGTTGCGCGAAATGGCGGCCTCCACCACGTCTCGGTATCTCATGGTCAATCTCCCGGCGGCGCATATCGAAGCTGTAGAGAATGGGCGGGTGGTGACCCGGCATACTGCCGTCGTCGGTAGGCCGGACCGGGCTTCACCGATCCTGACATCACAGATCTACGAAGTTAACTTCAATCCATTCTGGACCGTTCCGGTCAGCATCATCCGGCGTGATCTCATCCCGCTGATGCAAGAACAGCCGAACTATCTCACCGAGCAGCGGATACGCATCTACAATCAGCAGGGGCAGGAAATCTCCCCGGCAAGCATCGATTGGTATTCTGATGAGGCGATTCGCTACATGTTCCGCCAGGATCCCGGCGACTTCAATTCGCTCGGATCGGTGCGGATCAATTTCGACAATCAGCACGCCGTCTATCTTCATGACACACCGGATAAGACGCTGTTCGGAAACGATTATCGGTTCGATTCATCGGGCTGCGTCCGCGTTCAGAATGTCCGCGAGTTGATCAACTGGCTGCTGCGCGACACGCCGGGATGGGGCCGGGATCAGATCGAGGCGACCCTTGCTTCCGGCGACCGGATCGACGCTCGCATCACCGCGCCGGTGAAGATCTATTTCGCCTATATCACTGCCTGGGCGATGGAGGACGGGGTCGTCCACTTCCGCAGCGATATTTATGGCTATGACGGGATCGCCGACTTCGCGATGCAGTGATCCTGGCGATCTCGCCGCCTGAGCTTGGCCAGACTTGGACCCTGTGCTAACGCAGCCGCCTGGTCCTGGCCCGCCGAGGTCTCCTCGGTTTAAAGGAAACTTTGATGAATGTGAGGGCAAGCACCCTAAGTGCCGCCTCGTCCGACACGTTTTTCTCGCAAAGCCTCGCCAGCCGCGATCCTGAGATCGCGGCTGCCATCGACAGCGAGCTATTGCGGCAAAATGATGAGATCGAACTGATCGCTTCGGAGAACATCGTCTCCAGAGCGGTGCTGGAGGCGCAAGGCTCAGTCCTAACCAACAAATATGCCGAGGGCTATCCCGGGCGGCGCTATTATGGCGGCTGCCAGTTTGTCGATATCGCCGAGACGTTGGCGATCGAACGCGCAAAACAGCTGTTCGATTGCGGCTTCGCCAATGTCCAGCCCAATTCCGGAAGCCAGGCCAACCAGGCAGTTTTGTTGGCGCTCGCCAAGCCAGGCGATACAATTCTGGGGATGAGCCTCGCCGCCGGCGGTCATTTGACCCACGGCGCGCCGCCCAATCTTTCCGGCAAATGGTTCAATGCGGTCCAATATGGCGTTCGCCAAAAGGATGGGCTGATCGATCTCGATCAGGTCGAGCAATTGGCGCGCGAGCACAAGCCCGCGCTGATCATCGCCGGTGGCTCGGCTTATTCGCGGATCATCGATTTCGCCGCGTTTAGAACGATCGCCGACGGTGTCGGGGCGTTGCTGATGGTCGACATGGCTCATTTCGCCGGGCTGGTGGCCGGTGGCGTCCATCCGAGCCCATTGCCACACGCCGACGTCGTCACGACCACCACCCACAAGACCCTCCGCGGGCCGCGCGGCGGTATGATTCTGACCAATGACGAGGCGATCGCCAAGAAGATCAATTCGGCGGTCTTTCCCGGCCTCCAGGGCGGCCCGCTAATACATGTCATCGCCGCCAAGGCAGTCGCCTTTGGTGAAGCGCTCCGACCCGAGTTCAAGACCTATGCAGGCGAAGTTGTCGCCAATGCGGATGCGCTGGCGTCGGCGATGTGGCAGGCCGGTCTCGAAATCGTCTCGGGTGGTACTGATACCCATCTAATGCTGGTCGATCTGCGCCCCAAGGGACTCACTGGCAAGGCCGCCGAAACCACGCTTGGTCGCGCCAATATCACTTGCAACAAAAACGCCGTGCCGTTCGATCCGGTGAAGCCGACGATTACTTCCGGCATACGGCTTGGCAGCCCTGCCGGGACCACGCGCGGCTTCGGCGTTGACCAGTTCCGCGAGATCGGTGACATGATCCGAAAGACTCTGGACGGCCTAGCGGCGCACGGTGATGACGGCAATGCAGCAGTCGAGACCGACGTCCGAGAGCGCGCGAAGGCGCTGACCGAGCGTTTCCCGATCTACGATCTTGCTTGACTGAGCCGAGCTGGCGGAGGCCATAATGCGGTGCCCCTATTGCGGCAGCGACGACACCCAGGTCAAAGACTCCCGGCCGTCGGGCGACAACACCTCGATCCGGCGACGGCGGGTTTGTGCTGATTGCGGCGGCCGTTTTACTACGTTCGAACGCATCCAGTTGCGTGAACTGACCATCCTGAAGCGCAGCGGCCGGCGGGTGCCGTTCGACCGCGACAAACTGATGCGATCAGTTCAGGTGGCGCTCCGCAAACGGCAAGTTGATCCGGAGCGTGTCGAACGGATGGTCAATGGCATTGTACGTCAGCTTGAGAGCACCGGCGACGGCGAGGTCCCCTCCGACCAAATCGGTCTTCTGGTGATGGAGGGCCTTAAACACCTCGATGACGTCGCCTACGTCCGCTTCGCGTCGGTCTATCGCAATTTCCGCGAGGCCAAGGATTTCGAGACGCTGCTGGGTGAATTGTCGGGCGATGGGTCGGCGCCACCGCTTCCATCGGCTGAGATCGATGACAAGCGCGGTTAGTCCGCTTCCGGATCGCGAGCTTGATCGGCGGCTGATGGCGGCGGCATTGCGACTCGGACGGCGCCATCTCGGTGGCACCTATCCCAATCCCGTGGTCGGCGCGCTGATCGTGCAGCCCGACATTGGCGGGGCGCGCGTGGTCGGGCGCGGCTGGACCGCGCTCGGCGGGCGGCCGCACGCCGAAGTGGAAGCCTTGGCCGAAGCCGGCGAAGCGGCGAGGGGCGCCACCGCGTATGTGACGCTCGAACCGTGCGCTCATGACAGCAAGACGCCGCCCTGCGCCCGGGAGCTGATCAATGCCGGAATCGCTCGGCTGGTGACGACGATGGCCGATCCCGATGAGCGCGTCTCCGGCAAGGGGCTGACAATGCTCAAATCGGCGGGAATAGAGGTGACGTCGGGCGTGCTTGGGGCGGAAGCGGCCATCGCCCATGGCGGCCACATCTCTCGCGTCACCAAGGGCCGGCCGTGGATAACATTGAAACTTGCGATTTCAGCCGACGGTATGATCGGCCGCCGCGACGGCGAACGGATGATGGTGACCGGCAGGCCAGCCTTCGAGCGTGTGCAAGCGATCCGGGCCGAGCATGATGCCATCATGGTCGGCATCGGTACGGTCGAAGTCGACGATCCGCGGCTGACCATTCGCGGGCCATCGAGGGTCGATCGCCAACCGATCAGGATCATTCTCGACACCGACGCCCGGATTTCGCCGGACGGCAATCTCGTCCGGACCGCTCGGGAGGTGCCGCTCTGGATTATGGTCGGCGAAGCTGCCGATGATGAGCGGGTTGCGGCGCTCGAAGCCACCGAATTGGTGGTCAAGCGTGTCCCAATCGGGTCAGGCGGTCTCGACCTCGATGCGGTATTTGGGAAGATCGCAGAGGAGGGCATCACCCGCGTCCTCGTCGAGGGTGGCTCGAAAATGGCTGCAAGCGTGGTGACCCAGGGCCTCGTCGATGAAATCCTGTTCTTCAGGGCCAAGGTGGTCGTCGGTCCCGGCGGCGTGCGGGCCTTGGCCGGACAAGCGCTATCGGCGGTGGAGCGCAGCCCGCGCTATCGGCTCGTCGATGATGGATTTGTCGGCGAAGATCGGCTGCGCCGCTATTTACGGGTGCGCTGAGATATGTTCGCCGGGATTGTCAGTGCGGTGGGGCGGGTTGTCTCGGTCGAGCCGGATGGCGACGTCCGCCGGGTCGATATCGAAACCCAGGCGCAGGCAAGTCCGCTCTCGATCGGCGGTTCAATCAGCTGCGCCGGCATCTGCCTAACCATCGTCGCCTTCGACGAAGCCGACGACAAGTGGAGGATTTCCTTCGATGTCGGGCCGGAAACCCTTCAGCTCACCACCGCCGGCAATTGGAAAGTCGGCGCTCGGATCAATTTGGAGCGGGCGCTGCGCCTTGGCGACGAATTGGGCGGGCATCTGATCACCGGGCATGTCGATGGAGTGGCCGGCATCGTGAGTCGCAAGGATCACGGTGAGACCCTATCGTTCCGCTTTGTCGCGCCCGAGCTAGCGGCGAAATACATTGCTTCCAAGGGCTCAATCGCCCTCGACGGCACCTCATTGACCGTCAATCGCGTCGACGGATCGGAATTCGAGTGCCAACTGATTCCTCACACTTTGGCGGTCACCACTTGGAGCGACCGCCAGACTGGAGGCGCGGTGAACCTCGAGGTGGATCTCATCGCTCGTTATGCGGAGCGACTTTTGGCCCTTCGCTAGCCACTAGCTTTGCCTGGACAATGGCGATGGCGCGTGATTGGTCAGACCGAGCCGCTCGTAGGGATATTCGCGCAGGATGAGCATCGATCCGCATCTTCTCCTTATCGACGCCCGCTTCTACGAGCCGATTGCCGATGAACTCTTTACCGGTGCAGTGGCGGCGTTGACCGAGGCGGGAGCGTCCCATGACCGTCTTTCGGTCCCCGGCGTTCTCGAAATCCCTGCGGCTTTGGCGATGGTCTTGGAATCGAGCGGACCGCTCTATGATGGATATGTTGTGCTTGGTTGCGTCATCCGCGGCGAAACCAGCCACTATGACATCGTCGCCGTGCAATCGGCCCGAGCGATTGTCGATCTCACAGTCGAGCATGCATTGGCGGTCGGCAATGGTATTCTGACCGTGGAGTCCAAGGAACAGGCCACGGTCCGTGCGAAATTGGGCGGCAAGGATAAGGGCGGCGCCGCCGCCCGGGCGGCGCTGGCGATGATCGAGCTTCGCCGGTCATTACGGTCGCAGCCAGGCGACCGTAACTGAGCATGGCTACCGTCAAATCAGCCAATGCAAGAGGAGCAGCGCGGCTGGCGGCGGTTCAGGCGCTCTATCAGATGGATGTCAGCGGAGTTTCGCTGGACGAGGTCATCGCCGAGTTCGAAACATGGCGGCTCGGTAAGGAACTTGACGGAGTTCGTTATCGCGACGCCGATGCGGCTTTCTTCGGCGATCTTGTTGCCGGCGTGGTCAAGCACCAGCGCGAGCTCGATCCGAAAATTCATATCGCTCTGGTGGAAGGCTGGCCGCTGACCCGGCTCGACCTGACGCTGAGAGCAATATTGCGCGCAGCCACCCGAGAGTTGACGGCCAGTCGCGATGTGCCGGCCCGCGTCGTGATCACCGAATATGTCGACGTTGCCAAAGCATTCTTCGACGGCGAGGAATCCTCCTTGGTCAACGGGGTTCTCGACACCTTGGCGCACCAGTTGCGACCGGAGGAGTTTGCTTCAGCGGGCGCCGCCGGCCAATAGTGCGTGCACCCGATAATGTCACTATCCGAACAGGAGATGATTCAGCGCTATTTCGCGCCGTTGGCCGGCCCCGAGGGCCTTGGCCTCATCGACGATGTTGCGTTGCTGCCTCAGCAGGCCGGCTTCGACTTGGTGGTCAACACCGACATGATTTCCGAGGGCGTTCATTTCCTGGACGATCCTCCCGCCGCGATCGCCGCCAAGGCGCTTCGCGTCAATTTGTCCGATCTCGCTGCCAAGGGCGCGGATGCGTTCGGTTATGTTCTTGCGCTGGGGTTGAGCGAGGCTTGCGACGAGCGATGGCTCGCTGACTTCGCCGGCGGCCTTGCCGCCGATCAGCAACGCTACGGCGTCCGGCTGATCGGGGGCGATACCAATGTTGTCGATGGAGCTACGACAATCGGTGTCACCGTGTTCGGAAAGCTGCCGTCGGGTACCCTGGTCCGGCGCCACGGGGCGCGGCCCGGTGACATCGTTTTGGTTTCCGGGACCATCGGCGACGCCGCGCTCGGGCTCCTTGTCCGCAGCGGCCAAGTGTCGGCTGCGGACCCCGCTACGACCGATCCTTTGGTCCGCCGTTACTTATATCCGGAGCCGCAAATGGCAATGGCGGCGGTTCTTCGTCGCCATGCGACCGCCTCGATGGACATCTCCGATGGGCTGGTCGGCGATCTCGCCAAGCTTTGCGCCGCCTCGCAGATCGGTGCTGAGATCAAGATCGACCAAGTGCCGCTGTCCGACCAAGCGCGTACTCTGGCCGGCAACGATTCGACGCTCATGGAACCGATCTTAACCGGAGGCGACGACTACGAGATTCTGGCGACCGTCGCGCCCGATTCCGTTGGATCGTTCACCGCCGCATCGACGGAGTCCGGTGTAACGATGACGCCGATCGGGCGAATTAGTAGTGTTGGGGCCATGGAGCCCACGTTTCGAGACAGCGGGGGCCGGGCAGTGAACTTTCGACAAAAGGCCTTCGATCATTTTGCCCGGCGCGCCCGGTCTTGACGCAACCGCAAACCCCGGCAGCGCTCACCGCCCAAGGAACGCGAAACACCTGGATCCTGCTTGCGGCCAGGCGCTCAACGGTTCTGCCGCTGTTATTTCAATAGCTGTGGGAGGGCTCGCGGGCGCCTACTTGCTTGGTTCCGACAAATCGCTGGCGACGCTCCCGGTGTCCATGATGGGGGTCGGTCTAGCTGCCGGCGCTCTTCCAGCTGCGTTGGTTATGCAGTGGATCGGCCGCCGGGTGGGCCTTATGACTGGGACCGGCTTCGCAATGACAGGCGGTTTGACGGCCGCCATCGCGTTGATCGTCGGCTCGTTCTGGCTCTTCGCGTTCGCGTTGGTTCTGGTGGGTTTTTCGCACGCTTTCGTCCAGCAATACCGATTCGCTGCAGCTGAATCGGTGTCCGTGGAGATGCGCGGAATAGCCATCTCAAGGGTGATGATCGGCGGCGTAATCACCGCTCTTATCGCGCCTCAAATCCTGCTCTACACACGCGACGCGATCGGCTCGGTTCAATTCGCCGGCGCGTTCGTCGCCTTATCCGTGGTGGCGCTGGTGGGTCTGGGTGTGCTGACGATGCTGAGGTTCCCGCCGCGGCCCTCGGCAAAGGCTTCGACCGCCTCGCTGGAAACACCCCGCCCACTTCTTGAAATTGTACGCCAGCCACGCTTCTTGGTGGCGCTGCTGTGCGCGGCCAGCTCCTTTGCTTTGATGTCATTTGTGATGACCGCGGCGCCGCTAGCTATGGTCGACAGCCAACACAGCGAGGCCGACGCGGTGCTTGGCATTCAGTGGCACGTCATCGCGATGTTCGCGCCCAGCCTGGTGACCGGACGTTTGATCAGGCGGTTCGGAAAGGAAGCCATCGTCGGCACGGGACTGGTCCTTCTGATGGTCAGCGCGGCGGTCGGGACCGCCGGGATCGAGCTCTTGCATTTCTGGGGGATGCTGATTTTGCTGGGCGTTGGCTGGAACTTTTCCTTCGTCGGCGCCACGGCGATGCTAACCGACACCTATCGCCCGTCGGAACGCGGCAGGGTCGAAGGATTCAACGATCTGATCGTGTTTGGCATGGTGGCATTGGCTTCGTTCTTCTCCGGCCAAATTCTGGCGACATCAGGCTGGAACGCAATCAACGTCATCGTCATGCCGGTGGTCGTGATGGTTCTCCTTTCGCTGTTGGTATTGGTATTGCCGCAACGAAAGGCATCCGCCTGAGAAAGCCAACGATATCGGCGGCGGAGCATCTTGACTGCCAGAACCCTCCACGCCATACCGTGCCCGCAATTTGACGCGGGTCACCGCGGGGGATGACCCAGATCCTCGCCCAAATCGCCAGCGGGCGCGACCGTGCCAGCGGTAGTGCACGCTCGGCCTATCGAAAGATACGACAAGTGATTTACTTGATCATGGTTAGCGGCCTTCTCGCAATAGGATACAGCGTTTGGGCCTCGCGATCGGTGCTTACAGCCGACGCTGGCAATGAGCGGATGCGGGAGATCGCCGGGGCAATTCAGGAAGGGGCGACCGCTTATCTGACCCGGCAATACACGACGATCGCCATCGTCGGACTGTTCGTCTTTGTGCTCGGCGCTTGGCTACTTGGTTTTGCCGTCGCGATCGGTTTTGCCATCGGCGCAATTCTGTCCGCGGCAGCTGGCTTCATCGGCATGATGGTTTCGGTTCGAGCCAATGTTCGAACCGCGCAGGCTTCGAGCCGGAGCCTTGCCGCCGGGCTGGAGCTTGCCTTCCGCTCTGGCGCCATCACGGGCATGCTGGTCGCCGGCCTCGCGCTGCTCGGCGTGACCGTCTACTACTGGGTCCTCACCCAAATTCTGGACCATGATCCGGCAAGCCGCGAAGTAATCGACGCCCTGATAGCTCTCGGCTTCGGTGCATCGCTGATTTCGATTTTCGCCCGCCTCGGAGGCGGAATTT
The DNA here is from genome assembly GCA_963667605.2 of Kaistiaceae bacterium. Taxonomy (GTDB): domain Bacteria; phylum Pseudomonadota; class Alphaproteobacteria; order Rhizobiales; family Kaistiaceae; genus JADLGL01. The sequence continues at coordinate 139,013 of CAXXUZ010000001.1, forward strand.
TCACCAAGGGAGCCGATGTCGGCGGCGATCTCGTCGGCAAGTTAGAGGCCGGCATCCCCGAGGATGATCCGCGTAACCCCGCCACCATCGCCGATAATGTCGGCGATAATGTCGGAGACTGCGCAGGCATGGCCGCTGATTTGTTCGAGACCTATGCCGTCACCGTCGTGGCGACCATTGTTCTGGCCTCGATCTTCTTTACCGGAGCCGGCGTGCTGCTTCCCGAGTCGGTGACCGGCGAGGATTTGATGCTCTATCCGCTGGCGATCGCCGGCGTCTGCGTCATCACCTCGATTATCGGCACCTTTTTCGTTCGTCTCGGCCGCTCCGGTTCGATCATGGGCGCGCTGTACAAGGGCTTCATCGCCACCGCGGTCCTGTCGGCCGTCGCCATCGGCCTGGTGACGTGGCTGTTGCTGGGCCTCGGCGACGAGCTGCGTTTCGGCGCCGAAGAGGTCATGCGAGGCGATGGCGGCGTCGACTTGGTGGGCGGCTTTAGCTTCACCGGCCTTGACCTCTTCTTCTGCGGCTTGGCCGGGCTTGCGATTACCGGCCTGATCATCTGGATCACCGAATATTACACCGGCACCAATTATCGCCCCGTGCAGTCGATCGCCAAGGCGTCGGTAACCGGCCATGGCACCAACGTCATTCAGGGCTTGGCAATCTCGCTCGAATCAACCGCGCTGCCGGCGATTGTGATCATCATCGGCATTGTGTTCACCTACAATCTCGCCGGGCTTTTCGGCATAGCCATTGCGGTGACGACCATGCTGTCGCTGGCGGGGATGGTGGTGGCGCTCGACGCCTTCGGTCCGGTCACCGATAATGCCGGCGGTATCGCCGAGATGGCGGATCTGCCCGAAGAGGTGCGCAAGACCACCGACGCTTTGGACGCCGTCGGCAACACCACCAAGGCGGTCACCAAGGGCTATGCGATTGGCTCGGCCGGCCTCGGTGCCCTGGTGCTTTTCGCGGCTTACACCGAGGATCTGGCCTTTTTCAGCGCGCCGGAGCAGGCCGCTGAATACCCGTATTTTGCTGGGATGGAGGCGCTGCAATTCTCGCTGTCCAACCCCTATGTCGTCGCCGGCCTTCTGCTTGGTGGCCTTTTGCCCTTCCTGTTCGGCGGCATCGTTATGACCGCGGTTGGTCGAGCCGCCGGGGCAATCGTCGAAGAGGTACGACGCCAATTCCGCGAGAAGCCGGGTATTATGGAAGGCACCGAACGGCCCGACTATGCCAGGGGAGTCGACATCCTCACCAAGGCGGCGATCCGCGAGATGATCGCTCCATCGCTATTGCCCGTGCTGTCGCCGATCGTGGTCTATTTCGTCATTTTCTGGGTCGCCGGCGGCGGAGTTGACGGCAAGGCCGCTGCCTTCTCGGCGGTGGGTGCGATGCTCCTTGGCGTCATTGTCACCGGCCTGTTCGTCGCCTTGTCGATGACGGCCGGCGGCGGAGCGTGGGATAATGCCAAAAAATTCATTGAGGACGGCAATCTCGGCGGCAAAGGGTCCGAGGCTCACAAGGCAGCCATCACCGGCGATACCGTCGGAGACCCGTACAAGGACACGGCCGGTCCGGCGGTGAACCCGATGATCAAGATCACCAACATTGTGGCGCTGTTGCTACTGGCGGTATTCGCCCAAAGTGGCGGCTAGCCCAACACGCCGCGCAGAATCTGCTGCACGAAGGTCAGATCCTCACCGCCGGTAGGCGTCGTTCGGGTAGCAAAATCGAAGATTTCGCCGTCCTGGAGGCCATAATCAGCGATTCGCTCGATCCGATTGTTGTTGTCGAAATAGATCGCCAGCACGCGCTGATCGACAACCCGAGCATCGAGGAACAGGGCTGCTCGCCGTCTTGTCTGGCTGATATAGTAATAGACCTCGTTGCCGAACTCGGCTGTAGTGGACGGCGTCCCCAAAGCGATCAGCACCTGATCTCGGCTTGAGCCTACCGGCACTTGCTGCAGCGCTATCTCCGACACTACATAACCATGCTGTGTCGTTTGACCCAGGCCACGTGATCCGCTGGTCGAGCATCCTGCCAGGGCGAGCGCGGTCGCGGCCGCGACTGTCGCCATCATCATCGGACGCCGGGAAAAAGGGCGATGCTCTAGCTGCATATTCGGCTCCAGTCGATTCCTGGTATTCTCCCTAGCCTGCGCTACGGCTCGGCGCAACGCCAGGGCAGGTGTCCGGCTCCGGCCAGAGAAGAGTGAGTGATCCGATGTTTGCCAAGACCCTGAGACGGTCCGACACGAGTGACAGCACCGGAGCAGAGCTTTACCGCGCGATTGTGGCGCAGGCGCGCCGGCCGGCGCTCTATGCTCAATTTGACGTGCCCGACACGGTCGAAGGCCGTTTTGAGATGGTCGTCCTGCATTCTGTGCTTCTGTTCCACCGCCTCCGGCGCGATGACCAAGCCGGCCAGCTAGTGTCGCAGAAGGTGTTCGATGTCTTTGTCACCGACATGGATCGATCACTCAGGGAAATGGGCGTCGGCGATCTCAGCATTCCGAAGCGGATGAAAGCGATGGGGCGAAGCTTCTTTGGCCGGCTCGAGGCTTACGGCAAGCCGTTGGCTGACGCCGACAACAATGCGCTGATTGAAGCGCTCCAAAGGAACCTCTTCCCCGATGAGCCGCCATCACCGGCCAAGACAAGCCAGTTGGCGGCCTACGTTTTGAGGGTAGCCACCGACCTTCACCGCCAATCCTTCGCTGCGATGAAGAAGGGTAGGCTTGGCTTCCCCGAGCCGGATAGGAATGGCGAAAGCAAGGTAGTAGCTTGACCAGCCGCACGCCATTGTCACGGGTGATCGACCCGGCGTCGATCAAGCGGAAGGGTACTCCCTACAAGTTGGTCGCGACGGTAACCGAGCGAGCCGATATCGCAGAGTTTCTTGGGCTATTGGAGCTTCGCCATCTCTCCGCCGAACTGACTCTGGCTCGCTCGGCGTCCGGAATCGTTGCGGTCACGGGCCATATCACAGCGGATCTAGCGCAATCTTGTGTCGTCACTCTGGAGTCGGTGCCGCAGCTGATGGTGGAAGAAATCGACCGCCGCTTCGTGCCTGACGGCCTCGCCCGCTCGGCACCGCATGTAGTCGATGTCGCGCTCGATGAGCGGGACCCACCCGATACATACGGCAACATAGGCATCGATATTGGCGTGGTCGCGGTAGAGCAGCTGAGCCTCGGCGTTGATCCTTATCCCCGCGCGCAGGGCGCCAAGCTTCCAGGGGCGGTCGTGGAACGACCTACGGCCGACGACTCGCCCTTCGCGGTGTTGAAATCGGTTGGGCACAGTGATCGCTCTTGACTAGACCGGCCGGGCGCTCGGTTGTAAGCCGATGCCAAGCGCTTATCTTTGAGGGGTTTCTTCTCGGAGCCGTGTTGGCTGCCCGGCAAAGCTGATGCCGAGCGTCGCGGCCGGAGTTGTATGGCGAAGATTGTAACCATCTCGGTCGATGCGATGGGCGGCGACCACGGTCCCGTGGCCACCGTTGCCGGTGCCGATTTGGCGCTGAAGCGAGCCCCCGATTCGCGCTTTGTGTTCTTCGGCGATGAGGCAGCCATCGCGCCGGTGCTCGACCAGATGAGGTCGCTTAAAGCGGTGTCGAAAGTCGTTCACTGCGACATCGCGGTAAACATGTCCGACAGGCCGAGCCAGGCTTTGCGCCGTGGTCGGTGGAAATCGGGAATGTGGCGGATGATCGAGGCGGTGAAGAAGGGTGAGGCTGACGTCGCTGTTTCCGCTGGCAATACTGGGGCCTTGATGGCGATGTCTCGTATCTGCCTGCGAACATTGGCCGGAATGGACCGGCCGGCGATCGCGGCTCTGTGGCCAACGCTCGCCGGCGAGAGCGTCGTTCTGGACGTCGGCGCCACCATCGGCGCCAACGCGCAGCAATTGGTTGATTACTCGATTATGGGCGGAGCGATGGCGCGCGCTCTGTTCGGGAAGAGACGTCCTAGCGTCGGATTGCTCAATATCGGCGTAGAGGATGTGAAGGGGCTGGAGGAGGTTCGCGACGCCGGCCAGATGTTGCGGGAGGCGGACCTGCCTCATCTAAGCTATGTCGGTTTTATCGAGGGCGATGATCTCGGCAAGGGCGTGGTCGATGTCGCCGTGACCGAGGGCTTTGCCGGCAACATTGCGCTGAAGACCGCCGAGGGCACGGCGCGCCAAGTGGCCGGCTATTTGCGTGAGGAGATGAGTCGGACCTTGCGCGCAAGGCTTGGCTACCTCCTTGCCGAGCCGGCAATGAACGCGTTGCGCAGGAAGCTCGATCCCGCTCGCGTCAATGGCGGGGTCCTGCTTGGCCTGAACGGCATAGTCATCAAGAGCCATGGCGGCGCCGATGCCGCTGGCTTCGCTGCCGCGCTCACCCGCGGTCAGGCCATGGTCCGCAACGGCCTGCAATCGAAGATCCATCAGGATCAGGCTCATTTCCATCCCGCCAGCCAGCCGGACGCAGACTATCTGCCAAGTGCCGCGGGTGCGATGTGAAGTCAGTGCGTGGTGTGGTTCTGGGCTGCGGCAGCTATTTGCCCGAAAAGGTCTTGACCAACGACGATCTCGCCAAGATCGTCGACACTTCTGACGAATGGATCGTCCAACGCACCGGCATTCGCAGGCGGCATATTGCCACCGATGACGAAGTCACCTCTGATCTGGCGGCGATAGCCGGTGGCCGCGCGTTGGCAGCCGCGGGGATGTCAGCTGACGATATCGATCTCGTTCTGGTTGCGACCACCACGCCAGACCATACCTTTCCGGCGACGGCCGCCGTGGTGCAGCGAAAGCTCGGCATCACTCACGGCGCGGCTTTCGATCTCCAGGCCGTCTGCACCGGTTTCATTTATGGCCTCGCTGCCGCCGACGCGTTGCTGAAAGCACATCAAGCCGAAAGGGCTCTGGTCATCGGCGCGGAGACAATTTCTCGCCTGCTCGACTGGAGCGATCGCTCGACTTGCGTCCTATTCGGTGATGGTGCCGGCGCCGTCGTCCTTGCCGCCGAGAGCGAGTCAGGGGCCGGAGATCGTGGCTTTCTCGCCTCGCGACTGCGATCCGATGGCCGTCATCAAGACAAACTCTACGTCGACGGCGGCGTCTCCGCCACCGGTACTGTCGGGCATCTGCGCATGGAGGGACGCGAAGTTTACCGTCACGCCGTTGGGATGATCGCCGGCGTCGTCGACGATTGCTTCGCGGCCACCGGGTTCGGTGCCGGCGACATCGATTGGTTCGTACCGCATCAGGCCAATATCAGGATCATCGACGCCAGCGCCAAAAAGCTTGGCATCCCACTTGAGAAAGTTGTCCGTACGATCGAGAATCAAGGCAATACCTCCGCGGCCTCGATCCCGCTCGCGTTGGATGTTGCCGTTGCCGACGGACGGATCAAGCGAGGCGATCTAGTCTTGCTTGAGGCCATGGGTGGTGGGTTCACCTGGGGCGCCGCGTTAGTTCGCTGGTAGCCGTTTTCTGGCTTTTTCTCATGGTCTTGCATCGGATCAAGTTGACCCAAAGCGGGGGAACCAATAGGTTCGCCTCCTCGCTGAGTGGGACGTGCAAGCAGCGACCAGCGGGCGCGCTAAAAGTACCGGGACAGCTACTTCATGAGCGGCAAAACGGTAACGAGGGCCGATCTGTCCGAGGCGGTGTACAAACGGGTCGGTCTTTCCAGAACCGAATCTGCCGCCCTTGTCGAGACAGTTCTTGGCCACATAACCGACTGCGTTGTTGGTGGCGAAACGGTGAAACTGTCCTCGTTCGGGTCGTTTATCGTTCGGCCCAAGGGCGAGCGCGTGGGCCGCAATCCGAAGACCGGGGAGGAAGTCCCGATCTCGCCGCGTAGAGTGCTCGTGTTCAAGGCGAGCAATGTCCTCAAACAGAAGATCAACGACGCTTTGACCGGTCGGTAACGGCACAATCGGGAAGTCCATGAGCGGAACCAGCGGGCCCGACAACTCCGAAGCCGCCAAGAAGGCTCCGGACGCGTTCCGCACGATCAGCGAGGTCGCGGACGAGCTCGAATTGCCGCAGCATGTTCTGCGCTTTTGGGAGACGCGCTTTTCCCAGATCAAACCCCTCAAGCGCGGCGGAGGCCGCCGCTATTACCGGCCGCAGGATGTCGACCTCCTCCGAGGCATTCGCCACCTTCTCTACGGCGAGGGCTACACCATCCGAGGCGTGCAGCGGATCTTGCGACAGCAGGGTCTTCGTTTTGTCGTCGCCGCTTGGCACGGCGCGGTAGACGCCTCGATCGGCATTGATTCCGATCTCGCCGACAATCGCGATCGACCGACCGCGCCTAGCGAGGATGAGTCGGCAAGCGCCCAGCGGATGGCGCAACGGCTTGCCCGGACACGCTCCCGGCCGTTGTCGCCACCACCCAAGCACACTGCCGCGGCTTTGCCGGGCCTGCCGCCAGATGCAGCGCGGCGCCTGGAAACGACCCTTTCCGAGCTATTGGAAATGAAGCGCTTGCTTGACGCGGCGCGATAGTTGATTCGGCGATTGCACCGCCATTATTGGACCCATATAGTCGCCGCTGTCGGAGCGTGGCGCAGTCTGGTAGCGCACTAGCATGGGGAGCTAGGGGTCGTGGGTTCGAATCCCGCCGCTCCGACCATTGTCTCATTTGTCTTGGATTAGACCCACAGGACCTGGTCAGGAGACCGGCGCCCGGGCGATCGCCGCGCGGTAGATGTTTGGTTTGGGTTGGCGGGCGGCCATCTGTCGGCGTTGGCTAGTGCGTTCGGCAGCGTAAGCGCCCCACAAGATTCCGTAGAGGAGGAAGAGGTGCCGCCAATGGTCATTGTCGATCACGAAATGGGTGACGAGATGAGCGACGAACGCCGCCAAGGTGCAGATGATAATCGGCTGCCACGGACGCGGTTTGAACAGCAGCGGCACTGAAATGATCATCGTCCAAATGGTCAGCGCTAAATAGGCGAAGCCGCCGAGCCAGCCATAGACCATGAAGCTCTTGAGCCACATATTGTGCTCATCTTCGCCGAATATCTTGCCGAAAGTGAACGGTCCAATGCCGAACGGCTTCTCCAAAGCAAGTGTGAAGCCGAGCGCCTGCCGGTCGAACCGGCCAAGGGCCCCGGCATCATAGCTCTGAACCAGCTGTGCCCTCTCGGCGAAGAGTGCGGAGGTGGCCCGGGAGTGAGAGCAAGACAGCGATCAAGGCGACGCCGACACCCACGCCGATCGCAAGATAGATCATAACCCGCGCTCGTGCCCCACCATTCCGCTGATTGATGAATGCTATCGCGGAGACAATCAGTAGGACGATGGCGGTCATGCCCCAGGCCGCCCGTGAAAAGGTCAGGATCAGCGCAGTCAGCATGATCAACGCGCCTACCATCTGCCAACGCGAATCCCCCAACCGCCGGGTGAAGATCGTGTAGCTCAAATAGGAGAACGGCAGTATCATGAACGGCCCGAAGACGTTCGGGTCCTGGAAGGTGCCGCGAGCACGACCATATAGCGTGAAAAATTTCGAGGCTGGCAACAGCTCGAAATACCCCAGAATACCAATTATGGCAGTAGTGACGCCGACGGCAGTGTAAGCGTTGATGATGACTCGCAATCGCCTCTCGGGATCGGCGACGATCACTGCTGCGAACAGGATTGCCGAGGTGGCCAGGAGGGCGGTGGTACTGAGATAGAGTATGGGATCGATGAAATCCTCGATAAACGCCAGTCCGATCATGCCGCCGACGACATACAGAAGCAGCAGGATCAGCAGCGGCAGAATGTACCGATTGATCCTCAATCCGGCGATGATCCAGCCGACGGCCAGGCCGACAAGCGCCAGCTCATATGGCGCCGGTTCGAAGACGACGAAGCCGCCAAGAAAGACCAGGATTGAGAGCGCCGTTTCGGCGATACGACGGGCCGGAACATGGCGCCGAGCCGACGCGAGCGCTGGCACCGCGGCGCCTATGGCCGAACTCAATACGCGTTCTCCGATGTGAAAAGCCTGATCGGCGTTAGCGCCAGGATGTAGAGGTCGAACAACACCGACCAGTTCTCGATGTAAAAAAGATCATGTTCGACCCGCTGGCGTATTTTCTCGTGCGCATCGACCTCGCCGCGCCAGCCATTGATCTGCGCCCAGCCGGTGACGCCCGGCTTGACCCGGTGCCGCGCAAAGTATCCGGCGACGACATCGTTCCAGAGACGGTCGCCGGTATGGGCGTTGACCGCATGTGGGCGCGGACCGACCAGCGAAAGGTCGCCACGAATGACATTGATCAACTGCGGCAATTCGTCGATCGAGGTCCTGCGGATGAAGCGGCCGACACGGGTCACCCGCGGGTCGTCGCGCGTCACCACCTGTCTGGCTTGCGGGTCCGACATGTCGTGACGCATCGACCGGAATTTCAGGACCTCGATCACCTCATTGTTGAAGCCGTATCGCTCTTGCCGGAACAGGACGGGGCCTTTGGATTCAACCTTTATCGCCAGCGCCGTCAGCAACATTATTGGACAGAATAGGATCACCAGAAGCGAGGCACAGACGACATCGAACGCCCGCTTAGCAACGGAGTCCCAATCGGCGATAGGCTTGTCGAAAATGTCGAGAAACGGGACGTTGCCGACACACGAATAGGACCTCGGTCGGAACCGCAGCTTGTTGCTGTGTGCCGACAAACGGACATCGACCGGCAATACCCAGAGCTGCTTGAGGAAATGTAGAAGCCGGTTTTCGGCCGTGATCGGCAGCGAGACGATCAAAATGTCGATCCGGGCGACCCGACCGAACGCCACCAGCTCCGACACGGTGCCGATCTCCGGGTAGCCGGCGACGACAGCCGGCGACCGTTCGTCATCGCGGTCGTCGAAGATGCCACAAATGCGAATGTCGCTGTCCGGCTGGGCTCGAAGTGCGGCAATAAGATCAGCTGCGGCATCCCCGCCCCCGACAATGACGGCGCGGCGCTCCAATCGTCGCTCTTGGGTCCATCGGCGGACAAGGCCCGCCAAGCCCAGCCGCATGCCGGCGAAGAAGGCCAGGCCGAAAAAGTACCAGGCAACACCAAATCCCCGCGAGAATTCGGCCCCGGATTTTGTCAGAAACGCCACAACTGCGAAAAGCGCGAAGACTAGCGTCCAGGCGATCCAGATGCGGCCGATCTGGGCAATGTGGGTACGCAGAGCCGGGACAGCGTAGCCGTCGGCCGCTTGAATTAGGATGATGATCAGAACTCCACCCAGGATCAGCGGAAGCGTGTAGCTTGCGTCGAGGCCGTCGACGGGAGCTACGTAGGCGACATAGACTATGGTCCCGATCAGGACGATGGCGAAGAAGTCGATCAATCTGACGACCCCGGAAAGAAGCGGAGCAGGGATCGAACGCGCGGAGAGCGTCTTGGCTATGTCGCGGGCCTGCGCGCTGAGTTGGCCCGGGAAGCTTGCCGGCGCATCTTCCAAGGCCGACCACGCCACTGCGGATCGCGGCCCGAGTTGACCCTTTGAGGGAAGTTGGTTCAGCAAGAAGAATGACCACCAAATGACCGACAATGTCGGCGGCAATTGGTAGGCGAGCTACGCTAACAAAGCCTTGATAGGATTGTGAAAATTGGAAGTATTAAGGTTAATCCCGGGCTTCTTTATGTTTAGCATTAACAACGCAGAAAGCACTCTGGATCGGTCGGGATGCCCCAATCAACGCCGGGATCCGATCGCCCGGCGATAAACGCGCTCCACGGCCTCTGCCATCGCCGCCACGGTGTGCACCGAACGCACCGCCTGGCGAAGGTCGGCAGCATCCTGAGTCAGCTTGCCAGCGTCGGACCGCGCCGCCGCCATCGCCGCCGTCAGCACCGCGACATCTCCTGGCGGGACGAGCCGGGCAGACTGGTCGCCAAATACCTCCGGGATGCCACCGACGGCCGTGGCGATCATCGGCATGCCCGCCGCTGCTGCCTCGAGCACGATGTAGGGCATCGATTCAGCGCGGGATGGGATAACCAGCACCCGGCCCGTCGCGAAGGCTTCCTTCGCCGGGACCGGATCGTGGAAGGCAATCGCCCTGCCGAGTCCGAGTTCCGCGACCAGCGCGTGATATCGGTCGGCATCGTCACCGGCGCCGTAGATATGGGCCAAGATGTCCGGGCTCGATTCCCTCAGCATTGCCAGGGCGCGAATGAACACGTCCGGCCCCTTTAAGTCGCGCAACATCCCCACATAAAGGAAGTCGCGAGCATTAGACTGCGGGGCGATCAGATCGAATTCCTCGGGCCGGAGACCATTGAGGACGATCTCCGCCAGCTGACGGGGAGGGTGCACTTTGGCGGCATATGCGTCGGCCTCGTAACGCGAGACGAAGATGAAGGCATCGGTCAGCCGCTCCAGCATCCTTTCGACGGCGAAATAGACCCGGTGCCTGAGAGACCGCGGGTCGTAATGCATGCTACCGCCATGCGGGGTGTAGATGCGCGCCACGCGCACACCGGATAACCCTGGAATCGAGCCGGCAATGCGTGCATAGGCGCCGCCCTTAGCGCCATGCCCATGTAGGATGTTGGGGCCGAGCGGCTTGGCGGCCTTGTGGACGCGTCGCGGCGGCGAAATCGGAAGACGCGATCTGCCTTCGCATCGGGATTCGCTGTAGCCCGAGTGCGAGCGTCGGCTTGATCTCAGCGAACAGTTGCTCTTCGAACGCGCCGCCGGTGCGGGAATCGCAGATGATTCCAACCTCGTGGCCGGCTGCGGCTTGGGCGGTCGAAAGATCCCGCACATGGCGAAACAGTCCGCCGACCGGATTGCGAAAACAGTGAACGATTCGCAATCGGTGCTCCGAAGCGGGCTCGGAGACCATCGCTTCCGGCATCGATCAGAACAGGCGCTGGCGAACAGTGATGGTATCGCCCGGGAAGACCTGATCGAGCATGCCCTCTCGCAGCGATATTGTGTCGCGGCCGAATTGTCGGACAATATCGACGGAAATGCGATTGGCGCGCGGCGAAAAGCCGCCGGCAAGTGCGATCGCCTGTTGGACCGTGAGCCTCACTACATAGGGATATTGGCCGGAGGCGCCGACCTCACCCATAACGAAAATCGGGCGAAATTGGGTGACTTGGACCGTAACGTCGGGATCGCGGAGATAGCCCTGCCTCAGAGCACCGGCGATGGTGCTCTCGAGGCCCTGAGGGGTTCGGCCACGGGCGCCGATCGAACCGACGAGCGGCATCGAAATCAGACCGGCTTCGTCGATCGTGTGGGCGCCGCTGAGATCGGGCTGGCCGAGAACGATAATCTGAAGCCGGTCGCCGCTGCCGAGGAGCAATTGCCCGCTCGGCGGAGGTTCGACAAATGGCTCGGGCTGAGCGACACAGGCCGCCAATAGCACCAGGGCCAGAAGCGGGCTGAACAATCGGATCGGCTTCATCCATGGTTCCAATCACGGCACATCGTAAGGTCAATCTTGGCGCTTATGGTTAACGTTCGGTGAAGATGAGCGGGCATTCAAAGCAAAGGCAGCTCAACAGCTTCCGGCTCACCGTCCTTCATCAAATATTAACCACGATGGTTGCGCTTTAGCGCTGGCCGCAGCCGCCAAGAGTACGGTTGTGTCGCCGTTCGGTGCAGTCAAAACGATCCTCTGGAAGCAGTCCAATGAGCGATCAATTCCGGCCTTCCGAGAATGTCGAAGTCGACCTTCGCGCTGTTTTCGGTGCTGTCGGACGACGAATCCCGATTCTTGTCATTGTCGCCCTGATCGTCGGCGTGGTCGTCTTCATACTGATCGGCTTGGTCGAACCCAGCTATCGTGCCGAGACGACGGTACTGATCGAGACTGGCGAATCCGACATCACCAGACCGATCGATCAGATCGCGACGATTACTCTTCTCGATCGCGAGGGTATTGCCAGCCAGGTGGTATTAATTCGATCGCGCGACGTCGCGCGGGCAGTGATTGACCAGCTCAATTTGACAGAAATCGACGAATTTAACCCCAGCCAGGCCGAACCCTCTTTGCTTGACCGGGTGCGCGGCTGGATTGGGCTGACCGGCGATCGGTCGGCGCTTCCGATCGAGGAAATTGTGCTTGTCGAGTTTCGCGAACGCCTGTCGGTCAGTTCAATTGAGCAGACCCGAGTGATCTCGATCGCCTTCGTGTCTACCGATCCGCAATTGGCCGCCGATATCGCCAACGCGGTGGCCCAGCAATACATCGACCTTCAGCGCGTCGTCCGGCCCGACACCACCGCCAATGCCACGGTCTGGCTCCAGACCGAGATTGAAGTGTTGAGTGAACGGGTGGTTGCGGCTGAAGCCGATGTCGAAGCATTCCGGGCCGAGGCCGATCTGTTCCTGGCCGGTCAAAACGCTGTCACCCTTGTTGCCCAGCAGCTGTCCGACATTTCGTCCGAATTATCGCGGGTGCAAGCCGCCCGGGCCGCGGCGGAGGCCGCCGCCGCCCTCATTCGTGGTCTCCTTGAGGCCAATACGCCGCTGAGCTCGCTGGACGTCTTGAACTCTACCTTGATCCAGAGGCTGCGCGAGGGGGAGGTGCTGTTGCGGTCGGAGATCGCCGAAGTGTCGGCAACTCTGCTGCCAAACCACCCACGGTTACGCGAGCTAAACGCGCAACTCGCCGATTTGGAGTCGGCGATCAGGGCCGAAGCCGTCAATATCCTCACCGGCTTCGAGAATGAGGCCGCCTTGGCGCGCGGCAACGAGGCCGAACTCAACGAACAATTGGACGGGCTCAAGATCGCGGTGGCGAGCTCAAGCCAGGCCGAAGTTCAGCTTCGCGCCTTGGAGCGTGTCGCCAATGCGGAACGTCAATTGTTGGAGACCTATCTCGGCTTAGCACGAGAGGCCATCTCCCGGCAGAACGCGGATTATCTCCCGGTCAATGCGCGTATCATTTCGCCTGCCGCGGCTCCGATCGAGGCCTATTCTCCGAAGACGGTGGCCATGACCGCCATTGCGGTGATCATAATGCTGATGCTTGGGGCAGCGTTCTTGCTGGTGCGAGAGCTTGCCAACGGTCGGGCGACGCGTCCGGTGGCCGCCTCGGTACCGTTGGTGCCGGACGCGGTACCGGTCGATGGTCATGCCCGCTGGGCGGATGACGACGATGTCCACAGGATGATGCCGAGCGACCCGGAGGATCGGTCGGCCTTGGCGGCAAGCATCGAGGCTTCGTTGACCGCGATCGCGGTCAAGCTTCGCCAAATGAAACCCCGCCGCATCCTGATCACCATGACGATTGGCGCCGACGCCGATGGTCGGCCTCTTGCCGCCGTGGCCTTGGCTCGTACACTGGCAAGTACAGGCGCCCGAGTGCTCCTGATCGATCTTCATTCCGACGATGCCGATCGTGTCGCCATGGGCGAGGCCGAACGGTTGCCTGGATTCGGCGATTTGTTCGCCGGCGAGGCCTCCTTCGCTCAGGTAATTTTCCGGGATCGGAGTTCCACTGCGCATTTCATCCCGACCGGCAAACCGGTTGATCTCAGCTTGGGCGATCGATTTGGCGAGCTCACCGAAGCCTTGGAGCAGACTTACGATCACGTCGTCTATGACACCAGCGACTCGGCCTTCCCGCTGCTCGGCCCGTCAGCCGGCGCCGCTGTCCTGGTCACTGAGTTCGAGCCGTCTGATCCCAGGACGGTCGAGGCCTATGACGCGATCCAGGGTACGTCAGATGCTGAGATCCTGTTGCTCGTGACCGATCCGCTGGAGGCATTGCCTGAGCGCGGCGCCGTAGCCTAGGCGGCCTGTCGGCCTCATTAGCAGAGACACCTCTGCTATTGCAGCCGCTTGGCGGCGTACGGAACGGTCGGCGCGCGAGGCCGACTGATCATCAACTGCATGTAAACATTCTGTGTGTGACGCTCACGTTTGAGGTGTCCGGCTGGGCTGCCGGCAGCGAGCGAGGGATACAAATGGAGAGACATACGGTCCAAAGGGCCTTGCTCAATTATGACATCATATTTTTTACCGGGCTGCATTGGCTGCTGCGACGACAATCTGAGGGATCGGGAGTGATCCTGACTTTCCACCGGGTGCGCCCTTACGCCAAAAACACGTTCGAACCGAACCTCCATCTCGAGGTAACGCCGGAATTCCTCGGTGACCTGATCGATTGGGTTCAGAGCCGAGACATCGACATCGTCGGCCTGGATGAGGCCAAGCAAAGGCTCGCAACGGCATCGGCTCGGCGCTTTGTAGTGCTGACGTTCGATGACGGCTTTCGCGACGTTTTCGAGTTCGCGCTTCCAGTGCTTAAAGCTAGAAATGCGTCGTTTACTGTATACGCTGCAACTGGGTTCATCGAGCGCACCGTCAATCCGTGGTGGTTGAGCCTGGAGGCAGTCGTTGCAAGCAACGATCGGATTGAGCACCCCAACGGTTCAGGGAAAATAATCGGCTCGAGATCGTTGCGAGAAAAGATAATGATATTCAATCAGTTATCACAATGGTTTAAGGCTATCTATGAACTCGAGCAGCAGGGCGCCATCGACGGGCTGGCGGACCGACATGAAATAGATATCGCCGCGATGGTCGATGAAGCTTTCATGAACTGGGACGAACTCGGGGCAATGGCGGCCGAGCCGCTGTCGACCATCGGCGCTCATACTCACAATCACTTCGCGCTCGCCAAATTGTCTCCAGAGAAGGCCCGTGAGGAGGTGATGGTTTCCGCCGATCTATTAGCCAAGAAGCTCGGCGAACGACCGCGGCATTTCGCCTATCCCTACGGTTTCGCGCGTGCCGTCGGCGAACGCGATCACCAGCTCTTAGCCGATCTCGGCTTCGCTACCGCGGTTGTAACCTCGCCCGGGGTCCTTCGCCGCGAAAACCTGGCGGCACCGACTCGGTGGCCCAGGATCTCCATGAATGGACATTTTCAGCGAGTACGCCACGCCAGCACTCTGATTTTTGGGCTGCCATTTTGGCCGGCGCATATCGGCGGCCGGCGCTTTGGCCGGTTCCCAGGCTCCGCCTAGGACGAGGGTTTCTGCATCCAACGGATGATCACCGCCGCCGGCGGCACCCATAGGAGCCCGGCGCCGGCATAGAAGGCGAGCTGCACCGCCCATCCCAGTGTCATCAACTGCGACGCGCCCAACGCCATCACCAGGAGCGCGTAGACGCCGACAAACGAGACGAGGATGATCATTCCGATCAGCTTGCGGGTGCTTTCGCTCACCTGAAACCGCTCCTGTTCCAACCAGACGTATGCTGATACCCGATTTGCGCCGGGAGCGGCAAAAGCCGCGATGTAAATGGCCGCTCACCTGCCTCGATCCCTGGCGTCGATATTGCAGCCACGCCGTTGCCGGCGTATGGCCACCGCGTATGAGGATTCTATCGTGAGCATTGCCGTTGCGGCGCCCCAGCCTGTCGTTGCCCGGGATCGACGGCGTGACCACCGCGCCATCCGTATATGGCTTTACGCGATGGCTGTTCTGGTTCTCGCCATGGTCGTTGTCGGTGGCGCCACGAGACTGACCGAATCCGGCCTTTCGATCACCGAATGGGACCCGATCCACGGCGTCATCCCGCCGCTCAACGAGGAAGCTTGGCAGGAGGAATTCGCCAAATATCAGCAGATCCCTGAATATCAGGAAATCAATCTGGGCATGTCGCTCGCCGAGTTCAAGACGATCTTTTGGTGGGAATGGAGCCACCGCTTGCTCGGTCGACTGATCGGCGTTGCTTTCTTCATTCCCTTTATTTGGCTGTGGGCGACCGGCCGCATCGAACGGGGCCTATGGCCGCGGCTGATCGCGATCTTCGTCCTCGGCGGGCTGCAGGGTGCGGCTGGCTGGTGGATGGTCGCCAGCGGTCTCACCGAACGCACCGACGTTAGCCAATATCGCTTGGCGATCCACCTCATCTTGGCGGCGTTGATCTTCGCTTATCTGATTTGGGTGGCGCGCGGGTTAAGGCCACCGCGACCGGCGGCGGAATATCCCTCCGACGGCACTCGGCTCTTTGCCAATGTTCTGATCGTGCTGGTGTTCCTCCAGCTTTATTTCGGCGCGCTGGTCGCCGGGCTGGATGCCGGGTTGGTTTACAATGATTGGCCGACGATGGGGGGAGCGTTCGTTCCCCCAGACTTTATGGTGGATCAGCCTTGGTGGCGGAACTTCTTTGAGGACGAGGCCACAGTACAGTTTCAGCACCGGATGCTCGCCTATATGATTGCGGTCTGGGTCATTGTCCACGCGATAGTGCTTGCCCGGAGGATGCCGGGCAGTCGAACAGCGTTCTCGTCCTATCGCTTGCTGGCGCTGGTCGGATTGCAGATAGCCGTCGGGGTCGCCACCCTAATGTCGGCGGTTCCGATTTCGCTGGGTCTTCTCCACCAATTCGTGGCGCTCTTCCTGCTTGCTGGCGTTGTGCTGCACCGTCGCGGGATGACGCCGCCGATCCCGGTGCGCGGCTGAGGTGTCACGGGAACAGCGGTAGCTGCATCAGCCCGTCGGTTTCGGCGAGGCCAAACATCAAATTGAAGTTCTGAATCGCCTGGCCGGCGGAGCCCTTGACCAGATTGTCTAGGGTCGAGACGATGATCGCCCGGCCGGGAATCCTGTCCGCGAAGACGCCTATCTGTACGTGATTCGAACCCCGGACATTCTGTGTCTTGGGAACCACGCCTTGCTCCGCGACATGGACGAAGGGCTCGTCGCGATATGTCGCTGTCAGCAAAGCCCGAACATCGTCCGCACTCGTCCCGGCAACGAGCCGGACATAGCTGGTGCAAAGCTCGCCGCGGCTCATTGGGATGAGATGCGGCGTAAAGTTCACAATAATCTCGGTTCCGGCGGCTTTTCCGAGTTCTTGCTCGATTTCAGGTGCGTGCCGGTGCTGCGCCACCGAATAGGGCGACAATCCCTCGCTGGCCTCGGAGAACAGGACATTCTGTTTGAGGCCACGACCAGCGCCGGTGACGCCGGACTTGGCGTCGATGATGATATCACCGAGGTCGATGACACCAGCGCCAGCGGGTGGGAGCAACGCCAGCAGCGCTGCGGTCGGATAGCAGCCGGGGCAGGCAACCAGCCGCGCGGTGGCGATCCGATCGCGATTGCGCTCGGTGAGGCCATAGACAGCCTCAGCCTGGAGTTTGCCCGCCCGATGCTCATGACCGTACCAAAGCTGATAGGTGGCCGCATCGTTCAGCCGGAAGTCCGCCGACATGTCGATCATTTTCAACGAGGGATGCTTACCGAGGATCGCGGTGGCAATCTCCTGCGTGATCCCGTGCGGTAGCCCACAAAAGACGGCGTCGACCTTCGACCAATCGGCCTCCGCGACGGTGATGAGATCGGGTAGGTCGGCGAAGGCAAGATGCGGGAACACCTCGGCCATTGGCTTGCCGGCATGGCTCGAAGCGGTGAGGAGACCGATCTCCACCGCCGGATGGCAGAGCGCCAGCCGCACCAAATCGGCGCCGGTATAGCCCGAGGCGCCGAGCACGCCGACCCGAATGGTCTTGCTCATCGTTGATGTCCTTGTTCCGACAGCGAGTCGGAATCATATCCGTCACAATACAAAAAGGGCGGGCCATTGGCCCGCCGCATCGAAGTCTCATCCGCTGATTGTTAGCGCTTGGAGAACTGGAAGCTTCTGCGGGCCTTGCGGCGACCGTATTTCTTGCGCTCCACTACACGCGCGTCGCGGGTGAGGAAACCGCCTTTCTTCAACACCGGTCGCAGCTCGGGTTCATAGCGCGTCAAGGCTTGCGACAGGCCATGCCGCAGCGCGCCGGCTTGACCTGAAAGGCCGCCGCCCGAAACAGTGGCCCAAATGTCGTATTCGCCGCTGCGGTCGGCCGCCACTATCGGTTGCTGCACTATCATCTGCAGGACCGGCCGGGCGAAATATTCAGTGAAATCCTTCTTGTTAACAAGGATCCGGCCCGTGCCGGGAGACAACCAGACGCGAGCGATCGCGTCTTTCCGCTTTCCAGTGGCATAGGCTCGACCCCGCTCGTCAAGCTTTTGCACATAGACCGGCCCGGTCGGCGTTTCCTCGGTTGGAGCGAGGTCCTGCAAGGACTGAAGATCGGCCATCGGTTAAGCGTGCCTCACATTTTTCCGGTTGAGCGAACCGATATCTAACTTCTCCGGCTGCTGGGCCGCATGCGGGTGATCGGCGCCGACATAGATCTTAAGGTTCCTGAGCTGCTGCCGCGCCAGCGGGCCGTCGGGCATCATCCTCACTATGGCCTTTTCGATAATCCGCTCCGGGAAGCGACCTTCCATGATCTGCCGCGCGGTGCGCTCCTTGATGCCGCCAGGATAGCCCGTGTGCCAATAATAGCGTTTTTGGTCGAGCTTTTGGCCGGTCAACGCCACCTTTTCCGCGTTGACGATGATGACATTGTCGCCGCAATCGACATGGGGCGTGTAACTCGCCTTATGCTTGCCGCGAAGCCTCATTGCCACCAAGGAAGCAAGCCGCCCGACGACGAGCCCCTCGGCATCGATCAAGACCCAGCTCTTTTCAACATCGGCCTGTTTGGCTGAATAGGTTCTCATGGATGTGCATTGGTAGTCGAACTGTGTCGGTGAGGTCACAACGCCCGCACCAGTTTGGGCGAGCTGTATAGGGTGAGGCCAGGCGTTGGTCAAGTGCGTTGAGAACGATGATTTGGACGAAAATCAATGGCCTAGCTTGGCGGTATGATGATACCACAGAGAAATTCTGACTCTCGTCGACAAATATCGAATCAAAGAGATTAGATGGAAGAATTGCCGCAATCCCGAGGCTACCCGGATGACGAGCTAGTACGCTCGGTTCCGGAGGAAACCAGATCCATCGCCGTCGTCGGCGCCAGTCCCAAACCGTGGCGCCCGAGTCATGGGGTTTTGCGGTTCCTTCTTGCGGCTGGCTATCACGCAATTCCGGTCAATCCAGGTCACGCCGGCAAGGAGATCGCAGGTCAGCTTGTCTACGCCCGTTTGGCCGATATCCCCGTGCCGATCGATATGGTCGATGTGTTTCGCCGATCGGATGCGTTGCCAGGAATCGTCGACGAAGCTCTGGCTATGAAGCCGCGGCCGAGCACGATTTGGACCCAGCTCGAAATCATCAATCCCGAGGCAACGGCGCGGGCTGAGGCGGCTGGCCTTAGAGTGGTCGTCGACCGTTGTCCGGCAATCGAATATCCGAGGCTGTTGCGACCGGTGCGTTGGCTCGCTTCCCGCGATTTACCATCCTCGATGTGAGCAGCCGCGGCGGCGCCACATTGGTACGGCAAACTGCTATGATGTCGCGCGATTAGGGTTTCATTGACGATAAGGCCCACTCTGAGCGACCAGCATCAGGCCGCTCGGCCGAGTGAGAGGCTTCGATAGATGAGCGAGTTTCATCGCATACGCCGGCTTCCGCCCTATGTTTTCGAGGAAGTCAATCGTCTGAAGGCGAGTGCTCGCGCCGGCGGTGCAGATATCATCGATCTCGGAATGGGCAATCCCGATCAGCCGACACCACCGCATATCGTCGAGAAACTGATCGAGACAGTGCGCGATCCAGGCGCTCATGGCTATTCGGCTTCGCGCGGGATCAAGGGTTTGCGCAAGGCACAGGCGGCCTACTACGACCGCCGCTTCGGCGTTAAGCTCGATCAGGATAGCCAGGTGGTGGTGACGCTCGGCTCGAAGGAGGGCTTCGCCAATTTGGCGCAGGCGATTACCGCGCCGGGCGATGTCATTCTCTGCCCCAATCCAAGCTACCCGATCCATGTCTTCGGATTTCTTTTGGCCGGAGGAACCATCCGGTCGCTTCCGGCAGAACCGGGAGAGGACTATTTCCGCGCCCTCGAAAGGGCTGTGTCGCATTCAATCCCGAAACCGATCGCGGTGGTGGTCTGCTTCCCGTCCAACCCCACCGCCAATATCGCCGATCTCGACTTCTATCGCGACCTTGTCGCGTTCGCCCGGCGCAACGATCTCATGGTGCTTTCCGACCTCGCTTACGCCGAGATCTATTATGATGAGCCGCCACCCTCACTACTGCAGGTGCCTGGCGCCTTCGACGTTGCCGTTGAGTTCACCTCGATGTCGAAGACCTTCTCGATGGCCGGTTGGCGGATCGGCTTTGCGGTCGGCAACGAACGACTGATCAGCGCCTTGTCGCGGGTGAAATCATATCTTGATTACGGTGCCTTCACCCCGATTCAGGTCGCAGCTGCCGCCGCGCTCAATGGACCACAAGAGTGCATTTCAGAAACCCGCGAGGTCTATCGCAAACGCCGCAACGCATTGGTCGATAGTTTCGGTCGCGCCGGTTGGGAAATCCCAGTGCCATCGGCGTCGATGTTCGCCTGGGTGCCGATTCCGGAGCAATTCCGCCGCCTGGGTTCAGTCGAATTTGCCAAGCTGTTGATCGAAAGGGCTGATCTCGCAGTGGCGCCAGGTATCGGTTTCGGTGAATATGGCGACGATTATGTCCGCATCGCGTTGGTCGAGAACGAACAACGCATTCGCCAAGCCGGCCGCAACCTCCGACGCTTTCTTGAAAGCGCGGACAAAACATTGCACAACGTGGTGCCCATGGCTGGCGCTCGCTAGCCGCGGATAGCCTAGGCGGATCAACCATGCCCGAAGTGCTGCGTTTGGGCCTTGCCGGGCTCGGCACGGTCGGCGTATCCCTATTGCAACTGATCGAACGCCATCGCGGCGAGCTTACCGAGCGGTGTGGGCGCGATATCGTCGTCACCGGAGTGTCCGCCCGTGATGGCGCCAAACAGCGCGCCGCCGACATTTCGACTCTGCCCTGGTTCGACGATCCGGTGGCGCTCGCGACAGATCCCAAGATCGATGTCTTTGTCGAACTGATCGGCGGTGCGGGCGGTGCGGCGGCTGCGGCGGTACAAGCAGCGCTCGCCGCCGGCAAGCATGTCGTCACCGC
Source organism: Kaistiaceae bacterium (assembly GCA_963667605.2). Classification (GTDB taxonomy): domain Bacteria; phylum Pseudomonadota; class Alphaproteobacteria; order Rhizobiales; family Kaistiaceae; genus JADLGL01. The sequence continues at coordinate 159,928 of CAXXUZ010000001.1, forward strand.
CAACAAGGCGCTCCTCGCCGAATCAGGTCAGGCACTTGCCGAACTCGCCGAGCAACGCGGCGTCAGCCTAAATTTTGAAGCCGCCGCGGCGGCGGCGATTCCGATCGTCAAAACGCTTCGCGAGTCGCTTGCCGGCAATTCGGTCACCCGGCTCTACGGCATTCTCAACGGCACCTGCAATTACATCCTCACCCGGATGGAGCATGAGGGGCTAGATTTCGATAGCTGCCTCAAGGAGGCGCAACGGCTGGGCTATGCCGAGGCCGATCCCACCTTCGACGTCGAAGGTTTCGATAGCGCACACAAATTAGCGATCCTGACTGCGATCGCCTTCGGAACGCGGATCGACGCCGAGGCGATCTATGTCGAAGGGATCTCATCGATCACGCCGGCCGATCTCGATGCTGCCGATGAGCTTGGCTACAAACTCAAGCTCCTCGGCATCGCAGTCAGAACCGACACCGGCATCGAACAGCGCGTTCATCCGGCAATGGTACCGAAATCATCCGCGATCGCCACCATTGACGGCGTCACCAATGCCATCGCGGTCGAAACCGATTTCGCCGGCCAGCTAGTGCTGTCAGGCCCCGGAGCCGGCGGCGAGGCGACCGCCTCGGCGGTGATCAGCGACATTACCGATATTGCCAGGGGAACGTTGCTGCCGACATTCGGCCGTCCGGCGCTCGCCCTAGAACCGCATCGCCGCGCAGGGATGCGGGCGCATGAGGGCGGCTATTATCTCCGACTTGCAGTGCATGACCGTCCCGGCGCCTTCGCCGCGATCGCTAGCCGCATGGCCGAGCAAGGGATCTCGTTGGAGTCCATCGTGCAGCGGCGGCGAACGCCGCACTCCCAGGCACCCGGGCACCTTGAGCCAGCCGCGTCGCAGCCAGTGATCCTGATCACCTATGAGACAACTGAATCCGCGATCCGGAGCGCGCTTGAGGCGATTCACCGCGAGGGCCATATCGCTGCCGAGCCACAATTGATCCGGATCGAGCCGTTAGGCTGAATTCTCGAGCAAGCCCGGCGACTCGCCGCGAAGGTACCAGCAATCCGAGGATTCGCTCCAGCTTACCCGGAACAACGGGTCCGAGGCATCCAAGGTCCGTTCGGGTATGGTACCGAATCGCCTAGGGTTGCCCAATCGGTAAATTACAGGCGCACACACAGCCATCAACATGTTTGCAACCGATCTAGAGGAAGCGGTGGCTCGCCATGCGGCGGCACCTAAGCGCCCGTTTCTCGGCGTCGAACGATCGATCACGGGCCGGCGTTGGGTCGACCGGTTGGACGCTCACGGCAGTACTGTGGCGCTCGACATCGCCCAGCGCAACGACCTACCTGAGCTGCTGGCAAGGGTACTCGCCGGGCGCGGTGTGACCGGGGAGGAGGCCACGGATTTCCTCGATCCGACCGTCCGCCGGTTGATGCCGGATCCAGCGACACTCACCGATATGGACGCTGGAGCTGGCCGGATTGCCGATGCCGTAGAAGCTGAGGAATCGGTCGCTATCTTCGGTGATTACGATGTCGATGGAGCTACTTCGGCGGCCCTGTTGAATCGATTTCTGCGATGCCAACAGCTGACGCCGCGGGTCTACATCCCTGACCGGCTGTTCGAGGGTTACGGCCCCAATCCCGAGGCGATTGACCGCCTGGCCGATGCTGGCGCCACACTGATTGTCACCGTCGATTGCGGCACGACCAGCCTGGAGGCACTTGATCGGGCGAAGGGACGCGGCATCGATGTCGTGGTCATCGATCATCATTTGACCAGCTCCGAGCTGCCGCCGGCGCTGGCTCTGATCAACCCCAACCGCGATGACGACCTCTCCGGCCTAGGCAATCTCGCCGCGGTTGGCCTGGTGTTTATGGTATTGGTTGCCGTTAATCGCGAGTTGCGTCGGCGCGGCCACTACCAATCGGGCCACGATCCCGACCTCCTGCAATGGCTCGATCTCGTCGCGCTGGGTACAGTGTGCGATGTCGTCGGGCTGACCGGTCTCAATCGCGCCTTCGTCGTCAAGGGACTGCTTGCGATGCGCCGGCGACAGAATATCGGCCTGGCGGCGCTAGCTCGGCTGGCTCGCCTGAACGGGCCGATAGATGCCGGCCATCTTGGCTTCATGATCGGCCCCAGGATCAACGCCGGCGGTCGAATCGGCAACGCGGCCCTGGGCGCGGAACTGCTCGCGACCGACGATCCCGCAAAGGCCGAGCGCCTGGCGGCTGAGCTTGATCGACTGAACAGCGAACGTCGGGCGGTGGAGGCGGAGATGGTGGCCGAAGCGATGGCTGCGGCCGAGCCGGTGTTCGGCTCTGGTCGTGATCCCCCGGTGCTAATCACACACAATCCGGGCTGGCATCCCGGCGTGGTCGGTCTGATTGCGTCGCGACTGAGGGAACGTTTTATGCGTCCGGCCTTCGCCATCGCCGATGGCCCGTCCGGCTTTGCGGTAGGCTCCGGCCGATCGATCGGCGGCGTCGATCTCGGTCGCGTCGTCAAGGCGGCGGTCGAAAAGGGCATCCTCGTCAAGGGTGGTGGTCATGCCATGGCCGCTGGCGTGACCCTGGCGCTCAATCGGATGACTGCGTTTCAGGAATTCGTCGCCGAGGAAATCGGTAGCGATGTCGCCAACGCCGCCGCGGCCGAGCGGGACCTCAAGATAGATGCTGCGACCACGGCCGAAGGCGCCAGTCCCGAACTGATCGAGCTTCTCGATCGCGCGGGGCCATACGGTGCCGGCCATCCCGCGCCGCTGTTGGCATTTCCGGCGCACCGCATTACCTATGCCGAGATCGTCGGCGGTAGCCATGTGCGCGCTGGGGTCACTGCAGGCGGCGGAGCTTCGCTGAAAGTGATGGCGTTCCGAGCTGTCGAAACGCCGATCGGCCAGCGTCTACTCGACCGGCACGGCGATCCGCTTCACATCGCCGGGACCCTGTCGCTCGATCATTGGCAAGGGCGAAACCAGCCGTCGCTCAGAATTGTCGACATCGCTGCAAGCTAAGGCCCTTGATTTCTTGCACTCGGGACACCACACCCGGTGTGGAATTCTTCTAATGACCTCTCCCTGAGATCAATGCGCCACAGCCGCCGCGTCATTTTAGCAGTAGACCGCGTGCCGGTAGAAAGAAGAGGATCATTCCCTTTCTCAGGGCTGGCCCCGCTGGCTGGCCGACGGTTTCGGAAACGGACATGGAAGGATCCTTTTCGGTCTTCAGTGAAGGACGTTGGAAGTCGTCCGATTCGTTTCTGAGATTGGCCTCGGCGTCAGCCAGTTGATGATTATTCTCGACGCGACTATCGTGAATGTCGCGCTCGACAACATCCGCGTCGATCTGGGTGTTCAAACGACAGGCGATCTGCAGTGGATCGTAACCGGCTATGCGCTCGCATTCGGCGGTTTTCTGCTCTGTGTCCGGCGTCAGCGCCCCTGGGACAGATTGGGCGGATTGAACAAGAGAGGGTTTCTGGCTCATCTTAACCCACGAGGGATTGAAGATGAGACGGAACACCAATCACCAGAAAGCATCGGCCGAGAAGGTCGTGAAGGACATCCGGCGGGCGACTCGTCGGCAGTTCGGCGCCGAAGAGAAGATCCGGATCGTTCTGGAGGGCCTGCGCGGCGAGGACAGTATCGCTGAGCTGTGTCGCCGTGAGGGGATCAACCAGAACCTCTATTACCGCTGGTCGAAGGACTTCCTGGAGGCCGGGAAGAAGCGCCTGGCGGGTGACACTGCCCGTGAGGCTACCTCCGATGAGGTCCGGCATCTTCGCAGTGAGGCACTGGCACTCAAGGAGGCCGTTGCTGACCTGACGCTGGACAACCGTCTACTCAAAAAAAGCATGATCGCGGATGGGGGAGAGGAGGCATGAGGTATCCACTATCGGAGAAGCTGGAGATCATCCGGCTGGTTGAGCGATCCCATCTGCCGGCCAAGCGCACGCTGGCGCAGTTGGGCATTCCCCGCACCTCGTTTTATCGCTGGTACGACCGCTGTCTGACCGGCGGACCGGAGGCCCTGGAGGACCGCCGCTCGCGGCCTGGCCAAGTCTGGAACCGTATCCCCGATGAGGTGAGAGACCGGATCGTACAGCTGGCGCTGGACGAGACGGATCTGTCGCCGCGGGAACTGGCTGTCCGGTTCACAGACACAGAGGGCTACTTTGTATCGGAATCCTCGGTTTATCGACTGCTCAAGGCCCATGATCTGATCACCAGCCCGGCCTTTATCGTCCTCAAGGCGTCCGACGAGTTCCAGGACAAGACCACGGCGCCAAACCAGCTCTGGCAGACCGACTTCACTTACCTCAAGGTCATTGATTGGGGCTGGTTCTACCTCTCCACCGTGCTCGACGACTTCTCGCGCACCATTATCGCGTGGAAGCTCTGCACCACGATGAAGGCCGAGGACGTCACCGATACGCTGGAACTGGCGCTCAAGGCGTCAGGTCGCGATCGGGCAACGGTCATTCACAAGCCACGGCTCCTGTCTGACAACGGCTCCAGCTACATCGCCGACGATCTGGCCAAATGGCTCGACGACCGCGATATGGAGCACATTCGCGGCGCTCCCTATCATCCGCAAACCCAGGGCAAGATCGAGCGTTGGCATCAAACCCTGAAGAACCGCATCCTTTTGGAAAATTACTATCTGCCTGGCGACTTGGAGACACAGATCGAGGCCTTCGTCGGCCACTACAATTATCACCGCTACCACGAGAGCCTGGGCAACCTCACGCCGGCCGATGTCTACTTCGGGCGCGGCCAGACCATCCTGTTGAAAAGAGAAAAGATCAAACAAAAGACGCTACAAACCCGGCGCTTGCAATACCGCAAAACCGCCGCATAAAATGACCAACCAGATGGGCCGAACCCTCTCTTAAATCAGGCCGCTCATCGGTTCCAAATTACCTGACGACGGACACCCCTGACGGCATCGCCTACTCTGACACCATCTCCGAGGAAGGCACGCTGCGCCTCCAGCATCTCTTCCTGGCGCGTGGTGAGGTCTACCAGTGCTTCGGTAAGGGTGACATCCTCGATCCGCGAAGCCCAGTCGTCGACCGCGCCAGCGGCCCTATCATAGGCCTCCTTGACCTGGTCGACGATCTCCCGATGGCGCTCCATCGTGACATTGGCCTCCTCCTGACGCGAAGTCAGGTAGATAACGCCGCCGGCGATCGCTGCGAGCGCCGTGATCGCAATCCCGTAGGGGTTGGTAACAAGAAAGGCCATCGCGGCCCGGAGTGCGACCATGGCGGCGAGGATGCTCTCAATCCCGGCAATAATCCGGCTGACCACAAAGGCCGCCGCCATGACCCCCAAGGCGATGATGACGTTGTCAATATTGTCGGCGAGCACTTGGATGATGTTGACCAGGCCCTTGGTCGCCCCGGTCGCATCATTAGCGCCACCAACAAACTCGATGAACCGGGTTTCGAGATTGGTCATCGCCTGGGCGACGGTGGTCTCGGTTTCGGAAAACGACTGATGGATCCCGGCGGCGGCGTTGAGAAGCGCGTCGAAGACGATCTGCGACGTGATCGCGCCCTAGACGCCAAGCTCCCGCAACCGGGTGACCGAAACGCCCATCTCCTCGGCGACCGCCTTAGCCAGAATGGGCGCCTGCTCCAAAATCGAATTCAGCTCGTCGCCCCGCAACGCCCCGGAACCGAGCGCCTGGCCGGGCTGACGGATTGCCCCGGCCGACTCGCCGGCTGAGGCACCGCTGAGGGTCATCGCTTCGTTGACCGTTCGAACGATGGTGAATAGCTCGGCTTCATCGGCCCCGAGCGATTGGGCCGCCATGGCGAGGCGGGAATAGAGCGTGATCGTTGCGTCGAAGCTCGCGCGGGTTTCGACCGCAAGATCGGCAAGCTCGGTCCGGACCCGCGCAATGTCGTCGCCGGCGGCCTCCGAAACCGCAGCGATCCTGTTGCCGGCGTTGGTCCAAGCATCGGCATATTGGATGATCTGACGGACACCGAGCGCCACCCCAAGCGTCGCCATCATCCCGACAAGTCTCCTGGTCGTTCGCGACATCCTGTCGGTCGACGCTGAGGCCCGGTTGGCGCCATGGCTGTACTGGACCGCCTCCTTGCCGGCCCGGTCGTATTTCTGGCGCACCAAATCGAGGACCCGCGCCGCCTCGCGCTGGTTGGTAGTTCCGGTGGCCACCGTTCGATCGACGTTGCGGGTGGCGCGCTCCATCGCCGACTGTGCTCGCGCCGCCGGGTCGACTGAATTGCGGAGGCGATCGAACGATCGGGACGCGCTCGAGGTCGAGCCGGCCACGCGGGTCATGGTTGCGGTTTGTTTGGTGACGATTTGGTCGACCATCCGCCCCTGGTTCGCGACCCGCTCGGCGGCCGCCTCGGCGAGATCCATCGACCGCGCATAGGCGTTGACCCCAGCCTCGGAGCCACGCGCATCGATGGTGAGTTCGGTGACGACTGGTGGCGGCATCGACAGAACTCCCTCAAAAAAAATCAACCGCCGGTGCCGGTCACCGCCGACTGCGCACGCGCCATTTCAGTCCGCTGCAAATCGTCGAGATCCTCGATGATCTCGACCTCCCATGGCGCGAGTCTCAGCCCGCTATGGCGGACAAATGCATCGATGTCCGCCCAGCTGATCGGCGCCGGGCCGAAGCCGCTAGATCCGCGCCTTCGGGCCAGCCGATGGAAAGCCTGCCAGAGATAGTGAAGGGCCGGAGGAAAACGCGGGCAGGCGAGCTCGGCCTGGTAGCGCTCACGCCTCTCCGGATCCTTGGTCCGCTCGATCAGACCCTCGAGGATCTCCCGGTAGGTCGCCCCCTCCTTGTCGGGAGTGTTAAGGGCAAAGGCGCGCTCCGCAAAGGCTATGATTTCGTCGCGGAGCGCCTGGTAAAAGACTTCTCATCGGCGATGAATTCGATCGCTTGCTGGAGAAGGCTGGCCTTTTTGGGATCCTCGAGGATCCTCGCCGCCGCCGCCGGCGAGAACTCGACAAGTTCACCGTCAAGCTTGACCGGTGACCAGCCAAGCAACCGCTCGACAACAAACTGGACGTTCCTGCGCTGGATCTCATCGAGCGTTTCTTCCTCCGCCTTCCATTTCCGGCCGTTGACCCGCGCCTGCTCCTTGTCGCGATCGCGGTGCAGTCGCTCGCGCCCAATCCGGTTCGATTGCTCGATCGGCGACGGATGGCCGGGACCGGCAAAGGTCCAAATCCCAGTGGTGAGTTTGCCGTTGACGACGACTGACATTTTGGCCTCGTCGGCAGAATCGAGATCGGCGAGGCTGATCTCGACCGGTACGACCAGTGCGGCCGCTTGTTCGGATTTGCTGGTAGTCACGATCGTTCTTCTTTGTTCGGAAGGGACCGGCGCGCCATTGGCGGGGGGCAGCCGAACCCGCCGCCCGCCAATGGCGCGCCATCTCTGACCGGCGGTGTCGGCGCCGGGACTCGAGTCGTTACTTGTCGGCAGTTGCACGGCCTTTGGCCGCGGGCGTCTTGCTGGCAACGGCCGCCGGCGGCGGCGGTGCAACTGCCGCGGTCTCGCTCACCGCGATAGCGCCAAGCCCGAGTGCATTTCCCGGCCAGGTCACGCGATAGCCCGCGGCCTCGGCCTCGGCGATCGCTGTTTGGAGTTTCTGAGCTGCCGCGCGGACGGCGTGATCTTTGGTCGTCATCGAATGGTCCTCAATTCAAAAAAAGGAAGGAAATGGGGCGGGTGCGCCAGCTCGTCTGACGCTCTTTGCTCCGTCACCCGCCCCGGCTCTGGGGTTTTATCTCTCGGAACGCAGCTCTAGGTGTTGGAGACCTGGAGCTTCACCATCGTTGAATCAAAGGCGCCGCCAGCGGTATCCAAGCCGACCAATTCCGGAGGGATGGTGATCGTTTGGGTCCGCGGGCCTGCCTCGATCGAGAGCAGGGACTTGTCGATTCCGCCGATCGTGAAGTTCGGAACAAACAGCGAGAGGAAATCCTTCGGCTCGACCTCGTTCTCTGCGGCAACCATTTGGAAGGTCAACGCAGTCTCGGCGAGGAAGTCCGTCATTTTGCCGTAGTCAGGCCAGAGCATCGAGAAGCTCATCCCGACCGACATCGCGCCGGTAAAGACGTCGGGCGAGATGATCGCGCCGCCGACCTCCGGAGCGACGCCGCCGATATCCAGCGTGAGCTCCCAAGCTGTGAGATCGACAAAGTCCGTCGAGCCGTAGCGCAGGACTGCATCGGCTACCGCCAGCGGAAGGCCGGTCGATTCAGTCGGCGTGGTGAAGGTCGGCGCCGAACCGGCGGAGGCCGTGGTAAACAACCCGGTCCCGACCCAGCTGATCTCGCACATCAACAGCCCGGTCGCCCCCATCGAGAACCGAAGCCCGGTGATGATGCAGTCCGAGTAGATCTCGGTCAGGTCGAGATCGCCGTCATATTCTTCGATCGTGAAGTAGACCTTCACGTCCGCGCCCGCGACCGGGTTGATTAGCTTCTGTCCAGGCCGAGTGATGATGAATGAGGTGTCCGGCGCCGCGTCGGTGGTCCAGACTCCTCCATCCAACACCGCAATGGTCATGACAGTCGCTGTGAGAGCGGTGATCCGAAAATTGCGGCTGTTGTTGGCTGAGGTCGAATGATTGGTGAGGACGCAAACATCGCCAACCCGAAGCCCGGCGGTGATCCAGGAGCCGGCGGCGGCGGTGATGGTGAACCCGGAATCGGTGGTGATTGAGGTCAGGCTGGCCGTGGCCTCGGTAACGGCCAGGGCCGCTTCCCAAGTGCCGCGAAAGAATGCCTCATAGAAAGCATCGCAATTGTCGAGCGATACCTCGACCGTATAGCTCCCGGCGGTCTGCCGGAGGCCGTGGCGCCCTCTTGAGCGCATCCGGTCGCGCCGAACCTCCTGGCTACCAAAAGCGCCCTTGCTGATCTTGCCGCCGGAGCCGCAGGCGGTTCGAAGTACAAAGCCGCTAGCGCCGGACTCGGTTGCGCCCAGGGATGCCTGAGGCTTGAAGGCGACAAGGCCGTTGGCCTGCGTTTGATACGCCATGAATGGTCTCCATCAGGGGTTGGATTGGTCGGGAAGCCCCCGAGTGCGGCCGGGGTCAGAACAAGCGGACGGGCCGAATTTTCAGCCCCGGTAGTAGAACTCAAACGGGATCGTGCAGGTCGCCGGCGCCGAGGTTCGGACCTCGGGGCCGTGGACCGATGGCGGGGCGATCGACCCCTGACCAGGGCAATTGGTTTCGGGTCAACCTCGTCGCGATAGAATGCCGCCGACCGGGAAGATCTCGCCGATCGCGACCGCATGGAGTGTGAGCCGTCGCCGAGCCATCCTGAATCGGGACGAACACATGAACCAGAATATGACCGCGATAGAGCCAGAGCTGGCTCCCCGGAATACCAAATGCGCGCTGATCGCTGCCGTTGCCGATGATCTCGAGATAGACCCAGGCGGTCGGCTTGCCATCGCCATCGACCGGCGTCCATGGTGTCTCCGGCGCCGCCTCGTTCTGATGGGCAATTGGCGTGGTAGTCCAATTGTCCTCAAGCCGTGTCTTGATGGCGGCAACCGCGCCGGCATAGTCGGGCATCTACCGTCGCTCCTTGATCAACAGCGCCGGTTGGCCTTCACGATAGGTGAAGCGGATCGACGCCAGGCTGCCATAGGTCCGGCGCACCAGCTGCTGCGCCTGGGCGTAGACATGATCAGTGCCCGGAACGACCATCTTCATCGCACCGACCTCGATGATCCGCGCATAGGGTTTGAGGTTGACAATCCAGATCTCATCGCCGGGGCGTCAGGCTCTGACATCAGCGGCGGGCGCGTTGTTGATGAACAGCTGATGCTCGTCGCGAAAGTGCCCGCCTTGAGGCCAACCAACCGGCGATATTTCTCGAAGCACCTGGAGCGCCTTCGTCGCGACCAGGTCGATCCTCGGATACTCGTAATGGATGATCCCCGCGGCCTTCACGGAGTCTTCTGGGGCGCCTTCCTTGCCATCGACAAAAGCGGAGCGGCCGCGGCTCCGCCGCCATCACGCGACTATGCTCGGCTTTGGCGGTGTCGGCCGTGACTTTCCGGGTCTCCTCGAGCGTCGCCTGGCGGGCAATGCGAAACTGTTCTGCAACAGGTTTCAGTCGGACAGAAGCCACACCAGGTTGCCTCCTTTTAGCCGAGCGCGATCACGGTCATGTCGGCCTGGTCGGGCACGTCGAGCACCCGAAACGTCCGCCCGGAAACCGCGAGCGTGTCGCCGGCCTTGGCCCCGCTCGGCAAGTCAGCCGTCCGGCACTGAAAGGTCGGCCTGGTTGTCGCGAGGCTTGGATTCATTCCAACACCTTCCGCTACCGGCTCGTAGAAGATGCCATCGACCGAACTCGTGCCGCCCGCCGCGAGAGTGTAGGTCGCGGTCTCGCCGAATTCGTCGGTGCTGACGAACTCGGCTCGATCGGCCGCGGATTCGACTGCCATCGCCGGATTTTCAGCGGCCGCCGGCGGGCGGAATCAAATCGGCTTGCGTTTCACCGCCAGCGGGCCTGGCCGCGGACGCCGGCGACGATGGTTCGGCCGGCTCCCGAGCGGGATCATCCTTGCCGCCGCGCCTGCTCGCTTGCCGCCGCCGGCTTTGGTGGCCTTGGCCGGCGCCTTGCGTGTCAGCCCGTCATCATGCCCGATCGGCACCAAAATCAACGCCATCGCCTTGTCGGGGGCGGCCTGCAGATAGATCTCTTCGCCGACCTTGAACTGGACCAACCCCGCGACTGGCCGACAGGCGACCATCTCATTATCAGCATCGGTACTGCTGGCCGGCCGGCCGCTCGACGGCCTCTTCGCCGACGAAAACCTCCGCCTCAGTCGCAAGCGCATCAGCGCGGGAAATCCGACCGCTTCGCGTACTGGCAACGGCGGTCGCAAACCGGAGCCGGATCTCCTCGAGCTGGTTGCTGATCCGCTCGGCTACATCGGGCGGGAGATGTTCAAACGAATTGATTCGCATCTTCTGCGCGCCGGCGCGGAGGATCGTCACCTTGATCCCCTCATTGTCGAGTGCCCTGGCAAATTCGCGATGGATGACGATTGCGCCGATCGAGCCGACCACGCCGTCCGGCGGCATAACGATCTGGCGGGCCTGCGATGCAAGCAAATAACCAGCCGACGCCGCGACATCGGTCAGAATGGCGATCGTCGGCTTCTCGGCCGAGAGCTCGGCGATCGCCTCGGCGGTGTCGAACACACCCGACACCTGGCCGCCATAGGAATCGACCTCAAACACCACACCGCGAACCGCCTCGGTCCTGCGCGCGGCATTGATGGCCGTCTGAATGCCCTGATAGGACTTCGCCCCGGAATAGGCGCCAATCCAAGCCCCCTTGTGTATGAGGGTCCCCTCGATCGGGATAATCGCGACGTCGCCAATCTGATCGAACGGCAACACGTCATGACGCTCGAAAATGCGGCCCATTCTGTCGCCGACAACGCCAAGGCCGGGCTCGACGGCGTGATCGATCGCACCGAGCGGGTTGGAGACCTCTAAACCACCCTCCGCAATCCGACCGCCGAGCGCGGTCAGGATCGCCTCCGCCTTGCCTGAATGAACAAGCAGCGGCGTATCGATAACCCGTGACGCGATTTCGGCTCGCAGGAAAGCCTGGCTCATTGGTCGGCGTCCTTCTTGTCCTGATCATCGGCCGGACGATCGTCATCTATCGGCTCGGCGACGGCCGTCGGCGCAGCGGTCAGCCCGGCGTCCTTCCGCCGTGTCGCTTCTGCGACCTGCTGCTGGTGGACCGCGTCGGGATCACCACCACGCTCGGCGATGACCTCGGATCGGCTCTCGAGGCCCTCACCGATCAGAACTTTGTGCGCGTTGGCGTCTTTGAGCGGATCCAGGCTAATGCGAGCCGGACCGATCCAACGCGTTTTGAGATAGGCTTGTCGGATCAACGGATCGGTGAAGAACCCAGGAGCATCGAGGCGGCCACGGGCCGACGTCCTCCTCGAGCTCGCCAATGGCTGACCGCTTGGACTTGGCTATAAAACGAACCCAAGCGGCTATTCGTGCTGCCGTTCGAGAGCGCGCCGCCACCTTCGCGACAAGACCTCGCGTGCGCGCCAGCGAGAGAGCCTGCCGCGTTTGCGGCTGCACCCAGGACCACGCCTGCGTCACCGATGATGGTCCTTGCGCCTGGGTTGAGGCCGATCTCTGCTCCGCCTGGGCGCGAGACATTCGCACTCTCGACGCCATCGTTCGCGCCGGCCTCGGCGAGACCGAGAAATTGCTCCGACGGATGTTGCGGCAGCGGAGCCGCCCCAATGGCTGACCGCACCGCCATTGAATGCACCGACGCCAGCTGGAATCCGATCCTGGCAGGAAACAAGGCGACGGGCAAGGTCGGCTGGCATTGCGAACACGTCTCCGAAGGTTGCCGCAATTGCTACGCCGAGCGGCTGAACAAGCCGCGCGGCACCGGCGTAGATTTCAAGCCCGGCCATCGCGGCGACCTCGAGCTCTTTCTCGACGAGAAGATGCTGACCCAACCGGTGCGCTGGAAACGGCCGCGAATGGTGTTCGTCTGCTCGATGACGGATCTCTTCGCCGAATTCGTGCCCGAGGAATGGATCGACAAGATCTTCGCAGTGATGGCCCTGGCACAGCAGCACACATTTCAGGTGCTGACCAAGCGCCCCGAGCGAATGCGGGACTATCTCGCGCCGTCTCGCGCCAACATTGTCGGCCCTCAAGCTTGGCGCATGACGCTTGAGGAGGGAGTGCGCCACCCTCGATGGGCCGTCGGCGCCGGCATTATCCGGACCGTAGTCCCTCACCTCACGGTGTGGCGCCTTCCTAACGTCTGGCCAGGCGTCAGCGTCGAGGATCAACCGACCGCCGACGTCAGGATCCCGATCCTAGAAGGGACGCCGGCGGCGGTCCGTTGGATCTCGGCCGAGCCGATGCTCGAGCCGATCAATATCTTGCCCTGGGTCAACCGCCTTGACCGCGACGCCGCCGGCCTGGCGGATGATCCCCTCGCCGCAACGTTGCTCGGCGGCACGATGCTCGAGGCCGACCATTACCAAGAAGCCAGCGCACCGACCGTCCGCGGCCTCGATTGGGTCGTCGCCGGCGGCGAGTCTGGACCAGGCGCCCGGCCGATGGATCCCGATTGGGCGCGATCGCTCCGCGACCAGTGCCAGGCCGCCGGCGTCCCGTTCTTGTTCAAGCAATGGGGCGAGTGGATCGACGCCGATTCCTGGCTCGATCAGCTCGAGGCCGGGCCGACCAAGATCTTGTCCCACGGCAAACCTTGGCGCCCGGCCCGGCCGCTGAATTATTCCGACGCCGCGACCCTTGCCGATATCTGCAATGTCGGCCTGACAGATCGGCGAAGCACTAGCCGAACCTATCTTCGGGTTGGCAAGAAGCGCGCCGGCCGCGCCCTGGCTGGCCGGATCCACGATGCCTGGCCGGAGACAGCGGCATGAGCGAGATCGTGACAACCAAGCTCGGCCGATTTCGGCGCGTCACGGACGGAAAAAGCAAGTGGTGGCTTTGGGAATGTCCGGGCTGCAATCAATGGTGCAGTCTGAACGACCGACAGTGGAGCGGCCAGGTTAGCGTCGACCATGCGGCCGATGGTTGCTCGGGACGCTACCACGAGACTCACAATTTCGCCGCCGAGCTGTTGGTCACGATGCAGGCCAGGATCTTGACGGGCGAAGCACCCGCGGTCGACGAAGATGTCTAGTCGGCCGCCCAACCCGGCCGAGCTCGGCGACCTGGTCGCCCTGCTGGCCTCGATCGGCGACCGCCTCAAGGATCTATTCGACGGCCGGCCGTGGGTCTCTCATGCCGAAGCGGCCCGGTTTCTCGGCGTCGCCGACCGGACCTTGACGCGCGAGGCCGAATGCGGCGCTATCTTCGGCCGCCGGCGCGGCGCGGCAAGCGCCGGGTCTATGCCCAAGAGGATCCGGCAGCGTACATAGCGGGAGATCGATCGTGTCAGTCTACCGACCCAAAGACCGCACCGGCAAAGCCAAGAGCCCTTACTGGCACTTCGACTTCATCATCGATATCGACGGGGAAAATCGTCGAATTCACGGCAGCACTGGCGAGACGAAAAAGGCTCGCGCGCAAGCGGCAGAGAGGCGTGAACGCGACCGCCTGAAAGATGGCGGCCCCAATGATCGCCTGACCCTGGCCGAGGCTGCCCTCCGCTATTGCGACGAAGTCACCGCCCTCCAGCCGAGCGCCGCCGATAGTGAGCGGGCGCTCGAGCATTGCTGCCGGCTGATCGGCGGCGGGCGGGCGCTGGCCAATATCCGCGCCAATGACATCGCCGAGGCCGTCCGCCGGCGCGCTGGCGAGACCTATGGGTCGAAGCATCCTCGCCTGGTTTCCAACGCCACAGTGAACCGCCAGATCGCCAAAATGATGACGAAATCGCCGGCGGCGATCGCGGAGACGAAAAAGCAAGGTTGAAGTGGTCGGCCGGCGTTGCGACTACTTGCTCTCGATCGTCAGTTTCACAGCGCCGTCGGGGTCATTGTAGTTCATATGAAAGCGTCTCAGAAAAGTCCTACCGAGAAGTGCGTAATGGCGTTGACCACCGGCCGACAGATGCACGCCGCCGATCCTGCCATAGACAGTGAAATCGAGCGACTGCACGTAGATCTGAGCGAGGTAGACATCAATCTCGTGTCGGCCGTGACTACCGCTGACCGTCTGCGTGTCGATGACCGGCAGTTGAAGCCCTTTCGCCAAGTCCGAGTCGATGAAGCTCTGGACAGCGCCGGTGTCAACGAGCGCACCGACGTTCTTGCCCGCCAGGGCTGGCGGTTTGCCCGATGTCGGAACGAAACTTGGATCGAATCCGACATCAACAACTAGTGTCGGACCATGAAGTATCAGCAGCATGTCCGGCGGAACTGATCCACCGGCCGGAAAACCGCAATCCGCCTGCTTCTTAGGCATCCTCAACCGTGGAATAGACGACCGACGCCGGCAGCGTAATATCCGGCGTACCAATCTCCCGGATCAGATAAGGTCCCCGTCCAAACCGGCGTACAGCCTCCGTGGCCGCGCTTTGGAACTCCTCGTACGTTCCGATCAGTTCCTTGCCCCTCACGAGCGCCCACTTTCCGCTCGCGCGAGCTTCCAGCTCCGGCCGCATTTCTTCATAGGCCTCTCGCTCCTCTGCCAGTGCTGCCTCGGCCATTCGTCAATCCTCCTGTGTCCAGCCACCACTGTCAAAGCGGCGGCACGGTCAGGCTGGACGATCCGATCCACTCCTTTCCGAATGGTTAACATCGTGCCCGGTTCCTCCCTGCGGGTATCCTAGTCCGACCCGCCCGTTCTCGCCAGAGGGTGAGCAGATCTCAAGCCCCCAGGGCGGCGGGCGGCCCGAATTCGGTCTCAGTTGTCCCGGAATAGTCCCGGAATCGGCGCTGCCGGCAATGGTGAGACGGATGCTAAGTGACGGGGCAGGAAGGCAAATCGGGATCGGCGCTGAACGGCTCCCAGAGCAGGTGCGCTACCAGGCTGCGCCATGCCCCGACGACCCCGGCTGTTCCGGTCCGGGTTAGGCGTTTTTCAGCATCAAGGCAAGTTGACGCAACACCGCTTCCGGGCCGGTGTTCGGCTCCCGCGTAGCGGGTCAGTGCATGCCCCGACGGCCAGGTTCCCGGGCGGGGTTAGGCGTTTTTCAGCATCAAGGCAAGTTGACGCAACACCGCTTCCGGGCCGGTGTTCGGCTCCCGCGTAGCGGGTCAGTGCAGGTCGATCAGATCGCCCGGCTGCAGCCCGATGCGATCGGCAGTGCCGGCGATTACCTCGAGGACATAGCGCACCGGCGCCCCGCTCGGCACACCGGTGTCGGTCAGGGGCACAGTGCCTTCGGCGACCCAGTGTACCGTGCCGTCCGCAAAGATGAACACCATGTCGAGCGAAATGTAGGTGTTGCGCATCCAGAACGAGACCTCACGCTCGACCCTAAAATCGAACACCATGCCATGGTCCTCGTCCATCCTTTGTCGGAACATCAGCCCAATCCCGCGTTCCTCCGGCGTGATCGCCCATTCGACGGTGAAGACATGATCACCGGTCCCGGTGTGGATGGTGATAGTATCCGGATAGGTCGGCTCCGGAACCTCGGCCGGCTGCGATGCGGTGATCGCGACCCAGCCGCCAACGCTGAACATGAGCGCGACCAAAGCCGAAATCGCCCAGCACTTACTGCCCCCGGTCCATTTTGACGATCGAGGTCGGGTCGCGCTCGCCATAAAGTGTCCGGCTAGTGTGAGGAAGGCGCTCCGCCGCCACCGTCGGGGCGGATTTCGGCCGCCATCAGCCCTTTCGGCCCGTCGCCAAAGCGTACCAATACCGTCTGCCCCGGCCTCAATTCTGTCAAGCCGAAGCGACGGAGGGTCTCCATATGGACGAAAATGTCCTCGGTGCCCTCGCCCCGCGTGACAAACCCATAGCCGCGAACGCGGTTAAACCATTTGACGACCACCCGCTCCAGACCACTGGAAGGCACGACATCGGTGTGGGTCCGGGACGGCGTGCGCTGCGCCGGATGGACAGCGGTCGATTCGTCCATGGAAAGCACTCGGAATGCTTGCAACCCCTTCGGCCGATCCCAGACCTCGCAGGAAATACGGGCTCCCTCATAAGCGGTCTGGAAGCCGTCGCGCCGCAGGCAGGAGACATGAATGAGAACGTCGGGCATGTCGTTTTCGGGCACGATGAATCCGTAGCCCTTGGCCACGTCGAACCACTTGATCACGCCGGAAATTTCGATCAACTCGGCGGGTGCCTCGTCCCCAAATTCCTCAAGACGAGGCCCCTCTTCCGGAAGCTTGGCCCCCATACGTGCCCCCGCTACATCGCGGCAAGACAGTCCGCCGCCGCACTCCGAATCGGAATTCAGAATAGCATCGGACTTCCCGCTGATCAGAGAAAATCGGAAATTGCGACACACTCTTCGATTGTTGCTTTGGATTCAAATCTCTGGCCTGTGGGAGTCCGTTGCGAACTTCCGGGAACAGGATGCAGGGATGAAATATCTTCACACGATGGTGCGGATCAGCGACGTCGAACAGTCGCTGCGGTTCTATCGCGATCTCCTAGGGCTCGAGACAGCGAAAGCGGCCGCTACACGCTGATCTTCCTCGCCTGCCCCGGAGACCAGGCAGCTCAGATCGAGCTGACATACAATTGGGACCCGGAGGAGTACATCGGAGGTCGAAATTTCGGCCATTTCGCATTTGAAGTCGACGACATCTACACCGCTTGCGAGCGGCTGCAAGAAGGCGGCGTCACGATCAACCGGCCGCCACGAGACGGGCGCATGGCCTTCGTTCGCTCACCCGACTCCATCTCGATCGAGCTGCTTCAGGTCGGCGAGCCGCTGCCGCTAAAAGAGCCGTGGCAATCGATGCCAAGCACCGGCAGCTGGTAACCGGCGCTCCGGCCTTGGCACTCCCGAGGCACGCGATTATAAGCGGCCCTCGCTGCGCCCTTCGTCTAGAGGTCCAGGACGCCGCCCTTTCACGGCGGAAACAGGGGTTCGATTCCCCTAGGGCGTACCAACAATATCAAATGGATACGAGCATCGCCGCCGTTTGGAAGGCCGTCGTACGGAAATAGTACGGAAAAGGCGATGTGGCGCTCAGCCATCGTTTCAGCCTCGCACCCCTGCTAGTTCAGCCCATGCCCCCAACGGTTCTTACCAGCGCATCCATCCCGTCTAGCCGGGCCAGCCGGGTGAGGCTTCCCAGCGCTTCGATCACAGTCACCCCTGAGGCCTCAGCCAAGTCTATTAGGTCGTACAGTTGGTCGAGAGGAACGGGATAGACGCCAAGGCCGCGGTCCGAAATCACTGACCATCGGCACGGCGATGATCTCCCAAGCCCATGAACGATGCTCCTGCCAGCACTGGGGGCCGGCCCCTTGAGCCGCCGGTTGGAATAGTTTGACGGCCAGCGCGATTTAACGGGTCAGTCATGCGTTTTCTGCAATCCTGCCTCCCGCTTGCCCCCGAATGTGGGGCGTGCATATATGAGTGTTACTGCGCGGTCAGGGGGCGGCACGCGTTACCTGGGAGCAGAAATGGCTCAGAAAATCATCGTCGTGAAGGCGGCGTATGACGCCGAAGTGCGTGTTTGGTACGTCGAATCGAGCGATCTTCCGGGTCTAAACGCCGAAGCCGAATTCCTTGAGGCTCTTCTAGATAAACTACTGGCGGCCATTGAAGACCTTTTGGACGAGGGTGGGTTTGACGAAGCCGAGGACGGCCCACGCGGCGAAGTCCCCGTTGAGTTGATCGCCCACCTTAGCACCAGGGCGCGCTTCGCGAACACGTGAACGATTATGGAAAAGCAGTCCGCCAAATCTTGGAGGAGAATAGCTGCAGGTTTCATCGCCGCGGCAAAGGCGATCACGATATTTGGCGAAGCCCACACACCGAACGGCCCTTCACAGTCGGCCCAAATCGTGTCCAGGCACACGGCGAATAAGGTCTTGCAGGACGCGGGGATACCAAAGGCCTTTTGAGCTTAGTCGAGCGGCCAGCCTCGCGTGAGGGCCGCATATGCGGAGGGGGTAGTGCCCTCCGACCAGAAACCAAAAAAGTGCCCTATACGGGGGTCTGTTTCGGGGATATTGCGGTCGAATTCGACGCCGTCGCCGCTATTCGGTTTTGGAAGCCGATGACGAGCCAGATCGGCCAACTGCCTAGTCGATACCGATAACGACCTCGGCTAGAAGGACTAACAGGGCACCACAACGCTGGCCGCTACGATGCTCGCGCCGATGCGGATATTTTCACTTAACGCTCGTCTCACCGTGCCGCATCCGCTTCATCGATCCCGAGGCATTTGCTCACTGTGAAATCGGCGACTTCCCCTGACTCTCTTATCCTCAATAAGAAGGTGCGTCAGCCCAGAACCGTTTCTGCTATTGGGTTTTGCCGCCGCCCTCGCTGTCACCCGCAGCATTGGGAAGCGCATGGGAAGTGTGCTCGATCGTTTTCGGAGCCCTAGGCACCAACTCAATACCGAGAGATTGGGTTAACTGATCGATCCTCTTTGCCAGTTCGCCGTCAGTCATTGTCTCAAGGGAGATCTTGATATCCTTCGGTAGGACCGAGGCCACGACCTTGAGATAATCCGCCGGCTTGGATTCTCTGGCTGCCGCTAAGGCTTCGAGCCCATGCTCCCGCCAATCTTGGTAGAGATCAGCGATGAACCGCTCAGCTAGTTGATTTCGGCTACCCTTCGACCGGCCAGCCGGGTTACCTGACTGTCCTGGCTGCCACTTGAAGGGCTGCATTGCCGCCGGCAGCTCCTTCTTGCGTGTAGAATCAGCTTCGGGAGATTGTGAACCTTTCTGGAATTGTCCATTTGCTAGTGGATGGAATCTAACGCTTGATGCCCGCGTCTGACAGCGGCGATGATTTTGTCGGGATCCTTTGTCCAGATGAAGGGCTGCGGATCGTTGTTGGTGTGTTCGAGGAAGCGGTTGATGGTGGCCTGGAGATCGACGATCGAGTGGAAGACGCCGCGCTTGAGACGTTGCTTTGCGAGCTTTGCGAAGAAACCTTCGACGGCGTTGAGCCAGGAGCAGGATGTTGGGGTGAAGTGGAAGAAAAAGCGCGGATGGCACGTAAGCCACCCGCGGACCTTGGGATGCTTGTGGGCGGCGTAGTTGTCGAGGATCACATGGACCAGCTTTCCCGCGGGCACGTCGGCCTCGATGGCGTTGAGGAAGCGAATGAACTCTTGGTGTCGATGGCGCTGCATGCACCGGCCGATGACACGCCCTTCGAGCACGTTCAGCGCGGCGAACAGCGTGGTCGTGCCGTGCCGCTTGTAGTCATGCGTCATCGTGCCCGCGCGTCCCGTCTTCATCGGCAGCCCGGGTTGGGTGCGGTCGAGCGCCTGGATCTGGCTCTTCTCGTCAACCGACAGGACAACGGCGTGCGCCGGCGGATCGACATAAAGGCCGACGATGTCCCGCAGCTTGGGAATGAACTCCGGGTCACGCGACAGCTTGAACTGCCGGACCCGGTGGGGCTGAAGCCCGTGCGCCCGCCAGATGCGCTGTACCGCGCTGACGCTGATGCCGACCGTCTTGGCCATCGCCGGCGCCGTCCAATGTGTCGCCTCGTGGCGCGGCGCACTCAGCGTCAGCGCGACGACGCGGTCAGCGATTTCCCGGCCGAGCGGCGGAACGCGCGAGGGTCGCGTCTTGTCCCGCAGCAACCCCTCGACACCCTCGTGCATGAAGCGCTCCTGCCAACGCCAAACCGCTGTCTTGCTCTTGCCGGTGCGGCCACCAGCGAAACGCGCTGAAAGGTCGGACGAGAGGATATCCCAAACGCCCTCAAAGCTCAGGCGAGGCTCGATGGTGCCACCGCGGTCCGTAGGAATCGGAATGACGATCTCGGGGCCGAATGTCAGGCGGCCAACATTGATTGTCTGTGCCGGGATCGTGATGCCGTTCTGATCAACGTATGCCTGTCGTGTCTCGCTGAAATACATGAAAGCGGTTTCGGGGCGGAACAGGAGCGGTCCGATGGCGTGTTCGCCAGATAGCCTTGCCGTCGCCAACCAGCGCGTCGTATGAACTGGTCAGTGTAGGTGAGGAAGGGCTGAATGTCGTTCCGTGACTGACCCCAAAGGAACTTGGCGTCGAACATCAAGTGGTCCCCCAATCGGATCGCGCCATAGGGTCCGACCATCCAGCCAAGGCCCTCGACCTGATAACCGAAGTCGGTCGAGAGTTCTCTCGCCGCGTCAGCCTCAACCAAGAGGCCCACAATCAGGCGGTCTTTGAACAGATAGTCCAAGCCGCCCTGGAAGCTGAGCACCCGGCCACTGATCTGAGTTCCCGGACTCCCTTCGCGATAGCGCCCAAAGGTCCCCTCCGCCCAAAATGCCCAATATGTGTCCTCAGGTGCCAGCAACGCATCAAACGCCGCCGTACCGCCGCCATTGAGGATTTCAGTGAAAGCAAGCGGCGCGAAGTGGACCCCGTTGCTCGATATCCCGCGGAAGCGGTCAAGATAATGCTGCGGCGTGGGCCCAGCCTCCATCAGCATGTCGGCGCGTCTGGTCAGGAAGCTGTTGATGAGCGCTAATGTCCGAAGGCGCACCTCGGTGTTGGTGAAGGTGCAGATCACAACCTCCCCGGCAGACAGCACGACCGATGCGGTCCGGGTGTCGATGCTGATGGTTGATCCATCGTCGCAGATGAGACCGGTGAGGGCGAATGAGGTCGATACAGACTCGGTCACGTCATAGGTGCCGGGTGGGAGGTCGAAATCCGTAGAAGCAGTGGCGTTGACCGTTGTCAGACCGAAGGGTCCAAGATCGCCTGTGAAGCCGAAAGTGCCATCGCCGCCGACCGTGTTCTTTTCGATGGTGATCGAGCCTTGCCTGGTGTTGGTGAATGTGCAGATGACATTCTCGTCGTCAGCAAGGTCGATGGTGGCGGTTGCTGTTCCGACATTTGTGGTGGAGCCGTCATCGCAACTGAGTGCCGTCAGGTCGAAGCCGGCTTGCGCGGTCTCGGTCACTGCATATGTGCCGGGCGCGACGTTGAAGGTCTGGCTCGCGGTCGCCCCGGGTGTCGTCAGGCTGAAAGCCCCCAACGCCCCGTTGAAGCCGAAGGTGCCATCACCGCCAACAGTCTCCTTGACGATGGTGATCGAACCCTGATCAGCGGTGTTGGTGAAGTTGCAGGTGACGCTCTCACCAGAAGTGATATCAATCGTCGCGGTCCGGGTTACCAGGGAGGTGGAGCCGTCGTCGCAACTGAGTGCCGTCAGGTCGAAACCGGCTTGCGCGGTCTCGGTCACGTCATAAGTCCCGGGTAGGACATCGAAAGTCTTCGAATTGGTGCCTGAAGCCGTTGTCAGGCCAAAGGCTCCAAGGCCGCCGGTGAAGTCGAAGGTGCCATCGCCGCCGACCGTGTTCTTTTCGATGGTGATCGAGCCCAGCCTGGTGTTGGTAAACGTGCAGGTGACGTCCTCGCCGACGGCAAGGTCAATGGAGGCTGTCGCTGTGCCGAGGGTTGTGGTTGAGCCGTCGTTGCAAATGAGACCCGTCACGTCGAATCCGGTTGCGGCGGTCTCAGTCACGCTATAGGGGCCGGATGCGAGGTCGGAAAAGGTCGTGGTGGCAGTCGCCCCGGAAGTGGCAAGGCCGAAGGCACCCAGATCGCCGGTGAAGTCGAAGGTGCCATTGCCGCCGACCGTGTTCTTGACGATGGTGATCGAGCCGCAGTCGGCGTTATTAATCGTCGAATCGGGCATCGTCGTGTTGCAGAAGACTGCGGCGGTTAGGACCGGAAGGATCAGGTCCGCACCGGTCAGGTTCGCACCGGCCAGGTTCGCACCGGCCAAGTTCGCACCGGACAGGTCGCATCCGGGGCAACTATTAGTAGCCTGAAGCTGCCCTAGTGGATAAAATTTGACGTTTGAATCCCGCGAGGGATTCTCGCCGGGCACGTCGTGTGCGAGTCTGGCGCATGCGGCCAGGAATCATCGTCGATGTGAGTACCGCCGACCGTGCTCGTCTCGAAGCGGTCGTTGCGGACCGGAACAGCCGGCAGAAACACGTGTGGCGGGCACGGATCGTCCTTCTGAGCGGGGATGGTCTCGGCACGGTCGAGATCATGCGCCGCACCGGCAAGAGCAAGACAGCGGTTTGGCGTTGGCAGGAGCGCTTCATGCACGAGGGTGTCGAGGGGTTGCTGCGGGACAAGACGCGACCCTCGCGCGTTCCGCCGCTCGGCCGGGAAATCGCTGACCGCGTCGTCGCGCTGACGCTGAGTGCGCCGCGCCACGAGGCGACACATTGGACGGCGCCGGCGATGGCCAAGACGGTCGGCATCAGCGTCAGCGCGGTACAGCGCATCTGGCGGGCGCACGGGCTTCAGCCCCACCGGGTCCGGCAGTTCAAGCTGTCGCGTGACCCGGAGTTCATTCCCAAGCTGCGGGACATCGTCGGCCTTTATGTCGATCCGCCGGCGCACGCCGTTGTCCTGTCGGTTGACGAGAAGAGCCAGATCCAGGCGCTCGACCGCACCCAACCCGGGCTGCCGATGAAGACGGGACGCGCGGGCACGATGACGCATGACTACAAGCGGCACGGCACGACCACGCTGTTCGCCGCGCTGAACGTGCTCGAAGGGCGTGTCATCGGCCGGTGCATGCAGCGCCATCGACACCAAGAGTTCATTCGCTTCCTCAACGCCATCGAGGCCGACGTGCCCGCGGGAAAGCTGGTCCATGTGATCCTCGACAACTACGCCGCCCACAAGCATCCCAAGGTCCGCGGGTGGCTTACGCGCCATCCGCGCTTTTTCTTCCACTTCACCCCAACATCCTGCTCCTGGCTCAACGCCGTCGAAGGTTTCTTCGCAAAGCTCGCAAAGCAACGTCTCAAGCGCGGCGTCTTCCACTCGATCGTCGATCTCCAGGCCACCATCAACCGCTTCCTCGAACACACCAACAACGATCCGCAGCCCTTCATCTGGACAAAGGATCCCGACAAAATCATCGCCGCTGTCAGACGCGGGCATCAAGCGTTAGATTCCATCCACTAGGTCCGCCGGATCGAAGGCCTTCGCGGGCGATGCCCAAATCAGAGTAACGCCGAGCGCGACGATGGTCGCCCGAATGAACTTTTGAAGGTTGAATCCCCGACGCGTTGTTCCGATGACCGCCGCGGAAAATGTTCGCAAGATACCCCACTCTAGAATCGTCGCTCGGCGACTTCGTGACAAATAAATGTCTGCCGATCGGCCCAAATGGACACAGGACCCGATAATTAAGCCTCCGGCATCGCCTGGTTCCTTCCCGCTAAGGCTGCCGGTCTCAAGAAGGGCGGGCAGAAGGTCGCTGAATCGATCCGGGAAAAGGCTCAGGCGGCTGATGGTGATGCCGGTCGGGACCGTCGTACCACCGAATAAAGGTTACCATGATTCGTAGGCGTCTAACCCCGGCGCCGGCTGCTTGTGCACAAGCGCAGCGTGGTGGATTCTCCTCACCCGCTCGAACACCTAGCCCCTTTCCGTCGCGCGACGGCGTTGCGACACCACGTTGCGTTGTGGTCCGAGGCGCGCGGAGAGGCAAGGATTGTGGTCCCATCCTTTAGGGCCGGGAAAAGCCGACTTGGCGGAAACTTGGCGGACAGACCCGATCCGTTCCACCGATGTACGCAGATGTTCACCCGCGCGCACCCGCTTGGAACCGCAGTCTCCTGCGAAAACGGTGGCCGGTCGCGGCCTTGACATCGTAGGGGTCACTGGTTCAATCCCAGTATCGCCCACCATTTTCCTCAACCGCGATGTACGGAAAGATGAAAGTTAGAAACTCACTCAAATCGCTGCGCTCGCGACACCGGGCCAATCGTCTAGTTCGCCGCAGAGGGCGAGTCTATGTGATCAACAAGACCAACCGCCGGTTCAAGGCCCGGCAGGGCTAGCAGCGTTGGCTAGTTGGGGGCCAGTTCCCAGCCCCATCTTGCTAGCCGTCTTGATTTGTCCTCAGGCGGCCCAATTCGGCTCCCCAGATCGGAGCCGAATTGTCGATGCCTTAGGGTCGCCGGGCGCCGAGGCCGCCGCGAAGGGCGATCTAGTGGATGGAATCTAACGCTTGGTGCCCGTGTCTGACAGCGGCGATGATTTTGTCGGGATCCTTTGTCCAGATGAAGGGCTGCGGATCGTTGTTGGTGTGTTCGAGGAAGCGGTTGATGGTGGCCTGGAGATCGACGATCGAGTGGAAGACGCCGCGCTTGAGACGTTGCTTTGCGAGCTTTGCGAAGAAACCTTCGACGGCGTTGAGCCAGGAGCAGGATGTTGGGGTGAAGTGGAAGAAAAAGCGCGGATGGCACGTAAGCCACCCGCGGACCTTGGGATGCTTGTGGGCGGCGTAGTTGTCGAGGATCACATGGACCAGCTTTCCCGCGGGCACGTCGGCCTCGATGGCGTTGAGGAAGCGAATGAACTCTTGGTGTCGATGGCGCTGCATGCACTGGCCGATGACACGCCCTTCGAGCACGTTCAGCGCGGCGAACAGCGTGGTCGTGCCGTGCCGCTTGTAGTCATGCGTCATCGTGCCCGCGCGTCCCGTCTTCATCGGCAGCCCGGGTTGGGTGCGGTCGAGCGCCTGGATCTGGCTCTTCTCGTCAACCGACAGGACAACGGCGTGCGCCGGCGGATCGACATAAAGGCCGACGATGTCCCGCAGCTTGGGAATGAACTCCGGGTCACGCGACAGCTTGAACTGCCGGACCCGGTGGGGCTGAAGCCCGTGCGCCCGCCAGATGCGCTGTACCGCGCTGACGCTGATGCCGACCGTCTTGGCCATCGCCGGCGCCGTCCAATGTGTCGCCTCGTGGCGCGGCGCACTCAGCGTCAGCGCGACGACGCGGTCAGCGATTTCCCGGCCGAGCGGCGGAACGCGCGAGGGTCGCGTCTTGTCCCGCAGCAACCCCTCGACACCCTCGTGCATGAAGCGCTCCTGCCAACGCCAAACCGCTGTCTTGCTCTTGCCGGTGCGGCGCATGATCTCGACCGTGCCGAGACCATCCCCGCTCAGAAGGACGATCCGTGCCCGCCACACGTGTTTCTGCCGGCTGTTCCGGTCCGCAACGACCGCTTCGAGACGAGCACGGTCGGCGGTACTCACATCGACGATGATTCCTGGCCGCATGCGCCAGACTCGCACACAACGTGCCCGGCGAGAATCCCTCGCGGGATTCAAACGTCAAATTTTATCCACTAGCGGTGGGGCATCTCGCCGATCAGCTGCAGGGCTTCGGTTCGATCCGCCAAGCTTGGCCACGAGAGGAACGTCCGCTGAGCGAAAATGAGCGCCTTGAGCTGCAGCGGCTCCTCGCCGATCTTGGCCATTATGATGGCGCGATCGACGCTATTGTCGGCAATGGCACCCGCTCGGCGATCCGCGACTATCAACGCTCGGCGGGGCTGGTCGCCGATGACTACGCGTCCGACCGCCTATTGCGGCATCTACGCGGCAATCTGTAAGCTTCCCCGACATCGAGGGTCTCCGATTGTCGCGGCTCGAACGAAACTGAGTTCGACCTTTGCTACACCGAGCTCGCAGGGCGATTGCGATTCGATCAATGGCGGCGATCGCCGCATCGGGTTTAATTGTGCTCGCCGGGCCGGCCAACACTCAGGGCCCGCCTGAACGCCTGTTCGACCGCGATGAACTGGCGCAAGCACCGCCTGCCAATCAGCCGCAAATCATTGCTCTGCCTGAGCTGGGTGCGGAGAAGCAGGAAGATGCCGTGCGCCTGCTGGTGGTCGGCGATTTCATGGCGCGTGGTCTCGCTGACGCCTTGGCGGACACCTTTGCCGGTGAACCCGGCATCGTCGTGATTGACCGAAGCAATGGCTCGTCGGGATTGGTGCGGGACGATTTCTACGATTGGAGCCGCGTGCTGCCGGACTTGCTTGAAGAAGTGAAGTCGACATTTGTAGTGATCATGATTGGCACCAATGATCGCCGGGGATTGCGTACGGTCGACGGCCGGTTCGACCTCCGGTCTGGACAGTGGGACTTGATTTATTTCGAGCGGGTGAGTCGGCTGGCCGAGATACTGGCTTTCAATGACGGATTTGCTTTTTGGGTCGGCCAGCCGCCGATGCGATCGCGGGCGATGTCGGCCGATATGGCGTATTTCAACTCCGTCTATGAGGATGCCGCCGGGCGCGTCGGAATCCGCTTCATCGACATTTGGGATGCCTTTGCCGATCAGGACGGCCGCTTCGCCGCGACCGGCCCAGACGTCGATGGTCAGAATCGGGTGTTGCGCGCCGATGACGGATTCAGTTTCACCGCCGCGGGTCGAGCGAAGGCGGCGTTTTTCATTGCAAGCGAAATCCAACTCGTTGGCGATAGCCTTCCGCGTCGATTGGCGGATGTGCCCGATGGCGGCGGGATCGAAATTCAGGACGATGGCAGATTGCGAGACGTCGGACAGGTGATGGTGCTTGGTGATCCGCCCGCCAACGCGGCAATGGTCTTGATTACCGAACCGCCGGGTTACGAAACCAATTCCCTGGTGTACCGGCTCTTGGTCCGGGGCGAGGCTTTTCCATTAGTGGCCGGCAGGGTGGATGACTTCACCTGGCCGCGACCCGGCCAAGACTGAGGGCCGCAGTTAGCGTGGGAGCGTCGTTTCGCCCATAAGGAACTCATCGACCGAACGAGCGGCCTGACGGCCTTCGCGGATTGCCCACACCACTAGTGATTGGCCGCGGCGCATGTCGCCGCAGGCGAACACTTTGTCGAGCGATGAGCGGTAGTCGTCGGTATCGGCTTTGACGTTGCCGCGCTGATCGAATTCGAGCGCGAGATCCTCAAGCATGCCCTCATGCACCGGCGACACGAAGCCCATCGCCAAGAGCACCAACTCGGCCTTCAGGTCGAATTCGGTACCAGGGATTGGCTTGAACTCTTTGACCTGCGAGCAAAGCAGTTTCTCGACCCGGCCATCGGAGCCTTCGAAGGATCGTGTGCCCACCGAGAACTCGCGTTCGGCGCCCTCCTGCTGGCTGGACGACGTTCGAAGCCGCATCGGCCAGTCCGGCCAGGTCAGCCCCTTGTTCGGATGCAGCGGCGGCTCCGGCATGATTTCGAGCTGGGTAACCGAGTTTGCGCCCTGTCGGAACGACGTGCCGATGCAGTCGGAACCGGTGTCGCCGCCGCCGATGACGACGACGTGCTTTTCCGAAGCGAGGATCGGATTGTTGCTGCCGACCGGTTCGCCGCTGACCCGGCGGTTCTGCTGCGGCAGGAAATCCATAGCGAAATGAATGCCGTCGAGATCGCGGCCGGGGATCGGCAGGTCGCGCCCCTTCTCGGCGCCGCCGGAGAGGACGACAGCGTCGAATTTCTGCAACAGCTCGGACGCCTTCCTGGTCACGCCGATATGCTCGTTGCAGTGAAAGACGACCCCCTCGCTCTGCATCTGTTCGACCCGGCGCTCGATGTTGATCTTCTCCAATTTGAAATCGGGGATGCCGTAACGCATTAGGCCGCCGGGCTTGGCGTTCTTCTCGAAGACATGGACTTTATGACCGGCACGGGCGAGCTGTTGGGCGCAGGCAAGGCCGGCCGGTCCGGAGCCGACGATTGCAACGCTTTTGCCAGTCGATTGCCTTAATGGGTCGGGGACGATCCAGCCCTCCTCGAAGCCGCGATCGGCGATCGCCGCTTCGATGGTTTTGATCGTCACCGGCTGGTCGATGATGTTGAGCGTGCAGGATTCCTCGCAAGGGGCCGGACAAATGCGGCCGGTTATTTCCGGGAAATTGTTGGTCGAGTGGAGGTTGGCCAGGGCCTCACGCCAGTCGCCGTGATAGATTAAATCGTTCCAGTCCGGGATCTGATTGTTGACCGGGCAGCCGGTGTGACAAAAGGGGATGCCGCAATCCATGCAGCGGGCCGCCTGGTCACGAGTGCCGACCTCGCTGAGCGGTACATAAAATTCGCCGTAGCTTTTGATACGTTCTGCGACCGGCTCCAACGAGCGGTCGCGGCGATCGATTTCCAGAAACCCGGTGACCTTACCCATCCAGCCTCGGCATTATTTGGGTCATTGGAGACTATTCACCGGCGGCGAGTGTGATCTCGCCGGCCTGCCCGCGGTCGCGCTCGAGTTCGGCCAAAGCGTGGCGGAATTCGACAGGCATCACTTTGCGGAATTTCGGCAGCACCAGGGTCCAATGATCGAGGATGTATTGCGCTCGCGGCGAGCCGGTATAGTGGGTATGGTTTTCGATCAGCCGCCTGAGCCGGCGCGCGTCATTAGCGCTAGGATCGGCAATGATCTCGCCGATGCTGACGGTGTTGCGTTCATCGCCGCCGAGCAATTCGTCGGGGACCGGTTCAAGCTCGATCATCGCCATATTGCAGCGCTGCTCGAAGGTTTCGTCCTCGTCGAGCACATAGGCAATGCCGCCTGACATGCCGGCGGCGAAATTGCGCCCGGTGCGGCCGAGAACGACCACCACGCCACCGGTCATATATTCGCAGCAATGGTCGCCCGCGCCTTCGACAACGGCGGCGGCGCCTGAATTTCTCACCGCGAAGCGCTCGCCGGCAATGCCACGGAAATAGCACTCGCCACCGATTGCTCCGTAAAGCACGGTGTTGCCGACGATAATCGATTCCTCCGGTGCGAAGCCGGCATCGATCGGCGGCCGAATGATAATGCGTCCGCCGGAAAGACCTTTGCCGACATAGTCATTGGCCTCGCCGACGAGATCGAGCGTGACGCCATAGGCGCCCCAAGCGCCGAAGCTCTGGCCGGCGGTGCCGGTGAGCGAGATGTGGATGGTATCGTCGGGGAGGCCGGTATGGCCATGGCGTTTGGCGATTTCGCCGGAAAGCATCGCTCCAGCCGAGCGGTCTGTGTTGCTGATCTTTTTGCTGATCTGGACCGGCCGCCCGCCTTCGAGCGCCGGCCAGGCCTCCTTGATCAGGGCGCGGTCGAGAATGTCGTCGAGTTCATGATCCTGATCCTCGCAACGGAATATTGCCACGCCGTCCGGTGCTCGGGGCTTGGAGAACAAACGCTCGAAGTCGAGGCCGTGGGCCTTCCAGTGCTGGACAGCACGTCTGGCGTCGAGCATCTGCATCTGCCCGATCATCTCATCGAATGTGCGGAAACCCATCGCCGCCATCATTTCGCGTACTTCATCGGCAACGAAGAAGAAGAAATTGATGACGTGTTCCGGCGTGCCGGTGAAGCGCTTGCGGAGCACCGGGTCCTGGGTGGCGATGCCGACCGGACAAGTGTTGAGATGGCATTTGCGCATCATGATGCAACCGGCCGCGATCAAGGGCGCGGTCGAGAAACCGAATTCATCGGCACCCAAAAGCGCGCTGATGATAACGTCACGGCCAGTGCGGAGGCCACCATCGACCTGCACGGCAATCCGGCCTCGCAACTGATTGGCGACCAGGGTCTGATGCGTCTCAGAGAGGCCTATCTCCCATGGGCTGCCCGCATGTTTTATCGAGGTCAGCGGCGAGGCGCCGGTGCCGCCCTCGAAACCAGAAATAGTGACATGATCGGACTTGGCCTTGGCGACGCCGGCGGCAACGGTGCCCACGCCCACTTCGGAGACGAGCTTCACTGACACCCAACCGTCGGGATTGACGTTTTTGAGATCGTAGATCAGCTGCTTCAGATCCTCGATCGAATAGATGTCGTGATGCGGTGGCGGTGAGATCAGCCCGACGCCCGGAGTCGAATAGCGGACCTTGGCGATGGTCGCGTCAACCTTGTGACCAGGGAGTTGGCCGCCCTCGCCGGGCTTGGCTCCCTGCGCCATCTTGATCTGCATCATGTCGGAATTGACGAGATATTCGGTGGTCACGCCGAATCGGCCGGACGCGACCTGCTTGATCGCCGAGCGCATGGAATCGCCATTGGGGAGCGGTGTGAAGCGATCCGGCTGCTCGCCACCCTCGCCGGTGTTTGATTTGCCGCCGATCCGGTTCATCGCGATCGCAAGGGTCGTATGAGCCTCGCGGCTGATCGAACCGAAGGACATCGCGCCTGTGGCGAACCGCTTGACGATCTCCACGGCTGGCTCAACTTCGGCCAATGGAACAGCAGCGCGACCGTCATCCTCGGCCGGACGCAATTCGAAGAGGCCGCGAATGGTCAGCAGCCGTTGGCTCTGGTCATTGATGCGTTTGGCGTAGGAACGGTATTCGTCGGCGTTCGAGCCGCGGACCGCGTGTTGAAGGTCGCCAACCGTCGCCGAGTTCCAGACATGGTCCTCGCCGCGATGACGGAACATATATTCGCCGCCGACGTCGAGGGCGTTGCGCAGTACCGGACCGCCGTCGAACGCGGCGCGGTGGCGCCGGATGGTTTCCTCTGCGATCTCATCAATGCCGACGCCTTCTATTGTGGTTGCGGTGCCGGTGAAGAAGCGCTCGACCAGGGCCGAGGAAAGGCCGACGGCGTCGAAAATCTGGGCGCCGCAATAGGATTGATAGGTCGAAATGCCCATCTTCGACATAACTTTGAGGATGCCCTTGCCAACCGCCTTGATGTAGTGGGCGATGGCGTCGGACTCGGACATTGGCTCCTCGAGATCCTCGCCGATTTCTCTCAGCGTCTCGAAGGCGAGATAGGGGTTGATCGCCTCGGCGCCATAGCCGGCTAGGCAGCAGAAATGATGAACCTCGCGGACATCGCCGGTCTCGACGACAAGGCCGACCGAAGTGCGCAACCCCTTGCGGATGAGATGATGATGTACCGCCGCGGTGGCGAGGAGCGCTGGGATCGGCGCCCGGTCGCGGCCGACGCCTCGGTCCGACAGAATGATGATATTGTAGCCCTCGCCGACGGCGTCTTCGGCGTTTTGGCAGAGCAACTCGACCGCCTTGACCATACCGCCGGCGCCGGTATCGGAGGCGAAGGTGATGTCGAGCGTTGCCGATTGGAACGGATTGTCATCGCGCTCGCCAATCTTGCGGATCTTTTCCAGGCCCTCATTGGTGAGGATCGGCTGGCGCACCTCAAGCCGCTTTCTGGTGCTCTGCCCCTCGAGGTCGAGGAGGTTCGGCCTCGGGCCAATGAACGAAACCAGGCTCATGACCAATTCTTCGCGAATCGGGTCGATCGGCGGATTGGTGACCTGGGCGAAGTTTTGCTTGAAATAAGTATAGAGCAGCTTCGGCCGGCTCGACAGCGCCGAAATCGGCGTGTCCGTGCCCATCGAGCCGATCGCCTCGGCGCCGGTGACAGCCATCGGCGTCATCAAGAGCTTCACATCTTCCTGGGAGTAGCCGAAGGCCTGCTGGCGATCGAGCAGGGATGCCGTCGGGCCGAAATCATGCTCCGCCACCGGCGGCAAATCCTCCAGCACGATCTGGGTGCGCCCGAGCCAGGTCGTGTATGGATGGAGCCGGGCGAGTTCCGCCTTTAGCTCCCCGTCATCGATGATCCGTTTCTGATCGAGGTCGATCAAAAG
Source organism: Kaistiaceae bacterium (assembly GCA_963667605.2). Lineage (GTDB taxonomy): Bacteria > Pseudomonadota > Alphaproteobacteria > Rhizobiales > Kaistiaceae > JADLGL01. Next base: position 191,960 of record CAXXUZ010000001.1, read on the forward strand.
CATCAGTCCGGGCTGCAGACGCCATTTCTTGGCGATGCGGCTTTCCTCGATCGGCAGCACGCCGGCCTCTGACGCCATCACCACGACGCCGTCATGAGTGACGCAATAGCGAGCGGGCCTGAGGCCGTTGCGGTCGAGCGTGGCGCCGATCTTGCGGCCATCGGTAAAGGCGATTGCCGCCGGGCCGTCCCAGGGCTCTATCAGTGCGGCGTGATACTCATAGAAGGCCTTACGATCCTCGCCCATCAGCGGATTACCGGCCCAGGCTTCGGGGATCATCATCATCGCTGCATGCGGCAGAGAATAGCCGCCACGGGTGAGAAATTCGAGCACGTTGTCGAAACAGGCAGTGTCCGACTGGCCCTCGTAGGAGATCGGCCAAAGCTTCGAGATGTCGTCGCCGTAAACGTCCGACGAAATGCTAGCCTGCCGCGCCGCCATCCAATTGACGTTGCCGCGGACGGTATTGATCTCGCCATTGTGGGCGATCATCCGATAGGGATGGGCTAGCCGCCACGACGGGAAGGTGTTGGTCGAAAAGCGCTGATGGACCAGCGCCAGAGCTGATTCGAAACGTTGATCGGTCAGGTCGCGGTAATAGGCGCCGAGCTGATAAGCGAGGAACATCCCCTTGTAGACGATCGTCCGGCAAGACATCGATGGGACATAGAAATCATTGTTGAGGCCGCTGAACCGCTCGAAGATGCGTGATGAGATCAGCTTGCGAAGGATATAGAGCCGGCGGTCGAAACACTCTTCGTCCCCGCAGTCTCCGGGGCGACCGATGAATATCTGGCGGTGATACGGCTCGGTGTCGATCACCGCCTGCGACAGGCAAGAATTGTCGATCGCGACGTCGCGCCAGCCGAGCACGACATGACCCTCGTCGGTGATCGCTCTTTCGACCATCGCCGACATTTCAGCGCGCAGCGTTTCATCCTGCGGAAAGAACATCATGCCGACGCCATATTCGCCGGGTGCCGGTATGGCGAAGCCAAGCCGTTCGGCCTCCTCGGTGAAGAAGCGATGCGGCAATTGGGTCAGCATGCCGGCGCCATCGCCGACCAGCGGATCGGCGCCGCTGGCGCCGCGATGGGTGAGGTTCACGACGATCTTCAGGCCGTCGGCGATAATCTGATGGGATTTCTCGTCGGAGAGATTGACAACGAAGCCGACACCGCAGGAATCCTGACCGGCGGTTGGGTCGTAGAGCCCTTTGTGTGGGGACGCATGCAAACCGCTCGCAGGCACAGTGACTGGCGCTGCGCCGTCCATTTTCGGGTGAGCACCGTTCCCCGCAGATCGTGTCCAATTCACTGTCATGCAATTCGTCCAGTCGGTCGGTCGGCAAACGTCGCTGCCGACCTGGCAATGAGACAGCAACCATGTCCTATTTTGGCGGCGGACCTTGCCAGATAACTGGCGCCTCAGCAAGGGAGCCGGCGCAGTCGAGGCCCATGCTACCTTGCGGCGGGGCGGTTGCAAACGATCGCTTCGGAAGGAAGGCGATTTTGGGGTCGGTGGAATGAAGTTCGCGAGCGACAATTGGGCTGGAGCGGCGGTACCGATTGCAGCGGCGATCGCTGCCGAGGCAGTCGGCCACGCGCCCGCCTATGGTGGCGATCTGCTGACACGCGAAGTGAAGGAAACATTCTCCCGCTTGTTCGAGCGCGAAGTCGCGGTGTTCTTCGTCGCCACCGGAACGGCAGCAAACGCCCTGGCGCTCTCGGCCTTCGCGCGGCCGGCTGGCCTCATTCTCTGCCATGCCGATGCGCATATGAACACCGATGAGGGCGGAGCGGTGGAGTTCCTGGCTGGATTGAAACTGATTGGCCTCCATGGAGCCGCCGGCAAGATCCAGCCCGACGCGCTCGCCGATGCGATCGCGCGCTTTCCGCCCAACGCTGCCCGCTACGGTCAACTGGCGGCGATATCGCTGTCCGAGCTGCCCGAGTTCGGCACCGCCTATAATATCGCGGAAATCACAGCACTTTCCGAGATCGCCAAAGACGCAGGCCTCGCCGTCCACATGGATGGGGCACGGTTCGGAAACGCAGTGGCCGGCCTCGGATCGGCGCCTGCCGCACTCACCTGGAAGGCGGCCGTCGACGTTCTTTCATTCGGTGGCACCAAGGGCGGCTGCTGGCAGGCCGAGGCGGTGGTGTTCTTCGATCCGGCGAAGGCAGCTGAGTTCCCATATTTCCGAAAGCGGGCCGGTCATCTGATCTCGAAGAGCCGGTTTGTCGCGGCGCAGTTCAAGGCGTTTCTCGAAGGTGACTTGTGGCTCGATCTTGCCGCCCACTCCAATCGAATGGCGCGGCTTCTTAGCGAAGGCATCGCCGCGGCCGACGGTCGGACCGCCTGGCCGATTGACGGTAATGAAGTGTTCGCGATCCTGCCGCGGCCGGCATTGGCGCGAGCTAAGGAGGCCGGTGCGTCATTCCATGAGTGGCCGGTGGACGGCTTGCCGGAGGCCGATCGGCCCGGCGGCGACGAAGCGTTGGTTAGGCTGGTGATGAGCTTTGCCAGGGTCGAGGGCGAGGTGGAGCAGTTGCTGACACAGTTTCGACAATGCTGAACAATATATCAGCTCGCCATCAGGTACCTGGCTTTCGCTTGGCTGAGCGGACCCATAACTGCGCCCCGGCTTCGAAAGGTTTGATCCGCGGCAATCAAAAGGGGCGCCGTCAAGCGCCCCTCGGAGTCTTGGGTCGCAAGTCTGCTCAGGTGGCCGCGGCGTCGATCTGCCTGACCTTGCCTTTGATCGGCGCACCGGTGCTGATTGCGATCTTGCGTGGCTTCAGCGCCTCGGGAAGCTCCCGGACGAGATCGATGTGGAGCAGTCCGTTTTCGAGCTTGGCGCCACGTACTTCGACATGATCGGCGAGTTGGAATCGGCGCTCGAAGGCGCGGCCCGCAATGCCGCGATAGAGCAATTCGCGATCCTTTTCGGCCTCTTCGCCGCGCTCACCGCGGACAGTGAGGACGCTCTCCTTTGCCTCGATCGAAAGATCGTTCTCGGCAAATCCGGCGACGGCCATGGTAATTCGATAGGCATTCTCGCCTGTCCGTTCGATATTGTATGGCGGATAGGTGTTACCGCCATTCTCAATCCCTCCGAGGGAATCCAGAATCGAGAAAAGCCGGTCAAAGCCGACGGTGGAACGGTAAAGCGGACTGAGATCAAAGCTAGGCATCCTGAAGTCCTCCATTGAGCGACAACCAATCTGAGGTCGGCTGCGCCCCATAACGCGGGCAACGCCACCTCGCGGACCCTTTCGGCGTCCGCGTTTCCTGATTTGGGGGATTTCGACCGCGTTTCAAGAGGCAGCTGCTCGGGTTCACGCGCGAGGGTAGACGATTGGACCGCTGGCTCACGCCACGAGGTCGCCGGCGATTTCACATTCACCCCCGCCGAGGCGATGTGACGGTCAGAACTTCGCGGCCGATTTAGGCGGATGAACGGCTGCTGAACAACGGACTCAAGCCCGGTTCAGATTGGCCCGGCTAGCTTCAACTCATCGCGAAACCGGGCGATCGTTTCCGCCCCCATCATCACCCGGTTCTCGTGCCACCGGCGGCGCCCAGCAGGACGTCGCCGGTGCTTTTTTCGGCCTCCACCTGCGCTCGATGAACGGACGCTGAATGGTCGCTTCCGATCTGGTTCAGACCGGATCGACGATGTTCAAAAGCAACGACGGCCGAGAGTTGGAGCCGTGTGCAAGGCCGGAGAGACCTCCGGCACATCTACGGGGCTGACATAGCTTCCCGCCCCCCTCCGATGTCGGTCCCCATCGGTCGGCGGCGTCCCCTTACAGGACGTCGTCGGCCGATTTAACGCATTCTGCTTGAAACTGGGCCGAAGGGCTCTATCCTTGGTCTCCATAAGCAAGTGAGGGGCGCATGTTCGTCAAACGAAGCATGGTACACGCCGCGGTTGCTCTCGCAGCAGCGATACTGATGACGACCGTTGCCCTGGGGCAAGTTGCTCAGATCGGCGGCCAGTGGCGGATTCTCGCGCCGGTCCCGGACCCGCGCACTGAAGTCAGCACTACAAGTGACGGCACGCTCATTTACTTTCTTGGTGGCTATGGCGTGACCCTGGCAGGCGAGCTGTCCGCGCCCAAGCCGCTATATTCCTATAACCCGCGAAGGGATATTTGGACCCACATCGGCAACTTGCCCGAGGGAACCAACCACGCCGGTCTGGTCCACCTCGGCGGCTCACTTTATATCGTCGGTGGCTATCGCGGCGCGACCCGCGATCCGACGGCCCGTATGATCATCTATGACATTGCCGACAATCGATGGCGCGACGGACCGCCCATGCCCACAGCCCGCGGTGCGTTGGCTGTGGTGGTCGCCAATAGCCGTATTCACGCGATCGGCGGTGAGCTTGGCGAGGGTGTGCCGACCGGCGTCCATGAAATCTACGATCCGGCGACTAATTCCTGGGAAGCTGCGGCGGATATGCCGACCCCGCGTGAGCATCTGGCTGCCGCGGTCGTTGGCAACCAGATCATTGCAATGGCTGGACGCAACAGTCTCACCAGCACCCTCACCTCCAATGAAGTATATGATGTCACAAGCAACAGCTGGGCCGTAGGTGCCGACGTCCCTATCGGCCGCAGTGGCGTCGCCGCCGTCAGCCTGAACGGTTATGTGTATCTTTTTGGCGGTGAAGAGTTTGACGATGGCGATCGTACATTCGACGAAGCTGAGCGTTATGATCCGGCGGCCAACAGATGGGAGCGTCTGCCGCCGATGCCGACCGCTCGCCACGGCCTGGCCGCCGCCGTCGTCAACGGTAGGATCTACGTTCTCTCCGGTGGGCGAGAAGCCGGGTTTAGTTTCAGCCGGCTCAATGAGCGCCTAACTCCCGATCCGTAGCGGTTGATACGCCAAAGTTCCAACCCAAGGCGGCATTGCGCTAATTCAGGCCGTTATCCGTGATTCCGGGCGCGCCCTTGCTCTGCTGGTCGACCAACGATTTTCGGGCGGCTGATCAAGGAAACTTCACTTTCAGAAGCTGTGTCATCGGCATATTCCTAGTGGATAAAATTTGACGTTTGAATCCCGCGAGGGATTCTCGCCGGGCACGTCGTGTGCGAGTCTGGCGCATGCGGCCAGGAATCATCGTCGATGTGAGTACCGCCGACCGTGCTCGTCTCGAAGCGGTCGTTGCGGACCGGAACAGCCGGCAGAAACACGTGTGGCGGGCACGGATCGTCCTTCTGAGCGGGGATGGTCTCGGCACGGTCGAGATCATGCGCCGCACCGGCAAGAGCAAGACAGCGGTTTGGCGTTGGCAGGAGCGCTTCATGCACGAGGGTGTCGAGGGGTTGCTGCGGGACAAGACGCGACCCTCGCGCGTTCCGCCGCTCGGCCGGGAAATCGCTGACCGCGTCGTCGCGCTGACGCTGAGTGCGCCGCGCCACGAGGCGACACATTGGACGGCGCCGGCGATGGCCAAGACGGTCGGCATCAGCGTCAGCGCGGTACAGCGCATCTGGCGGGCGCACGGGCTTCAGCCCCACCGGGTCCGGCAGTTCAAGCTGTCGCGTGACCCGGAGTTCATTCCCAAGCTGCGGGACATCGTCGGCCTTTATGTCGATCCGCCGGCGCACGCCGTTGTCCTGTCGGTTGACGAGAAGAGCCAGATCCAGGCGCTCGACCGCACCCAACCCGGGCTGCCGATGAAGACGGGACGCGCGGGCACGATGACGCATGACTACAAGCGGCACGGCACGACCACGCTGTTCGCCGCGCTGAACGTGCTCGAAGGGCGTGTCATCGGCCAGTGCATGCAGCGCCATCGACACCAAGAGTTCATTCGCTTCCTCAACGCCATCGAGGCCGACGTGCCCGCGGGAAAGCTGGTCCATGTGATCCTCGACAACTACGCCGCCCACAAGCATCCCAAGGTCCGCGGGTGGCTTACGCGCCATCCGCGCTTTTTCTTCCACTTCACCCCAACATCCTGCTCCTGGCTCAACGCCGTCGAAGGTTTCTTCGCAAAGCTCGCAAAGCAACGTCTCAAGCGCGGCGTCTTCCACTCGATCGTCGATCTCCAGGCCACCATCAACCGCTTCCTCGAACACACCAACAACGATCCGCAGCCCTTCATCTGGACAAAGGATCCCGACAAAATCATCGCCGCTGTCAGACGCGGGCATCAAGCGTTAGATTTCATCCACTAGATCGTCATCGGACTTCACCAAAGATTCTGATTGAGGCTGCGTTATGCAGGCGCGTTCGTGATCAAAACCGTTGCCGCGGTCACCGGCGGCTTGATCATAGGTGCGGTTGTCATGTTCTTCCTGGCTGCGCCGAATGTCAGCGCGCTGGAGTTCAATCCCTATTCCGCCGACGAATTCCAAGCTGCGCAGGCCGCCGGAGCGCCGGTCCTTATCGATATTCATGCGGATTGGTGTTCGACCTGTCAGGCGCAGCGGCGAGTGTTGAGTTCGCTGGTTGATGATCCGCGCTTTGCCGACCTCGTCATTTTCGAGGTCGATTACGACACTGAAAAGAACATTATGAGGTACTTCAACGCATCTCAACGCAGCACATTGATTGTCTTCCGCGGATCGACGGAGTTTGGCAGGATCGTCGGAATCACCAACTTTGCGGCAATCGAGGCGCTTTTGGTCGCTGTCGTCGAATAACTCGGTCGCTAGTTGAGTTGCCTAGGCTGCCCGATCCTCATATCAGGCTGAGTTTGGTCGAGGCTGACGGCGTTCCTCCGCGCCTCCGCATCCATCCAACGCTCCTTGGGGTGGAGGACCAGTAGCCACAGGCTAAGCATCAACGATAGAAAGTGGTTCGGAACATTCTTCTAGCGGGGATCTCGATGTCGCTGTCAACATGCGCAGCGGCGATGCCGAGCGTCCGTCGAAGCGAAGCGGACAGAAGACGGACATCTTGGCTTGATGGAGCTGGCTTCAATCGCAGCGAATCCGGTCCCACCCGGAGGGCGCGTTGAACAGGTGGTTACCGAGGACGGTATTCGCCTCCGATGTACGCGCTGGCCCGCGACCGGTGCCGATCACAAAGGGACGGTTCTGATTCTGCAAGGGCGAACCGATTTCATCGAGAAATATTTTGAGGCTATAGCCGATTTGCAGAATCGGGGATTCGCCGTCGTCGCATTCGATTGGCGCGGACAGGGCGGCTCGCAACGTTTGGTCGAGGGCCGATGCCATATCGAAGGCTTTGCCGACTACGATCGCGACCTCGATGCCATCATGCGGCAGGTGGTGTTGCCGGACTGTCCGCCGCCGATCTTCGTGCTAGCCCATTCGATGGGTGCCTTGGTCTGCCTTCGCGCGGTCCATGAGGGGCGAGCGCGATTCACACGGACGGTACTTATAGCGCCAATGTTGAGCCTGTCGCGGCTCAGCGCACCGCCGATGGGCATGGTTCGTTTCCTGACTGGACTGGGCCTATTTCTCGGGCGCGATTTGGGTCAGGCCGCCAATCGGGCACTGCGGGCGCGAGACGAGCCGATGGACGAACCGCGCCAGCAGAAATTGTCGGAAGTCCTGCGATTCGCGCCGGCGCTCAGAACCGGTCGACCGACGATACGTTGGGTCTATTCCGCTGCCCGGGCGATGAAGGCCGTCAGCGCCGATGATTTCGCGCGGACGATCAAGCCGCCGACCCTGGTGATCGCAGCTGGTCGCGATCGCATTGTTTCCAATGATTCGATCGAACGCTTCAGCGCCGACCTGCCCTCGGGCGCGCAGATCGTCATTCCTGGCGCCGGCCATGAATTGTTGCTGGAGCCGGATTCGGTTCGCGAGCAGTTTTGGGGTGCGTTCGACGCCTTCGTACCAGGAACCGATCCGTTCCAATCCACCTCAGTCGCCGGTGAGCCTGGCTAAAATCCGGTCGTGCAATCTGGCATCGCCGGAGGCGACGATTTGTCCTGAATCCGGTGGTGGGTTGCCTTGCCAGTCTGTCACAATTCCGCCGGCACCCTCGATGATCGGGATCAGTGGCAGGATGTCGAAGGGCTGAAGCTCGGATTCGATGACCGCATCGACGAAACCGGACGCAACCATGCAATAAGCGTAGCAATCGGTCCCGTACCTTGCGAGCCGGGCTTCCTTCTCGACCCGGTGATAGGCGGTGAGATCGGTGGCCGAAAACTGGTGCGGAGAGGTGGTAAAGATCACAGCCTCGTCAATAGCAGCGCAGTTTCTGGTGTGGAGCTGGCGTGGTCCCCCCGGGCCGCTATAATGCGCCGAGGTGCAGTCGCCGAAATAGCGCTCCCCGGTAAAGGGCTGGGCCATAAGCCCGAGGCTCGGCTTGCCATTTTCGACGAGCCCAATCAGCACACCCCAGACCGGCAAGCCGGAAATAAATGACCGAGTCCCGTCGATCGGGTCGATCACCCAGACCGTTTCGGCATCGGCGGCGATTGTTCCGAATTCCTCGCCGACAATCCCATGGTTGGGGTAGGTCGCCGCGATCTCGTCTCGGATGGCCTGCTCGGCCGCCTTGTCGGCGATGGTTACCGGGTCGAAACGACGCTCGTCTTTGCTTTCGACGATGAATTGCCGGCGGAAGTGAGGGAGTATCGAAGCGCTGGCAATTTCGGCGAGGCGTTCCAGGAACTCCCGATATTCAGGCGACGGCACGCCGATATCCTCTGATTTCTATCCAGGCTGTCGCTTCTGTGCAACGATTTTTTCCGTAGAAAACATCGGTTTTTGAGGGGTTCACTGTGTCGACTGCCAATTTTGTGACCGCTTTCGCCAATTTATGTCCTTGAAGATCGCTACAACTGCGTCAACATCAGATAGGCGGCAACGGATACCGTCCTTGCCGCTGCCCTCCTTGGGCGTTTCATCCCTAGACTCGGGCCGGGTCGTTTCAGCGACTGGCCCTTTTTTTGAGCGACGGATTCTACTCCGCGGCCTCGCGAGGCTCGCTGACCAAATCGCCGCATGAGTGCGCCAGCTCGCCAATCAGGACAGCGAGGTCAGCCTGTAACGGCGCAAAGCCCCTGGTCTTCCGCAGCGTTTGCTCGTTGAGATAAAGGGCTCGATTGATCTCAATCTGAATGGCGTGGACTCCCTCGGTTGGGCGGCCGTAATGCTCGGTGATGAAGCCGCCGGCATAGGGCCGATTACGGGCGACGTCATAGCCGCGTCGAACCAGAACCGCCTCAGTCAACTCGGTTAGCGCCGCAGTGCAGCTGGTGCCGTGACGGTCGCCGAGGACGAAATCGGGGCGGCCGCGAAGACCGGCGGGTCTGACGGTGGAGGGCATCGAATGGCAATCGATCAACACGGAGAAACCGTAGGCAGCGCGCGTCCGGTCGATCAGACGACGCAGCGCTCGGTGATAGGGGACATAGGCTTGCTCGATCCGCGACAGGGCATCGGCGATCGCCAGTGGCACGGTGTATATCGCCTTGCCGTCAGCGACCACTCGCGGGATTGTTCCGAGCCCGCTGGCGACCCGCGTCGACCTCGTGTTGGCGAATGAAGGAAGGCTGCCGACGAACATTTTTGGGTCGAGCTCGAAGGGTTCGCGATTGACGTCGAGCCAGGCGCGCGGAAAATGCGCCCGCAGCAAAAACGCGCCATTGTCGACCGCGGCGATAAACAGCTGATCGACATGGATATCTTCCGACTGGCGGATGGTACGTTGATCCAGTCGCGAGATGGCAAGAAAGGATGACGGGTAGTCAGAGCCGCTGTGGGGCGAATTGAAGATCAGCGGTGCTTGTGAACGCGCTGGCTCAATCAGTTCGAACGACTTGCTCGAGTCGGAGGGGCTGCTCTCAGCCATTGACGCAATACCCTGCTTACCTGCATTCGCGACGACCGGTCCGTCCGCCGACGATCGAACTTGCCAAGATCGCCGATGGCTGTCCACTTATTGGATCACCGAACACAGCGTCTCGATCGAATTCACGCGATCTTTACGAGCGTTCGAGTAATCACTTTGGTCGGCGGCGGTGGTGAAGAGGGTAATGGGAGTGGTGCTGATGTCTCGGATTATCCTCGCGGAAGACGACGACGATATGCGCCGTTTCTTGACCAAAGCACTCGAGATGGCCGGATATGACGTGGTGTCGTTCGACAACGGTCTATCGGCCTATCAGCGCCTTCGCGAGGAGCCATTCACGCTGCTTCTGACCGATATCGTGATGCCGGAAATGGACGGCATCGAACTCGCCAGGAAAGCGACCGAACTCGACCCCGATCTCAAGGTAATGTTTATCACTGGCTTCGCCGCGGTGGCGCTCAACCCGGATTCGCAGGCGCCGAAGGATGCCAAGGTGCTGTCCAAGCCCTTCCACCTTCGCGATCTGGTCAACGAGGTCGAAAAGCTGCTCGCCGCTTGAGCTAAGGATCGCTTTCGGGGCCGGGTCGGCTATTGGTGGCCAGTTGCCGGGAGGCGTGAGCGACCGTCGGGAGGCCATGTGGGCGGCTACATTCTTGCGATCGATCAAGGCACGACCTCTACCCGCGCGATCGTTTTCGACGCCGGCCAACGGGCGGTGGCCAAGGCCCAAAAGGAAATTCGACAACATTTTCCCCGTTCCGGTTGGGTCGAGCATGACCCCGAGGAGATCCGGCAGTCAGTTCTGTCGACGGTGCGCCTCGCTATGGCTGAGGCCGGTGTCGAGGCGAGCGAGATGGCGGGCGTGGGGATCACCAATCAGCGGGAGACTGTCGTCGTGTGGGACCGGACGACCGGAGTGCCGATCGCCAACGCCATCGTCTGGCAAGATCGCCGGACTACCGCGATGTGCCAGGATCTCCGGGCGCGCGGGGTCGAGCCGCTGTTCAAAGAGCGGACCGGGTTGCTCTTGGACCCCTACTTCTCGGCGACTAAGATAGCGTGGCTTCTCGATAATGTGGATGGTGCCCGCGATGCGGCGGAGGCCGGCAATGTCGCGTTCGGAACCATCGATAGCTATCTCATCTGGAGGCTTACCGGCGGCCGGGTGCACGCAACTGACGCCACCAACGCCTCACGGACACTGATCTTCGACATTAGCGGCAATCACTGGGACTTGGATCTTCTGGAGATTCTCGCGATCCCGGCAGCAGTTCTGTCGGAGGTCAAGGATTGCGCTACTGATTTCGGGGCGACCGAGGCGGCGTTGTTCGGCGGGTCGATACCAATCCGCGGCGTTGCCGGGGATCAGCAGGCAGCGACGATGGGGCAAGCTTGCTTCGAGACTGGTATGATCAAGTCGACTTATGGCACGGGCTGCTTCGCACTCCTCAATACCGGGGCCGATTTGGTGCGTTCGCGGAACCGTCTTTTGAGCACGATCGCCTATCGGCTCGACGGGCAGACGACCTATGCGCTGGAAGGCACGATTTTCGTTGCCGGAGCAGCTGTACAATGGCTGCTGGACAGCCTTGGGGTTATTACTACTGCCGCCGAAAGTGGAATTTTGGCCGCAACCGCCGACCCCACGCAGGACGTCTATTTCGTGCCGGCTTTCGTGGGGCTGGATGCGCCTTGGTGGGATGCCGAAGCGCGCGGCGCGTTGTTTGGTCTGACCCGAAATAGCGGACCGGCCGAAATCGCCAAAGCGGCGCTGGAAGCGGTCGCTTTTCAGACCCATGATCTTCTGGAAGCCATGAGCAGAGATTGGAGCGGCGGGCCCGCGACAGTCCTTCGCGTCGATGGCGGCATGGTTGCCTCCGATTGGGCGATGCAGCGGCTTGCCGACATTCTCGCATCGCCGGTCGATCGGCCGGCGTTCCCGGAGACCACGGCGCTTGGTGCGGCGTGGCTGGCCGGTTCCAAGGCCGGCGTCTGGCCGGATGCGAAGGGCTTTGCCAAAACTTGGGCGCTGGATCGACGCTTCGAGCCGACGATGGACAACCGGACGCGCCAGAAACGGCTCGCCGGTTGGCGGGACGCGGTGTCACGCACGCTGACGGTACGGTAGTTGTGGAGCGGTGCAGGCGAGACCCTGCGCTTATGCCGCACGACAATTTTCGATCATCTCCTCGATCCCCGACCAGATAGCGGCGGTGGAGACGATCCAGGTCTTCCGTACGATCGAGTAGCGAATCTCGCCGGTCGCGACGTCAAGATCGAAGCTGACATCACGGTCCATAACGTCGAGGTCGTCGTTGCGGTACCGATATTGGCGTTGCGCGGTTCGTAGACAGTGCCGTTCTGTGCTTCGCTCGTTGCCCTTACGCATTCGAATATAACGGGCGTGACGTTCTCAAAGCTTCGCGTCTCCTGAGCGATTGCGATCGCTGGGAGCAACAGCAAGAACGCCGCTGGCAGAATAGTTCTTCGCATCGGTTGGTCTCGCATGGTCATTTGGCAGCAATTTGATCGCTATGGGTACCGAACGCAACCGGTCCGCTGCGGGCGAGGTGCCCGGCGACGAGGGTGCTTGAACCGGCTAGGCCTTGGCGGTTATATGCGAGCCCTTGCCGCTTGGCGTGGCGGGCGATTAGCTCAGCGGGAGAGCACTACGTTGACATCGTAGGGGTCACTGGTTCAATCCCAGTATCGCCCACCATTTTCCTCTGAGCATTCCACATAAAGACCAATGACTTAGCCTCCGTTTGCCAGAGCAGGCAGCTCCCGGTCGCCAATTGACTTGGCGGTAACTTGGCGGAACAGCGAGCGATTGGCCGTTGAGTCGATCTCCGTCAGAAGGCCTTGGACTGCCTCTTTCGCCTGATCGAGGAAGTCGGGACCGAACCGCCCATACTGATCATTCGTCCGTTCTCGACGATGGCCCTGCCACATTTCCCGCTGCTCGCGGTCAACGCCACGACGCCGAAGTTCGGTGGCGAGCATATGGCGGAGGCTCTTCGGGGTGAACGCTGCCGGCAGGTCCAAAGAACGCCGCACATCTCCCCTTGGCTTCCGGAGCACGATTACCGGGTTCCCGTCCCTGTGGACGATCGTTTCGGCGTCCCGCCACGACAGGAGCGTCGGCCAAAGAATGTCGGGCATCGGAAGCGTCGCCCGCCGCTTCTTGGTCTGGCGCCGGCCGGGGGCGTTGAGATGGACCAGCCGGTGACGCTCGTCGATCTGGAAGGGTCGCAACTCCTTCACAGCCTCGGGCCGGCCGGACACCAGGGTCACGATGGTGAAACGGAGGAGCCGCGTCTCTTCCTCTTCGGGGATGGCGTCGAGGAAGCTGGCTAACATCGGAATGTCTGGATGCCAGTTGTGCGGTTCCGGCTCCGGGGCGTCGAGGATCTCGGCAACCAATCGAGGCTGCACGATTACCCGCGGCGCTCGCCTTAAGAGCGCTTGATCATCGGCGTCGTCGTCGGCTGTGGCGCGGTTGATGGCTGCAGCAATGATCGCCATCACACGGCTAATATAGGCCACAGATAGTCCGCGCTCCCGCAGCGTCCGCATGAACTCGATTTGCTTGGCACGGGTGAGCACCGCGACCTTGGCAGCATCGCTGCGGAGGAAGTCGAGCAGCATGTTCCACGCCCGCCGTGCGGCCGAGGGGTTGGGGCGTCGGTCGGAGTGCTCGGCCCAGTAGCGGTTGAACACGGCAACGAGTGTCACGTCACCCGGTTCTCTCGCCTGACCGTCTCCTTTGGTGAGCGCGATCGCCGCGAGCGCGATTTTGGCGGCTTCGAGGTCTGTCGTCTTAACTTAAGAGTGCGCTTGCGGACCTCTCCAGATCCGGGGTCATACCGAAAATAGTAGAGCCGCTTTGATCCGGCGACTTTGTCGATCCAGCATCGCCCGAGCCGGAAGAGCGGCTCCTTTTGCCTTTTGGGTGGCATGTTTCGGGAATTATATCCTAAAGTTACATTCTGCTGTCATTCCGGGGCTTCGCGGCGGATGTTGAAAGGTCGGAAGAATGCGCTGCGGATCGTCTTCAACGACGCCTCCGGCATGTCGTATTCCCGGTCCATATCGGCCTTGCTCGGCTGGAAGTCCTTGCCCGGTAGCGTGATTGCCCGGGGCTTCGGCAGCTTGAACCGCCGCTTCCGGCTCTTGGCCTCTTTGGTCATGTCCTGATCCCCTCGGCCTTGAGCCGTGCCACGAGGTATTCCTGCGACTCGGCTCCCTTCATGGAGTTGCACGCCCCGCACAGCAGTTGCAGGTTCTCGATATGGTCGCTGCCGCCGCGCGATCGGGCGACGACGTGGTCCAACGTCATGTTGCGGAACGGGAACAGAACCTGACGGCCGCCGCAGATGCCTTCCTGCCGACCGTACAGCGTGTGCTTGTACGTCCGGTAATTGGGAAGCTCGCCCAGATCGGTCCGCGCCGGAACGTCCTGCCGGTGTGTCACGTCGTCGAACAGCGGGCCGCGATCCTCGCGCAGCCGCTTCAAGACAAGCCTCGCGGCCAGTGGCGACAGGTCGATGCCTGCCCACTCCCTGTTGAGCCTGTCGGCAGCTACCAGCGCCGTCGCGCAGCCGCAGAACGGGTCGAGAATCATGTCGCCCTCGTGCGAGGTGGCGCGGATGATCAGGTCGAATAAGGCAACGGGCTTCTGGGTCGGATAGCCGGTTGCCTCGCCCTTCTCGGTTACGGGGTTGCCGCCCCACAGGTCATCGACTGCCCGCCCTTGCTGTTCGTCCAAGTAGCGCTTGAGCACAGGGACATTGCCTGGCGCGGTCTGAATCACCCGGCCCCGTTCGTATTCCCGCTGCATCCGCTCTTGTGTCCAGCGCCACACGCGAACGATCCCTAGGAATTCGTAGGTCAGATTTGGGCGATCTTTGTTGGGGTTCGTCAGGTTATCGTGGCGATATCGGCGGCCGGTTTCCTCCTCGATATAGCGGTAGAACTTCCGCACGTATTCGGGATCGTGCGGCTCAAATTGAGGATTCCAGCAAGGGGTGTCGCCGCGCGCATAAAACAGCAGGGTGTCGTGGCTGGACGCGAACCGCGTCGACGCGAGCCCCTTTGCCGTTGTTCGACGCCACACGATCTCGTTGCGGAAGCGCGCCTGACCGAAGATGGAATCCATCAACATCTTGAGGTAGTGGCTGGCGGTCGGATCGCAGTGCAGGTAGATGCTCCCGGTCGGCTTGAGCAGCCTCTGCATCTCCAGCAGCCGGACGGCCATCATGATGAGGTACGATTTCATGCCCTGGCCGTGGGCCATCCCGGCGGCGTCGATGATGGAGTAGAGCGCGGGCTGGCGGTCGGCGACCTCGCCGTGCCATGCCTCGTCAACGTCCGAGAGCGTCCAGGTGTCCTTGAACGCCGCTCCGGCCGTTTCGGAACCGATTGGGGCGGCGTAGTCGCGGTTCGAGTTGAACGGCGGGTCCAGATAGATCAGATCCACCGACTCCGCGTTCATGCCCCGCATGATGTCGAGGTTGTCGCCGGTCCACAGCGTGCGGTTCGACCAGTTGGCGGGCATGGCGGGTCAGGACTCGAAGTCGAACAGAAACGGCTCGAGGATCTCTTGGCTGACATGCCACAGGGGCCGGGGCTGTTTGCCAACGTGAAGATCGCAGGTCAGCGTTTCCCTGTTCCACCGTGGTTCTATGACGATCGGCTCCCGGTCCTGCCGCTGCGCGATAATCGTGGCACCGTCGCATCGGACCGTCAGGAAGTCATCCGCGCAATCCGGGTCGGCCACCATTCTCTGCCCGCGATGGTCCTTCACGCGCTGCGCGCGCCGGATCGTCAATTCGCCGTCCTTGTTTTCGGACAAAAACAGGCGACCGTCGCGCTTCGCCGGCGCAAGACGGTTGAACCGCTTGACGTCCTCGCGAACGGCCTTCTCCACCTCGCGGAAATTGCTTTCCAGCGTGCAGTCGGCCCGCACGGCGATCCAGTTCTCTCCGCTCATGACCGCGCTCCCGAGTCCAGCCCGTTGTCCGCGGTGAGATCGGCGTAGCGCAGCCGCTTCCCGGCCATGCCCGCGACCACTCCCGCCATCTGGTCGATGGTGTCGGCGTCGCGGGCGTTGTGGCGTCCCGCGAATTCCTGGCAGTAGTAGCGATCGAGGTGCTTCGGGGACATCTTGTGGTAGACGCCTTGGTGCCCACGCTTGAGCATGGCCCAGAAACTTTCCACGCCGTTGGTCGAAACCATGTCCCGGACGTATTCGCTGACGCTGTGATTGACGGCCTCATGGTCGAATTCTGGCATCCTCTTGTAGGCCTTGGCCTCGTCCGTGTAGATCGTCGCGCCCGGTTCGACGTGCTCGCGGACGAAGCCCTGGAGGGTCGGCGCGTCGGTGTTCTCGACAACGCGGGCCGCAACCCGATTGGTATCGCGATCCTTGGCGCCTGCGACCGTGGTCATGTCCACCGGGCCGCGGCCGGACAGCTCTTTCCGCTTCGCCAGCGGCTTGTTCTTCCGCTTGCCGCCGATATGCGTCTCGTCGACCTCGACCGGGCCGAGAAACTGGCCGGGCTCCTCCTCGAAGGCGAACCGCAACCGGTGCAGCATGAACCAGGCAGCCTTCTGGCCGATGCCGAGCTCGCGATGCAGCCGCATCGACGAGACGCCCTTGATGTTGACCGAGAAGAGGTAAATGCCGACCGCCCATGCCCGGTACGGCATTTTCGTCCCCGCCATGACGGAGCCGGTGCGCAGCGTGAAAAAGGGCTTGCCCTCGCAGTCCCGGCAGCGGTGCGTCATGCTCTTGTGCTTGACGTTCGCCTGCACGTTGAAGCTGCCGCAATACGGACAATACGGTCCCTGCGGCCAGCGAACCGTCTCAATCCACTCCCGCGCCGTATCCTCGTCGCGGAACATGTCGGCGACCTCAAGGAGGGTCAGTCCCTTGCGGTGCGCTTTGCCGGGTGCCTTCTGCGTCATTTAGAGCCCATTTCTATGTAACCATAAGATATGGCTTTTCTGGACCGCGTACAAGGAAAAATGTAACTTTGCGATATAATTTCCCATGTTTCGGTCTTTTGCTCCACCAACTCACCGATGAAGGCGAGCAGATCATCTTCCCGGTACATCACCTTCCGTCGCCGCCGGAGAAAGCGCAACTTTCTATCCGTGCGCGCCCGGCGAAGCTCTTTGTCCTGAAGGTAGTCCCGAAACCGCTCGTAAGCATCGGCCTCCGGGATCAGCTTGGGGAGAGCGAGGATATCGGTCATCCCTACCCCTCGGATCATCAGAAGTGGCGGCGCTGCGGTCAGCCATTGGCGATCTTGAGGAGCACATCGGCGTGGCAGGGCTGATCGAGCCGGCACCAACAAGCGAGGTCCTTGCCGCGGAGCTCTCGCCGGACATCCTCTCGGAGATCGACCGTCGAATCCTGGTCCGTCCAGCCAGTGAAATGCTCGACCGCCTGCTCGGCGGTCCGGCAGACGTAGGTGCGAACCTTCTGGCCGCCTTCTTCCTCGACAGCCTCGAAGGGCTCGCCGATGGCGAACGGGTTGCCCCATTTGCTAGGTCGTCCGACATAGACGGAGCCGTCCGGCATCCGCCAGCCCTTGGTCCGCTTCCGTTGGATACGTTAGGCATCGGCGGCCCTTCCCGCTTCCCCGCTCGCCGGCGACATTAGGGAGGGGAGGGTCGGCGAGCGGGACGGAATCTCCTGGGGTGGAGATTGCGACCTCAATTCGAAGCAATATTTGGCGTCGGCGATCGTCGCCTCGGTTCTTCGGTTGAATTCGGCCAGAGCGTTATCGAGGGCGGCGATGTGGCCAGCGAGAATTGGGTCAGCCATCGATCGCGTCCAGGTCGGCGCGGACTTCATCGGCCCAGAAATCAACCAGGCTGACCGCCGGCCGGCCGTCGTGACAATGGACCGTCAATCGGATCAGGACTCGCGGCTCGCGCTGGCGGGCAACCCGAGTGCTGTTGGCGAATAGGCGCTCGAGCGCTTTCATGGCCGGGCGTTCGCCGCTGTCTCCGCTCATCGCCGGCCTCCGGCTGCGGCAAAGAGGCTAGCCTGGCCGGGCGCCGTCGGCGCTTGCGCCTGGTCGAGCGCGCTATCGGGGATATCGAAAAGCCCGAGTTGACCGCGCCAGGGGATTAGACGGAGCGGCTCGGGATTGGCGAGCATCAGTCCGAACGGACCTTCGAACCACGGGCTATCGGATTTCGTAATCACGCCGATCGATTTGGCCCGCCCGACGATGCCGCCCTTGGGCAAATCGGCGAGATCCGGGAGGTCGGAGGGATCGTCGCCGGCCTCGCGGAGCCGCGCGCGGACCGCGTGCCAGCTGGCCATGCCGGCATCCTGTTTGCCTGTGTGAACAAGCAGAGGGCCGCGATAGTGAAAACCGCGGTCGCGGTTCTCGATCGGCTTGAAGCCGTTGACCACGGCCCAGGCCCAGGGCTGCATGATCGACAGGGCCTTCAATGCATCAGGTCCCGGAGAGCGCACTCAAAGTCGCAATACTCGGTACCCATCAACCCGCACGAATTGGTGAGCCTGCCGTCAAGCCAGCGACCGCAATCTACTTCGTCGTCGTCCTCATCGAACGCTGCCAGTTCGGCGTCGGATATGGTTGGATCAGGCTGCCAGGTAGTCATTCGCGCGCCTCAGGCACATTGAACCGTCCGAAGCGGCGGGCGGCGATAAGGTGGCCGATTTGTCGCCGGCCGGCGGTCGTCGGTGAAATGCGCCGCTCGCCTTGCTCACAAACCTCGACAGCCAGACCCAAGTTGATCAGGCGAGCATAAGTGGCAGGGTGGAAGCGGTGGCCGGAGCCTGTAACTTGCCAAGCCCTTCAGCTCTGTTGGCGTCGCCGCGCGGGGCCGTGGTTGAGGAGTTCCTGCAGCGCAAGGAGCGTGCGGTGGGGGATCGAGCCAACTAAATCGCGGCTGCGCCATTCGGACGTTGTTGGCATTCTCGCACCCAAACTGATTCTTCGCGTTCAGAAGGTGTAGGCGTAGTACCTACAACTCGTCAATCAGCAAGTCGGCAAAATACCGACAAATTGCCGGAGCAGAGGCGTCATTTGTCAGCGAGTTTCTTGTGACGAGCGGCAGCTGTTGCGATCATGTCGGAAATGAGCCCGCGCTCGTCGGCCGGTAGATCCTCCACCAGTTCGTCCAAAGACACCATGCCTGGCAACCGAAAAAGTGTCCGGAAGTCATCAAGGCCAAGAGCGTGCGCATATCGCTCAAGCCATGGGATCGTATGCTGTCTGCCATGCAGTTCCATTTTGGACACCGTTCCTTTGTCGGTGCCCATGCGAGCGCCCAGCCGATCAACTGTCAGCTTCTTCTCGCCGCGCGCTTGCTCGATCTGGCTGATGTGCTCGCGCCACTCCCGCAAGTGGGGAAGGCGCTGCGGGAGGACCCGGCGTCGCTGTGGTTTTGTGACCATTACGAGCAACATAGGGAACCAACACCACCGAAGTCGTCAGTGAAAACGCCAACAAACACGTTGACCAAATGTAGGCTAATTGCCAATAACATAGCAAATGCGACCATCTGATTGGGATCACCCCCTGCGCCGGTGGCGCCTCGATAACAATCTCACCGGGGAGCAGCTCGGCAAAATGATTGGCGTCACAAAGTTCGCGATATCGGACTATGAGTACCGGCGTCGTCGCCCAAAATGGCTGACTAGGCGGCGCATCGCCGAAGTGACCGGCGGCGCTCTGGGGGACGCCGATTTTGGATTGCCTAACGAGACGCAATCGGTGGTCGGCTCGAGACCGTCGATCACCGCCGGCAGCGAGCCTCCGGGATGATGGTCCGGGGGGATGCGCTTCAATTGGGCGGGTTGCCGTTCGGACCGGGCAACAAAAGTCGGCAATCTGCAGGTATCACGTTGAGTGCGTTCCGGTGCTTCGCCACATGCGGGCAGCGTAGATGCGAACACGCCCCCACGGTGATGATCCCGGCCACCGTCTGGAATGCCGTCCGCGGCAGCACTAGGCGGCTGACCACGATGCGGGACTCTGCGCTGTCAAAGTTGTGCTCGGTTCAGAATGTCAAGCGGACATGGTCAACACGCTGCTCGAGTGGTTTAAGCCCATTGGCGAATACGTCGGCCACAATCGCAGGCTCGAGTAAAGATCTCGCTGCGGCTCCGTTTTTTTTCTTTGGGGGCACTCTAAGATCTCCTCCACTTACGTTGCCCCCGCCCAATGAATACCGGTCAGTGGCGCGCGGGGTCAACTGTTCGATCGGTCAGGGCTATACAACCGGTCTACAATCGCAACGGGCGCTCCATTTGAGGTCGTCATGAGCGGTGGCCGACCCGGAAAGTGGGAGATCGAGCCCGGCGTCCACAGTTTTGAAGACCTGTTTCTGGCCCTGGTATTTGTCGATGGCGAGGGTCGACGATCGGAGCCTCAAGCCATCGCAATCGATGACGTGCCGGCCATGATGGAGACTTTCGTGCAGCGTGGCGATACCGATGCGGCGAAGGATATCGGGCGGGTTTGGCCTCATCTTCGCGGCCAGAAATATGGTGTGCGCGGGCTCGAATGGGAGCCGGCGCCTTGAGCTTCTTCGTCGCCTCGCCATTCACCGATGCCGACGCGGCGATCCGCGTCTCGTCTTGGCGCTGCCCGGCTGGACCGAATCCGCCGGCGTCGACGCCGAGCGCGCTGAGGCCAAGCGGCTCCGGCTTCCGGTGCGGTTCTATCACCCGATCGAGGATGGCTACCGCTGGAATTGGATCGGTGAGGAAATGGCGCGGGAGGCGGTGGCGTGATCGCTGACGAAAAACTCCAGAGAGCGTGGATGATTCAGCCCTTGATCCATGGCTTCAGATCATCGCGGAGATGCGCATCATTCTCGATCGCATCGAGTTTTCCGCGAATAGAGTTGAAGTCATATTCACACGCGAGGATGCCGCGCCGACACTTGTCGAGCACGCCCAGCACCTCCGCGCCTGACCAATGTTTTGGCGTGTCAAAATCGGACGGTAGATTGGGAATTTCTGGCGCGTCTTTGAACGGTTCGATGCGGCCCCGCAACCGGACGACGTCGCGACGAAGATTCTCCACATCGCGATCGAGCTTCGCGACCGCTGCCAAAAGTTCCTTCTGCACTTCCATTATCCGCGCTCCAGTCTCGCATGCGCCCGCCGGGCTTGCCGTTCGGGTCGACGGTATGAGTATAGCGGGGTCTTCGCAGTGAAGTCGGATTCACGTGCGCTGTTCGCCGCGCCGATCGAATTCGAGCCGGTCGACGAGGCGACCCGCGCACTCGCTCTCTATGAGACCGCGTGCCAGGCCCTCGCCGAGGTCAAGACGATCGGCGAGGCCAAGCACATATTCGCGCAGGCCGATGCTATTCGCGTCTTTGCCCGACAAGCAAACAACCGCGGGCTTGAGATCGACGCCGCCGAGATCCGTATTCGGGCCGAGCGCCGTCTCGGCGAGCTGATCGACAAACGGAAATCTGAGGACGGACTCAACCGCGGTCGCGCCGGCGGAGGCCGACCGAGTTTAGGCGGTGCCGCCGCGGAACCGCCTAAAGATGAGCGGCCGACCCTGGCCGAGATCGGCGTCGACAAGAAGCTCTCGAGCCGGGGGCAGCGGTTGGCGCATTTGGGCGCCGATCAGTTCGAAAAGGCGATAAGCACATGGTGCAGCGGCGCCGAACGGGACGCCGGCCGGGTTACCGTTCGCCTTGTTCATGATGAGGACAAGAAAGCGCGCCGAGCTATTCGCGAGGAGATCCTCGGCAGGCGGATCCGAGATCTGCCGGATCAACGGTTTGGCGTGATCTATGCCGACCCGGAATGGCGGTTCGAGCCCCGCAGCCGCGTGACCGGCAATGGATAGGGCGCCCGAGAACCACTACCCGACGAGTAAACTTGCAGATCTGCAGCGCCGACGCGTCGCCGATATCGCGGCGCCCGATTGCGTGGTTCTCCTTTGGACGCCGGTGCCTCACTTGCCCGAGGCGTTCTGCGTTCTCGATGCGTGGGGATTTGCGGCCTTCACCCGCGACGCTAAAATCGGGCTCCTTGGCCTCGACAAGAGCGCCGGGCGCTATGTGTCGTCGACGGCGTGGGTCAAGTACCGGCCAGGCGCAGGCATCGGCCTTGGATATTGGTTTCGCGTTGACCATGAGATCCTGTTGGTAGCGACGCGGGGAACGCCGCCGGCGCCGGCACAGGGCGATCAGTTTCGCAGCGTCTTCGACGAGCCGGCGAGCCGGGTCCATTCCGAAAAGCCGGGCATCATTCTGGAAATGATCGAGGCGTTTTACCCGACTCTTCCCAAGATTGAGCTCAACCGCCGTGGCCCGGCCCGCGCGGGTTGGTCGGCGTGGGGCAATGAGGCTGACGAAGTATAATAGCGTAGCGTTGTTTTGAGTTTTCTTACCTATCCAAATGGAGACGAAGAATGGGTAGTGAAAAACGGACGCGCGCGCCGGCGGCATCGCCGCGCCCGAGCTCAAGGCCTTTGTTGAGCGGATCGAGAAGCTCGAGGAAGAAAAGAAGGCCCTCGCCGACGACGTTAAGAGCGTCTACGGCGAAGCCAAGGCCCGCGGGTTCGACACCAAAACCATTCGAAAGATTATCGCGCTGCGGCGGATCGAACCAGCGGAGCGGGCCGAGGCCGAGGCTCTGCTTGAGATCGATCTGCACGCGCTCGGCATGTTGCCCGACAGCGACGACGCCCAGGCGGCGTGAAAAGGGCGACCGGCCGGATGACCGATCGCCCTCACTCGCTTGCCTTGTGGCAGCTAGGCCGCAGCGTGACCGGGGATGCGTTCCACGGTCACCACCAGGCGCTGCCCGAGCTCGGCCAACGCCGCGGAAAGCGGTGCCAGCTTCGTCGGGTACATCGGGTCCAGCATTCGGCGAATCTCCTTTTCGTCTTTGCCAAGCCGGCGGGCGAGTTCACGTCGGCTGATTTCGGCGTCATTGAAGGCAGCGATCAGCGCCAGCTTGGCAGCGATATCGGGTTCCACCGACACCGCCTCCAATCGTCCGCGAGGGCTCGGCCGCGGCAATGGCCGGCCGTCGCGGACATAGGCAAGCAACGCCAAACCGAGGGCATCGGCGGCCATGGCACGGGCCTCCGAAATTGTCGCCCCCTCGGTGATCGCCTCGGGAATATCCGGGAAGGTGACGACCGTCACTCCCGGAGCATCGCCAGGTTCGAGCCTAGCCGGATATACAAATTTTCCCACATTTTCACCTCACGCTTTTCTGGTTGGTGCGGAGGCTCATATGAGCCCCAACGCCTTCTTGATTTTGCGCGCGGTCTTTGGGTCGATATCCCGGCTCGGCAGGGTGGTCCATTTGTTGCCGAAATAAACGAGAAGGTGGCCACCCTTGCCGCGACCGGTATCGACGCGGAAGGACAGGCCGCGCGCTTTGGCTTCGCCTCTAAGTTCCGCCACGAACTTCATTCGCTTGTCCATCAGTCCCTCCGTAGACCTAATATCGGACGTTTTTGTCCGCATTACAAGGAGCAAATGCGGTGTTTTTTGTCCGCATTGGGGGCGGTATGATCAGAGTCGGGATCGAGCTAGTGCCGTACGGCGAGGAACACCGCGCCGCCGAGATCGGCCAGATCGAAATCAACACTTTCCGATGCCGGCCTGACGGCGGCTGCGCCGGTGTTCTCCGATCTTGGCAATGAGTGCCCGGACATCGGTACCTTTGTCGGCAAGTATACCGAACGGGGGAAGTGGGCTTCCGTCTCGGCCAAAATCACAATAACGGACTGAGGAGCGGCTCTAGATCATGGCTAACGTTCAACCGTCTCGGGTTCGCGAGACCTCCGCCACCACTGGTACCGGCACCTATACGCTAGCCGGTGCCGTCACCGGCTATCAGACCTTCGCCTCACAGCTTTCGAACAGTGACACCGTCGATTATGTCGCCGTGCTCGGCGCCAATTGGGAGATCGGCCGTGGCACTTACAGCGCCGGCACCCTCGCCCGAACCGCGATCTATGCCTCCTCGAATGCTGGTTCGGCGGTTGATTGGGCGTCGGGGGCCAAGGACGTCTTCGCCGCCTCCGTCGGCATCAGCGACCTCGATGCGACCGGGCTGACCAATCTTGTGGCGTTACTCGCGGTGTTGCCGCTCTCCGGCGGCGTCCTCACCGGGCCGCTGACGGTCGATGGTCAAATTGTGTATCCGGCAACGCAAAACGCTTCCTCCGACCCAAACACACACGACGATTACGAGGAAGGCACCTGGACGCCAGTGGCCAGAGGCGGGGGCACTGCTGGATCACCGACTGGAACTTTCGCTGGCTGGTATCAAAAGGACGGCCGGGTCGTTCACGGAGGAGCGCAGATCTCCTTTACGGACTTGGACACGATGGCTGGCGACCTCGAGATCACCGGCTTCCCGTTCACCATCAACAGTGCCGCATCAGATCGGTTTGGGATCGTGCCCGGTCACCGGGATAACTTCACCAACGACTTCCCAATGTCCTGTCTGCCAGTGGTGGGCGACACCTACATCACTATTGAGCGCGCTGATGTTGACGATACGGACGTGCAGATCACCGACCTCAGCGCGACGTCGCAGTTCTATTTCTCATTTACATATCGAACAACCGGGTAACAAAAACGATGGCTATCGAACGAAAGACACGCCTTCACTCGATTGAGATCGCGGATGACGGGACGGTGTTTGTCAAAATGAAGCAGGACACGATCGCCGACGGCGAGTTCATGAAGTCCGAATGGCACCGGGCGCCGATCCAACCCGACGCCGATCCCGACGTGGTCATAGCGGCGGTCTCGGCCAACCTAGCCCGTGAGGGCTTTGATGCGGTGCCGACCGCCGATGCGACCATTGCCAAGACCCTAATAGCGAGCGTTCAGACCGCGGCGGTCAAAGCCGCTTATGCGGCCAAGAAGGCCGCCGCCGAAGCCGCGTTGGCGCCGGCGCCGAATTAGATGAACCATCAATGACCGGTGACAACTCGAGGGGAAACTACACCACTAAGAAGTCGGCCTCGGTGAGGGCAAGGCCGGTAGCAAGGGTGGCGAACAATGTCGCGGCCCCGGCGCCAGTGCCATCAGGATCGTCGCCAGTGGTGTCGTCATAGATGAAGCGGTCACTGGCATCTGCAGCGGCTGAGCCAATGTGGAAGGCAGCCGCGGCCAGGACGCCGGTCGGGCCGGCCTGGGTGAAGATCGCATCATCCACTCTGATGGTGTCATCGGCGACATTGAAGTCGATAATCCGATCGACATTGTTGGTGCCATCAAGGCCAGTGTTGAAGACAAAGCTGTCACTGCCACCGAGGCCGGTCAGGACATCATTGCCGCCCTTGCCCTTGAGGGTGTTGGCACCCTTGTTGCCGGTGATGGAGTTGGCGAACGCATTGCCGCTGAGATTGATTGCAATGGTCTTGTTGCTGCCATTGGTGGTCAGGACCTCTATCTCCTGACCATCCTGTAAGGAATAGCTGGTAGCGGCCAGAACCCGGTCATTGCCTTCACCGACCTTCTCACTGACCCGATCGCCGGAATTATCGACAATGTAGAGATCATCACCGCGAAGGCCGGCCATGTTGTCAGCATCGCCCTTGCCATCAAGGACATTGTCGCCTCTGTTGCCCTTCACGATATTGGCAAACTCATTACCAGTCAGATTGATCGCAGCTGTGCCACCGCTATTGGTGGTCGATAGGATCTCAATCTCCTGGCCGGCCAGCAAGGCATGGCTGGTCGATGCCAGGACCCGGTCATTGCCGCCACCCACTGCCTCAAAGACCAGGTCGCCAAGATTGTCGACAATGAAGACATCATTGCCGCCGAGACCAGCCATGATGTTCGCCCCACCCTTGCCGTAGAGAACATTGTTACCTCTGTTGCCCTTCAGGATATTGGAAAAACCATTACCAGTCAGATTGATCGCAGCCGAGCCACCGCTATTGGTGGTCGATAGGATCTCGATCTCCTGGCTGGCCTGTACGGCATAGCTGGTCGATGCCAGGACCCGGTCATTGCCGCCTCCCACCGCTTCAACCGTCCGGTCACCGACATTGTCGACAAAGTAGCGGTCATTGCCGCCGAGGCCGGTCATGGCGTCGGCGCCACCCTTGCCATCAAGGTCATTATTGTTGTTGTCGCCAATCAGCGTGTCATTGCCACTGCCGCCAGTAGCGTTCTCAATCGAGGCCAAAGTGTCAGTGTTGATCTCTGTCCCGGTGGCAATGCCGGTGGTGAGATTGACATTCACGCCAAGGCTTGTGCTGCCATAAGTGACTGCGTCTTTGCCCGGTCCGCCAACATAGACATCATCGCCAGCTCCAGCACCGCCATTGATGGTGTCATTACCCGAGCCACTATCGACGATGTCGTCTCCAGCCCCGGCATTCAGGGTGTCATCGCCCGAGCCGCCATGGAACTCGTCATTGTCGCCGCCGCCGGTGAGCTCGTCATTGCCCGAGCCACCCCACAGCACATCATCGCCCTCGCCGCCGTCGAGCGTGTCGTTGCCGCTATCGCCGTTTAGAGCATCATCACCGTCACCGCCGGTGAGGTCATCATTACCCGAGCCGCCATTGAGGGTGTCGTCATCCGCACCGCCGTCGAGGGTGTCGTTGCCGCCATTGCCGTTGAGGACGTCACCGCCGTCACCACCGGTGAGGTCGTCATTACCCGAGCCGCCATTCAGCGTGTCGTCGTCAGCCATTCCGATTAGCGTGTCATCGCCATCATGGCCGTTGATCTCAGTCGTACCGCGACGACCGACGATCACATCGTCACCATTGGTGCCATCGATCGTCGCATCACGCGGATCAAGGATGCGAGCGACAATACCAGTCCCCGAAGGGTCCAAGGTAGTGCTCGAGTCGCGGAATGCCACGACAATGCGTCCGTCGCTGAGGACCGTAACATCCGGAGCTTGCTGAGTTGAGTTAGTCGCATCACTGATCAGTATTTCCGTGCTGACCCGGGTCCCGTCGGAGTCATATCGCTGGCCGCGAACCTCCGTACTCGCGCTATCGTCCGTCCACACCACAAAGAAGCCGCCATCGTCGAGAGCGGTGATGCTGGGTTCGAATTGGGTACTTAAGATCCTGGTGTTGACCAGGAACTCGCCGCCGACCGCAGCCCCAACAGCATTGTACATTTGGCCGCGCACCGCCAAACTCGACGTGTCGCCCCCGGTCTGGCTATGGTCCGCCCAGACCACTACAAAGCCGCCATCCGCCAGCGCGGTGATGCTCGGTTCAAATTGGAAGTTGGCCGTCGCGGTGTTGACCAGAAACTCGCCGCCGACCGGAGCCCCCAGAGCATTGAACATCTGGCCGCGCACCGCCAAACTCGACGTGTCGCCCCCGGTCTGGCTTGGGTCCGTCCAGACCACAACGAAACCGCCATTCGCCAGCCCGGTGATGCTGGGTTGAATTTGGTCGCCTGCAATCGTCGTGTTGACTAGGAACTCGCCGCCGACCGCAGCCCCCGCGGCATCGAACATCTGGCCGCGCACTTCGTCGCTGCCGTGGAAATCCGTCCAGACCGCCACAAAGCCCCCATCCGCCAGCGCGGTGATGCTGGGGACCGCTTGGCTGCTTAAGGTCGAGGTGTTGACCAGGAACTCACCACCGACCGTAGCTCCCAGAGCATTGAACATTTGACCGCGCACCGCGTCTAGCGACGTGTCGCCGCCGGTGGCGCTTTTGTCCGTCCAGACCACAACAAAGCCGCCATCCGCCAGCCCGGTGATGCTGGATTCATCTTGTTTGCTTGCCGTCGTGAAGTTGACCAGGAACTCGCCGCCGACTGCAGCCCCCAAAGCATCGAACATTTGGCCGCGTACTGCGAAAGTCGAGGTGTCGCCGCCGGTGGCGCTTTTGTCCGTCCAGGTCACAACGAAACCGCCATCCGCCAGCCCGGTGATACTGGCTTCAACTTGGTCACTTGCCGTCGTGGTGTTGACCAGGAAATCGTCGCTCCAGAATGTCGGGGTGGTGGTCATTGTGGGTACTCCCTTCACTAGTGTTGAGGCTGCCGGTGCGCAGGCATCAAAGCCGCTACCATCGAGATCGGCCGCTTGCTGTCTCTCTCCCGACAGAAAGCCAGCGGCGATCAAGACTGTCCTTTCCGAGCCGCTGAAGGCATCGGACGGAACAGCTCAGTTGTTCTGTTGAGCCTGAAACCCCCTGCGGCCCGATATATTGTCTCAGCCAATCCGGCAGACCGGCCGGGTCGTTTAATGATGCCCAGCCGCTGGTGCGGCATTCTGTCACCAACGTACATCGGTGACAAATTCAAAAGCAATGCGGCGTCCTGGCCGATGCCATGATCCATTTGATCCCCGGCGTGCGCCGGGCGGACTGAACACCAAACACAATTCGGAGAATGCCATGAACGCGGTCGTCGCCGTGAACGAGGTCGATTATTCGGTCGCCCTCGAGGTCGCCTCGCATGAGGCCGTGATCCGGCAGGCCTACAAGGACTCGGTCGGCATTTGGACCTGGTCGGTCGGACTGACCGGCGCCACCGGGCACGACGTCGAGCGCTACATCGACAACCCGGCCTCGCTGCAGCATTGCCTCAACATCTTCGTTTGGGCGCTGCGCAACTACGCCGCTCAGGTCAATGATGCTTTCCAGGGTCGCGATCTGACCACGGCGCAATTCGCTGCGGCCGTCTCTTTCCATTGGAACACTGGGGCGATCGGCAGGGCTGAATGGGTAAAGCTCTGGAATGCCGGCGATCACGACGGCGCTCGGGCGGCGATCATGAATTGGGTTACGCCACCGGAGCTCAAGGGCCGGCGCGAAAAAGAGCGGGATCTATTCTTCGACGGCGTTTGGTCGAACGATGGAACGATGGCGGAATATACCCGGCTCTCTTCTCGGCACACGCCGGATTGGTCGAGCCGCCGGCGCATCGATGTTGCAGTGGAGCTCCGCGCCGCCTTCGCTACCGCGCCTGAAACTATCCCGGATCGTGAGCCGGAGCCCTATTCGA
Organism: Kaistiaceae bacterium; assembly: GCA_963667605.2. GTDB lineage: Bacteria > Pseudomonadota > Alphaproteobacteria > Rhizobiales > Kaistiaceae > JADLGL01. The sequence goes on from CAXXUZ010000001.1 coordinate 220,754, forward strand.
CTGTCATTGTGCCGACACTTACCGCTGGCGATGAGCCAGCAGGCTATCCTCCGGGGGAATACTCACCGGAGCTCGAGCAGCTCAAGCGCGTTCTGCAGGATGAGTATCCCGAGGTCGGCCCGGCCGATGGGCTGCCCGGCTCTCGCACCTTTGGGGCGTTGAGCGCTTTCCGGTTCGACAATGGCCTGCCGCAGACGGATTCGCTCGTGATCACCGACGACGATCGGCTGGCACTGTTTGCTGATCTGCCGCGCCCGCCGTCGACCGCGCGCGTCACCGTGACGGCGAGGGATCTGGCTAAGGGCGGATCCCGGACGATCAAAACCGCTAACCAGGCGACCGTGGCGGTCAGTGCAGGCGGCTTGTTCGGGGTCCTCGGTACCATAAGCCAAACGGTGAGCAACGCCGCCCAGCCGGTCACCGAGGCCGTCAACGCCATTCAGCCGGCCATCGATGCGATCGAGCCGGCCATCAGCGGCTTTCAGCGGATCCTGGGCGCCGTCGGCGACTTTTGGTGGATCCTCGCCATCCCGATCGTCGCCTTTGCGCTCTGGCAGCTTTGGAAGAACAAGCAGGCCCGCGTCGACGATCAGCGCCGAGGCATTCACGCATGAGCATCGCGGCGATCGGTGCCGGAGCTCTCGGCTTCCTCAAGACACCGGCCGGCAAATGGCTTGCGCTGATCGGCGGTGCCCTCTTGGCGCTGTATATCGCGCGCGAGCAAGGTATCGCCACCGGCCATGAGGAGTGCCAGCGGGAGGCCTTGGAGGCGGCACTTTCATTTGAGCAGAGCCAGCGGGTGATCGCCGAGGACGCGGCGGTCGCAGGCGCGGAGCGCGCCGCCGAGCTCGAGGCTCACAACGGGCAATTGGAGACCATCGTCAATGAAACAAGGACCGCGCTGGCGGACGCCGATGCTGCTTGTCTTCGCACTATCGATGGGTTTGAGCGCTTGTGCCGGGTCAACCCAGACCTTTGCGCCGGCGGCGGTTAGCCTCCCGGCGCCGCCGAGTTGTATGGCGCCGGTGACGGTGCCGCGCGTCGCTCTCGAGGAAGATCCGCGCCTTACCGAAATCAGACTCGCCCAAGCCCTCACCCTGGCCAATTTGCGGCTCGGCTGCTCGCTCGGTTGGTATCAGGACATTGTCGCGGCCTTCGCGGCCGTCGCTGAATAGGGGGCGGACCATGGAACCAACGGCAGCAATAACGTGGGGCCTGGTCGGCACGATCAGCGCGTCGGTGACGGTCGCGGTGATTGTTGTTCTTTGGATCACCGGCAAGTTTGCCAAGCTCCGCGAAGCGCTGACCGACGAGATCCAAAAGTCACGGAGCGATGGCGACAAGAAAATCGCAGTGGTCCACCAACGGGTCACGGACCTCATCGCCAGGTTGCAGAAGTACGAACTGGATGACGCCAACAACTACATCAAGAAGGACGACATTGCCGCGGACTTCAACCGGGTGATCAGCTCCATCGATCAACTTCGGACGGTGATCGAGGGCCTTGGCGAACGGCTGGCACATCTCGAGCCGTAGATGCTGCCTCCTATCGTGGTCGGAGCGCCCCCCCGGGTTGGTGACCGTCAGAGCCACGAGCCGCACCACCTCGCTAGTCCTTTTTCTCGGACGGTTGGGCCGGGTTGCTTGTTTCGGTTTCCGTCCGGTGTGCCGAGGGTGCACTGCCGCCGCCGTCCTCCGTTGATGGAGGTACGGCGGGGAGAGCGCTAGTGTAGTCGATGACTGCTATAGGCACCGCTGTCTGACCCATGGCGACCCCGGCTGCGAAGTTGCGAATCTGTGATTGCTGCAGTTCCACGTCACCCCAGCCCTGCGGTGTGTACCCGCCCTCGAATATCTCCAATTGCTCGACCGGGAATTTCAGCGCCGACGCCATGGCATCCAGCAGCCTCACCAAAAGGCGCTGCCTTTCCTCGGCCAGGCGCTGAAAAAATCGTGTGGTACGCCGGAGTTGTTCATTTTTGTCGTGTTCCGACAAGATCGCCTCGTCGTCTCGACGAGCGTGCGCCATGCCAAAGTGCTCGAAAAGGCGACGCCACGCCTCTAGAACTCTGGCGTCCTTCGAAAACTCAATCTCGATCAGATTCAGCGCTCCGACGTGTTCAGGATCCACGGGCGTGCGCCGCGTTCGCATGAGAGTGCGAAAGAGGTCCATTCGACGCTGGCGCCGGTCGCGCCTTTTATCAATCCACAGTGTGATCGCCACGGCAGTGACCGGGCCGACAAGTATGGCCACGATTATGAGCCAGTCAGCCAGCGACATGGTCGACCAAATCGACCTTTGCGGTGGAATCGAACATTTAAGAGATCAACCTAGAGCGGTTTCAGTAATGCATTCTGCATCACACCACAAAGTCCAAACCTGGACATCCACTGTGCAGTTCACCCTGACGATTTTTTTTATCTCGATCCCTCCAGGCCACCACTATTGCGCGCGGTTCCATGGCTTGCAAGCGGGGCGAAGTGCGCCGTTTCTGTGTGCGAAACTGTGTGCCGGGTCGCCGGCGGGATGATCGATTCTTACCTAAGCCGTTGAAAACACTTGGTCGGAGTGGCAAGATTTGAACTTGCGACCCCCTCGTCCCGAACGCGTGCGATCGACCATCAGGCCGATGGGTGATCGCATTGAATATTCAAGCTTTTTGCTTCTGAGAATGAGGTTCGAAAAACACGAAAGCGAGCAGTTACGGTTTTGCTCGATGTTCGAACGCTCGAAGATATCGGCAGCTCGTATCGTATCCGGCTATCCGCCCCGCCCGCAACGATGAGCCCATCAAGGGTTGAACGGCCGCCTCGGTCCGGCCTATGATTGCACGATGGCGCCGCGCGATCCGTTTGACCAATGCATAGCGAATCCACGCCTTGGGGGACAGCAATGACGTTTCACCTGGTCATCGGGCGCGTCCCGGACGCTCGATCTGGAATGCTAACGGCACGCAGTCTTACCGCCGCGATTGCGGTCGTGGCAATCATCGTCTCGGCCCTCTTGCTATCTGGTGTGACCGCTCACGCCGGGCAATACCCGGCGCAGGGTAGTTGAATCGAATTCGACTTCGGCCTAGCCGGTGAGCGCTCCCGTTTGAACAACCAGTGTGACAATGCTGTCAATGTTGTCCTGGTTGATGATGGAGCTTGCATTCGAGGATGTTCGATCTTTATCGCTGCATTGGGACGTGCGAGCAAGAGACTAGCAGGACTCGTCAATTTTGCTGTCTGCCGGTTTCCCGAGGAGATAGTGAACTTAGATTGGCTTGCTGGCGACACCGAATTTGCCTGTGAACAGGTGCGGCCAGAAGGAAGGCCGGCCGGCAGCGCGTACGTGCCTGTACAGTGCCCCTGACGCCGATCGAGAAGTATACCGCTCACAAGCCCGTCCGGGAGAGATTCCCCGGCCGCGTATCGTTGGGTGGTTTCGGAGCGCCGAGGACGAGGGTAGCCCGCGGGGGCTGGGGGTCGCTTAACGCTGCGCGTTATCCAGCAAATGCCAAAGTCGCTTCGAGACCAAAACCAAACGGCCCTAACCTTCATATTCGAGGATGATTGTCGCCAGCGGTGGTAGGGTGAGGTTGACCGAGTTCTCCCGGCCATGGGCCGAGATCGGTTCCGATTGGACGCCGCCGATATTGCCGATATTGCTGCCGCCATAGACGGCCGAATCGGTGTTGATCGCCTCCCGGAATCGGCCAGCCTTGGGAACGCCGATTCGGTAACCCTGCCGCAGCACCGGGGTGAAATTGCAGGCGATGATAGCGAAATCTTCCTCGTTATCGCCACGGCGAGCCCAGGCCAACACGCTGTTGCCGGCATCCTCGGCGACCAGCCAGTCGAACCCGGCGGCGTCGCAATCGAGCTGATGCAGCGCCGGCAGCGCGCGATAGAGACGGTTGAGGTCGCCGATCAGCGTGCGCAGGCCAGAGTGTTCCGGCTGGTCGAGCAGGTGCCAGTCGAGGCTCTGATCATGGTTCCATTCTCGCTCCTGACCGAACTCGCCACCCATGAACAGGAGCTTCTTGCCGGGATGCCCCCACATGAAACCGAAATAGGCCCGTAGATTGGCGAACTTCTGCCAGCGATCGCCGGGCATCCGCCTAAGCAGGGAGCCCTTTCCATGTACGACCTCGTCATGACTGAGCGGCAGAACGAAATTCTCCGAGAATGCGAAAAGCAGCCCAAATGTCATCTCATTGTGGTGGAAACGTCGATGGACCGGGTCGAAACCCATATAGCGGAGGGTGTCGTTCATCCAACCCATATTCCATTTGAAGCCGAAGCCGAGCCCGCCGGCGTAAGTGGGCTTCGACACCCCGCCCCAAGAGGTTGATTCTTCCGCCGCAGTCATGATGCCCGGTGCGTTGGCATAGACTGCCTCGTTCAAGCCTCGCAGAAAGTCGATGGCCTCCAGATTCTCGTTTCCGCCATGGGCATTGGGTATCCACTGGCCGGGCCGGCGCGAATAATCGAGATAAAGCATCGAGGCCACCGCATCGACGCGAAGGCCGTCGAGGCGATAGCGCTCCAGCCAGAACCGGGCATTGGCGATCAGAAACGCGGCCACTTCGCTGCGGCCGTAATTGTAAATTACCGTTCCCCAGTCGCGGTGCACGCCCTGGCGGGGGTCGGCATGTTCATAAAGATGAGTACCGTCGAACCGCGCCAATCCGTGTGGGTCCTGAGGAAAATGGCCTGATACCCAGTCCAGCAAGATGCCTAGCCCGGCCCGGTGCGCTGCGTCGACGAAGGCGGCAAAATCCTCCGGCGAGCCGAAGCGACTAGTCGGGGCGAACAGCGACACCGGCTGATAACCCCAAGAACCGTCGAACGGATGCTCGGCGATTGGCAGCAACTCGATATGGGTGAAGCCGAGCTCGGCAACATAGGGAATCAGACGATCGGCCAGTTCGCGATAGCTGAGATAGCGGTTGTTCTCTTCCGGCACCCGCATCCAGGATCCGAGATGGCATTCATAGATGGCGATCGGTTCACGCCTGGGATCGGTGTGAAAGCGCCCGGCGTCCGCAGCCGCTGCCTCGGGGAAGTCGGGCAGACCATGGATGATCGACGCGGTGGCCGGCGATCCCTCTGTGGCGAATGCGAACGGATCAGCCTTCAACGGTAGCAATGTTCCCTGCTGGGTACGGATTTCGAATTTGTAGCGCTGACCAGATTGGGAGATCGGCAGGAACAGCTCCCAGATCCCGCCTTGATGTCGCATCCGCATCGGATGCCGCCGCCCATCCCAGTCGTTGAAATCGCCGACCACCGAGACGCGCTGGGCGTTGGGCGCCCAGACCGCGAAGCGATAGCCGGCAATGCCTTCGAGTTTTGCTTGGTGCGCGCCGAGAACGGTGAAAGGGGAGTCCGATCCCACCGCCGTCACCGCGCTAAGCTCCTGATCGTTGAGGGCCGCGCCGAACCGATAGGGGTCTTCGCGGATTGATCTGCCGCTAGCAACGTCGGTCATCAGCCGGTAGCTCGGCCGAGTCGGCGATTTGAGGCGGCCGATGAAGAAGCCGGCCGGATCGATCCGGTCCATCTTGGCGAGCACGCGATGATCGTCGGCTCCCACGATCGACACTCGACTTGCCTCGGGAAGCATGGCTCGGATTTCCCACTCCTTCTCGCCGACTTGGTGTGGGCCGAGGACGCCGAAGGGATCGCCATGCGTGGCACCGACGATCGCCGCGATTGCATCATTGGCAAGTCCAAGCGGAGCGGAAGCTGACCGGGCAGGTTCAGGCTTGGTGTCGGCGACCGACTGGCCCGGTCTGGGAGCCTTTCGTTTGGTCACGCACGCGATTCCGCGTCGAGGATTTCCACGACGCCGAGGCAGGGTAGCTCGATCCAGTCGGGCCGGTTATTGGCCTCGTAGACGATCTCGTAGATCGCCCGCGTAAGCAGATGGAAGGTCAGCAGCCGATTGCGGTCTGGTGCCGACTTGACCCAGGCCCGGCTGTTCTTGACGGCTTTCTCATAGGCTCGGAGGAAGCCGGTCTCGCATTGGTCTCGCCAAGCGGAAGCAGTTTCTGCTGCGCTTGGACCGACTTCGGTGAAGCGCTGACCGAGCGATCGGTACGCGGTCTCGGCAGCGTAGGCGAAGGAGCGAAGCATGCCGGCGACGTCGCGCAAGGCATGATCTTTCATCCGTCGCCGTTCCGACGGACGACCGGGTTCGCCCTCGAAATCAACGATTATCACGTTGTCCTCTGCAACCAGAACTTGACCGAGGTGAAAATCACCGTGGACGCGGGCTTTGACCGCACCGCGTGGCACCCGCGCGAGCTTTTTCAGCAGCGCTAGGCATTCCCGTTTCCTGGCAAGGAGTTCCTTTTCCGGATCGGACTGTTGCGCAGTTGCAGCGATGGCTGCGAACGCCTGTTCCACAAGTTCCGTTGCCGCACCCAGTTGGGCCTTGATGTCGGCGGCGGTGAGCGGCTCCGGCGAGAACGCTGGATCATCGCTGGGCCGCGTTAGCGCAGCGTGGAGTTCACCGGTGCGCCGGCCGATCAATTCGGCGTAATGGAGAAATCGGGCCTGCGGCTGGGCCAGTGACTCGGCCAACGGCGGGGTCTCGCTGTTGGTCAAAACCAAACGCATATCAAGGTCGTGCTTGAGACCCTCAATGCCGACTGTCGCCGCGTCGCCCTGATTGACCACAAATCCTTGCAGTATCGCCAGGGCCGTCGAAGTGCCGTCGGCATCCACCAGTTCCATCGCCCCAAATAGGGGTGGCGTGTTCTGGTATTTCGCCGTCTCGGTCAGATAGCGGCCCAGCTCGATCTCGGGATGGATGCCTGGCACCAGTCGACGATAGGCCTTCAGCATCATCTTGGTGCCGAGCGCGATCGAGGTGTTACTTTGATCATGGCCGACGAGACGGACGTCGCCGGCCTGGACCTCCAGATCACGAGGAAAGGAGCTTGAAGCCCAGAATCGTATCGTCCCGCCGGCCGATGTCTTGACACTGGCGCCTTCGCGCATTGCCTCAACAACAGTGAGCGCAAATTCCGGTGTTTCAGACGCGCCGAACAAGAGACCGGTTCGACCGCCGCGGCGAACCCGAGCCAAGGCGTAGGGGAGGAGCGTCTCTTCCTCTCCCTCACTGACTGCCATCGGCACGAAATAGCCTTGCGGCTCGTCACCTCGAAGCTCGACATCGATCGTTGACAGCAAAAACGCCTCGTGTCCGGCCCGATCATTGAGCAGGGCGACTCCGTGGAGATGGGTCGCAACGATGCGCCGCGTTTTGCCTGCGAACCAACGCTGGGCCGACAGATATCTGGGTGCGATAGTGCGCTCGAAGGCGGTTTTTTCGCGGCCGGTCAGTAACGCCTCCAGCGAACCGGTTCTCACCAGCGTGAACAATTCCGGCTGGATCGGTGGTCGGAGCCGATCGGCTTGCACCGGCAGCCGGTTGAGCGTGAACCAATAGAAACCATAAGCTGGCAGGGTGAGGAGATAAGGCAGTTCGCCGATCGGCGGGAACGCTTCGCCGCCGGTCATTTCGACCGGCGTCAGGTCGCGATAGTCCGCAAGGTCAAGTTCTACCGCCTGAGGTGAACGGGCAAGGTTGGCCACGCAAAGAATACTCTCGCCGTTAATTTCCCGAAGATAAGCCAGCACCTTGCGGTTGGCCGGATACAGGAAGCGCAGCGATCCTCTACCGAAAGCACTAAAATTGCGTCGGATCGCCAGCATTCGGCGCATCCACGAAAGGCGGCTCGCCGGGCTGCGCTGTTGCGCCTCGACATTGACCGCTTGATGGCCGTAGATCGGGTCTTGGATCGCTGGCAGGAACAAGCGCGCTGGATCGGCGCGCGAGAACCCGCCATTGCGGTCCGGCGACCACTGCATTGGTGTCCGCACACCGTCGCGATCGCCGAGATAGATATTGTCGCCCATCCCGATCTCGTCGCCATAATAAAGGATGGGCGTTCCCGGCATTGTCAGTAACAGCGAGTTCATTAACTCGATCTTGCTGCGGTCGTTTTCGAGCAAAGGGGCAAGGCGGCGGCGGATCCCAAGATTAATCCGTGCCCGCCGGTCTGCGGCGTAGAACGACCAGAGATAGTCCCGCTCCCGGTCAGTCACCATCTCCAACGTTAGTTCGTCATGATTGCGCAGGAAGATCGCCCATTGCGCGCCCTCCGGAACCTCCGGCGTTTGTCGCAAGATATCGGAAACCGGGTGCCGGTCTTCCTGGGCGATCGACATGTACATTCGAGGCATCAGCGGAAAATGGAACGCCATATGGCATTCGTCGCCCTCGCCGAAATAGGGCGCTGTATCCTCCGGCCATTGATTGGCTTCAGCCAATAACATTCGGTCGGGATAGCGTTCATCCAATGCGGTGCGGATGTGCTTAAGCACGGCATGGGTTTCGGGGAGGTTCTCGCAGTTGGTGCCGTCACGCTCGATGAGATAGGGGATCGCATCGAGCCGAAGCCCGTCGACGCCCATATCAAGCCAGTGGAACATGACATCGATCACCGCGTTGATTACCCTGGGATTATCGAAATTTAGGTCGGGCTGGTGACCATAGAAGCGGTGCCAGTAATAGGCTTTGGCGACCGGATCCCAGGTCCAGTTCGAAGGTTCGCTGTCGAGAAAGATGATTCGTGTGTCTTTGTATTTCTGATCGGAGTCGGACCAGACATAGAAATCTCGCGCCGGTGATCCCGACGGTGCCTGCCTCGCCTTTTGAAACCAAGGATGCTGGTCGGAGGTGTGGTTGATCACCAGCTCGGTGATCACTCTGAGATCGCGCTTGTGAGCCTCACGGATCAGCGTCCGGAAATCGCGCATCGTGCCGTAGCTACGATTGATCCCGCGATAGTCGGAAATATCGTAGCCATCGTCGCGGAGCGGCGAGGGGTAGAATGGCATCAGCCAAATCGCGGTGACGCCAAGCTCACGAACATAGTCGAGCTTTCGGGTCACCCCCTTGAAGTCGCCGATGCCATCATCATTGGAATCGAAGAACGACTTGATATGGACCTGGTAGATAATAGCGTCGCGATACCAGTCGGTCTGGGTACGATCGATCATAAGACTTGCCGGGTCTCTCTTGACGTGGTCGCTCAAGGTTCAGGACGGGCACGGCTCGCACCGGGCGCATCGAGCTTGCCACCTTGCGGATGGCGATTAACTAGACAACGCGAGGCGGGTCCATACCCTTAAATATGAAGTCGAATTAATGCCAATTCCGTTAGCAAATGGCGCCCGAACCGCTTGCGGCGATCGTTATCGGTCACCGCCAACGGAGCGGACATCGGCTCATTGAAGCAACAAACGCCAGATCGCAACCGACCGATCGGCCGGATCGAGCGTGATCGTTTGGATTTTCCCGGTCAAAGCGAAGTCGTTGCCGAGCAGTAGATCCTCGGCCCGAATTGTTGCCTCGTCATCTAGGCCGAACTCCAACAGCGGCACTTCATATTCGGCCGACTGCGGATTGTGCGGGTCCAGATTGACGAGGACCAGTAGCGCATTATCCCGGCTTGGTGTCGTCCTGAGATAGGCCAAGATTTGGTCGTTCCAGACCTTGAGCAACAAAGTGTTGCGGAAATCGTGAAGGGTCGGGTTGTCGCGCCTGATACGGTTTAGGGCGGTGATGTGGTCGCGGATGTTGCCTGGCACCTCGAAGTCGCGCACCCGGAGTTCGTATTTCTCCGAATTGAGATATTCTTCGCGTCCCGGCAGCGGCTCAGCCTCGCACAGCTCGAAACCGCTATAGATACCCCAATTGCTCGACAAGGTTGCCGCTAAAGCGGACTTGATGACGAAACCGGGGCGACCGCTGGTCTGCAAATAATAGGGATTGATGTCCGGCGTGTTGGTAAAGAAATTTGGCCGGTAATATTCCGCCATATCTCCCGAGAGTTCATGAATGTAATCAATTAGCTCCGCCTTGCTATCTCGCCACGTAAAGTAAGTGTAGGATTGCTGGAAACCGATCTTTGCCAGCCGCTTCATCATCCTCGGTCGCGTGAACGATTCGGAGAGAAATAGCACCTCCGGATCGCGGCGGTTTACTTCGGCGATCAGCCATTCCCAGAACGGCAGCGGTTTGGTGTGCGGATTGTCGACCCGAAAAATCCGGACTCCGGCGTCGATCCAGAACAAAATCAATTCGTGCAACGCGTGCCAAATGCCCGGCAGCGCATCGCGGTATAAATGGAGGTTGACGATGTCCTCGTATTTCTTCGGGGGGTTCTCGGCGAACTTCAGCGTGCCGTCGGGCCGCCAGTCGAACCACTCCGGATGTTCTTTGGTCCAGGGGTGATCGGGCGAGCACTGGATTGCGAAATCAAGAGCAATCTCAAGCCCGTGCTCGGCGGCGGCGGCGACCAGCCTGCGGAAATCGTCCAATGTCCCGAGCTCAGGATGGATCGCGTCATGGCCGCCCTCGGCCGAGCCGATCGCATAGACGCTGCCGGGGTCGCCGGCCGCGGCGATGAGGTTGTTGTTCTTGCCCTTGCGATTGGTGGTGCCGATCGGATGGATCGGCGGAAAATAGAGCACGTCAAAGCCGAGGTCGCGGATATAGGGAAGCCGCGCGATCACATCGTCGAAGGTCCCGTGACGGCCGGGTTCGTTCGCCGCTGAACGAGGGAACAACTCATACCAAGCCGAGAATAGCGCCCGCTCGCGGTCAACGCTGAGCGGAAGATCCGTCGGCATTGTTGACAGATTGAGGCGCCCGCTCGTACCGGCCATCAATTGCCGCATCTCGCTGGAATTGAGCAATGTCCAGGCGGCTTTGGTGTTGGCACTCTTCAAACGCCTCTGCATCTTCCCGAGGTCGGTCTTAGCCTCGCCGGACGCGCCGGCGAAAGCCCGATCGACGATGCCGGCCCCCTCGATCAATTCAAGGTCGATGTCCTGACCGGCGGCGCGCTTCTTTTCGACGTCGGCGTGCCAGGATTCAAACGGGTCCCGCCAAGCCTGGATGGTGAACAGATAGCGGCCGCATTTGTCGACCTTGAAGCTCCCCGACCATCGATCATTGTCGCCAGACCGCATCGGCGCTCGATGCCAGTCCAGCTCGGCTTCGAGCCGGTATAAGATCTCAGCTCCGAGTCTGTCATGCCCGTCGCAAAAGATGTCGGCGGAGACCTCTACAACATCGCCGATCACTCGCTTGGCCGGCCATCTTCCATTGTCGACCCGCGGCGAGACCGCCTCGATCGCCACCCGGTTTTCGCCGGTCGGCTGTGAGCTGGATGAACCGGTGGGCGAACTCGGCGCTGCGGCCGGAGAGCGCCCGCTCGGCCAAACCGGCTTGGTGTTCTTGCCCGAGGTCGACATCAGTTCCCGTCGGGCCCAACAGAAGAGGCTGGCCCTCGGCCTTCCGCTGCCATTGCATCGGCGAGTGTGTCAAGCGGTCCGTCCGTCTGCGTCAGCTCGTCGATCGTCATCGGCAGTCGTCGTCGCCAATTTGGGGCCCCGGCCGTCACGCCGGGCATGTTTTGAGGTTGGAGTGCCGCCGCAACATCATCGAGTTGGAGGCTGACCAGTTCAGACCGACTTTTTGCGAGAAGGCGCGCCACGGCAGCAGTTGGGGCCCTCTCGGGTATCTCAGGGCTGTTCAATATCCTCTCGCTCAGCAGCAGCGCGACGAGCCGCTTCCGATCGGCGTCACGCTCCCGCGATGCAAGGTCGGCCTCGTCGTTGTCGATAATGTTGTATTTCACTCGATCCTTGATGTCTTGGCCGTGCCACCAGCCCTCGAAGGTCGCCAGGTCATGCGTGTTGATCACCGCCAGCACCATGTCGGCATAGGCACCCGGCGCAACGAATTCTCGGGCCGCATCTCGCTCGAAAAAGAGCACTCGGTAGCCAAAGATTCCGGAGGACCGAATCGTCTCGGAGAAATTCTCCGGCGCGGTTCCCAGATCCTCACCGATCACCATGCACTGCGCCCTGTTGCTCTCAAGGCGCAACACCGCCAGCATCGCGTCCATCGGGTAGGTGAGATATGCACCGTGGCTTGCCGGCAGGCCGGGTGGGATCAGAAACAGCCGCCGCAGCTGGAAAGCATGGTCGATCCGAATACCTGCGGCATGGCGCATATTAGCAGCGATCAGCGCTCGATAGCGCCCCATTCCGTCATCTTCCATTGCCAAGGGACTGAGCGCGCGCAGACCCCAATTTTGACCATTTGGAGCCAGAAGATCGGGCGGAACACCAATCGAAGTATCGGTAAGAAATGCGGTCGGCGAGGCCCAAACTTCCGACCCCGCCGGACTTGTCCCGACGGCGAGATCAGTGAAGAGCCCAAGATCCATACCTGCCGACTTGGCCCTGTTGCCGGCAGCCGCCAGCTGGTCGTCGGCCAACCATTGCAGCCAGAGATGAAATGCCGTCAGCTCCGGATTGGCGGCCTTGAACGCGGCGGTGTCGTCTGAACGAGCGTTCAGTCCGTTGAAGCCCGATCTGCCTCGGCTACCCCCATTTTGGGCCTCTGCCAGGGCCTCGAACAATGCGTGATGCTCCAGCGCTTCGCCATGTTCGCGACGGAAATCTTCGAACTCGGGCGACGGACCTCTCTCACGAAATACGTCCCAGACAGCCTCGAGGATGGACCGTTTAACGGCCCAGACGTCGGCGTAGGAGACCAACCTGCCGGAACGGATCTTCTCCAGCCGGCTGCTCCTGCCTGCTTCGGCTAGCAGCTGGCGAGCCAGGACCTCAAATCCTTTGATCTTCGTCGGATCGATATAGATAGCGTCAAGGAAAAGTCGCGAGGAAGGAGAGTAGGGCGAGATCCAACTGCGGTCGAACGAGAAGAGAGCATGGAGGGGGCTGAGCCCGAGGAAGCTTGCACTGCGCTTCGCCGCAGCTTCCGCCATCGCGCCGATATCGCTGAAGTCGCCGATACCGAGATTGTCCGCCGACACCAGCCCATAGGCCGGCGCAGTCAATCCCCACCGCCTCCGCTTCTCTTCCGGGCGCCAGCAGAGTCGCGGTGCCGAAATGATGGTGGATTCGGTGTGCTGGGCTGCCACCCGGAGCATCAGCTGGTAGCAGCCTGACGCGAGCGCCGGCAGTCGGACTGCTCCAGCATTGGCAACGGTAACGATCGGCGATCTCCCGTCGATCATGTCGCCGTTCTCTCCAACTACGCGCCACTCCACTTGGTCGGCTACTGGGTTACGAAGCGGGATCAGCGGGGCCTCATCGGCATCGGCGATGATGAAGCGCGAAGCGATCAAATCGCGCCGGGCCTTCAATTGCCGCAGACTTTCTCGGGCAGCGGATTGTTCGTTGCCGGGGAAGCCAAGAGCGTCGAGCAATCCCAGCACCGCCGATAGCGGTGTTTCGACCAAATGGCCGAAGGCGTCGCGATAACCCAGTGCGATCCCTGCCAATTTGGCCATCTCGCGGACATCTTCTTCACGAGCCGCCATCGCTTCGCTCAGGCCTGATCGGTTGAGTCTGCGTATCGCAGCACTAGCAGCGATCGGCTTTCGACCGGGATGTTGCCTCCGGGCATCAGCCGAGGGGCCGACCGCGCCGGCCGACCGGCAACACGTGTCGCGTCGATGACCGGTTCCCAGTTGGCTCCGGGAAAGTCCCGCGCCAGATGGAATCCGATCGCCTCAGCGCCGGCATTGAATATGACAAGCAGTCGGTCGCGGGCATCGTTGTCATTTCCGAGCTGGCAACCGAGGGCGCGGCGATCGGGTTCGTGCCAATCGTCCTCGTTCATCTCCCGCCCCTCCGGCGCCAGCCAATAGACGTCCTTCAGTCCGGTTTCTTCATTGAAATGTCCGCTCAGAAAATTGCTCCTTTGAAATGCCCGAGCCTGCCGGCGAATGGCCGCCAACGAGCCCATCAGCGGCACGAGGTCAAGATCCGCCTCGACGGTGGTCCAGTCGACCCAGCTGGTCTCATTGTCTTGGCAATAAGCATTATTGTTGCCGCTTTGGCTTCTTCTCATCTCGTCGCCCATCGATAGCATTGGCGTGCCGATAGAAACGAACAGAGAGGCTAGCAAATTGCGCCGCTGCCGCGCCCGCAGCATCAAGATTTCCGAATCCTCGGTCGGGCCTTCGACGCCGCAGTTCCACGACAGATTGTGATCGTGGCCATCCTCATTGTCTTCGCCATTAGCCTCATTGTGGCGACGGTCATAGGAAACGAGATCCTGAAGCGTGAAGCCATCATGCGCGGTGACGAAGTTGACGGAGGTCCAGCTCTGCCGGCCAGACGGCTCGAACACTTCTCGCGAGCCGGCAATTGCTCGAGCCAACCTCGGGAGTTGGCCGGGATCACCGCGCCAATAGGCGCGCAGCGTGTCGCGATATTTGTCGTTCCATTCGGCCCATCCGGGCGGGAAGCCACCGACCCGGTAGCCGCCCGAGCCAACATCCCAGGGCTCGGCGATCAGCTTGATCTCGCGCAGCACCGGGTCTTGAGCGATCGTCGAAAGGAAGCCGGATCGCTGATCGAAATCGAACGGATTGCGCGCCAGAGCGCTGGCAAGGTCAAACCGAAAACCGTCGATCCGGTACGACTCGACCCAGTGACGGAGTGAATCCAGTACCAGCCGGAGGACCTGCGGCTGCGCGACGTCGACCGTATTGCCGGTTCCGGTCGAATCCCAATAATGACGAAGGTCGTCCGGAATCAGCTTGTAGTAGGTCGCGTTATCGATCCCACGAAAGGAGAGGGTCGGACCAAGTTCATTTCCTTCAGCGGTGTGATTGTAGACAACGTCGAGGATCACTTCGATCCCAGCGTCATGCAACGAGCGGATGGCGCTGCGCAATCCGGTCGGCCCCTCGTCACCAAAATAACGCGGTTCCGGGGCGAAATAGGCTAGCGTTGAATAGCCCCAATAATTCCTGAGGCCCTTGTTGACCAGGAACCGGTCATCGACAAAGGCGTGGATCGGCATTAGCTCAACCGCCGTTATGCCGATTTTGATCAGATGGTCGATCACCGCCGGATGGGCGAGCGCGTCATAGCGGCCGCGGATCGGTTGCGGCACGTCAGGATGCAGTTGGGTCAGACCTTTGACGTGGGCTTCATAGATGATGCTGTCGCGCATCGGCCGGCGCGGTGGCCGGTCGTCGCCCCAATGGTGAACCGATGATTCGACCACGCATTTCGGCATCATCGGCGCGCTGTCCCGTCGGTCCGGGGTCAGGTCGCCTCGCTGGGCGCCGGGACGGTAACCGAATATCGCGTCGTGCCATCGCAGCCGCCCGGACAATTGCCTTGCATAGGGATCGATCAGCAGCTTGTTGGAGTTGAAACGGTGGCCACGCTCCGGTTCATAGGGCCCGTGCACTCGATAGCCGTAGAGCTGGCCGGGCCCAATTCCGGTCAAATAGCCGTGCCAGAAATGCTCGGTGCGCCGAGGGAGCGTCAGCTGCGCAATTTCGCGGCGGCCGGTCGGGTCGAACAGGCACAGGTCAACTTGTGTCGCATGGGCGGAGAACAGCGCGAAATTTACGCCCCGCCCATCGTAAGTCGCCCCTAGGGGCGATGGCGACCCATCGTCCAGCTGATACATCTTACCGTTCTTGGCAGGCGCGGAATCGTGTCCGCGCGCGATTTCAATTTGCCGGGACGATAGCCAAGGGCCACCGCTGCGGCGAGAGTGTCACAAACATAAGGGAGGCCGATTCCAGAACGATTAACCGCCGACTTGTCGGCGGCCGTCGGCGGTCAAGCTAGTACCACCAATTCACGCTCCGCGGCCGAAGAAGTCGGAACTCGGATCGGTCACCACCATCGTCTTGATCTGCTCCCACAATTGGCCTCGTAGCTCAACGAAAGTGGGATCGGCGCGGACATTATACTCCCAGCGCGGCCGCGGCAGATCGACATCGATAACGTCGACGATCCGGCCCGGGCGCGGCCCCATCAGCACCACCTTGTCCGCCAGCAGCACCGCTTCGTCGACGCTGTGAGTGACGAACACCACCACGCCCTTCTTCTCGCCCCACAGCCGCATCAATTCGATCTGCATCAGTTCACGCGTCTGCGCGTCGATCGAGGCGAAAGGCTCGTCCATTATCAGGATCGATGGATTGGTCACCAATGCGCGGGCAAGAGCGGCCCGCTGCTTCATCCCGCCGGACAGTTCGTTCGGATAGGCTTTTGCGAATTTCGTCAGTCCGACCAACTCAAGATAGTGATTGGCGATATCCCGCGCCTCGGTACGCCGCTTTCCGGCGATTTCGAGCGGAAAGGCGATATTGGCCCGCACCGTCGCCCATGGGATCAGCCGAAACGACTGGAACACGAAGCCCATATCGGGTCCGGGCTCCGGCGTCTGCCCATCCACCAGCACCCGGCCGCGATCGGGCTTGATCAGCCCATTGACCATTCGCAGCAAGGTGGTTTTACCGCAGCCGGACGGGCCGACCAGTGATATGAATGTGTTGTCGGCGATATCGAGTGAGACATTCTTCAACGCCTCCACGATTTCGGTCGATTGCGGGCGCTGGAAGCTCTTGTGGACGTGCTGAATCGAAATTTTGGCGGTGGCGGCTTCTGCCGCCACCGCCTGATCATCTGCTAAAGCCGCTTGGGCCAAGGGCCTAGCGGACAGGCGCGTCGGTGGCGGCGTCGACACCGAGATCGGCTAGGATACCGTCGATCACGCTGAAGTCGACCCAGTCACTGAGGGCCGGAGCGGTCAAGCCGGCAAAGTCCTCACCGCCAAATATCTCAACCACCGAGAAGTTGATTTCGTCAGCGTTCATACCGCCATTCACACTCCAAGCACCGACAAAAGCGTCGGCCAAAGCGGTCAGGTTCTCGACCGTTTGATCTGGCCGTGAGACCACCATCGCGTCGACCCAGGCCTGCGGGTCCGCGTTGAACTCGCGAGATAGCTTGATCAGCGCGCGGATGACCGCCTCGACGTCGTCACGACGGTTCTCAAGAGTCGCCGCCGTTACCACGTTGAACTTGTTCACGACCGGAGCTGCGTCGCCGTAGGGTGCCACTGGAACCAAGATCTTGAGGCCGGTGCGATCCGGAATGGAAAGCCACACACCGATGGAGACCGTGGTGCAGTCAATCTGGCCGGCGGCCAGCGCCTGCCCGCGCACCGACGAAAAGCCGATCGGCACATACTCAACCGATTCAGTGTCTAAACCATTGGCGGCCATGACCATCCTGCTTAGCCCATAGTCGAGGCTGCCGACGCGATTGACGCCGAAAGTGCGCCCGGCCATATCGGCCACGGACGCAACACTATCCTGACAGGCGATTAGGAATGGCAGGAACTTATTGGGGGAGGTCACCGCGCGGATATCGAGGATGCCGTTGGCAACCAATAGCAAGGCCGAGTCGGAGGCGATGTTGGCCATGTCGCCCTCGCCGGCCTGAAGCGCGGCCACTGCCAGGGGCGTATCACCGACATGGATCAGCTCGACATCGACACCTTCTGCATCAAAATAACCCAACTCCTCTGCCAGGATCATCACCGAATTCGGTACCAGCGGGGCCTCGAGTTCGGTGATGATGAGCCGAAACGGCTGTTGCGCCTGTGCGGCAGTTGAGCCAACCGCCATCGCCGCGCTCAGCGTTACCGCCGCCGCGACCTTACCTATCGTCTTGATCGACTTCATGGAACAAACCCTTTTTTTGGTCGCGGCACGCCGCGACGGTTGACAATTGCTCCATGTGCCTGTTGCCGCGGATGAGGCATAGCGGCAGCTTTGATCGCATCTAGCCACATTTCGGCGGCAAAGGAAAACCCGGCGAGCGTTCTTGGTCTATTCGCTGGCACTGTAGCGCCAGCGGTCGGCGCGGGTCTCAATAATTCGCAGGAACGAGGTTACAACCACGCCTATCAATGACAGGGAAAGGACTACAACCAAGTAGTTGGCCGATCTGAACGTGGAGGCATAGATTTGGAGGAGGCCGCCCAGCCCGGTGGCACCTAAATAAAGTTCAGCCACAACCGTGTTGATCAGAGCGATCGTGGCACCGATGCGAAGCCCGACCACGATGAACGGCAGTGCTCCAGGAAGCATAATGCGGATGAAGACCTGGCTGCGCCGAGCGCCGGCTGAGCGCGCCATTTCCACCAGCTCGCCGTCGCTTTGGCGCACGCCAGCATAGGTGTTGACCATGATCGGCATGACCGCGCCAAGAAAAATCACGAACACCTTGGCATCGAAGCCGAGCCCGAGGAAGACAATGATCAAGGGGATAAAGGCGACGCGAGGTGTTGCCATCAGAGCGTTCATGAAGACTTCCATCGTGCGACCAAGAACGCGGAAGCCTCCGAAGATCAGACCGATCGGAATTCCGGCGAGCGACGCCAATGTGAAGCCGGTGCTGTAGTGGCGAAGGCTATCAAAGAACGCGACACGAAGCCGGTTGCGGTCTTCTCCGAACATCTCGATTGCGGCCTGGAGTGTACTTCCTGGATCGGCGAAGAGATTTGGGCCGGCGCGTTTTGATGCCTCCCACCAAAGGAGGATCAAAACGACGACCGCGATCAGCCGAAAGAAGGTTATCCGATAAGGCAGGAACCAATCCGGCGGATTGTTTGACAATCCAGTCAATCGCCAAGCGCCGATAAGGAGCAGGAAGACCCCCGCCCAAATCGTGATGAAGTGATAATAGAGCGGGAATCCAACGTCGCCGGCCGTCTCGACAAGCCCCTCGCAATAGGCACTGCGAAAAAACAGGCAGCCAACGGTATCGAAAAGGCCGAGGTCGGAAGCTGCTACGATTTGGCTGTACGAGATACCCCACCACAGCAGGCCGATCGCAGACAGGCTAACGCCAACAATGATCTTCCGACTGAATTTCAACCAGGACGTCCTTCCAAAAAACGCAGTTCGCCGACAGCCTTTCGGCGAACGAGAAGGCCCGATGCCGTTCGTAATAGCGCTTGTCACCTGGCGCCGGGTTGGAATCAAGCTGTGGGATCCATTCCGGCGCGGCGCTGGAGCCGACTGGGGCTCGGCGATGTCCAGTGTGTCAAGCTCGTTGAGCAGGTGGACGAAGCCATTTAGGGACGCGTGCTCGACAATGGCGAATTATCGGTTGCGGGATCAGCGGGCGCAGCTGATGAGCCCACCGGCGTGGCCTGGCAGCAACGGGAAACGACAATCGTCTCCTCGGTTCTTCAGCTGACCGGTGGGAATGCCGAGCCGGCCCGGCGCTAACGCGAGCTCTCGCCGCCAGCAGTCGCACCGGGATGATCGAGCCATCTCGCCTCGACTTTGTCGATTCGGTGGGCATCCAGGTCGACCACCTCGAACCGCCAGCCACGCCAGACGAACGATTCGCCAATCGCCGGAATATGTCCCAATTGATGCAGGATGAAGCCGGCGAGAGTTTGGAAGTCCTCATCTTTGTTCATTCCGACCATAGCCAGGGTTCGCTCGGTGTCGTCGATGGTGATCCGGCCCGACAGCAGCCAGGACCCGTCCGCACGCTCAATGGCATCCGGCTCGTCATCGCCCTCATGCTCCGGTAAATCGCCGGCAATTGCGGCGAGGATGTCCGTTGGCGTGATGATCCCCTCAAACGATCCAAGCTCGTCAAGGACAATCGCCATGTGTACCCCTGAGGTCTTGAACCGATCGAGGAGACGCAGGATCGGCATGTGCTCATTAACGAACAGCGGGTCGCGCAATGCGGTGTGCACGTCCAATTTTCCGGTGGCATTCAGCTGCTCAAGCAAATCCCTGACATGCACGACCCCGGCCACTTCGTCGATCTCGTCTCGGCTGGCCGGGAAACGCGAGTGGCCGCTCTCCAGAATCTCCTTGAGGATGACGTCGGGCTCATCGTCCGGATCGATCCAGACAACATCGGTGCGCGGCACGATAATCGATCGGACCGATCGGTCGGCGACCTTGATGACGCCCTCAATCAGCTCGCGTTCGGCCGGGTGGAACACCCCGCTCTCGGTGCCCTCGGCGATCATCGCCCGGACCTCTTCCTCCGTCACGGTGCTCTGCGGCATACGTCGAACGCGGAGGAGCCGCAGAACGCCCTCGGTCGAGATCCGCAAGAACCAGACGACCGGTGCACCGATTTTGGCTATGCCCGCCATCGGCGGCGCGACAAAGCAAGCGATCCGTTCGGCATGGCCGAGCGCCACCCGCTTCGGCACCAATTCGCCGATGATCAGCGAAAAGTAGGTCACCGCCACAACCACCAGCACGATCGCCAATTGGTCGGCAGAGCCGGCAACGGCCGGAATCTGTGCCAGTCGTTCGGCGAGTGGTTCGGACAGCATCGCACCGCTGAATGCGCCGGCGAAGATACCGATGAGGGTGATTCCGAACTGAACGGTGGAAAGAAACCCCGTCGGATCCTCGATCAGCTTGAGCGCTCGGCTTGCCCCAGGGACGCCCTGCTTGGCCAAACTCTGTAGGCGGCTGCGTCGCGACGACACAATCGCCAGTTCGGACATGGCGAAGAAGCCGTTGATCAAAAAAAGGAGCCCAATGACCGCAAACTGCCAAAAATGCATCACGCCTCGGAAGAAACCGGGTCGGGGGCAGGACTTAGTGACGAGCGACAGTCTTCCTGGACCATTTGACCACTTAGCCGACTTTGCCGTCGTCGGAAACGGACGTTACTCACTCGGGGTTCACCACAGCATAACATCAAGTATGATGGTTGAACGGTGTACAGCCAAGGAAGACGGCGATGGGTAGCAGCGATAGAGCGCCCATTCGTTACAGCCGCGGGCATCTGGCTTGGTTTCTGGCCCTGGTTGGCTTGAGCTTTGCGACCGCGGCGCAAGCGCAGCAGCCAGCGGCGTTTCCGATCGGATATGTTCCAGCGGACAAAGAAGCTGCGGCCGACCGTCCACGGCCCGATCAGACCCGCATCCTGGGAGGCGATATCGCCGCCGAGGGCGCTTGGCCCTGGCAAGTTGGATTGGTCCGCGCCGACGAGCCGGATGTGTTCTATGGCCAATTTTGTGGCGGCAGTCTGATTGCGAGCGTGTGGATCTTGACCGCCGCGCATTGCGTCTATCATGAGGACGAGCGAGACTTCTCGCTGATGGCCGTTCAGCCCGGTGAGATGTTTGTGCTGGCTGGCACCAACTATTTGGAGAACGGCGAGGGCGAACTGATCGAAGTGGCTGCGATCTACGCCCATCCCCAATATGATCCGGTTGCCATCGACAACGATATCGCTTTAATTCGGTTGGCTCACGCCCCGAGTTCCGCCAATGTGGGGACCATTCGGCTACCATCGCTGGCGGCCGAGCAGCGTTATGCTGTCGCCGGAACACCCGCTATCGTCACAGGTTGGGGTCGCCTCCGAGATGGCCAGTATCCGGTCGAACTGCGCCAGGTTGAGATCGTCCTGTTCGATCGCGCCGAATGCAATCAGGACGCGGGTGGTCCGGACAAGCCGGGCGTAACCGTTCGGGGGCCGATTACGGACAACATGATCTGCTCCGGGGTTGCCGAGGGCGGCAAGGGATCGTGCAGCGGCGACAGCGGCGGGCCGTTGCTGGTGGAGCTCGAAGACAACACCTATGTCCAAGTCGGCGTTGTGAGCTGGGGTTACACCGACGACAACGCTGCTGGATGCGACCTTGAGGTCGCCTTCTCCGCCTACACTCGTGTCGCTCGATACCAAGACTGGATTACGCAGATCATTGCGAATCAATAGCTTACGGCGAAGATTGTCCAACGCTGACTACGCTAGACTCGGTCCTTTTCCGTTTCATTGTCCAACGCGAACGCCTGTTCGGCGAGCTTCTTTTGATTGGCCGCGCGAAGCCAGGGAGGGTTACTGCCTTTCCTCATAGTCGACGACTTTGTAGCCGCCGTCGACGTGCTCAACCTCCATCATGAAGTGAGTGCGGACCATCACCCCGAAGCTGTTTTGGGCGTCCACATAGGCATCGATCCGGTACACGCAGTCAGCAGAAAGGAACACCGCCACCTCCGAGTCGCTGTAGATCGGGTAACGTGAGGTTGAAGGAGCAACTAGTGGATGGAATCTAACGCTTGATGCCCGCGTCTGACAGCGGCGATGATTTTGTCGGGATCCTTTGTCCAGATGAAGGGCTGCGGATCGTTGTTGGTGTGTTCGAGGAAGCGGTTGATGGTGGCCTGGAGATCGACGATCGAGTGGAAGACGCCGCGCTTGAGACGTTGCTTTGCGAGCTTTGCGAAGAAACCTTCGACGGCGTTGAGCCAGGAGCAGGATGTTGGGGTGAAGTGGAAGAAAAAGCGCGGATGGCGCGTAAGCCACCCGCGGACCTTGGGATGCTTGTGGGCGGCGTAGTTGTCGAGGATCACATGGACCAGCTTTCCCGCGGGCACGTCGGCCTCGATGGCGTTGAGGAAGCGAATGAACTCTTGGTGTCGATGGCGCTGCATGCACTGGCCGATGACACGCCCTTCGAGCACGTTCAGCGCGGCGAACAGCGTGGTCGTGCCGTGCCGCTTGTAGTCATGCGTCATCGTGCCCGCGCGTCCCGTCTTCATCGGCAGCCCGGGTTGGGTGCGGTCGAGCGCCTGGATCTGGCTCTTCTCGTCAACCGACAGGACAACGGCGTGCGCCGGCGGATCGACATAAAGGCCGACGATGTCCCGCAGCTTGGGAATGAACTCCGGGTCACGCGACAGCTTGAACTGCCGGACCCGGTGGGGCTGAAGCCCGTGCGCCCGCCAGATGCGCTGTACCGCGCTGACGCTGATGCCGACCGTCTTGGCCATCGCCGGCGCCGTCCAATGTGTCGCCTCGTGGCGCGGCGCACTCAGCGTCAGCGCGACGACGCGGTCAGCGATTTCCCGGCCGAGCGGCGGAACGCGCGAGGGTCGCGTCTTGTCCCGCAGCAACCCCTCGACACCCTCGTGCATGAAGCGCTCCTGCCAACGCCAAACCGCTGTCTTGCTCTTGCCGGTGCAGCGCATGATCTCGACCGTGCCGAGACCATCCCCGCTCAGAAGGACGATCCGTGCCCGCCACACGTGTTTCTGCCGGCTGTTCCGGTCCGCAACGACCGCTTCGAGACGAGCACGGTCGGCGGTACTCACATCGACGATGATTCCTGGCCGCATGCGCCAGACTCGCACACAACGTGCCCGGCGAGAATCCCTCGCGGGATTCAAACGTCAAATTTTATCCACTAGTATCCGATCCATAAAGACCTGAGTCGCACCGTAGGCTGATCTCTTGGCTTGTTCTGTGGGTCCGCAGGAGTCGAAAGCCGCATCATTGGGTGCATCATCATCGGGTGATCCGCCACAGCCGGTCAGCGCCGCAGCGGCAACCGTTACCGCAGCGATGTTGGCTATTGCTATTCTCATCACCACTCCTATCGATTGTCAGGGTTCGGCTCTAAAGCCTCCAACGAGAGAGCTTGTCCAGCAAGCCGCTTCTGATTAGCCGCGCGGGTGTAGCGCGTGACCTCTTTTGAGGTCCGATGGCCGGTGATCGACATTATCTGTTGCTCGGTTGCGCCAGCCTCGGCGAGCCTGGACGCCGCGGCCTTCCGCAAGCGGTGCGCGCTGCAATGCGGTAAGCCGGCCTCGTCGCACCATTTACGGAACCGAGAGCCGAAGCCGGATGATTTGAACGGGCGACCATATGCGGACACCAGAAACGTCAAATCGCCTGTCGGGCTGGCGTCGATGATCGCTTGAAGCTCCGGCCGGATCGGTATTTCGAGCGTGACGGGATTGTGGTTGCGATTCTTGTGTTGCGTGAACATTAGCCAGCCGTCGCGGACGTGCTGGCGTCCGAAGGCGACGACGTCGCTACGCCGCTGGCCAGTGTATAGCAAGATCGCGAGCGCCAGGCGCGCGCGCGTGCCGAATCTGGTGACGCGCCTCGTACCGCTCGACCTCGTCGACCGACCAAGAATGGAATCCGTCAGAATTGATTCTGAGGTATGGAACGTCGCGCGCCGGATTCTTCTCGACGTGTTCGTGTTCGACAGCGAATGTAAACACGCGCCGCAAGGCTTTGACTCGGTTATTGCCGGAGTTCGGCTTGTCGGCCTTCCGATCGCGCAGCACTCGAATCGCCTTGCCGGTGATCTTCGACGCTTCGACCTGGCCGAACAGCTTCGCCGACTGTGGATTGATCGGCTCAGCCAGGCACGCCGCGAGAATCCCTCGGCGGACACACTTCGTCGCCTGATCAAGCTGCCAAAATTCCGCCGACCGCTCGTACTGCTCGACAAGCCAGGCAAGCGTGCCTGTGGTCGGATGCCGTGGCGTGGGGATATCAGGAAGCCCGTCGCCGGCGAGTAGGCGCGCGTACAGCGCCATGAAGCGCTTTACTAGGCCTGACTGATCGCCGTCATCATCCAGCCGCAACTGAACAACGACGTCATCGCCAACACGCGGTGGCCGATGCGGGTGTACTAGTGGATGGAATCTAACGCTTGATGCCCGCGTCTGACAGCGGCGATGATTTTGTCGGGATCCTTTGTCCAGATGAAGGGCTGCGGATCGTTGTTGGTGTGTTCGAGGAAGCGGTTGATGGTGGCCTGGAGATCGACGATCGAGTGGAAGACGCCGCGCTTGAGACGTTGCTTTGCGAGCTTTGCGAAGAAACCTTCGACGGCGTTGAGCCAGGAGCAGGATGTTGGGGTGAAGTGGAAGAAGGTCCGCGGATGGCACGTAAGCCACCCGCGGACCTTGGGATGCTTGTGGGCGGCGTAGTTGTCGAGGATCACATGGACCAGCTTTCCCGCGGGCACGTCGGCCTCGATGGCGTTGAGGAAGCGAATGAACTCTTGGTGTCGATGGCGCTGCATGCACCGGCCGATGACACGCCCTTCGAGCACGTTCAGCGCGGCGAACAGCGTGGTCGTGCCGTGCCGCTTGTAGTCATGCGTCATCGTGCCCGCGCATCCCGTCTTCATCGGCAGCCCGGGTTGGGTGCGGTCGAGCGCCTGGATCTGGCTCTTCTCGTCAACCGACAGGACAACGGCGTGCGCCGGCGGATCGACATAAAGGCCGACGATGTCCCGCAGCTTGGGAATGAACTCCGGGTCACGCGACAGCTTGAACTGCCGGACCCGGTGGGGCTGAAGCCCGTGCGCCCGCCAGATGCGCTGTACCGCGCTGACGCTGATGCCGACCGTCTTGGCCATCGCCGGCGCCGTCCAATGTGTCGCCTCGTGGCGCGGCGCACTCAGCGTCAGCGCGACGACGCGGTCAGCGATTTCCCGGCCGAGCGGCGGAACGCGCGAGGGTCGCGTCTTGTCCCGCAGCAACCCCTCGACACCCTCGTGCATGAAGCGCTCCTGCCAACGCCAAACCGCTGTCTTGCTCTTGCCGGTGCGGCGCATGATCTCGACCGTGCCGAGACCATCCCCGCTCAGAAGGACGATCCGTGCCCGCCACACGTGTTTCTGCCGGCTGTTCCGGTCCGCAACGACCGCTTCGAGACGAGCACGGTCGGCGGTACTCACATCGACGATGATTCCTGGCCGCATGCGCCAGACTCGCACACAACGTGCCCGGCGAGAATCCCTCGCGGGATTCAAACGTCAAATTTTATCCACTAGCAGCGTGTCTCCCTGACGGAAGCGCGGCGTTGGGTAGTGGTACAGTTTCAGATTCACCAGCTTTGACCAACCGGCGAACCATGGCATACTCCCACCATGACAGCAAAGCGCCTCAAACGCCCGCGCGACCCCGTCGAGCTTGGCAAATTGGTCGGTGACATTCTCACTGGCCAGGTCGAAGATAGAGCGCCCACACCGCCTATAGACAAGGATAAAAACCCGGCCGCCGTTGAGTTGGGCCGGAAGGGCGGGTTGAAGGGCGGTCGCGCGCGCGCCGAATCGCTTACCCCCGAACGCCGCAAAGGAATCGCCCAAAACGCCGCGAGTCGGCGCTGGAACCCATTAAAACAGAAATGAAACGCTGAAATCCGAACCGCACGCCCCATCAGCCCTAGGCGTCCACTCCCTTCAATCCCCCCATTACTCCGCCATCATCCCAGGCTTGCACGGATCGTAGCCGCGTGGTAGATATGGTGCTTCTCATTTGGAGGAGAACCAATGCCAGTGACGCAAGCGGACATACAAAACGCTATTGAGGAGACGGAGAGAGAGCTTGCAGAGCTTAGGGCGGCTTACAGAGTTATGGAACGACTCGGCGGCGCTGCCATAAAATTGAACACAACGGCGGGCTCTGTGGATGCCACCATCGGAGAATCCGGGGCGATAGATCTTGACGAGATCGAGCTCACGAGAAAGCCGGCAAAGGTCAGCTCTACGCTTGACACAGACATTAGGAGCCTGATTGGGCGGTTAGGGAGCCAGGAATTCACGGTTAGCCACGTCAATGCGATACTGAGAAAGATGGGCAAAGGATCAGAAGCGAAGCATTTCAAGAATCGTATCTCGATCACAACCCGAAAGCTTGCCGACGAGGGGTTGATAACGCGCACTCACGAAGGGAGCGGTAGCGACCCACATAGGTATCGGGTAGCCAAGGATGGTGGCTTGGAGAAGGCCCAAGCCGGAATTTCTCCGAAAGGAGAACCCGAGCCCAGGGCCGGGCTCGGGCCTTTAGATCAACATCCAACAAGTACGGCAGCCGTCCCAACGGCTCGAAAGGTAGAAAGGTAGGTGGTACATGAAAAAATAGAGCTTAAATTCAGGCCCACGCAACCCTGTGCCAAAGCTCTTCACAGCCGAGGCACAGGGTTTATATCACTATCCAGCCGACCGATAAACTATTATTTTATGCTTGACTGGTCAGGCATGACGGTGCATTATCATGCCTATGAACAGGCTTCCCCACGACAAGCGCGCCCAAGCCCTCCAAATGATGGCTGAGGGCATTTCGCTTCGGGCGATGACGCGGCTGACCGGCATAAGCCGGACCGCGCTGATTAAGCTCTTGGAGGATGCAGGACAGGCATTCTCCGAGCATCAAGACCGCGTGCTTGTGAATTTGCCTTGTAAGCGCATCCAGGTCGATGAGGCATGGGCCTTTTGCTATGCAAAGCAAAAGAACGTCCCGGCCGCGAAGGCAGCCCCCGAAGGTGCCGGAGATATTTGGACGTGGGTGGGCCTTGATGCCGACACGAAGCTTGTTGCGTCTTGGTATGTCGGCGGGCGCGATAGCGAAGCGGCAGCGACGTTCATAGATGATCTCGCGCCACGCCTAGCTTCCCGCGTTCAACTCACCAGCGACGGGCACAAGGCATATCTGGAAGCGGTCGAGGGCGCATTCGGCGGTGACGTGGATTATGCCCAGTTGGTGAAGCTCTACGGCTCGGAAGGCGGCGTATCGTCAGACAAGCGGTACAGCCCCGCAGAATGCACGGGCATTCGCAAGCGCAACGTTGAGGGCAAGCCTGACCCCGCCCATGTATCGACTAGCTATGTGGAGCGCAGCAACCTTTCGATGCGCATGGGCAATCGCCGCATGACGCGCCTCACGAATGCGTTCTCGAAGAAGGCAGAAAACCATGCGCACATGATGGCCATCTATTTCATGCACTACAATTTCGTTCGCATCCATCAAACCTTACGCGTCACGCCAGCCATAGAAGCCGGGGTCACTTCCAAGCTTTGGGAAATGTCCGATCTCGTGAAGGTGCTAGAGGATTGGGAAGCGTCACGGGATGCATCGTGACCAAACTGTACCACTACCCGGCGTAGACTTAGGTGTAGGTGTGGTGCTAGAAGAGGTTTGGTGCGGTTAACCGCTAAGGGGCAAGTTGTATGTTCCCGACTTGATGGGAGCGAGAAGGCTCATGAGGCTGCTTCCGGTAGCTTTGGTTCTGGCCCTCCTCGCGGCGACGCCCACGCTCGCCCCCGACAAGCTGCGTATCGCCACGACCGGCGGCTATCCGCCGTTCACCTATGTCGACAATGCCGGCGAGATCGCGGGCTTCGACATCGACATCGCGCTTGCGCTCTGCGCAGAGCTCGGTGCCGAATGCGAGGTCGTGCTGGAGGAATGGGAGCGGCTGATCCCGGAGTTGCGCGCCAGCAGCTTCGATGCGATCGCCGCCAGCATGTCGATCACCGAGAAGCGGCGGCAACTCGTGAGCTTCACGGACCGGTACTACAGCAACGTAGTCCGCTTCGTGGCGCGCAAGGGCTCCGGCTTCGACCCGGCCAACGCGGCGGGCAAGACCATCGGCGCGACGCGCGCCACAATCTCCTCGGACTGGCTTGAGGCGAACTTGGCTGGCACGGCGACCATCAAGCTCTATCCCGGCCAGCCGGAACTCCACCGGGACCTCGCAGCCGGTCGCCTGGATGCCATGTTCGGCGACAGCCTGGGCTCATACGCTTGGCTTCGGGGTCCGGAGGGTGCCCGTTTCGAGTTCGTCGGCGTGGAATACCGGCTGGACGAAGGTATTGGCATCGCGGTGCGCCACGAGGACGCCTCCCTTCTGTTACGCCTGAACGACGCGCTCAAGGCCATTCTCGCGAATGGCACCTACGAGCGGATCAATGCCCGCTACTTCCCGTTCAGCATTTACTAGGTTGTGGACTCATCGGCGCGCAACCGCGCCCGACAGCTGGGGTCGCTGACCACGACAGACCGGTCGCACGGATCGCCTGAATCTGGACGGCAGGAGATCCGGCGGATCCTGAACTGCGGTTCCTCACCGAAGGCTTACGCTGAGTGGGCTGCGGTCTTCGCCGGGTGCTCACTCTTCGTCGCCGCCCTCCCGGTGCAAACGGACGGTGCCTGTCTCGCGACCTGCGACCGCATTGCCACCGGGAGACAATTGCGTTCACGGGTGGTCAGGAGATCGATCGAATCCACATTCTGATTAGAAGTTCATTCGAGAACAGATTTTATCTCTATATATCAATGCACTAAGTCTTTTCTTAATCTAACCGATACTTCTCCTGGCGCGCCGCCCGCGCCAGGGCGCCGCTTCGCAGCTCCCCCGCCACGATCGTCGCCGCGGGGGCGATCCCGTGGATGCTCCGCATATCGGTCTCGAACGGATCCCGCGGCAGGATGATGAAGTCGGCGAGAAAGCCCGCCCGTATCGCGCCGAGCTCCTCTTCCAGTCCGAGCTGCGCGGCGCCGTTGACGGTATAGCCGGCCAGCGCCTGCTCCAGGGAGATTGCGGCATCGGCCGGCGGCATGGCGGCGGCGGCATCGCCCATCTCGCGCCGGGTCATGCTCGTCTCGATGCCGATGAAGAGACTCACCCGGCACGCATTGTGGATGACGTCGCTCGACAGCGTCACATTGGCCCGGCGCTCGAAGAAACGCCCGACCACCTGGGAGCGTCCGGCCCGCTCCGCTCCGATGTTCATTTCCCTGGCCTCCCCGAAGACCGCCCCGCCGAACCAGTGCGGCGTGAAGTTGGCGTGCACGTCCAGCGCGCGAAAGCGTTCGATGTCGGTCTCGGCGACCGAGAACAGATGACTCGCCGTGATCTCGATCCTCAAGGGACGCCCCAGCGCGGCCCGGGCCTGCTCGACCGCATCGAGAATGTTCCTCACCGCCCGGTCGCCCACCGCATGCAGGTGCAGATCGATGCCGTGGCCGTCCAGCTCCCGCATGAAGTCGCTCAGCCGCCGCGTCGGGAACAGCACGGCGCCGCGGTTGCCGGGGTCCGTGGCATAGGGTTCCAGCATGGCAGCGGTAAGAATGTCCTGTATCCCGTCGTAATGGATCTTGACGGTGTAGAACCGGAGCTTGCCGTGGCCGTACTCCTCCCGCAGCCGGAGCAGGGAGTGCGCCGCGGTGTCGATCTGCTCCGGCGCCCATATGTGGTACGAGCCTTCCCAACGCAGCGGCAGATCGCCGTCCTTCGCGATGGCGTGCGCGGCCCGGTATACCGCGTCGTCCATGTTGAAGTTGCCGGCATCCCACACCGTGGTGATGCCCCTGCTCGACATGTAGTTCAGGTACTTGAGCAGCCGCGCTTTCAGCACACCGGCATCGGGCGCGAACGCGCCCATGTGCGGCATCAGTGCGAACTCCTTGATCCAGCCGGTGGGCTCTCCGTTCCCGTCACGCACGAAATACGACAGGTTCGTGCTCACATCCGGCGTGTTCCTGTCGATGCCCAGCCCGGAGCAGCGCCGAATTGACCCAGTAGCTGTGCCCGGATTTGTCGTGCAGCATGATGGGTTTCGTGCGCGAAATCCGGTCCAGGTCCCGCTTGTGCGGCCCGTGCGGCAGGTACGCGGCCACATCCCACGTCCCCTGCACGATCGCGAGGGCCGACGGGTGATCGTCGGCGTACCGCCGCAGCCAGGCCAGCGTCGCCTCCTTCGGCCTGGACGGCATCCTGTCGGTCTCGGCGGGCCGTTCGTTCTCTCCGGGCCGCCTCCAGCACCGACAGGTCGCCCGAGAGGGCGACCTGGCCGGGGTGGGTGTGTGCGTCGACGATGCCCGGCATCACGAACCGTCCCTGCAAGTCCACGACCCCGCCCTCCCCGGCGGCGTAGCGCAGGGCGTCCCCGGCAGAGCCGACAAAGGCGAACCGGTCGCCCCTCGTGACGAACGCCCGGGCCCGGGGCAGATCCTCGTCCCCGGTATGGACCCGGGCGTTCACGTACACCGTCACCGGTGCGGCGGTCCGCGCCGCCGTCGCGGCTTCGGGCGGTTCCGAGTGAGCGGCCGTCGAGGTCATCGCGACGACCAACACGATCATCAGGTGTCTCGTCTTCATCACTGCCCAACCGTCCTCGAAATCCATGCGTTGCGGCGCCCCCGATCGAACTCCCCGGATGCGCGAAGGCGCCCGGCGGAATGCCGGAGCCCCCCGGATACAATGTCCTACGCTATCAGAATCGTGACTTTCATCGTGCGAGCTTATGATGACTGTCGTGACCATAATGGTATCGTTAGAGTGACCTTGCCGACCCACAGCACATGATGAATTTTGTCCACATTGTGGCCCGAGCCGAGCTTCACGGCAGGATGATGCAGGCAGAGGGCGCCGTCGGTCCCGGGCAGCAGCGTGCCTCCGGCAAGCGCGCGGGCGTTCTCGGGGAGGGCAATGCCGGCGGCGTCTTCGTCGCCCTCCGCCACCGTGGTTTCGAACTATGTGCGGTACCTGTTTATCTCGGGTGATTCGTCCCGGGGCTTGTCGTATCTGCGGGTCGTCAGTCCCTACACGACATGAAACCGGACTCTGGCCATCCCCCTCACACGGGAAGAAAGGAGTCCATCGTGGAGCATGTCATCAACAACCGGTACGAGCATTGTCAAGTTAACTGATTGTAGGCTGTTTTCGGTATTTCTCCATGAGGCTAAGCCATTGAAATTGCGTAGAGCAGTCATCGGCAATCTACCGAGATTTCGGAGCGAATCCGGTTAACTTGACAAAGCCCATCGAGGGAGTTGAACGCCTGCTCGAGGCCTTCCTCGGTGCTCTTCCTCGGGCACTGTCAAACTAACTGGATACGAACTGAAGAACCTACAATCCGAGCCTCCTAGGCTGCAAGTTGACGCCATTCGGCCAGGGCGGCCGAGCGGTTCTGCTTGAAGATGTCGCGTCGGTTGAGTTGGCGGTCCTGGTTGAAGTGGTTGTGGATCGAGGCATGGACGGCGGCGAATTTCTGCAGGGTCTTTACGTCCCTGAACCTGGCCATTGCCGCTTCCCGTCGTCGGAACGGCTGGTGCGGGTTCTCGGCCCGGTTGTTGAGCCAACGACCGCCGGCCCGGGCGGCCGCATTGCCGATCACAGTCATCGCAGCCCGGTAGGAGGTAAGCCCATCCGTGACGATCGAAGCCGGCCGCCCATAACTCATCGCGCGTTTCAGAAACCTGAGTGCAGCCCTGCGACCCCGCCGTTTTGTGGCAAAAACCTCAAGCACTTCGCCTTCCTGGTCAACCGCGCGCCACAAATAGCAGGTCTTCCCGTTGATCCGCACGAACACTTCATCAAGGTGCCAGCGCCAGTTCGAATACCAATGACGGTGAACCCGACGCCTCCGGATCTCGGCTGCAAACAGCGGACCAAAGCGGTTCCACCAGTACCGCACGGTCTCGTGGCAGATGTCGATGCCACGCTCGGACAGCAGGTCCTCGACCTGTCGCAGCGACAGCGGGAACCGAACATACATCATCACAGCGAGCCGGATGATCTCGGGCGAACTGTTGAAATATCGGAAGGGATTTTGCATTTCTGAACGCTAAGGGACCTCGCCAGGCGGCTCAAGCCGGTTTGCTCTGACAAGGCCATCTCGAGCGGTTCCGGAGATCGAAGGATGTCGGCCCATGGGTACGGCTGACGCCGGGACGGAACCAATCCGGCGAACGGGATATTGTGGGCGCGATCACCAAGGCGGGCGATGCCGGTCTGCGCACCGCGTTCTACCAGGCCGCCACGGTGATGCTGAACCACACGGGGCCGAACTGGCTGAATGCCTGGGCGCTACGTCTGGCGAAGCTCCGCGGCAAGAAGCGCGCAACCATTGCGCTGGCCCGGCGTATCGGCGTGGTGCTTCACCGGATGTGGCGGGATGGCACCGAGTTCCAGTTCACACGCGAAGACGCGATGGCGCTTCGGACAGCATAGGCGCGGCTGCATCCCATCGGCAGTCAGCAAGGAGGAAAGAGCCGCGCTTGAAGGTGGGCGATCCACCGGTATCCCCTCGCCGGGACGCGGTTCCCGATGATGCACGTAACCGGCCTTGTTTGCCGAACCGTCTTATCGCGTTCGAGCACGCTGCACAGATTGGCACTCGGGAATCGTTTTGGACCAGGCATGAAGTTTGCTTCCTCGGGTTCTTCGCAATGCCGAGACAGGGCGGTTGGGCCGGAGATCTGGGAGCGGGCGCCGCCGAGCACCGCGGCGAAGAGCCCGACTGCTATCGCGTTGTACAATCCGGCGATCGCACCCATGCCCGGCGCGAACCCGCGGGTCTGCGCCGGGCCGGGTCGTTATCCGAGCGGTTTACCCAGGTCGTCGAAATACTGACGTGTGACCTTGAACACCATCGGCGCGAGCAGCAGCAACCCGATGAGGTTGGGCACCGCCATCAGCCCGTTGAGAGTGTCCGCCAGGTTCCAGACCAGATCCACCTTCACGTTGGCGAAGGCGAGTGCCGCCGCCACCCACAAGGCGCGGTAGATGACGAGGCTCTTCTCCTTGAACAGGTACTGCCAGCACCGTTCGCCGTAATACGACCAGCCGATAATGGTGGTGAAGGCGAATATCGCCAGTGCGACGGTGACGATGTACTGGCCGCCGGCCATCGAGGTCTCGAAACTGGTCGAGGTGAGCACCGCGCCGGTCAGCCCTCCGCCGTCGGGGCCGGTCATCATCCACGCGCCCGAGGTCAGGATCACCAGCGCCGTCATCGTGCACACCACGATGGTGTCGATGAAGGTGCCCAGCATGGCGATGATGCCCTGCCGCACCGGGCTGTCGGTCTGCGCCGCAGCGTGCGCGATGGCGGCGGAACCGAGACCCGCTTCGTTGGAGAAAACGCCCCGCGCGACCCCGAAACGGATGGCCGCGGCCACCGCCGCTCCGGCAAACCCGCCCGTCGCGGCGGCCGGCGTTAAGGCGTGGGTGAAGATCAGGCCGATGGCCTCCGGAATCGCCGTGACGTTGATCGCGAGGATCAGCAGCGCGGCGCCGAGATAGAGTACGATCATCGCCGGCACCAGCTTGCCCGCGACATCGCCGATCCGCCGGATGCCGCCGCTCACGACGAGACCCACCAGCACCGCGACAACCACCCCGGTCAGCCATTCCGGTACCCCGAAGCTGTTGTCCAGAGCGGCCGCCATCGAGTTGACCTGCACCGCGTTTCCGATGCCGAACGCTGCCACCGCGCCGAATATCGCGAAGGCCAGGCCGAGCCATTTGCCGAGCCCGGGAGCGAATTCGCCGACGGCGTTGCGCAGGTAGTACATCGGCCCGCCGACATACTTGCCCGTGCCGTCGACCTCGCGATAGGTGACCGCGCACACCGCCTCGGCGTATTTCGTCGCCATGCCGAAGAGCGCGATGAGCCACATATAGAAGATGGCGCCCGGCCCGCCGAGCGCGATGGCGGTGGCGACGCCCGCGATGTTACCCGTGCCGATGGTCGCCGAAAGCGCCGTCATCAGCGCGTTGAACGGCTTAACCTCGCCCTTGCCGGTAGCGCCGTCCTTGTCGAACAGTAGGCGGAAACCATAGGCCACCTTGCGCCACGGCATGAACGCCAGGCCGAGGGTCAGAAGCACGCCTGTGACGCCCAGGATGCCCAGCATCGGCGGGCCCCAGGCGAACGCGTTGATCGCGTCGATGATCGAGTTCAGCCGGTCCATCGTCCTATGCTCCACAGTCGCCAGCGCGAGGCTGGCTTGCCCCCAATGTATGGGGGTCAGATCAGCCAGTCGGCGCCAAGCGCATCTTCTACGCCGACACCAGCAACATGTATACCGCGCCCACATCGCGGTGTTGACCATGTGTTGACTGTTCAATTTTCTGCTGCATTCTCGGAATCAAAAAGCCCTCGCAAATATCAGTGTTTTCAATGGCTTGTGTTGGTTGTGGGGGCAGGATTTGAACCTGCGACCTTCAGGTTATGAGCCTGACGAGCTACCGGACTGCTTCACCCCGCGCCAAAATGCGGAAACGGGCCTGATGGCCCGCCCCGACTTGCCTCATATAGTCCGATCGCGGCCGGGTGAGAAGGGGGCGGCGGCTATCTCCGCCATCGGAAATGTCGCCTGCGCATGAATAGCCTCGGCAACGCGATCGTCGATATATGCGTCCATGCGCTGCCACTCGGGGTTATGCTGTCGATCGCCCCTTTGGCTCTTGTTGACGAATAGGTGTCCTCTAACCCGAGAGTCGCCTTCTCTCGTAATCTCGAAATCGTCCTCCTCGGGACGAATCTTCCCCGGCCGCGTGGTGCGAAAGCCGATCTGGCCCGGCCGAGAAACTTGTGTCTGCTCACCGCTGGCGCAGTGACAAACCTCGCCGACCATAGCGAAGCTTCCGCCGCCTACGCCTCGGGGATTACCGCCCCAGCCACCGCCGGGCGCCCCTTTAACGTACGTCGCCCCGTAGAAACGCTCGACCCGTGTCGTCGGCCCCGAGGTTACGATGTCGTTTGGGTCGCCTTGCTTGCCCCCCGCTCGGCGAAAGCCGAAATCAACGCTGTCGCCATGTTCCTCAAAGAACATTTGTCGAGTAGCAACGCTACCGGCGGCCATATTGATACGGAACGTGCGAAACTCGCCGTAATCGTGATCGCCCGTGAAATACAGACTTCCGCCTTCAAACCACGCCTTATAAGGTGCGGGGAGGGGCACGGCTCTGCCATTATCATCTAGGACGGCAAGATTAAGCTTAGCCATTGGTTACGAGCCTAGCCGCCTAGTGAATGGTTCGCTCATTTACCTTCCCTCCGATTGTCCATACTCTTGGACTCAAGTAAGTATTGGTACCTGAGAACAAATAGGCCGATAATAGCAGTTACGCTAACGATTACGTACAACAAAATCCTAGATTTTATTCCCCGTTCCTCGCCAGCGGCCAGCCGCTAGCGTCGGCGCCTCGTTGCGCCTGGCCTAGTTCCTCACGTTGTTTTCGGCTGTCGTGACACCGCTTGCACAGCGATTGAAAAGGCCCGAGCCAGAACTTCTCGGGGTCGCCCTTGTGCGGGTCGACGTGATCGCAAACTGTCGCCTCGGTTACGATCTCATCTTCGAGGCAGTAGACGCACAGCGGCGACGATGCCAATTGCTGCCTTCTCAGGCGTCGCCACCGTGCGGTGTTGTAGAGCGGGTTGCCCTCCGCCCCGCTCGTTATAGTCTCTGAGTGCCTTTGTGAGCGCCATCAAAAGCGACAAAAAGCAAAGTGCCGCAAATCCCGCGAGTACCCCTTCGATTGAGTGAAACCAAAGCCAGGCAATCGCCATAAATGCGAAAATCGAGCCGAAATAGAGATATGGTGGCCTCATTGGCGACCCCCCCCCATCAATGCGCGGTGAAAAACCGTTGTTACGGCTATGATACCACCGGCGATTACCAGTGCTGTAGGCCAATCCATTGTTCGGTTCTCCTCGGAAAAGCGAAGGCCGGCGCGGCTGCACTCAGGCTAGACCTGCCGGCCCTCTGACAATTAGATGGCGCCGCTACTTGCGGGCGGCGCTCGCGTACATATTGATTTCCATGCCGACGCAAATCATCGCGATCGACGGTGTTTTCCAAGGCAAGCGAACCATGATGACTCCGGGGTTGTTCCTGGCGATACAGGCTTGCTTTATCGAGCCGCATGTCCGGCGTCAGCGCCCCTGGGACAGATTGGGCGGATTGAACAAGAGAGGGTTTCTGGCTCATCTTAACCCACGAGGGATTGAAGATGAGACGGAACACCAATCACCAGAAAGCATCGGCCGAGAAGGTCGTGAAGGACATCCGGCGGGGCGACTCGTCGGCAGTTCGGCGCCGAAGAGAAGATCCGGATCGTTCTGGAGGGCCTGCGCGGCGAGGACAGTATCGCTGAGCTGTGTCGCCGTGAGGGGATCAACCAGAACCTCTATTACCGCTGGTCGAAGGACTTCCTGGAGGCCGGGAAGAAGCGCCTGGCGGGTGACACTGCCCGTGAGGCTACCTCCGATGAGGTCCGGCATCTTCGCAGTGAGGCACTGGCACTCAAGGAGGCCGTTGCTGACCTGACGCTGGACAACCGTCTACTCAAAAAAAGCATGATCGCGGATGGGGGAGAGGAGGCATGAGGTATCCACTATCGGAGAAGCTGGAGATCATCCGGCTGGTTGAGCGATCCCATCTGCCGGCCAAGCGCACGCTGGCGCAGTTGGGCATTCCCCGCACCTCGTTTTATCGCTGGTACGACCGCTATCTGACCGGCGGACCGGAGGCCCTGGAGGACCGCCGCTCGCGGCCTGGCCAAGTCTGGAACCGTATCCCCGATGAGGTGAGAGACCGGATCGTACAGCTGGCGCTGGACGAGACGGATCTGTCGCCGCGGGAACTGGCTGTCCGGTTCACAGACACAGAGGGCTACTTTGTATCGGAATCCTCGGTTTATCGACTGCTCAAGGCCCATGATCTGATCACCAGCCCGGCCTTTATCGTCCTCAAGGCGTCCGACGAGTTCCAGGACAAGACCACGGCGCCAAACCAGCTCTGGCAGACCGACTTCACTTACCTCAAGGTCATTGATTGGGGCTGGTTCTACCTCTCCACCGTGCTCGACGACTTCTCGCGCACCATTATCGCGTGGAAGCTCTGCACCACGATGAAGGCCGAGGACGTCACCGATACGCTGGAACTGGCGCTCAAGGCGTCAGGTCGCGATCGGGCAACGGTCATTCACAAGCCACGGCTCCTGTCTGACAACGGCTCCAGCTACATCGCCGACGATCTGGCCAAATGGCTCGACGACCGCGATATGGAGCACATTCGCGGCGCTCCCTATCATCCGCAAACCCAGGGCAAGATCGAGCGTTGGCATCAAACCCTGAAGAACCGCATCCTTTTGGAAAATTACTATCTGCCTGGCGACTTGGAGACACAGATCGAGGCCTTCGTCGGCCACTACAATTATCACCGCTACCACGAGAGCCTGGGCAACCTCACGCCGGCCGATGTCTACTTCGGGCGCGGCCAGACCATCCTGTTGAAAAGAGAAAAGATCAAACAAAAGACGCTACAAACCCGGCGCTTGCAATACCGCAAAACCGCCGCATAAAATGACCAACCAGATGGGCCGAACCCTCTCTTAAATCAGGCCGCTCATCGGTTCCAAATTACCTGACGACGGACAATCAACGAAAATGGACTCGACAATCGCCCAGGCAATCTCAAATGGGACACGCAGAGGAACAATCAAAACGATCCAAGACTGTCCGCCTATCGTCGAATTCGTGTTTCGCCGAAGTCGCCATCAGTATTGTCTAGTCGCGCGAAGAGAAGAGGCATCTATGATAGCATTCTTGATCTTGCGCTTGATCTAAGACGACGCCGGTCGGACAACGACAATGCCGACAAAAAGGTGGCGGCATGAGCTTTGCGCCGCTTCCGACCGGGCTGTTCGGAACGATCCTCGCTGACCCGCCTTGGGCTTTCCGTACCTTTGGCGGCGCCGACGTCACACCGCACCGAACGAAGGCCGACCACTACATGACGGCCGGAGTCTCGGCGCTCTCGACAATCCCTGTCGCTAGCGTGGCGGCTCGGAATTGCGCGCTGTTTATGTGGGCAGTCGACTCGCATCTTGACCAAGCGATCGAATTCGGCCGGGCTTGGGGCTTCAACCGACATTCCCCAGATGACATCCAAATTCGCGGAAATCGTACCACGGCCCCATCTCCAAGGGAACTCTGTTCCCATTGCAGCCATCCGATGACATGATTTTGGTAATCGGCCAGCGCGTGGAAGGCCATTTGGTCGTTTCTCTTGCCATCCAGACACACCTCTCGTGTCGCAATCTCCTTGCCGTCGATTCCCTCGGCCTACGCCGGAGCGGGTCTTCGTCGTAGATCATCAATCAGGCTCAAGATTTTCTGGAACAAGCTTCTTGGGACTGCAACCTCGGCCAATTGAAATGTGACGTACCGGCCATGGCTGACAACTTTCGCACCGATCTTGACCAGCTTCTCCCTCAGCGTCGTCAGCGACCATTGCTCCACGGTATCGGGCAACGCCAGGGTACGCATGAAGTTGCCGAGGTTATAGGCGAGTGCATGCAGCTGGAGCCGGACGGCATTGTTGCGTAACGAACGGCATGACAGCCGCGTCCACTTGATGGCGTTCTTGCCTTCCTTGATCCATTGCTCGGCAGTGTCGCGCTGATTGTAGAACGCAACAACCCGCTCGGCAGGACGGCTCAGGTTGGTGACGATGAAGCCGACGCGGGGATACAGTTCCCCTGAGTGCCACTCCACCTTGGCGACGACCCGGCGGGGCTCCGTCCAGCTACCGGCCCGATAGCTGAAGTTCGCGTAATACCGACGAACTTCCTTCGGCGGCCGACCGACGGGGCGCTTGAGCAGGTGCGCGATGCTGTCGTGCAGCACCTTGTTGGCCGGAAGCCGGATGGCGTACTTGAAGCCTTCCGCTTCCAGAAACTCATAAACCTCGGGCGAGGCGAAGGCGGCGTCACCACGGAAATAACGCCGGAGTGTCTTGTTCCGGTATCGAGCGACCACCGGGTCCAACACATCGCGCCATTCATGGGCGCTGTGCACGTTGCCCGGACGCAGGGCGCAACGCTCCAGATCGCCGAACTGGTTGAACACGAACAGCGGGTGATAGCACGTGCAGCCGAAGTGACCGTTGTAGGCCGTGCCCTCCTGGTCACCGTAGGTCGGGCTGACGGAGCTGTCCATGTCGAGCACGATAATCTTCGGCGGCTTGCGCTCGTTAACCTGGTCGATCCAGATGCCCAAAAGGTCAGCGAGCGCGGCGAGGTTGTCATTGGTGGCGAGTAACTCCGTCTCGAACCGGCCCATCTGGCTGGTCGATGCGCCGCCGCGCTCGACAGCCCTGCCGCCGACGATCCACCGCATCGCAGGATCGCGCCCCAGCCGGTCGGCGTCGTTCACGTCCTCGTACCCGGCGAGACGACCATAGACGAATTGGCGAAGGAGACCGATGATGCCGTGCCAACCGTTCTTGCCGGTCCGGCTGTCAGCAATAACGTCACCGGCCAGCGTGGTCAGGCCGAGGGCTTCGTCCAGTTCACGATAGGCGAGCAGACCAGCGTCTGACGTGATCCGCGAACCGTGGAACTCGAACTTCAGTCTTCGGTCGAAAAACGCCCGCAGCAGCCCCCGATCCGACTCACCCTCCAGATTCCGCATTCGACCCACTCTCCGTCTGATCTAATCCACTGATTCTTATACAGGAATCAGACGGAAACCGCATCAGATGGATCGGTCACTTGGGGAATGCGGGTTAATGTCTCAAAGTTCGTTCCGGCCGATGACGCGCTCGAAGCATTGTTGCATGATGCCGCCGAAGCGTACTCGCCATTTGGCGACGTTACCCGACCGTTCAAATTGGCGTTTACTGTCGTCAGTGCGGTCGAACACAAGCTCGAAATTGCGATCGCGCGTCGGTTCAACATTCGGCACCCTTGGCCGGAGTCAGTGAAGGAAGCCGACGAAGCTGTCGGCCAGGCCGAGGCCGAGCAAATTATCGATATGCCTCCGCGCGAGGTCGACGTCGCCTATCGAGTTGAGGCCGCACCGATCCGAATTATGTGCTGGCCGCCGCACGTCGCGGAGCAAGATTTTCTTTGTCGTTTTCAAGAAACTCACTGCGAGGAGGGCTGCGGCATGATGACTGCAAACAAGGCGTTACTAGCCGCGATGGAAAAAGGCAGACAGGCAAGGCGGAGCGGCCTGTCCGAATACAGCAATCCATACCCTGATTTAAGAACGGAAAGGGGTTCGATCACATTCTCCCGTGCTTTCAGACGATTCTGGGTTGAGGGGTGGCGAGAAGAGAATGCTGCTATTGAAACGAGGCGCGTAAGTTGACCGCCGCCCTCGAACTCGCGCTCGATTACGCCGACAAGGGCTGGCCGGTTTTTCCGTGCCGGCCGGCGAACAAGCAGCCGCTAACCACTCACGGCTTCAAAGACGCCAGCATGGACCCTGAGAAAATCCGCGAGTGGTGGTCGAGCAATCCCGACGCCATGATTGGAGTCCCGACGGGCTCGCGATCGGGGGTTTGGGTTCTCGACGTTGACGTTAAGGGCGGCGACGGGCACGCCGAGCTTGCCGCGCTCGAAGCCGAAAACGACAACTTACCGGATACGATCACGGTCGATACTCCGTCGGGCGGTCGACACTACCTTTTCGAGTACGTCGAGGGTGTCAAGAGCCGAGGAAACGTCGCCGCAAATATCGACGTTCGCGGCGAAGGCGGTTACGTGATCGTGTCCGGTTCGGTGAACAGCGACGGGCAGTTCTACGAGTGGGCCGCAAAGGCGCCTAGACCCGCACAGGCGCCCGCCTGGCTGCTTGAACGGGTTATCAGGCGTGGGGGGGGGCAGCAAGGTCGAGGCGGTAAAGGCCGTCAGCGGGCCTAATACGCGATACGTCGAGGCCGCTGTCGCCGACGAGCTTTCGAAGCTAGTTCGGACGACCCATGGCCGAAACAACGCGCTCAACGATGCGGCCTTCGCGCTCGGAACTTTCGTCGGTGCGAAGGCATTATCGAACGTCGAGGCCGAGGGGCGACTTTTGGCGGCCGCTACCGCGAACGGATACGTGAACAAAGACAGCCGTGAAGCCGCGCTCGCGACTATTCGGAGCGGGCTTGCCAGCGGAGCGTCCGACCCGCGCAAGATCCCCGAGGGGCCACCTGAGACGGACGAATCGCTTGTCGCCGAGGGCGGGGAAATCGCAGAGCGGTTCATCGCCGCGGCCGAGGAAAAGGCGAAGGAAGCCGAGCAAAAAGAGGTCGAGGTTTCGCAAGCCTTCGCCGCGACGCCGTTCCTTTGGGTCGACCCGAAGGACATTCCGCGTCGTGCTTGGGTCTACGGTGAGCACTACATTCGCAAGCACGTCTCGATGACGATCGCCGCCGGTGGCGCCGGCAAGTCGACGCTGGCGATCACTGAGGCGCTGGCGATGGTCAAGGGCTTTCCGCTGCTAGGCGACAAAGACACCGAACACCCGGAAATCTTCGCCCGCTGTCCGTCGTCAGGTAATTTGGAACCGATGAGCGGCCTGATTTAAGAGAGGGTTCGGCCCATCTGGTTGGTCATTTTATGCGGCGGTTTTGCGGTATTGCAAGCGCCGGGTTTGTAGCGTCTTTTGTTTGATCTTTTCTCTTTTCAACAGGATGGTCTGGCCGCGCCCGAAGTAGACATCGGCCGGCGTGAGGTTGCCCAGGCTCTCGTGGTAGCGGTGATAATTGTAGTGGCCGACGAAGGCCTCGATCTGTGTCTCCAAGTCGCCAGGCAGATAGTAATTTTCCAAAAGGATGCGGTTCTTCAGGGTTTGATGCCAACGCTCGATCTTGCCCTGGGTTTGCGGATGATAGGGAGCGCCGCGAATGTGCTCCATATCGCGGTCGTCGAGCCATTTGGCCAGATCGTCGGCGATGTAGCTGGAGCCGTTGTCAGACAGGAGCCGTGGCTTGTGAATGACCGTTGCCCGATCGCAACCTGACGCCTTGAGCGCCAGTTCCAGCGTATCGGTGACGTCCTCGGCCTTCATCGTGGTGCAGAGCTTCCACGCGATAATGGTGCGCGAGAAGTCGTCGAGCACGGTGGAGAGGTAGAACCAGCCCCAATCAATGACCTTGAGGTAAGTGAAGTCGGTCTGCCAGAGCTGGTTTGGCGCCGTGGTCTTGTCCTGGAACTCGTCGGACGCCTTGAGGACGATAAAGGCCGGGCTGGTGATCAGATCATGGGCCTTGAGCAGTCGATAAACCGAGGATTCCGATACAAAGTAGCCCTCTGTGTCTGTGAACCGGACAGCCAGTTCCCGCGGCGACAGATCCGTCTCGTC
Organism: Kaistiaceae bacterium; assembly: GCA_963667605.2. Taxonomy (GTDB): domain Bacteria; phylum Pseudomonadota; class Alphaproteobacteria; order Rhizobiales; family Kaistiaceae; genus JADLGL01. The sequence continues at coordinate 263,142 of CAXXUZ010000001.1, forward strand.
CAGCGCCAGCTGTACGATCCGGTCTCTCACCTCATCGGGGATACGGTTCCAGACTTGGCCAGGCCGCGAGCGGCGGTCCTCCAGGGCCTCCGGTCCGCCGGTCAGACAGCGGTCGTACCAGCGATAAAACGAGGTGCGGGGAATGCCCAACTGCGCCAGCGTGCGCTTGGCCGGCAGATGGGATCGCTCAACCAGCCGGATGATCTCCAGCTTCTCCGATAGTGGATACCTCATGCCTCCTCTCCCCCATCCGCGATCATGCTTTTTTTGAGTAGACGGTTGTCCAGCGTCAGGTCAGCAACGGCCTCCTTGAGTGCCAGTGCCTCACTGCGAAGATGCCGGACCTCATCGGAGGTAGCCTCACGGGCAGTGTCACCCGCCAGGCGCTTCTTCCCGGCCTCCAGGAAGTCCTTCGACCAGCGGTAATAGAGGTTCTGGTTGATCCCCTCACGGCGACACAGCTCAGCGATACTGTCCTCGCCGCGCAGGCCCTCCAGAACGATCCGGATCTTCTCTTCGGCGCCGAACTGCCGACGAGTCGCCCGCCGGATGTCCTTCACGACCTTGGGCGGCGCGACGATCAACACGTCGCAACAGCTTGAGGAGTACATGCGGAACGGCGGAGCGTCCGCGTCTGGCGCCGTCGTTACGCCGACGACCGCGATGCGAGTTGCCGCGGTCTACGCGAGCGTTCGGATTATCAGCGGCGCCGTTGCGACTCTGCCGTTGCAGATAAAGCGGCGCGTCGACGATCACACCCGCGAGGAAGCGACCGACCACGAATTGACCGCCGTGCTCGGCCGCAAGCCGAACTCCTGGCAGACGCCGTCGCAGTTCAAGCGCATGATGCAGGCGCACTTGCTCTTGCGTGGCAATGACTACGCGCTGATACAACGGGCGCTCGGCGGGAAGGTTTCGGGCGTTATCCCGCTCAATCCCGATCGGGTGACGGTGAAGCGCGAGCCGACCGGAGCGCTGTTGTTCAAGTACCGTCGGCCCGATGGCAGCGAGATCGTCTATTCGCAGGATAGGATTTTTCACCTTGTCGGGCTGACGCTTGACGGTATCAACGGCGTGTCGCCGATCACATACGCCCGCGAGACGATCGGCCTGTCGCTGGCAATGGAGAGTCACGGAGCAACGATGTTCCGTAACGGCGCTCGCGTCAGCGGAGTGTTGTCGCATCCAGGCAAGCTCGGGAAAGAGGGGATAGAGAACCTTCGTACAAGCGTCGACGCATTCTCTCATGGCGGCGAGAACGAGGGAAAGAACCTCGTCCTAGAAGAGGACATGAAATACGAGCGCATGGCGTTGACCGCCGAGGATGCGCAATGGCTTGAGAGCCGGAAGTTTGGCCGCACCGATATTGCGATGTTCTTCGGCGTGCCGCCGCATATGATCGGCGATACTGAAAAGTCGACAAGCTGGGGCACCGGAATCGAGCAACAGTCGATCGGCTTCGTGTCCCATACACTCGAAGATCATCTAACGACTTGGGAAGAGTCGATCGCCCGCGACCTGATCGCGGGCAATGACGGGGACGTTTACGCCAGGTTCAACCGCAACGCACTTGTCCGCGGCGACCTCAAGACACGAACGGTTGCCTACGTTCAGTCTTTGCAATGGGGCATCATAAGCCCGAACGAGGCTCGCGCGCTCGAAGATCAAAACCCGCGCGATGGCGGCGACGTTTATTACGACCCGCCAAACATAGCGGGCACAGCGGCAGGCGATCCGCCGGCCGACGAGAGAGAGACAAAAGAATGAACCGTCGGCACCCCCCGATAACAATCGAAGTACCGAGCGACTATCGGTCAGAAATACCGGCCGACGTAATGGCGCTTTGGGCACAGGGTCCGAGCGCGGCCGAGGCCGACGATGCCAACACTATCTCTATGTACGATTTGATCGGCGAGGATTGGCTCAGCGGCAACGGCGTCACGGCCAAGCGAGTTGCGGGAGCGCTCCGCAAGATCGGCAACGAGGCGGTAACGGTCAAGATCAACTCGCCAGGCGGCGATTTGTTCGAAGGTATCGCGATCTACAATCTGTTGCGCGAGCATCCTGCCAAGGTGACGGTCGACGTTATGGGCCTGGCCGCTTCCGCTGCGTCGGTTATCGTGATGGCGGGGGATACGATCAACGTCGGTCTCGGCGCCTTTATCATGGTGCATAACGCTTGGGGCCTTGTCGTCGCAAATCAAACCGACATGACCGAAGCCGCCGCCATGTTCGCGAGCTTTGATTCGGCACTAGTCGATATTTACGCCGCGCGCACCGGACTCAAGAGGGCCGAAGTAGAGGCGCTTATGAGCGCCGAGACTTTCCTTAGCGCGAGGGAATCGGTCGACGCCGGCCTTGCCGACGCGATCGACGAAGGCGCGACGCTCGCCGACGACGCAAAGGCGAGCAACAGTTCCGACATGCGGGCAATTCTCGCACGTCGCAAGATCGAGGGCTTGCCGGTTCCGGCAAGACAACAGCCGCTGATTACCTGATCTATGCCCATGGCTTCACTCGCGTGAAGTTTGCCGGGCCGCTCAAGTCGATGTTGTTCGCGATTGGTCTCACCGACGAGGAGATCGAGGGCAGCCGAAAAGAGTCTCCGCACCCGCTACTTTGCGGCAAGACGGCACGGCTCGCCATGCAAACGCTTGGCACCGAATGGGGGCGCGACATGATCGGACCCGACTTTTGGGTCAACGTCTGGACCGAGACGGCGCGCGAAGAACTACACCAGGGCGGCAGGGTCGTCGTCGATGATTGCCGCTTCGAGAACGAGGCCGGCACGGTGCGGCGCCTCGGCGGCACGATCATTCGCCTGACCGGCCGCGGCGGCATTGCCAGCGGCCATCAATCCGAGTTCATGGATTGGGCGGCTGACCATGAGGCGATTAACGATAACTCGATTTCGGCGTTGTTCCAACAGCTTGATACGATTGCGGCTTAGCGGGGCGGATGCTACCTAACCCGCCGGAATGAAAGCAAAAGACAGACTTGCTGACGACGCCGTCGACATTCTGTACGCAGTTGCCGGCACTGTCTCAGTTTGAGTGGCGTGCCAGGAGCGACAATCAGCGCGCCCGCTTCGCCCTTGACAGCCACGCGGAATGAGATCGACACGTAGAGGTGTCTGGGTGTTGATTGAGCTGAGCTTGTGTGCACGGAGGCGACTCGTTAAACTGGCGGTCAGGATCGAACGCTTATGGTCGGTTCGGAAACGCGCGGATGATGCCCACCACGCGACTCCCATTGACGTTGCAGGACAGCAACACCACTTGGGTATCAAGCGCGGGGTGGTAACCATCCGGCGCTTTTTTGTCGATTTGAGTGGGCGTAGCGACAAGGAGGTTGCGGTTGCCAAAGGGACCCGGTGGACAGAAACGGCCAGCTGACGTTATCGGCGCTGCCGTAAAAGTCGCCAAAATCGCAACCGGGGAAATTCACGAGGACCTTAGGCCCTCGTCTGGACGACATCGGAGTGGAAAGGCTGGCGGTCGGGCTCGTGCCGACAATCTTTCCGCCGACGAGCGGGTCAAGGCAGCCACGGTGGCAGCCAACGCTCGATGGGGTAAAGAAAGGAGGCGAGCCATGACTACTATGACACCGCAGTGCGACCGGCTCGCCGACCGCTTTCGCGAGAAGGCGGCTGGCGGCCTTATTGACGTGAAGTTCTACCTGCGAAACACCCAGGAAGCTGCTGACGAACAGATTTGTCACGAAGTAAATAGACTCTATGACGCCGTTGGTCGTGGCGAGTTCAAGAAACTGGGGTTCAAGAAGCAGCGCTAGGCCAACCTAGCATTGCAAAGATGCAGAAAAGGCCCTAGCCCCACCGGCTGGGGCCTTTTCTGTTCAGGGTGGCATCCGTGAGGATTCTGTACACCGAGATTGCGGCGGCGCTGGAGAAGGTAGCCACGGTCAAGAAACACGAGCTCATCCTTTGTCGTGAGCCAGAGCAGATTCCTGTCGATATCAACAATCTGATCGCCGCCGTTGGCGAACTCACGAGCACCTATATCGAAGTCAACGAGGTCGATTTCGAAGGGGAACACGTCCACGGAATGCTCGAACGATATGAGGATAGATCACAAATCTGGATCAAACGAGATCAGTTGGATGACTATAAGAACCTGGCCACCGCCAAGGAGCTCTGCCATTTGCTCGTTGATAGCGCCGAGCATTTTTCACCGCGGGGGGCCTCAACCATCAAGGATATGGTTAAGGAATTGGTCATGCCCGACAGCGTCGACGGCGCGAATGTAGCTTCCGAATACATCGCTGAAGTGGCAGCGATCGAAATACTCTACCCAATTGAGTTTCGAGAGGGTGACTTAGCCGAATTGGTGGACGGCTCCGAGACCAGAAAAACCTTGGCTCTTCGCTACGATGTCCCCGAGTACGTCGTCAGTCGCGTCCTCAACCCTACCTATCACAAGCAGATAAGCAAGGCTTGGAAGATGGTGAGCGGGTCAAACTGATAACAATTCGCCCGCCGCCTCTTGTGTGAGGCCGAGGCGGGCGAGGTGTTCGCGGTACTCTGAGTGAGTCATTTGTCGCGCGGGTTGATCGGTGTCGATCCCTTTTTCGTCGATTAAGATGTCAATCCATGTCGCGAAGTTTATGGCGTCGTCTCCTCTTGTTGACCTCTCGTTGACCGACAAGAGGCAAATATTGCCAACTATCAAACTCAATCGACGAGCACGAACCGAGATCAAAGTGTCCAGCTTTTACCCTCGAAACGGGCCGCGCTGGACAATTACGGCAAAAAGAATAATGATTTCAAGTGGGTTTTTCGTTGCTCGATACCCCTAGGGAGTGCTAATAAATTCAATCACTTGCACTATTGCTCCCGGCGGCGACTCGATCGACGACCGAGAATAAACCAAAGATCGCGCATCCGTAGCCCGCGATTTCGTTTGTTTGGACGCATCGTTTGATAATCCGTGGTCGAATCGCTCGATCACCATGGACACCAGTCTTTTCAATGAGTTACGTAAGTCATAAGAACGACCCCTTGCCTTAGGTGGCGCATAGGTGGCGAGGGGGAGAAATCTGTCAGGTGGGAGATGCCTGACTTGCCGAGGAAGGATTCAAGTTGTGAGCCTCAACTCGACGAGGGGGGCATTCAATCAGCCCCGTCCCCGGCCGATCGATCATGGACCTGACCCCCGGCGCCGCGGCGGACCTGATCATTGATGCCGTTCTTCATAGCTTGAACCCGCGTCTGCCAGCTGCTTTAGATACTCCATGAACGGAACCCCTTTGTATCGTTGTTGAGACGAGATCACCTCGGTGGTGATGTTGTCGAAGTGGTCATCCAGGACCGTGGCCCGCTCGTGCTCCAGGGGAGATGGACAGAAGCAAAGTTCGCTCCATTCGATCTCACCAGCGTCGTTGAGAACGGCCCTTCTCATTGAACCGGCGATCTCATGCCCGTCAGGGATTTGCCTCTCGACGGTTCCATCTGCCAGTTTCGTGAGAAACGATGGCGCAGTCTCGGTCCGGAACCTGGCGCGAACTCTGTAGATCATTCGCCTTCCATTCCCTGGGCTTGGATTTCTGGGCCCGACCCCAGCGGTGGTCCGAATTCCACTTCCATTTGCGTGAGGTCGAAGCTGGCCAGGACACTGTCGGCAACTGCGTCGGCGATCTTGTCCTTTGCGGTGTCGGCGACCAGCGTGAGCTTGTCGGAATACCGACGACGGAGGCCCCTGGGGACCATCGCAAGGGCCACCGAAACGATCACTCGAGGCCTGTCTTTTATGTCCTCAGCCACGAGAACATAATAGGAACAAAGTGGACCACGTCAACTCTGAATTCAGGACCGCTATGAGGCCTGAATGTTTTCAAAACAATCAAAGGAAATCAAACGCACAGGCCTTTGGAATATCGCTCGTGGCGCGCGATTCCTGGTCCCTGGTCATGGAAGAATCAAAAACGGTTAGGCTCGGAGGGCTTCCCTGCTGAGCAGGAAAATGACCCTCATATGAATCCACCGGGGTAGGCCATCGCAGGCCTACCCCCCCCTTTGTGTAGTTCGGAGCCGTCCCCTCAGCAGGTCTTTCAGACGTTCACCAGCGATCGATGATGCCACGCCTCACGGCGCGACCTGAGAAGCCGTCTTTGCTATGGTGTTGCGGGCCGATTCAGGCACAATCAATACGGGCGAGGATTTGCCGGCTCGGCCCGGGAAGTTGCACTAGCGGCCGCCGGACTCGCCTCAGGTCAAGAAGCAAGCGTCTCTGAACCAGGAGAAAGTGGAAATTGAATCATCTAGGCAAGGTGGCCGCCCTGATTGTCTTATGGCTGATAGCGGGATCGAGCGCTTCGCTGACCGCTCATTCCGATGTTCGGCTGGAAAGTTTCGCGCCGACGGACGACATTGAGCTATTTTACTTTACGATTGAGCCCGGCGATGTGTCGGTGTTGTTTTACGCTGCGGCCGAAGACCCAACCGACAACGTGATTATCGTTGAGTTGATTGGCCCCAATGGCGAGACGCTCTATATCGCGAACGACGATGGTGACGTCACCGGCGAAATGTTTCGAGATAAGTTAATCATCGGTCGGCACGAAGTAGCAATGTATCTTCCAAACGCGTCGCAGTTTGAGTTGGAACCGGGTGAGTATTCCGTGGTGGTTCTAACCGAGTATGAGAGCAAAATCAGTGAAGCGGGTATCATCGTAAGATCTTGAGAGGTAACTGGTACCCAAGTTATTGACATTAACCTATTGATCCTTACCAATGATATTTCGCTCAGCGAATTTTAGTTGATGAAACTAGAATTACGTAGAGAGATAGACTCAATTCTGTCTCCTCACAACATGGGCGTAGGAAACATTGGGGTCACGATGGGATCTGCAGCGCTGAAACAGCGCTTTCCCAATATTCTTTTTCCCGAGGAGGAAGATTTGACGAACCCTGAGTTGCTCTCCCTCTGTCAAGAGATGGGTGATGTCATCGGCTACGAGCGTGCCCTGAATGTGGCCTTGGTAGATCAGTTTGCCGGCATCGACGCCAACGGCGTCGCCGTAGGGCTCCCCGGCAGCCCGATGGTGGAAGGTTCGCCGATTTCGTGCGTCGTCACTGCTTTGTGTCCGGCGTCAGCGCCCCTGGGACAGATTGGGCGGATTGAACAAGAGAGGGTTTCTGGCTCATCTTAACCCACGAGGGATTGAAGATGAGACGGAACACCAATCACCAGAAAGCATCGGCCGAGAAGGTCGTGAAGGACATCCGGCGGGCGACTCGTCGGCAGTTCGGCGCCGAAGAGAAGATCCGGATCGTTCTGGAGGGCCTGCGCGGCGAGGACAGTATCGCTGAGCTGTGTCGCCGTGAGGGGATCAACCAGAACCTCTATTACCGCTGGTCGAAGGACTTCCTGGAGGCCGGGAAGAAGCGCCTGGCGGGTGACACTGCCCGTGAGGCTACCTCCGATGAGGTCCGGCATCTTCGCAGTGAGGCACTGGCACTCAAGGAGGCCGTTGCTGACCTGACGCTGGACAACCGTCTACTCAAAAAAAGCATGATCGCGGATGGGGGAGAGGAGGCATGAGGTATCCACTATCGGAGAAGCTGGAGATCATCCGGCTGGTTGAGCGATCCCATCTGCCGGCCAAGCGCACGCTGGCGCAGTTGGGCATTCCCCGCACCTCGTTTTATCGCTGGTACGACCGCTGTCTGACCGGCGGACCGGAGGCCCTGGAGGACCGCCGCTCGCGGCCTGGCCAAGTCTGGAACCGTATCCCCGATGAGGTGAGAGACCGGATCGTACAGCTGGCGCTGGACGAGACGGATCTGTCGCCGCGGGAACTGGCTGTCCGGTTCACAGACACAGAGGGCTACTTTGTATCGGAATCCTCGGTTTATCGACTGCTCAAGGCCCATGATCTGATCACCAGCCCGGCCTTTATCGTCCTCAAGGCGTCCGACGAGTTCCAGGACAAGACCACGGCGCCAAACCAGCTCTGGCAGACCGACTTCACTTACCTCAAGGTCATTGATTGGGGCTGGTTCTACCTCTCCACCGTGCTCGACGACTTCTCGCGCACCATTATCGCGTGGAAGCTCTGCACCACGATGAAGGCCGAGGACGTCACCGATACGCTGGAACTGGCGCTCAAGGCGTCAGGTCGCGATCGGGCAACGGTCATTCACAAGCCACGGCTCCTGTCTGACAACGGCTCCAGCTACATCGCCGACGATCTGGCCAAATGGCTCGACGACCGCGATATGGAGCACATTCGCGGCGCTCCCTATCATCCGCAAACCCAGGGCAAGATCGAGCGTTGGCATCAAACCCTGAAGAACCGCATCCTTTTGGAAAATTACTATCTGCCTGGCGACTTGGAGACACAGATCGAGGCCTTCGTCGGCCACTACAATTATCACCGCTACCACGAGAGCCTGGGCAACCCCACGCCGGCCGATGTCTACTTCGGACGCGGCCAGACCATCCTGTTGAAAAGAGAAAAGATCAAACAAAAGACGCTACAAACCCGGCGCTTGCAATACCGCAAAACCGCCGCATAAAATGACCAACCAGATGGGCCGAACCCTCTCTTAAATCAGGCCGCTCATCGGTTCCAAATTATCTGACGACGGACAGTAGCCTCACGGGCAGTGTCACCCGCCAGGCGCTTCTTCCCGGCCTCCAGGAAGTCCTTCGACCAGCGGTAATAGAGGTTCTGGTTGATCCCCTCACGGCGACACAGCTCAGCGATACTGTCCTCGCCGCGCAGGCCCTCCAGAACGATCCGGATCTTCTCTTCGGCGCCGAACTGCCGACGAGTCGCCCGCCGGATGTCCTTCACGACCTTCTCGGCCGATGCTTTCTGGTGATTGGTGTTCCGTCTCATCTTCAATCCCTCGTGGGTTAAGATGAGCCAGAAACCCTCTCTTGTTCAATCCGCCCAATCTGTCCCAGGGGCGCCGACGCCGGACAGTCTCTGACAATATTGTAGCCCGCTTGAAGCCCGATCTAACCGGCTCCCGGCCCGAGGATGTAGCCTCCGTGGGCACCAAAATAAGCGCCGGACCAATCAATCGCCGGCGATGGCGGCGGCGGAGCGCCGATCGCGATCGCGCCTTTTCCATTCGCGGAGACCGCTGTAGCGAGAAGGAGTGCGCCGATGGCGATGCTACGCTTGAACAGCATAATACTCACCGAGGGTCGGACCGAAGTTGAAAAAGGGGCGCGACAATGCTCGCTCCCCAAGAGGACCCGATCAATCACCCTAGTGGATAAAATTTGACGTTTGAATCCCGCGAGGGATTCTCGCCGGGCACGTTGTGTGCGAGTCTGGCGCATGCGGCCAGGAATCATCGTCGATGTGAGTACCGCCGACCGTGCTCGTCTCGAAGCGGTCGTTGCGGACCGGAACAGCCGGCAGAAACACGTGTGGCGGGCACGGATCGTCCTTCTGAGCGGGGATGGTCTCGGCACGGTCGAGATCATGCGCCGCACCGGCAAGAGCAAGACAGCGGTTTGGCGTTGGCAGGAGCGCTTCATGCACGAGGGTGTCGAGGGGTTGCTGCGGGACAAGACGCGACCCTCGCGCGTTCCGCCGCTCGGCCGGGAAATCGCTGACCGCGTCGTCGCGCTGACGCTGAGTGCGCCGCGCCACGAGGCGACACATTGGACGGCGCCGGCGATGGCCAAGACGGTCGGCATCAGCGTCAGCGCGGTACAGCGCATCTGGCGGGCGCACGGGCTTCAGCGGGAATTATATACTTGACGGAATGAGCCTACGACACTATGTTGAACTGAAGGGGGATTTAATATGGCTCAGGCACCCGGAAGATCGGATCGAAAAGGACTGACAATCCTGCAACTGATGCAGATGTTTCCAACTGAGGAAGCAGCCTGCAAATGGTTCGAGTCGCAAATTTGGCGTGACGGTCGCTACTGCCCGCATTGCGGCTCAACAAACACGCTTGAGAACCGTGGAAGCGAAGCGCGGCCTTATCACTGTCGGGATTGCAAGTGCCATTTCAGCGTTCGCATCGGTACGGTCATGGAGCGGTCAAAGGTCAGTATGCAGAAATGGGCAATCGCCATCTACCTGCACATGACCGCCCTGAAAGGTGTCTCCAGCATGAAATTGCACCGGGATATTGGCGTGACGCAGAAGACGTCCTGGTTCATGCTCCAGCGCATCCGCAAGGCGTTCGACAACGATGACGAGCCGCCTTTCGGCGGGCCGGTCGAGGTGGACGAAACCTATTTCGGAGGGCGAGAGAAGAACAAGCATGCGGACAGGAAACTGAAAGGTCGCGCGCCGGTCGGCAAGATTGCCGTTGTCGGGGCCAGGGACCGCAGCACAAACAAGGTCCGCGCCAAAGTTGTCAAAAGAACCGACAAGCCGACGTTGCAGGGTTTTATAAGTAAAAACGTCGCTTGCGGCGCAACCGTTTACACCGACGAGGCAAAAGCCTACAAGGGAATGCCCTTCCACCATGAGGCGGTCAATCACAGTGTTGGCGAGTATGTGCGCGACATGGCACACACAAACGGGATGGAAAGCTTCTGGTCGGTTCTTAAACGGGCGCACAATGGTGTCTTCCACAAGATCAGCCAGAAGCATCTAACGCGCTATACCGCCGATTTTGCTGGTCGCCATGGGATCAGGGGGCTGGACACTATCGAACAGATGAAGTATACTGTTACCTCAATGGTCGGCAAGCGACTAACCTACGCCACACTGATTGCGGACAATGGTTTGGTGAGTGGGGCGCGGTGATAATTGCCATCCTCCACAGGGAACGGAGCTAATCGTATGAATGGACTTTTACTCGACGACATCATGGGTTGGGTTTTTCTAGTTGGTGTCTTTGTCGTTTTGCCCATCGTGGTCATTATTTGCGCGTGATGCGCGGTTGGCGAACCAGTAGGTCACAATCCCGGTTCCGACAGGAAGAACCGACAGGAATATGTCTTTAGCGGTGCTGAGGCCCGCGCTGTCCGGGATCGCAAAGGCGACAATAATCAGAGCGGCACTTCCGCCGAAGATGTAAGCCGCAGCCGCCCGCGTTACCCAAACACGCACCATGCTTCGGCGCTCCTTGATACTCTGTTCATTGCTCATGGTGACTCTCCCTTCATGTATCCAAGTTTCCTGTTCTCGCGCCGAAGCCCTGAGAGCGTGTAGGTGTTGCTCTTAAGTCGGTTGCACGGCCCGCATAGCAGGATGCGGTTCGATATGTGATTGAGACCGCCGTCCGAGCGCGGCGTGTTGTGGTCGAGGTCTAGGTAGCGGGGATCGTCGAACACGCGGTCGCAGCCTTGGCATTTCGGCCCGTGTTGGGCCAGCAGGTGCTTGTACATCGCGGCACGGCTCATCTTCGGGCCGGAGGGCTCAAAGACCTTGACCTTGGTCCGCAGGAATGGTGCTGCCGCCTCGCCATCGTCGGTGCGGGCCGGCGGCTTCGTTGTGTAATGGATGTCGCCAAAGGACAGCTTGCCGACGCTATCCCCGTCTGCAGCCAGGCCTTCTTGCTTCAACCTATCAACTACGACCTCATGCGCCTTGTCCCAAATGTCGGCCCCGACCCATTTGCGCCCTTCTTGTTCCGCCGCTACGAGCGTCGTCGCACAACCCGCGAATGGATCGAGAACGGTATCCCCCTTCTTCGTGGACGACAGAATCATGCGCGAATAGAGCCCAATCGGCTTCTGCGTCGGGAACCCTACACGTTCCTTCTTGTCCCGCTTTGGTATCCAACGAACATCTTTGTCGATTTCATCTTTCGTCCCATCTAAAACGCCCTTTGTGTGTGGCTGATAGGCCCACAAATCCTGTAGCGGTTGGCCGGGGCTGTCTTTGAGATATTGCCTGTAGGTCGGCAAAGACCTTGACCCCTCTGACGGCAAATCAATCAGGCCGCGTTCATATAAGGCATCCAGTTTTTCATGCTGCGGTAATGCTGCATCAATCCCGAAGGCCGTAACTAAATCGTTCGGGATAGCCCAATGCCGCCCAACGGCAGTAGGGTCAAAGCCTCGCCACGGCTTCCCACTCTCTCCATTTCGAGTGCCCGAACCATGAATTGAATTGGTCCAGTACCGCCCACGAGCATCCGATTTTTTGAAGTACTCTGCGACGTGGCCACGGAGATATGGGGCTATCCGAACAGTGTGTTTGTATCGCGGCTTTGCGTAGAACAAAATTACGTCATGAATCGGTCCAAATCTGTCGGCGGAATTGTGAGACCCCGTCCGTCGCCAGATTATTTCGTTCCGGAAGTCCCTCCACCCGAAAATCGCGTCCATAACCGCCTTGAGGTAGTGGCTGGCCGTTGGGTCGCAGTGCAGGTAGATCGAGCCTGAGGGCTTAAGCACGCGGCGCATCTCCAGCAGCCGCACGGCCATGAAGCACATAAATGCGCCCATACCATCGCTATGTGCGTATCGAGCGCTCTCGATAGCCTCCATGAGCCGAGGATAGTCGTCGGTGATCTGGTCAACCCAGTCTCGGTGAACGTCCTTCTCCCAAGACCAGCGGTCTTGGAAGCTGGCGCCTGCCGCAAGGCTATCGGGGGTCGCGTGAAAGTCCTTGCTCTTATTGAACGGCGGGTCCGTGGCAATCAGGTCCACGGTCTCGCTATTCATGCCTCTAAGAACAGCAAGGTTGTCGCCGTGAAACAGCGTCCGGTTACGCCAATTCGATTTCATGTGCTATGGATAGATGGACAAGGATCATTCCGTCAAGTATATAATCCCCGCTTCAGCCCCACCGGGTCCGGCAGTTCAAGCTGTCGCGTGACCCGGAGTTCATTCCCAAGCTGCGGGACATCGTCGGCCTTTATGTCGATCCGCCGGCGCACGCCGTTGTCCTGTCGGTTGACGAGAAGAGCCAGATCCAGGCGCTCGACCGCACCCAACCCGGGCTGCCGATGAAGACGGGACGCGCGGGCACGATGACGCATGACTACAAGCGGCACGGCACGACCACGCTGTTCGCCGCGCTGAACGTGCTCGAAGGGCGTGTCATCGGCCGGTGCATGCAGCGCCATCGACACCAAGAGTTCATTCGCTTCCTCAACGCCATCGAGGCCGACGTGCCCGCGGGAAAGCTGGTCCATGTGATCCTCGACAACTACGCCGCCCACAAGCATCCCAAGGTCCGCGGGTGGCTTACGTGCCATCCGCGCTTTTTCTTCCACTTCACCCCAACATCCTGCTCCTGGCTCAACGCCGTCGAAGGTTTCTTCGCAAAGCTCGCAAAGCAACGTCTCAAGCGCGGCGTCTTCCACTCGATCGTCGATCTCCAGGCCACCATCAACCGCTTCCTCGAACACACCAACAACGATCCGCAGCCCTTCATCTGGACAAAGGATCCCGACAAAATCATCGCCGCTGTCAGATGCGGGCATCAAGCGTTAGATTCCATCCACTAGAATGGTGCACGCAAATGAAAAACCCGCCCAGGACAATCGGCTGGGCGGGCTCGGGAGCCATCTCTTGCGAGACTATTGCTAGACAGAAGGCCCAGCGGCAGCCTGTGATGTGATTACCTCTTCCCGGTGCCCCGATGCGTCGTTGTTCGCGCCGAACCGCGCGCAGCTGATTTACCAGCGGCAGGCTTCTTGGCCACGCCTGCCTTGCGTTTCGTGGCTGCCTTGGCGATCGTCTTCCGAGCTGCCGACTTCTTCACCGTCGTCTTCTTCTTGGCGATCGTCTTCGGAGCCGCTGGCTTCTTCGCCGTGGTCGTCTTCCTGGCGACCGTCTTCCGAGTCGCCGGCTTCTTCGCTGTCGTCTTCTTCTTGGCGACCGTCCTCGGAGCCGCTGGCTTCTTCGCCGTGGTCGTCTTCCTGGCGACCGTCTTCCGAGTCGCCGGCTTCTTCGCCACGGTCGTCCTCTTGGCTGCCGTCTTCCGAGCCGCTGGCTTCTTTGCGCCCGGCTTGACCTTCGTTGCAGTCGACTTCGTCGCTCGCGACGTTGTCCTGGTCGTATTGGCAGAGCCCGCTTTCACCGCGCGGCCCGCCGTCTTGGCGGCGCTTACCGTTCGCGTGGCCGGCCTCCTGGTCGCTCTCGCCTTGGTGCGGGCCCGACGTGCGCGCGACAACGTGCCTCTTCTGGCTATGGTCGCTCTTCTATCAACAGCCATAAGTTCTCTCCGCAGGATTATAATGAATCTGATCTGTGGCGCGCGAATCATCTGCGATTCACAAAGCATCGCCTGCCACACAACCGCCACCTATACCAGTAGGTGTGACCGAAAGGTTAGGATTGTATCGACCTTATCCGCAGCAAAGAAGCGATACGGAGAGGGTGTCGAATCGGTGCGGGACGGAAATCACATCGAGTGCGAACGCTGCCTAACTACATCCGGTCGTGCCGCCGCACGTGTCGCATTTCAAACAGGTACCGTTGCGCACCAGTGTAAAGTTTCCGCACTCCGGACACGCCTCGCCGACATAGCCTTTCATCCGCGCTTCGATGATGCGCGGATCTTCACCCGCCGATCGCGACTTCGTGGTCTCGCTCATCTCGATGCTGATTTCGGTCGTCACGAGCGAGGTTTCCACCACCGTCTCTTCGACCATAACGGTCTCGTTGGAGACTTCGGATGTGGTCTCCTTTGCTTCCTCCGGCTCAAGCTGTCTAAGTGCCGCCGCCGCGCCGGCGCTGGCGATCGCGCGGCCGCCGCCGATCGCGGTCACCTTGTTGTCGTGCGATCCGGTCGGGCCGCCGCCGGAGCCGCGCTTGTCGACCAAGCCAAGACGCGTCACCCGGCCGCGCGTCAAGCCATGGCTGACGATCGCTTCGGGCGGCGCCTTCTGTTTGTTTTCGCCGCTGCCGATCGTAGTCGAGCCGATCTCTTCGGGATTGACATGAGAAAGATCATTGCGGCCGAGATAGGAGATCGCCAGCTCGCGGAAAAGGTAGTCGAGGATCGAGGTCGCGTTCTTGATGTGATCATTGCCCAACACCATCCCCGCCGGCTCGAATCGGGTGAACGTGAAGGCCTCGACATACTCTTCCAGCGGCACACCATATTGCAGGCCGAGGCTGATCGCGATCGCGAAATTATTCATCATCGCCCGGAAGGCCGCGCCTTCCTTGTGCATGTCGATGAAGATCTCGCCGATGCGGCCGTCGCCATATTCGCCGGTATGGAGATAGACCTTATGTCCGCCGACGATCGCCTTCTGGGTATAGCCGGTGCGGCGGTCGGGCATCTTCTCACGCTTGCGTACCTCGACGACACGCTCGATATGCTTCTCGACGATGCGCTCTGCGATCGCTTCCGCTTTCTTGATAGCGGGCCTCGACGCCAGTTCGGCCGCGACCTCCTCGGCGTCGTCCTCGTCATCGTCGACAATCAATTGCGCATTCAACGGTTGCGATAGCTTCGAGCCATCACGATAGAGCGCATTGGCCTTCAGCCCGAGGCGCCAGGACAGCATGTATGCGTTCTTGCAGTCTTCGACCGTTGCATCATTCGGCATGTTGATGGTCTTGGAGATGGCGCCCGAAACGAAGGGCTGCGCGGCGGCCATCATCTTGATATGGCTATCGACGGAAAGCGTGCGCTTGCCGATCCGTCCGCAGGGCGAGGCGCAGTCGAACACCGGCAAGTGCTCCTGCTTTAGGCCGGGCGCACCCTCCAGCGTCATCGCTCCGCAACAATATATATTCGCCGCCTCGATGTCGGCCTTGGAGAAGTCGATCGCTTCGAGGATGTTGAATTTTGGGTCGCCCAGCTGCTCTTCGTTGAAGCCGAGTACATCCCGGCAGAACGTTTCCCCCAGGGTCCATTTGTTGAATGCGAATTTGATGTCGAAGGCTTGCTTGACACCGGCCTCGAGCGCCGCAATCTTTTCCTCGGTGAAGCCTTTGGCGGCGAGTGTTTCGTGATTGATGCTCGGCGCGCCTTTCAGGGTGCCGTGACCGACCGCGTAACCCTCGATCGCCTTGATCGCTTCCTTGTCATAGCCGAGCGTCGTCAGCGCCTGCGGCACAGCGCGATTGATGATCTTGAAATAACCGCCGCCGGCGAGCTTCTTGAATTTCACCAGCGCAAAATCGGGCTCGATGCCGGTGGTGTCGCAATCCATCACCAAGCCGATGGTTCCGGTCGGCGCGACCACCGAGGCCTGCGCGTTCCGATAGCCGTGCTCTTCGCCGAGACGGAGCGCTGTGTCCCAGGCGGCTACTGCCGATTCGATCAGCCGCTTGTCGGAGCAGGATTTATGGTCGAGTGGCACCGGCGGAGTGGCCAGGCTATCGTAACCTGCGATCTCGCCATGTGCCGCCAGCCGATGATGGCGCATCACTCGCAGCATAGTGCTGCGGTTCATGTTATATCCGCGGAACGCACCGAGCTCGCCGGCCATCTCGGCCGAGGTTGTGTAGGCGGTGCCTGTCATTAGCGCCGTGATCGCGCCGCAGATCGCTCGACCCTCGTCGGAATCATAAGGCATGCCGGACGACATCAGCAGGCCGCCGATATTTGCGAAGCCGAGACCGAGCGTGCGGTAACGGTAAGAGAGCTCGGCGATCTTGCGCGAGGGGAACTGCGCCATCATCACCGAGATTTCGAGGACGATGGTCCAAAGTCGCGTAGCGTGGGTGAAGTTGTCGACGTCGAAACGGCCGTCGGCCTCACGGAACTGCATTAGATTGAGCGAAGCCAGATTGCACGCCGTGTCGTCGAGGAACATGTATTCGGAGCACGGATTGGAGGCGCGGATCGGTCCCGACTCCGCGCAGGTATGCCAGTCATTGATCGTGGTGTGATATTGGATGCCGGGATCGGCCGACGCCCAGGCTGCAAAGCCGATCTGCTCCCACAATTCGCCCGCCCTGACTGTCTTGATCGGCTCACCGGTGATCCGTGCCGTCAAATCCCACTCGCCATCGGCTTCGACCGCCTTCAGGAAGCCGTCAGTAACGCGCACCGAGTTGTTGGAGTTCTGGCCCGAGACGGTGAGATAGGCTTCGGAATCCCAGTCGGTGTTGAATACCGGAAAGGTCATCTCGGTGTAACCCTGGCGGGCAAATTGGATCACCCGCTGAATGTAGTTCTCTGGAACCTGCGCCTTCTTCGCCGCCTTGATCTCGCGCTTCAGCGCCGGGTTCTTGGACGGGTCGAAGCAGGCGTCGCTCTCGCCTTCACAATTGATGCAGGCTTTGAGGATGGCCCGAAGATGCTGGGAGACGATTTTAGAGCCGGTGACGAGAGCGGCGACCTTTTGCTCCTCTTTGACCTTCCAATTGATATAGGCCTCGATATCTGGGTGATCGATGTCGACCACAATCATCTTGGCCGCGCGCCGCGTGGTGCCACCGGACTTGATCGCCCCGGCGGCGCGGTCGCCGATCTTGAGGAAGCTCATCAACCCGGACGATTTGCCTCCGCCGGAGAGCTTCTCCCCCGCGCCGCGCAACAGCGAGAAATTGCTGCCGGTGCCGGATCCATATTTGAACAGGCGCGCCTCGCGCACCCACAAATCCATGATCCCACCATCATTGACGAGATCGTCGCTGATCGATTGGATGAAGCAGGCGTGCGGCTGCGGCCGCTCATAAGCCGACGTCGAGGCGGCAACCCGGCCGGTCTCGTGATCGGTATAAAAGTGACCCTGGCTCGGACCGTCGATGCCATAGGCCCAATGAAGGCCGGTGTTGAACCATTGCGGAGAATTCGGCGCTGCCTTCTGCGTCGCCAGCATGAATCGGATCTCGTCGAGAAACGCCTTGGCGTCCGCTTCGGCGGTGAAGTAACCCCCTTTCCAGCCCCAATATGTCCACGCACCGGCAAGCCGATCGAACACCTGACGAGAATCGAGTTCGCTAACGTATCGCCGATCTTCCGACTGCTCGGCCAGCGCCTCCTCATCCGCCACCGATCTCCAAAGCCAGGACGGAACGCTGTTCTCCTCGACCCGCTTCAGCTTGGCCGGGACTCCCGCCTTGCGGAAATATTTCTGGGCAATGATGTCGGCGGCAACTTGGCTCCAGTTCTGTGGAACGCTGATCCCATCCAAACGAAAGACTAGTGAGCCATCCGGGTTGCGGATCTCGCTCTTTGTCGTGCGGAAGGCCACTCCATCATAGGGTGAAGCCTGGTCCCTGGTGTAGTGCCGTTCGATCCGCATAAGCTATTCCGAGCCCCCCAATAAATTCTCGTGGGCGAGCCATCTTACCTCGCCACCCGAATCTTCCCCGAGGCAAACGCCACCACTGCCCGGCGCACGACCAGGCCGCCCAGAAAGCTTAATTTGGATGGGGCTGCGGGTCCATCGAACCCGCTACACAAACCGAACTGTCAGCCTAAGACGAGTCGCTTATGAGTCAACCGACGATCAGGCATCGCCAGACCGTCATCACCGACATTCAGGGGGTAGACGATTCAACCGTGACAGCAGACGGCGCGACGATCGCCGATGCGGCCCTACGGATTCCAGGGATCGTAGTCGCCGGTCACTCGCGGCCTTAGCTCCGGCGACAAGATCGAGCCCGGCGGCCGATAGGCGTGCGGCGTGCCGGTGGCATTAGGAAGGTGTGGCAGCTCCCAATCGTGTGGTTGATAATCCTCTTCCGATGGCGGGCTGTCTGAATTGTGGTGGAGCCAGGCATTCCAACCGGGCGGCACCTTCGACGCTTCGACAATACCGCTGTAGATCACCCAGCGCCGGTCCGTCCGCCGATCGTGATAATAGCGGTGGCCAGCCTGGTCGGTCCCGACCAGTTGCCCGCGCCGCCAAGTGTAGAGACGCGTGCCCAGCGTTTGACCGTGCCACCAAGTGAAGAATTGCAGTAGGAACCGTTTCATCGCGTTCGAAACTACAGGCCTTTTTGCCGATCGCCAACCACCATCAGAAGAAGCTCCGGCGCTGCCACCATCCGGCTCGACGGGCGGCTTTCGGCGGCGGCTGCTCGGCATCGTCACCATTTGCTGCACCGGACTCGGTCGGCGGTTCGGTTTCATCCAAGATCCGTTCTTTCGCCCCGTGGCTTCGGTTTGGCGCCGCGGCCGCCTTCGGTTCCACCTCCGCCGCACCGGATTCGGGCCCGCCATCAACCGGCCCGACGTCGTCCCGTTCAGCATCTGAGCGGGCATTGGGCTGCATCACCGGTGAACCCAGCTCCTTGGCAATCTCATAGGCGCGGCTCATCGCATCAGCGGATTCAGCCTCCGCGACACCGGATTCGGTGTCGGCATTGGTGTCGATGGCCGATGACGTCCCGCTGCTGGCCCGCTTCGAGCGGCGTCCGCCACGCCGGCCACGACGGCGACGACGAGGTTGCTCCGCGCTTACCTCAGCGCTCGGTTCGACTTCGGCTGCGATACCATCGACGATCTCGTCCTCAGCCGCCTCGACCGCGATGTCCTCCGCCGGCTCTCGATCCGCTTTTGCCGGCTCTGAAGCACCTTCGCTCCGGCGCCGGCGTCGCCGACGCTTCCGCGGCCTTTCCTGGATCTCTGCTCGCTGCTCGTCGGCGCGCTCAGCGTCAGTGTTGTCGTCGGCCTCATCCGTTTCGGCTTCGGCGGCTTCCACAGCATGGTCGGGTTGTACCGAAGTCGGCTGAATCGAAGTCGGCACAGCCGATCTCGCCTCGATCGGATCGCCGCGGTCCAGCACGAAATGCGCCGCGCTCGTCACAGTCTCATCGGCAACAATGTTGATGAACAGGCCGAAACGCTGCTCCAGCTCCGAGAGATTGGCGCGCTTCTGATTGAGGATATAAAGCGCGACATTGGTTCGGGTTCGGACATTGAGGTGGTGCGTAACCCCCTTTAGCAGATGGTCTTCCAGCGACCGCAGCACATGCAGCGCTACCGAAGCTGCGGAGCGGACATGACCGGTCCCCACACAATGTTGGCAAATCTCGCTCGTACTCTCCAAAACGCCAGTGCGGATTCGCTGCCGTGACATTTCCAACAGGCCGAAATGCGATATCCGCCCGACCTGGATCCGGGCCCGATCGTCCTTGAGGAAATCCTTGATCCGCCGCTCGACCGAACGGTTGTTCCGGCGTTCCTCCATGTCGATGAAATCGACCACCACCAGGCCAGCGAGATCACGAAGGCGCAACTGCCGCGCCACTTCCTCCGCTGCCTGGAGATTGGTCTGGAGGGCAGTGTCCTCGATGCTGTGTTCTCGTGTCGAACGACCTGAATTAACGTCGATCGACACCAGCGCCTCGGTTTGATTGATGACGATATACCCGCCGGCGGGAAGCGACACTTGCGGCAAGAACATCACGTCCAGCTGAGCCTCGACCCCAAATTTGGCGAACAATGGCTGCGAATCTCGATAGGGCTGGACGTTCTTCGCGTGGCTCGGCATCAGCATGCGCATGAAGTCCTTGGCCTCGCGATATCCGCCCTCGCCGGCCACCAGGATCTCATTGACGTCGCGTCCGTAGAGGTCACGGATTGCCCGTTTGATGAGGCTGCCCTCCTCATAAACGAGCGAGGGTGCGCTCGACCGCAGGGTGAGTTCGCGCACGCTCTCCCACAGACGGAGGAGATACTCGAAATCACGCTTGATTTCGGCCTTGGTGCGGCTGGCGCCTGCAGTCCGCAGGATCACGCCCATGCCCTGCGGCACATCGAGATCGGTCGCCACCGCCTTCAGACGCTTTCGATCCGCGGGGGTTGTGATCTTGCGAGAGATGCCGCCGCCGCGGTTAGTGTTGGGCATCAACACTGAATAGCGGCCAGCCAGCGACAAATAGGTTGTCAGGGCAGCGCCCTTATTGCCGCGCTCTTCCTTGACGACCTGGACCAGCAGCACTTGGCGCCGACGGATCACCTCCTGGATCTTGTAGTGCCGTGCTCGCGTCCGGCGTCGTACCGGCAGCTCCTCCAAAGCGTCCTCCGCACCGACCGACTCGACCGATTCCTCTCCGGAACCGCCATCGCCATTGGAGGCTTGATCGTTGTTGCCGCCGTCAACTGATTCGGTTGATGCTTCCTCGTCTGCAACGGGGTCGGCATCAGAATCGGTGTCGTCGGCTTGCTTCGCCGGCTCGTCATCACTGGTCTCGGCCGCATCGGCGCCACCGTTGCTAAACGCCTTCGATTCCTGCTCCTCGGCCTCGATCAAAGCTTGGCGATCAGCGACCGGGATTTGGTAGTAGTCTGGATGAATCTCCGAGAAGGCGAGGAACCCGTGGCGGTTGCCGCCATACTCGACGAAGGCCGCCTGAAGCGATGGCT
Source organism: Kaistiaceae bacterium (assembly GCA_963667605.2). Lineage (GTDB taxonomy): Bacteria > Pseudomonadota > Alphaproteobacteria > Rhizobiales > Kaistiaceae > JADLGL01. The sequence goes on from CAXXUZ010000001.1 coordinate 284,322, forward strand.
CGATTCGGATTACCTTGGCAAGGTAGATGTTGCCGCGGAGCTGTTTACGCGTCGCAGATTCATAGTCGAATTCCTCGACCCGACTGCCGCGCACGACCACGACCCGGGTTTCCTCCGGGTGGTCGGTGTCGATAAGCATCTTGTTTGGCATTGAAAAACCTTTCGCGACCGGCTTCGGCAGGGCAGCGGATCGAGCTATCGATCCGCGCGCTAATCGCGCTGGCTTGGTCGCAGGGTTGAAAGTGGACGAAATGACTAGTCGCCGATCCCTCGCACGCAGCGCGGCGCCATTGAGGTACCGTGTTGGATCGCGACGATCGGGACGAAAAAGGCGTGTGTGACAATGCGAAATCTCGCATGAACTGAGCCGCACCAAGGACCTCAACGGGCCCGAACGAAGACTTTCCGACCGGATGCCTTATCGCGGCTTCACGATCGGGTATGGGTCCCGCCAAAGGCGATTACAAGCGCCCGCAACCGCCTCTCGAAGACTATCTAACCCGGCCAAAAGAACCGCGCTCGTCAAACAAAACAAGAGCTTGGCCGAGAAAAAGTCTCCGACTGTTGGATGGAAGCCTGCGCCACACCTGTATGCGGAACGAGCCTTCGTTGCAAGGCTGTCGGGCGCGACCGCAAACAACCGCGCCACTTGCCAACTTGCGCCCGGAACCGTCAGGTACCGGTTAACCAATCCGCCGTCATGGTCTAGTATTCATGAGTTCGCGTCTCGGCGAGAATCGTAAATTTCGAGGGAGCCTGTGACTACAAGCACCGTCGATCCGGCCGGTCGCCTGACTCTGTTTCTGGTCTCGATGGCCATGGCCGCCGCGATCGCTTCTGCCGCTGCAGCTCAGCCAGCCGAGGGCCTCAACATCTTGACCGCGACCAGGGTTGTCGGTGACCAGAACCGTACCCGTTTCATCGCCGACCTCACCGACGGGGTTGAGATAGATGTGTTCTCGCTCGCCGATCCCTACCGGATCGTGATCGATCTTCCCGAGATTCATTTCCAGCTCGAGCCGGGAACCGGCGCAAACGGTTTTGCACTGATTTCCGCCTATCGATTTGGGCTTATCTCGCGTGGACAATCGCGAATCGTCCTGGATGTGACCGAGCCGGTCGAAGTAGCTGACTATTTTGTCATTCCGGCGGTCGAGGGCCAGCCGGCGCGGTTGGTCATTGACCTCGTCACCACCAGCCGCGAGGCGTTTCTTGCCGCCGCGCTCGACTACCGGCAGTCAGGTGGTGCAACGCCCGCACCCCGCTTGACCAACAACGCCGATGACGGGCGGTTGATGGTAGTGATCGATCCCGGCCATGGCGGCATCGACCCGGGCGCGATCGGCGCCGCAAACGTCCGAGAAAAGGACATCGTGCTCGCCTTTTCGCAGGAATTGGCCGAGCAGTTGCAGGCGACCGGACACTATGAGGTGGCTTTGACGCACGACGATGACAGCTACCTGACGCTGACCGATCGCGTCGAGTTCGCACGGTCGTTGGGTGCCGACATCTTCCTATCAATTCACGCCGATTCCTTCAGTGTCGCATCGGTCCGTGGCACAGCCGTCTACACCGTGTCCGAACGCGCCTCGAATCAGATGGTTGCGGCGATCGCGGCGCGCGAGAACCAATCGGACATCCTCGCCGGCATGAATATTCACAACGCCACCAATGAGGTCGCCGACATTCTGATCGACCTTGCCCGTCGCGAGACTAGGAACCTTTCCGTTCTTCTCGCACGCGACATAATCGAACATTTGGGGGCCACGACTTTGCTGTCCAACAATCCGCATCAGAAGGCCGGCTTCGTGGTGCTGATGGCTCCAGATGTTCCATCGGTTCTGATCGAGCTGGGCTTCCTCTCAAACGCGCAGGATGTGCAGACCCTGCAGACCGAGGTCTGGCGCCGGCAGACGGCAGCCTCGATAGTCGGCGCTATAGACGCCTTCTTCGCAACCCGAATCGCCGATAACATGGTGCCGTAGGGTTGTTGCCTTGATGCAACGACTGGACCGACCGTAACGGGCCGCCTTCTCGGCGCCTAAATTAGCGCCAAGAATCGCCCAGTGGCCGCCTAATTGCGGCCGGGAAAAGGTGATGTGACAAATGAACGGGCGGCGGAGACAATTAGGTCAGTCGAGATCGCGCATCTCACCCTGCTGCCGGCCGCGCGCCCAGTGTCCTCGGACGCCGACCGCCAAGCCGGCCGCTGACGACCGATAGCCATGGTCGGAGCTGGAACTAAAGCGAGATGTTGGTTCGTGTTGTCGGTTATTTATTTGGGATCGGAGCCGTGCTTTTTCTAGCGCTCGCCGCTGCGGCTGCTTGGTACATCTCGGATATTTCGGCCGATGTGCCGAGCTATGAAGTGCTGAACGAATATTCGCCGCCGATCATGACTCGTGTCCACGCCGCCGATGGCCAGTTGATCGCTGAATTCGCTCGCGAGCGCCGGATGTATCTGCCGATCGAGGCGATCCCGGAACGGCTGAAGGCAGCCGTGCTCTCCGCCGAGGACAAGAATTTCTACTCGCATTCCGGCCTCGACTATTACGGCATCGCCCGGGCCGCGCTGCAGAACGTCCAGGACTATTTGACCGGTACCGACCGGCTGGTTGGCGCTTCGACCATCACCCAACAAGTGGCGAAAAACTTCCTGCTGAGCTCGGATCAGACTTGGGACCGCAAGGTGAAGGAGGCAATTCTCGCGCTCAGGATCGAGACGGCCTTCACCAAGGACGAGATCCTCGAACTCTATCTCAATGCGAATGAGTTCGGTCTCCGCTCGCACGGCGTCGCTTCCGCAGCGCTTATCTATTTCAACAAGTCAGTCCACGAACTCTCAATCGCCGAATCCGCCTATCTCGCTGCCCTGCTCAAGGGGCCGCCGACCTATCATCCATTCCGCTTCCCGGATCGCGCTGTGGAGCGCCGCAATTGGGTCATCGATCGCATGGTCGAGAACGGTCATATCACCGCCGAGGAAGGTGAGGCTGCTAAAGCAGAACCGCTGGGCGTGGTGGTCCAGGCCGACAACCCGCGGGTGTTCTCGGCCGAGTATTTCGACTCACCGCATGAAGATTTTTTCCAGGCGAACTACGCTGACGAGATTGCCGCTTTGGGTGGGATTCCGACCCGGACCGCCGACTATTTTACGGAGCAGGTGCGCCGCGAACTTCTCCAGGTATATGGCGAAGAGGTGCTCTATGGCGGCGGGCTGTCGGTTCGCACCTCGCTCGATCCGAACCTGCAGGTTCTCGGCCGCAAGGTGCTGATGGATGCACTGGTCGAATATGACGAAGCGTATGGTTGGCGTGGACCTGTCGCGACCATCGATCTAGGCGATGATTGGGGCCTCGGCCTCGGCGAAATTCAGGCCTTGTCGGACGTGTTCGAATGGCGCTTGGCAGCGGTGCTGGAAGTAAATGCGGACACCGCGAGGATCGGATTGCAGCCGCGCCGCGATCCGGCCGGCGGATTGTCCGCCGACCGCGAGACCGGGACAATCCCTGCCGATCAGCGCGAATGGGCCGGGAATGTGCTCTCGGTCGGCGATGTCGTCTATGTCGAGAAGGTTGCCGGTGAAGTCTATCGGCTTCGCCAAGAGCCCGCTGTCAACGGCGCCATTGTCGCCATGAATCCGACGACCGGTCGGGTATTGGCGATGGTTGGTGGTTTCAGCTTCTCGTCCAGCCAGTTCAACCGCGCTACCCAGGCGCTGCGGCAGCCTGGCTCGTCGTTCAAGCCGTTCGTCTACGCCGCCGCGCTAGACAATGGTTACACCCCCTCCTCGGTGGTGATGGATGCGCCGATTGAAATCGTTCAGGAAGTGACCGAGGAGATCTGGCGCCCGCAAAACTATTCCAACCGTTATTACGGCCCCTCGACGCTTCGCACAGGGATCGAGCAATCACGCAATGTGATGACGGTGCGGCTAGCGCAGGACATGGGCATGCCGTTGGTCGCCGAATACGCCGAACGATTCGGCATCTATGACAATCTCGTGCCGGTGCTGGCGATGGCGCTGGGTTCAGGCGAAACAACGGTCTTGCGCATGGTCGCCGGCTTCTCGGTCTTTGCCAATGGCGGACGTTCCGTGACCCCGACCTTGATCGACCGGGTCCAGGACCGCGACGGCAACACCATATTCCAGCACGAGGAGCGGGTTTGCGTCGATTGCGTCGCCACGGAGTGGGCTGGGCAGGAGGAGCCGTTAATCGTCGACAATCGTGCCCAGGTGCTGGATCCGATGACCGCCTACCAAGTCACCTCGATGCTCGAGGGCGTGGTGCAACGAGGGACCGCGACGGCGGTGCGGGCGGTCGGACGGCCGATCGCAGGCAAGACCGGAACCACCAACGACTTCTATGACGCTTGGTTTGTCGGTTATTCGCCCGATCTCGTGGTCGGCGTCTTCATCGGCTACGACACTCCACAGAGTCTTGGCTCCGGCAACACCGGCGGCGTTCTGGCGGCGCCGGTGTTCACCGACTTCATGTCGATCGCGCTCGCCGATTCGCCTCCCATTCCGTTCACCGTCCCACCTGGCATGCAGTTGATCCCGATCGATCGGACAACCGGCCTCCGGGTCGCCGGCGGCGAAGAGGGCACCATTCTCGAAGCCTTCAGGCCTGGCACCTCGCCGCCGAGTAATTTCTCGATAATCGGATTTGTCGACGCACTTGGTGAGCCCCTGATCGTTGATCCAAATGCCGACCGCGCTGTGATCCTGGGCCAGGGCGGGCTTTACTGAACCGGCAATTGACTCCGATCGACTGCCGGCCATCGTCGCCACTTCCCCGATATTCGCTGACGAACACGGAACCGAACAATGGGCGCTGAAACCCAAGCGATCCTTGATCAAATTCAGCAGGCGATGGCTCTGCTGAGGAGGCATCTTTGACTGGGATCGAGCGAACGCCAGGCTGAGCGAGCTGAATGGTCAGGTCGAGAATCCAACCCTTTGGGATGACCCTCAGGCGGCGCAGAAATTGATGCGCGAGCGGCAGCAATTGTCGGATCAAATTGAGGCGGTCGAGCAACTCGACCGTGATGTGGCCGATAGTGCGGAGCTGATCGAACTCGGCGAGGCTGAGGGCGACGATTCTATTGTCGCAGAGGCCGAGAACCGGCTGCGCGATTTGTTGACCGAGACCCAGCGCCGCCAGACCGAGACGATGCTGTCCGGCGAGGCCGATGCCAACGACACCTTCGTTGAGGTCCATGCCGGAGCCGGGGGTACCGAAAGCCAGGACTGGGCCCAAATGCTGGTGCGAATGTACGCCCGCTGGGCGGAGCAGCATGGCCACAAGGTCGATTATCTGGAGGAGCATGCCGGAGAGGAGGCCGGCATCAAGCGGGCCACGATCATGGTCAAGGGTCTCAATTCCTATGGTTGGCTAAAGACCGAATCGGGCGTTCACCGCCTGGTCCGCATTTCTCCCTTCGATTCCGCTGCGCGGCGCCATACCTCATTCGCTAGCGTCGGCGTCTATCCGGTGATCGACGATTCGATCACCATCGACATCGATCCAGCTGAAGTGCGCACCGATACCTACCGCGCATCGGGCGCCGGCGGGCAGCACGTCAACACCACCGATTCTGCGGTGCGGCTGACTCATTTGCCAACTGGCATCCAGGTCACCTGCCAGAGCGAGCGATCACAGCACAAGAACCGAGACACAGCGTGGAAGATGCTACGGGCACGGCTTTACGAAACGGAGCTCGAGAAGCGAGAGGAAGCGGCTATGGCCGAAGCGTCGTCAAAGACAACAATCGGCTGGGGCCACCAGATTCGCTCGTATGTTCTGCAGCCATATCAGTTGGTGAAAGATCTTCGCACCGGTATCGAGAGCCCCAGCCCAATGGAAGTCCTCAATGGGGACATCGATCCGTTTCTCGAAGCGGCATTGGCGGAGCGGGTCGGCGGCAGCGCTGCTAAAGGGGCGGAGGAAAAGGTAGGTTAAAGCAGTCCGACGATTTCCCGTCCGGTCAGCAGATGCGCCATCGGATCGATGCTGCGGTCGTCCTTGCGGATTTCATAGTGGAGATGGGGGCCGGTGCTTCGGCCAGTGCTGCCGACGCGGCCAACACTGTTGCCGGCACCGATCGCTTGGCCGACCCGAACCGAGATGCTGGATAGATGCGCATAGGCGGTGACGATGCCACTGCCATGGTCGATTTCCACCATCTTGCCATAGCCACCACTGACGCCAGCGGCGATCACCGTTCCGGGTGCCGTGGCATGGACGATGGTGCCAGAGGCGGCCCGGAGATCGACCCCGGTATGCATCGCCGATTGTCCCAGGAAGGGGTCGACCCGGCGCCCATAGCCGCTGCTGACATCCAGCCGAGGCAGTGGCCGGGCCAAGGGCAGGCTTAGCGCGAATTCCCGCATCCGGGCGAACTCGGCAAGCTCGGTGGAGACATCCTCGAAATCCGCATCCCCAACAGCGGGAACCAACGGCCCACCGATACCGGGGGTCGCGCCAGCATAGCCAAGAGACCGTAGGGCCGAGGCTAGCTGGCCAGTCCGTTCGGTGATCGCCTCGGCTAGCGTCGCCAAGGCATCCCGTTGGTTTTCCTCCACCCAATCCGCCGTGTGTACGATTATCGCAAGGGAATCCAACTGGGGGATGCCGACATTTTTGTCGGGATCAACCGCGCCGGTGACTGTCGGGTCGAGCGGGCCGCCGATCCCATTCGTTTCCGGTGGGTTCTCTCGCAGCGGATTGGCCAGGGGCAACGGTGCCAGCATCGGCAGCACATCGATGCCGGCGGCGAGCGCGTCACTGGCAAGGCCGGTGAGTAATCGCTGGCGCTCGACCAGCTGACCCTGGCGCTCGATCAATTCGGCGACCTGGCCGCTGAGGGCCTCGCGTTCGACTAGCTGGCGGCTGACTACCGCGTCCATCTGGCGGTAGAGATCGGCGATTCGAAGCTCGTAATCCTGCCGGATCCGGCTTTGCTCGGCGACGGAGCTTATGACCAGGTCGTCTTTGAGGAAGGAGTACGCCCCGCCTGATATTATGCCGCTGACCACCAAGATCGCCAGCAGCGCCCCGATGATCAGTGATCGAGGCCGTATCGCAAACGACCGCACCTTGTCGCCGCGGGCGATGATGACGTGATGCGGGCCCTTCCGAAACGAACGAATATTTCGGCCGTGCACCTGGCTTTGCGCTTGACTCATGGGACCGGGGCCGGAGGGTGGGTAAACGCCGGATGCCAGTCATTAGAAAGGGTTAAGGTTAATGATCCCTTGCCTCGGAACAAGGAGTTCGATCAGCTCAATTCCTTGACTGCTTCAAGTACCGCTTCGGCGTGTCCCTGCACTTTCACTTTCCGCCAAATATCAGCGATGCGTCCATCGGCTCCGACCAATACCGTCGTTCGCTCAACGCCCATATAGTCTCGGCCATAGCGGGACTTCTTCACCCAGATTTTGTAGAGGTTGACGACTTCTTTCTCCGTATCGGCGGCAAGCTGGATCGCCAATTCATGCTTGGCCTTGAACTTGTTATGCGACTGTACCGAATCGGGGGAGATGCCCAGGATTGTTGCGCCGGCTGCAGCAAATTGGTCAGCCAGCCCAGTGAAGGCGATGGCCTCGGTGGTGCAACCCGGGGTGTCGTCTTTCGGGTAGAAATAAAGGACGATGGCCTTGCCAGCTTGCTCGGACAGCCGAAAATGTCCGCCGCTATCCGTCAGAAGCTCAAAATCGGGTGCATTTTCTCCGATTGCTATCTCGCTCATTGGTGTTCCTTTCGTCTACAGTGCCGACCAGGGGACAACGCGCGGATGGTAGGACGGGCTTTCGCACCATCGTTCCGAGTAGCTGGCCGGCCGATTGGTGGGTGGTCATCCCGGCATCGAGTGCGCGGAAAGCCGCCCCGAAGCGGTTCCATTGCAGTGCGGCAGGCAGCGGGACGGGGCCGCATAGATGCTGCACAATCCTGGCCTTGTTCGCGAACGACTGGTCAAGTTCTCCGTCGAGGCTGAACTTGCCGAAATCCGGCAATCGATGTGGCGTAGCGGCCTCCGCAAGGCGGCGATTTGCGCCGTCGGCATCGTCTTTCGCCATTAGTCTCGCGGCGGCATTGGCGTTCTTGATCAGCCAATCGGCTGAGGTACCCTTCTACGCAACCAAATCGACGCGGCGATCAAGCGAGCGTTGGACGATCGCTACGCCGCCAGTGTCTCAAGTGCTGCGTTGGATATCGATCCGGTGATCGACCTTGTTGTTCGGTTGAAAGACATTTCCATTTTCGACAGCCTCGATCAAGAGGTCGCCCGCATCCCGACGACAATGCTGGCAATCAGTCCCATGGCGCTTCTGACGCCGCGAGATGTTGTCCGATCGGTCGAGATCGCCAATGCGTGGTTCTCAATCAGGCGCTACGGCGGGCTTGTTATCCTCGGCAACAGCAACACGCCACCCGCTGTCGAACCGGTGCTCGGAGCCGACGACGGCGCCGCCATGTCCGCCATCCCCGGCGATGGCGTCTTCCCGCCGGGTTTCGGGCTGCTGTCCGACCCAATCGAAGCCCTCGATGGCCGCGGCCAGATCGACGCCACCGGCGAAGCCATCGATCTCACAATCAACAGCAGCTTCGGCACTGTGATCGGCTTTAATGGCGAAAGGCGGCGGCAATCGTGAGGGCCTGTTTGGCAACACCTTCCAAGTGGCCGGTCCAATGGACAATGCCCAATGGCAATCAATTCGCTGTCTGCGATAACGCCCGGGATCTTCCGGAAGTTGTTCCAATTCCAATAGTTGCTAACTCGCCCGCACCAGCACATGGCGCTTCTTGCCAAGCGATAGCTTGATCGCGCCGTCGATCAGGTCGGCACCGCTGAGAATTGTGCCCTCGTCGGCGAGCGACCGGTCGTTCACCTTGAGTCCGCCGCCGCGAATCTGTCTTCGCGCCTCGCCGTTTGAGCGGACGAGGCCGGCCTCGACAAACAGGCCAAGCGCCGGCAATCCTTTCGCCAGCACTCCTTTGGCGACGGTGATCGTCGGCAAAGCGACGCCGCTTTCGCCTTCCTCGAAGGTGCGGCGCGCGGTATCCGCTGCCCCCTCGGCGGCGGCGCGGCCGTGGAGGAGCGCAGTCGCCTCGGTTGCCAGAACCTTCTTCGCATCGTTGATCTGTTGGTCACGCAAATCCGCCAACCGAGCGATCTCGTCCAACGGCAGATCGGTAAACAGCTTCAAGAATCGCTCGACATCGCCGTCTTCGCAATTGCGCCAGAACTGCCAATATTCGTAAGGCGACAGCATGTCCGGGTTGAGCCAGATCGCCCCCTGCACGGTCTTCCCCATCTTGGCGCCGGAGGCGGTAGTGATGAGCGGGCAGGTGAGAGCGTAAAGCTGCGGCGTTCCCATTCGCCGGCCGAGATCGATGCCGTTGACGATGTTGCCCCATTGGTCCGATCCACCCATCTGCAGCGTGCAGCCGGTCCGCCGATTGAGCTCCACGAAATCATAGGCTTGGAGGATCATGTAGTTGAATTCGAGAAAGGAAAGCTCCTGGTCGCGCTCCAGGCGGAGCTTGACCGACTCCATCGACAGCATCCTGTTTACCGAGAAATGGCGGCCGACATCACGCAGGAAGTCGATATAGTTGACGTCCGACAGCCATTCGGCATTGTCCGACATCGTCGACGATGTCGGCTCCGATCCGTAGTCAAGGAATCGCTCGAAGACTCTGAGAAGACTCTTCTTGTTGGTCTCGATCTGCTCGTATTTGAGGAGCTGGCGCGTATGATCCTTGCCTGACGGATCGCCGACCAGCGTGGTGCCTCCGCCCATCAAAGTGATCGGCTTGTGGCCGGCTTTCTGAAGCCAGCGCAGCATCATGATTGAGAGAAGATGGCCAACATGGAGCGACGGTCCGGTACAATCATAGCCGACATAGGCGACGATGCGGCTGGTGGCGGCGATCTCATCCAGCCCTTCGGCGTCCGACGCTTGATGAATGAAGCCGCGCTCGGTGAGCACCTGCAACAGGTCCGACTTGAAAGCGTTCATTGCGCGCAAATTCCCGCGAAGACAGGGCTATGCTGCGGCGTCTGGGGCAAGCCTTCGATCGACATAGGCGGCGCAAGCTTCGATCAATTCATCGACAAAGCCGTCGAAGAAATGATTGGCGCCCTTGATGGTCTCGTGATCGATGATGATGCCCTTTTGCGACTTCAGCTTGTCGACAAGGGCCTGAACGTCCTTTTGCGGTACCACCTTGTCCTGGTCACCTTGGATGATCAGTCCGGAAGACGGACACGGCGCAAGGAATGTGAAATCATGCAAATTGGCCGGCGGCGCAATTGAAATGAAACCGGCTATTTCCGGTCGCCGCATCAACAACTGCATCCCGATCCACGCGCCGAAGGAAAAACCGGCGACCCAGGCGCCGACGGCTTCGGGATGGACGGTCTGAGCCCAATCGAGTGCGGCGGCGGCATCGGAAAGCTCACCCGAGCCGTGATCGAACGCGCCCTGGCTCCGGCCGACACCGCGAAAATTGAATCGCAGCACCGCAAATCCCCGTATCACGAACATGTAGAACAGCTGATAGGTGATCTTGTTGTTCATTGTGCCGCCGAATTGCGGATGTGGGTGCAGAACAATTGCAATCGGCGCAGTCCGGTCCTTCGACGGTTGGAACCGACCTTCAAGTCGCCCTGCTGGGCCAGTGAAAACAACTTCTGGCATTGCGGCCTTAACTTCTCCGTTTCCGACTCTTATGGCTGTGACAACAAAACGTCGTCTGAGCGGCTTGACACCGCCCGGCGGCTCATAGAGTTTAGAACTGTTCCAAGAACCAGTGCGGTAGCCTAGCGTCTCGACCCGGTCTCATATCACGTAGTCGGGGCTCGTTTTCAAGGTTTTTGCTGGCTTCACCGGACCGATCATGGCAGCGGCTGAACGAACATATCTCGATTACAATGCCGGGGTACCGCTTCGTCCCGAGGCTCGGGCGGTGTTGTCGGCAACTCTCGGGGTCGGCAATGCCTCCTCGGTTCATGCCGAGGGGAGGCGGGCCGGAGGCCTGATCGAGAATGCCAGATCGGCAGTGGCGGCGCTGGTTGCGGCGGATGCGAAGCAGGTCACCTTCACTAGCGGCGGCTCGGAGGCGAACTGCACGGTTTTGTTCCCGACAGTCGTGATCGGCGGCCAAGCGAAACCGGTGGACCGATTGCTGATCGGCGCAACCGAACACCCGTCGGTCCGCACTGGCGGTCGGTTTGATACCGACAAGGTCGATGAGATCCCGGTCGATGGGGAGGGCCGGATCGAGATCGAAGCGCTGGAGGCGGCCCTTTCTTTTGCCGCCGATCGCGGCGAAGCCGTGCTGGTTTCGGTCATGCTTGCCAACAACGAAACCGGCACGATCCAGCCGGTTGCGGAGATCACCCAGATCGCGCGCGGCCATGGCGCTTGGGTTCACACCGATGCTGCTCAGGCGGCGGGACGAATTCCGGTCGACATCGGCACGCTGGGTGTTGATTTTCTCACCTTGTCGGCCCACAAACTCGGCGGCCCTCAAGGGTGCGGTGCGATAATCCGCCGCTCCGAGGATGTCAGTTTCAAGCCGCTAATTACCGGCGGCGACCAAGAATATCGCCTTCGTGCCGGCACCGAAAATGTGGCCGCGATCGCGGGATTCGGAGAAGCGGCCAAAGCAGCGGCGGGCGATCTGGCCATGGTCGATCATTGGCGACGCTGGCGGGATCGGTTCGCCGCTTCTGTCGCCGACATTGGCGAAATCACCATCTTCTCAGGCAGGGCGGAACGGCTGCCGCAAACGCTGTGTCTCGCAGTCGACAGGGTTAGCGCCGAAACCATGTTGATCGGCCTCGATCTAGAGGGTGTTGCGGTTTCGTCGGGTTCGGCATGCTCCTCCGGCAAAGTCGGCCCGAGCCATGTTCTCGCCGCGATGGGCGTTGCTCCGGAACGGGCGCGGAGCACCATTCGCATCAGTTTCGGTTGGGATACCGACGAAAAAGACCTAGATAAGTTGGAAATCGCCTTGCGCCGCATAGTCGAACGCATTTCGGCAATGGGAGACGAAAGAGCGGCCTAAACGATATCGCTCACCCGCGGTCCTTGAAACCGCTGTGGATGGAGTAATTTGATGCCTGCAGTCCGCGAGACCGTCGATCGGGTCCGCCAGATCGACGTCGACCGTTACAAATATGGATTCGCTACCGACATCGAGTCGGAAAAGGCCCCTAAGGGCCTCAGCGAGGACACGGTTCGATTCATCTCCAAGAAGAAGAACGAGCCAGCCTGGATGCTGGAATGGCGGCTCACCGCCTTCCGCCGTTGGCTCACGCTAAAGGAGCCGACCTGGGCGCGCGTCAGCTATCCCAAGATCGACTTCCAGGACATGTATTACTTCGCCGCGCCCAAGGCCGGGGCGTCTTATGAAAGTCTCGACGAGGTTCCCACAGAAATCCTGGAAACCTACGAAAAGCTTGGCGTTCCATTGCGTGAGCGTGAAGTGCTGCTCGGCATCGAGCCCAAATCACCCGGTGTTGCGGTTGATGCGGTGTTCGACAGCGTTTCGGTGGCCACCACCTTCCGCGAGGAACTGGCCAAGGCCGGCGTTCTGTTCATGCCGATCTCCGAGGCGATCCATAAGCACCCCGAGATCGTCAGAAAATATCTCGGTTCGGTGGTTCCGATCACCGATAATTTTTTCGCCACGCTCAACTCGGCGGTCTTCTCCGATGGGTCGTTCGTTTATGTGCCCGAGGGCGTCCGCTGCCCGATGGAATTGTCGACCTATTTCCGCATCAATGAGCGCAACACCGGCCAGTTCGAGCGTACGCTAATCATCGCCGAGAAGGGTGCCTATGTCAGCTATCTCGAGGGCTGCACCGCGCCAATGCGGGACGAAAACCAGCTCCATGCAGCCGTGGTCGAACTGGTGGCGCTGGACGACGCTGAGATCAAATACTCGACGGTTCAGAATTGGTATCCGGGCGACAAGGACGGCCTGGGTGGCATCTACAACTTCGTCACCAAACGCGGTGACTGTCGCGGCGCTCGCTCGAAGATCTCGTGGACCCAGGTCGAAACCGGCTCGGCGATTACCTGGAAATATCCCAGCTGCATTTTACGTGGCGACGGTTCGGTCGGAGAATTCTTTTCGATCGCGGTGTCGAACGGTCATCAGCAGGTCGATTCCGGCACCAAGATGACGCATCTCGGCAAGAATACGAAAAGCCGCATCGTCTCCAAGGGGATCGCCGCCGGACAGTCGTCGAACACTTATCGCGGCCTGGTCTCGGCTCATCGCAAGGCGACCAATGTCCGCAATTACACCGTCTGCGATTCGCTGTTGATCGGCGACAGAAGCGGCGCCCACACCATCCCCTATATCGAAGCGAAGAATTCCGCTGTCGTGTTCGAACATGAGGCAACGACCTCGAAGATCGGCGACGACCAGTTGTTCTATTGCCTCCAGCGCGGCATCTCCGAGGAGGAGGCGGTGGCGCTGATCGTCAACGGTTTCGTTCGTGAAGTGATCCAGCAATTGCCGATGGAGTTCGCAGTCGAGGCGCAGAAGCTGATCGGCGTCAGCCTCGAAGGCAGCGTCGGTTAGGGATCCGGGATGAGCGTCACCACCAATTCGGTCGATGGCATCGCGCCGTTGGAGGCCAATGATCGTGCTGCTTGAGGTCAAGAATCTACACGTCAAGGTCGGCGATGGCGGTCGCCAGATTCTTCGCGGTGTCGATCTGACGATCGACTCCGGCGAAGTGCACGCGATCATGGGGCCGAACGGGTCCGGCAAATCGACCCTCGCCCATGTGCTCGCCGGCAAGCAGGGCTACGATGTGACCGACGGCACTGTGCTGTTCGACGGCAACGACCTGCTTGCGCTAAAGCCGGACGAGCGCGCAGCCACGGGTGTATTTCTGGCTTTCCAATATCCAGTTGAGATACCTGGTGTCGCCGGAATCACATTCCTCAAGACCGCGCTTAACTCCCAGCGAAAGGCACGAGGAGAAGCGGAACTCACTACACCGGACTTCATGCGGCTGATCAAAGAGGCCTCGGTGCGGCTTCACATGACTCCGGAAATGCTGCGCCGGCCGGTGAACACTGGCTTCTCCGGTGGCGAGAAGAAACGGAACGAAATCCTGCAAATGGCGCTGCTGGAGCCGCGGCTCGCGATCCTCGATGAGACCGACTCCGGGCTCGATATCGACGCCCTCAGGATCGTATCCAGGGGCGTGAATGCGTTGCGGAACCAGGACCGTGGAATGTTGGTGATCACCCATTATCAGCGTCTTCTCAATCACATCGTGCCCGACAAGGTTCACGTGATGTCGGCGGGCCGAATCGTCCGCTCCAGTGGCAAGGAATTGGCACTCGAACTCGAAGAGCATGGCTACGCCGCATATGACGTTCACGCCGCTTGAGGCACATCTGATATGTCCGCCGAACCACGCTCCATGAAGACCGAAGCCGAGCAGGGCCTGGCCCAGCAATTCATCGCCGCTCGCGACGACTTGCCGGGTTCGCCGGCGGTCGCCGAGCGTCGCGACGCCGCCTTCGCGCTTTTCGAGCGGCTCGGTTTGCCGCACCGCCGGATCGAGGCTTGGAAATACACCGATCTCAGGGCGCGGATGCGGAAAGCGCTGCCGATCGCTCCAACGCCCTCAGTGGACCAGGTGGAGCGCACGCTGGCCGCATCGTCGACCTTCGCCGATCTTGATCACTACCGTCTGGTCCTCGCCGACGGCTACTTCCAAGAGCCGCTTTCGGACCGCGAGGCGATGCTCGCTGAGGGCATCGAGATCGCGACGCTGGTGGAGTTCTTGGGTTCCGATGGAACTAGCTCCGTGGAGGCGCTGCACGATCCCGAGGGCGCCGGGGGCGACGCGATGATCGCGCTCAACGCCGCCCTTGCCTCTGATGGTGTTGTCATCCGAATGCCGGACGGCTGCCTGCCGTCCAAGCCGATCGAGATCGTTCATGTCAGCACCGTGGGAACGCCGGCATCAGCTTGGTTTACACGCAGCGTTGCCACGATCGGGGCCGGTGCCAAGGCACGGCTGCTGGTGAGCCATGTCGGCCCGGATGGGGTCGCCTATCGGAGCAACAGTTTTGTCGCGGTGGACATGGCGGAAGCCGCTGAGATTGCTTTCGTTGACCTCCAATCCGAGGGCGATGCGGCTCAACATGTCACGACCTTCTCGGCTGAATTGGCCAAGGAATCGAAGCTGCGACATCTCTCGGTCGCGTCCGGCGCTGCGCTCTCGCGGCTGCAGGGCTTCGTGACGATCAAGGGTGAGCGCGCCGACCTTAGCGTCAGCGGGGCCAACATGCTGTCGCGTTCCCAACATGGCGACATCACTTGGCGGATCGATCATGCCGTTCCCGGTGCGACCAGCCGGGTGCTCTACAAGAGCGCTGTCGCCGATACCGCGTTCGGAGCGTTTCAGGGGCTGATCCTGGTCCGCGCCGGCGCGCCGAAGACCGACGGCAAGATGATGACCCGGACGCTGCTGCTCTCGGACGAGGCACAGTTCGCCGCCAAGCCCGAACTCGAGATTTACGCCGATGATGTTCAATGCGGACATGGCGCGACCATCGGCAAGATCGATGAGACGGCGCTGTTCTATTTGATGTCGCGCGGGATACCTCGGACAGATGCCGAGGCACTGTTGATTCGAGCCTACCTGGCCGAAGCGTTGGCGCCGATCGGTGACAAGGCTATTGCGGCCTCGCTGGAGCCGATCCTCGCCGCCTGGCCGGAGCAAAGGGCGCTATGAACGAGGCTTTGAGGCCCGCTCACGCAGAGACCTATGATGTCGAGGCCATTCGCAGCGATTTTCCGATTCTGTCACGGCTGGTTTATGGCAAGCCACTGATCTATCTGGACAATGGCGCGTCGGCGCAGAAGCCGCGGCAGGTGATCGAGCGGATCTCCAGCGCTTATTCGGAGGACTATGCCAACGTTCATCGTGGGCTGCATTTCCTGTCGAGCGCATCGACCGAGGCTTATGAGGGCGCGCGCGAGACTGTTCGGCGTTTTCTGAACGCGGAGTCGGCGGACGAAATCGTCTTCACCCGGTCGTCGACCGAAGCCCTCAATCTCGTCGCGTCTTCTCTCGGAGCCACCAGGCTCCAGTCCGGCGACGAGATCGTCCTGTCGATCATGGAGCACCACTCCAACATCGTCCCGTGGCACTTTCATCGAGAGCGCGGCGGGGCGGTGATCAAATGGGTCCCGGTCGGCGAGGACGGATCATTCTCGATCGAGGCGTTCGGGAAGGCCTTGACGTCGCGCACCAAGATCGTCGCCATCACCCATATGTCGAATGTTCTGGGTACCATCGTGCCGATCAAGGAGGTCTGCGCCATCGCCCACGCGCGCGGCATTCCCGTTATCGTCGATGGCAGCCAGGCGGCGGTCCATCTGCCGGTCGACGTACGGGATCTCGGCTGCGATTTTTACATTTTCACCGGCCACAAACTTTACGGTCCGACCGGAATTGGCGTTCTCTACGGGCGTGCCGATCGTCTGGCCGAACTTCCGCCCTATCAGGGAGGTGGCGAAATGATCCGCGAGGTGACGACCGACGCCGTCACTTATGAGGTGCCGCCGCACCGGTTCGAAGCCGGGACACCGCCGATCGTCCAGGCGATTGGGCTAGGGGCCGCGCTTGAGTATATCGAGGGCATCGGCCGAGATCGGATCGCCCGACACGAAGCCGACCTCCTGAATCACGCCCAGCAGTGCCTGTGCGAGGTCGACGGGCTTCGTATCTTTGGCACCAGCCCAGACAAGGGCGCGATCATCGCCTTTAATGTTGATGGCATACACGCCCACGACATTTCCACCATCGTCGATCATGAGGGCGTCGCCATTCGAGCCGGCACCCATTGTGCGCAGCCTTTGCTCGCCCGCTTTGGCGAGGTCGCTACCTGCAGGGCTTCATTTGGCCTTTACAACAACCACGACGAAGTTGATCGACTGCTTGACGCCTTGGTCAAGGCGAAGTCGCTTTTCGCCGACAGCTGATCGATCCGAGAGGGCACTTACAATGAAGGCTGCCAAGACCCAAATACAACAGAAGACCTTGAGTCAGCCGATTTCGACAGGGCAAGAGAAGGGATCGGGCACCATGGACGAGGCGACGATGACCGATCGTGACTCAGCACCGGAATTGGCGCCTGCCACCGAGCGCGCAGATGAAGGATCTGTGATCCCGACAGAGGAATTGGAGCGACTATCCGACGACATCATCGCCGCCCTCAAGACTGTCAATGACCCTGAGATTCCAGCTGACATCTATGAGTTGGGCCTGATCTATCGGATCGACATCGACGACGATCGCAACGTTGTTATCGATATGACGCTGACAGCGCCTGCCTGTCCGGTGGCCGGCGAGATGCCCGGCTGGGTCGAAAATGCCGTCGCCATCGTGCCAGGCGTCGGCCATGTCGAGGTCAAAATGGTGTTTGACCCGCCGTGGACGGCCGAGAGAATGTCCGACGAAGCCAAGGTCGCGATGAACTGGTACTAATTCACTACGCAGGAGTGTAGATTGTGACGATGCAGACTCGACCAAGGCCGCAGGTGATGTCGGTCACCGACGATGCGGCGGTCAAACTGAGTGAAATCATCTCAAGGTTTGATCCGCCACTGGCCGGCCTTCGCGTCGGCGTCAAGAACGCGGGCTGTGCCGGAATGGCCTATACGCTTGATCCGGTTGAGACTCCGGATCCCGCCGATGACATCGTTACCGACAAGGGCGTGACGCTCTACATCGATGGCAAGGCCGTGCTGTTCCTGCTCGGCTGTGTGATGGATCATCGCGCCACCCAGTTCTCGTCCGGCTTCGTGTTCGATAATCCGAACCAAATTTCGGAGTGC
Organism: Kaistiaceae bacterium; assembly: GCA_963667605.2. GTDB lineage: Bacteria > Pseudomonadota > Alphaproteobacteria > Rhizobiales > Kaistiaceae > JADLGL01. The sequence continues at coordinate 302,219 of CAXXUZ010000001.1, forward strand.
GGCTGCGGCGAGTCGGTGAAGCTGCAGCCTGCCTCGCGCCAGCCCCAACAGGCCCATTGAGCGGTTTTCGCCAGTTTCTCGAAGATCAATTCGCCCCCATCGCGGGAGTCTCGATTCGCCGCATGTTCGGTGGGATGGGGGTCTTTCAGGACGGCGTAATGTTCGGCCTGGTCGATGACGACACGCTCTATTTCCGTGCCGATGAGGATAATCGCGACGCCTTTGAGGCGGAGGGGTCGAGCGCGTTCACCTACACCGGCAAGGCCAAGCCGGTGACCATGCCCTATTGGCGCGCACCGGAGCGGCTTTATGACGATCCCGAAGAGTTCCAGCTTTGGGCTGAAGCGGCCATCGCTGCGGCGCGCCGAGCCAAAGCGGCAAAGCCGATCAGATCCAAGAACCGGAGCGGGTCGGTCCGCTAGTCGGCGCTAGGACGACGACAGGCGGCTCGGTCGGAGCATGAATTCCGGCACATGGTCACCCATTCCGACGACCGGTTGATCCGGCTCGGATTTACCCCCTCCCGACGGGTTTCTTATGCGGTGCTGCGTCGCTGTGGGCGCGGGTGTCGGTGTGGATCCCGAATCCGTGATCTCGGCGGATGCGTTATCCTCGCTTTGCCGGGCACCTCGCCTGCGCTTCCGGCCTCCAGCCTTGGGCCGTTCCGTCGGGAGTTTGGTTTCGGCCCTGACCGATGTCATAGCCCGACGGCTGCGTGAGAGTTCGGCCTCGTCGTCGACCTTGGTGGGCGCAATCTTCTCGCCGATCAGTTTTTCGATTGCGGCGACATATTTGGCCTCGGGCTTAGTCGCGATCGTTATGGCGGTGCCGGACCGTCCAGCGCGGCCGGTGCGGCCGATGCGATGGACATAGTCTTCGGCATGGCTGGGGACATCGAAATTGAAGATGTGGCTGACCGCTGGAATGTCGAGGCCGCGCGCCGCGACATTGCTGGCGACCAGCAGGGTCAGCTGCTGCTTACGAAAGCTGTCGAGTACCGCGGTGCGCGAGCGCTGATCCATGTCGCCGTGAAGCGCCGCAGCGTCGAAACCGTGCCGCTGCAGTGACCGCGCCAGCGTCGAAACGTCGCGCTTGCGATTGCAGAACACGATGGCGTTGGTGAGGTCCTCGGCACCGCGAATCAGCGAACGGAGTGTTGCACGCTTGCGCGCCGGTTCGCGATCGGCATTGACCCAGACCTGGCTGACGGTCTTGGTGACTGATGCTGGCCTGCTGACTTCGACTCGTTCCGGTCGGGACATGAAATTGTCCGCGAGCCGCTGAATCTCGCGCGGCATAGTCGCGGAGAAGAGCAGGGTTTGTCGGGTAAACGGGAGCAGCTTGGTAATCCGCTCGATATCGGGGATGAAGCCCATATCGAGCATCCGGTCTGCCTCGTCGATCACCAGGAGCTCGACCCCGGTGAGCAGCAGTTTGCCGCGTTCGGTATGATCCAGCAGCCGGCCCGGGGTGGCAATCAGAACATCGGCCCCGCGGTCGATCTTCTTCTTCTGGTTACCAAATGAAACGCCGCCGATCAACAGCGCTACGGTGAGCTTGTGATTGCGGCCATACCGAGCGAAATGATCTTCGACCTGCGCCGCCAATTCCCGGGTGGGTTCCAGGATCAAAGTGCGCGGCATTCGTGCCCGTGCGCGGCCCTTCTCTAGCCGAGTCAACATCGGCAGCACGAAAGATGCTGTCTTGCCGGTGCCGGTTTGGGCGATGCCGAGCACATCGCGCCCGGCCAGGATAAGCGGGATCGCCTGCTGCTGGATCGGGGTCGGATCGGTGTAACCGGAGGCTTCGACCGCGGCCAAGACCTTTTGGCTCAGTCCAAGAGTTTCAAATGACATGTATCTAGGAATCGATGGCGGTCTACCGAGTGCATTTGCTGAACCGAAATCGGTTCAAACGACCAGTCCGCGCTGACAATCTTTGGTCACTATTGAAGATAGGCTCAGTCCGGTGAGTGTCAACGCCGATTTGGCCACTGGAGTCATTTTCCTCCGGCAAGGTAAAGCGGAAGCGAAATCAGGTGTTGCCGCCACGAAATCAAACTCTCGGTCTTTAAACATCCGGGCTCTCGGCGAATTCGGCCCGTTCTTGGATAAACTTGAAACGCTCCTCCGGCCGGTTTCCCATCAAGCGTTCGACCGCGTCCTGAGCGAGCTCCTGCTCCCCGATCTTGACCTTAAGCAAGGTCCGTTTTGTTGGGTCCATCGTCGTCTCGCGCAATTGGGCCGGCATCATTTCGCCGAGACCCTTGAACCGCGAGATCTCCACATTGCCGCGCCCCCTGAACTCCGACGCCATTAATTGGTCCCGATGGGCATCGTTGCGGGCATAGAAGGTCTTGCCGCCCTGGCTCAGTCGATAGAGTGGCGGGACCGCTAGATGGAGATGCCCGCTACGGATGAGCTCCGGCATCTCCTGGAAGAAGAAGGTAATCAGCAGCGATGCGATGTGTGCGCCGTCGACATCGGCATCGGTCATGATGATGACCTTGTCATAGCGCAGATCGTCGATCCGGAAATTGCCGCCAAGCCCGACCCCGAGCGCCTGTACCAGATCGGCCAATTGCTGATTCTGGACCGTCTTATCCCGGCTGGCATTGGCGACATTGAGTATCTTGCCGCGCAGTGGCAACACCGCTTGGGTGGCTCGATCACGCGCTTGCTTCGCCGAGCCGCCAGCCGAATCTCCCTCGACGATGAATATCTCGGAGCCGCCCGCGGCGGACTGGCTGCAATCGGTGAGCTTGCCCGGCAGCCGCAATTTACGAACCGCGGTCTTGCGGTTGATTTCGCGTTCCTGCTTTCGACGGAGCCGCTCGTCGGCCTGGCCGACCACCCAGTCAAGCAGTTTTGCCGCCTCCGCCGGCGAGCCGGCCAGCCAATGATCGAACGGATCTCGGATCGCCGCGTCAACCAGGCGGGTGGCCTCCGCCGACGCCAGCCGATCTTTGGTTTGGCCCACGAACTCCGGCTCGCGAATAAACACCGACAGCATCGCGGCGCAGGTGCCGATCACGTCGTCGGCGGTTATGATCTGGCCCCGCTTGTTGCCGATTCTCGTGGCATGAGTCTTCAGGCCGCGCAGCAGCGCGGTGCGGAGCCCGGTTTCATGTGCACCGCCATCGCCGGTGTGAACAGTGTTGCAATACGAACGGATAAAACCGTCGCCGGTGTGCCAGGTGATCGCCCATTCCACCGCGCCATGTCCGGATCGCTCGCTGCGGCCGGCGAATATGGAGCCGGCGATTGTACGGTCCTCCTTCAGTTCCGCAGCGAGGTACTCACGAAGGCCGCCGGGGAAGTGGAACGTCGCCGCCTCGGGGATGCCGGCGGTTTTGGCGAGCTCTGCTTCGCAGCGCCATCGGATCTCGACGCCGCTGAAGAGATACGCCTTCGACTTGGCGGCGGCGAGCAATCGTTCCGGCCGGAACCGGGATTGGGCACCGAAAATCTGGCGGTCATGGCGGAAGCTGATCTTCGTGCCGCGGCGATTTTGGACCTCGCCAACCTCTTCAAGCCTGGTGAGCGGAACGCCCCGCGCGAAGCGCTGGCGATAAAGCCGCCGGCCACGAGCCACTTCAACCTCAAGCCATTCCGACAGGGCGTTGACGACCGAGACGCCAACCCCATTCAGTCCGCCGGATGTATCGTAGACCTTGGAGTTGAATTTGCCGCCCGCGTGCAGCGTCGTCATGATCACCTCGAGCGCGGATTTGTCCTTGAATTTGGGATGCCGATCGACCGGGATGCCGCGGCCATTATCAGCGACGCTGATCGAGCCGTCCGCGGTGAGCTCGACCTCGATCCACGAAGCGTGGCCGGCGACGGCCTCATCCATCGCGTTGTCGATGACCTCGGCGAAAAGATGATGCAGTGCCTTTTCGTCGGTGCCGCCGACATACATGCCGGGGCGGCGTCGAACCGGTTCAAGGCCCTCCAAGACCTCGATATCGGCGGCGACGTAATCGCCTTCGCTGTCTCCGGCCGGGGGCCGTCCTGAGCGGCGCTTCCGACCGGCTACGGATCGGCCGGGCACCGAAGCGTTGTCGTCATTTCCTCCGAGCGGGAACAAATCGTCGGCGTGGCTCATAACGGGCAGGAAGACCGAATCATCATTGAATCACCGCTTTATCAGCCCAGGATACACAGGCAAGCTGGCCGCCCCGCCGCGGGCCGAGCAAGCCGATCGGATTGAAGCCGTTCCTGAGTTTCGATACCCGGCTTCTTCCTCTTTTGGTTATCGCCTGCTTTCACCGAAGCAAACACACTGGAAGATTATCAACGAAGTAAACAAGTTAGCCAGGGATCGCTAAGGTTCATACGGCTGGTTTGACACCTAATCGGCGAAAAATCGCTTAGAGCTTTAATCATCCGTTCATGTGGGATGTTTGAGAATTGCTGTCACGGGAGCGCCAGCCGGATCGGGGGAACATCCGACGGGCTGGCCGACACAAGCGGAGTAACAAGATGGCGCGTCTTGATCTAACCGGCGCCGCTGAAATGGCACCAAGCAACAGCCTCGACGAGACGCTCTTCCAGCTCGGCATTGCAAGTTCGACCGGTCAGGCTGGTGAGTCCGACCTCATCGCTGCGCACAAATGGTTCAATCTTTCCGCGCTGCAGGGGAACGGCGAGGCCGCCCTTTACCGGCAAGAGATTGCCCTCGAGATGACGACGGTGGAGATCGCCGCGGCACAAAGGGCCGCCTGCGAGTGGATCCACGCACACTGAGCGGAGCGCACATGGATGGGCAGCTGACCGGGACTGTGAACCCAAAGCTGCAAAGGCCCCGCATAGCGAGGCCCTTACAATTATCAGCGGCTGCCTGGACCCAGTCTAAGGATGCCAGTTGAGCCCCATCTGAACCGTCGCAAAGCAGCAACCCCCGCCGAACGTTCCGACCGCCTTGGCTTCGACGCACAGCGATATGCTATTCCCGACGGCGAACTCCATCCCGGCGCCCGCCGTATAGATATATGTCGCCACAAACGGGACGGTTCCGACCCCGGCTACCGCATAAACAAGAGCCTGGTCACCGATCAGGAAGCCAGCCCGGCCGTTTATCGTGGCGAAGTAAATGCCGCTCGCGACACCGGCCGTCAACCTTGCATCAACGCCCCCGACAAACCGTCCATTCACGAAATTATGCCCGAGGATCGCCCCGGCATTGCTGCCGAACACGCCGAAAATGAATCCGCCGTACGCGCCAACATAGGTTCCCTCCCAGCCGAAGGTAGCTGGCGCCATCGGTGCTGGGTCCGCAAGAACCACGGGGGTGAAATCGGCCGCCCATGCAGACGATCCCATCAACAGTCCTCCGGCTATCGCGGCGGCGATTTTGCGCATTCGTCGCATCTTCTCGCCTTTCCCGACACCAAACCGCGCCGCTCGTTGCTTCGCCACCACCATCGGTCGCGTACCCGAACTATCGGTCACAAAGCGTGCCCAGTAAAGAGGCGGAAGCCTCCCAATACTCGTATCTCGGGCGACGGCGCGGCCTTGGTGTCGCTAAGGCCGCACCTCGGGAGCAGAGGCTGGCGGAGAGGAAGTCTATTTGGACAGCATCCGGCACCGTCCGAATTCGACCGCTTGTCTCAATTAACGCTGCGATTCCAGTCTCTTTAGGATCTGGACACGTCCGCTACCGTCCGGTATAAACCGGAATGTGAATGTGGGTAGAGACGATGGCAGGCGGATATGGCACTCGGAATACACAAACTGACGGCAGTTCAGGTGAAGGCACTGACCAAACCCGGCCGCTATGGCGACGGGGGCGGCTTGTGGCTTCAGGTATCGCAATGGGGCACTAAGGCTTGGATTTTCCGGTTCACGTTGCACGGGAAGGCCCGGCAAATGGGACTGGGCTCGGTCAAGACCGGGAAAGGATCGACCGGAACCTTTACCCTCGAAAGCGCCAGAGATCGGGCGCTACAGGCCCGGCAGGTTGTCGCCGACGGCATCGACCCGATCGAGGCCAAAACAGCACGACGGCTTGCCGCAAAGGCCGAGGTGGCAAAGCAGATTACGTTCCGCGAGGCGGCCGAGCGTTACATCGCTTCGCATCGCGCCGGCTGGAAAAACGAGAAGCACGGCGAACAATGGACCAAGACGCTTGAGAATTACGCTCTTCCGGTCATCGGCACGCTGTCGGTCGATGCTGTGGAAACATCCCACGTTCTGAGGGTTCTCGAACCGATCTGGACCACCAAGACGGAAACCGCGAGCCGCGTCCGTGGTCGCATCGAAGCGGTTCTCGATTGGGCGACCGTTCGCGAATACCGCACCGGCGAGAACCCGGCGCGGTGGCGGGGGCACCTTAGCGAAGTGCTGACAGCGAAGGGCAAGCTTCGTAAGGTCAAGCACCATGAGGCGATGCCTTATGCCGAGCTTCCGACCTTCATGGCTGGCCTTCGCGATGAAGACAGCATTTCGGCGAAGGCCCTCGAATTCACGATCCTGACCGCTGCCAGGACGGGCGAGGCCATTGGCGCCCGCTGGTCCGAAATCGACCTCGCTTCGAAAACCTGGATGGTGCCGGGCGAGCGGGTCAAGACCGGCCGCGACCACCGCGTCCCGTTGAGCGAGCGGACGATCGATATTCTCACCGACCTGCCCCGTGAAAACGGCAATGACCATGTCTTCATTGGCATTCGTCCCGGCAGGGGCCTTTCGAATATGAGCATGCTGGAATTGTTGCGCGGGATGACCGGGAACGGTGCCTCTGTGCATGGTTTCAGATCGAGCTTCCGCGATTGGGCCGCCGAGGAGACCAACCATCCCCGCGAGGTCGCTGAGGCAGCGCTGGCCCACGTCGTCGGCGATGCGTCCGAACGAGCCTACAGGCGCGGTGATGCTCTTCAGAAGCGCCGACGGTTGATGACAGCCTGGACCCGATACTGCGCCAGCAAGCCCGCTAAGCAAGCCGACAATGTGGTGGCGATGCACGGTGCCGGGACGTGATCCGACCCAACTGGACGATTGGCGAGTTACTCCCTCGCGCTGGCTCGCTTGAGGCGATCGAATGGGCTTGAGAGACTGCGAGTATCATTTGCATCGGGAAAAATGACGGAAAGAGGGTGAAACTCTCCGCTGACGACGCCATAGATCATAGGCTGGTCGAACTCAGGAGTGAATGGTGTGCCGTCCGTGTCGACTGGCTTCCGCCTGGAAAACAGAGACCCTATCCGGGCGCCGGTTCACCACTTGATTGGCTCCTTTCCCCGCCTCCCCTTCAGATTGACAGGGAGACAGGCGAAATCAGGGTAAACATTGAGCCGGAATGGTGTGATGTGCGGGTGAGAGAGGCCGGCATCCTGGCGACGTGGCCGCTTTCTGAAACCGACATTCCGTTTGACGAGTTGCAATCGTTCTATCGCGATCGTGCCGTTAGGCTCGCTGCCGACGGCAAGCACTCTTCGCGTGAAGAAGACCGCGCAGCGCTGATAGAGCGTTTCGGCACTCGCATCACACACAAAACAACTAAGCCGACATTCCCCAGATGACATCCAAATTCGCGGAAATCGTACCACGGCCCCATCTCCAAGGGAACTCTGTTCCCATTGCAGCCATCCGATGACATGATTTTGGTAATCGGCCAGCGCGTGGAAGGCCATTTGGTCGTTTCTCTTGCCATCCAGACACACCTCTCGTGTCGCAATCTCCTTGCCGTCGATTCCCTCGGCCTACGCCGGAGCGGGTCTTCGTCGTAGATCATCAATCAGGCTCAAGATTTTCTGGAACAAGCTTCTTGGGACTGCAACCTCGGCCAATTGAAATGTGACGTACCGGCCATGGCTGACAACTTTCGCACCGATCTTGACCAGCTTCTCCCTCAGCGTCGTCAGCGACCATTGCTCCACGGTATCGGGCAACGCCAGGGTACGCATGAAGTTGCCGAGGTTATGGGCGAGTGCATGCAGCTGGAGCCGGACGGCATTGTTGCGTAACGAACGGCATGACAGCCGCGTCCACTTGATGGCGTTCTTGCCTTCCTTGATCCATTGCTCGGCAGTGCCGCGCTGATTGTAGAACGCAACAACCCGCTCGGCAGGACGGCTCAGGTTGGTGACGATGAAGCCGACGCGGGGATACAGTTCCCCTGAGTGCCACTCCACCTTGGCGACGACCCGGCGGGGCTCCGTCCAGCTACCGGCCCGATAGCTGAAGTTCGCGTAATACCGACGAACTTCCTTCGGCGGCCGACCGACGGGGCGCTTGAGCAGGTGCGCGATGCTGTCGTGCAGCACCTTGTTGGCCGGAAGCCGGATGGCGTACTTGAAGCCTTCCGCTTCCAGAAACTCATAAACCTCGGGCGAGGCGAAGGCGGCGTCACCACGGAAATAACGCCGGAGTGTCTTGTTCCGGTATCGAGCGACCACCGGGTCCAACACATCGCGCCATTCATGGGCGCTGTGCACGTTGCCCGGACGCAGGGCGCAACGCTCCAGATCGCCGAACTGGTTGAACACGAACAGCGGGTGATAGCACGCGCAGCCGAAGTGACCGTTGTAGGCCGTGCCCTCCTGGTCACCGTAGGTCGGGCTGACGGAGCTGTCCATGTCGAGCACGATAATCTTCGGCGGCTTGCGCTCGTTAACCTGGTCGATCCAGATGCCCAAAAGGTCAGCGAGCGCGGCGAGGTTGTCATTGGTGGCGAGTAACTCCGTCTCGAACCGGCCCATCTGGCTGGTCGATGCGCCGCCGCGCTCGACAGCCCTGCCGCCGACGATCCACCGCATCGCAGGATCGCGCCCCAGCCGGTCGGCGTCGTTCACGTCCTCGTACCCGGCGAGACGACCATAGACGGATTGGCGAAGGAGACCGATGATGCCGTGCCAACCGTTCTTGCCGGTCCGGCTGTCAGCAATAACGTCACCGGCCAGCGTGGTCAGGCCGAGGGCTTCGTCCAGTTCACGATAGGCGAGCAGACCAGCGTCTGACGTGATCCGCGAACCGTGGAACTCGAACTTCAGTCTTCGGTCGAAAAACGCCCGCAGCAGCCCCCGATCCGACTCACCCTCCAGGTTCCGCATTCGACCCACTCTCCGTCTGATCTAATCCACTGATTCTTACACAGGAATCAGACGGAAACCGCATCAGATGGATCGGTCACTTGGGGAATGCGGGTTAAGCACCTTCGCAAGGGTGTCCCGCCAGACCTGTTGCGTGCGCCCGGAAGGCCCAAGGACTAATTCGGGAAATCCGAATTAGGGCGGCCCGAATTTAGGGCCTCACATTCCGAACCAAGTCGGTGTCCGTCGTCAGGTAATTTGGAACCGATGAGCGGCCTGATTTAAGAGAGGGTTCGGCCCATCTGGTTGGTCATTTTATGCGGCGGTTTTGCGGTATTGCAAGCGCCGGGTTTGTAGCGTCTTTTGTTTGATCTTTTCTCTTTTCAACAGGATGGTCTGGCCGCGCCCGAAGTAGACATCGGCCGGCGTGAGGTTGCCCAGGCTCTCGTGGTAGCGGTGATAATTGTAGTGGCCGACGAAGGCCTCGATCTGTGTCTCCAAGTCGCCAGGCAGATAGTAATTTTCCAAAAGGATGCGGTTCTTCAGGGTTTGATGCCAACGCTCGATCTTGCCCTGGGTTTGCGGATGATAGGGAGCGCCGCGAATGTGCTCCATATCGCGGTCGTCGAGCCATTCGGCCAGATCGTCGGCGATGTAGCTGGAGCCGTTGTCAGACAGGAGCCGTGGCTTGTGAATGACCGTTGCCCGATCGCAACCTGACGCCTTGAGCGCCAGTTCCAGCGTATCGGTGACGTCCTCGGGCTTCATCGTGGTGCAGAGCTTCCACGCGATAATGGTGCGCGAGAAGTCGTCGAGCACGGTGGAGAGGTAGAACCAGCCCCAATCAATGACCTTGAGGTAAGTGAAGTCGGTCTGCCAGAGCTGGTTTGGCGCCGTGGTCTTGTCCTGGAACTCGTCGGACGCCTTGAGGACGATAAAGGCCGGGCTGGTGATCAGATCATGGGCCTTGAGCAGTCGATAAACCGAGGATTCCGATACAAAGTAGCCCTCTGTGTCTGTGAACCGGACAGCCAGTTCCCGCGGCGACAGATCCGTCTCGTCCAGCGCCAGCTGTACGATCCGGTCTCTCACCTCATCGGGGATACGGTTCCAGACTTGGCCAGGCCGCGAGCGGCGGTCCTCCAGGGCCTCCGGTCCGCCGGTCAGACAGCGGTCGTACCAGCGATAAAACGAGGTGCGGGGAATGCCCAACTGCGCCAGCGTGCGCTTGGCCGGCAGATGGGATCGCTCAACCAGCCGGATGATCTCCAGCTTCTCCGATAGTGGATACCTCATGCCTCCTCTCCCCCATCCGCGATCATGCTTTTTTTGAGTAGACGGTTGTCCAGCGTCAGGTCAGCAACGGCCTCCTTGAGTGCCAGTGCCTCACTGCGAAGATGCCGGACCTCATCGGAGGTAGCCTCACGGGCAGTGTCACCCGCCAGGCGCTTCTTCCCGGCCTCCAGGAAGTCCTTCGACCAGCGGTAATAGAGGTTCTGGTTGATCCCCTCACGGCGACACAGCTCAGCGATACTGTCCTCGCCGCGCAGGCCCTCCAGAACGATCCGGATCCTCTCTTCGGCGCCGAACTGCCGACGAGTCGCCCGCCGGATGTCCTTCACGACCTTCTCGGCCGATGCTTTCTGGTGATTGGTGTTCCGTCTCATCTTCAATCCCTCGTGGGTTAAGATGAGCCAGAAACCCTCTCTTGTTCAATCCGCCCAATCTGTCCCAGGGGCGCTGACGCCGGACACTTCCGGCCAATGGGAGGCAGCCCTGGCGAGCGGTACCAGCGTCGGGTTGTTCCCGAGCATCACCGAGGCGCAGAACGCGCTCCTTGCCTTGTCAGACCGGTCCACGAGGCACCGAGGCGATGTCGTCTGATGGCCAAATGGCAACCAAGGAAGGGCAAAAAGACGGGGCAGCATTTTGTTCGACTAGATCACTATGTTTTGGACAGCGACGCTTACCTCGCTCTCTCTGCCACTGCCCGCGTGGCATTGGTTGAGATCTGCCGGCGCTACGATGGTTTCAATAATGGAAGGATCGCCGTGTCGGCCCAGCACGTTGCCGAACGTCTCGGGATGTCCAAAGGCCACCGGAAGTCGAGCGCTCCTGGAATTGGAGATCGCGGGTTTTATCGACACCGTCAAGGTCGGCACCTTCAGGCTGAAAAACAGGATGGCGAGCGAATATTGCCTGACCTTCCATCGGTGCGACGTGACGCAATGGCCAGCGTCGAAAAGGTTCTTGAAGAAACCGACCGCGATCGCAACTCGGAACAAGCCGGCCACGGTTTCAAATACGCGAATTTCGGTCTCACAGGTGAAACCGTAGCCCCCAAAATTGCCCTCATAGTTTCATAGGTGAAACCGTCAGCCCACTTTTGCCGATCCCACGGTTTCATGGGTGAAACACATCTAGATATCTAACCATACAAGGGGGGGGTGACAGTAGTCCAAGTCTGGGATGTGAGGGAGCGAGCACCGAACCACGCTCGTGTGTCCAAGGGGAGGAAACGATGCAGATAGATCGGTATTTGAAATTGGTACTGACAGTGATCGCCGTTGCGCTGACGGTTATTGCCGCCGGGCAATTGGCGCCAGGGTCGGCGTTGCTTGGCGGCTGCGGCAGCTCGCCAACCAACCCCTGCTTCGTGAGAACGCAGACGGTCGTGGACAACATCAACGCTGGCATCGGCATGACTGCCCGTGCCTTGCCAGTTCTCGTGACTAATCCAGAGGATCTTCGATGATCGTGAAAGGCTCTTCGTCCGCAAAATAGTTCTTCCTCGCTCGACGAGTTTCAAGCCTCACATCGGTTCCCGGACAATTCACCGTGGTGAACGACGGGGCAGCATATTGCCCGCACTTGACCGCCAGCGCTGACTTGGATGCTGCGGACACACCTCGCCGAAAGCCAGCTGCTTTTTGGGACTCTCGCGTGAGAGCCGCATATGCGGAGGGGCAGGTCCCCAGCACCTGTAATCCCAAAAGTGCCCCATACGGAGGTCCGTTTCGAGGACATTCTGGTCAGATTTGACGGGCGTCGTGGCCTCGGCGCAAGCGCAGACTTCCTGGTATTTGCTCACTGTGAAATCGGCGACCTCCCTGACTCTCTTATCCTTGATTAGAAGGTATGCCAACCGAGAACCGTTGCTACGACAATGTTTTGCCGCCGTCCCCGTTCTCATGATCCGGGTTGGGAAGCGTATGGGAATCGAGCTCGATCGTTTTCGGGGCCCTGGGCACCAAATCAATACCGAGAGAGCTGGTTAGCTGATCGATCCTCCGGGACAGTTGGTCATCGGTCATTGTCTCCAAGGTGACCTTGATATCCTTCGGCATGATCGAAGCGATGACCTTGAGGTAATCGGCCGGCTTGGATACCCGGGCCGCCTCTAAGGCTTCGAGCCCATGCTCCTGCCAATCTTGGTAAAGATCAGCGATGAACCGCTCAGCCAGTTGGTTCCTGCTGCCTTTCCGACGGCCAGCCGGGTTACCTGACTGTCCGGGCGGCCATTTGAATGGCTGCATTGCCGCTGGCAGCTCCTTCTTACGTGTAGAAGCAGCTTCGGGAGATTGTGAGCCTTTCTGGAATTGTCCATTTGCCAGTTTAGTCATCTACCTGTTCCAGCCCGTTCTCAGTTGTCCGGGACGCCGAAGATTGGGGCCGTCGGTGGCTCAAAGCCAAACGGATGACCTCGGACAGTGTCTTGCCGCGACGCTCGGCCTCATCGCGAAGCCAGTCGGCCGTTTCGGGCTCGGCTCGGAAGCGAATAGCTTCAAAGTATTTCATGGGCGTTCAACAATGATCATACTTGTTCGTTACACCGTTCCGGCAGAGCCTATTTAATAATCGTAGCGCAGTTTGGTCAGAATGCCAACAACGCGGTGCACGAATACCTGACGACGCCGCCTAGACGGCCTCACAAGGCTGCTGAGTCGGGGGAATGGGTTTAGGGCCAGCATTCACCCCGAAACAGAGAAACAGCGCTCAGCGCCTTCCTTCATCCGGTGCTCTGGAAGCTCGTTAATGCTTGCCATAGCCAATTCGAGCGGCCGTGCAGGCTTCAAGGTAGCCCTGAATGATCGGATGAAGGGCTTGGCTCCACTCAACTCAACGCAACGCTGTCAATCACTGATCAACTATGAAAGGAGCGCCCGCGAATGGCTGGAATCTGCGGCCCACATCCCGTTCACCAGACTGGACAACTCCCTCCCTTGTCCACTACTGATCTCTGATGCAGGCGATGGGACCGCCGCAGGCCAACGGGCGCCAGCCTCTAGCGAGGCGCTGCGCTTCGGCGACTTGATCCCGGTCCATATCTCTCGCCAAAGCGTCGCGTTCCAGGCGCGCCTGCTGGTCGCCCTGCGCAGCCGCCAAGTTAAACCACATATATGAGAGAACTTGGTCCTGGAGAACGCCGTCCCCATCCCTATACATGGTCGCCACTCGGAATTGAGCTCCTGGATTCGCTTGACTGGCCGCCGCCATGAGCCGCCAATGCGCGCTGGCCGCCGGGTCAGGCTCAACGCCAAAACCTCCGGCTAGCATCTCACTCAACAAATATTGAGCTAGACCATCTCCGAGCCCGACGATCGCTGTTAATTGATTCACGGTCGCCTCGTTGTCGCCTGTGTTTGTTATGATGTCGACCGTAAGCTTTTCGTTCAAGATCGACGGGCTCCAAATATCGACCGTGTAAACTATTTCGTATTCGTTCCTGGCAGCCCATGCCCCGGGCGGCGCCCCTGGCGGGCCGAAGTCGAAGGTTTCCCACACACCATTCGGTGGGGCCTGAGCGTGCCTGTTTGATCTTGTAGGTCAACAACGACCCCATGCCGTGTCGACTGGAACACCGTCCAAGATTACCGCAACCAATAGTTGGAGAGCCGGGATGTCGGCTGGCAAAATCACAACAAACTCGTTCAGCAGGAGCGTCTCGCCTCGATCAAGCGCGATCACTGATGCAGGTGGCGCCAGGGCGAAAAGGAAGTCGTTATTCACATTTAGTTCAAACGTCACCGCTTCGTCATCGTCATCGCCAGCCAGGCCACCCAGCGGGCTGGTTCGTCTCGTTATGCTTTCAAATTGTACTGTTACAGTCGGCCTCCAAAACATCGAGATATCAGATGTAGTCAGTCCAATAATCCGACATTCCCCAGATGACATCCAAATTCGCGGAAATCGTACCACGGCCCCATCTCCAAGGGAACTCTGTTCCCATTGCAGCCATCCGATGACATGATTTTGGTAATCGGCCAGCGCGTGGAAGGCCATTTGGTCGTTTCTCTTGCCATCCAGACACACCTCTCGTGTCGCAATCTCCTTGCCGTCGATTCCCTCGGCCTACGCCGGAGCGGGTCTTCGTCGTAGATCATCAATCAGGCTCAAGATTTTCTGGAACAAGCTTCTTGGGACTGCAACCTCGGCCAATTGAAATGTGACGTACCGGCCATGGCTGACAACTTTCGCACCGATCTTGACCAGCTTCTCCCTCAGCGTCGTCAGCGACCATTGCTCCACGGTATCGGGCAACGCCAGGGTACGCATGAAGTTGCCGAGGTTATAGGCGAGTGCATGCAGCTGGAGCCGGACGGCATTGTTGCGTAACGAACGGCATGACAGCCGCGTCCACTTGATGGCGTTCTTGCCTTCCTTGATCCATTGCTCGGCAGTGTCGCGCTGATTGTAGAACGCAACAACCCGCTCGGCAGGACGGCTCAGGTTGGTGACGATGAAGCCGACGCGGGGATACAGTTCCCCTGAGTGCCACTCCACCTTGGCGACGACCCGGCGGGGCTCCGTCCAGCTACCGGCCCGATAGCTGAAGTTCGCGTAATACCGACGAACTTCCTTCGGCGGCCGACCGACGGGGCGCTTGAGCAGGTGCGCGATGCTGTCGTGCAGCACCTTGTTGGCCGGAAGCCGGATGGCGTACTTGAAGCCTTCCGCTTCCAGAAACTCATAAACCTCGGGCGAGGCGAAGGCGGCGTCACCACGGAAATAACGCCGGAGTGTCTTGTTCCGGTATCGAGCGACCACCGGGTCCAACACATCGCGCCATTCATGGGCGCTGTGCACGTTGCCCGGACGCAGGGCGCAACGCTCCAGATCGCCGAACTGGTTGAACACGAACAGCGGGTGATAGCACGTGCAGCCGAAGTGACCGTTGTAGGCCGTGCCCTCCTGGTCACCGTAGGTCGGGCTGACGGAGCTGTCCATGTCGAGCACGATAATCTTCGGCGGCTTGCGCTCGTTAACCTGGTCGATCCAGATGCCCAAAAGGTCAGCGAGCGCGGCGAGGTTGTCATTGGTGGCGAGTAACTCCGTCTCGAACCGGCCCATCTGGCTGGTCGATGCGCCGCCGCGCTCGACAGCCCTGCCGCCGACGATCCACCGCATCGCAGGATCGCGCCCCAGCCGGTCGGCGTCGTTCACGTCCTCGTACCCGGCGAGACGACCATAGACGAATTGGCGAAGGAGACCGATGATGCCGTGCCAACCGTTCTTGCCGGTCCGGCTGTCAGCAATAACGTCACCGGCCAGCGTGGTCAGGCCGAGGGCTTCGTCCAGTTCACGATAGGCGAGCAGACCAGCGTCTGACGTGATCCGCGAACCGTGGAACTCGAACTTCAGTCTTCGGTCGAAAAACGCCCGCAGCAGCCCCCGATCCGACTCACCCTCCAGATTCCGCATTCGACCCACTCTCCGTCTGATCTAATCCACTGATTCTTACACAGTAATCAGACGGAAACCGCATCAGATGGATCGGTCACTTGGGGAATGCGGGCTTAGTGGTGTAGTTTCCCCTCGAGTTGTCACCGGTCATTGATGGTTCATCTAATTCGGCGCCGGCGCCAACGCGGCTTCGGCGGCGGCCTTCTTGGCCGCATAAGCGGCTTTGACCGCCGCGGTCTGAACGCTCGCTATTAGGGTCTTGGCAATGGTCGCATCGGCGGTCGGCACCGCATCAAAGCCCTCACGGGCTAGGTTGGCCGAGACCGCCGCTATGACCACGTCGGGATCGGCGTCGGGTTGGATCGGCGCCCGGTGCCATTCGGACTTCATGAACTCGCCGTCGGCGATCGTGTCCTGCTTCATTTTGACAAACACCGTCCCGTCATCCGCGATCTCAATCGAGTGAAGGCGTGTCTTTCGTTCGATAGCCATCGTTTTTGTTACCCGGTTGTTCGATATGTAAATGAGAAATAGAACTGCGACGTCGCGCTGAGGTCGGTGATCTGCACGTCCGTATCGTCAACATCAGCGCGCTCAATAGTGATGTAGGTGTCGCCCACCACTGGCAGACAGGACATTGGGAAGTCGTTGGTGAAGTTATCCCGGTGACCGGGCACGATCCCAAACCGATCTGATGCGGCACTGTTGATGGTGAACGGGAAGCCGGTGATCTCGAGGTCGCCAGCCATCGTGTCCAAGTCCGTAAAGGAGATCTGCGCTCCTCCGTGAACGACCCGGCCGTCCTTTTGATACCAGCCAGCGAAAGTTCCAGTCGGTGATCCAGCAGTGCCCCCGCCTCTGGCCACTGGCGTCCAGGTGCCTTCCTCGTAATCGTCGTGTGTGTTTGGGTCGGAGGAAGCGTTTTGCGTTGCCGGATACACAATTTGACCATCGACCGTCAGCGGCCCGGTGAGGACGCCGCCGGAGAGCGGCAACACCGCGAGTAACGCCACAAGATTGGTCAGCCCGGTCGCATCGAGGTCGCTGATGCCGACGGAGGCGGCGAAGACGTCCTTGGCCCCCGACGCCCAATCAACCGCCGAACCAGCATTCGAGGAGGCATAGATCGCGGTTCGGGCGAGGGTGCCGGCGCTGTAAGTGCCACGGCCGATCTCCCAATTGGCGCCGAGCACGGCGACATAATCGACGGTGTCACTGTTCGAAAGCTGTGAGGCGAAGGTCTGATAGCCGGTGACGGCACCGGCTAGCGTATAGGTGCCGGTACCAGTGGTGGCGGAGGTCTCGCGAACCCGAGACGGTTGAACGTTAGCCATGATCTAGAGCCGCTCCTCGAGTCGATATTGCTTGGCGTAGACGTCAGGAATTGCGGTGAAGGCCACCGGCGAAAGGTCAACGATCTGCCCCCAGATCGTATCCCGGGCGATGTTGGTGCTGTCTTCGTCTAGGATCATCAGGACATCGTCGGTGAGGCCGTTGTCACGGTCGATCGTCTCGATGGTCGCGGCCCAATCTGTGGCGGTGACAAAGTCAAGGCTGAGCTCGAATGATCGTGCCTTCGGCCTCCGCTGCACCAGGGTCTGACCACCTTCGGTGCGCGATTTGCGGCTGGGATCGATCCATCCGCGCGAGCTGCCAGGAACGAAGTTATTCCCAAACAGCGTTCGAACGCCGGCAACCAGACGCCCCGCCTCGATAAAGCTTCCCGCTGAATCGACGACATCAATCCGGATGTATCGGACGGTGATCGAGGCGCCGGCATAGACGAACGCCCCATAATTGGGATCGAAATATGCCGAGGACGAGGTCAGCACGCCGGTGTCGAGCTCAAGGCTCTATGTTACCGTCGCATCCGACGCCGATGCTCGGAGCTGTATCGTGGCGCCGGCGGCAACCGTCAGCCCCAGCAAGGCGACAACATCGACCGCGACCGCCGACGGCAGATCGACAATCAGATAGTCCGAGTTACTGGTCGATCGCCATCGTTTCTGGACATGCGGGTTTTGTAGGAGAGACCCCGGCATTACCGATTCCTCGGTCGACACTGTGATGTCGCCGACGTCGGCCAGGTTCTCATAGAGAAGAGCGGCATTAGCCATAGGCAACCACCTCACACAGATCGACCGCATCACCGACATTGATCAGCGGCGTCGTCTCCAACACGAGCATCGAGCGGCCGGCCGACAGGCCAAACCGTGAATGGGTCACTTCGATGACATCGCCGAGCTCTCGCAACAGCGCCCGCCGCGGCAGCTGCATGCGCCACAGCGAGCGCTCGGTGCCGTAGAGGAACAAGAGCCGCTCCGCTTCGTCCTGGGCACCGCCGCTAGACGCCGCAAAATAGCTTTCGACCGGCGACGGATCCGATGATAGCGGGTGCGCCGTCGAGATCGTTGGATCGGATGCCTGGGCCAACAAATAGGCCTCCGACAGATAGGCACGGTCGGCGGCCGAGACGCTCCCGGCGAGCTCGCCGGTCAGGACCGCATAGTTCCGCTCGTAGGCAAGCCGGCTCCGCCATGGTGGCGGCGATAGCCCAGCCGGCAGGGGCTCACGCTCGAGGCTAACAATATCGGTCTCCCCGAAACTATCTAACGGGTCGCCGGAGGGCGCATCGATCCGCTTGACATAGAGCCGCCCCAGTCGGTCGAAGGCGGCAAAGCCTCCAATCCCCTCGAGCAAATCGGCTATGGCGTCGGCGGCCGAAATCGCCTCATCGGCACCGATCAGAATACCGATGCTGGCAGTCTGGAGGGCGTCGAGCTCATCGAAGGTGAGCGAGTCGATCTCCTGCGGAACAACAACTGTTGTCGCTCCTAGGAGCTGTTGAACGATCGCGCCGGTTAACGATAGGGCGGCGCCCTGAGCGTTGCGATAGGTCACCCTACCATCGGGAAGGCTGCCTAGCTTGATGTAGCCGCCGGCGAGATAGAACTCATACTCTCCCGCCGCGACGCCGAATGCTGCTAGCGCCGCGTATGAGGCCTGATCGGCACCGCCCGGGGTCAGAGCAACGCCGGCGTCGGTGACCGACATGGTATTGACGATCGTCCCATCATTGGCCTGGTAGATCAGGAGGGCCGGATCAACCAACGCCGGCGCGCCATGCTCGACATAGCCGAGCATCAAAGGTCGTCGCTTGCCGACCAGATCGGTTCCGCCCTCGTCGGAGCCGGTGCCGGCAAAGGTGTTTGGCTAGGCCGGAACGTCGAGCTTGAACGAGTGATCTCGGAGAATGACCTCAATCGTGTCGACAGTGCCCCGCCAGTCGCGGGCAGTGCCGTCAAACAGGGAGACAAAGTCTGTATAGGCGTCGGTGGTGCGACCGACCTTGACTACCACCCGGCGGCCGTCAACGCCGTAGCCGGTGATAAATGAGTCATAGGCTCCATCGGCATTGTCGATCGACAGATTGCCACCGCCCGAGGCGAGGCTGGCAAAACGTTCGCCGCCCAGAAGAGACCGGGTTAACCGTAGCGGATTACGCAGGCGGCCATCGAAAGGCTGGCTGGGCGGCACGTCGCCGGGCGCAGTGGCCCATTCACGGGTGGCAAAGAATAGCCCCTCAACGCCGAGCGCGCCATAATTGTAGGGGAGCACGTCACTCAGCGGCAGCGAACCGATCGGTGCACCGGCAATAACCTCAACGCCGGCGGAGCCGAGATTGTAGGGATAGATCTCAACGACATAGACGAATTCGACGCCGGGCGTTTCGTCGTTAAGAACGTCTTCGGCCGAGACAGATGGAGTCGCCGCGGCCGGAACATCGGCAATCGCCAGTGAGCCAATCGGCACAATGCCCGACATGGCGGTCGCCTCCTTAAACTAGGCGGCTTTGGTACCGACCTTGCGCGGGCGATCCTGTTGACTTCTGACCGTCCGTGACACCTCGCGCACGTCTTCACGCAGCCGCGCCATTTCCTCACGCAAGGTGAGCATTTGGGCATTGGTGGAGGCTTGAATCACCCGCATCAGATCGACGAAGTTTTGCCGACTATTGTCATTGCTATGTACCGCTCCAGTACGATTGATATGATCAAGCGCGGCATAGGTGGCGGAATTGACCGAAGGCGCCCGCGTGACGAACTCACCGCCCGCCAGCATCACCGAGCCACCATTTGCAAAGCGCGCCGCAACCGAATCGCGGTTCCAGATCCCATTGCCAATGAGCCCGCCCGAATCGTAGCCGGGCATCGGGATCAGGCCACCCTCCGCCGCCTCATAACCACCGAATAGGCGCGGAAACAGTCTCCCGAGAAGCGGAAATCTGACCTCTCTTTCTTCGCCACCAGCCATCTCCCGTGTGTATTCGGCAATTTGCTCGAGATAGCCGACCATCGGTCCGAAATAGTTGTCTGCAATTGCGATATTGATGTCCTCGGTCACCGTGCCAAGTTGGAGGATCGATTGCGAGATCGTGTTCGAAATATCCTTGGTAGTGTTTTGGACACTCCTCACCGCCTCGAGAAGCCCGAGGGCAGCGGCGGTATTGTCATCGACATCGTCAACGGCCCGCTTCGTGGACAGTGATGCCGCCGCGACCAGCTCAAGTTTACTGATCTGACCGTCGCCATTGCTGTCGACCGCGGCAATAAGTGCCTTGATCTCCTCGACCGTGTCGAGCCCAGCGAGTTCGGTCGCCGAAAGCAGGCCATTGAGATCAGCATCGAGCCGGTCAAACCCCGCACCGATTAGCTCAAGCTTGCTGATCTGACGGTCGCTATTGACATCGACCGCCCCAATCAAGGCGTTGATTTCTTCGATTGTTCCGAGCCCAGCGAGTTCGGTCGCCGAAAGCAAGCCATCAAGATCGGCATCGAGCCGTTCGAAATGGGGCAGAAGGGAATCGGCAATCTGCGACGGCAAAGCGCCGATGGCACCGCGCACGCCAATGATCTCGGTAATGGATTCACGGAGCGCGAGGACCACCAAATCATCGGTCTGCTGCACCGACGGCAGATTGAGGAGAGCCCTGGTCACCTCGTCAAAGACTTCTTGAAAGTCCGCTGACGAGGCGAACATCGTCCTGGCTGCATTCAACAAATCGTCGGCAAAGACGGTAATGCCCGCCTGCGCATCCGCGTTGCCGGCGCGTGCAAGTGCCAATTGCCGGTCATAGGTCGTTCGCGCTGCCGTCAGGCGATCGCCGGGCGCCAACGTCGTGTCACTACCGGTGAATAGCCCGCGGACATAATCGAGCACAGTGCCTGCAGTGCGGTTGATCTGCTGCATCGACTGCTCGATTGCGGCGGCCGCCTGATGAACAACGCCGGCAAGATTTGGGAATAGATCAATGAGCTCTTCAAATGCCTCACCAGTCAGCTCGGCGCCGTCGACAACCGCCTGCGCCTGGGCAGCGAAGTAGCGGCCGACATCGTCGCGACCGACACCTAAGAGGATCGCATCATTGAGCAGCGATGCCCCTTCGGTGATGAGTTCGGTGATGTCGTTGAGATAGCCTTTGCCGAGGGCGGCATTCAGACGGGCTCGAAGGTCTCGCTCGAAGTCGGCTCGAAGGTCTCGCTCGAAGTCGGCTCGAATGTCGTTCAGCGCCCAGTTTATCCCGTCGGCGACCGCCCGGCCGGCTTCGGAGGCCGACATTCCCAGATCCTCTAGCAAAGCCTGCAAATGAACCGCCGTCCCCTGCAAGGTCCGGAGTCGCGTTTCGACCTCGGAGAGTTCCGGAGCTGTCTCCAACAGCGTAAGCGCATAACTGCGAGCCGCCAGCTCGGCCGCGGCGATTGCCTAGGGATCCGCCCCGGTTATCTCGACGGCCAGCTTGGTATCGGCGACGAAGCCCCGTAGCGCCTCGCCGATCGCCAGCACATTCTTAGCCGCCGCGACCGCCGGACTGTCAGAACCGAGGCCTTCGGAAAGGGCGCCGAGCATGACGCCAAAATCACCGATGAAGGTGCGGACCTGACGGCCGACAAACACCGCAAGCATCTCTTGGAGCTCTGCGGTGCTGGCTTTGGCTTTATCCGCGGCCTCTACAAACTTCTCCATTTCACTCGCGACCGAGCGAAGCGCACCGGTGAGCGCGCCGCCGCCATCGCCGCGAAGCGTTGCGGCAAAGTCGGCAAGCTCGTCCGACATCTCGATCCAGGCCAACGCGCGGTCGGCTGTCGGCGCCGGAATTATCCGGACCGTAGTCCCTCACTCACGGTGTGGCCCCTTCCTAACGTCTGGCTCGGCGTCAGCATTGAAGACCAGGCAACCGCCGATGTCCGGATCCCGATCTTACTCGAGACGCCGGCGGCGATCCGATGGATCTCGGCCGAGCCGATGCTCGGGCCGATCGACCTCCGTCTCCGTATGACCTCAACGGGCGCCCATATCGTCGCACTCAGTAGCCAGGTACGAGCCGACAATAACGGGAAACACGGCCTCGATTGGGTCGTCGCCGGCGGCGAGTCCGGACCAGGCGCCCGGCCGATACATCTCGATTGGGCGCGATCGCTCCGCGATCAATGCCAGGCCGCCGGCGTCCCGTTCTTGTTCAAGCAATGGGGCGAGTGGATCGACGCCGATTCCTGGCTCGACGAGATCGAGGCCGGCCCGACCAAGCTCTTGTCCCACGGCAAACCTTGTCGCCCAAGCCGGCCGCTGAATTATTCCGACGCCGCGACCCTTGCCGATATCTGCTCTGTCCGCCGAACCGAGCAGCACAGCGATGGTCGAACCCTTTTCCGCGTTGGCAAGAAGCGCGCCGGCCGGACCCTGGACAGCCGGATCCACAATGCCTGGCCGGAGGCACCTGCGCCATGATCCAACCTGATTATTTTTATGAGCTCGACGAATGGGAGAGCACTTACGAATGGAGCGAACGGGAGTTGTTCGAGTCGGAGCTACTGGGCGATTCCGGCAAGGACCTCGTTCGCATCGGCACTCTTATCCGGGGGCCTGATCGGTTCCTAGCAAACGTGCCTGTGTCGTTTGACGACGACGGTTGCCCCGACGACTGGGAACCGCGCTGGTTCGATACAGAAGCAGCGGCGCTTGCCGCACTCGCCGCCAAGAAGGTGGTCGATGACTAGCGGGATCCCGCCCAACCCGCCGGCCGAGCTCGGCGACCATGATCCGGTCACGCTGGACGAAGCCTGCGCCTGGTTCTTTCGCAATCGCATCAAAGCCGTTACGTTGCGCCGGGCAAATCAAACGTGGCGAGCTTCCGATCGAGCGCCTGGGCGGCCCCGGCGGCAAGCAATTCGTTACCCGAGCCGCCATCGAGGAGTGGCGGAATTCATGCCGCGACGACAAAAAGGCGCAAGGCTCTGGCTCCGGCCGGCATGGCGCAGCCCAACCCACGATAACCCTGCCGTCTGGCTCATCCGAGACGGTCGACACCAAGAAAGCACTGGCTGCGGCGCAGACGATCACAGCGCCGCAGAACAAGCCCTCGGCCGCTACATCGCCCGCAAGCACATCGGCAAGGCGGCGACCGGCGGCCCCCGTCATATCGATCGGATCCCGATAGCGGACGTCATCGCCGTCTATATCCGCGATGTCGCGCCGACCCTCGCCCGGCCGGAGGATGCCCGGTCGCGTGCCCGGATGCTGCTCGGCCATCTTGGCGAGCGGCTGTTGTCGGATATCAACGGCGCCGCCTGCCGGGCCTATGTCGCCGCCCGTGGCTCGGTGGCCGCCGCCAGGCGCGAGCTCGAGGATCTCCGCGCCGCGATCAATCATTATCACCGCGAAGGCCTCAGCCATGAGATCGTGGCGGTGACTTTGCCGCCGCGATCGCCGGGACGCGAGCGCTGGCTAACCCGATCCGAAGCGGCGCGGTTGCTTTGGGCGGCCTGGCGCTATCGTGAGCAACAGAACCGGCGCGGTACCGGGCGACGCACGCGACGGCATATCGCCCGGTTCATTCTGATTGCGCTCTACACCGGATCCCGCGCCGGCGTCATCACGAGCGCGGCACTACAGCCGACCGCCGGTCATGGCTGGATCGACCTCGATCGCGGTGTGTTCTATCGCCGTCCGGAAGGCGATCGCGAGACCAGAAAGCGGCGACCGGCCGCCCGCGTACCCGGCCGACTGTTGGCCCATATCCGGCGCTGGAAACGCCACGGTGCCCGCTATGCGGTCGAATGGAACGCGCAACCGGTGGTATCGATCCGTAAGGCGTTCGCCGCCGTGGTCGCCGACGCCGGGCTCGACGCCGCGGTGACCCCGCATGTGCTGCGCCACACCGCGGTGACATGGGCGATGGAGAATGCCGCCGATCGCTATCAGGCCGGCGAGTTTTTTGGGCTGAGCCAGGAGATGCTTGAGGAACGGTATGGCCATCATCATCCTGACCACCAAAAGTCGGTTGCGGAGGCGATCGCGGCGCGGCCGCATCAAGAGCGGAACAAAACGCGCCGGCACACAGGCGGCACACAGAAACAACGGAACAAAGCGCGAAAGATCGTCGATTTAGTCGTCAAAGAACCGTAGAAAACAACGGAATCACAGCGCGACGCGCTCGTTCAGGACGAGGGTCGCAAGTTCAAATCTTGCCACTCCGACCAAGCACTTAGCAGGATTTGGCCTGCCCATCTCCCCAGGTTACTCCTCAGGTTCCGTGTGGGGCGGAAGCGCTCGTTGTTACCGAATTAACACGCTATCGTTGAATCTGCCTGGGCCATCTTCGATGATCGGCACCATCGCCGCCCTAAAGCGGACGGCCTTGATGCTTGAGGGGCCGCCCTTGAGCACAGTGTGCTGAAATAGACTAATCCCACAATTATACAAAGTGTAATCGTACAGAGCCCCCTTCTCTTCATCGCTAAGATTTGTTGAAGGACGATATTCTCGATAAATACTATTACAAAGGCTTTAGTCTAAAGCTAACCTGGTACGTACACAGAAGAACAGAAAACAACGGGACAGATCAAATGGTCGCGGTTCTAGCGCGGTGCGCTCGAAATCGAGAACGTAGACCGCCCCATTCGGTGCTTGAATCAAATGGCGAGGCCTGAGTTCACAATGAGTCACGTGCTTTGGCATGCTGACCTTTGCGAGTCGGTCGCCAGCTTCCAGACCCGCATCGACCAGGGGTGCGATCTCGCTCAACTGATTTCGTTTGTCGGCCATCAATTTCTGGAAGATTTCGTTGGTGTAGTAGTAAGGATTTTTCACGCTCGAAAGCTGAACTCGGTGGATTGCGCCAAGCGTTCTTGCGACAATCCTCGCCGAGTCATGAGAGAATTTCGGTAACAACGACCCGTCTATGAACTTCGTTACGAGAAAGTAGACGTCCCCGATCGCCCCAAATAGCTCATTGGTGTCGGTCCGAGCCAGAACCGGGACCGGTATTCCCTCGCGGCGGCGCTGGGTGAGCATACTGATTTCGGTACCGCACCGATCTCGGTCACTATAGGCCTTCAGCACGAAGTGGCCCTCGGACGTCATCAGCTCGCGGCAGGCGGTATCCTCGTCGCCGGGCAAGTGTTTGGTCACAGAAACCGGACCGATGGTGTTTCGATACTGATCTGACATCGCGGCAGCGTCGGCTAGTGGATAAAATTTGACGTTTGAATCCCGCGAGGGATTCTCGCCGGGCACGTTGTGTGCGAGTCTGGCGCATGCGGCCAGGAATCATCGTCGATGTGAGCACCGCCGACCGTGCTCGTCTCGAAGCGGTCGTTGCGGACCGGAACAGCCGGCAGAAACACGTGTGGCGGGCACGGATCGTCCTTCTGAGCGGGGATGGTCTCGGCACGGTCGAGATCATGCGCCGCACCGGCAAGAGCAAGACAGCGGTTTGGCGTTGGCAGGAGCGCTTCATGCACGAGGGTGTCGAGGGGTTGCTGCGGGACAAGACGCGACCCTCGCGCGTTCCGCCGCTCGGCCGGGAAATCGCTGACCGCGTCGTCGCGCTGACGCTGAGTGCGCCGCGCCACGAGGCGACACATTGGACGGCGCCGGCGATGGCCAAGACGGTCGGCATCAGCGTCAGCGCGGTACAGCGCATCTGGCGGGCGCACGGGCTTCAGCCCCACCGGGTCCGGCAGTTCAAGCTGTCGCGTGACCCGGAGTTCATTCCCAAGCTGCGGGACATCGTCGGCCTTTATGTCGATCCGCCGGCGCACGCCGTTGTCCTGTCGGTTGACGAGAAGAGCCAGATCCAGGCGCTCGACCGCACCCAACCCGGGCTGCCGATGAAGACGGGACGCGCGGGCACGATGACGCATGACTACAAGCGGCACGGCACGACCACGCTGTTCGCCGCGCTGAACGTGCTCGAAGGGCGTGTCATCGGCCGGTGCATGCAGCGCCATCGACACCAAGAGTTCATTCGCTTCCTCAACGCCATCGAGGCCGACGTGCCCGCGGGAAAGCTGGTCCATGTGATCCTCGACAACTACGCCGCCCACAAGCATCCCAAGGTCCGCGGGTGGCTTACGCGCCATCCGCGGACCTTCTTCCACTTCACCCCAACATCCTGCTCCTGGCTCAACGCCGTCGAAGGTTTCTTCGCAAAGCTCGCAAAGCAACGTCTCAAGCGCGGCGTCTTCCACTCGATCGTCGATCTCCAGGCCACCATCAACCGCTTCCTCGAACACACCAACAACGATCCGCAGCCCTTCATCTGGACAAAGGATCCCGACGAAATCATCGCCGCTGTCAGATGCGGGCATCAAGCGTTAGATTCCATCCACTAGCAGGTCCAAGGCGGGGAGTCCCTAGGAGGTGCGTGGCGCGCCATCGCTCCGGCAAGGATGCGCGGCCTTTTTGTTGGAGCCGGCCTGAGGCTCTTGCGTTGCAGCAACCGGGCTCAACCAAAACCCGCTCTCGGCTTGAGTTGATCGGCTTCTAGCCAAGGCTCTGGGTCTTGGCCCAGTCGGCAAAGCGCAACCAGTTCACATCGCTGAACTCTCGACGCAACCCATCGATATCAGCCGAGTACCCGACTGCATTGAGCCATTCGAACATCACTGCCGTGTCCTCGCTTTGCGTACGCAATCCGGCGATCAGCAATTCAGAGTATTTGATTGTTCTGCCGAGCGCCTCCGATAGTTGCCGAGCCATTTCGGCGCCGCTGAGTTCATCCCCGACGATATCGTAGCGCTCACCAACCACCTTCTCACCTCGCTCGAATAGCGCGACAGCGAACTCACCGATGTTGCGGACGGCGATTTGTTGCAACGGGCGGTCGCCGGGCATCGCCATGCCAAAGGATTCGGTTTTAACAACGTCGATGTTCCAGGGCGCGAAAACGTTGTCCATGAAATATGCGGGCGCACTTACGGTCACCGGCGCGCCGATTTCACGGGCGTATCGCTCGACCCTATATTTGCTATCGAAATGCGGGATGCCGGTGTTCCGATCTGCGCCGCCGACCGAACTCAGCACGACATGGCCGACATTATCCGCTTTGGCGGCATCGAGCATGTTTCGGCCCATGTGCACTTCACCATCGACACCCTTCTCAAAGAACGTCGTCATCAAATAGGCTCCATCGACACCGGCCATTGCGCGCCGCAGAGCCGCGGGGTCGGCCATGTCGCCGGGGACCACCTCAACTCCGCGCTTGGCCAGCGCAGCAGCACCGTCCGCTTGAGGGTCTCGGGCCATCGTCCGTGCTTCGTGACCTCGCTCAAGCAGCGCGCTGATCACCGCGCCGCCCTGGTTGCCGGCACCGCCGGCCACAAATATCCGCTTCTTCGCAATCATGAAGTTTCCTTCGAACTCGGCCTTTTTCAATTCAAGCCTGGGTGGCGCTGATCGCATCTGCCTGCCATGAGGATCACCTCGCCCGAGGACATAACCGCCGGCGGTGGATTTCATCAACCTTCCTGATCCTCTGTTTCACTCGTGCCCGAACCGCCACCCGAGCGTCCGCTCCTCGAGCGGCCGTCAAAAGTGTGTCCAAGTGCGCGCGACATCGTTGTCAGCAGGCGGAGGTGAGGGTAGAATTCGTCCAAGAGAATTTACCGGAAAAAATGATCCAGGAACGAGCGCGCTGACGCTCAATGGGGGGTTTGATGGCGTATCCCAGACGATTCATCGCCGGAGTGGCAATTGCGCTGGTCGGGTTGGTTACGCCGGCCCTGGCCGAAATCACGATCATTCGAGCCGAGATTACCGGTGGTCGTTTGGTGATTTCCGGTCGAAC
The DNA here is from genome assembly GCA_963667605.2 of Kaistiaceae bacterium. GTDB lineage: Bacteria > Pseudomonadota > Alphaproteobacteria > Rhizobiales > Kaistiaceae > JADLGL01. Next base: position 330,058 of record CAXXUZ010000001.1, read on the forward strand.
AGAGGTTGGCAATCAAGAGGTCCGGCTTGACCAGACCTCCCATCTCACGATCAGCAGCCCGAACGGGTCCTTCCTTTTCGAAGTCTCTTATCTGCCTCCCGACTGTGTCGTCTCGATCGTCACCGACGATGACAGGATCGATGACGTTCTAATTGGCAATTGTAGCTTGCCGGGAGCGCAAGGTGCGGCCGGACCACAGGGAGAGCAAGGACCTGCCGGAGCCGCTGGACAGGCGGGACCACAGGGCGTCGCTGGACTGGCGGGACCGCAGGGCGAGGCTGGAGCGGCGGGACCGCAAGGCATCGCAGGATTGTTGGGACCTGCGGGGCGGCAAGGCGAGAGAGGACTGCGAGGACCTGCCGGACCACAGGGAGAGCAAGGACCACAGGGCGTCGCTGGACTGGCGGGACCGCAGGGCGAGGCTGGAGTAGCCGGGCCGCAAGGTGATGCCGGAGCCGCGGGACCGCAAGGTGTCGCAGGACTGGTGGGACCTGAAGGGGAAGCTGGAGCGGCTGGGGTTGCCGGAGACGAAGGGCCTGCTGGGCCGCAAGGCCAGCGCGGCCCACAGGGGCTCCGCGGTGAGGCCGGGCCGGAGGGGCCGCAGGGAATCGCCGGACCTATTGGCCCGGTCGGACCGCAAGGTGACGCCGGCATAGCTGGAGCGAACCTCTTCGTCCATGAGCCGACCGGAGGCATCAAGGTCTGCGTCGGAATGATTCGTTGGGGCGGCCGTGCCGCCAATCCGCAGCCGCAGGAGAACTACGTTATGATCGTTCCGAACACATGGACCCGGCAGGATTGCAATGATGCGTTCGCGGCTTATGCCGGGCCGCCGGAAGGCGGCGCGCGTGGCGGTGCCATTCGAATCGGCTGCATGTTCCCCGCCGAGCCCATCGTAGTCTGGGAGGGCGACCCTGCCTTCGAGCCGCGCAGCTGCGGCTGGTAGAGCCTAGTCGGTTATTGCAAAGGCCGACCTCACGAATGGAGGACGCAGCCTGTCGGCAAGGCGCGCGGCACCAGCGTTCACGAAAGCCAGGCGCTGATTCTCGAAAGGCAAGCTGCCAGGACTTCTGAATTCTTCTCGTTCCTCGCTCCGCTCGCATGCGAGCGGAGCGAGGAACGAGAAGGGTCTGGCTTGGTCAGCAGGCAATCTTCGTCGGGTTGCACTTCAGGTCAAGCCAGGATTCATTCGGGTGGATGCCGACGAAGTTACCTCCCGGCCCATGTACTGCTCTGATTCGAAATCGAGAAGGCCATGATCTCGGGGGACCTCTCCGTCGGCGAACTGCCAACGGCTTTCAACGCGGCAGTCAAGGAATTCCTCGATCTCGAAGTTCCGGACGACCGACGCGGTTGCCTTCAAGACATCCATTGGTTCGCTGGCGCGTTTGGCTACTTCCCAACATATCTTGTCGGCGCCCTCGCCGCTGCACAACTCTACGAGGCGGCAAGCGCATCAATTTCAGACTTGCCGGCCGCTCTGAAAGAAGGCGACTTCGGCCCGCTGGTCGATTGGCTTCGAGAGAACATCCACTCCAATGGCAGTTTGCTTGATTGGGAGGAATTGATAGTAGCCGCCACCGGCAAACCGCTAGGATTTGATAGTTTCCTGCGCCATCTTCAGCAGCGGTATCTCTAGTGACCAAGCCATGATTATCATCTCTCGGCCGCAAGGCGACGTAAGATCATGACCGACACACTTACGGCGGTGATAACCGGCGCCAGCCAGGGCATTGGTCTCGAGGTAGCGCGTCAGCTTCTAGTGGATGGAATCTAACGCTTGATGCCCGCATCTGACAGCGGCGATGATTTCGTCGGGATCCTTTGTCCAGATGAAGGGCTGCGGATCGTTGTTGGTGTGTTCGAGGAGGCGGTTGATGGTGGCCTGGAGATCGACGATCGAGTGGAAGACGCCGCGCTTGAGACGTTGCTTTGCGAGCTTTGCGAAGAAACCTTCGACGGCGTTGAGCCAGGAGCAGGATGTTGGGGTGAAGTGGAAGAAAAAGCGCGGATGGCGCGTAAGCCACCCGCGGACCTTGGGATGCTTGTGGGCGGCGTAGTTGTCGAGGATCACATGGACCAGCTTTCCCGCGGGCACGTCGGCCTCGATGGCGTTGAGGAAGCGAATGAACTCTTGGTGTCGATGGCGCTGCATGCACCGGCCGATGACACGCCCTTCGAGCACGTTCAGCGCGGCGAACAGCGTGGTCGTGCCGTGCCGCTTGTAGTCATGCGTCATCGTGCCCGCGCATCCCGTCTTCATCGGCAGCCCGGGTTGGGTGCGGTCGAGCGCCTGGATCTGGCTCTTCTCGTCAACCGACAGGACAACGGCGTGCGCCGGCGGATCGACATAAAGGCCGACGATGTCCCGCAGCTTGGGAATGAACTCCGGGTCACGCGACAGCTTGAACTGCCGGACCCGGTGGGGCTGAAGCCCGTGCGCCCGCCAGATGCGCTGTACCGCGCTGACGCTGATGCCGACCGTCTTGGCCATCGCCGGCGCCGTCCAATGTGTCGCCTCGTGGCGCGGCGCACTCAGCGTCAGCGCGACGACGCGGTCAGCGATTTCCCGGCCGAGCGGCGGAACGCGCGAGGGTCGCGTCTTGTCCCGCAGCAACCCCTCGACACCCTCGTGCATGAAGCGCTCCTGCCAACGCCAAACCGCTGTCTTGCTCTTGCCGGTGCGGCGCATGATCTCGACCGTGCCGAGACCATCCCCGCTCAGAAGGACGATCCGTGCCCGCCACACGTGTTTCTGCCGGCTGTTCCGGTCCGCAACGACCGCTTCGAGACGAGCACGGTCGGCGGTACTCACATCGACGATGATTCCTGGCCGCATGCGCCAGACTCGCACACGACGTGCCCGGCGAGAATCCCTCGCGGGATTCAAACGTCAAATTTTATCCACTAGTTTGCATGTCAGAGGTCTCTTTGGGCGGAATTGCCAAGCTAGTGGAACCAATAGTCGGATGGATCAAGACGCGGGTCCGGGTGCCGCGCAGTTTGCCGGTCGCCTCCGCGTGAGCGATTCGGGTCACAGCGAGCGCCAAGCCTCGATCCGTCCCGAGAAGCCGAGCAAGTTGGTCTCGCCGAGCAAGCGATCGGGCTTGTCGAGCGGGCGAAATCGAGAACAACAATTGGCTACCCGCACAAACAAGTTAGCCAAAACGAGGGGTAAGCGATTGAAATCCCTTTCGTCAAAACGAAGGGTGGTGGGCCCGGCAGGACTCGAACCTGCAACCAGACCGTTATGAGCGGCCGGCTCTAACCATTGAGCTACGGGCCCTCGGCGGAAGCCGCGAAGAGATGCCGCCGATTGCCCCCTTATACGTAGGGCGCGAAAGCCGGGGCAAGAGGAACGGCGGCCGCCGACGCCGTATTGCCGACTCAAACCACCACCAATTTCCCGGTTCGGGATGCTGGCCCGGCCAAAGGAGTCCTGTCAATGAAACGGATCGCCCTTTTTGTCTCATTGTTGCTTTTGGTGGGGGTGCCCGCGGCGGCCCAGAACGACCTGCAAACGGCAACGCTGACGGCCGCCGGCACCGGGGTCATCTTTGCCGCGCCCGACATCATGATCGTCGACATCGGAGTCACCAATCGCGGCGAGCGATTGGCTGAAGCACTCGATGCCAACAGCACCGACATGCAGGCGGTGATCGACAGCGTTCTCGCCGCTGGCGTCGATGCGGCTGACATCGTGACCTCCGGCTTCTCGATTGGCCCGATCTACTCGACTCGACGGCCAGACGACAACAATGAGCCGCTGAGGATCATTGGCTATAGCGTTAGCAACGAAGTGACTGTCCGGATCGGCGATCCGGCCGCTGCTGGCGATATTCTCGACCAAGTGGTGGCCGCCGGCGCCAACCAGGTGAACGGCATCCGGTTCGAGATTGCCGACCCTGAACCATTGCGGGACCAGGCGCTCCAGGCGGCGATCATCGACGCTAGGCGGGTGGCCGAATTGATGGCCGAGGCAGCTGACGTGCAATTGGTGCGGGTGTTGTCGGTGTCGACTTTTGCCAACGCACAGCCGCAATTCGAGCTGTCGATGGTCAGGGCCGCGGTGCCGATCGTCGGTGGCGAGCAGGGGATCAGCGCCACCGCCACGATTGTGTTCGAGATCGCCCCGAGATAGGAGCGGCTGAGCCGCTCCTTGTCGCGCATCGAACGGCCGATATAATTGCCCTGAGCCCCGGTTCGGCGGGGTAGACCGGAGTCGGTAATGGGCGCTGCCAAGAGTTTGGCTCAGCGGGCCGCCATCGTTGTCCTGTCCATATTTGTGGCCTTCGTCGCCGAGGCGCAGGAGCCGGATGGGACGCGGGTGGCGTTGATCATCGGCAACTCCGATTATGAGGCCGTTGGGCGACTGCCCAATCCGGTGAATGATGCCGAGGCGATCGGCGCGGCTTTCACCCGCCTCGGTTTCGACGTCACCCTGATCACCGATGTCGACTATGGGGCGATGCGGCGGGCGCTCCAGGATTTCGAAACCAAAGTGGCCACCGCGGAGGTCGCGGTCGTTTTCTTCGCCGGCCATGGCATCGAGATCGACGGCACCAATTATCTGATTCCGACCGATGCGCAGCTCAAGCGCGATACCCATGTGTTTGACGAGACCATTCCGCTGGATCGGGTGCTGACCGCAGTCGAGCAGGCGACAGTGTTGCGGATTATCATTCTCGATGCCTGCCGCAACAATCCGTTCGTGGTGCAGATGGAGAGGTCCGGACCGACGCGGTCGATCGGTCGCGGCCTGGCGCGAGTCGATCCGAGCGGATCGACAATCCTGGCCTATGCGGCTCGGGAAGGAACCGTCGCTGATGATGGAGATGGCGACCACAGCCCGTTCACCGAAGCCCTTCTGGCGCATTTGGAAACGCCTGGGTTGGAGGTTAGTTTCGTCTTCCGAAATGTCCGCGACGACGTCTTGACGGCGACTGGTGGGATACAAGAGCCGATCGTCTACAGCTCGCTCGGCCGCGAAGAGATCTACTTCGTTTCCACCAAGATTCCCTTGTCGCCGGTGCCGGTGATACAGGTCCAGGGCGCAGCTGAAACAGACCAGAGCAATGTGGTGGTCGCCTATCAGGCGGCGCTGGCGATCGACACGGTTGAAGCTTGGCAGGCCTTCCTGCGCTACTACTCGACCGGACTTTACGCGGATTTGGCGAGGGCGGCGCTCAACAAGCTTCGCGGCGAGGAGCGCGCCGACGTTGAATTGCTGCCGGCGCCGGAGATCGCCGATCAGCCGATGTTTGTCGGTGATGATGTCGACGCCGCGGTTGGCGCGGCTGCCGCCTGCGATCGCTTTGCCGCCTATCAGAATGATCCGGATCGTCCGGATCAGATCGTCGCGGTCTCCGACGCCGAATTGGAGGCGAATGCGCCGGCGGCGCTGGACGCCTGTCGCCTTGCGGTCCAGCACAATTCGGGCGATCGCCGGATGCTGTCTCAGCTTGCTCGAGCGGCTGGGTTGGCGAACCGGCCCGAAGAGGCCTATGAGGCGGCGCTGGAGGCAGCCGAGCTCGGCAGCGCCCAGTCGATTGCGACAATCGGACTTGCCTATCAATTAGGCCTCGTGGTCGAGCAGAGTTACGAAACGGCCGCCGAATGGTACCGGCGGGCCGCCGAGGCCGGCGGCAGCGACGGCATGCTCCACCTCGGTTATCTCTATGATCAGGGCTTGGGCGTGCCGCTTGATCTTGACGAATCCGGCCGTTGGTTCGCGCGTGCGGCCGAGGCTGACAACGCCGCCGCGATCACCGCGATCGCCTATCGATTGCAGAACGGCCGCGGCGTTGCGCAGGACCAGGTCGAGGCTCGCTATTGGTATGAGCGCGCGGCGCTTCGCGGCGACGGGTTCGCGATGCAAGCCCTTGGCCTGCTTCACGAGTATGGTGAGGGCGGTCCGGTGGATTATGAGTTGGCCCGCAGCTGGTACCTCCGAGCGGCTGAACAAGGCTCGGGGGTTGCGATGGCGAGTCTCGGCTTCGGTTACGAGACCGGCCTCGGCGTTGCGGTCGACCTCGACGTGGCGCGCGATCGGTACGAACGCGGCGCCGCCGAGGGCGATCATGTGGCGATGTTCGCTCTGGGCAGGATTTATGAGGGCGGTATCGGCGTTGAACAGAACTACGAGGAATCCGTCCATTGGTATTCGCAATCGGCGTTCACCGGCGAGATGCCGTTTGCGTTGGTGCGGCTCGGGCTCTTCTTCGATCAGGGCCTTGGCGTCGAACAGAATTTCGCAACGGCGCGTTCGCTGTGGGGGGAAGCCGCCGCCGCCGGCGAAGCCGATGCGCTGGTCAATCTCGGCTATCTGTTCGAACTCGGCCGTGGCGTGCCTGAGGATCTCGACCGAGCCGGGCGCTACTATATCGAAGCGCTGATGGCCGGCAGCCAATATGCATTGGAGGAGTTCGTCAATTACTCTCAGGACTATGCGGTGGCGGTGCGGCGGATGATCGAGGCCTTCCTGATCGAGCAGGGATTGCTGACCGGCAAGCCCGACGGCCGGTTCGATGATGCAGCGCGTCAGGCTTTGCAGCGGCTTGGTCAAAACTAGTGGCGGGCCCGACGGCTTGCCGGCTCACATCACGACAGAGCCAGCTCTGAGTGGCCGCTGGGCTCGTATCCGCCCCTCTGTTCACTTTTTGTTCACAACGGGTGAGCGGCTGAGAAGGACCTTGACCAGGGGCTCGATGGTAGTAAACATAAATGTGAATTAACCAAGGAGGCAAATATGCCGAAGTTCATTTTTCTCTACAAAGGCCCGGTCACCGCCATGAGCGATATGTCGCCAGAGGAGGTCAAGGCGTCGGGGGATCAGTGGGGCGCCTGGTACGGCAAGCTGGGCAGCGCGATTCAGGACGGCGGCGCGCCGTTTGCGGCTGGTGCATCCGTCGTTGATGATGGGTCGTCCGGAACCGCTAGCGATTTGTCCGGCTACACGGTCGTCGAAGCAGCGGATATGAACGCCGCCAAGGCGATGACCGCCGGCCATCCCTTCTTGAGCGAAGGCAAGGGTAAGTTCGCCATCGACGTTTTCGAGTTGATGCCGATTCGCGGCATGTAACCGGCCAAGCCCCCGCCCGAAGCGGCATCCCTTACCAAAACCGGGCCCTCGCGGTCCGGTTATATTTTACGTCGCGCGGGTGCTTATTGGCTCAGAATGGGCAGTAAGTAATCGGCAAGCTCAGCAAGTGAATTCGGATCGTTTACTAGTATTCATTCGGTCAACTCGACCGAATGTTTGATTTTCCTGAACTCTAAAGTGCCGTCGAATAGGTCACGAAACATGTTTGCTAGCAGTTTCGGCGCGTTTACCACGCTCACCTAGTCGGGATTTGATACATCTCCAACCCATAGGTCTTCCGCTTTGTAATCGGCGGCAGCTGCATTGTTCTGGAGCCAGCTGACCACGGCTTCGTCGGAAATCGAAAGTTCGAGCTCATTTGACAAGACCGCGGCAATTGCCGCCGGTACGGTGAGGTGGTTCTCGTAGGTTCGGCGGGGCTGGAAATGGGCGGCGCCCTGTGACTGCCGGATCAGATCTTCCATCTCCCGCTCAGTGCGACCCTCTCGGTCAAATACGAAAGCCAATGCGGGCGGGATAAGCGCGTTGGTTCGGGTCAGCCGCTCGTAGACCTCCCACACCAAGGCCGCTTTGGCCCGCCTGGCAGTCAGTTCGCCGGTGCTTCGAACTCCCACAATCGCCGTTGATCCAAGCTCTACGTCGCGCGAAGACAACACCAACGGAAAGCAAAGCTCTTCCGTCAGGCCCCTCGACCCACAAGACGCTGTCGGCTCCGAATACGTCCCCAAGTCGGACCCCGAGGTCACTGAGCAGTCTCCTGATCGACCTAACATTGGTGGCGTCAAGCGAAGCCAATCGAGATTGGCCTTACTCCCATTGAATGGAGTGCAACGTTGAAGGTTTCGATAACGCTATGACTTCCGGAGAATGCGTCGTAACTTTGAATTGATGTGGGCTGTCTCTAAATATCTGGATCAATTTCCTAACCGCCGATGGATGCAGAAAACTATTTGGCTCATCTACCACAAGTATTCTCGGATTGTCCGCCGAGACTAGCACGGTCAGCATTGCGATTGCCTGACCGATTCCCGTACCGGAGGCGTCGAGGTCCATCGCGAGCTCGCTGAACTCCATGTTCGGATCGATCGTCCGAACCATTAAGCCGACATTCCCCAGATGACATCCAAATTCGCGGAAATCGTACCACGGCCCCATCTCCAAGGGAACTCTGTTCCCATTGCAGCCATCCGATGACATGATTTTGGTAATCGGCCAGCGCGTGGAAGGCCATTTGGTCGTTTCTCTTGCCATCCAGACACACCTCTCGTGTCGCAATCTCCTTGCCGTCGATTCCCTCGGCCTACGCCGGAGCGGGTCTTCGTCGTAGATCATCAATCAGGCTCAAGATTTTCTGGAACAAGCTTCTTGGGACTGCAACCTCGGCCAATTGAAATGTGACGTACCGGCCATGGCTGACAACTTTCGCACCGATCTTGACCAGCTTCTCCCTCAGCGTCGTCAGCGACCATTGCTCCACGGTATCGGGCAACGCCAGGGTACGCATGAAGTTGCCGAGGTTATAGGCGAGTGCATGCAGCTGGAGCCGGACGGCATTGTTGCGTAACGAACGGCATGACAGCCGCGTCCACTTGATGGCGTTCTTGCCTTCCTTGATCCATTGCTCGGCAGTGTCGCGCTGATTGTAGAACGCAACAACCCGCTCGGCAGGACGGCTCAGGTTGGTGACGATGAAGCCGACGCGGGGATACAGTTCCCCTGAGTGCCACTCCACCTTGGCGACGACCCGGCGGGGCTCCGTCCAGCTACCGGCCCGATAGCTGAAGTTCGCGTAATACCGACGAACTTCCTTCGGCGGCCGACCGACGGGGCGCTTGAGCAGGTGCGCGATGCTGTCGTGCAGCACCTTGTTGGCCGGAAGCCGGATGGCGTACTTGAAGCCTTCCGCTTCCAGAAACTCATAAACCTCGGGCGAGGCGAAGGCGGCGTCACCACGGAAATAACGCCGGAGTGTCTTGTTCCGGTATCGAGCGACCACCGGGTCCAACACATCGCGCCATTCATGGGCGCTGTGCACGTTGCCCGGACGCAGGGCGCAACGCTCCAGATCGCCGAACTGGTTGAACACGAACAGCGGGTGATAGCACGTGCAGCCGAAGTGACCGTTGTAGGCCGTGCCCTCCTGGTCACCGTAGGTCGGGCTGACGGAGCTGTCCATGTCGAGCACGATAATCTTCGGCGGCTTGCGCTCGTTAACCTGGTCGATCCAGATGCCCAAAAGGTCAGCGAGCGCGGCGAGGTTGTCATTGGTGGCGAGTAACTCCGTCTCGAACCGGCCCATCTGGCTGGTCGATGCGCCGCCGCGCTCGACAGCCCTGCCGCCGACGATCCACCGCATCGCAGGATCGCGCCCCAGCCGGTCGGCGTCGTTCACGTCCTCGTACCCGGCGAGACGACCATAGACGGATTGGCGAAGGAGACCGATGATGCCGTGCCAACCGTTCTTGCCGGTCCGGCTGTCAGCAATAACGTCACCGGCCAGCGTGGTCAGGCCGAGGGCTTCGTCCAGTTCACGATAGGCGAGCAGACCAGCGTCTGACGTGATCCGCGAACCGTGGAACTCGAACTTCAGTCTTCGGTCGAAAAACGCCCGCAGCAGCCCCCGATCCGACTCACCCTCCAGGTTCCGCATTCGACCCACTCTCCGTCTGATCTAATCCACTGATTCTTACGCAGTAATCAGACGGAAACCGCATCAGATGGATCGGTCACCTGGGGAATGCGGGGAAAGAGCGCTTCTTTGTTCTGAACCTCGGTCGAGACCCCCTCAACACTTGGAAATATGTCGCGCAGCAATCCGTTCAGTTTATTGTATCGTCCGCGTCTCCGTGTCATCAAATGCAGAATGACAACTGCCAGATTGCTGGCGTCTGGCAACAGATCCGTGTTGTTGTCTATTGATTGCCTTGAGATCTACAAACGTTCTGCCCTGAACATGAACAGACTATTGTCGAACGCGCCACCGACGATGGCATCAAGGGACCCTCGATCTGCAACACCGGAAAGGAATCCCTCGACTATCGACCCATCAGGCTCAACGCGAACTTTCGTTGAACCCGTGGTATCGGGTACCGGATGACTCCAGTCTTTGTCGGGAGTGCGTGCAAGGCGAGACGATGCGGCGTCCCGTGAAAGCAGATTGTCAATTTGTTGTCCGACCCCAGCTCCCGAAACCCCATTGAACCGAAGATTGCCAGGTGACGCCATGACAAGCTGTCGAAGCTCGCCCTCCGACAACTGAATCTCGATTTCAACGGTTGAAGGATTCGCGGAGATCTCAGGCTGTCCGTTCGACAGTCTCTTGTGAGGACTGCTAGAAAAATGCTTTCTCGACAGCGCTTCTACCAGTGCAGTCTTCCCGGCGTTGTTCGGTCCGACGACGACATTGATCCCCGGTGCGAAGATGGTCTTCCCCGAGTCCGAGAAGCTCATGTAGTTACGAATTCTGCAGCACAGAAGTTGCATCTGCTGAGCCAAAATGGGCCTTGGCCATCTCCAAGGATCAACCGAGGGCCAATGGTGGCGCTCACCAAGCCGACAGTTGAGGTGGCACCTAATATATCTAGTTATCCAAGAAGCTGCGGAGCTTCCGTGACCGCGACGGGTGCTTCAGTTTCCGGAGCGCCTTGGCCTCGATCTGTCGGATGCGTTCGCGGGTGACCGAGAATTGTTGGCCGACTTCCTCCAGGGTGTGATCGGTATTCATACCGATGCCGAAGCGCATGCGCAGCACCCGTTCCTCGCGCGGGGTGAGCGAGGCGAGGACGTGGGTGGTGGTCTCGCGAAGGTTCGATTGGATCGCGGCATCGATCGGTAGCACCGCGTTCTTGTCCTCGATGAAATCGCCGAGATGGGAATCCTCCTCGTCGCCGATCGGAGTTTCGAGGCTGATCGGCTCCTTGGCGATCTTGAGGACTTTGCGCACCTTCTCCAGTGGCATCGCCAGCTTCTCTGCCAGCTCCTCGGGGGTCGGCTCGCGGCCGATCTCATGCAGCATTTGACGCGAGGTCCGGACGATCTTGTTGATCGTCTCGATCATATGGACCGGGATGCGGATCGTGCGCGCTTGGTCGGCGATTGAGCGCGTGATCGCCTGTCTGATCCACCAGGTTGCATAGGTCGAGAATTTGTAGCCGCGACGATATTCGAACTTATCGACCGCCTTCATCAGGCCGATATTGCCTTCCTGAATCAAATCAAGGAATTGCAGGCCGCGGTTGGTGTATTTCTTGGCGATCGAAATCACGAGGCGGAGATTGGCCTCGACCATCTCCTTCTTGGCCTGTCGGGCCTCGCGCTCACCCTTCTGCACCTTGTGGACGATGCGGCGGAACTCGGTGATCTCAAGACCGGTCTCGGTCGCCAGCGATTGGATCTCGCCGCGGAGCTCCTTGATCCGGTTGCCGTCGCTCTTGATAAAATCGCGCCAGCCCTTGGTCGAGAGATTGACCACCCGGCGGAGCCAATGGGGGTCAAGCTCGGCGCTCTGATAGTGGGAGAGGAAGTCCTCGCGCTTGATGCCATAACTTTCGGCCAGGCGAAGCAGGCGACCTTCGAAGCCGATCAGCCGTTTGTTGATGTCGTAAAGCTGCTCGACCAGCGAATCGATGCGCGCCTGGTTAAGCGACAGCGATTTGACGTCGGTGACGACCTCTTCCCGGTGCTTCTTGTATCGTCGCTCCTGAGCCGGTGACAGCCGCTCGTTCTTGAGGCGGTTGTCGACCAACTGATCCTGCAGCCGGCGGAGCTTCTTATAGATCGCAGCAACGCGGTCGAACGTTTCGACCACGCCTGGCTTAAGCTCGGCTTCCATGGCGGCGAGGGAGATATTGTTCTCCAGATCGTCGTCGTCATCGTCGTAGTCGCTATTGGGGCGACCTTCGCCATCGGTGCGAGCTTCGCCCTCGGGGCGGCCTTCTGCGTCGGCACGAGCTTCGTTGGTTGGGCGACCTTCGCCCTCGGGGCGAACGTAGCTGGATGGGCGAGCATCGCCCTCGTGGCGGACGTAGCTGGATGGGCGAGCTTCGCCAACGGGTTGGCTTTCGCCCTCGGCTGACTGCTCGGTGCCGGGTGCGGGTGCCGGTGTCGCCGCCACGCCTGGCGCCCCTGTCGGGGCAGCGTTCTGGGCGTCGGCCGGCTGGGCGATCGGGGCGTTCTTGGCGTCCGGTCCGGCATAGGTGGCCTCAAGATCGATGATGTCACGGAGAAGGATCTTGGCGTCGGCAAGTTCGTCACGCCAGATGATAATGGCCTGAAAGCTGAGTGGGCTTTCGCAGAGCCCAGCGATCATCGTCTCACGGCCGGCCTCGATCCGTTTGGCGATCGCGATCTCGCCCTCGCGAGAGAGGAGTTCGACCGTGCCCATCTCGCGCAAATACATCCGCACCGGATCGTCGGTGCGATCGGCCGGTTCCTTCGCGGTGGTTGTCTTGGCGACGGCGGTCGTGGTGGTGGTGGTCTCCACCAGTTCGGTGGACTCCTCGTCGCTATCGTCTTTGTCCTCGGCTTCGTCGGTCTCGACGACATTGATGCCGAGTTCGGACAGCATCGCCAGCACGTCCTCGATCTGCTCGGAATTGACTTCCTCCGGCGGCAGGACCGAGTTGAGTTCCTCGCTAGTAACGTAGCCGCGCTTCTTGGCGGCCTTGATCATCTTCTTAACCGCGGCATCGGAGAGATCGAGTAGCGGGCCGTCCGGGGTCTCGTTTGCGGCGGTCTCTTTCTGTTCCGGTTCTTTTTCTTTAGTAGCCATTGTCACCTGCATACTCTCGCCGTCGTCGGGTCAGCCCGCCGTCCCGGCCGCTTATGTTTTGCTCCCGCGCGCGTCGCGGGTCCGCCCTGTTTGGCGCCTTCGCGTTAAGTCGCGATTAACCGCGTTTGCAGCGCGTTGGTTCACTAGATTTCCTGAGCCTGACGGCCCGACGCGCGGCCAAAGCCGTCGATCGATGCCTCGATGCCATCGGCATTGGACAATTGTCTTTGAATCTCAATCATTCTGGCGAAATTCGGCTCGCTCATGTCCCCAGCATAAGCCGCTTCCGCTTGCGCCAGTTCTTTATGTAACGTCCCGGCCCGGCGGTGCAAGGTCACTGCTTGCAGCCAGCCGCGTTCGGCATCGGAATCATTAGCTTCGCTGAGCGCCTGCCAGGCACCGCTCTTGCGGACCATCTCTTCGAGGCGAGCCAGGAGGGCGCCGAAAAGACCCTCTGTCACGGTCGTTGCGGTCAAGCCCTGATCGTGATCTTCGCCGAACTGGTCGACGATCGCCCGGCGAAGCGCAACGAGCTCATGATTGGCGAGCTCAAGCTGAAGGAATTCTTCCAAATGCCGATCAAGCAGCAAAGGATGGTGGGTGATAGTCACAAGTAGCGTTGCCTCCGCCAAGGAAGGCTGCGCCGAGCTATTGTTGCGGATATTGCGCCGGAGCTGCGCCGAAATCGGTATCGGGTCGGTCGGCCGGTGGCGCGCGGCGGTCGGCCCCTGGTTTTGGGCGTGGCGCCAATTGTCAAAGCCGCCGCGGAGCTGGCGGCGGGCAGGCGCGGTCCGGCTCGGCAACGGCTCGCCATTGCCGAAGAAAGCACGTAGTCGTAAAGCGAAATCATCATGGTAGTGACGGCGCACGGATGCATCGCCGATCAGCTGAGTCGCCGTTCGCAGGCGCTGCTCTAGGCCCGCCCGCCGCTCCGGCGTGTCGAAGTGGCCGCTCTCGGTTTCCCGGTCCCACAACATTTCGACCAGAGGCACTGCGGCATCGAGCAATTGACGCATTGCCTCCGGTCCCGATGCGCGGATGAGATCGTCGGGATCGACGCCTTCAGGCAGGAGCGCAAATCGGAGCGTGCGCTCGGGCCGGAGCTGCGGCAAAGCCAGGTCAAGGGCTCGGTGGGCGGCGCGGAGGCCGGCGGTGTCGCCGTCGAAGCAGAGGATCGGCTCGGGCCCCATCCGCCACAAAAGCTGCAGCTGCCGCTCGGTGAGGGCAGTTCCTAGGGGGGCGACGGTGTGGGTGAAGCCGGCCATCGCCATGGCGATGACGTCGACATAGCCCTCGACCGCTATCACGGTGCCGGCGCTGCGGGCGGCCTCGCGCGCCTCACGGCCGCGGTAAAGCAGCGAGCCCTTCTGGAAGAGCGGCGTTTCCGGCGAATTGAGATATTTCGCCTGGGCGTCGGATGACAAAGCGCGGCCGCCAAAGCCGACGATCCGACCGCGGAAATCGGCGATCGGGAAGATAACCCGGTCGCGGAAGCGGTCGAAGGACACCGGGATGTCGTCGCCGCTGATGAGGAGGCCGGCCTCGGCCATCATTTCCTGGCTGAAGCCTTTGCCGGCCAGATGCTCCTTGAGGGCATTCTTGCTTGGCCCGGCATAGCCGATGCGGAACGCATTCTGAGCTTCGCGGCCAATGTCACGGCCCTCGAGATAGGATCGAATGCTGGCACCGCGTGGCGAATTGAGCTCGGCCTCGAAGAAAAGGCTGGCCGCCTCCATCACATCGGCGAGGCTCGCCTGGCGCTTCTCTCGTGCTTCGGCTTGCGGATCGGGAGCGGGGAGGGGAACGCCGGCCTCGGATGCGAGCCGTTCCACCGCTTCGGGGAAGCTGACGCCCTCGGTCTCGGTCAGGAAGGTGAAGTGGTCGCCGTCGGCGCCGCAGCCGAAGCAATGGTAACGGCCGCGCCGGTCATCGGCATGGAAAGACGGCGATTTCTCGCTGTGGAACGGGCAGCAGGCCCAATAATCGCCCCTGGCGGCCTGGGTCTTGCGCCGGTCCCAAGACACACGCCGGCCGACAACTGCCGATAGGGGCAGGCGAGTGCGGACTTCTTCAAGCAGGGATGACGAGTATCGCATTGGGTGATTCGCGGTGGCTCGGGTTCAGCGAATCAGTAGCGCATCAATGCGGCAGAAAGCGATTCGATGGGAGGTTGTGCCGGGGATTCACAGGGACGGCTTGACCGCCGCGTCATACGCTTGTATATACGATATGCCGAGTACGGACGAAGTTCTGAGGTCTAGCGCTTCGAATCCGTCATAGCGAATTTCAGCAGGTACGGAGACGTATCAGGACCCTTCGGCGGGGCGGTTCGCTATGGCGGAAGACGGCAACATTGAAGGGCTGTTTGCGCGCATCAACGCGTTCAGCTTGGACGAGCGGAAACGAGAGACCAATCTCCGCGTCCATAAGATCGACTTCGTTGATGCGACAAGGGTTTTCGACGGCCCGGCCTTGATCCGTCGATCGGATCGTCATGGCGAAATCAGATATCAGATCCTCGGAATCGTCAAAGACCACGAGATCGCGCTCGTCTGCACGATCCGTGGCGAAAACTCCGAAGAGTGCCGGATCATCTCGGCGCGACGGGCGCGGCGCGAAGAGCGGCGAGCCTATTACGATCGTCTCGCAAGAAAATCGGCGGAAGGGCGAGACTGATTGGGAAGCAGTAGACGCGCTGACCGACGAGGAGATCGAGGCGGCGGGTCGTTCCGATCCAGATGCCGCTCCTATCGACATCGACTGGTCTGACGCGATTCTGGTCATTCCGGCCAAGAAGGTGCCGATCTCGATCCGGGTCGATCCCGATGTGCTTGAGTTCTTTAGGGAGGAGGGGCCGGGCTATCAGCGGCGGATCAATAAGGTCCTAAGGACTTATGTCGAGCACCGTAAGAAGGCACGGTAGGGCTCTTTTTCCCCACCAAATCTTGGTTTCGATGTGCCCGAAGATTCAGATTTTTCGCCGGAAGAATAAATTCATGCGGATCGGGGAGGGGCGGCCTATTGCAGTTGCCGCTTCACAGACTGGATGGCTTTGCCGAAGTCCATCTGGCCTGACATACGCTGCTTCAGCGCTTGCATACACTTGCCGAGGTCACGGAGGCTGTGGGAATCGGTCTGCTTGATCGCCTCGGCGCAGACATTGTTTATTTCGGTGTCGTTAAGCTGGTGCGGTAGGAGGGATTTTATGATCTCGATTTCTTCAATCTCCTCCAGCACCAATTCGGGACGGTCCTCGCTTTCATAATGCTTGGCCGACTCGAGCCGCTGCTTGATCATTGTCACCAGGATCGCCAACACCTTCTCATCACTGACGGCCTCGCCGCCGGCGGTTTTGGCGGCCGTATCTCGGTCCTTGATCGTGGCCTTGATCAGCCGAAGCGTATTCATCCGGCGGCGATCTTGGGCCTGGGTCGCTTGTTTCAGCGCGCCCTCGATGTGTTCACGCATGCTCGCTCCATGAAAGCGGGTCTGCCTTCGCCGGGTGAACTTTCCGCCCCGGCGCTTCCAAAGCTCCGCTAAAGCACTGATTTTTCACGAATTTGGTGCTACGACCGCGGTTGATGTTGCGGTTACGGCAACCTACCTGTAACAGCGTCATCATTCACTCATCGGGCATTTGGCGACGAGAGCCGAAAAGCGGCGGTCGGACGGCCAAACTGCGATCAGGTGGACCATATGGTACAGGACGCGCCAGGAATCAAGACCGTTGCAGAAACATGGCCAGAAGCCAGGCCGAGCGCGGTTTTGGTGCTGGCCGACGGCACAGTGATTACCGGCCATGGCGTCGGCGCGGAGGGTACTGCCGTTGGCGAGGTGTGTTTCAACACGGCGATGACGGGATACCAGGAAATCCTGACCGATCCTTCCTATGCCGGCCAGATCATCACTTTCACCTTTCCCCATATAGGAAATGTCGGCGCCAATGATGAGGACATCGAGACTGTCAACATGGCCGGCGCCTCCGGTGTCAGAGGCTGTATCCTTAAGGCCGACATCACCGACCCTTCAAATTATCGCGCCAGCGGAGATCTTGATGGCTGGCTGAAGTCGCGCGGCATCATTGGCCTTGCAGGCGTCGACACCAGAGCGCTCACCGGTCTTATCCGGACCAACGGCATGCCCAATGCGGTGATCGCCCATAACCCCTCAGGTGCGTTCGATTTCGATGCGCTCGCGGCTGAGGCGGCGGCGTGGCCGGGACTTGTCGGGATGGACCTCGCCAAGGAGGTGTCCACCACCCAGAGCTATGGCTGGGACGAGACCTCATGGCATTGGGGCGAGGGGTTCGGCCGCCAAGAGACTCCGACTTTCCATGTCGTTGCCATCGACTATGGTGCCAAGCGCAACATCCTCAGGCGTCTCGCGGAGGTCGGTTGCAAAGTTACCGTTCTGCCGGCCACCGCTTCCGCCGAGGATGTACTGGGACGGCGTCCGGACGGCGTCTTCCTCACCAACGGTCCGGGCGATCCGGCGGCGACCGCGGACTTCGCCGCGCCGATGATCCGAGCCGTGATCGAGCGCGGCATTCCGGTGTTCGGGGTCTGCCTCGGGCATCAACTGCTGGCGCTGGCGCTCGGGGCCAAGACGGTGAAGATGAGCCAAGGCCATCACGGCGCCAATCATCCGGTCAAGGATTTGGCTACCGGGAAAGTCGAGATCACCTCCATGAATCACGGCTTCGCGGTCGATGGCGACAGCCTGCCCGACAACGTCGAGCCGACGCATGTGTCGCTGTTCGACGGCTCGAATTGCGGGCTGCGGCTAAAGGACGGCGCGGCGTTTTCGCTGCAATATCACCCGGAAGCCTCGCCCGGCCCGCGCGACAGCCATTATTTGTTCGGGCGGTTCGTCGAGATGATGGAAGCTAATAAGGCGGCCAAGGCGCCGGCTTGAAGGCCTGACGCTGACTTTCTCCATGCATTGGCGGCGAGCGTTGTCGGGTCGATGCTGAAGAGCCGCAGCTTCAAGCAAGCCACCACATTGCCAGCGGCGGCGCGGTTCGACTAGAAGACGCCCTCGCTTCTTCCCATCTCACTGCAACATGCAAATGCATCTGCCCCGAAAAGGGCGATCGCGGAGTCACTTATGGCGCGTCAGTTCATCTATCACATGCAGGACCTGTCAAAGGCCTATTCCGGCGGCAAGAAGGTGCTGGACGGCATCCATCTGTCGTTCTATCCGGACGCCAAGATCGGCGTGCTCGGGCCCAATGGTTCGGGTAAATCGTCGCTGTTGCGGATCATGGCCGGGATCGACACCGAGTTCACCGGTGAGGCTTGGCTCGCTAACAAAGCGACCGTCGGCTACCTGCCACAGGAGCCGGAGCTCGACGCGGCCAAGGACGTTTCCGGCAATGTGATGCTGGGCGTTGCCGGAAAGCAGGCGATCCTCGACCGCTACAACGAACTGATGATGAATTATTCCGAGGAGACCGCAGACGAAGGCGCCAAACTGCAGGATGAGATCGACCGTCAGAATCTCTGGGACCTCGACACCCGGGTCGAGCAGGCGATGGATGCGCTACGCTGCCCGCCCGGTGACGCCGATGTCACGCGCCTCTCTGGCGGCGAGAAGAGGCGGGTGGCGCTCTGCCGGTTGCTATTGGAAGAGCCCGATCTTCTCCTACTCGACGAGCCGACCAATCATCTCGATGCCGAGACCGTGCATTGGTTGGAAGCGCATTTGCGTGCCTATCCGGGCGCGATCCTGATCGTCACCCATGACCGCTATTTTCTCGACAACGTCACCGGGTGGATCCTAGAGCTCGATCGTGGTCGGGGCATTCCCTATGAGGGCAACTACTCCGCCTATCTGGAGAAGAAGGCCAAGCGCCTTGCTCAAGAAGGACGCGAAGATGCCGCGCGCCAGCGTGCCTTGTCCGCGGAGCGGGAGTGGATTGCGGCCTCGCCACGGGCGCGGCAGACCAAATCCAAAGCCCGGATCAAGGCCTATGACGAATTGGTCAAGCGCAGCGGGGACCGTCGGCTCGGCGATGTGCAAATTGTCATTCCCGCGGGCGAGCGGCTGGGACAGACGGTTATCGAGGTCGACGGCATCAGCAAGGGCTATGGCGACCGGCTGCTGATCGATGACCTGTCGCTCAGCCTCCCGCCCGGCGGGATCGTCGGTGTGATCGGCCCCAACGGCGCTGGCAAGACCACACTGTTTCGGATGATCCTCGACGAGGAGAAGCCTGATTCCGGTTCCATTCGCATCGGCGACACTGTGCATCTGGGCTATGTCGACCAGAACCGCACCCTCGACCCGAATAGGACAGTGTGGGAAGAGATCTCCGATGGCCTGGATGTGATCAAGCTCGGCAAGCGTGAAGTGAATTCAAGGGCCTATGTCGGCGCGTTCAACTTCAAGGGCGGCGATCAGCAGCAGCCGGTTGGGACGCTCTCCGGCGGCCAGCGCAATCGCGTCCATCTCGCCAAATTGCTCCGGGCTGGCTCCAATGTGCTCCTGCTCGACGAGCCAACCAATGATCTCGACACCGAAACGTTGTCGGCATTGGAGGAAGCGCTGGAGGACTACGCCGGCTGTGCGGTCGTCATCAGCCATGACCGGATGTTCCTCGACCGGTTGGCGACGCATATGCTGGCCTTCGAAGGCGACAGCCATGTCGAATGGTTCGAAGGCAATTTCGCCGACTATGAGGAGGACAAGAAACGCCGGCTCGGCGAGGCTGCGGCGACGCCCCGGCGGATCAAATATAAGCGGTTTACCAGGGGCTAGAGTTACAGATCTCTGTCTGCTTGATCGTTACTTACTCCGCCGTCTGAGATCCAGACATGGGCCGAGCAAATGGCCCGTCAGTGCCGAAAATGGCGGCCGATTCCATCCCCCACGACAATGCTGCTACAAAGCCGCTCCGATATGGTGCACAGTGCCGTTAGCGACCCAGTGGGGCACCGCAGCCCGTTAGGTACGCCGGATCGGGGCACGGGATGGCCGGCAATGAACAGAGCGGCGACGAGCTGTTCGAACTGATCGACAAGATCAGCCAGTCGGACAAGCTGATGGAAGGCCATGAGATACTGAAATCGGCCCTCAATTCCTTTGGCCTGGAGCATGTCGCCTATATCGCGGTGAACCTGCCGACCGAGAGGCGCTCGGCGCCGCTAGTCGCGATGACTTATTCTGCCGGCTGGCAAAAACACTACGCGCAGAACGACTATGTCGACATCGATCCGGTCGTGCGGGCTAGCATCGGTGGCATCCTGCCGATCGACTGGGCCTCGCTTGATCGCGGTCATCCGACGGCGAAGAAATTCTTTGGCGAGGCCCAGGAATTCAAGATCGGCGGGCAGGGGCTGTCGATCCCGGTGCGCGGCCGCCATGGCGAATTCGCGCTGTTCTCGGTCACTTCGCAGATGTCGGCACCGGAATGGGAGCGGCTGAAGCATCGCTACATGCGCGATTTCATGCTGCTCGCTTACAACTTCCATTTCTTCGCGCTCAATGCCGAGCAAATCGAGCAAAGCGAGGAATACCGCGACAAATTGTCCTTCCGAGAAGTCGAGTGCCTGCGCTGGGCGGCGATGGGAAAATCAGCTTGGGACACCGGCCAGATCATCGCCGTTATCGAGCGCACCGTGAAGTTCCATTTGGAGAATGCTCGGGCCAAATTGAGGGCGATGAACACAACACACGCGGTGTCAAAAGCCGTCAGCCTCAATCTGATCACGCTGTTCTAGTCGCCAACGGCGATAGAATTTAGGGCTCGCCGCTAATCTTTTCCTCGTAGCAATGCGGTTCCATGCCTCGCCAATGACCGGGGTCCACCTGCTCTTTCGGACAGGTGGCCTGTGCCAACGTATCCAATAGTCTCGGTGTTGGCGCCCTTGGATGCGGCAGAAAGAGGTTGAGTATGATCAGGCTTGTCGAAGGCCATGAGCGATCAGCGTTCCCGCGGGAGATCGACGGGATGCACAAACTTCGCCGGAAGGTTTTCCATGAGCGAAGGGGCTGGGACGTTGCGGTGATCCGCGATTGGGAGATCGATGGTTTTGACGCTTTCGATCCCCTCTATTTGTTGTCGATCGACGAACAGGGCCGCGTAGCGGGCGCGCTCAGGCTGCTGCCGACGACTGGTTTCACGATGATCAACGACGTGTTTTCCGAATTGCTGCCGGATGGAGAGCCTATCGTCAGTCCGTTGATCTGGGAATCCAGCCGGTTCGCAGTTGATCGCGATGCCGACGTTCCGATCGGCCCCAACGGGATCAGCCGTGCCACCGCCGAACTTGGGATCGGGATGAATGCGGTGGCGATGCGTTTGGGGCTCACTCACGTGGTCACGGTCTATGACGCTCTGGTGCACCGCACCTTGAAGCGGGCCCATTGCGCGGGCGAACCAATTGCGCCGCCGCGGCGGATAGGCGGCACGCTGTCTTACGCAGTGCTTTACGAGGTTGGGCGCGAGACTGATGAATCGGCGCGGGCGGCCAGTGGAATTACGGGCGACGTGTTCGAGCAGGCTAGCCACGACGGGCTGCCGCTCAAGGTCGCCTGAGGACTGGCGAGTGTAGCGGAAGCAACGCTCGCTCTTTGACCCTGGTGGGACGGTGCGGTGGACAGAGGCCACGGCGGCTAACTCCGAGTCCCCTCTCGGAGTAGTGCCGGCTGCCGCACTGCCCTGCCAGGACCTTTTTCCGGAATAGCGACGCCAGCCTTCAGGCGAATACCCGCTCGAGATCGTTGAGGCTCGAATCCCAGCCCAAACGATGATTGTCGCGGGATTCAGTGTGCTCCAGCCGGCGGTGGATCAGCTTCAGATGCGTACCACTCCCGGCGGCACGGAGAGTCAATTCGACTTCGCTTTCATGGCCGGCGCTGCCGTCCTCGTTCTCCCAGCCCCAGGAGAATACAAGTCGGGCGGGCCGATCGATCGCAAGGTAGACGCCGGAGACGATGTGGCGTTCACCGTCTGGTGACCGCATCACCGTTCGCCATTTCCCGTGCGTGCTGACATCCAACGAAAGTTCCGGGGTGGAGAAGCCTTCGGGTCCCCACCATTTGACTAGAGTCTCCGGATTGACCCAGGCATCGAAAACTCGATCGGGCGGGGCCGGCAGCAGCCGTTCCAGCACGAGATCGTGTTCGTCTCCGGTGTTCCGGGCGGTCGCGGTGGCGGTCGCCGATTCAGGCATGGTCGTTGTCCTTCTTGTCGGAACTGTCCAACAGCATCTGCTCCAGCCGGTCGAAGGCAGCGGACCAGAATTCGCGGTATTGGCCGATCCATCGGTCGACTGTTCCGATCGATTCGGGCCGAAAACGATAGCGGCGCCACTGCCGGTCGACTCGGTGCTCGACAAGTCCAGCGCCCTCCAAAATTCGAAGATGTCGAGAGATCGCTGGCTTGGAGATGAAGAACGGCTCCGCCAGGGTGCTAGCCGGCTGTTCGCCTTCAACCATCAGCCGCTCGACAATGGCAAGGCGGGTAGGATCGGACAGGGCACCGAAGACTGTCGATAGTTTGGGGGTGACCATGGCGCTATGTGATGCTCAAGTTAATTAATATGATAGCTAAGCACTAAGCTGAAGGCAAGAGGTGAGATAAGCGGCTCGGGTCGCTCTGCCTCGGCCGGGCGTGGCTAGCAAGTAATCGACTTTCGCGCTAAACACGCGCCCGTTTCCACCTCCGTCGGTGGCCGAATCTGGCGCCGTACGGGATGCTCCCTCGACGAGGCACCGCCTGTGCTCCCAAGGCTTTGGCCTGCCGTCTTAAGCCTCGGCTGGATCATTCTGGCGATGGCCGCTGCCGAGGCGTTGATGGCGGGTGTCTCGCTTGCTGCGGATGACGGGCTGGTCGGCGCATTCGCCACCGGCGCTTTGATTACCGCGTTGTGCGGTGGCGGTGCGGTGCTCACCACTAAAGGCCGCCGCTTTGAGATGAACTTTCGCGACGCGGTGATCTTTACCGTCGCGGCCTGGTTCGTGATGCCGGTGTTCGCGGCTATTCCATTGCTGCAGCAGCCGGTGGCTCTCGATCCGGTGGACGCCTTGTTCGAGATGGTGTCGGCAATCACCACCACCGGTTCGACCGTTCTTGCCGGCCTCGACGAAATGCCGGCCTCGTTGTTGCTGTGGCGGTCGACGCTGCAATGGTTCGGCGGTTTCGGGATTATCGGCCTAGCCATCGTCATCCTGCCCTTCCTCAAGATCGGCGGTATGCAGTTGTTCCGGCTGGAATCGTCGGATAGCGGCGACAAATATCTGCCGCGTGTGCAGACCATTGCCCGGGCGGTCGGCCAAATCTATCTCGGCCTGACGGTGGCGTGCTTCGCCACATATGTTCTGCTCGGCATGACGCCGTTCGACGCGCTAAACCATGCCTTCACCACCGTGTGCACCGGTGGCTTTTCCACCCATGATGCGTCCTTCGGATACTTCGAACGGCCGGCGCTTCGGTGGGCGGCGATTGTCTTCATGATCGGCGGCGCAGTGCCGTTTCTCGCCTATCTCAGGATCGTTCGACGCGGCGGCCTCCGCGAGCGGGTTGAATCGCAGGTAATCGTTTTCGTTGCCGTTGCATTTGTGGCAGTCGTGATAGTGGCGCTGTGGCTATCGTTCTCCGGCCGTTATGAAATCGGCGAAGCGATTACCGAGGCCGCGTTCAACACTGTCTCGATCATCACCACCACCGGCTATGCCTCCGCCGATTATTCCGCCTGGGGGCCGTTCGCGGCGCTGTTGTTCTTCATCTTTATGTTTCTGGGTGGCTGCACCGGGTCGACGACCGGCGGCATCAAGATTCTGCGGTACCAGATCATGGCGGCGACTATCTTCCAGCATCTGCGCCAAACCATCTATCCCCACATCGTCCAGCCGGTTCGGTATGGTGGCCACGCGATCGGCAATGAGCAGGTCGCCTCGGTCGGTGTTTTCGTGTTTCTCTATTTCGCGACTTTTGCCGTGGTGGCGATCATCTTCGCGATCACCGGGCTCGATACGATGACGGCCTTCTCCGCCGCTGGGGCAGCCGTCGGCAATATCGGCCCCGGCCTGGGCCCAGTGGTCGGACCGGCCGGAACCTATGCCAGCTTGGACGATTTTCAGAAGCTCGTCTTCGCCTTCTCGATGGTACTAGGGCGGCTTGAGATTCTGAGTGTTATGGTACTGTTGGCGCCAAGTTTTTATCGCTGAGCGGGGAAGCTTTGCCGCCGTAATCGGAAACCTGGTTTGGGGACCGGGTATCGCTGTGGCGCTACAGCGCTCCAACTAGGACTGCGCCGATGAAAAGTATCGCCGCGCCCAATACGATTACCCGCAACGAGAGGGCTGAGGTCATCGTCTCCACCCTTTGCCTCCGTCCAGAACGCCAAGATTAGTGCCTATCGCGGCCGGGACGAAGCAAAATCTTGGCCACATCAAAGCTTGAAATGAGCATCTGATTCCAACCGATTGGCCAATTGCGATTTTCCGGCCGCTTCAACACGGTTGCTATTGTGGACAAGCTGCCGAGGCGCCCTTCATTTTTGGGTCGATCGAACGCGCCGCCGTCGCATCTGAGTCGGATGGCCGTCTTTGCGTCGGTGCTCGGCTCGGCTAGCTTGCGTACGCTGCCGACGCGCCCGACAGATCGTGACTGCAGCCGCATGGCCGATCGGTGCTGGCGGCCGCCTGGCGGAGATGGACGGTGACCCGAACGCTCAAAATTGCAGTCGGTAGCTTGGTCGTCGGCGTCGCCGTGCTGACGCTGAAGCTGGTGGCCTACTACCTCACCGGCAGTATCGGCCTCTATTCCGATGCGCTGGAGAGTCTGGTCAATGTCGGTGCCGCCATCGCCGTGATCGTGGTGGTTTGGCTCGCCGGCAAGCCGGCTGACGCCAACCACCCCTACGGCCACACCAAGGCGGAATATTTCTCGGCGGTGGGTGAGGGCGTGCTGATCATCGTCGCCGCCGCCTCGATCCTGCGAGAGGCCTATGGTGGGCTGATCGAGCCGCCGGTCTTCGACGAACCGACAGTCGGCCTGTTGGTCAACGTCTCGGCCACCTTGGTCAATGCCGCATGGGGCACGCTTCTTGTGGTGATGGGACGGCGGCTGGGGTCGCCGGCTTTGGTGGCCGACGGACGGCATCTATTTGCCGACGTGGTGACCTCGGTCGGGGTTGTGGTCGGCGTGATGTTGGCGATCAGCACCGGCATTGCGGTGATCGACCCGGTTATCGCCGCCCTGGTCGCGCTCAATGTGCTGTGGTCGGGCTGGAAGTTGGTCAAGCAATCAGTCGGCGGACTGATGGACACGGCGGCGCCGCCGGCACAGGTCGAGCGGATGCGCGAAATCATCGCGACCCATGCCAAGGGTGCGATCGAGGTGCATGATCTTCGCAGCAGGAATGCCGGTGCCCTAACCTTCGTCGATTTCCATTTGGTGGTTGCCGGCGAGATGCCGGTGACCGAAGCTCACGACATCTGCGACCGAATCGAGCGGGGCGTGAGCGAAGCGTTTCCCGATGTCCGGATCACCATCCATATCGAGCCCGAGGACAAGGCTAAGCATGCCGGAATCGTAGTGATCTAGCGTACCGCGAGCCGGTTAAGGTTGAGAGTCCCTTAACATTCTGCCGGCATCTATCGGGCCATGGTCCGTCGTGTTGCGTATCTGGCGGTTCCCGTCTTGCTGCTTGTTGGCTTGGGCGGGTGCGCGCTCAATATCTTCAATTTCGAGCGGCGCGAGGCTTGGCGGGCCGATTCCGAGCAAATCTGCATGGCCAGCCGGCCGTTCCGCCGCGACGATTACATCGTTCAGGTTCGCGCCATCAATGACCAAGGCGTTTGCGGGATGGAGCGGCCGCTTCAGGTAGCGGCGCTAGGCGACGGAACAGTGGTGGTCGGTCCGACGGCGACGATCGGCTGCCCGATGACTGTGGCGCTGGAGCAGTGGATGGCTGAATCAGTGCAGCCGGCAGCGGTTGCTGGCTTTGGCGCGCCGGTGGTCGCGGTCCGGCAGATCTCCGACTATGCGTGCCGTAACCGTAACGGCCAGGCCGGCGCCGACCTTTCCGAACACGCCTTCGGCAATGCGCTCGATATCGCCGCGTTCCAGCTCGCCGATGGCCGCGTTGTTACCGTCGAGGACGGCTGGAACGGCTCGCCAGAAGAGCGGGAGTTCCTGCGCGAGGTCCACGCCACCGCCTGTCGATATTTCACCACCGTCCTCGAGCCCGGCGTCGACTATCATAATGATCATCTTCACGTTGATCTCGCCCATCACAATTCCGATGGTACCTCGCGTTATTGCCGGCCGACACCGGTGATGCCGCCGCCGCGCTTGCCGGTGTTTAATCTGCCGATCGCCGAGGTTGACGCGGCGGCTCCGCCCGGCATCGCCGAAGCGACGCCGTTGGCAGCGGCGACCGACACGATCGCGACCGGAGCGCTCGCGCGCATCGGCAAGTTGATCCAGGCGCTCGTCGACTGAGCGCGGCCAAGTGTCGAAGCCTCAATCGCGGCTCCCGTAACCGCCGCCGGTGGGCGTGGTGACGATCACCGCGTCTCCCGGCTTGACGCCAGTCTGATCGGCTCCGTCAAGCGTCTCGACCGAGCCATCGGCGTGTCGGAGCCGGGTGATTCCAAGCTCACCCGGCTCGCCGCCTTCGAGTCCATGCGGCGCAATCCTTCGGTGCGAGGCAAGGATCGCGCAGTCCATCTCCTCAAGAAACCGGATCGTCCGTTCAGTGCCGTCGCCGGCCGACCAGCGGCCGCGGCCGCCCGAGCTCTCGCGGATATGGAAATCTTCGACCAAGACCGGGTAGCGAAGCTCCAGCACCTCGGGGTCGGTGAGGCGGGAATTGGTCATATGGGTCTGTACCGCCGCCGCACCGTTGAATCCCGGCCCGGCCGGTGAGCCTGAGGCGATGGTTTCGTAATATTGGTATCGGTCATTGCCGAATGTGAGGTTGTTCATCGTGCCCTGGCTGGAGGACATGGCTCCGAGCGCGCCGAAAATGCAGTCGGTGATCTGCTGGCTGGTTTCGACATTGCCGGCGACTACCGCGGCCGGATAAGCGGGCCGAAGCATCGAGCCTTTGGGGATGATGGTTTTCAGCGGGCGAAGGCAACCGGCATTAATCGGGATGGTGCCGCCGACCACTACCCTGAAGCAGTAGAGCACCACAGCACGGGTCACTGGCTCGGGAGCATTGAAATTGTTCTTCTGCTGTGGCGAGGTGCCGGTGAAATCGAGCGTTGCTTCGCGCCGCTCCCGGTCGATGCTTATCCTCACTCGGATGGTGGCGCCTTGATCGGTTTCGACTGCGAACTCGGAGTCCGAGAGCCGGTCGATGACGCGCCGCACCGCTTCTTCAGCGTTGTCCTGGACGTGGCCCATATAGGCAGCGACCACATCGGCGCCGGACTCGGTGACCAGGCGGTTGAGCTCGGTGGTACCACGGATATTGGCGGCGATCTGGGCTTCGAGATCGGCTAGATTCTGGGAGAGGTTCCGGACTGGGTGGGGGTGATCGGTCAGGAGCGCAGTCAACTCAGCCTCGCGCAAATCGCCGGCCACGACCAGTTTGAAGTTCTCGATAAGGACACCCTCTTCCTCGACGGTCGTCGCCCGCGGCGTCATCGATCCCGGCGCGAGGCCGCCGATATCGGCGTGATGACCGCGTGAGGCGACCCAAAAACGGATCGTCTCGCTGTCTTCCGCGAACACCGGCGACACCACGGTTATGTCGGGCAAATGAGTGCCGCCATCATAGGGGGCGTTGAGGGCGAAAACGTCACCGGGCCGGATGGCACCCTCATTGCGGCGGATGACGGTCTCGACCGACCGATCCATCGAGCCGAGATGGACCGGAATATGCGGCGCGTTGGCGATCAGCTCGCCTTCGGCGTTGAAGATCGCGCAGGAGAAATCGAGCCGCTCCTTGATGTTCACCGAATGTGCGGTGTTCTGCAGCACCACCCCCATCTCCTCGGCGATCGCCATGAAGCGATTGTTGAAAAGCTCCAGCATCACCGGGTCGGCTTTGGTGCCGATGGCGGCGCGCTGGCGGGGGGCCTTGGCGCGGGTGAGGATGATTTGATCGCCGGCCGTGATCTCGGTCGCCCATCCCGGCTCGACGACAATCGTTTGATGCGGCTCAATAATCAGCGCCGGGCCGGTGACCTTGTGACCGGGGCGAAGATCGGCGCGTAGATAGATCGAAGCGTCATGCCAGTTTCCTTGCGAATAGAAGCGTGAACGCTCGGCGGAGATCGGCTCATTCGTGATCCGAGGCCGCTCCAGATCGTCGATCTCGGCTCCGGCAAGACTGGCCTCAACTTCAAGTGTCTCAATGATAATCGTCTTGCCTTCGAACAAGAACCCGAACCGGGCTCGATGCGCGGCCTCGAAAGCGGCGATGATGTCGCTGAAGTGGAGAGGCCGGTGGTCGCCAGCCACACCATCCTCGTCAGACCTCAGAATAGGCGCGGGGAGTGTGGTGTCGGCGCCGTCATAACGGAGATGGGCGATGGCGGCGATTGTTGCTTCGCCGCCGGGGTGCTGCTCCTTGAGGGCGCTGATGGTTTCGTCAGCCAGCTCCGACAGAGCGCGAGCCAACTCTTCCGCCGCATTGACCGCTTCAGAATCTGATTCCGTGTTCAGCGACAACAGTATGGCCTTGCTGCGATTTACAGCAACTCTTGCCAGACCCATGCCATAGGCCGACAACACGCCCGAAAGCGGGTGGATCAAGATGTGCGTCATGCTCAGAGCATCGGCGACAAGGCACGCATGTTGGCCGGCGGCGCCGCCGAAACAGTTGAGCACGCATTTGGTGACGTCGTGTCCGCGCTGAACAGAGATCTTGCGGATCGCATTGGCCATGTTGTCGACGGCAATTTTGACAAAGCCGTCGGCGAGTTCCTCCAGGTCATGCACACCATCAATCTCGCTGGTGAGAGCAGCGAAGCCGCGGCTCACCGCTTCGGCGTCGAGCGGCTGATCGCGACTCGGTCCGAACACCGCGGGAAAATGCTGCGGGATCAGCTTGCCGGCCATGATATTGGCGTCGGTAATGGTAAGCGGGCCGCCGTTGCGATAGGCGACAGGTCCGGGGTTGGCCCCTGCTGATTGTGGCCCGACTTGAAGCCGCCCTTGGTCGACGCGAAGGATCGAGCCGCCGCCGGCGGCGACGGTGTGGATGCGCATCATCGGCGCCCTGATTCGAACGCCGGCAATTTCGGTTTCAAGATCGCGCTCGAGGAGGCCGTCGAAATGCGACACATCGGTGGAGGTGCCGCCCATATCGAAGCCGATGACCCGATCGAAACCGGCTCGTTTCGCAGTTTCGATCGCAGCGATGACGCCGCCGGCCGGGCCGGAAAGAATCGCGTCCTTGCCGCGAAAGTGACCGGCCGCGGCGAGGCCGCCGGAAGACTGCATGAAGAATAAGGGTGCCGTTCCGCCGATTTCGTCAACGATTCTAGCGATATAGCGGCGAAGGATCGGCGACAGATAGGCGTCGACCACGCTGGTGTCGCCGCGGCCGACTAGCTTGATCAAGGGTGCGACTTCGTGGCTGGTGGAAATCTGGCTGAAGCCGGCGTCTGCGGCGAGCTTGGCAACGAGTTCCTCATGCTCCGGAAACGCCCAGGCATGCATGAACACGATCGCGACAGCGTCGATCCCGTCGCCCCGCGCCTTGGTGAGTGCAGTCCGGATGGCGTCCCGGTTCGGCGCACGCACGACCGTCCCGTCGGCGCGGATGCGTTCGTCGATCTCGACGACGAGTTCGTAGAGCATTTGCGGTTTGATGACCTCCTTGGCGAAGATATCGGGCCGGGCCTGATTGCCGATCCGGAGGGCGTCGCGAAAGCCGCTGGTGATCAAGAGGAGGACAGGCTCACCCTTGTGCTCGAGGAGAGCATTGGTGGCGACTGTCGTCCCCATTTTGATATTGCCGATTGTGTCGGGCGGGATCGGCGCTCCGACAGCGAGGCCGAGGGCGCGGCGGACGCCCTCTATTGCGGCGTCGGCATAGGCGGCGCTTTCCGACAGGAGCTTCCGAGAATGGGTTCGCCCTTGAGGATCGCGGGCAACGATATCGGTGAAAGTGCCGCCACGGTCGATCCAGAAATTCCAGTGTTTGGTCACGCGATGCCCCGAAAACGAAAACAGGCTATGATCCAGCGATGAACCTTTGGCACCGATTCACCGGCATTCTTGGCGATGGCGCCGAAGCCATGGGCGTCCTTTTCGATCGAGTGGCATCTCGCTTCTCCGGCGATCCGGAGGCCCGGCGGCATGTGAACTTCTCAATCGCCATTGTCGCGCTTTCGGCGAAAATGGCCAAGGCCGACGGGGTTGTCACAACTGACGAAGTTGCCGCTTTTCGCAGACTCGTCGACTTCCCGGAAAGCCAGGCTCGTCACATTGAGCGCCTGTTCGACATCGCCCGCCGGGACGTGGCCGGCTATCAATCCTATGCCGCCAAGATCGCTCGGCTGTATCCGGCTGGCGACCCGCTCTTCGCCGATATAATCGACGCCTTGTTCGAGATCGCCAAAGCGGACCACTATATCCACGATTCGGAACTAGCGTATCTCGCTGATGTTGCGGAGCATTTCTGCCTTAGCGAGCGGGCGTTCGACCAGATCAAAGCGCGCCACGTCGTGCCGGAGGAGGGTGATCCCTATCTCATTATCGGTGCGGACCGCGATGACCATTTCGACGATCTTCGCGCTCGCTATCGGCGTCTGGTTGCCGAACACCATCCGGACCGACTGATCGCGCGCGGTGTACCGGCCGAGTTCATCGCCATTGGCACGCAGCGTTTGGCAGCGATCAACGTCGCTTGGGACCGGATCGAGGCCGAGCGACGGGGGGCCTAAACCGGCCGGAAGCTTGACCCCGCGTCGGTCCTCGCCACATATCCTCCAGTGCCAGCTGGCCGGACGGCCGCTCCGGCAAGGGTCGAAAGGCCGCTGGAGAGGAAAGTCCGGGCTCCATGGAAACACGGTGCCGGGTAACGCCCGGCGGGGGCGACCCCAGGGAAAGTGCCACAGAAAGCAAACCGCCGCGGTCCTCGGATCGCGGCAAGGGTGAAAGGGTGGGGTAAGAGCCCACCGCGGGACCGGTAACGGGACCGGCATGGCAAACCCCACCGGGAGCAAAACCGAATAGGGACGGCGCGGGGTCGTAAGCCTCAGGCGGGTTTTCACGCCCAGCCGTCCGGGTGGGTTGCGTGAGACATCCGGCAACGGATGTCCAAGAGGAATGGCCGTCACGCGGCTTCGGCCGCCATACAGAACCCGGCTTACAGGCCAGCTGGCGCTTTTCTCATTTCGTTTCGGGGTTGCCTGAGCCGATCGTCGATGCAGCTCGCGCTGGCCGTGCGGCCTTGCGCGCCGCTTTGTCGAGGTCGGCGGCGCGGCTGAAATCAAGGATCGGCTCACGCAATTGCTGCTTCGACCAATGATCGACATTTCGATCTTCGAGATTTCTTTCGTTGCGGTGGTAGCGATAGGCTTCCTCGTGATTGATCAAGCGGATGGAGTTCAGTTGCTTCTCGGGCAGTTCGTCCCAAAGGGCGGTGAGGGCGCCGGGGCCGGTGACCTCCAGAGATCGTCTGAAACGCCGTTGGCGATGTTGAAGAGGATGCGATCGAAGAAAAGCTGTATCAGTGGATGCCGGGGGGCAGCGAGCATCAGCCCCATTCGGATAATCTCTCGGCCCCCTTTCGTCAGCCTGTAGAGCACGCAGTCCGGGCCTCCTTTCAGAAGGTGATCGAGGGGCCTGAGGCTGCTGGTATCGGCATCGGCATAGGCCCCGCCGAAGGCCAGCAGGGCCGAGGTCCGCAATATGTCCGAGCGCATTGACGGGATCGTGCTGGCGATGAAGCAGCGTGCCGCCTCCAGACCGAATTGGCTGTGAATGAAAGATACGGCGCTCTCGTCGTTCCATAGGATGTGACTCCAGCCCGGATGGTGATCGCGCAATATCCGCGAACAGGACAGGTCTGGATGCACGCGGCAACATCATCGGGCGGAACCGGCTGGTCCCAAAATTGATGGATGAGCTTCGGGATCATCACCGCCCACAATTGTCGTCACTTAAGTGGCCGTTGGTCTAGGGCTGATGCACCGTTAGTCCAAATATTGCCGTCATTCCGCAACGGTCATCAGAGAATCGCCCGAACGGGCTCATTTACCGCCGGTAGCCTTTCAAACAAAATATTAAGCCTAACGGGCCGATGCTAGCGGTTCTGTTCGCGGTCCGTGGGGAGCGAGATTCCATTGACGACCATGAAATCCCCATGTTATCCCATGCCATCCCAGGGTAGACCGGCGGCATCGACTGCTCCGGCTGCGCCGGGATTGACGAAAGCCGAGGTTCACCTCGGCTTTAGCAAGATCGGAATGGGGCGGCACGGCCGATGGACGAATTCGTTTCGACCTTCACCAACCGGCTGGACACGAAGGGTCGGGTCTCGATCCCAGCGCCATTCCGACTGGTACTGGCACGAGATGGCTTCGACGGCCTTTATTGCTGTCCGACCCTTGACCGGCGTGCCGTCGATGCCGGCGGCAAGCTTCTCCGGGACACGATTCGTCGAAGCCTCAGCCAGTTCGAGCCATTTTCGGAGGAGCACGAACAGCTGTCGACAGCGCTAATCGGCGAGAGCGAGATATTGAAGATCGATCAAGACGGCCGGACGGTTTTGTCGCAATCAATCATGGAATGCGCCGGGGTAACCGAGGCTGTCACTTTCGTCGGCCAGGGCTTCAAGCTCCAGATTTGGGAACCGGAACGGCTCGCTGCTTACCGTGAAGAGGCTAAGGATCGTGTCCGCGAATTGCGGTCGCGGCTGGGGTCGCGCGCGATGAGCACGAAGCGAGGCGAGGGATAATGGCCGGTCGTGGCACCAATAGTGTCACTGGCGGACCGGCCGGCCATATTCCCGTCCTGCTCGATGAGATCATCGAGCTCACCGATCCCAAGCCGGGCGAGGTGTTCATCGATGGCACCTTCGGCAATGGCGGCTATAGCCGCGCCCTGCTGGCTGCCGGAGCGAGCGTTGTGGCGATCGACCGCGACTCCGATGCGATCGCGGAAGGGAGGCCGCTGAGCAATGCGGCCAAAGGTCGGCTGACCCTCATACGCGGCCGTTTCGGCTCGCTCGATTGGATCGCCCGCGGTGCAGGTTATGACGAGGTCGACGGCGTGGTCCTCGATGTAGGTGTGTCGACGATGCAGCTCAATCGCGCAGAACGGGGGTTCTCCTTTATGCGCGACGGCCCGCTCGACATGCGGATGAGCAAGGAGGGGCCAACCGCGGCGGAGCTGGTCAACAATCTCGAGCCCAAGATGCTGACCCGGATCATCGGTCTGTTCGGCGAGGAGAAGAAGGCCGGCCTGGTCAGTCGCGCCATCGCCGAAGCGCGGGTACGAAAACCGCTGACCCGAACGCGCGAGCTGGCCGAAATTGTCGAGCGTGCCGTGGGGCGCGGCCCCCGCGATCCGATTCATCCGGCGACGCGGACCTTCCAGGCGCTGAGAATTGCCGTCAATCACGAGCTTGGCGAGCTTGCCGAAGCTCTCGCCGCGGCCGAACGTATTTTGCGCCAAGACGGCCGGCTGGCGATCGTCACTTTTCATTCGCTCGAGGATAGGATCGTCAAGCGCTTTCTGGTCGAGCGTAGCCGAGAGCACTCGACGGCATCGAGGCATTTGCCGGCAGAACAGTTGGCGCCAGCGACTTTCCGACTGGTAACCAAACGCCCGGTGGTGCCGGAGGCGGCGGAGCGGGCTGATAATCCCGGGGCGCGGTCAGCAAAGCTTCGGGTTGCCATCAGAACCGCGGCCGAGCCGCGGCAGGTCGAGCCCAGCGCTCTGGGCGTTCCCGCTTTGCGGGCTTTCGGGGCGCCGGCATGAGGGCGGTGTTTCATCCGCGGCGGTTGGTCTATCCGCTGGTGGTGGCGGCGATGATCGGCGGTGCCTTGCTGACCTATCAAGCCAAGCACGATGCCGGCGTTGCCGCCGACCGAGTTTCCGAACTGCGCCACCAAATTTCGCAGGAGCAGATCACAATCTCTTTGCTTAAAGCGGAGTGGGGCGAACTGACTCAGCCCGCGCGACTTCAGGATCTAATCGCTCGCTATCCCGGCGTCCTTGATCTGTCGCTGTTCGGCATCGACCGGATGGTTCATATCCGAGATCTGCCATATCCGCCCGACCAACAGCCCGACCTGATCGCCGAAGCGCTTATGGACGCCGGCCGATGAGAATCACGTCGGAGGCCGGCGGTGACGGCGAGGTCGGCTTTCAGCCGCAATGGCTGGTGCCATCCCCGACACGAGTCCGCGACTACACCAAAATAAGAGTTCGGTTGGCGATCGTCCTTTTCATCCTGGTCTACGGCGTCATAGCCGGACGGCTGATAATGCTCGGCTTCGAGGAGCAGGCCCCGGCCAATTATCGTCCCGGCGCCGAGGCGGCGATCTCCGCCGCGCGGCCAGATTTGGTTGACCGCAATGGCGAAATCCTCGCCATAGATATTCGCACCGCCTCGCTCTATGCCGAGCCGCGGCGGATCCTCGATGTCGATGAGGCCGCCGAAGCCATCCACTCCGTGTTGCCTGAACTCAGCATTCCCTGGCTGCGCGGGCGGCTCGAGGGCGATGCCGGCTTCGCGTGGCTGCAGCGGGAGATTACGCCGCGGCAGCAGGACGCGATCCATCGGCTTGGCATACCCGGCGTCGGCTTCCTCACCGAGAATCAGCGCTTCTATCCCGGCGGGCCGGTCGCCTCGCACATTGTCGGTCACGTGAATGTCGACAATCAGGGCATCGCCGGGATCGAGAAATACATCGACGATGACTGGCTTGCTGACCTGCAGCAATTCGGCTTTGCCGCTGGTGCCAGCAGCGGATTCGAACCGGTCGAGTTGTCGATCGATCTTCGGGTTCAGCACATTTTGCGCGACGAATTGGTGACCGCGATGGAGCGCTATCAGGCGGTCGGCGCAGCGGGCATCGTCCTAGACATCTATTCCGGCGAAGTCCTCGCGATGTCGTCGATCCCGGATTATGACCCCAATCAGCCGGCGCAGGCGCTGGAACCGGACCGGCTCAATCGTGTTACCGCAGGTGTTTATGAACTCGGATCGGTGTTCAAGGCGCTGACGGTTGCGATGGCCCTCGATTCCGGGATGGTCACAATGGGCGATTATTTCGATGCCTCGCGGCCGATCTATGCCGGCGGCTTCACCATCAACGATTTTCACGGCAAGAACCGGCCGCTGACCGTGCCGGAAGTGTTTATTTTTTCGTCCAATATCGGCGCGGCGCGAATGGCCATGACCGTCGGTGCCGAGGGCCAGCAGGCGTTTCTCGACAGACTTGGCCTGACGTCGCGGATCGCGACCGAATTGCCCGAGCGGGCGACGCCCTTGATGCCGGATCGATGGGGCGACCTCACCACGATGACCGTCGCTTTCGGCCACGGCTTTTTGACCACGCCGATGAATCTTGCCGTTGCCGCGGCGGCGCTGATGAATGGCGGCCAATTGATTCCCCCGACCTTCCTCCCACGGAGCGAAGCGGAGGCTCGGCAGATGGCGGTTCAGGTGATCAGCCCGGAAACCAGCCAGTTGATGCGATACATGTTCCGCCTCAACGCGGTAGAGGGCTCCGGCTACCGGGCCGACGTGCCAGGATATCTCGTCGGCGGCAAGACCGGCACCGCAGAGAAGATCGTCGATGGCGGCTACAGTAGTACTGCGGTCCTCAACTCTTTCCTGGCGGCTTTTCCGATGGACAATCCGCAATATATCGTCCTGGTCATCGTCGACGATCCGCAGCCGCTTCCGGGCGAGGGCCGAACCTCCGCTTACAACGCCGCGCCGATCGTTGCCAATGTCATTCGCCGTTCGGCCTCGATGCTCGGCGTGACGCCCCGCTTCCAGCCATTCGACTACGCCATATTAGAGTCATATGCGTTGGTCACAACCGGGCGGTGACCTTTCCGAGTTGAACAAAGCCGGCGTTCTTCATGCAGCTTGGTGACCTTGCCGAAAACCTCGCGGTCGACGCGCCGGCGGTGGCGATCGAGATTTCCGGCCTCACCGCCGACTCACGCCTCGTGAGGCCGGGATTCCTGTTTGCCGCCTTGCGCGGCACGGTCGCCGATGGTGCGGATTTCGCGAACGCCGCGATCGCTGCGGGCGCAGCGGCGATCCTAACCGACTCCGATGCCGAGATCGCCGATAATTCGGTGCCGCTCCTCCGGGCGGGGGATCCTCGTCGGGTGCTCGCCTTGCTCGCGGCAAGGTTCTATCCGCGGCAACCGAAGCATCTGGTCGCGGTCACTGGCACCAGCGGCAAGACCTCGGTCGCGGTATTTCTCCGCCAGATCTTCGAGCGGGCCGGCCACAATGCAGCCAGCATCGGCACGATCGGGCTGGTTGGCCCCGCCGGCGGTGAGCCGGGTTCGCTGACGACCCCCGATCCGGTAGATCTCCACCAATTGCTCGATCGTCTTGCCGGCGTGGACGGCGTCACCCATGCGGCGATTGAAGCGTCGAGCCATGGCCTCGACCAGCGGCGGCTGGACGGGCTGTGCTTGGCTGCTGCTGGTTTCACCAATCTTGGCCGCGACCATTTGGACTACCACCATGATCCGTCGGACTATCTCGGCGCCAAGCTGCGTCTATTTCGTCAGATCTTGCCGCCGAGCGGTATTGCCGTGGTCAATGCCGACGGCGATGTCGCCGTGGAGGTTATCGCCGCGGTCGAGGCTGCCGGGAGCCGTTTGATGCTGGTCGGTCGCGCTGGGGCCGACCTCCGCATGGTCGCGGTGCGGGACGAGGGCTCCAAACAGCATCTCAAATTGGAGGCCGATGGCCGCATTATCGATGTGACGTTGCCATTAGCTGGGGCGTTTCAAGCAGATAATGCTGTGATGGCGGCGGGGTTGGCGATCGCCGCCGGGATCGATACGGAATTCGCGATTGGCTCGCTGGCCGATCTCGAAGGGGCTCCCGGTCGGTTGGAAAAAGTGGCGGAAACCCAGAATGGCGCCATGATCTTTGTCGACTATGCGCACAAGCCGGAAGCTTTGGCAGCGGCGCTCGAGGCTCTTCGCCCGCTGACTCGGGGCCGGCTGATC
This sequence comes from Kaistiaceae bacterium, assembly GCA_963667605.2. Classification (GTDB taxonomy): domain Bacteria; phylum Pseudomonadota; class Alphaproteobacteria; order Rhizobiales; family Kaistiaceae; genus JADLGL01. The sequence goes on from CAXXUZ010000001.1 coordinate 367,063, forward strand.
GTCGTCTTCGGCGCTGGTGGTGATCGCGATTCCGGCAAGCGGCCGTTGATGGGCAAGGCGGCTGCCAAATTCGCCGACATCGTGATTGTCACCGACGACAACCCACGCAGCGAAGAGCCGGCGGCGATACGCACGCAAATTCTCGAAGGGGCACCGGATGCGATCGAGATCGGTGGGCGCGGCAACGCGATCAGAGAGTCGGTGGCAATGCTCCGCCAGGGAGACGTTCTTTGCGTTGCCGGAAAGGGCCATGAGACCGGGCAGACGGTTGCCGGCAAGACAATGCCGTTCTCGGATCATGACAAGATCGCGGAGGCCGCGGCTGCACAATGACAGAGCCGCTTTGGGCGTTTTCGACGCTGCTCGATATCACCAATGGCCGCTCCGTTGGGCCGCAGGCGGATTCTGTCAACGGTATCTCGATCGACTCCAGGACGATCGACGAGGGCGACGCTTTCATCGCCATCCGCGGCCAGCGCTTGGACGGCCATGACTATGTCGGCGCCGCTTTGGCGCGCGGAGCGGTTGTGGCCATCGTCGCGCAAGAAAAGCTGGCGGGGCTTGGACGGATCGGCGGACCGCTGTTGGTGGTCGATGATGTGATGAAGGCGATGCGTCGGTTGGCGGTTGCCGCACGAGCGCGCTTTTCCGGCAAGATCGTTGCCGTCACCGGTAGTGCCGGCAAGACCACGACCAAGGACATGCTGCGGTTGGCCCTCGCCCCCAGCGGCAATGTTCACGCGGCGCCGGCCTCGTTCAACAACCATTGGGGCGTTCCGCTGTCCTTGGCGCGGATGCCGGATGGCGCCGATTTTGGAGTGTTCGAGATCGGGATGAACCATCCCGGCGAGATCACATCGCTCGCTGCAATGGTACGTCCTCATGCGGCAATCATCACCATGATTGCAGCCGGCCATCTTGGCGCCTTTGCCGGTGTCGACGAGATCGCGCACGCCAAGGCGGAGATATTTGCTGGGATCGAGCCGGGCGGCACTGCGATCCTCAATCGAGACGATCGGCATTTCGAGCTGCTGGCCGGGCTGGCGCGGGCGGAAGGTGTCGCCCGCATTGTCGGCTTTGGCGAGCACCCCGAGGCCGAGATTCGACTCCTCGAGGTTACGCTGGTTCCGGCCGGGTCGACTGTGCAGGCAGAAATCTCTGGCAAGCCGGTCGGCTATTCGCTCAGCGTCCCAGGGGCGCATATCGTTGCCAACAGTCTTGCAGTTCTGGCCGCCGTCGACGCCTTTGGGGCTGATCTCGGCGCGGCCGCGAAAGCGCTGGCCGACTTTGCCGCAGGCGAGGGCCGCGGCGATAGGACCGTGATGCATTTGCCCGAGGGGTCGGCGCTGCTGATCGACGAGAGCTATAACGCCAATCCCGCCTCGATGCGCGCCGCGCTTAGTGTCTTGGCGCGGGATGAGCCGGAGGGCCGCGGCCGCCGGGTCGCCGTCCTTGGCGATATGCTCGAACTCGGCAAAGCCGAACTGGCACATCATGCAGCGCTCGCCGAACCACTCATCGCCGCATCCGTCGATCGAGTGTATTTGGTCGGTCCGAGCATGGCAGCACTGTGGGAAGTCTTGCCGTCGGACCGTCGGGCCGTCTATTCCCAAGCCGCGACCGAGCTGGGCTCGGTGATTGCCAGGGATCTTGGTCCCGGTGATGTTGTGATGGTCAAGGGTTCCAACGGGATCCAGATGGCGACCATCGTCGAGGCGTTGAAGCGGCGTTTCGCGGCAGCCGCAGATGTGGTTCGGCAAGGGGCGAATTAATGCTGGTGTTTCTGGCCGAACTGCTGAGCGATCTGCCGGGCGGCAATGTTGTCAGCTACATCACTTTCCGCACCGGTGCCGCGGCGCTCACCGGGCTTTTGTTCGTGTTCCTGTTCGGGCCAGCGATCATTGCGGCATTGCGCGTGCGACAGGGACAGGGACAGCCAATTCGCGCCGACGGGCCGGTCAATCATCTCCTGACCAAAAAGGGTACGCCAACCATGGGCGGCCTGATGGTCCTTTCTGGATTGATGGTCTCGACCCTACTGTGGGCGGACCTTCGCAATGTCTATCTTTGGACGGTGCTGGGCGTGACGGTCGCCTTCGGGCTGATCGGATTTTATGACGACATGCTCAAGATCCGGCGCGCGAGCAGCGACACCGGCTTTTCCGGTCGAATGCGCCTGCTATTGGAGTTCTCCGTTGCAGCGGTCGCGGCATTTATACTGATGCAGATCGGCAGTGGCGAACTCGCCGACGGCCTGGCGGTGCCTTTCGCCAAGGAATTCATCATCAATCTCGGCTGGTTCTTCGTGCCGTTCGGAGCCATTGTCATCACCGGTTTTGGCAATGCGGTGAATTTCACCGACGGCCTCGATGGGCTGGCGATCGTGCCGGCAATGATTGCGCTGGGGACCTTCGGCCTGTTCGCCTATCTGGTCGGCAATTCGGTCTATTCCGACTATCTCCAGATCCACTATGTCGTCGGCACTGGAGAGCTGGCGGTGCTGTGTGGCGCGGTGCTCGGCGCCGGCCTCGGTTTCCTTTGGTTCAATGCGCCGCCGGCGGCGATTTTCATGGGCGACACCGGCTCGCTTGCACTCGGCGGCATGCTCGGAGCGCTGGCGGTCGCGACCAAGCATGAGATCGTGGCGCTAATCGTCGGCGGCTTGTTCGTCCTGGAAACCGTATCGGTCGTGATCCAGGTGGTGTCGTTTCGATTGACTGGGAAGCGAGTCTTCCGAATGGCGCCGCTGCACCACCATTTCGAACATAAGGGCTGGACCGAGCCGCAGATTGTGATCCGGTTCTGGATCATCGCGGTGGTGCTCGCTCTGCTTGGACTTTCCAGCTTGAAACTCAGGTGATCCGATGATCCCGGTCAGCGGCTTTGAGGGTCGTCGGGTCGCGTTGTTCGGCCTTGGCGCCAGCGGGGTAGCGACAGCTCGGGCGCTTGCTGCCGGCGGCGCCGAGCCAATTTGCTGGGACGACCAATACGCTGCTTGTTCTGGGGCGGAAGCGGTTGGGTTGACCGTCGCCGATCTCACCAAAGCCGACTGGCGCGGGTCTGCCGCGCTGTTGTTGTCGCCCGGTGTGCCGCTGACCCATCCGGTTCCCCATCCCGTGGTGCGGCTTGCCGAGGCGGCCGGCGTCCCGATCTTCGGCGATATCGAACTCTTCAGTCGCGAGCGAAAACGGCTGGCGCCGAAAGCGCCGCTGGTGGCCGTCACCGGCACCAATGGCAAATCGACCACGGTGGCGTTGATCGCGCACCTTCTTCGTGGAGCGGGACGTGACGCTCAGCTCGGCGGCAATTTCGGCCCAGCCGTCTTATCGCTTGAACCACCGGCAATTGTTCGGACACACGTTTTGGAATGTTCATCGTTCCAGATCGAATTGGCGGCGAGCCTCAAGCCGAGCGTCGGCGTCCTCCTCAATATCAGCTCCGACCATATCGATCGTCACGGCACCTTCGAGCGCTATGTCGAGATCAAGGAGCGGCTTCCCCACGCGGCCGATCAAGTGGTCATCGGCGTTGATGATCCCCGCTCTGCCCTGATCGCCGATCATATCGAGCAGGATGACGGCCGGGTTGTTGTCCGACTCTCGGTCCGCAATCCGCTTGCGGACGGGATCACGGTCCGCAACGGCGTCATTGCCACGGTGGCCGCCGGGGCCGAGGAGGCAGTCGCTTCACTGGACGGGATCAAAACTCTTCGCGGCGCTCACAATGCGCAAAACGCTGCCGCAGCTGTCGCGGTTGTGCGGATCCTTGGCCTCGACAATCGAACGATTGCCGGGGGTCTCGCCAGTTTTCCGGGCCTCCCGCATCGGTTGGAGGAGGTCGGCCGGATCGGCCGGGTGATCTTCGTCAATGATTCAAAGGCAACAAATGCCGACGCAGCGGCGCGCGCGTTATCAAGCTTTAACCATATCTATTGGATTGTAGGCGGCCGGCCGAAATCGGACGGGATCGCCGGACTCGAGTCGTTGTTCCCCCGTGTGGCCAAGGCATTCCTGATCGGCGAATCGGCCGAGACCTTTGCGAGAACCTTGGAGGGTAGATTGGCGTATGAGCTTTCCGAAACCTTAGAGCGGGCGGTCGCAGCGGCGATCGGTGTAGCAGTCGAAAGCCCGGAGCCCGAGTCGGTCGTTCTGCTCTCGCCGGCGGCCGCATCCCATGATCAATTCAAGAATTTCGCCGAGCGCGGCGAAGCTTTCCGGACGATCGTCAAGGGACTTGGCGCGAAGGACGAAAAGGCCGTCGACTGTTGATCAGCCGCGCCGATCGCAGTGCCTTTGCCGAATGGTGGTGGACGGTCGACAAGGCCCTTCTCACCGGCCTAGTTATTCTCCTCGTGGGCGGAGTAGTGCTGTCGCTCGCAGGCAGCCCGCCGGTGGCCGAGCGGCTCGGTTATGACAGCTTCTATTTCGCTAAGCGCCATTTGATGTTCTTCGTGCCGACGGTGGCACTTTTGGTCGGCGTCTCGTTCTTGACGCCGCGGATGGCCCGGCGGTTGTCGCTGATCATGTTCGCCGGCATGGTCGGCCTGATGCTGATGACGCTGGTGATCGGCGTCGAGGTCAATGGCTCACGGCGTTGGATCGATGTCGGCGGCTTCTCGCTGCAGCCGTCAGAGTTTCTGAAGCCTGCTTTCATTGTCCTGTGCGCTTGGCTGTTCACTGAAAGCGCACGCAAAAGCGATGTCCCGGGCAATCTGATCGCGATCTTGCTTCTGGGCATTGTTGTGGCGCTGTTGGTGGCGCAGCCCGATTTCGGCCAGACCATCCTTGTCGCCGTCTCCTGGGGAGCGGTGTTCTTCCTCGCCGGCATGTCGTGGACCTGGATCGCTTTTATCGCCGGCGCGGCTGGGTTCGGCGTTTTCGCCGCCTACACCTCGATCCCGCATGTCGCTGGCCGGATCGATCGTTTCCTCGATCCGGGAGCCGGTGACACCTATCAGATCGACACCGCTCTGCAGGCCTTCGTCAGTGGCGGCTGGTTTGGCGCTGGCCCGGGGGAGGGCACGGTGAAGCTCATTCTCCCAGATGCCCATACTGATTTCATCCTCGCCGTCGCAGCCGAGGAGTTCGGCATCATCGTCTGCCTTGCTCTCGTCGCAGTCTTCGCTTTCGTGGTCATTCGGGGGCTTTCGCGCAGCCTTCGCTGCGAGGATCCGTTTGCCCGGGTCGCGGCTGCGGGTCTGGTGGTGCTGTTCGGTGTCCAAGCGGTGATCAATATGGCAGTCAATCTCAATCTGATGCCGTCGAAGGGAATGACGCTGCCATTCGTGTCATACGGCGGGTCGTCGATGTTCGCGATCGCGATCGGGATGGGCCTAGTATTGGCCCTGACCCGGCGGCGCCCCGGCGAGCAGCGGATCAGGCGTCGTGCACTAGTCGGGGGCGTCCCTGACGCTGCCTGAGCGATGGCGCGCACGATCCTCCTTTGCGCCGGTGGCACCGGCGGCCATTTGTTCCCCGCCGAGGCTGTTGCCAATGTGTTGGAGGAGCGCGGCTGGCGGGTCGAGCTCGCCACCGATCGCCGCACCGGCGACTATGGCAGCCAATTTCCGGCGTCGGCGATCCATATCGTGCCGTCGGCGACGCCGTCGGGCCGCGGCCCGCTGGGCAAGATCATCGCCGCGACAAAGCTTGGTTGGGGGCTCGTCCGCGCCATTGGGCTGGTTAGGCGGGTGAGGCCCGCCGTCGCCGCAGGTTTCGGTGGCTATCCCACGGTGCCGCCGATCTTGGCCGCCAAACTTTGGGGCGTTCCTACGATCATTCATGAGCAGAATGTGGTGCTTGGCCGCGCCAACCGGCTGCTGGCCCGCTTTGCCAGGCGGATCGCGACCGCCAGCAGCGCAGTGGTGTTGCCGGCGGCGCTTGTACCGAAGACAGCGATGACCGGCAACCCGATCCGACCGGCAGTCCGCGACGCGGCCAGGATCGTCTATCGGTCGCCGCAACCGGACGGCCCGATCCAGCTGCTGATTTTTGGCGGCAGCCAGGGGGCGCGGTTCCTATCGGAAATCGTGCCGGCGGCGATCGAGAAGTTGAGGCCGAGCTTGCTGGGCCGACTGCGGATCGTGCAGCAATGCCGTCAGGAAGACTTGGCCTCGGTCGGGGCACTTTATCAAGCGATCGGAGCCGAAGCCGAACTCGCCACATTCTTTAGCAATCTGCCGATCATGATTGCCAGGAGCCATTTGGTGATCTGCCGATCCGGCGCGACCACTGTCGCCGAGCTTGGGGTGATCGGCCGGCCGGCGATCCTCATTCCCATGCCGGGGGCGATCGATCAGGATCAGCTGGCCAATGCCGAAACACTCGCGGCAATTGGCGGCGGTTGGATGTTCGAAGAGAAGAATTTGGGCGTGCGCCAATTGGCAGCTGAGATGACAGAATTGTTCGAGAACCCGGAGAGGTTGGCGAAGGCAGCTACTGCTGCTGCAGGTGCCGGCCGGGCAGATGGCGCTGAGCGTCTTGCCGACCTCATTGATGAAGTTGCCGGCAGCGGCTTGCCGGCAAACGGCGGTGCAGAGCAAATTGGTCGGGAAGAAGCCGGCGCATGAAGATGTCGCGGGATATCGGCGCGCTGCATTTCGTCGGCATCGGCGGGATCGGAATGAGCGGTATCGCCGAAGCGCTGACGACACTCGGCTATCGCGTCCAGGGTTCCGATGTCGTTGAGAGCGCTAATGTTCAGAGGCTCCGGGAAAAGAATATTCCGGTGGCGATCGGCCATACAGCCGCCAATCTCGGCGATGCCGAAGTGGTGGTGGTGTCTTCCGCGATCGGGCGCGACAATCCAGAGCTTAAAGCGGCCCGTGAACGGCTGCTGCCGGTCGTACGCCGTGCCGAAATGCTTGCCGAGCTAATGCGGCTCAAATCGGCGATCGCAGTTGGCGGAACGCACGGGAAGACGACCACGACATCGCTAGTCGCGGCCCTGCTCGATGCCGGCGGTCTCGATCCGACAGTGATCAATGGCGGAATCATCAACGCCTATGGTTCGAACGCGCGCATGGGGGATGGCGATTGGATGGTGGTTGAGGCCGACGAGTCCGACGGAACCTTCGTCAAGCTGCCGGCCGATATCGCCATCGTCACAAATATCGACCCGGAGCATCTCAACCATTACGGCACTTTCGACCGGGTTCGCGACGCCTTTCGTCAATTCGTCGAGAATGTACCGTTCTACGGCTTTGCGGTGATGTGCGGCGATCATCCGGAAGTGCAGGCACTGATCGGCTGCATCGAGGATCGGCGGATCATCACCTACGGCGGCAACCTGCAGGCCGATATCCGTTACACGGATATGCGCTGGGAGACGGGCGCGACGCGGTTCTCGGTAAGTATTCATGATCGCTCCAGCGGCGAGGTCGAGCAGATCGAGAACTTGAGCCTGGCGATGCCCGGCGAATACAACGTCCAGAATGCGACCGCGGCGATTGCGATCGCGCATCAGCTCGGCATCGGTGCCGATGCGATCAGAGCGGGGCTGTCGTCATTTGCGGGCGTCAAGCGCCGTTTCACCCGAACTGGGGAATGGAACGGGGCGCAGATTTTTGATGATTATGCCCACCATCCGGTGGAGATCGCGGCGGTGTTGGATGCGGCGCGAGCGGCAACGAAGGGCCGAGTGGTCGCGGTAGTGCAGCCGCATCGCTTCACCAGGCTTCGCGATTTGTTCGATGGTTTCTGCAGCGCTTTCAATGGCGCCGACACTGTTCTCGTCACGCCGGTCTATCCGGCTGGTGAGCAGCCAATCGCCGGCTACAATCATGACAGCCTGGTTGAGGGGCTGCGGCTTCGCGGCCATCGCGATGCAAGGGCGCTATCCGGTCCGGAAGCATTGGCGGAAGCGATCGCAGCCTCGGCCGGGCCGGGTGATCTGGTGGTGCTGCTCGGCGCCGGGAGCATCACCCAATGGGCTCACGCGCTGCCGGACGAATTGGCGGAATTCGCGGCGCGTGCAGTTGCGGAGTGATGGCCAAGCACTGTCTTGCTTTCCGCCATGTACCATTCGAGGATGTCGGTATTTTCGGCTCGGTGCTGGCGGATGCGGGCTATGAGCTTGACTATTTCGATGCTGGCACCGATCGCTTCGATCCCGGGGCCGCAATGGCGACCGATTTGTTGGTGATCCTCGGTGGCCCGGTCGCCGTCTATGAGACCGACAAATATCCGATTCTAATCGAAGAGATCGAGGCGATCCGCCGACGGCTGGTCGCCGGCCGGCCAACACTCGGCATCTGTCTCGGCCTCCAATTGATCACCTCGGCGCTGGACGGCAATGTCGGTCCGGGTCCGGCGAAGGAAATCGGATGGGCGTCGATCACCCTAACCGAGGAGGGCAGGGCGTCGGTACTGGCGCCGCTCGAGGGCCATCCGGTTCTGCACTGGCATGGTGATCTGGCGGTGCTGCCGGCCGGCGCCAAGCGGCTAGCCGAGACCGATGTCTGCCACAATCAGGCCTTCGCCATTGGCGCCACGGTTCTGGCGTTGCAATTCCACGTCGAGCTCGATCCGAGGCGGATCGAACAATGGCTGATCGGCCACTCGATCGAACTCGCCGAGGCCGGTGTCGATCTCGCCGTGGTCCGCAGCGACACCGCTCGCCATGGCGATGCGACAGCTGCGATCGGCGCGAGGATATTGCGACGTTGGCTGGAAAATTTGCCGGACGGGGACCGGACTGGTGTTTGAGCAGAAAATCTCCGAGGGCTTGCGGGCGGAGTTGGCGACGGTCGCGCGCGGTCGGCTGACGTCGGAAGCTCCACTCGCGGCGGGGACCTGGTTTCGCGTCGGCGGGCCGGCCGAGCTTTTGTTTCAGCCGGCCGATCAAGATGATCTCGCCGCGGTGCTGGCGGCTTTGCCGACGGCCATACCGGTGACAATCATCGGTGTCGGGTCGAACATCTTGGTCCGTGATGGCGGCGTATCGGGATTGGTAGTCAGATTGTCGGCCAGGGGTTTCGGTCGAGTGGAGAAGGAGCCGAATGATCGGATTCGCGCCGGCGCTGCGGTGCTTGATAAACGGCTAGCGGCTTTCGCGCAGGAAACCGGAACCGGCGGTTTCGCTTTCTTTCACGGGATTCCCGGCGCGCTCGGCGGTGCGGTCCGTATGAATGCCGGCGCCAATGGAGTCGAAACTCGCGAGCGCCTGGTTGAGGCGACTGCGATCGATCGGCTCGGCAAAAAGCAAATCCTCGGCAATGCCGAACTGGGCTTTTCCTATCGCAACAGCGCCATTCTCGACGCTCTCATTTTCACCGAGATATTGTTTCAAGGCATGCCGACTTCGGCCGAAGAGATCGCTGAAGCGATGACAGAGGTTCAGCATCACCGCGAAACGGTGCAGCCGATCCGGGAAAAAACCGGCGGCTCGACATTCAAGAATCCCGATCCGCCGGGGACACCAAATCAGCGGCGCGCCTGGGAGTTGATCGCCGCCGCAGGATGTCGCGGCCTCGTTGTCGGCGATGCTGTAGTCTCGCCGATGCACTGCAATTTCCTGATCAATCGGGGTGAAGCGACGGCCTACGATCTGGAACTCCTTGGAGAAACGGTTCGGGAGCAGGTGAAGGAGGCGAGCGGCGTCCAGCTTGATTGGGAGATCAAGCGGCTCGGTGCTTTCGAGGCCGGCCGAAAGGTGCTCGCGGTGTTCGGCGAAAGCCGATCGGTGCCCGGAGATTTGCCGGAAAAGCGCCAGATATAGGGTTAACCATTCGTTACCAAATAGCCTGCTATCGCTTTTTAGATGATGGCCTTGCAAGATTCGCAGGCGAAGGAATCGCGTGACATGGCCAAGCATGTCGCGGTGCTCATGGGCGGATGGTCGTCGGAGCGAGAGATTTCAATCAGCTCTGGCGAAAATTGCTCTAATGCGTTGGAAGAAAAGGGATATCATGTCACACGGATCGATGTGAGCCGAGACATTGGCGAGGTCCTGGCACGGCTTAGACCGGATATCGCCTTCAACGCGCTGCACGGCCCGTTCGGAGAGGACGGGACGATCCAAGGGGTGCTCGAAATCCTCGAAATTCCCTACACCCACTCCGGTGTGCTTGCCTCCGCCCTGGCGATGCACAAGCTTTTGGCCAAGCCGATCTTGGTGGAGGCGGGTGTGATGGTCGCCGAATCGAAGGCCGTCAGCCGACGTGAAGCGGCCGCCGCTCACCCTCTTGAGCCGCCCTATGTCGTCAAGCCGATCGAGGAGGGATCGAGCTTCGGCGTGATCATCGTGCGTGAACGGGCCAATGCCCCGGCACTCGAATTGCTGGCGGAAGATTGGGCCTTTGGCGATGCGCTGATGGCCGAGCGATTTATCCCCGGCAGGGAACTCACTTGCGCCATGGTCGCCGACGAGCCGACCGATGTGATCGAGATCGTGACCGAGGGGAGGTTCTATGATTTCGACGCAAAATACGCCCCGGGCGGATCAATTCACGTTCTACCGGCAAAAATTTCACCAATTGTTTACCAAAATGTCCGGATGCTGACCCAACGAGCGCATCAGGCACTTGGGTGCCGTGGGGTCAGCCGCGTCGACTTCAGGTTCGACGAACGCCCCGACGGAACCGGCGAACTCATTTGCCTGGAGGTCAATACCCAGCCGGGGATGACCCCGACTTCGCTCGTGCCGGAAATGGCGGCCAATGCTGGTACCGATTTCGGCTCGCTGGTTGCATGGATGGTGGAGGACGCATCATGCGGACGGTAGGGGCGGCCATCTTGCCGACAACTTCGGTCGAGGCACCGATTCGCCTGCACGTTCCGCTACCCGATGTCGTTCTGCCCCGCATTCTGAGACGGCCAGCGCGGTTTCTGTCGCGGATCGATATCGAATTGCCGCGCCGCTTTGGGCTCAAGGCCACTGGCGTCCTGTTTCTCTCCTTCGGCCTTTATGGCGTGATCCTCGGCGGCCATGTCGATTCGATTGTCGGAGGTGTCACCGCTGCCACGGGCCTCAAGATCAACGCGGTGCGGATCAGCGGCCAGAGCGAGACCGCCGAACTTGAGGTGCTGGAGCGCCTTGCCATCCCGAATCACGGGTCGATCCTAACTTTCAACGTCAACGCAGCCCGCCAGCGGGTGGAAGAGATCGCTTGGGTGGCGGCAGCGACAATCCGCAAAGTCTATCCCAACACGCTTGAGGTCGAGATCGTAGAGCGGGTGCCATACGCGTTGTGGCAACGCAATGGCGAGGTCGTTCTTATCGATGTTGAGGGCGCGGTGCTCAGCAACTATATTGCACCGCGCTACCGCGGTTTGTCGCTTCTGATCGGCGCTGGGGCGCGGTCGGAGGCGGCCGATATCTTGTCGCTAATCGGGGAATTCCCGACGTTGCATTCAGAGCTCCGTGCCGCGACTCTCGTTTCTGGCCGCCGCTGGAATCTAACTTTGAAGAACGGGATTGTGGTGCTGCTCCCCGAGGAAGATCCGATACCGGCCTTGGTTCAGCTCGAAGCACTCGATCAAAGCCAGCGTATCCTTTCGCGAGACATTCTTACAGTTGATCTCCGCCTCGCCGATCGAGTCGTCGTGGCGCTTGAGAAAGGCGTGCTCGAAGAGGTTCGTGACACGGTCGCGGCGGCCCGGCGCGAAGGAGGGAATCAATGAAGATCCTCCGCGTTTTCGACAATTCTCGGCATGGCCGAGCGGAGCCGGGTCGGAGCACGATTGTTAGCGTGCTTGATGTCGGGTCCAGCAAATTCACCTGCGTCATCGCCAAGCTGACGCCGCGCGAAAGCAGCGAGGCGATGCCCGGCCGGAGCCATGATGTCAGAGTCCTGGGTTTCGGTCATCAGCGCGCCCGCGGCGTCAAATCAGGCGTGGTGATCGATCTCGACGTCGCGGAGCGCTCGCTCCGGCTGGCGGTTGATGCCGCCGAACGGATGGCCCGGATGACGATCGATTCCTTGATCGTCAACATCTCCTGCGGCCGGCTAGCCAGCGAGACGTTCTCCGCTCGGGTTGGGGCTGCCGGTTCCGAAGTCACTGTCGCCGACATTGGCCGGGTTCTTGCCGCCGGAAGAGCGCATTCGGTCAGGGAGGGACGCGCGATCGTGCATTCGCTGCCGATCGGTTATGGTCTTGATGGCCATCGTGGGATCAAAGATCCGCGGGGGATGATGGGGCAGCAGCTCGACGTCGACATCCATGTCGTCACCGCCGACGAAGTGCCGCTCGATAATCTCGAACTTTGCGTCAATCGCTGCCATCTTTCGATCGGTGCGATGGTCGCCAGCGCCTATGCCAGTGGCCTGTCTACCCTGGTCGACGACGAGGCTGATCTTGGAGTCGTGGTGGTCGATCTCGGTGCCGCGACTACCACCATGGCGGTGTTCCTTGAGGGCCAGTTCATTCACACCGACGCGATTGCGATCGGCGGGCACCACATCACCATGGATGTTGCCCGCGGCCTTTCGACCAGCGTCGAAGCTGCCGAGCGGCTGAAGGTGCTGAGCGGCAGCGCCCTTGCCAACGCCGCCGACGATGCCGAACTGATTCTGGTGCCTCCATTGGGCGATGAGGATCGCGACACGCCGAACCGGCTGCCGCGGTCGGAGCTAAACCGGATCATCCGGGCTCGGGTCGAGGAAACCCTCGAATTGGTCAGGGATCGGCTGAATGATTCAGGCTTCGCCGCTTTGGTTGGACGGCGGATCGTGCTCACCGGTGGAGCCAGCCAACTCAACGGCATGAACGAGGCCGCGCGGCGCATTTTGGCACGAAATGTCAGGCTTGGAAGGCCACTCGGCATTTCCGGACTCCCGGAGGTGGCGCGCGGTTCGGCCCATGCGACTTCGGTTGGCATGTTGATCTACCCGCAATTTGGCGGGATCGAGCGTGCCGGCCGGCGCCCGGAGATGTACCGGGCCACAGGGACCGGCGGTCGTTTCGGCCGTTTCGGTCGCTGGTTGAAGGAGAGCTTCTAGTTGCCATCAGAAGGTTAGGGACGACGCGACGGAGTCCAAGACGGAGATAGACGATCGTTGTCGCGAGCGATCGAAAAGGGGTCGAGACGAGGAAAGCCATGTCGATCAATCTGCAAATACCGGACATCAAGGAACTAAAGCCGCAGATCACCGTCTTCGGTATCGGCGGAGCCGGCGGCAACGCTGTCAATAACATGATCCGATCGGGGCTGGAGGGCTGCGAATTCGTTGTTGCCAATACCGATTCTCAGGCGCTGACGTCTTCTCAGGCGGAGCGGCGGATCCAGATGGGCGTCGCCGTTACCGAGGGGCTTGGCGCTGGGTCGCAGCCTGAGATCGGGCGGGCCGCAGCCGAGGAGGTGATCGATGAAATCGTCGATCACTTGTCCGGCGCTCACATGATCTTTGTCACCGCCGGTATGGGTGGCGGCACCGGCACCGGTGCAGCGCCAATTATCGCCCGGGCGGCCCGGCAGGCCGGGATCTTGACCGTTGGCGTGGTGACGAAACCGTTCCAGTTCGAGGGCGGGAGGCGGATGCGCGTGGCCGAGGAAGGAATCGAGGCGCTGCAGGCCAATGTCGACACTCTGATCGTGATCCCCAATCAGAATCTTTTCCGGATCGCGAACGAGAAGACCACTTTCGCCGACGCGTTCGCAATGGCCGATCAGGTGCTGTTTTCCGGCGTCGCCTGCATCACCGATTTGATGGTCAAGGAAGGCCTCATCAATCTCGACTTCGCTGATGTCCGGTCAGTGATGAGAGAGATGGGTAAGGCAATGATGGGCACCGGCGAGGCCTCCGGTGACAATCGAGCGCAACAGGCGGCCGAAGCCGCGATCGCCAATCCGCTGCTCGACGAAACATCGATGCGCGGTGCGGACGGCCTTCTGATTTCGATCACTGGCGGTCGCGATCTCACCTTGTTCGAGGTCGACGAAGCAGCCACCCGAATCCGAGAGGAAGTCGATCCGGACGCCAATATCATTCTCGGCGCCACGTTCGACGAAACGCTAGAAGGTGTGATTAGGGTTTCGGTGGTGGCAACCGGCATCGAGGCCGAGGCGCAGGAGGCACCCACCGATCACAAGGTGAGCGACATCGGCCAGCGGCTCAGATCGGCGGGCGCGAGCCGGCCCCCGATCGAGGCGGCGCAGCCTGTGGTACAACCGGCCGCCGCCATCGCCGGCTCGGGTCAGCTTGGCACTGCCGCCCATAGGGCAATTCCGCCAGCCTCCGCGCCGCCGGCGGCGACAGCCGCGGTGGCGCCTGCCGCCGCGGCGGATCCGATGCCCCGCCAGCAAGCAGGGCCGGCGCAACCGTTGGCACAGCCGCGGCCGACCATGGCCGATCCGGATGTGACGATCTCGCCGCTCAAAGTCTCCCCAGCCGATTTCGACGGTGCCGCAGAAATCGACCCAGAGCCGCAGGCGCCGATCGACACTACGCCGCCCGATGCGGAGCCCTTCATTCCGCCGACGGCGGAGGCGCCTCCAAGTCGAGTGCCGCGGGTTGAGGAGTTTCCCGAGATTGTTCAAAGACAATTGGCACCGCGCGAGGGCGAGGAGGAGCGTGGGCCGAGGAGCCTACTAAAGCGGCTCGCCCATGTCGGGCTTGGCCGCCGCGACGGCGATCGTGCCGGGCATTTTCAGCCGCCGCCGCTGCCCCGGCAGTTGCCCAATATCGCTGCGTCGGAGGCACTGCAGACCGCCCACGGACCGGCGCGCGCACCGCAGGCCCGGCAGCACCTGCAGCCGCAGCCCCCTGAGCCGCAGCTCCTGCAGCCAGGTCGCCGTCCGTTGGCGGTACCGGCCGCCGAGCAGGCCCGAGCGGAGCCACCGCCGCGGGCAAATCCCGGCGGAGGTCTGTATCAGCCGCGGAAAGGCGATCTGGACGCTCATGGCCGGACGATTCCGCGCGACACTCGCCTCGACGAAGGCGAACTTGAGATCCCCGCCTTCCTCAGGCGTCAAGCCAACTGATCGCAATCGACGATTTGGCCAGACCCGCTCGGAGCGATTTCGGGCGGGTCTTCTTTTGTCCGCGGCAATTCGCGTGGGTAACATACTGTTATCAAGCGTGATTTGGTCTGCTGGGCGGGCACGCCTATTTTCTGGACCACGTCATGATTCGCGATCATCCATTGGCTGCCCGTGAGAGCGCGAGCCAATGCCGGGCAAGGGTGAGCCAAATATGAATGCTTTGCGCATGCGCCAAACAACGCTGGGTCGGCCCGCGGGTCTCTCTGGAGTTGGCGTCCATAGCGGCGAGCCGGTTTCGATGTCGATCGGCCCGGCGGTAGCCGATGCGGGGATCGTGTTCCGCCGTGCCGGCAACGGATCGGCCCGATTGGGCGAGATTCGTGCTGAAATCGGCAATATTGGAGCGACCGAGCTTTGCACCACATTAGTTGGCGATGGCTGGTCGGTGTCCACTGTGGAGCATCTCCTCGCTGGATTGTCCGGGTTGGGGATCGACAACGCGCTGATCGAACTCGACGGCAATGAAGTGCCTGCGATGGATGGTAGTTCCGCCGCGTTCATCTCCGCGATTGACGAGGCTGGGATTGTCGATCTTCCGGCGATTCGCGACTATGTCCGAGTGGTGCGCCCGATCCGGGTGGAGATTGGCCGCTCATACGCCGAGCTTAGACCTTATCGGGGCAGGCGGCTGGAGATCGAACTCGATTATGTCCATCCGATCGTCGGGCGCCAACAATTCGTCACCGACGTAACGCCCGATTTGTTTCGCCGAGAGATGGCAGCAGCGCGTACCTTCGGATTCCTCGGCGATATCGAAAGCCTGCGGGAGCGGGGACTGGCGCGCGGAGCATCGCTGGAGAACGCGTTGGTGATCGGCGACGAAGCTGTGGTCAATCCTGAAGGCCTGCGTTTCGCCGACGAATTCGCCCGGCACAAGGCGGTGGATGCGCTCGGCGATCTGGCGCTTGCCGGCGCACCGATCCTTGGCTGCTATCGATCCTATCGCGGCGGTCACAGCTTGAACGCGCGGATGTTGGAGGTGCTGTTCACGACTCCGGACGCACTTGAACGGGTCAAGCCGTCGCAGCCCCGTCGCAAGCCCGAGTTGGCGACTGCGGCTCTGCAAACCGAGTTGTCCTAATCATTTTCTTTCGATTTGTGTTCACGCCTTGTGGCTGCCGTCGTTCGGTTATGGATTGGCCAGTCAATCGGTGACGCCGAGGCTGCCGGTGCCTACAAGACGGTCGACGGCATAGCTTCGGAGTTAGGATTGAGGTACAAACTCAAGAATCGAAAATCCTCTCCTTGATCGACGCCGACCCCGCCCCATGAGCTCAACCATCGCGCCGTCCGCTTCTCTCCGCCCGCAACGCCGCATCGCCAGTGCCGTCGCACTAATCGCGGCGCTGATGGCGGTTCTGGTGGTTGCCGGGTGCACCACCAAGGACGAGGACTTCATCTTGGACGCGCCTCGTCCATCGGCCGAGATCTTCAATGAAGGTCTCGCCCACATTGAATCGGAACGCCATCGCGATGCCGTTACCAGTTTCGAGGAACTGGACCGGTTCTATCCCTTCTCCGATGACGCTCGCCGGGGCATGGTGTTGACGGCATTCGCGGCGTATCAAAGCAGCGATTTCGACCTGACGATCGACACGGCACAGCGTTTCCTTTTGCTTTACCCGACCCATGAGGATGCCGACTACGCTCTTTATCTTCTGGGCGAGGCATATCTACGGACGGTGCCGGACATCACCCGTGATCAGGCGGCTGCGCGCAATGCTCTTGCCGCGGATGAAGAGTTGGTGGAGCGCTATCCGAATTCGCGATATGCCGATCTGGCGCGCGTCAACATTATCGCCATCCGTGATCAGTTGGCAGGCCAGGAGATGCTGATCGGTCGCTATTACCAAGAGCGCCGAGAATATGGCGCGTCGATCAATCGCTTCCGCGTCGTTGTGACTGATTATCAGGATACTCGCCACATTGAAGAGGCCCTTTTCCGCCTGACTGAAACGTATCTCGCGATGGGACTGGTTTCCGAAGCCCAGGCCACGGCCGCCATTCTTGGCCACAATTTTCCTGACAGCGAGTGGTACCAAGACGCGTATCGCTTGATGGGCGCCGGCGGTGTCGAGCCCGACGAAGACCGAGGTTTTTGGCTCAGTCGGCTGTTTCGCGGTGGGAACTAGCGGTTAGTTTCGGCGATCATGCTCGCCGCTCTATCCATCCGCGACATAGTACTCATCGACACCCTCGACGTTGCGTTCAAGCCCGGCATGACCGTGCTGACTGGGGAGACCGGTGCCGGCAAGTCGATCCTGCTCGACGCGCTTTCATTGGCGCTCGGCGGGCGCGGCGACGGCGCGCTGGTCCGTCACTTGACCGAGCAGGGACAGGTAACCGCGGTCTTCGATTTGGCGCTCGACCATCCGGCTTGGGCAATCGTCCGCGACAACGGTTTGCCGGTGAATGGCGAGATGATCCTGCGCCGCTCTCAAGGGAGGGACGGCCGCAGTCGAGCTTACGTCAACGATCAGCCTGTCAGTGTCAGCTTGCTCAAGGAGATCGGCGCCAGCTTGGTTGAAGTGCATAGCCAACATGACGACCGCGCCCTGATCGATTCGGCGGCTCATCGCCGGTTGGTTGACGCTTTCGGTGGTTTGGAAGATGAAGCAGCCGCAGTCGCTAGCCACTTCACGGCTTTGCGCCGGGCCGAGGCCGATGTCGAGGAACAGCGGCAGCGGATCGCGGCGGCGCGAGCGGATGCCGACTATCTCCGCGCAACGTTGGAAGAGCTGACAAACCTGGCAGCGAAAGCTGGCGAGGAAACCGAGCTCTCCGATCGGCGTCACAGGATCATGCGGGCCGAGAAAATATCAGAGGATGTGGCGCACGCGCTCGAAACTGTCGGTGGCTCGGCCTCACCGGTGCCGGTGTTGGCGAGTCTTGCGCGGCGGTTGGAGCGGCGTCGAGATATCGCCGCCGATTTGGTCGACCCCGCCATCGAAGCGCTCGATCGGGCAATCAATGCGCTGGACGAGGCCGGTACTGCTCTGGAATATGCGCGCGCGGAAGCCGCTTTCGATCCGAAGGATCTCGAAGCTACCGAGCAGCGGTTGTTCGCCTTGCGAGGCGCCGCTCGCAAATTTGATGCGCCGGTCGATCTTTTGTCGGATCTGAGTCAGCGAATCGCCGATGATCTTGCGGCGTTGGAGACGGGGGAGGCCAAGGTGGGTGAGTTGGTCGAAGCGGCGCGGCGGGCCAAGCAGGTCTATGCCGAAATGGCCGCCATGCTCAGTGCCAGGAGGCGACAAATCGCGGCCGACCTGGAGGCTGCGGTGGCCTCGGAATTGCCGGCATTGAAGCTGGAACGCGCTCAGTTCACCGTTGCAATCCAAACCGATGCCGAGCAGCCGACGGACGTGGGAATCGATCAAATCGCGTTTATCGTTCAGACTAACCCGGGATCGCGTCCGGGTCCGCTGAGCAAAGTCGCTTCAGGCGGCGAACTATCGCGGTTTCTGCTGGCGATCAAAGTGGCGCTTGCCGATCGTGGTTCGGCGCCGACGCTGATCTTCGACGAAATCGATACCGCGGTCGGTGGAGCGGTATCCGACGCCATCGGAGTTCGGCTTTCGCGATTGGCGGACCGCGTCCAGGTTCTCGCGGTGACTCACGCGCCTCAAGTGGCAGCCCGTGCAGCCACCCATTGGTCGGTGGCGAAAAAGCGACATCGCTCTGAGAACCGGATGGTGACCTCGGTCAACCAGCTGGACGAGGAGCGCCGGCGCGAGGAAATCGCGCGGATGCTGGCTGGCCGGACGGTCACCGATGAGGCTCGGGCGGCCGCCGATCGGCTGCTGGCCGGCGCGCTTGAGCGGGCGGTCGAAGAGATTTCATGAAGCCCGCACCGCGGGCGAGGATTGCCGTCCTTCTCACCACATTGATGATCAACATGATCGGCGTCGGCCTCCTGATGCCGGTGCTGCCGCAGCTGATTGAGGAACTCTCCGGCGACATCAGTTCGGCGGCGGTAAGCTATGGTCTGATCGTTTCGGTCTACGCGGCGATGCAGTTCATCTTCGGCCCGTTGCTCGGGGCACTGTCGGACCGGTTCGGGCGCCGGCCGGTGATTCTGTTTTCATTGGTCGGACTCGCGATCCACTATGTGCTGCTTGGCCTGGCTCCGAGCTTGGTCTGGATCGCGATCGTCAGGGCGGGCGGCGGGATGATGGGCGCCTCGGTCAGCGCCGCCTCGGCCTATATCGCCGACGTCACGCCGCCGGAGCGGCGGGCGCAGAATTTTGGCCTTATCGGCGTGGCCTTCGGCCTCGGCTTCATCATCGGGCCGCTGCTCGGCGGTTGGTTGGGCGAAATCGGGCTCAGGGTGCCGTTCTATGCTGCGGCCGGCCTGTGCGTTGCCAATTTGGTGCTCGCCTGGTTCTTTCTGCCTGAATCGCTGTCTCGCGGTCACCGGCGGCGGTTTCGGTTTCGCGATGCCAATCCGCTCGGCGCTTTCATCTTTGTTGCCCGCTATTCGACCGTCGTTGCGTTGATGGTGGTATTTGCTTTCACCCAGCTGGCAGAGCGCGCGATGGAAAGCACCTGGGTGTTATTTACCGACTTCCGCTATGGCTGGGGACCGGCTGATGTCGGAATCTCGCTCGCCGTGGTCGGGCTGCTGATTGCCTTCACCGAGGGAGTGTTGGTGCGGATCCTGGTGCCACGACTCGGCGAGGTTCGGATGCTCAATATCGGCTTGGTAGTCGGTGGCCTCTGCATGGTGCTTATAGCGTTTTCGACCGAAGCCTGGATGGCCTATGTCGGAATTTCGCTCTACGTCGTTGGTTGGGGCGTCGTCGGACCGGCGGCGCGGGCGATAGCGAGCCGGGCGGTCGGCAGGGACGAGCAGGGTATCCTTCAGGGTGCGATCACCAGCCTGACGACTGCGACGGGGGTCATCGGACCGCCGATCGCTGCCGGATTGTTCGGTTATTTTGTTGGACCCTCGACGCCGGTGGTGTTCCCGGGGGCGCCGTATATTCTCGGTGCTCTGTTGTTCGTGGTCAGCCTCATATTGGCGCGGCAAAGGCGCATCCGCCGAGCAATCGAATCGTCGGCCGTCTGAGATCGCGCCAAGAAGAGGCTCGCGAGCCGGATTTTTGATGGCGAGTGAACGCGAAAAGAAGAAGTTGGTAGGGGCCTTGACGGAGGCCGAGGCGGCCGCGGAACTGGCCCGGCTCGCCTCGGAGATCGCCGAGCACGACCGGCGCTACTATCAGTGCGACGATCCCAATATTTCCGACGCGGAATATGATGATCTCCGCCGCCGTAACAATGCGGTCGAAAAGCGGTTCCCCAATCTCGTTCGAGCCGATTCGCCGAGCCGTGGTGTCGGTGCGGCGCCTGTCACGGGGTTCAGCAAGGTCAGGCACAAAGTGCCGATGTTGTCGCTCGACAATGCATTCGCCGAGGAGGATGTCGTCGAGTTCTTAAAGCGAGTCCGCCGATTTCTCGGCCTCGCCGAAGATGCGGCGGTGGATGTGGTCGCCGAGCCGAAGATCGATGGGCTGTCCTTGTCGCTGCGTTATGAGGACCGAGAGCTGGTGACGGCGGCGACACGCGGCGATGGTTACGAGGGCGAGAACGTCACCGTCAACGCGTGGACTATTGGCGATATTCCGGCGAAGCTGCCAGGAGAGGCTCCTGAGGTAGTTGAGATCCGCGGCGAGGTCTTTCTAAACAAGGCAGATTTCACCGAACTCAATCGCGGCTTCGCCGAGGCCGGCAAGCGGACATACGCAAATCCACGCAATTTCGCCGCCGGGTCGCTGCGTCAGATCGATCCGGAGGTCACCGGCTCACGGCCGCTGCATTTCTTCGCCTATGGCTGGGGCGAGATGTCGGCGATGCCGGCCGAGACGCAGGGCGGCATGCTGGCTGCCTTCGCCAAATGGCAACTGCCGGTCAACTCATCGATCCAGCACTGTCGGACGGTGGACGAGGCGCTCGCCTTCTATCGCCGGATCGCTAGCGAACGACCCAAGCTCGGCTATGACATTGACGGCGTTGTCTACAAAGTCGATCGGCTTGACCTGCAAGGACGGCTTGGTTTCGTCTCGCGCAGCCCGCGCTGGGCGATCGCGCACAAATTCCCGGCCGAGCAGGTGGAGACCGTGCTCGACGGCATCGACATTCAGGTCGGGCGCACCGGGGCGCTGACGCCGGTGGCGCGGCTAGAGCCGGTCACGGTCGGCGGCGTCGTGGTGCAGAACGCCACGCTTCACAATGAGGACTACATTCGCGCTATCGGCGCCGATGGCGAGCCGATCCGCAACGGCAAGGATATTCGGATTGGCGACACGGTAACAGTGCAGCGAGCGGGCGATGTCATCCCGCAGATCGTCGATGTCGATCTCGCTTTGCGGCCGTCCTCCGCCGAGCCATATCGGTTTCCGGATCGTTGTCCGGTATGCGATAGCCATGCGGTGCGGGAAACCGATCCCGACACCGGACGGTTGGACGCAGTCCGTCGCTGTACCGGTGGCCTGATTTGTTCGGCGCAGGCAGTTGAGAAGCTCCGCCATTTCGTCTCGCGTCTCGCTTTCGACATCGAAGGACTCGGCGAGAAGCAGATCGAGGTGTTTCACGCCGAAGGTCTGATCAAGGGTCCGGCGGATATATTTCGGCTCGGTGATCACAAGGCGGCACTGGCGGACCGAGAGGGCTATGGCGAGCGGTCGGTGGCCAATCTCATCCGCGCGATCAACGCCCGTCGCGAGATCGCGCTGCATCGGCTGATCTACGCCCTCGGTATCCGTCACATCGGCGAGACTACGGCCAAGCTACTGGCGCGGAGCTACGGCGATTGGGGGGCGTTCGAGGAGGCGATGCGGGCGGCCGCCAATCGCGATGGTGATGCCTGGAGCGAGCTCAATGCAATCGACGGGATTGGCGAAACGGTGGCGGCGTCGCTAATCGATTTCTTCGCCGAGCCACATAATCGGGAGGCGCTGGAGGTGCTGCTCGGCGAGATCAAGCCGATCGCCGATCCCGGTATCGACTCCACCGGATCGCCGGTCGCCGGCAAGATTGTCGTGTTCACCGGATCCCTGGAGCGGATGACCCGGGACGAGGCCAAGGCGATGGCTGAGCGCCTCGGTGCCAGGGTTTCCGGCTCGGTGTCGAAGAAGACCGACCTCGTCGTCGCCGGACCGGGCGCGGGGTCGAAGCTGAAGCAGGCTGCTGACCTCGATGTGAAGGTGATCGACGAGGCCGGCTGGTTTGATTTGGTGGGAGCTAGAGCGGTGGCGATTGCCGGCGGAGGTTTGACCGCTTCGAACGGACACTCCTGAGATCGCAACTCCTATTCGAGAACGCCAAGAGGCTTGTCGATGACGCCACGATTCTGCGGAGGGAGCGGCGTTATGCCAGTGCGGTTGCGCTTGCCGTCTTGAGCTAGGAGGAGGTTGGCAAGCTGGTGCTACTCGATGGGTCTTTTCCTGAATGGCCGTTTTCGCACCAACCCAAGAAGATTCGGCGAGCAAGATCACACCTGGACAAGCAAAAAGCCGCCGCGAAGCTGCTGATAGGAACGATGGGAATTGACGAGGTCTTCGATATGTTGCGGATCGCAGGTTACTGCGCATGGACTAGGAGTAGCACGTTTAGGCATGCCTCACGCGCCTAGGCTGGCTGTGCTGCCTGCTCCAACCAGTCCAGATCTTCGCCCGCCAGGCGCGGCGATAGCGCCTCGCGAACGCTCGCATGATAGGCGTCGAGCCAATCGCGCTCTCCCTCCGTCAGCAAGGACTCATCAATCAGACGTCGATCGATTGGGCACAGTGTCAACGTCTCGAAGCTATGCATCTGCCGGTCGCCGCCGCCGATTGGTTTCGGCTCGATGACGAGCACCAGGTTCTCTATCCGTATGCCGTAGGCGCCCGGTTTGTAATAGCCAGGTTCGTTGGAAAGAATCATCCCGGTCTCCAATGCGACATGTCCGGTTTTCGAAATCCGCGCCGGGCCCTCATGGACCGAGAGAAACGAGCCGACGCCATGGCCAGTGCCGTGATCATAATCGTGGCCGGAGTTCCACAAAGGCGCGCGGGCAACTGCATCGAGCTGGGCGCCGGTGGTGCCGGCGGGAAAGCGTGCCCTGGCGAGCGCGATGTGGCCCTTGAGCACGAGCGTGAACCGCGTCCGCATCTCTGCGCTTGGCGTGCCGATTGCCAGTGTCCGAGTGATGTCGGTGGTGCCGTCGCGATATTGCCCGCCCGAGTCGATCAGAAAAAGGGAATCCTGCTCAAGCTTGCGGTTGCTTTGGCGGGTGACGCGATAATGGACGATGGCGCCGTTTGGGCCGGCGCAGGCAATGGTGTCGAAGGAGATGTCAGCGAGTTCCTCGCCATCATCGGCGGCGGTCTTCGTGCGTATTCTCTCCAGCATTTCGACGGCGGTGATTTCGTCAATGTCGCCCGAGGGGGCTTCGCGATCGAGCCAGGCGAGGAACCGGACCATGGCGATTCCGTCGCGAAGATGGGCGCGCTGGGCCCCGGCAAGTTCGGCCTTGTTCTTCCGTGATTTCAACAGGTTTGCCGGATCGCGCGCCTCGACCAGTTTGCCGCCGGCTTCGGTGATGAGCTGGCCGAATCGAGCCGGCGCCGAGGAGCCGTCGATTGATACTTTCTTGTTGGCGCGGCCGAGGGCCTGCAGATCGGCTGCCAGCGCCCACGGCTCGGCGATTTCGGCGATTTCGACGAGCTCGTTGCGGATGGCGTTGGTGAGCTTGCGCCCGTCGACATAGAGCTTCGGCTTGCCCTTCGCTCTGACTATGGCGAACGCCAATGGTGCGGGATTGTGAGGCACATCGCTGCCGCGAATGTTGAAGCTCCAGGCGACGGAGTCGGCGACCGTCAGGACCGTGGCATCGAGCTTCTTTTCGCCAAGCACGGCAGTGATCTTTGCAATCTTGTCTGCCGCGCTCTTGCCCGCATATTTGACCGCGTGAAGGCTGATTTCGGCGGTCGGAGGCTGGGGCCGATCGGTCCAAAGCGTGTCGATCAAGTTCTCCTCGAAGGCCACCAGTTCGCCGCCTGCTATGAGGCATTGCCGCTCAAGGCGTCGCGCCTCGACGACCGTGAACAACATCGGGTCGTAGCCGATCCGATCGCCTTCGGCGATGTTCCGACCGAGCCACTTTGCAGGCGGAGTTCCTATCAAATCAACGATTTCGAAGACGCGAGGGGAAACCTCGTCGGCGGCTTGCAGAGTGTAGCGGCCGTCGACAAAGACAGCGGCCTTATCGGCCAGGACAATTGCCGCGCCGGCTGAGCCGGTGAAGTCGGTCAGCCAAGCCAGCCGCTCGGCCGAAGCCGATAGATATTCGCTCTGATGCTCATCGGCATGTGGAACAACATAGCCGGCGAGGCCTGCCAGTTTCAGTCGATCGCGGAGGAGCGCGACACGTTCGGCACTCTTGCCATCGGCAGTGCGCATTTCGAAGCTTTGGAACATGGTTGCTTCCTGCGCCGGAGAAGGGTGCGGCGGCACGCGATGTTATCCGCATTCGGCGCTTAACGGTCACGCTGCCCGAGAGCAAGCTCGGCCATCCAAGAGTGGCTCCCACCAATTGATATTTTCCGCGCGCCGCCCCTTCTTTTCCGGGGGTGGGACACGATATAGGTTTCGAGCTTTTCCGATGGCCGACGCTTCCGGCTGCGGGCACTAGCACGATTAACTTCGTAAGAGTGCGCGCAAGAGGCTGAAAAAGATCAATCTTCATGCTCGAAATGTCCGGCCGGTCAGACGGCGATAGCGGCCTTGCGATCGACGCAGTCGAGCTCCGCAAGGCCTTTGGAAGCACAAAGGCTGTCGATGGAATCAGCCTCGCCGTTCCGAGGGGAAGTGTGTTTGGTTTGCTCGGACCCAACGGAGCGGGCAAGACCACGTGCGTTCGGATTCTGACGACGCTGCTGCGACCCGATAGCGGCCGGGCCAGAGTTGCCGGCTTCGATGTGGTTGAAGATCCGAATGAGGTCAGGAAGCGGATTGGGCTCGTTGGCCAATCCGCCAGCGTCGATGAAATCCTCAGCGGACGGCAGAATCTGATCATGGTCGGCCGGCTGTACGGGATGCCATCCGGTGATGCCAAAAAGCGCGCCGACGAGCTTCTGGAATGTCTCGACTTGCTTGAGCCGGGCAAAAAGTCGGTGAAGACATATTCCGGCGGCATGCGCCGTCGGCTCGACCTGGCCGCCAGTCTGGTGGTGTCGCCGCCGATCCTGTTCCCCGACGAGCCGACGACCGGCCTCGACCCCAATGGCCGGGCCGCGACCTGGGAGGTCATCTCGACGATGACCAAGGGCGGGACAACGGTGCTGTTAACGACCCAATATATGGAGGAGGCGGATCGGTTCGCCGAGCGGGTTGCGGTCATCGACCATGGCAAGGTCGTAGCGGAAGGCACGCCGACCGAACTGAAAGCCCGCATCAGCAATGCGACTCTGGTGATCCAGATCGGCGATGTGCTCACTGAAGAGGCGGCGCGAAATGCGATAGCGCCCTTTGCCGCCGGCGAGCCGCAACGCCGCGGCAAGGAACTGGCCGCACCGCTGCGCGACCTCGGCAGTATCGCCGAGATCGTCAAGGCGCTGGCCGCTGCCGGCGCGACCCTCGATCAGATCAATATCGCCAAGGCGAGCATGGATGATGTCTTTTTCGAGCTGACCGGCCAGCCGCAGAAAAGCCATGTTGAAGAAGGGCAGACGCAATGAGCACCATCACCGCAGCGGAGGAACCGTTCACCGGCCGCCGAAAGGGTTCGCTGGCCAAGACCTTCGACGAGATCCGCGTGATCGTCTGGCGCAACCTCTTCCACATCCCCCGGGTTCCGGAGCGGCTGGCGGACGTCACCGTGATGCCGGTAATGTTCGTGCTGTTGTTCGGCTATGTGTTCGGCAGCGCCATCAGCCTGCCGGGCGTCGAAGTCGGACCGGAAGCATCTGCCGCCTATCGCGAATTCCTGATCGCCGGCATTTTCGTCCAGTCGATGGTGTTCATGTCGATCACGACCGCCGTCGGTGTCGCCAATGACATGCGGGAAGGGGTGATAGACCGCTTCCGGTCGCTGCCGATCAGCCGGGTGTCGCTGCTGGGTGGGAGAGTGATCGCCACTCTGGTCGAGGGTTGGCTTGGCATCACGGTGATGGCGATCTGCGGCCTATTGGTTGGTTGGGGCGCGCATAACGGGTTTGTCGAAACCGTCGCCGCCTTTGCGCTGCTGGTCGGCATCGCCTTCGCGATGATCTGTATCGGCACCTTCATCGGCCAGCTGGTGAAGAACTCGATGACCGCGCAGACGATCGGCTTCGTCGTTGTCTTTCCCCTGACATTTGTCTCGAACGCCTTCGTTCCCACCGACAATATGCCGGCATTCCTCAAGGCCTTTGCCGAATGGAACCCGGTGAGCGCGATGGTCGCGGCCATTCGTGATTTGTTCGGCAATGGCTATGTCGTGCCGGCTGACGCGCCATGGCCGCTGTAGAATCCAGTGCTGGCGTCGTTGACCTGGATCGCGATCCTGGCCACAATCGGCCTGTCGCTGGCGGTGTGGAAATATTCGCAAGTCCGGGACAGTTAGGGCCGGACGCCGCAACCTCATCACCACCGCGGACGAGGAGGGCGATCCCAGTCGGGGTGACCAGGTGCCGAACCCCTCCGGTGCGTGACGAGTAACTCAGGTCGAGAAGCCCAGAATGTCGGAGCGACTCGAGAGTTCGACCAACCACCGACGACCTCAATCCAGTATCCCTTGCGATTCACTGGTTGTTCTTCTTGAATGCATTCTGGCGCCCGACAAATACTTTTCTTTCCATATCGCTCAGTTGGATATCGGAACGTCGATCGTTTCGTCATCTTGAATGGGGCTATCACGCTCTTCTTGCACTAGTTCCACAGCTTCTGTCGCCGCCTGATTTGCGGTCTGCTCCAACGCTCCTTCAATGCCTCTCGACGAACGAGTCGATCACCCGCTTGCGGCCGGCCTTGTCGAAGTCGATCGTCAGCTTGTTGCCTTCGATCGCGGCGATGGCACCATAGCCGAATTTTTGATGAAAGACGCGCTCGCCGAGTGAAAAATCAGAACTTGGGGTGACGCTTTTCGCCACCAATTCGCCATCGATTTCCACCGGTCCACCGGGGCGATTGTAACTTCGGGTCGAACGGCCGCCGCGATGTGATCCACCGCCGAAGAGATCCGCCTGGCCGGCGCGGTTGCGCTGCGCCCGCTGCCAGCCCGGCGTCTGATAGGTGTTGGTGAAGGGCTCGGCCTTGTCGAAGCGGCTCATGCCGTAGCTGCCGCCCATGCCGCCGACGCCATAGCCGCCATAGCTCGGGCCCTGTTCGACGATCTCGATCTGATCGGCCGGCAGTTCCTCGATGAAGCGCGAGGGTACCGATGATTGCCATAGGCCATGGATGCGGCGGTTGGAGGCGAACCAGATCATCGCCCGGCGTTTGGCGCGGGTGAGGCCAACATAAGCCAGCCGGCGCTCTTCTTCGAGCGAGGCCTTGCCGCCCTCGTCGAGGGCGCGTTGATTGGGGAACACGCCTTCCTCCCAGCCGGGCAGGAACACGGTCTCGAATTCGAGGCCCTTAGCCGAGTGCAAGGTCATGATCGAGACCTTGTCGTCCTCGCCATCACGATCGACATCCATCACCAGAGAGATGTGCTCAAGGAAGCCGGCCATGGTCTCGAAAGCCTCCATCGAGTGGATTAGCTCCTTGAGGTTTTCGAGCCGGCCGGGCGCGTCGGCGGAGCGCTCGTTCTGCCACATTTCAGTGTAGCCGGATTCCTCCAGGATCAGCTCGACAAGCTCGGTGTGCGGTAGCTGATCGAGCTGGCCACGCCATCGGTCGAACATCGTCAGGACGTTACGAAGCGCGCTCCTGGTGCGGGTGTTGATCTCCTCAGTGTCGCACAGTTCCGATGCCGCCTGCATCAGCGGGATCGCCTTGGACCTGGCATAATCATGGAGGAGGCGGATGGTGGTATCGCCGATGCCGCGGCGCGGGACATTGACGATCCGCTCGAAGGCGAGATCATCGGCCGGCTGCGCGGTGGCGCGGAGATAGGCGAGGGCGTCGCGGATCTCCTGGCGCTCGTAGAAGCGCGGACCGCCGATTACGCGATAATCGAGGCCGAGGGTGACGAAGCGGTCCTCGAATGAGCGCATTTGGAACGAGGCGCGGACGAGGATGGCGATGTCGTTGAGCTTGTGGTCCTGGCGCTGCAGTTGTTCGATCTGTTCGCCGATAGCGCGCGCTTCCTCCTCCGAATCCCAGGCCGAAGCGAGACGGACCTGCGGTGCGTCGGGGTCGGTGAGATCGGTGAAGAGGGTCTTGCCGAGCCGGCCTTCATTATGGGCGATCAGATGCGAGGCGGCGGCGAGGATCGGGCTGGTAGAACGGTAATTGCGCTCGAGCCGGATCACTTTGGCGCCGGGGAAATCGTGCTCGAAGCGAAGGATGTTGTCGATTTCGGCGCCCCGCCAGCCATAGATCGACTGATCATCATCGCCGACGCAGCAAATGTTTTGGCGGCCCTGAGCGAGGAGGCGGAGCCATAGATATTGGGCGACATTGGTGTCCTGATATTCGTCGACAAGCATGTAGCGGAGCTTGCGGTGATAGTCCTTGAGGACATCGGGCTGCTCGCGGAAAAGACGGAGGCATTCGAGCAGAAGGTCACCGAAATCGACAGCGTTCAGGATTTTCAGCCGTGCCTGATAGGCTGCGTAAAGCTCGGCGCCGCGACCATTGGCGAAAGCGCCGCCTTCGCCGGGCGGCAGATCGCGCGGTGACCAGCCGCGATTCTTCCAATTATCGATTATCGAAGCTAGTGCGCGCGCCGGCCAGCGCTTCTCATCGATATTCTCCGCCAGAATGATCTGCTTCATCAATCGGATCTGGTCGTCGGTATCGAGAATGGTGAAGCTCGGTTTCAGCCCGATCATTTCAGCGTGGCGGCGCAACAGTTTGACACCGATCGAATGGAAGGTGCCGAGCCACTGCATGCCCTCGACGGTGCCGCCGATCAGTTTGCCGACCCGCAGTTTCATCTCGCGGGCGGCCTTGTTGGTGAAGGTGACGGCGAGGATTTCCCATGGCCGCGCCTTTCCGGTGGCCAGCAGATGAGCGATTCGTGTGGTTAGAACGCGGGTCTTGCCGGTGCCGGCGCCGGCGAGCACCAAGATTGGTCCGTCGATGGTCTCGACCGCCTGCCGCTGCTCCGAATTGAGGTCGTCGAGATAGGCGGAGCCGCGTGCGCTCATAGCTCGGGCGGCGATTGCGCCGGGTCGCGGCTCCTCAGCCTGATCGACCGGCAAGGCCGCACCTTGGTCGCGTGCAGTCATCGACGCCTCAAATCAATCGAATCCTGAAGAAAGAACACTATAGCAACAAATGGGATGGCGCGAGCGCGATCGCTAGCTCATCGCGCTTGCCGCTACTTCGGCCTCTGCCGCCATTTCCTGTAGGTCGCCTGCGAACAGAGCGGCGAGGAATACGCCGAGTCTTTGGCGCTGCCACAGCTCGTAGAGAACATTGTGCTCATCTGAGAGCCCCATCTCGACGCGGTGGACCGGCCGCATCGCTGCCAACCCATCGACTGCAGCACGGTCCTTGGTGTTGCCCCCGGGGTAGACGCAATAAAGAGGGGGCGCGGCTGGGCTGCAAGGGCACAGGGGATCGAAGGCTGAGATCGGACGACGACCGGATGTGGTGAGGCGAGCGATATGCCAGGCTGGCCCTCCGCCGATCGACACTGCCTGATCGGCGCCGATCAGAATACCGGCTCTTAGGGCCGGGAAACCGCCCATGCTGGTGCCGAAGGTGACTATTCGAGGATAGCGCTTCGTTTCCAAATCGGCCTGCAGCCGCATCACAAGGCCTAAGAGCGAGTCGGCATAGCCCTCGGTGCCGTGGTCATAGTGCTCACGCCGATGGTCGCGGAGCGCCACGATATCGTAGCCATCGGAGGGCAGAACTTGCGGCAGCGCCGTGATCGGCAGCATTAGGCGCCGGGCCCGCCCGCAGAAACCTATCAGCAGGGTCTTGTTTCGCCGCGGTTGTTCCGGATCGTGGAAAAGCATGACGTCGTCGGCAAAGTAGTGCCGGACGTATTGCTGCGGTCTTTCATGTGCCAGCTGGTGCGCGATCGAGGTTTCTAGCAGCGCTGACCGAGCGGCCTCGCCGAGGACGGCTTGTCCGGCCAAAGCTCCTGCGAATTCGGCGGGCGTGCAATATTCCTCAAGCCTGCGGATAGCCGCCGCGATGCGGCTCGGCTCGTCCTCGCCGGCCAGAGCGGCCAGAATTGCGTTCTCAGTCGGATCGGTCGGCAATTTTCCCCGAGATGAACTCGGCGAGGGTTTGGATGGAGGGGTAGGCGATGAAGTCGCCGAGGTCGCGGGCATAACCGGTTTCATCCTCAAGCAGCATCGAAATCTCGGCGGCGGCGAGGCTGCCGACGTCGAGATCCGTGAATCGGACATCTTGGCCGGGATCGACGAGCTTGGCGGCCCATTCCGGCCGGTCGGCGGCTCCGACCCATTCATTCATCGCCCGGACGATAATTTGGCGGATCTCAACGGCCGTCACGCCTGTAGCCTTATGCGCAGTTTAGTCGGGAAAACGAAGAGATAGTCCTGATCCCGAAGCTCGGACCCCAAATATTCAAGCTTGAACTCGCTCCGAGCGATCCCTGCAGTCAGCATCCGCCAAATATCGAGCGATAGCGGTCGAACCGAGACAGGCATGTGAGCCGGCGCCGAAAATCCGGCCCTGCTGCCGAGAGTCCTCCGAGTAGGCCGAGGTCTGGAGTATGACCCTGAACCTGTCGCCCTTCCTTATCGCGGCGCCGCCGAACTCGAAATCCTCCGCGGCGATGCGCGCGAGATACGGGACACCGGTTTCCGGCGGATTGTCGGCGAAGGGGATTCTGTTGAGCCGGCTGCCATTATGTGTCTCGAAGGCGTGGCGCAGGCTCTCGCCGAGCGTGCCGAGCAATGCATCATATCCAAGGACCCAGAGTGAAAGAGGGACGCCTTCCTCCGCCTCCGAATTCGGATGGCCAAGACTATTCCGGACACGGATGCGGGATTCTCCGATCTCTTTGTCGATGCGCTGGTGCCAGCGAATTCCCAGCAAGCGGTCGAAGATTCGAGAGGTGTCGTTGGCCTCTTTCGCTTGGATCGATCGGAACACCGGAAATTGCACCGATCACAACATTGACCAAAGGCATCAGGACTTCGGTCATGACCTCAAGCTCGCCCGGCCGGCCGAATTTAGCGGCTTGTTCACCGGTTGCTTCGACGATGGCCGTTTCGATCGCTTTCCGGCGCGAAGCCAGATGGCGCGCAACCGCCTTGCGATTGTTGGTGTGGCTGTCTCCATCGCTGGCGATCGGGATGTAGCCAAGGGCAAACAGGGCGTTATCGAGCGGCACACCGCCGGCCTCAGCCAAAACCCTTGTCGCGGCGCAATAATCGACAACCGTGAGCCGTTCGTCGGACAGCGCCTTTTCAGCCAGCGTGGGGTCAATCACGACCCAACTGCGAAGGGTGGGATCAAAGACGATGGCAGGCACGGACCGATATCGGCGGCGGCGGTCGGCCGCTCGATGAATATCGGCAGTGGAAACATCTTGCCGCACTTCCACCCCAAACCTCGGAAGTCTGGACCGACACAATCAATGGACTATGCGCGAGGCAAGATGGCTTAGTCCACCCTACCAGTTTTTGTGGAAAGCATGCTTGACAGTTTTGAATGGGGCAATGGTCAAGAGCGGCTGCATCAAGCATGATTTATTGTTATTCGGTCGTTGCGCGATGCCGTAACAACAGCCATGAATCCCTACCCCAGCGACCGGGTTAGGGGTTGAAAGGCCAAGGAGGCCGGAGCTGGGTAGGCTCTATCTCATTCTAGGGAGCCTCGTTGTCGTAGTGCTGGTGACAGCACTTGTCGGGCCCTATCTGATTGATTGGAACGCATTCCGACCGACACTCGAGCGGCGGGCTGCGGCCATTCTCGGCCAGCCTGTGCGGATCATCGGCGAGGCCGATCTGAAGCTGCTGCCGGTGCCGACCGTTACCTTCGAGACGGTTGAAGTCGGTGACACCGAGGGTGTCCCGATGGCAACGATCGAGCGATTTTCTATAAAGCTGGAATTGTTGCCGTTGCTCCGCGGCCAATTCAACGTCACCGAGATGACGCTCGATCGCCCGCGGATCAACCTCACCGTCGACGATACCGGGACGGTCGACTGGATGATGCGTCCGGAAGGATTGGGCACCACCTTGGATCCCGCCCGCGTGTCGTTCGACAGCATCGTGGTCAATGACGGCGGGTTGCGATTCTACGATGCCCGGACCGGTGGTGTTCTCGAACTTGCGCAAATCAACACAAATTTGTTCGAAGCCGGTTCACTGAGCGGGCCGTGGAGGATCGAGGGAAGCCTTATCTGCCGTGCCGGGTTGGTTTGCCGCGATTCGCTACCGGTGACCTTCAGCCTGTCCGGCAGCCGCCCGGCCGAAGATGGCTCGACGCGTGTCAGCGCTGCGATCACGCCGGCATCGGCCGAGTTTGCCGGGACTCTGATAACTAATGGTGTTCTCCGACGGGACGACAAGTTGCTCGTCTATGACGGGATCTTCCGGTTCGACAAATTGGCTATCGCCGCCGAGACGGGACAGCCATCGCCGGCCGAGCAGCTTACGACCGCCTGGACGATCAGCGGTGGATTCGAGCTTGATGCAGAAAAGCTGGCGCTTGACGAGTTCACCTGGGAGTCGAGTGACGGGATGTTCGCCCTCACCGGCACGGCGAAGTTGAGCCTCGGTGAGGGCGCCGCCTATAGCGCGACGCTGGTATCGCGCCAGATTGATCTCGATCGAGCTTTCGGTGAAGGCGCGAGCAATGCCACCACAGTTGCCGATGCAGGGTCCGAGATTTGGAGGCGGGTGTTGCAGATCGGGCGGCCGGACCTTCCCGGACGGATAACGCTTACGATCCCGTCGGTGATCGTTTCCGGCTCGGTTCTACAGGACGTTGCGGCTGAAATCGTGGCCACCGACGACCATTGGCAGCTCGAAACGCTGAGGCTGCAACTGCCGGGTCAGACCGAGCTCAGCGTTTCTGGGCGACTCGTTCCCGGCGAGGCGCCGCCTTTTGTTGGAACGGTCGATCTCAGCTCTGAGCAGCCGCCGATCTTCGTCGGCTGGTTGCGCGGGCGTGATCAATCGGCGATCAATCTTTCCGCTTTTGCGGCCGAAGCGGAGATCGAGATCGGCGCCGATCGCGTTGCCGCGGAGAACGCGGTGCTGCGTATCGGCCAGTCGACCCTGACCGGCGCGCTGAGTTGGACCGATGGCGCGGCGGACGATCCAAGGCCTCTATTGGAGGCGAATCTTGCCACCCGGAGCTTCGATTTCGAACAATTGCGGTCGTTGACCGAATTGCTGCTCCAGCCTGCGTTCTCGGAGATCGAGCCCGGCGAAGCCGCTGCGCGCTACGCGATCCGATTCGTGGCCGACGAACTTTTGGTAGGCGAGGTCGTGATCACCGATGTGGAGCTGGATGCCGAGTTGACGCCGGACATCGTCACGATCACCAGCCTGGTGATCGGCGATCTCGACGGCGCTCGGATCGAGCTTGCGGGCAGTTGGATTGAGCGCCAGAGCACGACCCCACGAGGGACGTTGACGGCGTCTATCGAGGCCGAGCGGCTTGGCGGTGTGTTGGCCTTGGCGAGGCAAATGGCTGCCGATGCCGAGGTGACCCAGTGGCTTGAGAAAGCGGCGCCATTCCTTGTGCCACTCGATCTGGAAGCGGTTCTGGCGGCGCCGGCGGCGACCGGTTTCGCCTATCGGGCGAGCGTTGCCGGTATCGCGGCGGGCACGTCTGTCCGGGTCGAAATCGACACCGAGGGTGGGCCGGACGGGTGGGCCACAGACCAGGCACGTCTATTGATCGACATCGACGCTGCCGACGGCGCCGAACTCGCGCGCCAGGTCGGCCTGGCGGTTACCGATCTCGTCAATACCGGCTTGGCGACGTTCGACCTCACGGCAACCGGCGTGCCAGCGGATGGGATGGCCACCCACCTTCAGGTAGTGATCGCCGGTGTCTTGGTCGCTAGCGACGGGACGCTGACTGTTGACGGCCGCTCGGATGAGCGTTTCGCCGGTCCGGTCAGGATCAGTGGCGATCTAGATCCGCTGCTGCGGCTGGCTGGGCTGAGCCTGCCCAACGCCGGAGAACCGATGCTGGCCGTTCTCAATGCCCAGTTGGACATTGTGGGACGCGAGATCGGAATCGATCTCAGGCCCAGCTCGGTTGCCGAGCGGGCGATCGCAGGCGAACTGCAATTGATCGTGGCCGGCGGCGTGTGGAGGCTAAGCGGAGCGCTCCGGGCCGAGGAAGTGGATCTCGGCTGGGTCGCCACCTTACCGCTCGGGGTCATCCCGCTCCCCGGCGGAGACGTTGCCGAACCATGGTCGCGGATGCCATTCACCGGATCGCTTTTAGGTCAGTTCGAGTTGGATCTCAGCGTTGCCGCCGATCATTTTGTGGTCAGCGAGAATCTGATAATCAGTAACGCCGACATCAGCATCGCGCTTTCGGCGAAGGCAGCGTGGCTCGAATTGCTCAGCGGTTCGCTCGCGACCGGGCGCGTCCGGGCCGGCGCGTTTCTGGAGTTCGATGATGGCCAGGCTATTATGAACGGGCAATTGGTGTTGGACGGCGTTCCGTTGGAGACGCTGGTCTGGAGGAGCGGCGGGCAGCCGGTCGCAGTGGGCTTGTTGACCCTCACCGCCGAATTCGGTGCCACCGGTCGCTCGCCGGCCGGTTTGGTCTCGACCCTCACTGGCCGAGGTACCCTGGATATTGGCCATGGCGTGTTCCATTTCCTCGGCGCCGATGCATTTGATTTGATTATCCGGCTCGCCGATGAGGGCGGCGAGGCGATGACCAAGCCGCAATTGCGTGAAATGTTCATCGGCTTCCTCGATGCCGGGTATCTATCCTTCGGCAGCGTAGCGGTGCCGTTCGACATCCTCGGCGGGATCGTGACACCGAGCCCGATAATTGTCGAAGGCGATGGCGTGCGGAGTGTTGCGCGAGCGCCGATCGACCTCAATCGATTGACTATCGATAGTTCGTGGGAACTGACCTTGTTCGCGGGCAGGCTAATCGACGACGGACCACGGCCACGCGCCTTTGTTACTTTCACCGGGCCGCTCGCGGAGCCGGTTCGGCAAGTGAATGTCACGCCGTTGGCGGGCTATCTCAGCTTGAGGCGGCTCCGCGAGACCGATCTACTGCAAGCCGAGGTCTTGGAACGCGAGCGGTTCATCCGGATGATCAAGCGAATCGAGGCCGATCGGGCGGCCGCGGCTCGTGAGCTGGTGCCTGCCGCGGAGGACGCGCCGATCGCGCCAGAGCCGCCTTTGCTTATACCCGGAGGCCCCTAGCCGAATCGACTCCGGTGCGCTTGCGATACCAGTTGAGGATATGCAGCCGAACGGCCGACGATAGATTGGAATGCGGTGGTCGCGCGCGGTCGACCTCGGCGATGACCGCCGAGACAGTTCGGCTCTCAATGGTCGCGATCTCGTGGAGCGCTTGCCAGAACTGCGCCTCTACCGAAATCGACGTGCGGTGGCCGGCGATGGAGATCGAACGTTTGCGTGGTGCGTGGTCTGGTCGAGGCATCGGCGGTTCGGCTAGCCCGGTCCGATCATCTTGTCCGGGCGAACGAGGGCATCGAATTCCTCGGCGGTGACATGGCCGCCGCCGATGGCCTCTTCACGGAGTGTGGTGCCGTTGACGTGAGCTGTCTTGGCAATCGAAGCGGCGGCGTCGTAGCCGATCTTCGGTACCAGCGCCGTCACCAGCATCAGCGAATGTTCGAGATGGGAGCGGATCTCGGCCTCACACGGCACGAGGCCGACGACGCAATTGTCAGTGAAGGACACAGCTGCGTCCGACATCAGCTGCACCGACTGCAGAAAGTTATAAGCGATCATCGGCGAGTAGGCGTTGAGCTCGAAATGGCCCTGGCTGCCGGCGAAGGCGATCGCGGCGTTGTTGCCGAAAATATGGACGCAAACCTGTGTCACCGCCTCGCACTGAGTTGGGTTGACCTTGCCCGGCATGATCGAGGAGCCGGGTTCGTTGGCTGGCAATGCTAGTTCGCCGAGGCCGGCGCGCGGGCCGGAGCCGAGGAGCCGGATATCGTTGGCGATCTTGAACAGAGATACCGCCATTGTGTTGATCGCACCATGGCTAGAGACGATCGCGTCTCTGGTGGCGATCGCTTCAAATTTGTTGGGTGCCGAGATGAAGCCGAGACCGGTGATCGCGGCGATCCGCTTAGCGACCTTCTCGGCGAATTCCTCCGGTGCGTTGAGGCCGGTGCCGACCGCTGTGCCACCCTGCGCCAACTGCATAAGGTGCGGCAGGCTTGCTTCGATCCGCGCGATGCCGTTCAGGATTTGCTGGCAATAGCCGGAGAATTCCTGGCCAAGCGTTAGCGGCGTTGCGTCCTGGAGGTGGGTGCGGCCGATCTTGATGATCGCCGACCAGTCTTCCGCCTTCCTGTCCAGCGCGGCATGTAGATGGCGCAGAGCCGGTAGCAAATACGAAACGATCCCCTCGGCAGCGGCGATGTGGGTCACCGTCGGATAGGTATCGTTTGACGACTGGCTCATATTGACGTGGTCATTTGGATGGATCGGGTGCTGCCCGTCGCGCCTACCACCAAGAATCTCTATCGCCCGGTTGGCGATCACTTCATTGGTGTTCATGTTGGTCTGAGTGCCGGAGCCGGTCTGCCAGACTACGAGCGGGAAATGGTCGTCAAGCTTGCCGTCGATCACTTCATCCGCCGCCTGGATGATGGCGGCTGCGGCCTCCGGATCGAGCCCGCCGAGCTCACGATTGATCTCGGCGGCGGCGCGCTTGACGATGCCGAAGCCGCGGATGATCGAGGCCGGCTGTTGTTCCCAGCCAATCCGGAAATTGTGTCGCGAGCGCTCGGCCTGTGCTCCCCAATGGCGATCGACGGGCACCTCCACCGAGCCGTGGCTGTCCGTTTCGGTGCGAGTTGGGGAAGTCATGAGATCACGTGCTCGCCGAGGCTGTTCGTCCGGCTGCTTTTGTCTGACCAGGCTCCGCCGGTCAATTCTTCTTGCGGAATGCGTCGAGGCTGACAACCTCCGCCTGGGGCGCTTCTTTTTCTTCCTTGCCCGGCTTGGCCTCCTTGTCTTTGGCCTCGGCCGCCTTCGCCGGTTTCTCCTTGGCAGCCGAAGCAGCCTTCGGTCCGGGTACGATCTTACCCTTTTTGGCCTCGCCTTGCTCCGAGGGCTGCCCTTCCACCGAAGCGTCCTCGGCAGCCTCGACGGCTGGATCGAACTGCAACGCGAACTGCACCGAAGGGTCGACGAAGGCTTTGATGGCGCTGAACGGGACTAGAAGCCGCTCGGGCACGCCGTTGAAGGAAAGGCCCACTTCGAGTGTCTGCTCGGTAATGGTGAGATCCCAAAACTGGTGTTGAATAACGATGGTCATATCCTCGGGATATTGATTGACCAACCGGCTGGAAATCCGCACTCCGGGCGCTTTGGTGGCGAAGGTGATGAAGAAATGATGCTCACCGGGGAGGCCGGTTTTGGCAACCTCGGACAAGACCTTGCGCAAGACGCCGCGGAGCGCGTCCTGAGCAAGGATATCATATCGGATCAAGTCTTCTGCCATCGGTTTCGTTCGACCGTCTACCAGTGCGGCCGGGAATGGCCGCGAAGATCTAGTGGGAGCTTCTGTTGCCAGGTGCTCCCGAACCCCGCCCCACCGATGCGAACCGACAGGGACTTAGATTGAGGTTTGCCTTACCGCTTACGCAGCAATGCGAGCCTCGGCATAGTTGTTGTCATTGGCAACTATGTTGATGGCCCGATAT
Organism: Kaistiaceae bacterium; assembly: GCA_963667605.2. Taxonomy (GTDB): domain Bacteria; phylum Pseudomonadota; class Alphaproteobacteria; order Rhizobiales; family Kaistiaceae; genus JADLGL01. Next base: position 405,005 of record CAXXUZ010000001.1, read on the forward strand.
CGGTGGTGCCATGCCGAGCAAAAGCTCATCCTTTACGCCCTCGTCGATCCTGTTTCGCCCCCGCCGGAACCCGCAAAATCCTTCCCGGGTCGGTGGGCTCTGGTGGAGGCGCCGGGTACTGCCCCCGGGTCCGATGAGTTTATTACGATGGCCATTTATCGCCATATCCGGCCGAAGCCGGCACCAACGAATATAGGCGCATGATGCGGCCGTGGAAAGCCGGGTGGAATGTGAGCCCGGGGCGTTTCCCCCCGGAAGCTTGAGAATTTACACTTTCCGGTGGATTGGCGGGCGCGAGAATCGGCTAAGATTGATCTAATGCGCCAATATCTCGATCTGATGCGGTTGGTACTTGACACCGGCGTGGTGAAATCGGACCGCACCGGGACCGGGACGAAGTCGGTCTTCGGGCATCAGATGCGATTTGATCTCGACGATGGATTCCCTCTCGTCACCACAAAGAAGCTTCATCTGAAATCGATTATCCACGAGCTGATCTGGTTTCTCTCCAGCGACACCAATATCGCTTATCTCCACGAAAATGGGGTCACGATTTGGGACGATTGGGCCGATGAGAACGGCGATCTCGGGCCAGTCTATGGCGCGCAATGGCGCTCCTGGCCGACGCCGAGCGGAGAGGAGATTGATCAAATTACTCAAGTAGTTGATGGTATTCTTTCGAGTCCTGATTCACGTCGGCTGATCGTCACCGCCTGGAACCCCGCCGATGTTGATCGTCAGGCGCTGCCGCCCTGCCATACAATGTTCCAATTCTATGTTGGCAACGGTCGGCTATCCTGCCAGCTCTACCAGCGCTCGGCCGACATCTTTCTCGGCGTGCCGTTCAACATCGCCTCCTATGCGCTGCTGACGATGATGATGGCGCAAGTCACCGGGCTCCGGCCGGGCGAGTTTGTGCACACCTTTGGCGACGCCCATCTCTATCTCAACCATCTCGACCAAGCGCGGGCACAGCTGTCGCGTGCACCGCGGCCGCTGCCGACGATGCAGCTCAATCCGGAAGTTACCGAAATCAACGGCTTCCGATTCGAGGATTTCGATCTCAGCGGGTACGATCCGCATCCACACATCAAGGCGAAAGTGGCGGTTTAGACCTGACTGCTCACTGTCCCGAACATTGAGGTGGACGCTGGCGCCGGCTAAGCTCGGCGTTTGCCGGTGGCCTTCCTGGGCGTCGTTCTCTCGGCCGCAAGTGGCTTTCTTGCAGCGGTCCTGGCCTTCGCCGGTCTCGCTGGCTCCGGTGTTACCATCGACGGCGCGGACGATACCTCGTGTATTGCCTGGAACCAGTGCTCATCGGCGCGGCCGTCCGGGCGGCCGGAACTCTCCCAGATATGATAAGCTCGTTCGCGGATGATGGTTTCGGCGTTTTCGCCCGGGGTCATGCAGGTAGCTCCTTCTTTGTCGCGCGGATGTGGCGTCGACTCGACGCCTGACTCACGCCGGCCGCGACCACCGATATGATTTGCCTGAAAGCAATTGCTTGTTGGGGCGATATGGCAACTTAATTGCCAAATTGCCAGAGTTGTTTGTGCGCCGAAACGTCTCGGGTTCCGGCAAGCGATCCTGAGGTGAACAGTCGCGGCCGTTTCCGGCGTTTCCGGCCTAGTTCTTGTCCTTGTCGACCAGCTTGTTGGCGCCGATCCAGGGCATCATGCCCCGAAGCTTGGCGCCGACCTCTTCGATCGGGTGGGCGTCGTTGAGGCGGCGGATCGCCTTGAAACTGGGCAAGCCGGCCTTGTATTCGCGGATCCAATCGGAAGTGAAGCGGCCGGTCTGAATATCCTTCAGCACCCGTTTCATCTCCGCTTTGGTATCCTCATTGATAATGCGCGGACCGGAAACATATTCTCCATATTCGGCGGTGTTTGACACCGAATAATTCATATTGGCAATGCCGCCCTCGTAGATGAGATCGACGATTAGCTTCACCTCGTGGAGGCACTCGAAATATGCCATCTCCGGCGCGTAGCCGGCCTCGACCAGGGTCTCGAAGCCATTGCGGATTAATTCGACCAGGCCACCGCAAAGCACAGCTTGCTCGCCGAATAGATCGGTTTCGCATTCCTCGCGGAAGGTGGTTTCGATGACGCCGGTGCGGCCGCCGCCGATGCCGCTGGCATAGGAGAGGCAAATGTCGTGGGCGTCGCCGCTGGCGTCCTGGGCGATCGCCAACAAACAGGGGACGCCGCCGCCCTTTTGATATTCCGAGCGAACGGTGTGGCCCGGGCCTTTCGGCGCGATCATGATTACATCGACGGTCGATTTCGGCTCGATCAGATTGAAATGGATATTGAGGCCGTGGGCGAATGCGATCACGGCGCCGTCGCGGATATTGGGTGCGATGTCGCTTTTGTAGAGGTCGGCCTGCAATTCGTCCGGTACCAGGATCATCAGCACATCGGCCCAAGCGGCGGCCTCGGCCGGAGCCATCACTTTGAAGCCGGCGTCCTCGGCCTTGTTCGCCGATGACGAGCCGGCGCGGAGGCCGACGCCGATCTCGGTGACCCCGGAATCCTTCAGGTTCAAGGCGTGAGCGTGGCCCTGGCTACCATAGCCGACGACAGCGACCTTCTTGGATTTGATCAGGTTGATGTCGGCATCGCGATCATAATAAACGCGCATCGGCGGAATCCTTCGGAAATCAACGGGCGAGGCCAATACGCGAGTTCAGACGCCGGCCGGCCCAAGAACCGCGCTTTCTATCGGGCAGGGGCCGGGGTGGCAATGGCGGGAGGCGCTGCCTTACCCCGCCGCCTTCCAGCCGAACTCAAGCAACGGCATTGAGCGCTCGGCGAATTTGGCGATGGTATCGATCAGCCTCGCGCTGGTGACAACCGATTCCGAGAGCGGTTCCTCGACGATGAAGTTCTTGAGCCGGATCGCACCTTCGACATCGCTGCCCTTCATATCTTCGAAGCCGCGTGGAACACGGGTGAGTTGGCTGTCGATTTCTAGGCCGAGCTTGGCTTTCTTGAGAGCCGCCTCCATCTCCTGAAAGACCTTGGGTTTACGTTTGATCGCGGTGCGGATCGCATTCAGCATGCCGGAATCGGGATGATGGAAGCCGGCGGCCATGAAGCTTCCAAGCGTGGCGCCGGACATGCTTTCCATGTCGGGAGCGGTGATGTGGACATAGACGGAGCCCGGGATCGTTCTTGCCGCCTGATCGGGTCAGGACCGCGCCGGCATGGGTCTGATAGGGGCGCTTGTCCTTGGCGAATCGGACATCGCGATTGATGCGGAACATCGACCGCTTGTCGCCCTGGAGCTTGATTCCTGCCTTGTCGAAACGGTCGCTAAGCTGCTCGAGGAGCTCGATCAAAGGCTCTCGGATTTCGGCTTCGTAAAGCGCCTTGTTGTCGTGGAACCATTCCCGGTCCTGGTGGAATGCGATGGCTTTGAAGAAACCGAGCGATTCGGGCGTGAATCCTGCGAATTTGGTCATCTGCTTCCCCGGACGATTAATGCCTTTTCCGATTTAACAGAACGTTCTGGCGAAGGAAACATAAGAAGAACACCATCAACGCGCTGTCCGTGCAGCATCGAGCCGCGGAGTGGGACAACCCCGCGGCTCACCGGTATCGCCCGGTCCGGAACGTGTCATGCGGCTCCGGCGCCTGAAAGCCCGGGGCCGGAGGCCAACGCCTCCTTGTCACGATGGTGTCGGGGGAGGGCGGCTGAGAGAATGGAGCCGGCCGCGACAACTGCCGCTCCGACCCACACCGCCGGAACGAGCCCATCGACGAAGGCCTGCGGCGAGGCGTAGGAGCCGGTGCCGGAGAACACCGCCGCCAGGATGGCGACGCCGAAGACGCCGCCGAGTTCCCGAATGGCGTTGGTGGCACCGGAGGCCTTGCCTTCCTCGCTCGACCTGACCGACGACAGGACGACATTCGCGACCGGCGCAAAGAACATGCCCATGCCAATGCCGCCGATCACCAGCGCGGGGACGAGGTCGCCGTAGGGCACCTCGGGCGTGGCGATCAGCGCGAACCATCCGAGACCGACTGCCAGCAGACCGAGGCCAACGACGAGGATCGGACGGCCGCCGATCCGACCGGATAGAGCCCCGGCAATGGGGGCGACGAAGGCAGGCATCGCCGTCCAGGCGAGAGTGCGGAGCCCGGCGTCAAACGGGCCGTAGCCCTGGGCGATCTGGAAGAATTGCGCCATGAGAAACACCGCACCGAAAACGCCAAAGAAAAGGAGAAACGACGCGCCATTGGCAACGGCGAAAGTGCGGTTCTTGAAGAAGCTCAGCGGCAGCATCGGCGCGGTGGAGCGAGCCTCCCACCAGATGAAACCAGCCAAAAGGATCACACTGCCGATAATGGCGCCCAAAACCGTCGGATCGGTCCAGCCCTGTTCATTGGCGTGGATAACGCCCCAGACGATCCCAACGAAGCTAAGGGCTGCGAGCACCAATCCGACGAGATCGAGGCGTTTGTCCGGACCGAACGTCTCATTGAGCTTGAGGACAGAGATTGCAGCGGCGATGATGCTGATCGGGACGTTGATCCAGAAGATCCACTGCCAGGAAATACCTTCGGCAATCGCGCCGCCGACCAACGGTCCGATTGCAATAGCAAGGCCGCCAATTCCGCCCCAGGCGCCTAGCGCCAAGGCGCTCCGCCCGGGCGCGACCGCTGCGGAAAGGATCGTCAAGGTGAGCGGAACGATCATCGCGCCGCCAACGCCTTGCAAGGTCCGGGCGGCAATCAGCGTCTCGATTGTGCCGGCAATTGCCGCCAGTGCCGAGCCGACGGTGAAGATACCGATTCCGACGATGAACATCGGCTTTCGGCCAAAACGGTCACCTAATGCGGCACCGGTGAGAAGCAGAACGGCGAAGGTGAGCGTGTAGGCGTTCACGATCCACTCCAGCTCGGAGAGGCTCGCATCGAGGTCGGCGCGTATCACCGGCAGGGCAGTGACGACGACAAGGTTGTCCAGCGCCGCCATGAACAGCGCCACCGATGTGATGAAGAAGGTCCAGCCGACATTCTTGCGGGTTGGTATTTGGAGAGACATGGCTCTGTCTTTCTAGTGATTGATCACTAAGTTAGTGCAGAAGTGGATTGGGTCACATTTGGTCGGGAATATTGGCGATCCAGGTGTGGTCTAGTTGAGTGGCCGCCGCGGCGGCTTGCCCTCGATCGGGCCAAGTTGGCGGAGGGTCAGATGCTCGCCGTCCTCGGTGAGATCGGGGGCGATGGCGGCGATCGTGTTCATCAGCATGCCATGTGCGCACCACTCATCGAGGATGTCCGGGTCAGCGCCCGAAATGCTGGCGACGCGCCAATAAAGGTCGGAGTATTCCCGGCGGACGGCTGCCCGGATCTCGTCATCGGCGGATGCGGCGTAGGCATGGAGCTGGCACAACAGAAGTCTCGATCACGAAGAAGATCGCAATAGGCCAACCCCATCGAGCGCAGGATGTTCTCGGCCGACGAATCTTCGATTCTTGCCTTGGAGGCAGCTTCATCAAAAATTCGCCAGGTCCGCGCGAAGGCCTCGCGAACCGTCGCAATGTACAGCGCCTTCTTGTTGGCAAAGAGCTGGAAGAGATAGGGCTGCGAGACACCTGCACGCTTCGCGATTGCCGCGGTCGCTGTCCCCTCGAAGCCATGAGAAGAGAACTCGGTGAGAGCGGCGGCAATGACCAGGTCTCGGCGCTCGTCCGCTGAGAGGCGTTGGCGGGGCTTGGCGGAGGCTGTAGTGGCTGCCCTCATGCCACCTTACTTATCGATTACTAAGTTACTGTCAAGAGGCCAGAACCGCTCCGACGAATCCTTCGGTTGGCCGTCGTCGTCCGCAACCTTGGACGTGCTCACGATCCGCCCCTGATCGGGGACCGGCTCAGGGTCGTTCCAGTTCAAGGGCGTAGAACTCGGTCGACCCAAGTTCACGCTGAATAGTATCAGTCAGTCGGAACCCGGTTCGCTCCAAGACACCGACGGAAGGTCGATTTCCGTCGACGATGCGCGCTACCAACCGTTGGGTACCTTTGCTCCGGGTGATGTCGATCAGCGCCTCAACGGCTTCGGTGGCGTAGCCATGCCCTTGCGCTGCCGGCACCAGGTTGAAGTAAATCTCGATAACGCCGTCCTCGTCAGTCGGGCTTAGCCCGCACGAGCCGAGATAGCGGTCGATATCTCGAAGTGTGATGGTCAGCGAGAACACCGGCGCCTCGCTGTCATAGTGGCCGGCGATATCAAGCAACATGGCCTTCGCTCCGGCGGCGGTTCTCTGCTCGTCGCTCAAGGGCATGAACCGCGTCGCCTCGGAGTCGGTCATGAACCCTTGAAAGGCCTTGATGTCGTCCTCGCGATGACGACGGAGGCGTAGGCGCCGAGTCAAAATCTCGTCGGGAACGGCGATGGGCTGAGGCATCGAAACGCCCTTCTCTCCCGGCGGTCTCGTTGATTGGCCGCGGCGACGGATAGAGCGGTCGCCGTCTTAGGTCAAACCCCTGTTCAGCCGGCGGCGTTTTCGGTGAGGGTTATTTGCGAGGCGATGACTTATCCGGAGCCGACTTTGCGGCTTGGAAGGTTCCTATTCGTCCATCGTTGCGGCGCTGCGGCTCACCGCCGCGATGCCTGTGCGGCAGACCTCGACCAGGCCCAGCGGTCCCATGATCGCGATGAACTGCTCGATCTTGGAAATGCGGCCGGTGATCTCGAACACGAAGTGGTTAATGTTGGCGTCGATGACGTTGGCGCGGAAGGCATCGGCAAGGCGGAGTGCCTCAACCCGCTTCTCGCCGGTGCCAACGACTTTGATTAGCGCCAGCTCGCGCTCGATCGGCTTTCCTTCGGCGGTGAGATCACGAACCGTGTGTACTGGGACCATGCGCTCGAGCTGATGCTTGATCTGCACGATCACCGAGGGAATGCCTGTGGTGACGATGGTGATCCGCGACAATTGCTGGGCGTGTTCGGTCTCCGACACCGTCAGGCTTTCAATGTTGTAGCCGCGGCCGGAGAAGAGGCCGATGACCCGGGCGAGGACGCCTGGTTCGTTGTCGACTACCACCGAGAGGGTGTGGGCCTCCTGAGCCACCGTCGCCTGAATGAAATTGGCCGAAGCAGGCTGGTTCATGGCTTTGCCTTTGTCTTGGTTTTGGCGGCGGCCCGCGGGTAGCGAGCCCAGAAAAGTAACGGGCGAGCCAAGCAGCATGACCAGGCGGAGGCCGAAAAAACGCTAATGGCCGCGTCGCGGCGTCTCGGACGCGGCGGGATCTGATCCTCGATGGACACCATCACACCAGCTGCCTCCCGGTCTCGTCGATCACGGTCGCGATGACGTCGTCGCTCACTTCCTCAGGCAGGATCATCTCGTTGTGCGCCTTGCCGGAGGGGATCATTGGGAAGCAATTGGCGAGCGCGGAGATCTGGCAGTCGAACAAAACCGGCCTGTCGACGGACAGCATCTCAGCGATGGCGTCGTCGAGGTCGTCGGGCTTTTCCACTTTGAGACCGACGCAGCCATAGGCCTCTCCCAGCCTCACGAAATCCGGCAATGATTCCATATATGTGTGCGAGATTCGATTGCCATGCAGGAGCTGCTGCCACTGCCTGACCATCCCCATATATTGATTGTTGAGGATGAAGATCTTCACCGGCAATTCGTGCTGAACGGCCGTCGATAGTTCCTGCATCGTCATCAGCACCGAGGCATCACCGGCTATGTCGATGACCAGGGCGTCCGGATGCGCCGCTTGGACGCCGATTGCCGCCGGCAGCCCGAAGCCCATTGTGCCGAGGCCGCCGGAAGTGGCCCAGTGATTGGGATCGTCGAAATGGAAGTATTGCGCCGCCCACATCTGGTGCTGGCCGACCTCGGTGGTGATGTAGGTGTCGCGCCCCGCGGTCGCCGCGAATAGTCGTTCGATTGCATATTGCGGCATGATCACGTCGGGATTGGCGCTGTAGGCGAGGCTATTGCGGCCGCGCCAGCGATTGATCTCGGCCCACCATCCTTTCAGGGCCGCCTTGTCGACGCTGGCGTCCGTCGATTGCCAGACCTCCAGCATATCGGTCAGGACATTGGCGACATCGCCAAGGATCGCGATATCGACATGGACGTTCTTGTTGATCGAGGAGGGGTCGATGTCGACATGGATCTTCTTCGATCCCGGCGAGAAGGCATCGAGCCGACCGGTGATACGATCGTCGAATCTGGTGCCGATGGCGATCATCACATCGCAATCATGCATCGCATTGTTGGCCTCGTAGGTGCCGTGCATTCCCAGCATTCCGAGCCATTGCGCATCGGATGCGGGATAGGTACCGAGGCCCATCAGAGTGGTGGTAATCGGGAAGCCGGTGAGGTGGACGAATTCGCGCAACAGCCGAGAGGCTTCGTTGCCGGAGTTGATGACGCCGCCACCGGTATAGAAGATCGGCCGCCTCGCGCTTGCAATCAGAGCGACTGCTTGGCGAATGGCTTCGGCATCGCCCTTGACCCTTGGATGATAGGTTTTGTGCTCGACATTCTCCGGCCCGATATAGGTGCCGGTAGCGAACTGGACGTCCTTCGGGATATCGACAACGACTGGGCCGGGCCGGCCGTGGGTGGCGACATAAAAGGCCTCGTGAATGGTGCGGGCGAGGTCATTGACGTCCTTCACCAGCCAATTGTGTTTTGTGCACGGCCTGGTGATGCCGACGGTGTCGCATTCCTGGAAGGCGTCGGAGCCGATCAGATGGGTGGCGACCTGGCCGGTGATGCAGACCACCGGGATTGAATCCATCAGCGCATCGGTGAGGGGGGTGACCATGTTGGTGGCGCCGGGGCCGGAGGTCACCAGCGCGACGCCTGGCTTGCCGGTCGAGCGGGCGTAGCCTTCGGCGGCGTGACCGGCGCCTTGCTCATGGCGGACGAGGATGTGACGAACGTCGCTTTGCTGGAACAGAACGTCATAGATCGGCAGCACCGCGCCGCCGGGATAGCCGAACACATCGGCGACGTTGTGATCGATCAGCGCTTGCAGCACCATCTCCGCGCCGGTCATCTGCTTTTCCATTACTCACTCCAGCCGTTTCCCCAGGTCCCAAATAACAAAAAAAGGGCCTAACAGGCCCTTAGTCACGCGCACCACCAATTGCGACGGCGATCATGCCATCGTGGCGGTGCGCTCCGATACTACGAGGATGCTCTTCAAGGATCTTCTCCAAGGGCTCCCAATGACGGTCGGAAAGTAGGGGCGCAAGGGCTGAGGGTCAAGGGACAGTTCTTGTTCCCATCAGGCGCTCCGGGAGATCACCGATCTCGGTCGGATCCGCTGACGGCCAGTCCGCCATTTGGCTGCGGAACCATGTCATCTGGCGCTTCGCATAATTGCGGCTTTCGGTCTGGGCGCGAGCGATCGCCTCGTTGAGCTCGATCTCACCGGAGAGATGGGCGACGAGGGCGCTGAGGCCGATCGATTTCATCGCCGGCAGATCGGGATCAAGCTTAAGGACCGTTATTCTCCGCGCCTCCACAAGTGCTCCGGCTTCCATCATCGCCAGGAGTCGCCGGTTGATGCGATCATATAGTTCGGCGCGAGGCGGCGCGAGAACGATCCGGGCGGCGCGATTGGGATCGACCAGGGCGGCGCCAGCGGCTTCGTCTTGCCATTCGGGGAGGGTGCGGCCGGTGGCGTCGATCACTTCGAGGGCGCGGAGAATGCGGCTGCGGTCGTTGGGGCGGAGGCGCCTCGCCTCGTTACTGGAGCGCTCAGCCAATAGATTGTGGAGATCGCGGGTCGACAGAGCCGCCGCCTTCTCCCGCCACGCGGTCCTGACCGCGGCCGGCACTTCCGGCACCGAGGCCAGCCCTTGAGTGAGGGCACGGAAATAAAGGCCGGTGCCGCCGACGATCACCGGTCGGCGACCGGTTTCCTCCGCTTTGGTGATGGCTTTGGCAATATCGGCGAGCCAGCGCCCGACCGAATAGCGCTCGGCTGCCGGGACGTGGCCATAGAGGTGATGCGGAACCGTCCCGTGCTCCGTCGCCGAGGGGCGAGCTGACAGGATCCGAAGCTCGGCATAGACCTGCATCGAGTCGGCATTGATGACGACGCCATTGCCGCGCGCGGCGACCTCAATTGCCAAGCGCGATTTGCCGCTCGCTGTCGGACCGGCGATCAAAATTGGCCTAGAGCCGATCATATGGGTCGCCTCGTTTCAGGAAAGATCTTCATGCCGCCGGTGCGAGATGATAATCGAGGGCCGGCATTTTCGCCCGACCCCGTCATGACTCACTGCCAGCGCCGACACAACAGGCAGCGTTGGCGGCCGTGGAGATCATCAATTGCCTCTCATCCAACCCTTTCGCGCGCTTCGGCCGGCGCCGGGGCGGGCCAGCGAGGTCCTGGCGCCACCCTATGATGTCTTGACCAGCGCGGAAGCCCGGATGTTTGCCGCCGGCAAACCGTGGGGCTTTCTTCACGTTTCCAAGCCGGAAATCGACCTCGATCCCGCAGTCGATCCACACGACCCGACGGTCTATGCCAAGGCGGCCGAAAATCTCGATCGAATGATCGCGTCCGGCGTGCTCGTCCGCGATGCCAAGCCATTCTACTACGTCTATCGTTTGACCTGGCGCGATCGAACCCAAACCGGCCTTGCCGCCGTCGCATCGCTCGCCGAGTACGCGACCAACCGCATTCGCAAGCATGAATACACAACGCCGACGAAGGAGGATGACCGGGTTCGACAGATTGAGGCGGTCAACGCTCAGACCGGGCCGGTTATGCTCGCCTATCCGGACGCCGCGGCGATCGATGCAGCGCTCGCCGAAATTGCCACGGAGGCCGCTGATATCGATGTTACCACCGAGGACGGAGTGCGGCATCAGCTGTGGCCGGAGATGGATGACGCGGCAGTTGTCTCTCTGACGGCGGCGGTCGATGCGCTGCCGGCGCTCTATATCGCCGATGGGCATCACCGTTCCGCCGCGGCTGGTCGCGTTGCGGCTGCACGCGGCGGTGCGCTCGAGTCGCACCACTATTTCTTGTCGGTGCTGTTCCCGCATCACCAAATGACGATCCTCGACTACAATCGCGTCATCAGCGATCTCAACGGCCTCGCTCCAGGGCAGCTCCTGACCGAGATAGGCAAATATTTCACAGTCGAAGCATCCGATCGGCCGGCGAGGCCCGGCGCCGCCGGTGAATACGGCATGTTCGTCGCCGGCCGGTGGTACCGGCTCACTATTCGGCCGGACCTCGTGCCGCACGACGATCCGCTCGGTCGTATGCCAGTGAGCTTGCTGACGCGCAATCTCATCGAGCCGGTCTTCGGCATCACCGATCCGAGGACCGATAAGCGTATCGATTTTGTTGGCGGCGCGCGTGGTCTGGCCGAGCTCGAGCAACGTGTGTCATCCGGCGATATGGCGGTGGCCTTCGCGCTCTATCCGACTGAGATGACCGATCTGATGGCGGTGGCCGATGCCGGCGGAATCATGCCGCCGAAATCGACCTGGTTCGAGCCGAAGCTCGCCGACGGCATGGTTAGCCACGTCCTCGACTGACGCGGCCCGATGATCCCACTTGTAACCGAGCGGCTGATCCTGCGCTATTGGCGCTAGGAGGACAAGCTGGCCTTCGCCGCGATCAACGCCGATCCCGAAAGTGATGGGGTTCTTTCCCGCATTATTGAGCAAGGCCGGGTCCGATGCGCTCGCTGACCGGCTCGCGGCCGCCGAGGCGGAGGTGGGATGACGCTGCTTGTTGCCGAAGAACAGGCGAGCGGGCGCTTCATCGGCTTCATCGGTTTGCAGCCGATGCGCGGATGCCGATGGCCCGGCGATCGAGTGAGCAGAACGAGCACAGATGGGCCTCGATTTCGATCATTCGGACCTTGCCGAGGGACCAAGCTGAGTTGCCGCGCCGGCTAGCGGGCGAGGCTTATCCATTCGAACCGAGTGACGCCGTCGGGACGGGCCAGCAGGAAGACGACCGAGGAGCGGCCTGCGGCAAGTTCCTCCGCCAGCGCCGCGTCCACCGCGGCAAGGGTGGCGAGAGGAGACCCGTAAACGGCGAGGCCTATCGCAACGATGATGTCGGCCTCTAGAATGCGCCGCTCTGAGGCCAAGCTTCCCGAAACGAGGCGGGTGATCACCATCCCTTCGATCGATGGATCGATATTGTATTCGGCGCGGATCGCCGGGCTCATCGGCGACAGGTCAAAACCAAGCGCGGCGGCATCAACGCTATCGAGAGGCTGCGCCAGTACCGTTTGAGCAGCGATCGGCGGCGCCTGGTTTTGTTCGAGTTCGCCGATGGTGACGATCTCGGTGATTTCGACGCCGCCGCGAAGCACGACGACTTGGACTTCGCGGTCGATATCCGTGTTGGCAACGGTCCGTGGTAAATCGCGCATTTCGTCGATTGCTTGGCCGTCGAAACTGATGACGATATCGCCGACCTGGAAGCCGGCTTCCGCGGCCGGGCTGGCGCTCATAACCTGGGCTACAAGCGCTCCCTCCCGCTCGGCGAGCCCGAGACCCTCGGCAAGACCCGCGGTCAGCTCCTGGATGCGGACGCCGAGCCAACCACGGCGAACCTCGCCAAACCGGACCAGGTGATCGACGACGCGGGCGGCTGTCTCCGACGGGATGGCGAAGGCGGCCTGGCACCCGCAAGCGAGCGCCGTGCTGACGCTGATGGTTGAGGCCGGCGTGCTGCGTGGTCTCAACGAAGATTTTACCGAGGCCCGTATGAAAGACGGCGATGTCGAGCTCAAGCTCGGCAAGGTACGATCGCTGGTCGATGGTGAAAATCCGGGCCACAGCACCTTCCGCGGCGGGGCTACCGTCGCTCGCCGGCGGAGGCGCGGATAGTGGCCATCCCTAGTTCGATCCGGCGCCAGCGCAATTTCGTGGCCGGTCAGGTCAGCCCCGACGCCGAGCGCCGCTCGGATCTCGACATTTTCGATGCGGGCTTGAAACGGGCCCGTAATGTGCGGGCTCTGGATACCGGCGCTCTCGGCCGCCGCCCTGGGCGCAAGGTTCTCTATTTCGACGGCGGGCAACACGATTTGGTGCGCCCGATCTCGCCGACCATCTTCGATGTGACCTTCGATGCCGGCCGGTTCACGGCGCGGCTGCAAAATGGCGGCGTCGTTTCCAATATCACAGGGTGTCCCTGGACCGCGGCGATCTTGCCGACCATCTCGTGGCAGGCGGTCGGCAAGCGAATCTTCGTCACCGCGCGCGGGATGCAGCCTCAATATCTCGAATATGATGACGCGACCGGCGTCTGGTCTCTCAACACCTTCACGTTCCGCACCGGCGTTGCTGGGCGGGTGATGGCCCCGTTCTACCGCTTCGCTGCCTCCGGCGTCACTATGAGCCCCAGCGCTCTCACTGGGTCGATTACGCTCACCGCGTCGGCTGCGGTGTTCGAGGCCGGGCATGTCGGGGTCCATTTCACCTACATGGGCCGGGAACTGCTCATCACCGCGGTTGCCGGCGGCGGCCTCAGCGCCACAGCGAGTGTGATCGAGGATCTGCCGCCGACGTTCCGGCTGACGCTCGACAACGTCGACGGCTTCTCGGTCGGTGAAACCGTCGAAGGCGAGGACTCGAACACCGTCGGCGAAATCACCTCAGTGGATGCGCGCCGCAAACATGTCTACGTCACGGTCTCGAACAATTATTCGGGCTTCGACATTGCCGGGAAAGAGTACATCGTTGCCGATGAGGGGCGCGGGAAGCTCTCAGCCCAGTCGGCCGACACCACCCACCGCGCGATCCTACAGTGGAAAGAGCAGTTCATGTCGGCCCACCGGGGCTGGCCCGGCTCGGTCTCCTTCGACGCGCAGCGCCTGATCCTTTGCGACTTCCCTCAGATAGAGGAAGCTGTGATTTGGAGCGCGATCGACGCTCCCGACGACATCGACACAGCCAGCTCTGCCGCCGATGCGGCGATCTTCACCTACGTGCCCCGAACCTGCCGGGTCTACCAAGTCATCGGCGGCGCCGATCAATTCGTTCTGACCGACGCCGGCTGCTTCTACGTGCCGATCTCGGCATCGGCGCCGCTGACCCAGGCCAACGCCCGGTTCCGGCCGATCACCAGCAACGCGGCCGCCAATATCCGTGCGGTGCTTGCCGAGGACAGCGTGATCTTCGTGGGATCGGAGCTCAATCGGCTGTTCGCGCTCTACCCGACCGGTCAGAATACCGCTCCCTACAAGGTGGTCTCCCTCACCGACTTTCACGCGGAACTGTTCTCCGGCCCGGTCTCGATCGCGGTCGCCGACGGCTCCGACGCTGCGCCGGGCCGGCATATCTACGTCGTCAACGATGATGGCATGATGATCGTTGGCCGCTACCGCCAGGGCGAGGATTTCGTCGGCTGGTTCCCCTGGGACAGCACCGGGTTGGTGACAGCCGTTGCGGCCCGCTTCGGATCCGTCATCGTCGCCGTGACCTATTCAGCCGGCAATACCGTCGAAGCGCTGGACGACACCAAGAAGCTCGACGGCACGATCGAGCTCTCCGACTTCTCCGGCAACGACGTGATCGCGCTTTCGACCGGCGAGGCCATCGGCACGTCGACGGGCGAGGAGATCGTCACCGAATCGGGGGCGCTGATCCCGTTTGCCGGGACGACGATGTACGGCTGGGCCGATGGCTTCTATTTGGGCGAGATTCCGGTTGACGCCGAGGGCCGGGTTGATTTCCCGACCGGCTACACCGATCGCGAGGTCGGTTGGCTGTTCACGCCGGAGGTCGAGCCGTTCGTCCCGACCTTCGAGGGCGGCGAGGATTTCGGCCAGGCCGCCCGGAAGCGCAAAGTCTCGCGCGTGATCGTGACGGTCCGCGACACGCAAACATTCATCGCCGACGGGCACGAGTTCAGCCACCAATTCGCCAGCTACCAGATCGGCGACGAGATGGGCGACCCGCGGCCGGCGCGGAACGACACCTATCGCTATCGGCAATTGGGGCGAAGTTTCGACCCGCGCGTGAACATCCGGCAACCAATCCCGGGCGGCTTCACCCTGGTCGAGCTGTCGGTGCAAGTGACGATATGACCGAGGGAGCAATGAATGGCTAACGCACCTTGGATCCTCCCGGCGATCGGCTTGGGGCTCACCGGCACGTCGATGATCCTGAAGGGCGTCGGCCAGAAGAAGGCGAACGAATCGGAGGCCGACAAGTCGATCTTCGCCTTCCGGGTCGGCCAGGTGCAGGCCAAGCAGACCGACACGGCCCTTCGCAACGAACTGGCAGTCACGCGAAGCAACATCCGCGCGATCATGGCCTCGCGCGGGTCCCCGGTCGACAGTCCTGCCGCCGAGGCCTTCATCCGCGGCGAGGAAACAGCATCCGATCGAGACCGGCACATCGCAGTCTCCAATGCGCGCCTGCAGGCCAATGCGTCGGGTCTGGACGCCTTTGCGTTCAGGCGTGCCGCCAGGTGGTCGTTGATAGGCGGGGTGGCCGGTGGCCTTGGCCAGTTCGCTCAGATCGGAGGGCTCAACTTTGGCTAGGCTCCCGCAGGTTCCTCGCCGAGGAGTGACACTGCAGGCACCGTCATCGCGGGCGTCTGGCGCGACGATCGCCTCGCCCTATCAGGTCATGGCCGAGGCCCTTGGGTCGATCGGCCAGACTGTCAAAGGGGCGGCCAACGCCGAGGCGGGCATCCAGGGCCAGAACGCGATCGCGCGGGATGCGGATGGCAGTCTCCGCGTCCAGTTCATGTCGAACGTGACCGAGTTCGGGCGCAACTATAACCGCGCCGCCTCACAGGCCTATCTCGCCCGGCTGTCGAACGATATGCGAGACAAGGCGCAGGCGCTCTCCCTCGAGGCGAACGGCGACGTTGCCTTCTTTCAGGAAGCGTGGGTCGGCTATCAGACCGGCATTCTGGACCTGGCGCCGGCCGAGACCCAAGGCGCCGTTCTGGCGATGCTCGAGGAGATCGGGGGCCAGCAATATCGCGGCATCGAATCGGCCCGCTACAACGCCGACATCGGCGAGGCCCGCGATACGATCGTGGCGCAGCGCGGGATCCTCGCGGAGGAGCTGATGGTCCTGGCCGAGGCCGGGCAAATCGATGATCCCGAGGCCCTATCGCTGGTTGCTCAATACCGCGACTTGGGGCTCGAGCTCGCCGACAATCCGGCCTTCGGGGTGGCGCTGGAAGCGCAGGAATGGGCGGACGACAAGTTCGAGGCCAATCTGCTTGCCGCCAGGGTTCGCGGCGAGGTTGGACGGCTTTTCCCGACCAGCCCGAGGGAAGCATTGGAATATCTCGATCGAAATTTGATCGAGCCAACCTATGACGAGCTGCCGCTGAGCCCGGAGGAGAGGCGCGCGGCCGTCAATGCGGGGATGCAGCAATACAGCGCTTCCTCGTCCGCCTATCGGCTGGGGATCGATGCCAACCGCACCGCCACCGATGCGATCCTCTCGATGCTCAAGGACAGCCAACTGCCATACAATCTGCAAGAGGTTGCCGGCGCGATCGAGGCCAGTATTACCGCCGGCGACTTCGTCCGAGCGGTAGAGCTGCAGATGTGGGCCGCCATCCGAGAAAGCGTCGGCGGCCTGATCCGGCAACCGGCGGCGGCTGCCGCAGCCGAGGTCGAAGCCCATTTTGCCGTCGCAGGCGGGACCACAACCGGGTTTCTCGAAGATCGCGGTGCCGGCCTCAACGTCGAGGGGATCAACCCTGTCTTTGCCGCAAATGTCGCACTGGCGCTCGAGGCGGCCGAGATGGCGACCGGCGAGAGCGCTCAGATCAATTCCCTGGTCCGATCAAATGAGCGGCAGGCCCAGCTTTACGCCAACTTCACGCAAGAGCCGGTCGTCTACAATGGCATCACCTACCAGCCCGGCGCGGCCGGGGGGCTCGCCGCGCCGCCGGGGGGCTCGCGGCACAATGTCGGAGCGGCGGTCGATATTCAGGCCGGCGCGGTTCTCGATTGGCTGCACGAGCACGCGGCCGAGTTCGGCCTTGAGTTCCTGCCCGGCAACGCCTTCACCGCGGATCCGGGCCACATGCAGCTCGCCGGTGGCATGCCGGCGGCGACGATCCCGATCACGCCGGAGCTGTTGCGGGCGCAGCGCGACGCTTTGCGGCCGATCTTCATCGGAGCACTGGAACGAGCCGAATTTCTCGTCCGAGAGAATTTCGGCGCCGATTTGAACATGGTGGACACGCTCGTAAGTCTGAGACGAGCGGTCGATGATCCGGCCCTGACGCGACGGCTGGCCGACGTGATCGTGCGCTCGATGGGCAATGGCATGGTCAACGGGATCACCGCAACGCAGGGCGAGCTGATTCTGGGCGATCTGACGACGTCCGGTGCTGCCGGTGATGAATATGTCAAGGCGCTATTGCGCGACCAGATCGCAGCCAATGTGGCCCATCATGCCGATTTGCTGGAGAACAACCCTTACATGCTCGGCCTCGAGCGTGGCCTGTACGACTTTGCGCCGATCGATTTTACAAGCAATGAGACGCTGAGCGAATCGCTCGGCCGGCGTGAGGCCGAGTTGGCAATGTTGCCGGAGGCGCTCGACGGCCGGATCTTCGGCCTGCTGATGCCGGAGGAGGTCACCCAGCTCGCCCAGGAATTCGCTGCCAGGCCGATCGAGCAGCAAATCCCGCTGGTGGCCGGCGTGGTCGGAGCGATCGGCGATCCCAATGTGCTGACCGCGACATTGGCGCAGCTCGGCGGCGGCGAGGGGCACATGCTGGCGTTTGCGGGCGGTCTCTACCGGTTCGACCCGGAGGCCGCCACCGGGATCCTTCGCGGTCGGAGGCTCGAGGCGCTTGAGCCGGACCGCGCCCCCCATCAGGTCGATTGGGAAAACCGGATGAACGCCGACCTCGACCCCGAGATATTCCCGCTCGGTGTGGGCGGGGTCGAGATGCGAAACCAACTCATCGAGGCAATCCGTTTCCGGTATATCGACCTTGCTTACGGTCACGGGCTTGAGAAAGGCATCGTGAACGCTGGACTTGCCCAGCAAGCGATCGCCGAAGTCACCGGCAACCTACTCAACTTCAACAGCCGCCGGATCGTCGCTCCCGTCCACGGAATGACGCAGCGCCAGTTCGACAATCTGATCGGCCGCGTGCCTTCGGCGGCGATGGCGGGGGCGACCACCACCAATGGCCAGCCGGTGACCTGGCGGTTTCTCACCGGCAATTTGATCTTCGGAGAGCAGCGCTACCTTCGTAGCTTTGGCGACGGGACCTACATCATTCAGCTCGGCGGCGATGTTGGCGCTCAATTCGTCAGTGACGGCGAGGGCGGTCTATTCGTTCTCGATCTCGGCGCCGTCGTGCGTGGCGAGTTCGGCACCCGGCCTCCTGCCGAGGTCGCGCCCGACGCAGATTTTGAGGTTGACCCACCAGCCGGCGCCCCGCGGCCAGGCCGCGCGAGGTTGGCTCCGAGGTTGATCCCGAAGTCGAACCGTCTCCCGGCGAGACGCCACCACGCGGTCTCGACCCCGCCGCGCTCGAAGAAATCGGCGTTGATCCGGCCGCTCTAGCGGCGGCGGGGGTCAATGTGGCGATGCCTAAGCCGCCGGCGCCAGGCCAGCAGGGTCCAGACGAGACAGAGGACACTTACCGAGCGCGGATTCGGCAATGGTTTGAGGGCATGACGCCGACGCAGCGGGCTACGCTCGAGAGAGACTTCACGCTCAATGACGTTCAGCGTGAAGTGCTGCGAGAGATCGGGGAAGGGGCGGGACCGATGCCGGAGAAGGACGAGCAGGTGCAGCCCCGCCCCTGGGTGAATGTGCAATTCAACGATGTAGGCCCCGACATGGTGGCCGAGATCGAAGCCTGGGCGGCCGCCAACGACCGTACGGTTGAGGAGGTGATCTGGGATATGGCCGCGCTCTACGGACGCCAGCCGGCAGAAGTTCGCGCCAAACTGGGGCTCTAGGAATGCCGCCCGACGCTGGCCCCGATGCTTGATCTGTTCGCCGATGCCCAACGTGCAACGCGCGCCTTCGGTGGCGCGCGTCTGGCCGAGGATCTGCGGCCGACGCCGATGGAAACGATCGGCGCCGGCATTGTCCGTCGGATGGTCACGGAGCCGCAAATCAGCGAGATCATCCGCTACGAAATAGTGCAGGAACGGATCAACGAATTCTACCGGGAGACCGGCCGGGACGAAATCCGCAACCCGTTCACGCTGTCGCTGCCGGGGGCCTGGGAGAACGCCAGCCGGCAATATAACGAATGGGCGGCCGAGACCGACCGCGATCCGTTCCCGACCGAAGAAGAAATGGACGGCCTGGTGCTGGACTGGCAGCGCGGCGTTTACCAGGAAAAGACCGAAACCCTTGAGGCGGGCGGCGGCTTGGCCCGGTTTATCGGTGAAGTCGGGGCCGATCTTGGCGATCCGATCATTGCCGGAAGCCTGATGTTCGGCGCCGCCTGGGCCACCGGAATCATCAAGACCGCCGTCACGGAGGCGGGGCTGGGGTTTGGGGCCGAAGTCGTTTCCGGCCTGCTCCGGCTCCGTCAAACGCAGACGCTCGATCCCGATTTCACCTTTGGCGATGTCTTGCGCGAATCGACGACCGCCGGAGCGGGAGGTCTCGTTCTCGGCGGCGGGATCAAAGCGATAGCGGCGGTGTGGAATTTGGTGCGTGGCGCGAGGACCTGGAACGCCACCGTTCGCGATGCCGGCGAGATGACCGAGCGCGCCGCTGCACGAGCGGTTCCCGGCCGAACGCCCCAGCAAGAGCAAGCCAGGGCCGAGGCCGCAGCTCAGGCAACGCTTGATCTGCAAGCGGAGATGCCGATCACCCGCCCGCCGGCGGCCGTGGCCGACGCCAATGCTCGGGTCGGCAGGGTGTTCGATGCGTCGGGTCGAGAGATTGAGGTCGAATATCAGGTTGTCGAGCTCGCCGACCTGATCGTCTCCAATCTTCCCGATTTCAGGGTCAATCCGCATTTCCCTGGCCATCTGCAGCCACGGGATCGGACCCGAGCGCCGAGCCAGGATCAAGTCACCGACATCGCGACGAACCTTGAGCCGGAGCGCCTTGGAGTGTCGGCCGAAGCGGCCGGCGGAGCGCCGATCGCCGGGCCCGATCTTGTTGTCGAGTCCGGCAATGCGAGGGTGCTGGCGATCCAGCGCGCCTATCGATTGGCGGGGGACCAGGCGGCGGCCTATCGAGCCTTCTTGCAGCGCCAGGGGTTCGACGTTTCCGACATGGCCGAGCCGGTGATGATCGCCCGCCGGGTCACCGATCTTGATGATGCCGCACGTCTGGACTTCGTGACCGCCGCCAACCGATCGCAGACCCTTCGCATGGGCGCGACCGAAACCGCGCTGGCCGATGCCCGGCTGCTCGATGAGACGCTGATTTCTCGGCTGGTGCCCGGTGACATCGAGGCCGCCGCCAATCGTCCATTCGTCCGTGGTTTTGTGGATAAGTTGCCGTCGGGTGAGCGCGGCGAAATGATGGGCGCCGGCGGGACGCTCAGCCAAGAAGGGATTCGCCGGATCCGTGGCGCCCTGCTCGGCCGAGCCTATGGCGATCCGAGGTTGCTCGACCGGGTCCTTGAGAACACCGACAGCAACATTCGCTCGATCGGCAACGCAATGGCCGACGCCGCCGGGCCCTGGACAATCATGCGGGACGCCGTTGCTCGAGGTGATTTGCCTCCGGGCATGAACATCACCGAGGACCTGTTGGGCGCGGTTCGGGTCGTAATGCGGGCCCGCGACGCGCGCCGGCCGATCGCCGAGTTCGCCGATCAAGGGGAGTTCCTGGGCGGCCCGTCCGAAATCTCGAAGCTGCTGCTGCGAGGGATGTTCCGCGCCAATTTCAAGAGCCCGGCGGCCCGGCCCAAGATCGCGGGGATGCTCCGCTTATATACCGATGAGGCGCTGAAGAATACCGCCGGCGGGCGGCTGTTTGGCGAACCGCTGGGTGCCAACGCCGTGCTGGCCGCGAGCCTTCGAAAGGCTGAGCGCGAGGATCTGTTCGCCGCGGCGACGGAGCAAACGACACCGGAGAAGATCGACGAATTGTCCGAGTCGGCCGAGGCAAAAGAAGCGGTGGTTCGTCACGCCGAGGAATTGAGCCAGGGCGACAAACCGGTCATGGTGGCGCGAGGGCGTGGCGACGATGCCGACGGGGACGCCGTCTATGCGGGACGGTCTCTGGATGAGGTGTTCGACGAGGTCGATGGTGAGATCGTCACGGCGAAGGACATCGAGGACTGCGCCACCGGCAAGCTGGTCGATGAGGACTGATGTTTCACGTGAGGCAAAGAGAGAACGAGGGGCGGCCGACGTTACTTTTTCCCGCCTCGAATGAGGGACCAAAAAGTAACGTGGTGCCAAGCATAACGGTCAGATCATGGCTTCGGTGATCGCCAATTGCCTAGCCCGACTGGTCCGCGCCGGCCGCGTGAGCCAGAAGGCGGCCGATGCCGCGATGGCGCTGCACGAAGGGATGCAGGGCCAGCTATGGCATGGCATGGGCCCAATCCACGGCGATGCGGCCTCGGCCATTGCGGTCGCCCGTGCGATGGCCGAAGCGGCGCATCGGCGGAAATATGAGTACGCCAAGGACGCTCTGGCGCAGGTCGGAGGCGAGAAGCGGATGGCGGCGCACACGCGCGGCGAATCGGCGGGCCTATCGGCGATGCTGCAATTCGATGTGTGGGCCGATGAGGCGGCCGCGGCCGTCACCAACATCAATGTCGAGAGCCACGCCGAGACGATCCTGGGCAGGCTGTTCAAGCGGGTCGGCCAGGGGTTCGAGCCCTACCGGTCGCGGATGGCCGGGTTCCGCCAGGACACCATCGGAATCCGCAACGTGATCCGAGAGCGATATGGAATCGACACCGGCGATCCAATCGCCAAAGCCGGGGCGGCCGCCTGGCGGTCGGCGGTCGACGAAGGCGTGTTGCTCGCGCGCCGCGGCGGCAAGGACTTCTCCCCGCTCGAGGACTGGCGCTTTCCACAGCATTGGGAGCGCATTCGGGTGAGAAAATTCCGGGGCGAGTTCGTCGATGAGATACTGGCCGAGGTCGATGCCGGCACGGTCTCGGTCATGGACAAGATAACTGGGCTGGAAGCGACCCGACTGCAGGCGCCCGCGATCGTTCGCCGGGCGATGGACGACATCATCCACGGCACCAGCCGAGGAGCTTCCGGCCGGGGCTTCCAGCGCGACATGAGGGTGTTTCGGATCAACGATGCCGAGTCGTGGCTTCGGCTTAACGACAAGTACGGGTCCGGCGCCCAAGGCCTCTATGGAATGATGATCGGGCACATGCGAGCGATGGCCCGCGAGATCGCGTTGATCGACGTGCTGGGCCCAAATCACGGCGGGGTGTTCGATACGCTGCTCAAGGTGGCGCAGCGTTCCGAGCGCGGCGGCAAGGTGGCCAGGACGCTCACCGGGGCGCGAATGGCCGAGCTCGCCTACAAGGATCAGTCGGGCCAACTCAGCGCCGTCAAGGGCGATTTGATCGGCGGCATTTTCGGTGGGCTCCGAAACATCAAGACGGCAACCAGCCTCGGCTCAGCGGTTATTTCCGCGATTCCCGGCGATACGATCACGACCTTATGGGCGGCCCGAGCCAACGGGATCCCGGCGGTCCGGGTGCTTACCCGCGCGGTCAATCTGATGGTCGCCGACAATGCGACCAAGCGCGAACTCGCGGCTCAGATGGGCATCGTGTCTCACGCGGTCACCGATGCGACGCTCAGCAGTCGACGCTTTGAGGATCAGGTGGTCGGTTCGAACTGGACCGGCCGGCTGGCTTCGAGTTTCATTAGGGTGTCGGGATTGCAGGCCTGGACCGAAGGTCTCAAGCGGTCGTTTTCGATGGAGTTCCATGGCATGATCGCTCGTCAGGCGGACCATGCTTGGGAAAATCTCGACCCCGCCTTCCAAGGCTTCCTGCGCCGATATGGTTTCATCGAGGCCGATTGGGTCAAGCTGCGAGAAACCCCGCCGCTTGAAATCGAAGGTGCCAGGTTCTTCGATACCGAGGCCGCCGGCGCCCTTGGCAAAAGGCTTAACAGCGCGATCATCGACGAACGCCATTTCGCTGTGATCGAGCCAACCGCATTGGTGCGAGCGGTATCCTCGGCAGGGCAGGCGCGCGGCACGATCGCCGGCGAGGTATCGCGCTCGAGCTTCATGTTCAAATCGTTCGCGATGACGATTCTGCTCACCCATGTGATGCGAGCCGCGACGAAGGGGCCATGGCATCAGAGGGTGTTCCGCACCTCGGCATTCATCGCCACCATGACGCTCGCCGGCGCGGCGTCGTTGCAGGCCAAACAGATCCTCGCCGGCCGCGATCCCAGAAGCATGCAGACCCCGCAATTTTGGTGGGCGGCGTTCGCCCAGGGCGGCGGCGCCGGCATTTATGGCGACTTGGTCTATTCGGCCACGACGCGCGGCGGTCAGGGCTTTTGGAGCACGGTGGCCGGGCCGGTGCTCGGGGAGATTCCGGGCACCATCGACGTGTTCAACTCTATCGCCAGCGGCGGCGATTACGGCGCGGCGCTGGCGCGATATGTGAAGCGCTGGACGCCGGGGTCGACGCTCTGGTTCGCTCGGCTGGCGATCGACCGAGAGATCTTCGACTTCATCCACTCGATGCTCGATGAGGGCGGGGCCAATGCGGCCGCCCGCCGTCAGCGGCAGACATTCGAGCGCGAGTTCGGGCAGGACTTTTGGTTCTCGCCTGGCACCCGGACGCCCGATCGAACACCCGATCTTGGAGCCGCCATACCCAACTAAGGGCCGAGTGCGTTGCGCCCTTTGCCGGAGTGAGGATCCTCCCGCAGTATGGCGCTCACAATCCTCGATGCCGAACGGCGCACGCGGTACACCCCGGCCGTCAGCACAACGGTCTATCCGGTTGGCTTCCCGATCTTCGGCGCCGCCGACATCGAGGTATGGCACGACGATGTGATGCTGGCCGCGCCGGCTTACGACGTTCAGTTGGGCGTTCTTGTCGACGGCTTCTACCAATCCGCCAATGTGATGCTCGATCCCGGTGTGACCGGGACCGTCGATATTGTCGGCACGAGAGCTCCGTCGCGCACCTCCCAATATGGCGAGGGCGCCGCCGTCCCAGCCGCTGATCTCAACCGCGATCAAAACCTGCTGCAGGCCAATCTCCGCGAGCTGTTCGATATGACGCGGCGAGGCCTCTACAAGCCGCCGGGGCAGACGATTGGCGCACTGCCGGCACCGGCGACCGGAAAGACGCTCCGATGGGCCGCCGGCGGGGATCTTGAGAATGGACCGACCCAAGCCGAGCTAACGGGCCCCAAGGGCGCGACCGGGCTGACAGGAGCGACCGGGCTGACCGGGGCAACCGGTCCGACCGGGGCAACCGGTCCGACCGGGGCAACCGGCCCCACTGGTGCCACAGGGCCAACGGGCGCGACCGGGCTGACAGGAGCGACGGGCCCTACCGGCCGCTTCGGCCGGACCGGTCGCACCGGCCCCACCGGTGCCACAGGGCCAACGGGCGCGACCGGGCTGACAGGAGCGACGGGCCCTACCGGCCGGACCGGCCGCGCCGGCCCCACGGGTGCCACCGGGCCAACGAGCGGGGGCGGGCTGACAGGAGCGACTGGCCCTGCCGGTGGCACCGGTCGGACCGGTCGCACCGGCCCAACTGGGGCGACCGGACCCGTTGGGCCTGACGCTTCGCTCACGGTGAAGGGCAAGGCAGAGACCGCAACTGCCGCCGAAATTCTCAACGACGCTCAGAACGCAGCACTGTTCATTTCGCCACGATACCTCAACGATGCTCTGGCATTTCGTGCGTTGTACGATTGGGAGACCATCTATGTTAATCTGGACTATGGGTTGAACTTCAAACTTGCTGCAATGAGAGGCAACAGGACGCTCGGAAACCCATCTAATGAAGATGGTCGGTTTGGTCGTGGTGGAGTTATCGTGATCGTAGCGAGCGGCGGTACTCGGACGCTCTCCTTTGGGTCGCAGTGGTATGTTGACCCTGCTATCGCGCTACCCGTCAGGATTGCTTCGGGAAGGAGGGCGATTATCACGTACGTCATCGAAGCGACAAACGTGTTTTTGGTGACGGGCATCAGTATCGACTTAACGTAAGGAGACGAGGATGGAGGGCGTAGCAAGAAAAGACGACCAAGGTGTCTGGCAGGTGTGGGAAGGTGGTATTGTACAGAGGGAAGATCGCTCTGTCTCGATTGTGCAGCGTGGGGCAAAAGAAACGGCTTCTACGATTGATGAAATCAACGCCGGCGGCCTAGTTCTTGTACCGATTGAAGTGCCGGTATTTGATGATGTTGGGGAGCCAGTGTTGGAACCGGGTGGTTCTCAATCATTCACGTTGGACAAGCTGGTGCAACTTGTTCAATCAGATGCAGGCGCGAACAAGATAACAGGGGCTAACATCGATGATATTGCGGCGGGTACTTTGTTGCTTGTGGCGACTGTTTCGGAAGAGAAGTTAGATGCGCGTCAGGTGCAGAAGTTCGTGAAGGCAGGGATATGGACGCAAGCGGACGACCTAGACCAGTACGGGATCAGGCTATTTGAGAAAATGGACATTCCCGAGGGGCAGCAGATAGTCGAGGGGACGCTAGTTTTCAAAGAATCTGGTGGAGTTCTCACCCGCGGCGGTGACCTTGAAGCCGAGCCGCCCCCACCGCCACCGCCGACATTGGAAGAGAAGATCAACAGTGCTGCTATAAATTTGGGTCTGACCAAGGCTGAGCTTGTGAAAGGGCTAGGCCTCGATGCACTTGAGGCTCGCTTGAAATCTACGGAAGATAAAGTCAAAGTGCTCCGTCCGCCGGTAAAATAGCAATGTTTGAACTGGCCCTTCCTCCAGTCATCAAGACGCCTACCGTGATGCCGGCGCCGGGGATCGTCCAACCGGATTATCATTGGTTGACGCGGATGGGCGAGCTGCACGATCGTAAAAAATACGCGCGCCTACAGACGTGGCAAAAGGCTGCGATAATGGCGGAGCGAAATCGAATTGGACCGTTGATCGACGGTCCTGTTAGAGTTGGCCAGACGAGAGGGACTGCAACCCAGCGCGCGGAGCTAAACGAGGTGGCGGGGTGGGTCGGCTTTAGGCAGCATGAACTCTTGCCGATTATGCCGGTCGTGTTTGAGACGCCCAAAGATTTACCAGAGGATCACCCGCCGCTTAAATGGCCAAGTGTGATGTTGGGCTCTAGTCTTCATTTTGGACAAGTTGCTGGTTCTACTCCCGCGACTGAAATATCCTGCGACCCGTGGTCGATCTACTTCAACGGTGCCAATGATTTGACTAGTAATGGTCATTGGGGGAGCGGTGACGGAGATTCGATAAAACTAGCAGCTTCGATCTGGATGAGGTTTGAGGACGGTAGAAATCGCGGGCTGTACTCGAATGCATGGTCAGCGCTTGAGGTGTGAGCGCCGCTCTGGAAACAACAAACTTACTATTCAATTGCGGACTGACGCGCCTGTTATGAGCTATGCATGGCAATCCGCTGGGGACTATGATCAGGCGGATGGCTGGATTCATTGGATGTGGAGTTTGCGCTTCGTCGGGAATGTGATAATGTGCACATGATTAACGGCACACGGGACAACGTACCGGCCACTACATTTATACGGAACAGCAAGGTGGCCACTGCGTGCCTACAATATTTTCTGTGGATCGGACGAAGGCGATTCGTTTATGCTCGGAGATATAGGTGAGCTTTGGTTCTATGAGAACTGGCTGGATCCTATAAATAGAGTTGACAGATTTCTTAGTGGTGGTTTGCCTGTTGATCTTGGGTCTACAGGTTCTAACCCAGGGGTAAGCCCGCATCAATATTACACGGGGGATATTATCAACTTCAGAGACAACAAGGGTACAGAAGGTTCGCAGTGCGATCTAGCCGTCCCTGGCGGAGGCGCGGTTGTCACGACGACCAGCGCCTGCATGAACGTCGGGGATTAGTCGGGCCATGCGCTTCCACGTCGTCTCCCTTCCCCACACTCAGGCCACGGCCGAGTTCTCGGCCTGCGCCTACACGATGAAGGTCATCGGCTTTTGCCGGATGATGAAGTCGCTCGGGCACACCGTGTTCCTCTACGCGGCCGGCGCCAAATCGGATGCGCCAAGCGACGAGCTCATTCCCTGCCTTAATGAGAACGAGCGCCAAGCGGTGGTCGCCGGTCTGCCGCACTACACCTCGGCGCCCTTCGACCCGTCGTTGCCCCACTGGCGGAAGTTCAACAGCGCGGCGGCGGCGGCAATTATCGAACGTGCCGAGCCGCGCGATTTCCTCTGCTTGATTGGCGGAAACGCTCACAAGCCGATCGACCAAATGGTCCAGTATCTGATGGCCGTTGAGTTCGGTGTCGGCTATGGCGGCGTGTTCTCCAACTTCCGAGTGTTCGAGAGCTATGCCTGGATGCACGCGGTCTACGGAGCGCTGGCTGGCCCGGACGAGGTCCATCGGGTGACAGGCAATTTCTACGATGCGGTGATCCCAGGATATTTGGATCCAGATCAGTTTCCGCTCCGAGCCGAGAAGGACGACTACTTCCTGTTCATGGGGCGCCTCGATGCACAAAAGGGTCTCGATGTTGCGATGCAGGCGGCGGCGGCCGCAAAGGTCAGGCTGATCGTCGCGGGACCCGGCACCGCGCCCGACGGCGTCGAATATGCCGGCGTTGTCACGCCCTCTCAGCGCGGCGAGCTGCTATCTCGGGCTCGCGCGCTATTTGCTCCGACGCTCTATCTGGAGCCCTTCGGCAACGTCGTGATCGAGGCGATGGCCTGTGGCACGCCGGTGATCACTACCGATTGGGGCGCTTTCACCGAGACCGTGGCGCACGCCGAGACAGGGTTTCGCTGTCGAACGCTGCAAGAATTCGTCGACGCAGCCGGCCGGCTCAATCGGCTGCTGCCCGCCGCTGACATCCGCGCACGCGTTGAGGCCCGGTACTCTCTCGATGTCGTCGGCGCTCAATATGAGGCCTATTTCGAGCGGCTGACGGGGCTCTACGGCGATGGATGGGGCGCGGTCGCGGCCTAAGTGCGTTGCGGGCGGATGGGAGACCATGCCGCATGGAACAAGGCCGCCGTCGAGCTTGGGCGCAAGGGCGGCAAGGCGCCAATCCAATCACATAGGGAAAGCACAATGGCATTGATACTGACAGGACAATTTACATCGGAGCAGGCGCAACCGCCGGAACCTGACATTCACGCCAAGGTAGTATTTCAGCAGGTCGATGTATTGCGGGCGACTGGCTACGTGGTGCTAGACGGCGCAACCCCAGAAATTCGCCTGAGAGCCAACAAGTTCAACGATGGCGTGGTCCAAATCGGGATGCTGATCAACTACGGCGATGAACCGGGCGAAGATGGTCGCTACCGCCTACCGGAAGTGATGGAGCGGTGTATCGGCAAGGACTTGCAGTTTGGAGAGGACATCGTGGGAGAACTTCGCAAGGGCATCACACCTGCGAGCGAATGGGCCACAGCTAATGGCGGTGTGGCTAGCCACACTGCCGAGATACTGTCCGCCACCTTGAACGCCGCCGATACGTCCAGAATCTTCGTTGGGCTAGGCGGTATGTCGATTGAGGAAACTGTCTACTTTCAGC
Organism: Kaistiaceae bacterium; assembly: GCA_963667605.2. GTDB lineage: Bacteria > Pseudomonadota > Alphaproteobacteria > Rhizobiales > Kaistiaceae > JADLGL01. The sequence goes on from CAXXUZ010000001.1 coordinate 433,640, forward strand.
GTTCGGAGATCACCCGTGAGGAACATCGGTGAGCGATGTTGAATTGGATACAGCGATTGGACGGGCGTGTTGGTGGGAATCAGCCATGAGGGATGTAGCGGTTGGCCGAGCTTAAGATATTCTTGAGTGGCATTTGCAGGCCAGGCCGCTGATGTGAATCTCGCCGTCCCGGACTTGCATTTCGGACTTTTCAAGGCCGGCAACTTTCAAAGGCACGCTGACTGTGCGTTCGCCGCGCCGGATCGCTATCGGCTGGAGCGGTGGGCATTGTGCACCGCTCTGCATGTGCGTTGCGGCGCGAACCTTCCTTGCTCGGTCCATTCGTGCCCCGCATGGCGGTCCGCTCGAACCTTCCTCGCAGGATGCGCTAAGCCATGAGGGACTCTAGCGGTTGCCCGAGCCATCCGATGTCATGAGTGGCATTTGGTCGCTCGGCCGTTGATGTGAATCTCGGCGTGAATCGTCCCGGACTTGCGGCGGCATTTCAAAGCACGCTCTGACTGTGCGTTGCGGCGCGCCGACGCTCGGCCATTGTGCCCCGCATGGTTGCCGAGAACCTTCCTGCTGCGCTGGACGAAACCTGGGGCCACGAGGGTGGTCTGTCGCTCGACCCGAACGATCGCGGCAATTGGACCGGTGGCAAGAAAGGTGTCGGTGAACTCAAGGGCACGAAATACGGCATCGCCGCCCACGCCTATCCATATCTCGACATCCGAAATCTGACCCGGGCCGCCGCCGCCCAGTTCTACCGCCAAGATTATTGGAACAGGGTGTGGGGCGACGACCTTCCGAGCGGGCCCGACGTCGTCACCTTCGATGGCGCAATCAATAGCGGGCCTGGCCGATCGATCAAATGGCTGCAGGGCGCGATCGGCACCAAGGCCGATGGTGGCTTCGGGCCAAAGACCATGGCGGCGGTTGAGGCCGTCACCGACTGGCCGGCCGCGATCAAGCGGATGACGGCCAAAAGGCTGTCGTTCCTGCAGGGGCTGACTTCGCTGTTCAAGCGCTATGGCCGCGGCTGGACCGTCCGGGTGGCGCGGGTCGAAGCGTTCGGGCTGGGATTGGCTTTGCTGGCGCTCGGGCGCTCTCCAGCGTCGATCTCGACGGTGGTTGAGATTGAGGCGGAGACCGCAGATCAATCGCGACGCCGCGATAATCAGAAGGCCAGCGGTGCCGGCGGTGTTGCTGCGGTCGATGGCACTGTCGCCGCGACCGGAGGCGAAGCGGCGGATGCGCCAGTGCCCCAGACCGACTCCACGCCGACCGATCCGCCAGACCTGGCCGCAATCCCCGCCGACGGCTTCCCCTGGCTGGAGCTGCTGTTGTGGGGTGTGCTGGCGGCCGCGTTGGTGGCGGCCGCCTATTTCCTGTGGCGCGCCCACGGTCAGAAAATGCGGGTGACCGCGCTCCGCTCGCTCGCCAATTCGCAAAAAGGACAGACCTGATGCCAGCGCTACTCGCCGCCGCCGCCCGTCGCCTGTTCCCGATCTTGGTCCAGTCCGGTAGCGGCCTCCTTGCCAATATCGTGCGCCGGCGGGCGCCGGGTGTCGCCACAGTGATCGAGAAGATTTCGGGCGCCTTCGGGACCGCCGCGACGGCCGACGCGATCGCCGACCGCTTTGAGAGCGCTGACGTTCCGGGGCGCGCACAACTCATGCGGATGGTTCGAGAGGTTGAGGATGACGGGCTCGAATATTGGCAGGGGATGGTCCAGGACATCAATCTGTCGATGCGAGCCGAGATGAAGGCGAAGGACTGGCTGCAGCGCAATTGGCGGCCGATCTTCGCGCTGTCCTCGATCGTTCTGATCCCGGTCTACGTGGTGCTTCTGTTCTGGCTGCTGCTCGCCGGCCGGGTTGAGGAAGGTGGCGTTTTCTCCGGCGTGTTGATGCTGCTCCTGCCGCTGCAGCTCGGCGTCCTCGGCGTCTATGCCGGGGGAAGATCCTATGAAAAGGCTCGGGGCGCCGACTGATGGACGGCGACCTGATGGCGTCCATTGGGCTGTTGCTGGCGATCGCCGGCGGCATGGTCGTCCGCGACCGTTTCGTCACCAAGTCGATTCGCGATGGCGACGACCAGCTCCACAAGCGGATCAACGAGGTCAAGGATGTCTATGTTCGGCGCGACGATCTCAACCAACACATCACCCGGCTTGAGCGAGCGGTCGAGGATGTGAAGGGCGAGCTTCGCGAAATGCGGCGCCACCACGATCTCGTCATCACAACGATGCAGGCCAACACCGAGCTCTTGAAAACGATCGCGAAGCATCAGGCGCCGAGTTAGAGGCCAGTGCGTTGCGAGTGAGCGCTGGGCGGGTAAATCTCTCGCTCAAGTTCTGAACCGAAGCCGCCGCCAGGGGTAGTAGGCCGTGGTCAAGAAAATCGGCGAAATGCTGCCGGTCCGCACGGACTGGGACGACAACTACAAGTTCCCGATGTTCGATTCTGGGGATCCGGCCAATCCCGATCCGCAGGGTAGCTTTTTGCAGCTCCGAACGGGCGCGGCGACCCTCACCAACAAGACGCTCGGCGATGGCACGGTCTTTTCGGTCGTGCCAACTGCATCGATCAACGCCGGCACCGTCCCCGGAGGCACGGTCGTCGCCACCGAATATGGCGATGGAACCCGCTTCCGAACCAGCCTGGCGCTGACGGCGTTTGATGCCGGGGACAGCGGCGACAATGCAGCCAAAGCGATCGGCGCGCTGCTTTACACCCTGCCAGCCGGCGTCATCATGATCGAAGCTGCGCATATCGCCGTGGCTACGACCATTGCTGATGCGGTACAGACCGACACCCCGGAGATCGGCATTGGCAATGTCGTCGCCTCGGGCGTTGTCTCGGTGCTCGGCGGCACTCCTGGGTTTGAAAACGTCTACATCGGCACCGCGATCGCCGACGTGGCAGGGACGACCTACACCGGTACGAAACTACCGACGGCTGCGGTGCCCCTGATCCTCGCGGCCGGGGATCCGCACACGCTGTATCTGAACTATGCCGACACCTGGGCCAATCTCACCGCGGAATCAGAGCTCGCCGTCACCGGAACGATCGTGCTGCTCTGGCGGTTCCTG
>CAXXUZ010000002.1:0-525308 GCA_963667605.2 Kaistiaceae bacterium
CCCCAGGCGGAAAGAGCTTCCGAAAGTACAATCGCGACTTCGTCGTTGATGCCAATCACGACAAGCGCGTCGACCTGGTCGCCTCCTGTCAACAGAATCTCGATCGACCGAGACTGTTGCAATAACGCTAAGTCGAAAGCCATCCACCGCAGCGAAGAAACAAGAGTGAATCGCCCTTCCTCGTCATCATACCCGGCCTGCACGAAGCTCGTTTGACCTGAGCGCTGAGAACCGCTCCGGGTCATGAACACTGTCTCAATGGTTCGCCGGTCGCTACCCCGAAGCAGATCGTCGTCGGCGCTAAAACTCAGAAACAGATCGCCGTCAGCTTCGGTCGGACCCAGGATGACGATGGTCCCGGTAATATCCCCGCCCCCAAGTTCGATTTGGCCGACCACGGCAAACACTCCATCTTCCTCTGTCACTCCCCATATTACCTCGCCTTGGACGTCCTGCCGCTGCCCATCTGGATCGACGACAAGGGCAGCGGAAGCCCTGGCCAAGATCGGTGGCGCGAAAGTTTGCAGAAACGCTCCCATCTCCTCGATCCCGTCCATCCCGGTTGGGGCGCCCCGGCTAATCGCCAATGCCTGAATCTCGTCTGCCGCGAATATGTGCATGTCGTCAGGTGGTGTCCGCAACATGAGCGAGATTAACTCCTGGGGCGTTCCGAATTGATTCAGGAGTTCGAGCACGTCCGCCAGGATGCGCTGCGCATCCGGGTCACCGGAGGTGAATTGATGAACGCCAAGTTCGCCCAAAGCGAGTCGCTCAACGCCGGCCAGAAAGACGAACGCACAAGCTGAGTAGCAGCCAGCCCAACTGGGAATTATGGTCGTAAGGCCCGCCTGGAACACCTCGTCTGCCAATATAAGTGCTGTGTCCAAGAATCCACCAGGACTGTTGAGTACAACAATAGTCCCTTCGGGATGTGCCCGGCGTGCCCGCCGAAAATCTAGAACAGCGGTGTCGTCTATTGGACCGTTAAGGTACATTACGACCGGGGTCTCGCGATCCACAAGAAAGACCCCAAACTCCGCGAAATCCGGTTGGGCGGGGAGCCCGGGAGCTACAGCGGGAGGTGCTGCTTCCCTTTGGTACTGGTAGACACCGATCCTTGCTTGTGCGGGTGCCTCTCTTGGAATGGCCGCATCCCCGCGCTGAGCTGCAGCAGTGAAGCCGTTCTCTCGAAGGACGAAGGCGATTATGGCCGCGTAATCATCCGCCGTTACCTCATCCCCCGGATGCGGGCCAGCGTCGCGGATGACAGAAGCAAGGTTGGCAATTGATCGGCGGCCCCATGAGTCCATGAAGGCGGCGCCGGCAAGGGCGGGACCTAGATTGCCTCCTTCCAGTGCATCGCCGTGGCATTCGCCGCATTCGAAAGCATATTGCAGTTCGCCCCAATTGGCCTGCACGACGGTGAATGTGACCGGAACGAGTGTGATGGCGTGGCGGGTGACGAAAGCGTCGATGCCGGCAGCCAGTAGGCTCTGCCGCAATGCCTCGGCGTTGGCCTGGCCCACCATCGGGCCGAACTGGACCAAGAAGAACAGGCCCTGCGGCAAGTCCGCTCTTTGGATGACGCCCGGCGTCGCGCCAAAAAGGTTGGGTGACTGGGCCAACAGCTCGCGAAGCTTGGCCTGCGCCGCTTCTTCAGTTCCATGTGCCGACACTTGGACATAGTAGTCGGTAGCCGCTGGCGTAACAGGCTCGGCGACAGGTCCCAACAATCCTGCGATGCCTTGCGGTCCCGCCGCTCCGGCATCACCTTGCGGCCCGGCTGCTCCAGCCTCGCCCTGCGGTTCCGCCAGTCCAGCGACGCCCTGTGGTCCTTGCTCTCCCTGTGGTCCGGCAGGTCCTCGCAGTCCCTCTCGCCTGCCGCCTTGCAGGTCCCGCCCCAGCGCTAGCCTCACCCTGCGGTCCCACCAGCCCGGCAACGCCCTGTGGCCCGACAGCGCTAGCCTCACCCTGCGGTCCCACCAGCCCGGCACCACCTTGCGGCCCGGCTACTCCAGCCTCGCCCGCAGGTCCCAACAATCCTGCGATGCCTTGCGGTCCCGCCGCTCCGGCCTCGCCTTGCGGCCCGGCGGGTCCGGCCGCACCTTGCGCTCCCGGCAAGCTACAATTGCCAATTAGAACGTCATCGATCCTGTCATCGTCGGTGACGATCGAGACGACACAGTCGGGAGGCAGATAAGAGACTTCGAAAAGGAAGGGCCCGTTCGGGCTGCTGATGGTGAGATGGGAGGTCTGGTCAAGCCGGACCTCTTGATTGCCAACCTCTGTTCGACCGGAAATCACCAAACGACCACCGGTAATCTCGGCTCGAATGATCGTGATTTCGGCCAGGGCCGGCGTAACCAACCCGACCAGCGCAATTGCCACTCCGGCGATGAATCGTCTGGGATACGCCATCAAACCCCCCATTGAGCGTCAGCGCGCTCGTTCCTGGATCATTTTTTCCGATAAATTCTCTTGGACGAATTCTACCCTCACCTCCGCCTGCTGACAACGATGTCGCGCGCACTTGGACACACTTGACGGCCGCTCGAGGAGCGGACGCTCGGGTGGCGGTTCGGGCACGAGTGAAACAGAGGATCAGGAAGGTTGATGAAATCCACCGCCGGCGGTTATGTCCTCGGGCGAGGTGATCCTCATGGCAGGCAGATGCGATCAGCGCCACCCAGGCTTGAATTGAAAAAGGCCGAGTTCGAAGGAAACTTCATGATTGCGAAGAAGCGGATATTTGTGGCCGGCGGTGCCGGCAACCAGGGCGGCGCGGTGATCAGCGCGCTGCTTGAGCGAGGTCACGAAGCACGGACGATGGCCCGGATGAACTCAGCGGCGCCGAAATGGCTCGGCAACTATCGGAGGCGCTCGGCAGAACAATCAAACCGACATTCCCCAGCTGACATCCAAATTCGCGGAAATCGTACCACGGCCCCATCTCCAAGGGAACTCTGTTCCCATTGCAGCCATCCGATGGCATGATTTTGGTAATCGGCCCGCGCTTGGAAGGCCACTCGGTCATTTTTCTCGCCATCCAGACACACCTCTCGTGTCGCAATCTCCTTGCCGCGCGAGGAACAAGCTCAACGAAATAAATCCTCGGTTGCCGAGCGGGTATCGTAAGAATAAACATCATCAACACGCGACCGAGGATTGCACACTATTCATAAACTTGAAGAGTATGAGTGGCTTGCAGAGCGTTTGACGCTCTGCCAGTAGGCGACGGCCGCGTGGATTTTGATGATGTTGGGGTCGCTTGGCGCCCGGGCAAATGTGAGGGCGCTCCCCGACACACCGGAGGCGAAATCAGATCAGGAACCGCCAGAGCAGCACGATCGTTCCGGTGACGGCGAGCTCTGATTCCGCGGTGAGATTGGCCCAGGTGTCGGCATAGTTCAGATACAGCGTGTGCGGATCCCCGGCCGCGAGGATCAGAGGCACCGCAGCCGTCGGTAGTTTCGTGCCGGTGTAGGTCGTCCCTGCCACGTCGGCGATCGCGGTGCCGATGTAGACGTTTTCAAACCCAGGAGTGCCGCCGAGCACCGAGACAACGCCCGAGGCGACGACATTGCCAATGCCGATCTCCGGGGTGTCGGTCTGTACCGCATCAGCAATGGTCGTAGCCACGGCGATATGCGCAGCTTCGATCATGATGACGCCGGCTGGCAGGGTGTAAAGCAGCGCGCCGATCGCTTTGGCTGCATTGTCGCCGCTGTCCCCGGCATCAAACGCCGTCAGCGCCAGGCTGGTTCGGAAGCGGGTTCCATCGCCATATTCGGTGGCGACGACCGTACCTCCGGGGACGGTGCCGGCGTTGATCGATGCAGTTGGCACGACCGAAAAGATTGTGCCATCGCCGAGCGTCTTGTTGGTGAGGGTCGCCGCGCCCGTTCGGAGCTGCAAAAAGCTACCCTGCGGATCGGGATTGGCCGGATCCCCGGAATCGAACATCGGGAACTTGTAGTTGTCGTCCCAGTCCATGCGGACCGGCAGCATTTCGCCGATTTGCTTGACCACGGCCTACTACCCCTGGCGGCGGCTTCGGTTCAGAACTTGAGCGAGAGATTTACCCGCCCAGCGCTCACTCGCAACGCACTGGCCTCTAACTCGGCGCCTGATGCTTCGCGATCGTTTTCAAGAGCTCGGTGTTGGCCTGCATCGTCGTGATGACGAGATCGTGGTGGCGCCGCATTTCGCGAAGCTCGCCCTTCACATCCTCGACCGCTCGCTCAAGCCGGGTGATGTGTTGGTTGAGATCGTCGCGCCGAACATAGACATCCTTGACCTCGTTGATCCGCTTGTGGAGCTGGTCGTCGCCGTCGCGAATCGACTTGGTGACGAAACGGTCGCGGACGACCATGCCGCCGGCGATCGCCAGCAACAGCCCAATGGACGCCATCAGGTCGCCGTCCATCAGTCGGCGCCCCGAGCCTTTTCATAGGATCTTCCCCCGGCATAGACGCCGAGGACGCCGAGCTGCAGCGGCAGGAGCAGCATCAACACGCCGGAGAAAACGCCACCTTCCTCAACCCGGCCGGCGAGCAGCAGCCAGAACAGAAGCACCACATAGACCGGGATCAGAACGATCGAGGACAGCGCGAAGATCGGCCGCCAATTGCGCTGCAGCCAGTCCTTCGCCTTCATCTCGGCTCGCATCGACAGATTGATGTCCTGGACCATCCCCTGCCAATATTCGAGCCCGTCATCCTCAACCTCTCGAACCATCCGTCAGGAGTTGTGCGCGCCCCGGAACGTCAGCGCTCTCAAAGCGGTCGGCGATCGCGTCGGCCGTCGCGTCGGTACCGAAGGCGCCCGAAATCTTCTCGATCACTGTGGCGACACCCGGCGCCCGCCGGCGCACGATATTGGCAAGGAGGCCGCTACCGGACTGGACCAGGATCGGGAACAGGCGACGGGCGGCGGCGGCGAGTAGCGCTGGCATCAGGTCTGTCCTTTTTGCGAATTGGCGAGCGAGCGGAGCGCGGTCACCCGCATTTTCTGACCGTGGGCGCGCCACAGGAAATAGGCGGCCGCCACCAACGCGGCCGCCAGCACACCCCACAACAGCAGCTCCAGCCAGGGGAAGCCGTCGGCGGGGATTGCGGCCAGGTCTGGCCAATCGGTCGGCGTGCAGTCGGTCTGGGGCACTGGCGCATCCGCCGCTTCGCCTCCGGTCGCGGCGACAGTGCCATCGACCGCAGCAACACCGCCGGCACCGCTGGCCTTCTGATTATCGCGGCGTCGCGATTGATCTGCGGTCTCCGCCTCAATCTCTGCCACCGTCGAGATCGACGCTGGAGAGCGCCCGAGCGCCAGCAAAGCCAATCCCAGCCCGAACGCTTCGACCCGCGCCACCCGGACGGTCCAGCCGCGGCCATAGCGCTTGAACAGCGAAGTCAGCCCCTGCAGGAACGACAGCCTTTTGGCCGTCATCCGCTTGATCGCGGCCGGCCAGTCGGTGACGGCCTCAACCGCCGCCATGGTCTTTGGCCCGAAGCCACCATCGGCCTTGGTGCCGATCGCGCCCTGCAGCCATTTGATCGATCGGCCAGGCCCGCTATTGATTGCGCCATCGAAGGTGACGACGTCGGGCCCGCTCGGAAGGTCGTCGCCCCACACCCTGTCCCAATAATCTTGGCGGTAGAACTGGGCGGCGGCGGCGCGGGTCAGATTTCGGATGTCGAGATATGGATAGGCGTGGGCGGCGATGCCGTATTTCGTGCCCTTGAGTTCACCGACACCTTTCTTGCCGCCGGTCCAATTGCCGCGATCGTTCGGGTCGAGCGACAGACCGCCCTCGTGGCCCCAGGTTTCGTCCAGCGCAGCAGGAAGGTTCTCGGCAACCATGCGGGGCACAATGGCCGAGCGTCGGCGCGCCGCAACGCACAGTCAGAGCGTGCCTTTGAAATGCCGCCGCAAGTCCGGGACGGCGAGATTCACATCAACGGCACTGAGTCGATGTGGGCTTTGCTACCCTGTAGCTCACCCTGATCCTCGGCTTTCACCCCGTGAGCCCGCGCTTCTTGATCGCGCGTTGTATGCGCCGGTGTTTCGCCATGCGAGCATCTTCCTCTGCCTTAGAGTGGACCTCGACGACTGTCTCTCCCTGTGAGGTTATGCCGGCCACATCGATGCTTCCCTGGTAGATTTCTTTGATCCCGCCTTCGTGCGGTCCGATGTGCGGCGAGTAGTCACTGTGCGTGATGAACCATTTGACGGGCGGCTCGGCTGGCATCCAGTCGGGGTCGCTGTCCGTCCACTCGAAGGGCCAGTCAGTGCCGTCAAGGAAGGGCGCGTTGGAGCGCACGGTATCGCCCTCGATGCCAACGTTGATGTACCAACCGCTTTTGAGGGGGCCGGAAGCGCGATAACCGTTCTCGATGCGCTCTACGGTGAATGGGTCTGGGACCTCAATCAACTCCTCTACCTGAGAAGAGGCCTCGATCGGCGGTTGCTTAGTAACACTACTAGGAGGTTGCTTAGTAGCACGGTAAACCGGCGGGGGCGGTGGCGGAGCCGACGGACGGCGAGGGGAAGCTACTGCCACCACACGCTTGATCAATGCGCTCAGCTTCCTGCTGATAGCTGTGATGAACCTAGAAAAGAAATTGGCCATTTTCGTGCTTCCTTGTTTAGCAAGGGAGATAATAGCTAGTGGATGGAATCTAACGCTTGGTGCCCGTGTCTGACAGCGGCGATGATTTCGTCGGGATCCTTTGTCCAGATGAAGGGCTGCGGATCGTTGTTGGTGTGTTCGAGGAAGCGGTTGATGGTGGCCTGGAGATCGACGATCGAGTGGAAGACGCCGCGCTTGAGACGTTGCTTTGCGAGCTTTGCGAAGAAACCTTCGACGGCGTTGAGCCAGGAGCAGGATGTTGGGGTGAAGTGGAAGAAAAAGCGCGGATGGCACGTAAGCCACCCGCGGACCTTGGGATGCTTGTGGGCGGCGTAGTTGTCGAGGATCACATGGACCAGCTTTCCCGCGGGCACGTCGGCCTCGATGGCGTTGAGGAAGCGAATGAACTCTTGGTGTCGATGGCGCTGCATGCACTGGCCGATGACACGCCCTTCGAGCACGTTCAGCGCGGCGAACAGCGTGGTCGTGCCGTGCCGCTTGTAGTCATGCGTCATCGTGCCCGCGCGTCCCGTCTTCATCGGCAGCCCGGGTTGGGTGCGGTCGAGCGCCTGGATCTGGCTCTTCTCGTCAACCGACAGGACAACGGCGTGCGCCGGCGGATCGACATAAAGGCCGACGATGTCCCGCAGCTTGGGAATGAACTCCGGGTCACGCGACAGCTTGAACTGCCGGACCCGGTGGGGCTGAAGCCCGTGCGCCCGCCAGATGCGCTGTACCGCGCTGACGCTGATGCCGACCGTCTTGGCCATCGCCGGCGCCGTCCAATGTGTCGCCTCGTGGCGCGGCGCACTCAGCGTCAGCGCGACGACGCGGTCAGCGATTTCCCGGCCGAGCGGCGGAACGCGCGAGGGTCGCGTCTTGTCCCGCAACAACCCCTCGACACCCTCGTGCATGAAGCGCTCCTGCCAACGCCAAACCGCTGTCTTGCTCTTGCCGGTGCGGCGCATGATCTCGACCGTGCCGAGACCATCCCCGCTCAGAAGGACGATCCGTGCCCGCCACACGTGTTTCTGCCGGCTGTTCCGGTCCGCAACGACCGCTTCGAGACGAGCACGGTCGGCGGTACTCACATCGACGATGATTCCTGGCCGCATGCGCCAGACTCGCACACGACGTGCCCGGCGAGAATCCCTCGCGGGATTCAAACGTCAAATTTTATCCACTAGGTAGATAGCGTTCCTGGGCGCCCAAGCTCGACGGCGGCCTTGTTCCATGCGGCATGGTCTCCCATCCGCCCGCAACGCACTTAGGCCGCGACCGCGCCCCATCCATCGCCGTAGAGCCCCGTCAGCCGCTCGAAATAGGCCTCATATTGAGCGCCGACGACATCGAGAGAGTACCGGGCCTCAACGCGTGCGCGGATGTCAGCGGCGGGCAGCAGCCGATTGAGCCGGCCGGCTGCGTCGACGAATTCTTGCAGCGTTCGACAGCGAAACCCTGTCTCGGCGTGCCCCACGGTCTCGGTGAAAGCGCCCCAATCGGTAGTGATCACCGGCGTGCCACAGGCCATCGCCTCGATCACGACGTTGCCGAAGGGCTCCAGATAGAGCGTCGGAGCAAATAGCGCGCGAGCCCAAGATAGCAGCTCGCCGCGCTGAGAGGGCGTGACAACGCCGGCATATTCGACGCCGTCGGGCGCGGTGCCGGGTCCCGCGACGATCAGCCTGACCTTTGCGGCCGCCGCCGCCTGCATCGCAACATCGAGACCCTTTTGTGCATCGAGGCGCCCCATGAACAGGAAGTAGTCGTCCTTCTCGGCTCGGAGCGGAAACTGATCCGGATCCAAATATCCTGGGATCACCGCATCGTAGAAATTGCCTGTCACCCGATGGACCTCGCCCGGGCCAGCCAGCGCTCCGTAGACCGCGTGCATCCAGGCATAGCTCTCGAACACTCGGAAGTTGGAGAACACGCCGCCATAGCCGACACCGAACTCAACGGCCATCAGATACTGGACCATTTGGTCGATCGGCTTGTGAGCGTTTCCGCCAATCAAGCAGAGGAAATCGCGCGGCTCGGCACGTTCGATAATTGCCGCCGCCGCCGCGCTGTTGAACTTCCGCCAGTGGGGCAACGACGGGTCGAAGGGCGCCGAAGTGTAGTGCGGCAGACCGGCGACCACCGCTTGGCGCTCGTTCTCATTAAGGCAGGGAATGAGCTCGTCGCTTGGCGCATCCGATTTGGCGCCGGCCGCGTAGAGGAACACGGTGTGCCCGAGCGATTTCATCATCCGGCAAAAGCCGATGACCTTCATCGTGTAGGCGCAGGCCGAGAACTCGGCCGTGGCCTGAGTGTGGGGAAGGGAGACGACGTGGAAGCGCATGGCCCTGTCCGTCGTCAGGTAATTTGGAACCGATGAGCGGCCTGATTTAAGAGAGGGTTCGGTCCATCTGGTTGGTCATTTTATGCGGCGGTTTTGCGGTATTGCAAGCGCCGGGTTTGTAGCGTCTTTTGTTTGATCTTTTCTCTTTTCAACAGGATGGTCTGGCCGCGCCCGAAGTAGACATCGGCCGGCGTGAGGTTGCCCAGGCTCTCGTGGTAGCGGTGATAATTGTAGTGGCCGACGAAGGCCTCGATCTGTGTCTCCAAGTCGCCAGGCAGATAGTAATTTTCCAAAAGGATGCGGTTCTTCAGGGTTTGATGCCAACGCTCGATCTTGCCCTGGGTTTACGGATGATAGGGAGCGCCGCGAATGTGCTCCATATCGCGGTCGTCGAGCCATTTGGCCAGATCGTCGGCGATGTAGCTGGAGCCGTTGTCAGACAGGAGCCGTGGCTTGTGAATGACCGTTGCCCGATCGCGACCTGACGCCTTGAGCGCCAGTTCCAGCGTATCGGTGACGTCCTCGGCCTTCATCGTGGTGCAGAGCTTCCACGCGATAATGGTGCGCGAGAAGTCGTCGAGCACGGTGGAGAGGTAGAACCAGCCCCAATCAATGACCTTGAGGTAAGTGAAGTCGGTCTGCCAGAGCTGGTTTGGCGCCGTGGTCTTGTCCTGGAACTCGTCGGACGCCTTGAGGACGATAAAGGCCGGGCTGGTGATCAGATCATGGGCCTTGAGCAGTCGATAAACCGAGGATTCCGATACAAAGTAGCCCTCTGTGTCTGTGAACCGGACAGCCAGTTCCCGCGGCGACAGATCCGTCTCGTCCAGCGCCAGCTGTACGATCCGGTCTCTCACCTCATCGGGGATACGGTTCCAGACTTGGCCAGGCCGCGAGCGGCGGTCCTCCAGGGCCTCCGGTCCGCCGGTCAGACAGCGGTCGTACCAGCGATAAAACGAGGTGCGGGGAATGCCCAACTGCGCCAGCGTGCGCTTGGCCGGCAGATGGGATCGCTCAACCAGCCGGATGATCTCCAGCTTCTCCGATAGTGGATACCTCATGCCTCCTCTCCCCCATCCGCGATCATGCTTTTTTTGAGTAGACGGTTGTCCAGCGTCAGGTCAGCAACGGCCTCCTTGAGTGCCAGTGCCTCACTGCGAAGATGCCGGACCTCATCGGAGGTAGCCTCACGGGCAGTGTCACCCGCCAGGCGCTTCTTCCCGGCCTCCAGGAAGTCCTTCGACCAGCGGTAATAGAGGTTCTGGTTGATCCCCTCACGGCGACACAGCTCAGCGATACTGTCCTCGCCGCGCAGGCCCTCCAGAACGATCCCGGATCTTCTCTTCGGCGCCGAACTGCCGACGAGTCGCCCGCCGGATGTCCTTCACGACCTTCTCGGCCGATGCTTTCTGGTGATTGGTGTTCCGTCTCATCTTCAATCCCTCGTGGGTTAAGATGAGCCAGAAACCCTCTCTTGTTCAATCCGCCCAATCTGTCCCAGGGGCGCTGACGCCGGACAGGAGACACAGATCGAGGCCTTCGTCGGCCACTACAATTATCACCGCTACCACGAGAGCCTGGGCAACCTCACGCCAGCCGATGTCTACTTCGGGCGCGGCCAGACCATCCTGTTGAAAAGAGAAAAGATCAAACAAAAGACGCTACAAACCCGGCGCTTGCAATACCGCAAAACCGCCGCATAAAATGACCAACCAGATGGGCCGAACCCTCTCTTAAATCAGCCCGCTCATCGGTTCCAAATTACCTGACGACGGACAAGATAGAGGAAGTTCGCGATTTCGCATTCCTCGTAGCTCTTCACCTCATCGCCCTTCAGCGACCGGATGTCATTCCGGCGAATATAGTTCCAGTACGCGCCCCAGTTTGCGAACTCGTGCTCGCTCCTGTAGGGGGCGAACCCGCTCCACGATCAACTCCGCGATCTTGGCGTGAAGATCGCGGACCTCGCTCTCATGGTCCCGGACCCGCCGCTCGGCGCCCTTCGAGAACACCTCGACCAGACCCTCGATCGCCTGGCGCTTCCAGGCACCGACCTGGTTCGGGTGGACCTGGTGCTGCGAGGCGATCTCCTGAAGCGTCCGGTCGCCCCGAAGCGCCTCCAGCGCCACCTTCGCCTTCAACTCCCCCGAAAACCTGCGTCGCTTGCTGCTCATCTGCATTCCTCCGTCAGACGGTGGAATACACCTTAACGACCTGTCCGATTTTCCGGCGCCACCTCACCGCACCCGGCAGCAGAAACCAATAGGCATGGGACCCGGACAGGCTGGGCGAGAACTGCATGGGTTGAATGCAGAGTGGGGCAGCATCGTAGGTCCCCACTGTTCGGCCGGTCATTCCTTAGTGTAGCTATTGACCCCTTCGCGCCGCCCGCAGTCGCGATGGCGCACGCCTATGGCGTGATGCTGAAATATCGAACTGGATCGTGGATCATAGGCGCATGAGCCTCGACATCGCATTTCAGGGGAGCCTCTTCGCCAGCGATTTCCTGCGCGACGCCATCACCCGATCGCCCGACTGGCAGGAACTGGACGACGCGTCGCTGGAAGAATTCGAGGCCGCGCTGCGCGCGATCTTCGACCGCTTCCCGGCCGCCGCATCGCCCAACGAAAGCCAGACCGAAAATGATCTGATCTGGCCCGTCCTCGTACGGCTTGGGTGGACGGCGAGCCTGCGACAGCAAAACCTGAGCGCATACGGCCGAGTGGACGTGCCGGACGGCTTGCTGTTCGCGGATGAAGCGGCGAAGGGCCAAGCCAACGGCTTCGCCGAGGAATGGCGGCGCTACGAGCTCGGCCTTGCAGTGGTGGAGTCCAAGCGTTGGCTGCGTCCGCTCGACCGCCGCTCCGGGCGGCATGGCGAGGAGACAGCACCGTCGACGCAGATGCTGCGCTACCTGCGGCGGATCGACGATGTAACCACGGGCAGGCTCCGCTGGGGCATTCTTACCGACGGCGCGCGGTGGCGGCTCTACTACCAGGGCGCGCGGTCGGTCTCCGAGCAGTTCTTCGAGGTCGATCTCGCTGCGCTCCTCGACCTTCCCGGCCATAACGACGGCCTGTTTGCGCTCGACGCGGCGGAGCGCCGCCACTGGCTCAAGGTGTTCGCGCTGGTCTTCCGGCGCGAGGCCTTTCTGCCGGGCGCAGCCGACGCGCGCACCTTCCATCAGCGCGCCATCGCGGAAGGTCGCTTCTACGAGGAGCGGGTCGCCGCTAACCTCTCCGATCTGGTCTTCGGCCAGGTCTTTCCTGAGCTCGCACGTGCGATCGCTGCGGCTGAGCCGGACGCGCCTCTGTCGGAGGTGCGCGAGGCCGCCCTGCTGCTGCTCTACCGGCTTCTCTTCATCCTCTATGCCGAGGACCGCGACCTGCTGCCCGTCCGCGACGGGCGTTACGACGACTACGCGCTGCGCGACAAGGTTCGCGGCGATGTGGGCCGCCGCAAGGACCAGGGCGATGTCTTCTCCGAGACTGCTGCGCGCTATTGGTCGGTTGTGGCCGATCTCTGCCGCGCCATCGACCAGGGCGACGCTGCCATCGGCCTGCCGCCCTACAATGGCGGCCTCTTCGACCGGGAGCGCGCGCCGCTTCTCGACCGCATCCGGCTCGGCGACCGGGTCATGGCCGATGTCATCGACGCCCTGTCGTTCGAGCAGGGCTCGGCCGGCCGCCGCTACATCAACTATCGCGATCTCGGCGTCCGCCGGCTCGGCTCGATCTACGAGCGTCTGCTGGAACACGAACTCGCGCCCGACGGCGACGGGGTGGCCGTCCGCCCCAATATCTTCGTCCGCAAGGGTTCGGGCAGCTACTACACGCCGGATGACCTGGTCGGACTCATCGTCGAGGAAACGATCGGGCCGCTCGTGCAGGCGCGCACGGACGCCTTCGAGGCGGAAGCCGGGCGAATGCCGGCAGACGGACCTGAGCGCGAGCGGGCGGTTGCGCGGCTCGCAGCGCTCGACCCGGCCGAGGCGATTCTCGCGCTCAGGGTCTGCGACCCGGCCATGGGGTCCGGGCACTTCCTGGTCAGTCTGGTCGACTATCTCGCCGACGGAGTGATCGCGGCCATGGCCGAGGCGGAAGCGCTGGCCGAGGGCTATGTTTCGCCGCTCGTGGGCCGCATCCAGGCCATCCGCGACCGGATCGTGGCGAACGCCGAGGAGCGCGCTTGGGCCATCGACCGGGACCGGCTCGACGACCGCCACATCGTCCGGCGCATGGTCCTCAAGCGCTGCGTCTACGGCGTCGACAAGAACCCCATGGCGGTCGAGCTGGCCAAGGTCGCGCTCTGGCTGCACACCTTCACGGTCGGCGCGCCGCTCAGCTTCCTGGATCACCACCTCCGCTGCGGCGACAGCCTGTTCGGGGCATGGGCGCGGGGCGGAATCGACAAGGCTGCCGAATACGGCGGCCCGTTGCTCTTGCATGGCTCCATCAGGCAGGCGGAACTGTCCGCACTGGAGATGCGGACGATCGAGGAGCTGACCGACGCCGAGATCGCCGAGGCGCACCGCTCCGCCGAGACCTTCGCCCAGGTGGAGGAGGCCACCGCGCCGCTGGATGCCGTCCTCTCCCTGGTGCATGCCATCGACTGGCTGGAGGTCAAGGACCACGAGGGCCGGACGGCGCTGCAGTCCTTCTTCGGCGGACTTCTCGGCGATCCCATCGAGATCGCGCTGGGCCGGGCCGAGGTCTCGGCGGAGCGCCCGGAGGGCGCGCGCTTCGCCGAACTGCTGCAAGAGGCTCGCCGCCTTGTCGACGAGGAACGCTTCCTCAACTGGCAGGCGGCCTTCCCCGGCGTCTGGACAAATTGGCAGAACGTGAGACCCGAAGGTGGCTTCGACGCCGTCATCGGCAACCCGCCCTGGGACCGGATGAAGCTGCAACAGGTGGAATGGTTCGCTACACGCCGGCGCGAGATCGCGCTCGCACCGCGTGCGGCCGACCGCAAGCGCATGATCGCGGCACTGGAACAGGCTGGCGATCCCCTGGCTCAGGACTATGCGTTTGCGAGCGAACGGGCGGCGATGGCTGCCCGAATGGCGCGGCGCTTGGGCGACTATCCGCTGCTCTCTAGCGGGGACGTGAATCTCTATTCGCTCTTTCGTCGAGCGCGCGATGACGCTGGTGAAGCCCGACGGCATGGTCGGGCTTCTCACGCCCTCCGGCATCGCGTCGGACAAGACGGCGGCACGGTTCTTCAAGGGTGTGGCGACGGAAGGGCGGTTGAAGGCGCTCTACGATTTCGAGAACAAGAAGGTGTTCTTCCCCGACGTTCACGCGTCCTTCAAGTTC
Organism: Kaistiaceae bacterium; assembly: GCA_963667605.2. Classification (GTDB taxonomy): domain Bacteria; phylum Pseudomonadota; class Alphaproteobacteria; order Rhizobiales; family Kaistiaceae; genus JADLGL01. Next base: position 14,288 of record CAXXUZ010000002.1, read on the forward strand.
TGCATCTTTGTCGCCAGCCCATCGCCAATGGGTAAGGCCGCCAATTGCGCGTTTTACCTCCACGATATCTCCGAGCGCGACGACCCTGAGCGTTGTTTCCCGCTGTCGGCGGAGACCTTTGCCCGCGTCAACCCGAATACCGGCACCGCACCCATCTTCCGCTCCCGCCGCGACGCCGCGCTGACCACGGCGATCTACGGCCGCCTGCCGGTGCTGGTGGACCGCTCGTCGGGCGAGGAGGTGAAGGCGTGGCCGGTGAGGTACGCGAGGATGTTCGATATGACCAACGATTCTGGACTGTTCCGCACGCGCACGGAGCTTGAGGAACGGGAGGGTGCCTGGGGGCCCATCGGCGGCAACCGCTTTGCCAGCCTGGCCGGCAACTGGGTGCCCCTCTACGAGGGCAAGATGGTGCAGGCGTTCGATCACCGCGCCGCCAGCGTCGTCGTCAATCTCGAAAATCAGCATCGGCCTGCGCAGCCCGAGCCGGCGACGCGCGATCAGCACCGAAACCCCGAGTGGCTGCCCGCCCCGCAGTTCTGGGTGCCGGAAGGGGAAACATCGGGACTTAGCAGTACATTCATCCTAGCGCTCAAGCACGTCACTGCTGCGACCAATGTACGTACGATGATTGCAGCATTGATCCCCGCGGCTGGGGCCGGCAATTCTCTGCCGTTGTTGGCAAAGGAAGATAACAATTACGCCAGAACTGCCGCCATCGCAGTTGGGAATCTAAATTCGGTGCCACTCGATTATGTTACACGCCAAAAGATTCAAGGGCAGAACCTCAACTGGTTTGTTCTGGAACAACTCACCGTCGTCCCGGTCGATCGCTACGAGAGTGTCCGCTTCGGGCCGAAGACGGCGGGTGAGATCGTGCGCGAGGCGGTGCTGGAGCTGACTTACACGGCCCATGACATGGCCCCGTTCGCCCGCGACATGGGCCATGTCAATGCCGCCGGCGACGTGCTACCGCCCTTCGCGTGGGACGAAGATCGGCGCCTCTTCCTTCGTGCGAAGCTGGACGCGGTGTTCTTCCACCTCTACGGCATCACCGACCGGGACGACGTGCGTTACGTCTACTCCACCTTTCCTATCGTCGAGCGGGAGGAGACGGCCGCCTACAGTACCTACCGCTCCCGCGAGCTCTGCCTCGCCTGGATGAACGCCCTCGCCAGCGGCGATCCGGACGCAGAGATCATACTGTAGGAGGAATAAGGGCGGCTCGTTTCCCGGCTCCCGAAGATTGTGCAGAAGAAGGGAAATCCATGTATGCCCACCACATCGACTTCCTGGAGCTCCTGAACGGACAGGTCCAGTACGTCGTGCCGCGCTGGCAGCGCCGCTACCGCTGGGGTCAATCCGACGTCGAACGGCTGGTCGAGGACCTCGTGACGGTCTCGATCGCCGGCCCTGACGCAGCGCACTACGGCGGCACGCTCCTCACCTTCCCGGAGCCCGGCCCGGTGGGGGTGGTGAAGACCTTTCGGGTCGTCGACGGCCAACAAAGGCTGACGACTGTGAGCATCCTCCTGGCATGCATCGCCGCCCAGCTCGGAACCGACGGCCAATGCGGCGACTGGACCGCGCAGATCATTCGCGACGATCGACTGACGAATCCCGGAAAATCCCCGGAAAAGCGCCGCAAGCTGAGGCTCCAGAACGGAGATGAGGAAGAATACCGGCTTGGCCTCGAAGGCACGCCGACGAGCGCCGGCGCCGTGGCCCAAGCCTGGAAAATCGCGCGCCGTCTGGTTGCCCGCAAGCCTCTCGAATTCACTCAATAAAGCCACATCCACGATCCTCACACCCTCAAACCTATACGGCTGTCTCCCAGTTCACCTTAGCGGCCTCTCTCCGCACCCCCCAAGCCATGCACGGCCGATAGGGATTGTATTGTGTCGCGCAACACACTACAGTATCGCTTGTTATCCATCGAGAGGTCCATTCGATGCAGAACCGGCCACCCAATACCGAGCATCCTGCCGCCTTCATCAGGGCGCATATAATCCCATCAGGGATGACGGTGACGGATGCCGCCGCGAGGCTAGGCGTTGGCCGCCCCGCCTTGTCGAACATGTTGAACGGCAGATCGGCGCTATCTCAACAAATGGCTGTCCGGTTGGAAAAAGCTTTTGGGGCCGATAGCAGGGACCTTCTGGAGCGTCAGGCGTCATTCGATCGAGCAGATCGCGTCAGCGAAGAGAAAGTCATCGCTGTTCCCAGCTATGTCCCTGAATTCCTGACCATCAAGGCACGCCAAATTCACGAGTGGCCCAATCACAATTTGGAAGCTCGGCAGCTGTTTGCAGTGCTACTGAGAAAACTCGTGAACTCGACAGGCCGCGACCTGCAGCGCGTCGACTTCCCCGGGTATGACAACGCAGAGGACAGTGGCTGGGATGGCCTGGTCGAGGCGGACTCGGCAACACCGTGGCTTACTGAAGGTCAGTCCGGATGGGAATTCGGGGTCAATCGGGACCCTGGCCGTAAAGCAGAAAAAGATTATTCAACGCGCGTGAGGTCCATCTCCCCGTTCGAACGGGCCGGATACACCTTCATATTCGTGACTCCTCGCATATGGAACGGCAAGACGGCGTGGGCCAAAGGCAAACTGGAAAAAGGGGAATGGAAGGAAGTACGGGCGTACGACGCCAGGGACCTTGAGCAGTGGCTTGACGTATCGATCTCTGCCCGCATGTGGTTCGCGGAGAAGCTCGAAATGCCGACCACCGGTTTCGAGACTCTTGACGAGAGTTGGCGCCGCTGGTCCAGGGCAAGCGAGCCGGAAATTTCGCCTGCGATTTTCAAGACGGCTGTTACGGCGCATCGGCAAGCATTCAAAGACTGGCTTACTGCACCGAGCGAACGCCCATTTCTCGTTGCCGCCGATTCCGCGGATGAGGCATTGGCATTTCTCGCCTGTATGTTCGAACAAGACGAGGTCGCATCAAAGTTGCGGGACCTCGCCGTTGTGTTCGACTCGGCTACAACCCTCCGGAAACTCGCAGCATCGCCGTCCCCCTTTATCCCGGTAGTCTATTCCGAAGAAACTGAGCGAGAGTTGGCGGCAATATACCGTCAGCGGCATTGCATTGCGGTTCATACCCCAAACGCCATCGACTCGAAGCCTGACGTCACCCTCCGTCCGTTAGACTACACCTCTTTCGAGGAAGCCCTTTCCGCTATGGGGTTTGAAAGAGAAGACGTCAACAGGTACGCGCGAGAGTCAGGATGTTCCCCGACTGTCCTCAGGCGACGGCTGTCGAAAATTCAAGCTATCAGAACACCCGGCTGGGCTGAAGACGCCGGAATCGCACGGAACCTGATTCCGATTACGATGGTCGGCGCCTGGCACGCAACGTCCAATGCAGACTGCGAGGCAGTGTGCATTCTCGCACGCAAGTCCTATCCCGATATTGAAGCAAGTATCTCGGACATGATGCGACTTCCGGATACACCTGTTTGGTCCATTGGCCAATATCGGGGTGTTGTCTCGAAAATCGACGCTTTGCACGCCATCCAACACCAGGTAGTCCAACAGGAAATCAAGGACTTCTTTTTTCTTGCAGAGTATGTCCTTTCCGAAATGGACCCGGCGCTTGAACTACCCCAAGATAGACGCTGGACTGCAGCTCTTTACGGTAAGGTACGCGATCACTCCGCCTCGCTGCGCGATAGCATCTGCGAAACCTTGGTCCTTCTTTCCGTACATGGAAATGATCTTTTCCGCGATCGCCTTGGAATCGATGTCCAAGCGTACGTGTCCAACCTCGTCCATACACTGCTCACACCTTTGACTATCGATAAGCTACTCTCCCATCAAGACGATCTTCCCAACTTCGCGGAAGCGGCGCCGGATACTTTCCTGCGCTTGATCGAAGCCGATCTCAAACAACCCGCACCTGTCGTCATCGGCCTTCTCAAACCCGTCGACAGCGCTCCGTTCAGTCGCAATCTGCGCTCTGGCTTGCTATGGGCATTGGAATGCCTCGCATGGAAGCACCTCGGACGTGTCAGCCTAATACTCGCGCAATTGTCTAGAATCGCCATCGACGACAATTGGGTCAACAAGCCGATCAATAGCCTCTCAGCACTCTTCCGCTCTTGGATGCCACGCACGGCCGCGCCTCTTGACGAACGAATCAAGACCCTCGAGATGCTAATGCAGAGGTTTCCTGATATCGGGTGGCAGTTATGTGTTGCTCAGCTGGATAGCGGTCCTCAAATGGCATTTCCCAGCCACCGTCCACGATGGCGTAATGACGCTTTCGGCGTTGGCAAAATGGCTACAGAAAGGGAATACGAGGCGTTTCGGCACAAGGCACTCGATCTCGCACTATCATGGCCAGAACATGGTGCAGAGACGCTAGGCGATCTGGTGGAACGGCTCCATGGTTTATCCGAAACACAACAGGACGAGGTTTGGAAGTTGATCGACCTCTGGGTTGCTTCTCAACCGGACGACTTAGCAATGGCTTCGCTTCGCAACCGCATTCGCCAGTCTACGCTGACGCGGCGCAGCCGCCGCCGCGGTCTGCGAGCTGCTGCCACAGACTTGGCTCGCCAAGCCTATGAACGGTTGGAGCCGTACGATCCCGTTATCCGCCATGCCGGGCTCTTCACCAGTTCCTGGATCGAGTTTTCCTTAGACGAGATCGATGAAGGCGAAGTCGACTACGAGAAACACACCCAAACTATTCGTAAACTTCGTACCGCGGCAATTTCGGAGATATGGGCCGAACTTGGATTTAACGGTTTGACCGCCCTACTGTCTCGCTGCGGCTCACCCACCTCTGTCGGTGACCTACTAGCACCAATCCTCACCGATACGGAAACGCAGGCCGCATTTATTCGCCAGAGCCTGTCGGTCACTGATCCGCCGCAAGAAATCATGGACTGGTGCATCCGAGGATTTTTCTGGACTATTAACGACGATGCTCGCGAGGAACTTCTTGAAGTGTCCCTCCAAGGTGCGGAAGAGACAAGCATCGTTCGGCTACACCTCTGTGCGCCCTTTGGTAGTCATACTTGGCGGCTGCTCGACAAGTACGACCAAAGAGTAAAAGACCGGTATTGGCTGGAAGTCGGCCCAGAGTGGGGTCGGTATGGCGATGCAGAACTGGTTGAACTCATCGATCGCCTTTTGAGTGCGAATCGCCCTCGGGTCGCATTTCTCGCTATTCGGTTCGATTGGTCTCGAATCGAAACCTCGCGGCTGAAACGTATTCTTCTGGACATCGATAACAACAATGACATTGACATTGACCCAAGCGGCCGCTTTCAGTTGGAGGCCCACGACATTTCAGAAGCACTGAGCGAGCTCGACGGGCGCAACGGCTCCAATCTGGAAGAGATGGCGCATCTTGAATTCAAGTACATCGACGCGCTTCAATTCAGTAAACATGGAATTCCCAACCTTGAGCGGTGGATGTCTGATTTCCCACTCGGGTTCGTCCAAGCCTTAGCACTAGTATTCAACCGCGACGATGGTAAACAAGATCCTCCCGGATGGCAGGTAGACGACCCTCGGAAGAAATCAGCACTCTTTTCTGCCGCCCATGACCTCCTAATGCGCTTAAGCAGCATTCCCGGAACCGGCGAAGCAGGCCAAATCGATCAAGAACGCCTTTCGGACTGGATTGCCGAAACGCGGCGGCTTTGCGCGGAATACGGTCGTGCGGATATAGGAGACCAGTACATCGGCCAAATCTTGTCGAATTCTCCGTTTGACGAAACCGGTGCTTGGCCTTGCGCTGCGGTCTGCGATGCCATCGAACAGGTTGGATCCGAAGTAATCGGTGAAGGTTTCAACATCGGTGTTCGTCAAGGGCGCGGCGCAACCACACGCGCGGTCGGTGAAGGAGGTAAACAAGAAAGAGAACTGGCCGAAAAATATCGCGGTTGGGCCAGACAAAAATCTCCGCACTATCCCTATGTCGGGGCCGTTCTCGAAGGTATCGCAGCATACTATGATGCAGAAGCCAAATGGCACGATGACAATGCAAGAGTCAAAGAAAGGCTCAATCGTTGAACGCTCCGTGAAGCACCTCATCGACAGTCCACGCAAAAGCAACACCTAGCCGCAATATCGCATCGGGGGACTGCAAAAGGGCCTGTCGGCGCGCGGTACGTACCTTTGCCGCGACGTTGGGCTATCTCTCCACCCAGAAGCCTACCCGAATGGCACAGTGATCCGGATCCGGCTCTTGTCGCGACACCTCTCGGAACGAGCCTTCCACCAGCATCGCTTCTGCCCCGCCGCCGGCGACCAGGTGGTCGATAAATGGCGGGAACCTGGGATCGCAGCGGAACGGTACGCCCCGGGTCAGCAGGCGGCGCGGCGGCGACAGTAGACGCCAAGCCCAGTCGCCGGGCACATCCAACCGGCGGTAGAAGTCGCCCAGGATAACGAACACCGTGCCCTCCGCCCAGCGCCAGTGCCTGAATCAACAATGCCAGCAAGGAATATCCGGCCACGCGCATCTCCATCTCCTTATCCGAAGAACCGGCACGATCCATGTTGAACGATGTCGGCGCGCCGTTTCCTGCTGCGCAGCCGGCCCGCCGTCCGCTGCGCTCACCCGTTATGCGCCAGCCACCGCCAGGCGCCCCACACCGGAAGGCTTAGCACCACCGCCCAGATAGCGATCGCCACGGGGCCGAGCAGCCCCGCAAACACCGACGCCGCCACGGTTATCGCGCCAAGAGCGATGCCGGCCCACCAGGCGCCGCGCCGGTATCCGGCAGGGTTTCCTCGTTTCCTCGAACCGAAGGTCGGCCGGCCCGTCATCGTAACGCAACCAGCGGGATTCCAGACCGGCTCGGCGGTTGTCGACCGTTGTCGATTACTTCGCCAACCTGCCCGCTGGCGCACCCTCCCCGCTGGCGCACCCTCCCCGCTGGCGCACCCTCCCGCGGCACCTGCGGAAAACCCCTACAGCCACCCACGCTCGCGAAAAGCATCGAGATCGACGCCGGGCGGCGCATACCAGCCGTCCGCGCCATATCTGGCGCCCAGGCCGAACGCCAGGTCCTTGTTTCCGTATGGAATACGAAGCGGCGTCGGCGATCCGTCGTTCGACTGCGGGCCTCCCGCTGACGCACCTGTATTGTCGTGTTGAGATTTCCGCCGCTGCCGCGGCTTCACCGGCTGCGACCTTGCCCCGTTGCCCGACCGGGCAATCCCGTCGCTCCCCGGTTTTCCACCCCCTGAGGCGCCAGGCGTCGGCCCGCCCACGGCGACACCGGTTTCTGTCCCTGGCTCTGCCCGGGCGCATGCCGGTCGAGGAATGCCCGGCACACCGCCGCAGATTTCGTGTAGCCCCTGGGGGGCTTGATGCCCTTCCGCTTCGCAATCGACGCCGCATATTTCCTCATCGCCGCCGTCGGCGGCCGGTCCCCGGCGCCCGGTGCCTCTCCCGGGACCAGCGTTTCGCCATCATCGCCCCGCGCCGCGAGCTTGCCGATGATGCGCCGGGCGGAGTCGCACACCGCGTCGATCGCGTCCATCATCTCCTGCCTGCCGGTCAGGACATCGTCGAGCAGGCACTCCATCTCCGCCGTCACGCCCGGATCGACCAGCCCCGGATCGGCGCGTTCGAGAACGCCGAACAGGGCGAGCCCCCGTTCCGTCGGCACGACGTTCTTGCCCTGCGCCGCCAGGAACCCCTGCTTCTTCAGCCCGGAAATGATTTCCGCCCGCGTCGCCGGCGTGCCGATCCCCTTCGCGTCCTTCAGCCGCTCGCGCAAGACTTCGTTCCCGACGAAACGCCACGCGTTCTGCATTGCCTCGATCAGGGTGCCCTCCCCGTAGCGCGGCGGCGGCCGGGTCTCCTTGTCCTCGATCGCGGGATCGCGCAGCCGCGCGGTCTCCCCGTCCCGAAGTACCGGCAGCGCCTGCGCCGCCTCGCCCTTCTCGTCGTCGGGCCGCCAGTCCGGAAAGGCGTCGCGCCAGCCGGCGTCGATCGGCTGGCGTCCCGCCGCACGGAACTCGAAGCCGCGGACATCCAGCGTCACCGTGGTCTGCCGGTAGCGGTAGTCCGGCATCGCCGCCGCCAGGTAGGACCGCGCGACCGCGTCGAACAGCTTCTTCTCGTCCGGCGACAGACGAGGCCAGACCTCCTTCAGCTCGCCGATCGTGTTCACGTTCGGCACTGTCCGGCGTCAGCGCCCCTGGGACAGATTGGGCGGATTGAACAAGAGAGGGTTTCTGGCTCATCTTAACCCACGAGGGATTGAAGATGAGACGGAACACCAATCACCAGAAAGTGTCCGTCGTCAGGTAATTTGGAACCGATGAGCGGCCTGATTTAAGAGAGGGTTCGGCCCATCTGGTTGGTCATTTTATGCGGCGGTTTTGCGGTATTGCAAGCGCCGGGTTTGTAGCGTCTTTTGTTTGATCTTTTCTCTTTTCAACAGGATGGTCTGGCCGCGCCCGAAGTAGACATCGGCCGGCGTGAGGTTGCCCAGGCTCTCGTGGTAGCGGTGATAATTGTAGTGGCCGACGAAGGCCTCGATCTGTGTCTCCAAGTCGCCAGGCAGATAGTAATTTTCCAAAAGGATGCGGTTCTTCAGGGTTTGATGCCAACGCTCGATCTTGCCCTGGGTTTACGGATGATAGGGAGCGCCGCGAATGTGCTCCATATCGCGGTCGTCGAGCCATTTGGCCAGATCGTCGGCGATGTAGCTGGAGCCGTTGTCAGACAGGAGCCGTGGCTTGTGAATGACCGTTGCCCGATCGCGACCTGACGCCTTGAGCGCCAGTTCCAGCGTATCGGTGACGTCCTCGGCCTTCATCGTGGTGCAGAGCTTCCACGCGATAATGGTGCGCGAGAAGTCGTCGAGCACGGTGGAGAGGTAGAACCAGCCCCAATCAATGACCTTGAGGTAAGTGAAGTCGGTCTGCCAGAGCTGGTTTGGCGCCGTGGTCTTGTCCTGGAACTCGTCGGACGCCTTGAGGACGATAAAGGCCGGGCTGGTGATCAGATCATGGGCCTTGAGCAGTCGATAAACCGAGGATTCCGATACAAAGTAGCCCTCTGTGTCTGTGAACCGGACAGCCAGTTCCCGCGGCGACAGATCCGTCTCGTCCAGCGCCAGCTGTACGATCCGGTCTCTCACCTCATCGGGGATACGGTTCCAGACTTGGCCAGGCCGCGAGCGGCGGTCCTCCAGGGCCTCCGGTCCGCCGGTCAGACAGCGGTCGTACCAGCGATAAAACGAGGTGCGGGGAATGCCCAACTGCGCCAGCGTGCGCTTGGCCGGCAGATGGGATCGCTCAACCAGCCGGATGATCTCCAGCTTCTCCGATAGTGGATACCTCATGCCTCCTCTCCCCCATCCGCGATCATGCTTTTTTTGAGTAGACGGTTGTCCAGCGTCAGGTCAGCAACGGCCTCCTTGAGTGCCAGTGCCTCACTGCGAAGATGCCGGACCTCATCGGAGGTAGCCTCACGGGCAGTGTCACCCGCCAGGCGCTTCTTCCCGGCCTCCAGGAAGTCCTTCGACCAGCGGTAATAGAGGTTCTGGTTGATCCCCTCACGGCGACACAGCTCAGCGATACTGTCCTCGCCGCGCAGGCCCTCCAGAACGATCCGGATCTTCTCTTCGGCGCCGAACTGCCGACGAGTCGCCCGCCGGATGTCCTTCACGACCTTCTCGGCCGATGCTTTCTGGTGATTGGTGTTCCGTCTCATCTCCAATCCCTCGTGGGTTAAGATGAGCCAGAAACCCTCTCTTGTTCAATCCGCCCAATCTGTCCCAGGGGCGCTGACGCCGGACACCAAAAACCAGCTCGCAGGGATTTCATTCGTGGTCGGTCGCCGAGGTCCAGCGGTACGAGGCGAGGCACCCGATTGGCACGCAAGCGCGCCTCGCGTTCGCGATACTACTATACACGGGCCAACGCCGCAGTGACGTCGTAAACTTCGGACGCCAGCATGTAAGTGACGGTTGGCTACGGTTCACGCAGCACAAGAATCGGAACCGCGAGCCGATCGCGCTCGAAATACCGATCCGGCCAGAGCTTCAAGCAATCATCGATGCCAGCACGACCGGCGACCTTACCTGGCTAGTGACGTCATTCGGCCGCCCTTTCAAGTCGGCCGGGTTCGGTAACAAATTTCGGACGTGGTGCGACGAGGCGGGCTTGCCACATTGTAGTGCGCACGGCTTACGGAAGGCGGCGGCAACTCGCCTTGCCGAGGCCGGCGCGACCGAGCAACAAATCATGTCCATCACCGGGCACCGGACGTCGCAAGAGGTGACGCGCTACACCCGCGCGGCCCGCTAAAAAGTACTCGCCGAGCAGGCGTTCGTGCTAGACAATCAAACGGAAAAGGACAAAGCCTAACGAAGTCAATGCTAGACACGAGTTCCGCTAACTCATTGATTTCATTAATCGTTGGCACTCCCACTGGGAGTGTGGTCACCGCCGGAACCCAAGAATTGGTGGACGGCCACCGGATCTCGATCCGAACGTCCGAAGCAGGAAGGAATTGCGGAGTTCGACGCGGTCACGGACGGCCGCAATGCGGGCGAGGCGGGCGCGCTCCTCCTCGGTCGCCAAGATCTTCTCCTGCTCGGCCTTCAGTTCTTCTTCGTTCTGAGGGATGCCCTCGACCTCACCAAAATCAGCGAGCGTCTTGCGTTTCCCGAGGTTGGGAAAGAGCAGCGGCTTCCCCGCTTCCAGCCGCCTTTTCCTGATCCGCGCCAACCGTCGTCCCCGCTACGATTTTGCCACCGTGAGCGAGGCAGTCTTGCAGGAACCTATCGGGGCGCAACGCACGGGACGGTATGCCCGTGATGTCGATAATCTTCGAGACGCAATAATTGACCGGATGCCACCAAATCCGCTCGGGCTGACTTGTGTCTGCCGGCAGATACTCGACCACTAGGCAGTCCTTCATCATGGTGTCGATCGCAGTCGCGGCGTGCCGCTCGTGCATCACCGCGAATTCGGTCCCATGGAAGGTCCAGCCGTAGAACACCCAAAGTTTTTGCACCGGCACGTAACCGAAAGCGGAGACGTGCTTGTACCGCCCGGGAATCATCTCGACCCACCAAAGCGGTGAGCTCGGCCGGAAGCAGATGAACCACTGTGCTGGTCGGACTTCGATCGGCCTCCACATTTGTAAAACGGCCTCAGATTATGCGTCTTTCTATGCGTCGCTGCTTCACGGTTGACAGAAAATCGCCATTTTCGGGTTTGGTTGCCTCAGCCCCTGCCCCTCCGTCTCGAGCGGCGCCGTGGCACCAAATTGACCGGCTGCGGCCTCTTTCCCCTCCCGACCATCGCCAGCCCCGCACCCTCGCCGAGCTCGGCGTATTGAACCGAGTCTGCGATGTCGGAATGCTTGTCCTTGACCGGCTTCCGCTCGTTGGTCGGGTTGGCCTGTTCCTTCGGGAAGTGATAGCCGCCACTCAACGCCATCTTCAGGCGCGTGCAACGCGGGCTAATCACGATCGCCGGGCGGCCGCGCACCAACAGATCGAGCTTGTATTCGACCGCCTCAATTCGGGTCTGGATGTTGTTGCCGGGCACCGGCGCCGGCTGCACCCTCAAGCCATGACGATCAAACACATCGTAGGCCGTGTGCTCGTCTGCTTGCGTCCGATCCTGGCCTTTCGGATCGCCCCATATCCGCAGCTCACCCTTCCGCGCCAGCACCCATGGGTAGTGCAACGCCAGCACCTCCCGGACCACAGGCGCAAACTTCGTGGCACCCGCGTTCTCGAGCGCGGCATCAAACTGATATTGTCGCTGGCCATTGATCGTCTGCGAGAACACCGCCGCCGGCCGACGGCCAAAGTCCATGCCAACTACGACGTCCTGATAGGGCACGGGCTCGAGCGGCTCGGTTGCCATGTGAACATGCTCGTCGAAGCTCGGCCACACCGGATCCCCCTCGACTCGAGGCACGATCTTGTTGGCGAGGTTGGCCTGGATCCATCGGATCGGCTTGCCGCGCCGCGCACGTCGGTAGTAATTCTCGCCCGGTATTTCCTCAGGCGAGTCGGCGTTCTGGTCGGCGAGCCATCTCAGATTTTCGGCTTCGGGATTGACGCGCCAGTCGACAACGCGGCCGCTGCCGTCCTTAACCTCGAGGAGCGCCGGCGGCTGCACGAAATAGGCGAGCTCCGGCGGCCGCTCGAAGGCCATACGATCGTCCAGAGACATATCATCAGGCAGCGGCACCTCGCCGGTGATCTTCGGAAGCCAATGGCTCTCGGGCGGCGCATTCAGATCGGCAATCGTGCCTGACCATCGCGAGCCGCCGTCGATTGCGCGGGGATAGCGCCCAACCCGGCCGTGACCAGCGAAGAACGATGGCATGTCGGCAAACTCAAGCTCGTTCCACCACCAGCCGGTCGGCTCGAGCGATCGAAACTGCGCCTCGGCCTTGGTGTCGTCGATCGCCGCGAACCAGACGTCGAGCTCAATATCCCCGACCCTGATTTCGTGCAGATAGGGCCGACTACCCGTGAACAGCTTCCCGTATTCCGCCTCGGGAAACCATTCGAGCCAAGTTTCCAGCGTCGTCGTCTCGATCCGCGGGTAAGTGTCGCGCATCACGAACCAGCGAGACTTCTGCCTACCGCTCTCGCCCCGATTCTGCTCAACAGCGTGCTGCCAAATTCGCTGACAGCAAGCAGTCGACGTACCGGAGCCCCAGGGTCCTCGAATGATCGCCAGCTCTGACCGATCGAACAAGAACCGAGTCAGCTCCCGACCGTCGGGTGTGTAGATCTTGCGGCCATGGGCGTCGCGCTCGACCTGCGGCCGCGCCGGCCGGATCGCCTCAAGCTGATGCGCCCGCTCGCCAGCCCAATAGGCGCCCGCTGCCGTCATCCGAGCCGCAAAGTCTTGATCGGCGGGCCGGATCCACGAGACAACTGGATTGCGGCCTTAACGGCCTCCCTGGCGGTTGCGCCGGCCCACACTGTCCAATTTGGCGGCGGCCTCACTGCGCAATCTGCATAAGCTTCCGGTAAGCTGTACGCAGCACGAACAGCCATCAACCACCTCCAACCGATTTCAGGAAAAAACTCTCGCTAGCAGTACGAATTGAGATACCGCTCGCCGTTTTTGGGGGCCGGGTCGCCTGGCGCGGCTGCTCAGATCGAGGGGGCCGGGGTGCCGTTCTTCATGACTCGGCCGCAACGCTGCCCTTATCTTTCAGCGGGTTAGGCTCATTTGTCGCCAGCTTAGTAAGCTGTTGCTGTGCTGGGATCACGTCAGCGAAGCGAGGATCGACCCCGAGCACATAGCCGGGTTGCTGCACGTTCACCTGCACATTGACGGAGCCGGGCCGATCGCTTTCTCCGTTGCTATCCAGATACTTAGACGCGTTGAGCTTCACCGCTTCGGATGCTGCGGCTTCGGATAGCTGACCGATCTCATGGATCGCGCGCGGTCTCTTGCTCTCTCGGAGCACCTGCAACAACTCGTTGTACCGAGCGACGACGACTGGGTTTCGGAAGGCGATGCGAAGGCTATCGTCGCGCATTCCAACGGCTTGGGCTGCTTGCGGTCTTGTCAGCGGGACGCCGGGCATTTCGCTGTTGGTGTTGCCGAACACCATCAGCTCGAGGCATTGCCGGACGCGAGGGGAAAGACCGATCGGGGCTCGCCGGTTTTTCCTCGGCCGACCTGGTGCACGAACTGGAGGCGGGAGCACGGTTGCGACGGCTGCGGACATGGCCAGGAGGATGCGGGGCGTTCGGGCCGATCGGCAACGCACTGAGGAAGCGTAGGCGCCGGAAGCGTAGGCGCCGGGCGCAAGCGGAGGTCTTTGGGAGCTGAGCCGCGCGCGACCCTGATTCGGATGGTTGCTCGATCGGCGATCACGTTTCAACGCACTGGACTTTAGTGGCGCGAGCGCTTGATTGTTTCGGAGCCGAAACGCTTGACAACAGTTGGCACGTTTCTTGCCGCTTGGCGTCTTGGCGTCTCACTTCCGTTCTTTTCGTCGATATATCGATCACAGCCGGCAGTTGAGTCCGCTTTTATCGGACTGTTGAGCGTGGCGACAAGGATTGTCAGCTATTATTAAGCTGTAACCGCTTGCATGATCGCCGCGCAGGCCGGCCGGTAGCGCGTCATGGTCCCCTGGTCGATCGGCACACCGGATCCTCGATTCTCGCGCCAATATCGGGCGCGCTCATGTTCGGGCGCCTTTGCCGGCGGCCGCTTGGATTTCGTGGTCATGGTGATATCTGTCCCCTCAGTCCCGTGAGGCTTTGCGCAGTCACGCTGCATCTCCGGCCGCGCGGGATAGGGCCGGGGTGCCGGTACATCCCGGCCCGACCCTTGCGGTCAGTCCCAAAGCCTGCCCTGCTTCGGCCCTCGCGCCTGGTCGCGCTCGCAGCCGGGGATCACGTATTGCTCGCCGATCTCGGTGAGTTCGGTGGTTGGCTCCGGCTCCGACGCGTCGGAAGCGTGTGCCATTGTCTCGCCCCCCCCCTCTAACCTTGGCCGATGTGCCGGACCGCGCCGCCACCATTGACCGGCCGACCGAACGTGGCGCGATCGCCGGCCGCCTTGCCGGCCGCATGGCCACTCCCGACGCTGAAATTGACGCCGGCGCTGCGGCCACTAAGGCGCTCGCCAAGCGCCTTAAAATCACGCTCGACAATGGCGGACTTGACCAGGACCAGCGCTCGGCCGCCGCTAAACAATGGCCCCGCCGCAGCGTCGCGCGCGGCGGCCTCTTGGGCGACCTTGCGCTCTGCCGTCAACTTGTCGAGCCGGTCATGGATACGGCCGGCGGCACCCATCAAAAATGCCTTTTGCCACCCCCAACGCCCGCGGCCGTGCATGTGTCGCCATTGCGGCCGCTCGGCTTGCAGTGCGTTGGTGATCTGCCGGCTCAGGCTATCGAGCAGCCAGGCCGCAAACTCGGTGTCCGATCGAAGGCCAAAGAAGGCGTGCCGGCCATCCGGGCGGCGCGGTGAAGCCCAGGACTTGCAATCACAGAAAGCGGCGACCGCGACGCTGATGTAGTCGGACAAGATCAACCGGCCGAATTTGTGCGCCTCCGCGCGCCGCCGGCCGGTGCCTTCGGCCTCCATGCCTAGCTCGCCTTGCTCTCGCGCGCCTTCTCGGCGGCGGCTGTTGCCTCGGCCTCGGTCGCGCCGGCCTCGCTTGTCTTGGCGAGTAGGGCGCGGACCACGGCGGCCATGCGTTGTCGTTTGGTGAATTCAGTCATCGTAGCGTCTCCCTTTGCAGCCATCGTTCGCCTCGGCCAGATCATCGTCGGGTGAGGGCGATCATTCGCTCGACAAGAACTAGTGCGGACTGTTGAAGCTCAGTGACGGTGTCTTTGAGTGCGGCCCAGGCAGCGGCCCCGGCAGCGTCCCCGGCAGCGGCCCCGGTAGCGGCCCCGGTAGCGGCCCTGGCAGCGGCCCAGGCGGCGGCCGCATCCTTGCAAACGGCCTCTAGAGGGCCGCGCAGCGAAGGCGCTTGGGCCAAGCTGGTGATCTCGGGCAACGCCTCTAGCGTGGCCGCCTGGTCTTTCAGGCCGGCCAATCGGAGCCACGCCGGCGTATGAACCCGCACCAACCAATCGGCCGCCATTAGCGAGCGGCGCTCTTCAAGAGCAGCGAGGCCCTTGGTGCCGACAATTGCAGGAACAAACGGGAGAAGCAGCCGTGTGCGATCTTCGTCACTCGGGAGACTATCGTTCCAGCCCCGCATGAATGCGCCAATGACCGGGCGGGTGCATCCCGGATGATCGGACCAGGGCTCGCCGGCGACAAAGGCCGCAGCCTCCATGACGCAAGCCATAAACTCGCCGTTTGGTGCAGAGTGCGCGCCGGAACTCAGCGCGGTCACGCTGGCGAGGCGGTCCTGATTGACGAGATCAACTGCAGCCATCGTTCGCCTCCATTCCCTTCATTGGGTACGGAGGGAGTGTTACATCACCTGTGACACAGATTGCAAGCTAAATCGTCACACAGCGTGTAATATATCAGTGGGTGGTCAGAAATCGCAGGTAGTCTAGGGCCTGGGACCGCTTGTCCGCGGGCAGCGCTTTGAGTCGGGCTGTGAGGTCGATGACATCACCGGCCTTGTCGGGGTGGACATAGAGCAGGTCAGCAACCTCACACCCTAAAGCCACCGCCACCGCCTCGATGATCGGTTGCGTATACGCCTGCTGTCTATTCTCTATTCGCCCGATGCTGGCATGAGACAACGTCTTGCCGCCCGGCTCGTGTTCGAGACGAGAAGCAAGCTGCCTCAGCGATAGACCTCGCTTCAGCCGCCATTCTCTAATGAAGGTGCGTCGATAGTGTTGGGGCTTCCTCATCACGGCGGATCGTAACACAAAACCATTGAGACGTGGTAACACCGACTGTGACGATATCTGCTCAACGTCTCCGAGGCGCTGGCGTCAGTGAGGCGCTCGCCGAGCGGATCGGCATCAGCGCATCACGCATCACAGACTATGAGCGCGGCCACGATCGAGGATCCGGCGTGCCGATCGACCAGGGGACCATGAGTTTTTCGGGCTGGCTCTGTCCGTCCACCACAGCGCCACCGTGGAACCCTTCGGACTGACGGCCTTTTCTCGGTCAGCGGTTCATATCTCCAAGCTAACCGAGGCCGCGTGGCGGTTGTTGCAATAGACCGATCCGACGCAAAGATAACCGTCAGGCGGATCCGGCCACTCGGTGCTCGATTAGGTCAACGAAGGACGGCTTGATCTCGACTCCGACCCACCTGTAGCCATGGTCGCCGGCGGCGACCAGCGTTGTGCCCGAACCCGCATAGGGGTCCAGAACGACTCCGTCCTTCCGGCCTGTGATCGCAATGCACCGTGAGGCGAGCGTGAGCGGCATCATTGCCGGATGGCCGTCGCTCCAACCGTTCGATCTCTTCACCGGCTCGGTGGGTAGATCCCATACGGAGCGGAGCCGGCGGCCACCGGGGCCGCTAACGGCTTGGGTGTTGTAGTGGTAGTCCTGCTCCTTCGATAGCAGGAATATGGTCTCATGGGCCTTGGTCGGCCGATCCCGGACAGACTCCGGGTGGGCGTTCTGCTTGTGCCAAATGACCTCGCTGCGAACCCACCACCCCGCGTCTTGTAGCGCAAAGGCTAAACGCCACGGAACGCCGATCAAATCCTTCGGCCTCAACCCTTCAGGCGCCGGAGGCCGCACCGTCATCGCCCGTGCCCGGTTTTTCTTGTCGGGCGCCCGATACCGACGATTGCCGGAGGTGTAGGAATCGCCAACGTTCAGCCAAACAGTGCCGTCATCTCGCAAGACGCGGGAAACCTCATCAAAGGTCCCAACGACGCTTTCGATGTAGGCGCCGAGGCGATCGTCGCGCCCGGTCTGGCCTTCAACCTTGTAATCCCGCAGGGACCAATAGGGCGGGGAGGTAAGAACGGTCTGAACCGAGTTGTCGGGGAGAAGAGACAAGGCCTTTTGAGCGCCCCCACATAGCAGCAGGCATTGCGAGATTTCGGTGAAGGGATCCCTGTTCAGATCGTCGAACCGGACATGGACAAGGGCCATCCGCGGTTCGGAACACTCTAGTCATCTTCCGGCTTCACGACGACCATTAGCTTGACGCCAAGCGCACCCAGCCAAGTCGGCATTGACATCGTGCCCATGGTCCGGCCGCTCATCCCCTTGTAGGCTTCCAGCTTCGAAACATAGCGGTCGGTGAAGCCGGCTTTTGTGTCGAGTTCCTCTTGCGACATCCCGAGCGCCTTGCGCCGCCTCACCAGAATCGACACCAGTTTCTTGTAGGTCCTCGCTGTTCCCAGGGCGATCCCCGGTGACGCTTGTGACGCGTCACCAACCGTCACACCTTTCTTTCGTTCTCGCCATCGTCGGGTCCTCTCCCGAGCCTTCACTTGCCGCTCGAGCACGCTCACCGCCAACTGGACCGCGCCGGTCTTCTCCTGCTCGACCAACACGGCCGCGATCAGCTCATCGGGGAGTTTGACCGTCGACGAGCCTGTCATGATTGGCCCGCTGCTTCCGGTGATCGCCGCCGACGGTACTTTGCAAACACATCCGGCCGATCGGCGTTGCGCTGCCTGTCCTCGGCCGCAGCAGCGGCAGCGCTGGCTGCTACGTCCCTGCGAAGCTTTCCGAGCCCAGCGATCACCCGCGCCCTTTCCTCCGGCGGCGCGGCGTAACAGCGATCTTCGCCTGCAGCACCTCGAGGATCGCTGCTCGCTCGTCGCGCCATGGCTGCACGATCTTACGGGCTTCGGCATGGACCTGCGGCGCCGAGGGTGGCCATGCGATGTTGTGACCGGCGACCAGGCCGCGGCCGAATCGCTCCGCCGCCTCGGCCACACACCAAGGTGGTAGATCCTGCAGCGCTTGAACAAAGGCCGTCGTCGTTTGCCGGGCCTCGCTCTCGCTGGTCCGCCGCGTCCATTTGTCCATGAGCTCGGTGATGATGACGGCCAGCTGCCTCCGGCTCCGCTTGTCGAGCTGATCCGAAAGCAAGGCGACCCGATGGCTGAGCGACTGGCGCAGCGCTCCCTCGGGCTTCCGGTCGGCCGGCAATAACGCCCGGCCAAGACCGTCTCGCTCAATCGCGTTGCGGATGTACGATAGATTCCGCCACAAGATCGAGGATATCGGAGCTGGGATCCGGCCATTGCCCCCTCGATTCGCCACCGCTGTCGTCGTCTTTGCCATCGTCGTCCAAGTCACCGCCGCTCAAAATATCAGCCCGCACGGCTGCGAAGCCGCCAGGTCGGTCAGGTTGGCCTCGAGGACCCCGCGATCGCTCCTCGGCCGCCTTCCGGCACCAATTGCGCCATGTCGCCAACCAATCGACTTTGCGACCGTGGCGGCCGGGTATGCCGCGCCAATAGTCGCGAAACCGATCGGCCTCATAGGTGGATTCCTGCAGGCTAAGCCCCTCGGCTTTTGCGGTCGCGCCGTCTGCCAACCAGTCGGCAGGGATGCGTGTTCCCGCGTCACTGACCCTTTTTCTTTTGACCCCCGTAGGGGGGTTTTCTTTTTGGGGATCTTCTTTTTGTTCTAAGGAACTACAGGTGGTAGAGGCTTGGGGTTCTGCGCGCGATGCAGCGTCACCGTGACGCTTTGTGACGTTACATGTGACGGTGACGCCTGTGACGCTTGTGACGTTACATGTGACGGTGACGCTTGTGACGGTGACGCTTTGTGACGCTTGTGACGTCACCGTGACGCTTTGTGACGCTTTGTGACGGTGTGACGTCACCGTGACGCTCTCGCCATCGACGGGTTCTCTCGGCTCCGGCTGATCGTGGCTTTGTCGCCACTTCATCCCTCTCGATTCGCTCCGCCGCCTCGACCATCTCTTCGGCGGTCATGCCGGCGCGCAGGAGCTCTCGGAGAACGGCCGCCGTTACCGGCATCACGGGCTCCATTTGTCGATGATGGTGATGATCATGGGCTGGTGCCCTTTGCGACGCCAAACTCGCCCATGATCTGCCGGATGCTCGCACCGTCGAGGATGCGTTCCTGAATCGCCGTGGCGGTCTCTGCGGGGAGCACGCGCATCACGCGGCCTCCACGCGCACTTGCAGCCGCGGCCTGTCGCTGTAGTGCTTTCTGACGCAGCCATCGACGATCTGCTTGTCGTCGCGGAAAACGATCTCGTTCAGCGCATCGAGCGTCTTAGCTAGATTGTCGAAGTCGGGCTTGGTCGTCGGCCGGATCCGGCCGGCCAACGCATCGCCGCGCTTTCGCTTCGACCAGCTCGCCGGCACCGGCATGAACGCCAGGATCAGCACGGCGACCGGCCCCTCGATCGGCCGCCGCCCCCGCATCGCCTCGGAACCAGCGGCGCTCAGAGCACCCTCATAGGAGCGCGTCTTGTCGTCGGTATAGGTCCGCACGAATGAGCCCCTGCGCGCAAATCGCGGCCGCCCCTTTCCCTTCGGGACACCGGCGAGCTCGATGACAATGGTGCTATCGAGACACGGCTTCGTCAGCATCTCTGGCGGCCTCGTCCAGCGGCATTTGAGGTTCATCCGGATCGGGGGTCGCTGTCTCCCGCTCACCGAAGAACTCGGTGTGATCGGCCAGCACGATCAGGGCGTTCGCGCCTTGATGATCGGCAAGAGCGATGATGTTCGATTCGCTGAACACCGCCTCGAACTGGCCCTTCACTTCCCGACCATTGACGCCGAACTTGCCGAGCATCACCGGAACCGCGTCGAAGCCGCTGCGAGCGATTAGCGCCGTGCCCCGGCGAACCATGTCGTTCGCCAGCTTTTCGATCGCGTCGATCTTCTCTTGCTGCTTCACCTCGCCGAGCTTCTGCCAGACGACCGGCATTGCCCGGATGTGGGTCAGGATCGAATCGCGGAAGTCACCGGCCAGCGTCCCCAGCCCGAGATCTACCTGCCGCTCCCGCTTTTCCCGATCGATCTCAGCTTCCGTCTTGGCCCTTTCTTCGCTCACCGCCACTCTCCTGCTTGGTGGTTGCCTCAGTCGAGACCGAGCGCCGCCTTCGCGCGCGCCAGGTCCGCCTCCGCCTCCGCCAGCGTGTCATCACGAGGATCCACGCCAACCGTGCGGAGGATCTGTAGTTCATGTTCAAGGTGCCGCACCTCAGATTCCAACCGGCGAACCAGGGCACCCCGTAACTTGCCTATCGTCTCGCCGTCAGCCCGCTTCCGTCGCCGATGCCACAGTCCCCAAAGGGTCCAAAAACCAACGCCGGCCTCGGCGCTGACATTGTGCATCGCACTCTCTACTCCTGCCGTTTTGGCCCGCTCGCGCTTTACGAGGCGTCTCGCATAGTCGCTAGCAAGGTCGGTCGAACTCATTCCTTGATCCGATCTCCACGAATTATGGACAGACACTCCACTTCTCCTCGGTCATGTTGACTGGGGAGGGGAGATGTACCCGCGCGGCCGAGCAGTTTGGGGACGGCAGCGGCCGGCGGGAGACTCGAATGATGGACGGAGGCGCGATAGGATCACGGCTTGGACCCCCGCGAAGGAGGGTCGCGATGACCCCGGATGAAGTCGGCGCTACGCTCGCCGCCTTTGCTCAAGCGCTGGTCGCGGCGCTCATGCCCGGCCCCGAAGGAGCCGCGGCGCTGGAGCGCCTGGCGAGCGAGTTGCACGAGATAGCGACGGAAGCGCCGGTTGACTCCGACGAGCGGCTGATCGCGAGCGAGGCCTAGCGCTCGACGACGGTCGCGAAGGACTTCGACGAGCTGGGGATAGGGCGCGTTCATGCCGCCGTCCGATAACCAGAGGCCGGGGCAAACGAAGAAAAGGCCGGGCTAGGCCCGGCAAGGTGGCGATCGGAGTGATCGCTCAGGGAGGAACTGATCGCACGCGAATCGCCAATCCGGCGGCGTCCGGGATACGGCGCAGACTCGGCAGCTTTCCGGCTGGGGGAGGGAGGACTGCCAGCCCGTCGCGCGATCGAGAGCGGTCGGGTCAGCATGATCAGGCCGCCGCGGTCTCGGTTTGCGTCGACGGCCCCTTGTCATGCGTCGAAAGAAGAAAACCCGGAGGAAGGTCGATTCCTCGCGTCGCCGCAATGTCCGCCACCGAGTGCCGCCATCGCCAGGGGATGCCGTTTTGCTTCCATTTGTAAACGGCCTCGCGGTTCTTTCCTTTCGCCCCAACTTCGCCCCAGAGAGCCCTTGCCACGGCTGTCCCTCCGCCGAGCTGGTCAATGAGGTCCGCGTGCCCATCCATGGCAGAATAATCGGAATATCGTTCCGACAAGTCAACCCCGCTTTGTCGGAAAACAGTTCGCACGACATTGCGACAGAATTTCCGCACGATTTGGGGATGGCGAAAAAGTCACGCGATCCAGATGCTATCGCCGCCGGTGCAAGGCTTAGAGCTACGCGCCTAGCACTGGGCGTCGAAACAGTCAGGCGCTTCGCTGAGCTCACCCGCGTGCACGAGAATAAGCTTTCGAAGTACGAAAACGGTGCTGCGATGGTGCCTCCCAGCTATGTCACAAAGCTCAACGACGCGTATGGAGTCACGCATGATTGGATCTACGGAGCGATCCGACGCGGGCTACCGCACGAGTTGGTGCTGAAGCTGATGGAGGGCCCGCGCCGTCCTGCGCGGGCTGAAGACTCTTCTCAGTAAAAGCGATGGAGCGAGCCGACCGCTGATCTTTCCGACACAACCGTTCCGGGGTCGGAAAAATCTTCTTGACAGGTCGGAATATATTTCCGACAGTTTCGCTCATGACCGAGCAGGGCGCGACCGAGCTGGACGACCGCACCGAGGCTGAAAAGGCCGGCGTCGTCTTTACCGTCACCAGCTCCGTCCACGGCCACGCCCACGTGGAATACACCGGCACCCACACCGGCGCGGCGACGTCCGAGCTAGTGGCCAAAACCCACTATCACCCCTTCTTCGGCGGTCGCCAGGCCTGGGCGGCCGACGGCCGTTGGGGTTGCATCGTTCATCTGGATTAGGAGGCCTGAAATGCCAATGCAGACCGGATATGCCGTGACCATCAAAGGGTTCGTGAGGGTAGACCCGAGCGATCTTGACGCTCACGCAAGAGCCATCGCGGCGGTGCAAGCGGCGAAGGATCGCAACGTGGCCCCGCTGTTTGAGCTGATGGCGCTCGAACATATCGACGTCCGCCCCAAGACCCGCCACGCGCCAGAGCCGAAAGCCGACATCGGCGGATTTGCTAGTGAACGCGGCCCCGAAGGACCGAGGGAATAACGGTGACGGGCCTCGTCGCCCGCCAGCACGAGCACGAGTTGGCGCACCCTCCCGCCCGTGGGCACATCGAGCAGGGCGACGAGGCCAACCCTGTATCGCCGACCACGGATGATTTCACCGACGCGGCCGAGCTCGTCGATGCCGTCGGCCCGGTCGAATCACGGCAAATGGCGATCTTCACCGCCGCCCATGTGATCTGCCGAGCCCGGATGAGGGGTCTTGTCCAAGGGCTCCAACACAACGTGCGGAACCAGCAAGGGTGCCGATGACCAACCCCGCTTCGATTAGCGTAGCCGCCTACCGCGCCGCCGCCGAGGCGTTGTGGCGGACCCCGTCGAATGATGACGACCTGCCGACCGGCTACGCACCAGTCGGACCCGAGGAAAAGGCGCGCCGGCGCAAGGCGTGGAACCGCATTATGGATGCGGCGCAGGAGCTCATCGCTGAAAGCGATAACCCCGACGGAGCGTTCGCATTCCTCGATGATGTGGGCACCGTCGTGCTTGGATTCGAACTGGCGCGCCAAGGTGCACCGGTAGGCGCGGCGATTGCTCACAACGCGCAGCGCTACGCCAACGTTCTGACCTTCGCCATGGCGCAGGCGCAGGAAGCCCTTGTGGCCAGAGCCGGCCGTGCCTGATTCGACCGGCAAAACAATCTCGGCCACGCAGGCGCCCGCACTGTGGAACGCCTCGCCTTGGCTGACGCGGTGGATGCTCCATCAGCACTTCACCAACGGAATGCAGCTCGACAAAGCGGCCGATGCCCGGATGTCCTGGGGGCTCAAGTTGCAGCCCTTGATCCTCGAACAGGCGGCCGAGGATCTATCGCTCGAGATCCGGCCGAACGAGGGTGATATCTATGAGCGCCGTGGTCTCTTCGGCTGCACCCGCGATGCGATCGTGATCGACCCGACCCTTGGGCCCGGGGCACTCGAGACCAAAGTCGTATTCGACTATCGCGATTGGATGAGCGCATGGGATGGCGGCCGGACCGCGCCCCGTCACTACGAGATCCAACTGCAAGAACAAATGCTGGTCGGCGATGGCGAAACCGGCGAGTCGTTCCGTTGGGGCGTCATCGCGGTTTGGGTTGCCGGCGAGGTCCACTATCTCCGCCGCGACCCGGTTGAGGAGCTGTGGAAGGCGCTGCGGGCCGAAGCCGAAGCCTTTTTCGCCGCGGTAGCCGCCGGCGCCGAGCCGGATCCGTTCGGGCTCGCCGTCGAGCTGCCGATGCTGAACGCGATCGAGCGCACCGGCGAAGTGATCGACCTCACCGACGATGTCGACATCGCCGAGGAAGCCCGGATGTTCAACTGGGCCAAGACACAGGCGCGCAGCCATTCCAAGATAGCCGACAGCTCCAAGGTCAAGCTGCTTAAGGCACTGGGCGACGCCTCCGCGGCCGAGTGCTTCGGCGGCATTCGCTTGAAGGTTTCGCAGTCGAAGATCCCCGCGTCGACCCGCGATCCTTTCACCCGCACCGTCCTATCGGCCTCGGTGCCGCCGGTCCTGCCCGACGAGCTGATGGACACCGTCAAGAAGGCCGAGCTGACATGAGCAAACCAGCCTCTCTCTTTGGGCCGTGGCATTACGAAGCCGAGCACGGAAAAATCATCGGCGCTGACGGCAAGATCGTTCTGTTCGTGGCTTCCGCTCGGGCCCTCGCCAAAGCCCGAGGCGGCGCATGACCGCTCCGTCGACCAACACCGCCCTGGTCGCGCTCGAGGAGCAACTAACGCCGCTCGCCCCGCGCTTCGAGGCGGCGCTGGCGGGCATGATGCCGGTCCAGCGCCTGATCCGCACCGTCATGGTTTCGGTCGAGCGACTGCCCAAGCTCCTCGAATGCGACCGCCAGTCGATCTTCATGGCCGCGATGTCGGCGGCCTGCCTCGGGCTCGAGGTCGACGGCGTCACCGGTCAGGCCTTCCTGATCCCGTTCAAGAACCGGGCCCAGCTGGTCATTGGCTACAGGGGATTCAATACCCTCGCCGCCCGCTCCGGCATCACCATCACTGGCGCCGTGGTCCGCGAGGGCGACGCCTTCGAATATGAGAAGGGCTCGGGCGTCTTCGTCCGCCACAAGCCGTTGTTGGAAGGGGCCGCGGTGCGCCGCATCGTTGCCGCCTGGGCCTGCGCCAACCACGCCGATCGACCGCCGGTGATCGAGATCATGGGCATCGACGAGCTCATGGCGGTGAAGGAGCGATCGCCCGGGGCTCGGCGCTCGGATAGTCCCTGGAACGACGCGAAGATCGGCTTCCCGGCGATGTGTGAAAAGACGGCCAAGCGCCGTCTCGCGCGATCGCTGCCGATGTCGATCATGCAGACGGCCGCGCGCATGGACGAGGCGGTCGACGAGAACGCAAAGCCGGCCTGGATCACGCCGGATCGCGGGCTCGAGATTGACGGCCAGGCCGAGGCGGCAACGCCATATGACGCGAGCGAGACGCCTGACGCCGGCAAACTTATCGGTTCCGCAACGGAGGGGGCCAGAAGGACCTCCAATGCGGAAGGGGGCGGGGTTGACGAGCAACCCGCCACGGCTGCTGACAAAGGCCCCGCCCCCGACAATTCCGACCTGATCGACGGCTATGAGCAGCACGTCCAAATGGTGCTCGCCGAGGACGGCACGGCCGCGCAGCTCGGGGAGTGGTGGAACAGCGACGCGCAAAAATCGCAGCGAAAAATCATCGGCGGATCGGATCGGATGGACGCCCTACGCGACAAGGTGATGGCCGAGGCTGAGCGGCGGCAATGGGTGACCGTCCAATGACCGTCTACACGCCACGCACTTTGGCAAAGGAGTGGGGCTTGTCGGAACGGTCCCTTCGTCAACTGGCCCGCAAGATCGGCGCTTGTCACATCCTCGGAAAGGCGATGAGGTTTGACGAAGACGACAAACAAGCTCTTTGGAAGGCGATGCGACCATGCCCCTCACCATCTACAAACGAGGCAAGATCTGGCATTACCGGGGGACGGTTGCCGGGAGGAAGCTTAGAGGCACTACGCGCACGACTGAGAAACGAACAGCGCAACGGCTCGCGGCGGAACAAGAAGCAAAACACTGGAAAAGTCATTTCGATGGCCCTGCATCGGTCCTGACCTTCGTGGACGCTGCTCATCTTTACCTGGACGCCGGTAAGCCATCGCGGTTTCTCGGCCGCCTAACCGATTACTGGGAGGAAACGCCAGTGCAGAGCATGACGGCGGGTGCGATCCGGCAATCGGCGATTGACCTCTATCCCAATGTGTCAAATGCCACTCGCAACCGATCGGTTCTGATTCCGACTCAGGCCGTCATAAACCATGTGGCCGAGCAAGGGCTTTGCCAGCGACTGCGAGTCAAAAAATTTCCGACAGAAACGAGGGAGAAAGAGCCCGCCACTTGGGAATGGATACAGGCTTTCATGGCGGAAGCGTCACCACATATGGGCGCGCTCGCCTGCTTCATGTTTCTGACCGGCGCCCGGATCTCTGAGGCGATCAGCCTCACTTGGGAAGATGTCGACTTCAAGCGCAGCCGCGCCCTCATTCGTCAGACGAAGGTAGGGAGCGAGCGCTGGGCTCACCTTCCCGGCCCACTCTTTTCAGCCATCGCCAACATTCAGAACCGCAAGGAACGGGTGTTCAAGCTCACGGTGCCCCCAGAAGGCCCGTGGAGGCGCACAGCCGAGCGGGCTGGCATCAAACCGCTATCGTTTCATTCCTGCCGCCACGGCTTCGCTACGGCCATGCTTCATGCTGGCGTAGATCCTGTGACGACAGCCAAGCTCGGAGGGTGGAAATCGCCCCAGCATGTGTTCTCGACCTACGGACATGCCATGGACGACGAAACGGTGACTGAGCGGATTTTGGGCACACCAGGGGCACAATCGAAAACACAAAGTCGAAATAAGGAGTTCGATCAATGACTTATAGTCACAATCGGTGTCTCCAGAAGGGTCGGCAATTACGTGCCGCACCGGAGGTGACGAACAGCGCCCGGCCGGCGTCGGATTGGCGCAACAACGGGTCCATCGCCCGAGCCAGCCGCCAATTGGCCGTGAGATTGATTGCCAGCGTCTGGTCCCAAATATCGACATCGAGATGGGCCAGTGGCGTCATAATGCCGAGCTGTCCGGCATTGCCAAAGAGGGCGTCTAGTGGATGGAATCTAACGCTTGATGCCCGCGTCTGACAGCGGCGATGATTTTGTCGGGATCCTTTGTCCAGATGAAGGGCTGCGGATCGTTGTTGGTGTGTTCGAGGAAGCGGTTGATGGTGGCCTGGAGATCGACGATCGAGTGGAAGACGCCGCGCTTGAGACGTTGCTTTGCGAGCTTTGCGAAGAAACCTTCGACGGCGTTGAGCCAGGAGCAGGATGTTGGGGTGAAGTGGAAGAAAAAGCGCGGATGGCGCGTAAGCCACCCGCGGACCTTGGGATGCTTGTGGGCGGCGTAGTTGTCGAGGATCACATGGACCAGCTTTCCCGCGGGCACGTCGGCCTCGATGGCGTTGAGGAAGCGAATGAACTCTTGGTGTCGATGGCGCTGCATGCACTGGCCGATGACACGCCCTTCGAGCACGTTCAGCGCGGCGAACAGCGTGGTCGTGCCGTGCCGCTTGTAGTCATGCGTCATCGTGCCCGCGCGTCCCGTCTTCATCGGCAGCCCGGGTTGGGTGCGGTCGAGCGCCTGGATCTGGCTCTTCTCGTCAACCGACAGGACAACGGCGTGCGCCGGCGGATCGACATAAAGGCCGACGATGTCCCGCAGCTTGGGAATGAACTCCGGGTCACGCGACAGCTTGAACTGCCGGACCCGGTGGGGCTGAAGCCCGTGCGCCCGCCAGATGCGCTGTACCGCGCTGACGCTGATGCCGACCGTCTTGGCCATCGCCGGCGCCGTCCAATGTGTCGCCTCGTGGCGCGGCGCACTCAGCGTCAGCGCGACGACGCGGTCAGCGATTTCCCGGCCGAGCGGCGGAACGCGCGAGGGTCGCGTCTTGTCCCGCAGCAACCCCTCGACACCCTCGTGCATGAAGCGCTCCTGCCAACGCCAAACCGCTGTCTTGCTCTTGCCGGTGCGGCGCATGATCTCGACCGTGCCGAGACCATCCCCGCTCAGAAGGACGATCCGTGCCCGCCACACGTGTTTCTGCCGGCTGTTCCGGTCCGCAACGACCGCTTCGAGACGAGCACGGTCGGCGGTACTCAACATCGACGATGATTCCTGGCCGCATGCGCCAGACTCGCACACGACGTGCCCGGCGAGAATCCCTCGCGAGATTCAAACGTCAAATTTTATCCACTAGCCGCCCCCAGCGGCGGTGGATCTCAGCTCCAGGTCGATCGATAGCGGCGCCGTCGGCAAGGTCGAATGGCACCAATGTCGCTTCATCGCCTCTCGCCTTGATCGTGTCATCGAGTTCTTCGAGCCCGCCGACGGTGCGCGCGGTGGCGATGACATGGGCGCCGGTATCCGCCAGCGTCAGCGCCGCGGCGCGTCCGAGCCCGCGTGACGCGCCGGTAACCAGAGCGATCCGCCCAGCAAATTCACCCGCCACTACGCCGTCTCGGCCAGCAACGGGCTTGAGCGCGAGCCCTCACGTTGGTCTTGGTCGGTGAGCGCGGTCGGGTAATCGCCGGTGAAGCAAGCGTCGCAGAATTGCGGTTGCCCGGCCTCTCGTCCCGCTTCGCCGACCGCGCGGTAGAGGCCGTCGATCGACAGAAACTCGAGACTATCGGCCTTGATGAATTCCCTCATCTTGTCGACCGACATATGCGAGCCGATTAACTTCGACTTCTCCGGTGTGTCGACGCCGTAAAAACAGGAATCACGTGTCGGCGGGCTGGCGATTCTGAGATGCACTTCCTTGGCGCCGGCGTCGCGGACCATCTGCACGATCTTCGACGAAGTCGTTCCACGGACAATGGAATCGTCAACAAGGACCACGCGCTTGCCCTGCAGGATGTCGCGATTGGCGTTGTGTTTCAGTTTGACGCCCATATGGCGGATGGAATCGCTTGGCTCGATGAATGTCCGCCCGACATAATGATTGCGAATGATGCCGAGCTCGAATGGCAGCACCGAGGACTGGGAGAAGCCGATCGCCGCCGGCACGCCGGAGTCGGGCACCGGTACTACGAGGTCGGCATTCGCCGGGGCCTCGCGGGCGAGTTCGGCGCCGATCCGCTTGCGCACTTCATAAACTGTACGACCCTCGACATTTGAGTCGGGCCTGGCGAAATAGACATATTCGAAAATGCAGAAGCGCGGCCGCGCCCGCTCGAACGGCCGGTGACTTGTGAGTCCCTCGGTGGTGACGACGATCATCTCGCCCGGCTCGACGTCACGGACATGGGTGGCGCCGATAATGTCGAGGGCGCAGGTCTCCGACGCCAGGATCCACGCTCCGTCGATACGACCGAGCACCAGCGGTCTGACCCCGAGTGGATCGCGGCAGCCGATCAATTTCTTGCTGGTCAGGCAGACGAGCGAGTAGGCGCCTTCAACCTGTTTGAGCGCGCCGACGACACGGTCCAGCAGCCGGTCGGCGGCCGTCGTCGCGATTAGATGCAGGATCACTTCGGTGTCGGACGTCGACTGGAAGATCGAGCCGAGGCTCTGCAACCGCCGCTGCAACAATCCGGCATTAGTGAGATTGCCGTTATGGGCAACGGCAAAGCCACCTCCGGAAAACTCGGCGAACAAGGGCTGGATGTTTCGGCCCAAGCTTCCGCCGGCGGTCGAATAGCGGACATGGCCGATCGCCCGACTACCGGACAGCCTGTCGATTACCGAGGCCTTGGAAAAATTGTCTCCGACCAGCCCGCTGCGGCGCTCCGAGACAAATTGACGGCCATCCGAGGAGACGATGCCCGCCGCTTCCTGGCCACGATGCTGCAACGCGTGGAGGCCAAGCGCGGTCAGCGCTGCGGCGTCGCGATGTCCGAATACGCCAAATACGCCGCATTCTTCATGGAGTTTGTCGTCGTCCACAGGAGGGCGACTGGAGGGATCTGCCATCAGTCGTTCGCCATCACAAATGCCTGCACTCTAGGGCGCGGGAGGCGCGGCTGCATTGCCATTGATAACTTGCTCGATGCGGTCACGGTCGGGTGCTATCGCAGCGTCTTCTTCAACCGGAGGGTCGGCGTCAACAGGATCAGCTCCGTCAATGGTCAGGTCTTCGCCACGAAGTCTTGCCAGCAACTCAGCCTCAATATCATCCGGCAAGACCCCTGCCAATTGCACGCTGAGATCGACCAGAATCGGGCGGGCTTCCGCATTTGTGATCCAATCGGGTTGCTCTTCCACCAGCCAGACAAAAAACGCGAAGGCGACAACCACCAACAACAAGCCACGAGCTGCGCCGAACACGAACCCGAGCATCCGATCCAGCGAGCCGATTCGGCTGTCGATAACGAAATCGGCTATCTTCATGGTGATGTAGGATGCCACCACCAAAACAACAATGAAGATCACCGCCACGGAGACGATCGTCGCCAGTGTTTCGTTCTCGATGTAGGGTTGGATGGCGCCGCGAAGGGATTCATACAGATAAAACGCCGCCACGGCGGCAATAAGCCAGGAAGCGACCGACAAGATTTCGCGCACGAACCCTCGCACCATTGCAAGGATTGCCGACACCAAAATGACCGCAATGACTATTATGTCGAACAGCGTGAGCGACATTACTCGAGCTCTCGGCGCAGGTTAGCTCAGTCCCGGAACGAGGGCTCAGCTAGCACGATTCTAGGCGGCCGTCGCGTTAACCTGTGCGGTTTCTTCGGAGAATGTTGCCTCGCTGCCGGTCATATTAGCGACTCCGGCGACTAAAGCCGCCAAATCAGCGATGCTGACCTGTTCAAGCGCCGATCCAGCAGCCGACTCGGCTGCGGTCACCGGCAGAATGGCGCGGCCGAATCCCAGACGTTCCGCCTCTTTGATCCGCGCCCCAGCCTGGCAGACTGCCCGGACCGCGCCGGAAAGGCTGATCTCACCGAAATAGACGGCGTCCGCGGCGAGGGGCCGCCCGGTCAGGGACGACACCAGCGCGGCGGCGACTGCAACATCGGCAGCCGGCTCGGTAACCCGCAGTCCGCCAGCGACATTCAGGTAGACATCGCTTGCGCCCAGCCGCACGCCGCAACGCGTCTCGAGCACCGCCAGAACCATGGCTAGCCGGGCGGGATCCCAGCCGACCACGGTTCGTCGCGGCGTTCCGAGCAAGGACGGCGCGACCAGCGCCTGGAACTCGCATAACACCGGCCGGGTCCCTTCGATCCCGGCGAACACCGCAACGCCGGGCGCGGTCACGTTCCGCTCCGACAAGAACAGCTCCGACGGATTGGCGACCTCCAAGAGGCCGGTTGTAGTCATTTCGAACACGCCGATCTCGTCGGTCGGCCCGAAGCGGTTCTTCGCCGCACGCACAATTCGGAAATGTTGGCTGCCTTCGCCCTCGAAGGAGAGCACTGCGTCGACCATATGCTCGACGATCTTCGGCCCGGCGATGTGGCCATCCTTGGTGACATGGCCGACCAGGCAAATGGCGGCGCCGCTGCGTTTGGCATAGCCGATCATCGCCTGCGACGAAGCCCGGATCTGCGCGACCGTCCCCGGCGCCGACTCGATGGAGCCGGTCCACAGCGTCTGTACCGAATCCAGCACCAGAAGATCCGGCCGCGGTCCTTCCTCCAGCGAGGTAAGGATATCCTCGACGCTGGTTTCGGCCGCCAGCTCTACGGCGGCATCAGTGAGCTGGAGCCGCTTGGCCCGCATCCGAATCTGGTCGATCGATTCCTCGCCTGAGATAAACACCGCGCGACGGCCGCGCCGTGCCAGCGCGGCGGAGGCCTGCAACAGCAGCGTCGACTTGCCAATACCGGGCTCGCCGCCGATCAGCAGCGCCGATCCGGCGACGAAGCCGCCGCCGGTTACCCGATCGAGTTCACTCAGCCCCGACGTCAGACGCGGCGCCTCCTCGGTGACGCCATCAAGAGGCTTGAGATCGATGATGCGGCCGCGGCTCGCCCGCGGTGCCAGACCTGGCCGTTTAGCCGATCCCGATGCCGCCTCCTCGATGACGCTGTTCCATTCGGCGCAGGATTCGCATCGGCCCTGCCAGCGACGGCTGACTGCGCCGCAAGTCTGGCAGACATAGTGTGAGCGCGCTTTGGCCATTGCTCCCCGCCTTCAGCTGAAGGCGACATTAGCCTAGCTTGGAGATGAGAACAACACATGAACAAAATTCGAGAAAGGAGCCGTGCGGATCGCTAGCCGAGGCCGACATAGGAGCGGACATGGCGGTCGCCGAGGCTGGTGAGGAGCTCATAGCCGATCGTGCCGGCCCTGGCTGCGACATCATCGATGGCGAGCCGCGGCCCGAACAATTCCACCCAATCGCCTCGCCTGGCGCCATCGATTTCGGTGACATCGGCGACCATCAAATCCATCGAGATTCTGCCGACCAGCGGCGCGGCATGACCCCGAACGATCACGTTGGCGCCTTCCTTATTGTCGGTCGATCCGGATGCGCGGAGATATCCATCTGCATAGCCGATGCCGAGAACCGCCAATCGCGAATCGCGTCTCAGCGTTTGGCGCGCGCCATAGCCGACGACAGCGCCAGCCGTTGCTTCACGAATTTGCAGCACGCGCGCCTCGGCGGTGACCACCGTTTTCAGCGCCGGCCGGCCTCGAACCGCGCGGGCACCATAGAGGGCGATCCCCGGGCGGGTGACGTCGAACTGGTAATCGGGTCCAAGCATGATTCCGGCCGAATTGGCGAGCGAGGCCGACACGCCATGAAAGAGCGGCGCCATCTCGGCGAAGGCATCGCGCTGGCGTCGGTTCATCGGTCGATCCGGCTCGTTGGCGCAAGCGAGATGGCTCATGATCAGCGCCGGCTTGA
Organism: Kaistiaceae bacterium; assembly: GCA_963667605.2. GTDB lineage: Bacteria > Pseudomonadota > Alphaproteobacteria > Rhizobiales > Kaistiaceae > JADLGL01. Next base: position 46,875 of record CAXXUZ010000002.1, read on the forward strand.
GCGTTGCGGTGGTATCGCGATCGGCGGCCAGGGACCGCGCTTCATCGGCAGAAAGCCCGAGCCGGTTCATCCCGGTATCGATATGAACCGCCGGCTGGACCTGCCCTCCGGCTCGGCGCCAGCTGACCCATTCGGCGATCTCGTCGGCCGAGCCAAGCACCGGGCGCAGATTGGTCGCTGCCAGGCGATCGGCGCTCCCAGCTATCAAGCCGTCAAGAACATAGATCGTGGCAGCCGGCGCGGCCACCCGGACGTTTTCTCCCTCCGCCGCCGTCGCCACGAAGAACGTTCGGCAACCGGCCGCTGCGAGAGCACGAACCGCTGGGCCGACTCCGATGCCGTAGGCATTGGCCTTGACCACCGCCGAGGTCTCCGCCGTCGACGCAATCGCGGCAATCGTCCGCCAATTGTCGGCCAAAGCGTTGAGATCGATCGTGAGTCGCGCGCTGATCGAGGAGGCGTCCGAATGGTCGCGCATGCCGGTGAGCCTAGCTAATTCCCGTGATGCGGTAGTGTTTGCTTGTAGCCAGCCGATGGCGGAAGCGAATCGTGGTCAGTCTTGATACCGCTCCGGCAGCCCGCTCGGCTTGGCCAGGTTCGAGAAGCGGGTGACCTCGGCCTCGAACTGCAATTCGACCACGCCGGTCGGACCATGCCGTTGTTTGCCGACGATAATTTCGGCCCGGCCCGCTTGGGCCTCCATTTCGGCCTGCCATTTGAAGAATTCCTCGGTGCCTTCTTTGGGCTTCCGGCTCTTCAAATAGTACTCTTGGCGGAACACGAACATCACCACATCGGCATCCTGTTCGATCGAACCGGACTCGCGAAGATCGGACAGTAGCGGCCGCTTGTCCTCGCGTTGTTCGACCTGGCGCGATAGCTGTGACAGCGCTAGAATCGGAACGTTGAGTTCCTTTGCCAACGCCTTGAGATTGTTGGTTATCTCGGTGACCTCTTGCACCCGGTTCTCGCCGCCGCGACGACCGCCAGCTTGCAGCAATTGAATATAGTCAACCACTAGCAGATCGAGCCCCCGCTGCCGCTTCAACCGCCGCGCCCGCGCTGCCAGCTGTGCGATCGCGAGCCCGCCGGTCTGGTCGATAAAAAGCGGTATGCGCTGGATCTCTCGAGCTACCTCAACGATCCGCGCGAACTGATCCTCATGGATCGAGCCACGCCTGATGTCGGAGGAAGGAACGGCGGTCTGCTCGGCGATAATTCTGGTCGCCAATTGCTCAGCCGACATTTCCAGCGAAAAGAACCCGACCACGCCCCCATTGACGGTCCTGACAATCCCGTCAGGACCGGGCTCACCGCGCCACGCCGCAGCGATGTTGAAGGCGACATTGGTCGCAAGTGCCGTCTTGCCCATGCCTGGGCGGCCAGCCAGGATCACGAGATCGGAGGGCTGGAAGCCACCGACCAATCGGTCGAGATCATCAAGGCCCGTGGCGAGACCTGAAAGATGGCCGTCGCGCTTGTAGGCGGCGCTCGCCATGTCGATGGCGTGGGTCAGCGCCGCCTCGAAATTACTGAAGCCGCCTTCGAATCGGCCGCTTTCGGCGAGCTCGAACAATCGCCGTTCGGCGTCTTCGATTTGGGCGCGCGGCGCCATGTCGATTGGCGCGTCATAGGCGATGTTGACCATGTCCTCGCCGATCAGAATCAACGAGCGACGGAGAGCGAGGTCGTAGATCGTCCGGCCATAATCGGCGGCATTGATGATCGTGGTGGCTTCGGCTGCGAGCCTCGCCAAATATTGCGCCGGGGTGAATTCGGCGACGCGGAGATCTGCCGGCAGGAAGGTCTTTACCGTGACCGGGGTGGCGGTCTTGCCTGCGCGGATGATCTCAGCCGCAATCTCATAGATCCGACCGTGAATCGGTTCGGAGAAATGGCTCGGCTCAAGAAAATCAGAGACACGATAGAATGCCTCATTGTTGATCAGAATCGCGCCGATCAAGGCCTGCTCGGCTTCAAGATTCTGTGGCGCGGTGCGGTAGTGTTCGCCGCTCTCTTCGAGCTGACGGGCGGGAAGGTTCATGTCGTTCTGCGTTCCTTGTCGATAGCCGATCTAGCTCACTCGATGCCGCCGGTCGAACCCGAACCTGACCGAGTCCAGCATTGGACCCCGCAACCCTCGCAATCAACAGCAGCGACGCGATGTCCAATTTCCTGCTTGTCACGACCTATGCCGCGGCAGCGCTCGGTTCTATGCGATTCGTTCACACCGGTCGGCAGCGTTGGGTTAATTTTAGGCTTGACTCTGGAAGCGTCGACGGCCCCGCCGGTTCGGTCCGGCGCGCATAACTAGCAAATGCAAGCCCGGCGGCCCGGTTTGGCGCTACGGCGATTCGCCGGGCGTTCGCCGTCGCGTGCGTCCGCGCGCTTCCGCGCTGCGCTTCGCGGATTCAGCCTTGCCGGTGTCGGTGCTCGCTTTTGCAGCAGTTCGGGCTCGACGCTTGGGCGCATCGCGGCTGGTGGCGGCAACCGGCCGCCGATCGCCGGCCCCACTCATCTTGGTATCGGCGTATAGATAGTCGCGCGTGATCGGGACCGCACCGATCTCCTTGGCAAGCTGCAGTTGGAACACCACCAATGTGCGGTGGAGGAAAGCGGTCTCGCAAATCTGCAGATAGAACTCCCACATCCGGCAGAATCGTTCGTCGAACATCTCGGCGATCTCACCGCGCCGCGCCTGGAATCGTTCGTCCCATGCCGCCAGTGTCTTGCCGTAATGGGTCCGCAGCATTTCGAAGTCACAGAGCCACATGCCGCGGCTTTCGATCAATGGCGCCAAATGCGAAATGCTTGGCAGATAGGCGCCCGGGAAGATGTATTTCTGCGTCCAGGCATTGATCGAGTCCGGTACCGTCATCCGGCCGATCGTATGCAGCAGCGCGACACCGTCCGCCTTCAGCAGCCGGTCGAGATGGTCGAAGAACTCGCCGAAATTTCGCCATCCGACATGCTCGAACATCCCGACGGAGACGATGCGGTCATAGCTCCCCGCTTCGTCCCGATAGTCGAGCAGTTTGAACGTCACGCGGTCGGTGAGGCCTTCCTCCTGTGCCCGCCGCAGCGACGTTTGATATTGGTCCTTCGACAGTGTGACGCCGGTGACATGGACGTCGTAATCGCGGGCGAGGGTAAGCGCCAGGCCGCCCCAGCCGGAACCGATATCAAGCACCTTCATCCCTGGCTCCAGCAGGAGTTTGCGGGCGATGTGGCGCTTCTTGTCGCGCTGCGCTTGTTCCAGCGAATTGACGCCCTCACGCCAATAAGCGCAAGAATATTGCATATCGTCGTCGAGGAACATTTCGTACAGGCGGTGGTCGATATCGTAGTGATGTTGGACGTTTCTCGATGCCCGTTTGCCGTCATTGCGTCGTGCTAGTGCCGCCATCTTGGCAAGGGTATTGCCGACAAAACCGGTCGGTTCGCGACCTTCTGACGAAATCAGGACGATCTGCAGAAAATCACGGAGCGAACCGTCCTCGAGACTATACGAGCGCTCCATATAGCCTTCGCCGAGCATCAGTTGCGGGCTACGCAACAGACGCCGAATGAACTTCGGGTCGTGAATATGCATGGTGACCGTAGGACCGGCGCCGGGCTTGCCGAACGTCTGGCGTTCGCCCTTGGCGCCAATCACGGTCAATTCGCCATGCGTAATCAGACGATTGAGTAGTCGGTCAAGCGGGAACAGGGACATTGCTTGCCCTCCATCCCCGGGATTCTATCCCGATATCTCGTCGGGGCAAGGTCAAAAAAAAGCCCGATGATCGCAAGCGAACCTCAGTCCTTCTCTTCCAGCGACTCCGCGGCGTCATCCGACTCGGCCGCAACAGCTGCAGCTATCTCCGACTCGGCGTCTTCGGTCTCGGCCGTCTCGGCCATCTCGGTCTGAGAGGGCGTGGCTTCCTCGGTGTTCTCTTCGACGGGCTGTTCTTGGACGCCGGGTTCGGACATCGTCAGATCTTCGCCCTTGGCCTGCCGTTCGGCTTCGTCCGCCGACCGGGCCACATTGACGATGATATTAGCGCTGACGTCGGCGTGCAGCGTAATTGCGATGTTGTGCAGGCCGATCGTCTTGATCGGATGGCTGAGATCAACCTGGCTGCGGGCGACGCTGAACCCAGCTTCGGTCATCGCTTCGGCCAAGTCTCGCGGCGTCACCGAGCCATAAAGCTGTCCAGTCTCAGCTGCCTGACGCACCAGAACGAAAGAGTGGCCGCCGAGTTTCTCGGCGACGGTGGTCGCTTCCCCCTTGCGCTCTAGGTTTCGTACTTCGAGCTGAGTTCGCTGCGATTCGAACTGCTTGCGATTTGCATCGTTGGAACGCAGGGCCTTCCCCTGTGGCAGCAGATAGTTGCGAGCATATCCATTGCGGACCCGGATTTCGTCGCCCATCTGGCCGAGGCGGGCGATGCGTTCAAGCAGGATTATTTGCATAGCTGCCTCCTCACTTGATCACATAGGGAAGCAGCCCAAGAAAGCGGGCCCGCTTGATCGCACGAGCCAGTTCGCGCTGGTTCTTGGCCGAGACTGCAGTAATCCGCGACGGGACAATTTTGCCCCGCTCGGAGATATAGCGCTGCAACAGCCGCACGTCTTTGTAATCGATCTTCGGCGCGTCAGCGCCGGACAGGGGATCGGTCTTGCGGCGGCGGAAGAACGGTCGCCGTGTCGGCAATTGATTGATATCGACCATCAGGAACTCTCCCCAACCGACCCAGTTGACTCCCGTCTCGGTGGCCGGTCGCGGCCGCCATAGCCCCGGCCGCCATAGCCCCGGCCGGGCGAGCGATCGCCGCGCCGATCGTCGTGATCACGTTTCTGCATCATCACCGACGGTCCGGTCTCATGCTCGTCGACGCGAAGTGTCAGATAGCGCAGGATGTCCTCATTGATCCGCATCTGCCGTTCCATTTCAGCGATCGCGGCCGGCGGCGCGGTGACATTCATCAACGTGTAGTATGCCCTTCGATTCTTTTGCAGCCGGAAGGCGAGCGACTTCAAGCCCCAATATTCGACCTTGCCGACTTCGCCGGCATTGTCGGCGATCACCGATTTGAAATGATCGACTAACGCCTCGACTTGCTGGCCCGACATGTCCTGTCGCGCCAGAAATACATGTTCATAAAGTGGCATCTTAGCCTTTCCTCGACACAGCCGGCGCAAAGCCTCACCGAAGCCCCATTGCGAAAGGCGTCTCGGAGATCTTCGAGAGCGGCGACACTGGAGGCCGAGCCACCAATCGACTCTACGGCGCCAAGCCGCCCTCCGTTCAGTCACCAACCAGCATTCAGATCGCGGGTTATGACGGAATTGGTGAGCCAAAACAAGGCATGACAGTGTTGCTCTGGTGTTCTTGACACGTCGGCATCTAGCGGAAACAAGGCGGGCAAACCAAAACGTGGCGGGACCAAGCCGCCCACAGTCCGAACAAGGCGGCGATGTCGGTAGCTTTTATCTTTCCGGGGCAGGGGAGCCAGGCGCCGGGCATGGGCCGGGCATTGGCTGAGGCACACGCGGAGGCCGCCGATGTCTTCGAGATCATCGACCAGGCGCTCGGCGAGAAATTGTCTGCGACGCTCTGGCACGGGTCGACCGAGGAACTGATTCTCACCAGGATTGCCCAACCGGGGCTGATGGCCGTTAGCCTCGCCGCCTATCACGTCTTGACGGCCATGATCGGATCGTTGCCGACATCGGTGACCTATTTCGCAGGCCACTCTCTGGGCGAGTATTCGGCGCTCGCGGCGGCTGAGAGCTTCCAGCTCGCAGATGCGGCGAAGCTGCTCCGCCATCGCGGCGAGGCGATGCAGCGGGCGGTGCCTCCCGGCGAAGGGGCGATGGCGGCTATCATCGGACTTGAGGCGCCCGATGTGGCGGCATTGGCTGAAGCGGTGGCAATGGACCAGATCTGCGAGATAGCCAATGACAATGGCGGCGGCCAGATTGTCTTGTCCGGTCACAAACAAGCGATCGACCGGGCCATTGTGTCGGCAAAGCAGCGCGGCGCAAAGCGGGCCGTCCTGCTCACTGTGAGCGCGCCATTTCACTCCAGCCTAATGCAACCGGCTGCCGACGAGATGGAACAAGCATTGGCCAAGGTCGCAATCGCGGCACCTAGGGTTCCCGCTGTCGCAAATGTGACGGCAGCACCGCACGGTGATCCCGACTCGATCAGGCACAATCTGGTGGAGCAGATCACCGCCACCGTTCGTTGGCGCGAATCAATTCGTTGGCTCGCGGGACAGGGAGTGACGCGTTTCGTCGAACTCGGAGCCGGAAAGGTCCTGACTGGCCTCGTCAGGCGCATCGTTCCCGAGGCCGAGGCGGTTTCGGCCGGGACCCCTGAGGAAATCTCCGCTTTGGCGGAAATGTTGGCTTAATGGCAATGGTGTTCGAGAGCGTTTGATGTTCCAACTCACCGACAAAGTCGCCCTTGTCACCGGCGCCACCGGCGGCATTGGTTCGGCAATTGCCCGCGCTCTGATCGACCAGGGGAGCCGGGTCGCGGTGACCGGCACGAGGAGCAATGTGCTTGACAAGCTAGTCGTTGATCTCGGCGAACGGAGCCATGCTTTTCCGTGCGATCTCGCTGATCGCGCGGCTGTAGACGCGCTTGCATCGGAAGTGGAGGAGCGGCTCGGGCCGATCGACATTTTGGTCAACAATGCCGGTATCACCCGCGACAATCTGGCCATAAGATTGTCTGACGAGGACTGGGACGCGGTGCTCGAGGTCGATCTCACCGCAGCCTTTCGCCTGACCCGAACGGTCCTGCGGGGCATGATTCGGCGCAGATCTGGTCGTATCGTTTCGATTAGCTCTGTCGTCGGCGCTGCCGGCAATGCCGGCCAGGCCAATTACGCCGCTGCCAAGGCCGGGCTAATTGGCGTCACAATGAGCCTCGCCAAGGAAGTCGGCCGCCGAGGAATCACTGTCAATTGCATTGCACCGGGCTATATCGACACGCCGATGACCCTTGTTCTTGATGGCGCGCGCCGAGCCGCCGCGACTGCCGAGGTGCCCGCCGATCGATTCGGAACAGTAGCCGAAGTCGCTGCAGCTGTTGTGTTTTTGGCGAGCGACGAAGCGTCCTATATCACCGGCCAGACCTTGCACATCAATGGTGGCATGCACATGGCGTAACGCGTCCACTGCCTGTGGATTAAGCTACCTTGGGGCCGTTGGCACCGACTGCTGGCGCCCCTCAAAATTGTATGTTACCGGAAACACTTAATAGGGCTGGCGGCGATCAAATGCCGGGCGCGCCGTCGGCGTTGCATCGGGGGCGGAACAAGAAAAGTTGGGTCGACGTCCGTTTTTTTGTTTTTCTTGGCGGACACATTCGCTAGCAATGCCGCCGGCTCTGGACGATGGCAGGGCAAGTCTGTTTCAATTGGTCAAATACAATCGAGGTTGAGCGAACAATGAGCGATATCGCTGATCGGGTGAAGAAGATCGTGGTCGAGCATCTCGGCGTGGACACTGAAAAAGTGACCGACAATGCGAGCTTCATCGACGATCTTGGTGCCGACAGCCTCGACACGGTTGAGCTAGTGATGGCGTTTGAAGAGGAATTCGGCGTAGAGATCCCGGACGACGCAGCCGAGACCATCCTTACCGTCGGGGACGCGGTCGGCTTCCTCAAGAAGAACGCGACGGACGGCTGAGGCCCCTCGTCTGCAATGATGACGATCCGCTGGTTCTTGCCCGGCGAAGGACGAGAGATTGAGGCGTGTAGTCGTAACTGGATTGGGCACGGTGACACCGCTTGGCTGCGGCGTCGATGCTACTTGGTCCAGACTGATAGCCGGCAATAGCGGTGCGGCCCGCGTCGCCGACTTCGAAGTCAGCGATATTACCTGTCAGATCGCCTGCCAGGTCCCGCTAGGCGCCACCGACGACGGGCTCTATGATCCCGACGACTGGATGGAGCCGAAGGAGCGGCGAAAGGTCGACGACTTCATCGTCTACGCCATAGCGGCCGCCGATCAAGCGCTCGATGATGCTGATTGGCATCCGGCAAGCTATCAGGATCAAATCACGACCGGCGTGCTGATCGGCTCCGGTATCGGTGGGTTGCCAGGGATCGAGAAGGCCGCGATCCTGCTGCACGAGAAGGGGCCGCGCCGGCTCAGCCCGTTCTTCATTCCCGGTCGCCTGATCAATCTCGCCTCCGGCTACGTTTCGATTCGCCATGGCTTGAAAGGGCCCAACCATGCCGTGGTCACCGCCTGCTCGACCGGAGCGCATGCGATCGGCGATGCGTCGCGACTGATTGCCTTCGGCGACGCCGATGTCATGGTGGCAGGAGGCACCGAGGCGCCGTTGTCGCGGCTGGCGCTGGCCGGCTTCGCCGCCTCGCGGGCGCTTTCGACTCACTTCAATGATGAGCCGACGAGAGCCTCGCGGCCCTATGACCGCGACCGCGACGGCTTTGTCATGGGCGAGGGCGCTGGCATCCTGGTGCTTGAGGAACGCGAGCATGCGATTGCACGCGGTGCCAAGATCTATGGAGAAATCGCCGGCTATGGTCTGTCCGGCGATGCCCATCACATTACCGCGCCAGCCTCAGGCGGAGACGGCGCCTATCGCTGCATGATGGCGGCGATCAAGCGCGCCGGGATCGAGGCGAGCGAGCTCGACTACATCAACGCCCATGGCACATCGACACCGCTCGGCGACGAAATCGAATTGCGCGCGGTGGAACGGGTGGTAGGAGACGCAGCGGAGGGGATAACAATGTCCTCGACGAAATCTGCAATCGGCCACTTGCTCGGAGCTGCTGGGGCAGTGGAAGCGATTTTCGTTCTGCTGGCGATACGCGACTCGATCGTGCCGCCAACGCTTAATCTCGATAATCCTTCGGTCGCGACAAAGATCGATCTTGTGCCCCACCGGTCTAAGGACAAGGAGATCAATGTCGCACTTTCAAATTCTTTTGGATTTGGCGGCACCAACGCGTCGTTGGTTATTCGGCGGCACGATGCTTAGGCGCGGGTGCAAACGCGGTGCATTGTTGGATAGATATCGGTTTGAGATAGACGACCGGCGAGTTTGCCCAGATGATTGATTTCGACGATGCAGACGATCCGCGGGATCTCCGTCGGCGGCCGCTGACCCCTAAGAGCGCTCGTGAATTGTTGCAGCCCGAGCAGGTGCCGCCCCCGCCGCATCGCTCGCGGGCTGCGCGACATCCCTTGGTGGTCGCGCTTAATTTCTTCATCACCATAGTCATCGTCACGGTGGTCGTCCTCGGCGGCGTCGGTTTGTTCGCTAAGGTTCAATTCGACCGCGCCGGCCCCCTGGCCGAAGAGCGCGTGGTCCCGGTCGCCGTCGGGACCGGCCTAAGCGAGATCGCCGAGACGCTCCAGGAGGGCGGCATCATCTCCAACCGCTGGGTGTTTCGTCTCGGCGTCGCCTTCTACGGCCACCAGGCCAATCTGCAGGCTGGCGAGTACCTAATTCCAGTGCAGGCAAGCATGCGCGAGATCATGGACCTTATGGTCGAGGGGCGGATCAACGTCTACGCCGTCACGATTCCGGAGGGTTTGACCAGCCAGCAAATCGTCGATCGACTGGTGGCCGATGAGGTCCTTGTCGGCGAGATCACCGAAATACCGGCGGAAGGAACGCTCCTTCCCGAGACCTACCAATTCGGCCGCGGCGACACCCGGCAAAGCGTCGTCGACCGGATGCGTCGCGACCACGACCGCGCGGTCGAGGACATCTGGAACCGGCGCGTCGAAGGCTTGCCGATCACCTCGCCCGAGCAACTGATCATACTTGCCTCCCTCGTCGAGAAGGAAACCGGCATTGCCGATGAACGGAGCCGGGTGGCGGCTGTATTCATCAACCGGCTCAACGCCGGGATGCGGCTGCAGTCCGATCCGACCGTCATATACGGCCTGTTTGGTGGCGCCGGCACCCCCTCCGGCCACATCATCACGCAAAGCGAGCTCGCCCGGCTAACGTCCTACAATACCTATCAGATTGACGGGCTCCCACCGGGCCCGATCGCCAATCCCGGGATCGCCGCCCTCGAAGCGGTAGCAAATCCGTCGCAGACCAATGATCTTTATTTCGTCGCCGACGGAACCGGCGGGCATGTCTTTGCCGAGACATATGAGGAGCATTTGCAAAATGTTGATCGGTGGCGCCAGCTCGAAGAGCAAAACCGCGCCGCCCAGGAAGCCGCGGCCAACGCGCCACCTCCGGAGCCGGACCCGGCGGCCGCGGGTGGGGATCCACCGTCGGCCGAGGGCGAACCACCTGCGCCGGCTGCCGATTAGCGCCGCGCCGACAGCTCTGACGCAGGGTCAGCCAGCGAAATCGCGAACGAGGTGAGGAATGAACGGTGCCTTTGTCGAAGGGGTTCAAGGTATGACCGGCTTCGCCCGCGCCGACGGCGCTGGCCTTGGCAGCCGATGGAGCTGGGAGATTCGCAGCGTCAATGGCAAGGGTCTTGACGTCAGATTTCGGGCCGGGCCGGGTTTCGAGCAGCTTGAGCGAGCGGCGCGAGAGCGGGTCGCTAAGCGATTTTCGCGCGGCACGATCCAGCTGGCCTTCACCCGGAAACTCGAAGATTCGGCAGCCACGGTCAGAGTCAACCGGTTGGCGCTCGATGAGCTTGTGAAGATCGCGAGGGAGATCCGGACAGAGGCTGGAGGGACGCCGTTGATCGAGCAATTGTTGTCAATCCGCGGTATCGTGGAAATTATCGAGGCGGAGGAGGGGACCGAAGACCTTCGCCCGGGCATCCTCAAGAGTCTTGACCAAGCCTTGGACGCGCTCGCGGCGATGCGTCTAGGCGAGGGCGTGGAAATCGCCAAGCTGCTGAACGAGCGCCTCGATCGGATCGAGGCCCTGACTGCCACGGCTCGCTCCAATCCGGCTCGATCGCCGGAGGCGATTCGTGCTCGCCTCGCCGAGCAGGTCAACATCTTATTGGAGACCTCCTCGACGCTCGATCCGGAACGCCTTTATCAAGAGGCGGCGCTGCTCGCCAATCGTGCCGATATAAGCGAAGAGATCGATCGTCTGGCGGCGCATGTCACAGCCGCGCGCAGCCTTCTTGCCTCCGGCGAAGCGGTTGGGCGGCGGCTCGATTTCCTCGCCCAGGAGTTCAATCGCGAAACCAACACGCTTTGCGCCAAGTCGAATGATCGCGGCCTCACCGCGATCGGGCTTGACCTCAAGGCCGCGGTCGATCAATTCCGCGAGCAAGTCCAGAATCTGGAGTGACCAGCGTGAACGGCGGATCGGAGCGTGGCGGCAATTCGCGCCGCGGACTAATGCTGGTGCTGTCCTCGCCGTCCGGCGCCGGCAAATCGACCCTCACCCGGAATCTCCTCGATCTTGAGCCCAACCTTGTGCTCTCGATTTCGCTGACGACGCGGAGCCGCCGGCAAAGCGAGGTCGAAGGCCGGCATTATCATTTCATCGACGCCAGACGCTTTCAGCAGATGCAGGAGGCTGGCGAGCTCTTGGAGAGCGCCGAGGTGCACGGAAATCGTTATGGTACTCAGCGAGAGCCGATAGAAACTGTGCTCAAATCCGGGCTCGATGTCGTGTTCGATATTGACTGGCAAGGCACCGAGCAAATCGCTTCGCAAATGTCTGAAGACCTCGTCAGTATCTTCGTGCTCCCACCATCGATGGCGGAACTGCGAACTCGACTCGATCGACGAGCCGAGGATGATCACGATGCCATTGCTCGCCGACTTGCCAATGCTCGCGACGAGATCGGGCATTGGAGCGAATATGATTATGTGATCATCAATGATGATCTTGATCGCGCGCTCGGCGATGTCCGGGCGATCCTGAATGCGGAACGCCTGAGGCGCGATCGTCAACCCGGCCTCGCCCAATTCGTCAACGACCTGGTCGCAGAGGGCTAGTCGACTCGGCTCAAAGCGTCGTAGCCGTTGGCGAGCGCGACGAAGCCGGCAATGTCGATCTCTTCCGCCCGCACGGTGCCATCAAGGCCAGCCTCGGCAAGGAGGGCGGCGGTGTCGACGCCAAGCGAGCGGAGACTTTGCCTCAGCATTTTGCGCCGCTGGCCGAACCCGGCGGCGGTAACGCGCTCCAGCGCCTTGGGGCGGCAGTTCGCCGGGCTCGAGCGTGGGACAAATTGCACCAGCGACGAAACCACTTTCGGTGCGGGCGTGAAGGCGCGAGGGTCGACCTCGAACAGGATTTTCGCCTTGCTTCGCCAGCCCGCCAGAACCGCCAGCCGGCCATAGCTCTTCGCCGCCGGCTTGGCGATGATCCGCTCGGCCACCTCACGCTGGAACATCAACGTCAACGATTGCCAATCCGGCGGCCAGGACTCGGCTGTCAGCCAGCCGGCCAAGAGCGGCGTTGCAATATTGTAGGGGAGATTCGCCACCACCTTGATCGGCCGGTCGGCGACGTCGTTGAGTTTGAGCTTTCGCGCGTCGCCGATGACAATTTCGAGCCGGTCTGGCCAATGTTCGGCGATCTCCTCCAGTGCCGCCAAGCACCTCGGGTCGCGTTCGATCGCCACCACTTTCGCCGCTCTCGCCGCCAGCAGCGCTCGTGTCAGCCCGCCCGGCCCGGGTCCGATTTCGACCACTGTAACATTGGCAAGATCACCAGCGGCGCGGGCGATCCGGCCGGTAAGATTGAGGTCGAGCAGGAAATTCTGATCCAATGATTTGCGTGCCGCAAGGCCGTGCCGGGCGATCACCTCCCGCAGCGGCGGAAGGCCGTCGTCGATGCTCATCGAGCAGTCTGCGTTGCGACCATCTGCGCTGCCAGCCCCAGCGCCGCGATAAGGCTGCTCGGCCTGGCACGGCCGCTGCCGGCAATATCGAAAGCGGTGCCGTGGCCGGGAGATGTGCGGATCAGCGGCAGCCCCAGCGTTACGTTGACGGCTTCGTCGAAGGTCAGCGTCTTCGCCGGGATCAGCGCCTGATCGTGATACATGCAGAGCGCGACGTCATACGCCTCTCGCGCCGCGCGGTGGAACATGGTGTCCGCTGGCAACGGTCCGGTAGCGGCGATTCCGAGCGCCTGCAACGCCTCGACAGCCGGCCGAATGACGGCATCGTCTTCCGAGCCGAGGCTGCCTTCTTCGCCGGTGTGCGGATTGAGCCCGGCGACGGCGAGACGCGGCGCCGAAAGCCCAAATCGTCTCCTGAGATCGGCCGCCACGATCTGCCCAGTCTCGACGATGAGGTCGATTGTGATTGCCGTGGGTACCTCGGCAAGCGGAATATGGATCGTCACTGGTACCGTCCTCAGCTCCGGACCAGCAATCATCATCACCGCCCGAAAATCGTCTCCGTGCCACTTCCGAGCGAGCTCGCTGAGGAACTCGGTGTGGCCGGGAAGAGCGAAGCCTCCAGCCCGGAGCGCCTGTTTGTTGATCGGATTTGTAACCAGCGCCGCAGCCCGGCCTACATGAACGTCCTCCACCGCCCGCTTGATCGATTCAACGATGAGTGCGACATCGTCGAGATTCGGGTCGGCCGGTTTCGCCTTCGCCGCCCGCGATAGCGGAACCACCGGCAGGCCGTCCTGGAACGCCTGCACGGCACGGTCGGCTTCAGTCGTGATGATGGTGACATCCCAGCCCAACGATTCGGCGCGCTGCCGCAGCATGTCGGGGTCGGCCAGGCAATAGAAGGGTCGCAGGCCAACTGCGTTGCGTTGCCGCCAGGCGGCAAGCGTGATCTCCGGACCGATGCCGGCAGGCTCGCCCATGGTCAGAGCGAGCGCCAGGGCCGAGCGCGGCCGCTCCATCGCTAGTAGCGGATGATGATCGCGTTCTCGCGAAGCTCGGCGAGATAGTCCTGGCCGATCTGTTCGCCTTGGTCGATCAGCAATTCATTCTGGATCTCGGTTCGGGCCTGCTCGTTGGCCTGTACTTCGGTTACCGAACACACCGCGACGATCTCGATTCCTCGGCTGGTTCGCTCTGGCCTAGTGGTACGTCCGGCACTGGTCGATTGCACGCTTTGGAACTGGGTTTGGCTTAGCTGCGATACATCGCGGCCGAGGTCGCGGACAGTTACGTCTCGGAGGTTTTGAGCCCGTGTAAGAGAGTTTTCACAACCGCTGAACCGCTGGCGGAAGGACTCCGCCTCGCTGCGCCGCTGGTTGACATAGTTGTTCGACGAACCCTGTGGCACCACGAAGATAATCTGTTGCAGCCGGTATTGGCGCACTGTCTGGTTGGCGCCTCCTTGGGCAAGGAGGGCCGCGGTGACGTCGTCCTGGCGAACGACTGGATTGGTCTGCAGCCGCGCCTGGATCAGGATCGACCAATAGATCTGTGCCCGGACCTGTTGTTTCAGCGTGTCCGGAGTGACCCCCGCCTCGCGCAGCGCCGCAGAGAACTGCGATACGCTCATTCCGACCTGCTGCGCGATTGACGCGAACGCGGCGTCGATCTGCTGCTGGGAAACCCGCACGCCGAGCCGAAGAGCCTCGCTGACCTGGATGGATTCGTCGATCAGCTGATTGGTTGCCGCATTTGTGCTGGCCGTCTGCCCCGACACCCGCTGCAATGCCACCCGCTGGGCGATGTCATAACTGGTGATCGGTACTCCGTTGACGACAACTTCGAGCGTGACCGCGAATGCGTGGCTGGCCGGCACCAGAGCCAGCAGCACCAATGCCCACACGATCGCGTGGCGGAAGTGGCTAATCTTCAAGGGACAGTCTCCAAACTTCACGGGCGGCGGGGTTCAGCGCCGAGGACCTACCCGAAATTGGCCGAATGAACACGACAAAACCATGGAAACGTGTCTCGTCACCGCTGGGTAATGTCGAAATCGCCGAGCGTTCGCAGCTGCAAGCCGAACATAACGCTGCGATCGAGCACCAATCCAGGTGCTCGCTTCTCTGAATAGGTGATCGACAATGCCATACAATCGCACTCATAGCGGAGCGTGACCGAATCCCCGACCACCGCCCCAACGACCGCGTCGTAGTCGACAGTTCCGGCGAGGTTCCAAAAATCACCGAGCTGCAATGCCGCGTTGCTGGTGATGAGAAAGGCGCTGTCGGGCATTCCTTCGATGTCGAAAATCGAGCGCTCATACGCGATGCTGGTCGAGGTCGAGAACGGACCGAACACCCCGCTGGCCGAGAGAATCCCGCGCTGCAGTTCGAAAGTCGCCGGATCAAACCGACCGGAAGCGCTGATCGACCGGCCTTTTCCATCCGTTGCCGACAATGCTGCAACGATGTGCGAGCTGGCCGTTTCCAGACCGGTGCCGACCGCAGGATTGTTGACCCCAGCGATGGCAAATGAATTGAGGCCGGCTAGCTGGAACGACTGACCGATAATCGCCTCGAAATAGCCGTGACCGAACTGACCATTGTAGCGGAGCAGTACGGTGAGCCGGGTGCCGCCCTCGATTCGGTCGTTGCCGGAGAATCGGTTGAGCACCAGCAGGTTGGTGGGATCGAAGATGATGCTCTGAGCGTCTTCGTTCGGCACGGCGCCGATCATCGTCTCGCTCGGGCGCGCCACCAATTGGACCACCGGTTCGATGATGTGTCTGCTCTGGCCAGATTGGATCAGGAACGGCCAGGACCATTCAAATCCGCCGCCGCCGGTGAGGCGGCTGACGAAACTGTCGGTGGTCACGCCCGGAGGCGGGGCATCGAGGTCGAGGACGTAGAGATCGGCACGGGCGAAGGCGAAGGGGGTGAAGACCTGGCCCATCGGGCCGATCATCCGCCGCTGCCAGATCAGCTGCTGGCTGATGCGATTATAGGAGCCGGCAAGCCCGTAATAATAGGTGTCGGCGCCAACGGTGAACGGATCATTTTCACCGCGCGAAATGCTGATGATGTTGGCATTGTAGCGCAGCTCGCCGCCTAGAATGCTGACGATCCGCTCGAAATCGACTACCGGATGGACCGTCGCCTGCCGGGCTTGGTCGTTGCGGGGGTCACCCGGGTCGCCCACGTTCTGGAAGTAATAGGCGTGCGCATCGAAATAGGTCCGTTCGATGATTCCGGTGAGATTGATTTGAGAGGCAACGAAAGGGGCACTCGTATTCACCGTGCTGTAGTCGCGCGAGAAGCTGCGATCGCTCTGCAGCGTGCCGTCCCAGCCGAATTGCCAGAACCGGTTGATGTCGAAATCGCCGGTGGTCCGGACAGCGCCGCGGAAGGTCCGGGGCGGGCCCTTTTCGTAGATGCCGGCTGCGATGATCGTGTAGATACCCGAGCCGAGCCGATGCCGCCATTCGGCTTCTGCCAAGAGGCCTGCCTTGGTAAAGTAGGTTGGCGTAAGCGTTAGGTCATAATTGGGCGCTGGCGCCCAGAAGAAGGGAACGCCGACGCCGAAGCCGAGGGTGGTCGAGACATTGACCTCGGGGAAGAGGAAGCCGGTGGCGCGAGTCACCGACGGGTCCGGGGTCGACAAATAGGGTACAAAAGCGACCGGGACGCCCAGGAATTCGAGCCTCGCCCGCTCGAAATAGATCACCTCCTCTTCTTCATCGTGGATGATCTTGGCAGAGCCAACCTGCCACAATGGCGGCCGCTCTTCGTGGTTCAACCGAACCTCGCAGGCGGTGTAAGTGGCGTTGTAGAATTCGGTGACCCGACCGTCGGAACGTCGGCTCGATTCGGCGGTGAAAAAGGTTCGATCGACCGTTACGACGTAGAGCTGCTCTATGAATCCCTCGCGGAAATCGTCGGTAACGTCGGCCTGGGCCGCCCGGAAAACACTGCCGGCGCCGTCGATGATAGTGACATTACCGACTGCAACCAGCCGGCCGGTAGCCTGATAATAGGTGAGACGATCGGCGGTCATGACATAGACACGATATCGGACGACGACGTTGCCGACAGCCGAAATGATGTCTGAATCATAGTCGTAGACCAGCTGATCCGACTCCAGGATGAGCTGGTTAGTGGTCGCGCGCGCAGGCAGTGCCGAGACCAGCCCTACCATGCACAGGGCAGCCAAAATCAGACCAGCCCGCCCAAGGCCAAGGCCCCACGGCCAGCGAAGGATGGTGGTAGGTTTCACCCATCCTCCTCGCGCAGAAGGACCGAGACGCTAAGAAGAACCGCCAACAACACCGGCGCCCACGCTGCAACAATCGGCGATACAATCCCGCCCCGGCCAAGATCTCTAGAAACCACCAATATTACGTAAAGCACGAAGCCGCTGGCCGTGCCAGCGACAATCAAGCGCCCGATATTGAGTGTCCTTGAGAATTTGAGCGATACCGCCGCAGCGATCAGGACCATCGCCACCAGCAGGACGGGCAATGACAGGAGTGCGTTGAGCCTCAGCCGCAAATCATTTGCCGGAAGCGATGTCGCGCTGGCGATCTCGATGAGGCCCGGCAGTCGCCAAAACGGTACCGTGTCGGGATCAGCCAACGACTCCCGAATCTGAGGCAGTGTCAGGTTGGTGTGGAGCCGGAATTCGTCAGTCGAATAAGGCGGTTGGCCGATTGTGATGATGACCGGTCGGTCGAAGACCCATTCATTGCCCTCCAGTCGTGCCGTCGGGGCATCGATTCGCCTCGTGAACTCGCCGCTATTGTCGAACAAGAAAGCCGTGACTCCAGCCAAAACCATGCCTTCTTCGGCCGTTTCCGAGGCGCCGATGATCGACGGACCGGAGTTGCCGCCTTGCCGGAGCCAGACCGGGCCGCCATTGGTGAAGCTGGAATTGCCGAGGCCGCCAATGGTCACCGACCATTCACGCAGCGCCGTTGCTCCGGGATTGTAGACCGTAACCGCCAAGACACCGATGGTGAACGCAACGGCGCTCGCCGGCAGGAGGATCTGCCAGGCCGAAACTCCCGCCGCACGCGTTACGGTGAATTCGAGGCGTCGGTTCAACTGGACGAAAGCCACCATGGTCCCGAACAGGACCGCGAACGGGAGCACCGTTTCGGCCAAACCTGGCCCGCGAAGAACCGACACCAGCACCGCGGTCCGCGTGTCGAGATTCGACGATCCGATCCACCGCGCCAGCTGGGTGAAATCGACTACCATCATCAGCACGATAAAGACAACAAAGATAGGCAAGATCCACTTGGCCAGCTGCCAGGCAATATGACGCGAAAGGGTCAGGCCGATGGTCATAATTCGATCTCAGCTGGTCGATTGCGACGGCCGATGCCGATCGCTCGAAGCACGCCGCGCAACCCGATGATCCGTGGTCGTCTGCCGGACAAGATCACCAAGATCGGGAGAATAATTCCGATCAAGGGTATACCATAAATCAATGAAAGAATTGCCGGATTAGCTTCCAACGCGCCCGCCAGATAGACCCAGACGCCCATCACTCCAGCGCCGAGGGTGGCAGTGATGGTCGTGATCCAACCACGGCTTTGCCGCGCCGCTTGCACTTGTCCCAGCATCGCCAAGGGGAGCAAAGCCAGCACCAGGACATAGAGCGGGATCGTCGCTCGGTTGTGAAATTCGGCCGCGTAGCGGAAGGGGTTGTCCTGGTAGATCGGGTCGCTCGGGTCCGGGTTGAGCAAATAGGCAAGGTCACGCTGCGCCGGCCCAAGGCCTCCGCTGGTGCTTTGGCTGGCGAGCGTCGTCAGATCGAATGCGTAGGACGCGAATTGGATGATGGACACTGTGCCGGACCGAGCTTGCCGGCGCTGAATCACGCCGTTCTGCATCAGCAGGAACCGACCGGAATCGTTTTCGAACATGGCTCCGGCCCCGGCGATATAGGCGATCGTTTCATCTCGTTCCCGCCGATCGAACACGAACAAGCCTTCAAGTGTGCCATCCGGGTGGATGGTCGCCACTTGGATGACAACATCATCGCCAAGGGTCCGAAATTGCCCAGGGCGAATAAGGGAGCCGATCACATTGGCGTTGACCTCCTCGATCAGGGAGGAGCTCGCGACCGCCGACATGGGATTGAGGTAGAGCGAGGAGGCTGCCGACAACAAAGCAACCGGGACTGCGAGTGCCAATACCGGCTTCAGCATCACCCGCGGTGAGGCACCGCTGGCGCCGAGGCTGACTAGTTCGGAATCGCCGTTGAGCGCGTTGATGGTCGAAATCACTACGATCAACATCGTCACGGGCCCGATGATGACGATCAGGCCGGGGATGAGTAGAACTGACGCTTCCAGAAAGACGAGCAAACCTTGGCCGCGGTCGGTGACAAGATTGAGCTCCCGCAGCGCCTGGCTCAGCCAGATGCTGATCGACAGAGCCGGGAAGGCGATGATGAACCCGGAGAATAGGCGCCGAAAGAGATAGCGCTCGATGACTTTCATCTGGCGGAGGCCGGGCGGACGCGCCCGAAGTGGCAAGCAGTCGGCGAGATACGCGCTTTGGAGGACAAGACGGTCGATGATCTTGCCATATTCGCCATCCTGGGCATGATCACCTCGCTTTCAAATTTTGGCGCTGTCCGTTCCACGCCTCTCATCCCGCAAAAATGAGGGACCCATGAGTCTCACCCCTAGGATAACATTCATTAGTCCCGGCAGCAGCCATCGTCGGGTTGTCGTTCTATTTGCCGACAACAAGCTCGCTCTTGGCCCTCAGGCGGATACACTGAAGACAGGCAAACTGATCGCACGAGCGGCCAAGGCGGCTGACTTCAAAGGCAAAATCCGCACCATACTAAATATCCTTGCGCCAGACATTGCCGGCGTTGAGCGGCTTATCGTGATTGGCCTGGGGCCCCCCGCCGATCTGACCCGGGATGACTGGCGCCGTCTGGGTGGCGTCGTTCTGGCAACAATTGACGGCGGGCCGGATGCGACCGTCTTCCTGGAACGCCTCGGCGGCAAAGTAGCAGATGGTGCTACCGAGTTCTGTCTTGGAATGGTGCTGCGCGCCTATCGATTCGATAAATACAAACACCAAGGGACAGACGAAGCGGATAACAGCGAACGGGCTCCGAAGAAGAAATCAATTTCGGCGGTGGCAGTCGCGATTGATGGGGCCGCTAAGGTCCGTCGGGCTTGGGCCTCACGCGCCGCTGCTGGCGAGGGCGTCTATCTCGCCCGCGATCTGGTCAACGAACCTGCCAACCTGCTCGGACCGGTGGAGTTCTCCGCTCGCTTGAAGAGCCTCGAATCCGACGGCGTAGCCATCGAGATTCTCGGCGAGAAGGAACTCAGCCGGTTGAAAATGGGTGCTCTTCTGGGCGTTGCCCAGGGCGCGTCTCGTCCGCCGCGGGTCGTCATCATGCGCTGGAAAGGTGGTCGGACGACGGCTAAGCCGCTAGTCCTGGTCGGCAAGGGAGTGGTGTTCGACACCGGGGGAATCTCAATCAAACCGTCGGCCGGGATGGAGGACATGAAGGGCGACATGGGCGGCGCGGCCGCGGTGGCCGGAGCCATGTCGGCGCTGGCAAAACGTAAAGCAAAGGCGAATGTCGTTGGAATCGTGGGCCTGGTCGAGAATATGCCGGACGCCAATGCGCAACGGCCCGGCGACATCGTCACCTCAATGGCCGGGAAGACCGTCGAAGTGATCAACACCGACGCAGAGGGCCGTTTGGTTTTGGCGGATCTTCTGCACTACGCGCAAAAGCACCTGAAGCCAAAGGCGATGGTTGATCTTGCCACTCTGACCGGCGCGATCATCGTTGCTCTCGGTCACCATCACGCCGGCCTGTTCGCAAACGATGACGCACTGGCCGATGCGATTATCGACGCAGGCGAGGCAACCGGCGAGAAAATCTGGCGGATGCCTTTGGCCAAATCCTACGACAAGATGCTCGATTCGCGTTTCGCCGACATGAAGAATATCGGCGGCAGAGATGCCGGTGCCATCACCGCAGCGCAATTCCTGAAACGGTTCGTCGAAAACGTCCCTTGGGCGCATCTGGACATTGCCGGAACGGCCATGGCCTCGCCACCAAGCGACATCAACAAATCCTGGGGATCGGGTTTCGGCGTGAGGCTGCTGGACCAGCTCGTCGCCGACCAGTATGGGGGCTGACGGGCACTGACCGAGATTCTCTTCTACCGCCTGCAGTATCAATCACTTGAAGCCGTTCTCCCGGGACTGCTTGAACGCTGTTTGCAGCGAGGGTGGCGTGCGGCGGTGCAGACTAGCTCGGACGAGCACGCTGAGGCTCTCGATGCCGAGCTTTGGACCTATCGCGACGACTCATTCTTGCCGCATGGTCTCCCAACGTCGGAATTTGCCGCTGATCAGCCGATTCTGCTGTTGTCGGACGCCGAGAATCGCAACAATGCTGATGTACGATTTCTGGTCGACGGCGTGCCGCCGGGCGCGATCGAACCTTACCGACGGGTGGTCATACTGTTTGACGGCAATGACCAGGAGGCGGTCGAGACCGCTCGGGAATGGTGGAGACAGGTGCCAAGGGAGGACCACAAGACGACCTTTTGGCAACAGGGAGAGGATGGTCGCTGGGAAGAAAAAGCGCCGACCGAATAAGTGCTTCGGAGCTCTTCTTGGCCTCGTGTCGGAAAGCGTGGTTTTAGTGTCCAGTGTGGCATTCCGGCTATAGACCCTCCCACTGCCAGATGATAGTTTGCTTGCTGGTTCAACTGTGTCTTTGTGGCACGGTGGAGGCAGTATGAAGAAGTTCTTGTTTGCGGGTGCGGCGCTTGTAGCGCTGGCCGGGCCTGCGATGGCGGCTGACCCCGTTGTCGTGGACGCGCCGGTCATGGCCGCTCCTCCGGTGTTCAGCTGGCAGGGGCCCTATGTAGGTGCTTTTGCCGGCTATGGCTTCGGCTATTCATCCGCGACCAATGACGCATCGATCGTCACCGGTGTCGGCGACGGCCCTGGCGGTTTCGACGATGGCGATTTGCCTTTGTCGCTTGGGCTAACCCCGCGCTTACTAGCCGGCGTGACGCTTGGCTACAATTATCAATCGGGAGCTTTCGTCGTCGGCGCTGAGACGACGGGCGGCCATCTCGCCCTCGCCGATGCCTTCTCTTTGTTCTTGGGCGATGGCGCCAACGGCGTTCTCGATGACGACGAGGGAATGGTTGGCTACGGCTGGTACGCGACGCTTTCTGGACGGCTGGGTGTTGCTTTGGACCGGACGCTCCTGTTCGCGACCGCAGGCGGGATCATGACGCAATATTCGGCCACCTATGGTGATCTCGACGGCGGCGTCACCGATCCAACCGACACCACCACACTCGGCGGCCCGCAATACGGGTATCTCATTGGCGGTGGTGCGGAGTTCGCTTTCGACACCAATTGGACGGCGAAATTGGAGTACAATTATTTCAATCTCGGCGCCGCCACGACGAGCAACACCGACGGCGATGCGTTCATTCATCGCAATAGCGCCCATCTGATCCGGTTCGGTCTGAACTACCTGTTTGACTACTAGATTCCGCTCGACCGCCGAGCGATATGGCTGTGTAATACGAACACATAGCCAACTGGGAGTTTATTCGATTACGCCCCGCTCTTGGCGCTTTCGGCTGGCGGCGATCTAGCTGGCGTTGGCGCGGTCAAGTTCCTCGGCAAGCCCCAGCCAAACTTCCTCGGCCTCTTCGAGCTTGCCCTGTGCGGCCGCGCGCGCCTTCGCCATTTCGGTCATCTCGGCCGCAGCTGTCCGATATGATCGTGGATCGGCGAGAACGGCGTCGATTTTCCGAATCTGCTCTTGAAGGCCGGCGATCAAAGCTTCGGCCTTTTTTATCTCTTGCCTCATCGGTGCGGTCTCCGTCCGCCGCTGTGCCGCGTCCCGCCGCCGTTTCTGCGCCGTCGTTGAGCGGCGCGCGACTGCTTCCGTGGCCGAGGGATCGGGCGGGCGCCGAAGGATCATTCGACGGTAATCGTCGATATCGCCGTCAAAGGCTTGGACGGTACCAGCCGCAACCAGCCAGAAACGATCGACCGTCGTCTCCATCAAGTGCCGGTCATGACTGATGATCATGATCGCGCCGGTGAAATCATTGAGAGCCTGAATCAGCGCCTCGCGGCTGTCGATGTCGAGATGATTGGTCGGCTCGTCTAGGATCAGAAGGTTTACCCCGCCGAAGGCCGCCAGACCGAGTAGGAGCCGCGCCTTCTCGCCACCTGACAAGTCGCCCGCGGGCGTATCCATCATCCTGCCGGGGAGTCCGAGCGTGCCGGCCCGAGCACGGACCAACGCCTCGCCTTTCCCGGGGAGAAGCTTTCGGACATGGTCGAAAGCAGACTGCCTCGGGTCGAGCTCATCCAGCTGATGCTGCGTGAAGTAACCGACCTTGAGTTTGGTGGATTTACGAAGCGATCCCGAAAGCGCCGCCATCCGACCCGATAGCAGTCGCGCCAGAGTTGATTTACCGTTGCCATTCTGGCCGAGAAGCCCGATCCGATCATCCTTGGCGATTGTGAGTTCGAGCCGGCGAAGCACCGGGATGGCGGAGTAGTAGCCGACCGCGACGTCGTCCAGCGCCAGGATCGGCGGTGCAGCCGATTTCTTGGGATTTGGGATCGAGAACGGATAGATTCGATCATCGATCATTTCGGTGACCGGTGTCAGCTTTTCCAGGGCCTTGAGCCGCGATTGCGCTTGTCTCGCCTTGGTCGCCTTGGCGCGGAATCGCTCCACGAACGCCTCCAGATGTTGCCTCTGCTGTTGTTGCTTCTTGCCCAGTTTCGATTGCAGCGCCTGGCGCTCGCGACGTTGCCGGTCGAATTGGCTGTAGCCGCCGCGATAGGTCGTGAGCGTGGCTTGATCGAGATGAACGATGGCGTTGACGGCAGTGTCGAGGAGGCCACGATCATGCGAGATCACAATGATCGAATGCCGATAGCGTGCCAGAAAGCCGTTAAGCCACAGCGTTCCTTCAAGGTCGAGATAGTTGGTCGGCTCGTCCAGCAGCAACAGATCCGGCTCGGAGAACAGCACCGCGGCCAACGCCACCCGCATCCTCCAGCCGCCGGACAGGTCGGAGCAAGGTCGGCGCTGCGCGTCGGTGTCAAGGCCGAGACCGGCGAGGATCGATGCTGCTCTTGCCTCGGCCGAATGGGCATCGATGTCGGCCAGCCGGGTGTGCAGTTCGCCGATCCGGTGAGGGTCGGTCTCCGATTCGGCAGCGTCCAGAAGCTCGGCCCGTTCCGCGTCGGCCGCGAGAACCACATCCATAAGGCTCGCCTCACCCGCCGGCGCCTCTTGCTCGACCTCGCCGATACGCGTTCGGCCCAGCGAAACGGTTCCGCTCTCAAGTGGTAATTCGCCAGCGATGATCCGGAACAGGGTCGTCTTGCCGACGCCATTCCGTCCCACCAGCCCAACGCGTGCGCTGTCTGAGAGGCTCAGACTGGCCCGATCGAGCAACACGCGGTCGCCGACCCGATAGGTGAGGTCGTTGATTTGAAGCATTCAGCGCTTGTGCCGCGCCCGATCCGGCGAGGCAAGGGCATCGATCGGCCGAACTGTCTCGCCGATGGCGGTCGGCTGGCGCCAAGAACACTATCGCTCCAGGGGCAGCACTGATCGATTCCGGTTTGTTTCCACGCATTGATCGACCCAAGCTCTTGGTTTGCCGCGGACAAGTCGCTAGGAGATAGGACGGCTGGAATGGGGAGGCTGACTATAACCGATTGGACAAGCACACTGATCGATTTGGCCCGCAATTCCGGCGTGTCCAATCGCATTCTTCCCGGCTGGAGCCAAGTCACACCGATCTAGCACCGGGGCCCTGCACTGTCGCGACGCCGCTGCCACCAATCTACTGAGCTGATTGTCTTATGAAAAAACCAATCGCTGAATTCATTGGGACCTTTGCGCTGATCTTCTTCGGTTGCGGCGCGATCTTGTTCATGTTGCCGGAAGTGGGCCTCCTCGGTGTTAGCCTTGCGTTTGGGCTGACCGTGACCGCCATGGCCTATGGCATCGGTCCCATCTCGGGTGCGCATATCAATCCGGCGGTCAGCCTCGGGGTGTTGCTGGCGGGCGAAATGTCGGTGTCTGATTTTGTCGGCTATGTCGTTGCTCAGTTTCTCGGTGGCATCGTTGCCGCCCTGGCGTTGCTGGCAATCGCCTCCGGGATGCCTGATTTTGACTCCAGCGCGGGCTTCGCCACGAACAGCCCGGGCCTCGCCGGGGTCGCCGGCGCTCTTGTCTTCGAAGCGATCGCGACCTTCCTCTTCGTAACCGTAATTCTCGGCGCAACGCAGAAGGGTGTCGATAATTCGATTGCCGGCATAGCGATCGGGCTCACGCTGGTGGTGATCCACTTGGCGGGCATCTCGATCTCTGGATCGTCGGTAAACCCCGCTCGGTCGTTGGGACCGGCCCTGATCGAGGGAGGAGCGGCGCTTGGAGATGTCTGGATCTACTTCGTTGGCCCGCTGGTTGGTGGGGCTGCGGCGGGTCTCGTCCACAAGATGGGGATCACCCGCAAATAGACCTGGGGTTGGCGGCGTCCGATCCTCGAACACGCGAGCAAACCTGAACGTCCAAGGGTCTCGTTTCGCGACCCGGGTCGCCTGGCCGGGAGGGTCGCCCCGGCACCGAGGATCAACCCGCCTTGCGCGGCACAATTGCCGCATGCCTGGTGGTGGACGGCGATATTGTCCGGCCGCCGATGGCTGGCTATACAGCCGCGCCCGATGACGACCGATTACCAATGGGAGCAAACATGGCTGCGGAACGGACCTTTTCGATGATCAAACCGGATGCGACTCGGCGAAACCTCACCGGGGCGATCACCGCCAAGCTTGAGGAGGCTGGCCTTCGAATCGTCGCTTCGAAGCGGGTCTGGATGAGCCGCGCTCAGGCGGAGGGCTTTTACGCGGTCCATCGCGAGAGGCCATTCTTCGGTGAGCTATGCGAAATCATGAGTTCGGGCCCGACCGTGGTCCAGGTGCTCGAAGGCGAGAATGCGATCGCCCGCAATCGTGAAGTGATGGGGGCCACAAATCCCGCCGACGCCGCACCGGGCACAATTCGCAAGGAGTTCGCCAATTCGATCAGCGAGAACTCGGTGCACGGCTCCGACGCGCTCGAAACCGCCCAGCAGGAAATTGCCTATTGGTTCGCTGAGGTCGAGATCGTCGGCTAGGCATGACGAACGGTCAATCCGTCGAGCGAACCATTCGCTGCTAGTGTCAGCTGTCCTGTCCCAACAAATGCCGGAAGCCAGCTCGGAAATAATCGTAACCGGTGTAGAGGGTTACGAGGGCGGCTATCCAAAGCAACGTCAGCCCGATTTCTGCCGTGTATGGAACGATTGGATCGCCCGGCGGACTGATCAAAAGGAAACCGATCGCCACCATCTGAACCGTGGTCTTCCACTTGGCGAGCCGAGTCACTGGCACGCTGACCCGGACCTCGGCCAATGATTCCCTCAGCCCGGAGACCAGAATCTCGCGCGACAGAATCACCAGTGCCGCCCAAAGCGACCAACCGCCAATGGTGCCTTCAGCAAGCAGCACCAACAGTGCCGCCGCCACCAAAAGCTTGTCAGCGATCGGATCCAGCATCCGCCCGAGCGCCGATTGCTGACCCCAGGCCCTTGCGAAATAGCCGTCAAGGAAGTCGGTGATTCCGGCCAGGATGAAGATCGCCAGGGCAGTGATGTGGCCGGCGGCGCCGGGGATGTAGAAACTGGCAACCACCGCCGGAACCGCCAGAATCCGGGCGTAGGTCAGCAGATTGGGCAGAGAGACCGGGCTGACCCGAGGAGTGTGCGCGTAGTGCTCTGAGGGCTGAGCCATGGTTCGCGGCTTCTCGAATTGGTCGCCCGCATCCTTTCCGGTGCCAGAAGACCGCGCGCTGACGCTGTGGTCAAGCTCTGGCAACGATGTTCCGTTAGTGCGCGTTGAAGTGGTCGTGGATGATCCGGGCCATTTGTTCCGAAATCCCGTCCACCGCGGCGAGATCGCGAATACTGGCGCGGCTTAACGCCTTGGCCGTTCCGAAATGACGCAGGAGCGCGCGTTTGCGTGTCGGCCCGACACCGCTGATTTCGTCCAACGGATTCTTGCTCAGCTGCGTTTTCCGTTTCGCGCGATGAGCTCCAATCGCGAATCGGTGCGCCTCATCGCGCAGCCTCTGCACGAAATAGAGCACCGGATCGCGTGGTTGGAGCATGAACGGCTCGCGGCCCTTCATATGAAATTTCTCAAGGCCGGCATCTCGGTCCTTGCCCTTGGCGATGCCAACGATCGGCAGCTCAAGTCCGAGATCGGCGAGAACGTCGCCCGCAGCCGATAGTTGCCCGGCGCCGCCATCGATCAATACCAGATCCGGCCACGACGGGGCGTCCTCTCCAGTTTCATCCTCGGCTCCGTCCTTGGGCGATTCGCGCAGGAGGCGCGAGAATCGACGCTGCAACACCTCGCGCATCATCCCGAAATCGTCGCCCGGGGTGATAGCGGTCGAGCGGATATTGAACTTGCGGTATTGGCTCTTCTCGAACCCATCTGCTCCGGCCACGATCATCGCGCCGACTGCCTGCGCCCCCATAATGTGGCTATTGTCGTAAACCTCTATACGGTGCGGTGGTTCGGCCAGACCGAAAGTGCCGCCAACGCCTTCCATCAGCTTCTTCTGTGACGACGTTTCAGCCAGGTGCTGCCCGAGCGATTCGCGCGCGTTGGCGAGCGCATGCTCGACCAAATCCTTGCGCTCGCCACGCACCGGCGAGCTCACCATTATCTTTCTTCCAGCTTTCTCCGACAATGCCGTCGCGAGCAGTTCCTGCTGCTCGATCCGATGTGAAAGAAGGATCAACCGAGGCGGCGGTTTATCGTCATAAAACTGTGCCAAGAACGATTCCAATACTTCATCGCAATCCAGGCTCTTGTCGGCGCGAGGGAAGAAGGCGCGGTTGCCCCAATTCTGGCCGGTGCGGAAGAAGAACACCTGGATTGCCGTCTGTCCGCCTTCCTGGTGGCAGGCAAAGACGTCCGCTTCGTTCAAGCCGCGCGGATTGATGCCTTGATGGCCCTGGACATGCGACAGCGCCGCGAGGCGGTCGCGATAGGCGGCGGCCTGTTCGAAATCGAGGTCCTCGGCAGATGCCTCCATTGCCGCGGCGAGGTCCCTTCGAATCCTTTGGCTCTTGCCGAGAAGGAAATCCTTCGTCTCGCGCACCAGCTCGGCGTAATCGCCAAGCGCGATTTCGCCGGTGCATGGCGCGGAGCAACGCTTTATCTGGTGGAGGAGGCAGGGCCGCGTCCGGCTCTCATAAACGCCGTCGCTGCATGATCGGAGAAGGAAGGCGCGCTCCATCGCGTTGATCGTACGATCGACGGCGCCGGCGGATGCGAACGGTCCGAAATAGTCCCCCTTCCGCCGATGCGGGCCACGATGTTTGACGATCTGGGGCGCTTGATGGTCGCTTGTGATCAGAATGTAGGGAAAAGTTTTGTCGTCCCGGAGGAGCACATTGTAGCGGGGCCGGAGCCGCTTGATCAGATTGGCTTCAAGCAGCAACGCCTCGGTTTCGGTGCGGGTAACGATCACTTCAAGGCTGGCAGTTGCCTGGACCATCCGCATCGTCCGGCTCGTTTGGCCGAACAAGCGGGTATAGGAAGCGACCCGCTTGCGGAGGCTCCGCGCCTTGCCGACATAGAGCACCGTCGCATCGTCGCCGATCATCCGGTAGACGCCGGGCCGATCCGGTAGCCGTTTGGCGGCGGCCGCGATCGCTCCGGCGCCGTCCTGGGATCGCAGGTTGACGACAAGGTCGCGGCCGCGTTCCGGCGCTTTGGCTTTATTCGGGGATTCCGACGACATCCGGCGTTTTCCAGGCAAGGTGTTGACCGCCATCAAGCGCGATCATCTGGCCGGTCACCGACGGGGTCTCGACCAGAAATCGAATCGCGCGGCCGAACTCCTCAAGCGCCGGCCCCTTTCCCAGCGGGAGGCTAGCGGCCTGCCTCGCAAAATCCTCCGGCGTTTGCCGCCAGCTCGGCAGCACCGGACCCGGCCCGATCGCGTTGACCCGAATGCGCGGGGCGAGCGCCTGCGCAAGGGAGACGGTGGCCGCCCACAAAGCCGACTTGCTGAGCTGATAGGAAACGAAATCCGGCACCGGCTTCCACACCCGCTGATCGATGATATTGACGATGTTACCGCGCCGATCTTCCGGTAGCGCGGAAGCAAAAGCCTTGGACAGGAACACCG
This sequence comes from Kaistiaceae bacterium, assembly GCA_963667605.2. Lineage (GTDB taxonomy): Bacteria > Pseudomonadota > Alphaproteobacteria > Rhizobiales > Kaistiaceae > JADLGL01. The sequence continues at coordinate 75,949 of CAXXUZ010000002.1, forward strand.
GCGCGGCGAGATTGATATCCATCTGGCGCTGCCATTGGCTTGGTTCAAGAGTGCCGATCTCGTCCCTTTCGAAGATCGCGGCATTGTTAACCAGGAGCTCGACCGTTCCCAGCTCCGCTGCCGCCTGGTCGATTATTCCGGCAAGGGCGTCGAGATCGGTGAGGTCGCCGGAAACCGTGTGAGCGCGGCCGCCGTGTTTCACGATTCCTGCTGCCACCGCCTCCGCTTCCTCCTGCGAACGCCCGTAGTGAATCGCCACCGCCCAGCCATCGGCGGCGAGGCTCTCTGCGATCGAGCGGCCGATCCGGACCGCTGCTCCGGTGACCAAGGCAGTGCTTACCATTTTGGCTCCCGGGCCAAGCTACACAACATCGATGTCGGGCACGATCAGACGATCCGATCCTTGATCAGACGCCCGCTCGATGATGACTTTGTCGCCGTCGATCCGTACCCGCTTGGAGGCAACAAGACCGACCGCCATCGGGTAGATCTGGTGTTCGGCCTCAAGCACCCGTGCCGCCAGCGTGTCGACGGAATCGTCCCCAAACGCGGGCACGGCAGCTTGGGCGATGATCGGTCCGGAGTCGATTTCGGGTCGGACGAAATGCACGGTACAGCCGTGCAATCGCACACCAGCTGCCAGGGCACGCTCATGGGCATCGAGGCCCCGAAACACCGGCAGGATCGATGGGTGAATATTAAGCAGCCGATCGTGCCAGGCATCGACGAATTCAGCCGACAACACCCGCATGAACCCTGCCAGGCAAACGAGCTCGACGCGGGCTTCCTCAAGGCGCTGCTGAATCGCTGTCTCGAACACCTCTCGATTGGCGAATTCGCTCCGCTCGATCACAGTACTACCGATGCCGACCTGCCCCGCTTTCTCAAGGCCCTCAGCATCCGGATTGTCCGAGAGAACGAGCACTATCTCTGCCGGAAAGGACGGGTCGGTAGCCGCAGCAATCAGTGCCGCCATATTGCTGCCGCGCCCGGAAATCAGGATCGCGGTGCGTGTCCGGCTCATATTTGAACGCCCTCAGAGACCACCGACATAGCTGATTGCCTTGTGTCCCTGTCGCGATTTGATCTCTCCGATTGCGGCGACGATAGTCCCCGCTCCAGTGAGGACACTAGCAACGTCATCCGCGGTCGCGGCATCGACAATCGCTATCATGCCGACGCCGCAATTGAAGGTCCTGAGCATCTCCGCTTGTTCAACCTCGCCGGCCTCTCGCAGCCAATCAAATACCGGCGGCTTTGAAAAGGCGGACAAGTCGATCCACGCGCCGGCTGAGGGCGGCAGAATCCGCCGCACATTCTCGGTCAGCCCGCCGCCGGTGATATGTGCCAAAGCCTTGACGCCGCTGGTCTGCCTCAACGCCGAGAGGATGGCAGGGACATAGATTCGGGTCGGGGCCAACAGGGCCTCGCCCAGCGATGTCCCCGCTGCAAACGGCGCCTCGTCGCTCCACGAGAGGCCGGCATCGGTCACCAATCGCCGAACCAGCGAGAAGCCGTTGGAATGGACGCCGGAGGAAGTGAGGCCGAGGATGACGTCTCCGGGCGCGATGTCCCGGCGCGGCAACAGCTTGTTGCGCTCAACCGCCCCGACGGCGAACCCGGCGAGGTCGAAATCCTGATTCGAGTATAGGCCCCGCATTTCAGCCGTTTCGCCACCGAGAAGCGCCGCTCCCGCTTTTTTGCAACCTTCCGCGATACCTTCGACTACCGAAGCCGCTTCCTCGGGCCGCAGCTGCCCGGTCGCGTAATAGTCGAGGAAGAACAACCGTTTGGCACCCTGGACAATGAGATCGTTGACGCACATCGCCACCAGATCGATTCCGATCGTGTCATATTTGCCGATCTCGATCGCAAGCCTAAGTTTGGTGCCGACACCGTCCGTGGCCGCCACCAAAACCGGGTCGACGAACCCGGCGGCCTTAAGATCGAAAAGGCCGCCAATCGTCCCGTCTGCTCCCGGCCGTTTGGTGCTTTCCACCGCCGGTCTGATCAACTCGACCAGACGATTGCCGGCATCGATATCGACACCGGCGTCGGTGTAACGAATCGCGCGCGATCGGGAGGATTTCTCATTCATCGGCGACGGGCCTTCGCACGCAGGTCTGTGATGGTTGATCGATCGTCCCATTTGCCCGGAGGATGCAATGCGCTATCCCAGCACGAAGCGTCAGCCGTGAGGGATTCTCCTTGACCCTGCCCAATCTGATCACGATCGGTCGGCTTTTGCTCGTCCCTTTGATCATTTGGTTCATTTCCGATGGTGCCTTTGGCTCGGCGTTCGTCGTCTTTGTCATCGCTGGGATCGGCGATGGGGTGGATGGTTTCGTGGCTCGGCAATTCAATCTTCGTTCGCGGCTCGGAACTTATCTCGATCCGATCGCCGACAAGGTTTTGCTCGTTTCGATCTACCTTTCGCTGACCTTCGTAGATGAGATTGCCGGCTGGCTAGCAGTTATGGTCGTCAGCCGCGACCTGCTTATCATTGGCGGGGTCATCCTCGCCTGGATTCTCGATCGCCCGATCGAGGTCAAGCCCCTTGTTATCAGCAAGATCAACACCGCCGCTCAGATTATTTTCGCCGCTCTGGTACTCGGCAATCTCGCTTTTGACGCCGGCCTGGGTTCGGTCAACGATGTATTGGTCTGGGTGGTCGGCGTGTTGACCGTTGCTTCAGCCACGGCATATCTCATGAATTGGGCTCGCCATATGGCTCAGGACTAGGAGCGCAGGCATATGTCCGCCGAGGACCGTTCAGAATTGAAACCACTATTTCCGAGACGCCAGCTAGTCTTCTGGCTCGTCGTCCTGGTGGCCTTCATCCTCTTCCTGAACGTTTTCTCCTCGATTCTATTGCCCTTCGTAGCCGGTATGGCGCTTGCCTATTTGCTCGATCCGGTAGCCGATTGGTTTGAGCGGCGCGGGCTTAGCCGATTAGCCGCCACGCTGATCATACTGGCGATCTTTACCATCATTTTCATCGTTGCCTTGCTGGTTCTGATCCCGGTCCTGATCAACCAGCTCACCGGGTTGATCGATCGCTTGCCGGCGCTGATCGTCGACCTGCAGCAGCTTCTGGCACCGATGTTGGAGAGCGAACTTGCCGGCTATCTCGGCATCGATGGCGAGGGTCTGCCCTATCAGATCGCCGGCTTCGTTGGCTCCGGCGCCAATTGGCTGTCGGGCATACTTGGTTCGATTTGGAGCGGCGGCTGGGCTCTGCTGACGATCCTGTCGCTGTTGGTCGTCACCCCGGTTGTGGCGTTCTATCTGCTCTATGATTGGGATCGGATGATCGCTGCGACCGACAAACTGCTGCCGCGGCAACATGCCGACACGATCCGTGATCTCGGCCGGCAGATGAGCCGGGTGATCTCCGGTTTCGTTCGCGGACAAGGCCTCGTCGTTGTCATTCTCGGGCTATTTTACGGCATCGCTCTAGCGGCGATCGGCCTGAATTTCGGCCTTCTGATCGGCTTGATGGCGGGCCTCTTAAGTTTCATCCCCTTCGTCGGGACGGTGATCGGTTTCGTTGCCGCCGTCGGGGTAGCGGCGGCGCAGTTCTGGCCGACCGGAGATTGGATCTGGATTGCGGTGACTGCCGCGATCTTCATTGTCGGCCAGTTGGTGGAAGGCAACTACCTCCAGCCCAAGCTGGTCGGCGGCAGTGTCGGCCTTCATCCGGTATGGCTGATATTTGCGCTGCTCGCTTTCACCGTGCTGTTCGGCTTTGTCGGCACATTGATTGCGGTTCCGGCAGCGGCGATTGTCGCAGTCCTGGTCCGATTTGGCGTCAAGAGCTACCTCGAAAGCCCGTTTTATGGCGGTGGGCCATCGCCGCCGGAACCGAAAGGTGAGGCTGGAGACAAGGTGTGATAGGGTCGGGGGATCAGCTGCCGCTCGGCCTCGGCCATCCTCCGGCGCTGAGCCGAGCCGACTTCGTCGTCGGCGACTGCAATCGCGACGCACTGGCGGTGATCGAGGCTTGGCCCGATTGGCCGGCTAATGCCCTGTTGCTTGCTGGTCCGGAAGGGTCGGGGAAGACCCATCTGGTCGAGATTTGGGCGGAGATCAGTGGTGCGCTGATGACCACTGCGAAAGAGCTGGGCGGCCGGAATCCGCGGCCTCTCACCGCCGATGCCCCGATCGCGGTCGAAGATATCGATCGCGGTGGCGACAGCGAGATCGCATTGTTTCACCTACTCAATGAGGCCCGTGAGCGTGGCACTTCGGTGCTGTTGACGGCACGCGAACCAGGGGTCGCAGGCAAGGCGAAACTGCCAGACCTCGCTTCCCGGTTTCGGGCTGCCCGGCCTGCGCGGCTGACTCCGCCGGACGATGAGTTTCTGAAACGGGTCTTGGTGAAGCTCTTCTCGGACCGGCAGTTGGTGGCTTCGTCTCCTTTGCTGGACTATTTGGTGCGGCGTATGGAGCGTTCGTTTGCCGCGGCGGCGTTACTGGTCGACAAAATCGACGAGGCAGCACTTGCTTCCGGCAGGCCGCTGAGCCGGCAATTGGCAGCGTCGGTGTTGTCGGCTTTGGGCGGCGAAGATGCCCTCGATCCGACAAAAGCGAAATAGTCACAATCTTTGATGTAGACTGCCCTCGGAATAGGGCGTCATGGATCAACTGAACACACACCCGAACGCACCGGGACCGGCGGACGAGTCCTTGCTTGGCAACGGGGCAGCGCTCCGCAGCAGCCCCGAGCGGTTCGTCAATCGCGAGATTTCCTGGCTGCACTTCAATCGGCGCGTTCTCGAGGAGGCCGCCGCCACCAAACATCCGGTGCTGGAGCGGCTGCGCTTCCTGTCGATCTCGGCAAACAATCTAGACGAGTTCTTCATGGTCCGCGTTGCCGGGCTGAAGGGCCAGCTTCGCGAGGGCGTCACCAATATCAGCGATGATGGCAGGACGCCGGGCGAGCAATTGCGACTGATCGGCGAGGTGGTTTCCGAAGTCACGACCGATCAGCAGGGCGTCTGGGCCACCCTAAGGCGCGAGCTGGCCCGAGCCGGGGTCGTTCTCGCCGAGAGCGACGAATTGACGGCCAATGAGTTGGATTGGCTCCGCGCTTACTTCCTGGACACAATCTTTCCGATTCTAACGCCGTTGGCGATCGATCCGGCCCACCCGTTTCCGTTCATCCCCAATCTCGGTTTCTCGCTCGCACTCCAGCTTGTGCATCTCAAGACCGCCGCGCGAATGACCGCGCTGCTGCGCGTTCCGCCGACCCTCGACCGTTTCGTCCAGTTGCCCTCGGGCGAGCCCGGCATTGACCGTTTCGTCAGCCTGGAGCAGGCGATCTCGCTGTTCACCGATACCGTGTTTCCGGGGTACCGGATCGAAGGCAAGGGCGTCTTCAGGATCATCCGCGACTCCGACATAGAGGTCGAGGAAGAGGCCGAGGATCTGGTGCGTCTATTCGAGAGCGCACTCAAGCGCCGTCGGCGCGGCTCGGTGATAAGGCTCGAAATCGAGGCCTCGATGCCGGAAGCACTGCGCAAACTGGTCTCTCGTGAAACCGGCATCGGTGCCGAGGACGTGTTCCTCGTCGACGGTCTCCTGGCACTCAACGATCTGTTACAATTGGTCGCACTAGACCTGCCGGCCCTGAAATTCGAGCCGTTCACCGCTCGCTTTCCCGAGCGGATACGGGACCATGGCGGCGATTATTTTGCGGCGATCAGCAAGAAGGATCTGATTGTCCATCATCCCTATGAATCCTTCGACGTCGTGCTGCAATTCCTCGGTCAGGCCGCAGCCGATCCTGATGTCGTCGCGATCAAGCAGACGCTCTACCGCACCTCCAACGACTCGCCGATCGTCCGCGCCCTGATCGAGGCTGCCGAGGCGGGCAAAACCGTAACGGCGCTGGTCGAGTTGAAGGCACGCTTCGACGAGGAAGCTAATATTCGCTGGGCCCGTGATTTGGAAAGCGCCGGCGTTCAGGTCGTGTACGGCTTCCTCGAACTCAAGACCCACGCCAAGATGTCGCTGATCGTCCGGCGCGAATCGGGGCGGCTCGCCACATATGTTCACATGGGCACCGGCAACTATCACCCAGTGACGGCTCGAGTTTATACCGACCTATCCTTCTTCTCCGCCGACCCGGTAATCGGTCGCGATGTCGGCCGGGTCTTCAATTACATCACCGGCTACGCCGAGCCGGGCGAGCTCCAGCGCGTTACGATCTCGCCGACGATGCTGCGCCAACGGATGTTGGAGCTGATTGCCCGCGAGGGCGAGCACGCCAAGGCTGGCGGTCATGGCCAGATCTGGATGAAGATGAACTCGCTTGTCGACACCGAGATCATCGATGCGCTCTATGACGCCAGCTGCGCCGGCGTCGAAATCGATCTCGTGGTGCGTGGGATTTGCTGCCTTAGACCGGGGATCGAGGGGCTGTCCGAGCACATACGGGTTCGCTCGATTGTCGGCCGGTTTCTCGAACATGCTCGAATCTTTTGTTTCGGTAATGGCGCCGCGCTGCCGTCTCCGGAGGCGATCGTCTATATTGGCTCTCCCGATATGATGCCGCGCAATCTCGATCGCCGCGTCGAAGCGGTCGTCCAACTGCTCAATCCAACGGTGCATCAACAGGTACTTGAGCAGATCATGGTCGCCAATCTGGCGGACAACCAACAAACGTGGCGAGTCCTCCCCGACGGCACATCGGTTCGGCTCTTGCCGCGGAAGGGCGAAAGGCGCTTTAACGCCCATCAATACTTCATGACAAATCCGAGTTTGTCTGGGCGTGGCAAATCTCTCAAGCGTAATCCACCCAAGGCTATCCGACGATAATCGGCCCCCGGCCGGGAACGACGAGCCGGAGGGAGCGCCGGGACGGATCGCCAATTCCACTCCGGTCGCGGTCATCGATATCGGCTCGAACTCGGTACGGCTTGTAGTGTACGAGCATCTCAGCCGTGCTCCGACCCAGCTATTCAACGAGAAGGCCCTGTGTGGGCTTGGCCGCGGCGTTTCCGCTTCGGGAAAACTGGAGGAATCGGCAGTCGCTTCGGCGCTGGAATCGATCCGGCGTTTTGCCGCGCTAAATAAGCAGCTGCGTGTCGGGCGCGTGGATATCCTGGCCACGGCGGCCGTTCGCGATGCCGAAAACGGTGAGGCGTTCATCGCCGCGGTGGAGGAAATAACCGGGACCGCGGCGACCGTTCTCGCCGGCCGCGAAGAGGCGCAGCTGTCGGCGCTGGGTATCGTCGCCGGCATTCGCAATCCCGATGGGATCGCCGGCGATCTCGGCGGCGGCAGTCTCGAACTAGTTGATGTCAGCGGTACCGAGCTAGGCTCGGGCGAGACCCATCCGATCGGTGGCCTGTCGCTGAAACACGCTTCTGGCGGCGACCGCTCGATGGCGAAAAAGATCGTGACCAAGACACTGGCTGAGTCAAAGGTCTTGACCCGAGGCAGACGCCGCGATTTCTACGCCATCGGCGGCACCTGGCGATCGCTGGCGCGGCTGCACATGTCACAGACCGGCTACCCGCTGCGGGTGATGCACCAATATACGATCGAGGCCTCTGAGGCGGTCGAGTTCTGTCGCATGGTGGGCCAGCATGAGGTGGAGTCGCTCGACTCGATCGAGGCTATTTCGAAGAACCGCCGTCCGCTACTGCCCTTCGGCGCCATCTTGCTCGCCGGTATGCTTGCCGCGATGAAGCCGGCCCGAATCGTGATGTCCGCCTTGGGGATGAGGGAGGGGCACCTTTACGACTTGATGGATCAGAGCCGGCAGGCCCAGGACCCGTTGCTAGTCGCAACCGAGGAATTCGCTATTCTTCGTTCCCGGTCGCCGCGTCATTCTCGGGAGCTGGCTGCCTGGTCGGACGGCGTATTCGCGGCGATGGAAATCAACGAGGCGGTAGACGAGGTCAGGTTGCGCAAAGCCGCTTGCCTTCTCGCCGATATTGGCTGGCGCGCCCATGCCGAATATCGCGGCCTTCAGAGCCTCAACATGATTGCCAATGCTGCCCTCACTGGCATTGACCATCCCGGGCGCGCCTACCTCGCACTGGCCGTGTACTACCGGCACGAAGGTATCGGTGCCGAATTCGCCTCTCCCCGGCTGCGAGAAATCGCGACACCGCGATTGATCGAACGGGCGCGCCTGCTCGGAGGCACGATCCGGGTCGCTCATATGATCTCCGCGGCGATGCCCGGGATCATCACTCGGACTCGGATCGAGCTGCGCGGGCACGAACTGACCCTGATATTGCCGCCTGATCTGGAGCCACTTGCCGGCGATCGGGTCAGGCGTCGGCTACTCCAGCTGGCCAAACTGGGCGGCTGGGAGGCGGCGATCGCGATCGAACACTAACGGCGACTATTCGACGGTCTGAGCCGTTCTGGCCTCGCCGATATTGCTCGCGCGAACCCGACCGCCGTCGAACTTCAGACCAAGCTCCCCGCGCTTCAGGCGCAGGGCGTTCTCGCCGAACAGCTCAAATCTCCAACCGCTGAGCGCCGGCACCTCGGCATTATCGTCGTCTGCGATCGCCACCAAATCGTCGACCGTGGCGATCACCTTGGCCGCCACCCCATGATGCTCGGAGGTCATCTTAAGCAGAACCTTGAGTAAATCCACAGCAGCACCATTGTTATCCGAGCGACGCCGGGTTTTCGGTAGTTTCGGTAATGTATCGCGAGGTCTGGCCGCGACTTCCTTTATTAGTTCGACGATTCTCTCGCCGGCCTTGGATCGCTCGAACCCGCGGCCAATTGTACGCAGTGCAGCAAGGGCGACGGTGCTGGTCGGCAGCTGCGTGGCGATCTCGTAGAGGGTATCGTCCTTGACCACTCGGCCGCGCGGCAGATCACGAGATTGAGCCTCCCTCTCGCGCCAGGCGGCCAGCGCCTGCAGAGCTGCGAGCTCGATCGGCCGCCGGGCCCTCAATTTCAGCCGCCTCCAAGCTTGCTCCGGCTCCAGTCGGTAGGTGTCGGGGGAGGTGAGGATTTCCATTTCAGTCGCCACCCAGTGCGACCGCTTTTTCGCATCGAGCTGTTTGGCCAGTGCCCCATAAACCTCGCGCAAATGGGTGACATCGGCCAAAGCGTACACGAGTTGTCGCTCCGATAGCGGCCGTCGCGCCCAATCAGTGAAGCGTGACGTTTTGTCGATCTCGGCGCCCGTCAGACGGCTCACCAGTTGCTCATAGCTGATTGAATCGCCGAAGCCGCAGACCATTGCCGCGATTTGGGTGTCGAACACCGGACGTGGGATCAGGCCGCCGCGATGAAAGACGATTTCGATATCTTGGCGTCCGGAATGAAACACTTTGAGAACGGTCTCGTCGCTCATCAAATCGAAGAAAGCGGCAAGGTCGATGTCCGGCGCCAGCGCGTCGATCAGCACCGCGTCGTCAGGGCCGGCGATCTGGATTAGGCAGAGCCGCGGCCAATAGGTGGTCTCGCGCATGAACTCGGTATCGACGGCGACGAATTCAGCCTGCGCCAAGTGAGCGCAGGCTGCGGCTACATCCTCTGAGCGGGTGATCAATTCCATGGCGGTTGTATAGGGGGTTACGGATAGATTGTCGCGGGCTCGCCCTCAAACCGCGCCGTCGATTTGAGGTTGCCGTGGGAGGTACCCGCCGCCTTGACAAAGGCTGGGCGGCATGTGCCTTTCCGCCGTGTTGGCGACCGCTGGCCGGCCCGCCTATCACCTCAATTCTCCAGGAAATTTGGTGTATGCATCCCTATCGCAGCCACACTTGCGGCGACCTGCGATCGTCTGACGTCGGTCAGCCCGTGCGCCTATCGGGATGGGTCCACCGCGTTCGAGATCACGGCGGGCTGTTGTTCATCGATCTACGCGATCATTACGGCGTCACCCAGATCGTCGCCGATCCGGATTCGCCGGCCTTTTCCATCGCCGAGTCGGTGCGGTCGGAATGGGTGCTCAAGGCCGACGGAACTGTGAAGGCGCGGTCGGCCGAAACCGTAAATCGCAATCTGCCGACTGGAGAAGTCGAGATCTTTGTTGGCGCGATCGAGGTGTTGTCCGAAGCAGCAGAATTGCCGCTGCCGGTCTTCGGTGATCAAGATTATCCTGAGGAGATCAGACTGCGTTACCGCTTCCTCGATCTGCGCCGCGACCGGCTGCATCGCAATGTCCTCAAGCGCGCTGCGATCATCTCTTCGGTTCGCCGGCGGATGATAGAGGCCGGATTCTTCGAGTTCCAGACACCGATCCTCACTGCTTCGTCGCCGGAAGGAGCGCGCGATTTTCTGGTGCCGTCGCGGCTGCATCCGGGAAAGTTTTACGCGCTGCCGCAGGCGCCGCAGCAGTTCAAGCAGATGATTATGGTCGCCGGCTTCGATCGTTACTTTCAGATCGCGCCCTGCTTTCGCGATGAGGACGCACGCGCCGACCGCTCGCCCGGCGAGTTCTATCAGCTCGACATCGAAATGAGCTTTGTCGAGCAGGAGGATGTCCTCGCTGCCGTCGAGCCGGTGCTTCGCGGTTTGTTCGAGGAGTTCGCCGACGGCAAACCGGTGAGCCAAAGCTTTCCGCGCATCACTCACGCTGACGCGATACGGAAATATGGCACCGATAAACCAGACCTTCGCAATCCGATCGAAATGCGGGACGTCACCGAGCACTTCCGGGATTCGGGATTTCGTGTTTTTGCTGGTCAGATCGCCTCTGACTTCAAGGTAGAGGTTTGGGCGATCCCGGCGGCGGGAGGCGGCAACCGCGCATTTTGCGATCGGATGAATGGCTGGGCGCAGCATGAGGGACAGCCCGGCCTTGGCTACATCTTCTTCCGCGATGACGGAGAGGGTGCTGGCCCGATTGCCAAGAATGTCGGCCCGAATCGGACCCAGGCGATCCGCGAGGAGCTCAGCATCGGCGACGGCGATGCCGTCTTCTTCGTCTGCGGTCTGCCGACGAAAATGGCTGCTTTCGCCGGCAGCGCCCGGCAGCGGATCGCCAACGAACTCAGCCTGATCGAAACCGATCGGTTTGATTTCTGCTGGATCGTCGATTTCCCAATGTTCGAATGGGATGAGGAAGAGAAGCGGATAGATTTCTCCCACAATCCGTTTTCGATGCCGCAGGGCGGCCTCGCCGCTTTGGAGGAGAAGGACCCGCAGGAAATCCTCGCCTATCAATATGACGTGGTCTGCAATGGCGTCGAACTTTCGTCAGGAGCCATCCGTAACCACCAGCCCGACATCATGCGAAAGGCTTTCGCCATCGCCGGCTATGGCGAGGAGGTGCTGGAGGAAAAGTTCGGCGGCATGTTGCGGGCGCTGCAATATGGAGCGCCGCCGCATGGTGGCATCGCTCCCGGCCTCGACCGCATTGTCATGCTGCTGTGCGGTGAGGAGAATTTGCGCGAGGTGACGATGTTCCCGATGAACCAGCAGGCTGAAGATTTGATGATGGGAGCCCCGTCGGAAGTCTCAATGCAGCAGCTGCGCGAACTTCACATCCGGCTGAACCTGCCGGAGGAGTAAGCTCCGGCAAGCTAGACGCGGAGGTTAGTCGACCGGACCGACCGCCAAATCGACTTGCAGAATCTCGAGCAGCGAGAACGGCGATTCATCGGCCGACGCCGCCAGCAGGATCAACGGCACCGGCTCGTCTGGGCGTGCCGATATCGTCAGCGTTGATGGCGCACGCAGGAATTCCTGCAGGGCTGGGCTGATCGCCGCGGCGATGGTTCGATCCATCGTGATCGCCAGCAGGAACGGCAGACCGCGGATGAACTCGTCGCGATATTGCTCGGGCGGCGTGTCGGTTCCCTCCGCCGTCCATTGGAACAGCCGATCGGCCACCGCTTCATCGGTGACGACGATCTCGGCCCAATTGAGCGTCAACCCCAATAGCGCCACTTCGGAGATGGCGTCCGAGTTTTCCATCATTGCCCGAGTAATGCCGCCAAGCTCAACCCTGACCGCGATCGATCCGGCATCGGCGACGGCGAAACGCAACTCGTCTATCAGTAGCGTCTCGGTCGCCTCGTCCCAGCTCCAAGACAGGCCGAACTCGGACACCAGCTCGGTGTATCCAAGCTGATTAAGCACACGCCGTATCTCGCCGTCGATCAGAGTCAACGGCAGGACCAGCCCTCGAAACTCCAGCAGCCCTTCGGTCGGCACGAGCCCGATATAGCCGCCGCTGGTAACAAGCATCCGATCGATCGTGACCGGGAGCGTCCCGGCGACAGCGAACTCAAATCCACCGATTTCGATGAATCCAAGCGCTGGAATGAACTGTTCGACATTGTTCTGCTCGCCGCCGGCGGCGATGTTCGCGATCAACATCTCAAGAGTTTCCTCGGGCGGAAGGGTGATTCCGCCCAAGGCAAAATGATCGAGTTTGAGATAGCCATCGCCGCCAACAACGATGTCGACGTCGGAAAGGCCGATTTCGCCAAGGCCGTCGAGGGAAACCTGTTGGATACGGAACTCGCCGATATGGAAACGGTCGATTTCGTCGGCGTAGATGTCGAGACCTTGAATGCTGAATCCGCCCAGCCCCCAGGGTGAGATCAGGTCGATGAGGATCTGCTGCATAAGGCTATCGGCCTCTCGCGATGAGAGGTCTGGATCGCTGAGCAACCGCTCGAGCACCGGCGTGAATGGCTCGGCAGCCAGCCGCATTTCGAAATCATCGAGTTCGATCGCCCGAATCCGCATTTGAATATTGGGGGCAGCGAGGATGATGTTGCTGTACTCGGCATGACCAAGCACGGAGCGCCAGTCCCGGTCGCCGGCCTTGTACGCGACCGGGTCAAACACCCGGACAAGCGCGTTGAAGTCGATATCTTCCGACACCAGTTCGTCGACCGTCATCACGAACAGGCCGTCCGGAGACGGTGATTCCATCACCAGCGGACCGGCGTGCGTTGATTCGATACGGCCGTCTGCCCAGCCTCTGATTATGTAATTGTGGTAGGAGACGACGCTATTCAGCCCGCCGGCGAATTGGCCGATGTCGATTCGGCCCATTGCAAGCTCGTCGATACTGATTTGGCTGGAGCTCCCCCAGATGTCTAGGATAGAGGAAATCGGCCGATCAGCGTCGAACACGAATCCGGTTTCCGGAACAACCAGATTGTCGATCGAGAGATCGATGATGTTGATCTCGGCCGTTGGGGTACGCCCCTGGATGCGATCCACGCTGAACGAACCGAATGCCAAACCGGTCGGCGGTAGATTGTCATAGCCGGCGACTGTTATCGGTTCGAACACGATCTCGATCTCGGCTCCGAGGATGACAAGGCCACTCAACACCGCCCGGTCGCCATTCCCAGTGAGTGTATCGTAGTTGGCCTCGATCTCGGGCAGCACGTCCATCGCGGCGACCCACTCCGCAAGCGCTGCGGTGGCGGTATCGGCGTCCTGTGCAGAACTGGTCGCTGGCGGCGCCACCATTCCGCAAAACATCAGGGCAGCCGCGCCGTGTCGCCTGATCTGCTTCAGCATGTATTCCTCCGTTCGCGGCCGGGTCCTCGGCGCTCTCGCTAAAGTCCGCGCTTGAGCTAATCGTTAGCCGTCACAACCAAATCGAGCACGATCGGCAAGATCGTCGGAGCACTTACGATTAGACCGACAATCTCGAGCAACGGCACCGGTTCATCAGGCTCAGCGATGAGCGTAATTGTCTGCGGATCACGGAGAAACGCGCCGACCGCGGCACCGACCTGCTGCTCCAATGTCGGGTTCTCCAAAGTTCGCAGGAATATTTGAAATGCCGCGGCCAGTCCGAAGGCGACCTCCTGAGGCAAGACCCCGGTGAGTTCGGCCTGTACACGCATGAACGCGTCCATCGCCCCATTATTCTCAAACCGGATGCGTACCGATTCGACCATTGCCGAGGCCAGCAATTCCTCGACGCCGCCTGGCTCCTGCAGCAGACCGAGCGGCAGTCCGGAGAACACCCCTGAAATGTCGAGAAAGCCGAACTCTCGGATATTGATGCCAATCGACTCGGCGAACAGCGTGTCGGATTCAGAGTCGAATGTCCCGGCAATGTTGAAGTCCATCACCAGCGAAGCGAAGCCCATCGATTGCAAGATTGAGAACGCGTCGGAATTGTCGGCGATGTCCATCGGCACTTCGATGCCGGTCAGACTGATCGCCACCGAATAGGGGACGCCTTCGATAACGTCGCCAAGTTGCAGAGTGACGCCCTCGATGACCACGTCATTGGCTTGCGGCGGATCAAAGACCACGTGCCGGATGTCAAGCGCGGTCAGCGGGATTTCAGGTCCGCCCTCGGCCGCGAGATCGGCAACCGGCGGGACCACGAAATCGACAAGTTCAACAACATCCCAACGCAGGACGTTTGCCTCGTCGGTGATGTTGCCGTCGATCAGGAGCATCGACTGAGCGACAAATCCGCCCTGCTCGCGTATCACCGGATTGACGACGATGATTTCGGCAATCTCGCCGAACGCACCATTGGGCTCGTCGGCGATAGCGAAGCCGGTAATGGTGACGACGTCGTTGGCCTCGGTCGCTATCTCATAGGTCGCGATACGTGTCCCGCCAGCGACCGCGGCGACAATCTCGTCAGCGATGGCAACGGGATCGGCGGCGACGGCGGGGCTGCCGAGAAGGAGGATCGATCCGACCACGACAATTTGGGAAATCCCCCGTGCCGAACCGCGCATGAGCTTCCTCCAGCTGTCTCGCTCCGGCCCAGCAACAGGCGAGCCGACGGCATCTTGGGCTGAGTTTGAGACGCTGGCAAGGCGAAGGCGGGGCGTTGGCAGGGCGGGTTGACAACAACACGACCCGGGCGCCGAAGGTCGATGATGGCCCGGCCGAGCCGGGGTGTGACCGTCGGCCGTCGGATTAGCTAGTGGATAAAATTTGACGTTTGAATCCCGCGAGGGATTCTCGCCGGGCACGTCGTGTGCGAGTCTGGCGCATGCGGCCAGGAATCATCGTCGATGTGAGTACCGCCGACCGTGCTCGTCTCGAAGCGGTCGTTGCGGACCGGAACAGCCGGCAGAAACACGTGTGGCGGGCACGGATCGTCCTTCTGAGCGGGGATGGTCTCGGCACGGTCGAGATCATGCGCCGCACCGGCAAGAGCAAGACAGCGGTTTGGCGTTGGCAGGAGCGCTTCATGCACGAGGGTGTCGAGGGGTTGCTGCGGGACAAGACGCGACCCTCGCGCGTTCCGCCGCTCGGCCGGGAAATCGCTGACCGCGTCGTCGCGCTGACGCTGAGTGCGCCGCGCCACGAGGCGACACATTGGACGGCGCCGGCGATGGCCAAGACGGTCGGCATCAGCGTCAGCGCGGTACAGCGCATCTGGCGGGCGCACGGGCTTCAGCCCCACCGGGTCCGGCAGTTCAAGCTGTCGCGTGACCCGGAGTTCATTCCCAAGCTGCGGGACATCGTCGGCCTTTATGTCGATCCGCCGGCGCACGCCGTTGTCCTGTCGGTTGACGAGAAGAGCCAGATCCAGGCGCTCGACCGCACCCAACCCGGGCTGCCGATGAAGACGGGACGCGCGGGCACGATGACGCATGACTACAAGCGGCACGGCACGACCACGCTGTTCGCCGCGCTGAACGTGCTCGAAGGGCGTGTCATCGGCCAGTGCATGCAGCGCCATCGACACCAAGAGTTCATTCGCTTCCTCAACGCCATCGAGGCCGACGTGCCCGCGGGAAAGCTGGTCCATGTGATCCTCGACAACTACGCCGCCCACAAGCATCCCAAGGTCCGCGGGTGGCTTACGTGCCATCCGCGCTTTTTCTTCCACTTCACCCCAACATCCTGCTCCTGGCTCAACGCCGTCGAAGGTTTCTTCGCAAAGCTCGCAAAGCAACGTCTCAAGCGCGGCGTCTTCCACTCGATCGTCGATCTCCAGGCCACCATCAACCGCTTCCTCGAACACACCAACAACGATCCGCAGCCCTTCATCTGGACAAAGGATCCCGACGAAATCATCGCCGCTGTCAGACGCGGGCATCAAGCGTTAGATTCCATCCACTAGCATGGATCCTACGCCGTCGCTGTGTTCTGGAAGCAACATCGACCAGCCGCGCTTTGCGGGGTGGCAAGGGCTCAATTGTCTTGCTGTCTTTCGATCTGACAGCGTGGGTCGACCCAGCCGCGGCCAGCAAAGCAAAGAGGATTAATCTTTCCACCGGCGATGAATCCACCACCATTGCTCCGGATGCCGGAGGATCAGGCGCTCCAGCACCGCATTGTAGGCGAGCGTATTTCGGCGGATTGCTTCATTGGTATCCTCGCACTGAATGACTGGCAGTGCCTCCTCGAAGCGTAGAACATGGTGGCCATCGGGTTCGCGCCAACTTGCCGCCGGGACAACCGGCGCACCAGTGCTCATGGCGAGGATCGCGAGGCTCCGCAGGGTGCCGGCCGGATGGCCGAAGAATTCCACCCGCACTCCGTCCCGTCCACTGGCGTGCTGATCGAAGGGAAACACGATTGCGTTCCCGGATTCGAGCCGGTCGAGGATCACCGTCAATGAACCGCGGTGGGGCAATGTCTCCAGCCCCGCGCGGCGGGACCGCTGAATCACTAGATTCTCAAACCAGCGAGGCTTCAAGGGCCGACGCAAAAAGAAGAATCGGCCGCGCACGTCCGGGACGTTGGCGATTCCGGCGTTTGTCGATACTTCCCAATTTCCGAAATGGCCGGTGAGCACAAGCAACCCCTTGTCCTTGGCACCTGCGGCTTCGATCGCCGCGCGGTTCTGAACTTCGACCAGCGCCGCCAGCCGCGCTTTCGAGAACCACGGATAGACCAGAAACTCTCGCACGAGGTTGGTCAGATGCGCGTAATGGGCCTGGGCGAGTTGGATGATCTCGCCTTCGCTGAGCGAGGTCCCGAACACTCGGCGGAGATTGCCGAGCATCACCCGGCGCCGGATTGGCAACAAATGATAGACCAGCCTACCCACCAGCGGCACGCGGATCTCCGCCCGTTCGGCGAGCGCGACCGCCGAGGCGGTCGTCGCGCTGTGGGTGAGCGACAGCTTTATTCCGCTAAAGCGATGGCGGGATATCGCGTCGATAGCCGCCTGGCTGCAAGCGACCTGCGGTGCTCCATAGCTGTCGCGAGACACCGAGAAGTCGGCGGCGACGAG
This sequence comes from Kaistiaceae bacterium, assembly GCA_963667605.2. Taxonomy (GTDB): domain Bacteria; phylum Pseudomonadota; class Alphaproteobacteria; order Rhizobiales; family Kaistiaceae; genus JADLGL01. The sequence continues at coordinate 93,074 of CAXXUZ010000002.1, forward strand.
GGTATTCAGCGCCGTTTCACGGGGGAACAGTTTGAGACAGGCTTCCTTGGCGGCAAACCGGGCCGCCAGGCTCGAGGCGCGTCCTCGGCCGTTGCCGCTATCCAGCAGTTCCTGCGCGGAAAACAGCTTGCCCAAATCCACCTCTGGCGTGTCGTGCAGGAGGCGTTCGATGCGGGCGATCTCAACGCTGTCGATGCCGACGCTGGACGGTTCTGCGGCTTTGATAGTCATCTAGTTGCCGGTTGCTGTCGCCCGCAGCAGAAGCGCGACGTTGGTTCCGGCGAAGCCTCGGCTGAGCACTAGCGCGATGTCACTTCGCGGCACTTGCGTCCGGGAGGCGATTTGGATATCGGCACAGTCCGGATCCAGTTCGAGCAAAGTGGCGATGCCGGGAACGCTACGCTCGCGCAACGCCCATAGTGCGACCAGGGTCTCGACCACGCCCGACGCGGCGAAGAGATGCCCGAACGCCCATTTGAGCGCCGTCACAGGAGGTGGGTTCGCGGCAAATATTTGGCGGATCGCTGCGGCCTCGCTTGCGTCCGATTGCGTGGTGCCGTTGCCATGCGCGACGATCATGCCGACGTCCTTGGCGGCAATGCCGGCGTCTTCGAGCGCTGCGGCGATGGCTCGGGCGAGTCCGTCGCCATCGGCTCGGATCGCAAGCAGTCCCATCGCATCTGTTGTCGCGCCGCTGCCCAGGCATTCGCCGAGCACGGTCGCGCCGCGCGCGGCGGCGGTGGCATCGGTCTCCAGCACGAGCGCGCCGGCACCCTCGCCGAACACACTGCCGGATCGGTTCGCATCGAACGGCCGGATTGAGTCCGTCGCCAGAAGTCCGGCGCGTTGGTAGTAAAGGATGTGCTGCGGCTCGATCAACGCGTCGTGCCCAACCACCACGGCGCGATCCGCTTCGCCGGCGCGCAGCGCCGCGACCGCCTCGCCGACTGCCAGCGCCCCGCCGACGCAATGGTTGGTGATGCACGCATTGGCACCCTTCAACCCAAATCGGATGCCGATGTGGCACAGCACGTTGTTCGGCAGGGCGCGCAAGAGCCACATCGGGTTGACGGTGCTTTCAAGCTCACGGCCAAAGGTCTCGAGTTTTCCCTCGGCGACGGCCAGCAGCGGGAGATAGTCATATTGGCTGTCATAGGTGCCGCCGCCGGTGCCGACATAGACGGCACTGCGGTCGTTGAAGTGCGCGGCCGCATCGGCCTCAAGGCCGTTGCGATGTCCGATGAGACCCGAGCTGTCGATCGCGCGCGCAGCGGCGTAAAGCCCGAATATGTCGGTGCGCCGGATCAATTTGGGCAGTTTTCGGTCTTTGAGCAGTTCGGCTGGCTTGACGTTGGGGACTTCGGCGGCGATTCGGGTCGGCCAGCCGGACGTGTCCCATTGTTGTATCTCACTGATCGCCGAGCGACCATCGGCGACCGCGTCCCAAATCTCGTCCGGCGTGCGGCCGGCGGCGCAGATAGCGCCGCAGCCGGTCACGAGGGTTCTTGGTGTCGGCGCCATGCTTTCCTCAGCTACCGCCCTGCTCGCGCTCGTCGATTTCTTCCGGATTGCGCAGCACGATGCAGTTGTTCGAGCCACCGAAGCCAAACGAATTCGAAAGCGCAATTCGAACGTGCTGCTTGCGCGGGCTGCCGAGCACGAAGTCCAGATCGCAATCCGGATCGAGCTCTTCCAGATTGGCGTTGACGGGAACCTCGCTGTCCCGGATCGCCAGCGCGCAGGCAACAACTTCGACAGCACCGGCGGCGGCGATCAGGTGCCCCGTGACGCTTTTGGTCGAGCTTACTGCCGTGCGTGCCGTGCCGGGGCCGAACACCGCATGTATCGCTGCGGTCTCGCTGCGATCGTTCATTGGCGTTGAGGTGCCGTGGGCGTTGATGTAGTCGACCTCCGAGGTCGGTGCGCCAGCGTCCGCCAGCGCTTGCCGCATCGACTGGATCGGCCCGTCTCCTGATGGTGGCGAGTCTGTAATGCGATATCCTGAGAGCGAATTGCCCTCGCCGGCGAGCTCAGCATAAATCCGGGCCCCGCGCCGACGCGCGGCGGACCATTCCTCCAGCACGACGAATCCCGCCCCCTCGCCGAGCACAAAGCCGTTGCGCGTCGCGTCGAATGGCCGGCTCGCATGGGTCGGCCTGTCATTATCAGGCGAGAGCGCGCCGAGCAGACAAAACCCGGCAAGGCCCACTGGGCTGATCATCGAGTCGAATCCGCCGGCGAGCGTGTAATCGACCGAACCGCGCCGGATAAGCTTCAACGCGGTCCCAATTGCCTGGCCACCGGAGGCGCAGGCGGTGTGCACCGCGGTGGCGTAGCCGTGAATGCCAAAGCGGCGCGTCAGTAGCGCGAGGCCGGATGTCACTTGGCTTCGGCAGAATGCAATCGGGTCCGCAGCAGCATCGGACTCAAGCAGGAGGTCGGTGTCGAGTTCGCCCGAGGGCGCGCACTCGCGGTGAATTGCCTCAAGCTCGGTGAACTCCAGGCCCATCATCCCAGTTCCGACAGAGCAACCCCAGCGAGTCGCATCAGCCGGCGTCGGCCGAATTCCAGCGTCCTGCATGGCTTCCTCGGCGGCAGCGAGCGCAAAGCCGTGGGAGCGATTGGCGAATTTGAGGAGCTTGCGGTCGTCGACGATGGTAGCCGGATCGAAGCCCTTCACCTCGGCTGCGATCCGGACGGGAAAACCGCTAGCGTCGAACAGGCCGATCGGCGCCACACCGCTGCGGCCTGCGAGCAAGGAACCCCAACTACTCGCCACACCGGTGCCAACCGGCGTGACAAGCCCAATGCCGGTAATGGCAACCCGGCGACGCTCGCCCATTAAGCCGCCCGCGCGGTGATTGTCATGCGCGCGGTGGCGATTTGCCGTCCGTCCACGCGTGCAACCTGGATGACGGTCAGGAACTCATCGGCCTCAGAGCCAATTTCGGCTCTAAGTTCAACCTCCTGCCCGGGAAGAATGAACGATCGGACCTTCATGTTGCTCACCGATCTGGCTACTAGATCCTGGTCCGCCGCGGCGGTTTCGCGCGCGAGCTCCATCGCCAGCCGGATCTGTGTGTCAAGAAGCAGCGTGCCAGGGAAAACTGCTTTGCGGGGAAAGTGGTCAGTAAAGAACGCCGCGTCCCTCGGTATGCGCAATGCGGCGTGTATCTTGCCAGGGCCGCGCTCGCCGACTTCAATTGCCAAGCCGGAGATCCCCATGAAACGGCCAATCGGGGCACCGATCTCGCACAGCATCCCGAACCGTTGGCGCACAGCGTCGGGCGCATCGAAATCCGCCAGCGGCAGCATCGGTCCGACACAGTCAGCAAGTTCGAGCACCGGCGTTGCGTCGATCCGCGCGACGCCATGATAGGCTAACGCGGTCTCGTCGCAGCTATCGATACCGACCTCTAGCTCGAGCAATTCTCCTGGTCGGACATCGCGCAGGAATCTCAATTGGCCAGCGAGGCCAGCAACCGGCCGCAGCGCGAAATCCAAATGCGCCATGGAGACCCACGCGGCGAGCTGGCCGAGAGCCTCGGCGACAAGGGATGAGCGGAACTCGGCCAGCCCTTGAGGCACAGCGAATGTGCCGCGCCCATGGGCGCCCGGCTCCAGTTCAGTGATTCTGTCGACAAAGGTGAATGCGCTCAATGGCTTGCCCGCAGGCTAGTCGGCGCCTTTGGTGACATCAGCGATGGGCGTGCGCGGTCAGGTCGGAACGCTTTGCCCGCAGCACCAGCCGACAGAAGGTTTCCGTCGTGTAAAGGCGCGGGATATCGGCCACCTTCATCGGCGAGGGGAAACGCTCGGCTGGCACTTCGCTCAAATAGGCGCGCAATTGCTGCATGCCAGCTTCAGTCACTTTGCCGTTCTGTTCGAAGTCGGATTCGGCCAGCTCGCCCCGGGCTTCCTCGATGATCTTGCCCCGCGGAATCTTCACCTTGAATGCCCGCTCGAGGCGGAAAAGCATGTCGAGGAAATCAATCGACTCACCATCGAGATCCTCGATTAGCGAGGCATTGAGCGTGACTTGTCCGACATCGCAGCCGAGGGCCTCGGCCATCGCCTCCGCGACGGTGGGGTAGACCACCATTACCTCTTCTTGGGTGAATTCCGCTTCCGCCATGTCCATTTCCTGTCTACTCCATCTTGAAACCGCCGTCGACGCACAGGACGTGGCCGGTGATGTAGTCGGCATAACTCGACGCGAGAAACCATACCGCGCGGGCGACCTCCTGGGGCCTGCCGATCCGCCGAAGCAGGATCCGCGATAGCACCTCATCAACCGCTCGATCGCGCAGTTCGCGCGACATCTCAGTCTCGATCATGCCAGGCGCGACCGCGTTCACGGTAATCTTTCGCGGCGCCAGTTCCACCGCCAGCGCCCGGGTGAAGGCGTTGATCGCGCCTTTGGAGGCAGCGTAATTGGTCTGCCCGCGCCCGCCCTTTTCCCCGGAAACCGAACTCATATTGATGATCTTACCGGACCGCTGGGAGATCATGTAGGGAACGACCGCGCGTGTTACATTGAAGACGCCTCCGATATTGGTGTCCAGCACGGTCGCGATGTCAGCATCATCGAGCATCGCCAGAAGGTTATCGCGGGTCACGCCGGCATTGTTGACCAGCACGTCGATATGCCCTCGGCGCTCGGCGATTCGTTCCACGGCCGTATTGCAGGACTGCGCGTCGCGAATGTTGACTTGCTCTGCAGTGATGTTGTGGCCGGCCGCCTGTCCGGAGGCTGTCACCGCCGCCGCCGCCTCGGCATCGCGATAGAAGAAGGTGACATCGGCACCCTCGGCGGCGAGCAGTTCGACAATCGCGCGTCCGATGCCCCGGCTGCCGCCGGTCACAATGATCGAGCTACCCGAGAGCCCTGTGTCCGCCGCCGCGCTCATCCGGAAATCGCAAACCCGCCGTCAACAACCAGTGTGTGTCCATTGATCATTGCCGCCTCGGGCAGGCAAAGCAAATAGACCGCGCCGGCGACGTCCTGCGGAGTGAGAATCGGCCCCACGGGCGTTCGGCGGGCAAAATCGGCCAGCATTTGTTCACGGTGAGGGAACTGCCGCAGCGAGTCGGTATCGACGACCCCCGCGCTGACCGTGTTCACGCGTATGCCACTCGGCCCAAGTTCCTGCGCGAGGGAGCGAACAAGCGACTCGAGTGCGGCTTTTGAAGCGCCGATGAACCCGTATTCGGGCATTGCCCGACTGGCGCCGAGGCTCGAGATCGCGATGATGCGCCCGCCTTCACCCATCAATGGGGTTGCGCCCTGGGCTAGCAGATTGAGCGCGAGGGCGTTGGTCTCCATGCACCAGCGCCAGTGCTTCAGCGACATCTCAAGATTTGGCTTGAGCACGCCGCTAGCGGCGTTGCTGACCACAATATCGAGGTGGCCGAACTCCTCGCCAAAGGCCGCAAACAGCTCCTTGACGCTCTCCGGGATGGCAACGCTTGCCTTGATAACGCAAGCCCGCCTCCCAAGCGAACGAATCTCGACCGCCAGCGACTCCGCCTCGTCGAGGCTGTTATAGTAGTTGATCGCGATGTCGCAGCCCGCTTCGGCAAGCCGTCGCGCGATCGCGCGCCCGATGCCGCGCGCGGCGCCGGTCACTAGCGCGACCTTTCCGGTTAGCGGTTCAGACATTGTGGACTTTGTTCACGGAGGCTTGAACCACACGGGCAGCCTGGGTTTTGTAGCCGGACAGCTTAGGAATTGCCCGGCAACCTATTCCGGCCGCTGGGAGGAGGCAATCTCTACGTGACCGCCATGATCTCCAGCGTCGATCACCCTAGTTGGGGCACCCTCAGTGGCAGCTGAGTTGAACCAATCGGCTTCAAGAGATATCAAAACAGGGTGTCCGGCGTCAGCGCCCCTGGGACAGATTGGGCGGATTGAACAAGAGAGGGTTTCTGGCTCATCTTAACCCACGAGGGATTGAAGATGAGACGGAACACCAATCACCAGAAAGCATCGGCCGAGAAGGTCGTGAAGGACATCCGGCGGGCGACTCGTCGGCAGTTCGGCGCCGAAGAGAAGATCCGGATCGTTCTGGAGGGCCTGCGCGGCGAGGACAGTATCGCTGAGCTGTGTCGCCGTGAGGGGATCAACCAGAACCTCTATTACCGCTGGTCGAAGGACTTCCTGGAGGCCGGGAAGAAGCGCCTGGCGGGTGACACTGCCCGTGAGGCTACCTCCGATGAGGTCCGGCATCTTCGCAGTGAGGCACTGGCACTCAAGGAGGCCGTTGCTGACCTGACGCTGGACAACCGTCTACTCAAAAAAAGCATGATCGCGGATGGGGGAGAGGAGGCATGAGGTATCCACTATCGGAGAAGCTGGAGATCATCCGGCTGGTTGAGCGATCCCATCTGCCGGCCAAGCGCACGCTGGCGCAGTTGGGCATTCCCCGCACCTCGTTTTATCGCTGGTACGACCGCTGTCTGACCGGCGGACCGGAGGCCCTGGAGGACCGCCGCTCGCGGCCTGGCCAAGTCTGGAACCGTATCCCCGATGAGGTGAGAGACCGGATCGTACAGCTGGCGCTGGACGAGACGGATCTGTCGCCGCGGGAACTGGCTGTCCGGTTCACAGACACAGAGGGCTACTTTGTATCGGAATCCTCGGTTTATCGACTGCTCAAGGCCCATGATCTGATCACCAGCCCGGCCTTTATCGTCCTCAAGGCGTCCGACGAGTTCCAGGACAAGACCACGGCGCCAAACCAGCTCTGGCAGACCGACTTCACTTACCTCAAGGTCATTGATTGGGGCTGGTTCTACCTCTCCACCGTGCTCGACGACTTCTCGCGCACCATTATCGCGTGGAAGCTCTGCACCACGATGAAGGCCGAGGACGTCACCGATACGCTGGAACTGGCGCTCAAGGCGTCAGGTCGCGATCGGGCAACGGTCATTCACAAGCCACGGCTCCTGTCTGACAACGGCTCCAGCTACATCGCCGACGATCTGGCCAAATGGCTCGACGACCGCGATATGGAGCACATTCGCGGCGCTCCCTATCATCCGCAAACCCAGGGCAAGATCGAGCGTTGGCATCAAACCCTGAAGAACCGCATCCTTTTGGAAAATTACTATCTGCCTGGCGACTTGGAGACACAGATCGAGGCCTTCGTCGGCCACTACAATTATCACCGCTACCACGAGAGCCTGGGCAACCTCACGCCGGCCGATGTCTACTTCGGGCGCGGCCAGACCATCCTGTTGAAAAGAGAAAAGATCAAACAAAAGACGCTACAAACCCGGCGCTTGCAATACCGCAAAACCGCCGCATAAAATGACCAACCAGATGGGCCGAACCCTCTCTTAAATCAGGCCGCTCATCGGTTCCAAATTACCTGACGACGGACAGTCGACCGACCACGAATGGAATCCTTGCGAGCCGGTTTGAATGTATGGCACGTCGCGAGCCGGGTTCTTGTCGACATGCTCGTACGCAACGCCGAACTTGAACACCTGGCGCAGAGCTTTGACTCGTCCGTTCGCCGCTTCCGGCTTGTCGGCCTTCCGATCGCGCAGGACTCGCAACGACTTCGCGGTGAACATTGTGGCCGGCATAAGCGCGAAGGTTTTTGCGCTATCCGCCCGAATCGTCTCGGCCATGCACGTCGCTAGAATCTGAGATCGCATTCGCTGTGTCCTCGGATCAAGCCGCCGGAACTCGGCCGACCGCTCGTACTGGCCGACAAGCCAGGCGAGAGTGCCGCCGGCCGTCGTTGTCGACTCTCGCTGCGATATGCCTTCGTCGGCCAAGAGGCGCGCGTACTTTGCCATGAAATCAGCCGCCTGTCCGGCGTCAGCGCCCCTGGGACAGATTGGGCGGATTGAACAAGAGAGGGTTTCTGGCTCATCTTAACCCACGAGGGATTGAAGATGAGACGGAACACCAATCACCAGAAAGCATCGGCCGAGAAGGTCGTGAAGGACATCCGGCGGGCGACTCGTCGGCAGTTCGGCGCCGAAGAGAAGATCCGGATCGTTCTGGAGGGCCTGCGCGGCGAGGACAGTATCGCTGAGCTGTGTCGCCGTGAGGGGATCAACCAGAACCTCTATTACCGCTGGTCGAAGGACTTCCTGGAGGCCGGGAAGAAGCGCCTGGCGGGTGACACTGCCCGTGAGGCTACCTCCGATGAGGTCCGGCATCTTCGCAGTGAGGCACTGGCACTCAAGGAGGCCGTTGCTGACCTGACGCTGGACAACCGTCTACTCAAAAAAAGCATGATCGCGGATGGGGGAGAGGAGGCATGAGGTATCCACTATCGGAGAAGCTGGAGATCATCCGGCTGGTTGAGCGATCCCATCTGCCGGCCAAGCGCACGCTGGCGCAGTTGGGCATTCCCCGCACCTCGTTTTATCGCTGGTACGACCGCTGTCTGACCGGCGGACCGGAGGCCCTGGAGGACCGCCGCTCGCGGCCTGGCCAAGTCTGGAACCGTATCCCCGATGAGGTGAGAGACCGGATCGTACAGCTGGCGCTGGACGAGACGGATCTGTCGCCGCGGGAACTGGCTGTCCGGTTCACAGACACAGAGGGCTACTTTGTATCGGAATCCTCGGTTTATCGACTGCTCAAGGCCCATGATCTGATCACCAGCCCGGCCTTTATCGTCCTCAAGGCGTCCGACGAGTTCCAGGACAAGACCACGGCGCCAAACCAGCTCTGGCAGACCGACTTCACTTACCTCAAGGTCATTGATTGGGGCTGGTTCTACCTCTCCACCGTGCTCGACGACTTCTCGCGCACCATTATCGCGTGGAAGCTCTGCACCACGATGAAGGCCGAGGACGTCACCGATACGCTGGAACTGGCGCTCAAGGCGTCAGGTTGCGATCGGGCAACGGTCATTCACAAGCCACGGCTCCTGTCTGACAACGGCTCCAGCTACATCGCCGACGATCTGGCCAAATGGCTCGACGACCGCGATATGGAGCACATTCGCGGCGCTCCCTATCATCCGTAAACCCAGGGCAAGATCGAGCGTTGGCATCAAACCCTGAAGAACCGCATCCTTTTGGAAAATTACTATCTGCCTGGCGACTTGGAGACACAGATCGAGGCCTTCGTCGGCCACTACAATTATCACCGCTACCACGAGAGCCTGGGCAACCTCACGCCGGCCGATGTCTACTTCGGGCGCGGCCAGACCATCCTGTTGAAAAGAGAAAAGATCAAACAAAAGACGCTACAAACCCGGCGCTTGCAATACCGCAAAACCGCCGCATAAAATGACCAACCAGATGGGCCGAACCCTCTCTTAAATCAGGCCGCTCATCGGTTCCAAATTACCTGACGACGGACATGTCGGAATAGCCGCCGGCATATTCGGTCCATTGGCCGTTACCTTCTGCAACAATGGTCGATGTGACGGTTCGGCCGAGGAAGTCGCGGTCTTGGCTGACTAGGATCAATGTGCCGTCATAGTCGGCCAGCATCTCCTGAAGTAGATCGAGGGTTTCCAGGTCGAGGTCATTTGTGGGCTCGTCGAGCACCATCAAATTGGCACTTCGCGCCAACGCACGCGCCAACATCAGCCGGCCGCGCTCGCCGCCGGAAAGAGTCTGCACCGGCGTCTGCGCCTGCTCCGGACGGAACAGGAAATCCTTCATGTAGCCGACGACGTGGCGTGACTTACGACCGATGACAACGCTATCAGTACCGCCACCGGTCAGAGTGTCGGCGACGGTGACATCAAGGTCGAGCGTCTCTCGGCGCTGGTCGAGTGTTGCGATGTCGAGATTGGTGCCGAGCTTGATCGTCCCGGCGTCGGGTGCGAGATCATCGGTCAGAAGCCGGATCATCGTTGTCTTGCCGGGGCCGTTCGCGCCGACGATGCCGATACGGTCTCCGCGCTCCACTTTGAGACTGAAATTGCGGACGATGATATGGTCGCCGAAATTCTTGTCGATCCCGTCGGCCTCGATCGCCAGCTTGCCGGCAAGGCGGAGCTCACGGCGGCCGAAGTCGACATTGCCGACGGGCCGGCCCTCGCGCTGCGCTTTCCGTTCGGCGCGTAGCGAGTGAAGGTTGGCGAGCCGCCTCTGGTTGCGCATCCGACGCGCGGTGACGCCGTAGCGGAGCCAGTCCTCCTCGCGCGCGATCTTGCGGCTGAGTTTGTGGCGGTCGCGCGCCTCTTCTTCCAACACCGCGTCGCGCCATGCCTCGAAGGCGCCAAGCCCTTGTCGAGCCGGAGCGTTGTGCCGCGGTCGAGCCAGACTGTCGCGTTTGATAATGTTTCCAGGAAACGCCGATCATGACTGATCATGACGATCGCCGAACGGAGTCCGGTGAGCGTTTGCTCCAAGGCCTCGATTGTCGCCAGATCGAGATGATTGGTCGGCTCGTCAAGGAGCAGGATGTCGGGCTCCGGCGCCAGTATGCGGGCGAGCGCCGCGCGCCGTGCCTCCCCACCGGACAAGCGCTGCGGTTTCTCTTTGCCGGTGAGGCCGAGGCTTTCAAGGATGAAGCGCGCGCGATACTTATCGTCGCCCTCGCCCATCTCCGCTTCGACGAAGGCAAGTGTCGTCGGCGCCCCTCCGAAATCAGGCTCTTGGGGCAGGTAACGGACCGTCGTCCCGGGCTGGAGGAAGCGGGTCCCGCTGTCTGGCTCGATCAGGCCGGCGGCGATCTTGAGAAGCGTTGATTTGCCCGAGCCATTGCGGCCGACGACGCACAGCCGCTCGCGGGCGCCGACCGCCAGCTCAGCCCCTTCAAGAAGTGGCGCTTCCCCGAATCTGAGACTGATATTCTGCAACAGAAGAAGTGGCGGCGCCATGCTCGCCTTTTGCCGTGGAGACGGCGCGAGGGCAAGATGGTGAGACCGAACCAGCACCGCGCTCATTTCGTTGCGGAGCTAACGGACGTCTTTTGTGCGATCCATCGCAATCCTTCTGGACAGAGCCAGAATCCGTTGTTGTTTCCCTTGGACCAAACGGTCCGCCCGTGCTAGATGCTAATGCGAACGATTAGCGGTAGCAAAATTGACCAATCCTCTTCTGACAAAAATCTCGCGGCGAACGGCTCTTTCGGCCGGATCGCTGATAAGCGCTGCCAGTGCCGTGCTTGGGCTGGGCGGGTTGACCAGAGCCTCGCTGGCGCAGTCACCCGGTGCCGTGGCGACAGCAGCCGACGCGGCAAGCTACGCGCATGACATCGGTGGCAATCAACTCGTCGGTATTGTCGATCATGAACGCAACGGATTCGACCCGCATGCGGTTCTCACCGATTTTGATTTTGGTGAGGTTGTCGCCGATCAGGACGGGCGCCGGGTTCGGGAGTGGACGATCCGAGCGATCGACAAAGAGATCGAAATTGCGCCCGGCGTATTCTTCGCAGCTTGGACCTATAATGGCCGTGTCCCTGGCCCGACGCTACGCTGCGTTGAGGGCGAAGCGCTTCGGATACGTTTCTTCAACGACGGATCGCATCCGCACACGATCCACTTTCACGGCATCCATCCGGCGCGGATGGATGGCGTTCCAGGCGTCGGTGAGGTCAATCCAGGTGAAGAGTTCGTCTATGAATTCGCCGCCAAGCCCTTTGGGTGCCATCTCTATCATTGTCACTCGGTGCCGCTGAAGCGCCACATCCATAAGGGCCTTTACGGCACGTTCATCGTCGATCCCGACCCCGAGCGGCACCCGGAGGCGCGGGAGGCAGCAGCCTCCAGGCGATTCGGCACTCCCGAACATGCCGAATGGCAGGAGCTGATCATGGTGATGAACGGCTTCGACACAAATTTCGACGACGAGAACGAGTTCTACGCAGTCAACAGCATTCCGTTCGCCTATTTCGGGCAACCGATCCGAATCGAGCGGGCGCGCCCGGTGCGAGTCTACCTCGTCAATGTGACCGAGTTCGATCCGGTCAACTCGCTCCACGTCCATGCGAATTTCTTCGACTACTATGATCATGGCACCACGCTAAGTCCTACACTCCGGACGGTGGATACGGTGATGCAGTGCCAAGCTCAGCGCGGGATCATTGAGTTCAGCTTCGCCGACCATGAACCCGGCCTATACATGTTCCATGCTCACCAGACCGAGTTCGCCGAGCTCGGTTGGATGGGCCATTTCGAGGTGGTCTGATGCCCAGATCCGCCTGGCTTCTTTTACCAGTGATAACGGTCGCCGGTATCGTTGCCTTCGTACTGATAGGCCGACCGCTAGACGATTTTGCCGCTTCCGCACCTCCCACCGAGGAGATCGTGGTTGAGCAGGTTCGGCTTGAGCCGGGCATGATTCGGCTGACCGTCCGGGTTGACGGCTCCGATCCGGTGCGGATCGCGCAGGTTCAGGTCGATGGCGCCTACCGCCAATTCGAGCAGAACCCGGCGGGGCCGCTGTCGCGTCTCGCTTCCGCGGTGATCAGTATCCCGTATCACTGGATCGAGGGCGAGACTCATCACCTTCTCCTCCTCACCAGTAGCGGCGCGGCCTTCGAGCACACGATCGAGGTGGCGCAGGCTACCCCGACCGGATCGTCGTTCGGACTACTGCTATTGGTTGGTATTTTGCTCGGGATCGCTCCGGTGGCGGCTGGTTTGCTGGCCTATCCGGCGATCCGCGATATGCGACCGGCTGGCCTTCGGTTTCTTCTCGCACTAACGCTGGGGCTGCTGGGATTCCTGTTTATCGATACGATCGGCGAAGGTCTTGAGATTGGCGGGGAGGTGCTTGGGCGGCTGAACGGTGATGTGCTGGTGTGGGTGGCGGCCGGGGTGACATTGATGACACTATTGCTAGCCGGACGACGCAGCGGAAAGCCGCCCGAGGGAATCCGACTTGCCTTCTTCATCGCTCTTGGAATTGGGCTTCACAATCTCGGCGAGGGGCTGGTTGTGGGCGCGTCGTTGGCCACCGGTGCCGCGGCTCTCGCGACATTCTTGATGGTGGGTTTCGTCCTCCACAATGTCACCGAGGGGATTGGCATCGCTACCCCGATGACCAAAGCGCGACCCGGTTGGCAAGTGTTCGTGGCGCTTGCCGCGCTTGCCGGCCTTCCGGCGGTCGTCGGCGTTTGGGGTGGCTCGCAGGCGGTCAGCCCGCAATTTGTAGCGCTCAGTTTCGGGATCGGCGCCGGTGCAATTCTCCAGGTCATTGTCGAGCTAGGCGGGTTTATGGTGCGGCAAAGCGGTGCGGCCGCGCTAACCAGCCTTTCGGGGGCATCGATCATGTATTCGACCGCCAGTTTGAGACCGACCATCCGGAGAGCCAGGGCCGGCAGAATCGAGTGTCGGAAATGGATAGGCTGATGGCCGATGCTCGGAAAGCAGTGGCGGATTTCGGCGCAGCGTTCTTTGGGCGCCATGGCGGGTTCGACAGATGAGGATCTAGTGGATGGAATCTAACGCTTGGTGCCCGTGTCTGACAGCGGCGATGATGAAGGGCTGCGGATCGTTGTTGGTGTGTTCGAGGAAGCGGTTGATGGTGGCCTGGAGATCGACGATCGAGTGGAAGACGCCGCGCTTGAGACGTTGCTTTGCGAGCTTTGCGAAGAAACCTTCGACGGCGTTGAGCCAGGAGCAGGATGTTGGGGTGAAGTGGAAGAAAAAGCGCGGATGGCACGTAAGCCACCCGCGGACCTTGGGATGCTTGTGGGCGGCGTAGTTGTCGAGGATCACATGGACCAGCTTTCCCGCGGGCACGTCGGCCTCGATGGCGTTGAGGAAGGGGGCATCGCCGCCGGCCTGACACGCCCTGATCATGTATTGCGACCGCCATCTTGGTTTGAGACCGACCATCCGGAGAGCCAGGGCCGGCAGAATCGAGATGCCGACCGTCGGAAATGGACAGGCTGATGGCCGATGCTCGGAAAGCAGTGGCGGATTTCGGCGCAGTGTTCTTTGGGCACCATGGCGGGTTCGACAGATGAGGATCTAGCACGGCCGGTTTAGCCGAATGAAAAAGGCCTCGCCGAAGCGAGGCCTTCATCAGTCTATTGGGGGATCCCGGCGGTAGGCCGGGATCCCTATTTCTTGGATGTATTTAGTTTCCTGCAACGCTGGTCGGCAGGGCAAATACGTACAACGTCGAGCCACCGCGGCGCCAACGTTCGTCAGCGTTCGCCCCGTCGCCGGCGTCAACATTACTGGTACCGGACGAGCTGCCGATGACGGCAATATATTGCCGACCGTCATCGCCCATGTAGCTGATCGCCGTGCCCTCGAATCCGGTGCCGAGGCTGAACTTCCACAGCTCTTCGCCGGTGGCGGCATCATAGGCGTGGAACGCGCCATCATGCTTGCCACCCTTGAAGATCAGGCCGCCCATGGTGCCGAACGGCGGAGCGTCGTTGCTCTCCAAGTAGTCAACGGTCCACACCTGCACTCCGTTATGTGGGTCGTTGGCCATCAACTGGTTGTTGATTTCGGTCTCCGGTGCAGCGAGGAGAGCCTGGTAGTCATAGAGAGTTTGGCCAACTTCGACGCCGTTGCCGAACCAACGCTCCGGCGACACGCCGGCATTGCGGCGCAAGGTGTAGCCCGCACCGACTTCGTACTCACCCTCGAAGTAGATCCAAGTCGAACAGCTGGTGTTGTTGACGGTGTAGAGGAGGCCGAGTTCCGGATTGTAGACATCATTCTGCCAGTTTCTGGCTGACGTGCCCGGGCAGAAATAGACCTCGGTCCCGGTGTGTTCTTCGTCATCAACCAGGCCTGCCATCGGATCGGCGTCGGTGTAATTCCGACGATCCGCAAGGTCAGTGAACGGCCAATTGTCAGGGACGTATATCGGCAGGCCGGTCTCGAGGTTATGGCCCATGGTGATGTCGACAAAGGTGTGCATCCACGGAACGTTGAGGATCCTGCCATTGTCGCGATCCCAGACATACATCCAGCCATTACGAGCGGCTAGCACAACTGCATCCTGACCTTCATACTCGATCAGCGGATGGATCAGAGGTACGTCAAGATCCCAGGGATCACCCGGGGTGTTGTTGTAGGCCCAGATCAGCTCGCCGGTGGTGGCATCACGTGCCATGGACGACGCACAGAAATTGTTCTGGAATGTGTCAAGGCCGCCATTCTCGTCGAGATCGAGAACGCCCCATTCACGACGATAATCCGGGTTCCACGGGCCGCAATTGCCGGTGCCGTAGAAGAACATGTTCCGATCCGGATCGAAGGTGAAGTAACCCCAGGAGGTGCCGCCGCCGCGACGCCAGGAATCACCGAACCATGTATCCAGAGCCGGGTTGGCGCCCTGCATATACTCATATTGCGGGTCAAACCGCGGGCCGATGCCGACCTCGTTGTTCGGGCCCATCGAGAACATCACCCATTGCAGATTGCCTGAGTCGATGTTGAAGGCCTGAACCTTGCCGCGGACACCATACTCGCCGCCGGCATTGCCGATGATGTAAAGGTCGCCGGCGATCAAGCCGTTGCCCGCCGTGTGCTCTCTGATCGAAGCGTCGGCTCCGGTCGTCCGCCACAAGGGCTCGCCGGTCTCGGCATCAAGCGCGAAGACCTGTCCGTCGAGCGTGTGCATGAAGATCTTGCCCTCGGCATATTGCATGCCGCGGGTCTGATCGCCGCAACAAGCCTGCCGGGCGGCTTCAACGTCTGGGATGTCAGGCCGGAATTCCCAAAGAATGCGGCCATTGTCGGTCAGATCATGCGCGGTAACAAAGTTCGGCACCTCTTCGGGCGCGTCCACCGGATGGACAATGTACATGACATTGCCGACCACCAGAGGTGGCGCTTCATACTCATCAAGCGCGCCGAGCTGGAATGCCCATTGCAATTGCAGCTGATCGACATTGCCTCTATCGATCTGGTCAAACGGGCTGAGGTTCCAACCATTATAGGTGATGCTCGGCTGCACAACGTCTGTGTTTTGGCGGGCCAAAACATCGTCATTGGCGAACGCCGCGCCAGATGCCCCGCACCCTACCGCCAAGGCGATAGTCGAGGCTGTTACTTTCCAGGTCATTCGAGTCATATTTTCCCTCCCTAGACCCCACTAAGGGGTTACGTTTCGTTCTTAGGCCTACAGCGCATCGTTCTCTTATCCAGAACGACAACGGACAAAATCTCGGCTGATCACGTCGCCGACGTGATCAGCCGAGATTGGAACCGTTATCGGCTGAATTTCTATTCATCGCTCAACAGAAGTCAAGCATTTGGAGTGTGTTTAGGGCTGACCGCCCGCCCGCTCGATCGTCGCTGGCGGCTGTCGCTGTTTGTGCCGATTGGCCTTCCGCCGAATGCGTGGCCGGCTTGAGCACATAGTCAATGCGCCGGAAAGGCCCGACGATGGCGGGCACGACGCTACGCGAGCCGTTGCGAGATCCGCCGACCGCCGGAGCCATGATCGGCGAAAATGGACAAATCGTCGCTGAGGAGGGGGGGACCCCGGCGTTCAAGCCGGGATCCTATTTTTTTGGATGTGTCTAGTTTCCTGCAACGCTGGTCGGCAGGGCAAACACATAGAGGGTCGAGCCGCCGCGGCGCCACCGCTCGTCGGCGTTCGCTCCGTCGCCGGCGTCAACATTACTGGTGCCGGACGAGCTACCGATGACGGCAATATACTGGCGGCCATCATCGCCGATGTAGCTGATCGCCGTGCCCTCGAATCCGGTTCCGAGGCTGAACTTCCACAGCTCTTCGCCGGTAGCGCCATCATAGGCGTGGAAGGCGCCATCATGCTTGCCACCCTGGAAGACCAGCTCGGTAACAGTACCGAAGACCGGTGCATCGTTGCCCTCGTCGAAATCAATGGCCCACTCTTGCACCCCGGTATGAGGATTGTTGGCCATCAGCTGGTTGTTGATTTCGGTCTCCGGCGCGGCGGCGAGGTCCAGGAAATTGTAGTGTGTCTGGCCAACCTCGACGCCGTTGCCGAACCAGCGCTCTGGCGAAGGACCACCACCCTGTATCAGGAAGTAGCCGCCCCCGACTTCGTACTCACCTTCGATTGCCCTGAAGTTCGAGCAACTGGTGTTGTTGACGGTGTAGAGGAGGCCGAGTGCCGGATTGTAGACATCATTCTGCCAGTTTCTGGCTGACGTGCCCGGGCAGTAATTGACTTCGGTCCCGGTGTGATCCTCCTCATCGACAAGACCGGCCACCGGATCCCAGTCGGTGTAGCGCCGACGATCTTCAAGGTCGGTGAACAGCCACGTTTCATAGGCATATTCCGGCAAGCCGGTGTCGAGGTTCACACTGAGAGTGATATCGACAAAGGTGTGCATCCACGGCACGTTGAGGATCGTACCATCGTCGCGATCCCAGACATACATCCAGCCGTTACGAGCGGCCAGCACAACTGCATCCTGACCCTCGAACTCGATCAGCGGATGGATCAGAGGCTCGTCAAGATCCCAAGGATCGGCCGGGGTGATGTTGTAAGCCCAGATCAGCTCACCAGTGGTGGCATCGCGCGCCATCGTTGCGGCGCAGAAATTGTTCTGGAAGTCGACCATGCCGCCATTCTCATCGAGATTGAGAACGCCCCATTCACGACGATAATCCGGGTTCCAGGGGCCGCAATTGCCGGTGCCGTAGAAGAACATGTTCCGATCCGGATCGAAGGTGAAGTAACCCCACGAGGTGCCACCACCGTGACGCCAGGAATCACCGAACCATGTATCCAGAGCCGGGTTGGCGCCCTGCATATACTCATATTGCGGGTCAAACCGCGGGCCGATGCCGACCTCGTTATTCGGGCCCATCGAGTACATCACCCATTGCAGATTGCCTGAGTCGATGTTGAAGGCCTGAACCTTGCCGCGGACACCATACTCGCCGCCGGCATTGCCGATGATGTAAAGGTCGCCGGCGATCAAGCCGTTGCCCGCCGTGTGCTCTCTGATCGAAGCGTCGGCTCCGGTCGTCCGCCACAAGGGCTCGCCGGTCTCGGCATCAAGCGCGAAGACCTGTCCGTCGAGCGTATGCATGAAGATCTTGCCCTCGGCATATTGCATGCCGCGGGTCTGATCGCCGCAACAAGCCTGCCGGGCGGCTTCAACGTCTGGGATGTCAGGCCGGAATTCCCAAAGAATGCGGCCATTGTCGGTCAGATCATGCGCGGTAACAAAGTTCGGCACCTCTTCGGGCGCGTCCACCGGATGGACAATGTACATGACATTGCCGACCACCAGAGGTGGCGCTTCATACTCATCAAGCGCGCCGAGCTGGAATGCCCATTGCAATTGCAGCTGATCGACATTGCCTCTATCGATCTGGTCAAACGGGCTGAGGTTCCAACCATTATAGGTGATGCTCGGCTGCACAACGTCTGTGTTTTGGCGGGCCAAAACATCGTCATTGGCGAACGCCGCGCCAGACGCCCCGCACCCTACCGCCAAGCCGATAGTCGAGGCTGTTATTTTCCAGGTCATTCGAGTCATATTTTCCCTCCCTAGCCCCATAACGGGGTCTGCGTCTCCGTCCATAGGCTCACGCAGTATCGTATTCTTGGCCGAGAAATCTCGGATAAATACCTCGCCGATGCAAACGGCGAAGATTTCGAACGTTACAGCTTAGCATGGACTTTTGTCGCCACTCAACACAAGTCAAGCAAAGGAGCACCGTTGCCGATAGTAGAGCCGTTGTCCAACGGCCTGGCCGAGCTTCTTTGGTTGGGTGCAGCTGTTAGTGTCGGTCGGCTTCTGCAGAAGCCACCAATCAACGACGTTCCGCTCCGTCGCAGATTCAACCATCGACTAGCGGTGAGGCGAGGGCTGTCACGCCCGGTCTGATCCGTTCCAGCCGTTCAAGCGTCTCGGCGATGCTTTCGCGCCCCCGCCTCGCCTCAGCCGGGAATTCACGATGGAGGCCATCCACCGCCGCCGTGAGGCCGCCGGAGCCGGACACCAGATGGTCGGCGATCGCCGCGATGTGGAAATGGAACCAGAGATAGTCGAACTGGCCCATTGCGAAATAGAGCTGATCGAACTCCGCCAGGGTTTCATAGCGACCGGCGGCAGCGAAGCGAGGCGGCATGCCGCTCTGAAAGCCCGCGAATTGGGGACGTTCGAGGCGGACATAGCCGGCCATGATGACGTTGGCGATAAGTTCGTTGACCCAGAGATTGGCGCTGGCGATGCCGAGGTCGTTAGCAATGACATGCCCGATCTCGTGAAACGTCCATGCAGCGTTAATGGCGCGAGTGTCGATATCCCACAAATCGAAGCCGGGATGCGACTCGACGTGATCGGCGATGATGATGAAGCCGGTGGCTATCTCGGCATGTGGAGACGGGTACGGGATGGCCGTCGTTCGCCGGTAGTCGGCCTCGCTTAGCACCGCCATCGCCACCGAGCCGGCCCAGCCGAGGGTTTCACGATACCAGCGGACCGCCGCTTCGACTTCGGTCGCATAGAAGCCGGCTTCGGTTTCGGCGCCACGCGAATAGAACAAAGACATCCCATCGCCAAGGATACGGTCCAGACCGAGCAGGGTGACTCGGCCGGCGTTGGTTGAGAGGGGCTGCGCGGCCGCCGGCGCCGCGACGATGCTCAGCAATAGCACCAGGAGGGCGGCGAAATGAGCGCCCAGGATGGAGTACAGCCGCGTTGACTTGTTCCTTACCGCCATGCGGCGTCCGCCTGCGCCCGACCTCTCCGCCTGTCAAGCGCGCGCTCGACAGGCCGAACCGGCGAAACTGCAGAAATGAAATGTGGCCGGCCGGTGAGCCTGAGCTTGAGCGATATTGTCCGAGACGGCAGCATCGCGGCCAGTAATGTTCAGGCCGCTATGAAACCGCCTAATCTCCGATTGAGCTGAGGCGGGTGCGCCGGCGGCGCGTTTCAGCGCGCCTAAAGGCCGATGCGCCGATTAGATAGCCGGCGCAGAAGGTGGTGGCGACAACCAAGACTATGGCGAGTGCGACCGGCGTCCGTGGTGAGGAGGTCCCGATCGGGATTCGGCAGATCGGCGTTGGGGAAACGGCAGAGGAACCGGCGGGCGATCCGCGCTGCCTCGCCGGTTGCGGTCCAGGCCATCTAGGGCTCGCGAAGGTAGGGCAGGATCGTGTCGCCGCGGCGTGCCATGTGGCGGTGGAACCTTTGCCGCGCTGCGGCGACCGCCGGATCTGAACTATTGCCGAACAGATGCGGCTCGGACAAAGGCGCCAATGTCTCAATGAGATCGGTGAAGGTTCGATGATAGGCAGACATGCCCACATAGTGGACAACATCCACCTAAGACATAAGCAGTATTGTGGATGCTGTCCACTACTAATCTTAACTGTTGGTCTTTAGAAGGGTTTCGATGACGGCGTGGATTTGCCTCTGCCGATCCTCCGGAGCCTTCTTCAGCGTTTCATAGATCGACCAGGGGGCGTCCGGTTGGCTTGGGTCGCGGATCAAAAGATCAGCTACGGTGCAGCCATATGCCTCGGCTGACGCCTCAAGGAGGCCCTGGGAGTAGGGGCTTCTCATATTCTCGATTTTTGACAGCTGAGTGCGCGAGATATAGAGCCGAAGGGCGGCCTGTTCCTGTGACAGGCCGCGATATTTCCGCCATTGCTGCAGAAAATGGCGGCGCAACTCACGACGTGGATGTTTTACCGACGGCATCGCGTCGGTTGTAGGCCGGTTGTACCCTCAGTCTATCTCATCTGCTCCACATAGTGCATGACATGCCCGCGTCGGGGGGCGGGACATGGGCGTCGCGACGGGCTCGATAGAAGGGAAGTAGATGTGAGTGCTGGCCGGTGGCTAGCTTGTCGCTCGTTGAGCGCGCTCGCGCTTGATCAAATCGAACCCCAGCCAAATTGCCTGGGGCACGATGTAATAGAGCACTGCATCGGCGCGAAACGAGCCACCGTCGGCGAAGCCGAAACCAGCAGCCACGAAGATGATCGCAATCGATGTCCCGTGTACTGCTATGATGCGCCCACCGGTATCACTCCAATTCCGACTGAGCCAGAGGAACATCCTGCTGAGCAGAAACGTTGCTACCAGCGCCCCCAATATCAACCCGACAGCGTTCAATTGGTTTCTCCGGTACCGTGTCTCAGTCGCCGTGCGACAGCCATGACTGGTAGGCTCGTGGGCTCTCACTATCAAGGCTGGCGCGAGGCTTGCAGAGCGCAATGTCAGATCCCGAGTGTCGGGCATCCAGGCGGGTGGCGGACATGAGCGTCCCTGGGTCAGGCGGGTGGCACGAATCTCAAAGGACGCTTCGGGGCGCCCAAAACCTGGCGTGGAACATGTTTTCCTTAAGTCCGTGCCGAGCCGTTAAGGCGTTGCGCTGGCCGCCTCGATCAGCGCCAGCACCGACTCCATCCACCGAGCGTCTTGCCCGGCGGTGAGCTGGCCTTCCTCGATCCAAGTTGCTTCGATATTGGCCATCATCGCCAAATAGCTGTCGGCGGTTGCCGTTAAGATCGCGCCCCCGGCGAGGAAGGCGAGCGCCTCGGCCGCAGGGTCATAACGATAGCCGCCGGGGTTCACTTGCAGCAGCGTGATGATCCTGGCGGCGACATCGAGCCTTGCTGCGGCAAGATCGACCCGGGCGTGAAAAATCTTGCGATCGCCCTCGACCTCGTCTCTGGCGGTGGCGGCGAAGGAAAGCCGGGCGCTGTCGGGCAGCGCGGTTTCGATCGCCGCGATTGCCTCGATCTCGTCGTCGAGCATTTGATCGATCGTGACCCGAATTTCGTCGATGGCAGCCGCAAGGGCGGCGATGTTCTCGCTAGCGGCCGCGAGCTGGTCGGCATCCTCGGCCGCCGGCCCGCCGATCGCGTTAGCGAAATCCTCGCGCCATAGCGGCGCAAACAGCAATTCGATCTCGGAGTTGGTACCGTTGCGGAGTTCGACACCGGCGCGGACCAGAGAGCCAGTGTTGGTCTCGGTCGCGGCAAGGACGACAAGCACATTCTCCTCGCCCGCGTCGGTGATTTCGCCGGCGAGGCGGTTGGCGTCGGCACTAGCGCTTATCTGAGCCCAAGAGGCGATAACCACGCCGATGGCGGTGAGGGCGATGATGAGATCGAACCGGCCAGGCCGGCGCCGCGAGAGCCCGGCGCCGATCACGGTGGCGATCGTGAGAACTGCGAGAATGGCACCGGCACGGAACAGCAGCGTCGAAAATCCGGCCCAGCTCGGATAGGCGTAGATGGTCAGCGCCAGGATAATGGCGGCGAGCAATGACAGCGAAAGGCGCGTGGTCCGGCGCAAGAATTTCTCCTCCGGGGCTGCCGTTTCAAGCCTGCTGGCTCGGTCCCATGCGCATGAAATCTGGGACGAAGAAGGCGGCTTGGCCGATCGCGAACATCAGCGCCATTCCGGCCGTTTCGGGGCCGGAGAGGATGAGTGCGGTGGCGGCGACGATGATGACATAGGCGGAGCCATGGGCGACCAGCAACCGTGCCAATTGGCCGAGCCTCCGTCCGAACATCCACACCCCCAACCGAATCGCCGGGGTCAGGATGAACCACACCCAGAACAACACCGCGGCGGTTGGGAATTCCATCAGCTCCCCTCCAAAGGCTCTCCTGCCCGGAGGCTTATGGCAGATTGCGTCGGTTTCGTCCTCACTACGGCGATTTGAGTCCCGCAATTCGTTTTCACCAAGCCGGGAAGCATGCGCAAGCGGCTGCCGCGCTGGTACAAGGCAATGCTCAAGGCCGACGTCGCGCCCAACCAAATCACCTTCAGCACTCCGGTCGCCAAAGCGGAAAGCGAAGCCAGCGCCGAGCGCTGGTGCGAGGCCATGCGTACAGTAGGGATCGCGTCCAAGGGGCGGTAGTTCACTCTTGCCGGGCTGTCTCCGACGCCGTGCGCGGCGGGCGGCGGATCAGGCGAAATGCCGCTTTCCGCGATTTCATCCAGTCTTCAAGCTCGCGGCTGCAAACGATGCAATTGAACGGATCGCGTAAGCGGATCAGCGTTTGCGTCTCTTGGCGATCATAGATTGCGCCGCAGTCACATCGGACAGTCGATCTCATGGCTGTCAATATGGCAGCTTGCCGATCACGATTCCAAGGCGAAGGTTGGCGTTTCGGTGCGTCTGCCGGGGGCCGGCCGAAGGGAGTTGCTGAGGGACGATAAGCAAAGGCCCCGCCGAAGCGGGGCCTTGCCGAATATTCTGATTGACGCGGTAGGCCTAGTAGGTTGGGTGCCAGTTGAGGCCGCCCTGAACCGTGAGGCCGCCAATGCCGCCGCCAATTGTGCCCATGGCCTTGGCCTCGGCGAAGACCGATACCGACTGGCCGACGGCCACTTCCATACCGCCGCCGGCGGTGTAGATCGGAGTGCCGCTGATGATGCCGAGTCCTGCCTCGCCAAAGAGCAGGAAATTGCCGCCTAGGATGTAGCCGAGGCGGCCATTGAGATCGCCTTCAAGGCCGAGGCCTCCGCCGAAAGCAACGCCGGCCTGAGCTTCGATGCCGGCGAGGAGGCCGCCGCCCATGACGAAGTTGTAGCCGGCTTGCAGCCCAGCCTGGCCGAAGCCAAAGCCGAAGGTGTATCCGCCATAGGCGCCGATATAGGGGCCGGCCCAATCGAACGTCGGCGCCGGAATCGATGGGGGTGGCGGTGGTGCGCTCACCATGATCGGCGTGAGATCAGCCGCATTGGCCGCGATCGCGTTCATCAGCACGAACGCGCCTGCGGATAGTGTACTCTTTACAAGCATTGGGGTCTCCGTAGGGGCATTAGGAAAGGTTAGCAATTAGCTTGCAAACTCCTAACAACTTGTTTGCATCTTCCTTCATGTGACAGCGGCCTCGTCGTCAATTCGACCGTTGTTATCGTGTCTGCGGCGGGCCAGGCCGATCCCCCTCGGTCGTTTTACATCGGTCAAATGGTGCCGAGCGGACGCCAAAGAAAGGACCCCGCCTGCTTTGGAGCGGGCGGGGCCAAGTGGTGGAGGGAGGGGAGCAAGACGAAGAAATACTTTGGGGTGAGAACTGGCGACGGGGAGGGACCGCCGCCAGCTTTGAAGGGTTAGAGCCAGGGGTAGGAAAGCGGGGCACCGTAGATGCAATTGGTGTAGGCGTTGTTGTACTCGGCCTGCCATTGCGGCTGACCAACAATCGCACCGCCGACCACGCCGGCACCGGCGCCAACGACCGCACCAGCAATCGGGGTGCCGAACAAGAAGCCGCCGACCAGGGCACCAAAGCCGGCGCCGATCAGACCGCCAACGGCGACGCGAGTGCCACGATGCCCGGCACGCCAATTGGCGTAATCACGGGCATACATGTCACAGGCCTGGGTCGAGCGAACGGTCTGTGGGGAGTTATGATGGGCCGAAGCGGTTGCGGTGGTGGCGCCGATCATGGCGAATGAGAGAGTGGCTGCGATCAGGGTCATGGAGATGTTCATGGTCTTGTTCCTCAGAGCTTGGGGTCGATGGTTGCGACCGGTTTGAATTCGGTGATGCGGTTTTGACAAAGCAGCGCTGAACCGAGTCTGAGGCGGTTGTTATGTTCTGTTCAGCTTGGAAAAAATGGCAGGCTATTGCCACTTTCGGGCCCAAAATTTTCTTGAGAAGCCTGGGCCGAATGGGCAGGCCGTCCTGTTCGGCGGCGACCCGCGCTTCACATCGGTGAAATCCGCAAGAGATGCCCGCCGCGCAGCGGCCGATCAAACCGAGATCGGGCAAGCCGGGTCAGAAATGTCGATCGTTGGCCGCAGTTGGCCCCACCGACTTCTTCAACGGATCGAATCCCGACCGCCGCTCAAGTCAGTGCGAACACCCAGGCAGTGGCGAAGATGCCAAGCGCGGCGCCGCCGTAGCGGATCTGGGCTCGCCAGTCCTTTCGCAAATAGTCGTTGGCGAAATGCAGGACGAAGGCGAGCATGATACCGGCGGCGAAGCCGGCCAGATGGCCGCCAATATCGGTGCGTTCGCCACCGATGCCGAGAAAAACGAGCAGCATCAGGCCAGCCGCAAGCGGGGCGTAACGGCGCAATCCGGACTGCGAAAAGCGTTGTCGCTGCCACGTGAGGGCAGCCAAAAGGCCGAGCGCGCCGAACACCGCGGTTGATGCGCCGATGGCGGCGTGGTTGCCGGAATGGAAGATCGCGCTCAACACATTGCCTAAGCCGCCGGCGAGGAGAATCGACAACCAACCAAGGCCGGCGCCCAGGATCTGCGAGACGAAGATCGCGAAGAAGCTGCCGAAGACAACATTCGACATCAAATGACCGAGATCGGCGTGGAGGCCGAGTGAGGTGAAGGCCCGCCACCATTCGCCGTTGGTAATGGCGCCGGCCTGCGCTGCGCCGGCACTGAACCAGTCGAGTGAAAACAATCCACCTTCGGCGGCAGCCTGCACAAAGACGATGACCGCGGTGAAGATCAGCGCGCCATCGATGACTTGCGATACCGAGAAGGGTGGCTGCTCAATCGGCCGCGGCTGGTTTTCGATCGTGTAGGCTTGGAGCTGATACTCCGCCCGCTCTGCGTCCGGCGCCGTAACCAGCAGACCGATCCCCCACGGCTGCTTGATCAACAAGCAGTTGATGCTCATTGCGATCAGCACAAGCGCGTGTTGTTCGGCCTCCCAGCGCTTCTGAAACTGCCGGATCTCAACCCAACGATTTTCCGCGTCGTTCGCCAAAAGACCACAGCCCCGGTTCTGAGCAACGAGACATCCTAGCGCCACGCGGCTCATTGAGCCAATGCGGCGGCTGCCTACATCTGGGGTCGCAACCGGCGCCTGCCAAGCGCGAGACTCGATCAAGCCGGAAAATTGCAAGTGAGGACACGCATTGATGCCGGCGAGCCGCCGGGGATGGCCGCGACCTGTTCGGGTTGACGAAGCGGTCGGCCGCGTGGATCTACGACAGCGCCGCGATCATACTCGAGGGCGAGGTAGGGGGCCGGTCGCAGATTACTTTTTCAGGTCGATCGGGGCACTGGTCCAATCAGCCGAATCCTCCAGCGAAGGCCACCAAGTCCCGACAATTTCTTTGCCGGATGCAACCCACTCCTAACCATCCAAGGTGGCAGTTTCGTAACCGCCAGCCGCTAGTGATCAGACGGCTTCGACCGGGTGCATCTGCACTCGGCGACCGATTGGGCGAGCGAGCAATATGGAGCTGGATTCCACAACCGTTGTCGCCACAGGGGCTTTTGTCGCCGGGATGAGTGGGTCGTTCCTGCTGCTTGCCGGGGGACAATTGCAGGAGGCGCGCCCGGCGATGGTCTGGGGGGTGGCAAATCTCTTGATTGCGCTGGCGATGATGCTGGTGCTTCAAGGCAACGACTATGACCTTGCGTTCTTGGCGCTGATGGCGGCGGGGGCGCTGACCTGGATCGCGATCGCCCGGTTCAATAAAAGGACGGTTCCGCTTTCCTATCTCGTGGCCGGCCTGGCGAGTTGGGTGATTATCTCGCTGGGGCCATGGGAATTCCAATTCGGCACCCGCTCGGCGATCTTCCTGGTCATCGCCAGCGGATATTTTGTTGCCTGTGCGGCCGAACTTTGGCGTGAACGTCAAGAAGTGTTGCCCGGACGTTGGCCGCTGCTTGCGCTGGTGGCGATGTACTCGCTCGCGGTTCTGCTCGGGGCGGTAATGCTTTCCGGCTTGGCCGACCCACCGCCTTCGTTGCCGGTGAGCGTGCTCGCAGTGGTCTATGTGTCGGCGGTCGCGTTCACCATTGGGACGGCGGTCTTCATGGTGGCGATAACCAAAGAAAGGTCGGCTGCCGATCAAGCACTGACGGCGTCGAAAGATTCACTAACTGGTTTAGCCGGTCGCGGCGCGCTGCTGGCGTCGGGCGATCTGGCGATGAAACGTTCCCTTGCCATGGGGCGACCGGTAGCGATCGCGCTCTTCGACCTTGACCATTTCAAGTCGATAAATGACACCTTCGGCCATAGGACTAGCGACGCGGTGCTTTGTCGTTTCGCCGAGAGCGCCAAGGCGAGCTTCCCGTCGGACGCTCCCCTCGGGCGCGTCGGCGGTGAGGAGTTTGTTGCGGTTCTTGAGGGCGCCGGGCGCCAAACGGCTCTGAACATCGCCGAGCGGGTTAGAACGGCTTTTGCCGCCGGTTGCGTTTGGGTGGACGGCAAGCCGGTTCGAGCCACGGTTAGTTCGGGGATCGCGGTGATCGAGCCGGGTGATGCTGTTGAAAGCCTTGAGGAACTGCTCCACCGGGCTGACGGGGCGCTGTTTGCGGCCAAGGAATCCGGCCGCGATCGGGTTAGCCTCGGGAAGCCGTTGGAGACCGGGTCGGAGCCCAACACCGAGATCAACCGGGCCTTCTAAACACTCGACAATGCAAATTTGCTGCAGCGGGAAAGCGGCGGCACCGGGAGGGGAGGTCGCCCGATGCCGCCCTGCGTCACTTGCGTTAATTGCTAGCGACGATCTGGACCACCGGGACCACCGGGACCGCCCGGTCCAACCGGGGCGCCGGGGTGCCGGGGCGCTGCGGTGCCTGTTGCGCGGGACGATCGCCAGCGCCGCGACCGCCATCACCGGCCTGGTTGAGCCGCCGGAGAATGTTGGCGAGGGCGGCGTTGAACTCCTCTTCGGTGATCAGGCCGTCGCCGCCGGCGTCAAGCGCCTGGAATTGGTCCACCATCTGTTCGAAGAGATGGGCCAGCCATAGCGCCTGAAACTCCTCGAGCGACAGGACCCCATCGCCATTGGCGTCGTAGGTGGCGAGTTCCTCGGCCCTGACGGCGTTGAGCTCCTCCTGGGTGACGATGCCATCGCCATCGGTGTTGTAAGTGGCCATCAAATGGCGAACATTGGCGATGAGATCGCCTGGGCCGCCGCGCCCGCCCGGGCCGCCGGGACCGCCTTGCCTGGCATGGTCTTGTGCGGCGCGGGGATGGAACGCAACGGCTCCGACGTCGTTGGCATCTTGAGCGTAACTGGGCGCGACAACGAATGCCGTGCCGAGGCCCGCGGTCAGCGCGGTGGCGAGAGTGACTAGTTTGCTAGATCTTTTCATGTCGATCCCCTCCAGGGGTGGGGGGGGGTTGAACGAGGGAGGATCTAGGGTCGGATGCGCGCCCAAATTAGGCGGCAAAGTGCCTAGTTTGTATCAAGAGGAGTCACGATCGCCGGGCGCGACGTCTCGATACAATTTTCATCGGAAAGGTCCGATTTTCTTGCGGAGCAGTGTCGGAATCGGCTCTCATTTCGTCCAGATGCGCGGTCTTGCCGGCGCCATTGGTGCCGAGAAGGGCGAACAATTCGCTCCGGGCGATCGGGAAGGAGCGGGATTAGCGGCGGGTTAGGCGAACAGGTGGCGACAAGGGAAGACGGAGCGACACTGAGGAATTGGATACAAGACCCGAACGTTACGGGCCCCCGTGGATCGGGAATTGCCGTCAGGCTGCAAGCCTAGTAGTCAACGACCTGTTGGGCCGGATTGAAGCAATTGTTGAACTCGGCCCGAAGCTGCTGCTCATAGAGCGCGATTTCCGATTCCGGCACCGCCTCCCAGGGATAGCGACTCTTCACTCTGTGGGGTTCGGCAGTTGAACAACCGACC
This sequence comes from Kaistiaceae bacterium, assembly GCA_963667605.2. Classification (GTDB taxonomy): domain Bacteria; phylum Pseudomonadota; class Alphaproteobacteria; order Rhizobiales; family Kaistiaceae; genus JADLGL01. Next base: position 121,525 of record CAXXUZ010000002.1, read on the forward strand.
TTGGACACTTGACCGGATCGATAGGGCAGGCTCAATCGTGCCGCAACAGAAACAGCGACCGACAGCAATCTTGCGAAGCGAATCTAGATCTCCCAGCCAACCATTGTCCTCGCAGGAGCGAGCCCGGCTGATCGCGATTATCCGCGACCGCTCATTCGCCACCGGGCGGTTCAGGCTCGCCTCGGGGCGGGAGAGCAATCTCTATTTCAATCTCAAGCCGACCTTGCTGCATCCGGAGGGGGCCTATTTGACGGCCAAGGCGCTGTTGGCGTTCGCTCAAGAGCTGGAGCCGGATTTCATCGGTGGGATCGAAATGGGGGCAGTGCCGATCGTCGGTGCTCTGGCCGCGGTTGGCTACGCCGCCGGGCGTCCGGTTGCCACTTTCATTGTCCGCAAGGCGCGCAAGGATCACGGCACCAAGCTCGGAATCGAGGGGCTGAAGAAAGATGAAACGCTGGCCGGGCATCGCGTCGTCATTGTCGACGACGTGACCACGACAGGCGGGTCGACGGTCAAGGCGATCGAGGAAGCGAGGGCTGCCGGCGCCAATGTCGCCGATGCGATCAGCATTGTCGATCGCGAGGAGGGCGCGGTGGAAAATCTCGCCGCGATCGGCGTCGCTCTCCGCTCGGTTCTGAAGGCAAGCGATTTCGTCTGATTGGGACACAACGCCGCGGATCGGTCGGTTAAGGAGAAATAAGCAGTTTGGCGTCACTCTTCCTCTCCACCGGGCAGGAGTCGGCAGCGTTTTCAACTGATCTTCGACGCATCCACGCTTTTCGTCGTCATTGTTGCGGCGGCATTCGCCAACGCTTCCCTGTTGGGTTGGAGCTGGTGGCAGAATCGCTCCGAGCTCAGCCTTTTGTGGATGTGCGTTGGCTTCGGCGTTGCCGGGGTCGGTAATCTTCTCTTCGCCGGCAGGGAGACAATCCCCGAGCTGTGGTCGATCGATTTGGCGAACGGTTTCATCGTCTACTCGTTGGCGATGATTTGGGTGGTCGTCTGAACTTCAACAATCGCCCTCTGCCGCAATGGGCGGCCCCCGCCGGTTTCGTAGTTTGGATGGCGCTGATCCAGGTGCCGGCGATCGGCGATGCATTTGAATGGCGCGTGGTGGTCTTCTCGACGATTGGCGCTTTCTATTGCCTTCTTGCGGCGCGCGAATTGTGGGTGCGCGACGGTTTGAAAAGCCGGTTTCCGATGGCTCTTCTGCTCGGGTTCCATGCCATCGTGCTGATGATTCGTATTCCGGCGGTGCTGGTTGAGGCCGGCACTCTGGCTCCGGAATTCGGCGGTCGGTGGTTTGCGCCGATGGCCCTGGAGGCGCTGGTGTTTATTCAGGCGCTGGCGATGTTGACGCTGTCGTTGACCAAGGAGCGGGCAGAGCGGCGGCTGCGCTCGATGGCTCTCTCTGACCCGCTGACCGGTCTCGCCAATCGCCGCGCTTTCTTCGATCAGGGCGCGGCGCTGATTGCCGGATGCGTCCGCGGCAAACGTCCGACGTCGCTGATTGCATTTGATCTCGATCGCCTCAAGCAGATCAACAACACGTATGGCCATCCGTTCGGAGACGCCATGCGTGTACCGGGATTCCCCGGATTGCTTCTCCCAGCCGCCGACAATGATAGCAGAATGGGCATCCGACCGCGAATCCGGCCCTGAGCCGTCATGATAGGCTGTAGTCCGCACTTGATCGGGCTGATTTGGTGATGAGAAGCCCGACCCGGTGACCACTCCGCATTGTGAGGGCGCACTTCGACCTGCGCAGCACACACCTGTCCTGTCGGGCGGCCGGGATTGCCACTGGATGGGCCGTTGTCACGGCGGCACAGGGGCCGGCCGCAGCCCATCGATGAGGCGGAGGATTTTTCGGAACAGCTCCCCTCGGCACCGCAACCTCCGCCAGTTGGAAAGTGACGTACCGGCCGTGGCTCACGACCTTGGCACCAATCTTGATCAGCTTCTCCCTGAGCGCGGTCGGAGACCAGTGCTCCACCGCCTTCGGCAAGGCCAGCGTCCGCATGAAGTTGCCGAGGTTGTAAGCCAGGGCGTGAAGCTGAAGCTGGACCTCGTTGTTGCGGAATTTCTGACACGACAGGCGCGTCCACCGGATGGCATTCTTGCCTTCCTTGATATGCTGTTCCGCCGTGCCCCGCTGGTTGTAAAAGGCCACCACGCGTTCGGCGGGTCGGGTCAGGTTGGTGACGATGAAGCCGACCCGGGGAACTAGTTCCCCGGGATGCCATTCAACCCTGGCGACCACCCGGCGCTTCCGGTTCCACGAGGCGGCCTGATAGTTGAAGCTGGCATGGAAACGGCGCACATGGTTGGGCGGGCGACCGACGGGACGCGTGAGCAGGTGAGCGATGCTTGCTTGAAGAACCGCGTTGGCCTTGAGACGGATCGCGTACTTGTAACCCTCGGCTTCCAGGAACTCATAGAGGTCCGGCGAGGCGAAGGCCGCATCGCCTCGGAAGTAGCGCCGCGCCTTCCAATCCCGATAACGGGCAACCATGGGTTCCAGAACGTCGTGCCAGCCATGGGCGCTATGGACGTTGCCGGGGCGCAAGGCGCACCGCTCCAGATCGCCAAACTGGTTGAACACAAACAGCGGATGATAGCAGGAACAACCGAAGTGCCCGTTGTAGGCCGTGCCCTCCTGATCGCCGTGGGTTGGGCTCACACTGGAATCCATGTCGAGGATGATCACCCTCGGCGGGTGCCGCGCATGCACGCGGTCGATCCATTGCCCTGACAAACCAGCAAGGGCGGTGAGGTTCTCGTCGGTGGAAAGGAACTCGGTCTCGAAGCGCCCCATCTGACTGGTCGATGCAGCAGCCTTGGCCACGGCGCGACCGCCGACGATCCAGCGCATCGCCGGATCACGACCCAGGCGGTCGGCGTCGTTCACGTCCTCGTAGCCGCCAAGGCGGCCGAAGACGGACTGCCGGAACAAGCCCTTCATCGCGTGCTGGCCATTCTTGCCCGTGCGCGGATCAACGAGTTCATCGCCGACCATTAGGGTCAAGCCGAGGGCATCATCGAGTTCGCGATAGGCCAGCAGTCCGGCGTCGGTCGTGACTTTGGAGCCGTGGAACTCCAGCTTCAGGCGACGGTCGAAATCCAGCCTCAGAACTCCATCTTTCGATTCACCCATCGCGTAAGCCATATCAACACCCTAAATCCCCCTATAACGCTTTGATTCTTAAACCAGAATCACGTTCATAGCCATAGGCTTATCTGGGAAATGCGGGTTAAAGCATTCGCTGCCGCTGTCAAGACAGGGCTGCGGGCCGGCGATCTTGTCGGGCGCATCGGCGGCGAGGAGTTTGCCGCCGTGCTCCCCGGGGCCGACGAGACGGAGGCACGAACTGCCGCCGAGCGGGTGATGCAGACCTTCGTCGAATTGGTGGGTTCATCGGCGCAAGACGGCGCGCACTCCTCGGCCTCGGCCGGCCTTGCCGTATCGCCGGCGAGCGAGGAATCGATCGAAGCCCTGCTCGTCGCCGCGGATCGCGCTCTCTATGAAGCCAAGGGCGAAGGCGGCAACAAACTTCGTGCAGCGACGCCTGCCTTCGCCTGACCATCCCTCATAGCGAGCACCGGTCCGCAGCAGCAACTCGCTTCAGCATGTACCTCTATTCTTGGCTTGGCGGCACTACTACGGTCCAGCCGATCGTTGTCATACCGCCAGTAATCCCGTCAGACATCGTCTATCGCGATCTCCGCCGACGGGCCCAAATCGGCTATGTCGACGTGGCTTTTGCTTTACGGGCGCTGGCCAATCAGGGCGACGAAGCCGCCCGACGAAAGCTGCAGGCAATGTGACATGGCTGAGGCGGCGGGGAGGCGGCGACCTACAGCCCCGCCAAGCTCTCGGCCAACAAAGCGCGGCCGCTGTCGCCGACCTCGATCCTAAGGAGGAGGCTGCTGTCGCCGGCGAAGTCGATCCCCAATGCGAACTCGTCGGCGGTTCGCAGTCGGCTGAGATTGTCGACCCGCGCCTCAGGCGCGAGGCGCATCACGATAGTGCCCGCGTCCCCGGCAAAGACGGCGCCTTCGAGAGCAACTTCATTGCGTTGGGCTTCGTCGCGATAGTCGAGGGCGTTCCTGGTCCAAAATACGGTGGCGTCGGTGATTGTTACGTCGTCGAGTAGGCCGGTGAACACGAGCGATAGATGGATGTCGTCGCCGTCTAGCGACAGCATCAGTTTTGCGTCGAACCCGAGGTCAGGAAAGACGATCGCCACCACGCCGCCAGATTCCGGCACCCCGTCAGGCATATACCAAGAGGCGGTGCCCCAAAATTCACCGATCGGCCGGCCGGGCGTGCTTAGAATCAAATGAGCCCATTCGAGCCGAGCTCCGGGCGAAGTTTGGGAGAATGGCGGCGAGATCAGCGGCATCGAAATATCGAGATAGATCTCGGCGAGGAGACGGCTAAGAGGGAAGGTGCCGATCGCGCCGATCCTCTGTTCCAAGGCGGCAATATCGACACTACGAAGATTGACGGCGAGTGATCTGAGCCAGGCGGCGGTCTCAGCATCGTCGCCCTGCTCGGCGATTTGCGCCGCGGTTTCCAGTGCGCTCCGCGCCGCGGCAAGGTCGCGGGCCGTGAACGCGGCCGACACCTTGTCGCGCGCATCCTCCCAGGCCGCGAGATCGACGTTGTCAATGTCGAAGAGCGCTCCGAGATCGGGCCCAGGCTCAGCGGTGCGATTGGCGACAAGCAACACGCCGGTCATGATCAGCGCTGCGAAAAGCGCGAGATCGAGGAGGGTGAGCCTGCGGAGGAGGTTCATCTATTCGGCCGGCGCAAGGCCCCAGACGGCGAAGGCTTTTGCGAATACGGCGCGCCCGGTTTCGCCTTTGCGGATGGAGATGATTGTGGTGAGCATGTCGTCGTCGGTGTAACTGAAATCGAACCAATCGGCCTGTTAGAGCAGTGCGCCATGCCGTTCCGGAAGCTCGCCAGGTAGCCCGATCCAAAAGGTCGTTGACGGTGCAGAGCTACGGTTCCCATCAGGCCTTATTCCGAGATCGGGTTCGGTTAGCTTCACATGGATCACGGAGCCGACGCGGGGCTGTTGTCGTTGCCCCCGGTCCCCGCCATTTGGCCCTCGCAGCGCTCGAGGCTAGCGCGGAGCTTCTCTGAGCGGCTGGTCGACAGCCGCACCATCAGCGGCACCGGTCCGGCCATCAGCGTCATTAGAATCGTGTCGCCGTTCTCGGCGGGAACGACGGTATGTTCGGTCACCAGCGCCGCGGGCGGCAATGGGCGCTCGCCGGCGCCCGGGTTGGATGCCGCCTTCTGCGATTGCGCCATATCGCCGGCCGCCATGATCCGGTTGGCGAGCTCGGTCGCCGCGGTTGCCGGAAAGGCCAGTGCCAGCGGATCACCGTTGACTTCGAAAAGCTCGACATAGCCGAACTGGCCATCCTGGGCGGCGCCGATTTGTCGGACGCCATTGCAGCGGAACATCGGCGGTCCTTTTTGTTCGTTCTCCTTGGCCATGAGGCCCTCCCTGTAGCGCTTGTTCGGTTCGCGGCCGCTGGCCTGAACTGCCAACAACGCTTGTCTCCGCCGATCCGTCGCGGGTAGCAGCCGGTTCGTCAAGCGCGTTCTGTCGTCGCGGAGCCTGTGGCGAGCATCTGACGTTCACCGATGCGATGACGCCGGATATGATTCTGGTGCCGATTCCGCAAGGTTGGGTGGTGCGGCACCCGATGACCTCCTGGATGTAAAGTCCCTGGGCTTCCGGCGAGAGTGTGGCAAGGAAGCCTTTGTTGACGATGTGACGAGCAGCCGAAGGCGCACAGCCGAGATAGTCCGCAATGTAGCTCGTGGCCATGTAGCTCAGCCACGTCTTTCCCGACTTTGGATAAGAGATAACGCTCACGTCCGCGGTCTTTTTGAGGAACTGGCGGGCCGGCAGGCCCTCCCGCAGCCCCTTGCTCGGATCAAGATTGTCGCGGATGTAGCGATCGATTTCTTTGCGGCTTCGGGGCACGGGCAATGGTGCTCGCTGCGGTCGAGTCTGGTCGGATTGGCCTGTCAGTCACTCTGTTCCTATGACGTCGCCGGGCCGGGGATGTCAATCGCCGAGGTTCAGGCACGCCTTGGAGCCGCCTCGCGTGGCGCACGTCGCCGAACCAGCGGTACCGGCTTGCTAGTGCCCTCGTGTGGCCCCACGGCGGGGACGCGCTCAGTCCAGTGAGGTGCGTCGTCCTCCGACACGCGAGGGTTTCCGAGCGTCCAGCGCTCCCACATGCTCCCCATTTTTTGCCATTGATCGCCCGCTGAGGCGCTCGCCCCACTGAATCGCCATCAGCTCCGCGACCGCTCCGTATTGCGCGCGGGCGGTCGAACCAACTTCCCCATCATCAGGAATCCAGCTCATGCAGACCAGCCCAAAAGGCGTGGCCGAGATCGCCGGCCATGAAGGCATTGTCTTGTCGCCCTATCTCGACAGCGTCGGCACCTGGACGTTCGGCGTCGGTCACACGCGCGCGGCCGGGCCGCCAAATCCGGCGGTGATGGAAAAGGGCGCACGGCAGCCGCTGGACGTGGCTGGAGGTGTTCCGCCAGGACCTCAAGCATTACGAGGAGAGGGTTGGACGCGCGGTGACGGTGTCGCTAGCACAGCATGAATTCGACGCCCTGGTCAGCTTCGATTTCTACACCGGCGGTATCTTCCGGGCCAAGCTCGTCAAGCTTGTCAATCCCAGGGCGACCTCGCTGTGGCGGCCGAGGCGTTCAACGGCTGGCATCGGCCGCCAGAAATCATCCCGCGCCGGATCCCGGTCCCCAATTGCGACCGGAGAACAAGGTCGGCAGGAATGCCGGCTGGGTCGGTGCAATCGGCGCGGCTGCGGTTGCGCTGCTGACCTTCCTGGGCAAGCTGGCACTGTGGATCGCCGTCATCGGCGCTGGCTATCTCGCCTGGCGTTATCGGGCTCGGATCAAACGCTTCTTCCGGCGCATCGCGGGGAGGGGCCAATGAGCAATTACCGCAAATTGATCGCCGGTGTCGGCGGCATCTCGTTGATCCTGCTCAAACATTTCACCGGAATCGAGCTGCCCGACATCGGCGATTACATCGTCGAATTGACAATGGCGATCGGCACCTGGGTGTCGGTGTGGTAGTTCCCGAACACGCCCAAGCCGGTCGAAGGCGAGCGATGATCGCGCGGATCGCTAGGGCGATTTGGCGCTGGTTCACTGCTGGCGGCATCGACGCCTTGGTCGGCGCCTATGCCAGGAAGAAGGACAGCGAGATTGCATCGGAGCGGATCGAGGCCGATTTGGTCAAAGCGCGGATCGATGCAGAGATCGAGGGCGCACGCAATGCCACCGAGATCCGCAAAGCGACCGCCGGCTTTTGGGAGATGCGGGCTCTGACCTTCGCGATCGCTATGCCGTTCGCGCTTCACGCCGGGGCGGTCGGTTTCGACACCGTGTTCCGTTTCGGCTGGGGCATCGCGGCCTATCCGCCGCCCTTCGACGAGTGGGAAGGCGCAATCCTTCTTTCCTTTTTCGGTGTCTATTGGCTCACCCGGGGGGCGACTGCGATTGCTGCCGGCCTTGCCGCGCGGAGGCGGGGCTGATGCGATGTTGGCGGGGCCAGAGCCGTCAGACCATCCGATCAAGGCGAACGAGCGATGGTGAGGGATGATCGCGGCAATGGCTCCAATGGCACGAGGCGGCCGATCGAGCGACTTGCGGCAATATCGGTGCCGGTCCTTCTCGGCGCGCTTGGCATCGTGCTGTGGAGCATGCTCTCCAGCGTGGTCGAGGGCGTACGCGCCAATCAGACCGCGATCATCGAACTCAGAGGCGCGGCCGAGGCTCTGACGGCGACCGTCACCGAGCGGGCGGCGGATCGCTGGACTGCCGCTCAGGAAGCTCAGCAGCAGGTGTTCCAGGCCTTGGTCGACACCGCCCAGAACGAGCAGCTGATCGATGCCAGGGCCGAGCTGAAGGAACACCAGCTCCAGCTTCAAGCAATGGCGATAGAATTGGCTATCGGCGATCGGCGATTGGATGCGCTGGAGGCGATGCTGGTAACATTCGAGTGAGCGCACCTAACCCATCTCCCTCGCCGCTGCTTTGACCAGCTGTCTTGAATAAGCGTCATAGGCGTCGTTTTGCCACAAGACGAAACGAACGAGACCGACCTGCTTGAGCTTCCGGGCCTCGGCGGTGACGGTGTTGCAAGCGATCTTGGCCGCTTCCTCGATTGGGTATCCAAATGCACCGGTTGAGACAGCGGGGAAGGCAATCGACCGGTCCCCCGCATTGTCGGCGAGTTCGAGACAGCGGATATGACCAGCGGCGAGGAGTTCGTTAGCTGGCTCGTCGCGGCCATGGACCGGACCGAGACAGTGGATGATATGGCGATTGGGCAAATTGAAGCCGTCGGTGATTACCGCCTCGCCGGGCGAAATCGGAGCCAATGGCGCGCAGGCTCGTTCCAACTCCGGCCCGGCAGCGCGGTGAATTGCGCCGGCGACCCCGCCGCCCGGCTTCAACGCGGCGTTGGCGGCATTGACGATTGCGTCGATGTCCGGCTGATCGACGATATCGGCAAGTAAGCATTGGAGTGTCACCTCGCCGATTGCGATCCGCATGAGGGCGCGCCCCGTGAATAGATTGAGAGCGGGCCAATCAGAACATACGCGGCTGGCGGAGGCTAGCCGGGCGGCGCTGGGCACTGACTCAGTTAGAAAATATCTGGCGGACGCTTTGTAGCTCTTAGGTCGGCCCGGTCGGCTTCGCTTCCTCAGCCTCGCCAATCGATAGATCGACTATCAGCTTGCCGAGGACGTTGGGGTCGCGGGGGCGCTTGGGTTCTACGGCCATTCCTACAGACCAGCATTTAGCGCAGCAATCACGTCGTTCAGCTGATCAGCCACAGTCACCGCGTGGCCATTGGCGAAAATAATGTCAGTGCTGCCATCGCCACCAGTGTCGGCCGCGACCAGACGGACATTGCCATGCCCAGCGCACCTGTTTGTTGGCTTTTCGCTCTGGATCGCGTGACTGGCGCCCGCCGCTGCGGTTACCAGCGCTCTCGATCGCGGTGGCTTGAGACTGGAAGGTAGCTCGCCCGCCCAACCGTCAACCCGCGGAACTTGTCACACCGCCGGTCGAGCTTTGTCCCGGGAACCTCGAAATCTGCCGTTTGTTTGCAACAGGCCGCCCCGCGGGGCGGCCTGTTTTCCTTGCGTTTCGGGCCATTGGGTCAGGTCCGCTGCGGGGACCGCTGAAGTGTGCGGATGCGCTGGGCCAACGATCGGTCTGCCGGGCCGTCCCCAGTGCGGCCGTCGGCAGCGCCCTCCTCGCGCGAAAGCGCGGATAGCTCCGACAGCCCGATGTCCTCCTGGTAAGAGCGGGTTAGCTGGGCGACCTCGCCGGCGATATCGTTGAGCCGTTCCCGTAGCATCGCGTTCTGGATGCGTTCGGCCTCCCAGTCGTCACCGGAGATGCGCTGCAATTCGGCGTTTTCAGCCTCCATCCTAGCAAGTGCTTCTCTCGCACTGGCCAGTTCGACGGAGAGCGCATCTCGCTCAGTCTCGAGCTGAATTAGGGCTCCGCGCAGTTCCTCGGACGGCTCACGACGGCTCATCTTGTCGAGTTCCAGCGTGAGTTGGGAGATCCTGGCGGTCACGTCGGCGTTGGCCGCTTCGGCCTCGACCAGGCGACCCTCAACCTCCGAAAAAGCGTGCGCATGATCGATCGCCTGTTTGCGAAGCCGGTCGATCTCGCGGTCGCGGGCATCGACCTCGGCGACGTGGGTCTGGTGCTCGGATTCAACGCCTGCCAAACGCTGCTCCAGGGCCTCGACCTTCTGCGCGATAACCGCCTTGGCCGATTGCGCCTCGGCAAGTTCGCTCTCTAGCCTAGTGCGCTCGATCCGAAGCGCTGTTTGTCGTGAGTTGGCAGCGGCGAGGTTGTCGCGAAGGTTTTCGACCTCCGCGCCTCTGGCGACCAGTTCGACTGTTGCCTCCTCATTGGAGGAGCTTGCCGTTTTCAGCGGTTGCTCGAGTTGCTCCAGAGCGCGGCCCCGCTCTGCTAGATTGTTGCGCAGGGTCTTCATCTCCGAATTAGCCTCAGCCATACGGTCTTCGCGGCGGTTGAGCACCTTGTGAAGTTCACTTTCGCGCTCCTCCAACTGCTCCAGCGCTTCGATGCGAAGGGTCTGTTCTTCGGCGAGCCGCCGGATCAGTTCGCGCTTTTGATTGATGTCGACCATCTGCTGACCAGCCTTCTGGCGAAGGCTTTCGATTGTGGTCTCCAAGCGCCGCGCCGACATGGCGAATTCGGCCCTGAGCTGATCCTTGTCGGCTTGGATTTCAGTCAGATTGGCGGGAACGGCGTGTTCAATCCTGGCACGGGTTAGCCGGACCGCTCGGCGCCAAAGGATCGGTGCAATCATCAGCGCCAACAGGCCGGCGGTCGCCAGCCCCAGCACGAAATACTTGCCCGATTCGATCAAAGCCTGACCTCCGATCACGGCCCTGGGGCGCCGGCGGCCGGACGGTCCAGCACAATCTAGGCGCCTTTACAGGTTCCCCATCGACTCGGACGTCCGGACCAGCTCACGTCAATACTAGAACGGATTCCACGTCGGTTCCGCGGTGAATTTGAGATAACCAACACTGATTCCGAGGCGAGCGCCGAGCCCCGATACGATCGGCACGATCGTAACTCCGCCGCGGGTGAGAACCGTCATGCCCACGCCGCCGACGATATAGGCGGCGCCGTTGACGCCGAAAAAGCGATGATAAAGCGTATCGACCGACGGAAGATTATAGACCAGCATCATCGTCTGCGAGGCGTCGGCGCCGGCGTCGAAGCCGATCGACGGTCCCTGCCAATAGACGGGAAAGGCTCCGACATTCTGAGTGTAGAGCGTGCCTTCGCCATAACGCAGGCCGCCGATGAAGGCGCCACCGATGGTTTGGCCGAGGATGTACCCATTGGGCAGGCCGAAACGGCTCACCGCCTCTTGGACAATGGTGGCGAGGTTTCCCGAGACCTGGCCGAAGAAATTATTCCCAGCATCGACCAACTGATCGGTGGTGTACTGATTGTTCGCTTGTGCCGCGACCTTGCCCGAGGCAAGCCCTGACATCACAAGCGCCATCGCTAGCGCGCCAAGCCATTTTGAAAATGCGGAGCGGATCATCGATCGGTTCCTTCTCGAGCCGGCGTGGAGTTTCCATGATTCGGCCGCTCGAATCAGCGTTTCACTCTCAGCGGAGCTTAGGACAATCCTGTGACGTCGTCGAACGACGCTTGCTGTTGGCAGGATTTGCGATCGCATGTATCCGGTCGGACTCACGTTAGGCGTGATTCGGACCGATCTTGAGGGGGTGACCAAGCGGCATGGCCGAGGCGATTGAATTGGAGGCGCATGACCTGGCGGCGCTGCTGTGCAGCCGAGTGTGCCACGACATTATTTCACCAGTCGGCGCGATCACTAACGGCCTGGAGGTGTTGGAGGAGGAAGACAATGAAGAGAAGAAGGGGGTAGCCTTCGATCTCATTCGTAAAAGCGCATACCAGGCCCTGGCTAAGCTACAATTTGCCCGCCTTGCTTTCGGTGCGGCGGGATCGGCCGGAGCCGAAATTGATCTGGCCGATGCCGAGAAGGTTGCTCGTGGCCTGATGGCCGGCGAGAAGGCAGAGCTGTCCTGGGAAGCGCCACAGGCGTTGATGGCCAAGAACCGCGTCAAGCTGCTTCTCAACATGCTGTTGCTGGCCAATGGCGCGGTGCCGCGCGGCGGGGCGATCAAAGTCAGCGTGTCAGGCCCAGTTAATGCTCCGACGTTTCGGTTCGAATGCAGCGGTCCCAATTCGCGGCTGCCTTTGTCGCTGAAGCATCTGGCGGGCGAATCTGGCAGCGAGCCGATCGATGCACATGCCGTCCAACCTTATTACGCTGGACTTCTCGCTCGCCTCTGCCGGATGCGAGTGGCCGGTACGGCCGCGGGCGAAATTATTGTGATAACTGCCCGTCAGGTGGCCTGATACCCAACTTCAACCCGCCTGATTTTAGCCTCTCTTAACCAATCCAGACGATCTTGGCACGGTAGGTAGCCATTGCCGGCTGCCGCGGTGTTGCGCAATGCGATGCCCATTGATCGGTGGAGTGTCATGGCGGTGGAGTTCAATGGATTTGATCGAGCTGCGGCGATAGCGCCAGCGAGGCTCTGGTCCTTGCCGGCGGCGCTGGAGCATCTCAAGGGTTTTGTTTCAGATCACGCGGGCCAAGCGGGCAAGGGCGCGTCGCTCAGCGTGGCGTGCTCGGCGATCCTTGTGCGCCCTGAGCTGATCGATGCGACGATCCCGGCAATTGTGCAATTGCTCCGCAATGCCATCGAACATGGGATAGAGCGGCCGATGGACCGACTGACCGCCGGCAAGCCGCTTGGCGGAATGTTGAGTATTGCCGTGGCCGCCAATGGCGAGAACATCGACTTTTCGGTCAGGAATGATGGCGCCCGGATCGACCCGGCCAAAGTCGCCGAAGCAGCAATTGCCGCCGGGGAGGCGACCCAGGATGAGGTCGAGGCAATGTCTGCCGAGACAAAGCAAGTGCTGATCTTTCGACGCGGTGTCACCACGGTCGCCAAAGATGCCCGCAGTCGCGGGTTCGGCTTGAAACGCGCCGCGGCCCGACTCAAGGCGGTCAAGGGGCGGATGACTCTGGTTTCAAAGCCGGGCGGGGGAACGATCTTTTCGGTCGTCGTCCCGACAGGTCTAAACGATGAAATCGTTGTCCCTAGGAGGACCGATTTCGAGGTCGCCGAAGCCCTGACGATACCGAGCGCGAAGTGACGCCGTGCCGCATTTTCTAATCGCCGATGACTCCAGTGTGATCCGCAAGGTGACCAGGCGGATCTGCGAGAATCTTGCCTTCAAAGTGTCGGAGGTGGAGGATGGCGAGCAGGCTTTGGGGGTCTGTCGGAGGGAAATGCCCGACGCCGTTATGGTTGATTCCCACATGCCGGTAATGGACGGGCTGGATTTCATCCGCGCCTTGAGGGGCATGAATGGGGGTAGGTCGCCGAAAGTCATCTTCTGCCTGACCGAATGTAATCTGGCGGACGTGGCGCGGGCAAAACGGGCCGGAGCAGACATCTATCTCCTGAAACCGTTCGACAAGGAATTAATCGAAGAAAAATTGCGGGAGATCGGACTGTTATGAGCGACCCCCTCGGCCGTCCGGCGGCGACCGGCGGCGAAAGACCGGTCCCGGTCACCGATCCGGTTCGGGTGATGCTGGTAGACCCGGACATCGTCAGCGGTACCGAGCTCTGCCGCGCGATCGATATGGACCGGGAACTGGCAGTGGTGGGATTTTGCCGTAACCCGCGTCGCGCTAGGGAAGAGGCGGATCGATGCCAACCCGATTTGGTTGCGGTCCGGCTGGGGTTGGATGAGGAGCGCTGCTCGGCGGTGCTCGCCGATCTTGCCGTCGGTTCCGCCGAGCCGTGCGTAATCGTGCTCGGCCCCCCCGGCACCGGCACCCATGGCAGTGAAGCCGATCCGTCGCGAGATGCGCAAGTGATGAAGTCGCGAATCCGGGCGGTGGCGCAGGCGAATTTCGGCCTATCGCAAAAGGTTTCCGCTGCGACCCTGGCGCATTTGCCGCAGGGTATCCGGCTTAACTAACCAGCGGATCATCGTCGCCGGACCAGACTGTCGCCGGTCCCTTTGCCGGGTCACGGCGAACATCGTCATCAATTGCTGATAGATCGGAATTGAGCAGGCAGTCGGCGAAGCAACCGGGCCCCGCAAAAGCGGGGCCAGTGAAACCTAATCCAGGGGACAAACCGCGTTAGGCGCTGGCCTTTAGTTCCTGATCGTCGGGCTCGCGCAGCACATAGCCGCGGCCCCATACGGTCTCGATATAGTTCTCGCCGCCGGTGGCGGCTGCAAGCTTCTTTCTCAGCTTGCAGATGAAGACGTCGATGATCTTCAGCTCGGGCTCATCCATGCCGCCATAGAGGTGATTGAGGAACATCTCCTTGGTCAGTGTGGTGCCCTTGCGGAGGCTAAGGAGCTCCAGCATTTGGTATTCTTTGCCGGTGAGATGCACCCGTTGGCTACTCACCTCGACGGTCTTGGTGTCGAGATTGACCGACAATTCGGCGGTATTGATAATCGATTGAGCATGCCCCTTGGAGCGACGGACGATGGCGTGGATGCGCGCCACCAGTTCGTCCTTGTGGAAGGGTTTGGTCATATAGTCATCGGCGCCGAAGCCGAGGCCGCGGACTTTGTCCTCAATGCCGGCGAGGCCGGAGAGGATGAGAATCGGCGTTTTCACCTTCGACACGCGCAGGGTGCGCAGTACCTCGTAGCCCGACATGTCCGGCAAGTTCAGATCGAGGAGGATGATGTCGTAGTCGTACAGCTTGCCGAGATCGACGCCCTCTTCGCCCAGGTCCGTAGTGTAGATGCTGAAGTCCTCCGACTTCAGCATCAGCTCGATGCTTTGTGCGGTGGCGCTGTCGTCCTCGATCAGAAGAACTCGCATACCAATCCCCTCGATTGCCGACCCTGGTCTGACTCATTCCGGCCATCACGGCCGGCGCCAGGGGAGTGGATAACCCCGATTCGATACGCTAATGACACCTGGTTAACAGATACTGATTCCAGGGAAAACATCCCTCAGGTATCCTGTTGAAAAACCTAGCCATCGGTTTGAAGAAAACCGATGAATCCTAGTTAGCGCATCCTCGTTCAACACATTAGGATATCGATCTAACCGATTCATACGACTCGGCGATTTTATCATACGACTCGGCGATTTTAATTGCGTTTCGAACCGGTCGGTTTACCGGCCCTTAAGTCATTGGCGTTATGATTAACGCGAGACGTAAACGAAGCGTTACCAAACGCCGGATTCGGCCATGGATCGGTATATCGTGTGCAACAGCGTGCTTTTGTCTGTGGGTAATGGCCGGGCAACGCATGTGAAAGCGTCCGCGGGGCAGAAGCGGCGGTCGCCGAGCCGCGTCGCGAGGGTCCAAATAGGCCGCGAAAGAAGCGATATCGGGGGAGCTGGGTGCCATGAAATCGCGTGAGAGTGTCGTTCGCCTTAGGCGATTCCAGGTTGAGGATAAACGGCGGCAGGTGGAACAGATCGAGGGCATGATCGCCGAATTCGATCGGATGTCGGATGAACTGGAGGTGCAGATCAAATCCGAACAGGAGCGTACCGGAATTCATGACAGCAACCACTATGCTTATTCCACCTTCGCCAAGGCGGCGATGAAGCGCCGCGACAATCTGAGGGCGTCGGCCACAGAATTGCGAACGCAGCACGAAACGGCGGTTGCGGAACTCGATAATGTCCTTGAAGAGCTGACCAAGATGGAAATGCTCGCGGAGCGCGATCAGGAGCGGGAACAAGTAGCGGCCCATCACAAGAGCAACCAAGTCGCCTAGGCCGCCAACGATCCTGCCCCACAAAAGCAACTGCGGTATCTCTTATCCCCAGCCGATGCGGCCAGTGTTGCTCATTGCTGCCGGATGAGTAACTAAAGTAGCCGATATGCTTGTGATTTTCTGCGATCCGATTAGCACTCCCGAAAGGGTCGCCTGATAAGGACTCATGGGATCAAAGTCGCACGCCGCCGCTTACTTTCTGGCGAGGAATACCGACATGCCCAAAACCGTGCTGGTGGTTGAGGACAATGAGCTGAATATGAAGCTCTTCCACGATCTCCTTGAGGCCAGCGGCTTCGATACCATTCAGACTCGGAACGGGTTGGAGGCCATCGATCTTGCCCGCGAGTATCGACCGGACTTGATCTTAATGGACATCCAGCTGCCGGAGGTTTCCGGTCTGGAGGTGACCAAATGGATCAAGGAAGACGACGATCTCCGCTCGATCCCGATCATCGCCGTTACCGCTTTCGCGATGAAGGGTGATGAAGAGCGAATTCGCCAAGGCGGGTGTGAGGCCTATCTGTCGAAGCCGATCTCGGTCGGGAAATTCATCGAGACCGTCAAGGCTTATATCGGCGAAGGCTGATCGATGAGCGCGCGGATTCTAGTGGTCGATGACGTTCCGGCTAATGTGAAGCTGCTGGAGGCGCGCCTCAACGCCGAATATTTTGAGGTCGTTGTCGCCACCAACGGGCCGCAAGCGCTTGAGCTTTGCCGCAAGGGTCTTTGCGACGTCGTGCTCCTCGACGTGATGATGCCGGGAATGGACGGCCTGGAGGTTTGCCGTCGTCTGAAAGCCGATCCGGCGACGATGCACTTGCCAGTGATCATGGTCACGGCGCTCGACAGTTCAGCTGATCGGGTGGCCGGCCTTGAGGCCGGTGCTGACGATTTCCTGACCAAACCGGTCAAGGATTTGGCCCTTACGTCGCGGGTGCGCAGCCTTGCCCGTCTGAAAATGCTGGCAGATGAGCTCGGTGCGAGGGCAGCTTCCAGCCCGATCGACATCGAGGCAAAGGCGATTGAGGATTCGCCGTCGGGCGAGATAATACTGGTCGACGACCGGCCGTCATCGAGCGAAAGAATTGTCGCCAGCCTGTCGCGGTATCACACCGTGCTGGTCGAGCCGGTCCCTCAGGAGGCGCTGCTCAAAGCGGCCGAGCTCGATTTCGATCTTGCGATGGTCAGCCTTGACTTGTCCGAACATGACGGATTGCGTCTTTGCTCCCAACTCCGCTCGCTGGAACGGACGCGAGCTCTTCCGATCCTAGCGCTCGACCGTCCGGATTCGGATGAACGGCTGATGCGGGCGCTCGATCTCGGGGTCAACGATTATATCGTGCAGCCGATCGATCGAAACGAGCTTCAAGCACGGGTCAGGACGCTTATCCGCCGCAAACGCTATTCTGATCGGCTGCGCGACAATGTTCAGCTTACCATGGAGATGGCCATCACCGACAGCCTCACCGGGCTTCATAATCGCCGCTATCTCGAACGTCATTTGGCAATATTGGTAGACCAAGCGACCAGCCGTGGCCGGCCGTTGTCTCTGTTGCTCATCGATATCGATCATTTCAAGCGGATCAACGATACCTACGGCCATCTTGCCGGTGACAAAGTGCTGGTCGAGTTTGCTCGCCGAGTGCGAGCCGCTGTGCGCGGGATCGATCTTGCCGGCCGGTTCGGCGGCGAAGAATTCGTTGTGGCGATGCCCGACACCGATGCGGCGCTTGGCTACTCAGTTGGGGATCGCATTCGTACCCTGATTTCCGCCGAGCCCTTCAGGATCGCGGAGGGGTCGCAGCCGATCATGGTGACGGTGAGCGTTGGCGTTAGCAGCATCGAAGATCCGTCAGACTCGCCGACCAGCCTGTTGGCGCGAGCCGACACGGCCCTTTACGAGGCCAAACGCGCCGGGCGGAACCGTGTTGCGGCTGCCGCAGCCTAGCCTTCGCTGGATCCGCAACCGAAGATAGCGACCGCGTCACCTGCTCGGTTTAAGGTTAACGCTTTACGACACCGTCGTTTTTCCGCCTCTGCGACTGGTGGCCCCGGTTGATTTCCCTAAATGGAAGGTTAAAGTTCCCTCGCAATTTGGAGGGAATGCTTTCCGGTCTCGCCAATCTGCGTACCGTAACAAGCGATACATTGAATGCCCTACGGAATGCTCAGGTCCGCCGCATCTCCTGGGTCCGTGGGGTGGGCCCGGCCCAGAACGGATTGAGTGGCCTCCTCGTATAGATCCGTTCTGGGCCGGCCACATTTCGCTTTCATCGCAAAAAAAACACCGCCGAGGCGATGTCTTCTCCAGCCCGTCTTGGTGCCTTGACGGCTATTTGATTTTCGCCTCGCGGAACTCAACATGCTTGCGAGCGACCGGATCGTATTTCATCATGGACAACTTTTCGGTCTGCGTCCGCGAGTTCTTCTTGGTGACGTAAAAAAAGCCAGTGTCGGCTGAACTCACCAATTTGACCTTTATCGTTGTTGCCTTTGCCATGAAGAAATCTCCTGTGGCGCAGCGCCACCGACCCCAGAATGGGAGCGAGATAACTAACAACCGCGCGACCAAAGTCAAGGCTGGCACTGCTGGACGCCGACGCTATCAGTCTTTGACCGATGTGCTTTCCAAGCGCGTTGGTCCGAACTCGTCTGGAGATGCCGAGCCCCCTCCATTGGACTGATCGAAACCGTCCATTCTGAGTGCCCATTGCAAGCCGACGATGGCCCCCTTCATCATCGGCAGAAGCGTTAGGCAAAGCAACACCGTGAGCGGCAGCCAAATCGCCAGATGCACGAAAACGGCCAGCGGCCAACGGGTCTCGACGAATAGGATCAGCGGGACGATGATGTGTCCCGCGACCACGATGGTCAGATAGGGAGGCGCATCATCGGCGCGATGATGGCTAAGGTCCTCGCCGCAGACGGGGCAATTCGGGGTCACCTTGAGATAGCGGACAAGGATCCGTCCACGCCCGCAATTGGGGCAGCGCTTTCTAAAGCCAGGCATCAGCGCCTGACGAACGGGCCGCCGAGGTGGCGCCGGTATCGGAGTGAAAGGCGTCGGGCCAGCAGGGGGCCGGGTCAGGAGTCATAACGGGGCTTCCGTCGCAGTGCCGCTCCGACGGCTAAGCGGCTAACCCTAAGATCAAGCCCCGGTCGCGGCCAATGCGGCGGATCGGCGCTGCGACGTGTCACCGCTGCTTGCGGCCGCGGCTTCGCCATCTCGCCTTGGTGGTGCGGCGTGGATGGCTGCGCGGCGAAGTTTTCTTACCGCTCGGCCGAGCGCGGCCTTCGCTGAGGAGCTCAAAACGAAGGGCGCCGGCCAAAGGCGCCACTTCCACCAGGCGGACATCGACGACATCGCCCAATCGGTGTGTCAGGCCACTGTCGTGGCCAGTAATGGAATGACGCGTCTCGTCAAAACCGAAATACTCGCGGGCGATCGTTGACACCGGTACGAAGCCGTCGGCTCCGGTTTCGTCAAGTTTCACGAACAATCCGGCGCGGGTGACACCGGCGATCCGGCCCTGGAAGACCGCGCCGACGCGGTCGGCGAGCCAATGGGCAACGAGCCGGTCGATGGTGTCCCGCTCGGCCGCCATCGCCCGGCGTTCGGCTGCCGAAATTTCCGCCGCGATCTCGGGGAGCTCGGTTTCGATCCCGGCCGGGAGGCGGCCGCCGCCTAAACCCAGCGCTCCAATCAATCCGCGATGGACGATGAGATCGGCGTAACGGCGGATCGGCGAGGTGAAATGGGCATAGCGCATCAGGTTGAGGCCGAAATGGCCGATATTGCTGGGGCTGTATTCGGCCTGGCTCTGCGTGCGGAGCACCACCTCATGAATCAGTTCGCCGTGCTCGGTTTCCTTGAGCCGCGTCAGGATGCGGTTGAAATGGCTGGGCCGAAGATTGCCCGATTTCGGAAAGGTGACATCGATCGATTCCAGGAACTGCCGCAACGATTCCAATTTGGCGAGCGAGGGAGCGTCGTGGATGCGGTAGACCAGCGGCGATTTCGCCTGTTCGAGGGTTTCGGCCGCGGCGACATTGGCCTGAATCATGAACTCCTCGATCAGGCGATGGGCCTCCGGAGCCTCGCGGATGACGATCCGTTCGATCTTGCCGTCCTTGTCGAGCACCACCCTTCGTTCCGGGATTGTGAGCTCGAGCGGCTGGCGCGCGGCCCGGCCGCGAGCGACGGTTTGATAAGCGCGCCAAAGCGGCGGCAACACCGGTGTGCCGAGTTCGTCGCCGGGCGGGTCTTGGCCGCGATCGAAGGCTTCCTGCGCTGCGGTGTAGGCGAGATTGGCAACCGAGCGCATCATGATGCGGTGGAAGCCGTGCGATAATTTTCGGCCTTCGCCATTGAAGATCATCCGCACTGCCAGAGCCGGCCGATCCTTACCGACGCGAAGTGAGCAGAGATCGCCGGATAGGCGCTCCGGCAACATCGGCACGACGCGATCGGGAAAATAGACCGAATTGCTGCGGCTTCGGGCTTCGCGGTCAAGGGTGCTGCCAGGTCGGACGAACCAGCCGACATCGGCGATCGCGACGGTGACGATGAAGCCACCGACATTCTTCGGGTTGTCGTCTGGCGCGGCATGAACCGCATCATCGTGATCCTTGGCATCGGGCGGGTCGATGGTAATCAACGGCAGGTGGCGCCAGTCTTCCCGGTGCTTGTCGAGGCGGACCGGCCGCGCCGCCTTGACTTCGGCGAGCACGGCATCCGGGAATCGGAGCGGAAGGCCATGCGCAAGAATGGCGATCATCGATACGGCTTTCTCGTCCTTCATCGAGCCGATGACCTCGATGATCTCGGCCTCCGATATGTAGCGCCGCTGGCCGCGCTTGAGCTTGGCGCTGACGAAATCGCCTTCCTTGGCCTTGCCGAGGCCGCCTTTGATCACCGCCTCGCGCTGCTTGCGATCGATTGGCGCAAGCCGGAGTTCGCTGCCCACCCGGCGGACGACGCCCAGCACCGATTCCGGACGGCGCTCAAGCAGGCGGATGATCCGGGCGGTGTAGCCGTCATTTTCCGGTGTGATCCGGGCAAGTACGCGGTCGCCAAGGCCCGGGGCCGCCCCCCGGCTACCACGCCGGCTAAGGATCACGATTCTTGGCGGCGGCCCAGCGGTTTCGTCCCAATCGGCCGGCTCGGCAGCGAGGTCGCCGTCGTTGGTTCGGTCGACGATCGACAACACGCCAACAGGAGGCATCGTGCCGGGCCGTTGCATCTTCTTCCGGCGCTTCTCGATCAGCCCTTCGTCGGCGAGTTCCTTTAGCAGCCGCTTCAGTGGGACGCGGTCGGTCCCGGTAACACCGAAGGCCCGCGCCAGTTCCCGCTTGCCGGTCTGGCCCGGGTGGTCGGCAATGAAGGCAAGGACCTCTTGACGGCTCGGCAATTTGGTCCTGGAGATCCGATTGGGCTTACGCGCCATGGAGGGAACCCCGGATCACGAGGGACCGCCTTTTGAGTCTCATCCCTAGCCGGCCGAAGCCGTATCAGACGTGCGAGCGGGCTTGGTCGCTTTGGCCTTGCCGCCCGACTTCGGCGAACTCTTCTTCTTGGCCGGGCCACGACGACCGCGCTTGGCCGTGCCAGCTGCTGCCTTTTTGGCAATCAAGTCCAGGGCAACCTTAAGCGTCACCGCCTCCGGGTTGGAACCGCGCGGCAGGGTCGCGTTGATTTTGCCGTGATTTAGGTACGGGCCGTAGCGCCCAGCGCGAACCGTTATTTCGCCACCGCCGTCAGGATGCCCGCCCAGCGATTTGATCAGCGCCGGAGCGCCGCGCCGACTGCCGCTTTCCTTCTTCTCGGCGATAAGGGTAACGGCGCGGTTGAGGCCGACCGAGAACACCTCTTCCACCGAGTCAAGATTGGCATAGGTGCCGTCATGGAGGACGAACGGGCCATATCGGCCGATGCCGGCGGTGATCGGGTTGCCGGTCTCCGGATGATTCCCGATTTCGCGCGGCAGCGACAAAAGGGTCAGCGCGGTATCGAGGTCGATCGTCGCCGGCTCGAAAACGCCCGGAATGTTGGCCCGCTTGGGTTTCTCATCGCCTTCCGGTTCGCCGAGCTGAAGATAGGGGCCGAAGCGCCCGACCCTTACCGTTACTTCAAATCCTGATTCAGGATCAAGGCCGATGACCCTTGGCCCATCGCCGTTTTCGTCGGCGGCGTTTTGGCTTTCGCCGGACATCGCCAGCTGCCTGGTGTAGCGACATTCAGGATAGTTGGAACAGCCAATGAAAGCACCGTATTTGCCGAGTTTCAGCGACAGGCGACCAGTGCCGCAACTGGGGCACTGCCGCGGGTCGCTGCCATCGCCCTTGTCGGGGAATATGTGTGGGCTGAGCAGTTGGTTGAGCGCCTCCAGCACCTCAGCGACGCGGAGATCCTTGATATTGCTGACCTCGGCGGAGAAGTCGTGCCAGAAATCACGAAGAACCTCCCGCCAGGAGAGTTCGCCGGCCGATATCTTGTCGAGCTTCTCCTCCAGATCGGCGGTAAAATCATATTCGACATAGCGACCGAAGAAACTCTCGAGGAATGCGGTGACCAGCCGGCCTTTGTCCTCCGGCACAAGGCGTTTCTTTTCGAGCCGGACATAGCCCCGATCACGCAGGACTGAGAGCGTAGCGGTGTAGGTCGAGGGCCGGCCGATGCCTAGTTCCTCCATCTTCTTGATCAGCGTCGCTTCGGTGTATCGTGCCGGCGGTTCGGTGAAATGCTGCTCGGTGGCGATGCCGCGCGGGCTCAGACGATCGCCGGAGCCCATCTCCGGCAGCCTCACCGAATCGTCGTCGTCGTCGTCGTCGCGCCCCTCCTGATAGAGGGTGAGGAAGCCGTTGAATTTGATCACTTGGCCGGTAGCGCGGAGGTTCACTTCCCGGCCATCATTGCGGGCGAGGATTTCGGCGGTGGTGCGCTCGATCTCCGCCGAGGCCATTTGACTGGCGACGGTTCGTTTCCAGATCAGATCGTAAAGCTTGGCCTGGTCTGGTTCGAGCACCCGCACCACCGATGACGGCGTTCGCCGGGCCTCGGTTGGGCGGATCGCCTCATGCGCCTCCTGCGCGTTCTTGGCCTTGGTCTTGTAAAGCCGTGGCTCACCTGGGACGTAGCGGTCGCCGAAATCGCGGCTGATAAGTTTGCGGATGCCGCCGACCGCCTCCGGCGCCATGTCGACGCCGTCGGTCCGCATATAGGTTATCAGGCCGACGGTCTCGCCATCCAGCTCGGCGCCTTCATAAAGGCGCTGAGCGATCTGCATTGTTCGCGCGGCGGTGAAACCGAGCTTCCGCGAAGCTTCCTGCTGCAGGGTCGAGGTGATGAAGGGTGGATAGGGGTTGCGTTTCTGGGCCTTGGCCTCAACCGAGGCGACCGAGAAGTCGGCATTTCTCAGCGCCGATTCAATGTCCCGCGCCGAGGCTTCATCGTGGATATCCAGGCGTCCAAGCTTGTTGCCGTCGGCGCCAACGACGCGGCAGGTGAAGCCGGCGTGCTGCGGAGTCTCCAGGGTCGCGGCGATCGACCAATATTCCTGCGGCTTGAAGATCTCAATTTCATTCTCGCGGTCGCAGACGAGGCGGAGCGCGACCGACTGAACGCGGCCGGCCGAGCGGGCGCCCGGCAGCTTTCGCCACAGCACCGGCGACAGAGTGAAGCCGACGAGATAATCGAGCGCGCGGCGGGCTAGATAAGCGTCGACGAGATCCGAATCGACCACTCGTGGATTGGCGATTGCGTCGAGAACGGCCTGTTTGGTAACGGCGTTGAAGACGACTCGTTCGATCGGCTTGTCTTTCAGTGCGTTGCGCGAACGCAACACTTCGAGGACGTGCCAGGAGATCGCTTCGCCTTCGCGATCGGGGTCGGTAGCGAGGATCACGCGGTCGGATTCCTTCACCGCACGGGTGATCTCCGACAACCGTTTCTTTGCCTTGGCATCGATCGCCCAGATCATCGCGAAGTCCTCGTCGGGGCGGACCGAACCGTCCTTGGCCGGGAGATCGCGGACATGGCCATAGGAGGCCAGAACCTCGTAGTCCCGTCCGAGATATTTGTTTATACTCTTCGCCTTGGCCGGTGATTCGACGATTACTAAGTGCTTCAAATCCAGCGATCCTGGCGGTCGGGAGGGGCGGCTCGCCAATTTTTCGAGCCGTCTTGCGGCCGCAGGACAATCATCATCGGAGGTTGACTGTCAATAAATTGCTGTCGGCGCCGTCCGTCCGGGGTGGCAAATAGGTATGTTGACGGCCGCTGTCTAGATCAGCGACACCCGCTGCCCAGCGTGGCGTTCGATCCGGCCGGCGAGGTCGAGTTCGATCAGCACCAATTGTACCTCGCTCGGCCTCAGTCCGGTAAACCGGATAACCTCGTCGATCTCGATCGGGGCTGCGTCGAGGGCCTCGATCACCTTGCCGCGTGCGGTCTCGGGATTGTCATTAGGGCCGGGCGGCGAGACGTCGCGTTCGCGCAACGGCCTCTCCAGAGCCGGCATTGGCGAGGCGAGCATCGGTTCGACCACCGAAACGATGTCATCCACATTGGTGGTGACGACGGCCAGGTCCTTGAGCAGGCGATTGGTGCCGACGGCTCTGGGATCGAGTGGCGAGCCGGGGACAGCGAAGACAATTCGGCCCTGCTCGGCGGCGAAGCGGGCGGTGATCAACGAGCCGGACCGATCCGCCGCCTCGATGATGACGACGCCGAGGACGAGGCCGGAGACGATCCGGTTGCGGCGCGGAAGTCGCGGGCGCGGGGGTCGAGACCAAAAGGCATTTCGCCGACGAGGCCACCGCCGGCGGCAAGGATGCGGTCGGCAAGCGGAATGTTTTCCGGCGGATAGATTCGGTCGATACCGCCGGCCATCACCGCGACGGTGCCGCCGCCAAGGGCCGCTTCCTGGGCCGTCGCGTCGATGCCACGGGCGAGGCCGGAGACAACGACAAAGCCACGCTCACCGAGGCTCGCCGCAATCATCGCCATGAATTTCCGGCCGCTGACGGAGGCGTTTCGCGAGCCGACGATGGCGATCATCGGCCGGCTGAAAATGACCGCGCCGCCCCGTACTGTGAGCAATGGCGGCGCGGTGTCGATCTGTCGAAGCCAAGGCGGATAGTCGGGCTCGTCAATGGCGATCAGCCGGGCGCCGATCTTGTCGATGCTGGCGAATTCCCGCTCAGCATCTTCATGCTTGCAGATGCGGATCTGGCGACCCGACTCGGCGCGATAGTTCCGGCAGTGCTTGAAGAGCGACCTCGGCCGAGCCGTAATTGTCGACGAGGTCGCGGAAAGTTATCGGGCCGACATTGTCGCTACGGATGAGGCGGAGCCAGGCAAGTTTCTGCTCATCTGAAAGGAACTCGCTGGTGGGGGCATCGCTCCGGGTCATGCCCGGCCACCGATGCGGCTTTCCTTGCCGGCGAGAAGCCGCCTGATATTGCCGAGATGGCGAAGCCAGAGAATGAGAGCAATGCCGGCCGTCATCGCCGCCCATTCCGGCTTGCCTGTGACGAGCATCATTAGCGGCACGGTGAGGCTTGCGGAGAGCGCCGCCAACGACGAATAGCGCAGCGTGATCGCGACTCCGACCCAGACCGCGGCGAACAATGCTGCCGCTGGCCAATACAGGCCGAGCGAAACGCCGAGATAGGTGGCCACGCCCTTGCCGCCCCGAAAGCCGATCCAGATCGGGAAGACATGCCCAACAAAGGCACCAATTCCAGCAGCTCCGGCGAGGAACCCGTCCCACCAGACTCCGGCGAGAATAACCGCAATCGTTCCCTTCGCCGCGTCGAGGACGAAGGTGAGGATCGCGAGATCGCGGCGGCCGGTCCTCAGCACATTGGTGGCGCCGATGTTGCGAGAGCCGATGTCGCGAATATCGCCGAGCCCGGCGAAGCGGGTGAAGATCAGACCGAACGGGACCGAGCCGATGAAATAACCGACGATTCCGGCGAGCAACAGTGCCGCGACCGATTGCTCATATATCGTCGGATCGACCATGCGCGACTCCTGAGCGCCACCGCTCGCGTAAAGCCGTTCGGTTCGGCGAAGTCAGTGCTGCCGGCTTTCCCATCAAAGACCAGGCTTGGGAGCGCCCTCGCCAGCATCGGGACGGTAGCTGTACACCATCCGCCCGGCAACGATGGTGTGAAGTATCCGGCCCTGGAAGCGGGCGCCGTCAAACGGGGTGTTCTTCGAGCGCGATCGCAATTGGTCGGCGTCGAGGATCCAAGGTTGGTTAGGATCGAAGATCACGAGGTCGGCCGGCGAGCCGGGGGCGAGTCGGCCGGTCTCAAGTCCGAGCAACTCCGCCGGTCTGGTGGTGAGCGCTCGGATCAAGGTGACGAGATCGACCGAGCCGTCATGGAAGAGGCGGAGTGCCGCCGGCAACAGGGTCTCGAGCCCGACTGCGCCGTCAGCGGCTTCCTCGAAGGGGTGGCGTTTGGTATCGACATCCTGAGGGTCATGGCTGGAAACGATGACGTCGATGTCACCAGCGGCGACGCCGGAGATCATGGCCTGACGATCGTCCTCACTGCGGAGCGGCGGCGACAGTTTGAAGAAGGTGCGATAGGGCCCGACGTCGTTTTCGTTCAACGTCAGATGGTTAATCGAGACGGCACAACTGGCAGCGATGCCATCTGCCTTGGTGCGACGCATCACTTCGAGCGACGGTGCGCATGAGATTTGTGCCGCGTGATAGCGGGCGCCGGTGAGGCCGACGAGGCGGACGTCGCGCTCCAGCATGATCGTTTCGGCCTCTCTTGGGATGCCGGGGAGGCCGAGCCGGGTGGCGGTTTCGCTTTCATTCATAACGCCGGCGCCGGCGAGATTGCGATCGGCCGGATGGTGCATCACCAACGCGCCGAAATCACGAGCATAGGACAGCGCCCGCCGCATCAAAAGCGCGTTCATCACGCTGTTGCGGCCGTCGCTGAGGGCGACCGCACCAGCTTCGATGAGGAGGCCGAATTCGGTGATTTCCTTGCCAGCAAGGGATTCGGTCAAAGCCGCAGCGGGGAGCACCCGGACCGATGCAGTGTCACGAGCGCGCCGGATGATGAAATCGACGAGCGCCGCATCGTCGATCACCGGATCGGTGTCGGGCATGGTGACGATGGTGGTGACACCGCCGGCGGCGGCTGCTTGGCCGGCGGAGGCGAGGGTCTCGCGGTGCTCGCCGCCGGGCTCGCCGACTAAGACCCGCATGTCGATCAGGCCCGGTGCGATCACCGCGCCATGGCAGTCGATGATCTCGGCGCCTTCAGGCGGTTCGGCGGTTGCCGCTGAGCCGCCGGTACCGACGATCCTGCCATTGGCGACGATCGCGCCGCCATGCTCGTCGATGTCACGCGATGGATCGACGATGCGGGCATTCTTGAAGAACAGGGGAGGCGGGCTGTTTGCGGTGTCGCCGATCATGAGGCGCGCTCCGGTGCGGCCACCGACAGCGATTGCAACACCGCCATCCGCACCGCGACACCCATCTCGACTTGTTCGCGGATCAGGCTGTGCGTGCCGTCGGCGACGTCGGAGGCGATTTCGACGCCGCGATTGATTGGGCCCGGATGCATCACCAATGCGTCGGGGTTGGCGGCCGCGAGCTTGCCGGCGTCGAGGCCGTAGAAGCGGAAATATTCCCGCGCCGAAGGAACGAAGGAAGAGTGCATCCGTTCGTGTTGGAGGCGGAGCATCATCACAACATCAACGTCGCGGAGCCCTTTTGCCAGGTCGGTGAAGACCTCGACGCCGAGACGCTCGACCGCCGGCGGCATCAAATTGGAAGGGCCGATCACGCGGACGCTGGCGCCCAGCGTATTGAGGGCGAGAATGTTGGAGCGGGCAACGCGGCTGTGCAGAATATCGCCGCAGATCGCCACCAAGAGGCCGTCGATCCGGCCTCTGTGGCGGCGCATTGTGAGTGCATCGAGGAGAGCCTGAGTTGGGTGCTCATGAGCACCGTCGCCGGCGTTGACGACCGAGCAGGAAACTTTCTGCGCCAAGAGTTCGGCTGCCCCGGCG
Source organism: Kaistiaceae bacterium (assembly GCA_963667605.2). GTDB lineage: Bacteria > Pseudomonadota > Alphaproteobacteria > Rhizobiales > Kaistiaceae > JADLGL01. Next base: position 149,043 of record CAXXUZ010000002.1, read on the forward strand.
GAGTGATGGCGGACGACGAGAATATCGGGGCGCATGGCGTTGAGCGACACGGCGGTGTCGATCAGCGTCTCGCCCTTGTTCACCGCCGAACTCGCCACTGCCATGTTCATGACATCGGCACCCAGCCGCTTGCCGGCCAGTTCGAATGAGGACTGGGTGCGGGTCGAGGCTTCGAAGAAGAGATTGATCAGCGTCTGCCCGGCAAGGATGGTCTTCTTCTTGGTCGCTCCGCCGTCGGTGAGGATTTCAGCTTCGGCGCGATCGAGGAGATCGACGATCTCTTCGCGGCCGAGTCCTTCGATCCCCAACAAGTGGCGCCGGATGAGCCGAGCCGAGGGATCGGAGACAGTGTTCATCAAAGCGAGCCCTATAGGGTAAGTTTGTGTTTGCGGCAAGTTTGGGGCCGCTGCCACAATGCGTTAACTATACTATCCTAAGTGTTTGCTGCGGCAGGATGCCGGAGCGATTGATGAGTCAGGCATTCAAGACACAAGAGGTAGTGAACCAACCGCCGGCCTTAACAGGCGCGAACTTCTTCACGTCCGACCCGGTCCTGGTTGCGATGACCGAGTCTGTGCCGCGTGCAGTGGCCGAAGTGCTGAGTGGGTTGGGCGCATTCTTTGGTTCGCAGGAGACGCTCGAACTCGGTCGGCTCGCCAATCAGTTGCCGCCGGTGTTCAGATCGCATGATGCGCAAGGCAACCGCATCGACTCGGTTGAATATCACCCAGCCTATCATGCCTTGATGCGCAGAAGCGTAGCCGCTGGGCTGCATTGCTCGGTGTGGGACGCGGCCGGCGGAGAGGGGCGGGTTCGGACCGTTGCCCGGGCGGCGCGATTGTTCCTGACCGCGCAGGTCGACGCCGGCCATCTGACGCAGATGATTTCGACCAGTGCTTCGGTGGCGGCGCTGGCACATTCGCCCCGGCTTGCCGAACAATGGCTGCCGATGGTGCGGTCGAGGAAATATGACGCGACGATGAAGCCGGCGCCGCAAAAGGCCGGCGTACTCCTGTCGATCGCGATCACCGAGAAACAGGCCGGCTCGGACTATCGACTGTTGTCAACACGCGCCGAGCGAGGCGGTGCCGATGCCAATTACCGGCTGGTTGGGCACAAATGGTTTGTGTCGGCGCCGATGAGCGACGCCTATGTAATGCTGGCGCAGACCAAGAAGGGTCTGTCCGCGTTCCTGGTGCCGCGACATCTGCCTGATGGCAGCCGCAACGGAATTCGCTTGGTGCGGCTCAAGGACAAGCTCGGCGCGCGATCCTCCTCCGCCGGCGAGATCGAACTCGAAGGCGCGTCCGGTTGGCTTCTCGGTAATGCCGGAGAAGGATCGGCGACAATCCGCGAAGTGGTCACATTGGCGCGGCTTGACGATGCGCTGATCTCCGCCGCGCTGATGCGGGCGGCTCTGGCCGAGGCGGTCCATTATTGCCGGCAGCGCATGGTTGGCAGCAAGGCATTGTTGGAGCAGCCACTGATGGCGCGGGTGCTCGCCGATGTCGCGCTCGACGTTGCCGCCGCCACCGCGCTGGTGTTTCGTGTCGCCGCGGCAATGGATCGGGCCGGAGAAGATCCGGTCGAAGCGGCCTTCGCCAGGTTGATGACGCCGGTTGCCAAATATTGGGTGACAAAGGCCGCTCCGGCGGTGATCATCGAAATGCTCGAATGCATCGGCGGCAATGCCGCTGTCGAGGAGAGCAGACTGCCGCGGCTCTATCGTGACGCGGCGTCGATGGTGGTTTCCGACGGACCCGGCAATGTGCTGTGCCTCGATGTAGTCGGTCTTCTCGGCGAGTCCTCCGACGGGCTCGAGGCGGTGCTGTCGGTCTGTGAATTCTCGCTTGGCGGTACCGCTAAAGCGACGCTCAACATTCTTCGTGCCGCGACGGCAGTGGCGCTCGCTGATGAAGGTTCGGCCCGAGTGTTGACTGAGCAATTGGCGCTCACCGTTGCTGCAGCGGTGCTACACCACAGCTTCCCAGCCGAGGTCGGCGATGCCTTCCTCGACACCAGGCTCGGCAAGGGTTGGCGAACCACCTACGGAATGCTCGATTCCCGGTTTGACGCACGCGGAATACTCGACTTCGTCTGCCCCACCGCGTAAGCACTTCGGCCGTTTGCGGACTGCTGCGAGAGCAGGCGCGATTGATGCCTGCGAGGAAGGTTTGCCAACCTCCCGCTGGAGCCACTCAGCCCTCGGGCCAATATGACCTTCGATCAAATCGCGCTCTTTGGCCTGTTCGGGCTGCTGCTTGCCTTCCTGATCTGGGGCAGGCTCCGCTACGATCTGGTCGCATTCGGCGCGCTGATGCTGGCGGTGTTCATCGGTATCGTCGAGATCGACGACGCTTTCGCCGGCTTCGGCCATCCGGCGACGATCATTGTCGCGCTGATCTTCGTCGTGTCGCGCGGCCTATCCAATTCCGGCGCGGTCGACTGGATCTCGCGCGTGATCGTCAATCAGGGCAGGCGGATTTCCGTCCATATCGCGGTGATGGGAGGCCTTGGTGCCGCGCTGTCGGCATTCATCAACAATGTCGCGGCGCTGACCTTACTGATGCCGGTGGAGCTGCAGGCGGCTGCGAAATCGAAACGGCCGCCGGCGGCGACGCTGATGCCGCTGGCCTTCGCTACCATGCTGGGTGGCCTCATCACCCTGATCGGCACACCGCCCAACATCATCATCGCGCAATTCCGCGCCGATGCGTTGGGCGAACCTTTCAGCATGTTCGACTTCTCCCCGGTCGGGCTTGTGGTCGCCGTCGCCGGCGTCACCTTTATCGCATTGATCGGCTGGCGATTGATCCCGGCGCGGGCGCTCAAGGCCAATCAGGTCGAGGAACTACGCCGGATCACCGACTATATTGCTGAGCTTTCAGTTCCCGAAGGCTCCGAGACGATCGGCAAATTGGTGATGGAGCTCGACGAGACGGCCGATGAGGTCGATGCCGTGATCCTCGGTCTGGTCAGGAAGGGCCGGCGATTGCCCGGTCGCGCCCGCACCAATATCGTTCGGCCGGGTGACGTTCTGGTGGTCGAAGCGACGCCTGAAAGCCTCGACAAGCTGAAGAGTTCGCTGCAGCTCGAATTCTTCGAGCCGGAGGAGCAGGAAAACGCGCCGGTGGATAATTTGGCGCTGATCGAAGCGGTGGTCCAACCTGATTCGCAAATTGAGGGGCGCTCGGCCCAAAGCTTCCGCCTAACCCGCCGCCACGGAGTTGTTCTTCTCGGCATTTCGCGCCGCGGCCAGCGGATCGCCGGCCGGGTGAGGCAGGAGCGGATCGAGGCCGGTGACATATTGTTGCTGATCGGTAGCCCGGATCAGCTCGCCGATGTCGCCAACAATGTCGGGCTATTGTCGTTGGTGCCGCGTGGGCTGCAGTTCGGCCAGGCGCCGCGCGCGGGTCTCGCCGTCGGCATTTTCGCTATGGCGATCATCGGCGCGACGGTAGGTCTGTTTCCAATCGCGGCTGGTCTGGGAGCGGCGGCGGCTCTCTATATAGGCCTTGGTATCGTTCCGGCCAAGGAGGTCTACACCAGCATCGAGTGGCCGGTGGTGGTGCTGATCGGATCGTTGTTGCCGTTGGGGGCAGCGCTGCAGACGACAGGCGTATCGGAGGTGATCGCCGATTTCCTCCTCGGCATTGGCTCGAACCTGCCGGACGCGGTGATCCTGTTGATGGTGATGATCGTCACCATGGCGCTCACCGATGTTCTCAACAATTCGGCGACGGCGGTGGTGGTGGCGCCTATTGCGGTCGAGGTCGCCAATCGGCTCGATGTCAGCCCCGATCCGTTTCTGATGGGGGTGGCGATCGCGGCCTCAAGCGCCTTCCTGACGCCGATCGGTCACCACAATAATACGCTGGTGATGGGTCCCGGCGGCTATAGTTTCGGCGATTATTGGCGGATGGGTCTGCCGCTGGAGATAGTCATTTTGGCGGTGTCGGTGCCGATGATCACGCTCATCTGGCCGTTTTAGGAGCAATGCTGGCCCTTGGTTAGTTTCCGCAATCCAGTGGTGTAAGCGCGATCAGCTTTGCATCCGGTCGAGCGCTGCTTGGAGAATGTAGGCGGCGGCCATCTTGTCGATTAGTTCGGCCCGCCTGGCGCGGCTCCGATCAGCGTCGATCAGCACCCGATCGACCGCTGCGGTCGAGAGCCGCTCGTCCCAAAGGAGGATCGGCAGGTCGGCATGGCCGGCAAGATTGCGGGCGAAGGCCCTGGTGGCCTCGGCGCGAGGCCCTTCCGAGCCGTCCATGTTGAGCGGCAGGCCGAGCACGATCCCGGCCGGCTCATGCTCGGCCGTCAGCTCGAAAAGTGATTCAATGTCGGCGGTGAACTTCCTGCGGCGAATGAGAGAAAGCGGCGAGCCGATGCGACGGCCGGGGTCCGAGATCGCAACACCGATCGTCTTGGTGCCGAGATCGAGGCCAACCAATGCACCGCTTGCCGGCAAGGCGCGCGCGAATTCATCGATGTCGGTGGTGGCACGATCCGGCAAGAATGGCCTGGGCGGTCGCCGGCTATGGGCGCCGGCGGGACGCTAGCGCGCGGCCGGTGAGATACCATACAAGCGCGGCCCCGAGCCCGGCGGCAATTCCGATATAGGCGTTGTTGATGGCGACGCCCAAAGCGGTGCCGACTACAATTCCGATTGCGACATAAACCCCGGGTGACATGGGCCGCAGCATAGATGCTCCGCGGTACGGCTCAAGCGGTTTCACCACTGCATTTTGGTAGGCGAGCCGATCAGCCGCGATATTGTTGGATTCGAGTGGTCCGGAGACCGGCCAGGCCATACTGGTCGATCGATTGCTGCCAGGAAAGGAACTCTTCCACTGTCAGCGTATAGCGGGCGCACGCCTCCTCGAGGCTGAGGAGACCGCCGCGCACGGCCGCGACCACTTCCGCCTTGCGGCGGATCACCCAGCGCATGGTATTTTGCGGTGGCAAATCGGCAATTGTCAGCGGACTTCCGTCCGGCCCAATTACATATTTGACCCGTGGGCGCATCTGTTCGGTCATGCTACTCTCGCAACTCATGCAGACCAGTTGAATGCGCAACTTAGGGGCTTGGTTTTAAAATTTGGCTAAGCCGATGGAAACAAATCGCTAACATCGGTTAGCAAACTTTCCGATGCGTGCTGGCGGTGCTGGCCGCGAGCTTGGTGCTGAGGGATATCGGTCGGCCTTGCTTTGACCGGAACGCGATAAGGCCCCATATCGGTAAAATGGATGGTGCTTGCCGATGAATTCGCTCGACCTGCCCAAGCGTCCTGCCGAGACCCGCGTGGTGGTGGCAATGTCGGGTGGAGTCGATTCTTCGGTTGTTGCCGGCCTCCTCAGGCGCGAGGGCTATGACGTCGTTGGAGTTACATTGCAGCTCTACGATCATGGCGCGGCGACCCATCGGAAGGGCGCTTGCTGCGCCGGCCAGGACATTCACGATGCCCGCCGCGTCGCCGAAATGCTCGGCATTCCGCATTATGTTCTCGACTACGAGGAGCGCTTCCGCGAAGCAGTGATCGAGCGTTTCGCCGAAAGCTATATCGCCGGGCAGACCCCGGTGCCCTGCGTCGCTTGCAATCAAACGGTCAAATTCGCCGACCTGCTCGGCACCACGCTGCAACTCGGAGGCGACATCCTTGCAACCGGCCACTACATCGCCTCGCGTAAGGTCGAAGGCGGGCGCGGAATGTTTCGGCCGGTCGATCTCAACCGCGACCAGAGTTATTTTCTGTTCGGTACGACGCCGGACCAGCTGGAGCGGCTCCGGTTTCCGCTCGGTGGCATGACCAAGGCCGAAGTGCGAAAGGCGGCGCGCGATCTCGGCCTGAATGTTGCTGACAAGGCCGACAGCCAAGATATCTGCTTCGTTCCCGATGGCCGGTACGCCGATGTGATCGAGCAGCTGAGACCCGGAGCCTCCGTGCCCGGAGACATCGTTCATCTCGACGGCCGGGTGTTGGGCCAGCATCAGGGCGTAATCCATTTCACTATCGGCCAGCGCCGCGGCATCGGCATCGCCGCCCGCGAAGCGCTTTATGTGATCCAGATCGATCCAGCACATCGCCGGGTGGTGGTTGGGCCGCGCTCGGCGCTGATGACAGGGCGGCTGACGATCTCAAACGTCAATTGGTTGGGTGCGGGCACTCTCGACGATGTCGGTGCCGAGGGCATCGAAGTCCACGCCAAGGTGCGCTCGACTCGGCCGCCGCGGCCAGCCCATCTTTCGGTCGCCGACGGCCGGGTGATTGTCGAACTCGCCGATGACGAGGCCGGTGTTGCGCCGGGCCAAGCCTGTATCTTCTACGACGATGCGGATGTCGGAGCCCGAGTGCTTGGCGGCGGTTGGATCGCCCATGCCGAGTTGGATCGCGAGGCCGAGGCAGCGCTAGCGCGCCTCTCTCATTCTGAAACTGCGGCGGCCTAGCCGTTCGTGATCGAGCCCCGCGGCGAGCGAAATGCTGCCACCAAGGTATCTCCGCCGCCGTCGCCGCTCACCGACGCTGATGTGTTGGCCGCCTATTCGCGCTGGGCACCGATCTATGACGCCGTCTTCGCGCTGCCGTTCCTCACCGGCCGGCGTGCCGTCGCCCGCCTGGTCAATCGGCTGCCGTCCGGCCGTATCCTCGAAGCCGGAGTCGGCACCGGTGTGGCGCTGCCACGCTATGATCGTCGGCATCGCATTTACGGCATTGACCTTTCTCCCGATATGCTGGCGCGGGCGCGGGCGCGGGTGGAGCGGCAGCGGCTCGGTCATGTCGAGGGGCTGGAGGTGATGGACGCGGGCGATCTCAGTTTCGGAGCTCAAAGCTTCGATGCGGTGATCGCGATGTATGTGATGACGGTGGTGCCCGACCCCGAGAAGGTGATGGCCGAATTCGGCCGCGTCACCAAGCCGGGCGGACGGCTGATCGTGATCGGCCATTTCGCCTCGACCGGCGGGTTCTATCATTGGGTCGAGCGCCGGCTCGCTCGCTATGCCGCCAAGCTGGGCTGGAACCCGGATTTTCCGGTATCGCGGCTAACCGGTCGCTCCGACCTTCGCCTGATCAGTCGGCGTAAGCTCGGGCCGCTATGGCTGTTTACACTGCTGGAGTTCGAACGGGTCTAGGTGGCAGTTCGGCATCGTTCGGCAGCAAGATTGGTCTCGAAGCCCATCAATATCGGTAGACATTGACCGCCGACACCGAAGCGGATACCGAAGCCGCAAATCGGCCAGCAGAGGTTTTCTATGCCGCGAAGATAATGCGACGGAAGACAGCATTGAGGCAGAAGCCCAGGTAACATGGGAGTTTGGCGGAGTAGCTCAGTTGGTTAGAGCAGAGGAATCATAATCCTTGTGTCGGGGGTTCAAATCCCTCCTCCGCTACCAATTATTTCAATGAGTTAGGCGAACAGTGACAAGTTTGTTAGTCATCCTGTAGTCACTTGAGGAGGTCGGCAGGCGGACGCGTGCCTTGGGTCAGGTAACGGTCTCGAAAACCGTTGAGCGCGCAAGCGTTCCGTGGGTTCGAATCCCACCCTCCTCCGCCACATCTGCATTCCATGCCGTCTCTATAGATCCCATACTGTGTTGTTATATATCAAATAAGAATGGTTCTGTGTGCCGTTGCGTGTCGCTTTGGCTCATGATATCTCACTCTCGATGTTGGTAGAGTTGTTAGTAGACATCGTGAGCCGGCTGACCGCAAAGAAGGTTGAGGCACTGAAAACGCCCGGCCATTACGTCGACGGGGACGGGCTCGCGCTGGTCATCGGGCGCCGTGGTGGCAAGTCCTGGGTGCTACGAACAATGGTGCGCGGAAAGCGCCGCGATATTGGGCTGGGTGGGGTGTCGTGGGTTTCCCTGGCTGAAGCGCGTGAGAAGGCTCGACAAGCACGAAAGATCGCCCGTGAAGGCGGTGATCCACTAGCGGCGCGAAAAGCAGCTATCGATTGCCCCACCTTCGAGCAGGCGGCCCGGACGGTTCACGCGGAACAAATCGTCGGGGTCGCCCGCAACGCGAAACATCACGCGCAGTGGATCAATACCCTTAGCACATACGCGTTCCCCGACATCGCCGACAAACCCATCAGCGAAGTCGGCCAGTCCGATGTGTTGAGTGTGCTGTCTCCTATCTGGACTAAGAAGCCAGAGACCGCGCGAAGGGTTCGGCAGCGGATCCGGACGGTGATGAACTGGGCTCGGACCGCTGGACACTTTGAAGGCGTCAACCCGGTCGAAGGTGTCGAGAAGGGGCTGGCGAAGCAACGGGATCGGGTCAAACACCACGCGGCGATGCCATGGACTGACGTGCAAGGCTTTCTACCTCAACTCGGCGATAGCGTTGCCGCGATGGCTTTACGGTTCCTGATCCTGACAGCGGCGCGGACGGGCGAGGTGATCGGCGCACGCTGGTCGGAGATCAACCTAGAAGACAGCCTGTGGGTCATTCCTGCTGACCGCATGAAGGCCAAACGAGAGCATAGGGTGCCGCTGAGCGATGAAGCCCAAGCGGTGCTGGAATTAGCGATGGGGCTTGATGACAATTTCGTCTTCCCCGGCCAGAAACGGGGTCGCGGCTTGTCCAATATGGCAATGACGCAGCTTCTTCGACGCCTGGGCCGCGGCGATGTGACAGTGCACGGATTTCGATCCAGCTTTCGCGACTGGGCCGAGGAGGAGGGCGGGATGCCGCGCGAGGTCGCCGAGCTAAGCCTCGCCCATGAAGTCGGCAACGCGACCGAGCGCGGCTATCGCCGATCCGACCTGCCCGGCAAGCGCCGAGAGCTGATGATGCGATGGGCGCTGTTTTGCCTGCCGGAGAGGGCGCATGAGCGTTGAGATCAGGAAGCGAGAGCAGATGGTGGAGCCCGCAGCGAACGAAGTGACGCCGTCCGACCGATTCCTGACACTGATGTTTCACGCCTTGGTTTGGGCAGTCGATAAGAACCACATCCCTATCGGGCTTGCCGCGCTTGATGCCCTTTTCGCCATCCGTACTAGGATTATGAAAGGGGAGCTGACTGTTGCCGACTGGCACGAACGAAACAGGGGCCGGGAGGATTTTGTGGCAATTCCTCGTTGGGCATTTGACGCGCTGACGACTGGATATCACAGCTACGTTGCCGGCGAGAAAGGAGTGTCGCTTGGCGATGCGCTCGGCGTGGGGAAAGGTGGACAAGGTTCGTGAAATACCACCCGCGACGGCGTGAAGAGATTCAGACGTGACCTCGGTCTCGCCCTGCAGGTTGCGGGTGTTCGCGCCAAGCCGGACGCGGCCGGAAAGCTGACTGGCCCGGAACTGGCCTACCTGCAAGTGGCTGAAACAAACGACCTGGACCCCCAGAAGGTCCGGCGGGCATACTCGAAGTTCGCCGATGTATTGGACGAGCTGCTCAGCGTGATAGACATCAGGAACTAGATAACCAGCTAACCCGTCACGACTTCGAGAAGTGGTGATCGTGACCGGGCACGGCCCACTTGCTTTGTCAGCGTCTCCCAGAAACGCGGTTCGCCGCATTAGGAGACACCTGGATCATGCAAGACCGACTTCTGACAATTGACGAGCTTGCCGCAGCCCTTGGGGGCCTCGGCTGAGCGTCCATCTACCGGCATATCAAAGCCCTCCCCGACTTCCCCCAGCCCGTTAAAGTCGGGGCCGCAACGCGGTTCCGCGAATCCGAGGTTCAGGCATTCATTCGGGCCCGCTCGCCTCGTGATCAAGCCGCAGCGCGGACCTCCACTTCAAATCTAGGATCGGGAGGCAACGACTGATGGCACGGAACAAGAAAGCGCCAACCGCCAGCGCAGACACCCAGCCGCATGAGCTCAAGATCGATCAAGGAGCGATCGATCTAGCCGGGAAGATGACGCGCCGCTTCGAGGCCGCCTGCACAGACCCCGCCCTTTGCCTTCAATTAGTGGATCAGCTCAACGATTTCGCGCGGATCTTTGAGGAAGCTTGGGACCCCGAACCGCTCGTCGAGCAACTCTACCGCGTTATCGACGAAATAATTCAGCGCTGTCGCCGTCACGTAATTTCGCAGTGCATTCTCGGAGAAATGGACATGGGCACTGCTGACGAGTTCTTCGAAAGCTTGGTGCATTATGAATGGAACGGTGAAGTAGCGCTGGCAGAGGTCGAGGCTGCCCTGTTCGAGACATCGCGATCGATGGGCTTTGCGCTGACGGCTCCGCGCGCCTTGAACGGCAAATGATGCAGCGCTTGTCAATGACCCACACCGGGGAGCATCTCGTGGTTCCCCGGTGTGACGCAGTAGGTGCTTCCTCCAAATCCGCCGCGCTCGGAGGACACCCGCTTCCCGTTTTTCCGGTCCGCGACGACAAACGACCGGCATGCCCCGGCGGCTTTCATGCCGCGAACGCCGATCCCAAGCTGATCGACGAATTATGGAGGCGATGGCCGGCCCCGCTCACCGGCGTCCCGACGGGCGAGATCACCGGTTTCGACGTCCTCGACATCGATCCGGCTGGCCTCGACTGGTGGCAACGGCACCGCGATCGGCTTCCGCCAACGAGAATGCATCGAACCCGGCGCGGCGGCCTGCACCTCCTCTTTGGACATACGCTTGGCCTACGATGCAGCGCCGGCGCCTTGGCCAGCGGCGTCGATGTGCGAGCCGATGGCGGCTTCGTCGTGTGGTGGCCGGCAGCCGGATTTGAAGTCGACGATCGTCCGTTGGCAGACTGGCCGGAGTGGGTCCTGGCCGAATTGCAGCGAGGCCGGCGACCGAGCACTTCGGTGACCATTTCCCCCGCGAAACTCGAGACCGGAGGAGATGGTCACCGCAATAAACGACGAACGCCGAGCCGCGAGGAGCGCTTTGCCAACACCGCCGTCTTTCGCGCGATGGACCGGGTTGAGGACACCCGGGTAGGAACACGAAACGCCAGGTTGAATGCCGAGGCGTTCGCGCTGGGCCGCTTGGTTGCGCGGGATTGGGTCAAGGTCGAATGGGTCGTTCGATGCCTGGAATTGGCAGCAACGGCCAACGGTTTGGCGCACGATGACGGCCTCGATCAGGTTCGGCGAACAATCATGTCTGGCATCACGGCTGGCCAGGCCCGGCCTTATCACGACCTGCTTCCGCGGACCGGCGAATAGGGACGCGGATGAGCGGTTCAACGGCCCTTCAGCTCCTCACTGTCGACGACATCGAGGCGTTGCCGGACCTGGAATGGCTAATAGAGGGCGTCCTGCAAGTGCCTGCCCTCGCCGCGTCATCAACAACAACCTAGTGGTTGACGTTTGAATCCCGCGAGGGATTCTCGCCGGGCACGTTGTGTGCGAGTCTGGCGCATCCTCTATGGCGATCCCAGTTGCGGCAAGACTTTTGTTGCCCTCTCGATGGCCCTGTCGGTCGCTTGCGGCGGGGACTGGCTCGGTCGGTCGGCAAAGCCGGTCAAGGTCCTCTATATCGCCGCTGAGGGCGTTCTCGGGCTCAAGAATCGGATACGAGCTCATAGGCACCGCTACGGCATCGAAGCAGACAACATCCGTTTTGTCGCCTCTCCCATCGCAGTGGCCGATCCGAAGGAGGTGGCAGCGCTTATCAAATGCTTAGCCGACGAAGACTTCGCCCCACAGCTCATTGTCGTCGATACTTTTGCGCGAGTGGACATTGGGCGTTGACGAAAACAGCGCGAGGGACATGGGGGTTGTTATCGCCGGCTTCGACGAGTTGAAACGATCGGCCGAGGCAACGGTACTGATCATCCATCACACCCGAAAGGATGGCGCGACTGAGCGAGGCTCAAGTGCTTTGCGCGGCGCGGCGGACGTGATGATCGCCTGTGAGGCCCAGGAAAGACTGGACGGCGCCAGAGTGCGCCTAACCTGCACGAAAATGAAAGACGACGAGCCCTTCAAACCGTTCGGCGCAATACTCGAAAAGGTGTCGTTGCAGCAGGGACGAAGTTCCCTGCTGATCGGCAACACATTCGACATTTTCGCGGCCGGTGCGGAACACGCGGACAAGATTGTCGAGATATTGGAGACCAAGTTCGCCGACAAAGGCGCGACCCATGGCGAGCTGAAAAAGGAGTTTGTCAGCTCTGGCGCCGGCTCAGAATCGACTCTTGCTCGGGCTTGGCGGGACCTGAGGAACACGGATCGCGTTCGTTCCGAGACGATCAACGGCCGGGCGCGCCACTTTGCAGCCGGTGTCAGTGTCAGCCCGGTGTCAAGTTGATGTCAGACACAAAGCAAACAGCGGTGTCAGTCACCCCCCTCTCTAGGGGGTGACACTGACACCAAGGCCGAAAAGAAATCGGGTTCGACGATCATATTGACTGTGACCGACGGTAATCTCCTTGCCTACAGTTGGGCTCGGCATCCCCCGCTCAAGAAACCACCCCTAGGAAATTGGCTCGGGGGCCCCCGTCCCCCCCAACCTCTATCCCGTTAGCAACGCGTGACGCCCCACAAAGCCATTCCTTCAGCTTAGACCACCGACGCCGCCCCGACACATTCCGCACCGCGATCGCGATGGCCTTCTTCTGGCCGACCAACACGACAAGGCGTTTGCCGCGGGTCACGCCCGTATAGAGGAGGTTCCGCTGCAGCATGGCGTAGTGCTGGGTCAGGATAGGGATGACGACGGCCGGGTACTCAGAGCCCTGGCTCTTGTGGATCGTTGCAGCGTAGGCGGGCACGAGAGCATCAAGTTCACCAACACCATATGACACCGCTCGACCGTCGAAGCTGGCTGTCAGCTCATTGGCGTCGGCGTCTACATCGTCGATGTAGCCGATGTCGCCATTGTAGACCTCTTTGTCGTAATCATTTTCGATCTGCATTACCTTGTCACCCGGCGCGAAGGTCCAACCGAAACGCTCGATCTTACGATCGCCCGCGGGGTTGAGTACCGCCTGCAGTTCAATGTTGAGAGAGCGAGCGCCCACGCCACCACGGTTCATGGGGCACAACACCTGCACATCGCGGATCGGATCGAGCCCGAAGCGTCGCGGTATCCTGATCTTCACCAGCTCAATGATACGCGCTACCGCGGCCTCGGGATCATCGGCCTGGACGAAGTAGAAATCACTGCTACTCTCAGGCTTGGAGAGATCGGGAATGAGGCCCTGATTGATCCGATGGGCGCTGACAATGATCCGACTTTGGGCGGCTTGCCTGAAGACCTCGGTGAGCCTCACCACTGGAACTACGCTTGAGGCGATAATGTCGGCGAGGACCTGGCCCGGGCCAACTGAGGGCAGTTGATCGATGTCGCCCACGATCAGAAGTGCCGAACGGTTAGGGACCGCCCTGACAAGCGCCTGCATCAACATGACATCGACCATAGAGGCCTCGTCAACGACGAGTAGGTCGCAGTCGAGAGGGTTGTCGGCGCCTCGCTTGAAGCCTCCGCCCTTCTGATCGACCTCAAGCAACCGGTGAATGGTCTTGGCTTCAAACCCGGTGGCTTCGGTCATCCTCTTCGCCGCTCGGCCGGTGGGCGCGCAAAGGATCAGGCTGACGTCTTTTGCGTCGAGGATTCGAAGGATCGAGTTGACGATGGTCGTCTTGCCTACTCCCGGACCCCCGGTGATAACCATGACCTTTGAGCGCAAGGCGAGGCGGACTGCGGCAGCTTGACTCTCGGCCAACGAAAGACCGGTCTTTTGTTCAATCCACGGCAACGCCTTCTGCGGATCGATTTGAGGCCAGGGCAGCTCGCCGGCAGTCAGCTGTAGTATTTGCTCGGCGATAGCCTTCTCGGCCCGGCACAGGCCAGCCAAGAACACGCAGGGGGTCTCGCCAACAGTGTCGGCGATCACCGATCCATCGGCCAACTCCAGTCCCAGTGCAGCGTCGACCAGGTCGTTCGAAACCTCCAGCAGACTGACGGCCAAAGGGACAAGCTCCTCGGCGGGTAGTCCGCAATGGCCATTGTCCATCGCTTCGGTCAGAGCAAAGGAGATTCCGGCACGAACACGGATCATCGCCGACTTCTCGATCCCGAGCTTCATCGCAATGGCGTCGGCGGTCTTGAAGCCAATGCCGCGAATGTCCTTGGCGAGCTGATACGGATTCTCTGTCATGACTTGAACGGCGTCGGCGCCATAGGTCTTGAAGATACGAACAGCCCGTGCCGTGCCGACGCCGTGGCTGTGCAGAAACACCATTATCTCACGGACGATCTTCTGCTCGGCCCAGGCTGCTGTGATCCTCTTTGCGCGCATTGGGCCGATGCCATCGATTTCCCGAAGGCGATCAGGCTCAGCCTCGATGATATCGAACACCTTCTCGCCGAACGCTTTCACCATCTTCTTCGCGTAGACCGGCCCGATCCCCCGGATCATTCCAGACGAGAGGTACTTCTCGATCCCTTCGATCGACGTCGGAGCTGAAGTGCGCATGAAACGTGTTTTGAACTGCTGACCATGGGTGCGATCGTTCACCCACTCGCCGGAGGCTGTGACCCATTCCCCAGCACCGATCGTAGCGGCGTGCCCAACAACGGTAATCAGTTCGCGGTGGCCGCGCGCCTTGAGCCGGATGACACAGAATCCGTTCTCGGTGTTGTGGAACGTCACCCGCTCAACCAGACCAGCGAGAACCTCCCTCTCCGAGGCGGAATCTTGGTCGCTCATACCGATGCGCTCACAAAGTGTCCGACCGAGTTCGATTAATGGCCATTGCTTCGAAAACAAACAGGCGGCCAAAGATCGCCCAACGAGAACTACATAGCTGAAGGGCGCCGGCTGCTATGCGATGTGCTCTCGGATCCAGGCCCGCAAGGCTTGATCTCCAACAGCTCCAACCTGCTGCTCTGCCGGCTGCCCGTTCTTGAAAAGGATCATCGTCGGGATGCCGCGGACATTGTAACGGTTCGCGAGCGCCGGCTCTGCCTCTGTATCCACCTTCAGGAAACGAAGCTCGGGCTCAAGGTCCTTCGCTGCCCTCGCGAAGATCGGCGCCATTGCCTTGCAAGGTCCGCACCATTCAGCCCAGAAATCCACGAGCACGGGAATGTCGTTTCTGTCGATGTGCTTCTGAAAGGAGGTGGCAGTAACCGGGAGCGCCGCCCCCTCGAACAGCGGTTGATGACAGTCGCCGCACTTTGCCGCCGTCGCCGAGCGTGCCTCTGGGATCCGGTTTACAGCCCTGCAGTGCGGGCAGACTACATTTGGCATTTGCGAGACCCCCTATGTCGGCTGGCCGTTGCGAGACGGCGGAAGACACTGCTTCCAGTACTTTTCGCATTAGCGGCATGTTGCTTCTTTGCGCGCACGGTTGAGATAATTCGATCATTTCAGGAACCTCCGCACAACCATCGGCACATTGTGATTCCTCTTTTCGCCAAAGTCACTGCGGGTGTAGGCAGCATCACTGAACGGGCGCTTTGATGATAGGCCCTCGTCTCAGCACCCCAGGCGGCTATGCGCTCACCATCTGGACAAGTCTCGCTGCCGCTAAGCGGGTGATCGCTGGCGAGGTTCGACCAGGATTTCGTACCCCTGGCTTGGCCTTCGGGCCGGAATTCATTCTGGACTCTCCGGGAACGCACCGCGAAGACCTGTAGCGCAGCTCCGATGTGGGCGCCTACTTCCCCCGCTGTAGCGAAACTACTAGTTGGCTGAGCCGAGGGATCCTGCGCCCACTCATTGTGGCCTTTCAATACCTACGCTGTCTCACGCCCAATCGTTCGGTCAATGATCAACTGTCTCTCTATCAAATGGCAACGTGACCACATCTGGCTGGATCAGTGCCAAACGTCGCTGCCGCGCAGCCTCCATCCGGTCGGCTAGCCCAATATTCATGTCGACCTGGCTGTGCGACGCAGACAACGTCGGCTTCTCGACCCGGAGGGCCCGCCCAGCGGCCATGATGCGGATCTCAAGCGGCACTTCCGGGTTTCGATAGACCGCTTGAAGGAAGGCGTGGGCGTCACCGTCGAACGCCCCGTCAATTCCCTCGGCGGCCTTCCGAGCGGCCTCTTCAAGCGCAAGGGTCTTGTTGTTCTTTCGGCCTGGCGGTCGGCGGGGGCCGGCTTTGCGTTTCGGTTTGGTCTCGTCGGTGGCGTTCATCATCGGGCGACCATATTTCGATATCGACGGTATTATATTACCACATTCGGCGCCGCGCGTTCCTCTACCAGGCGGCAGGGGCTCGATTCAGTGATCGCCTTGCTTTGGCACGGTAGATCCGCGGGGAATAGGGGCCGTTTTGTCGATGGTGCCGAACCGCCTATCGAGCAGCCCGCCTCTGAAGCAATCTTAGCCTGCGCAGTGGTTCGTCGTCGCCAGCTGGACGCTCAGATTCCTCTATCTTATCAAGACATTCGCCAAGGCTATTGCCGAAAAGCGCACTCTCTTCGCCCACAATGGAGTTTAGGAACTCAACTGTTTCAACAGGAAAATCGGAACAGGTGGACGATGACAGTAATAGCCGTAGCGAAGACTGGGGATCTCTAAGCGGTTGCAGCCACATCCGAGTTGCCTCGAAGGCATCCAGAAATGCTTCGCCAGCTGTTGCGGGGATTTGCGACAATGCACTAGCCACCCGCGGCGAGTTTGCTTCAACTCGCTTAGGCCAAACACTGCTGAGTGTCCGTCGTCAGGTAATTTGGAACCGATGAGCGGCCTGATTTAAGAGAGGGTTCGGCCCATCTGGTTGGTCATTTTATGCGGCGGTTTTGCGGTATTGCAAGCGCCGGGTTTGTAGCGTCTTTTGTTTGATCTTTTCTCTTTTCAACAGGATGGTCTGGCCGCGCCCGAAGTAGACATCGGCCGGCGTGAGGTTGCCCAGGCTCTCGTGGTAGCGGTGATAATTGTAGTGGCCGACGAAGGCCTCGATCTGTGTCTCCAAGTCGCCAGGCAGATAGTAATTTTCCAAAAGGATGCGGTTCTTCAGGGTTTGATGCCAACGCTCGATCTTGCCCTGGGTTTGCGGATGATAGGGAGCGCCGCGAATGTGCTCCATATCGCGGTCGTCGAGCCATTTGGCCAGATCGTCGGCGATGTAGCTGGAGCCGTTGTCAGACAGGAGCCGTGGCTTGTGAATGACCGTTGCCCGATCGCAACCTGACGCCTTGAGCGCCAGTTCCAGCGTATCGGTGACGTCCTCGGCCTTCATCGTGGTGCAGAGCTTCCACGCGATAATGGTGCGCGAGAAGTCGTCGAGCACGGTGGAGAGGTAGAACCAGCCCCAATCAATGACCTTGAGGTAAGTGAAGTCGGTCTGCCAGAGCTGGTTTGGCGCCGTGGTCTTGTCCTGGAACTCGTCGGACGCCTTGAGGACGATAAAGGCCGGGCTGGTGATCAGATCATGGGCCTTGAGCAGTCGATAAACCGAGGATTCCGATACAAAGTAGCCCTCTGTGTCTGTGAACCGGACAGCCAGTTCCCGCGGCGACAGATCCGTCTCGTCCAGCGCCAGCTGTACGATCCGGTCTCTCACCTCATCGGGGATACGGTTCCAGACTTGGCCAGGCCGCGAGCGGCGGTCCTCCAGGGCCTCCGGTCCGCCGGTCAGATAGCGGTCGTACCAGCGATAAAACGAGGTGCGGGGAATGCCCAACTGCGCCAGCGTGCGCTTGGCCGGCAGATGGGATCGCTCAACCAGCCGGATGATCTCCAGCTTCTCCGATAGTGGATACCTCATGCCTCCTCTCCCCCATCCGCGATCATGCTTTTTTTGAGTAGACGGTTGTCCAGCGTCAGGTCAGCAACGGCCTCCTTGAGTGCCAGTGCCTCACTGCGAAGATGCCGGACCTCATCGGAGGTAGCCTCACGGGCAGTGTCACCCGCCAGGCGCTTCTTCCCGGCCTCCAGGAAGTCCTTCGACCAGCGGTAATAGAGGTTCTGGTTGATCCCCTCACGGCGACACAGCTCAGCGATACTGTCCTCGCCGCGCAGGCCCTCCAGAACGATCCGGATCTTCTCTTCGGCGCCGAACTGCCGACGAGTCGCCCGCCGGATGTCCTTCACGACCTTCTCGGCCGATGCTTTCTGGTGATTGGTGTTCCGTCTCATCTTCAATCCCTCGTGGGTTAAGATGAGCCAGAAACCCTCTCTTGTTCAATCCGCCCAATCTGTCCCAGGGGCGCTGACGCCGGACAGTCACGAGAGTTACTATAATATGGCCAGGCCGCCGCATTCGCTGCCGCAGCGGCCTTTAGTTCAGCTATTTCCGGGTCGTCGTCTTTACGGTCGTGTAACCAAGAAGCGAAGTCACTCATGTCTCATTACCTCCCCTACAAGGTGAATGGCGGGCGACACCGTTTTCTATATCTAGTCAAGATAGGCGCGATGAACCCAACCGGTATCGGTACTGTCCCCGGCAGCGTTCAAAACAGAAACCAACAGCCAATTGCCTTGGGTTTGAATCGGCTCGACCCTTGTGCCCTTGGCAAGCAACTTGACAATCGAATGATGGGTCCCCGGGCCGGTCCTGAGATTCAGACCGGAGGTCGGTGTGACCGTCAGTTGATTCGCCCCGGCCACGCCGTTGCCCGCCTGAACTATTTCGTGAAATCTGAACATATCAAACGCCGGTCCTGGATCCCATTTCCGACCGCGGGAAATGTCGTCATGGCCTATAATCTCACGTATTGAGGGATAGTAAGCGAGCACCGCGCGCGCCACCTCTGCCGCGACGGAGAACTGCTCTTCCGCGTATTGTTCCCAGCCGATCGACTCGTCCGCACCATATCCCCGGGGATTGCCGTTAACGTGTGCTGCCATGAAGGGGCTGGGAACCTGAACGCCAGTGTAACTTGTCCATCCATTGCCCGATCGTCTCAAATAACCCCAATTCGCGAGTTCGATGCCAACAGAGTGACTATTTAGCGATGTGAGACTCCGCCAGCTGGATGCTCCTGCGTGCCAAGCCACGTCGTCGAAACTAACACACTGGATTATTTGGCCCTCCCGCCCGACAATGACTTGCGCAGATGAGCCCGGGTTGTCAGGGTTCCTAAACCAACCGGCGGTGGAACGCGCGCTCGCTCCATAGGTGAAATGCATTACGAGAAACCTCGGCGCAGCCGGGAACGGACCGCCGACGTAGGGGGACGCGATCAACTCAACGTTTCGACCTCCTTGCCTCAGCCGACCTCCGACGATTGATAACGCCATTGTGGCGCCTCCTCTGCTTCCGTTTGCTACACTAGCCCCTCAAGACGCCAGGTCGGCATTCTGAGCTAAACTACCCGCGGCAGTGCTGTGCCTATGGCGCCTTCAATTGCGCCCCAAAGCACATCCACTAGCGCGTTCCAGACCCTCTCAATGGTTATCATGAGTAACCCGCGGAGAGTCGCGGCGAAGTTCTTTGCCATTTGCTCCAATTGGTCTAGAAAGAGTCTCGAAGCCGTGCCGAGACCGGATCAGCCGCTCAGAAGGACGGATGGTCTCGCCGGCTCGAGTTGACCGGACCAAAACAGTGCCGGGCTGCTCAGCAATCCACGCTGCCTGCATGCGCCAAGACTCGCATCAGTGCTGTGAGCAGCAGTCGCTGGGAGAACCCTCGCGAGGATGTCCGATCGCAAGTGTTCCTAGCACCACCTGTGTGACGCTAAACTACAAGCGGCACGGCACGACCACCTGTTCGCCGCGCTGAACGTGCTGTGTCATCGGCCAGTATGCAGCGCCGTTCATTGCGCTTCCCCTTCAGCCTCCGGGTGGCTTTCGCTTTTTCTTCCACTTCACCCCAAAGTCCCTCAACTGGTTATCTAGTTCACCCAAAACAGTGCCCTCAGCAATCCACGCTGCCTGCTTGGCGAGTGCTGTGAGCAGCCGCTGGGAGAACCCTCGAATGTTCGCAGTGTCCTGGCCCACCACCTGTGTGATGGCGTCCTTCGCCTCCGTCGCGAGCGCGTCAATGTTAAACGGATGAGCCATGCTTTGGGTCCCTCCTCTATCGCTGAAGCGCCTTCTCGTAGGTCAGCGCCTGATCCATCGAGATTTCGATCGATCTCTTGAAGCCGGGCACGACGAATTGCGACAGGCGCCGCCGGCGATCTTCAGTTCGCATCTGCGACATTATCTCGATCATGGTGGCCAAGATATCGGGCGTCGGTGCTTCCAGTGTCCGACGTCAGCGCCCCTGGGACAGATTGGGCGGATTGAACAAGAGAGGGTTTCTGGCTCATCTTAACCCACGAGGGATTGAAGATGAGACGGAACACCAATCACCAGAAAGCATCGGCCGAGAAGGTCGTGAAGGACATCCGGCGGGCGACTCGTCGGCAGTTCGGCGCCGAAGAGAAGATCCGGATCGTTCTGGAGGGCCTGCGCGGCGAGGACAGTATCGCTGAGCTGTGTCGCCGTGAGGGGATCAACCAGAACCTCTATTACCGCTGGTCGAAGGACTTCCTGGAGGCCGGGAAGAAGCGCCTGGCGGGTGACACTGCCCGTGAGGCTACCTCCGATGAGGTCCGGCATCTTCGCAGTGAGGCACTGGCACTCAAGGAGGCCGTTGCTGACCTGACGCTGGACAACCGTCTACTCAAAAAAAGCATGATCGCGGATGGGGGAGAGGAGGCATGAGGTATCCACTATCGGAGAAGCTGGAGATCATCCGGCTGGTTGAGCGATCCCATCTGCCGGCCAAGCGCACGCTGGCGCAGTTGGGCATTCCCCGCACCTCGTTTTATCGCTGGTACGACCGCTGTCTGACCGGCGGACCGGAGGCCCTGGAGGACCGCCGCTCGCGGCCTGGCCAAGTCTGGAACCGTATCCCCGATGAGGTGAGAGACCGGATCGTACAGCTGGCGCTGGACGAGACGGATCTGTCGCCGCGGGAACTGGCTGTCCGGTTCACAGACACAGAGGGCTACTTTGTATCGGAATCCTCGGTTTATCGACTGCTCAAGGCCCATGATCTGATCACCAGCCCGGCCTTTATCGTCCTCAAGGCGTCCGACGAGTTCCAGGACAAGACCACGGCGCCAAACCAGCTCTGGCAGACCGACTTCACTTACCTCAAGGTCATTGATTGGGGCTGGTTCTACCTCTCCACCGTGCTCGACGACTTCTCGCGCACCATTATCGCGTGGAAGCTCTGCACCACGATGAAGGCCGAGGACGTCACCGATACGCTGGAACTGGCGCTCAAGGCGTCAGGTCGCGATCGGGCAACGGTCATTCACAAGCCACGGCTCCTGTCTGACAACGGCTCCAGCTACATCGCCGACGATCTGGCCAAATGGCTCGACGACCGCGATATGGAGCACATTCGCGGCGCTCCCTATCATCCGCAAACCCAGGGCAAGATCGAGCGTTGGCATCAAACCCTGAAGAACCGCATCCTTTTGGAAAATTACTATCTGCCTGGCGACTTGGAGACACAGATCGAGGCCTTCGTCGGCCACTACAATTATCACCGCTACCACGAGAGCCTGGGCAACCTCACGCCGGCCGATGTCTACTTCGGGCGCGGCCAGACCATCCTGTTGAAAAGAGAAAAGATCAAACAAAAGACGCTACAAACCCGGCGCTTGGGTGGTGCATCAGTTTGAAATGTGTTTCTTGTAGGTCTTGGGCCGACCCGGCTTCGGGGCGCGCTCATCCATGATCCGCACCAAGTCTTCCATATCCCAAAGCGTGTCGCTCAATCCGGCTGCCATGGCCGGGGTGACACGCAGCGTCTTGTGGATGCGGATGAAGTTGTACCAGACGGTATAGAGCGTGACCATGTGCATGTGGTTCTCGAACTTCTTTGAGAACGCATTGGTCAGCCGCGTGAAGCGGCGCATCTGCATCCGCATGGTGAGGTTCTGGCGCTCGACATAGGATGTGCTGACCGCGTTCGGATCGGGATTGCCCTCGACGCGGCGCTTGCGTGTCCCGGTGCATTCCGAGGGGCTGTACTTGCGCTCGTGCCCCTTCTGGCCCGTAGGCTCGCCGTACAGCTTAATTAGCTGCGCATAGTCCACATCGCCCCCGAACGCACCCTCAACGGCTTCCAGATATGCCTTGTGGCCATCCGTGGTGAGCTGGACGCGGTTCGCCAGACGGCTACGCAGATCGTCCATGAAGGCGATTGCATACTCGCCGTCGCGGCCGCCCACTAGCCATGAGACAATCAGCTTGGAGTCGCTGTCCAGGGCGGTCCACGTCCAAGTGTCGCCGGCCTCATCGGGCGCGGCCTTCGCCTTAGCGACGTTCTTCTGCTTGGCGTAGGTGAACGACCAGACTTCATCGCACTGTATGCGGCTGGCGGTAACGCCTTGCACTAATTCGTCATGCAGCTCAGCGCAGACCATGCCCGCGTCGATCAGCAGCTTGGCGACGGTGTTGAAGCTCACGTCAGCCAGCCGCGCAGTTGCCCGCATGGACTGGCCTTCGCAAAGCATATTAAGAATCAGGGAGCGAGTTTTCAGGGGCAGCTTGTTCATGCCATTAATATATGAACTACGATGCTTAGTGTCAAGCAACATTCGCAAGCACCTTGGTCCATCGTTTATGCTTGCATGATGCCGAGGGAGCGCCTAAGATGCAAGCATATTTTGAATGGAGGATGCTTTCGTGACCGAGAAAAATGTCAGGGGTCAAGCTGGCGGCAAAGCCCGATCCGAAGTGCTCCCGCCCTCAAAGCGCGGTGAGATCGCGCGTAAAGCAGCGCTGGCTCGGTGGGGAGCGCGTGCTTCGCATCGGGGTAACTTCCAGGAAATGTTTGGCATTGACGTTGAGTGCTACGTTCTTGACGACGCTGAAAAGACGGCCGTCATCAGTCAGACAGGTATGGCCCGTGCTCTTGGTCTCTCATCGCGGGGCAACGCCTTGCCACGTTTCGTGGACAGTAAAGTGATGCGCGAAGCCATCGGCGCCGAACTAAGGCAAAAAATAGAGAATCCTCTGAAATTTCAATGGGGTAAACCCGGCGCCGAGAATCGGGGAACTACCATTCACGGCTTTGATTCGGCGATGCTGATTGATCTCTGCAATGCCATTATCGAGATCGAAGCTAGCGGGCATCTCCCGCAACGAACTGCCAAGATAGCGGATCAAGCACACATCATCATCGGCGCGTCGGCTAAGTCAGGCATCAAGCAATTAGTGTATGCGCTGGCTGGCTATAATCCGACCGTCGAAGAAGTAATCGCTGCGTTCAAACTTTATGTTCAGGATGAAGCAAAGAAATACGAGCCAGAATTCCCAAATGAACTTTACGCAGAGTGGTACCGACTATACGGGATCCCCGTGTTGATCAGAGGGAAGCCATGGTACTTTAAGCACCTGACGGTTCGGCACATCTATCACCCTTTGGCGAGAAGCAAGGGGAACATCCTTATCCTGCTAAAGGCGCTCAAGGGTAAGGATGGAGACCGCCAGAAAAAATTGTTCCAGTTTCTCAATGAGATAGGAGCGCGCGCGCTAAGAATTCACCTCGGACGAGTGCTGGAGATGGCGGAATCGTCAGGGGCGAAACACGAATACGAGAACAAGATTGCCCAACGGTTCGGCGGGCAACAGGAACTCGAACTAGTCCTTCTTAACGAACCCAGCGCTTCGCCGCAGCCTTCCGCGCGATCTCGGAGCGCCGCTCAGGGGTGAGCTTTTTGGCACGAGCCTTGCCGCCCTTGGCGCCCAGCGCCTTGGCGGCGGGGTCCTTGCCGTCGTCCTCGAATTCTTCCTCGCGCTGGCCTGTGGCAACCTCCATGACGCGCACGGCATTGCCGGTCACGTCGGCGGGGCGTTTCTGGCCTTGTGGTCCCTTAGGCACGTTATTTCTGCATCGTTGCGATGAAGTCTTGCCATGATATCTTTTTCCCGTTCTCTTTGGCTTTCTTGCCCCTACACCAAACAAGACCCGTCATCGTCAAATAACAGTCACCTAATAGCTTCCCCTTGGGGTCCAGTACCTCAAACTCTATTCCCTTGGACTTCACATCCATCTCGACATCAAAGGATTTGATTGAAACTTTCATCGCTGAGACCTCCCCATGCTTCCCGCTAAGCATACATGGAGATAAGACGCCTGGCGAGGGGGCAGATTCAAACTGACGCACTACCGGCGCTTGCAATACCGCAAAACCGCCGCATAAAATGACCAACCAGATGGGCCGAACCCTCTCTTAAATCAGGCCGCTCATCGGTTCCAAATTACCTGACGACGGACACAGCTTGGGAATGTTGTCCGCTTGCTCGGGGAGAAGCCGGACTCGCGACACGATGCCAAGAGTGGGGTTTGGACGAGCTATCGCGGTAACTCGCAGTGCATCAAGCCTCCCTATAATCGAGGCATAGGTGTCTTCGCGATTATCGAAAGTCGAGGCCGAAGCGCCACCATCGACCGACGCAAAAAGGACCATTATTTCCTGATTGAGGTTCTCTAGCTCTTCGGCAATGGATGGGCTGTACTCCGGTGCCAGCCTAATCGCGCAGGCCGATAGCAAGAGTCCGAGAAGGATTACGAAGAAACCGCGAGCAAACCAAACGCGCCAAATGGTCTATCGGTCGTTCAAATCGGTTCCGGTCTTCGCAAATGAAACCCACATATCGGGGATCCTCCAGATCTGACTAAGCCCGTCGCGCCGCCGCTTTAGTTATGCGCTGGTCAGCCAGAAACCTACACAACCACACGAACATGTATTGAGTGCATTGACTAATATCTCAACCCGCCAGCGCCTTCTTAGCTCGACTTGCGGGTCATTGCAACCCGGCCGCTGCAGAGCTAGCGCCTTGCACGCAGCGGGAGGACTGAACGGGCGGCGACCGGGGACAGGCGGCCGACGCATGACCGCCAACGTGGCCGCGCTTCGACAATAGGCGGGATGACGTAGCCAGTAGGTAGTGGGTTCAAGGGGAATTTCGAAAACCAGGGCAGCGATCAATCAAGCCGTCAGCCGGAGCGTGAATGTGTGTGGGGAGCGGCGGTAGCGGACCTCCGTTACCAATTATTTTCGGGCCGCACCGGCTCGATAGGTGGCTTCGCCTGGCGTGACAGTTGGGGCTTGGACGGCCAGCTTGCTGAGCCGTTCCATTGCTTAATCATTTTGAGACTGAGTCGACCTAAGGTCCCTTAGGCGGTCTACCCCGCGGGACATCGCGCTTCATGTTTACGCGTTTCATCGGTGCCGGCTTTGCGTTTTTCGCTATCCTTGTGATCCTGGCGCTCGCGCCGATCATGACGACGGGCTGACGGACTAACCGCTGCCGCTGCTGATCAACTGATTTGCATCAGGCGTGGCGCCGACAAAGGCGTGCTAAGGTTCTTCTGAGTTTTCCGCGAAGAAGAGGCCGCAATGACCGCGATCAAGATTCCTCGGCATGCAACGATCTTGGTCTGCGACGCGCGCAAGGCGCTACTGTTGTCGAACCATGGCGACGAGGATTTGCCCGATATTAGGCTGATCGAGGTTCTTCAGGCCGAGCCGAATCCAAAAGCTGAGAAACAGGGCACCGATCGGCCGGGACGGCTCTCGGATGGGGCAGGTGGCACCCACCGCAGCGCCGTCGAACAAACCAATTGGCATGACCGAGCGGAAACCGATTTTGCGATCCGGTTGACTTCGCTTCTGGCCGAGCGCCACGGCGAGACTCCATACTCGGCGCTGATCATAGTTGCCCCGCCGGTGATGCTGGGCGATTTGCGCAAGCACATGCCGGCTGCGGTGGCCAAGGCGGTGGTGACCGAACTCGACAAGGACCTTGTCAATGTCCCGGTCGACGAGATTGAGCGGGCGCTGACTGGCCGCTAGTCCTGCCGACGGTCCGTCTGCGATTGGGCTGTTTTTTGGACATAGAGGGGCGAGGCTATGCCTGACGATACTGGCGGAAAATAGAAGGCCGGCGAGGGATCGATTCCCGCAGAGCCGGCTCGTCGCAAGCGCCCACCGTGGCAGCATTCGAAATCGAATATCGACGATCCGGATGCCGAAAAGCAGCTCCAGTCGATGTTGCGTAGTCCAAGGTATCGGCCAGCGGTCGAGGATGCCGATTTCCTCCGCGGCGATGCTCTCCGCGGGTCGCGGCTGGAGATTGAATATCTCAAGCCGGAATTGACCCTCAGCGGGCTCGGCATCAGCGAAACGATTGTCGTCTTCGGCAGTACGAGGATACCTGAGCCGGCAGCGGCGCGGCGTGAATTAGAAGTGGTGCGTGAACAACTGACGGCGGTCAAATCGCCGGACAAAGCACTTTTCCGGCAGGTCGAGATCGCCGAGAGGATCGTTGACAAGAGCCGCTATTATGAGGAAGCGCGCGCTTTCGGCCGGCTGGTCAGCAATGCCGATTGGAGCGGCGCCGGACGCCGCGTGGTGATCATGACCGGCGCCGGTCCGGGCATCATGGAGGCGGCCAATCGGGGCGCTTTCGATGCCGAGTCCGAATCGATCGGGCTCAACATTTCATTGCCGCATGAACAATATCCCTATGTCACTCCGGAGCTGTGCTTCCGGCTGCATTATTTCGCGATTCGCAAATTGCATCTGGTGAAGCGGGCGCGGGCGCTGATCGCTTTTCCCGGCGGCTATGGCACGCTGGACGAGCTGTTCGAGACGCTGACGCTGATCCAGACCCAGAAGATCGATCCGATCCCGGTCGTATTGGTGAGCGAAAGCTTCTGGCGCGGAGCCGTCAATTTCGATTTCCTGATCGATGAGGGGGTGATCGCTCCTGAGGATGCGGAGCTGTTCTGGTATGCCGACACCGCCCGGGACATCTGGGACAGCATTTTGCGTTGGTACGCGGCTGGGGGCGAGCCTTTGTTGCCGAGCCCCGGTTCGGCCAAGACCTGATTTTGGTGGCCGGAGGAAGGGCGAGGTCGGTGGCGCCGCCGCCATCATCGCCTATCTCATTGGCTATGGTCTTCGCTTCCTGATCGACGATTTGGGAATCTGACCTGGCCGGATCGCGACCGTTTCCTCGAGCACCACACCGGCGGCTGCTTCCGGCCGCGATTGCAACATCTGGAACCGGCCGAAGTGACATCGGAGACGCCAGTGATCGAAAGCGCCGTGCCCCCGGCCGAAACCACGCTCAGCCTGTCGATGGCTTTCGAACCGCAACCGCGTGGGGTGATGAAGCGGAAGCCGCGGCCGCAAAGCTGGGCTGCTCAGCCGCTATGGCTATTTCCAGATCGTCTATATCGGCGTTGTCATGGGGGCGGTCGCCGCCGGCCTGTTGATGTTCGCGCTGGCCAATGACCGGTCGCTGGAGGTGGCGCGCGCGCTCGCTATCAATGCAGTATTCGCGGCCGAGATCGGCTATCTCCTTGTCACTACCACGCTTGGCCTCCACTGGCAGAGCGGGACTGACGTCAATTGAACCGTGCCAATAATGATTCTGACGGTGATTGCCTTGCAGCTTGCTGCGACTCAGTGGTCTGTGCTCTCCGAGGCGCTGGGAATGGCGCCGCTTGGGCTGGCGGATTGGGGCTGGTGATCGCCGCCTGAGTGGTGGCCTTTCTCGCGGCGGAAGCTGAGCGGATGGCCGCGCGCCGATGGGGGCGAGGCTAGTGGTGGCTCGCCGACCGATCCTGTAAGAGATGGCGGAGCGTCAAGGCAGCGGGCGGCGATCCGGGCGTGATGACAGAGACGGTCCCGGGACGCTCGTCCCAATGGCGCTGGTACAGTTGACGACGCCACCGCGCTGCGTTGCGCTGCGTAACCGGACCTACTTGCGGTAATTGAGTACTTGATAATGCGCGGCTCGCACCGGCGGCCAGAGAGCAAAACAAAAACCGGAGGATCCCATGGCCGAGACGTTCACTTTGAACACCGTGCGGCTCAATTTGGCGCGTTCGCCGGAATTCCCGAACGGCAGCGCGCGGCATGGATATCGCTTTACCGCACCTTTGGATTCCGAGGGCCGACTTGATGCCGAAGGGTGGCGCGAGCACAAGGATATCTGTCGGGTGGTGCGCCTCTGGGGCGGCGAGGAGCACGATATCGGCCACCTCGTTCATCGCGGTGCCTCGGGGTGGGGCTTCCACTACGACCTGGGCGGAGATGAAGGCGATGAGGCCGGTTACAAGCTCGGCAGTCATCGATTCGTTCCCGGCGAATATGTCTCGATCCGCGACGATGAAGGAGAAATCCACACCTTCCAGGTGGTGACGGTGGAGAGCGCGTCGGTCTAACCGCTATTCGCGCGGCGGCGCGTGCCGCATGTCAATCATCTGTCGATTGCGGCTTATGATCGACAGCCGGCCTCGACCAAGCCGATGTGAAGGCGGGGATGATATGCTTGTGCGGCGGCTTCATCGCGTCGCGTGCTTTGGGCCCGTTATTGGTCAAGACGGCCGCGCCGAGACCCGGCCCCGGGGCCACTGCGATGAAGGCCTGGGACCCGTTGGTTCTACCGTCGAGCTTGTGGATGAAGGCCGGCGGTTTGCCGGCGTGGACAATCGACCAACCGAGGCCGCCGCCCTCGCCGTCCGGTCGCCGCGCCCGCCGCCTTATTTCGAGCGTATCGGCGATTGCCTCACTGAGCGGAGAGTCCGGGTTCTTGGCCCGCAGCACCGCTTTGACCAGCAGTGACATGTCTTGCGCGGTCGATTGCAGGCCGCCGGCGCCGCCGAGCCCGGGAAAAGCCCATGGCGCCGCGGGCCGACCTTTTCCGTCATGCGGTGTCGCAAACCGGTCCGATTGCTCCTCGCCGCACTCGAACACCGTGTCATTGAGGCCCAGCGGCTTGCACACCTCGCGGCGCAGGGCGGTTTCGAACGGGGCGTCATAGACGTCCGCCAATACAAGGCCGAGGAGCGCCATACCGAGATGGGAATAGGAGAACGCGTTCGCGGCCGGCTCCCGACGCGGCCGGAAACTCGTGCCCCATCGGATCAATTCTTCGGTGCTGTATTGGGCGTAGGGGTTGCGGGTATTGAGCAGCGATCGGCGCGCGATCTCCGGCGGCACCCGCGGAATACCGGCGGCGTGTGTCGCAAGCCGCATCGGCGTGATCCATTTCGGGAGATCACGGAATTCAGGCACCATTTCAGCGATCGGCTGATCGAGCGCAATCCGGTGCTTTCGGACCGTGAGGGCCAGCAGGATGGCGGTAAAGATCTGGGTGAGCGCACCGAGTTCGAACAGCGTGGTCGCTGTCGGCGGTGGTCCGAGAGCGAAGGTGCGGCCGTGGAAACGGAACGCCGCCTCGTCTCCAAGGACGCCGGCAATGGCGATCCCGGCGCCGCGCTTGATGAACGGTGCGCCCATGTTGTCAAGCCAGTCGGTTGGGATCATCGGCGCCGTCTAACATCGCGGACGATGGTGTGCCAGTTCCTCCTAACGCAAATAGGCGTCGATGGCGTAGCGGCGCATCATCCGGTGGCTGTTGAAATAGGGTGCGATCTTGGAGATCGACTGCTTCATCATCCAGATCCATTTGGCACGGTCGTCGGCATAAAGCGGCAGGACTTTGTGCTCCAATTTGGCATAAAGGCTGGTGGCATGGTCCTCGTCTGACTCGCCGTCGCCATCGCTGCCGATCGCCCAGCCCGTGACCTCCTCGATCCATCCCTCGACCCACCAGCCATCGATTGTCGACAGATTGAGCGTGCCGTTGAGAGCCGCTTTCATGCCGCTGGTGCCGGAAGCCTCGAGCGGCGGGCGCGGGGTGTTCAGCCAGACATCGGCGCCGGCGACCAGGAGCTGTGCGGTGTTGGTGTCGTAATTCGGCAGGAATGCCATCGGGATTTCGGCGGCGAGCTCCACGGAGCTTGTTTGGATCGACTGGATCACTTCGCTGCCCTCGGTGTCGGCTGGGTGAGCCTTGCCTGCCCAGACGATCTGCAGCGGATATTTAGACGCGATCGACCTAAGGCGATCGGGATCGAACAGAATGAGGCTCGGCCGCTTGTAGCCTGTCATTCGACGGGCATAGCCGATGATCGGCAGTTCCGGGTCGAGCGCCACCCCGGTGGTCTCGATAACGAGGTCGATGAGGTCCGTTTTGGCGATCTTCTTGGCATTCCAGATGGATTCATCAGGGAGATGGTCGGCATGGAACAGAAGTTCCGGCTCATGGGTCCAGTTGGGAATATGCTCGTCGAACAGCTTGGCGAAGGTCGGGAAGGCCCATTTGGCGGCGTGGATGCCATTGGTGATGGCGTGGACCTTGTGGCCGGGGAACATCTGCTGCGTGGTTTCGGCATGACGGGTGGCGACGCCATTGACGAAGCCAGAAAGGTTGAGTGCCAGCCGTGTCATGTTGCAAGCGTCATTGCCGGCGTAGTGGCGGAGTTCGCCGACATCGATCGTATTGCCGAGGACCCGCTCTACCAGGTCGTAGAGGAATTTGTCGTGACCGGCTTCCACCGGAGTGTGAGTGGTGAACATCGACCGGATCATCACCGGGCTTGAATCATATCGCGGACCATTGTGCTCGATCGCGTTGGTCTGGCGGGGGTAGCGTTTCAGCAGTTCGGCGGTGAGCAGCGCCGCATGGCCCTCATTGAGATGGAAGGTGCGTAGGGTGAAGCCGAGTGCTCGGAGCGCGCGCAGACCGCCAATGCCAAGCACAGCCTCCTGCTTCAGCCTGTTGGTGGCATCGCCACCATAGAGGCGATCGGTGATCTCACGATCGGCCGGGTGGTTTTGATCAAGGTCGGTGTCGAGCAGGATCACCGGCACCTGATTCTCGAGCGCGCCGGAGCAGCCATAAAGCCAAGGCCTGATCCAAACTTGGCGTCCCTCCAGCTCGATCGCGGTGAGAACCGGAAGCGGAATGCACCAATCGGCAGGATTCCAAGGGTCCGGCCGATGAACTTGATGGCCGGCGGTGTCAATGTCCTGATGCAGATATCCCTGCCGGCTGATCAGTGAAATGAACACCATTGGTAGCTGGAGATCGGCGGCCGAACGCGCAGTGTCGCCGGCCAGCACTCCGAGGCCGCCGGAGTAGGTATGGATTTCGGGCCGAAGCGCGATCTCCATGGTGAAATAGGCGATGTTGCAATGGCGTTGAAAGGGTTCGATTTTCCAGTGCATTGATGATCCTGTTCCGGCTCGGTTACCGGCATTGGCACCGCAGAGGCCTTTTGACGCGGAGCAGGCGACGGTCAGCGCGTTATCAAACAATGTTCAGGCTCGCGTGAGCCGAATGGTCGCTTCGAGGATGTGAGGACGGTCTACCCTTGGCGCTTCGACGGGGTCCTCGATGGAGTTGATTTCCGTGTTTTAGTCCCGGTCCGACGGCGCGGCTTGGGTGGCTCCGGCGTGGGCTCCGGCTGATGCTCGTCGGGCGGGAATGACGCATCGTCCGAGGCCGCCTCGTGCGGGAGTTCGTCCTCGGGGAAATGGGATTGCGCCGCCGGCGGTGGTGGTGTTGCGGCCGTCGGCTGGACCGGTGGCGGCGGTGATGGCGGATTTGCTGCGGTAGGTCCGGCGGTCGGCCCCGGCGTGGCCGACGAAGGTTGGAGACCTCGGAGCTTCTCCGCCCAGGGGTGCGTGCCGCCCTTGCGGTAGTGCATCCATAGCATCACGCCGCCACCGGCGATCAGCGCGATCGGCAGGAAGTAGCCACCGAATCCGGATCGGTCGAATATCACGAGCTCGAAGAAGACCAGACCGGCCACGAAGATGATCGCAAAAGTCCGCGCCGTTTGGGTACCCGAGCGCCTAGTTGTCTCGTCATCATTGCGGGTGCCGACGACCATTAGCGCGAGTCCTACTGAGAGTGGGATCAACGCCCAGATATAGGCCCAGGACTCCCAGCGCCCAGTGGCACTCTGATAAAGGAAGATGAGTCCCAAAGTGGTGAGGATTGTGCCGGGGATGGCTGTGCCGGCATTCGCCTCCGAACGGCCGAAAGCCGTCGCCAGTAGCGCGATACCCGGTACTAGCAAAAAAAGCGGCCAGAGATTCGGGCCCAGCCTGAAATTAAACAGCTCGCCGAGCAAGAAAATGGCGCCGACGGCGATGAGAATGATAGCAAAGGTCGCCCATCGCTGGTCGGGTCTGGCCGGCTCGTCGTTCATCACCTTACGTCCCATCGTTGGTGCGATTGACGCGTAACAGCACGCGTTTTGTGGCTTCCGTCAAGCGAGGTCGGGTCGCGGCGGTTAAGGGCGGGCAGGCGGCGGTTGTCGACCGCGACTGCGTCTAGCTACTCGTTGGGATCGGCGCGGTGGAGGAAAGGCGGCGACTCGTTGATGGGGGGAACCGTGATCGCACTGCCGCAGCGCTGCAACGCGTCAAGGAAGCTCCGATAAGGCTCGACCCGCTGATACTGCCCGGGCACCAGGGCAACGATAGTGCGATCCGGCTCGGTCGCGCGATAGAGATTGACGCCGTCCACCATCTTGCCGCCGTCGAAAGCGGTGAGCGCGGGGACGAGACAGACGCCGATCCCGGCCTGGACCAAGGCCAACGCGGTTTCATAGGAGCGGCACTGAGCGATCAAGCGATGGTGAGGCAGCACCTGGGCGTACCATTGCTCGACCCGCCGGGTGTGCTGGGTGCCGAAAGTAAACTGGATGCACGAGTTGACGATCGCGGTCTCCGCCGAATCCAATTCATGATCGGGATCGGAGATGCCTTCGAGATCGATACCCGCCGGAACGGCAAACACATAGGGGTCGGTGATCACCGGAACTTGTTGGAAGCCCACGCTGACGGCCGCGATCGTGTTTTTGGCGACGAGGCCAATATTGACCCTGCGGCCATAAAGGAGCTCAAGCACTTCTGCCGGCGCGGCCTCATGGATATCGAGTTCGACATCGGGGTAGGCGGCTGCCAACTCCCGCACCGCGCCCGGCAGCAAGACCCGAAGCACTGAATGCAGGCCGGCGATCCGCATTGTCGCGCGCTTGCCGTCACTGAATTGACGAAGGCCCTCAGAGACTTCGGTGACGTTGCTGAGAATGTACTCCGCTTTGCGCAGCAGGAAATTGCCGGCATCGGTGAGCGCCATTTGTCCCGGCGTCCGGTCAAACAGGCGGGCGCCGACGGTGGATTCCAGCTTGGACAATTGTTGCGATAATGACGGCTGGGTGAGGCCAAGCTGCTTGGCCGCCTTGGTTAGCGTTTCGGCATGAGCGACGGCCCAGAAAATGCGCAGCTGGTGCAGCGTCATCTCGGTCCGCGGCCGCGATTCGTTGCCGTTCTCGGGCTCGGCCGGCCCGGTTCTGAGGTTGCTAGCTTCGCCGCTGCTCAATTCCACCAACGAACCATCCTCGATTGAGCTCAAATCATACGCTGGCGGATCGATGTTGTCGCGCTTAAGATGCCTCCGGCGGCCGATCGGTAGCCAGTCGGTTTTCGGGTTAGTCGTTACGTTCGAACACCCGGCTGCCTAAGATGTCGTCAGCCTCGATGATCGAAAGCTCCGCGGGTTGGACAAGTCGGTGGCTCTCGAACAAGCGATTAGCCTGGCGCAGCCGAGCGCGGTCGAGCGCGTTGCGGATCGATCGGGCGTTGGCAAAATGCGGCTGTTTTCGGCGCAACTCAATGTATTCCGCCAACGCCTTTTTGGCGTCGGGCGACATCTGGTAGCTCTGCTCGTGCAGCATCTTCTCGGCGATTGCGAGCAACTCGGCGTCTTCATAGTCGGGGAAGTTAATGTGGTGGGCGATCCGTGATCGGAACCCGGGGTTAGAAGCAAAGAACGTATCCATCCGGTCAGCATAGCCGGCAACGATAACCACCAAATCGTCGCGCTGATTTTCCATCACCTGCAAAAGGATTTCGATCGCCTCCTGGCCGTAGTCGCGTTCGTTTTCCGGCCGAAACAGGTAATAGGCTTCGTCGATAAAAAGGACGCCGCCCATCGCTTTCTTGAGAATCTCTTTGGTCTTGGGTGCGGTGTGGCCGATATATTGGCCGACTAGGTCGTCGCGGGTCACGGTGATGAGGTGGCCCTGGCGAATGTAGCCGAGACGGTGCAGGAGATCGGCCATCCGCAATGCCACAGTGGTTTTGCCGGTGCCGGGATTGCCGGTGAAGCTCATGTGAAGCGTGGGCGTTTCATTGGAGAGGCCAAGCTTCTTGCGGGCTCGGTCGACGAGCAGCAAGGCAGCGGTTTCGTGAATGCGCTTCTTGACCGGGGCGAGACCGATCAAATCCTCGTCCAGCTCGCGCAACACGTCGCTGACGCCAGATTCGTGCATCTCCTTGGCCAGGTCGATCGGCTCACCGGAGATGTCGATGGTCGGTTCTTCGGATTTAGGCGTGTCGTTGGTCATGACCAATGTTCCCGTTGCATTATTGCGGGCTCGGGCAACCGCTCATTCCCGCCAAGGCAGGAATTCAAAACAGTCCGACATTGCGCTCCGAAATCCCGGGCCGCTGCTATTCGCGGAAACGAGAGCGAAGGGATTCGCGGCGCAGACGCTGCCCGCGATCCGCAACGACCGAACCTGCCGGACAGTTGTGGAGCCGCTGGCAGCCTAGCTGTAGCGCTCGCCCTCCGGCTTGTCCGTCGCGTAGGACCGGATGGTATACCCCATCGCCCGCCCGTTGCGCTCTTGTCGCTCTAACATGAAGCCAGGTTCTGGGTCTGGCCGGTTGACGATGTACGACATTCGCGGGGTTTCCCATCCTCCGGTCGAGTCAAACGCTGTCACTCGGATGTAATGGCGTGGGAAGGTCTTCCGACACTCATTGACCTCCAACAGAATCCCGGCCGGATCTTTGAGATCGAACATTGGGTTCCCGTACATTTCCCAATAGGTGTTCCGAGGATGCGGATCGTCGGTATATTCGACGCTCACTGCCCATTTGTTGGTCAGTGCGTATTGGATTTGAGCTGTGATTTGCTCATCGGTGAGATCGGGCAGGAAAGAGAATTGGCCCTGCGTGATCCGATTATTGTGGTTCGTCATCATGGTCGTCGCTCTCCAAACGCTAAAACGGGCTACACGCCCGGGGTCGCCGTAGGCACAAAATCGGCGGTATCGGTGGATTCGTAGTTGAAAGTAATGTCCTTCCAAACTTCCAAGGCAGCCTTAAGCGGCGCGCACCATTTGGCGGCTGCGTTGAGAATGTCGGGTCCCTCCGCCATGTAGTCGCGACCTTCATTTCGAGCCATGATCATCGTCTCAAGAGCGACGCGATTTGCGATAGCGCCGGCCTGAATGCCGTCGGGATGGCCGATCGTGCCGCCGCCGAATTGTAGGACGACGTCCTCGCCGAGATAATGGATCAGCTGATGCATTTGGCCGGCGTGGATGCCGCCCGACGCGACGGGGACGACCTTGTTGAGCGACGCCCAATCCTGCTCGAAAAAGAGGCCGTGTTCGAGGCTAACCGGAGTGTGGGTCATCAGCAAGGTGTCGTAGAAACCCTTAATCATCAAAGGATCGCCTTCCAGCTTCCCGACAACTGTGCCGGCATGGATGTGATCCACTCCTGCCATCCGCATCCATTTGCAGATCACGCGGAAGTTCATGCCATGGTTCTTTTGGCGCGAGTAAGTCGAGTTGCCAGCGCGATGGAGGTGCAAGATCATGTCGTTCTTGCGGGCCCACTTCGCCATGCTCTGGATCGCGGTGTAGCCAATCACAAGATCGATCATGATGATGACGGATCCGAGTTCTTTGGCGAACTCGGCGCGTTCATACATTTCTTCCATCGTCCCAGCGGTCACGTTGAGATAGTGACCCTTGACCTCACCGGTCGCTGCTGAGGCGCGATTCACCGCCTCCATGCAGTAAAGGTAACGGTCCCGCCAATGCATGAAGGGCTGTGAGTTGATATTCTCATCGTCTTTGACGAAATCGAGGCCGCCCTTGAGAGCCTCATAGACAACACGGCCATAGTTGCGGCCTGAGAGCCCGAGCTTGGGCTTAGTTGTGGCGCCGAGAAACGGCCGGCCGAATTTGTCCAGACGTTCGCGTTCGACGACCACGCCAGTGGCCGGGCCTTGAAACGTCTTTAGATACGCGACGGGGAGGCGCATGTCTTCGAGGCGGAGGGCCTTGACCGCCTTGAACCCGAAAACATTGCCGATAATCGAGGCCGTGAGATTGGCAATTGAGCCCGGCTCGAACAAATCGATGTCGTAGGCGATATAGGCAAAATACTGCTGGTCGACCTTGGTGCCTTCCCCGGTGTTGGGCACCGGATCGACCTTGTAAGCCTTGGCACGATATATTTCGGCGTTGGTGAGACGGTCAGTCCACACCACAGTCCAAGTGGCGGTCGACGATTCGCCGGCAACGGCCGCCGCGGCCTCAACAGGATCGACGCCCGGCTGGGGGGTGATGCGGAACAGCGCCAGGATATCGGTATCTTTCGGCTGATAATCCGGCTCCCAATAGCCCATCTGGGCATAGGGAATGACCCCGGCTTTGTACCGCTCCTTGCCCTCGGCCATCGTCTTTTGATCAGTATCCATCGTTCCGTCCTCCTTCGAATGTTTGTTAAGCGGCGCGGGCCTGTGCGATCGTCGGATCGAGGGTGCCCGACTGGTAGCGTTTGGCCATTTCGGTCATCGGAATAATCTTGATCTTTGGGGCTTGGCCGGCGGTGCCGAATTGTTCGAGGCGGTCGTGGCACAGCTTCTGCGCCGAAAGGCAGGTCGATTCGCTGTTGCCGTGGTCCTGATGCATGCACAGCGGAATGTCGGGATAGATTTCGGCGAGGGCGTCGATCATCTTGGTCAGCATGATGTCGTTGGCGTAATTCCGGGCGCCGCGGCTGGCCTGAATGATCAAGGGAGCATCGACCTCTGCTGCCGCACCCACCATCGCCAAGCCCTGCTCCATGTTGTTGATGTTGAAGGCCGGTACGCCGTAACCGTTCTCGGCGGCGTGGTCCAAAAGCTGCCTTAGGGTAATACGGGCCATTGCTCGTCTCCTGCCTTCAGTGCTTGGGCGTCGTGGCGGTGAAGCGGATCATGCCAACAGCTTCTTCGCAGCATCGACGATCGCCTCGGTGGTGATGCCAAAATGCTTGAATACTTCGAGGCCAGGGCCGGAAGCACCGAAGCTCGACATGCCGATGAACACATCGTCGTCGCGGAGGAAGCGGTCCCAGCTTTGCCGGATCGCGGCTTCTACGGCGATGCGCGGGGCAGTGCCAAGGACTTCGTTGCGGTAGGCTTCGGACTGCTGTCCGAACAACTCGATCGATGGCATCGAAACCACCGCGGCGCCCACGCCCGCCATGGCCAGGGTCTCGGCAGCGGCAACGGCAAGCGATACTTCCGAGCCGGACGCGATGATCGTCACTTGGCGCTTGCCGCCGGAATCACGAAGCACATAACCGCCCTTGGCAACAAGGTTCTCAGTATCGGCGTTGGTGCGGAGAGCTGGCAGGCCCTGGCGGGTCAACACCAGCGCCGACGGGCCGCTCTCATTGGTAAGCGCGGTTTGCCACGCCTCGGCGGTTTCGATGGCGTCTGCGGGGCGCAAGACCAACATATTCGGGAACGCCCGCAGCGAGGAAAGCGTTTCGACGGGCTGATGAGTCGGGCCATCCTCGCCTAGGCCGATCGAATCATGGGTCAGGACGTGAATGATCCGGATACCCATCAGCGCGGCGAGCCGGATCGATGGCCGCGAATAATCGGCGAAGACCAGGAAGGTGCCGCCATAGGGAATGAACCCCTTATGCAGGGCGATCCCGTTCATCGCACAGGCCATGCCATGTTCGCGCACCCCATAATGGAGGTACGTGCCGGCATAGTCCTCATTGGTCACCGCTTCATGCGAGCCGATCTTGGTGCCGACCGAGCCGGTGAGATCGGCGGAGCCGCCGAGGAGAAAGGGTATCGC
Source organism: Kaistiaceae bacterium (assembly GCA_963667605.2). GTDB lineage: Bacteria > Pseudomonadota > Alphaproteobacteria > Rhizobiales > Kaistiaceae > JADLGL01. The sequence goes on from CAXXUZ010000002.1 coordinate 186,674, forward strand.
CGGAATCAGGGCCTCAAGGCTCTTCTGCGATGACTGGCGAGTGGCTAGCTTGGGCTTTTCCTCCGCCCATTTCGTCTTCAGTTCTGCAACAACGCCGGCTGCGATCTCAGCGACCTGCCCTTGCTGGCCGCTGACGAACTGATCGCGAATATCCCCGGGCACGCCGTTCAGCCGCGATTCCCAGGCCACGCGGCGGACGCCGCCGCGGGCGCCGGCGTTGCGCCAGGCGTTGAGAACCGGATCGGGCATGACGAAGGGTTCGTGCGGCCAGTTGATTGCTTTGCGGACACCGGCGACTTCCTCCTCGCCAAGCGGCTCGCCATGCGCCTTGGCGGTGCCGGCTCGGGTCGGCGCGCCATAGCCGATCTTGGTGCGGCAGGCGATCAGTGACGGCCTGTCGATGGCGCGCTCATCGGCGATGGCCGTGGCAACTGCCTCCACGTCATGGCCGTCGACGGCTTTGACGGACCAGCCGGCGGCGGCGAAACGGGCGTGCTGGTCGGTCGAGGTCGACAGCTTGGTCGAACCGTCGATCGAGATTTCGTTGTCGTCCCAAAGGACAATCAAACGGCCGAGCCCGAGATGACCGGCCAGGTCGATCGCCTCATGGCTGAGCCCTTCCATCAGACAGCCATCGCCGGCGATGGCGTAGGTGAAATGATCGACAAGGTCGTCCCCGAAACGGGAATTGAGCAAGCGCTCGGCGAGGGCCATGCCAACGGCGTTGCCGAGCCCTTGGCCGAGCGGGCCGGTGGTGGTCTCCACACCTGAAGCGTGGCCATATTCTGGGTGACCGGCGGTCTTGGAGCCAAGCTGGCGGAAATTCCGCAGCTGGTCCAACGTCATGTCCTCATAGCCGGTTAGATGGAGGAGCGAATAAAGCAACATCGATCCATGGCCGGCGGAGAGGACGAAACGGTCGCGGTCAGGCCATTCCGGCGCCGTCGGGTCGAATTTCAGGAACCGGGTAAACAACACTGTGGCGACGTCCGCCATCCCCAGGGGCATTCCCGGATGACCCGATTTCGCCGCCTGGACGGCATCCATCGACAGCGCCCTGATCGCGGCCGCCATCGTTCGATCGTCTATGGCGGGGGTGTCCTTGGCCAATTCGCTGGTTTGGTCTTGGGTCATGCGATCAAAGGCCTCTTTATCCAGCGGTCTTTTGTTCAACGAGTTTCAGGATTAGCGGCGTCAGGATTAGCTGCATTGCGAGATCGAGATGGCCGCCTCTGATGACGATGGAATTGGCTCGCGACATGAAGGATTGCGGGATCATTGCCAGCAAATAAGGAAAGTCGACTCCGCGGGGATTGGACCAGCGGATGACAACGATCGATTCATTCGGCGTCGGAATCCAGCGGGCGATGAACGGATTGGAGGTGTCGACGGTCGGCGTCCGCTGGAAGTTGATGTTGGTCTGGGAGAATTGCGGCACGATGTAGTCAATATAGTCCGGCATGCGGCGGAGAATCGTATCCGATACGGCCTGGGTGGTGTAGCCGCGGGTTTCCTTGTCACGGCGGATCTTCTGGATCCACTCGAGATTGATCACCGGGACGACACCGATCTTGACGTCAGCATGCTCGGCCACGTTGACCGTGTCGGTTACGGCCGCGCCGTGGAGTCCTTCATAAAAGAGGAGGTCGGTTCCCGCGGCGAATTCCTCCCAGTCGGTGAAGGTCCCGGGCGGCGAGCCGTAGAGTTCGGCCTCGTCATCATCATGGACGTAGTGACGGGTTACTCCGCCCCCGGTTTCGCCGTAGACTTTGAACGTCCCGGCAAGCTTGTCGAGAATGTTCGCGTCCGGCCCGAAATGACTGAAGCGGTGATTGCCCTTCTTCTCTTCTTCGGCCATCGCCGCCCGCATCTCCATACGGTCATAGCGATGGAAGGCGTCGCCCTCGATATAGGCGGCGTTGATCTTCTCGCGACGGAAGATCTGCTCGAACGTCAGTCGCACCGACGAAGTTCCGGCTCCAGATGACCCGGTGATTGAAATGATCGGATGGCGGCGCGACATCGTCCGCTAGCTCCCCCTGGAGGTGCCAAATGGCCGGAAACGTCGATCGGCGATCGAATAGGAACAGCCGACAATGCGCGACCAACAAGTCTCGGCGCTGGTTACCCCACTATCAACCTCGCCCTTGCCTTGGGTCCGCCTCATCTTCGTCCTCCCCGAAGGGCATCAAGGTCTTCGAGTGCCTTCTTGCCCCTGCACCGAACCTCGCCTCCACGCCGCGGGCCGGCTCAATCATCAGCCGCCGTCATCATTGCACGCAACGATCCGGCCAACAAATCAATGCCCGGTTTTCCATGCGAGGGAAAATGAAATTATCTTGGCGAGCCGATAAATTCCATTTAACGATGGGTAATGCGAAACACCACTTTGAAGCAGTTGCGTTCAGTTGCCGCGATCATCAGAACCGGCCGGATCGTCGGTGCTGCTAAGGAACTTAATCTCACCACACCGGCGGTCACGAGCCAACTGAAGCTGATCGAGACCGCACTCGGCGTCAGCCTGTTCGATCGTACCCAAACTGGGATGCGACCCACGACCGCGGGATGGGAGGTGTTCCGCACCGCCTCGCGGATCGACGATCTTCTGCGCGAATGCCAGGAGCGGATAGACGATCTCGGAGGCCTTCGCCACGGCATGATCACCGTTGGCGTGGTGTCGACGGGAAAATATTTCGGGCCGAGGCTGATGGCCGCGTTCATGCGCGACAATCCGCATGTCGAAGTCCGTCTCTCGGTCGGCAATCGCGATGCGATCGTCGAAGCGTTGCGGGAGTATCAAGTGGATCTGGCGATCATGGGACGGCCGCCGAGCGATTTCGACGTGGAGGCGACCTCATTCGGCCGGCATCCTCTGGTGGTGATCGCCGCCCCCGATCATCCGCTTGCCGGTCGCCGCCGGATTTCAAAGCGCGTGCTGGCTCGCGAGCGGTTGCTGATCCGTGAGGAAGGCTCGGGGACGAGGGCGGCGTTGGAGACCTTCTTCGAAGGCCTGCAAGTCAACGGCACTCCGACTGGGATGGAGATCGGAAGCAATGAAACGATCAAGCAAGCGGTGATGGCAGGGCTCGGGATTGCCTTGCTCTCGGGTGACTCGGTCGCGGTCGAACTCGCCGATGAGCGGCTGGTGACCCTAGATGCGATCGGTCTGCCGATTGTTCGTCATTGGTTTCTGGTGCGGCGATCCGATCGCTCGCTTTCGGCGGCGGCCGAAGCGTTTTCCGCTTTCTTGCGGCAAAGCGGCGCCGGATTCTTGCCCTCTCGGGAGCTGCTTGACCGCAGGGAGAAGCCGGCGGTCTAACGAATCGGCACCGGGATCAGAGGCTGCGGCAACCCGGGCACCGGCTCCGGCGCGACGACCGGTGGGTCGAACAATTCGGTCACTTCCCGCGTGAAAGTGATGATACGGCTAGGCTGAAGCAGGAAGACCCAGCCTGATGTCGCCGCGGCGATGGCGGCGGCCTGCTGTTCGGCGGCGCTGCCCGGTTCGGCCGACACGGTGTAGACCACCCAAGTCACGCCCTCGCCCTCGGCCAAAGTCGCCGCCAGGCTCAGACCATCCCTGGTCTCATAACGCACAGTGCGGGCGTCGTCCGGGATGGTAACGGCATCGATCGTCCTGGCGTCGAGGAATGTCGTGGACACGATGGCCTGGGACATGCCGCGGACCCGGCTGTCGCGGGCGGTGCTGCCGGCCGGCCCGATCGCCGGGTCGAGATAGACGAGGTCAAAGTCGCCGGTGTTGAAATTGACCTTTTCGGCATCAAAGATGATGGCGTCGCCGGCAAGGATCGTTAGTCGACCGACTGTGTTGCCGGGAATGCTGAACAGCGGATCGAAGAATTCGGAGGCGAAGGTCGGTGGCAGGGCGGCGCCTTCGGCAAGCCAGGTCAGCTCTTCGTCGACGCGGCGTATATACATCCCTCCTCGGGTATGTCGGCCGATGGCGCTAGCGGGGTAGCCGATGATCGCATCAGCCAGCACTTCGCCGTCGGATGAGGTGATTGTGACCCGCGTGTCCTCGCCATCAGAAGGCTGGCCGGCGACACCGAGCCGGAGATAATTGGCGGGATTGGTCGTCTTGGCCTCGTATTCGACGAGGTCCGCCATCGCCGCCAGCAATTGATCGATCGGCTCAGAGCGCACTGGATAGTCACCCCGGTCGATCGCGATCCACTGTCCATCGCGCAACTCGACGACGATCTTATAGCGCCTCGCATCGATCGAGACTTGGCTGACTTCACCAGCGCGGTCGGCTAGCTCGGCGAACATCAAGCCGCCGGAGCGGCGATCGCCGGAAGCAGCAATCTGCTCGACAATTACGAACGTGATTGCGGCGAGCAGGGCTGTGGCCGTGACAATTGCAAAGGTGAGGAATCCGCGCGGTGACATATCGCCCCCTAACCGGCTGTCTGCCGGCCGGCGAGATAGCGTGAGAGCCTTGCCCGTCGCCAGATGGCGACCAACAGACCGAACACGATCACAATGCCGGGGATGACTAGTATATTGATCAGTCTGAGATTGGTTCTGAGACTATCGAAGTCGCTGCGTACCGCTGCCTCGAGGTCACGTAGTTCGCGGCGATCCTGAATTTGCTGCGCGACCATTTGATCATATCGCACCCGGAGGTCCGGCGACAGCGCCGCCTCCTGACGCAGCGGCGTCCTGGCCAACATGTCGTCGATTGCGAAAGCCAGGTCAGCCAGTTCGTCGTTGAGTGCCTGCATCCGCGCGCCGTACAGGGCATTGGCTTCTTCCAGGAGATCGCGGATCCGAGTAAACGGCCGCGCCACGGCCTGCCGGCTGCGGAGCCTGGTAAGGTTGGCGGCGCCGCCAAGCTCCTCCAGCGCGTTGACGATAAAGATCGCATTCGAGGCGCCACGGAAATTGCCGGACAGATGATCGTCGGCGATCAAATCGGTATCGGCGACAATGATGACATTGAACGGTTGCACCGATTCCTCGATTAGGGTTGGTGGCGGCGTCGGGTTGCCTTCGACTTGTTGCGGCGGACCGTTGGGATAGGCGGTGCGGACGGTGCCGGTGATGCGTGCCGCCAGAACGTGGGGCCCGTCGGCAGGCACAAATGCCTGCTGCGAGAAGAGTGGGTTTTGTGACGTTGCCGTCGATTGCGGGATGAGGCCAGCAAACTCTGTGGTCGTGATCAATGGCGTGAATTGAGTCGTCGCACCAGGCAGCTGATAAAGCGCTCCGGGACTGGTGATGCGGACTTGGACGAGCGGCGCGGTGACGATATCGTCAAGATCGAAGTTGCCCTCCACGGCGACCATCTGCTCGTACCAAGCTACTTGGCGGCCGTCGGCCGACTGCACCGTTAGCGCAAGAGCCGGGTCGCCGACGATTTGGTCGGCCAGCATACCGACGCCCCAAGCCCCGAGCAGCGGTTCCAAGTAGGAATCGGGGAAGCGAAAACCGCCGTCAACTTGAGCGCTTCTGAGACTGCGCTCAGCAAAAGTGTCCAGCAAGATCAGGGCCGTGCCGCCGCGGATGATGTATTGGTCAATTGCGTAGCGGGCCTGCTCGATCAGGCCGAATGGGTGGATGACAACGATCGCGTCGAACGCCGGGATGTTGTTGATGTCGAGATCAAGTTGAGTGACGGTGAATTCGGCCTGGAGGCGCTGGACGAATTGGCTCGGTGTGTCGCCGGGAGCGCCGAACACGCCAAGCCCATCCAAGACACCGATATTGAGGGATGCTTGGCTTGAGAGGCGCGACACCAGCCGGGTGAGGTCATATTCGAGCGCGGCCGTCTGGTCAGGATCGAAGAACCGAATGATCTCCATGCTGTCGAGTGCGTTGGTGCCGACCAGCCCAAAATAGCCGCGATCATTGACACTGAGCGGAAAGCCGAGAAGGCCCAGGCCTAGCGCCTCATCCTCCTCGACCGAGAGCGGCACCGGGTCAAACTGCTTGAAATCGACTTTCCCGCCGGAAACGATCTCATAGGTCTTGAGGAGCTCGATCACCTGCTCCGAATGCACCCTTATTTCGGGGATGGCGTTGACGAGGTCGCTCGAGAGATAGAGGCGGAGCGTGATCGGCTCGTCGATTGCTTCGAGGATCGCGCGCGTGTCGTCGGTAAGGGTGAAGAGCTGTTGGTCGGTAACGTCGAGGCGGGTGCCGACGATGGTCAGCGAAGTAATAAGATTGATTGACAGGAACAGCACAACCGCCATCGCGATCACACCCACTGCAATCGTTGTTCGGCTGGCCGTCTGGATCCAAGCCAGCATCGATCAACTCGCCTTTTTGAGATCGATGACCTGACGATTGATCAGCAAAAACAAGCCGATCAATGTCACGAAATAGATCACCGCGTTCAGCTCAACGAGGCCGTTCGTCATGCCGGCGAAATGAGTCATGAACGAGAATGAGGCCACGAGGCTGATCAGATAGTCCGGCGCCCAAGCGGAAAATGCGTCGATCACGAGATCGAGGCCGGCCACCATCATCAGGAAGCCGACAAGCGCGCTGATGACGAAGGCGATGACTTGACTCGTCGTTAAGGCCGAGACTGAGGACGCTACCGCCAACAGCGCCCCAGCCATCAGGAAGGAGGCAAAATAGCCGGTGAGGATGATTGAATGTTCCGGATCGCCGAGAAAATCGACCGTGATCCAGATTGGGAAGGTGAGGGCGATCGCCACGGTGGCAAAGGCCCAAGCGGCTAGGAACTTGCCCATCACCGCTTGCCAAGGGGTGATCGGCAGCGTCATCAGCAATTCGATCGTGCCTTGGCGGCGTTCATCGGTCCACAGACGCATCCCGATCGCCGGCATGAAGATCAGGAACAGAAACGGGTGGAAGTCGAAAAACGGAGTCAGATCAGCTTGTCCGCGATCCAGGAAATCGCCGAAATAGAACGGAGCTGCGGCTGCGGCGGCGAGGAATACGACGAGGAAAACATAGGCCAGCGGCGTCGAGAAATAGGCGAGGAATTCCCGTCGAGCGATGGTGAGGGTTACGCGCATGCTGTCGCTCTCCTCAGCCGTCGCTGCCGGTGGTGACGGCGCGGAAGACATCGTCGAGCTTGCCGATCACGGCATGAAGGTCAACGGCGGTGATGTTGGCCTCGCTGATGTTCTTGCCAACAATGTCGGCGATGAACTGGCCGTTACGGGGTCGCACCAGTAGTGCGTTGGCCTCGCCGGCCGGGCCGGCTAGCTCGACCGAGGCGATCTCCGGCAGTCCCTTCAGCAATTCGACGGTGCGATCGGTATCGGTGCTCTGCACCTTCAACGAAACCGCATTGTAGTCCGGCGAGCGGGCATGCAGCTGGGTCGGGGTGCCGTCGGTGACTATCCGGCCATGATCGATGATGATGGCGCGATCGCAGACCGCATCGACCTCTTCGAGAATATGCGTCGAGATGATGATCGCCTTGGTGTCGCCCATCGAGCGGATCAGCTCGCGCACCTCGTGCTTCTGATTGGGGTCGAGGCCGTCGGTCGGCTCGTCCAGGATCAAAACGTCCGGGTCGTGCAGGATCGCCTGGGCCAGGCCGACCCGGCGGCGGAAGCCCTTGGACAGGGTCTCGATCCGACGATGCAGAACCTCTTGCAGCGCCATGCGATCGACCACATTGGCGATCGCCTTCTTGCGGGCGCTGCGGGACATCAGCCGGGTGCGGCAGACAAAATCGAGGAACCCCTCCGGGCTCATGTCACCATATAACGGCGCCCCCTCCGGCAGATAGCCGAGCTTCCGCTTGGCTCCGATCGGGTTGGTGCGGATGTCCTCGCCGCAGACGATCGCGGTGCCCGAGGTCGCCGGCAGAAAGCCGGTGATCACCTTCATGGTGGTCGATTTGCCGGCACCATTGGGGCCGAGAAAACCCAGCACCTCACCACGCTCGACCGCGAAGTTGATGTCGTCCACGGCAATGACGGCGCCGAACTTCTTTCGCAAAGAGCGGACTTCGACCAATGGCGACATCGTACTCAAACACTTGATTTCGGCCGGCGGGGGACCGGCGCGCCCAAATTGGAGGCGACATCCCTATCGGGGATTGACCGTCTCTGACAAGGGTAAAGCGGCATACGTTACGATCTTGTCAGGTTCCCGATCAGATCATTCCGGCGTCTCGGGCAAAGTTAAATACGTCGTCGCCGCCCTCATAAATCATTCGCAGCGCAACAAAGGCAATCACAATCAGACCAACGTAAGAGATCCAATGGAAACGCTTGAGCAGGCCGGCGATGAAATTGGCAGCGATGCCCATCAGGGCGACCGAAAGCGCGAGGCCGATCACCAGCACCGGCCAGTGATCGCGAGCGGCACCGGCGACGGCGAGCACATTATCGAGCGACATCGACACGTCGGCGATCACAATTTGAATGATCGCCTGACGCAGCTTCTTGTCTTGTCCCGATATCTCGTCCCCATCGACCCGCACCGCCGGATCGCCGATTGCCAGTTCGGCCCGGCGGCGTAGGGCCTCGGCCTGAATCTCGCGCCACAGCTTCCAAGATACCCACAGCAGCAATAGGCCACCGGCCAACAGCAGGCCGATGACATCGAGCAATTGGGTGGCGAAAACCGCGAAGACGATGCGAAGGCCCGCCGCGGCGGCGATGCCGATGATAACCGCCCGGCGGCGTTGCTCCGCCGGGAGGCCGGCGGCGGCCATTCCGACCACGATCGCATTATCACCGGCGAGCACCAGGTCGATGGCGATGACGGAAAGAAGGGCCGTGATCTCTGACAAGGTTTTCGGGGGTCTCTAAATGCTTGCCGGTGTGCTGCCCATGAAGATTGGAAGCGCGGCGCGGTTGTTCCAGACCCCTGCGACGATGTCGAGACCGGGCGGTGGCGGCTCTGGCCGCTTTCGGCCGGCTCAGGGGCGAGCTTCGTCGGAATCCGGCCGATGGACCACACCACAAATCAAGGACGAAGTGTCAGACGGCCGCAGAAGGAGAGGGGACGGGGGACGGCCATCATCGAGGTGCCAAGCTGAGCCAGCGGGATAAATGGATGTCGACTGCGTTGTCCTCCCAGCCGACAATACGATCGGAAACCAAATTAAGCGAGGCGTAGTGCAACAGCGGGATCGCCGGTAGGTCGCGCATCAACTGACGATCGGCGGCGGCGTAAAGGGCAGTCCTCACCGTTTGGTCCAAGGTCATGCGCGCTTCGACGATCAACGAGGTAAAGGCCGGACTATCGTATCCCGTCACATTGAGATCGCTCTCCTCGAACAGCGTCAGAAACTCGTTAACATGGCCAAGTTCACCGATCCAGGCGACGGTGGCGAGATCGAAATCGCGGTTGCCGGTAAGCCTTTGATTATGTTCTGATACCGGCCGCTCCTTGAGGATGGCCATAACGTTGATCTCGGCAAGATCGGAGATTATGGCCTCGGCGCTGGCCCGGTTCACCGCACCGGCACCAATAGCCAAGGTCAGTGGGAGAGGATGGTCGGGGCCGAACCCGGCCGCCGCCAGCAACGAACGGGCTTCGATTTGACGAGTCGGCGGATCGTTGGGTCCGAGTTCGGCCGTGGCAGGTTCGCCGAGATCAGCGACGCCGTTGGGTACAATCGACAGCGTCGGGACCATCGCCGCCATCCAGATCTCTTCGGCCAAGGCGATCCGGTCGATCGCAAGGGCGATGGCCCGGCGAAGACCGGGGTCGGCGAGCACCCCATCGAGGTTGGCGGCGAGGAAGAAGGTCCCGGCATGCGGCGCGATCCGTAGCGCATCGCCGTGTTCCTCCTCGATCTGTGCGAGGCTAAAGATCGGGACTTCATTGCTGACAAGAAGGGCCCCGGCGGCAAACTCGACGAGCGCACGCTGGCGGTCGTAATTGCGATAGATCACAGTTTCGATCGCGACTGTGTCGGCTTCTCGGAATAGCTGGTTCTTCACCAGCCAAATGCCTTGGCTGGGATCGAAACCGTCAAAGCGGTAGGCGCCATTGAACGGCGCGGTGACTTCTGGGATGCGGTCGATGGTGACTGCGCTTCGCGGTACGGGCATTGCTGCCGGCCGGGCCAGGAGATGCAGCAATAACGGCTCTTCCTCCGACAATGAGATCACCAAGGTTCAGGCGTCGATTGCGCGAACGCCGAGCGTGTACGGGGCGGCTTTGCCAGCCTGGATGGCCTGGGCGCCGCGGAAGGCGTTGAATAATGCGGCGTCCGGTGCATCTGTTGCCGGGTCGATCAGGCGCCGAAAGGCTCTCCTGAAGTCCAACGCTGTAACCGGAGTTCCGTCGGACCAATTAGCCGGACGAAGGGTGAATGTGTAAGTGAGCCGGTCCTCCGAAACGGTCCAGTTAGCGGCCGCGCCGGGGATGAGGGAGACCCTCATAGAGATCGCGGAGGATGTTCGCTTCGGCGGCCGTGGTCGCCCGCTGCGGATCGAGCGTGAAGGGATCGGCGGCATTGCCGCGTTCGAGTGGCTGCGCCGAGATGCCTTGGGCACTGACCGAAACCGCCAAGGCCAAGGCGCCGGCGATGATATTCTTCATGAATGTTTGAGGCAGAATCGGAGTGAGTGACTCTGAGGGAGCTTAAGCATCGGATGACCGACGGACAAGACGGTCGCTTGCCAACATCCATCTCCCTATTAACCACCAATATCGGAATTGACCGGAACGGATGCGGATCCGATAAGATTCTGTTAAATTTTTAGTCTCGCGTTCGTCAACGGGGCACCTAGCATGGCCGATGGCAGTGATTCGTCCAATGTTCGCAATCTGACCGATGCGGTCCGTCGTGTCCGGATCGCCGAGGCCGATCGTTCCGACGGCTTGGCCGACCTTCAGGAGGCGGAGCGGGCACGGCTCGAAATGCTGGCCGAGGAGTTGCGCGACGTTTTCGCAGAAGTTCCGGCGGAGGACGACCAGTTCATCTTGACCGTCACCACCGGGACGCAGCCGCGGCTGTGGATCGACATGACCGCTTTCATCGCCGTCGGCCGCGACCGGCGAACCTACCGCTTCCTGAAGGACACACGGCTTGGCCGGACGGTGATTCTCGAGAGCCCTTCACTCGACGATGTCGCCGACACCGTCACCAACTATGTGGCCGAGCGGATCATTGAGAGGGAACGGGTGTTAGAGGCGGACTGGTTGTCAAAGCGGATCCGACAGGGACCGAAACGGCGGCTTGAGACCATCGCCGGGCGGCAGCCAATAGTGGAAATCGGTCGCCGTCGCTGGCTTGATCGCCGCGCCGCCGGTTGGATAGTCGCCGGCTTCCTCGCAGGCGTTTTGATCGGGGCGGTCGCGCTCCTCGCCTATGCTTGGGTGCGCGTCCCGATCTAGGCCGCGGCTTCCGATCCGCGAGTCATTTGAGTGTTTTCAGCCCAATACTTCACAATCCGATTCAACCGAGCAATTGCCGGTCGGCGATCAGACCTGCTGGAACGCCGCGCTCGGTGAAGCCGACTGAACTCATATGGCAGGTGAAGGCGCCGGGGCTGCCACCAATACGGTAGAGATTATATGCCGCGGCGGCGCGAACATTGCCCGGGGGGTTTGAAGCTGAGGGCACGCCGACCACCGGAACTCGGCCGTGCTTGCCGTCGACATAGACCAGGCTCCCGGAATGGAGGTGGCCATGAAGCACCAGCTCGGCCCCTTCCTCGGCGATCACTTGAAGAAATTCATCCGCCTCGACAAGCCGTTGGCTGCGATGGCTGACTTCGGGCGCCGGGGGGTGATGCAAAAGGACGACCCTGAATTTCTCGTGGCGATGTTCGCTGCGGAGGGCAAGGCGGACCATGTCCAATTGCCTCTGGCCGAGATGTCCTGTCGCCATGAAAGGTGCGGTTGCGCGAGCGCTGTTGACACCGATGAGGGCGATCGGGCCGCGATGGCGGACAAATGGAAACACGACGGCATCGGCGCTCTTGTCGCCGATCATGTAATCACGCCAATGGCGGCGGGTTTGAGCGAGGGCGCCGGGGACATAGGCGTCGTGATTGCCGGGAATAACGGTGACATGTTTCGGATCGCCAAGCCTTTCCAGCCAATGGCGTGCGGTCTCGATTTCCTCAGGGAGGGCGAGGTTGACCAAATCGCCGGTGACGACGATATGGTCGGGGTCGGCGGCGTGAATGTTCTCGATCAGCTCGCTGACGATTTCCGGCCGATGCATCCGCGAGCGATTGCTTTGCCAATTGATGTAGCCAAGCAGCCGCTTCGATATCAGATCGTTCAATTGGGGTCGTGGTACAGGTCCTAGATGCGGGTCGGAAAGGTGCGCCAGCGCAAACATCTTTGAGGGATCCGAACCGGTCCGCTGCCGGGTGCGCCGCACCGAGATGGGATCAGCTGAGCCTTTTTCGGTCATGCGGGTTGGTCGAATCCATATCGAGGCCGAGGGGTACGATTCGGCGCGGTCGAATATAGCGCGAGAACTGTAATAGCGCCGCTTAATATGGTGCTTATTCACGGTGTGTACGACCTAAGGCAGTTGATAGAGGTCGCAGAGATGGTTCTTTCTGGTTCAGAAGGTCGCTGATCTGAGCATTGGTGAAGCCATCGCCATCAACGCCGTTATTAACGTGGTGATAGACGCATTGATCGCGTCTTCGGTGGCGTGCCTTGCCTCTGTTGCCGCCGGGACGCTAGCTTTCACTCGACCGGCCCGCTGCACCGTTTTCAATCCTGGATCGCCAAGCCATGGCCACCTCTCCATTCTCCATTCGGCTGGAAGCACCCGGTGATGATCCCAGCATTGAGGCGCTGAACGAGGATGTCTTTGGGCCTGGGCGGTTCGCTCGCGCCGCCTATCGCATTCGCGAGGGCATTCCGCATGAGCCAGGCCTCTCCTTTGTAGGCGAAGTGGACGGGCGGTTGATCGCCTCGGTGCGGCTGACCCGGATCACCATCGGTGAGCGCGAGGCGCTGCTGCTCGGGCCGTTGGTGGTCGATCCGCCTTGGAAGGGCAAAGGCTGCGGCAAGGAGCTGGTGCGGGTTGCGACCGCGGCCGCGGGCGACCAGCGCCACGATTTGGTTATCCTGGTCGGCGACCCGCCTTATTATGGCCCTCTGGGATTTGGCCCGATCGAGCCCCCCGGCGCGGTGAGTTTGCCGGGGCCGGTCGATCCGGCTCGGTTACTGGTGGCCGAACTGAAGGTGGGTGCCGCGGAGGGGCTGGCAGGGAGAGTTTTGCCGGCGGGCCGGCAGGCCGACGGTTAGCGTCCCTCGCGGAACCAGGTCATCGCCAGCAGCCCGGCTAGAAGCGCCAGGCCGAGGAACCCGGCGAATAGCTGAAACCTGTCGATTCCCAGAAGTACGCTGGCATCGGTCATCCTGATACCGAGCCAATCGCCGCCACCGTAATTGCTGCCGCCGCCCACTTTGATCACACGGGGCACATCACCGGCATCGCTAATCCGGCTGATATGGCCATTGGCGGCGTCGACCACGGGCGCCAGAACGGTTTCGGTCGATCGCGGATCGCGATATTCGCGCGGATTGGCGGGGCCGATGTGAACTACGGCAACGCGATCACCATCCTCGGCGCGCCACAGGCCGATATCGTCGACCGCAATGGTGGCCCGCCACAGCCCAGGCTCGATCTCGACCAGCGCAAGCTCTTGCTCGATCCCCAGGGGGGAGCGTAGCAGAACCGGATCGACCAGATTCGCCATGGTCTGACGCTCGATGGTGAGATTGGCGCCATCGGAGGTAGCGCGCAACGCCTCCTCGTCGAGATCGGGCTCTCGCATCAGCCAATGGGCGATCCGCCGCAGCAGAACCAAATATGGTCCGCCTCCCTCGAAGTCGCGCGCCCACAGCCAGGCGTGATCGGACAACAGCATGGTGACACGGCCGTCGCCTTGGTGGCCGAGGACTAGAAGCGGCAGCCCGTCCGGTCCCTCCATGACGACATCGCCGACGGGGTTTTCGGCCTCGATGAGGCGGAACCAGCGGCTCCAGTCGGGGGGGTCCGAGCGGGCGCCGGGAAGATCGCGTGTCACCGGATGACGGAAACCGGGGTCGGTCACGGTCGGGTAATAGGGCGTTTCGATCACGCTGCCGGTCGGCCTTACCGGCAGGATACTGGCCAGGCCGGTGCGGTAAATGCTGAACGGTCCGGCATCGTCGGGGCCGGCGGCGATCAGTAGCGCGCCGCCAGCGGCGACATAGCCGGCAATATTGTCGAAATAGGCCAACGGCAGCGCACCCTGAAGCTGATAGCGGTCGAAGATAATCAGATCGAAATCATAGAGGGTTTCGGAGAACAGCTCACGTGTCGGGAAGGCGATCAGCGCCAGCTCGTTTTGCGGTGTGATGTCGATTTTCTCGGGTGGACGAAGAATGGTGAAGTGGATGAGATCGACCGAGGCATCAGATTTTAGGAGGTCTCGCCACGTGCGTTCGCCAGCATGGGGTTCGCCTGAGACGAGCAGCACGCGGAGGTTTTCACGGATGCCGTCCAGTGCGACCACGGTGCTGTTGTTGAGTTCGGTGAGTTCGCCGCCGAGCGGTTCGGCGACGAATTCGAACATGATGCCGCCGCCATGCGGGACGGTGAAACGGAACGTGCGGGACGCGCCAGCAATTGCTCGTTCGACAGCGATCAGCGTGCCGTCGCGATAGATGCTGACCGCCACGGCAGCGCCGTCACCGGCGCCATCGTCGATGATCCGGTAGGCAATTTCTTGCGGCTCGTCGACAATGCCGAAACGCGGTGCGGCTTCGATCTCGATCCGGCGGTCGATCTCGTCGGCGCGGCCGGTGATAAGGGCATGAATCGGGGCGCCGCCGAAACCGGCAGTCGTCTCCGGCGCGTCATGTACTTGCCCATCCGTGATCATGATAATTGCGCCGACTCGGTCCGGCGGAACGTCGGCAAGGCCGGCCTCGATTGCGGCGAAGAGCGCCGTGCCGTTATTGGTGCTGTTGCCTTCTCCGGCGGTGATGAGGCGTTGCTCGACACCTTCGAGCGCGCCCAGTCTTTCGGCGAGAACAGCGCGGGCCGCATCGGTTGTGTCGGAGCGGTTTTCGAGTGACTGGCTGGCGCTTTGGTCGACCACCAAAGCGACGGTGGTCGGCAGCGGTTCGCGGTCCTCGACCATTATCAGCGGATTGGCGAGCGCAATTGTGAGTGCCGCAAGCGCCACGGCCCGGAACCAGATGACCGCGATCCGGCGTTTCACAGCGAGGCCGATCAAGGCCGCGCCCGCAAGAGCGAGGCCAACAATCAGCCACATCGGCAGGAACGGCGCGAAATCAATCGACCAAATCATCGCCGCACTTCGGCCGGACGGCCCAGAACACCGTCATTGGCCGAGCCTTTCGAGAAGATCGGGAACGTGAACCTGATCGGTCTTGTAGTTGCCGGTGAGGGCGTACATCACAATGTTGATCCCGGCGCGGAAAGCGAATTCACGTTGGCGCGGATCGGTCGTCACCATCGGGAACATGAAGGCGCCATTATCCTCGATCGCCCAAGCGCCGGCGAGATCATTGCTGGTGATCATAATTGGGCTAACGCCGTCTGTCGGCCGGGCAGGTCGACCGCCGAAGACGTCGGGGTCGTCGGGAAGGATCTCGAGCCAGAATGCGCCCTCGGAGAATCGTCCAGCGAAATTCTGTAATAAATAGAATGTCTTGGTTAGAACGTGGTCGGCCGGCACCGGTTCAAGCGGCGGAATGTCGACTCCGTCGAGTATTTGTTGAAGGCGCTCTTCCGCGGCGGTAGTCACGCGAGCGAAGTCGCCGCCGGTCCGCTCCAGCTGATCGGCGGTGTCGAACAAGACGATGCCGCCATTTCGCATATAGGCGTCAACGCGGGCCATCGAAGTCGCATCCGGCATCGGTGCTTCCGCGGTCACGCGCCAATAAAGAATCGGAAAGAACGCCAGTTCGTCGGTAGCGATGTCGATCCCGACCGGATCACCCGGCTCGAAAGCAGTTCGCCGAGCCAATACCAAAGACAAGCCCGTGAGCCCGGCGCGGCTGATCTCGTCGCTGAGCGGATCGCCGGTGACAACATAGGCGAGGGCGGTCCGGTTGGCCGCTTCAAGTGCAAAAAGGTCGGCCGGCGTGAGCTGGTTCTGGGCTTTGGCGTCGTCGGGGAGAGCCGGCAACAAAAGTCCGACCAGCGCGAGCGCTGCTATTTGTTTGCGCTGGGGCGTGACCGCTCCGGCGAGCCAAAGCACCGCGAGCGTGTCCGCCAGCAACAGCAGCAGCGCGATGGCGAACAACCAATACCCCAAAGCGATCGGTACGGTTTCCGGATAGGGCAGGAGGCTTGCGCCGGCGATCGATGCGGCGTCGAGCACCACCAACTCGGCATCCGAAGAGAAAAGGCTGACGGCGCGGAAGCCGTCATCATTGCCGTAAAGACCCGGTGGGTGGGTGGAATCGACGATGATGTCGGGGTTGCCGGCGGTGATCGGCTGGGCGGTACCGCCGGGGTCGGCAAAGCGGCCATAACCGTCGAGAATGCGATAGGGCGCGAGCGCGGCTGTTGCCGCCCCTGCCAGTTCTACCACCGGTGCATTGGCTGAAGTCACGATCCGGCGGAGCATTTCGACGAACACGCCGGAGAGCGGCAAGTTCGACCAGCTTGTGTCGGCGGTGACGTGGAACAGCACGATCCGGCCTTTGCCGATATCGGCAGCGGTGACAAGCGGTGTCCCGTCGGCAAGAGCAGCCCAAATCCGATCGCTCAGCTCAGCGGTAGGCTCGGCCAGCACCTGCCGCTCGACCAGGACATCGCTGGGCACTTCGAGGCCGAAAAATGGGCTGGCCTCGGGGAAGGGGCCAAGGGGTTGCGGCTCCTCCCAAGAGAGCGCGCCGCCCAGCGTCCTGCCACCGAAACGGAGTTCCACGGGGATCAAGGAGGGTTCGGCCGCCGCCAGCCGCGGCCCCGCAAATCGCAGCAGGGTGCCGCCATTCTCGATCCAGGCGGTGAGCGCTGTTTCGGCGTCCGCCGGCAGTGTGCCGATGTCGGCAAGGATGATGATCGAGGTACCTCCGGCGATCATGTCGGTCACAGACTGGGCGATATCGGTCGATGTCGGCCAGAGGTCGGCAAAGGGCGTCAGCGCCCGCGAAATATAATAGTCGGCTGAAAGTAGCGGCTGATCTGAACCCTCGCCGGAGAGGATACCGACAGTGCGGCGACGGTAACGATCATCGAGCAATTGCACAGCGCCGGCGGTCGTTTGGCCGCCGATCTCCAGACGGATGATTTCATTGCGCAGCTCGGTGGGCATTGAGAACAGCACTTCGGTACGGGCTGCCCCGGGATCAAATCGGAACGCCGCTTCGCCAATCGCGCGGCCTCTGAGATCGCGAGCCAAGACCACACCTTCGCTGGTCTCCGCGGCCGCGTCGCGAATGACCGGCACAATCAGGCCGGCGGCGGTGTTGGAAGGCGGGACGAGGCCGAGAAGGCGCGCATCGGCATCGTAATAGATCGCGATCGGTCCGTTGATCGCTTCCTGCAGTAAGATCGCCAGCGCTTCCGGTCCGGGGCCACCAAGACCGTCGGAGAGCCAAGCGGCTCCGCCGAAGCCGGCGGTGGCGGCGATGGTTTCCAGCTGCGGCAGCAGTGACTGATAGTCAGGCGCAAAGGGCTGCGGAGCCAGCGCCTGGATACGATCGGCGACCTGGTCGGCCTGGCTCGGCGCGATCATTTGGCCGGGATCCTCGGCGGTCGCGACCAAGGCGACGGGGCGGTTATCGTTCTCGGCAATTCCGACAATCGTCAGTGCCGCATCGCGCAGCGTTGGCCAATCGGCCGCCGCTGCCCAGCCATTGTCGAGGATGACGAGTAGCGGGCCCTCGCCGGGCGCGTTCTCGTCCGAGGCCCGCAATGTCGGGCCGGCCAATGCCACGATCAACAAAGCAGCTAGCAGCAGCCGTAGGGCGGTGAGCCACCAAGGCGTCTTGGATGGTGTTTCTTCCTTGTCGGAGATCTCAGCGACGATCCTGGCCGGCGGGAAAGTCTCGGCTTTTGGCCGTGGGGGCGTCAGTCGTAGCAGCCACCAGATCGCCGGCAGTGCGACCAGCGCGAACAGCACCGCTGGTGCCGCGAAGCTCACGCCACCCAACTCGATTGGGTTGACATGGCTCGCCGATCGGCAAGCCGGACATGCAGTGTGAGCAGAGGCTCAACCGCCGGCCGGTCGGTGTGGTGAATGAGGAAGGTCCAGTCGAGCCGGCCGCAGATCTCGCGGAGACGGTCTCGCCTGGAGATGAGGCGCGCCCGGTAGGCCTCGCGCAACGCTTCGGCGCGGCCGACAAGATGGCGGAAGCCGGATTCCGGATCGGCGAATTCGGTGCGGCCAGTGTAGGGGAACGTCTCCTCAATCGGGTCGAGGATCTGAACCAGATGCGCCCGTGCCCCGGTCGCGGCCACGGCATCGAGGCGAGTGCCGATGGTATCGATTGGGTCGAGGAAATCGCCGATGATGATGACGTCTGATTGGCGGCGCAGTCGACTCAGATCAGGCCAATCGGCGAGTGCAGCGTCGACCATCGCGGCGGCGATCTTTTCGGCGGCGTTGCGTGACAGCACCGGCGGTCCCTTTCCGAGCAGGCCGATGCGTTCGCCGGCGCGGGCGAAAAGCTCGGTCAGCGCAAGGCTCAGCAAGATGGCGCGTGAGCGCTTGTCGGCGGCGGCGAGGCGTGAGCGAAAGCTCATCGATTCGGACAGATCGGGCACAAGCCAGAGCGTGTGCGCTGCCTCCCATTCCCTCTCTCGGACATAAAGATGCTCGTCGCGGGCGGATCGGCGCCAATCGATCATCGCCGCCGGTTCGCCCGATTCAAGCGGCCGGAATTGCCAGAAGGCTTCGCCGGGACCGGCGCGGCGACGGCCGTGCCAGCCGGCAAGGATCGTGGTGACGACTCGCTGGGCTTCGACCAGCAAGGCCGGCATTGTCGACGTGAGATCCCTCGCATCCGGCAGTGCGGCTGCGTGCTCGCTCGGGTTCCTCGCCGAATGGAGTCCGGCCATCGCTGCTAACCCAGCTTGGCCGATAGTTCGTTGATGACTTTCCGGATCGTGAGGTCTTCGGCTCGTGCCGAAAAGCTGAGCGCCATCCGGTGCTGCAGCACCGGCACCGCTAGTTCCTGAACGTCGTCGATCGACGGCGCGTAGCGGCCGTCTATCAGCGCCTTGGCGCGGGTAGCCAGCATCAGTGCTTGGCTGGCGCGCGGCCCGGGCCCCCACGCGATAGCTTCGGCGAATCTTGGTTCGGCGATGTGTCCCGGACGGGCGGAACGCACTAAGTCGAGAATTGCGTCGACCACGGATTCGCCAATCGGTAAGCGGCGCACCAAACGCTGTAGCTCACGGATCTCTTCACCGCTCATCACCGGCTCGGCGATGGCTTCGGTGGCGCCGGTGGTTTCCAGCATTACCTGCCGCTCGGCCTCGCGATCGGGGTAGTGGACGTCGATTTGCAGCAGGAAGCGATCGAGCTGCGCTTCGGGCAGCGGATAGGTCCCTTCCTGCTCGATCGGATTCTGCGTCGCCAGCACATGGAACGGAGCCGGCAAATCATGTCGCTGACCGGCGATGGTGACATGGTATTCCTGCATCGCCTGCAGTAGGGCCGATTGGGTGCGCGGGCTGGCTCGGTTGATTTCGTCCGCCATCAACAGCTGCGTGAATGTGGGGCCAGGCAAGAAACGAAAGCGGCGACTCCCGTCGGCTGCCTGATCGAGGACTTCGGAGCCCAAAATGTCCGACGGCATCAGATCGGGGGTGAATTGGATGCGCTGGGTTTGGAGGCCGAGGACGATGCCCAAGGTTTCGACAAGCTTGGTCTTTGCGAGGCCGGGGACCCCGACGAGCAGACCATGGCCGCCGGATAAGACCGTGATCAATGCTTGATCGACCACTTCCGCTTGACCATAGATGACTTTGCCAATTGCGGTCCGGGCGGTAGCGATCCTCTCGACGGCTGCGTCGAGCTCTATTGAGATCCGCTGCAGGTCCTCAGCTTCGGAGATTTGGTCTGTCGCTCGCATGGGACCTTCTCACACCTTTGGTACACGTCCGTCGTGATATGACCGACGCGCCAATCATGCCATGGCTGCCAGCGCCGCGTCAGCCTAGAATTGCGCGGCTCGCTCGAGCTGGCAGCGCCGCGATGGATCGCCGGATGTGATACGGCTTGCCTGGCTCCTTGGGCACAGTCTCGCGCTATTGTGAACGTTTCGCCCTTCCCGAGCGGATGCATGTAATAATTATTCGGCCTTGTTTTCCTCAGCGTCGACCACAAATCTGCAGCCTGGCGCAACGACAGCGGCACTTTGCTAGAATGCCACTACAACGGTGCTGTCGATTCGCTGGAAGACAGAAACGGATCTTTGCCAATGGTCAGGTTACTGGCGTACAACACGCTACTCTTCCTGGTTCCGTTCGCGGTCTATGCCGGATGGTTGCTGGCCACCAAGCGTAGCCTTGGCAGCATTGGCAATTGGTCGACCAAGATCATTATCATCCTCAGTTCCCTTGGCGCGGTTGCGGCGATCATCGGTCTAGTCGTGCTCACGTCCAACGCCGGCACCAGCACCAATGAGCAATACCATCCGGCCGAGATAATCGATGGCGAGCTTGTGCCGGGTCGATTCGGCGACGAATGACGGCGAGTGGCGGCGATGACTGGGTTGCCCTCACTTCAAGGTGCCGCTTGGCTGAGTGCCCCCGGCGTCGGGGCGATCTTCGACATTCTCAACCGGGACGGTGAATCCGGTCGCGCGGTCGGCGGTGCGGTACGCGATACCCTGCTCGGGCGACCGGTTCGCGAAGTCGACTTTGCTACAACCGCGTTGCCCGATTTGGTCGTGGCGTGTGCCAAGGCCGCCGGCATCAAGGCAGTTCCGACCGGGATTGAGCATGGCACCGTCACCCTTGTTATCGCCGGTCGGGGACATGAAGTGACGACATTGAGGGAAGATGTCGAAACCGACGGACGCCACGCTATCGTCCGCTTTGGCCGGGACTGGCTCGCCGATGCCGAGCGCCGCGATTTCACCATCAATTCGCTCTCGGTCGAGGCCAACGGCAAATTGCACGACCCGGTAGGCGGCTATGCCGATATCGTCGCCGGGCGGGTCCGGTTCATCGGCGACCCTGACCGCCGAATCGCCGAGGATCGCCTGCGCATCCTTCGTTTCTTTAGGTTCCACGCCCAATGTGGTGCGGATGCGCTCGACCGTGACGGCCTGGAGGCGACCATCCGCGGTCGCCTCGGCCTCCGAGAACTGGCCGCGGAGCGTGTCAATCACGAGCTCCGCCGGCTTCTCATCGCCGACGGGGCAGCCGACACTATTACCGCGATGCAGGATGCCGGCATTCTGCAGATCATTCTCGGCGGCATCGGCTACCTTGCGCGGTTCGCCCGTGTGATCGCGATCGAAGGTCGGGCCGGGCTGGGTCCGTCCTTTGCCCGGCGCCTTGCCGCCCTGGCAACGACGATCGTCGAGGACGCGGAGCGAGTGACCGTGCGGTTACGGCTCTCAACTGCCGATCACGACGCCATCTCGGAGGCTGTTCGCCAAGCCGATCGGTGGAGCGATCCCCCGGTTGTGAAGAGCGCGAAAGCCGTGCTCTACCAAATCGGAAGGGAAGCTTTCGTCAATGGCTTGGCGCTTGCCGCGGCTGGAGCCGCAGGGCCGTTGGTCGACTGGGCCAAGCCTTTGGCGTCGCTGGCGGACTGGGATCCGCCGACTTTCCCGATCGGCGGCAAGGATCTGATGGACGCCGGGGTGTTGAGGGGCCCGGCCCTGGGTGATTTGCTCAAGAAGCTCGAGGCTTGGTGGATCGACCAGGATTTCCAACCGGACCGCGCGGCGATCCTGGATCGGCTTTGGCAAATCCCAGCAGACCATCAATAGGCTGCCCCTGGTCACAAACAGCGTTTACAATGGAAGCGATTCGAGGTTTTAGTGCGCCGCGCGGATTTGCGCGGGCTTTGCAGCGGAGCCTCGACGGAGCCGAAATGGCGGGTGGCCCTTAATGGAGGTCATGGATGCGACTTAGCGCAACCAGCTACTATTCCGACTATGTTCTATATCCGGTGTTCGCGACGACCTTAACCGCCGCCGCGTTGGCTACGACTCCGATTGAGAAATGGGGTTTGTTCACCGTTTCGGTTGCAGCTGGCGCCGCGACGTGGACGTTTGCCGAATTCCAGCTCCATCGGTGGGTGCTGCATCATGTGCCCTATGTGAAGGACATGCATGATGCGCATCACGAGGATCCGAAGGCGCTCATCGGGACTCCGCCGTGGCTGAGCTTGGCAATAATTGTGGTGTTGGTGTTGTTGCCGGCGATCCTGTTTGGCGGGTTTGCCTTTGGCGCCGGATTTACCGCAGGTATCATGCTTGGCTACTTTTTCTACATCATGGTGCATCACGGGGTGCACCATTGGCGCCTTCGACCGGGCAGCTATCTATACAAGCTGAAACACCGGCATGCGCTTCATCATCACTTCAACGATGAAGGCAATTATGGTGTCACTACAGGGTTTTGGGACAAAGTCTTCGGAACCGACATCAAAGTCGGTCGCGATGGTCGCCGCGTTAGGTAGAGTGGCGGTTTGGCTCGGCCTTAGGGCCATTTCACCGCCGGCGGCATCGACGACAAGATAGAATCGACGTTGCCGCCGGTCTTGAGCCCGAAAATCGTTCCGCGGTCGTAAAGCAGATTGAATTCGACATAGCGCCCCCGGCGGATCAATTGCTCCTCGCGATCGGCTTCGGCCCAGGGAGTTTCGAAGTTTCGCCGCACCAGCCGATCATAGATTTCGATGAAGGCTTCGCCAACGGCGCGGGTGAAGGCGAAATCCGCTTCCCAATCGCCACTGTCATGCTCGTCGTAGAAGATGCCGCCAATGCCGCGCGGCTCGTTGCGATGGGCAAGGAAAAAATAGCGGTCGCACCAGTCCTTGTAGCGCTGATAGTCCGACACTGTATGGGCATCGCAAGCTCGGCGCATGGCCACGTGGAAGTCGATGCTGTCGGGATCGTCCTGGCTTCTGCGGCGATCAAGCACCGGGGTTAGATCGGCGCCACCGGCGAACCACAGCTTCGATGTCGCGACCATGCGAGTGTTCAAATGAACTGCCGGGACGTTCGGGTTTTGCGGGTGGGCGATCAGCGAAATACCGGATGCCCAGAAGCGCGGATCGTCGCCGGCGCCCGGAATCTGGGCGCAGAATTCCGGCGAGAACTCGCCGTGAACCGTAGAGACGTGGACGCCCAATTTTTCGAAAACACGGCCGCGCAAGATCGACATCAGCCCTCCGCCTCCCGGCGCGCCGGTATGGTCGGCTCGCTGCCAAGGGGTCCGTTCGAAGCGGCCCGGTGCCTGGTCCGCGCCCGGGGCTCCAGCCGGCAAATCATCCTCGATCAGCTCGCAAGCGGCGAGGATGCGGTCGCGAATCTCGGCGAACCAAGCCGATGCGCGCACTTTCTTCGAATCGAGATCACGCGGCAGACTCATCGTTACTTGCTCGTTTTGGCGGCCGGAGGTGGGGACAAAAGAGTCTATCCGCTCGATCCTGCCCGGTTTCAACCCATGTCGATCTACCCCAAGATCTATGTTCGTCGGTGCGACATTCTGGACAAGCAGCGAAGTGGCTGGCAAAAACCCCTGCCGGGGGTGCAGAACCGACCGCCCGGCGATATAACGGGAGGCGTCGGGTCAGCCGCAATAGGCTGGTCGCCAAAAAGGGGGAGGGGCATTGACCGAGACCGACACGGCGGATCAAGACCGCCGGGATTTTATTTTCGTCGCCACTGCCGCGGTCGGAGCGATCGGGACGGCTTTAGTGGCGTGGCCGTTTATCGATCAAATGAATCCAGACGCCACCTCGTTGGCGCTAGCGACGACCGAGGTCGATATCTCGGCAATCGAGCCGGGCATGTCGGTCACGGTGAAATGGCGCGGCAAGCCAGTATTCATCCGCAACCGCACCGATCTTGAGATCGAGGAGGCTCGTGCGGTGCCGCTGGCGGACCTCAAGGATCCGGTTGCCCGGAACAACAATCTGCCCGAGGATTCGCCCGCGACGGACGTCAATCGGGCGTCGACGGACATTGAGCGCCTTCTTGTTATGGTCGGCGTCTGTACTCATTTGGGCTGCGTGCCGCTAGGCGAATCCGGTGATTTCGGCGGTTGGTTCTGCCCGTGCCACGGATCGCACTACGATACCGCCGGCCGCGTACGTAAAGGGCCGGCCCCGAAGAATTTGACTATCCCGATCATGTCCTCCCGGTCGCCGACAGTGATTCAGATCGGCTGAGGGCGGAGGATTAGCCATGGAAGCGCTTCGACCTTACGAACCTAAATCGCGAATCGCCAAATGGTTCGAGGCTCGCCTGCCGGTTGTTGGGCTGGTGCACTCGTCCTTCGTCGCCTATCCGACGCCGCGGAACCTCAATTATTGGTGGACGTTAGGCGGGATCCTGGCGTTCATGTTGGCGGTGATGATCGCCACCGGGGTCGTCTTGGCGATGCACTATGTGCCGGATGCCGGGCTTGCGTTCAATTCAGTCGATTCGATTATGCGCGACGTCAATTACGGTTGGCTGGTGCGCTACATCCACTCCAATGGGGCGTCGATGTTCTTCGTCGCCGTCTACATCCACATGTTTCGCGGGCTCTATTACGGCTCTTACAAATCTCCGCGCGAGGTGCTCTGGATCCTCGGTGTGCTGCTCTATCTATTGATGGTGACGACCGCGTTCCTCGGATATGTGCTGCCCTGGGGCCAAATGTCGTTCTGGGCGGCCACCGTGATCACCAATTTGTTCTCGGCGCTCCCAGTTGTTGGCGAAGCGATCACCACGTGGCTGTGGGGTGGCTTCGCAGTCGAGGGTCCAACCCTCACAAGGTTCTTCTCGCTCCACTATTTGTTGCCGTTCATGATCGTCGGCGTGGTGCTCCTACACATCTGGGCGCTGCATGTGCCGGGAAACAACAACCCGCTCGGGATCAAGATCAAAGGCCGGCAGGATGTGGTGCCATTCCATCCGCACTACACCTCAAAGGATCTGTTCGGACTTGCCGTGTTCATGATCCTGACGGCGTGGTTCGTGTTCTATGTGCCCAATTATCTTGTGCATCCGGACAATTACATCCCGGCCAATCCGCTGGTGACTCCGACCCATATTGTGCCGGAATGGTATTTCTTGCCGTTCTACGCAGTCCTGCGCGCAATTCCGTCGAAGCTGGGAGGCGTCATTGCCTTCGGCGGTGCAATAGTGGTGCTGTTCTTCATTCCCTGGCTCGACCGGTCGAAGGTCCGTTCGGCGAAGTTTCGGCCACTCTATCGTCAGTTCTTTTGGATTTTGGTCGCGGTGTGCATCGGTCTTGGTTATCTTGGCTCGCAAGTGGCGGAAGGCGGTTATCTGATCGCCTCGCGGATATTGACCGCGTATTATTTCGCGCATTTTTTGATCATCATGCCATTGGTTAGCTGGGTTGAGAAGCCCAAGCCATTGCCAGCCAGCATAAGCGAACCGGTGCTCGATGAAGGAAAGCAAGCCGGCGCTGGTCAGGGGAAGTCATGAATTATCTTGTCCGGCTCGTGTGTGCCGCAGTGCGGCCGGTCTGCCCGGCTTGGTACGCTCTAGCGGCGGTGGCAGCTGGCGTGCTGCTGGTGGCGCCCTCGGCCTCCGGGCAGGAGGCTGAACCTGCCGCCGCAGCCGTGGATATCACGCTGGTTGATGACCATGATGAGGCCGAAGGCGGTTTGCCGGAATATCCGCTCGAAATTCCGGACTGGCAGAATTGGACCTTCGACGGCCCGTTTGGGACCTATAACGCGGCGCAATTGCAGCGCGGGCTGACCGTGTATCGCCAGGTCTGTGGAAATTGTCATGGTTTGGAGCGGGTCGCGTTCCGGACGCTTGCTTCTGAGAGCGGTCCGTTCATGTCCGAAGACCAGATGCGCGCGGTCGCGGCCGCATATTCGATCGTCGACGCCGATACCGGCGAGCGGCGAGAAGGCCGGCCGGCCGACTATTTCCCGACGCCGCCGTTCCCAAGTGAGCCGCCGGACCTGTCACTGATGACGAAAGCGCGCGGCGTCGGAGATGGGTTCCGCTGGATTCTCGACCTCTTCACGCAATATCAAGAAGGCGGCGTCGACTACGTCTACGCGCTTCTCACCGGCTATCAGCAGGCGCCGGAGGATTACGAGCTCGAGCCGGGGGTGTTTTACAATCCCTATTTTGCCGCCGGTGAAGCGCTGTCTATGCCGCCTCCGCTGCGCGACGGAATGAGCCTTTATGAGGACGGAACACCGGAAACGCTGGAGCAGTACGCGGCGGATGTGGGGGCGTTCCTGATGTGGTCGGCCGAGCCGACGCTGGTCGACCGCAAGCGGCTCGGCTTCCAGGTGATGGTATTCCTGATTGTGTTCACCGGGCTTGCCTATTTGGCCAAGCGACAGGTCTGGGCGAAGGAACATTGACCCCCGCCTCTTCCGGCTAGCAGTTGCATCTCCGGGTCTGAGGGTTTTTGATGGCGTTTGATGATGAAGCGGGTCGCAGCGCGGTACGCGGGTGGCGGGTGCCTGGGGTTGATAGGGAAAGCGAGAGTGTCTTCGTTTCGCTGCCGCGCCACTCGCCGCGGAGCATGACACCGCGGATCGTAATGCGCGAGGATGTGCATCAGCGCGGATTGACCGCTGCCAGGAAGGCGCTTCGTTCAGTTCAGTTAGGTAAAGTTGCTGCAAGATCATGAGTGAAACCAAACCAGCCGGGGGCGGAGCAATTTCTGAAATCCCCGAGGATTCGGACACTGATATCGAGGCAGCGGTGTCCAAGGTGCTGGCCCCGGTCGTGGCTCGTGCGACCAATGGGGGCGGCAATCCGCTGGACGAACGCAAGGCAACCGAGGATGAGCCGGTCGTGGCGGCAACGGAACCGACGAAGCACGATTCTGAGCCGGAGGAGCCCTCGGAGTTAGCAACCAAGCCGGCGTCTCTTACCGAGTCAGAGCCGGAGCCTCCTGCCGAGCCGGAGCCTCTCGCGGCGGCCGAACCAGAGCCAGACCGTCCCGCCGTCGCAGAGCCAGAGCCGGAGCCTCTCGCGGCGGCCGAACCAGAGCCAGACCGTCCTGCCGTCGCAGAGCCAGAGCCGGAGCCTCTCGCGGCGGCCGAACCAGAGCCAGACCGTCCCGCCGTCGCAGAGCCAGAGCCGGAGCCTCTCGCGGCGGCCGAACCAGAGCCTCTTGCCGAGCCAGAAGCTCCGGTCCCACCACCATTGGCGCCAACTATCCCAGTTCCCCCGGTGGCCGAGGCGCCTGAGCCGGCACCATCACCGGTAGCGAGGAGCTTGACCACGATGAACCGGGTTTATGACCACCTCGTCGAGGGCGAGGATGATGTGATCGGATTGATCACCTACTCGCTTTACAAGAGGGACAAGCGTGACTGGTTGGTGAGTTGGACGGCCAAGCACGATACCGAGCCGACCGCCGACCAAGTCGAGGCCTTCGTCAATGCGCAGATGTCAACGGCGCAGCGGGATCGCTATCGCAACGCCGCTCGCCAAGTGCTTGACGCCTACGCCTCGGTGGCGGTGGACATTGAGAAGCCGCTGATTATCACCAAGGCGATCGGGGGTCGGGTCGAGGACGCGGCCAAGCGGGTCGAGACCGCCGGGCGATGGTACCGGCAGGTGCCGGCCGTTTTCGCCGGCGCGATCCTCGGCGCGGCCATTATTATCGGCGTCATTGCGATTTTAATCGCGGCCGGGGTCGATCTTGCCGGCTATCTCGGCTTTGAGGCCGGTGCCGTCGATGGCGTTCCTTGATCCGTCGCTGATCAAGCAGCTGATCCGCACGATTCCGGACTATCCGAAGCCCGGGGTCCAATTCCGTGACGTCACCACATTGATGGCCGATCCGGTTGGGTTTAGCGCTTCGATCGATGGGCTGCTGGCACCGTTTCAGAATGCCGGGGTCGATTGCGTCGTCGGCATCGAGGCGAGGGGGTTTATTCTCGCCGGTGCGGTAGCGCACGAACTTGGCCGCGGTTTCATCCCCATCCGCAAGAAGGGCAAGCTGCCGGGCAAGACGATTGGGCTGGACTACAAGCTCGAATATGGCCTCGACGCGATCGAAATGCACATTGATGTCATCCAGCCCGGCGAGCGGGTGCTGCTGGTCGACGATCTCATCGCCACCGGCGGCACTGCCGAGGCGGCGGCGAAGCTGATAGAGATGTCTGGCGGCGAGCTGGTAGCGGCAACCTTCATCGTCGATCTCCCCGATCTCGGCGGCTCGGAGCGGCTGAGACAAGCCGACATCGATGTTCACAGGCTAGTATCTTTCGAGGGCGATTGAGCGAGCGATAAGCTTGCCGTCCCGCCGTCCAAAATCCTGATTGAGGCCAATAATGAACGAATTCGCATTCCTGATCGGCTATCGCCATGTCTCGACCTGGTCGCTGCGCGGCTGGCTGATCATGCGCAAGACCGGCGTCCCGTTCGAGGAGGTGCTGATCCGCTACCGGCTGCCCGAGCACAAAGCGCGGCTCACGGCGATGAGCCCGACCTCAAAGGTGCCGCTCCTCATTCATGAACGAGACGATCAGACAGTGAAGGTGTGGGATTCGATTGCGATCGGCGAATATCTTGCCGAGTTGGTTCCCGAGCAACGGCTGTGGCCTGAGGATCCGGTGGCACGGGCGCTGGCGCGGTCGATCTCGGCCGAGATGCATTCCAGCTTCCGCCCGCTCCGTGACCGGCTCGATATGAATCTCCTCGGCCGGGTCGAAGGCGTTTCGGTTAGCGATGCGCCGGTGGCGAGCGATATCAGAAGGGTGCAGCAGATCTGGACCGAATGCCGCGAGAGCTATGGCGAGAACGGCGGCGGACCTTATCTATTCGGCCATTTCACCATCGCCGACGCGATGTATGCGCCGGTGGCGACACGGTTCCGCACCTATGGCGTCGAGCTTGAGCCGGTGGCGCAGATCTATGCCGAAGCAATCCTCGCCGATGAGGACATGCGGGCATGGGAAGATGCGGCTCGCAACGAGGACCCGCCCGAGCCGAAGCCGAACTGAGGGGCGAGGGTTGGCCAGCGTAACGATCGCAACTTCGATCAAAGCGTCCGTGGACGACGTTTGGGGCCTTCTTTGCTAGGTCAATCGCTATCCCAAATGGGATGCGTTCGTGAATGAGATTGTGTCGGCGTCGAACCCGCGGCTGAAGGCCGGCAGCACCTATCTCGAGCGATCCGGGCTGCAGAAGAGCGAGTGGAGAGTCACGGTCTTCGACGCACCGAAGAGGCAGGTCCATGTCGGCCGGGTGGGTTTCATGGGCGATGTTATTCGAGAGTTCCGAGTCGAGCCCGACGGCGAGGGCGCGACGCTACGGCAGACG
Source organism: Kaistiaceae bacterium (assembly GCA_963667605.2). Classification (GTDB taxonomy): domain Bacteria; phylum Pseudomonadota; class Alphaproteobacteria; order Rhizobiales; family Kaistiaceae; genus JADLGL01. The sequence goes on from CAXXUZ010000002.1 coordinate 216,044, forward strand.
ATCTCATTCACCATCATGCCCGGCTTCACCCGGCCGTTCGGCTGGCTGGCGGAAGAGCTGTTCGTCAAGCGGATGGTGCGCAAACGGCTGGTGCAGAGCTGCGAGGGGGCGAAGGGGTTGTTGGAGGGGGAGTAAGGTCCCCGCCAGGGCTTCTTCTGCCCCTCACACCCCGAACTTGATCAGCAGCACATCGCCGTCGGCGACGACGTAATCCTTGCCCTCGTCGCGGGCCTTGCCGGCATCCTTGGCCGGCTGCTCGCCGCCTAGGCCAACAAAATCGTCATAGGCGATGGTCTGGGCGCGAATGAAACCGCGTTCGAAATCGGTGTGGATAGCGCCGGCGGCTTGCGGCGCTCTGGTGCCACGATCGACTGTCCAGGCATGCGTTTCCTTCGGCCCGGCGGTGAAGAAGGTGACGAGGCCGAGGAGCTCGTAGCCGGCGCGGATCAGCCGGTCGAGGCCAGGCTCTTCCAGTTCGAGCGTGGCCAGATATTCGACCTGCTCGTCCGGATCGAGCTGGGCAATCTCGGCTTCGATCGCCGCCGAGATGACGACGATGCCGGCGCCATCGGCCTTGGCCTTCTCCGCGACGGCAGCCGAGAAGGCGTTGCCGGTGGCCGCCGAGCCCTCGTCGACATTGCAGACATAGAGCACCGGTTTGGCGGTGAGGAGCTGGAGGCCGTCAAACAGCGGGGCATTCTCGGGCGTTACCTCAAGGAGCCCCGCCGGCTGGCCATTCCGCAGGAGGTCGAGTGCGCCGCGCATCACCGGCACCAATTGCTTGGCCTCCTTGTCGCCGGTGGCGGCCCTCTTCTCCAGCGACACGATCCGGCGTTCCAGGCTCTCAAGGTCAGCCAGCATCAGCTCGGTCTCGACCGTTTCGGCATCGGCGACCGGGTCAATCCGGCCCTCGACATGGGTGACGTCTTCCTCCTCGAAGCAGCGCAGCACATGGGCGATGGCGTCGACCTCGCGGATATTGCCGAGGAATTGGTTGCCGAGGCCTTCTCCCTTGGAAGCGCCGCGAACGAGACCGGCAATGTCGACGAAAACTATACGGGTCGGGACGATCTGGGCCGATTTTGCGAACGCGGCGATCGTCTCAAGCCGCGGGTCGGGAACGGCGACATCGCCGGTGTTGGGCTCGATGGTGCAGAACGGATAGTTTGCCGCCTGCGCCGCCGCGGTCTTGGTCAGCGCGTTGAAGAGGGTCGATTTGCCGACATTGGGAAGGCCGACGATGCCGCATTTGAAACCCATCGCAACGCTGCTCTACGAAGCGCCAGAGGGCGGCGGGATGCGGGGCAGCCAGCGCGGAACCCCGGCGCTATAGGCTCCGTAGGCGTCGCCATAGGAGCGGCGCAGGCCCGGCTCCTCGGCCAGCACCACAAAGAGATGAAACACCAGCCAGACTCCGGTGCCATAAAGGAGCAAGGTGACACTCCCGAACAGGATGGCTTGCGCCAAGATCACGCCGATGACGCCGACATACATCGGGTTGCGGAAATAGCGATAGGCGCCGCGGACGACCATGCGCGTGGTCGGCATCCACGGCATCGGCGTGCCGTTTCCCTCAGTGACCAGGCGGGTGAAGGAGTCGATCAAGAGGAAGAGGCTGCCGGCGATGATCACGGCACCCAACCCGATTTGAAAGCCGGCGAAGTAGGGGCTTACCGTTGGCAAGGCCCAGTCGGTGATCAGCCACGGCACCAGCCCGGCGACAATTCCGGGGGCGAGGATGAAGAACACAATAGTCGCGGTCGCGGCGTTGGACTGTCTCATCGTCTCAGCCACGGTTGACTGTGCTGGTCGTGTTTGAACGGTGGCCGGTCATTTACCACCAAACAGCTGGCGGAGTCGGGCGAAAGGTCCGGCGCTTGGCTGATGATCTGATTCCGGTTCTGACGCTTGCGCTTTGTTTACGCTCGGCTTTTTCTTCTTCGCGGGCTTAGCCACGGGGTCGGCCAAGGCGAGATGGAGCCGATTGGCGAACAGGGAGTCCTTGCCCTCAACCAACAGCGGCGCATTGTCGGCAATGGCGCCAAGCAGCGGAGTTAGCCAATCAGCATCGGCCTTGGCGAAATCGTGCAGCACGTATCGGGTGACCCGGTCGCGGTGGCCGGGATGGCCGATGCCGATCCTGAGACGGCGATAATCCGGCCCCAGGTGAGCGGTCACCGAGCGGAGGCCATTATGTCCCGCGCCGCCGCCGCCGGTCTTGATCCGTGTCTTGCCCGGGGCAAGATCGAGCTCATCATGGATGACGACCACATCGGAAGCACCAAGCTTGTAAAAACGCACCGCTTCGCCGACCGCGCGGCCGGACTCGTTCATGTATGTGGTCGGCTTCAGCAACAGAACCTTCTCGTGCCCGAATTGGCTCTCGGCCAGTTCAGCGCTAAATCGTTTTCGCCAGGCAGTAAATTGACGGCCGCGGTGGATAGCGTCGACGGCCATGGCGCCGACATTGTGCCGGTGGCCAGCATATTCTGGGCCGGGATTGCCTAGTCCGACGATCAGCAGCATTGCGCGGGGTCCTGAACCGAAGCGCCGCCGGCTGCCAATCGTTGCGCGTCGAAGCTTCTATTCGCCTTCGGTCTTCTCGGCCTCGGTCGCGGTCTCTCCAGCTTCCGCCCCGGCCTCTTCGGCCTCGGCCTCTGCCGCGGCGGCTGCTGCAGCGGCGGCCTCGGCCTCGGCCAGCTCTTCCTTAAGGCCGGCTGGCGCGGCGATTGTGGCGATGGTGAAGTCGCGGTCGCGGATGGTCGGCTCGACCCGGTCGGGCAGCGATACCGCCGAAATATGAACTGAATCGTTGATGTCGAGACCGGCGAGATCGCAGACGATCTGGTTTGGAATTTCTTCCGCCGGACAGGTCACCTCAATCGCGTGGCGCACCACGTTGAGAACACCGCCTCGCTTCAGACCGGGCGATTCCTCCTCGTTGATGAAATGCACCGGGATCTCGACGGTGAGAATCGAAGCGGCAGTGATTCTGAGAAAATCGACATGGAGCGGCATGTCACGGAGCGGATCGAGCTGATAGTCGCGCGGAATGACCCGGATTGCCTTGCCTTCCACATCGAGAGTGATGACGCTGGTCAAGAAACCGCCGCCAAGAATGCGGCGGCTGACTTCTACAAAAGGCAAGGCGACGGGCAGCGGCGGCTCGGATCCGCCATAGACGATGCCGGGGACTTTGCCGTTGCCGCGGACTGCTCGGGCACCGCCCGTGCCGGAGGGTTCGCGCGTCGTCGCCGAGAGCTCAAGAGGCGCGCCCATGGTGCATTTCTCCAAGAAGATCAAACGGTCCGATCGCGGCCGCGCCACCGGTGCCCGGCGGTCGAGCCGCGGCAGCAGGGGCGCTTATAAGCGAGCGCTCGGAGCCGCGCAACTGCCGGTCGGCCGCTAGTCGAACAGGCTTGAGACCGACTCCTCGGCGGCAGTACGGCTGATTGCTTCGCCAATCAGGGGAGCGATCGGCAACACGCGAATATTGGGCGCTGCCAGAACCGCCGCGGTTGGCTGGATCGAGTCGGTGATCACCAATTCCTGCAGCGCCGAAGAAATCACCCTCGCCACGGCACCACCCGATAGCACGCCATGCGTGGTGTAGGCCCGCACCGAGGCGGCGCCAGTCTCGAGCAGAGCGGAGGCTGCGTTGCAGAGCGTGCCACCGGAATCGATTATGTCGTCGAACAGGATGCAATCCTTGTCGCGGACATCGCCGATGATGTTCATCACCTCCGACTCGCTGGGTCGCTCGCGGCGCTTGTCGACAATCGCCAGGGGCGCGTCGATGCGCTTGGCGAGCGCGCGGGCGCGCACGACACCGCCGACATCGGGCGAGACCACCATCACATTGGCGATGTCGTTGTGCTCATGGATGTCGCGGGTCACCACCGGCGCCGAATAGAGATTGTCGGTCGGAATGTCGAAGAAGCCTTGGATTTGTCCGGCATGGAGATCAAGTGTCAGTACTCGGTCGGTACCGGCGCGGGTAATGAGATTGGCGACCAGTTTGGCTGAAATCGGGGTTCTCGGCCCCGGCTTCCGGTCTTGTCGAGCATAACCGAAATAGGGCAGCACGGCTGTGATCCGGCGGGCCGAGGCGCGGCGGAGCGCGTCGATGATGATCAGCAACTCCATCAAATGATCATTGGCAGGATAGCTGGTCGACTGGATCGCGAAGACGTCCTCGCCGCGAACATTCTCCTGCACCTCGACGAAGATCTCCTGATCGGCGAAGCGACGCACAAGACATTTGGCGAGGGGGAGACCGAGATGGCCGGCGATCGCTTCGGCAAGGGCGCGATTCGAGTTGCCGGCCACCAGCTTCGTCGCGCGCTTGTCGCTCACCGGATCGGCCATCCTCATGCCGCCGGGCGAGGCGCCCGGTCTCATGGCTCAGCTTTTAACAATCAGCTTGTGTCAAGCGCAATCGCCCAGGGGCGCAAAGATCTAAACGCCAACACTATTCTCAGCCAGCCAGTCCTCAAACTGGTCGAGCACGTCGTCAACAATGCGGACCGCCAGCGCGAAGCCGACGGCGTCCCAAGGATCGGCTGGGACGGCAAACGAGGTCACTTGACCGCCGACGCGAAGCAAGCGACGCCCGAAATCATCCTCGAACTCAAAGACGTAGATTATCAACGTGCCGGCACCGCCGGCGACCACGGACAGATAGCCATAGATGCCGATGGTCCCCAGATGACCGGGTTCGAACGGGATCCCGCGGACCCAGGCCCGGTTGTCGAAGGTGGTATCGAAAAGCTCCTCGACCCAAGCAGGAACGTCCGGCATGTCGTGAAAGCTTAGGCTGATTTCGTCGGCGATTATGGGCTGGGGCGTTGGTTCAGACGCCGTAATCGTCAACGTGCAACCGGCCAGCATCATCATTGAGAGAAGGGAAAGAACATGGATCATGGCCGGGACCACTCCTGTCACGTTTCAAGTCCCCCTCGGCCGACATTAGCGGCTAAAAGAGGCTTGATCCAGAACCGAGATCAGCGAAGAACTATGGCCGAAATCATCCGGCCGTAATCGGCCTCGCCGCGATGGGTCGTTCGGCGAAACGAGAAGAACCGATCCTCATCGGCATAAGTGTCCAATCCGATCGGCGAAATTGTCGCCAGCTCCATCTGTCCAAGCTTTGCGACGAGATAGTCGACGAGCCCAAACTGGAAGCGGCCGGAGCGCTTGCCATGGGCAAAGAAGCGGTCATGAGATGGATCGTCGGTAGTGAATCGTTCGCGGAACTCCGGCCCGACCTCATAGGATTCTTGAGCGATCGTCGGTCCGATCGCGGCGCTTGTTCGATCTGGCCGCGCGCCCAGCGTCGTCATCGCCGCCACTGTCGCTTCAAGGATGCCCTTGCGGGCGCCGCCCCAACCGGCATGAGCGGCGCCGATCACCCCCGCCTCCGGATCGGCAAATAAGACCGGCGCGCAATCGGCGGTGCCGACGGCGATGGCAAGGCCGGCCGTCTTGGTGACGATTGCATCGGCTTCAGGCCGTTCTCCGGGAGGCCAGGCTTGTTCGACGATTGCAACATCGGCGCCGTGGACCTGATAGGGGGAAGCGAGGTGCTCGGCATCGACACGGAGCGCGGAGGCGGCGCGACCGCGATTGGCGAGAACGGTGTCACGGTCGTCGTCGGAGCCGATGCCGCAATTGAGACTGGCATAGACACCGCTGGAGAGGCCGCCGCGCCGGGTGAAGAAACCATGAACGACGCCAGGTACGGATGCAAGATGGCGTCCGACGAGCCGTTCTGGCTCGGATGGCTGTGCCATCATTGGTAATCGTGCCTTCGGATCGGCGCGGCCGCCGCTTCATCCAGCCATTGACGAGCGATGCGGTGAAGCGAGCCATAGGCCGCCCAGACCTGCTTCGACCAATCTGCGACGGCGCTTGTGAAGGTCCCCGGATCTTCAATTTCGACGATGTCCGCGATCGTCGTCTCGCCGCGAAGCGCGGGGAGCTTCGGTTTGGCAATTATGACCGGCCCGTCGAGCCAGCGCCGCAGTGTGGGGTCGGGGAGGGCGGTGTCGCCGCCGCGCTGCAGTTGGTGGCACAGGCCGCAGAGATGGGCGGCGAGCGATTTGGCCGAGATGCAATAGCGATCGGGGTGCTGCAAGGCGTAGGTATCGACGATCATGCCGTGAGCGCGGCCGAAGCGAATGTCGGTGAAACTGCGGCCGGTCATTTGCTGGAACAGCCTGCGACAGCCGCGGTCGCCGTCGACGATAGCAAGGCCACAACCGGAGCAGCGACCAGTCGAATCTGTGTTGGTTGTGATGGGCATCGTAATCCGGTCGTCGAACTTCGACACAGATTCCTCCGCGCTCAACTGTCAAAACGCCGGCACGGCCAGACCGGGCGTCGAGATCGCCAAGGTCTTAAACAGGCGTCCCATTTGCTCCTTGTCGGTGAGCCGCGCGAGCGCGGCCGCGATCGAAGCCTTGGTCTGGGCGTCCTTGTCTTGGGCTAGCCGGTCGGCGCGCTCGTCAAGTCCCAGCCGCGAAAGCAGCGTCGCCTGATCGATGATCGGCCAAGCTTTGGCGCCGGCTGTGGTCGCGGTGTGGGCAAGGGCGGCGAAGTCGACATGAGCGGTGAGATCAGCTTCGCCGGGGTGGGCGAGCGGGTGGTCATATTGGTGACTGTGGATCGCTTGAAGGGTGTCGCCAAGACCCGGCTCGGCATGGCCATAGTCCATGATCAACGCGGCGCCGCCGTCGGCGGCGATGCGGGCGCTCAAGGTCTCGACGATCGCTTCGGCGGCGGGACGGAGTTCGAATTCCGACCCTAGTGGCGCGACTCGCATTGCTAGCGGCCACTGCGCCTGGTTGCCAAGGTCCGCGATCGGACCGAGGCCGAAGGCAAGCTGGCCGCGATCGTCGATCCCAACCATTCGCTCGGCCCAGCCCCGCTGGTCGCGGACGAATTGCCTGATCGGCAGCGCGTCGAAGAATTCGTTGGCGATAACGATCGTCGGTCCAGGCGGCAGATCATCGATTCGATCGATCCAGTTCGGCTCGGCGAGGCCGTTGAGTGCTTCCCGCTGGACGGCGCGCAGCGTCGGGCTGATCTCGAGGAGTAGTACATTGGTGGCCTCGGCAAATGCCGGCCGGAGCGCGGCCGCGCGCAGCCCATCGGCTAGCAAAGTGCCTCGGCCGGGACCGAGTTCGGCCAAAGCAAGGCGGCTCGGCGACCCCATCTCCAGCCACACCGAGACGCACCACAGGCCAATCAACTCTCCGAAGATTTGGCTGATCTCCGGCGCGGTGATGAAATCGCCGGCCCGGCCGAATGGATCGCGGCCGACATAGTAGCCGTGCTGTGGGTCGGAAAGGCAGGTCGCCATATACTCGGCGATCGACATCGGGCCGAGGGCGCCGATTCGTTCAATCAACCGCTTAGCGAGGGGAGTCGGAAAGTTGGTCATCGCGGGCCGGATCGGGAGCGGCTACGCCGCGCTTACCATATTCCGGCGTCGCCGGATCGACCAAACCATCACCCCAATCCCGACGGCGATCATCGGTATCGATAGGATCATGCCCATGGTGAGGCCTCCGGCGAAGAAACCGAGCTGAATATCCGGCTCGCGAAAGAACTCGGCGAAGGTTCGGGCGGCGCCGTAGCCAGCGACAAAGGCGCCGGCGATAAATCCCGGCGTTTGCAGCCATCTGCCGCGAAAAGCGAGTGCCCACAACAGTATCAGCAGCGCCAGGCCTTCCAATCCAGTCTCATAGAGCTGGCTGGGGTGGCGAGGCGGCGCGTCGGGATCGGCCGGGAACACCATCGCCCAAGGTACGTCGCTGACCCGGCCATAGAGCTCGCCATTGATGAAATTGGCTATGCGCCCGAGAAAAAGGCCGATCGGGGTCACGATGGCGATGATGTCGACTAGCGACCAGGTCGGCACTTTGACGTAGCGGGCGAACAGCAGCATTGCCACGGAGACGCCAATGAGGCCGCCATGGAAGGACATGCCGCCTTCCCACAGCGCAAAGATGCTGAGCGGTTGGTCGATGAATTGCGGAAAATCATACACGAATACGTAGAAGAGCCGGCCGCCGGCAATAATACCGATGGTCACGAACACGACGAAATCGTCTATCCGGCGCTTGGTGATTGGCGACCCGGATGGCCCCCAGAGCGACTCATTGCTGACGATGCGGCGGGCATAGAGCCAGCCGAGGACGATGCCGAAAACATAAGCCAGCGCGTACCAGCGGATCGAAACCGGACCGATCTCGATCAGTACCGGGTCGATCACCGGATAGGGGATTGCGAAAAGTGGCGGCATGGCTAATGGCGACACGGTGCGCTGAGGCGGCCGAGTGGTCAAGTCCTGGCCGGGCTCGTCCCCTTGCACCGAAAAGGTGGCCTCACCATAGTATTTCGTGGAGTTCCGCGCTGCTTCGGCGCTTGAAGGGAAATCAGCCATGACCCAGACCTCGAATCGCTTCTACGATCGCTTTGCCCAGTTGATGAACGACGCGGCGAGCGTCGCCCAGGGCGTCCGCCGCGAGGCGACAACGATGTTCCGCGGTCAGGCGGAGCGGATGGCGAGCGACATGGATCTTGTCCGGCGCGAGGATTTTGATGCGGTCAAGGAAATGGCGCAGCTGGCGCGCGTGGAAAACGCAAAGCTGGAGGCGCGAATTGTCGAGCTTGAGGCGCAGATCACGGGAACGGCGACCAGCCGTACCAGCAAGCCACCTGCCTCGGCCGGCACCAAGGCCGGTTCAACCCCTTCGCGGGCGAAGCGCCGAAGGCCCCCAGCCGGCGCCACCAAGAAGGCGTAACTCAACCACAGAAAAACCGATTTCCATGTCCAAAGGCGGCCGGGCTGCCGGCCAGGGGCCTACTGCGTGCAGAAAGACGGCCTATACTGATTTGAGGCTAGATTCGCGTCAGCCCACATCAATGTGTTGGGGGTGATGGTCGCTCCGCTGGGCCGACTTGCCGTTGGACGCAAACATTGCCATGAGGTTCGACCATGAACCTGATTGATTTCTCCGCGGAAAGGCACTCCAACCCGGTCGACACGATCGAGCGGATCGCCGGCCATCGCGATTGGCCGTTCGACCGTTCTGGCGAAAACGAGATCACGATCTCGGTACGGGCCGGCCTTGCCGACTATCACGTCTCCTTTGCCTGGATGGAGTACATGGAGGCGGTCCATCTCTCCTGTGCCTTCGACCTAAAGGTCGCCGAGCCGCGCAAGCTCGAGGTGATGCGGCTTTTGTCGTTGGTCAATGAGCAGATGTGGATCGGCCATTTCGATCTTTGGAGCCAGGAATCGCTGGTGATGTTCCGTCAGACGCTGCTCCTCTCCGGCGGAGCTGAACCGACGGAGCAACAGATCGAGGGCCTGTTGTCCTCCGCGATTGAAGCCTGCGAGCGCTACTACCAGGCATTCCAGTTCGTCGTCTGGGCCGGCAAAACGGCCAACGAGACGCTCGAGACGGTCCTGTTCGAGACCGCCGGCGAAGCCTGAGACTACCCCGCGCTTGGCTCGGGTGGAGTGGGCATGGCTGATCTTCCGGATCTTGCAACGATGTTTACGCCTAAGCGGCCATTGATCCTCGCCGGGGCCGGAAAGATGGGCGGCGCGATGCTCTCGGGTTGGCTCGGTCGAGGGATCGATCCGGCCGCAGTGCGGGTGATCGACCCAGCGCCGCCGAAGGACTCGCGGCTGCTGCTGGCGGATGCCGGGATTGTGGTGGAAGCGGCCGCGCCGGCCGGAATTCACGCCAATGTGTTGGTGCTGGCGATCAAGCCGCAAATGATCAAAGAGACGATGCCGTCCTTTCGATTGTTGATCGGCGAAGGCAGTGTGGTTCTGTCGATCGCCGCCGGGATCATGCTGGCAACGCTGATCGGCGGGCTCGGCACAGAGGCCGTCATCAGGGCGATGCCGAATACACCGGCGCAAATCGGACAAGGCATCAGCGTCGCGGTCGGCGGCCCGGGCGTCGACCAGGCGGCGCGCGACATCGGCTCCGCGCTCCTCGGTGCGGTCGGCGCGGTCGAGTGGATCGAGGATGAAGTGCTGATGAATGCGGTGACGGCGGTGTCCGGATCGGGGCCGGCCTATCTGTTTCTTCTTGCCGAATCTCTCGCCGAAGCCGGCGTCGAGGCCGGCCTCAGCACACAATTGGCGCGGCGCTTGGCCGATGCCACTATGGCGGGGGCGGGGGCGCTTCTCGTCGCATCCAGCGAGAATCCCGCCGTGCTGAGGAAGAACGTCACGTCGCCCGGCGGCACCACCGCCGCAGCGCTCGAAGTGCTGATGGCGAGCGATGGACTTCTGCCCTTGATGCGGAAGGCAGTTGCCGCGGCGAAGAAGAGGGCGGCTGAGTTGGGGTGAACGCTTAGCCCGGAATCCGCACCATCGCCCGGAGGCCGCCGAGCGGGCTCTCGGACAGGGTGATATCGCCGCCATGAGTACGAACGATATCGCGTGCGATCGATAGGCCGAGACCGGTGCCGCTGGCCTCGATATTGCGCGCGGTGTCGAGCCGATAGAACGGCTTGAACACCGCCTTACGCTGATCCTCGGGGATGCCGGGGCCATCATCATCGATCGTCACAGTCAGCCAGCCGGTCGCGTAGGTGCCCGTGACGGCGACGCGATTGCCGTATCGGACGGCGTTGCGAACGAGATTGCCGATCGCGCGACGGAAGCCAAGCGGCCGCAAGGTGACGGTCGGCTCGCCTGAATAGGTGACTGAAATCTCCTTGTCGGTCGCAGCCTGCTCGGCCTCTCGTTTGAGCAACGAGGCGATTTCGGTCGGCTCGGCAGCCTCGGCGGTGTCGTCCTTGGCGAAGGCCAGATAATCCTCCAGCATTTGCTCCATGTCGTCGATGTCTCGCCGAAGTTCGGTCGAGCCTTCCGACGCTCTCATCAATTCCAATTGCAGGCGAAAGCGGGTCAGAATCGTCCGCAGATCATGCGATACGCCGGCCAGCATCTCTGTCCGTTGCTCCATCTGGCGGATGATGCGCTCGCGCATTTTGATGAAGGTGCCGCTGGCGCGGCGGACCTCGCGGGCCCCACGCGGGGTGAAATTCGGAGCCGCCCGGCCCTTGCCGAAACGCTCGGCGGTATCAGCGAGGCGTTGGATTGGCCGGATCTGATTGCGCAGGAACAAGATCGCGATCGTCATCAACACCAGGCTGGTTCCGACCATCCACAGGATGAAGATGTCCGAATTGGAGGCGTAGGCTTGGCTTCGTTGAGCCAGAACCTGCATCACCTCGCCATCGAGCTGGATACGGATTTCGATAAGATTGGAGCGGCCGACCGTGTCGATCCAGAAGGGGAGGCCGATCTGATCGGTGATCTGGCGGCTCATGGTCCGGTCGAGGAGCGAGAAGAAGGGCTGCGAGGACTCCGGAGGCAACGTCGCGCCGGCAAGAATGGCAACATCTATATTGAGGCGTTCGCCAGCGATTCGAATCAGCTCCTCGGCATCGGCCTCATCAGGAAAAGTGTCCAGCATTTGGATCAGAGCGGCGATGTCGCGAGTGGTGGCGGCAGCCAGATTCTGCGTCACCGAAGCGTAGTGGCGCTCCATGAAGACGAAGGCGATGACTGCCTGTAGCAGGACGATCGGAGCGATGATGATGATCAGCGAACGCGCGAAGAGCCCCTTCGGCATCGAGCGGCCGAGCGCGCGGGCGAAACGTCGGTAAAGGCCGCGGAGCGCGGTCCAGCCCGAAACGCTGCGGATTGCCGGGACGACGGCGCTGAGCGCGTGGCCAACCCCGCGCATCGCCCCGTCGACCAGAGTGCTGATCCACCGAACGCCGCGCCGAACCGGCCCGTGATGATCGGCTATGCTGGTCATTTCCGACCTCAGGCCTCGATGACCAGGCGGTAGCCGAAGCCGCGAACGGTTTGCAAATAGAGCGGATTGGACGGATCGTCCTCGATCTTGCGACGGAGGCGATTGATCTGGACGTCCACGGTCCGATCGCCGGCCGGCCCGTCTTCGCCGAGCAGCGACAAACGATCCACGGTCTGGCCCGGCGCCTCGGCAAAGGCACGCAAGATCTGGCGCTCGCGCTCGGTCAGCCGCACTCGTTGATTGTTCCGCGTCAGTTCCAGCCGCTGCAGATGAAACGTGAACGGGCCGAAACGGAGGTGCTCGATCAACGGCTCTTCCGCCGAGCCAGATCGTTTCAATATATTGTTGATCCGCAACAATAATTCCCGCGGCTCGAACGGCTTGGCGAGATAGTCGTCTGCGCCGATCTCAAGCCCGGCGATCCGCGCTTCGGGATTGCCCCTCGCAGTCAGAATCAGGATCGGAACATCCATCTTTCTACGTAGGCTGCGAGTCAGCTTCAGACCGTCTTCGCCGGGCATCATCACATCGACGATCAACAGGTCGAACGACAGGCCCTCGAGACGCCGCCGCGCTTCGGCGGAGTCGGCGGCGATGGTGACGCGATAGCCGTTTTCGGTGAGATAGCGTGATAACAGATCACGCAGCCGGCGATCGTCGTCGACAACCAGAAGATGGGCGGCGGCGTCTTTGAGGTTGTGGGTGGGGTCGGTCATGGGCAAACTTCCGCCATCAATATTGGATCAGCCGCGCGACCTTTTCGCGCTCGGCCACGTCAATGATCCCGCGCAGAAACGCTGTTGCGTTGCTCTGGCCTTCGGCCGGCAAGGCGTCAAGCGCGCCGCGGATGCGGCGGGATTGCATCTCAATTAGGCTCTGCGACAGGGATCGTCCGGACTCAGTGGTGAACAATAGCCGCTGTCGACGGTCGCGCGGGCCGGGACGCTGAGCGACAAACCCGCCATCGATCAGCTGCTTCAATACGCGGGCAAGGCTTTGCTTGGTGATCCGTAAAATATCGAGAAGATCGGCGACGCGAATGCCGGGGTGACGATTGACGAAATGCAGAACCCGATGATGCGCGCGGCCGAAATCATACGCGGCTAGCAGCGCGTCCGGTTCGGAGACGAAATCGCGATAGGCGAAGAACAGGAGCTCGATCAACGCCAATTCCGGCGTGTGCTCGGGCGCCTCCGAGGTCGGAGCCCGACTTTGGGCTCGGGGCGTTGGATCAGCAATTATGTCAGCCATATTGACATATTTTTGCATGATTGGTACCGATAGTCACGCCTTGATATCATATGCGGCGTACTGGCAAGCCGAGACCGCGCTATCACTACGCCAGTAAGTGCTCCCTGTGGGCTTTGGGGGTCCGGCAATGGAATCCTTCGACGACCGTGACGGCATCATCTGGATGAACGGCGAGTTCGTCCCGTGGCGCGACGCAAAACTTCATGTCCTCACCCACGCGCTTCATTATGCCAGCGCTGTGTTCGAGGGCGAGCGCGCCTATGGCGGCACCATCTTCAAGCTCGACGAGCACACAAGAAGGCTGCACGATTCGGCTACTTTGCTGGGCTTCAAAATCCCCTATTCGGTGGAGGAGATCAACGAGGCTTGCCGCGAGACACTGCGCCGTCAGAATCTGACCGACGGTTATGTGCGCCCGATCGCCTGGCGCGGCAGCGAAATGATGGGGGTGTCCGCGCAGAAGAACAGGATCAATTTGGCGATCGCGGCGTGGGCCTGGCCGTCTTATTTCAAGCCCGAAGAGCGGCTGAAAGGCATTCGCCTCGACATAGCCGAATATCGCCGGCCGGATCCAAGGACGGCGCCGTCGAAATCCAAGGCTGCCGGCCTGTATATGATCTGCACCCTGTCGAAACATCTTGCAGAATTAAATGGTTATGCTGATGCCTTAATGTTAGATTGGCGGGACCAGGTAGCCGAGGCCACCGGCGCCAATATCTTCTTCGTCCGCGACGGCGAGATTCATACACCGACGCCGGATTGCTTTCTCGACGGCATCACCAGACGAAGCGTGATCGGGCTTGCAGAACAGCGCGGTTGGAACATCATCGAGCGGCCGATCATGCCGGAGGAGATGGCGAATTTCAGCGAGTGTTGGCTTACCGGGACGGCGGCTGAGGTCACGCCGGTCTCAGAAATCGGGCCGTATAGATTCACGCCTGGCGAGATGTCGCGGCTATTGATGGAAGACTACACCAGGCTGGTCGGCAACCCGGCCGCCGTGGAAATGGCGGCGAGCGGGTGAACGCCGACGCTGCCGGCTGCAGTTGAGCTTCGGCTGGCCGCTACTGACTGGGTGCAGCCTGCAGCTCGACCGCCTTGGGTCCCTTGCCGTGCTTGTCCGGTTCCGTCTCGAACGAAAGCCGCATACCGTCCGTCAAGGTCGCCAGGCCCGACTCCTCGACGGCGGTCACATGCACGAACACATCCTTGTCGCCGTCATCGGGCGTGATAAACCCGTAACCCTTGGCGACATTGAAAAATTTCACAGTGCCATTCTGACGCATATTTCCCTGACCTCGTCCATCTCCGGTGCCGATTGAGGCTCACCCGGAGCAGTAACATTCGTTTTCAGCAGGGTCTGATGCGCCTCGACGACATTTGCCATCTTTTCGTCATCGCCCCGCCCTCCATCGGGCAAGTGATCCGGCGCCCATGGCGCCATCAACGCGGAGTCCCCCAACTCGCCACGTTTTCCTATGCGTGAGAAAGCGAGGCATGGCAACGGTTTCGCTGTGGCGCGGTGGCGCCGGTGAGCGAATGCTTGGCCCGGGCCCTAGTTTTCTGCGGCAAGTCGTCCAGTGACCGGATCGTTACTGTGGCAATTGCGCAACGGTGGGCGGCGTTTGGAGCTGGGCCAAATACTCGGCTTCGTCCCGCATATGCCGGCGGAGCGGGGCGAGAAAGGTGCTTTCCAACAAGGGGCGGAGCGGCCCGAGCCGGAGCTTGATCCGGTGGATGTAGCGGCAGCCATCGCCCTCTGAGCGGGCCTCGAACGACATCCAGGGGAACACCAAGCGGGCGATGGCCGAACTCGGCTGGCAGACTGCGATGCGGCCGTCGCCGGATCGGGTCACCCTCATCGCCATTCGCAGCATCCAGCCGCCTATCCGCTCGGCGAAATAGAAATGTTCGCGGCGGCCGCCGTCGAGCCAGTCGAAGGAAATGTGGTCCGGGTGCCAGTCGAGATAATAAGCGTCCAGCTTCTCCAGGAACTCGACGATTGTGTCGGCTGGCACTGGCAGGGCGCGAGATTCTTCGATGATCATCCGGTTCGTGATCCTTGCCGCCGCGTCACCCCGGCGTCGATCTCGTTCAGTTAGCGTTCAGTTAAGAACGGTTACATGATTGACCAAGACCGGATCGCCTCAGGTCCGGCTCTTCCGCGGAGGGGAGCACCCGAAAACGGAAGGTCCAGAATGTTTTCTCTCCGCAAAACCGTCGTCACCGGCGTCGCGATACTCGGTGCGATCCTGATCCCATCGATCGCCAACGCCCAATCCGTCACCGCCTATACCACCAACGACCTCAATCTCCGTGAAGGTCCGGGTACCTCCCACCGCGTAATTGTCACCGTGCCCGAGGGTGCCGAGGTCAGCATAAACTATTGCTTCACCTCGGAATCCTGGTGCTTTCTACAATGGCAGCATTATGCCGGCTGGGCCTCGTCGCGGTTCCTGACCACGACGCCACCGCAATACGCCTACGCGCCGCAGCAGCCACAATATTATCCGCCGCCGGAGCAATATCCGCAGCGGCCGCCAGCCTACCAGCCGCCGCATCAGAAGCAGCCGGCTTACCAACCGCCGCAATATCAGCAGCCGGTATACCAGCCGCCGCAATATCAGCAGCCGGTCTATCAGCCGCCGCAATATCACCCGCCGGTAGCCGCGGTGCCGAACTATCCCCAGCCCTATCCGAATTATTGGGGCCGGTTTTGGTGGGGCTTTTGGTTCCGCTAAGCGGATACCGGACCTCCGAACGGGGTGAGGAGCCTTGGCTCCTCACCTTTTTCGTGCTGCTAGAGGTCCAGCTCGTTCTGACGGACTTGCTCTTCACGCCGCGCCTTGTGAAACGCTCCCGAGTCGACGATCGGAAGCTCTGGCCGCGCCCCGTCCAACAGCTCCTCGATGAGGCGACGCCTCCGGGAGGTCTCTAGGCTGCTGCCGATATTTCGCTGGCCTTAGGCACTCGCACTTGTCGCCTTGTTCGCCCATATTGGGCTGATGGCCAAGACCCCCAAGAAAACTGGATTCGGCGAGGCGCCGCAGCCCGCGCTTGAGGGCGAGTCGCACCCCGGTCCTATCTCGGAGTGGGCCGACAAGATTGCTCGCGAGGCGGAAAAACCGGCCAAACCGCAGGCGAAGCGCAGGGCCAAATCCGGCAAGCCGGCCAAGCCGCTGAGGACCTCGCGCGGTACGTCGATCGGCGGGCCGGCAAGCGCGCGAGACCGCACTTCGGCTGGGCTCAATCCGGTCCCGGGTCTCGATGTGACGCTGGAGGAGGCGGAGAAATTACTCGGCCAGAATCGCGGCCCGCAATCGGCAGCTGTCGGCGCGCTCAAGGACGGCGTTACCGCGACGGTGGCGGCGCTGTCGCTGCTGATCGAGACCGGGCGGCCCGAGATCCATGATGGCAGCTGGGTGCCGCATCGGCCGGAGCGGCCGGAGAAGGTCGAGGGTGGCATTCCGCTCAAGATCGTCTCGGAGTTCGCGCCGAAGGGCGACCAGCCGACGGCGATCGACGAGTTGGTGATCGGCGTTCGCGAATTGGAGCGCGACCAGGTGCTGCTGGGCGTTACCGGCTCGGGCAAGACCTACACCATGGCCAAGGTGATCGAGGAGACGCAGCGGCCGGCGCTGATCCTGGCCCCGAATAAGACGCTGGCGGCGCAGCTTTACGGCGAGTTCAAATCGTTCTTTCCGGGGAATGCGATCGAGTATTTCGTTTCCTATTACGACTACTATCAGCCTGAGGCCTACGTCCCGCGCACCGACACCTATATCGAGAAGGAATCCTCGATCAACGAGCAGATCGACCGGATGCGCCATTCAGCAACGCGGTCGCTGCTTGAGCGCGACGACGTCATCATCGTTGCCTCGGTTTCGTGCATCTACGGCATCGGCTCGGTCGAGACCTATACGGCGATGACCTTCGGCCTCGAGGTTGGCGAGAAGATCGATCAGCGCCGGCTTCTCGCCGATCTGGTGGCGCTGCAATATAAGCGCACCGACATGGCGTTCGCGCGCGGTACGTTCCGGGTCCGGGGCGACACGATCGAGCTGTTCCCCGCCCATCTGGAGGACCGCGCCTGGCGGATCGGCCTGTTCGGCGACGAGATCGAGGCGATCACCGAATTCGACCCGCTGACCGGCCACAAACAGGCCGAGCTGAAGGCGGTTCGGATCTACGCCAACTCGCATTATGTGACGCCGCGGCCGACATTGGCGCAGGCGACCAAGAGCATCAAGGCGGAGCTGAAATGGCGGCTGGAGGAGCTGACCCGAGCCGGCCGGCTCCTGGAGGCGCAGCGGCTGGAGCAGCGTACTCGGTTTGATCTGGAGATGATCGAGGCGACCGGATCTTGCGCCGGGATTGAGAATTATTCGCGCTATCTGACTGGCCGCAAGCCGGGCGAGCCGCCGCCGACGCTGTTCGAATATCTCCCCGACAATGCGCTGGTGTTCGTCGATGAGAGCCACGTCACCGTGCCGCAGATCGGGGCGATGTATCGCGGCGATTTCCGGCGGAAGGCAACGCTCGCCGAATATGGCTTCCGCCTGCCGTCCTGCATGGACAATAGGCCGCTCCGCTTCGAGGAGTGGGACATCATGCGGCCGCAGACGATGTATGTCTCGGCGACGCCGGGGCCGTGGGAGATGGAGCGCACCGGCGGCGTGTTCGTCGAGCAGGTGATCCGGCCGACCGGGTTGATCGATCCGCCGGTCGAGATCCGGCCGGCGAAGAGCCAGGTCGATGACCTCGTCGACGAGATCGGACAGGTCTCAGGCCGCGGCTATCGCGCGCTGGTGACGGTGCTGACCAAGCGGATGGCCGAGGACCTCACCGAATATCTGCACGAGGCCGGCGTTCGGGTCCGCTACATGCATTCCGACGTTGAGACCCTGGAGCGGATCGAGATCATCCGCGACCTCCGGCTCGGCGCGTTCGACGTGCTGGTCGGGATCAATCTCCTGCGCGAAGGGCTCGACATTCCCGAATGCGCGCTGGTGGCGATCCTCGACGCCGACAAGGAAGGGTTCCTCCGCTCCGAGACCTCGCTGGTGCAGACCATCGGCCGGGCGGCGCGGAATGTCGACGGCAAGGTGATCCTTTATGCCGACCATGTCACCGGCTCGATGGAGCGGGCGATGGCGGAGACCGAACGGCGGCGCGAGAAGCAGACCGCCTATAATCTCGAGCACGGAATCACGCCGGAGAGCATCAAGAAGTCGATCGGTGACATCATGTCGTCGGTCTATGAGCGCGACCATGTCATCGTCGATACCGGCGTCGTGGAGGAAGGGGCGCTGGTCGGGCACAATCTCCGCGCCACCATTGCCGAGCTTGAGACGAAGATGCGCGATGCGGCGGCCAATCTCGAATTCGAGGAGGCGGCGCGTCTCCGCGACGAGATCAAGCGGCTGGAGGAGATGGAGCTGACCATGGGCTCCGACGCACTGGCCGGAGAGGGCGGCGGCGCGCCGCAGACTCGGGGAGGCAGGAACGGTGGTCGCGGCCGAGGGAGGCGTGGCAGGAGCAAAGGATCGCCGACCGAAGGGAGGCAAGGGCGCACAAGAGGCGGAGAGGGCGGAACGCCCGACAGGAAAGAAAGAAATAGAGCCGGCGAGGCGGATGCCTCGCCTAGCGTGAGCGAAAAGAAACCAAGGAGGAACTCCTTGGACGAAATGACGATCCGCCGGACCGAGACCCCGCTCGGCAATCGCCCGCGCTCGATTGGCGGACGCCCTGGTTCTCAGGCCGGGCGGCGGGGGAGGCGACGGTAGCCTATCTGATTCTGGCGCGAGGTGATCTCAGAAATCTCCCCTCCGCGGGCAATGTTGCCGCCCCGCTAACATTACGCAAGAATACCGCACTCACAACCAGAGCTTGATCCTAAATGGCGTTACCAATCCTCTCAAACGAGAAGCCAAGCCTCGACAGATACCCATTGTGGTTAAAGCGAGCGATGGGAGTGCAGCTTGGCCGACCAGACGAGAACTATTACTCGCTGCTTTCGTCGAAGCTGCTTGCTGATGTTAAAAGGAGTGATGTCTGGAACGTAATTCTTGACGAGGTGCAAAACGCAAATGACAAATATTCAGTGAATACTGGCAGTAGTCTAATTGCGAATCGACGCCCAGAACTATTAGCAAAGCCGTATAGCTCCATCGTCACAAAAACGTACAGGAGAAACATTGTGACAAACTAAACCTTCCTGAGCCTCCAACTGAAGGATGGCTAGTGCCAGACGCTTGGTGTTTCTCTCTAGATAATACTATTCGAACAACGTTTGCTGTTAAGTATCTTAACGGGGTGGTTTTTCTTGCGAGGAAGTTGAGAGAAAGTTGAACGACCTCGGAATGGATACGAAAGTCAACTACGAAGACAGAGCTGAAGGTTATTATGCTATAAATCCATACTTTAGTGTCGATACGGTTGTTCCGAATGGGTAGATGTCTAGTGTGGTAGAGAGTTGTTCTGTTGAGCTGCAGTTTACGACGGTAAGTTAGGCGACTGATTAAGGAAATTTTGGACGAATATTATGAAAAGCATAGAAGGGAAATAGATTTGAAGTCCCAATTTGGTTGGCGCTGGAATATCGACGGCGACGAGTTTGTCGCTGGAAATATTGGGCTGGAAATCTTGGGACTGTGCTCCATTTAGCCGAGGGTTTGATGGTGCAGTTAAGAAATAGGCAAAGGTATAAGACGGACGAATAACATCGGGGAATATAGAAAGATATTGTCGCTTTCGGATGCGGCGGTGGAGAGGCTTTCATCTGTAATGTCAAATGCCGTTGCATTGTTAGGGGACAGCGTGGAGGTTGAAGAGATTTTTTTGTCGCAGTCGGTCGATAAAAATCAATAGCTGGACGTAATAACGCTTTTTATTTTTACGAGTGAGTAGATTGTAGAAGTAAATATCCCTATGACTTCGGAGCGGGTAGAGTATACGCCTATTGATGTGAATGTGTTCTACGTTTCTATCGATGCGAAGGGATATTCTGGAGGAGTATGGCTGGCTGAATCGAAGTGTCATAGGAAGGTGTACTTGGAATTTGAATGCAATTCGGATTCCTTGCGACCGGGGTGAACTGTATCTGTCTGCATGAGGTCTTGAAACGAAGGTTCTTGAGGAAGGGATCGTCGTCGCCACTCCCATAGCTCGTTCGGCTACGCGGTCGTGAGAATCGTCGTCAAAGACTAGTGGATAAAATTTGACGTTTGAATCCTGCGAGGGATTCTCGCCGGGCACGTCGTGTGCGAGTCTGGCGCATGCGGCCAGGAATCATCGTCGATGTGAGTACCGCCGACCGTGCTCGTCTCGAAGCGGTCGTTGCGGACCGGAACAGCCGGCAGAAACACGTGTGGCGGGCACGGATCGTCCTTCTGAGCGGGGATGGTCTCGGCACGGTCGAGATCATGCGCCGCACCGGCAAGAGCAAGACAGCGGTTTGGCGTTGGCAGGAGCGCTTCATGCACGAGGGTGTCGAGGGGTTGCTGCGGGACAAGACGCGACCCTCGCGCGTTCCGCCGCTCGGCCGGGAAATCGCTGACCGCGTCGTCGCGCTGACGCTGAGTGCGCCGCGCCACGAGGCGACACATTGGACGGCGCCGGCGATGGCCAAGACGGTCGGCATCAGCGTCAGCGCGGTACAGCGCATCTGGCGGGCGCACGGGCTTCAGCCCCACCGGGTCCGGCAGTTCAAGCTGTCGCGTGACCCGGAGTTCATTCCCAAGCTGCGGGACATCGTCGGCCTTTATGTCGATCCGCCGGCGCACGCCGTTGTCCTGTCGGTTGACGAGAAGAGCCAGATCCAGGCGCTCGACCGCACCCAACCCGGGCTGCCGATGAAGACGGGATGCGCGGGCACGATGACGCATGACTACAAGCGGCACGGCACGACCACGCTGTTCGCCGCGCTGAACGTGCTCGAAGGGCGTGTCATCGGCCGGTGCATGCAGCGCCATCGACACCAAGAGTTCATTCGCTTCCTCAACGCCATCGAGGCCGACGTGCCCGCGGGAAAGCTGGTCCATGTGATCCTCGACAACTACGCCGCCCACAAGCATCCCAAGGTCCGCGGGTGGCTTACGTGCCATCCGCGCTTTTTCTTCCACTTCACCCCAACATCCTGCTCCTGGCTCAACGCCGTCGAAGGTTTCTTCGCAAAGCTCGCAAAGCAACGTCTCAAGCGCGGCGTCTTCCACTCGATCGTCGATCTCCAGGCCACCATCAACCGCTTCCTCGAACACACCAACAACGATCCGCAGCCCTTCATCTGGACAAAGGATCCCGACGAAATCATCGCCGCTGTCAGATGCGGGCACCAAGCGTTAGATTCCATTCACTAGCTGGGTTTGGACAGCACACCGGACTTCTGCTGCTGGGGCGTCGCCATACCGGCTTGGCCGAACCCTTACCCTGCTCCCTGCTTACCGGTCAGAAGATGTCTGGATTTATAATGAATCCGCTTTCGAAACGCTTACGGTTGACAAAATCAGATTTGCCGCAACCAATAGAAATCCCAGAAAACAGTAATGTTTACGGTGGTTTCTATTGGTTGCGGGGGTTGGATTTGAACCAACTGTCCGTCGTCAGGTAATTTGGAACCGATGAGCGGCCTGATTTAAGAGAGGGTTCGGCCCATCTGGTTGGTCATTTTATGCGGCGGTTTTGCGGTATTGCAAGCGCCGGGTTTGTAGCGTCTTTTGTTTGATCTTTTCTCTTTTCAACAGGATGGTCTGGCCGCGCCCGAAGTAGACATCGGCCGGCGTGGGGTTGCCCAGGCTCTCGTGGTAGCGGTGATAATTGTAGTGGCCGACGAAGGCCTCGATCTGTGTCTCCAAGTCGCCAGGCAGATAGTAATTTTCCAAAAGGATGCGGTTCTTCAGGGTTTGATGCCAACGCTCGATCTTGCCCTGGGTTTGCGGATGATAGGGAGCGCCGCGAATGTGCTCCATATCGCGGTCGTCGAGCCATTTGGCCAGATCGTCGGCGATGTAGCTGGAGCCGTTGTCAGACAGGAGCCGTGGCTTGTGAATGACCGTTGCCCGATCGCGACCTGACGCCTTGAGCGCCAGTTCCAGCGTATCGGTGACGTCCTCGGCCTTCATCGTGGTGCAGAGCTTCCACGCGATTGTCGCGTGTGCGGCAATTGCTGACGATACAGAGCGGCTAGTCTGCTTCGACCAATTAGCATTGATTGTTGATCCAGCCCCAAATGAAGCCGACCCTATGGCAGAGCTTCGTGTGTGGACCTCATTAATCGATGTTTCACGTGTCGATCGATCGACACGTGTGCTTTTGTCACGCGTGAATGATGAAGCAAATTGCCTCCAGTTTGACTGCGAAGTCGTGATGCTTGGTCTGCGGTGTTCTGAGAACAGAACAAACGTTCTTATACTTTTCCCCAGCATGATTATCAACGTTAGTGAGAATCCGAGAATACAATATCGTATAGGCGACAACGCTCCAGTTGATACACGGGCTTGGACAATCAGCGCGGATTACCAGACCGTTTTCGCGCCTGGCGGAGCACCAAGCATTAACATAACGCGATTATACCCTGTCGCCAAGTACCATGATCTGAGAGACCTGTCACCATTCGTCAATGGGAGATGACAGTGAATTTCGCACCTATTCTCACATTGAGCAAGCTCTAACCGGGCTCGGCTGGGACACCCGTAACCCATCGAGGGGGGGGCAGTTTACACGCAAGGCGAGTTCCGGCGTCACGATAGCCTCTTAACTCAGGCGCTCGGCAAAAAAGCCCCAGAGAACACCATCGTCATTCCATGGGACGGCGGCCCACGGTACTGGCTTGTCGAGGCAAAGCGAGCACATCGAGACCGCGCGAAAGCTCTCCGCGAGGCGCAGGGCTACGCTGATCGTATTAACGCGGAGAAACCTGGCGCAGCTCGATTTGCCACTGGGATCGCCGGAACACCTGATCAATCTTTCTACGTCACGACGACCTACTGGGACGGATACGAGTGGCAAGAAGTAGCGATCAATAATTACGAGACGACTGGCTTTCTCACTCCTGAGCAATGCCGGGGCATCCTCAACCAGAACAATGCCCGCATCCTCCACTACGATGTTGATCTCGGCCGCTTTCTAGTCAAGGCAAACGCGATCAATAGGACGCTGTACAAAAACGGCGTCGCAGCGAGGGACCGCGCACGACTTGTTGCAGGGCTGCTGTTGGCCCTTGCTCAGGACAGCACCATGCGTATCAACGACGAACCGTTGACGCTGGTAAATGACGTTAACGGGCGAATCGAGGCGCTGCTCATGCAGCACGGCAGAGAGGACTTCCGCGCGGAGGTGTCGCTAAAACTGCCGAACACGCCGGAAAACCACCGCAAGTACTGGTCTGCAATCGTGCAGACCATGCAGCATCTCCGGGAGATGAACATCCGATCGGCAATCAACAGCGGTACGGACGCGCTTGGGCAGTTCTATGAAACGTTCCTGAAATATGCAAATGACGCAAGCGAGATGGGCATCGTACTGACGCCGCGCCATATCACCAAATTCGCCGTTGATGTCATGGCGATTCGGCATGACGATCTGATTTTGGACCCAACGTGCGGAACGGGCGGTTTCCTGGTGTCTGCGCTCGATTCCATTCGTGCCAGCCACTACAGCAGCCATCCTGACGTATACAACGCCTTCCGAAACGACTGCTTGTTTGGTGTCGAACAGGCCGACGATGTTTTCGCCCTGTCCCTGGTCAACATGATCTTCAGGGGCGACGGGAAAAGCCGAATTTACAACGGCAATTGCTTCGACAATGAGTTCGTAAGGCAGGACGGGCGCGTTCTCCGGCTCAAGAAAAATGACAAGCCGGGTGGCCCGATTATGCGCCCCTTCACCCGCGTCCTGATGAACCCACCCTTTGCTATTACTGAGCCGGAAAGTCTCTTCGTAGACTATGCGCTCAATCAAATGCAACCAGGCGGTCTTCTTTTCGCCGTTCTCCCGAACGGCCCTGTCACGGGAAGCGGTAAGGATAAGGAGTGGCGGCGAGATACGCTGAAACAACATACCGTAAGAGCGGTCGTAAAGATGCCGGATGACCTGTTCATGCCGAATGTACACAAAGGAACCTATGCCTTGATCTTGGAGGCGTGGCGGCCGCACAAAGCAAATGACGATGTGTTTTTCGGCTACCTCTATGATGACCAGCACGCGACCTACAAATCAAAGCTGCTGAGCGAGGGCCGTGCGCGGGACAACCTGGGCCGGATTACAGACGATCTCGCTAGGTTCCTACGTGATGGCCGAGCACTGATTGTTGCGGTGCCCAAAGAGATTTGCGTTTCAACGCTCAACATGGACCTGAGCTATGACTTTGCATCTGAGGCTTATCTTGGGGGTGGTATGCCAGATTTAGACACGGCCCCGCCGGTCGAAGAGCTGTTTGTAGAACTCTCCCGCCGCGCCGTTCGCAGCCCTCGGCGGCCGGCGTTAGTCCCTAAGCAGACACGGGAATTTGAAATTGAAGCCCTGTTCGATGTGAGGCGCGGACAATGCCCGCCTCTCAAGAAGCTGGCCGACGGGGACATCCCGGTGGTCACGTCCAGCGAGCAATCGAACGGGATCGCTGGCTACTACGATGTCCCGAAAGACCTCATTGAAAGCCACTGCGTCACAATCAGCGCCAACGGCTCCACGGGTGCCGGTAAGTCGTTCTGGCACCCTTATCAGTTCTCGGCAGTTTCCGATGCGTTGGTTTGTTCTTGGCGGGAAGGATGGAAGGTAAATCCAGCATTCTGCCTTTATGTTTGCAACGCGATTAGTCAAAACTCTTGGCGTTTCGACTACTTCCGTAAAAGCACATCCGCCAGAGTGCTAGCCGATATTCGCATCAAGCTTCCTGTGACGGGTGACCGGGTAGACTATAAATTCATTGATCGCGTGATGAACCGAATGCGCGGTTTCACGCGATTGAAGGAGATGCTCGATGTCTAAGACCAAACCCGGACAGGCCAAGCCCCTCTCTACTAAGAAATCCGAGGCCAAATTGTCAACGCCCGCAAACGGCAACAAGCGCGTCTTCGATGCCCTTCTCAGGCGGGCTGTTCCCGACGAAGCAACCCCACCAGAAGATGAAACATCCGATCCGGCATCTTCCTAGCATTGTGACGGAAATCAAATTCGCCGAGATACTTTGGCAAGTGCTTCGTGGACACATGGATGTGTGTACCGCGAATTGAGCGCTTAAGCTGCGACCAATAGCCTTCGATGCTGTTAGTGTGGCTGCCGTCTTTCACCCATTGCCCGCTTCCATGATTCACGGACTTGTGTTCGTAGCCGCGTTTGGACAGGCCGCGATAGGCAAACCACTCATCGGTGTGCACGACTGAACCCTGACGAACCTTCTCACGTATAACCGGCTCAAGGGTCCGTCGCTTGGCGTCCTTGACAACCTTCGTCTTGACCGGCCCCTTGCGCTGTTTTAGCCCGACGACCACGGTTTTCCCTTCCGCTCCGCGACCCCGTTTGCCGGGGCGTTTGCCGCCTACGTAAGTCTCATCCACTTCCACCTCTCCGAACAGCGCAGTGACATCCAGGCTGCCCATCAACTTGCGGATCTCATGGGCCATCCGCCAGGCGCATTTGTAGGTGACGCCCAACTGACGTTCCAGCTCCTTCGCCGGAACGCCGTGGCGCGTGGTGGTGAACAGGTACATGGCGTAGAACCACTTGTAGAGCGGCGTGGACGACTTCTCGAATGGTGTGCCCACGCAGGGATAGACCTGCCCTCCGCAGAACTGGCAGGCGAAGGACCGGCGCTTCTTCACGCGATGGTATTTGGTTTGCCGCTTGCACTCATGGCAAACTGGCTTATCGCTATAACGCAGCCTCATGATCATCAGCAAACAGGCGGCACTGTCCGGGTAGTCTTCTTGGAACTGAAGGAAGGTGTAAGTCTTTGCCATTGCAAACTTTCTCCGATCTAAAGGAGAGTATATAGCAATCTAACTTACTTGGCAAGAGGGGATAATCGCGTTGGAAAATTACTATCTGCCTGGCGACTTGGAGACACAGATCGAGGCCTTCGTCGGCCACTACAATTATCACCGCTACCACGAGAGCCTGGGCAACCTCACGCCGGCCGATGTCTACTTCGGACGCGGCCAGACCATCCTGTTGAAAAGAGAAAAGATCAAACAAAAGACGCTACAAACCCGGCGCTTGCAATACCGCAAAACCGCCGCATAAAATGACCAACCAGATGGGCCGAACCCTCTCTTAAATCAGGCCGCTCATCGGTTCCAAATTACCTGACGACGGACAAACCACACACGCGCCGATTAGCGACGCGTACGATAGCGCCGCCATCGTCGCCGTTGCTCGCAGTTGCGGCAAAGGAAGTGACTCCGGAAGGCCCGACAAGTCGATCGTTGGAAGCAGGTAATAGAACGGAACGGCTGCGCCATAACTCAGAATCCGGTATGGGTAAGGCGAGGACAGCAGCTGGCCACCCGGTTCGCTGAGGAGCCAAAGAAGCAGCGGTTCATAGTCGTCTCTTGGGACGGTTTCGAAGACCATCATCCGGAACATCGCGAAGAAGATAGGGTGAAGGACCAGCGCCAGCACCGCAAAGACTCCAAATCGCGTGATCCACTTCGCCCCCATTTTGTCTCCTCGAGGCTCTTGCTGAGTACGGTCGTGAGGGCACCTGGCGCAAATGCTCGCCGTCGAAATGGCTGAGAGGTCTTGGCACCTGGTGCACAATCGATGACGGCAAAATTGCCGGGGCAACCTACCACAATCTGGAAGACGGATCGTAAGGCCAGCCTGTTTTGCGGGCAGAGCGTCGCTCCGGAACGTCGGCGGCACCATTGTCCGAGCCTGGTCCATGGAGAGGCAGCCCGAACAGCGGATCCGATTCCGCTCGGGGCCAGCCAGAGCGACTTTCGCCGTTAGCTTCCGGAGATCCACGCGAGCAGCATGACGGCATGAATTGCGTTGTGCCGTGGGTTGTTAGCCGTGCTCAAGGAACTCTGCAGCGGTGGCGATCGTTATCATCGCCCGATCATACTTCGTGATCCATGAACACAAAAAGTGGCGGAAGGGCCCAACTCAGCGGGGCCGATCCCGGAACTACAGCCGCAACGATGCTGAGGGAACGGGTGGCGAAGCGACTCGGAGCTCTGAGCGACCTGCAGAGGTCAACGAACAAGCTGGTCAACGGCCCTGGCGAGGTCGATATCTCTTTCGCTTAGCCCGCCAGCCTCGTAGTCGGTAAGCGTGATCGCTACCCGGTCGTACACGTTCGACCAGTCCGGGTGGTGGTTGGCCCGCTCGGCCAGTAGCGCCACCTTCGTCATAAAGCCAAAGGCATCGACAAAGCTGGAGAATTTGAATTCCCGTATCATGGCGCCTGCCGCTTCGTCGTACTTCCAGGCAGGCAAGGCCGCGAGCGCCGTTGCGCGATCCTCATCGTTGAGCTTCTCGGCCATTTGGATATCTCCTGCTGCTGCGCTCTCGCGGTAGGACCGCCAAGGGCCGGTGAGAGCTAAACCGAGTTCGCGGTCGCTGCGCCATACCACCCTGGCTGGGGCGATTCTTCGCTCGAGCGGGAGAACCAACTTGAACTGATCAGGCAGCTGGTCCGCATAGGCTGTCTCCACCCTCGCTCCGTCCGAAATATCAAGCAGGACACAGTTGATTGGTTGACCATCGCCAACCAAGATCTGCGCCGGCGCTGTAAACTTCTTTTGGTCCGCCGGTCGGCGATCGATAGGAGCCGTAAAGATTCGTTCTCTGCCCATTTCACGCAAATGCACCCCAAAGAGTGGATTTTTCGTGAGCGCTCAATTTCAATTGCTGCCCAAAGGCTCGATGGAGCCGATCCGCCGTCTCGAAAGGCGGCCGACCGATCCCAGATCGTCCACACTTTAGGGCCGGCAGGGTGTCCCTCCGCCGAGTGCCAGCGGAGGCGACAGTGCCCTATCTACCGCCACCTAGCGTGGTGCGAACTGCAACACTAGCGGCGCGGGCAGCACCGGCTGCCACTGAACAACGCCCGGGGGGTTCAGGAACAGTCCGATATACGCCGGGCTCGTGCCTACTCCAGGCAGGCGAGAGGCTTTGTCGAAAACGCAGTCATTACCGTTTTCGTCGCAGATCCAGCAACCCTGGACTTCGCCATTATCGTAGCAACATGCGGTGATGCCTGAGCCCGGCGGCTGTGGAATAACGGTGCCGCCGAGGAGCTGGCATTCAATGATCTTGCCGTCGTTAATGCTGTTATTGGGAGCGGCGGAGGAAGGGGGAGCTGTGAAGATAAATAGGGCAAACGTGATCATGAGTAGGGAGCGGAGCATTGGGTTGCCTCATTGATTGATGGATTTGATCCCCTGGCCTTTCCCACATGCCTCCTGAACCGAGCACCAACACACGGTTAACCGCCGGTTCAGCCTAGCGATGATCGAGGCAATGAACCTCCGACGGTCTTCCCAGGGGGCATATGTGCTAAACCGGAGTTCACCCCGAGATCACGGATAGCTGGACTGCCGGCGTTTTGCGCAGCCCCTAGGCGAATGCTCAGATTCGCCAGTCCGGAAAAGAAAAGCCGCCCCGAAGGGCGGCAAGTGTTGATGGGCGGTGGGTTGCCACCTACATCGCGGGTGCTAACACCAATTGTCCGCGGATTTCTCCTCCTGGATTTGCCCCGGTGTGGATGTTCAAATACAGCAGTCCGTCCACAAGATTGGCCACGATTTCTCCTGAAAGCGTTGCTTCACCTGTGATCGGTGCAGACAGGTCTCCCTCCAGTGGTACGAGAACGCCAGCGTTTTCGCCGATCTGCGCTGGCCCGTGGTAATGCGCCGCGACGGCTGGACCCGTTAGACCCTGATAGGTAATGGTCCAGCTCAATATGGATGTGTCGGTGTCGAACGACGCCTCCAGCGTTCCGGTTGCGGAGGGATTGCTCGCACTACTCAAATCGACGCTGAAAGTTAGTATTTCCGCGAACGCCGGGACACTAATGATCGGTGTTATCGCAAGTGCGAGGACAATGGCGTGTTTGCTGCGGAACATAGGCTTACCTCCCTTTAGGTTGCGTTGCGCCATGTGCCAAAGGCATCTTAGGCCATGCCAGCGCGGTTTGCCAGGCTCCGCGGCAGCAAAACGATCGGCGGCCGCCGCTTTCGATCTCGGTCATATCGCATTCTCCGACTCGCCCAGTTCGGCCGGATCGTGCTCAAGATCATCGGAGTTGCCCCAAGCCCAGGGGAGGGCTCTCTGTCCTCAATGACGGCGTCGAGCGCATCGAGTGCAGCTAACAGTCGTTCAACGGCCAGCTCCATTTTCTCCCGGAGCGGATCGGGTCCGGTCGGTTGGATATCGACAGAAAGATGCCGAGCGGCAGCGCGCCGGCGGCATTAAAACACGCCGGGCGGCTGCGCAGACTCTCAGAAACATGGCCAGGGAAACTGCTCAGGATGGCAAATGGCCTTCTCCGGTGCCAAGGTTGCCCTGGAACGCTAACGCCCGTCCGTGAGTCTCCTGGGTACATTCGGCACTGGCTGACAAGACAGTTATTGCCAGCTATTTTTCGGCGGACCGGAGTTGCGGAGAGAGCGTGTTAACAGGAGCCGAACACGATCAGTTCGAGAGGGACGGCTTCCTTGTCTGCCCCGCGATCCATGATGTGGCGACAATGGATCGAATCCGCCGCGAGATCAACGCCGTCCTTGCCACCACTGGCCATGCCAGCTCGCCATCTGCCCATCGCCATCTAGACAGTCGAGTCATCCATGACCTCGTCGCTCAGCCTGCCATCGTCGACCGGATGGCGACGCTGATCGGCCCCGATCCGCTGCTCTGGAATACGCGCTTGTTCGACAAAGCCTCCGGAGAAGGTCCGGTGCCATGGCATCAGGACATAGCGTTCTGGCCGTTGGAGCCGACGCTTTGCGTGTCGGAATGGATCGCCATCGACCGATCCGATACGGGCAATGGTTGTCTGGAACTGTTGCCAGGGTCGCACCGCAGCAGCATTCCTGACATTTCTTCGAAGGATATCGGCCGATTCCGACAGCAGGTGGATTTGGACGTTGTCGATATTTCGGGGAAGGTCTCGATCGAGCTTGACCCCGGCGAATTCCTCCTCTTCGACCGCTGGATGTTGCACGGCTCGCCGGGCAACCATTCCGACCGTCGACGTCTTGGCCTTGCAGCGCGGATAATACCGACCAGTGTGAAAGTCGATTTCGGGCGGATGAAGCCTAACTTCCCGGAACTTGCGGCACAGCTGGTTCGCGGCGAGGATATCGAAGGGCTGAACCGCTTGGTGCCGCGCCCGAGATGATCGCCCTGCTGCGGACACTGGCGGCGCCTGGGTCGGACTGAAAGACGAAGTTAGCCCCGCGTCACCGCAGGGCGGAAGCTTTTGCCGGGTCTCCGGTCGGTCTCGATTCCCTTCGGACCGGTAGGCAGGCGCCGACGGCTCACGATCAATTCAGGCGGCGCCGGCTCGGCTGATCCCAGTGCCCGATACAGCGTCTCGGGATCTTCGACTAAGCTCTCGATCAGAAAGCTGCGTATCATTGATCGCGTATCGGAAGCGATCCTTGAACGGCGTGCCGTCGAGTCCATCCTGGGCCCGGTCCGTCTTGAACTTCGTCCGGCGCGACCCGGCCCCAAGGTAGAATATAAGATCGCCGTAAAGCGCTCCCATCACCGGATGAGGACTCCATTTGTTCGTTTTGTGTAGCTCATAGAATGCAAGGTCGCTCCCGAGCAGCTGCCCGAGAATGCCGGCGCCTGTTTCCTTGGGCCGCGAGATTTGCTGCAGGATTTTAGGCGCTGCCGGGGTGCGTTGGACTGTACTGAAGGAGCTTTCGCCCACCTGCCAAAACTGTCCGTCGTCAGGTAATTTGGAACCGATGAGCGGCCTGATTTAAGAGAGGGTTCGGCCCATCTGGTTGGTCATTTTATGCGGCGGTTTTGCGGTATTGCAAGCGCCGGGTTTGTAGCGTCTTTTGTTTGATCTTTTCTCTTTTCAACAGGATGGTCTGGCCGCGCCCGAAGTAGACATCGGCCGGCGTGAGGTTGCCCAGGCTCTCGTGGTAGCGGTGATAATTGTAGTGGCCGACGAAGGCCTCGATCTGTGTCTCCAAGTCGCCAGGCAGATAGTAATTTTCCAAAAGGATGCGGTTCTTCAGGGTTTGATGCCAACGCTCGATCTTGCCCTGGGTTTGCGGATGATAGGGAGCGCCGCGAATGTGCTCCATATCGCGGTCGTCGAGCCATTTGGCCAGATCGTCGGCGATGTAGCTGGAGCCGTTGTCAGACAGGAGCCGTGGCTTGTGAATGACCGTTGCCCGATCGCGACCTGACGCCTTGAGCGCCAGTTCCAGCGTATCGGTGACGTCCTCGGCCTTCATCGTGGTGCAGAGCTTCCACGCGATAATGGTGCGCGAGAAGTCGTCGAGCACGGTGGAGAGGTAGAACCAGCCCCAATCAATGACCTTGAGGTAAGTGAAGTCGGTCTGCCAGAGCTGGTTTGGCGCCGTGGTCTTGTCCTGGAACTCGTCGGACGCCTTGAGGACGATAAAGGCCGGGCTGGTGATCAGATCATGGGCCTTGAGCAGTCGATAAACCGAGGATTCCGATACAGAGTAGCCCTCTGTGTCTGTGAACCGGACAGCCAGTTCCCGCGGCGACAGATCCGTCTCGTCCAGCGCCAGCTGTACGATCCGGTCTCTCACCTCATCGGGGATACGGTTCCAGACTTGGCCAGGCCGCGAGCGGCGGTCCTCCAGGGCCTCCGGTCCGCCGGTCAGATAGCGGTCGTACCAGCGATAAAACGAGGTGCGGGGAATGCCCAACTGCGCCAGCGTGCGCTTGGCCGGCAGATGGGATCGCTCAACCAGCCGGATGATCTCCAGCTTCTCCGATAGTGGATACCTCATGCCTCCTCTCCCCCATCCGCGATCATGCTTTTTTTGAGTAGACGGTTGTCCAGCGTCAGGTCAGCAACGGCCTCCTTGAGTGCCAGTGCCTCACTGCGAAGATGCCGGACCTCATCGGAGGTAGCCTCACGGGCAGTGTCACCCGCCAGGCGCTTCTTCCCGGCCTCCAGGAAGTCCTTCGACCAGCGGTAATAGAGGTTCTGGTTGATCCCCTCACGGCGACACAGCTCAGCGATACTGTCCTCGCCGCGCAGGCCCTCCAGAACGATCCGGATCTTCTCTTCGGCGCCGAACTGCCGACGAGTCGCCCGCCGGATGTCCTTCACGACCTTCTCGGCCGATGCTTTCTGGTGATTGGTGTTCCGTCTCATCTTCAATCCCTCGTGGGTTAAGATGAGCCAGAAACCCTCTCTTGTTCAATCCGCCCAATCTGTCCCAGGGGCGCTGACGTCGGACAGTCTCGATCGTGTCAAGGCGCCCGGCGAGGATGGCGCCCGTCGGCGTATAAGCGTTCTTGGCGCCTTCAAGGCTGACCGATCGCAAACGAGCTTCGCCTACAGAACAGTCGGCCAAGATTTTTGGCTAATCGTGGACGGCATGGCCCCGGTTATCGTAGCTCGAGAGGACTCCGCCAAGCGGGCGTTGGCGCGGTTGCGCAGCTCGCAAGTCAGCAGTGGAGCAGCGCGCGCGCGCTGCAAACATTTATTGTGATGGTCCCACCGAGGGCGCGAGATTTGCTTGTGGCGAGAGGGCATGTCCGGCTGGTTGAAGAAGAGCGATTTGGCGATCAGTTTGCGGAGCTGTCCGCCATGGAGCTCTATGGTGACGAGACAGGCTTGCTGTGGGAAGATACAGATTATCTCAATCTGGAAAACGCGATCATCTGACGGGAGAAAGGCTTGACGTTCGGAGTCCGCCTACACGTATCAGGAGTTTATGCGTGCTTTACCCGACCGGAAATGAAGGTCGAGCGAGTTTCATACGACGTTATGACGCCGTCGGCCGCTAGGGGTATTCTGGAGGCAATTCACTGGAAACCGGCAATCGCCTGGATCATCGATCGTATTTTCGTGCTGAACCCCATCCGTTTCCAATCGATCCGACGCAATGAGGTTGGGAAAAAGATCCCAGTCGCAAATGTGCGGAGAGCGATGCGAGCTGAGGACCTGGATGAGTTGAAAATTGTCGTAGAGGATGAGCGGCAGCAGCGCGCGGCAACTGGACAGTTGGACAACCACCGACTTCGGGCGACTCCAATGGCCGGATGAAATGAAGGATCAAAATGTCGTCTTCGCGCTGGAGCGCGAGCGCCGGGGGGGCATGATCCACGACAGACGTGCCGCTCACGAGCTCCTACTGCGACTGTCCGGTGGGCGGCCTGCCTGGTGACCGGGAAGCGCGGGCCGATCGAGCGCCTCCACCCTGCGATAAAGGGGGTCTTGGGTGCCCAATCCTCTGGGGCCACGCTAGTTTCATTCAACCACAATGCCTTCACTTCTTATGGCCACAAGCAAGGCGACAACGCGCCGGTGTCAAAGAATGCTGTGCACGCCTACGCCACGGCGCTCAACAAATTCCTCGACCGCGATAGCCAGAACCGAATTCAGATAGGAGACGCCTCAACCGTCTTCTGGGCCGAAGCGCCCGAGACCGATCAGGTGGAGACCGCGGAGGCAATTGCCGGAGGCCTTTTCGGCGATATGCCGATTGACGAAGGGGCACAGTCGGCGAGAGTAAGCGCCGTTCTGGAAAGGATCCGCTCAGGTCGGCCGATCGCCGAAGCGGCGCCGGAGCTCCAAGCTGGTGTACGGTTCTTCGTACTCGGTTTGTCGCCCGACACCTCGCGTATCTCTGTTCGCTACTGGCTGGAGGATGATTTTGGTGTGATCGCCGAGCGCTTTGGCCGGCACTTGGAAGCCCTGCGCCTCGATCCGCCGCCGACCAATGAGGCGCCTTCGTAGTGGCAGCTCCTGATAGAAACCGCTGCCCAGCGCAAATCTGAGAACATCCCGCCTTACCTGGCCGGCGAGTGGCCGAGAACCATTCTCACCGGTTCTCCTTACCCGCTTGCGCTACTGTCGACGATCTTGATGCGATTGCGTGCAGACAGGGACGTCAACGTACTTCGTGCGGCCATTCTCAAGGCCGTCCTAGTTTCTCGAAAAACGGAGGTTCCGGTGTCGCTCGATCGGGAGAACAAAGACCCGGGCTACCTGCTCGGCCGTCTATTCGCTGTATACGAGTACTCGCAGACGCAAGCGCTCGGGCCTAGGATTAAGGCAACGATCCGCGACAAGTACTATGGCAGCGCGTCTGCGGCGCCGCAGACGGTTTTTCCCCTCTTGGCGCGCGGCTCGACCCATCACCTTTCCAAATTGCGCAAGGACAGGCCTGGACTAGCAATCGCACTGGATCAACGCATCGGCGAAATCTTCGAGCTTGCAGCTTCAGACGAGCTTTTCTTGGCCACGTTGACGCCGCACCGCCAGGCGCTTTTTGCGATCGGCTATTATCACCAACGCAACGAATTCTATCGGCGGAAGGATGTTCCGCGGGAATTCGACGCACTGCCGGAGGAAGCAACAGGATCAGCATCATCGAGAGCCGTCACGACTTTGTCTTCCTTTTCGATGTGACAAACGGCAACCCGAACGGTGATCCTGACGCCGGAAATATGCCTCGGCTGGACCCGGAGACCAGCCACGGGCTCGTTACGGATGTCAGCATTAAGCGCAAGGTCGGGAATTACGCAGAGTTCGCTAAGGCTGGCATCCCGGGTTTCGGAATATATGTCTCGGAGGGTGCGATCCTTAATGGCAAGCACCGCCAAGCATATCAGGTTGTCAGGCCCGGCGACGAAAAGGTCTCCGGCTCCAAGAAGCTTAACCCCAGGGACGATGATGAAGCGCGGCGGCTGCGTGACTTCATGTGCCAGAACTTCTTCGACATAAGGACCTTCGGCGCAGTCATGAGCACTGGCATAAATTGCGGCCAAGTGCGCGGACCCGTCCAAGTCACATTCAGTCGGTCAGTTGAGCCAATAGTTCCCGTCGAAATCTCAATCACTCGCATGGCGGCAACGAATGAGGTGGAGAAGAAGAAACAAATCGCGGGAGCGGATGAGGACGAAAGGCACGGAGCCCGCGCGATGGCCCGCAAGCACATCGTCCCCTATGGCCTTTACCGCGCTCACGGCTTCATATCAGCGAATCTTGCTCAGCGAACCGGCTTCTCTAATGATGACCTGGAATTCTTGTGGGACGCCCTCGCCAACATGTTCGAGCACGATCGTTCTGCTGCCAGAGGCGAAATGGCTTCGCGGCGACTTGTGGTGTTCCGCCATGACGGTGCCCTCGGCAATGCTCCGGCACACTCGTTATTCAATCGGGTTGTTGTCGGCCGGGAGGTAGACGGCGAGATGAGGAGGATTGGCGATGAACGACTCGACAACGCCCCGCCCGCTCGGTCCTATTCCGACTATCGTGTTGAGCTTGACCAATCCGGAATGCCAGCCGGCGTCGCGGCGGTGGACGTGATAGAACACTGAGGTCATTGGACCCGCATCCGCCGCGGACACCAACGACCTGCCGGTCGCCCCTCACGCTTCGGGCGTGGATCGAAACTACCGCGGCGAAGGGGGTGCGGTAAGACTGACAAGGTAGCCCCTTTCGGGGGTGTGCATCGGACCCATCGCAATCCGGGGATGAGTGATGGCGGGAGAGTCGCCCCATGTGGGAGCGTGGATCGAAAACTTCCTATGCTCGCCTCGCTCAAGTGCTTCAGCGAGTCGCCCCGGCCTGGGGCGTGGATCGAAACTGGGCGATAAGGGCGTCGAGTAGAGCCAGGAGAATGATCGCCCTCTTGGCGGGGGGGCGCGGATCGAAACCCGCATATCTAGCTGTCCTGGCTCATGGACAGAGGTCGCCCCCGGTGCGGGCGGGGGCGTGGATCGAAACTCTCAAGCAGGGGATGATTGGTGATGGCAGGTCGCCCCCCATTGTGGGGGCGTGGATCGAAACCAGGCCATGTGCTGGCTCCTAGCGGCCTTCGACGTCGCCCTCTTCGCGGGGGCGTGGATCGAAACCTTCGTTAAGACCGTCTATAAGAGCTAGGAGAAGTCGCCCTCGCGGGGCGTGGATCGAAACATGCCACCTCCCGGTGGTTCAGGAAGTGGCGCCCCCGGTGCGGGGGCGTGGATCGAAACATCTGAGGAACCTTTCACGGCAGCGTCGACGCGCCTTCGTGGCGGCGTGGGTTGGGACGTAGCAATGACGGGCGTAATGAACATCTCAGCGGGCCGGGCTCGCCCGGCGGCAACGTCGGGCGCGGCGCGCTTGGTTCGCACCGCTTTCGTTTGACTATCGAGAACGGTTCGAGCGCGCCCCCACGGGCGGCAATCGATTTGGCGGCCACGGATGGAATCGAACGTAATCGTCTGGGACTTGGAAACCACTCCGAACCTTCCGGCCGCGCGCGCGCTGGGACTGTCAGAGCGGCCGGAGGACGAAATACGGGAGGAGCTCGACGAGAAGTTCCCGAAGCTGCCACTTCATAAGATCGTCTGCATCGGAGCACTGATAGCCTCGCGCGTGGGCGAGGGCTGGCAAGTGGATGCTCTCGGGGCACCCCACTTAGGTCAGCGCACCGAAGGTGATTTGATCCGTGATTTCGTATCCCGGATCGAGAGCCTGCGCCCACAGTTGGTGACATTCAACGGGAGCAGCTTCGATCTCCCGGTCCTTCGATACCGGGCCATGATCAATCGGATCGCCGCACCCGGACTGTCCGCGCGGCCCTACTTCCACCGCTACTACGACGACGCGATCGATCTCTGCGATGTGCTCGGCTCATTTCAGAGCCAAGCCAGGACAAAACTGGATGAATTGGCGAAGGTGCTCGACCTTGATGGAAAGCCTACCGGGATTAAGGGCGGCAACGTTGAAGAGATGGTTGCTGCCGGCGGCATCGACGAGGTCGCGTGGTACTGCGAGACCGACGTTTTGAACACATATCTGATCTGGCTGAGGTACCAACACTTCCGGGGGCGATACAGGAGGAAGAGCTCGTCTGGAGCGAGCAGGCCACCGACTTCGTCGCGAGCCGAAAGTCGGCCAACCCGTATTTTCGAGTTGACTAAAGCTGCCTCGATTGATCTGGCGCTGCCCCTTTTGGCCGCAACATCCGCAACAACCGCAACAACCGCAACAAGTCCATTATGTCAATTGGTTATACCTTGTCGACGCCCTTGGGTGTAGCGGATGATTTGGCGCGGCGCCGAGCGTGTGCGGGGGCCCCTAATCTCAAAATGTCAAGCCCTAGGGGTGTATGGGGTCTCCTTTGACGGGCCTCCACCGCGCTGACGCCTAGCTAGCTAAAAGTGTGTCCGCCGGAGGCGGCTGGTCAATCAGCGGGGTCGGATGATGGCTCCTTTGCTCGGCGCGCCACGGCATCCCGATACCCGCCGGTCAACAGCCACCGTTCGCTGTCACCAGGGGGCCCACCGTAGCCAGCCAGTCCCCTGGAAGCGGGTCGAGCAGCCAGCCAATGCCTATCCGGCGGATAAGTCCGCAGCGCCTCCCAGGCGATTTGGAACACCGGCGATGCCGATGCCGCTCTCTCGAGACCCACCTTACTCATAAACGTCAAGGTCCCGACCTTCGGCACATAGCCGGGCGGTATTGGATCGGGCGTCTGCAGATAAGGTACAAATGACACGCCGGAATCTGCTGGTCGCGCCGTGACGATGTGGCCGGGAATTGGGTACTCGCGGTCGAGACAGGCCATCGCCCATGGCACGGGCGGACGGCCCCAATTGAACTTGCTGAAGTACCAGCCCGGCAACTGGCTATACGGGGCCAAGATTGGCTCCAGGACGTCTAGGGCCTCATCTTCCAGCACATGTGACAACCGCGGCTGATCGACCAGCGTGCCGTCGCCTTCACTCTCGGATGTTGTTACGATCAGGAATTCGAACACGGGCACAGCTATTGTCCGCTGCGCGCGGCTACGCTGGGCCGTGCAGCAGAGGGCGGGCTGGGCAGCCTTTGCCGGCGGGTACGACTCATTGGCGTACGAACGCTTGGGCGCAAAGTGTTGTTGCCGTGGCCCAACTCGTCCGATCGCCGGTGAATGTGTTCACATGTGTCATCTGAGCGCGAACGCAGGTTTCATAGGGTGAAAAATAGATCCAGATTGCTACCGCTATGACGATCGCGGTTCCAAGAATCAGCGCTACTTTGGTGCTCATTGGCCGTTGGCCTTCCTTGTTCGCAAGTCGGAGCCGCCGCGTTCCTGCTCACTCGCAACATTTCAGATCAGTCGCTTGGAAAACCGCCTAACATGGGCCCCGCTTCGGCGGTTCTTTCTTGTCCGGGCCGGCATCTCGTCGAAGGTCCGGTAGGGGTCCGACAGCGGTCATTGGCAGCCGCCGGGACCGAGGGTGCGTTCTCTATCCCGCCCTCCGCCGGCGGGCCTGAGGCCGATCTTCTATCGTCGCAACGATCTGGTCGCCGGACAAAGACCTGTCTTCAGTCAACCGTTCCGCCACGGCTTCAACCAAACTCCAGTTTGCCGAAACCAATTCCTTCGCTCGGAGTGTCAGCCAGTTCACGAACGCCGAGGTCGTTTCGCTCGAGCCGATCGCCTTCATTGCCAAGGTCGCGGCGGTTGCCATGTCCTCTTCACCGTGCCAATCGCGCCATAGACCAGGTCGGTAGGTTCGCTGTGCAATTGGTCCGGCAAGAGAGATGATAATCGCCCGTTCCAGGCGCAGTCTGGCGCGGTCTGATCCGTCGGAGTCGAGCTTCATCCCGCGCAGCGGCGGCGGCCCCTCCCCCAAGCCAAGGTCATCGCCGAGCGTTGCGATTGATATTGGCCGGGGCTTGCTCCCAAGTAGGTAAGCGGCGACCGCGTGACCGGCTTCGTGGTACGCGGCTAGAGCCTCTATGCTAGCACTCGTTACGGACATGGCACCCACCCGGAGAGGAGCATGCCTGAGAGATCGCGGGAAGTCGCCCAATCCGTTCATCGAAGTAGGTGACTG
The DNA here is from genome assembly GCA_963667605.2 of Kaistiaceae bacterium. GTDB lineage: Bacteria > Pseudomonadota > Alphaproteobacteria > Rhizobiales > Kaistiaceae > JADLGL01. Next base: position 255,142 of record CAXXUZ010000002.1, read on the forward strand.
ACACAACCGAGGCTTCCTTGCGCATACGGTGATCAGGAATGGAACTGGGTATTTACAGCTTCGCCGCGAAATCGCCGGCCCTCGGGGCAACGGGGGAATCGTTCGCGCAGCGGCTGCGCGATTTAATCGAAGAAATCGAACTTGCCGATCAGGTTGGGCTGGACGTCTATGGCGTCGGCGAGCATCACCGTCCCGATTTCGCGGTCTCGGCGCCCGCGGTGGTTCTGGGCGCCGCCGCCGTCCGCACCAAGCGCATCCGGCTGAACAGCGCCGTCTCTGTGATCTCATCGGATGATCCGGTTCGAGTGTTTGAGGAGTTCGCGACCGTGGACGCGCTTTCCGGCGGTCGGGCTGAGATCATGGCGGGGCGGGGTTCGTTCATTGAGTCATTCCCGTTGTTCGGCTACGACCTGAACGACTACGACGGGTTGTTCGCCGAGAAGCTCGATCTGCTCCTGCAACTGCGGGCCAAAGAGAAGGTGACTTGGTCGGCGGGCGAGCACAGGGCGCCGGTGCGCGGTTTGGGCGTCTATCCGCGACCGCTGCAAGATCCGCTGCCAGTGTGGATCGCCGTCGGGGGCATGCAGCAGTCGGTGGTTCGGGCCGGCACCCTGGGGCTGCCGCTGGCTCTGGCCATCATCGGCGGCGACCCCAAGCGGTTCGTGCCGTTGGTGGAACTCTATCGCGATTCGGCGCGCCAGGCTGGCCATGACGCCGCCACTCTTCCGATCAGCATCAATTCGCACGGCTTCATCAGCGAGGATTCCAAGACTGCGGCAGATATCGCATTCCCGCCCTACTTCGACGCCTTCAGCCGGATCGGCCGCGAGCGGGGGTGGGCTCCGCCAGCGAGAGCAATTTGATGCGGAGCTCTCGGCGCGAGGCTCAATGTTCGTTGGCAGCCCGAACGAAGTGATCGACAAGATCCCTTACGAGCATGAGCTGTTCGGCCACCAGCGCTTCCTGGTCCAGTTCAGCGTGGGCCCGATGCAGTACAACGTGTTGATGCGCTCGATCGAACTGTTTGGGACGATGGTGGCGCCTGCGGTGCGGAAGGCATTGGAGGCGGGAGGCACCAACGGCGACCACGCCGATAATGCCGCAACATCCACAACAACCGAAACATCATAATAATATCAATTAGTTATGGCGACAGATCTGCCGCTCGTGTTGCGGATGAACCGGCGCCGCGTCGAGTGTTTGGCCGGGACCCTTTCCGAAAATTTGTTAAGCCCTGGGGGGCGTATGGGCGGGCTCGTGACCCGCTACACCGTCATCCCCATTGATCGCGGGCGGGAGGGAGTCACGAACGTCCGCTTGGGCGCCACTAGCGGTCATTCAGGCCGGCGGCGTTATGGAACGGAGCAATGCGACGGCCCGCGCCGCAAGGAATAGCATCAACGATGGCGGCGGGACCCCGCCGCGAGCACCACGGGGGGCTCTGTGGTCGGCTATAAGGCAGCTAGGCCCCGCTCCAGGTCGACCGTGCCTCCCACATTGCTGTGTGTGATGTCACCGCTTCCGCCGCTCCCGACGATGAAGTCGCCGCCGACCTCGTTGACGGTAATGTCCCCGGAGCCGTCAACGTTAATGACAACGTTGCCTGTGACGCGAGATCGGCGTCGGTTCAACCGGTGAGGTGGTCATCCTCTGGCGGCTCATCGAGACTCGGATTTGAGATCCGACGGCGGCATAAACTCATCGTCCTCATCCCTCGCGGGATTCAAACGTCAAATTTTATCCACTAGGCCCCGCTCCAGGTCGACCGTGCCTCCCACATTGCGGTGAGGTTCAGCGAGAAGAGAGACGGCGGCATAAACTCATCGTCCTCATTGGAAATCATTGGTTCGGGGCTGTAGAGATACCTAATCGGGTGTACGCCGCGCGTTCGGCGTGCTGATGATCATCAACGACCCTTTTGACTGGTGCTTTGCTTTGCCGCGTTGCCCTAGTCGGGGATCACATTCCTTCCATACTCGGCTTCGAACTCACCGATTCTGACGATCACAAACACCGGGAGCGCTCCGGCTTCCACCGCTGCAAACAGCGCATCGTCGAACCTCAACACGTGGGCATTGTCTATCCCCTCGGCGACTGACATCGGTTCGAGAACGTACCGATCGGCAACAAATGACTCCGCCGTCGTCTGGAGAGTATCAAGGAAGTTCGGACCGATGACGATGGCCCCGCTGAGGTCAATGCTTGCCAGATCGGCGCCGTCGAAGACGTTGTTGAACGGTATCGCTCCACGGAAGGTGGCAGCACCCAATGCAGCCCCGCTGAAATCTGAGTTGCCAATATAGGCGCCGTCGAAATTGGCAGCAAAGGCTCTCACTGATATAAATGTTGACCGGTCGATGAAAGCACCGGTGAAGTCCGCGCCGACCATCCCGGTTTCCGGAAGCAGGTTCGTGTCCGCGCGCGGTCTATCAGCGCCGCCAACAATCCCGTCGAAATGGCTGTCGACGATGTATGCGGAGCGGAACCTCGCATGGTCGAGCACTGCGCCGCTAAAATCCACGTCGCGCAATTCGACCGCGGAAAAATCGATGAACCGCAGAGCGGCGTTGCGAAATGACATTCCCGCCAGGAGAGGCTGGCGCAACTCGGCAAACGAGAAATCGGCCCCGGCGGATGAAAGCGCCTCGGTGTCGACGATGCCCGAATTGTACAAGAGTGAGATGAGCTGCCCGCGTTCCGGGCTCACCTCGCGGTCGGTCAGTTGATCACCGGGTACGCCGAGCTCCGCCAGTGACGGCGCCAGCGGCTGAGTCTGCTGCCAGCGCTGATAGTCGACAACGGTGTTTGGTAGATCCGCACGTCGCCGCAGCGCCAAGGAGAGGATCTCTAGATCGCCAAGACCGGCAAGGGCCGATGGCACATGCCGATAGGGCCGAGCAGCATTAGTGGCCGCCACGATCCGGGCGCGGAGTGTTTCGGACAACTCGCCGGCGCTGAACGCCGGGATCAGCCGGCCGTCGCTTGCCAACGCCGCCGTTTCCTCGCCGATCGCCGCACCGATAGCCAAGATCTCGGGTACTATTTAAGTAGAGCGCTGTGCCTCACCCAGCTGAATCTACGCTTGCATCAATGCTGTTTGGTCGCTGATCCGATTGTTCTGGTCGGCGAGGAGCGCCGATTGATCTTTGAGCAGCACGTTCTGCTGAAACAGAAACCCCGCAGCGGCAAGTGCGGCAATGGCGACAACCAATGCAGTTAACGTCGCCACCATCCAGCGGCGGGTGGCAATCCAGGAATAGCGAGCAACCGCAATCTCAGCGAAATCGCGCGCGGCAAGCGTCGCCTTCTGAACGTTGTTTTCTGACGCAAATCGAGCGATGTCGCCGAGGGGCTTGGCCAAGCGGGCCGCCTCGACCTCGCTCCGCTTGAACAATGCCCTCCATAATCGTTCCCGGAACAAAAAGACGGTGCCGGCGACAACAAGAACGACTACTAGCACGGCCATCAGGCCGCTGATCACTCCCACGGCGTTCTCAGCGAACAGGCTGACCCCGAAGGTTGCGAAGGGGAAACCGACCGCTACGCCGACCACGAATATCAGTAGCGCGACCAAGGCATTGGTGAAGTACCCTTGTCCGGAAGGATCGGGGCGCGAGGCCATGGAGCGGTCGCCATTGGCGAGGGGCATGTCGGATTGATTGTCGGCCACCGCAGCTCCCGTAGACTCCGCCGGTGCCTAAGGCGGGCTACCTTAAAGTTGTGACAGCCCGAACGTCTGCAGGTTTGGTTAACGAACCGCTACGTTGGCCGACGAGGCGGCGAAGAGGCCGCCGAGCGATGCCGGACGCCTGACTCACCGCCGCCAGGAGAGTTGCGGGCCGGCCTCAATCAATAGCCCCGCTTCGGCGGATCTTTCCTTTCGCGGCGCTTGGCCAACCGGGAACCTAGAGTGGCCACCCAGATGAACGTCCGCAAAGGGTTGTACCGCCGACTATGACGAACGCGCCGCCGGGGGCGAGGCGCGGACGTGGGCGAAGATGGAGCGGCGGGCGACCATGTCGAGGATGAGGTCGTAGCGCGCCCCCGTCCTTGTGTAATCCTCGCGCGTGTAGTCAATGACATGGCCGGCGCCCAGCGAGCGCATGAGATCGAGCTTCGCATTGTGGTCTACACCGGTCACTTCGGCACCATAGAGACTTGCGATCTACACGGCGAACGTGCCGGCGCCGCCGCCCGCGCCGTTAATCAGGACCTTTTGCCTCGGTCCGAAATCGCTCTCCAAGGGTGGAGGGCCCGGCAGCCGGTCGAGGGCCAGGCTTCAGCGACAAGGCAACCCTTTCGTTCTCGCTCCGCCAACAGATAATCTCGCCCTCTGATCGCTCCAGTCAGGGCACTCAGTTAAACAGCGTCGAGGTCTGACCGCGCTGGTGTTGTCGAAGGGCTCAACCGTTCGGGAGGAGGGGTGTATGACATCGAAGACGATATTGCGAACGCGAAGACTAATGTCCGCTTTGCGCCATGTGTGGACGGCTCTCCGTTGGCAAGGGGTTTTCCTGATGCGGCGCCTGCTGGTCGGTGCGGCCATGTGTTCGACCTGTTGGTGCGGCAGCATGAGCCGCTGGCCATAATGCCTTCCGCGAAGACGGGTCCCGACCAAAAGCACGCGCTTTGAAGCGCTCTGGCGCAAATGGGTTGTCCCATCTCCCGGTATCGACCGGTTGACGCATTACATCGCGATTGCCCTGGCCAAACTCCTTGTTCCTCAGATTGATTGCGGTTCCCTATAGCGATCCCCAGTGGTCATCATCGCCCAGATGATGCGGGCGGTCTTGTTGGCGAGTGCGACCGCAGCGATCTTCGGCGTTCGGCGAGCCAACAGCTGCACCAGCCAGGAGCGCCTGGTGCCGTGCCGCATGGCCTGGCGGACGACTGAGAGCGCTCCGACGACCAGCAACTGCCGCAAATAGCGGTCGCCTTGTTTGGTGATGCCGCCGAGCCGTTTCCTGCCGCCGCTGGAGTTCTGGCGCGGAACCAGACCAATCCAGGCTGCTAGATTGCGGCCTGACTTGAATGCCTTGGGGTCGGGAACCGCAGCGACGATCGGGCTAGCAAGCACCGGTCCGACGCCGGGCACCTCCATCAGACGCCTACCGGTCTCACTGGCTCGAGCATCGGCAGCGACGCGGCGATCGGTCTCCAGGATCTGTCGGTTCACCAGGCCCAGCTGTGCGACCAGCATGGCGAGGCAGGATCGTATCGTCTCAGGAACGCGATCGTCGTCTGTGTCGGTGATGATATTCACCAATTGAGCCAGCCCATTGCGTCCAACCGGCGCAACAAGTCCGTACTCGGCCATATGTCCGCGGATGGCATTGGCGAGTTGGGTGCGCTGGCGGATCAGCATCAACCGGACGCGGTGAAGCCCCTGAACGCTCTGCTGCACCGGGCTCTTGATCTCGACAAAGCGCATCGTTGGCCGTGTGACCGCCTCACAGATCGCTTCGGCATCAGCTGCATCGTTCTTCTGTCGCTTCACATACGGCTTCACGTAGCTCGGCGGCATTAGCCGCACTTCGTGACCGAGTTCCCTGAGCTGTCGGCCCCAGTAATGAGCGGCCGCGCCAGCTTCGATGCCGACAAGGCACGCTGATAGCTTCCCAAAGAACGGCAGCACCCTCCTTCGCGTCAGCCGCCGGCGAGCAACCACCTCACCAGCCGCATCGACACCGTGAGCAACAAAGACCGACTTTGCGATATCCATTCCAATCGTGACTGCCGTTTCCATGACGTCCTCCACACTTCCTCAGCCCAAACAGGCTGACGGGTTGATGGAGAGCCGTCCACGGCATCAATGGCGGTCATTGAGAGCCATCCCGACCGAAGTCCGACTTTGCCGCCAAGTCGGGGCGTCGCACTCGCAGCGCCGAAAGAAAGGGCGGCACCCGACGCCAATCCGCGCTGCCGGGTCTCAGTGCTCGACAATCCGATGGCTGCGCAGGGCAAAGCCGAGAAGTCTGCAACATCCGCAACAACCGCAACATCGTAAAGATATCAGAGCGTTATCGTGCTAGCGCATCGGCGGGTGTTGCGGATGATTGACGCGGCGTCGGGTGTTTGGACGGGCCCCTTTTCGAAAAATGTCAAGCCCTGGGGGGTGTATGGGGGTCTGCGTGCCGGCAGTGCGGAGCAAAACCAAAACGTCTGGTCGGGATCGGCTGGCGGGCGGAGCTAAGTTGCCGCTGCCTTAGGCTGCTGATTTGGGTGGCATTTGTCGCAACGGCGGAACGGTCGTATCGTCTGCTAGGCATCCACGCTCGGAGTTCGGATCATGACCGTTTGGCACGGGAAAACGAGAGTACCCCTAGCGTTCGCAATCGGAGCGTTGATCACCACCGCGGTGCTGGCGCAGGTGCCCACCGTCGGTGGCACCTGGGAAACATTGGCCCCGATGCCGGACAGGCGGACCGAGGTCAGCGTCACCACCGATGGTGAACGCCTGTTCGTACTTGGAGGATTCACGCCGCGATTGGTGGGAGCTTCAGCGCCCCTGCCCGTCTACAGCTATGACCCAGCGACCGATACCTGGTCTCGACTGACCGACCTCCCCGACGGAGTGAACCATGCCAGCCTCGTCTATCTCGATGGCTCACTCTATGTGGTCGGGGGTTATCGCCGAGCAACGTTCCGTCCCGTAGATCGGCTAATGATTTACGGCCTTGCCGGCGGTGAATGGCGCGAAGGACCACCATTGCCGACGGCGCGTGGTGCTCTGGCGGTAGCCGTTCTGGATGGCCGCATCCATGCGATCGGCGGAGAACTGGCCAATGGGAACAACACCGGCGTGCATGAAATCTACGACCCCGTGACCAATAGCTGGACCTCGGCTGCCCCCATGCCGACGGTGCGCAATCACCACGCAGCGGCGACAGTGGGCAACGAGATCATCGTGATCGCCGGACGGAACGGCCAGACCTCCACGATGACGGTGAACGAGATATATGGCGCCAGCACCGACACCTGGCGAACCGGTACCGACGTGCCGACCGGTCGCAGCGGCGTGGCGGCTGTTTCACTCGGCCGATTCGTCTACCTCTTTGGGGGTGAGCAATTCACCGTTCAAACGGGCACATTCGATGAGGCCGAGCGCTACGATCCGGCAGCCAACAGTTGGGCACGGCTGCCGAACATGCCCACGGCACGGCACGGACTTGGCGCGGCCGTTGTTGACGGGCTCATCTATGTCATCTCCGGAGGCCCCACCGCCGGATTCGCCTTTAGCGATCTCAACGAGCGCCTGACGCCGGACACTGCCAATCAGCATAGAGATCAGCAATGAACTGCTCACCGAGCTTGTTTCTCGATCCCTGCTGACGACCTGGACCTCCTCTGTAGCCCTTTAGGAATTGGCCGGTGCAGCGCCCAGCAGCCGCAGCGGCTCTGGATGGGTTGACTCTCTTACTGCCGATTGGAGAGTCGTCGAGAGCGTAGGCTAAGAAGCCGACCGGCAAGAAAACCGATCGGCTCCCTGCGGGCTTATTCGGAACTAAAGGCTCGTCGGCCTTTGGCCATCGGCGACGGACACCTCCAGTACCACCGGAAATCCTCCCTGGGCCCCTCAGGGCGGCGCCACCATTGAGCGCTCTTGCAGGAAAGTGAGTCAACCGTGCTCAGTCACCGCCCAGGATTTGCAGGCGACCATCCGTCGAACCGGTGGTGCTGAGCTGACTTATCCACGCTGGCACATTCGAGACGTGTGCCGCTATGGGATCTGGCGGCCCACCGAGGGCTATCTTGATCGGCAGGTGCCGCCGTCGACCCCAAGCCACACGACTTGGAGTATACTCGATCTCTTCCCATTTGCGCCTCCTGAACGTATGGTCATTGTGGCTTCGAAGCCATTCACTATTTGGGAGGAATCCAATGAAAAGGTTTGTTTTGATGGGGGCTACTGCGGCCCTTCTGGTAGCGGGCGGCGTGGTTGTCGCCCAAGAAGGGATCGGTCGTAACGATGCTGACGGCAATTACCGTCCCCTTGGAGAGAATCTGCGGGTTATCGGCGGGTTCGATTTCGCCGAGAGCTGCAGTTACGACACTTCTCGCGATCTCATCGTGGTGCCCAATATGGGCAATCGGATGCGGGATGGGTTCCACAATGATGGCTGGGTGTCGCTGATCAATCATGACGGCACCGTGAACACTCTGCGGTGGCTATCAACCGATGAAGACACAGGCGCTTTCGTCAACGATCCGTTCGGCAGCGACATCGTCAACGGAGTCCTTTATCTCGCTGATCGCACTGGCGGCACCGGCGATGATGATCCTAGCGTTGCTGTGGTCACCATGTGGGATATGGCAACCGGTGAGATGATGGGTTTCGTCTCCGTCCCGGAGTCGACTGGCTTCAACGACATTGCCGTGACCGAGGACGGCACCATCTATGCGTCGGATACCGGAGCTAACCGCCTCTTCCAGGTCAATCCGGACGGCACCTGGTCGATATTGGTCGATGACGCCGGCGAGAACAACCGGGAAGGCGAGATCTTTCAGCTTCCGAACGGCGTTGCCATCGATGGCGACGGCAACATCGTCGTCGTTAACATCTTCTCCGACAACGTCCACACCTTCACTCCGGCTGGCGAGCTGATCAAAACCACTCACACCGTCGACGGCGGTGACGATGGTATCGTAATCATGGCCGATGGCACTCAATACGTGAGCAGCGTTCGCTTCGGCAGCGTCTCTCGCATCTCGCCGGATGGCACCGCGGAACTCATCGCGGTTGGCATGCCAGGTGGCGCTTCCATGTGCTACGACCCGATTGCCAATCAGCTGGTCGTTCCGATGAACAATGCCAACGCGTTGGTGTTCGTTCCGCTTGGAATGTAGCCATACAAAATACACCACACACACTACCGCCGGCGTCCGTGAACGCCGGCGGTATTCGCTGGTCGGGTTGCGTTTGCTGGGCCGATCGCGGGGCTCGCCATCCCCTTAATGATTGAAGTTGGGAACTCGCGCTCTACGAGGCGTTACGGGGACTAGTGGATAAAATTTGACGTTTGAATCCCGCGAGGGATTCTCGCCGGGCACGTTGTGTGCGAGTCTGGCGCATGCGGCCAGGAATCATCGTCGATGTGAGTACCGCCGACCGTGCTCGTCTCGAAGCGGTCGTTGCGGACCGGAACAGCCGGCAGAAACACGTGTGGCGGGCACGGATCGTCCTTCTGAGCGGGGATGGTCTCGGCACGGTCGAGATCATGCGCTGCACCGGCAAGAGCAAGACAGCGGTTTGGCGTTGGCAGGAGCGCTTCATGCACGAGGGTGTCGAGGGGTTGCTGCGGGACAAGACGCGACCCTCGCGCGTTCCGCCGCTCGGCCGGGAAATCGCTGACCGCGTCGTCGCGCTGACGCTGAGTGCGCCGCGCCACGAGGCGACACATTGGACGGCGCCGGCGATGGCCAAGACGGTCGGCATCAGCGTCAGCGCGGTACAGCGCATCTGGCGGGCGCACGGGCTTCAGCCCCACCGGGTCCGGCAGTTCAAGCTGTCGCGTGACCCGGAGTTCATTCCCAAGCTGCGGGACATCGTCGGCCTTTATGTCGATCCGCCGGCGCACGCCGTTGTCCTGTCGGTTGACGAGAAGAGCCAGATCCAGGCGCTCGACCGCACCCAACCCGGGCTGCCGATGAAGACGGGATGCGCGGGCACGATGACGCATGACTACAAGCGGCACGGCACGACCACGCTGTTCGCCGCGCTGAACGTGCTCGAAGGGCGTGTCATCGGCCGGTGCATGCAGCGCCATCGACACCAAGAGTTCATTCGCTTCCTCAACGCCATCGAGGCCGACGTGCCCGCGGGAAAGCTGGTCCATGTGATCCTCGACAACTACGCCGCCCACAAGCATCCCAAGGTCCGCGGGTGGCTTACGCGCCATCCGCGCTTTTTCTTCCACTTCACCCCAACATCCTGCTCCTGGCTCAACGCCGTCGAAGGTTTCTTCGCAAAGCTCGCAAAGCAACGTCTCAAGCGCGGCGTCTTCCACTCGATCGTCGATCTCCAGGCCACCATCAACCGCTTCCTCGAACACACCAACAACGATCCGCAGCCCTTCATCTGGACAAAGGATCCCGACAAAATCATCGCCGCTGTCAGATGCGGGCATCAAGCGTTAGATTCCATCCACTAGCGACCCGGCGATCACCAGGCAGGCCGCGTCATTGCGCGGCGGGACCGACGACAATGACGATGTTGCCCGCCTTCCCGCCGCTTTCGGTATAGCGGTGGGCGGCGACGAGCCACTGCCAACGGAAAGGCCGGCCAATCACTGGCCTCAGCTCCCACCGTGCCCGCCACCTCAATCGCTGATTTCCCCCTCGCATGCCCCTCTTCGAGACAGCGGATCGCATCGGGCGTTTCGGCCAGGGGATAGCTTCTGTCGATCACCGGAGCGATTGTGGCGGCCACGACAAGCTGCTTCGTCGCAAGGGATTTGCGGCGCTGATCATTGGAAGGGGCACGATCCTGCGCCAAGTCGCGAAAGGGCATGCCGGGCTATCACCCCACCTTCACCACCACATTCCCGACCTTCTCGCTGCTTTCGGCATAGCGGTGGGCGGCGACGATCTCCTCTAATTTGAACCGCCGGCCGATCACGGGCTTTAGCTTTCCCTCCTCGATCAGCGCATTAATCTCGGCGAGCGCTTCGGGCGTGTGCTTGGCGGTGCCAACGATCACCCGCTTGCCCGTTACGAGCCGCGCCCATAGCGCGCGGAAGAGGAGGGTGAATTTCGGGTTGGCGGAAGTGTAGCGACCACCGCGGCGGAGCGCGCGAAAGCCGCGCCCGAAGGTCCATTTGCCGACGACATCGAGCAGAACATCATAAGAGCCGCGCTCGCCATAGCTCGCCTCGCTAGCGTCAACCACATGATCGGCACCGGTCTTGAGTAGCATCTCATGCTTCGACGCGCGGTCGACCGCCGTCACTTCGGCGCCCATGGATTTCGCGATCTGCACCGCGTAGGTGCCAATGCTGCCGCCGGCGCCGATGATCAGCATCTTCTCGCCGGGCTGGATCGCGGCCTTCTTCAGGAAATGAATGGCCTCGAAGGCGGCGAAGGGGACTGCCCCGGCTTCCTCGGCGGTGAGGCCGGCGGGGCGGAGCGCCAGCATCCCCTCATGCGGCGCTTCGGGAATCACGACATATTCGGCGTTGCCGCCGAGCCGGAGGCCGGTGGCGGCGAAGACCGCGTCGCCCGGCTTAAAGCGGGTGACGCCGTCGCCGAGCTTGTCGATCGTCCCGGCCAGCTCCTGGCCGAGGATCTGAATGCGCTTCAGTCGCCACCAGCCGGTATAGATCCGCATCGGCAGCGCGATGTACCATGCCAGTTTCAGCGCCCGCATCTCGCAATCGCCCGCCGTCACCGTCGTCGCCTCGACGCGGATGCGGACCTGGCCGGGTTGCGGCTCCGGCATCGGCAACTCCCGGAGCTCGATCGCCGTATCGTGTCCAGATGGCTGCCTTCAGTTGGTCTTCCCCCGGCGTCGACGGCTTGCTCGGCCCTTGTCGCTCTTCGCCACCTCAATGACCACCTTCCCCCTCGCGTGCCCTTCCTCGAGATAGCGGATCGCGTCGGCCATCTCGACCAGGGGGTAGCGTTTGTCGATTACCGGAACGATTGTGCCAGCCTCGAGAAGCTTGGTCAGGAAAGCCAGATCGTCCTTGTTTGCCCTCGCCATCATGGTGCGCACTTTTTTGCCGCCTTTGAGCATCACACCGATCATCGTCGCCGGAGAGGAGAAGCCAATGACGACGCATTTGCCGTCGCGACTCGGCACCCGCTTGAGCTCCGACACCGAGTGATTGCCGACGGTATCGATGATCAAATCGTAGGCCACCCCGCTCTGGGTGAAATCCTCCTTGGTGTAGTCGATGATGTGAGCGGCACCGAGCGAGCGCACCAAATCCGCATTCCGCGCGCTACAAACGCCGGTCACTTCGGCCCCGTATGATTTGGCGATCTGCACCGCGAACGTGCCGACGCCGCCGGACGCGCCATTGATCAGCACCTTCTGCCCCTGCTGGATCCCGCCCTTGTCGCGAAGTCCCTGGAGGGCGGTGACGGCAGCGAGCGGGACAGCCGCTGCTTCCTCGAATGAGAGATTAGCCGGCTTGGGCGCGACGGCGTCTTCGCGAACCGAGACATATTCGGCAAAAGCGCCGAAGCCTCGCGCCGCCAAATCGCCATAGACCTCGTCACCGGGCTTGAACCGCTTGGCGCTGCCCCCGACCGCCTCGACCCGCCCGGCAATGTCGGCTCCGGGGGTCTTGTTCTTTGGCCGAAGGAGCCCGGAGGCTAGGCGCATCACGGCCGGAGTGCCCCTGATGAAATGCCAGTCGGCCGGATTTACGGCAGCGGCGTGAACCTTCACCAGAACTTCGTTATCGCGGGGCGTCGGCTTCTCCACCTCGCTAAACTGAAGCACATCCGGTGGACCGTATTTGCGATAGACAATTGCTTTCATGATCTTCGGCTGGCGTTTCTAACCGGTTCATTTCCAATTCGGACGGTTATAGGACGAAATCGTGTCAGTCATAATCTGCCCTCTTGATAGCCGCTCTTGACGAAGCGTGGCGAAGTCATGAGCATCGCCCAGGAGCACTATTCAGGAGGGTGCCAATGTCCAAACGCTTCCTTCGATGGATCGATGTGTGGATCGAGGATCATGTCGCTCACGGCTCAGGCGGGGACGTCGAGGCCTATGAAATCCGCGCGGTGCGGGTTCGGGACCAGCTCCTCGCCGAGGCGACGAAGGAGGGCTTCCGGCAAGATGAGATCGACGAGGAGGCTGGCAAGATCGCCGCACTGATCGAGACCAAGCTCTCGACCAAGCCGGAATTCGACATCAGCGATTTCGGGTCGGTCGCCGGCGACGACTGATACTTGTCGCTTATGGCTCCGGCCACGCCAAGATCTAGCTGCGGGACCCGCGCGATCATGTGAATCGTTGTGTGTTCGGGAAGCCGCACAGGTGGGACTGAGCGCTAGCCCGCGGCCGGGTCAAGGTGGATCGCGAGCCACACCTTCGGCTTCGCCGGATCGGTCCAAACGATGCGATGGCGGCAGTGAGCCGGCAAGACGAGGTAGTCGCCCGCGGCTAGCGACCGTTCGCCCTCGCCCTCGATTTCCATCCGGGCCGCGCCGGCGACGAGCAGTACCCATTCGTCGAAGGACTGATCGTACCAGAAGCCCGGCGGCGAGGCCTGGCCTGTCGAGACGATCCGCTCTATGCGAACGCCCGGCCGCTTGACCAGGGAGGTGATGGTTTCGGAATCCGTCGTGGTGGGGAGGTCAGCAAAGAGGTTTCCGACTTTAGTATTGGGCATGATTCTTTGCAGCTTTCAATCGTAGCGTTTGAATTCGAATCTGTCGCGGCCCAGTGTTTCTCGTTGCTTTTCTGCCGATTGAGGAGCATTGTTCACCTGCTTGGGTATGCGGGCCCTGGAGGCTGGAGCTTAAGGCGTGCGGTGGTTTGGGACCAATATCCGCCCCGCCAATGTCGACCCCGTCGGATGGTCGACCTTGAAAACGATGTCGTTTCCTTTCCCCGACAGTACCTTACTGCCCCTGACCAACGCGGCCGTATTTTGTCCGCAACTGACAGCAAACGGGAAAAGGATCCCACGACTATGCGCCAGACCGGCACCGTAAAGTTTTTCAACACTACCAAAGGCTTCGGCTTTATTACGCCGGATGACGGAGCGAAAGACGTCTTCGTGCATGTCTCAGCGCTTGAACGCTCGGGCATCCCCTATCTCCAGGATGGCCAGAAGGTTACCTTCGAGACCGAGCCGGATCGTCAGGGCAAGGGCCCGAAGGCGGTCGATTTGGAGCTCGCCTAGGGCGGAGCTTTCGCTGGGCCTTTGGGCGCTGCGTAGCCTGGGATCGGCAGGGTTCCGTTTTGTCGCCAGATGCCGGCCAGGAATGAACGGGGTCGCGACGAAAGCGTCGGCACGGCCCAAGAATCGATTTATCCTCAACTGCTGAGATCATCGGATCGCGTCCGGCAAGTCCGGCGGGTGAGGGTCGTGGTTTGTCGACGATGGCCGAGGCACGTTTCTTGATAAGTCATTGAAGTATAAGATGTACTTCGGATTGCGGCCGGAGTTTCGCTCCGGCATCGCCGGGACCAGATATATGGAGGTGCGCCTTGCCATTAGCAGGGACGCCGCCTAGGTACCGCCGCCTCCAAAAAAGGGAAATGGGAGCACCCCGGAAGATGGGATTCCTCGCCGACTCGCTGGCACGGATCAAGCCATCCGCGACCATGGCCGTCACCAGTATAGCTCGGGAGCTGAAGGCGGCCGGGCGCGATGTCATCGGCCTTGGCGCTGGCGAACCCGATTTTGATACGCCGGAGAACATCAAGGAAGCCGCAATTCGCGCGATTCGCGACGGCAAGACCAAATACACCGCGGTCGACGGAATTCCGGAGCTGAAGGCAGCGATTGCCGCTAAGTTCAGCCGCGAGAACAATCTCAATTATCGCAGCAGCGAGATCAGCGTCGGGGCCGGCGGCAAGCAAGTGATTTTCAACGCGCTGATGGCGACGCTCAATCCGGGCGACGAAGTGGTCATACCGGCACCCTATTGGGTGAGCTATCCCGACATGGTGGCGCTTGCCGGCGCTATGCCGGTGCCGGTCGAGACTACGCTCGCAACCGGCTACAAACTGTCAGCCGAAGCGTTGGAAGCGGTAATAACGCCGGCCACCAAATGGTTCATCTTCAACTCGCCATCGAATCCGACCGGTGCCGCCTATACTGCCGATGAAATTAGCGCGTTGACCGAGGTTCTGGTTCGCCACCCTGATGTCTGGGTTATGACCGACGATATCTATGAGCATTTGGTCTATGATGATTTCACCTTCACCACCGTTGCCGAGATCGAGCCGGCGTTGAAGGATCGAACCCTGACGGTCAACGGCGTTTCCAAGGCCTATGCGATGACGGGCTGGCGGATCGGCTACGGCGCCGGCCCCGAAGCGCTCATCAGGGCTATGGCGACGATCCAGTCGCAGTCGACGTCGAATCCAACATCGATCTCGCAGTGGGCGGCAGTGCAAGCGCTGACTGGGCCGCAGGACTTTATCCCTAAAAATGCTGCCCTGTTCAAACGGCGCCGCGATTTGGTGGTGGCGATGCTGAATCGGGCCAAGGGCCTTATTTGTCCGATGCCTGAGGGGGCGTTTTACGTCTACCCGTCATGCGCCGGTGCAATCGGCCTCACCAGCGACGGCGGCCGCCGGATCGACGACGATGAATCTTTCGTCACCGGGCTGCTGGACGAGCGGGGCGTTGCGGTCGTGCAAGGCTCCGCGTTCGGGCTCAGCCCGGCCTTTCGCATTTCCTACGCCACAGCGACGGATACGCTTGAAGAAGCATGCACCAGAATTCAGCAATTCTGCTCGGCATTGCGATGAAAAGCGCCACCGTTGCCTAAACTATCGGGCGCCAGCGAACGCATCGCGGGGATCAGCTAGGGGCAGCGGGTCAGTTCCGCCACCGCCTCGCCCATCGTGATTGAAATCTGGGTGTGCGGTGCCTCTCCGATCGGGTTGACCGTCCAAGTCTCGACTTGCGGTTCGGCGTCCGCCACCAGGCACAATAAGCCGACGGCCATTCCGCCCTCTACGTCGTCGACGCCGGTGACGATGCAGCTCAGCTCGCCAAGGGCGAAGATATCGGCAGTGATGGTCACCGGATCGGTTTCGCACCGTTCCGGCGTCTGAGCCCACAGGCCGGTCAAATCACGAAGGGCAACCTCGATTCCCCCCGCCGCCGCCTCAATAGCCGGAGGCTCGGCTGCGATCGCCGGAGGTTCGGCGTCCAAAAGCGGCGGTTCAGCCTCCATGGCCGGGCCAGCACCCTCCACCACGGGTTCGATATCCGCGGTGTCTTCTTCGTCGCCACCGCAGGCCGCAGGGCCAAAAGCAGCGGCAAACGCCCCTGCCAAAGCGTATGAGCGCTTGTTCACTCTCCCTCCGAACGTGGGCTCGGCGAGATGTCGCCGGGCCGGCTCAAGGGTACCAACCGTCACCCCGACTTTCGTCGGGGTGACCAATTCCGAGCGCTACGGTGCGGCCGGCGCCGACAATACGCGATCGGTTAGATAGATCCAGTCACCACCAGGTGCGTTTCCATGGCAAGCGATGCAGCCGCCGACATTGCCGGCCAACTGGGTCTCGCCGGCGAGATTGAGAGTCCCATCGGGCTGATAATTGACCCAGAACCAATCATCGGTGTCGGCGTTGAAGCCGGGCCTCTGATACATCACCGTGATCATCATAAGATGATCGCCAGGATTATTGCTAACCTCTTCAATCGCGACGCCGGCCGGTCCATAATTGCGTTTGATTATGGCTACGGCCGTCGTCCCATCGACGGTGACGTCAACAAACAACGATTCGATGACAGTGCCATGCGGGGGCGCGGCAGCCCGGGTAAAGGTTCCGTGCAAGACCAAATCGCCAACCAAATTGGCGCTCTCAAGAGCCGCCCATAGATCGGCGGCATAAGCAATGTCTGCGTCGGTGCCAAAGACAGGCGCCGCCGCTTCCGCGTCCATCGCCGGTGGCTCGGCCTCCATCGCCGGTGGTTCGGCCTCCATCGCCGGTGGTTCGGCATCCAAAACCGGCGCTTCGGCCTCCGCCACCGGCTCGACATCGGCGGTGTCGTCTTCGTCGTCGTCGCCGCACGCGGCGAGGGTCAGCGCGGCCAGAATCGAACCGCCTACCGCCAGGCTTCGCAATGTCATGATCATCTCTCCTACTTTTTCGCTCATGGCCGCATCATCTCCATGACGCTCGGAGCTTAAAACCACTATGACAGATTCGTGTATTATTGCGCGAATGCGCCCCAGTCCCTAATTGGCGCTGTTTTACCGCATATTTTATTTCACGCAGTTAGCTGTAACAGGTATCCGCGCCTTGATAAATATCTGAGGCCTTCCCTACATTGCCGGATGGCCAATCCTGACCGGCGATGTTTTCGCGACCGATTCTGTCGGACCCGACCAAGCGAGTCGAGCCCATGCACGCAAAGGTGATTATCATTGGTTCCGGCCCTGCCGGGTACACGGCAGGCATCTATGCAGCGCGGGCTATGCTGGAGCCCGTGTTGATTGCCGGAGTGCCGCAAGGCGGACAGCTCACCATCACTACCGACGTTGAGAATTATCCCGGTTTTGCCGAGGCCGTCCAAGGTCCCTGGTTGATAGATCAGATGTGTGAACAGGCCGAGAATGTCGGCACGCGAATTGTTCACGACTTGATCGTTTCGGCCGACTTCGGACAGCGGCCATTTCGCCTCGTCGGCGATGGCGGCAAAGTCTACACAGCGGACGGTATCATCATCGCCACAGGCGCGCAGGCGAAATGGCTGGGGCTGCCCTCGGAGCAGCATTTCAGGGGGTTTGGCGTGTCGGCGTGTGCCACTTGCGACGGCTTCTTCTTCAAGGAGCGGCCGGTCGCTGTCATCGGGGGCGGCAATACGGCGGTAGAGGAGGCGATATTTTTGACGCGCTTTGCCTCCAAGGTGTACCTGATCCACCGCCGCGACAGCCTGCGGGCCGAGCGCATTCTGCAGAATCGGTTGCTCAGAACGGCTAAAGTCGAGGTGATCTGGAACAGCGAAGTCGATGAAATCCTCGGCTCGCAAGCCGTGCCGCCGCAGGTGACCGGGCTTCGCATTCGCGATGTCGAGACCAAGGCAATTAAGGACATTAAAGTTGACGGCGTATTCGTCGCAATTGGTCATGCACCGGCGGTTGAGGTCTTTCGCGATCAGGTCCGAATGAAGCCGTCGGGATATGTCTGGACCGCCCCGGATTCGACGGCAACATCGGTGCCGGGCGTGTACGCGGCCGGAGACGTCACCGACGAAACCTATCGCCAGGCGGTGACGGCGGCCAGCATGGGGTGCATGGCGGCGCTGGAGGCGGAACGCTACCTCGCCGATTTGGAAGAGCTTCCCGAGACGGAAGCAGCCGAATAGCCCTGACGCCGGAGCGCCGATGGACTGGGACAAGCTCCGAGTTTTCCATGCCGCCGCGCAGTCCGGATCGTTCACGCGCGCCGCCGAGGTGCTCGATATGAGCCAGTCGGCGGTGAGCCGGCAGGTGGGTGCGATCGAGCGTGACCTCAATGTGCCGCTGTTCCATCGTCATGCCCGCGGCCTGATGCTGACCGAGCAGGGCGAAATGCTTTTTCGCGCCGCCCATGAAATGATGGTCAAGCTGGATATCGTCCGCAGCCAATTGCAGGAGTCTCGCGACAGGCCGTCGGGGACGCTGAGGATCACCACCACGGTGGGGCTCGGTTCGACCTGGCTGACCGACCGGCTGCATGAATTCGTTGAACTCTATCCCGACATCAGCTTGCAGCTGATCCTCGAAAACGAAGAGCTCGACTTGTCGATGCGGCAAGCCGACGTCGCGATTCGGCTGCAGAAGCCGACTCAGCCCGACCTTGTTCAACGGCGCTTGTTTACGGTGCATTTTCACATCTATGCCGCCCCAAACTATCTCGCCCGAATCGGCGAGCCGAAATCGCTGGAGGATCTCGATGAGCACCGGATCATCACCTTTGGCGTGCCGGTGCCGCGCTATCTGCGGGACGTCAATTGGCTAGAAACGGCCGGGCGCAGTCGCGGCAGCCCCCGTCAGCCAATGGTGCGGATCAACAATGTCATGGCGATCCGAAGCCTGGTGCGGCAGGGCGCCGGGATCGCGACCTTGCCCGATTATCTGATGGAGAAGGCGTCCGACCTGGTCAGGATCCTACCTCAGGCCGAGGCTCCCAGTTTCGAGACCTATTTCGTCTACCCGTCCGAACTCAGGCGTTCGGCGCGAATAGGCGCGTTTCGCGATTTCCTCCTCGACAAGGCGCGTACCTGGTCCTTCTGAGATTGAGAATAATGTGGACAAAGGACAAGATTGCAGCTTCAGGTTGCTTGAGCTTGTCGGATCTATATACTTGATTCGACGATGAGTCGCGGTATTCGGTTCCTCCCTGAGGGTTGAAGTCGCCTTTGTCGCGTCGGTACAGGCGGCTAGCTGAGCCCCACCTGTCGGGCAACCTGCCCGGCATTTTCTTTTCCGCATCGACGAGCAAACCAGCAGCTCCCTAGGCAGCCTTGGCACGGGCGACCGCTTCCTCGGCCAGGCGGCCGGTGAGTTCCGCCAGATGGTCGAAGCGGCTGGTGAATGTGCCCACTCCGGCGGTCGCCGATCGCAACTCGACAATGAGATCGCGGATCTCAACCTGCGGAATCAGCGCTTCGACCACGTCCCAGCCGGACCAGTCCGGTCGGGCATCGAAGCCCATTAATTGCCCGCGCCGCTGGGAGACGATGGCGTTCACTTTGGCGGTGGCCTCGGATGGTACAGCGACCTTGACATGGAGTACCGGTTCCAACAGCACCGGCGTGCATTCGGCCATGCCCTCGCGCATCGCCAGCTGCGCCGCCATCCGGAAGGCCTGATCGGAGGAATCGACGGTGTGGTACGAGCCGTCGACGAGGCTGACGCTGACATCGACGACGGTGAATCCGAGCGGGCCGCGCTCAAGATAGGCCGTGACACCTCCTTCGACCGAGGAGATATATTGGCGCGGCACAACGCCGCCGGTGATTCGCGCGGAGAACTCGAAGCCGCTGCCACGCGGCACCGGCTTGATCTCGAGAACGACATCTCCGAATTGGCCATGGCCGCCGGATTGTTTCTTGTGCCGCCCGCGGATTTTGGTCGAGCTGCGAATAGTTTCGCGATAAGGGATCGACGCCTCGTTGGTGTCGACCTTGATGCCGTAGCGATCGGTCATTCGCTCCAGCGCCACGCGAAGGTGCATTTCGCCTTGCCCGGAGAGAACCGTTTCGCTGCTCTCGGCGTTCTGGCTGACATTCAGCGACGGGTCTTCCTCGACCGCCTTGGCGATCGAAGCGGAGAGTTTAACGTCGTCCTTGCGCTCGGTTGCGGACACGGCGAAGCCGAGCACCGGCTGCGGCGGGTTGAGTTCGACCAGTTGAGGCAAGGCGTCCTTGCCGGTGCCCAGAGTCGTGCCGGTGGCGGCGTCGTCGAGCTTGCCGAGACCGACAGTTTCGCCTTCAGCAGCGGTCTCGCGTTTGACCATTTGTTGGCCGTTGATCCTGAAGATGCCCGACACCCTTCCGGCCGGTCCATTCGGGCCGCTGAGTTCGGTGCCGTCGCCCACCGATCCGGAAAGCACCCGCGCTACGGAGATCTTGCCGGCGTGAGGGGTATGCAACGTTTTCAGAATCTGGACGACGGTGGCACCTGCCGCATCCAGGCCGAGGCGCGCCCGGTTCTGTTCGACACCGGGACTTTCATGGCGAATCGCCTTGAGTAGCCGACCAACTCCATTGCCGCGCTCAGCGGAGCCGATCAGCACCGGGCAGATCTGCCCCTGGCGTAGCTCTTGGACCAGGTCTTGGAAGATCGTCTCGCGCGTCGGCTCGATGTCCTCCAGCAACTGCTCCATCAGACCGTCATCATAGTCGGCCAGGGTCTCCAGCATGGTGTAGCGCGCCTCGGCCTTCCGCGGCTCGTCGTCGTCGGCGATATCGACGACTTCGCTGGCGGCGTGCTCGCGATAGACGAAGGCGCGCTCCAACGCCAAATCGATGAAGCCGGAGACAATGCCAGATTCCCGGATCGGGATGTGACGGAGGAGCAGCGGTACCGAACTGGCGGCCTGCAAAGTGCTGAGGGTTTCGCGGACGCTGAGTTCCTCCTTGTCGACTTTGTTTAGGAACATGATCCGCGGCACGCCACGATCGTGGAGCGTCTTCAAGATCACCTGCAGCGCCGGGATTTTCTTCGGGTCGGATTCGGCCACGACGATGGCAAGATCGACCGCCGGCAGGATCGGCTCGGCTTCGAAGGCAAATTCCACCGAGCCCGGACAATCCATAAATGTCAGCTTATCGCCCATGAACTCAGTTTCGGCGACGTTGACCTCCACACTCATTTGATGGGCGCGGGCCGCGGGCGACCCGTCGCCGACGGTATTGCCCTCCGATAGGGACCCCTGGCGTGAGATCGCGCCGGTGCGGGGCAGAATGGCTTCCAGCAAGGACGTCTTGCCGCTGGCGAACGGTCCCACCAACGCGATGCACCGTGGTCCGGCGATTCTGCCGCTATCATCGTTCATCGTTGGTTGCCTCCCCGATCTTGTTCATGTCGCCTGCTCCAGCCGGGCAAAAACCGGCAGCCGGGAGGTAGGCGCGATTTGCCTTGATCGTCTCAAGGATTGGACCGGGTGGCAAGTCTCCGATGGCTAAGGCTGGTGCTAGCCTGGCATGCCGGCTTACCGATGTCGCAAAGGAGGAGCGTTTCCCCGATAGGCAAGCGATCTGAGCCCTTTCTTGCCTCGCAGTCTCTTCGCCTCTAGCAAAGGCGGCCGTCGAACGACCAGAGCTCAGACAGGGTTGGCGGCATGTCGGGAGGAAACGGTGCGTGGATAAAGGCGTTGTCATCATCGGCGGCGGGCATGGCGGCTCGCAGCTCGCGGCCAGCCTTCGCAACGAGGGCTATGAGGGTACGGTGACGCTGATCGCCGAAGAGGCCGATATTCCATATCAGCGGCCGCCGCTGTCCAAGACATATCTCAAGGAACCCGAAAAAGGCCTGCAAGCGCTTCGCCCGGAGGCGTTCTATCAAAGCCATGACGTCGATCTTCGGCTTTCGACGCGGGCGACCGGGATCGATCGGCAGGCGCGAACAGTGGCACTGAGCGATGGCGGCAGCGTTGACTTCGAGCATCTGGTTTTGGCCGTCGGCTCACGACCGCGATTGCCGCCGATCCCCGGCACCGATGTCAACGGCGTCTTCCTCCTCCGCGCCGCTGCCGACGCCCGTAAGCTCCATGACGGGTTCCGCAACGCCGAGTCAGTGGTGGTGATCGGCGGTGGCTTTATCGGGCTCGAATTGGCGGCGACAGCTCGTTCGCTCGGCAGGAATGTGACAGTGGTCGAGGCGACGGACCGCCTGATGGGGCGAGCGGTTGCGCCGGAAATCTCGGGGCATTTCCTGGACCTTCATCACAGTTGGGGTTCGCAGGTGCTGCTCAACTCTCCCGCGGCAGGGATCATCGGCGATGGCCGCGGCAATGTCGCTGCCGTTCAAGCCGATGTCGGCGACGCGATTCCGGCCGATCTCGTCGTGCTCGGTATCGGCGTGGTGCCCAATGTCGAGCTTGCCGAGGAAATCGGCCTTAGCGTCGAGAACGGCATCGTGGTCGGGCCAAACCTTGCCACGGATGACCCGAAGATCTTCGCGATTGGCGATTGCGCGGTGTTCCAGGAGGTTTCGATCAATCGGCGTATCCGGCTGGAATCGGTTCAAAACGCGGTCGATCAGGCGAAGGCGTTGGCCAAGACCATCGTCGGTAATGGCCAATCCTATCGTGCGGTGCCGTGGTTCTGGTCCGATCAGCAGGACGTGAAGCTGCAAATGGTCGGGCTGGCCGATCTGGCGACAAGGCGCG
The DNA here is from genome assembly GCA_963667605.2 of Kaistiaceae bacterium. Taxonomy (GTDB): domain Bacteria; phylum Pseudomonadota; class Alphaproteobacteria; order Rhizobiales; family Kaistiaceae; genus JADLGL01. The sequence continues at coordinate 277,670 of CAXXUZ010000002.1, forward strand.
TGATCCGAGGCAAGCCGGAAGACGGTGCGTTCTCGGTATTTCAGTTCGCCGGCGAAAGGCTGGTCGAAATCGATTCGGTCAATCGCCCCGCTGACCACATGCTCGGCCGGCGGGTACTCGATGCCGACGACAATCTCCCGACACCGGAGCAAGCCGGCGACGAAGGCTTCGATCTCAGAAGTCTGATCAAACGGCCGGCGCGCCCGACCAGATAGCCCTTCAGGCGGCGACCTTTGCCCGATAGGGGTCGAGAAGCCCCGCGGCGATCACTGTGAGATCCTCGTCGATGGCGCGCTCTTCTTCGAGAATCGCGCCGAGAATCCGCTTCTGATCATGGCGACCGAGTATTTTTGCGTAGGCGGCAAGAGTGCCATAGGTCGCGATCTCATAGTGCTGGATGTGCTGAGCTGCAGCGATCAAAGCGGCATCGCGCAGTGGGCCGGGCGCCGTTTCGCTTGCGACGTGCAGTGCCTTGGCGATGAGGCCGACGATTGCCTCGTCACCATCGTGTGCGGCGGGGTCGTCCGGCAGCGACAGCAATTGGTCAAGCTGGTCCAGTTGCCGCGACGTCTCGCTGAGAAGGGCTCCAAACGCCTCGGCAAGCTCAGGATCCTGGGCCGCTTGAGCCAGCTTGGGCAGCGCCTTTACCAGCGTGTGGGCATTATCGCGGGCTAGCCGCAGATCGGCGATATACATCGCCTCGAAGTCTTGGATCTTCATCGTCCTCTCCTTGCGTGGAGTTCCGCCTGATCCCGCCACATTCGCGAGACGAGGGTTAACTTCCAGCTAAGCACGGCAAGATTGGGGCGCGCCTGAGTCCACACTGTGGCGTTTTTGCATCGCCTTTTCCCGGCTGCCACAATCGCCTATAAGCCCGCTTTAGCCTGACTGTTTTGAATCTGCAGCCCCGGGCGGGATTCCGTGCCGGGGTTTCGTTCGCCGACGAGTCTGACAAAAATGCCCAAGCGCACTGATATCGAATCGATTCTGATTATCGGTGCCGGGCCGATCATCATCGGGCAGGCTTGCGAATTCGATTATTCCGGCACCCAGGCCTGCAAGGCGCTGAAGGCCGAGGGCTACCGGGTGATCCTGGTCAATTCCAATCCGGCCACGATTATGACCGATCCGGACCTTACCGACGCCACTTACATCGAGCCGGTAACCCCCGAAATCGTCGCCAAAGTGATTCGCAAGGAGCGGCCGAACGCGTTGCTGCCGACGATGGGCGGGCAGACAGCGCTCAATTGCGCTTTGTCACTTCGCCGCATGGGCATTCTCGACGAGTTCAATGTCGAGATGATCGGCGCCAAGGCCGAGGCGATCGACATGGCCGAAGATCGCCAATTGTTTAGGCAGGCGATGCATCGAATTGGCCTGGAGACGCCGCGCTCGCGACTCGCCAACGCTTCGGTGCTGAAGGAGGAGGCGCGAAATCGGCGCCGGGATGATCTTGCCCGGATTGACGCGCTCAAAATATCTGGGGACGAGCGGCTGAAGCTCCGTGAATCATTCGAGCGCGAATGGGCGGCCAGCCGGCGCGAACGGAGCAAGCGCTACCAGGAAACCGCGTTGGTCGAAGCGCTGGAAGCACTCCAATTTGTCGGCCTACCCGCGATCATTCGGCCGTCTTTTACCCTTGGCGGTACTGGCGGTGGCATCGCCTACAACCGCGCCGAATTTTTCGAAATCGTCGAGCGCGGGCTCGACGCCTCACCGACCAGTGAGGTGCTGATCGAAGAATCGGTGCTCGGCTGGAAAGAGTTCGAGATGGAGGTCGTCCGCGACAAGGCGGATAATTGCATAATCGTTTGCTCGATCGAGAATGTAGATTCGATGGGCGTTCATACCGGTGATTCGATCACTGTGGCGCCGGCGCTGACCCTGACCGACAAGGAATATCAAATGATGCGCGATGCCGCGATTGCGGTGTTGCGCGAGATCGGCGTCGAGACCGGCGGCTCCAACGTTCAGTTCGCAGTCAATCCGGAGGACGGCCGTCTGGTCGTGATCGAGATGAATCCGCGAGTGTCGCGGTCCTCGGCGCTGGCGTCGAAGGCGACCGGCTTTCCGATCGCCAAGATCGCCGCTAAACTGGCGATCGGCTACACTCTGGACGAGCTGGAAAACGACATCACCGGCGGTGCGACACCGGCCTCGTTCGAGCCGACGATCGATTACATCGTCACCAAGATTCCGCGCTTTGCCTTCGAGAAATTCCCCGGAGTAGAGCCGGTCCTCAACACGTCGATGAAATCGGTCGGCGAGGTGATGGCGATCGGCCGGACTTTTGCCGAATCGCTGCAAAAGGCGTTGCGCGGGCTGGAGACAGGACTTTCCGGTCTTGACGAAATGGAGATTCCGGGCCTCGGCGCTGGCGATGACAAGAACGCGATCCGGGCGGCCCTCGGCCGCGCCACACCGGACCGGCTGCTCAATGCGGCGCAGGCGTTTCGCCTAGGCGTAAGCATCGACGATGTCCACAAGGCCTGTCGCATTGACCGGTGGTTTCTGGCCCAAGTCAAGGGGATCGTCGAGATCGAGGACAGGGTGCGGCGGCTAGGTTTGCCGAGCACCGCCGGCCCGTTGCGCGGCCTGAAGGCCATGGGCTTTTCCGATGCTCGTTTGGCCGCGCTCACCGGAATCTCGGAAGTCGATGTGGCAGCGCTGAGACGGCGGTGTGCGGTACACCCGGTCTACAAGCGCATCGATACCTGCGCCGCCGAATTCGCTTCGCCGACGGCCTATATGTATTCGAGTTATGAGATGCCGTTTGCTGGCAGGCTGATCGACGAGGCCGAGGCGAGCGAGCGGACCAAAGTGATGATCCTCGGCGGCGGGCCCAACCGGATCGGGCAAGGGATCGAGTTCGATTATTGCTGCTGTCATGCAGCGTTCGCGCTCGCCGATGCCGGCTATGAATCGATCATGGTCAATTGCAATCCGGAGACCGTCTCGACCGATTACGACACCTCGGACCGGCTTTATTTCGAGCCGCTCACCGCCGAGGATGTGCTTGAGATCGTTCGCGTCGAGCAGTCGAAAGGAACGCTGCTTGGCGTTATCGTGCAGTTTGGCGGCCAGACGCCGCTCGGTCTCGCAGTGGCGCTGCAGGAAGCGGAAGTGCCGATCCTGGGCACTTCGCCGGATGCGATCGACCTTGCCGAGGATCGCGACCGGTTCAAACAATTGCTGTCGCGGCTCGGATTGCGGCAGCCGCAAAGCGGCGCCGCCCGTTCGCTGGCGGAAGCGGGGACGGTGGCGGCGGAGCTTGGAATGCCGCTGGTGGTGCGGCCCTCTTATGTGCTTGGCGGCCGCGCGATGCAGATCCTCCGCGATGAGGACTCGCTCTCGGCCTATTTGCAGCAGACCTTGCCGGAGCTGGTGCCGCACGAAATTAGGATACGGCATCGCGGTGACAAGATTGCCCAGGCCGATGCGCTGCTGCGACGGAACCCGCTATTGTTGGATCGCTATCTCTCTGACGCGGTCGAAATCGATGTCGACGCATTGGCCGATGGCGAGGGTGTCGTCATTGCCGGGATCATGGAGCATATCGAGGAGGCCGGCATTCACTCTGGTGATAGCGCCTGCTCTCTTCCGCCGCATTCGCTTCCGCCCGAGTTGATCGAGGAGTTGACGCGTCAGACCACCGACCTTGCCAAGGCGTTGGGGGTCGTCGGCTTGATGAATGTCCAATATGCCATCAAGAGTGGCGAGATATTCGTGCTCGAGGTCAATCCGCGTGCGTCGCGGACGGTGCCTTTCGTCGCCAAGACCATCGGCAAGCCGATCGCAAAGATCGCCGCGCGGGTGATGGCCGGCGAGAAGCTCGCCGATTTCTCGGTCGAGACCGGGAAACTCAAGCATATCGCGGTCAAGGAAGCGGTCTTTCCTTTCGATCGCTTTCCAGGCGTCGACACCGTGCTTGGCCCGGAGATGAAATCAACCGGCGAGGTGATGGGGCTCGATTTCGATTTCGCGATCGCCTTTGCCAAGAGTCAGCTCGCTGCCGGCGCGCTGGTGCCAACCAGCGGCACCGTGTTCGTTTCGGTTCGTGACGCTGACAAGGCAAGAATCGTGGGGCCACTCAATCGGTTAAATAAGCTTGGCTTCTCAATCATCGCCACCGGCGGCACCAAGACCTTTCTCGAAGCAAAGGGTCTTGAGTGCGGTCGTGTCAACAAGGTGCTTGAAGGGCGGCCAAACATCGTCGATGCTATGCAGAATGGCGAGGTGCAGCTGGTCTTCAACACCACCGAAGGTGCCCAGGCCCTTGCCGACAGTCGATCGTTGAGGCGCGCGGCGTTGCTGCACAAGGTCCCATACTACACTACTGTGGCGGGGGCCGTGGCGGCGGCGCAAGGGATTGAGGCCTACAGTCTTGGCGACCTTGAGGTTCGGCCGCTACAATCATATTTCGCTGTGGCTTGACCTCGATACGCGGATATTCAGGCGAAAAATGAACTATTCGGCCGTGTCGCCGGCTCGTTGGGCGGGATTTGAATGATGATCGAAAAAGTGCCGATGACGGTTGCGGGACACGCGGCGGCGGAAGCGGAGCTGAAGCGGCGAACCAGCCAGGAGCGTCCGCGCATCATTGAGCTCATCTCCGAGGCGCGGGCGCACGGCGATCTGTCCGAGAACGCGGAGTATCACGCGGCCAAGGATGCTCAGAGCCACAATGAGGGCCGGATCGCGGAATTGGAGGATCGGCTCTCCCGGGCCGAGGTCATCGATGTTTCGAAGCTCTCCGGCGAGTCGGTGATCTTCGGCGCCACGGTAAAGCTGGTCGATGAGGATACCGAGGAGGAGAAGGTGTACCAGATCGTCGGTGATGCCGAGGCGGACGTGAAGGAAGGCCGGATCTCGATCTCCTCGCCGATCGCTCGCGCCCTGATCGGCAAGAGTGTCGGGGACACGGTGGAAGTGACCGCACCGGGCGGTTCGCACAGCTATGAGATTCTCAAGGTATCGTTCGCCTAGCCGGGTCTGACCAGCCTCAGCGCAAGCGCGTTTGATCTAGTCCTTGACGATGGTGACATCGGCCACACAGAAACGACCAATCATTGTCGGCCGGTCCTCCAGCGCGTGTCAGTATTTGACCAAGATCACCGAATTCACATTGTCGGCGCAGAGTTCACTCACCGGTTCGTCAGCAAAGGTCCGGCGATGGCCGACTACGGCACCGCAGACCATTTCACCATCATAGAATGTTTGCTCCAGCGCAGCTATCTGGATAACTGCCGGCGGCACTCCCTCGCCGACATTGATCTGCATCGAAAGAGCCCCCACCTCGCCGACTTGGTGAACGAAGCGGATGTTCTTGCCGTCGATACAAGTCGCTAGCCAAATCTCGGCATAAGCGCGAAGCCGCCAGGAGAGAGGCGAGTGCGGCGAGGGCGATGAGACGGCGAGGCATTGGCCGATGTCCGCGGCGTTCAGCTCAGTCGTTGTTCGCTGGTGAGCGGGAACTCGCACTCTAGCAAGGGTTCGCCGCATTCCAAGCTAGCAAGGCTGATTAACAAGATCTTCCCACGGTTGGACTGAACTAGTTAACTGGCGACTACGATTTTTGTTGAATTTTGATAGCACTACCTCGATCTTTAAACAACATACGATCGTCTTTACTCGGCGTTAGCGTTACCATCCCGCTAATTGACTTCCATGATACGTCGGAACAGCTTAACGCTTGCATATCAATTCATCGTCAAGATAGCTGTTAGTCGATTTCGCAGCCGCGGATTCGGCTCGGAGGTAAACAGGCGATGGAGTCCAACATGAGGAATCTCGTTTCTCGGTTTGTCAAGGATGAGTCCGGAGCCACCGCTATCGAATATGGCCTGATAGCCGTTCTCATCGGCGTGGCCATTATTGCCGGCGCGACGGCGCTTGGCGGCGCATTGGACGACACCTTCCAGGGGTTAGCCGACTACGATTTTTTGTTCGCGTCCAGACATTTCTACCGGTGAGGCCACCCGGCGCACCGGGGCGGCCTCTTTTCGTTAAACTCTTGCTTTGACATCGGGTACCGACCTAAGGAAATGGTGAGGTCATTTCCGAGGAGGTTGGGCTATGTCCGAACCGCGGTCGCATGACGAGCAGGCTGCCAAGTTCGCCGAGCTGTTCGAAGCTGCCCGGCGAGATGTCGCTACCGTAACGTCCGAAGGCGCGCAGTTACGACGTGTCACCGAGGGCGTTTCGATCCGCGAACTCAGCGTCCACACCGATTCGCGTGGCACAGTCACCGAACTCTATGATCCGCGCTGGGATTGGCATCCCGACCCGCTGGTGTTCTCCTACACATTCACCTTGCGTCCGAATGTGGTGAAGGGTTGGAACCTCCACCATGAACATGAAGACCGCTACGCCATCCTTCAGGGTAAGATGATGCTGGTGCTCTACGACGTTCGCCCTGGGTCATCGACCTTTGGCGAGCTCTGCCAAATCGTCCTGTCGGAGCGCAAGCCGCGCTTGGTCAATGTGCCGAAAAATGTCTGGCATGCCGACCACAATGTCGGTTCCAAGGACGTTGTGGTCGTCAATTATCCGACGATCCAATATGACCATTCAAACCCGGATAAATACTGCCTGCCGGTCGACACGCCGCTGATCCCCTATTCATTCGGCTCGGCGACGGGCTGGTAGCGGGAGATACGGTGAAGTCGTGCCAGGGCGCGGTGGTCGGGCCAACGGTGTTCGAGTGCCGCAATTTGTTCGAGCGCCTCATCCATACGCCCGAGGCGGATGAGGTGATCGGCACCCATGATGTGCGGCGTTGGGATCTCCGGGCACTGGGCGCGCATCTGGCGCGAGGCCAAAACCGCCGCCTCCGGTCGGTCGATGCCAAGCGCTTTTGTCGTCGCTCGCCATTGCTTGGCGTCAGTGCCGAGTTTTCGGCGGACGGCAAGGCGGGCTTCTTCATCTCCGCCGTCGAAGGCGCGCAGCATTGCCTAGGCCAGCCAAGCCTGCTGCCGTTGCGTATCGGTCAGCGGCAAGATCATTGGCGCCCCGTTGACGGCGGGACGGGGCTTGGCCATGGCATCGACCACGACCAGCCCGGCGGCAACAAACGCTTCCTCAATCGAACTCGCATTGGGGTCGTGGATCGCGAAGATCCTTGCCATTCGAGCCCCGACCGATGCCTTCAGCCGCAGCCGTAAGGCAAGGGTCGGTTCGGCGAGGCGAGCGAGCCACGGGGTGAGAGCGGCGAGTCGTTCGATTGGCGTCAGATTGGCGCGAGGAGCGATTCGGCTCGGGAGCTTAATTGCCGTCGTTTCAGCGGAGCTGGCGACAGTCAATTCCGGGTAGTGGAAAAACTTCGACCACATGAACATGTCGGTGGAGCCGGCATCCTTGGGCGCGCAGGTCCAGCCTTCCGGCAGTCGGAGATATGTATCGCGGCGATAGCCGACATAGTTGATCCCGGCGCTGAGGCCGATGCGTCGGCGCGCCGCCTCCCTCCCTTGCGGTGTTCCGTGATTCACCGGACGCCAGTCGGCCGATCGGCCGGGGAGGAGTCGGAGCGGGGCTTGGTTGACCCAATCAGCCTGCTCCAGCGATGCCACCATGCTGGCAAGATGGTTCGGCGTCCACAAATCGTCATCGCTCAAATGGCAGACAAATTCGGCGTTTGACGCTCTGATCACCGGATCACGATAGCTCTCGCCATGGCGGTCTCCCTTTGGGTGCCGATAAGCCTTTACCCGTTGGTCTTCCGCACTGATGGCGCTGAGGATTTCGAAGGTCCTGTCCGGCGCGCCATCATCGATGACCGCCATCTCCCATTCTTTAAAACTCTGCGTTTGGACGCTGGCGATCGACGCGGACAGCGTGTCGCAATGATCGAAAGTCGGGCAGAGAACGAGGACTTTGGTCAACCGGGTGGTGCCCCCCTGTCGTCTTGTTCGGTCGGCGAGGTGACGGCATAGGCAGCTATCTTCTCGGTTGCCACGCGGCGATGTGTGGGCCGCGAGACCTCGCCAGCCAATAAGTCGAAGTCGGACCCGAGGTCGATGGCGACACCACCGCGCTGTTTCAGCCAGGTGCAATACATCAATGGCCAAGGACCGCCACTGACCAAACACAGAGTCACTGTGAGGTCGGTTGGCAGGGCAGCGAAACACTCGGCCAGGAAGTATGGACTGCGAGATTTGGTACGCCGGGGATCGGCGCGATCGCCAACACGGATCAATGACATGGGCTTGTCGGGATAGCGGCTTTGCAGCGCGGCCTGAACGGCCCCATACCCGGTCATCAGCAAGATTGCATTTGAAGCGGCCGCCAGCTCATCGAGTTGATTCAGAACGGCATAATAGAGGTAGTTCGGGGCGATCACCTTGCCATCAAAGAAACCGGCCCGGGCAAACATCGGCAAGTAGATGCGCCCTCTCCAATCACCATAGGTGCCGCGCGGCCATTTGGGGAAGAGAAACCGCTTTGCCATTCGTGTTCCTAGTGGATGGAATCTAACGCTTGATGCCCGCATCTGACAGCGGCGATGATTTTGTCGGGATCCTTTGTCCAGATGAAGGGCTGCGGATCGTTGTTGGTGTGTTCGAGGAAGCGGTTGATGGTGGCCTGGAGATCGACGATCGAGTGGAAGACGCCGCGCTTGAGACGTTGCTTTGCGAGCTTTGCGAAGAAACCTTCGACGGCGTTGAGCCAGGAGCAGGATGTTGGGGTGAAGTGGAAGAAAAAGCGCGGATGGCACGTAAGCCACCCGCGGACCTTGGGATGCTTGTGGGCGGCGTAGTTGTCGAGGATCACATGGACCAGCTTTCCCGCGGGCACGTCGGCCTCGATGGCGTTGAGGAAGCGAATGAACTCTTGGTGTCGATGGCGCTGCATGCACTGGCCGATGACACGCCCTTCGAGCACGTTCAGCGCGGCGAACAGCGTGGTCGTGCCGTGCCGCTTGTAGTCATGCGTCATCGTGCCCGCGCGTCCCGTCTTCATCGGCAGCCCGGGTTGGGTGCGGTCGAGCGCCTGGATCTGGCTCTTCTCGTCAACCGACAGGACAACGGCGTGCGCCGGCGGATCGACATAAAGGCCGACGATGTCCCGCAGCTTGGGAATGAACTCCGGGTCACGCGACAGCTTGAACTGCCGGACCCGGTGGGGCTGAAGCCCGTGCGCCCGCCAGATGCGCTGTACCGCGCTGACGCTGATGCCGACCGTCTTGGCCATCGCCGGCGCCGTCCAATGTGTCGCCTCGTGGCGCGGCGCACTCAGCGTCAGCGCGACGACGCGGTCAGCGATTTCCCGGCCGAGCGGCGGAACGCGCGAGGGTCGCGTCTTGTCCCGCAGCAACCCCTCGACACCCTCGTGCATGAAGCGCTCCTGCCAACGCCAAACCGCTGTCTTGCTCTTGCCGGTGCGGCGCATGATCTCGACCGTGCCGAGACCATCCCCGCTCAGAAGGACGATCCGTGCCCGCCACACGTGTTTCTGCCGGCTGTTCCGGTCCGCAACGACCGCTTCGAGACGAGCACGGTCGGCGGTACTCAACATCGACGATGATTCCTGGCCGCATGCGCCAGACTCGCACACAACGTGCCCGGCGAGAATCCCTCGCGGGATTCAAACGTCAAATTTTATCCACTAGGGCAACGCTGAACCAACTCTCATCACTGGACTGGGCGAGCAAAAACCGCCGAAGCCGGACCTGGCTCAAGGCCGTCGCCAGCGTGATCTAGTTGGAGTGGGTGGCCAACCACCTCCAAGCCAAACGCCGGCCCTCGCCAATCTTGTCGCCGGCCATCTGTGATTCCAGGTCGTCCAAGGCCTTCTGAGCGCCACGGTTGCCGTTGACCGATGCGATGACGAGCCACATGTCGGCAAGGACAAGATCCACCGGTAGGCCGCGACCGGCGGCATACATGACGCCGAGATTGAATTGGGCGTAAACGTCGCCCTGCTCCGCCGCCAAGCCGTACCACCGCGCCGCCTCGGAATAATTTAGCGGCACGCCTCGGCCGTTGGCGTAAAGAACAGCGAGGTTCCGCTGCGCATTAACATCGCCTTGCGCGGAAGCAAGGCGGTACAATCGGGCTGCCTCGGCATAGTCTTGTGGCCCGCTGCGCCCGTTGGCATACATCCCAGCAAGGTTGTACTGGGCGCGAACATGACCATTCTCGACGGCCAATCGATACCAGAAAACCGCCTCCGCGAAGTCGGGCGGTTCACCGAGACCGATGTGGTGAATGAGACCCAAAGTGAATTGGGCTTCGGCATCGCCCTGATCGGCGCAGGGCCTCAGAAGTTCGGTTGCCCTGGCATGGTCGGCGGCCTCGATGGCGGCTTCAGCTGCCTGCGGGTCACAGTTGGGCTGGGCCGCCGCCGCGTCGACGAGGGCAATGGCGATCGCTGATGTCACTGCCGCCAGCTTGAGCATTAGAGCAGCCTTTCCGATCGTTGCGTTGAGCGTTAAAACATTTCGCGGCCGAGCGGCCAACCCACAAGCTCGATTGCAGCCCATACTCTCCGTTCGGAGTTTTCTAGGATTGGTGTCTATATGGAACAGCAGCATTCTGTCTGCAGCGCTCGGTCATCATGAATGCAAATGACTCAGTCCGAGACCTTTCCCGAATTCCGACCAAAGCGACACCAAGATTTCCTAGATGGGTGGGGTCGGCGCTTCTCTGGCGGCGATGTTGCCTCGCTGTTTATGGCAATCAAAGCCTGCCTTCTTTGGAAAATTCCGGTCTCCGGTTGGGTGATCGACGCCCTCTCTAGTGAAACCGACCGAGTCATAAGACTGGTGGTCGCTTCTAGATTGACAGCGCTTCGTGAAAGAGGGGGGAAACGTTTAGAAGTCTGGGCAAGGGTTCTCGAACTGAGGGCCCGTGGGGCCAAGCCCCGCAACATCTTCCGCTCGGTTGGTGGGGAATGTGGGGTCAGCAACGCCACAGCGAAACACTACTTCGATGATGTCCAAGAGGCGCTCAGGATTCCCGCGGGGCTTGAGTATTTTCAAGAAAGATCGCGGGAAGCGTCCCCAGCCTCCGAGAGTGCCTAAAAATCAGGCCTGGGAAGCCGCTCAGGACGCCGGGGTCGTCTCCGATAGTGGCAATGGCAGAGAATAGTGAGTTCTTCACGGTTCGTGCTCCCGTGCTGCCGCCCAAGCAGAGCACGCGCCGAGCGTCCTTGACGTCGTGCCATCGGAGATGAGCCGCACCGTCAGGCCTGCGCTCACGAAACCACAACGCCGTTCATGGCAAATATCGGCCAGCGGCCCTACCGACGTCTGCGACGAGCCCTCGTGCCAACGGCAAGAATGCGTCGCCGAGCTGATTCCCGCTTTGATAGATAGCCAGCGATTGAACGTAGAACAAATATCCGTGTCTTCGGTGACCATGATCTGGAGTGCCGATCCGCCCCGCTCCTCCTTGCGAACAAACTGGCTGTCGACGAGCCGATCCTCACCGTCATCGTTGCCCGCCACCATATTAACCAGGCCAGACAGCTGGTTTGCGCCCGCCGTCAGCGCCCTTGGGACGATGGTGGTGAGTGAATAAGAGAGTATTTCTGGCTCATCGTAACACCTGGCTCTTCGACCGCGGTGCTTCCGAGGACCTAGTGGATGGAATCTAACGCTTGATGCCCGCGTCTGACAGCGGCGATGATTTCGTCGGGATCCTTTGTCCAGATGAAGGGCTGCGGATCGTTGTTGGTGTGTTCGAGGAGGCGGTTGATGGTGGCCTGGAGATCGACGATCGAGTGGAAGACGCCGCGCTTGAGACGTTGCTTTGCGAGCTTTGCGAAGAAACCTTCGACGGCGTTGAGCCAGGAGCAGGATGTTGGGGTGAAGTGGAAGAAAAAGCGCGGATGGCACGTAAGCCACCCGCGGACCTTGGGATGCTTGTGGGCGGCGTAGTTGTCGAGGATCACATGGACCAGCTTTCCCGCGGGCACGTCGGCCTCGATGGCGTTGAGGAAGCGAATGAACTCTTGGTGTCGATGGCGCTGCATGCACTGGCCGATGACACGCCCTTCGAGCACGTTCAGCGCGGCGAACAGCGTGGTCGTGCCGTGCCGCTTGTAGTCATGCGTCATCGTGCCCGCGCATCCCGTCTTCATCGGCAGCCCGGGTTGGGTGCGGTCGAGCGCCTGGATCTGGCTCTTCTCGTCAACCGACAGGACAACGGCGTGCGCCGGCGGATCGACATAAAGGCCGACGATGTCCCGCAGCTTGGGAATGAACTCCGGGTCACGCGACAGCTTGAACTGCCGGACCCGGTGGGGCTGAAGCCCGTGCGCCCGCCAGATGCGCTGTACCGCGCTGACGCTGATGCCGACCGTCTTGGCCATCGCCGGCGCCGTCCAATGTGTCGCCTCGTGGCGCGGCGCACTCAGCGTCAGCGCGACGACGCGGTCAGCGATTTCCCGGCCGAGCGGCGGAACGCGCGAGGGTCGCGTCTTGTCCCGCAGCAACCCCTCGACACCCTCGTGCATGAAGCGCTCCTGCCAACGCCAAACCGCTGTCTTGCTCTTGCCGGTGCAGCGCATGATCTCGACCGTGCCGAGACCATCCCCGCTCAGAAGGACGATCCGTGCCCGCCACACGTGTTTCTGCCGGCTGTTCCGGTCCGCAACGACCGCTTCGAGACGAGCACGGTCGGCGGTGCTCACATCGACGATGATTCCTGGCCGCATGCGCCAGACTCGCACACGACGTGCCCGGCGAGAATCCCTCGCAGGATTCAAACGTCAAATTTTATCCACTAGCGGCGATCATGAGTGACCTAAATGTAGGTCGGCAGGGCACTTGCCACAAGGATTGTCGCCTGCTGTGACGGTCGCCTCCGTTCAGGATCGTGTGATTTTAGTTTCTCTCAATTCGGCGCAAGGTTGAGGTCAACTGGTTGAAATCATGTGGAAATAACGCCTCGAACTGCATGGTTTCACCGCTTCCCGGGTGCCTGAACCCCAACAAGCCGGCGTGCAGCGCCTGGCGCGGAAACGCCTTGACAAGGCTTCGCGCCGGTTCGGGGAGTTTTACCGCCTTGGTCGCCATTCCGGCGCCGTAGGCCTTGTCGCCGATCACCGGGTGGCCAATCCTGGCCAGATGCACGCGGATTTGATGGGTACGGCCGGTCTCGAGTTGCAGATTCACCAGCGAGGCGATCGGCCCTCGGGGAGGGCCGAAGGTCTCAGCGACCCGGTAGTGGGTGACGGCCTTGCGGCCACGGCCCGGGGTGACGGCCATCTTCTGGCGGTTGGTCGGCGACCGGCCGATCTCGGCTTCGATCACTCCGATTGCGGGGTTGGGGACGCCCCAGGCAAGCGCCGAGTATTGGCGAACCAAACCGCCGCCACGGCCGTGCTTGGCGAATTGCGTGGCGAGATGCCGATGGGCGCGGTCATTTTTGGCCACGACCAAAAGTCCGGTCGTGTCCCTGTCGAGTCGGTGGACGATCCCCGGACGACGGACGCCGCCGATGCCGGAGAGGCTGGCGCCGCAATGGGCGATCAGCGCATTTACCAGTGTCCCGCTGCTATGGCCGGGGGCAGGGTGAACCACCATGCCGGCTGGCTTGTCGACGACGACCAGATAGTCATCCTCATACACGATCGACAGCGGGATCGCCTCGGCCTGAGGCGCAGCCGGCTCGGGCGATGGCAACGCTATCCGCACGCGGTCGGCGGCGTTGACCGGCCGTTTCGGCTCCACTACCGTCGCGCCGCCGATCATGACATGGCCGCCTTGGATCAACGTCTTGGCGCGGCTGCGGCTGAGATCGGCGCCGGCGCCGGCGAGGAAGACGTCGAGGCGGGTGCCGGCGGCCTCGGGTGACACTTCCACTTCCACCAATTGAGGGCGATCCTCGGAGATAACTGCCATGTCCTCTCAAATCGACGGCGGGGAAGAAGCAGCACCCGATCCGACGCTGCTGCGGCTGCAGAAACGCCTGCACCGGCTGATGCTGATCGGCGGTCTGACCCTCGGTCTCGGCGTCGCTGCGGTGTTGTTTGCGATTATCTATCGTTTCTTCATCGCCGATACGACAATCGAAACTGGTGCATCCAGTTCCGCCATTGTTACCGAAATTCCCGGGCCGTCTCCAGCCAATGCGATTATCGGCGAAATCACCGCCGAAGCCGTTGGGCTCGTAGATGCCGAACTGGTGTCGGTCGCTCTCGACGGCACGCAAATGGCACTCGCCTTTCGCGACGGGCCGGATTTGGTCACGGTGCTAGTCGACACCACGACAATGGTGGTGATCGGTCAATTCCGGGTGACGGCGAAATAGCAGGGGTGCGACCAGCGACGCCATTGCCGAGATGATACCGTGATGTTTGGGTTCGGTCTTGTTGATGTTCCAAGGCCATCGCGATGGCCGGGCACTTGGCCGCCCACCTTGTCACGACCCGAGGCGGAAGCTATATCGCAGAACTGCGCCGACAATGCGCCCGCTCCCTTCGTCTAGCGGTCTAGGACGCTGCCCTCTCACGGCAGAAACAGGGGTTCGATTCCCCTAGGGAGTGCCAACTATTAATGAAATCAATGAGTTATCTGAACTCATGTCTAGCATTGACTTCGTTAGGCTTTGTCCTTTTCCGTTTGATTGTCTAGCGCGAACGCTTGCTCGGCGAGTACTTTTTAGCGGGCCGCGCGGGTGTAGCGCGTCACCTCTTGCGACGTCCGGTGCCCGGTGATGGACATGATTTGTTGCTCGGTCGCGCCGGCCTCGGCAAGGCGAGTTGCCGCCGCCTTCCGTAAGCCGTGCGCACTACAATGTGGCAAGCCCGCCTCGTCGCACCACGTCCGAAATTTGTTACCGAACCCGGCCGACTTGAAAGGGCGGCCGAATGACGTCACTAGCCAGGTAAGGTCGCCGGTCGTGCTGGCATCGATGATTGCTTGAAGCTCTGGCCGGATCGGTATTTCGAGCGCGATCGGCTCGCGGTTCCGATTCTTGTGCTGCGTGAACCGTAGCCAACCGTCACTTACATGCTGGCGTCCGAAGTTTACGACGTCACTGCGGCGTTGGCCCGTGTATAGTAGTATCGCGAACGCGAGGCGCGCTTGCGTGCCAATCGGGTGCCTCGCCTCGTACCGCTGGACCTCGGCGACCGACCACGAATGAAATCCCTGCGGGCTGGTTTTTGGTAGTGGAATGTCGCGCGCCGGATTCCTTTCGACATGCTCGAACTCGACACCGAACGCAAACACTCGACGCAGAACCTTTACTCTATGGCCGGCAGCGGCCGGTTTGTCAGCCTTACGGTCGCGCAACACTCGGATCGCCTTACCCGTGATCCGGGACGCCGGCACCTGGCCGAACGTCCTCGCCGATTCGGGGCTGATCGGCTCGGCCAGGCACGCAGCGAGAATCTGCGAGCGAGCGCGCCGCGTTCGCGGATCAAGCCGCCGGACCTCGGCAGACCGCTCGTATTGCTCGACCAGCCAGCAAAGCGTTCCAGTCGGCCGCGTCGCGCTCGGCGACGGCACGGCCTCACCGGCGAGCAGGCGCGCGTACAGCGCCATAAAGTCCGCCGACCGACTGTCGCGCAGACGAACCTTCGGCCGTCCTGGCCGCCTGAAATAGACGTACAGTCGGCCGCGCTTGTCGCGTTCCTCGGTTACGTAAGGGGGAAGGCGCCTAGTCACGCAGCGAACTCGTCGTCGTCATTGGCTACGGAAAGATCATCGAACGCGAGGTCGACGGCGCGCCTATCCCAACCCGCATTCCCCAAGTGACCGATCCATCTGATGCGGTTTCCGTCTGATTACTGTGTAAGAATCAGTGGATTAGATCAGACGGAGAGTGGGTCGAATGCGGAATCTGGAGGGTGAGTCGGATCGGGGGCTGCTGCGGGCGTTTTTCGACCGAAGACTGAAGTTCGAGTTCCACGGTTCGCGGATCACGTCAGACGCTGGTCTGCTCGCCTATCGTGAACTGGACGAAGCCCTCGGCCTGACCACGCTGGCCGGTGACGTTATTGCTGACAGCCGGACCGGCAAGAACGGTTGGCACGGCATCATCGGTCTCCTTCGCCAATCCGTCTATGGTCGTCTCGCCGGGTACGAGGACGTGAACGACGCCGACCGGCTGGGGCGCGATCCTGCGATGCGGTGGATCGTCGGCGGCAGGGCTGTCGAGCGCGGCGGCGCATCGACCAGCCAGATGGGCCGGTTCGAGACGGAGTTACTCGCCACCAATGACAACCTCGCCGCGCTCGCTGACCTTTTGGGCATCTGGATCGACCAGGTTAACGAGCGCAAGCCGCCGAAGATTATCGTGCTCGACATGGACAGCTCCGTCAGCCCGACCTACGGTGACCAGGAGGGCACGGCCTACAACGGTCACTTCGGCTGCACGTGCTATCACCCGCTGTTCGTGTTCAACCAGTTCGGCGATCTGGAGCGTTGCGCCCTGCGTCCGGGCAACGTGCACAGCGCCCATGAATGGCGCGATGTGTTGGACCCGGTGGTCGCTCGATACCGGAACAAGACACTCCGGCGTTATTTCCGTGGTGACGCCGCCTTCGCCTCGCCCGAGGTTTATGAGTTTCTGGAAGCGGAAGGCTTCAAGTACGCCATCCGGCTTCCGGCCAACAAGGTGCTGCACGACAGCATCGCGCACCTGCTCAAGCGCCCCGTCGGTCGGCCGCCGAAGGAAGTTCGTCGGTATTACGCGAACTTCAGCTATCGGGCCGGTAGCTGGACGGAGCCCCGCCGGGTCGTCGCCAAGGTGGAGTGGCACTCAGGGGAACTGTATCCCCGCGTCGGCTTCATCGTCACCAACCTGAGCCGTCCTGCCGAGCGGGTTGTTGCGTTCTACAATCAGCGCGGCACTGCCGAGCAATGGATCAAGGAAGGCAAGAACGCCATCAAGTGGACGCGGCTGTCATGCCGTTCGTTACGCAACAATGCCGTCCGGCTCCAGCTGCATGCACTCGCCTATAACCTCGGCAACTTCATGCGTACCCTGGCGTTGCCCGATACCGTGGAGCAATGGTCGCTGACGACGCTGAGGGAGAAGCTGGTCAAGATCGGTGCGAAAGTTGTCAGCCATGGCCGGTACGTCACATTTCAATTGGCCGAGGTTGCAGTCCCAAGAAGCTTGTTCCAGAAAATCTTGAGCCTGATTGATGATCTACGACGAAGACCCGCTCCGGCGTAGGCCGAGGGAATCGACGGCAAGGAGATTGCGACACGAGAGGTGTGTCTGGATGGCAAGAGAAACGACCAAATGGCCTTCCACGCGCTGGCCGATTACCAAAATCATGTCATCGGATGGCTGCAATGGGAACAGAGTTCCCTTGGAGATGGGGCCGTGGTACGATTTCCGCGAATTTGGATGTCATCTGGGGAATGTCGGTCTAAAGGACTCGGGTGTTGATCCGTAGCGGCCTCGGCATGCGGCCGTCGCGAACAAGTTCGTCGAACAGCATCACGCCGACGCCGATATATCCTGCCGCGTCAACGCGAGACAGGCCGTGGCGAGGTTGGTGGTCGTTAGCTGGGGTCATGGCGGCTAAGACCACCGACAGGCAGACTTAAGGGGAACCAACAATTCGGACAGCCCAGACAGGGTAAAGGTTGCGTATTGTACGGCACCATTTCGATCTGTTACCCGCACATAGAAGTCTGTCGCTTCCTCTAGCTGGCGAATTATGTTACGCGATTATCCCCTCTTGCCAAGTAAGTTAGATTGCTATATACTCTCCTTTAGATCGGAGAAAGTTTGCAATGGCAAAGACTTACACCTTCCTTCAGTTCCAAGAAGACTACCCGGACAGTGCCGCCTGTTTGCTGATGATCATGAGGCTGCGTTATAGCGATAAGCCAGTTTGCCATGAGTGCAAGCGGCAAACCAAATACCATCGCGTGAAGAAGCGCCGGTCCTTCGCCTGCCAGTTCTGCGGAGGGCAGGTCTATCCCTGCGTGGGCACACCATTCGAGAAGTCGTCCACGCCGCTCTACAAGTGGTTCTACGCCATGTACCTGTTCACCACCACGCGCCACGGCGTTCCGGCGAAGGAGCTGGAACGTCAGTTGGGCGTCACCTACAAATGCGCCTGGCGGATGGCCCATGAGATCCGCAAGTTGATGGGCAGCCTGGATGTCACTGCGCTGTTCGGAGAGGTGGAAGTGGATGAGACTTACGTAGGCGGCAAACGCCCCGGCAAACGGGGTCGCGGAGCGGAAGGGAAAACCGTGGTCGTCGGGCTAAAACAGCGCAAGGGGCCGGTCAAGACGAAGGTTGTCAAGGACGCCAAGCGACGGACCCTTGAGCCGGTTATACGTGAGAAGGTTCGTCAGGGTTCAGTCGTGCACACCGATGAGTGGTTTGCCTATCGCGGCCTGTCCAAACGCGGCTACGAACACAAGTCCGTGAATCATGGAAGCGGGCAATGGGTGAAAGACGGCAGCCACACTAACAGCATCGAAGGCTATTGGTCGCAGCTTAAGCGCTCAATTCGCGGTACACACATCCATGTGTCCACGAAGCACTTGCCAAAGTATCTCGGCGAATTTGATTTCCGTCACAATGCTAGGAAGATGCCGGATCGGATGTTTCATCTTCTGGTGGGGTTGCTTCGTCGGGAACAGCCCGCCTGAGAAGGGCATCGAAGACGCGCTTGTTGCCGTTTGCGGGCGTTGACAATTTGGCCTCGGATTTCTTAGTAGAGAGGGGCTTGGCCTGTCCGGGTTTGGTCTTAGACATCGAGCATCTCCTTCAATCGCGTGAAACCGCGCATTCGGTTCATCACGCGATCAATGAATTTATAGTCTACCCGGTCACCCGTCACAGGAAGCTTGATGCGAATATCGGCTAGCACTCTGGCGGATGTGCTTTTACGGAAGTAGTCGAAACGCCAAGAGTTTTGACTAATCGCGTTGCAAACATAAAGGCAGAATGCTGGATTTACCTTCCATCCTTCCCGCCAAGAACAAACCAACGCATCGGAAACTGCCGAGAACTGATAAGGGTGCCAGAACGACTTACCGGCACCCGTGGAGCCGTTGGCGCTGATTGTGACGCAGTGGCTTTCAATGAGGTCTTTCGGGACATCGTAGTAGCCAGCGATCCCGTTCGATTGCTCGCTGGACGTGACCACCGGGATGTCCCCGTCGGCCAGCTTCTTGAGAGGCGGGCATTGTCCGCGCCTCACATCGAACAGGGCTTCAATTTCAAATTCCCGTGTCTGCTTAGGGACTAACGCCGGCCGCCGAGGGCTGCGAACGGCGCGGCGGGAGAGTTCTACAAACAGCTCTTCGACCGGCGGGGCCGTGTCTAAATCTGGCATACCACCCCCAAGATAAGCCTCAGATGCAAAGTCATAGCTCAGGTCCATGTTGAGCGTTGAAACGCAAATCTCTTTGGGCACCGCAACAATCAGTGCTCGGCCATCACGTAGGAACCTAGCGAGATCGTCTGTAATCCGGCCCAGGTTGTCCCGCGCACGGCCCTCGCTCAGCAGCTTTGATTTGTAGGTCGCGTGCTGGTCATCATAGAGGTAGCCGAAAAACACATCGTCATTTGCTTTGTGCGGCCGCCACGCCTCCAAGATCAAGGCATAGGTTCCTTTGTGTACATTCGGCATGAACAGGTCATCCGGCATCTTTACGACCGCTCTTACGGTATGTTGTTTCAGCGTATCTCGCCGCCACTCCTTATCCTTACCGCTTCCCGTGACAGGGCCGTTCGGGAGAACGGCGAAAAGAAGACCGCCTGGTTGCATTTGATTGAGCGCATAGTCTACGAAGAGACTTTCCGGCTCAGTAATAGCAAAGGGTGGGTTCATCAGGACGCGGGTGAAGGGGCGCATAATCGGGCCACCCGGCTTGTCATTTTTCTTGAGCCGGAGAACGCGCCCGTCCTGCCTTACGAACTCATTGTCGAAGCAATTGCCGTTGTAAATTCGGCTTTTCCCGTCGCCCCTGAAGATCATGTTGACCAGGGACAGGGCGAAAACATCGTCGGCCTGTTCGACACCAAACAAGCAGTCGTTTCGGAAGGCGTTGTATACGTCAGGATGGCTGCTGTAGTGGCTGGCACGAATGGAATCGAGCGCAGACACCAGGAAACCGCCCGTTCCGCACGTTGGGTCCAAAATCAGATCGTCATGCCGAATCGCCATGACATCAACGGCGAATTTGGTGATATGGCGCGGCGTCAGTACGATGCCCATCTCGCTTGCGTCATTTGCATATTTCAGGAACGTTTCATAGAACTGCCCAAGCGCGTCCGTACCGCTGTTGATTGCCGATCGGATGTTCATCTCCCGGAGATGCTGCATGGTCTGCACGATTGCAGACCAGTACTTGCGGTGGTTTTCCGGCGTGTTCGGCAGTTTTAGCGACACCTCCGCGCGGAAGTCCTCTCTGCCGTGCTGCATGAGCAGCGCCTCGATTCGCCCGTTAACGTCATTTACCAGCGTCAACGGTTCGTCGTTGATACGCATGGTGCTGTCCTGAGCAAGGGCCAACAGCAGCCCTGCAACAAGTCGTGCGCGGTCCCTCGCTGCGACGCCGTTTTTGTACAGCGTCCTATTGATCGCGTTTGCCTTGACTAGAAAGCGGCCGAGATCAACATCGTAGTGGAGGATGCGGGCATTGTTCTGGTTGAGGATGCCCCGGCATTGCTCAGGAGTGAGAAAGCCAGTCGTCTCGTAATTATTGATCGCTACTTCTTGCCACTCGTATCCGTCCCAGTAGGTCGTCGTGACGTAGAAAGATTGATCAGGTGTTCCGGCGATCCCAGTGGCAAATCGAGCTGCGCCAGGTTTCTCCGCGTTAATACGATCAGCGTAGCCCTGCGCCTCGCGGAGAGCTTTCGCGCGGTCTCGATGTGCTCGCTTTGCCTCGACAAGCCAGTACCGTGGGCCGCCGTCCCATGGAATGACGATGGTGTTCTCTGGGGCTTTTTTGCCGAGCGCCTGAGTTAAGAGGCTATCGTGACGCCGGAACTCGCCTTGCGTGTAAACTGCCCCCCCCTCGATGGGTTACGGGTGTCCCAGCCGAGCCCGGTTAGAGCTTGCTCAATGTAAGAATAGGTGCGAAATTCACTGTCATCTCCCATTGACGAATGGTGACAGGTCTCTCAGATCATGGTACTTGGCGACAGGGTATAATCGCGTTTTCCAAAAGGATGCGGTTCTTCAGGGTTTGATGCCAACGCTCGATCTTGCCCTGGGTTTGCGGATGATAGGGAGCGCCGCGAATGTGCTCCATATCGCGGTCGTCGAGCCATTTGGCCAGATCGTCGGCGATGTAGCTGGAGCCGTTGTCAGACAGGAGCCGTGGCTTGTGAATGACCGTTGCCCGATCGCAACCTGACGCCTTGAGCGCCAGTTCCAGCGTATCGGTGACGTCCTCGGCCTTCATCGTGGTGCAGAGCTTCCACGCGATAATGGTGCGCGAGAAGTCGTCGAGCACGGTGGAGAGGTAGAACCAGCCCCAATCAATGACCTTGAGGTAAGTGAAGTCGGTCTGCCAGAGCTGGTTTGGCGCCGTGGTCTTGTCCTGGAACTCGTCGGACGCCTTGAGGACGATAAAGGCCGGGCTGGTGATCAGATCATGGGCCTTGAGCAGTCGATAAACCGAGGATTCCGATACAAAGTAGCCCTCTGTGTCTGTGAACCGGACAGCCAGTTCCCGCGGCGACAGATCCGTCTCGTCCAGCGCCAGCTGTACGATCCGGTCTCTCACCTCATCGGGGATACGGTTCCAGACTTGGCCAGGCCGCGAGCGGCGGTCCTCCAGGGCCTCCGGTCCGCCGGTCAGATAGCGGTCGTACCAGCGATAAAACGAGGTGCGGGGAATGCCCAACTGCGCCAGCGTGCGCTTGGCCGGCAGATGGGATCGCTCAACCAGCCGGATGATCTCCAGCTTCTCCGATAGTGGATACCTCATGCCTCCTCTCCCCCATCCGCGATCATGCTTTTTTTGAGTAGACGGTTGTCCAGCGTCAGGTCAGCAACGGCCTCCTTGAGTGCCAGTGCCTCACTGCGAAGATGCCGGACCTCATCGGAGGTAGCCTCACGGGCAGTGTCACCCGCCAGGCGCTTCTTCCCGGCCTCCAGGAAGTCCTTCGACCAGCGGTAATAGAGGTTCTGGTTGATCCCCTCACGGCGACACAGCTCAGCGATACTGTCCTCGCCGCGCAGGCCCTCCAGAACGATCCGGATCCTCTCTTCGGCGCCGAACTGCCGACGAGTCGCCCGCCGGATGTCCTTCACGACCTTCTCGGCCGATGCTTTCTGGTGATTGGTGTTCCGTCTCATCTTCAATCCCTCGTGGGTTAAGATGAGCCAGAAACCCTCTCTTGTTCAATCCGCCCAATCTGTCCCAGGGGCGCTGACGTCGGACACTGGCTGGTGCAGCTGTTGGCTCGCCGAACGCCGAAGATCGCTGCGGTCGCACTCGCCAACAAGACCGCCCGCATCATCTGGGCGATGATGACCACTGGGGATCGCTATAGGGAACCGCAATCAATCTGAGGAACAAGGAGTTTGGCCAGGGCAATCGCGATGTAATGCGTCAACCGGTCGATACCGGGAGATGGGACAACCCATTTGCGCCAGAGCGCTTCAAAGCGCGTGCTTTTGGTCGGGACCCGTCTTCGCGGAAGGCATTATGGCCAGCGGCTCATGCTGCCGCACCAACAGGTCGAACACATGGCCGCACCGACCAGCAGGCGCCGCATCAGGAAAACCCCTTGCCAACGGAGAGCCGTCCACACATGGCGCAAAGCGGACATTGGACGAATGACGCTTCTGACCGATAGTGTTGAAAAAGTCCGCGACAGTGCCTCAATGAAGACTTCCGAAAAGGCGGACAGGATCTGATTCCTGCCGATGCGTGTATCGGAAACTGATTTCCTTCGACGTTTGCCCTGAAGATCAGGTGGAGCAATCCATTCCAGGGTGCTAAAAGCGCTGGACCCTGCGATGACTTTTTCAACACCAATCGACCCAAAAGCGGATATCCGAGAGTACCTGTCAAGAGTCATAAACTTTGACCGCATTCAAGTCGGCTTTGCCCCGCAGGTGCTGGCCGTCAGGACGCGGTAACAGCTTATAGCGGCCAGCGATGGTAGAGTTATGGATCTCCCCCGCTACCACACCGTCTCGATCGACAGATTTGTGGACGGATAAGTAACGTATCTTGGATTCGAGTGACATCACCCAGCAAACTACAGAGTTCGACGCCCGCGACCTGATGCGAACGTTGAGCCGCTATCAAGAGCCGAGCTCGGCCCGCAGCATTGTTGAGCTCGCAATCACCGCGACGCCGCTGGGGCTGGTGTGGATTTTGATGTGGGCGGCGCTCGATAGCGGCCTGCTTTGGCTCTACGCGGGCTTCATTCTACCGGGTGCAGGTTTTCTTGTGCGGCTATTTATCATCCAGCATGATTGCGGCCACGGATCCTTCTTTCGACGGCGTCTCCTGAACGATTGGGTTGGCCGCGCGATCAGTGTGCTCACCCTGACACCCTACGATCACTGGCGTCACACACACGGACTGCATCACGCTAGCTCCGGCAACCTTTCGCGCCGTGGCACCGGCGACGTCCATACGCTCACCGTTCACGAGTATGCGGCCCTGTCTCCATGGCGACGGATTAGGTATCGGGTCTACCGTCACCCCATCAGCATGTTCGGCCTTGGCCCTTCCTGGCTGTTCCTTTTCGAGAATAGGCTTCCTCTCGGCTTCATGCGCGGAAAGTGGCGGCCGTGGATCAGCACGATGTCGACCAACCTCGCGATCGTGATTTTCATAGGCCTAATGGCATGGGCGGTCGGTGTCGGCCCGTTCCTGGCTGTGCACGTGCCGATCACGCTATTGGCGGCAACGATTGGGACCTGGATGTTTTACGTACAGCACCAGTTTGAGGAGACTGAATGGGCCGATGGTCCAAACTGGAACCAACATAAGACGGCGCTGCACGGCAGCTCGCACTACGACCTACCGATCGTTCTGCGATGGTTCACCGGCAATATCGGCGTGCATCACGTCCATCACCTCTGCAGCCGAATCCCCTTCTATCGTCTGCCGCTGGTCTTACGCGATCACCCGGAGCTCAGGCACGTTGGCCGACTCAATCTTCTCCAAAGCCTGGGTTGTGCCAGTCTTGCCCTTTGGGACGAGCGCCAGCAGCGGCTAATCTCTTTTCGCGAAATGCACTCTCGCCAGCCGTAGGCGCTGCCCGGGCATGTCCAGCAGAAGCCCTCGCCTCTTTCGTCCCTGGAGCTCCCTCGCCCCGTGAACGTCCAGCAAAGACCAGATGCAGTAATCAGTTGGAGGACCCTTTCGCGGAGTTATCAGGCATGAGAATGGTGCTGAGGGAGATCCTTGATCTCCCCCGCGCTGGCTTGTTCTCGAGGTATGGGGCCAATACTTCTCGAAGATCGACTGCCAACCTCTGAAGCTCATCAGGCGTCACCCACAAACCGGCTTGGCGGTAGCTGACGTTGTCTCTGCCGGAATCACTGCCAGGCTGATCCAGGTAGCGTCCAAACGACTGGATCAACGCCCCGACGAAGGTGATGAAGGCGCTCAAGTGCTCATCCTTCGACATTGAAGAGGCGTCCTGCGCATCGAGCGTTGCCGCCGACTCGACGACCCTGTAGGTCCGCTCGACGCTACCGCGCTTCTGCTCCTCGGCGACGACCTCAAGCAATCCTGATCTGACGAGCGTTGCCACCTGACGATAGAGCGTCGCTGGAGCGATGTCGGGCAGCCGTTCCTGCAGCTCCGCCGTTGTCATCTCGTTTCCGGTCATTGCGAGCACGACACGCAGGCGTGTCGGATGCAGCAATACTCTGCTTTTTTGCTAGCCATTGACAGATTGATATCACTATCGATATTATTAGCGTAAGTGATATATAGGAGATCGCACATGAGAACAAGAGAGATCACGTTCCCATCCGGCGGCGTGGCGTTGCGTGGCACGATTTTGGCGCCCGACGGCGACGGGCCACACCCCACGGCTCTTGTGCTTGCGGGCTCAGGACCCCTTGACCGGGATGGCAACCACAAACGGCTCCCGCTGGGTCTCAGTCGAGACCTAGCGACATTGCTCATTGATCGCGGTTGGGCGAGCTTCCGGTTCGACAAGCGGGGCGTCGGCGAGTCAGACGGCGACTACATCAGCGCCGGTTTCTATGATGAGCTGGCGGACGCCGAAGCGGCGCTCACTCATCTGCAGTCTCTCCCCGAAGTCGGTTCCCTGGTTGTGGTCGGTCACAGCGCCGGAGCGATCTTCGCCGGCGAGTTAGCGGATCGACACCCCGGAGATTGCAGGCGCTGTCCTCCTGTCTACGTCCGCAAGAAATGGCGAAGACACGCTCGTTTGGCAGGCAGCACAGATGCAGGACGTTATTGTCCCGAGACCTGTGAAGCTGCTTCTGAGGTTGTTCCGCACCAGCGTTCTCAAGCAGCAGGCCAAGGCGCTCGCCAACCTCAAGGCGACCACCACCGACATGGCGCGGATTCAGATGGCCAAAGTCAATGCCAAGTGGATGCGCGAGTTCATGGCCCACGATCCGCTTCTGGCGCTCAGGCCGGCCAAGCCGCGCCTTCTCGCGATCACCGGCACCAAAGATGTGCAGGTGAACGTCGCCGACTTAGAGGCAATCTCACAAGCCAATCATCGGGCTGAGACACATGCCGTCGATAACGTCGATCACATCCTCCGCCACGAGTCTGCTCCTTTGTCAAACCCGCGCAAGTACAAGCGGCAGATCGAGAAGCCGGTCGACGAGCGCGTTGCCGCACTTCTTACCGCGTGGCTCGCCAAGATCAGTGCGGTTGCCGAGCCGACGGCTCGCGGTCTCTAAGGCCTCGGGCGTCGGTGCTTCCAGTGTCCGGCGTCAGCGCCCCTGGGACAGATTGGGCGGATTGAACAAGAGAGGGTTTCTGGCTCATCTTAACCCACGAGGGATTGGAGATGAGACGGAACACCAATCACCAGAAAGCATCGGCCGAGAAGGTCGTGAAGGACATCCGGCGGGCGACTCGTCGGCAGTTCGGCGCCGAAGAGAAGATCCGGATCGTTCTGGAGGGCCTGCGCGGCGAGGACAGTATCGCTGAGCTGTGTCGCCGTGAGGGGATCAACCAGAACCTCTATTACCGCTGGTCGAAGGACTTCCTGGAGGCCGGGAAGAAGCGCCTGGCGGGTGACACTGCCCGTGAGGCTACCTCCGATGAGGTCCGGCATCTTCGCAGTGAGGCACTGGCACTCAAGGAGGCCGTTGCTGACCTGACGCTGGACAACCGTCTACTCAAAAAAAGCATGATCGCGGATGGGGGAGAGGAGGCATGAGGTATCCACTATCGGAGAAGCTGGAGATCATCCGGCTGGTTGAGCGATCCCATCTGCCGGCCAAGCGCACGCTGGCGCAGTTGGGCATTCCCCGCACCTCGTTTTATCGCTGGTACGACCGCTGTCTGACCGGCGGACCGGAGGCCCTGGAGGACCGCCGCTCGCGGCCTGGCCAAGTCTGGAACCGTATCCCCGATGAGGTGAGAGACCGGATCGTACAGCTGGCGCTGGACGAGACGGATCTGTCGCCGCGGGAACTGGCTGTCCGGTTCACAGACACAGAGGGCTACTTTGTATCGGAATCCTCGGTTTATCGACTGCTCAAGGCCCATGATCTGATCACCAGCCCGGCCTTTATCGTCCTCAAGGCGTCCGACGAGTTCCAGGACAAGACCACGGCGCCAAACCAGCTCTGGCAGACCGACTTCACTTACCTCAAGGTCATTGATTGGGGCTGGTTCTACCTCTCCACCGTGCTCGACGACTTCTCGCGCACCATTATCGCGTGGAAGCTCTGCACCACGATGAAGGCCGAGGACGTCACCGATACGCTGGAACTGGCGCTCAAGGCGTCAGGTTGCGATCGGGCAACGGTCATTCACAAGCCACGGCTCCTGTCTGACAACGGCTCCAGCTACATCGCCGACGATCTGGCCAAATGGCTCGACGACCGCGATATGGAGCACATTCGCGGCGCTCCCTATCATCCGCAAACCCAGGGCAAGATCGAGCGTTGGCATCAAACCCTGAAGAACCGCATCCTTTTGGAAAATTACTATCTGCCTGGCGACTTGGAGACACAGATCGAGGCCTTCGTCGGCCACTACAATTATCACCGCTACCACGAGAGCCTGGGCAACCCCACGCCGGCCGATGTCTACTTCGGGCGCGGCCAGACCATCCTGTTGAAAAGAGAAAAGATCAAACAAAAGACGCTACAAACCCGGCGCCTGCAATACCGCAAAACCGCCGCATAAAATGACCAACCAGATGGGCCGAACCCTCTCTTAAATCAGGCCGCTCATCGGTTCCAAATTACCTGACGACGGACAGCGATAGCCACCATCACGGTCGGCTTGCTTGACCCAGCCATCGATCGTCGCGGCACACGGTTCGAACTCGCGTGTCTCGCAAATCGAACCCACCTCTGATCCACCTTAACCACCTGTCTCAAAAAAACCGGGCCCACCTCTCCGCTTCTGGACAAGCATGCCCAGTTTGTGACGTTAAGTGATGTCCTCTTGTGGTAGATTGGGTGCGGCTTTGCCAATGCAGGGCATCAGGAACAGTCGAACCACCAGGGAGATTCAAGATGCTGAAGAGATCAATCGCGTTGGGCGGACTGGCAGTGTTGGGGGGACTCATCGTTGCCGCTTCCGCGCAGGAGACTGTGTGGATCCACGGTGCGACGCTGGTCGGTGAACCGAAATACGAAGCGGGGTTCGCTCATTTTGATTACGTCAACCCTCATGCGCCCAAGGGCGGGCTCGTCAGACTTTCAGTGATCGGCTCGTTCGACAACCTTAATCCGATCCCTGACGCAGGGATCCTCGCTGCGGGCACCGGGCTCCTGTACGAGACCCTGATGACGGGAAACCTCGATGAGCCACTGTCGCAATACGGTTTGCTGGCGGAGGGCTTCATTTGGGCGGACGACTTCACGTGGGCAATTTACAAGCTGCGCGAAGATGCTTACTGGCACGATGGGGTGCCGATAACGGTCGCCGACGTCATCTGGTCCTATGAGGTGCAGACCGACAACAGCCCTGGGCTCGCCGCCTACTACTCCCACGTCGTCGCGGTTGAGCAGACCGGCGAATGGGAAATAACCTTCACATTCGACGGGGCCAACAATAGTGAACTGCCGATCATTGTCGGCCAGTTCAGTATTTTCCCGAAACACTATTGGGAGGGAACAGATGCAGATGGCGAACCCAGAGATTTCCTGCAGCCGACCTTAGATCCGCCGCTCGGATCGGGGCCATATCGTATTAAGACCGTCGATGCCGGCAGGACCATCGCCTATGAGCGGGTCGAAGACTATTGGGGTGCTACTCTCAACGTCAATGTCGGTCATTACAATTTCGACGAGATTCGGTACGAGTATTTCCTCGACGAAACTGTTCAGCTTGAGGCGTTCAAGGCAGACGAATATGACTTCCGAACCGAGTCGATCGCGCGCGTCTGGGCCAATGAATATAACTTCCCTGCGGCCAATGACGGTCGTGTCATCCTCGAATGGTTCGAGCCGGAAGTATCCTCCGGCCTGATGGTCGGATACTATTGGAATACGCGACGCGAGAAGTTTCAGGATCCCCGTGTCCGGTGGGCGTTGACTCTCGCTTACCCGTTTGAATCGGTCAACCGAGACCTCTTCTACAGCCAGTATGTTCGGCTCAGCAGTTTCTGGGATGGGATTGAGTTGGCGGCGATCGGTACTCCGGAAGGCCGGGAGCTGGAAATTCTTGAAACAGTGCGGGACCTGGTGCCGCCTGAGGTGTTCGGCCCGGCCTACCAAAACCCGGTGAGCTCGACGCCGGAAGAGCTGCGTGAAAACTTGCGTACTGCTCTTGGTCTTCTCAATGACGCGGGCTGGGTGTTGGATGGCAACACTCTCGTAAACGCCGAGACCGGCGAGCCCTTTATCATCGAGTTCGTCAACCGCCAGCCCAGCCTCGAGCCACAGGCTCTGCGTTATCAAGAGGAGCTGAGGAAGATCGGTATCGATTTTCAGATCCGCACCATGGACACATCACAATGGGTGAACCAAGTTCGGGCTATGGAATTCGACACGGTCTATAGTGGCCGCGGTCAAAGCTTGTCTCCCGGAAATGAGCTCTATGCCTTCTTCGGATCGCAGACCGCGTATCTTGAGGGCACGGTAAACTTGTCCGGAATCGACAATCCGGCCGTGGATGCCCTTATCGAACTCATCGTGGCAGCGCCGGACCGAGATGAACTCGTCGCGGCGACCAAGGCGCTCGATAGGATCCTCATGTGGAATTACTACGTCACGCCCGGTTGGACGCTGCGAGCGATTAGGGCGGCTTTCTGGGATCGTTTTGCCCGACCTGATCCGCTGCCGACCTTCAGCATCGGTTTCCCCACGGTGTGGTGGTACGACGACGCCAAGGCCGACCAAATAGGGCGGGCGCGGTAATCGTCGGTTAGCGGGGCGGTCAATGGGCGCGGACGAGTTGCGTCTTGCCCGCCGATCGACTCAGTGGACGAATTAAGGGGGGAGGCGCCACGTTCAGGCGCTTCCCCCTCTTCCTTCGATTTGGGCTCGAACCAGCCGAGGCAAAGGCCTTGAGATGACGGCCTATGTGATCCGCAGGTTGCTCCTCATGATCCCAACTTTGATCGGGATCATGATCATCAATTTTGTGATCATTCAGTTCGCGCCCGGTGGCCCGATCGAGCAGACGATAGCTCGTCTTCAAGGGATCGACATCCGGGCGACCGCCCGCATTACCGGCGGCGGTGCCGGCGAGGTCGGTCAGGCCGGCGATCAGGTCGTCGTCGAAAACGAGGCAGATGCGGCCATCCGCGCGCGCTATCGCGGCGCCCAGGGGCTCGATGCCGAATTCATCAGTCAGCTGGAAATTCAATACGGGTTTGATAAGCCCGTCGTCGAGCGTTTCTTCCTGATGATGGGGAACTATCTCCGTTTCGATTTCGGCGAAAGCCATTTCCGCAAGATCAGTGTCATCGACCTGATCTTGGAGAAGATGCCGGTGTCAATTTCACTCGGCATTTGGATGACGCTCTTGTCGTACGCGATCTCTATCCCGCTGGGTATCCGCAAGGCTGTCCGCGACGGTTCGCGCTTCGACATCGTGACCAGCAATATCGTCATCATCGGCAACGCGATACCGGGATTTCTTTTTGCGATCCTGATGATTGTCTTGTTTGCCGGTGGCAATTTCCTCGACATATTCCCCTTGCGAGGACTGACCTCAAGTAATTTTGACGAACTATCTCTGATCGGCAAAATCGGCGACTATTTCTGGCATTTGGCTTTGCCGATCATTGCGATGGCTATCGGCGCCTTCGCCACCTCGACGCTGTTCGTCAGGAACGTGTTCCTTGATGAGATCCGGAAGCAATATGTCATTACTGCCCGCGCCAAGGGGCTGACCGAACGGCGCGTGCTCTATGGGCATGTGTTCCGCAATGCAATGTTGCTCGTCATCGCCGGTTTCCCCGGCGCCTTTCTCGGCGCGTTTTTCGCCGGCTCGCTCTTAATTGAAACCATCTTCTCGCTGGATGGCCTCGGGCTCCTGGGCTTTGAATCAGCTATTAACCGAGACTATCCGGTCTTATTCGCGACGTTGTACATATTTTCTATTATTGGTTTGGTGATGGGCTTAATTACCGACCTAGTTTATACGTGGGTGGACCCACGAATAGACTTTGAGACAAGGCAAGTCTGAGTTGGACAAGCTCGGTCAACTCGATGCGACCGCGGCGAAGGTCGCGGAAGCCCCAAGCAAAGGTCGCGCCTGGAGAGCGCCGATCGTCAGGCGCCGCTGGGCCAATTTCAAGGCCAACCGTCGTGGATTCTGGTCACTGTGGATCTTTGTCGGGCTTTTTGTGATGTCGCTCTTCGCCGAGTTCATCGCCAATGAGAGGCCGATAATTGTGTCGTATAGGGGCGAGTTATTGTTCCCGGTTTTCGTTGACTATCCAGAATCGAAATTTGGCGGCTTCCTTGCCACCACCGACTATCGGGACAAATTCATCCAAAACGAGATCAATGCCAATGGTTGGATGCTCTGGCCGCCCATTCGGTACTCACATCGGACCAACAACCACGACCTCCCAGAGCCGGCGCCGGCTGCGCCATGGTGGACAATGTCCCCTGAAGAGCGTTGTGGGAGCTACGTGCTCGGCGTGGAAGACCCGGACTGCAATATCGGCAATTTCCATTGGATTGGGAGCGACGATCAGGGCCGCGACGTGTTGGCTCGAGCCATCTATGGCTTCCGGATTTCCGTCCTGTTCGGGCTTCTCCTGGCCGGTTTTTCATCAGTCATCGGAGTCACGGCAGGGGCGATCCAGGGTTTCTTCGGCGGGTGGGTTGATCTAATCTTTCAACGGGTTATCGAAGTCTATGGCGCAATTCCTGGGCTTTACATCCTCATAATCCTCGCCGCCGTGATCACGCCGAGCTTTTGGATCTTATTGGTTATTTTGATAATATTCTCATGGCCGGGTTTGGTAGGTGTGGTCCGGGCTGAATTCTTACGCGGGCGCAATTTCGAGTATATAAGCGCGGCACGCGCTCTCGGTGTTTCGGACATCAAAGTGATGTTCCGCCACCTCTTGCCGAACGCGATGGTGGCGACGATCACGTTCATGCCGTTCATCGTGAGCGGCGCTATCGTCGCCCTGACAGCGTTGGATTTCCTGGGGTTCGGGTTGCCGCCCGGATCACCGTCGCTTGGGGAGCTCCTCCTTCAGGGGAAAAACAACATAAGCTCGCCATGGCTCGGCCTAACTGGCTTCGTTGTTATCGCGCTCCAGCTCACGCTTCTGGTTTTTGTTTTTGAAGGATTTCGCGATGCATTCGATCCGCGCAAAACCTTTGCCCGTCAGGTCGCCCGGTAGCCGGCAATGAGCGACGCGCTCGATCCGTCGGTGCCGCTTTTGTCGGTACAGGATCTGTCGGTGAGCTTCCGTTCCGGGGAGGTGACGACGGAAGCCGCCCGGTCGGTTTCCTTCGATATCTCTGCCGGGGAAACGCTGGCACTGGTCGGCGAATCCGGCTCGGGCAAGTCAGTCACGGCGCTCTCCGTCCTGCGGCTGTTGCCCTATCCGCAAGCGTTCCACCCTTCAGGCCGCATCCTCTACAAGGACGAAGACCTATTGTTGGCCTCGGAAGATAGGCTCCGCCAGGTGCGAGGCAAATCGATCAGCATGATTTTCCAGGAGCCGATGACCTCGCTCAACCCGCTGCACACGATCGAACGTCAAATCGGAGAGGTTTTGAAGATCCACGGGCGGATCGGCGACGCTGCTGCCCGGGAGCAAACGATAGAGCTACTTGATCAGGTCGGCGTTGCCGACGCGTCCCGGCGCCTTGGCGCTTATCCGCATCAGCTGTCCGGCGGTCAGCGTCAGCGCGTCATGATCGCAATGGCCCTGGCTAATCGGCCCGATCTCCTTATCGCCGACGAGCCAACAACCGCCGTTGATGTCACCATACAGGCTCAGATTCTCGAGTTGCTGGTCAGGCTGCAGCGCGATACTGGCATGGCGATGCTGTTCATCACCCACGATCTTGCCGTCGTGCGGAAGTTCAGCAAACGGGTTTGCGTCATGACCGAAAGCGAGATCGTCGAGCGTGGTGACACAGCTGAGATCTTCGCTGCACCCAAGCACGCATATACCAAGAAATTGCTTGCCGCCGAGCCCAAGATCAGGCGGCCGCCGATGAACCCGGGGGCCGAACTCGTGGTGGAGGTCGAGGGACTAAAAGTGTGGTTTCCGATCCGTAGGGGGCTCCTGCGCCGCACTATCGGACATGTCAAAGCGCTGGACGGCATTGATATCACCGTCCGCGCCGGGCAGACGCTTGGGGTGGTTGGCGAGTCCGGATCGGGCAAGACCACCCTTGGTCTGGCGCTGCTCCGCCTGATCTCGTCGGAGGGCCGGATCGTGGTGTTCGGTAATTCGCTGCAAGGCAAATCATGGCGCGAGACTCGCCCGTTTCGCCGCAACATGCAGATCGTCTTCCAAGACCCTTACGGATCACTGAGCCCGCGCATGACCGTTGCCGACATTATCGAGGAAGGTTTGCTGGTCCATGAACGCAAATTGAGCCCCGTCGAGCGCGACCAACGCGTGACCAAGGTGCTTACCGAAGTGGGAATTGACCCGAGCACCCGCTTTCGCTACCCGCACGAGTTCTCCGGCGGGCAACGTCAGCGGATCGCCGTAGCTCGGGCGATGGTTCTTGAGCCGCGCTTTGTCGTGCTGGACGAGCCGACCTCGTCTCTCGACAGCTCAGTCCAAGCCCAAATCGTCGACTTGTTCGCCGAGTTGCAGCTGCGCCACCAGCTCTCATATCTGTTTATCAGCCATGATCTGAGGGTAGTGCGTGCTCTCGCCAATGATGTCGTCGTTCTTCGTCATGGCAAGATCGTTGAAAGCGGACACGCCGAGGAGGTTTTCAGCCGGCCGACAACCGACTACACAAAGGCGCTGCTGGCTGCCGCTCTTGACCTCGAAACAGCGCCGGAAGGTGTGGTCGAGCAATAATGGCCGCAGAGCGCCTCGACGAAAACGAGCTAGCGTTAACCTGACGGCACGCTCGCCGAGCCAGGAGCCAGTGTACAGACGCGATTCCCGCTCAACAATACGGTTAGCCAAACAAATGGGAACCTCTAAAAACCTCGGATACCTTCACCGAGGGACCTTTCCACACCGAACGCTTCGGAATCGGACCTGGAACAAAGCGGTATCAAATCGACCAATTAAGAACGCCGAGTTTGCAGCCGGATAGTTCTTAGCCGACATTCCCCAGATGACATCCAAATTCGCGGAAATCGTACCACGGCCCCATCTCCAAGGGAACTCTGTTCCCATTGCAGCCATCCGATGACATGATTTTGGTAATCGGCCAGCGCGTGGAAGGCCATTTGGTCGTTTCTCTTGCCATCCAGACACACCTCTCGTGTCGCAATCTCCTTGCCGTCGATTCCCTCGGCCTACGCCGGAGCGGGTCTTCGTCGTAGATCATCAATCAGGCTCAAGATTTTCTGGAACAAGCTTCTTGGGACTGCAACCTCGGCCAATTGAAATGTGACGTACCGGCCATGGCTGACAACTTTCGCACCGATCTTGACCAGCTTCTCCCTCAGCGTCGTCAGCGACCATTGCTCCACGGTATCGGGCAACGCCAGGGTACGCATGAAGTTGCCGAGGTTATAGGCGAGTGCATGCAGCTGGAGCCGGACGGCATTGTTGCGTAACGAACGGCATGACAGCCGCGTCCACTTGATGGCGTTCTTGCCTTCCTTGATCCATTGCTCGGCAGTGCCGCGCTGATTGTAGAACGCAACAACCCGCTCGGCAGGACGGCTCAGGTTGGTGACGATGAAGCCGACGCGGGGATACAGTTCCCCTGAGTGCCACTCCACCTTGGCGACGACCCGGCGGGGCTCCGTCCAGCTACCGGCCCGATAGCTGAAGTTCGCGTAATACCGACGAACTTCCTTCGGCGGCCGACCGACGGGGCGCTTGAGCAGGTGCGCGATGCTGTCGTGCAGCACCTTGTTGGCCGGAAGCCGGATGGCGTACTTGAAGCCTTCCGCTTCCAGAAACTCATAAACCTCGGGCGAGGCGAAGGCGGCGTCACCACGGAAATAACGCCGGAGTGTCTTGTTCCGGTATCGAGCGACCACCGGGTCCAACACATCGCGCCATTCATGGGCGCTGTGCACGTTGCCCGGACGCAGGGCGCAACGCTCCAGATCGCCGAACTGGTTGAACACGAACAGCGGGTGTAGCACGTGCAGCCGAAGTGACCGTTGTAGGCCGTGCCCTCCTGGTCACCGTAGGTCGGGCTGACGGAGCTGTCCATGTCGAGCACGATAATCTTCGGCGGCTTGCGCTCGTTAACCTGGTCGATCCAGATGCCCAAAAGGTCAGCGAGCGCGGCGAGGTTGTCATTGGTGGCGAGTAACTCCGTCTCGAACCGGCCCATCTGGCTGGTCGATGCGCCGCCGCGCTCGACAGCCCTGCCGCCGACGATCCACCGCATCGCAGGATCGCGCCCCAGCCGGTCGGCGTCGTTCACGTCCTCGTACCCGGCGAGACGACCATAGACGGATTGGCGAAGGAGACCGATGATGCCGTGCCAACCGTTCTTGCCGGTCCGGCTGTCAGCAATAACGTCACCGGCCAGCGTGGTCAGGCCGAGGGCTTCGTCCAGTTCACGATAGGCGAGCAGACCAGCGTCTGACGTGATCCGCGAACCGTGGAACTCGAACTTCAGTCTTCGGTCGAAAAACGCCCGCAGCAGCCCCCGATCCGACTCACCCTCCAGGTTCCGCATTCGACCCACTCTCCGTCTGATCTAATCCACTGATTCTTAAACAGGAATCAGACGGAAACCGCATCAGATGGATCGGTCACTTGGGGAATGCGGGTTAAGATGTGTCCAGGTGGACCGGCTGACCCGCTCGCTGTCCGACTTCGCCAAGATCGTCGAGGCGTTCGAGGCCCATGACGTCACCTTCGTCTCGGTCACTCAGGCCTTCAACACCACGACTTCGATGGGAAGGCTAACGCTGAACATGCTGCTGTCTTTCGCTCAGTTCGAACGAGAGGCATCAGGCGAGCGGATTCAAGACAAGATCGCAGCCTCCAAACGGAAGGGTATGTGGATGGGCGGCCGGCCGCCGTTCCGGTCATGTCGAGCCGCGGAGGCCGGCGCGAACCTGATGGGCGCGATCTTTTCCGCCGCGACGATGCCGGATGGCACCGTCAATAACACAGACTGCTGATCCTCGATGTCCTGCCCTCCCGCTAGGCGGGCATGTGCGGAGGGGGTAGTGGCCTCAGTCCTGACATCTAAAACTGCCCCATAGGGGGGTCTGGCTCGGCTGCCAGAAATGCTGCCAAGTCGCTGAATTTGCTAACGGTGCAGCGAACTTCTGACGACTCTCTAATAGGCAGTCAGAGAGTCCACTTTCCCACAACCGTTGCTGCTATTCGGTCTTGTTGTCGTCTTCGTTCTCGTCGTCGGAATTGGGAAGCACATGGGAACCGTGCTCAATCGTTTTCGGAGCCCTGGGCACCAACTCAATACCGAGGGATTGGGTGAGTTGCTCTATCTTCTGGGCCAGCTCACCGTCAGACATGGTCTCCAGCGACACCTTGATATCTTTTGGCAGCACCATGGCGATGACCTTGAGATAGTCGGCCAGCTTTTCGTTCCTGGCCCTTTCAAGAACCTCGAAGCCGTGCTCCTGCCAGTCCTGGTAGAGATCAGCAATGAACTTCTCACCGAGTTTGTACTTGCTGCCCGTGTGACGACCCGGTCCGCCTCTATAGCCCTTTAGGAATTGGCCGGTGTTCAGGTCCCTACCTTCGTTGTGTTTGTACTGATTGCCGCTACCGGCCGTGTGATCGCCAATGCCATTCTTCATGGTGTCTTCCGATATTTGTTGCCGGCCGCTACCCGGGGCTCGGCAGTGTCGAGGATTATTCTGGCTCTCTGCCTCAGCCTGATCCGGCCCTTTGGTCGGGATGCCTGAGCGGCCCTGAACGCCATCACCGCGATGCTCTGGCTCGCTGATCGGGAGAGAACCTCGACCAGACGATTGCCGTCATCGGACCATTCCTCGACCGCGTAGGTGAGTTCCTCAATAGCGGACCGTCAACGGCATTATGCGACGAGTACGTATAGTGAACAAGTGCAGGATTTAGGGGTGACCGGGTTAACCCCCCGACCTACCGCCATGCCAGCGATCCTCTCACGATGCGCGGCTACGTAGTGGCTATGATGAGGCAAACCTGCTGCCGGCATGGGCCGCTTGGCACGCAGAGCCGGCTTACCGCATCACTCCGCCGCGCTCTGGGACACGTTACTCGGTCTCAAACAGCCCCTTCACCTAGCGCCATGTTCCAGGCCAGAACGCTCCCAACACTCGAAGACCGGTGAGGGCTTCCGACATGTTGTCGTTGCGGCGGCCGGTGTCACGCTCACCGTGATACCCGTGGTCGGCTGGCAAACTGAGTGCTATAGTCATCATTGTCAGAAGCTAAGGCGGAGCCGGAGGTCCCAGAGCTAGGGATGCTGAAGAAAGAACACCGATCGATCCCGAGTCAGCGTCCGCGCACCGCGATTAACAATGGGCGGATGTTTGGGCGCCGGATGTTTCGAAAAGTCCCACATCTGATCGCGGGACTGCTGTTTGGATCCGTCGCGGTATTCGGCCTCACCCAACAGGGGATTGTTGCGGGCGGATACGTCAACGCGCAGGTCTCCGAGACGTATCGCCAGCTCAATCTGTTTGGCACCATCTTTGAAGCAATTCTCTCCCAATATGTCGACCAGAAGCTACCGGCCGAGCTGATCGGGGCCGCGATCAATGGATTGCTGGAGGTGCTGGATCCGAATTCCCGATACTACACACCTGAGGAGTATCAGGCCTACCAGGCCGGTATTTCCGGCCAATTCGGTGGCCTTGGCATACAAATCACAATGGAAGACGGGTTGGTTCTGGTGATAACGCCGATCGACGATTCACCCGCGTCGCGGGCGGGAATCATCGCCGGCGACCTTATCATTGCCATCGACGGGCAACCGGTTGAAGGGATGACCCTCGAAGACGCGGTTAACTTGATGAGGGGCCCGCCGGGTACGGCGATCACGATCACAGTCCAGCGCGAGGGCCTCGACGAGCCGTTCGACGTCGGGCTGGTGCGGGCGATCATTCAGACACCGCAGGTCCGCACTCAGATTTTTGACGATATCGCTTATATCCGCCTGACCGTTTTCGGACCCCAAACAGATGAGGAGTTCGCCGAGGCCGTGGTTGAGATAATCGACGAGATCGGCCGCGATCAGGTCTCTGGCGTCATTCTAGACCTACGCAACAATGGCGGCGGCCTCTTAGACACCGCCGTAGCGATCACCGATGACCTTCTTGACCGGGGTGAGATTGTGTCAATGCGCGGGCGGATCTCGGAGGAAACGCTGAGCTTTTTCGCGCAGCCCGGTGATCTCACGGACGGGCTTCCATTGATCGTCCTGATGAATGGCGGCTCCGCCTCCGCTTCCGAAATCGTGGCCGGCGCACTGCAGGATCTTCGCCGAGCAACCGTCATCGGTTCACTGTCATTCGGGAAGGGTTCGGTCCAGAGGATCTTCCAGCTTGGTCCGGACCTCGGCGCTATTCGGCTCACTACAAATCTCTATTACACGCCATCCGGTCGCTCGATTCATAACGTTGGCCTCGAGCCAGACATCGTAATCGAGCAACCGATCCCGCTGTCCATACTGGAAGAAATCCCGGAGGAAGATATTCCGGTCGACGAAGACGGCAATCCAATTACCGACATCGATCTCATACCAGCGGATCCGGCAGAGGACACTCAACTTCAATATGCGCTGCGCCTACTGCGCGGTGAGGAAGTTCATCCGGCATTCCCGGCGGTGCAATCGAGGGGTGTTCTGCAATAGGGGCTGGCACCGAAGGAGAGTGAGCGACCTTGGCCGGGCTCTCCGCTCCATCGCTCGTGCGGTGTCGAACTGGTCGGCCATCCGACGATCATGTCCCTTGTGCGGCCACGGCCGGCTGGGACGACGAACGGTGATATCGCATCGATCCCGGTCATATTCCATCCTCCAGCTCTCCCGGTTCAGCATGATCGTACCAAGATCATTGGAGTTGCCCCTTTCTCGTCGGACATTTACCCCCACCTGGGTGGCGGCCTTGAGTTCAGCAGGCGAAAAGGGCGCCTCGCTCTCGTTGGTTGGCGGCTATGGCGGCCTCTTTATCTCGGATTTCATTGGTCTGGAACGTCACGGTCAAACTCTCCATCCCGCTCCAGAGCGCGCACTCCGCGTCCGCGACGGACAAGCGTATACGTCGAATCCTGGACGACAGTCTCTGGCGCGCACAGCGGACATTCGGATCGAGACAGTCCCCAACTGGTCTGCCGGGGTCGTGTGACGCCCGAATTGGAGGGGCATGTGCCGAAGCCCATGCACCGACGATCTGCCCCATAGGCGGGGGGCGAAGCAGTACGCACTCGCCGTTCGCTGCGCTTACTATGTGCTTACTGGCAAAAACATCGACCCAGACGATTTCTCCTAACTATCTGAAATGATTGGTTGGTGTACACGGACTCGAACCGTGAACCCGCTGATTAAGAGTCGAGTATCCGCGCAACGCGGTGAACTAGCGTGAAACCACTGATGACCGCCAACCGATTGATTCACTGGCCGTACCTTTGATCGGCCCGTCTCATTGTGTTTCGCCGCGTCTCTGCTAATCTGGTATCCCACGTGGTA
This sequence comes from Kaistiaceae bacterium, assembly GCA_963667605.2. Classification (GTDB taxonomy): domain Bacteria; phylum Pseudomonadota; class Alphaproteobacteria; order Rhizobiales; family Kaistiaceae; genus JADLGL01. The sequence goes on from CAXXUZ010000002.1 coordinate 316,988, forward strand.
CCCAGAGACAAGAATTGCCAGTTCACAACTTCACTGCCCAATAGATAGCATCGGCCAAAACAGATAATGACCGCACTGATTACTTTGATGCCAGGACAACCGGGCTCGGCCTCCGGCTATCGCCGGCCGGCTCAAAGACCTGGTTCGTCATGTACCGGGTCAGGGGCGACCCGAGGAAGCGGCGGCTGACGCTCGACCACTACCCTGCGCTCACGCTTGCCGATGCTCGCCAGCGAGCCCAAGAGGTGCTGCTTGCCGCCTCGCGTGGCCAAGACCCCGCCGCCGACAAACAGGCCCACAACAACTCCGCGACCTTTGCCGAACTCGCCCACGCCTATCTCGACAAGCACGCCAGGGCGAAGAAACGATCCTGGGCCGAAGACGGCCGCGTGATCGGTCGGGAGCTGATCCCCCGTTGGGGCCGTCGAAAGGCCGCCGACATCCGACGAACCGACGTGCTCCACTTGCTCGACGCCATTGTCGATCGCGGCTCGCCGATCCAGGCCAATCGGACGCTGGCGCTGGTGCGGAAGATGTTCAATTGGGGCATCGGCCGCGGATTGGTCGAAACCAACCCCTGCGTCCAGATCGAGGCGCCGGGTCGGGAGAACCAACGGCAGCGGGTTCTGTCCGAAAACGAAATCAGGACTCTGTGGGCGGCCTTTGGCGAAATCGGTCCCATGATGGGTCCGATGTTTAAACTGCGACTCCTGACCGCCCAGAGAGGCGGCGAAGTGGCATCGATGCGATGGCAGGATATCGATCTCGATGCCCGGTCGTGGACCATCCCTCCCGAGGCGTCGAAGAATGGCTTGGCACATATGGTGCCGCTATCGGACGCCGTGATCGATTTGCTTCGGGAGCTGCGACGGATCAGCGGCGGTAGCGAATGGGTGTTCCCCTCCCCGCGGCCGGGCCAACACGTCCAGAATGTCCCTAGAAGGCGGCTGTGCGGGTTCGGGAGCTAACGGGGATCGATGATTTCGTCTTGCATGATCTCCGGCGGACGCGCGGCTAGCTATATGACCGCGATGGGCATTTCGCGGCTGGTCGTCTCGAAGATCCTGAACCACGTCGAGCAAGGTGTAACGCATGTCTATGACCGCTATTCATACGACCACGAAAAACGCGACGCCCTCGATCGATGGGCTGCCAACTTGGCTTCAATCTCCGAGGGCGGCCGGTGAAACCAGACTTGCAGTGGATCGTTCGCTTCCTTGAACGGTTGGCCGGGGAGGGCTCCGATGAGGATACGGAGCGTTTGGTGTCCCGGCTCGGCGCAGCCATTCAGCAGGATTACGACTACTTCTTAGTCAACGACCCCAAGCGCGCTGAGGATTGGGGCGAAACAGCAGCGGGGCTCGATGCGCCGCGAGACGTGGCCAGCTACGTTTTGGATCGCAGGTTACCGGATTCCCTGACAAAAGAAGGTCCCGGCGCTCCGCCGAGCCCGGAGCTGCGTCAGCTTGTCCGCGAACTCGACGAGCTGCGGTTCGTCGCTTTGCTCGGGGTCTACGCCAATCGGATCGACGACCACGAAGGCCTGCGACGGGCATGGGACGTCCTGTTCAACGGCCGATCCCCGTACCTGACCATGATTAAGAGATTCCGGGGACAGAGCAGCGGCGGCCGATAGCGAGCTGCCGAGATGAGCAAGGCTGCGCGCGACAGAAGGATCGTGGTGGAGGCAACTCAGCTCGCTCGGGAAGGTATGGCCAAAGCCAAGATCAACCGCATTCTGGCCGAGAAGTGGAAAGTCGGCGTGCACCAAATCAGAAAAATAAGAAGGAAAACGGACCCCACCAATCCACAGGTCCGTCGGGCGTAGCGAAACTGGGATCCTCACGGTGAAGTGGGGAGCAATGCCATGCCAATACTGCGCTTCGCCGAAGTCACTCGGGTGACCGGCCTATCCCGAAGCACAACCTCGCGCCGCGAACGGCGCGGCGATTTCCCGTCCCGGATTCGGCTTGGGCCAAACAGCGTGGGCTGGTCGGACGACGAAGTCCGCAAATGGATCGATGAACGGCCGCGCGGGATGGTCTGGCCATGAGGTTCGCGCTCGGATTCCTGATCATCAACAAAGAAAAGGTCCGGTTCGACGGGCCGGACCACGAATCGCATGATGACCATAGTAAATAACAATTTAGACGACGAATCTCAGGCTAATTCTGAGCTGACAGAACCAACCACTGACCTCGGCGAAACGCTCAATCGGGTCATGAGCAGAATTCAACAGCACATCTCCATGCGGATGAACGACGCCGTCGCGGTGACGTTGTGGGCGGCCCATACTCACGTGATCGACAGTTTCGACATAGCCCCACGGTTGGTGCTGACGTCGCCGATGCCGGGCTCGGGCAAATCTACGGTATTGCGTGTGCTCAATAGGCTGTGCGCTCGGGCTCGCCTGACCTCGAACACCACGGCTGCCGCAGTGTTCAGAGGCGTTGGGGCCAGCAATCCTCCGACTATTCTGATCGACGAAGCGGACTCATTCAAGAGCGATGGTGAGCTCGCCAATATACTCAAGCAAAGCCACATGCGGGACGCCGCTGTAACCGAGCGAGCCGATAAGGACGACAAAGAGGGCTACAAGACCAAGCGATTCTTTACCTTCGCGCCGATAGCAATCGCCACGCTTCGCGCTCCCGACAACGCCCTCCGGTCACGATCATTGGTCATCAGTATGCAGAAGCCAAAACGAGGTGATCCACCACCAGCCAGGCTTCAGCGGGCTGATTTGGACGAACTGGACAAGCTTGGAGAGGAGTTGGGTACGGTGTCCGTCGTCAGGTAATTTGGAACCGATGAGCGGCCTGATTTAAGAGAGGGTTCGGCCCATCTGGTTGGTCATTTTATGCGGCGGTTTTGCGGTATTGCAAGCGCCGGGTTTGTAGCGTCTTTTGTTTGATCTTTTCTCTTTTCAACAGGATGGTCTGGCCGCGCCCGAAGTAGACATCGGCCGGCGTGAGGTTGCCCAGGCTCTCGTGGTAGCGGTGATAATTGTAGTGGCCGACGAAGGCCTCGATCTGTGTCTCCAAGTCGCCAGGCAGATAGTAATTTTCCAAAAGGATGCGGTTCTTCAGGGTTTGATGCCAACGCTCGATCTTGCCCTGGGTTTGCGGATGATAGGGAGCGCCGCGAATGTGCTCCATATCGCGGTCGTCGAGCCATTTGGCCAGATCGTCGGCGATGTAGCTGGAGCCGTTGTCAGACAGGAGCCGTGGCTTGTGAATGACCGTTGCCCGATCGCGACCTGACGCCTTGAGCGCCAGTTCCAGCGTATCGGTGACGTCCTCGGCCTTCATCGTGGTGCAGAGCTTCCACGCGATAATGGTGCGCGAGAAGTCGTCGAGCACGGTGGAGAGGTAGAACCAGCCCCAATCAATGACCTTGAGGTAAGTGAAGTCGGTCTGCCAGAGCTGGTTTGGCGCCGTGGTCTTGTCCTGGAACTCGTCGGACGCCTTGAGGACGATAAAGGCCGGGCTGGTGATCAGATCATGGGCCTTGAGCAGTCGATAAACCGAGGATTCCGATACAAAGTAGCCCTCTGTGTCTGTGAACCGGACAGCCAGTTCCCGCGGCGACAGATCCGTCTCGTCCAGCGCCAGCTGTACGATCCGGTCTCTCACCTCATCGGGGATACGGTTCCAGACTTGGCCAGGCCGCGAGCGGCGGTCCTCCAGGGCCTCCGGTCCGCCGGTCAGATAGCGGTCGTACCAGCGATAAAACGAGGTGCGGGGAATGCCCAACTGCGCCAGCGTGCGCTTGGCCGGCAGATGGGATCGCTCAACCAGCCGGATGATCTCCAGCTTCTCCGATAGTGGATACCTCATGCCTCCTCTCCCCCATCCGCGATCATGCTTTTTTTGAGTAGACGGTTGTCCAGCGTCAGGTCAGCAACGGCCTCCTTGAGTGCCAGTGCCTCACTGCGAAGATGCCGGACCTCATCGGAGGTAGCCTCACGGGCAGTGTCACCCGCCAGGCGCTTCTTCCCGGCCTCCAGGAAGTCCTTCGACCAGCGGTAATAGAGGTTCTGGTTGATCCCCTCACGGCGACACAGCTCAGCGATACTGTCCTCGCCGCGCAGGCCCTCCAGAACGATCCGGATCTTCTCTTCGGCGCCGAACTGCCGACGAGTCGCCCGCCGGATGTCCTTCACGACCTTCTCGGCCGATGCTTTCTGGTGATTGGTGTTCCGTCTCATCTTTCCCCGCATTCCCCAAGTGACCGATCCATCTGATGCGGTTTCCGTCTGATTCCTGTATAAGAATCAGTGGATTAGATCAGACGGAGAGTGGGTCGAATGCGGAACCTGGAGGGTGAGTCGGATCGGGGGCTTCTGCGGGCGTTTTTCGACCGAAGACTGAAGTTCGAGTTCCACGGTTCGCGGATCACGTCAGACGCTGGTCTGCTCGCCTATCGTGAACTGGACGAAGCCCTCGGCCTGACCACGCTGGCCGGTGACGTTATTGCTGACAGCCGGACCGGCAAGAACGGTTGGCACGGCATCATCGGTCTCCTTCGCCAATCCGTCTATGGTCGTCTCGCCGGGTACGAGGACGTGAACGACGCCGACCGGCTGGGGCGCGATCCTGCGATGCGGTGGATCGTCGGCGGCAGGGCTGTCGAGCGCGGCGGCGCATCGACCAGCCAGATGGGCCGGTTCGAGACGGAGTTACTCGCCACCAATGACAACCTCGCCGCGCTCGCTGACCTTTTGGGCATCTGGATCGACCAGGTTAACGAGCGCAAGCCGCCGAAGATTATCGTGCTCGACATGGACAGCTCCGTCAGCCCGACCTACGGTGACCAGGAGGGCACGGCCTACAACGGTCACTTCGGCTGCACGTGCTATCACCCGCTGTTCGTGTTCAACCAGTTCGGCGATCTGGAGCGTTGCGCCCTGCGTCCGGGCAACGTGCACAGCGCCCATGAATGGCGCGATGTGTTGGACCCGGTGGTCGCTCGATACCGGAACAAGACACTCCGGCGTTATTTCCGTGGTGACGCCGCCTTCGCCTCGCCCGAGGTTTATGAGTTTCTGGAAGCGGAAGGCTTCAAGTACGCCATCCGGCTTCCGGCCAACAAGGTGCTGCACGACAGCATCGCGCACCTGCTCAAGCGCCCCGTCGGTCGGCCGCCGAAGGAAGTTCGTCGGTATTACGCGAACTTCAGCTATCGGGCCGGTAGCTGGACGGAGCCCCGCCGGGTCGTCGCCAAGGTGGAGTGGCACTCAGGGGAACTGTATCCCCGCGTCGGCTTCATCGTCACCAACCTGAGCCGTCCTGCCGAGCGGGTTGTTGCGTTCTACAATCAGCGCGGCACTGCCGAGCAATGGATCAAGGAAGGCAAGAACGCCATCAAGTGGACGCGGCTGTCATGCCGTTCGTTACGCAACAATGCCGTCCGGCTCCAGCTGCATGCACTCGCCTATAACCTCGGCAACTTCATGCGTACCCTGGCGTTGCCCGATACCGTGGAGCAATGGTCGCTGACGACGCTGAGGGAGAAGCTGGTCAAGATCGGTGCGAAAGTTGTCAGCCATGGCCGGTACGTCACATTTCAATTGGCCGAGGTTGCAGTCCCAAGAAGCTTGTTCCAGAAAATCTTGAGCCTGATTGATGATCTACGACGAAGACCCGCTCCGGCGTAGGCCGAGGGAATCGACGGCAAGGAGATTGCGACACGAGAGGTGTGTCTGGATGGCAAGAGAAACGACCAAATGGCCTTCCACGCGCTGGCCGATTACCAAAATCATGTCATCGGATGGCTGCAATGGGAACAGAGTTCCCTTGGAGATGGGGCCGTGGTACGATTTCCGCGAATTTGGATGTCATCTGGGGAATGTCGGCTTCAATCCCTCGTGGGTTAAGATGAGCCAGAAACCCTCTCTTGTTCAATCCGCCCAATCTGTCCCAGGGGCGCTGACGCCGGACACTGCCAAAACGAGCGATCGGATGAGGGCGAAGGCGCCGAGTCGGGCCGATTGTTCCCGAGCTCGGATGCGAACCATTGCCACGACGGGACGCTCCCGGGTGAGCAAAACGGAAAGCGCCCGATCCCAACCTCGGACGACGGGCCATGAATCGAGATCGAAGGTGGCGACGTGGCTGCAGCCATCGGTGAAGGCTGCGTCTGTTAGGAGGTCCAGGCAATAGGCGTGCTCGGCAGGGCCGGGCTCAGGAAGGGCGGCAAGTCGATGAGCGCGACGTCGCTCTCGCGCAGGCGGTCTTGCTGTGCTCCGGAAAGCCTTAGGCCACAGCCATAGATGCGAAACGGGTCCTTGGTCAGCTCGCGCAGATGCGAGAGGGACAAGGCAAGCAAGGAGTGGCTCTCCTCGTCGGGGAAAAGATAGACGACGCAGATCCCGAGCATCGGCGACACCGGCCTTATTCTGCTGCGCGGGCAATCGCCTGCGCCCGAGCGTAGAGGTCGAGTTCCGATGTATCGCTGAAGTGGACATCGGAGAGAGCGATCCGTTGGTCCTGCCCTATCGCACGATTGAGTCGTGCGCCCACGGCGAGGCAGATCGGCAATCCGTCATGCACAGGCTGAGGCTTAATCAAACCGTAGCAGGCAAAGCCGCCAATGCCGTCGAGTGTCCTGTCGGCCTCAAGCGGCACTTTGGCGTAGGCGATTACCTCGGTGTGGGCCTTAACCGCCTGCATCAATGGCCAACGGCTCTGCAACATCTGCAGCGCCGTCGACACTGCTTCGACGTGGCAAAGGTGGTAGGGGCGATAGAACAGATAGAATGGCCCGTTGCCCAACTTGTAGTATCGCATCATGTCTCGGCGATAGGGATCGTTGGAATGACCTATGATGAAGACGCCACCACCCGGCTCGGCCCCAATCAGGTAGTCAACCAATGGCAATCCGCCGTCCCATAGCTCGGCGAGGTCGAAAAGGTCGGGCACTTGAGCAACTCTCTCTGCCCGGGGCCCGAGCATGCCCAGCTTGATCGGACGCCCGCCATAGACGTTGGCAATGAGCGCCATCTCGATGTTGAGCTTGGTCCCGTCGGTGTAGGCGGCAGACATGGTGTAACTGAGATTGCGGCTGTCCGCTTCCGGAATGATCGAAACGGGATTGGCACGTCGGTCGAGATATCCCTTTATATTACCGAACATTACTAGGTCGAAGCCCCAGCCGGCGACCTCATCGGCGAGCCGCTTCAAAACGCCGTATTGGTCGCCGTCGGTCGAACTGTAGAGGACGCCCGCTTCGGCGGCGCGCTTGGCGAACAGCGCCCCGAAAGCGAAATCCGCTTCCGCGTTCATCATCACCGGGTGTTTGCCTCCCTCAATCGCCCGCAGCACCTGTCGAGCGATATCACCATGGCCGAGCTGGCCTCGAAGTAGATTTCGCCAAGACCGCTGTTCGCAAGCACCATGCCGTCATCCGCGACGGCCACCCGGCCGGAAGCGGAAGCCGCCTCCGCCTCGGACGGGTTCGAGACTAACTGGTGGTCGAGGCCAAGCCATTGGCAACAGGTGATGGCGTGGTTGACATCAATGTCGCTAAGCCCGGCCAAGGTGGCGTTCGGCGTTGCCATGATTTGGTGAGCCAGGCCCCGGCCCATTGCGCCGATGCCATTGATCAGGAAGGATGTACTCGAAGAGGCCATAGCCTTAGACAGTCTATTACGCGAGACGAGGGATCTAGCGGTGTGGCCAAAGAGAGTCGAATGAATTGATCCGGGAGCAATCGCCGGAGTGGTTCTGAGCGTATTTGTTAGCTTGGCTGCCTCGCTGCTCCACTCTTGTGTCCAGCGCTACCGCTACGGCCTCCTTGTCAGGCAGCATGTCCTCGACCTCACCGGCGGCTACATCTATCGTGCGCTTCGCCCATCGGTTAAGATCGCGGGGACGTTTCAGCCGACATTCCCCAGATGACATCCAAATTCGCGGAAATCGTACCACGGCCCCATCTCCAAGGGAACTCTGTTCCCATTGCAGCCATCCGATGACATGATTTTGGTAATCGGCCAGCGCGTGGAAGGCCATTTGGTCGTTTCTCTTGCCATCCAGACACACCTCTCGTGTCGCAATCTCCTTGCCGTCGATTCCCTCGGCCTACGCCGGAGCGGGTCTTCGTCGTAGATCATCAATCAGGCTCAAGATTTTCTGGAACAAGCTTCTTGGGACTGCAACCTCGGCCAATTGAAATGTGACGTACCGGCCATGGCTGACAACTTTCGCACCGATCTTGACCAGCTTCTCCCTCAGCGTCGTCAGCGACCATTGCTCCACGGTATCGGGCAACGCCAGGGTACGCATGAAGTTGCCGAGGTTATAGGCGAGTGCATGCAGCTGGAGCCGGACGGCATTGTTGCGTAACGAACGGCATGACAGCCGCGTCCACTTGATGGCGTTCTTGCCTTCCTTGATCCATTGCTCGGCAGTGCCGCGCTGATTGTAGAACGCAACAACCCGCTCGGCAGGACGGCTCAGGTTGGTGACGATGAAGCCGACGCGGGGATACAGTTCCCCTGAGTGCCACTCCACCTTGGCGACGACCCGGCGGGGCTCCGTCCAGCTACCGGCCCGATAGCTGAAGTTCGCGTAATACCGACGAACTTCCTTCGGCGGCCGACCGACGGGGCGCTTGAGCAGGTGCGCGATGCTGTCGTGCAGCACCTTGTTGGCCGGAAGCCGGATGGCGTACTTGAAGCCTTCCGCTTCCAGAAACTCATAAACCTCGGGCGAGGCGAAGGCGGCGTCACCACGGAAATAACGCCGGAGTGTCTTGTTCCGGTATCGAGCGACCACCGGGTCCAACACATCGCGCCATTCATGGGCGCTGTGCACGTTGCCCGGACGCAGGGCGCAACGCTCCAGATCGCCGAACTGGTTGAACACGAACAGCGGGTGATAGCACGTGCAGCCGAAGTGACCGTTGTAGGCCGTGCCCTCCTGGTCACCGTAGGTCGGGCTGACGGAGCTGTCCATGTCGAGCACGATAATCTTCGGCGGCTTGCGCTCGTTAACCTGGTCGATCCAGATGCCCAAAAGGTCAGCGAGCGCGGCGAGGTTGTCATTGGTGGCGAGTAACTCCGTCTCGAACCGGCCCATCTGGCTGGTCGATGCGCCGCCGCGCTCGACAGCCCTGCCGCCGACGATCCACCGCATCGCAGGATCGCGCCCCAGCCGGTCGGCGTCGTTCACGTCCTCGTACCCGGCGAGACGACCATAGACGGATTGGCGAAGGAGACCGATGATGCCGTGCCAACCGTTCTTGCCGGTCCGGCTGTCAGCAATAACGTCACCGGCCAGCGTGGTCAGGCCGAGGGCTTCGTCCAGTTCACGATAGGCGAGCAGACCAGCGTCTGACGTGATCCGCGAACCGTGGAACTCGAACTTCAGTCTTCGGTCGAAAAACGCCCGCAGCAGCCCCCGATCCGACTCACCCTCCAGGTTCCGCATTCGACCCACTCTCCGTCTGATCTAATCCACTGATTCTTATACAGGAATCAGACGGAAACCGCATCAGATGGATCGGTCACTTGGGGAATGCGGGTTCAGTTGTCTTGAGTCTTGCCGTCAGTTCCGCGACCGGTATGCGCGCGCACCCGAGGCTGGTTAGATGGGCCTGCCATTCCCACTTGGCATTGGGCGGGTTGCCGGTGAAAGCGAAGATCTCATTGCCTGGGCGTGGGGGATCAATGGCTGCGCCTCAGTGATCTCGGCAGTCTTGGCCACACTGCTCGCAATGCATCTCGGGTTCACCACCGTCATCTTAATAGCAGTCGTGCTCTACCTGTTGGCCCCACTTGCTCTTAGTAATCCGAACCAACGCCGAATTGACGCAGCTGCCTAAGCCCACATCGCTTAGCTGGTTCAGCGCACTTTCGACCGCGCCAACGATCGTCTATCCGGACTGTTTCATGCCCATGTCGACCTGACACAGAAGCTCACAGAGCGTGAAAGCCCCCTCGGGATCCTGACCATGGGACCCAATTTCTGCTGGACCGTTGGGATGCGGGACGGGCATGCACTTGCTATTTGGGCGAAGTATCAGCGGGGCGGACGGGATGTTCGATGCTAATATGACGCTCCCGACCTCCGATGCCTCGTAGTATGGTTGACTTCACCGGCATCTGATTCACGATGGGACGGGCATGCCGTCGCGTCCCGGGAGCCATCAGCATGGCCAAAAAGTCGAACGAGGACCGTTGGGGCGATATCCTCACGAGGCACCACCGATCCTATCTTGGCTGGCTTCCTCAGGCTCCTAGTGGATAAAATTTGACGTTTGAATCCCGCGAGGGATTCTCGCCGGGCACGTTGTGTGCGAGTCTGGCGCATGCGGCCAGGAATCATCGTCGATGTGAGTACCGCCGACCGTGCTCGTCTCGAAGCGGTCGTTGCGGACCGGAACAGCCGGCAGAAACACGTGTGGCGGGCACGGATCGTCCTTCTGAGCGGGGATGGTCTCGGCACGGTCGAGATCATGCGCCGCACCGGCAAGAGCAAGACAGCGGTTTGGCGTTGGCAGGAGCGCTTCATGCACGAGGGTGTCGAGGGGTTGCTGCGGGACAAGACGCGACCCTCGCGCGTTCCGCCGCTCGGCCGGGAAATCGCTGACCGCGTCGTCGCGCTGACGCTGAGTGCGCCGCGCCACGAGGCGACACATTGGACGGCGCCGGCGATGGCCAAGACGGTCGGCATCAGCGTCAGCGCGGTACAGCGCATCTGGCGGGCGCACGGGCTTCAGCCCCACCGGGTCCGGCAGTTCAAGCTGTCGCGTGACCCGGAGTTCATTCCCAAGCTGCGGGACATCGTCGGCCTTTATGTCGATCCGCCGGCGCACGCCGTTGTCCTGTCGGTTGACGAGAAGAGCCAGATCCAGGCGCTCGACCGCACCCAACCCGGGCTGCCGATGAAGACGGGACGCGCGGGCACGATGACGCATGACTACAAGCGGCACGGCACGACCACGCTGTTCGCCGCGCTGAACGTGCTCGAAGGGCGTGTCATCGGCCGGTGCATGCAGCGCCATCGACACCAAGAGTTCATTCGCTTCCTCAACGCCATCGAGGCCGACGTGCCCGCGGGAAAGCTGGTCCATGTGATCCTCGACAACTACGCCGCCCACAAGCATCCCAAGGTCCGCGGGTGGCTTACGCGCCATCCGCGCTTTTTCTTCCACTTCACCCCAACATCCTGCTCCTGGCTCAACGCCGTCGAAGGTTTCTTCGCAAAGCTCGCAAAGCAACGTCTCAAGCGCGGCGTCTTCCACTCGATCGTCGATCTCCAGGCCACCATCAACCGCATCCTCGAACACACCAACAACGATCCGCAGCCCTTCATCTGGACAAAGGATCCCGACAAAATCATCGCCGCTGTCAGACGCGGGCACCAAGCGTTAGATTCCATCCACTAGGTGCTCGGTGTGCGGCGTGCCTTTTGCCGGCCCGGGTGGCGCTGTTGCAAGAACGGTGGGTTACCGACGCTGGAATAAGAACCCAACACTCTGCAATCTTTGTTACTGGGGCATGCCCGAAGGCGGGATCGAGACCGACGTTGCAGTTATGTTTGCCGATCTGCGCGGATCAACTGCTATGGCAGAGGGGCTTGAGCCGTCTGCCTTTGCCGAGATTCTCAATCGCTTCTACGCCCTCGCAATCGATGTGCTGGCGCCTCACCGGGCCATCATCGACAAGATGATCGGCGACGAGGTGATGGCGTTCTTCACTCATTTGGGCAGCTATGATCATCGAGCGGCCACCATATCAGCTGCTGGCGAATTGATGCGTCGTCGTTTTTCCGAGGTCTTGCCTGAAGAAAAGGTGCCCCGCCTTGGGATCGGCCTAAACGCAGGGGAGGCTTTCGTGGGAAAAGTGGGACAGAGCACGGTCAAGGATTTCACCGCATTGGGCGACACCATCAACACGGCGGCTCGGCTTCAAGCGAAAGCTAAGGCTGGTGAGATCATAGTCAGCGAGGAACTCTACGCATCTGCGCTCACCGAATTTCCGGATGCCGAGCGGAAGGTCCTAAAACTTCGCGGCCGTAAGGAGCCAATAACGGTACGCATTCTGAGAGTCGATGAGGATCGCGATCGAGATCATTCCGGAGGTCCGCTGCGACAGCATGCAAGAGTTTGAACGATCGCCTTGGGCTCAAAGCCGCTGGCGCAGAATGAGGGAGTTCGTCCAAGCGCGGGGTGCACCTAGCTCGGTTTGCAGGACGTAAGGCCGAGTTTGGGAAGGGCTTTCTCTTGCGCTGCTCCGAGCCCCTGGAGGCCTGCTCCAGCGCTCGTTCACGCCTCATTTCTGAGCCCTCAATCAGCCCATATGCCGCTGTCTTCTACCGCTGCTGGTGTGGCCGCTTCGACCGAACGCAGGAAATTGCCCAATGTCATCAGACAGTCCGCCCCCTTTGGACTCCGACCGCGAACAATTCCTTAGAAAAAGGAAGCGCGCCGGGTCGACCTTCCAGACGCCAGTACGACGACTCTTTGACGAAAAACTTACCGCCATCTAGCTTTCGTCAAAGTCCAAGATTGTCGGCTCCGACCGACCGGGCTTCCAACTAACAAGCGGCTATGGCGATTCGTCGAACCTCTCGCCTACTTTGTCGATTGGTAAGTAACCAAAGGGCTTGGGCATGAGCCCTCGCGACCGCCTCGAGGTTGGGAGTTTCCTTCGCACAGGGCACCGCGGCGCCCGCGGCCTGGCGCCCGAGAACACACTGGCCGGCTTTCAGCGCGGGGCAACCGAAGGCGTCGACGTCTTCGAACTCGACGTCCGCCTGAGTGCGGACGATGTGGTCGTGGTCATTCACGATGCCACCGTCGACGGCACCACCGACTGGCGCGAATTGAACGATACGGCGGGCGAGGTCGCCCGTCTCAGCTACGCCGCGCTTACCGAACTCGACGCCGGCTATCGGTTCAGCACTGATGGTGGAAGGATCTTTCCCTGGCGCGGGCAAGGTGAAGGCGTCCCTCGCCTGGTGGACGTGCTCGAGTCCTTCCCTGAGCACCTGTTTACCGTTGAACTCAAGGAGGCTCCGCAGACTCAATACGTTGCCAAGGTCGTCGAAGCCGTTGCCCCCTTCGCCGATCGCGTCGTGCTTGCGTCCTTTTCCCAAACAGTACTGAACAAAGTGCGTAGCTTGGCGCCCGACTTGCTCACAAGCTTTTCGGAGGGCGAGATCCGTAACTTTTACCTGCTGACCCGAGTGGGATTGGGCCGACTCTCCCGGGCGCCAGGGGTCGTGTTCCAGGCACCGGTCTTCTCCAATTACGAACAAAACCGCGGCCTGCGCCTGGTGGATCGCCGCTTCCTGAGCGCGGCCCATCGGCGTGGCGTTCCCGTAACTGTTTGGGTCGTCAACGACCCAGCCGAGATGCGTCGACTCATCGACGAAGGCGTCGACGGTATTACTACCGACCGCCCGGACCTTCTCAATAAAGTCCTCGCGGGCAAGTTCGGTCCGCCTTAGTGGTACGGAGCAAAGCAGGCCGCGAGCGTACCGCGCGGCCGGCTCCGCGGAGGGTCACAGGATCAGCGCGAGGCAATGTAGATATCGCGCAATACTCTTGTTTCAGCTTCAAGATCGTCGAGGCGGTTTTTGACGGCGTCGCCGATGCTGACCAGACCCACAAGGAGGCTCCCATCGACGACGGGCAAGTGCCTCACGCGATGCCGTGTCATTAGCGCCATCGCTCGGTTGACATGATCCTGCGGTGCAACAGGGTGGACATCCCGTCGCATTATGTCTTTGACCGTCATCGTGGCGAATTTATCTCCGAATTGAGAGAAGCCGCTCACAATCTCGCGTTCTGATACGATCCCCAAAACGTCATCGTCCGACTTCACAACCAATGCGGCAATGCCCTTGGTGCGCATTTCGTCAGCCGCTGCCTTGACGCTAGATTCTGGCAATATGCTAAAGACTTCGGCGCCCTTGGTTTTGAGAATACTATCGATAGACATGATCTACCTTTCGCGTTTCGGCGTAGCCCCAGGAAGGATACGGCAGGGTTCCCATTCTGGCACCTCGGCAACCAATGGCAACCAGAACGCCCTCTGCCGCCGAGGCTGCTCGAAATCAACTGCCTGACCATGGCAACGAGAACCGGATCATCATCACGACTAGCTAGGCGCGAACAATCCGAGCGTGCTGGATCCGTCGATCGCGGGCAAGGAATGAGGCGCATCGGGATAGCGCTTCGCTCAGGCCTATTCCATTTAGCCTACTATCTGCACACCGTGGCTACATTGGTCATAGAGACCCCAATCTATTTCTTTCTACCGCAACGCGTTTGTGTTGCGGTGACAAGAGGATGGGCGCGTCGGAGCCTTTGGCTGCTTCGAGTGATCTGCCGGACCCGCGTCGAGTATCTCGGCCTGGAGAATCTGCCCGAGTCGGAATTTATCTTGGCACACAAACATCAATCCGAACTGGAAACCCTGGCTTTGCTGGCGGTGCTGGGGAATCCGGCCTTTGTCATCAAACGCGAGCTCCTTTTCGTTCCGATCTGGGGCTTGTGGGCTTTGAAGGCGATGATGATCTTTGTCACCCGCGGAGCGGGCTCCGCCGCGCTAAAGCAGATAACCGATGGCGGCCGCCGAGCCATGAGACAAGGGCGGCCGATCGTAATCGCCCCGGAAGGCACCCGGCGACTTCCGGGAGCATCGCCAGCCTACAAATACGGGATCGTTCATCTCTACAACGAACTCAGCATCCCAGTGGTTCCAATGGCGCTCAATTCGGGGCTTTACTGGCCTTGGTTGGGATTCTTGCGTTATCCGGGGGTGGTTGTGTTGTCGTTTTTGCCGCCGATCGCACCCGGGCGATTGGAAAATGACTTTGGTAGTCGGTTGATCGCGAAGATCGAAACCGAATGTGACCGGCTTCTGCTGGATGCGGATCGATCGCCGTTTCGTCCGCCTTTTGGGTCGGAAGCAAGCGCCCGGTTGCAGGTCCTTCGTGCCAGCGGTAGCGGCTGACAGCGCCTAACCAGGGGCGGCCGCCACGGTGCTGTGTTTCTGCGGTACGCACGATTGCCGCTAAGATGATATTTTCGGCGTGGGATGGCGATCAATGGCGGGAGATTAGACTGGACAGCCGGACGGCAAGCGCGAGGCGGCGCCTGCCACCCGTTACGACTGTACCGAAGGCGGCTCCTTTCGAACGGCCTCATGGCGCTGTTGATATTCGTTCTCGGGATCGCCGTGGGGTTTCCGGCGGCGACTCTAGGGGTCGGTTTCCTGGTCGACAACGCTGTGCCGATGCTGGGCGCTCTGATGGCGGTGCCCGTCATCGTGCTCGCGATCACCGGTGCACTCTTCGCCTATTGCTGGGTTGAGGACATCCCCGAAATGGTCAGGTGTCCCCGAGGCAGGCTTGCTGCCAATGAAATGATGAGGCTCTGCCACCTGCCGGGCAATGTCACGGTATCAGCACCGTCGAGCCGGTCGTACCCCGGCCTTCAAGAGCACGATGCGCTTCAGCGGCCTTGGCCAGCGGAAATGTTTGGTTGACCGCGACCCGAATGCCGCCATTGGTGATTGCCTCAAACAGGACCGTTGCCGCCGCTTCCAACTCGCCTCGTTCGGCGATGTAGTCGAATAGCGTCGGCCTAGTCACGAATAGCGAGCCTTTACGCATCAGCAACAAAGGACTGAACTCCGGTATCGGCCCCGACGATTGGCCAAAAGTAACCCACATGCCTCTCATCTTGAGCGCGTCAAGGGAACCTGGTAGTGTCCTAATTTGAGGTATGGTCCACCAATTCCTCAAGCGACCATAGCCGGTCGCTCACACTGGCTGCCATAGCTGGGGTGCAGCGTAGCGTCTTGTGTAGGCGCACGAAGTTGTAATGCACAAAGTGCAGGGCTACCGCAGCTTCAAGGTTTTCCAGCTTCTTGCTGAACGCATTTGTTAGCCGCGTGAAGCGGCGCATGCTCATCCGCATGGTCAAATTCTGGCGCTCAACAAGGCTGGTTGAAATATGTCTGCGGTCAGGGTTTCCGGCCACCACGATCTTTTTTGGCTCACAACGCGGGGAGGCGCGTACCGACCGGGGCCTATTGGTTCTGCGTCATAGAATTTAACCACTTGCCCGTAATCGACATCTGCACCGAAGGCCCGCTCGACTGCATCAACATAGCTACTCAGTGCATCGCTCGAAATCTGGACTCGGTTGTCTAGACAACCGGAAAGATCGTCCATAAATGCCACCGCATTCTTACGTGTTCGCTTCCCAACGAGATGGGTCGGGACGAGCTTGGTATCGGGATCGAGCGCCACGAACGTCCACTGGTCGCCCAGGCGGGAACGATCATCCCCCGGCTTTAGCTGGGCCTGCTTCTTGCCTACATAGCTCCATATCTCGTCAACCTGTAGCCGTTGGCACGAGAGGTCGCGCATTTCCTCGCCCATGAGCTTTGCGCAGCCATCCCCCACCTCCACCATGAGGCGCATGATCGTGTCGCGATGAGTGTTGGTCATGCGCTCAGTCGAACGGATCGAATTGCCCTCGACGAGACAGTGAATAATCTGGGTGCGGCGGGCGAGCGGTACGCGGTTCATAACGGCATCCTTAGTTGTCAGCGACCATTTTACCGAGAATCGTCTCGTCAATCAACGAGAAAGTTGACGCCATCCGTAGAAATATGCCATAAGGACGACCATGGCTTAAACGAGACCTGACTTTTCATGGGCAGGAGGTACCTAAGAATGGACACATCAGATTTGACGGCAGCCGCCGGTGACGAGATTAACGACGAGCGGACGGCGGCCCCGCGCATTAGGTCGAAGATATCGTTTGTGTACAACGATCTTGAGGCGGCAGTAGGCCTGGCCAGCAAGCTTCAATCAACCGCCGGAACGACCTGCCGAGTAAAGCAGTTAGCGAGCTGGATGAACCAAACCGCCGCTGGCGGCACGTTCCGCTCCATTCTCGGGGCAGCAAGATCGTTTGGTCTAGTGGAGACGCAGCATGGGGGGATTGTATCTCTGACGAGGCTCGGTCGAAACGTCCTCGATGATGCCGAACGCTCCAATGCGCTCGCTGAGGCGTTCTTGAGCGTACCTCTCCATGCGGAGATGTATGAGCAGTATCAGGGGAATTCCTTACCACCACCAGCTGCGGTCGAGCGGCACATGGAAGGTCTTGGCGTCCCGCCAAAGCAGAAGGAGCGTGCGCGACAGACATTCACGAAGTCAGCCCACTTTGCTGGGTTCATTGAATCGTCAACCGAGCGGTTCATACGACCCGCTACAGCAGATGTGCCCGCTGCGTCAGCGTCAGAACTGCCAAAGGCCGGCGGTGACGGTAACGGTGGAGGACTTAATCTCGACCCGCTCCTGGTGGCGTTGCTGGAAAAGATACCGGCTGTCAAAGAAAAGTGGCCGGAGGGTAAGCGAGTCCGATGGTTTAGAACGTTCGCGATGAATGTAAGCCAGATTTACGATACGGAAGACGAGGCGGTCGATCTCGTGATCACAGTTGAGCCTGACAAAAACGAACTTCAACAGGTTAGGGCCACAGAATAATCTGTGGCCCCAATACTTTTGGCGGTTGGCGACCGCTACACCAAAGCCGGGGAACAGCCCGGAGAAAGGTAGGTGCTCTATGCGGAAAGACCGCATGAAAAAACCGTAACGGCGGTTAAGCCACTTCTCTAGACTAGCCCTCTAGGGGAGTGGCAGCCGCCATTGTAACAGATAGGTCTCCAGTTTGGAATCCCTTAGGTAGGGCTATGCCAGAATCTGATATAGATCAATTGCGACATGCGGTTGAAAGCCAACATGGCGGCACAGCCACGCTTACCGGCTCGGTCCCCGTCAAGGAGACGTACGAGGGCCAAACCGTATGGGAAGGGGTTGTCCACATCTTCAATCTTGATGACCACCCCAGCGCCACCATCGCCTATGCCTGGTCTTCGCCCATCCAGGGAAGCAACAAACGGCGGTTCTTTGCTGTGCTGCATCTAGGCGGGATCAGAAGCCCACAAGATGCCGTGCGGGCTGCTATCGTCGAGGAACATCGACCAGCCCTTTCGTAGCGCTGAAGATCAAATTAGGACACTACCGGGAACCTGGAAAGGTATCCCTGCCAACCGAATCATAGGCCACGTCGGCGCCGCGGCCATTGGTTGATCTCGCCGACTCGCTCGCGAAATCCTCGGTGTTGTAGTTGATCGCGTGATGACAGCCATTCGCCCGCGCGAGCGTTGCCTTGGCGTCCGATCCGACGGTCCCGATGACCCTCGCCCCAAGCGCATTGGCCCATTGGCATGCAATAAGTCCAACACCACCGGCAGCGGCATGAAACAAAACATCATGCCCGGGCCCAACCGGGAATATGCGCCGCAACAGATACTCCGCGGTCAAACCTTTGAGCATCGCAGCGGCGGCGGTCGCATCATCAATCGCATCGGGCAATTTCACCAGCCGATCGGCGGGGATCAGGCGGCTCTCGCAATAGGAACCGAGCACACCGGCATAGGCGACCCGGTCGCCCGGTTTCAGGCCTTCGATCGCCTTACCCACCGCCTCGACGATCCCCGCTCCCTCGCTGCCGGGATGAAGGGACGATCGACGGGATAAAGCCCGCTCCGTCGGTAGACGTCGATGAAATTGACGCCGATCGCGGTGTGCCTCAGCCTTACATCATCAGGCCCGGGGGGACCCAAGTCGATCCCTTCCCAGATGAGGGCCTCTGGCCCACCGGTATCGTGCACTCGGATTGCCTGGATCATTCCAGCCTGCGCTGCCACCGTGAAAGCAGCGTGTTCTAACGAGGTTTCCGCGAAGAGCAATCACTCCAGTTGTTCGACACTCTGCCAGCCCGTATTGGAAGAATGAGGGCAGTGTCCGGCGTCAGCGCCCCTGGGACAGATTGGGCGGATTGAACAAGAGAGGGTTTCTGGCTCATCTTAACCCACGAGGGATTGAAGATGAGACGGAACACCAATCACCAGAAAGCATCGGCCGAGAAGGTCGTGAAGGACATCCGGCGGGCGACTCGTCGGCAGTTCGGCGCCGAAGAGAAGATCCGGATCGTTCTGGAGGGCCTGCGCGGCGAGGACAGTATCGCTGAGCTGTGTCGCCGTGAGGGGATCAACCAGAACCTCTATTACCGCTGGTCGAAGGACTTCCTGGAGGCCGGGAAGAAGCGCCTGGCGGGTGACACTGCCCGTGAGGCTACCTCCGATGAGGTCCGGCATCTTCGCAGTGAGGCACTGGCACTCAAGGAGGCCGTTGCTGACCTGACGCTGGACAACCGTCTACTCAAAAAAAGCATGATCGCGGATGGGGGAGAGGAGGCATGAGGTATCCACTATCGGAGAAGCTGGAGATCATCCGGCTGGTTGAGCGATCCCATCTGCCGGCCAAGCGCACGCTGGCGCAGTTGGGCATTCCCCGCACCTCGTTTTATCGCTGGTACGACCGCTGTCTGACCGGCGGACCGGAGGCCCTGGAGGACCGCCGCTCGCGGCCTGGCCAAGTCTGGAACCGTATCCCCGATGAGGTGAGAGACCGGATCGTACAGCTGGCGCTGGACGAGACGGATCTGTCGCCGCGGGAACTGGCTGTCCGGTTCACAGACACAGAGGGCTACTTTGTATCGGAATCCTCGGTTTATCGACTGCTCAAGGCCCATGATCTGATCACCAGCCCGGCCTTTATCGTCCTCAAGGCGTCCGACGAGTTCCAGGACAAGACCACGGCGCCAAACCAGCTCTGGCAGACCGACTTCACTTACCTCAAGGTCATTGATTGGGGCTGGTTCTACCTCTCCACCGTGCTCGACGACTTCTCGCGCACCATTATCGCGTGGAAGCTCTGCACCACGATGAAGGCCGAGGACGTCACCGATACGCTGGAACTGGCGCTCAAGGCGTCAGGTCGCGATCGGGCAACGGTCATTCACAAGCCACGGCTCCTGTCTGACAACGGCTCCAGCTACATCGCCGACGATCTGGCCAAATGGCTCGACGACCGCGATATGGAGCACATTCGCGGCGCTCCCTATCATCCGCAAACCCAGGGCAAGATCGAGCGTTGGCATCAAACCCTGAAGAACCGCATCCTTTTGGAAAATTACTATCTGCCTGGCGACTTGGAGACACAGATCGAGGCCTTCGTCGGCCACTACAATTATCACCGCTACCACGAGAGCCTGGGCAACCTCACGCCGGCCGATGTCTACTTCGGGCGCGGCCAGACCATCCTGTTGAAAAGAGAAAAGATCAAACAAAAGACGCTACAAACCCGGCGCTTGCAATACCGCAAAACCGCCGCATAAAATGACCAACCAGATGGGCCGAACCCTCTCTTAAATCAGGCCGCTCATCGGTTCCAAATTACCTGACGACGGACACCCGTATTGGAAGAATGAGGGCATCTAGGTCGCGGCGTCGGCGCTCCGGGCCGGCGAGCGATCAAGCGAGTGAGGTCTTGGGATGGCGAATGGGATTGAGCGAGAAGAAATAGCGTCGATTGCCAAGGAGGCGATGGAGCTTCTCGGCACCGGTCGTCAGGCTGAACCTTTCTCCGCGCGTTTCAAACAGTTCGCGATCGACGATGCTTATGATGTCACCACCCTCACTGTGAAGGCGCGGGAGGCCCGAGGCGAGCGACCGGCCGGCCGAAAGATTGGCTTTACCAACCGCGTCGCTTGGGCAGGGTTGGGTATTTCCGCTCCGTTTTGGAGCTATGTGTTCGACACTACCGTTCACGACCTCGCGGCCCTCGGCAATTCGTTCTCGTTGGCCGGGTTTGCCGAACCGCGGATCGAGCCGGAGATCGTGGTCGGACTGGCGGCGTCGCCACGGGCGGGAATGTCCGAAGCGGAGTTGCTTGCCTGCATCGAGTGGATCGCGCATGGCTTCGAAATCGTGCAATGCATCTATCCCGGCTGGGTCTTCTCCACCGCCGATGCGATCGCCGATCATGGATTGCATGGCGCCCTGGTGATCGGACCGCGGCATCCGATCTCGCCGGATTTGGCGAAGTCCATGGCCGGGTTCTCACTTGGCCTTCGTCGCGGAAATGAGATCATGGCGACGGGGCACGCTCAGGACGTTCTCGGCGGGCCGCTGAATTCGCTACTCGAACTGGCCGCGCTGCTCGCTAGCGATCCCCGCTTCGAGCCATTGCAGCCGGGTGAAGTCGTCACCACCGGGACGCTGGCCGCCGCCCAGGCGGTCGCGCCCGGCGAAACCTGGTCGACAAAGCTTTCCAACACCGAGCTTGGCGGGATCAGCGTCACATTCACATAGACCGGCGACCACGCTTTGCCGATTTCAGGTTCGGATCAGCCGTCGACCGTCAGGATCGCCGCAGCCACTTCGGCGAGATCCTTGCCCCGCACGGTCGGCTCTCGGTCGAGCGCTCCCAGCACCATGCCCGGTCGTCCGACGAAGGCCGCCCGCCAACCGGCCGCCAGGGCCCCTGTGGTGTCCCAATTGTGGGCGGCGACCAGCCACAGCGACGACGACACCTCGCCGAGTTCCTCGGCGGCCATATCGTAGACCGCGCGCGACGGTTTGAACGTTTTGACCTTATCGACCGAGAGCATCGCTTCAAAATGCGGCGCCAGGCCGGCATTATTGAGCTGCGCCTCGACCATCGCAGGCGGCGAATTGGTAAGCGTTACCAGCCGATATCCGGCCTGTTTGAGCTTCGCCAAAGCTCCGGCGGCGTCCGGATGAGCAGGCAGCGAGCGCATGCCCTTTAGAATTTCCATTTGGTCGTCGTCGTTCAGCGACACGCCGCGACGCTCCGCCACCATGCCCAGGGCGGCAAGGCCGACCTTGGCGAAATCGGTATAATCGCCGACCACCGTGACCGTCATCGAGGTGAGGAGGACTTGGGCGAACCACTGCCGGCGGACAGTTGTATCCCCAAAATGGCGGTCAAATAACGGATCGAGCGCGGCCATATCGAGCAGCGTCTCGTTGACGTCGAAAACGATGGTCTTGGTCATGATCGGATGAGAGACCGCTCAAATCACACAAGCGGCGAAGCCACAGACACGGGCCATGCCATAACGACTCTCGGGTCGGTTCGTATGCCCAAAAGCGAACCCTAGCGAGGCCCTAGTCGGCCGGCAGGGCGGTCCGGGGCAGGTCGGTCACACCTTCGAGGTTGGCGCCGGTCAGGTTGATGCCGGAGACGATGACGCCCCAGAACGCGCTGCCTGTGAGAATCGCGTTGGTGAAGTCCGCGTTCTGCAAGTTCGCGCTGCGGAGATCGACACGATTCATTATGGCGTCGACAAACACCGCGCCGGTGAAAGCGGTCTGGTAGAGGATGGCGTCATCGAGAAGGGCGCCTTCGAAATTCGCCCGCTGGGCCCTCGCTGCGATGATCCCGACTCCGCGTAGGTCGGCGCCGTGGAGGTCGGCGCCGTTTAGCGTGGCTCCCGATAGGTCCGCCTGGGTGAGGTTGGCGCCGCTGAGCCGGGCGCTCGTAAAGTCGGCGGTCTGCATCTTGGTGAGCCGGAAGTCCGCGCCTTCCGCCATTACTCCGGATAGACGGGCTCCATAAAGCAACGCCCCCGCAAGATTGGCGCCGGTGAGGTCAGTGCTAACCAGGATCGCCCGGTTGAGATTGGCGCCCGTTAGGTCGGCGCCCGAGAGGTTCGCGCCCGCAAGGTTAGCCTCGTGAAAGATCGCGCCTGCCAAATTAGCGCCAGCGAGGTTTGCGCCGGCGAGGTTGGCCCTGGCTAGGTTTGCTCCGCGGAGATCGCAGCCTGGGCAGTCCATGGCCCGGACCGCCACGGGATCGGGGATCGGAACAAAGGCCGCGAGCTCGGCCGCACGTGCTTCCCGGTCGGGGATCGTGCCAACAAAGATCTGCTCGAGCCGGGTCTGGCTCCAGAACTGACCTTCAGTCCGGATCTGCCTGTCCGGTACGCGCTGGTTGAAGCCGGCCTCACCCGCGCGGCGAAAGAAATCGGCCTCAAGCGAGTAGGCGGTGTCGGCCGTCATCGCAACGCAGCGGGACTTGACGAACGCGGGGCCGACCGGCGTCTGGCCCTCCTCGGGGTCTTCGTCGACGCAGTCAAAAGTCGCGCCAGGGAAGAACGATAGCAGATAATAGAGTAGCGTGTAGGCACGGCTGCGTTCGCCATCGGCCACGTCATTGTCGGTGACGATGCGCAACCCCCCCAAGAACCCATCATCGGTGAAAAGAGCTGAAACGACAGCCGGAAAATCGCCCGCAACCACCGTGAAGGTGGTGGCGTTAGTTTCATAATGAGCTAGCCCAATATAAAGGTTTATGTTTTCGTATTCGAAGTAGATTTCGTGCAGACCGGTCTCATCATCGGGCGGGCACTTCGAGTAATCCCACCAGCCGGATAGCGGCAATGACGGTGGCCCCCCAGCCGTACCGCAGGCAAGGTTCACTAAGCCCTCAGTCGCCAGCTCAGTGAAGGGCTGGCCAAGCGGCAACAAATCCCAAATATCCGGACGGCCGAGATCGAAAGTGATCGGTCCACCAGCCGCGGGCGGCGACTGTGCCGCGCCACTTGCCAGGAAGCCGGGGCCCAAGGCGAGAACGGCCACCGAAAGAGCGGCGGCGGCAAAGCCACGGGCGCGAGCGACGATCACTGATATGGGCGGCACTGGGCGGTGCCAGCTCCGTAATAGGCTTCGCAATCGGCCAGGTTGATCGGGCCATGGCCCATTATCTGGTACTCTATGTAGCTTACCAGCGAGGCGATTTGCGCATCCGATATCTGGGTACCGTCCGCCGGCGGCCGCGCGGCGCCAATCTGATCGGCAGTCATGCCGAAGCAGGTCGTTCTGGTCCAGGCACCACGGCCGAACGACGGCATCTCGCTGCCGGGGAGGCCGCAGCGGATGATCTCGGCGAGTGCGTCCGGGGGGAGGGTCACTTCACGGAGGTTGGCTCCCGGCGGGAACCCCGGCCCTTGTGGGGTGCCGTTGCCGGACCAGCCATGGCAGCGAACACATCCCGCGGTGGTGGTCCAAATGCGTTTGCCGGCGGCCAAATCGGTGGGCGGCTCCGCCGGAGCCGGCGCTACGTTCTGCGCGAACAACGGTGTCTGCGAAACAGCGAAGACGGTAAATGCGGCCAACAGAAGCGCTGCGGACGACCTCAGGCGCAGTGTCATACAACTCACTCCTCAAAGGAAACGCACGATTAGGATGGCGGCGGGCGAGGTTCGCCCGCCCGCCGCCAGGTTAAGAAGGGACTATAGCGGAAGCGCGAAAACCCAGAGCTGGGCGTCGGTCTCCATAATGCCGCGGATCGCGTTCGGGCCATTACCGCCGCCGGCGGCGATGATGGCAACGTATTGCCGGCCGTCGACCGCATAGGTGATCGGCGGGGACTGGATACGCGCGCCGACGTAGAACGTGTACAGCAACTCCAGCGTCGTGTCATTGTAGGCCACGAACCTACCGTCCTGGTGGCCGGTGAACAGAAGGCCGCCTGCGGTGTCGGTCACCCCAGCCCGGTTTTCGAACGGCGTCACGATCCTGGCGACGACCTCGTTGGTCGTGACGTTCACGGCAGTGATCACGCCTTCGTTGTATGTGCCTGGATTGTCGGCTGTCCGTGCCGGCACATTGTTTTCGCCACCCTGGGGCAAGAAGATGTTGCCGGGGCCGTTCGGATTACCGCCGAGGGGGCCAAGTGGCTCAACGACGGTGTTGCCTAGCGCGCCGCAGGTGTCATGACTGGCCTGGTACGCGATTTGGGTCACCGGGTTGTATGCCGTTGGCTGCCAACGGGGGCCACCGCCCGCACCCGGACACAATAGTTGCCGATCGACATCGGGCAACTGGCGGACAGCGTATTCTTGGATGGCTGCGTTCGGGTCGTACTCGACCGGCTTTCCAGTCTTCGGGTCGATGCCGGCCGTCCAGTTCAGGTCAGGGACAAATTGCCCGGCATTGAGGAACTCACCGGTGACACGATCGAGCTGATAGAAGAAGCCGTTGCGACCAAAATGCCCAACGATACTGCGATCTTGTCCGTCGATGGTGGCGTTGTATAGGAAGTGGACGCCGTTCTCATCGTAGTCGAACTGCTCGTTCGGCGAGTACTGAAAGTACCAACTAATGGCGCCGGTGTCGATGTCGAAGGCGACAGCTGAGTTGGTATAAAGATTATCACCCGGACGGAATTCCGGATTGAACATTGGCACCGGGTTGGCCGTGCCCCAGATTGTCAGACGGGTATCGGGGTCGTAGGAGCCGGTGGTCCACAATGAGGCGCCACCAGTACGCCAGGCATTGTGGTCGTCGAGCCAAGTCTCGTGGCCAGGTTCGCCAGGGGCCGGCACGGTATAGGTCCGCCACTCCTCCTCGCCGGTGTCGGCATTGATCGCCGCCAGCCAGCCACGGGTTGCCCAGTCGCCCTTAGACTGGCCTACCAAGATCTTGCCCTCGGCTGCCAGTGGTGTGGCCGTGAAGCCCTCACCGGCTACCAGGTCAGCTTCGTTTATGCCGCCCTCGATGTTGAAGCCGGACGTTGTGCGGGCGATCTGAACATCCCACAATATCTCACCGGTCTCCTGGTCCACGGCGACAACCCGGCCATCGGTCAGGTTCTGGTAGACATTGTTGCCCCAAAGGGCCGGCCCTCTGCCGCGGTTCCAAACGAAGCCGAGTTCTGCCGTGGTGTCCACGAGAGTGTCCACGGTCCATGTGATCATGCCTCGGTTGCCAGCGCTGACGTCGATCGACCACATGTTGCCGAAGCCCGAGTTGACGAACAACTGGCCATCGTCGACCAGTGGCGTCACTTCCATACCTCCTGACGCCTCGGCGCTGATGGCGTCCGAGAGCGATACGGCAAACACAGGGACCAGATTTGCAACGTTATCCCGGTTGATCTGATCCAGCCGAGAATAGCGCTGGGCGCCATAGTTCTGGCCCCAGGTGATCCAGTTGGCCGGATCGTTATCGGCATTCTCCAGCCGTTCCTGCGTCACGTTGGCTGCCATCGCCGGCCAACTGACCGACACCAGCAGACCCGCCGCGATCAATTTCGCGGTTTTGAATGTTTTGCGTGCCATTCCTTCTTCTCCCTGTTTGTTCCGGGCGAGCAAGCAGCCCAGCGGTTCTCCCTTAGCACTTCGCAATCGGCCGGCAAAGCAGACCGCGGCACCGGACCCTGGGAGCTACGACAGTTCGGCGTGGCTTAGTTAACTCACTGGCCTGACGGGGTCCAGAGCAGGCTACGGGGCGATGCGAACACCCGAAGACCGGGGTGCTGCGAACGACCACTTCTGGCAAGCGAGTTGCTTCTGCGTTCGGGGATGTTCATCTCCGAGATGTTGGCTCGCTGGATCATGCTGGACCGGTCCACCTCAATGAATCGAAGCATTTTGACCCGCATTGAAATTCGTGGCCCCAGTGCGGCGGCCTTGTAAATGCCCGTTGATGGCGGCAATCTCAGGTCAACACGCCGGTTATCGGGTGGCTGCCGGCTAAGACGAAATAGGGGGGATGCCCGATTTTCATTGGCCGGATGAGCTTGCCTCACGCTTTCGCGGGAGCTGGAGGGCGACTATTTGCCGCCCTTTCGGCGTTGGTTGTTGCGCTGGTGCTCCTAGGCTGCGGCGATGATACTGCCGACACGGCAGAGGAAGACGACGGCCCGGAAGCGGTCGCGGAAGAAGGCGCGCCCGCGCCTGCGGCTGAACCCGAGGCTGCCGGTGAGCCAGATCCCGCAGTCGAGCCCGCGCCGGCGGCGGAGCCCGGGCCAGCTGCTGAACCCCCAGCGGCCGAAGCGCGGCCCCCGGCTCAGGAGCCGGCAGCCGTTGCCGAGGCGGTCGATCCGATGGCGCCAATCATTGGCGTGGCCATCGCGCGCGAGTCGGCGACGATCGAAATCGACGGGCGGACGGTGTTGCTTTACGGCCTGGAATCGATGTATCCGCCGCAGAGGTGCTCGATCGGCGGACAAGTCTGGGAGTGCTGGGCGGCAGCGGTTCGCCAACTCCAGACCCTTATCGCCGAGGGTCCGGTTACTTGTGCCCCTGTCGAATCACCCGACGTCCTTGGTCGTGTTCTGGCGATCTGCGAACAAGATGGCGAGATTCTGAACGAGAGGTACGTCCGATCCGGATTCGCACTCGCAATCGAGGCGGAGATGCCGGAATATGCTGCGCTGGAAGCAGCGGCCCGCGAAGAAGGCATCGGCCTCTGGCAAGGGGCGTTTCAGGAGCCGGCGGATTTTCGGGCGGATCGTGGAATTCGGGTACTCCGGCCCTAGCCGGTCCCTCATCGGGGTTTGTTGGTTAGCGCTCCAATCGCGCCGGCAGGGTCTTGGATCGTTTCCGGTTCGTTGTCAGTGACACCCAAGACGCCAAGCCCGCCGGCCCCGACACCGCCGCAACGAGTTCACTGAATTGCAGTTTGTTGGCATACCACCCGAGCCCATCGGGTGATCAATTTGGGAAAAGATCGCAAAATCCTCGTCCGCATCATCTATCCCCCCAATGGCTGCGAGGAATCCGAAGTCGTCGACTTGGCATGGACTGGGCCGGCTAAAGCAATCTGTGTGTGCGCGGAAGGCACTGCAACTCGTTCTCCTCGAATTCCGGGAAAAGGTCACAGTTCCACTGCACCAATTCGTGCCCGGCGGCGCTGATCCCGTACCCGAAAACAGCGGCCTCTGTCTGGCGTGCCTCCACCGGCAAGCTGAGCGGCAAATAGCTGCGGCTGAACCAGATCATGGCACGGCACCCGGTGCGGCCCTCGCAATGGTAGCGGCCGATCTCCTCCAAGTCGCGTGGATCGGCCAGCAGATCCTCATCGACCAGAACCGATACATAGGTCGCAGCAAGCTCGTGCGCCTCAATCACCGCAGCGAGCGGATTGTCACCCGCCGCGATGGCGGCAATTTCGGCGGGTGGCGTAGGCTCGACCGCAGGGGGCGCGGGTTCGTCGGCGGCCAAGGGCGCGGGGTCTTCGACGACATTCAGCGCGGGCTCATCGGCGATATCATCGGCCGAATCCTCCACGCCGCCACAGGCGGCGAGTGTTGTCAGCGCAAGCGCCAGAAACGGCGTGGCCGCGATCGACTGCAAACGCATTGCGTTTTACCCCGTGGCCTGTGGCCCAGCGCCGCGCGAACCGGCCGGGCTCATCCGGGCGCGACCCTAACGCCGCTCATCCATGATGGCGAGGAAAAAGCCCGTCGTCCCGAGCAAGCGTAGCTTGTGGCGGACCGCTCACTAAGTTTGCCCTGCCCAACGTCCTAGTGGGTTACGTCGCTTGGTATCTCCTGACCAATTCGGTGAGAATTTCGCCCCAGCGTTTCGTGATGAAAAAGTGCCCTTCACCGGGAAGAATTTGGCGATGGCATCGGGGGTGGTATCCCGCAGATATTCGCCGCATTGCAGCAGCTGTAGACGTCTGGCTCGCCGCACCGGGATCGTAATATTCTGCACACGGGACCCCCACGGGCGCACCGAAATGGGCCCCTCCCACGCGCCCGGACGATCATAAGGCGTGAAGCTGTCGATCAACCCAACAGCGGTCAGGCGCTACGGCGTCACCAAAGTGAAGCGTCGCCCTGCCACATGCGGCAACGCAATCCGCACCGCGTTCTGAGCATCATTGAGGACAGACGTCGGGGTCGCCGTTCTCACCGAAGCTGGTCGAACCATGAATAAGCGGACGGGGCGACGAAAAAGGGCGGGGCCGAAGCCCCGCCCTCCTGGAGTGAACGCCTTCGCCGCTAGTCGAGCGTGAAGAAGAACATTGTCGCGTTCCAGCCGCTCTCGCCGGGCGCGGTACCCGGCTGGTTGTCGCCGGCAAAGACAGCGAGAAACTGCTTGCCGTTGATCTCGAAGCTGGAGATCGGGGATTCCACGCCGGAACCGGTGTGGAAACGCCAAACCTCTGCCAGCGATTCGTCGTTGTAGGCAACGATCGCGCCGTCGGCCCAGGTTGAGAATATGAGGCCGCCCGCCGTCGCGGTGACGCCGTTCCGGCCGTCATAAGGCATGGCGATGCTACGGATCAGTTCGCCCGTGGTAATGTCGATGGACGCCAGGAGACCCTGGAAGTTTTCCGGAGTGGGGTAGTCAAACTGGACTTGACCACCCGGAACGCCACGGCCCTGCTCGTCAATCTCGCCATTCGCGAGCACAATCGAGGGCATGATCACACGACGCTGACAGCCATCTTCACCGCTGGCAAAGGCGATGCCGATGTCCGGGTTGACGGCGGGTGTCTGCCACCGCAGGCCTCCAGCCAACTGCGGACAAGCAATCTTGAGTTCAGTGTCCGCACGAGCCCAACGGGTCTCCGGAATGTAGACCTGGAGGTCCAAATTGGGATCGTATTCAACCGGCAAGCCGGTCTTGGGATCCAGGCCGGCAGTCCATGTGATCTTCGCCACATACTGCTCGCCGGTAAGGAACTCGCCGTTGGTGCGGTCAAGCTGATAGTAGAAGCCGTTGCGACCGAAATGGCCGACAACGGACCGCTGCTCACCGTTGACCACGGTGTCGTAGAGCAAGTGGATGCCCTGCTCGTCGTAGTCCCAGGACTCGTTCGGTACATACTGGAAGTACCAGGCAAGCGAACCGGTCTCGATCTCCAAGGCTACCACGGCGTTCGTGAACAGATTGTCACCCGGACGGAACTCCGGATCGAACATCGGCACCGGCTGTGCCAAACCCTGGATGAAGAGGTTTTGGTCGGTATCGTAGGAGCCGAGTGTCCAGACCGCGCCGCCTCCGGTCCGCCATGAGACCCCGGCCTCGTCGGCCCAGGTCTCGTGGCCGAACTCGCCGGGGCCAGGAACAGCATACCAGCGCCAGAGAATTTCACCGGTCACGAAGTCAATACCCTGCAGCCAGCCGCGTGTACCGGCGTCACCGGACCCGTTGCCGTTGACGATAATACCTTCCATGACCATCGGACCGGAGGTGAAGTTCTCGGAATTTGCCTCGATGCCGGAATGTTGGTCCCCACCGGGCCAGGGGCCATTCATGACTTCTTCACCGGCACGCACGATGTCATAGATGAGCTCGCCGGTATCGCGATTCACCCGGGCGATGCGGGCCTCTAGGTCGCCCCCCGCGCGGACGTTCATGATGATGGAGTCCATATACATCGCCGTACCGCGAGTGGTACCGCTCGTTCCAGCGTCCTCATCACCAAGATCGACGGTCCACTCCACAATGGCCTGATTGCCCGCAGTCATATCGATCTTGTAAAGCATACCGCTGCAGCCCTCGAACCACATGATGTTTGTATCGACTAGCGGCATCCCCCTGTTGCTGAGGGTGTTGCGCCCCCGGAGGCAGTGCATAAGCGGCAGTGTGAAGGCGACGTGAAGGTCGTCGATGGTGTCGCGGTTGATTTCGTCAAGTCGTGAGTAACGCTGCGACCCGTAATTTTGGAGCGGATGCAACCAGTTCTGAGGCTCGGCGTCGGCGTTGTCCAGCCGGTCCTGCGAGACCAGCTGCTGGGCGTTAGCCGGCACGACGAAGAGCGCACTGCTGCAAAGAACAGCGGCGGTGAGTATCTTTATTCTAGCACTCATTGGGAATCTCCCTGTATTGGATTTTCTTGCGTGAGGGTGCGCGGATCAGTCCGGTCACCCTTTGACGACATGTTGCCTATTCCATGGCCGCTTCCAACACCCACAATTCCTCGTCGGTGCCCGGTGCGTCCGGCCTGTTTTCAGCTACCCAGGCAAACACGGAATTGCAGAAGGTAACCGTGATCTCGCTGTAGGGGACGCCTGGCATGACGCCGCCTATCATGCCCAGCGTCACCGAGGCCCGGCTCGGGTCAGCCACGACAACGCTGCAGCGCTGTCGCACTTCCAGTATTCCCCCAAGGTCCAGGTCCTCAAGAGTTGACGCTACGTCGACTGCGTCAAACCCTTCTCCATCGGGATTAATGCTAGGCCCATGGAACACCCTCCAGGGATGAACGTTATCAACGTTGTAGACTCCCGGATCGATTGGACCGGCGTGGCCCGCAGCGAGCGCCGGCACAGCTCCGATGGACAAGGCGGCTGCCGCGGCTAGTCCTGTCAAAACCTTAGTTGTTGGTGTCACGATCGTTTCCTCCTGTGATATCGGGCCCCTCAGATTGGAGCCCTCTTTAGAACTTTGCGCACCGCGAAACGTTTGTGCGTAAATATTTCGATCTTGGTGCGTCAATTTTCGGGCGGTCTGGAAATTGTTTCCGACCACTCCGGGCCCCCCGGCCCCAGTCCTAACCGCCCATCCGCCCAAACTCTAGCATGGTCAGGGACGATTATGTGTATTGGTAAGTGCAAAGAAAGACATAGTCAACTCGGGATATATTCATGGGGGCACGAAGCGGAGAACGGTCGCGGCGGAAACAACGTGCGGACCTTCACCGTCCGGGCCGCCGAGGCGACCGAACCCGTCCGCTCGTTGCTGCGGTGTGGCGTGGACTATTGCAGCGGGCCGACCGCCACACGGCTGATTTCTCCCGGACCTCAGTTTGGCGGTGTGAAACCTGTAGGCAAAACAGCGTTGGTCCAGATCGTCCCGACCGCAACGATGTCGACCATGATCGCGAATGACAGTCGCGCGTATGAGAAGTCCGCTCCGCTGAGGTCGGCTGCGCGTAAATTGGCGTCGATCAGGTCGGCGCTAAGAAGCTCAGCATCAATGAGTTTTGT
Source organism: Kaistiaceae bacterium (assembly GCA_963667605.2). GTDB lineage: Bacteria > Pseudomonadota > Alphaproteobacteria > Rhizobiales > Kaistiaceae > JADLGL01. Next base: position 348,625 of record CAXXUZ010000002.1, read on the forward strand.
TCGAGAAAAATTCGCCCGCGGCATCACCGTGTCGGACAGCAGTGCTCCCGATAGATCGCTGCGGATAAATGTGGCGTCGTGGGCCCAGGAAAACCTGAGGTCTGCACCCCGCAGATCTGCGTCGGTGATTCGTGCGTTGCGCAGATCCACCGCAAGCATCTGGGCGTCAACCAGGCTCGTGCGCGAAAGGCTGACAAACCCCCCTGCGCTTTCGTTGAGGTTGACTTGGTCCAGATTGGCGCCGTCGAAGACCGCCCGGTAGATCAAAACCCGCTGCATGCTTGCCCCAACCAGCGTAGCAAGACGAACATCCGCAGCATTGAGGTTGGCCTCGTCAAGCACCGCACCGGTAAGGTTCGCCTCGCGCAGGATGGCCCCGTGGAGATTGGCACCGGTGAGGTTTGCGCCCGCGAGGTTTGCTCCGGTTAGATTTGCCCGCTTTAGGTTGACGCCGCTGAGGTCGCATCCGGGGCAATCCATCGCCCGTGCGATCAGCAGCTCGAACTCACTCGGCCCCTGATCACCGCGCTCGGCTATGGCCGCCAGGCGCGCCTCACGGTCCGGAACATCACCCACGAGCGAGACTTCCAAACGCGTCTCGCTCCAGAACTGACCTGTTGTCTCCACACCCCGCGCGTCGTGCGTTTCCTGTCCCGGCCTCCGGTAGTGATGTGTTTCCACCATAACTGCGTGGCCTTCGGCGTCGGTGGTCTGGCACCGTTGCTTTTCATAGCGGGCGTTATAGGGCCGTTCGCCCTCGATCCGGGGCAAATCCTCGCAGGTCCAAGACTCCGCCCCGAATCGAGCAAAGAGAAATCCGCTGAGCGTCACCGCCAGTTCCCGAAGCTCGGTCGCCACTCGTGGATCGGTCACCAGCCGAAGCATGATCATGAAACCGTCATCGTCGAAAAGTGCAGAGGCGATGATCGGTCGAGAGTAGGTCGAAGTGAACTCATACACTGCGGCCTGAGTGAGGAGGCCGCGGGATCTGAAAAAAAGCTCGAGCTCATCGTCATACTCGAAGTAAACCTCGCGCAGTCCCGTGGCGGCATCGGGCCGGCAGGTTTGGTAGGCTGTCCAGTCGGCGATCGGTAGCGACGGCGGGCCGCCATTGGTGCCGCAGGAGTAATTTATGAAATCGTCGGTCAGAAGCTCCGAAGCATGAGCCCCGATTGCAAGATCCCAAACCGACGGCTCGTCGATCGCTGGGTCGACGTCCTGTGCCATCGCAGAGGCGCCGACCAGCATGGCGATCGCGCCAAGCGGCAGGGCGGACATGACGACCGGTTTCCAGCGGTTCCGGCCGGACGACGAAGATCGCGGCCGTTTGGCTTCCCGAACGCCGCCTAACATCTTCCTCGGCTCCACTGCATATTCAGCCTTGAGTCTTCATGCTCGCATGACGGCTACCCCTTTACAAGAAGGTCGGAGCCCAGCAATGCGCTGGGGGGCCGAACGCGATCAGTTTTCTGCTATGTCCTCCGCTTGCCGCGGCCACCTCCAAAGCAGTCCGCGCTTCCATGGTGGCGCTCGCGTCGCGTCCGCGCCATATTGACGGCGCGATCGCCTAACTTGGGACAGAACATTGCGACGAGCCCTGCTCACCATAGCCTTCTCCATTCTGGCAGTATGGCCGGCAACTGCGCAGGTGACCGGTCGAGCCGTGGTCCTAGACAGCGACCGCTTCTCAATCGGCGACCGAATCTTCCAGCTGAATGGCGTGGACGGGTTTGAGCCCCATCAGTTCTGTTTCGTTGACGGCCGTCCATGGGCATGCGGCTCGTCCGCCATCCGAGCGCTTCAAACGCTGCTCGGCCCAGCGGTCGTGACTTGCAACCCGACCGGGGAGATCGCCGGCGAGGTGGAGTTCGCGGTGTGCACAATCGGCGAGGATGACATCGCCGACATCGTCGTAAAGGAAGGCTGGGCACTCGCTTACAGTCCGCAGTCGACTGCATATGTGGACGCACAGGAACAGGCACGCGCCCGTGATGTTGGTGTCTGGCAAGGCGCCTTTGTCGAGCCGTGGACCTACCGCGAGGATATGGCGGCAATCGAACGGCGATATGCCGAGCTGACCATGGAGATCCTGCTGACTGAAGCCGAGCAAATCCTGCCCGTGGACAGAAGTGACATCGGCATTTTCCAGGGCTTCGAAATCACCTTGGGCGTCGAAGCCCCGGAGCTCGAATACAGGATCGGCGGAATCGCTGCTGGTTTCATTGTCGACGCAATCGAAACGCGCGCAATATTCACCTGGGACACGCCAGCGCTCGCCCTGGCGACTTGGCGACAATCGGTCCTCGCTAGCATGCGAGGCAGAAGTTTGGGCTCAATTTGGGTGAGTCTCGCCGAGCGCCCCAATCGGTTGATCCAGGTCGAGGACACGGACGGATATTATGCGGCAATGATCGAGAGCGCATCGTCGTGGATCGAACAAGGGCGGCAGCCGATCCTGCTTGTCGTCTCTCGGTCGCTACCGGAATGGGTCGGCAAGTGGTTCCTCGATGGTGCGCCCGAAGGCGCCGAAATTGTGTTGAAGGATGTCGGCGCACCGGCGTATTTGGGCACCATCGACGGCGTGGATGTCTATGTCGGCCCTTCGCCACGAGGTGCGTCTTTCCTGTTTCCAGATGATCTCCTGGTTGAGGTCGCCTACAGCGTGAATTCGGCTGGCGACATCCTCACAGTCGAACTGGACAGGGCGCAGGGTCTCGACGAAATGGTGTTTCGCTATTCCCAGTCGATTGAGTGGCTTGGCGATGTCGTGGTCTGGCTCGGCTATCCGGTTCCGGAACTCGACGTCGAAGACATATACAACCCGGCTTTGGGTGAAGAGTGAAGCGCAACGCGCGCGACCAACGCGGCGTCGCTGCGCGCTGGCGGCAATATGGCTTATTCACCGTTTCCGCCCAGCGCCCGCAAGATGCCACGATAAGGAGGGAACAAAGCTCCATTATCAAGCGGCTCGGAGTTATTCCACGATGCCACCACACAATGCTGCCTGCCGTCGTGCCCGGTCATCAAGGTCGAGAGATTGAGCACGCCCGGCTCGGAGCCGGCCTTGTAAGCGATGGTCGCCCAATCGGATGCGACCGCAAGACCAGGGTTTATCCCGAACATTGGCAGATCCGCAGTTGCAGCCAACAGCGAGCACAAATCGTATGCGCTGAAGAACCACTCGATCTCCGGGATCGCACGGCTCAGCTGTCGATCGGCCCGCAGCGGATCGTTTTCGAGCCTGGCGACGATCGAACGACGATCTTCGATGCCGCCGTCGATCCACGCCTCAATCATCGCCTCGTTGTACCGCGATTTCAGCCGAAACAGCTCCCCAGTGGTCACAAATGGAGCATTGATCGGCGAAAGCGCTTCCAAGGTCTCCTTGCCGACCACTCCGATCAAAATGTCCGTGGCCGTATTGTCGCTTATCGAGATCATGAGATGGGCGAGGGTTGCCAAGGTTAAAGGCGTCCCCGCCGGCCAATCTTGAAGGATACCGGACGGCAACGATTTATGTGTCTCCTCAAGGATCGCGATATCGTCCCAGGCGAGAGTCCCTTTGACGATTTCTTGATCGAGCGCATGGAGGACCAACAATTTGAACGCCGATGCAACCCCAAGCAGCAGATCAGCCTTATGCGCGGCCATCACCCCGCCGTCGGTGGTCACAAGCACCGAGGTTTGGCCGGGAAGCGCGGCGATCTCGCTGACAAAGGCCCCTAGGTCACCTCCGACCGGAGTCGGCTGGCCAAAGAACAGGCCGGTAAAACGACCTTCCTCGTCGAGCACGACCGTGGTTGTGAACTCGGCTGTCTCCAGCCGAGTGGTGAGCTCACGGCCCTCCCCGATCACGCTTTGGAACCCGCCATATTCGGCCGTGAGCCCGTCAAGCAACTCCGCCAAGTCCTCGAGACGCACCCGAGCCAGGAAACTCTGGGCGAACCAGTCGGGGTCAATCTCCTGTTCGAACAACCGCGTGACCGCCTCGGCGGTGGTGATCGGCTGAGCCGAGACCGGCTCGGAAAAAGTCAACGCAGCTGAGGCTACTATCGTGACAGCTACGCCCGCCGCCATCGCCTTTGGCGCGATCCTCGCCATCAGGCCCAACAAATTGCCGATACCATCCATCAACGCCGATATCCTCCAGGTGAAGATGTAGTGGCTGCACGGAAATAGGTCGAGCGTTTGGCCTCGTATCTAAGGTAAGCTGCGCAGACAGTGCGGATCGGCGGAAGACCATTCGATCATCGGCCCAACCACTTTCTCTCGGAAAAACTCAGACAACGCCGTTGACCTCGGTTCCCGATCGCGGCGGTATCCTGATGGGGAGCGGTGTTTTGGGTATGATTTATTTGAGGGCAGGGCGGTTTCCGCCGTCGCTCGCCGGCACAAGTTCAACATCATATTTGCGGCGATCGAGCGCCGAGGACCGACTTCATCGTTGGTCACCGGCGGGGCTAGGCATGAGCAATTACATCATTGAAAAAACCGAGCCAGTTGCTACCGATCTAGTCTAGGGTACACAGATATTGTAGGTGGACGGTGGTTGAATGAGAATGGTCCCGTTCTCTTTCTCGGGCGGAGAGTTAGGACATCAAATGAAGCGGCTCCTTGCCGGCGGGGCGTTGATTATGGCGCTGGGGGCGTCGCCTTCAATGGCGTTCGATCCAGCTCACCTTGAGCAGCTTCTGGCAACGAACAGTTGCCCTGGCTGCGACTTGAGTGGCGCGCGGCTCACCGGCATGGACCTGACCGACGCGGACCTATCAGGAGCCAACCTGATCTTCGCGTCCTTGTTCATCGCGAACCTGACCAACGCGAACCTGAGTGGCGCAAGGATCATTCGCGCGGACCTGACGAACGCGACATTGAACGGCGCGGACCTCACTGCCGCGAATCTGAGCCTCACAACGTTTCTCGGAGCGGACCTCACCGGTGCTATACTGACCGACGCGATCCTCACGGACACCGTGTTCTGCGCAACGACCATGCCGGATGGCAACGTCAACGACACCGGCTGCGAGTGACGATTGAGAGCTGAGACATACTGCAAACTCGGACGATCAGCCAGCGCGGCGAAATCCGGGTCTGCGGAGTGCGGTCAGCCTTCCCTTGGCGGCAACACACATTCAACTGGCGGCAAGCGACAAAAGGCGCGGACACGCTCCCACGCCACATCGTGACGCTCGCGCGCTACGCTTAGCCGAGCCGGGCGAACGTTGGCAGAATTCGTTGTTCTTCTTCAATTGTGGGTTGGGCAACGTCTCTTCATCCGATCGATGGAGCATGGCGACTGATGGTCGTCACGCCCCGCTTGAGTCTAGCGCTAATTCGCGACGTCCTCTTCGGTTGCGATACCGAAATCGTTGCCAAACGAGTTGCGGATGTAGGTAGCGACCGCCGCGATTTGCTGGTTACTCAAGCCGCCGAACGGTGGCATGTAGTCGCCGCCGTTAATGACCTGGAAAACGATCACTCCGACGGATCTCAGACTAGAATTCCCGGCGAGCGCCGGCGCCGCGTCCTGTGCCGGTGGTTGACCTTCACCATCGGCTCCGTGGCATCCGTGGCAATTGCTGCGGTAGACCGTTGCACCCTCGTCCATCAAAGCCGCCAGCAAGGCCGGGTCGGGCTCGGGATCGGCAGGCGCTTGGCTGTTGGCTACCGTAGCGAGCGCGACAACCGCGAAGGCTGTTGCGCCGAGGGCTGCAATCGATTTCATGCGCGATCCGTTGCGATTGACTGGCATGTTTTGCTCCTCCGGTTGATCTTCGCTTCGCTACCATACGACATACAAGGAAAAACTTCAGCCGCGCGAGCGAGCTGTCGTGCGCTTGTTTCCAAGTGACCAACTGCCTCAGAAAACCCCTCAGCCGTTCCTGCCATTTCGGAGAATTGGAGCGGGTGATCGGATTCAAACCCAGGACCGTTGCAGCTCGAATGGTCGCATGTAGCGCGCACCCGACGGGTTGCTGGCGGAGCTATGGCCGATCCACGAAGATCCCGTACATGACCCGAAAATCGGCAGGGTGCACAAAATCGCCTTGCCAAAGGCCGATGCCCTCGGCCTTGGCGGCATCCTCGGCCGCCACATAGTCCTCGGTCTCGTCGCGCTTGGCCAGCGCAAAACCGGCGCGTACCAGCGCTTCGTTGATGTTCACACCATCGACGAAGCAGATGCCGAGGATGCGGCCATAGCCGTCTGGCACGGCCACAGGCTGGCACGTGACGTCAGCGACCGAGGCGATCGTCTGAAGGGCGCGAACCGCGGCGGCGTAGCAGTCCCACAGCTGGCCATCGATGACGCAGGTCTGCGGCCGCTCAACCGACTCGATGCCGTACAACATCATGCTAGTGTCGCCGACGCGTAGACCGTCGGAGTCGACAACGGTCGCCATGCCAGCAATCAGCTCGCCGTCCTGAGCCTCGGCCGCGCCGGCGGAGACCGTTAGCGCCGCCAGAACTCCGATCACCTTCCGCATTCCAACTCTCTCCCGGCCCGGGGTACAGGGTGCTTGTCCTCGCCGGCCTCCTAGGGGGCTGGCGTAGCGTAGAAGGCGCAGCGGGAGTTGCCTTCGCCGAAATAGAACTCGCACTCTTCAAAGGTGATCTCACCGCGTCCTTTGACGTAGTTCTCTAGGTAATAGGCGAGATCATCGAGCTCCTCTGCATTGAAGCGTGCGTTGCCCCGCAGGGGCTGCAGGTCGCCCAATTCGGCGCCCGTCACGCCATAGCACTCGGTGCTGGTACGGCGGTACGCGTCGCGCCAGAAATACGGCATCGGGGTCCCCGGTCGGCCGCACGAGACGGTGAGGCGGATGGCATCCAGTGGCAGAAGAGACTCGCGCAGCGATGGACCCTCCGGATTGGGGCCCTCGCGCACGCCGTTTGCCGCCCAACCGTGGCAAGGGCGGCATCCGCCTTCCTTGTAAACCGCCAGCCCGGCAAGCAATCTTGCCGGGTCGGCCTCTTCAGTCCCACCTTCTGCGTCGGCGGCTGGGGTCGCCGGGACGGCTGCTTCGTCCGCGTGCGCCAGCTGCCCAAACACGATGGCGTTCGACACCGCCGAGAAGCCGAGCACCAGCGCGAGGGCAGCGGTGCCTAGGACGAGAATGCGTCCCATGGATTTACGTGCAGCCTGCATGGTAATTTTTCCCTTGTTGCGGCCGGTATTGTTACCCGCCCGGCGCAATGAGCTCAAGCAAGTGGTGGGTTGCGCGGGACGCGCTCGCTCATTGGCCGATATTGCCATCGGGCATCACCGTGCCGGTCAAGATGGCACCGGTGAGGTCCATGCCGCTGATCCGGGCGCGCAGGAGCCGCGCATCGGTCAAGTCGGCGTTGACGAAGATGGCATCGGATAGGTCGGCCTCGAGGAAGTCCGTGCGTATCGCGGTCACCTCGCTGAGATCCACACCGCGCAGCCGCGACCGATAGAAAGACACATCGGTCACATCGGCGCCGACAAGTACTGCGCGCTGCAGGTCGACCTCGACCAGGGCGGTGCCGATAAGGATAGCGTCGCTGAGATCGGCGCCGGCTAGATTGGCACCGACGCCGTTGGAATCTTGCCAGAGAACACCCACCATTGTGGCGCTGGTGAACCGAGCGTTCAGGAAAACCATGCGATCGAGGACAGCACCGGAGAAATCAGCCGCCGCGGCGTCGGTTTGATAGAGAAGCGCGCCGGTAAGGTCGGCCTCTACTAGGCTGGCGCGCTTGAGATCGGCAAGGTTGAGATTCGCTCCCGCTAGGTTTGCTCCGTCGAGTCTGGCGCCGCCGAGCAGCGCCCGGTGGAGCGTGGCTCCTGAGAGATCGGCGCCACTCAGATCGGCGCCGGCGAGGTCGCGCCGCTTCAAATTGGCGCCGGAGAGATCGCAACCGGGGCAGTCGATGGACGCGCCGACGAGGAACGCCGCCATCGGATCGGCGGGCACCGGCGCGTCGGCCACAACGGTTTCCTCGGCGGCGACGTCGCCACCATGGATGGGGTTGCCCGACGCGTCCGCCGCATAGATCTCCATTCGGGCTGTGCTTTCGTAATACCCCGCCCGCACCAGTCCGTTAGCAGGATCGATTTGGGTCTGGCCAGGGCGACGCAACAGGCGGGACTGCGTTGTGAGCACCAGGCCATCGTCGCTCAGCTTTCGGCAGTCTTGCTTGATCAGAGAATTGCCGACCGGCGTTTCGCCTTCCGCAGCGGGCATGTCCAAGCACTCCCAGCCGTCCGCGCCATAGATCGCGTGAAGAAACACGGGCAGCGAATAAGCGGAGCGGCGGGTGCGGTCGGAGACCCTGTCGTCGGTGACGGCCCGGATTCCGCGGAGAATGCCGGCGGCATCGAACAGGGCTGAGGCCAGGATCGGGAAGTTGCCGATCTTGGTGCCCTGGAGGAATTCAGCGATTAGTAGGTCCCTACGGGCCAGGGCGAGAAAGTGGAGTTCGTCATCGTAACGGAACTGGACTTCGTGCAGCCCGGTTTCTTCGGGCGCGCATCGAGCGAATTGGTCGAACCCGGTGATCGGTAAAGACGGCGGCCCGCCATCGGTGCCGCACGCAAATTCCTGGAAACTCGTCGTCGGTTGCGCACTGACCGGCGCACCGATCACAAGATCGCGGATGGTGAGGCGAGCGGTGCCGAGATCCAGGGCTGATGCTGCCGATATAAATGCCGTTGCGCCGGCCACGACAATGGTGGCCACCGAAGAACGCCATCGCCTTCCGAGGACTTGCACCACGTTCACCGCGGGCCTTCACAAAAGGGACCGGCGCGGCCCTTGCGTGGCCGCGCCGGTCGTCCATGTCTCTGCGCCTAGAGCGCGAAGAAGTACAACGTCCAGGTGCGCTGGAAGTTCGCTACCGAGACGGCGTTGGGATCGTCGCCGCGCCCGGGATACCCGCCGCCTGAGAAGAGCGCGTTGATATTGCTCGTTCCCACCGGCACGGCGATATACTGCTTTCCGTTCACCGAGTAGCTGATCGGAGGTGCCTCAATCGGCGATCCGAGGTTCACGGTCCACAGGACTTCGAGCGTCTCGTCACCCATGGCGAAGAACTCGCCGTCGACCGAAGATGAGAAAACAATGCCTCCCGCAGTCGACAGCGTGCCGCCATACTGAGCGAAGGAGGTCTCCAGTTTCGCGGCGACCTCGCCGGCCTGATCCATCGCAACCACGGCGCCCGTCGTGCGCTCGCTTGGTCCCCCTTCCTCGCCGGTCAGCCAGCAGCCCTCAATTGACGCACCGTAGGTCCAACCGGTGCGTTGGCTGTAGCTGGTTGGCTCGTGGTTCACGCCACCCTGGATGTTCGGGCAGAACACCGGAGCAGCACCTTCGCCAGCGAATGCGCCTAGGGCGTATGTCTGAATGCCGCCCGCGGCCAGATCCGGGTTGTACTCGATCGGCATGCCGGTCTTCGGATCAATCCCCGCGGTCCAGGTAACCTCGTTCACATACTGCACTGCGTTCAGGAACTGACCGTCCGAGGCGGCTAAGACGTAGGTGAAGCCATTGCGGCCGAAATGGCCGATGCGCTTCTCGCCATCGACTGAATAAAGCTGGTGGCTTCCGACCTCGTCATAGTCCCACTGCTCGTTTGGCGTGTACTGGAAGTACCACTCCAGATTGCCGCTGTCGGCGTTAATGACGACCAGGCTCGAGCTGTAGAGGTTGTCGCCCGCACGAAGCGTCGGATCACCGAACGGCGTCGGGTTGGCGGTGCCCCAGTAGATCAAGTTGGTGTCGGGATCGTATGTTCCAGTCGTCCAGAGGCCGGACGCGCCGGTCAGGTAGGCGTCATTCTCGGCCGGCCAAGTATCGCCGCCGGGTTCGCCGGGTGCCGGGACGGTCCAGAACGTCCACAGCAGCGACCCGTCTTCGGCGCTGCGCGCCTCCATTCGGCCGCGCATCGGAGCGTCGCCAGCTGGTCCCATGATGATCTTGCCGTCAATGGCGAGCGGCGCCAGCGTGAAATACTCTTCTGGATTTATCTGGGTAGGCTCTTCCCAAAGAACCTCACCGGTGACAGCGTCGGTCGCTACCAGGAAGCCGTCACGGGTCAGGGTGTAGACGGTATTCCCCAGCAGCGCGGCGCCGCGGTTGTTCACAATACCGCCGATTTCGGGGTCGGTGTCCGGATCCATGATCCAGTTGATGTAACCCCGATTTCCAGACGTCACGTCAATGCGATACAGGGCGCCGGCGCCGTCGGTCATGTACATGATGCCGTTGTCGACTAGCGGTGTGGCGTGCAGGCCGCCACCGAGACCGCCTATTGGACGGGGAATGAGCGGGACGGCGAATGCCAACCTGAGATCGCCGATATTACTAGTGTTGATCTCGTCGAGCGGTGAATACCGGTTGCCGTCATATGTACGGTTGTTGGTGAGCCAGTTCCCAGGCTCGGGATTGACCAGCCGTTCATAGGTTACATCCGCTGCCGAAGCGGTGCTTGCGGCCGAAAAAATAGTTCCGGCAAATAACGCCAGCCCAAACGCAGTCTTTCCGTAGCGATACGATTTCATTGATCTGTCACTCCCTTGTGCTGAACCGCCGAGGGTCATTTCGACCCGCGAGCGCTGGTCATTGTTCATTCCTACCTGCTGCTGGCAAACGGTAGCATCCCAGTTCTCCATTGCCCAGAAGGTTTTGGGTCCGCACAGTCACACACTGCAACCCGCGGGGAATGCAACCAGTGACGGTTGTGTACTCGGAACGCCAAGCTCCTTCCTCTGGCTTCCGCCTATATGATGGTCCAACGTCCAACGTCCGCCGTTCAAGAAGGGGAGTAACCGCCGCGATCCGATGTGCCGCGGGGCGGTTGCGCGCTACACCGGATTGAATCGAGGTAGAGCAGCCTTCGGTGTCTCAATGAAGTACGGCAGGTTGGCCGCAACGTACAAAGGAGGCGTCAGATGAGGCGGCTTCTATTTGGACTGGCGTTCGCCGCGCTGCTCGGGGTTGCGCCCTCTCTAGCGTTTGATCGGGGCGACTTGAATCGTGTCCTCGGAGCTATTTTCGACAATGGTAACCCGATGAACGACAAGGATGTCCAGTGCCGCGGCTGCGACCTTCGCGAAGCGGACCTCAGCCACTCAGAAATGCGATCCGCTGACTTATTCGAGGCAGATCTGACAGGTGCGGACCTCACCGGCGTGGACCTTTGGAATGGGGATCTGAGATACGCAAACCTTACCAACGCCAATCTGAGTTACGCCGATCTGACCGGCGTCAATCTAACCGGCGCAATCTTGACTGACGCGGACCTAACCGGGGTACGATTTTGTAACACTACGATGCCCAACGGCCGTGATAGAAGCGATGGTTGCATGGGATAGTTCCCGCTTCGCGTGATGCCGCTGAATCCCACCCAAATTCATGACGTTAGGTCATGGTTGGGCGTGATACTTGCCGGGGAGCCAAATGCGCGCCCGCCGCTGCCGATCTCGATATGGGCTCGCGGTCGAAGCAATCGGTGCGCCAGCTCTGGTGCGCGCTGAGACGCAATATCTTGTCGTCCTCAGCAGGAGCTAATCCCATCTGTTGGCGCTTTGATAGCCGGGTAAGAGTGCGTCCAGATGGTCAGGCGACGCCGAAAGGATCGGTCAAAGGCTGCGAGCAGCATCAGCTTGTTGGCGAAGCGGCGGCGGCCGACCTATCTCTCGAGAACATCGAGCCGAAATCGAAATAAGGGAACAAATTCTTGGATGGTGATAACCGCGGCCTGACCGCTCAAGCGGCGGATGTCCAAAAGCCGAGCGGAGCTCCATCCGTCGAGCAAGGATCGCCCCGGCCGGTTCGCTCAAAGGCTCGCCTTCGCGATGTCTGGCCGCACATCCGCGATCATCGCGGGGTCCTCGTCCTCATTGCTGTGGTTTCGCTGATCGCCAGTGGGCTCGCGCTGGTGCAGCCGCTAATCCTCCAGACGCTGATCAACAATGTCGGGATCGATGTTTCGATCACGTCCGCCGTCACGCTACTGATCGGGGTCACGATCGGCACTGCCTTCTTCGGCGCCGTGCAGTCCTACCTGCTGCGCCGCACGGCCGAGGGAGTTGTTCTGGGAACGCGGCGAACGCTGGTTTGGCACCTCTTTCATCTGCCGATCGTCGAGTTCGACCGCCGCCGCATTGGCGATTTGATCTCGCGCGTCGGAGCCGACACGACGTTGTTCCGGTCGGTGATCACGTCCGGCCTGTTCGACATTGTGTCCTCGGTGCTGATGTTCTTCGGTGCGATGGCGCTGATGGCGACGATCGACGTCGCCCTCTTGGCGATTACGCTTGCTGCGATCACGATCGGAACCGCTGCCGTTCTTGGGCTCGGTATGGCGATGCGCCGCGCGAGCCGGCGGGCACAGGATAGCGTCGGCGATATGACTGCGGCGGTCGAACGCGTGCTGGGCGCGATCCGATCGGTTCGTGCTGCCGGAGCCACCGAACGGGAAAGCGAGCGGGTCGGCGAGGAGGCGACCAAAGTCTATCGGCACGGCGTGCGGATGGCCGCCCTGGGCGCTTTCGTGCAGCCGATCATGTCGATCTCGATCCAGGGTACTTTTGTCATCGTACTTGGAGTTGGCGGTTACCGGGTCGTGACTGGTGTGATGGAGGTTGGCGATTTGATCGCGTTCTTGCTCTACCTCTTCGTGCTGGTGCGACCCCTTGGTTCGGCGATTGGCGCTTATACGACGATCCAGACCGGACTGGCTGCCCTCGATCGGATGCAAGAGGTGCTGGCGCTGCCCTCAGAGACCGCCGACGAAGAGGGCTTGAATGAGCCGGCGAGGCTGAAGAGGTCGTCGGGGCCGATCCTCGCCTTCGAGCGGGTCAGCTTTGCCTATGAAGATGGTCCGCCGGTGCTTGACGATGTGAGCTTCGAGGTCGAGCGAGGCTCGCGGACGGCGATCGTTGGCCCATCTGGTGCCGGCAAGTCTTCGATCCTCGCCTTGATCGAGCGCTTCTACGATCCGGTATCGGGCAGTATCTTTGTGGACGGCAGCGATGTTCGGACGCTTCGGCGGTCCGATCTTCGCAGTCGCATCGGCTATGTCGAGCAGGAGGCGCCGGTCCTCGCCGGCTCGTTGGCCGCCAATCTTCGCCTCGCGGTCCCTGATGCCTCCGATGAAATGCTTCGGGCGGTCCTAGATGAGGTTGGATTGTCGTCATTGACCGAGCGGTCTGGTGCTGGCCTTGATCTTCAGGTCGGCGATGGCGGGGTGCTTCTGTCCGGTGGCCAGAGGCAGCGCTTGGCTTGGGCGCGCACGTTTCTTGCGGGCGCCGAGATTCTCCTTCTGGACGAACCGACATCGAGCGTTGATTCACGGACCGAGGCGGCATTGCAGAACGTGCTGCGGCGGGCCGGTCGTGATCGCACGGTTCTGGTCGTTGCGCATCGATTGGCGACCGTGGCCGATTCGGACAAGATCATCGTTCTGGACGCCGGCCAGGTGGTAGCGACCGGAACCCATCAGGAGCTGCTGGAGCGATCGCCGCTCTATCACGAACTTGCCCAGCATCAGTTGTTTGCCTGATCGGGCTTGTCCCAACGCTGACGGCATCACGACCAAACCATCCGACCGCTCGCATCATTGGGCTATCGCCCCCCGCCCGAGGCCATTCCAGCCGAGCCGGGCCAGCTTCACGCTCGGCCACGAACTAACTTTCCGCCAGTACGACTTTGATGGCGCGGGTCAGTCGTGGTATCCACCGCTGACGTGGTTGAACTCGCCGGCATGATGGTCAAGCACCACGGGCGAGAACCACTTTCGGGCGGCTGGTAACAATAGCGTTTTGCGGGAGCTGCGCTAGTGCTCGGCAACGCATCCGGTTGGATGCGTTCGCGCCGCCATCGCGTTTTGGGACAATATTAGCGAGGTGTTTGGATGAGAAAAATACGAGTGGCTATCGTCGGCGTGGGTAATTGCGCGAGTTCCCTGGTTCAGGGTCTGGAATATTACCGGGGACGGAACGAGGGGACCTTCGCTGGCCTAATGCACGCCAAGATCGGTGAGTGGGGGCCGAGCGACATAGAGATCGTGGCCGCCTTCGATGTCGATCGTCGCAAAGTGGGCAAGCCTGTGGAAGAGGCGATTTTCGCCGCGCCCAACTGCGCCAAGGTTTTCCAGAGCGTCCTTCCCGTGTCCGATGTCATGGTGCTGATGGGACCGGCTCTGGATGGGGTGGCGACTCACATGGCTGATTATCCCGATGACGAGGCTTTCCGGCCCTCCGACGAGGAGCCGGTCGACGTTGTGCAGGCTCTGAAGGATGCCAAGGCAGAGGTGTTGGTTTGCTACATGCCTGTGGGTTCGGAAGAGGCGGTTCAGCACTATGCCCGGGCCTGCCTGGAGGCAGGAGTCGCGATGGTCAATTGCGTACCGATGTTTATCGCATCCGACCTCGAATGGGCTGAGAAATTCCGTGACGCCGGTTTGCCCATCGTCGGCGATGACATCAAAAGCCAAATCGGCGCCACCATCGTGCATCGATCCCTGACTCGTTTGTTTGGGGATAGAGGCGTTTCGGTTGACCGGACCTATCAGTTGAATACCGGCGGCAACACTGACTTTCTGAACATGAAAGCCCTCAACCGATTGAAGTCCAAGAAAATCTCCAAGACGGAGTCGGTGCAGTCGCAGTTGGACGAACGTCTGGATTCCCGGAACATTCATATCGGGCCTTCCGACTACGTTCCGTGGCAAGACGACAACAAGATTGCCTTCATCCGGATGGAGGGCCGTGGCTTCGGCGACGTGCCGCTGGAGCTTGAAATAAGGCTGTCGGTCCAGGATTCTCCTAACAGCGCCGGCGTCGTCATCGATGCTATCCGTTGCGCCAAGCTGGGGCTTGACCGGGGCATCGGCGGCCCGTTGGAGGCGGCCTCCGCCTTTTACATGAAGAGTCCGCCAAAGCAGATGCGTGATTCGCTGGCCTATGAACTCACCGACAGTTTCATTCAAGGAAACAGTGAGGAGGGAACGGCCGGTGAGGGGACATCTCAAGCTGATGCGTCAGTCGTTCCCGGCGAATAGCCGGAATACGCGATGAGGACCATTGACCGAGCCGAGAAAGATCGAGACGGCACACAGGACCATTTCGCCAAGGTCGCGGATGTCTATCGCGACATGCGGACCACCGACGAGGAGCCGATCCTCCATATCCGCGACCAACTTGCCGGCCGTGCCGCCATTATAGCCGCGGATATCGGTTGCGGGGCCGGACGGTACGATCTCCTGCTGTTTCGTCACCTCCGCAATTTGCAGCTCACCTGCGTCGATGTCAGCCGTGAGATGCTGACCCAGCTCTCTCGGCATCTCGAACGAAATGACATCGACGATTTCGCGACGGTCAACGCCAGCGCCGAGGATATGGTGTTCCAGGACGAGTCCTTGGACTGCATGTTCACGTTCAACGCCGTTCACCATTTCGACTTCCCGCTGTTCCTCGCCAAGGTCGGCCGCGCCATCAGGAAGGACGGCCGGATCTTCGTCTACACCCGCACCCCGGATCAGAATGCCGATTCGGTTTGGGGAAGATATTTTTCGGATTTCCGCGAAAAGGAGACGCGCCTTTATCGGCTACAACAGATGGAGGACTGGGTCCGCAACACCGTCCGGCTGAGGCTGATCGCCGCCAAGACGTTCCGCTATGCAAGGACCGCCAGTCTGGAACGCCTGCTCGAACAAGCCCGCAACCGACATTACTCGACCTTCTCCCTTTATCGGGAAGCGGAGTTCGACAGAGCCTCTCACACCTTCGAGGCTGCTGTCCGGCACCAGTTCGACGATCCCGCCAAAGTTGTATGGCACGACCAAAATGTCCTGTTGCAGATCGGACGATCGGATGCTTGACGCTCCCTGACCATTTTCAATTGGAGCGGGTATCGACACGCCCACAACGTTTACATTGAACCTTGACGGTTCCGCCCGCGGAGCCGAACCCAACGGTCGCATCGGTAATTTTGAAGTCA
Organism: Kaistiaceae bacterium; assembly: GCA_963667605.2. Lineage (GTDB taxonomy): Bacteria > Pseudomonadota > Alphaproteobacteria > Rhizobiales > Kaistiaceae > JADLGL01. The sequence continues at coordinate 364,593 of CAXXUZ010000002.1, forward strand.
TGTATCCCGAGAAGGCAGAACAGGCGGCCAATTAAGCTGGCCACCCGGCGGCGGTCGTTCCTCGTGTCTTGCGGTTTATTTGTTGTCCGCTTCGTCATCCAACCGTATCCGGTCGCTTGCCCTCTGTCAGTTGCGGCGAATCCTGAGCTTCTGAGCCGTGCACTACCGCCAAAGCTTATATGTAGGACGAAAGATACTCCACCAAGCGAAAGTATCATTGAATTATGATAGTCGAATGGCCGAGAAAAAAGGCGTGGGCAGATCCAGGGAGGGGATGGTCGGATTCGATCCGCGAGATCCTCCGACTGTTTCCGGTGTTGCGCGGGAATCTCGAACGTACCGCCGCCGCCTAGATGGTTCCGCTTGTAACCCACAACGTGAATATTGGCGTTCGTCGCCGACGGCATGCCACGGTGTCAGCCGCACGCGTCGCTGAAGTCCGGCGGCTATTGGCCCAGATGTACCACGAGCAATTGGGACGAACCGAGCGCTTTAATATCGCTCCTAGTGGATGGAATCTAACGCTTGATGCCCGCGTCTGACAGCGGCGATGAGTTTCGTCGGGATCCTTTGTCCAGATGAAGGGCTGCGGATCGTTGTTGGTGTGTTCGAGGAAGCGGTTGATGGTGGCCTGGAGATCGACGATCGTGAAGTGGAAGACGCCGCGCTTGAGACGTTGCTTTGCGAGCTTTGCGAAGAAACCTTGGACGGCGTTGAGCCAGGAGCAGGATGTTGGGGTGAACGTGGAAGACGCCGCGGATGGCACGTAAGCCACCCGCGGACCTTGGGATGCTTGTGGGCGGCGTAGTTGTCGAGGATCACATGGACCAGCTTTCCCGCGGGCACGTCGGCCTCGATGGCGTTGAGGAAGCGAATGAACTCTTGGTGTCGATGGCGCTGCATGCACTACGGGCCGATGACACGCCCTTCAAGCACGTTCAGCGCGGCGAACAGCGTGGTCGTGCCGTGCCGCTTGTAGTCATGCGTCATCGTGCCCGCGCGATGTGTTCCCGTCTTCGATCGGCAGCCCGGGTTGGGTGCGGTCGAGCGCCTGGATCTGGCTCTTCTCGTCAACCGACAGGACAACGGCGTGCGCCGGCGGATCGACATAAAGGCCGACGGTCCCGCAGCTTGGGAATGAACTCCGGGTCACGCGACAGCTTGAACTGCCGGACCCGGTGGGGCTGAAGCCCGTGCGCCCGCCAGATGCGCTGTACCGCGCTGACGCTGATGCCGACCGTCTTGGCCATCGCCGGCGCCGTCCAATGTGTCGCCTCGTGGCGCGGCGCACTCGTTACGCAACAATGCCGCGTCAGCGCGACGACGCGGTCAGCGATTTCCCGGCCGAGCGGCGGAACGCGCGAGGGTCGCGTCTTGTCCCGCAGCAACCCCTCGACACCCTCGTGCGATGAAGCGCTCCTGCCAACGCCAAACCGCTGTCTTGCTCTTGCCGGTGCAAGAGCGCATGATCTCGACCGTGCCGAGACCATCCCCGCTCAGAAGGACGATCCGTGCCCGCCACACGTGTTTCTGCCGGCTGTTCCGGTCCGCAACGACCGCTTCGAGACGAGCACGGTCGGCGGTACTCCTCGACGGATTCCTGGCCGCTGCGCCAGACTCGCACACAACGTGCGGGGCACTAATCTTCATTTCGGTTCGGAATACTTTGACCCAGAAGCGGGTGACAATGCCGTAATTGCCCTCATCATAGTCGCCCCGATAATCGAAAACATGATGGAGCGCGTGGTGACGCTTGAGCCCATAGAGGAAGCTCCCCGGCAGGATCCGCCAGTGATGAAGGCCGTGATGCAGGATCGTGTAGGCCGAATAGCCGATCATCACGCCGGCAGTGAATCCGGCGCCGTGCGCAAACCCAGCGATCAGGATCGCCGGTAGCAACACCAGAACGGCCATCAGCGGCAAGCTGATCCACCAAGGCGTGCCGATCAACGCCAGTCCGTCTTGTGATGCGCTTCGTGCATGCCCCTCATCGGCTGCACGTGATGGAATGCCCAGCGGTGAATTTGATATTCGGCGAAGGGCCAGATCACTACGCCGGCGACAACCGACAGCGACCAAAGCCCCCATTCCTAAATCGGTGTCGTCGCCATTGCCGTGACCATTAACGCCACCGCCCCGGCCGGATGAACGATATAGTCCGCATAATATGTCGCTGCGCTAAGTCGCATGATCGAACTCCGTCCCCTTGCCTGACTCCGCAGCACGGCTCGACGATCGCCGCCATTGCTCAATGCGAGCGCCCGCCGCTGTCGGGGGCACACTCCAGAAGACGACGGGCCATCGACACTGGCTGGACCTGATATCGAAACCCTGAGCATCCGGGTAATCTTTGCCATGGTGGCTCGACACAACAGGCGGACCGAGTTCCTGCTTTGACGCAGGTCAAGACCGGCCGGTTTGTGCACCAAAGCCGGTGGTCCCCGTATCCGGCAGCAATGCGATCTAGCTCGATCTCGAAGAGCACACGACGAAGCCGGGCAATGAAATCGGTGTGGTGTGCACCGAAACCTCCGTGACCCCAGGCGAGCACCGCGCGAGCAGGCAAGACCAGCAGGCTAGCTGTCTCCTGCGGAGTGCGCTTTGCGCTGCGGCAAGAAGGAGCGACAGCTCGGCGCCACGGCCCCGCGCCAACCGCGGAGAGACATGGCTCACCGAGCCGGGGAGCAAGCTCAGTCGCGGTAAAGGCCGAGACCCCTTAACGTTCCACGGGCCGCTGCCCAGAGGTCTTCCTCCGAGTGTATAACCTTGGCCATCACGTTCAGGCCGAGCAGGAGATTCTGCAATGCAAGGGCGGCAGTTCTTGCATCAAACTCGTCAGGTAGCTCGCCGTTCTCTGACGCCAAATGCATCAGTTTTTCGAACTGTTCGACGTTGCCGAGAACGGCTCGCTCGAGTTCCGGCCCCAGCACATCGTCAACGCCAACGAGTTCGGCGACGCTGTTGACGGCCATGCAGCCCCTGGCCTCCGAGTCGGAAGCCCGTACTCGGCAGACTTCGTGGATCGTACCCGCAAGCAGGTCGAGAACACTTCCGTTCCAGTTCCCTGCGGCCAGCGGTCGATCAGGGCACCTCTCGGCATAAAGTGCCAGCGCCTCGCGAAAGAGTTGCTCCCGGCTCCCGAAGGCGTTGTAGAAGCTCGATCGCGTGATCCCGAGCGTCTCCGAAAGAGCCTTGGCCGAGCACGCTTGAAATCCGTTTCGCCAGATTTCATTCATCGCTCTTTCGACGGCTGCTTGCCGCTCGAACTTCGCCGGCCTTCCCATCGGGTGCGCCTCACAATCCTTTTGTTCACATATGGACAAAACAAATCGAGTGTGATTTGTACACATGTGTACAGATAAGCGTGAATCGCACAAGGTCGGGGACGGGTGGTGCCTCGCGACCGCGGGAGCCCATGATTCAACGAAAGGCTTAAGCTATGTCCACACAGGGAACTAAGTCGTCGTCCAGAAGTGTTCTAATAACCGGAGCAAACTCCGGATTGGGGTTCGAAGCCGCAGCCCAATTTACCGGATCCGGATCTCAGCGCGTGATTCTGGTTTGTCGCGATCTCCCCAAAGCTGTCGAAGCCAAATCCCGGCTGGTCGAGCGGAGCGGGGCCGACATCTTCGAGCCCCTTGGTATCGACATCTCCGATATGGCATCGGTGGAGGAGGGCGCGCGGCAGTTAGCAGCGCAAGGTGAGGTGATCGACGTTCTCATCCTTAATGCTGGAGTCATGCCGGGGCAGGCGGTGACCAAGACAAGGGATGGCTACGATCTTACCTATGCCACCGCGCTGGTCGGCCATCATCTGCTGACGATGCGCCTGCTTGAAGCGGGGCTCCTTGCCAAGAATGCGCGGATCGTCATTGCTGGATCGGAAGCTGCCCGAGGCGACGTTCTCGGTATGACGCTTCCCGATTATCATCGTTTGGCCGCGACCGAATTCAACGGCGATTTGCAGGCGATGATCGTTTCCTTCCTGCACGGCGAGGCTCCGGTTCGCCACAAATGGAGTAACTCCTATGCGACCGGCAAGATGATGGTCGCCTGGTGGGCTGCAGCGCTATCTCGCGTGCTGCCCGCCGGCACAATCGTCAATGCAGTCTCGCCCGGCGGCACGCCGGCAACCAACTTTGCCCGGGACGCTGGTTTCCTAATGCGGACGATGATGTCTGTGATGACGTTGGTCGGACCTGCCACTGGAATGATGCACACCGTCCGAGTGGGCGCGCGCCGCTATGTCGATGCGGCCTCGTTTGACGACAGCATCAACGGACAGTTCTTGGCGTCGCCGCCAAAGAAGATGACCGGCAAACTTGTTCGGGTGGCAACGGCCAGCGTCCTCGACGAAAAAGCCCAATCTGCGCTTTGGTCGGCGCTGATAGAAATCGCTGGGAGCGAGGCGACCGTCACCGCCCGGAGCGCCGCGTAGAGCGGCCCCTCCGATCCCGGTGGTTGGCGCCGCAAAACAGCGTCACGAAGGCGGCGAATGCCACAAATGAGCCCAACCGACCGGTTGCCGAGGGGGGCTTCTGGCGAGGGTAATTCTCATGGAGTCAAATCAACCACGACAATTGTGACGAAGTTCGGCGGTGTCGTTTGCTAAAGTCGCGAGGCTGATCGGCGAAGTGGCGCGACCTTGCCTAACCGACAGCCTCGTTCAGAATCAGTCCGACGGCCCCTTTTGGTCCTGCAACAGTTCCCGTGCCATTGAGTGAGTGTTGCGCGGGCCGCTGGGAATTGGGGGAGTTCGACGACCAAGATCGATCGGCGCTCTGCACGATGAAGGGGGGGGAGTTCGACGACCAAGATCGATCGGCGCTCTGCACGATTGTTCGCGGCTCGGAGCTGTTCGCCGGATTTGAGATTTGTTTCGCCATCGGGCTAGTGTAATTCGGGTGTGGCTGAAGGGGGGCGGACCAACGTCATCGTCGGCAGACCGAACAGCACCGTGGAGGAAGCGCTGGCGCTGATGACAAGCCAGGGAATCCGACATCTTCCGGTTTGTGACGACAAGGAAGTTATCGGCATTGTCACGATGATTGATTTGGTCAAAAGCCTGGTTGGCGAGCGCGAGTTCACCATCACCCAGCTCCAGCAATATTTGTACAGCTAGGCACGCCGAGAAACCTGGATTCGAGGGCCGGCTGTTGTCGCCGGCCTGGGCGCCGTTGGCCGCGATGCCCCGCGCCTCTTCTATTGATAGAAGCCCATCTGTCGCAGAAGCTCTTCGTCCATCGGCATTGGCGTCTGACCCGGCGAGAAGCCATTCTCAAATAGAACATAGGCCAGGATCTGGATGTAGACCTCGTCCGGCAGGCCGCTGGCGCCGTCCGGTGGCATGTTACGGAAAGTATATCGGAACAGGTTCGTTACTGAGCCGCTGAACCAGCGGTTGCCGAAATTGACGCCAATCAAGGCTGGCCCCTCGCCGAGCGCCCCGTCGCGGATGTTGACCACTCCGGTGAGCGACACGCCATGGCATCTCAGACAATCCTCTCGCCCATATGCCTCGAGCCCGGCGCTGGCCTGCTCCGCAGTAAAGGTCAGTGGACCAAGCTCTCGCTCTTGGCCCTGAGCGACAGCCAATGCCTCGACATTGAGCGGCACTGGATTGACGGAAAGCGATCGCAAGAAGGCAATGACCGCGGCGCGATCGGTCTCGTCACTGATACCGGAGAAGCCCATCCGTGTGCCGGGGACGGCAATAGCCGGGTTTTCGAGGTAGGCGTCCAAGCGCTCAAATGTCCAGATCGCTCCCTCTTCGCCAAGCGACCGGAATGCGCCGGAATAATTGAAATCCGGGTCGCGCCCAACCGAGGCGCCGACAATGTCGTACAAATTGGGCCCGACCAGCGCGTCTTCGCCTCTGCCGATTGTGTGGCATGAGGCGCATCGGGCGGCGATTGTCTCGCCGTCGGTTGGATCGGCTGCGGCAATTCGGTCGATGAGCACCTGCAGGATGTCGGTGTCGAGCGTTTCCGGTTCTGGAGCGAGCGTGGCCAGAAATGCAATCAGATTTGCCCGGTCGGTATCGTCGCTGACGCCGCTGACCGTCATCTTGGTGCCTGGAACGGCAGTGCGCGGATCGGAGAGGAAAGCACTCAACCGAGCATTTGTCCAAGTCAGGCCGGCGGCGCCGAGTTGGGTAAAGGGCAACGAATATTCGAATATTTCGACGCCAGCGATCGGGCCATTGACGATTGCGAAAAGGTTCGGCCCGGGTCGGTCGAACAAGCGTTCCTCTTCGCGGAACGAATGGCAAGGGCTACAGCGCTGCGCCTGGCTCCGGCCGGCGACCGGATCGGCCTCGTCGATCATCGCCTCAAATTCCGGGCTGAGTGCCGCCTCAGCCAGTATATGCTCGGCCACGTCATTGACCTCGGGCTCGGGCACTGCTTCAGCAGCAATGATGGGCTCTGGCGCAGGAGCTTCAACGGCTGGTTCGGGCTCGGGCGCGGCTTCGGCGGCAATGATGGGCTCTGGCGCGGCTTCGGCTGCAATGATGGGCTCTGGCGCACGAGCTTCAACGGCTGGTTCGGGCTCTGGCGCGGCCTCGGCGGCGATGATCGGCTCCGGCTCAGGCGCGGCTTCGGCGGCAACGATTGGTTCCGGCTCCGATACCGCCGCAACCGGCGCAACGACATCCGCGGGCATATCGGCGTCGGCGATCGGTGCGGGCTGCTCGGTCTCTACCGCTTCGTTGCCGCTGTTGTCGCCGCAGCTGGCAAGCGTGATTGCCGCTAAGATCGTGCCAGCAAATCCCACAGATTTCATAAGGGACTTCTCCGTGTGAAGCGGCGACCTCCGACGATCATCCGGACCGGAATCAGCGCCGTGAGAAAGATCATCTTGACCGGACTTTCTGTGCTTAGCCAGTGGCAAGCGCGGCGATGCTCAACGAAGAAAGGCAGAGGGAGGGGGGCCCCATTCGAAACAGCGTTTGCCGCCGATCCGCCGCTCCCAGCGCCGCCCTATTGTGTTTACCGTGAAGCGGGATTCGAATTGGCGCGGCCGGCAGTTTGTGGCCTTGGGTCGAGATCGCCATCGAACCGCAAGACCGCGGAAATCATCGCCCCCTAGGTGTTGTCCGTCGGTCGATAGCTGACCGCAAGATAATTCCATCGGGAACGTCGAATCCGTCATAGCGACCGCCGGGAAAACGGACATCGCCCACGCCTTCGACACGGAAGGTTCGGCCAATGCCCTGCATCCCAGGATGTGAGTCGGGCACCAATTCAACGTCGCTTGCGACAAGGCCCCCAAACTTTTGGAGGTTGCCCGAAATGATCGCAGCCGTCGTTCGATAGAACATTTGCTCGTCCGTCTTTCCATACGGAGGAACAATCCACAGTTTCCATCTGTCGATGTCGGGGCCGCGTATCCACATGGCGATTTGCGGCGCCAATGCGGCGGCGTCCAGCGCTTCTATGAACGCATGACCAACGCTTATCAGCGTGCTTTGATCCATTGGAGCCTTCCGAACTCTCGCCCGAGATCGCCCAACACCAACTGAACCCCATTGGCTTATACATCGAAAATTGGCCGTGAGTTCGCCAGTACAAAACGGTCAAACGCGCCGCTGCTCGTTCGCTCTGCAAAAGCTTTGAAATTCGCATCCGGGAATAACCGGGTCGGGGGCGGTTCGGCGGACCCGAGTTACCTGGCACTCATCTCCGCCGATACCAGGCTTCTTAGACGTATCGCGCCGTGGTAGTATGTATTGGTTGGCAAACAGACTATGCCTTGCAGGCGCTTCAAGAGCGCTGGTCAACCGTGAGCCGGGATCGGACGGTCCATTTGAAAGGCCGTTGTGATGAACCAGGATCTTATTATCGCTGAGATCAATGCGAGATCGGAGCGAACGTATGATTCTTGGCAGATCGGGATCACTCATGACCCAGCCGCCGCCAAGGCCTACTGGGAAGAGTTGCAAGGGGTGAACACCGAATTTTGGATCGAATGGGCGGCGAACTCATTGGAGAATGCGCGGTCCATTGAGGAGTTCTTTGTCGATCGGGGAATGAAAAGCGGCGGTATTGAAGAAGTGGCACCAAGTCGAACAATTTATGTCTACGTTTTCTAGAGTCGGAGGGCACCGCCGCCCGCACCGATAGTGATCGAAAGACACCGGCGATTTCATCAAGAAATGTCCGCCGATTAGTCTAGGGCGACCAGTGATGAGCAAGCGTGGACCTATTGGGGCCGCGCCAGCGGAAGCGGCGGCACCGGCGTCGCTCCAGCGGTCAGCACCATGCTGCAGGCGGATGGGAGGTCCACAAGTGTCTTGGCAGGGGGAGGCGGTTGCGGTGGCCCCTCTGGCGGCCGCCATGGCTCCGGGCCAAGCCACCAAGCCAGCTCGACGCCGCAGCCATCGCCCTCGGGAGGCGGCGCCTGGGAGACGCAGTTGGTCTCACCCGCGGGACAGTTCAGCCGAACGTGAAAGTGATCGTCATGGCCGTACCAGGGCCGGATCACCCGGAACCAGGAGCGGTCCACGCCAGCCGTCTCACAGAGCATCTGCTTGATTCCTGGGTGGACGAAGATCCGCGCCACTTCGGGGTAGGAGGCGGCGCGGCGGATCAGCCGGGCTATACCATCGTTCCAGCGCGACTGGTCGACCTCCAGCGAACCTGGAATTATCAGCGAGGTGTCCGTCGTCAGGTAATTTGGAACCGATGAGCGGCCTGATTTAAGAGAGGGTTCGGCCCATCTGGTTGGTCATTTTATGCGGCGGTTTTGCGGTATTGCAGGCGCCGGGTTTGTAGCGTCTTTTGTTTGATCTTTTCTCTTTTCAACAGGATGGTCTGGCCGCGCCCGAAGTAGACATCGGCCGGCGTGGGGTTGCCCAGGCTCTCGTGGTAGCGGTGATAATTGTAGTGGCCGACGAAGGCCTCGATCTGTGTCTCCAAGTCGCCAGGCAGATAGTAATTTTCCAAAAGGATGCGGTTCTTCAGGGTTTGATGCCAACGCTCGATCTTGCCCTGGGTTTGCGGATGATAGGGAGCGCCGCGAATGTGCTCCATATCGCGGTCGTCGAGCCATTTGGCCAGATCGTCGGCGATGTAGCTGGAGCCGTTGTCAGACAGGAGCCGTGGCTTGTGAATGACCGTTGCCCGATCGCAACCTGACGCCTTGAGCGCCAGTTCCAGCGTATCGGTGACGTCCTCGGCCTTCATCGTGGTGCAGAGCTTCCACGCGATAATGGTGCGCGAGAAGTCGTCGAGCACGGTGGAGAGGTAGAACCAGCCCCAATCAATGACCTTGAGGTAAGTGAAGTCGGTCTGCCAGAGCTGGTTTGGCGCCGTGGTCTTGTCCTGGAACTCGTCGGACGCCTTGAGGACGATAAAGGCCGGGCTGGTGATCAGATCATGGGCCTTGAGCAGTCGATAAACCGAGGATTCCGATACAAAGTAGCCCTCTGTGTCTGTGAACCGGACAGCCAGTTCCCGCGGCGACAGATCCGTCTCGTCCAGCGCCAGCTGTACGATCCGGTCTCTCACCTCATCGGGGATACGGTTCCAGACTTGGCCAGGCCGCGAGCGGCGGTCCTCCAGGGCCTCCGGTCCGCCGGTCAGACAGCGGTCGTACCAGCGATAAAACGAGGTGCGGGGAATGCCCAACTGCGCCAGCGTGCGCTTGGCCGGCAGATGGGATCGCTCAACCAGCCGGATGATCTCCAGCTTCTCCGATAGTGGATACCTCATGCCTCCTCTCCCCCATCCGCGATCATGCTTTTTTTGAGTAGACGGTTGTCCAGCGTCAGGTCAGCAACGGCCTCCTTGAGTGCCAGTGCCTCACTGCGAAGATGCCGGACCTCATCGGAGGTAGCCTCACGGGCAGTGTCACCCGCCAGGCGCTTCTTCCCGGCCTCCAGGAAGTCCTTCGACCAGCGGTAATAGAGGTTCTGGTTGATCCCCTCACGGCGACACAGCTCAGCGATACTGTCCTCGCCGCGCAGGCCCTCCAGAACGATCCGGATCTTCTCTTCGGCGCCGAACTGCCGACGAGTCGCCCGCCGGATGTCCTTCACGACCTTCTCGGCCGATGCTTTCTGGTGATTGGTGTTCCGTCTCATCTTCAATCCCTCGTGGGTTAAGATGAGCCAGAAACCCTCTCTTGTTCAATCCGCCCAATCTGTCCCAGGGGCGCTGACGCCGGACAGTGTCCGGCGTTGGCGGCCAGTGCGGCCATCCTCGGCTTCAGTTCCCTGGCCACGCAGGTAAGCGCTATGCCATCGATTGGCCTTCTCGGGCAGCTCATCATAGCTACTCTGGCGGTTGCCCTTGTTGCCAACATCGTCTTCCTGCCGTCCTTTATCTCGCTCTTCCACCGCGCCCGCACCGTCGCGGGGCTGGATCACCCCACTCGAATGTAACCCTGGCCTGAGAAGCAGTTCGGATGACCCTTGCCTCGGTCGCCTTGACCCTTTGTGCATTCCACGGTCTCTTTCACTCCGCATCGATCGCGATTGCGGCTCGCCGTATCCGCTCCGCGGCGACGAAGACCGAGCTTCGTAATCCGCCTTCGGTGACACTGCTTCGGCCCGTGCGCGGCATGGACTACAAGTTCGAAGAAACGATCGGGTCGAGCTTCAGTCTAAGCTATCCGAACGTCGAGACTATATTCTGTGTCGAAAGCGAAGAGGATCCCGCCGCTCCGGCGCTTCGCCAGATCATTGCAGACAACCCGCAGGCGGATGCATCATTGCTATTTGGGCAAAGCGACGCCACCAGCAACCCCAAGGTCAATAATCTGGCAAAGGGTTGGTACGCGTCGAAGTCAGACTGGGTGGGAATCTCCGACGCCAACATCTTGCTTCCATCCGACTATGTCGAAAGTCTCTTGGCGATGTTGAGTGACAGTACCGGCCTCTTGAGCCACGCCGCTGTCGGGACGGAACCCATCGGATTCGCTGCTGAGCTGGAATGCGCTACCCTCAACTCCCTTGAAGCGCGCTGGATGCTGGCCGCTGACAGCGTTGGCTGGGGATTTGCTTTCGGCAAATCACTGCTTTGGCATCGAAAAGTTCTTGATAATGGCGGCGGATGGATAATGCTCGGCAACGAGGGGGCTGAAGAACTAGCGTTCACCAAATTGGTGCGCCGGCAGGGGCTGAAAGTTCGCCTTGCCCCCCGCCCGGTGCCACAACCGTTGGGGCGGCGGACTCTCAAGGAGGTGCTGCAAAGGCAAGTGCGCTGGGCACGTCTCCGCCGCGCCGGAATACCGCGTCTCTACTCCCTCGAGGTGTTTCTGGGAGGGGCATTGCCGATAACATACGCAACCGCTGCTGCAGTCAGCGGCGCCATTTCTGCCTGGGTGCTCGCTGTCTATGTGGTTGGCTGGTATGGGCTTGAAGCCGCTCTCACCCGATCGGCGGGTTGGCCGCTAACCCCGCGAATGCCGCTCGCGTGGATCGCCAGGGATGTTCTTCATCCCTTGGTCTGGGTCGCCGGGTTTGTCGGCAATCGTTTCGAATGGCGCGGGCGCCAGGTTTCAGCGGCTGGGTCGTCATCGAGGCCAGCCGATGGAAGACCAGGAGGCTAGAAGAACCTAACCAAGCGGGATCCGGAACGAGTTTTGCTCAGGGAATAAGCAAGCCTCTCCAGGGGAGGTCCGAATAGGGGGGATGTCGGAAGACCTCGAAGTAGTGAGCGGGAAGGCTCTTCATCGCTGCGGCGAATTCGTCGCGATCGCGTTCCGTTACCACCGTGGGCATTGGGTTCCGGTGTTGGCGTCCCTTCATCCTGATGACCGGTCTTTTTCGGCCGATATCGAAGAAACGGAACATATGCTCCATCTGCACCTTGGTGAAGTCCACCGGGACGTGCATCGTGAAACAACGACGGCGGAGATCGTGTCGCCGAACGAACTCCATCGCTCGATTCTCGATCTCAATCCATTGTAGAACATAGTGCTGAAACGGTGTGATGGAGGAGAGGCTTGCGGCCTGGTAGATGGGATCATTGTCTGGGAGCGACCACCGAAAGCAGCGATGGGAATCGACGCTGCAGTAGCGTCGACGGCTGTCCGTCGTCAGGTAATTTGGAACCGATGAGCGGCCTGATTTAAGAGAGGGTTCGGCCCATCTGGTTGGTCATTTTATGCGGCGGTTTTGCGGTATTGCAAGCGCCGGGTTTGTAGCGTCTTTTGTTTGATCTTTTCTCTTTTCAACAGGATGGTCTGGCCGCGCCCGAAGTAGACATCGGCCGGCGTGAGGTTGCCCAGGCTCTCGTGGTAGCGGTGATAATTGTAGTGGCCGACGAAGGCCTCGATCTGTGTCTCCAAGTCGCCAGGCAGATAGTAATTTTCCAAAAGGATGCGGTTCTTCAGGGTTTGATGCCAACGCTCGATCTTGCCCTGGGTTTGCGGATGATAGGGAGCGCCGCGAATGTGCTCCATATCGCGGTCGTCGAGCCATTTGGCCAGATCGTCGGCGATGTAGCTGGAGCCGTTGTCAGACAGGAGCCGTGGCTTGTGAATGACCGTTGCCCGATCGCGACCTGACGCCTTGAGCGCCAGTTCCAGCGTATCGGTGACGTCCTCGGCCTTCATCGTGGTGCAGAGCTTCCACGCGATAATGGTGCGCGAGAAGTCGTCGAGCACGGTGGAGAGGTAGAACCAGCCCCAATCAATGACCTTGAGGTAAGTGAAGTCGGTCTGCCAGAGCTGGTTTGGCGCCGTGGTCTTGTCCTGGAACTCGTCGGACGCCTTGAGGACGATAAAGGCCGGGCTGGTGATCAGATCATGGGCCTTGAGCAGTCGATAAACCGAGGATTCCGATACAAAGTAGCCCTCTGTGTCTGTGAACCGGACAGCCAGTTCCCGCGGCGACAGATCCGTCTCGTCCAGCGCCAGCTGTACGATCCGGTCTCTCACCTCATCGGGGATACGGTTCCAGACTTGGCCAGGCCGCGAGCGGCGGTCCTCCAGGGCCTCCGGTCCGCCGGTCAGACAGCGGTCGTACCAGCGATAAAACGAGGTGCGGGGAATGCCCAACTGCGCCAGCGTGCGCTTGGCCGGCAGATGGGATCGCTCAACCAGCCGGATGATCTCCAGCTTCTCCGATAGTGGATACCTCATGCCTCCTCTCCCCCATCCGCGATCATGCTTTTTTTGAGTAGACGGTTGTCCAGCGTCAGGTCAGCAACGGCCTCCTTGAGTGCCAGTGCCTCACTGCGAAGATGCCGGACCTCATCGGAGGTAGCCTCACGGGCAGTGTCACCCGCCAGGCGCTTCTTCCCGGCCTCCAGGAAGTCCTTCGACCAGCGGTAATAGAGGTTCTGGTTGATCCCCTCACGGCGACACAGCTCAGCGATACTGTCCTCGCCGCGCAGGCCCTCCAGAACGATCCGGATCTTCTCTTCGGCGCCGAACTGCCGACGAGTCGCCCGCCGGATGTCCTTCACGACCTTCTCGGCCGATGCTTTCTGGTGATTGGTGTTCCGTCTCATCTTCAATCCCTCGTGGGTTAAGATGAGCCAGAAACCCTCTCTTGTTCAATCCGCCCAATCTGTCCCAGGGGCGCTGACGCCGGACAGTTTCCTCCCTAAATTGGCCGCTCTCCAAAAAGGGCGGCTTCTTTTTGAACTGGCCTCCGGTCCAGACCGACGACCGCTCCGCTGTTCGGCCTGCAGCTCGATGGACGTAGCGAGGACGGTGGTGGCGCCGACCTAGTGGACCGAGGGATGTTGCTCGCTGCCCGCACAGGAACGGCGGGTGTACCGGCGGCGATCACGAGTCCCAAACGCCATTTGCGATAACCAGCTGTTCGGCTAAGTTGTTCCAATGTTCAAATTGGCCATCATGCCGCGCTGCGTACTAGGCCTCGCGTTGGTGTTGGCGGCGGTACCGCCCGCAGTGGCGCAGAACCAGGGCCTCGTTCGCCAGCCGTGTGACCCGGCGCCGGATCCTAACCAACTATTGCCTGGGCTCAATTGCCGAAACGTTGTCGTCGACAACCATATCCGCGAGTTCCTGGTCTATGTCCCAGATGGGCTCAACCCCGGCGCACCGGTGCCTCTCGTCTTTATGCATCACGGATCGACGGGCACCATGGAGCAGTTCGCAAGCACATCGGGGTGGCGTGAGGTGGCGGATCAAGAGGGCTTCGTCGTCGTCTTTCCTCAAGGCCTTCAATACTATGTGCTGGAGGATGAGGATGGTCGCGGGGGACGGTGGTCCACAAGATGGAACATGTATGGCCTTGATCTCGACATAGACACGGCTCGGCGGGTGCCAGGCTATCCTGAAGCATCACCATGGCCCGCCAACGACGTAGCGTTTACGCTGGCTATGATCGACGCAGTAAATACTCAATTGGCAGTTGACGATCGTCGGATATTCGCTGCCGGTTTCTCCAATGGTGCCGCGTTCAGCACACGCCTGGCGCACGATATCCCAAACGTCATTGCTGCGGCCTCTCCAAGCGGGGCTGGCTTCGCTGGCGGCCTCAGTCTTGTGACCGGTCTAAGCCCCGCCCAACGCTCTGTGCCGCTCTTTCTGATGCTCGGTGATCGGGACGACCGGGTGACCGGGCCCGCTGGAATTGAGGCGCTGCCGCTCGACGCCGACATATTACTTTCCGGAATGGTACGCTTTTGGACTTGACGGGAGTCTAGGGAAACCCTATGTTTATGGCACGCAAGGGAGCGAGTCATGGACATCATCAAAGTTTTCGAGTCGTTTCAGACGCAGGATCAAGCGATTGAATATCTGGAAAAGGACCGGTGGAATGGCGAGCCCTACTGCCCCTATTGTGGCAGCCTGAAAGTTGGCCGGCACGCCAGCCCCGACCGGGTGATGCCCCGGTGGCAGTGCCGGGATTGCTCCCGCGCCTTCGCTGTTACGGTCGGAACTTTGTTCCACGGCACGCATATCCCGCTTCGCGATTGGTTCCTCGTTCTGGCGCTCATGCTTGCCGCCAAAAAGTCTGCCAGCGCTTACCAGATTTCGCGCGATATCGGAAAGCGCCGCGCGACCGTTTGGAGCATGATGCAGCGCATACGGACTGCGATGGCCGCTGATCCTGATCAAGAGCGCCTTCTGCATGGCATTGTCGAAGCCGACGAGACCTATGTTGGAGGCAAGCCACGCAAGGGCAACAGGCGGGGCGACGACAAGCCAAACAAGCGCGGGCGCGGCACGAAAAAGGTTCCTGTCATAGGTGCCGTTGAGCGCGGCGGGCGAATAGTAGCGCGTGTTGCCAATCCCGGCGACCTATCCGCCAAGGGCATCGGTAAGTTCCTCGCTCGCTTTGTAGACCGCGCCGGTACGATCCTGATTACCGACGAATACAAGGGCTACAATCGCGTCAGTGAGACGATGTTGCACGCGATCATCACTCACGCCGAGTCCTATGGGGATGGCCACGTCCACACTAACACGATCGAAGGCTTCTGGGCTCTGATCAAGCGTGCATGGTACGGCTCGCATCACTACTACAGCCGCAAATACATGCTGCTCTATGTTGCGGAAACTTGCTACAAGTACAACCGTCGCTCGTCATCGACCGTATTCGGCGACAGCGTGCGGCTGTTTGTGGGGGCAACGGCATGAACCAACTTTGGTATGGCGATAATCTCACGATCATGCAGGGGATGGGAAAGCATTCGGTAGACCTGATCTATCTCGACCCGCCCTTCAATTCGAAGCAGAACTACAATCTTCTCTACAGGACTATGACCGGCAAGCCCGTGCCGGAACAGGTCGAAGCCTTTTGCGACACATGGGAGATGGATGCACAGAAAGAGGCCATCGCCCGATCAATGCCGGTGCTGATGCGAGAGCATGGTGTTGACGACTACTATGTGGATTTCTGGCGATTGTGGATGCAGGCACTTCGAACGACACAGCCCCACCTTCTCGCTTATCTGATCTTCATGGTTCAGCGACTGCTCCATATGAAGAGCATTCTCCGACCTACCGGCTCGATCTATCTTCACTGCGATCCAACGGCCAGTCACTACATCAAGGTGATGATGGACGGCATTTTTGGCCACGAGAACTTCCGCAACGAGATCATTTGGAAGCGCACCAGCGCGCACAGCGGAGCAAAACGGTTCGGGCCAGTTCACGACACGATCCTGTTTTACACGGTCTCAGACAAATACACTTGGAATACTATCTATCGCCCCTACGATGACAGTTACGTTAAAAGCCATTTCGGGAACAAGACCGATGGGGGTGAGCAGTACTACACTGGCGATCTAACTGGCCCCGGAACACGCCAAGGACCAAGTGGCCAGCCGTGGCGCGGCTTTGATCCAACCACTCGCGGACGGCGTTGGCAGCCGGCATCATACCTCTATAGCAAATATAAGGAAGTAACCGTTGGTGAGGATCTAGTGGATAAAATTTGACGTTTGAATCCCGCGAGGGATTCTCGCCGGGCACGTTGTGTGCGAGTCTGGCGCATGCGGCCAGGAATCATCGTCGATGTGAGCACCGCCGACCGTGCTCGTCTCGAAGCGGTCGTTGCGGACCGGAACAGCCGGCAGAAACACGTGTGGCGGGCACGGATCGTCCTTCTGAGCGGGGATGGTCTCGGCACGGTCGAGATCATGCGCCGCACCGGCAAGAGCAAGACAGCGGTTTGGCGTTGGCAGGAGCGCTTCATGCACGAGGGTGTCGAGGGGTTGCTGCGGGACAAGACGCGACCCTCGCGCGTTCCGCCGCTCGGCCGGGAAATCGCTGACCGCGTCGTCGCGCTGACGCTGAGTGCGCCGCGCCACGAGGCGACACATTGGACGGCGCCGGCGATGGCCAAGACGGTCGGCATCAGCGTCAGCGCGGTACAGCGCATCTGGCGGGCGCACGGGCTTCAGCCCCACCGGGTCCGGCAGTTCAAGCTGTCGCGTGACCCGGAGTTCATTCCCAAGCTGCGGGACATCGTCGGCCTTTATGTCGATCCGCCGGCGCACGCCGTTGTCCTGTCGGTTGACGAGAAGAGCCAGATCCAGGCGCTCGACCGCACCCAACCCGGGCTGCCGATGAAGACGGGACGCGCGGGCACGATGACGCATGACTACAAGCGGCACGGCACGACCACGCTGTTCGCCGCGCTGAACGTGCTCGAAGGGCGTGTCATCGGCCAGTGCATGCAGCGCCATCGACACCAAGAGTTCATTCGCTTCCTCAACGCCATCGAGGCCGACGTGCCCGCGGGAAAGCTGGTCCATGTGATCCTCGACAACTACGCCGCCCACAAGCATCCCAAGGTCCGCGGGTGGCTTACGTGCCATCCGCGCTTTTTCTTCCACTTCACCCCAACATCCTGCTCCTGGCTCAACGCCGTCGAAGGTTTCTTCGCAAAGCTCGCAAAGCGACGTCTCAAGCGCGGCGTCTTCCACTCGATCGTCGATCTCCAGGCCACCATCAACCGCTTCCTCGAACACACCAACAACGATCCGCAGCCCTTCATCTGGACAAAGGATCCCGACAAAATCATCGCCGCTGTCAGACGCGGGCATCAAGCGTTAGATCCCATTCACTAGCACAGTTCGCGTTTTTGAATCGTTTGGATAAGTTGGATGAGGCTGGCCTTATCTATTGGCCTCAGAAAAAGGGCGGGTTTCCTCGATACAAGCAGTTTCTCGCGGACCGCGAAGGCATGCCGCTTCAAAGCGTGTGGACGGATATTGATGCCATCAATTCGCAGGCAAAAGACCGGCTTGGTTATCCGACCCAGAAGCCGGTGCCGCTTTTGGACCGGATCATTCAATCCTCAACCAACCGAGGCGACTTGGTTTTTGATCCATTCTGCGGATGCGGAACCACTATCTATTCTGCAATCAAGAACGAGCGGATATGGATCGGCTGCGATATCGCGATCCTCTCAATCAAACTTATCCGCGAGCTTTTGACCGAAAAGTACAGGTTAGTGGAGGGTGACAATTTTGAGGTGGACGGTATCCCGACCAGTGTGGACGGAGCTCAGGAGCTGTTCAACAAAGACCCATCCACGTTTCAAAACTGGTTTGTCGAGCGCGTGGGCGGCTTCCCCATGCAGCGCAAGAGCGCCGACCGGGGCATCGATGGGCGTATCTATTTCGAGACCAGTGACGGGCTCCATGAAATGATGCTCCAGGTGAAGGGCGGAAAGACGGTGCGGCCGACCGATGTGCGGGATTTACGGGGTGCCTTGGAGCGGGAGGACACAGCCGAATTGGCTGGCTTTCTCAGTCTTGTTCCACCGTCAAAAGCGATGCTTGCAGAAGCCGCTGAAGCTGGAATGTATGAGTACGGCGGCATTCAGTACCCACGCATGCAATTTCTTACGGCCGATGACGTGCTGGTAGACAAGCGAGAGTTTCACATGCCGACGCGCGTCAACACCAAGATCAGCACCGGTCAACAGTCGATGGCACTATGAACGGTGCCGCCGAACTCCATCGGTCAGTCGGCTTGGAGCTGGATATGCCCTTGGACAAAGGCATTGCTCAGGCCGTTCACGTGCTCCGCAGTTCCACTTAGTCCAAAAGCGTACCATTCCGGAAATAATTGGCCCGCGCGGCAGGCAAGCGAGTATTACTTGACCTTCCATCGGTGCGACGTGACGCAATGGCCGGCGTCGAAAAGGTTCTTGAAGAAACCGACCGCAACCACACCACTGGACAAGTCGCTCACGGTTTCAAATACGCAAAATTTCGGTCTCACACGTGAAACCGTAGCCCCCAAAATTGCCCTTACAGTTTCATCGGTGAAACCGTCAGCCTACTTTTTGCCGATCCCACGGTTTCATGGGTGAAACACATCTAGATATCTAACCATACAGGGGTGGGAGTCCCCTCACGTCGCCTTCCTCGATCGCTGCGGCAGCAGGCCGCTCGGCTTGGGTGGTCGACCACCGACTTGTTCGGGGTCGTTCGATCGCTCAACGGGCGTGGCAAGCCAACAAGTCTAGTCGGGCAGCGGATCGGCTTGGCGCTCCCGATACGTGGCGGCAACGTCGTCGAGATCACCGCAGACCGGGCAACGATCCGCTACGCCTCGGGTTCGGAGTTGATCTATCTCAGGCAGTCGGATCGTTTCCATGGAGTGGTGCCGTTTTGGGATCTGATCAAATGAGCGATTCTACTGAGCTTCCCGCGATTGCATCGTCTCAATAGTCCGGTCAAGATTGGCGAGCACTTTGGCCCGAGCAGCTGGTTCGAGCAGGGCCGCTCTTTCCCTTATCAGGGTGGGCCGCGCGCGCCGGCGACCCGCCATCCCCGGGCGGCCGAGGCTCACAGCACGGCGAAGCATCGCAACTTCACAGGTAAGAACGATAGCGTCGCGCTCCTTGCCCATCACCGTATCCGGGATGCCTGCCAACATTCGATGTCGATGATGTTCGAGCGCTGCCTCTTTGTCATTGACTGAAAGCTCAGTTTTCCAGCGACGCGAAACCGAGGGATGATCAGCCGCATAGAATCGCTTGAGGTACCACGGTTGAGGCACGCGGATAGCCGCCCCGCAGCACAGGAGGTGCTGCGTCCACTCGCATTCGACAGCGTAGCTTAGATAAGAGTTTTCGGGGAAATTGGGGCGAACCTTTCTAAGAATGCTTGCCCGCGTGACGCCTCTCCACGGAATGGCTCTGCCATAGCCGAGGTAAAACGAAAACAGCCGCAACCCTAGCGTCGTGTTGTCCAGCACGAGCCGCTTCCTGGTTTGGTCGGCCCCAAAATCGGCACAGGTCGCTATAGGCGACACTTGCGTTGGCATTATTGTCGAGAGCTTCGGTTAGTATCCGCAGATAATCGCGGTCCCATTTGTCGTCGTCCGGAAGGATGACGAACAAGTCCGTTTCGACGGCGCTAATCAGCCGGTCGATATTACCAGCCCAGCCCCACACTAAAGGATTGCGAACGAAGCTGAAGCGAGTGTCGGACAGGTATGGGCGCAAGACGTCCACAACAGGCCCTCCCCGTTTGGCTCGACCGCTATTTCAACCTGGAAGTCGGTGTAGGTTTGCTCCTGCACAGACCACAGCGTCTCCGCCACCAGCTCGCTGCTCCGGGCCGCTGGAATGCAAACCGTTACCCTAGGCTTTGCCATCTCACCGGTCGCCCTGGGCAGCCTCGCCCGATTGCGCGAACGCCAGCACCCGCCTGGCGACAGACGATGCGAACATCGGGGCAGTGGTGAATTTGCCTGTATTCACGCTGTGGTAACCGCCGAGTGACAACACGCCGGCCTCGATCCTGCTGTGAAGGCCGCTTCGGGCGTGATCGATATTGAGATGGCCGGCGCCGCAAATCACGCAACCACCAAGGCCGAGCGGACGCGCTCCAGCGAGCCCCTGGATCCAGTCGCGGGCAGCCATTTCCAGAATCTTCCGAGCGATGGCAAGGCTATCGTCGGGCCCGATCGTGCAGCGAACAATCGGCTCCCATTGAGCCGGCCGGACGAGATCCGTGCTCCAACCTTCGAGGCAAGCCGGGTACCAGGACAAATAGGTCGTTCCGTCTGCGTATTGGACGATATCGCCATAGGGCCCAAGCATCATTGTCAGCGACCGATCCGTCAGACTGAACCCATCGCCACAGGACACGAAGCTTAAGTCGATAGTTCCACTTCGACGGGAGAGGAATGCCCAGTGTTGCGTCCACTGCAAGGCGGCCGTCCCACAGCGCGTTGACGACCTGCTCGTAAGAGCGGTCCCATTCCCGCTCGCCCGCCTCGCCTCGGACTCTTAACGAACTGCCCTCGTGCTCGACCGAATGCACAACATGTTCGCCAAGAAAAATAATTGAGCTATTCGCCTCAAGGGCGTTGGAAAGACCCCCTAGCAGAGGCCTGGCCACTTCAATCGCCAGTTCAGCGGTTCGCAGCACAGATGCGATGATTCCCGGGTTGGTCAGGCCGTCGACACTTGACAGCGGCAGGGGCTCAAAAAGGCGCTCCGGCCAGCCACCGAGATAGTCGAGGTTGGGGTTACTGCTAAGGACTTCTCGATAGATCGCCTCGACGTTCTCGAAATGATTTTCTACGTCGGCTGATGGGACCATCGAGTCGGACGCGACGAGGTAGTCAAACGGCATTGCGGTCACGCAAACATCAGGCCCGACAAATCGTCTGAGGAGCGGGCCGAAGCGGACTGCCCCGTCCATCATCAATCGAGCTGTTTCTAACGATCGGTCCATTGCGTATACGAGGCCAAGATGGATTTTGCCTTCATTGTACCCGCTTGCCCGCCGGAACGGTCGCGCCTCCTGCTCAAACAGATCGACCTCGAAACCAAGCAATGCAAGCTCAAGAGCAACGCAGACCCCCTGTATGCCCGCGCCCAAGACCGCGATGCTCATGGACTTGCCCCCCCAAAAATTGGTGGACATCTATGGCATGGCAAAATCCCGATTGGAAATGTCGCGATGAGGCGGAACCTCGAGCGCAAACGCGCCCTTGCCCGATGATATCGAGAGCTAATCTCCGCGCCACTAGTTGTCGCTTGATCAATCGCTCGATGTCCTGTGACTCTGTGAGAGGACCAAGTAAAAGTAGTTCTGATCCAAGGCCGTCGTCCCATGCCGTTCGCGCACAAACGATTGAAGCAAACCCCAACGCTCTTGCCGGCGTATCAACTAGTCTCCGTGGGTGCTGCTGATACGCGGCGGCAGCGTTGTCGGGATCAGCGCTAATCGAGCAACAATCCGGCACAGCAGCGGCTCCGAGCTGACTTGGCGCAGGTGGCCGGTCCGTGGTGTCGCGCCGTTGTGGAAATTGATCTAGTAATAGATTCAAATTCGATGACCAAGGACAGACCACACACAGATATGGTCGATGCCGAACGGGACCCTGATGCCGTGAGCCCACACGGCAAGACGCGGAGACGGGACTTCCAACATCTCTCCGACGCCGATCTCGTTTGGGCCCTTCGGCGGGCCCGAGAGCAAGAAAAGTGCCTTTCCTTGGAGTACTACGCTCGTCGAAAGGAAAGCGGATTTGACGGTTGGAGCCGGTGGCCACGTCGCCTGCGGTGGCGGATGAATGTGTTGGTGGTAACGATCCTCGCGGTCGTCGCACTGAGCTGGTTTGGGCTCTTGCCGATGATCATGATCGCAACGATGGGCGTCCTCTTGCTTCTTGTGTTCATCATCGGACAACGCTCGGTGGGGAAGCACCCATGGCCTTGGGGGTAGCTAAGGAGCCGTTCGGCACGCCAGGGGCTGGGAGCTGGTCTATCTCCGGCGGCCGGTCCGGGTGCGGTGCCGCTTTGGGAGCTGCTTTGATGGCTCGGCGGGCGCCCGGAGATCACCGCGACGGACTTGGAGACAGTACTGATACCAACTTGACCTCGAAAGGAACAAAACCTAATGCGGGCGTTCCGTTGACCTGCAGGCTCACAGAGGTGCCCCGCGACCGCTTCGGTTGCTCGGCATCCGGCTGGCGAAATCAAGTATGCTCACATCTGGCTGCTTCTCCAGATCTGAGGCAGCTAGACGGGCGGCATCGCCTGCGACGGGTGCACGAAATGCGGCAAGCGCACGACACCGCGACCGGAGAGCGCATCGTGCGGGAAAGGTCGGCGCGCGACATGATCTCGGGGCTGCCGTGATCGCCGCGGCGCCGACCGCACGTTATGAGCACCTAGCCGAGTTGGTGCGTGACGGCACGTCCCGCTTCGCGGACAGGATCGCCTTCACGACCTGCCTGCCGAACGGCATGCATGGCTCGCTCTCCTACGGCCAGTTGGAGCGGCTCTCGGACGCCTTCGCCGCGTACCTGCGCGACGTGCTGCGCGTCGAGCCCGGGACGCGCGTCGCGGTGCAGACGCCCAACTGCCTCGCCTATCCGGTGGTCGCCTGCGGCGTGTTCAAGGCGGGCTGCGTGCTGGTCAACATCAACCCGCTGTACACGCCGGCCGAGATGGAGCACCGGTTCCGCGACTCCGGCACCGAGGTGCTGGTGATCGTCGACATGTTCGCCGACAAACTCGAGGAGATCCTCTCACAGACGGCAATTCGGCAGGTGGTGGTTTCCGAAGTGACGGAGTTCTTCTCAGCTGTCCCGCGCGCCGTGATCCGCTCGGTCATGCGGGTCTGGGACCGCGTGCTGCCGCGAATGCGCGTCTCTCACCTCCGTCTAAAAAGCGCCCTGGAGCTCGGCGCGGAGGCGCTCACCGGTGACGGCAAGAGCGTCGCTGCCTACATCGACGGTCAGGGTCCCGCAACGCTCGCGGTTCTACAGTACACCGGCGGCACCACTGGCGTCGGCAAGGGCGCTATGCTGACCCATGGCAATCTCATCGCCAATTTCGAACAGTCCTACGCGATGGTGCAATCACATATCGACGAAGGAAAAGAGTGCGTACTGACAGCACTGCCCCTTTATCACTCCTTCGCCTTCCAGATTAATCTGCTCTGCTTCTTCGCGGTCGGGGCGCGAAGCGTCCTCGTACCGAACCCTCGCCCAGTCCAAAACCTACAGCGCGCGTTCGACAACTACCCGATCACCTGGGTGACCGGCGTCAACACGCTGTTCAATGCCCTCCTCAACGAGGAGTGGTTCACCGCCTTTCCGCCAAAACACTTGAAGGCTGCCGTTGCCGGCGGCGCCGCTTTGCAGCGTGTGGTCGCGGAGCGCTGGGAGAGCGTCACCGGCTCCGCGATCGCCGAGGGGTACGGCCTAACCGAAGCATCGCCGGTGGTGTCGTTCAATCCGCTATCGGGACTGCGAAAGCCGAACTCGATTGGCGTGCCATTGCCGCGGACAGAGTTGCGCCTCGTCGACGATACCGGTCGGGACGTTACCGCTGGCGAACCCGGAGAGCTCTTGGTGCGCGGGCCCCAGGTGATGCAAGGCTATTGGAACATGCCTGACGAGACCGCGGCAGCACTGTCGGACGGCTGGCTCAGAACGGGCGACATCGCAACCGTGGACGAAGACGGCTACTACCGGATTGTCGATCGCAAGACGGACTTGATCATAGTCTCCGGCTTCAATGTCTACCCAACCGAGGTCGAGGACGTGATCGCGCGAATGGACGAGGTGCAAGAGGTCGCCGTAGTGGGGGTTCGGGACGCCAAGACCGGCGAGGCCGTACGAGCCTTCATCGTGCGGAACGGACACCTGACCGCGGAGGCAGTGCGCGAACACTGCAGACAATACCTTGCCGATTACAAGGTTCCGAAGTCTGTCGAGTTTCGCCGCGAGATGCCCAGGAATCAGATCGGCAAGATACTCCGGAGACATCTGCGACCGGCAGAACTCAACTGATGCTGACCGATCTCGAAACCCAGCTCCTCGGCGTGATGATAGCGGTGATCATGCTCGGAATGGGAGCGTCGCTCACTTTCAAAGACTTTCTGATCGCCTTTCGAAAGCCTCAAGGCATCCTGATCGGCCTCCTGTGCCAGTACGGTATCATGCCGTTCCTTGCGTACCTGATCGTCATCGTCCTTGGCTTGGAGCCGGCGCTAGCCATCGGCCTGATCTTGATGGGCAGCATGCCCGGCGGCACCACCTCCAACATCTTCGCTTACTTCAGCAAGGGCTTCCTCGCGCTGTCGATCATGATGACCATTGTCTCGACTCTGGTAGCCGTGGTGACGGTGCCAATTCTGCTGGAGTTTTACTCGGGCTTGCGGGGGCTCAGCGGCCAATACGAGGTGCCGGCCGGCGATGTCGCCCAGCTGCTGGCCGTCCTGATCGTCCCAACGATCGTCGGGATCGGATTGCGGAAGTGGAACCCAAATGTCGGAGCGACCATCGAGTTGGTTGGCGGCCTGGTCGGGGTTGTTGTGATTGCTTTCCTGATCGTCACCTGGGTGCCACGGAACTACGATCTGCTCGCCTCAACGCCGGCGGGCGTCTACGCCGCCGCCATCGGGCTCGGTCTGGTCGGCATGCTGCTGGGCTACTGGTTGGCGCGCGCTCTCCGCCAGGACAAGCGCCGTGCCCGAACGATCTCGCTCGAGACCGGTATCCAAAACAGTCCACTCGGCGCGCTGATTGTGGTGCTCACATTCAGCGACGAACTGCAGCAGCAGGTTCTGCTTGTTCCGGTGCTTTACGCACTGTTCATCGTACTCAGCTCCACAGCGGTGACGCTATGGTTCCGTGGCATCACCACGCGCGAGCAGATGGCGCGCGATCAGGCCAAGGTGGCCACAGCACCGGTCGGTCCATCTGGAGGCCCAGTGCATCGATAGGACGTGCTTTGCCGGGACGCCGATCAGAAACAGACAACGAGGCTCTTAGTCAGACGGCCGCTTGCACTGGGACGGTAAGGAGGTCCCGCATCACTTTCATCTGACAACATGGCAAGGAATTAGTGCAACCGTGCTTATCGGATCGGCGTTTGTCCAGGCGCTGGTTGGGGTTCTCAGCTTCTTCAAAATAGCACGTTAAATGTTCAACAAGATGACGCTACAGGCGGGCAGCCACCGAAGTAATCGTCGATGTGCGAATAGGTTCCGACAGTTCATACCTCTGGAGATGACGCGATCGTGCCACCTTCCGCCCTCTTGCGCCGGCGGGACCACCACCAATGCGTCCCGACCGGCACCAGCGCCAGCAAGGCGATTACAATCCCGGTAATCACCGGCCCCAATATCAGCGTCGAGAAGTCGAGCGGGCAAGTCCCGGCAGCCACGCATCCCGGGTTGGCGATTTCTTGGGCAATCACGATTTCCCCAAGCGCCGAGCCGAAAAACGCGTAGCTCATCGTCCACGGCAGGAGGCCGACCAAAGTCGCTCCGGTGAACACCCAAATGCCAACTCCGAACAGAGCCGGAAGTGCATTCGAGGCCCAAAAGGGCACCACCGGGACCAATCGCAGCACAACGATCACGTAGAAGGCGTTGTTGCGTAAGCCCTCAATGAAACTCGCAATCCGCGGCTCCATCTTGTCGGCTCGGCGGCGCATCCAACCGCTTAGAGCGGTGTGGGCGATCAAAAACACACAAACTGAGCCGAGGGTGACGGTGATCGTGGTGATCAAGCCGCCCAGCGCACCGCCGAAAACGATGCCGCCGACCACCGTCAACAGCGAGCCGCCGGGCACCGAAAACACCACCGCCGCCACATAGACGGCCGCATAAATGGCGACCGTCGCAGCCGGCCTTTCCGCGACATAGTTCACCAGCGCCGTGTGGATTTCGATGATCGCTGACAGCGACAGATACTCAAACAGTCCCAAAACCGCGATCGTAACGCCGCCCACGGCCAGGATGATCAACGGCGCCCAGCGGGCCAGCAATTTGACCGAGTTGGACCAGCCGGGCCTATCCCTCTTGGCGGCTTGCAATTCACCGTCGGAGCCATCGGGTACACGGTTCTCGGCCATTATCCTTCGGGCTGGTTTTCGCCAAGACCACAGCCCGGTGGCAGATCGAACTCGCCCTTGGTGCCTATCAGCGCCCACTATTACCTTGAGGCATGTAAGCCGACATTCCCCAGATGACATCCAAATTCGCGGAAATCGTACCACGGCCCCATCTCCAAGGGAACTCTGTTCCCATTGCAGCCATCCGATGACATGATTTTGGTAATCGGCCAGCGCGTGGAAGGCCATTTGGTCGTTTCTCTTGCCATCCAGACACACCTCTCGTGTCGCAATCTCCTTGCCGTCGATTCCCTCGGCCTACGCCGGAGCGGGTCTTCGTCGTAGATCATCAATCAGGCTCAAGATTTTCTGGAACAAGCTTCTTGGGACTGCAACCTCGGCCAATTGAAATGTGACGTACCGGCCATGGCTGACAACTTTCGCACCGATCTTGACCAGCTTCTCCCTCAGCGTCGTCAGCGACCATTGCTCCACGGTATCGGGCAACGCCAGGGTACGCATGAAGTTGCCGAGGTTATAGGCGAGTGCATGCAGCTGGAGCCGGACGGCATTGTTGCGTAACGAACGGCATGACAGCCGCGTCCACTTGATGGCGTTCTTGCCTTCCTTGATCCATTGCTCGGCAGTGCCGCGCTGATTGTAGAACGCAACAACCCGCTCGGCAGGACGGCTCAGGTTGGTGACGATGAAGCCGACGCGGGGATACAGTTCCCCTGAGTGCCACTCCACCTTGGCGACGACCCGGCGGGGCTCCGTCCAGCTACCGGCCCGATAGCTGAAGTTCGCGTAATACCGACGAACTTCCTTCGGCGGCCGACCGACGGGGCGCTTGAGCAGGTGCGCGATGCTGTCGTGCAGCACCTTGTTGGCCGGAAGCCGGATGGCGTACTTGAAGCCTTCCGCTTCCAGAAACTCATAAACCTCGGGCGAGGCGAAGGCGGCGTCACCACGGAAATAACGCCGGAGTGTCTTGTTCCGGTATCGAGCGACCACCGGGTCCAACACATCGCGCCATTCATGGGCGCTGTGCACGTTGCCCGGACGCAGGGCGCAACGCTCCAGATCGCCGAACTGGTTGAACACGAACAGCGGGTGATAGCACGTGCAGCCGAAGTGACCGTTGTAGGCCGTGCCCTCCTGGTCACCGTAGGTCGGGCTGACGGAGCTGTCCATGTCGAGCACGATAATCTTCGGCGGCTTGCGCTCGTTAACCTGGTCGATCCAGATGCCCAAAAGGT
The DNA here is from genome assembly GCA_963667605.2 of Kaistiaceae bacterium. Lineage (GTDB taxonomy): Bacteria > Pseudomonadota > Alphaproteobacteria > Rhizobiales > Kaistiaceae > JADLGL01. The sequence goes on from CAXXUZ010000002.1 coordinate 392,109, forward strand.
CAGCGAGCGCGGCGAGGTTGTCATTGGTGGCGAGTAACTCCGTCTCGAACCGGCCCATCTGGCTGGTCGATGCGCCGCCGCGCTCGACAGCCCTGCCGCCGACGATCCACCGCATCGCAGGATCGCGCCCCAGCCGGTCGGCGTCGTTCACGTCCTCGTACCCGGCGAGACGACCATAGACGGATTGGCGAAGGAGACCGATGATGCCGTGCCAACCGTTCTTGCCGGTCCGGCTGTCAGCAATAACGTCACCGGCCAGCGTGGTCAGGCCGAGGGCTTCGTCCAGTTCACGATAGGCGAGCAGACCAGCGTCTGACGTGATCCGCGAACCGTGGAACTCGAACTTCAGTCTTCGGTCGAAAAACGCCCGCAGCAGCCCCCGATCCGACTCACCCTCCAGGTTCCGCATTCGACCCACTCTCCGTCTGATCTAATCCACTGATTCTTACACAGGAATCAGACGGAAACCGCATCAGATGGATCGGTCACTTGGGGAATGCGGGGAAAGAGCGGCCACGAGTTTCAGTTCGAGCGCCATGACGTAAATGTCATGATCGAATCGCCGAGAAAGGCAATCCGTGTCCGCGCCGTAAAAGGGATGATCGTGCAAATTATTGAAAACCTTTTGTCCAATTCATTATACTGGCTCGATCTTCGAAAACAGCACGAGCCAGATTTCCACCCACAAATCACCGTAGCTATTGAAGACGAGCCCCTTACGGTTACCTATGAGGATAACGGTCATGGCGGCGCAAGAGAATCGAGAAAGCGTTTTTCGTGCGTTTTACTCTTTAAAGGAGAAGTCTAAACGCCGTGGCCTTGGCTTGTATATTGCACGGGACTACGCGGAGCATCATGGCGGCAGTTTGATTTTGGACGAAGACGTCAATCCAGAGACGGGACGCCTTCACTGTTTTGTGCTCCAAATGCCTGACGAGGTTGTGGTCTAGTGGTGGAACTAAAAGATCTTCTTGGGGAACAGGGAATCGCGCGCGCGGTTGTGATAGATGACGTGTTCGATGCAGTACCACGCCCTGATGCCTCAACGATGGTGACTGGTCAAATTTTTTCGATGATTTAGGCGACGTTGGGAGCAAGCAACTAAGTGAATTGTATCAAGGATATGAAGAGGAACCGGTCGAAGAACTAAAAGCATCACATCAGTTTATATCGGTAGTATGGGAACAGCGCGCTATTCTGCCGAAAGCAGCCAGCGATCATCTGTTTAAAGACTATGAGGAGACAAAGGCTACAGAGCGCGTGGGGCTCGATGCACTCGTGGGTGCACTGGAGTCGCTAGTGAATGGAATCTAACGCTTGATGCCCGCGTCTGACAGCGGCGATGATTTTGTCGGGATCCTTTGTCAAGATGAAGGGCTGCGGATCGTTGTTGGTGTGTTCGAGGAAGCGGTTGATGGTGGCCTGGAGATCGACGATCGAGTGGAAGACGCCGCGCTTGAGACGTTGCTTTGCGAGCTTTGCGAAGAAACCTTCGACGGCGTTGAGCCAGGAGCAGGATGTTGGGGTGAAGTGGAAGAAGGTCCGCGGATGGCGCGTAAGCCACCCGCGGACCTTGGGATGCTTGTGGGCGGCGTAGTTGTCGAGGATCACATGGACCAGCTTTCCCGCGGGCAGTCGGCCTCGATGGCGTTGAGGAAGCGAATGAACTCTTGGTGTCGATGGCGCTGCATGCACCGGCCGATGACACGCCCTTCGAGCACGTTCAGCGCGGCGAACAGCGTGGTCGTGCCGTGCCGCTTGTAGTCATGCGTCATCGTGCCCGCGCGTCCCGTCTTCATCGGCAGCCCGGGTTGGGTGCGGTCGAGCGCCTGGATCTGGCTCTTCTCGTCAACCGACAGGACAACGGCGTGCGCCGGCGGATCGACATAAAGGCCGACGATGTCCCGCAGCCTGGGAATGAACTCCGGGTCACGCGACAGCTTGAACTGCCGGACCCGGTGGGGCTGAAGCCCGTGCGCCCGCCAGATGCGCTGTACCGCGCTGACGCTGATGCCGACCGTCTTGGCCATCGCCGGCGCCGTCCAATGTGTCGCCTCGTGGCGCGGCGCACTCAGCGTCAGCGCGACGACGCGGTCAGCGATTTCCCGGCCGAGCGGCGGAACGCGCGAGGGTCGCGTCTTGTCCCGCAGCAACCCCTCGACACCCTCGTGCATGAAGCGCTCCTGCCAACGCCAAACCGCTGTCTTGCTCTTGCCGGTGCGGCGCATGATCTCGACCGTGCCGAGACCATCCCCGCTCAGAAGGACGATCCGTGCCCGCCACACGTGTTTCTGCCGGCTGTTCCGGTCCGCAACGACCGCTTCGAGACGAGCACGGTCGGCGGTACTCACATCGACGATGATTCCTGGCCGCATGCGCCAGACTCGCACACGACGTGCCCGGCGAGAATCCCTCGCGGGATTCAAACGTCAAATTTTATCCACTAGGTCGCCGCCCTCTGCTGCCGGAGGTCTGGTTGCATAAAACGATAGAGTTGTGGGGGAGAAATATACCTATCGTTTTGTTCGCACCATACGGCCTCCGCCTCAACCAGACAGTAAATAGTCGGCGTTGGCAGATGTTTGTGGATGGAAGCTACCCGGAGATATCAACCATCGTCGTGTTGCCAAAAGACATTTACGACGATGTTCTGTCTCACAGCGAGGTCCTAATCTTCAATATCGACGGTCTGAACGGCCACTATTTCTACCATGGCTAGATCGGCAGACATTCAGCGCAGCACGGCGCAACACAAGCCAAAAAACGTCGATTCGAGGCGCGGCGACAAGGCTATCCACCAAGCTATGTTGGATTGCATCAAATATCTCCAAGAGCGCATGGCTCATAGCCTGGATGGATACGATCTTGTATTCGATACCAAGCTGTCATACGACTAATTGATATCCATGATCAGAAATGCTGGTCAACGGTTGGAGTTCGATCAAACATTTATCGGCAGAACGATCAAACCAGACGGCGGAGTTATTTGGCTCCACAAGAACGATGATGAGAACTACATACGTTTGGTTCTCGTCTCCGAGATCAAGAAGCAGGGTACCAACAGGGAGAGAATAGAACAGGGGCACGCTAGGCAGGCGCAAGGCAATGCCATTGAGAGGCTTGGGAAAAACCTAATAGGCATCCGCGCTGCCATGAACCACGAACCGTTGACGCCATTCGCGTGCTTCGGATGGGGGTACGATTTTGAGGAATCCTACGATGAAGGTTCGTTCGTCATGTCAAAGGTGTCCATGATGAACGAGTTCTATCCGCTCAATAGAACCTATGTGTTCAGAAAGATGGATCATCGGATAAAAATCACTTCGCCCCCGTATCAATGTACTTCCGAGAACCTGAATGGACTCATGAGGAAATGTTTGAGATTCTTAAGGAAGTCGCAGAAACGTCTCTCCGCTACTACCTGTTTTAGAGGGGGATATTCCATGCCCGCCAAACAAGAACCTGTCGTCCGTCTCCGGCATGCGAGCTACCAGCCCACGAAGGCGGAGCTTGAGGAGGACATGAGCATCGACGCGACACCGGAGGAGCTGGCCAAGGTCGCGTTCCGGCCCGTCACGGTCAAGACCATCGGTGAAGACGATCAGGGCTGATTGTTACTAGCGTATATAAGTCCCCAAAAAAAGCATGATCGCGGATGGGGGAGAGGAGGCATGAGGTATCCACTATCGGAGAAGCTGGAGATCATCCGGCTGGTTGAGCGATCCCATCTGCCGGCCAAGCGCACGCTGGCGCAGTTGGGCATTCCCCGCACCTCGTTTTATCGCTGGTACGACCGCTATCTGACCGGCGGACCGGAGGCCCTGGAGGACCGCCGCTCGCGGCCTGGCCAAGTCTGGAACCGTATCCCCGATGAGGTGAGAGACCGGATCGTACAGCTGGCGCTGGACGAGACGGATCTGTCGCCGCGGGAACTGGCTGTCCGGTTCACAGACACAGAGGGCTACTTTGTATCGGAATCCTCGGTTTATCGACTGCTCAAGGCCCATGATCTGATCACCAGCCCGGCCTTTATCGTCCTCAAGGCGTCCGACGAGTTCCAGGACAAGACCACGGCGCCAAACCAGCTCTGGCAGACCGACTTCACTTACCTCAAGGTCATTGATTGGGGCTGGTTCTACCTCTCCACCGTGCTCGACGACTTCTCGCGCACCATTATCGCGTGGAAGCTCTGCACCACGATGAAGGCCGAGGACGTCACCGATACGCTGGAACTGGCGCTCAAGGCGTCAGGTCGCGATCGGGCAACGGTCATTCACAAGCCACGGCTCCTGTCTGACAACGGCTCCAGCTACATCGCCGAGACACCCGGCTTACGGGTCGTAGACACCTTTGCTCCGCTCGGCACATCTTTTGGCATGATTGGTGTGGCGTCGACGCAACTCAAAAGGCCGTAGTCAACCGCGTCGGCAAGTTGCGAGCGCAGGTGGAAATTGGCATAGCTAGTGGGCGAATCTAACGCTTGATGCCCGCATCTGACAGGCGGCGATGATTTCGTCGGGATCCTTTGTCCAGATGAAGGGCTGCGGATCGTTGTTGGTGTGTTCGAGGAGGCGGTTGATGGTGGCCTGGAGATCGACGATCGAGTGGAAGACGCCGCGCTTGAGACGTTGCTTTGCGAGCTTTGCGAAGAAACCTTCGACGGCGTTGAGCCAGGAGCAGGATGTTGGGGTGAAGTGGAAGAAAAAGCGCGGATGGCACGTAAGCCACCCGCGGACCTTGGGATGCTTGTGGGCGGCGTAGTTCTGTCGAGGATCACATGGACCAGCTTTCCCGCGGGCACGTCGGCCTCGATGGCGTTGAGGAAGCGAATGAACTCTTGGTGTCGATGGCGCTGCATGCACTGGCCGATGACACGCCCTTCGAGCACGTTCAGCGCCGAACAGCGTGGTCGTGCCGTGCCGCTTGTAGTCATGCGTCATCGTGCCCGCGCGTCCCGTCTTCATCGGCAGCCCGGGTTGGGTGCGGTCGAGCGCCTGGATCTGGCTCTTCTCGTCAACCGACAGGACAACGGCGTGCGCCGGCGGATCGACATAAAGGCCGACGATGTCCCGCAGCTTGGGAATGAACTCCGGGTCACGCGACAGCTTGAACTGCCGGACCCGGTGGGGCTGAAGCCCGTGCGCCCGCCAGATGCGCTGTACCGCGCTGACGCTGATGCCGACCGTCTTGGCCATCGCCGGCGCCGTCCAATGTGTCGCCTCGTGGCGCGGCGCACTTCAGCGTCAGCGCGACGACGCGGTCAGCGATTTCCCGGCCGAGCGGCGGAACGCGCGAGGGTCGCGTCTTGTCCCGCAGCAACCCCTCGACACCCTCGTGCATGAAGCGCTCCTGCCAACGCCAAACCGCTGTCTTGCTCTTGCCGGTGCGGCGCATGATCTCGACCGTGCCGAGACCATCCCCGCTCAGAAGGACGATCCGTGCCCGCCACACGTGTTTCTGCCGGCTGTTCCGGTCCGCAACGACCGCTTCGAGACGAGCACGGTCGGCGGTACTCACATCGACGATGATTCCTGGCCGCATGCGCCAGACTCGCACACGACGTGCCCGGCGAGAATCCCTCGCGGGATTCAAACGTCAAATTTTATCCACTAGGCGCGGCGCATGGGTTTGCTCACGCCGATTCGGCCTCATCCTTAAGCGTGCCCTCGGCAGCGAGGCCGTGATTCCGAGCATAGTTGTCGAATCGCTCGTCGATGTGACCACGCAGTAACCGAGCGGGCCTCGAAACGGCATTCCGGCACTCCGTTCACGCCTCGTTTCCGAGCCTTCCACTTACTCGGAAACCGCTGTTTTCCATCACTTTTGCCGTGTCGGAGATATCGGAGCGGCGATGGGATTTTCGACCCTTGGTCCCAATCCTCAATTGGGTTTGCGCCCGGGCTAGCGGGCGCCGGGGCAGCGTTTGGGCGTTCTTGGCTGTCACTCAAACCGCAATGACAATCATGGCGGGGACATTCAGCCGGCCAGTTTCTTAGTGATCGTGGCAAAGTGCCGGCCCTGAAACCGCACCATTTCCCGCTCCATCGCGGAGGGGCGCTGGTCGGGGCCGTCGTCTCCGGTGATGTACGCCGCGCCGTAGGGCGAACCGCCACGCACCTCGGAAACGTCCGAAAGCTGCGGGCAGGAATAGGGAAGGCCGATGCAAATAAGTCCCTGATGCATCAGAGAAGTGTAGGCGCTGATCAAGGCGTTCTCTGCACCGCCGCCGGTTTTGGTGCCGGTAATACAAGTCACAGTTTTGCCGATCAGGGCGCCGCTGCCCCAGTGCACGCCGGTCTGATCCCAGAAATGACGCATAGGTCCCGCCATCATGCCAAATCGAGTCGCAAATCCGAGCATGAAGCCGTCATAATCGGGCAGTTCATCCACAGAGACGACCGGAACGTCGGGGTTGCCTTGGTCGTCGTCGAGGATGCCGCCCACTCGCTTGATCGTTACGTCAACGCCATCAACACCCAGAATGCCTTCCGCGCCAGCACGAATGAACTTCTCCATGTGGCCGTACGTGCTGTAATAAAGCGCGAGCGTTTTGGTCATGAACTGTCCCCCTGAGAGATCTTGCCGGCGACCCTGCCCAGTGCAGGCGGCGTGGTTTGCTCGGGGGAAGCGGCCCGCTTGTCAACGACGATGAGTGAGTGCAAACGCAACTTCACGTGAATGGAGGTTGCCCGGCCGAATGCTCCCGAACGGATCGGGCAGCGCCAGTGGCCTGTGTGTCGATGTAAACACGCAGTAACCGAGCGCCGTTGAAAGGCCCACTTCGGCCCGCACTCACGCCCCGTTTCTGAGCCTTCCATCGACGCAGAAACCGCCCTCTTCCAGCATTTTTGTGTTGTCCGGCGATTTGGAGCCGGCGCCGGGATTCCGACCCCTAGGACCGATCCTGGGCCACACGCCGCCAGGACGTCAGACCGCGTTGCCGCTGGCGATGAGCACCTTGGCTATCGTTATCCGCTCCATTTCGGGCAGTGTGTTGGGCATGGGCATTCGGGCTTTGGCGTACGATTGACGCGCGCGAACCGCGTGGCCCTGAGCTCTATCTGTATGGCCGCGTACCCACGCGGCTTCGATGCTGTCATCGTCTCTAATGGCATCATGTGCCTCATCCCACTCCCCTTTGGTTGAATGCCATAATGCTCGGAGCGCTGGGCTCAGGTGAGCCGGCGGTGTCGCCGCTTCGACCGAACGCAGGAAATTGTCCAATGTCATCAGACAGTCCGCCCCCTTTCGACTCCGACCGCGAACAATTCCGTAGAAAAAGGGACGGCAATGCCGTCCCTTTCATCAATCGTATTTGAATGGACTACTTGCGGGTGGCGCAGGCGTACATGTTGATTTCCATGCCGACGCAGACTTCGGCGATCTTCGGGGTTTTCCAGGACATGTTAGACTCCAAATTGGTACGGCCGTGTCGCCGCGATGACGGCATCAATGCCGCAAGCCCTACGTAGCGTCGCATTTGACGCACGAAATCTATTCCTTCCATAGGAAATCCCTATGCGGATCACCAAAACGACCAATTCTGGGCAAAAGCGATCGGTAGGCCGGCAAGCGAATCGCAAAAACGTGTGTGAAAGATGTTGTCAGGTGAGGACTCGCCGGGCGGCGTGGCAGTTGACCCCGCCCATCGCTTTTCTTGCTGTAACCACGAAGTGCCCGAGCCCGCTCAAAAAGCCCTTTCCACCGCTCGCGGCGGCCGGTGCGCTATGCCAACCAGCCGCCGCCTCAGCTCCTGGCCTCATTGTCTCCCTCAAGCGCGACAAGCCGCATCGGGTACGCGTAAGCTCCGCAAGCTCTTGGTCGCGGGCGGTTCACCACACCGTCGGCGAACCGAAGCTTACTTGATCCTTGCGGCTGTTGAACCCCCACCCGTGAACGCCAGCCGGCCAGACGCGATTTGTGGCGGCAGCCGTTGCGCAACTGTGGCGAGTTTGCCAATGTGCGGTCCTCGATGAGCAGCGATCTGTCCCAATGTCCTTCTTGCTTGCCCGCATTGTTCGCTTCGCCGCCCAACGCATCGCATTTGATCCGAAGGCGAGGAGCGCTGTTGTGAAGGCAGCTCGTGGAGCAGCTGATGGAGCCAAGTCGATCATTACAGGCGAGAATCCGGCGCGCGCCGCTGGTCAGTCCCTCCGACGCCTGAGAAAGAAGCTGAAGCCTGGCTCCGCTGATGACTGAGGAGCAACAGTGTCGCCGCCATATGGGTGTCGCCTCGGGACGTGCGGCATTGTATTTCGCTGGATCCAGGGCGACGTTTCAATGGCCAAGGGGGCTTAACTCGCGCAGCCGATTTGATGCCCGCTGCGCGGTCGGTTTCACTGCATTTAATACTCGGCGATCGAGATCGCTGGTTAACCGGGGCCGCCGAGGCGGGGGTTCTGCTGCTCGACCCTGCGCCATGAAAGGGACGTAACCGGAGGTGGAAGACATTCCCTGGGCACTGATCATCCCGATCGCGTTGATCCAAATCGCACTCGCTGTCGTCGCCCTTCCTGATCTGGTGCGCCGGCGCGAGACCAACGGACCGAAATGGGCCTGGGTATTGGCAATCGTCTTATTCGGTTTGATCGGTCCGGTGCTCTATCTCACCATGGGCCGAAAAGAAGACTGAAATGGCCCTTGTTGAGGTTGCAAACCTCACAAAATCATTCGGCAGCGTCGCCGCGGTTAGCAACATCTCCTTCACGATCACCCAGGGGCGCTGCACCGCGCTGCTCGGTCCGAACGGCGCTGGAAAAACCACCACCTTGAATATCCTTGCCGGGCTACTTCGATCGAGCGCCGGCGAGGTCGCTTTTGAGGGAATTCCGTTTGGCTCAGACCATCGCGGCATCATTGGCTATCTACCGCAGCAGGTGGCGTTTCCGGGTTGGATGACCGGTTTTGAGTATCTGCGAATGGTAGGAGAGCTATTCGGGCTGTCAGGCATCAAGGCGAGAAAGCGAGCGCTTGACCTTCTCGCCACACTTGGGCTGGAGGAAGCTGGCGGTCGACGGATCGGTGGTTACTCTGGTGGAATGAATCAGCGCCTTGGTCTGGCTCAGGCGATGGTTCGCCACCCGCGACTTCTCATTTTGGATGAACCGGTCAGTGGTCTTGACCCGGTCGGAAGGCGTGACCTGCTTGAGCTTCTCAAGAACTTAGCCGACATTCCCCAGATGACATCCAAATTCGCGGAAATCGTACCACGGCCCCATCTCCAAGGGAACTCTGTTCCCATTGCAGCCATCCGATGACATGATTTTGGTAATCGGCCAGCGCGTGGAAGGCCATTTGGTCGTTTCTCTTGCCATCCAGACACACCTCTCGTGTCGCAATCTCCTTGCCGTCGATTCCCTCGGCCTACGCCGGAGCGGGTCTTCGTCGTAGATCATCAATCAGGCTCAAGATTTTCTGGAACAAGCTTCTTGGGACTGCAACCTCGGCCAATTGAAATGTGACGTACCGGCCATGGCTGACAACTTTCGCACCGATCTTGACCAGCTTCTCCCTCAGCGTCGTCAGCGACCATTGCTCCACGGTATCGGGCAACGCCAGGGTACGCATGAAGTTGCCGAGGTTATAGGCGAGTGCATGCAGCTGGAGCCGGACGGCATTGTTGCGTAACGAACGGCATGACAGCCGCGTCCACTTGATGGCGTTCTTGCCTTCCTTGATCCATTGCTCGGCAGTGCCGCGCTGATTGTAGAACGCAACAACCCGCTCGGCAGGACGGCTCAGGTTGGTGACGATGAAGCCGACGCGGGGATACAGTTCCCCTGAGTGCCACTCCACCTTGGCGACGACCCGGCGGGGCTCCGTCCAGCTACCGGCCCGATAGCTGAAGTTCGCGTAATACCGACGAACTTCCTTCGGCGGCCGACCGACGGGGCGCTTGAGCAGGTGCGCGATGCTGTCGTGCAGCACCTTGTTGGCCGGAAGCCGGATGGCGTACTTGAAGCCTTCCGCTTCCAGAAACTCATAAACCTCGGGCGAGGCGAAGGCGGCGTCACCACGGAAATAACGCCGGAGTGTCTTGTTCCGGTATCGAGCGACCACCGGGTCCAACACATCGCGCCATTCATGGGCGCTGTGCACGTTGCCCGGACGCAGGGCGCAACGCTCCAGATCGCCGAACTGGTTGAACACGAACAGCGGGTGATAGCACGTGCAGCCGAAGTGACCGTTGTAGGCCGTGCCCTCCTGGTCACCGTAGGTCGGGCTGACGGAGCTGTCCATGTCGAGCACGATAATCTTCGGCGGCTTGCGCTCGTTAACCTGGTCGATCCAGATGCCCAAAAGGTCAGCGAGCGCGGCGAGGTTGTCATTGGTGGCGAGTAACTCCGTCTCGAACCGGCCCATCTGGCTGGTCGATGCGCCGCCGCGCTCGACAGCCCTGCCGCCGACGATCCACCGCATCGCAGGATCGCGCCCCAGCCGGTCGGCGTCGTTCACGTCCTCGTACCCGGCGAGACGACCATAGACGGATTGGCGAAGGAGACCGATGATGCCGTGCCAACCGTTCTTGCCGGTCCGGCTGTCAGCAATAACGTCACCGGCCAGCGTGGTCAGGCCGAGGGCTTCGTCCAGTTCACGATAGGCGAGCAGACCAGCGTCTGACGTGATCCGCGAACCGTGGAACTCGAACTTCAGTCTTCGGTCGAAAAACGCCCGCAGCAGCCCCCGATCCGACTCACCCTCCAGGTTCCGCATTCGACCCACTCTCCGTCTGATCTAATCCACTGATTCTTACACAGGAATCAGACGGAAACCGCATCAGATGGATCGGTCACTTGGGGAATGCGGGCTTAACCCACGAGGGATTGAAGATGAGACGGAACACCAATCACCAGAAAGCATCGGCCGAGCCAGGTCGTGAAGGACATCCGGCGGGCGACTCGTCGGCAGTTCGGCGCCGAAGAGAAGATCCGGATCGTTCTGGAGGGCCTGCGCGGCGAGGACAGTTCGCTGAGCTGTGTCGCCGTGAGGGGATCAACCAGAACCTCTATTACCGCTGGTCGAAGGACTTCCTGGAGGCCGGGAAGAAGCGCCTGGCGGGTGACACTGCCCGTGAGGCTACCTCCGATGAGGTCCGGCATCTTCGCAGTGAGGCACTGGCACTCAAGGAGGCCGTTGCTGACCTGACGCTGGACAACCGTCTACTCAAAAAAAGCATGATCGCGGATGGGGGAGAGGAGGCATGAGGTATCCACTATCGGAGAAGCTGGAGATCATCCGGCTGGTTGAGCGATCCCATCTGCCGGCCAAGCGCACGCTGGCGCAGTTGGGCATTCCCCGCACCTCGTTTTATCGCTGGTACGACCGCTATCTGACCGGCGGACCGGAGGCCCTGGAGGACCGCCGCTCGCGGCCTGGCCAAGTCTGGAACCGTATCCCCGATGAGGTGAGAGACCGGATCGTACAGCTGGCGCTGGACGAGACGGATCTGTCGCCGCGGGAACTGGCTGTCCGGTTCACAGACACAGAGGGCTACTTTGTATCGGAATCCTCGGTTTATCGACTGCTCAAGGCCCATGATCTGATCACCAGCCCGGCCTTTATCGTCCTCAAGGCGTCCGACGATGTTCCAGGACAAGACCACGGCGCCAAACCAGCTCTGGCAGACCGACTTCACTTACCTCAAGGTCATTGATTGGGGCTGGTTCTACCTCTCCACCGTGCTCGACGACTTCTCGCGCACCATTATCGCGTGGAAGCTCTGCACCACGATGAAGGCCGAGGACGTCACCGATACGCTGGAACTGGCGCTCAAGGCGTCAGGTCGCGATCGGGCAACGGTCATTCACAAGCCACGGCTCCTGTTCTGACAACGGCTCCAGCTACATCGCCGACGATCTGGCCAAATGCTCGACGACCGCGATATGGAGCACATTCGCGGCGCTCCCTATCATCCGCAAACCCAGGGCAAGATCGAGCGTTGGCATCAAACCCTGAAGAACCGCATCCTTTTGGAAAATTACTATCTGCCTGGCGACTTGGAGACACAGGTCCGTCGAGGCCTTCGTCGGCCACTACAATTATCACCGCTACCACGAGAGCCTGGGCAACCCCACGCCGGCCGATGTCTACTTCGGGCGCGGCCAGACCATCCTGTTGAAAAGAGAAAAGATCAAACAAAAGCGCTACAAACCCGGCGCTTGCAATACCGCAAAACCGCCGCATAAAATGACCAACCAGATGGGCCGAATCCCTCTCTTAAATCAGGCCGCTCATCGGTTCCAAATTACCTGACGACGGACGTATTGAACACAGCGACGATATTACCGAGCAGAATATTGTCTGGTGCCGAAACGTTGACGAGGAAGATTATGCAGAACCCAGATCTACCCTGGGTAATGAATCGAGTCTCAGCGCCAAACGATGACAAGGCGCCCGCCTTGGGCTTTCCGTACCTTTGGCGGCGCCGACGTCACACCGCACCGAACGAAGGCCGACCATTCTACATGACGGCCGGAGTCTCGGCGCTCTCGACAATCAGATGTCGCTAGCAAAGTTGGCGGCTCGGAATTGCGCGCTGTTTATGTGGGCAGTCGAATCTTGACCAAGCGATCGAATTCGGCCGGGCTTGGGGCTTCAACCGACATTCCCCAGATGACATCCAAATTCGCGGAAATCGTACCACGGCCCCATCTCCAAGGGAACTCTGTTCCCATTGCAGCCATCCGATGACATGATTTTGGTAATCGGCCAGCGCGTGGAAGGCCATTTGGTCGTTTCTCTTGCCATCCAGACACACCTCTCGTGTCGCAATCTCCTTGCCGTCGATTCCCTCGGCCTACGCCGGAGCGGGTCTTCGTCGTAGATCATCAATCAGGCTCAAGATTTTCTGGAACAAGCTTCTTGGGACTGCAACCTCGGCCAATTGAAATGTGACGTACCGGCCATGGCTGACAACTTTCGCACCGATCTTGACCAGCTTCTCCCTCAGCGTCGTCAGCGACCATTGCTCCACGGTATCGGGCAACGCCAGGGTACGCATGAAGTTGCCGAGGTTATAGGCGAGTGCATGCAGCTGGAGCCGGACGGCATTGTTGCGTAACGAACGGCATGACAGCCGCGTCCACTTGATGGCGTTCTTGCCTTCCTTGATCCATTGCTCGGCAGTGCCGCGCTGATTGTAGAACGCAACAACCCGCTCGGCAGGACGGCTCAGGTTGGTGACGATGAAGCCGACGCGGGGATACAGTTCCCCTGAGTGCCACTCCACCTTGGCGACGACCCGGCGGGGCTCCGTCCAGCTACCGGCCCGATAGCTGAAGTTCGCGTAATACCGACGAACTTCCTTCGGCGGCCGACCGACGGGGCGCTTGAGCAGGTGCGCGATGCTGTCGTGCAGCACCTTGTTGGCCGGAAGCCGGATGGCGTACTTGAAGCCTTCCGCTTCCAGAAACTCATAAACCTCGGGCGAGGCGAAGGCGGCGTCACCACGGAAATAACGCCGGAGTGTCTTGTTCCGGTATCGAGCGACCACCGGGTCCAACACATCGCGCCATTCATGGGCGCTGTGCACGTTGCCCGGACGCAGGGCGCAACGCTCCAGATCGCCGAACTGGTTGAACACGAACAGCGGGTGATAGCACGTGCAGCCGAAGTGACCGTTGTAGGCCGTGCCCTCCTGGTCACCGTAGGTCGGGCTGACGGAGCTGTCCATGTCGAGCACGATAATCTTCGGCGGCTTGCGCTCGTTAACCTGGTCGATCCAGATGCCCAAAAGGTCAGCGAGCGCGGCGAGGTTGTCATTGGTGGCGAGTAACTCCGTCTCGAACCGGCCCATCTGGCTGGTCGATGCGCCGCCGCGCTCGACAGCCCTGCCGCCGACGATCCACCGCATCGCAGGATCGCGCCCCAGCCGGTCGGCGTCGTTCACGTCCTCGTACCCGGCGAGACGACCATAGACGGATTGGCGAAGGAGACCGATGATGCCGTGCCAACCGTTCTTGCCGGTCCGGCTGTCAGCAATAACGTCACCGGCCAGCGTGGTCAGGCCGAGGGCTTCGTCCAGTTCACGATAGGCGAGCAGACCAGCGTCTGACGTGATCCGCGAACCGTGGAACTCGAACTTCAGTCTTCGGTCGAAAAACGCCCGCAGCAGCCCCCGATCCGACTCACCCTCCAGGTTCCGCATTCGACCCACTCTCCGTCTGATCTAATCCACTGATTCTTATACAGGAATCAGACGGAAACCGCATCAGATGGATCGGTCACTTGGGGAATGCGGGCTTAGACGGACAAAGCCGCGTATTTGGCCCGGGAGCGTTTCGGCGGACTTGGTCTCTTGGAAAACTGGCTCCGCGGGCTATGATTGCGCACGACAACACTTGAAGCCCAAGGTTCGAAGAGCGATGGCGATGAAATTGCGGACGGTGTGGGTTTTGGTTGCTGCGCTGGCGGCGAGCACCGCTGGTGCGGAAGCGGCCAGTGTGGAAACGCCGACCTTTGCGGCGTGCCGGGATGCTGCGGATGTTCTGATGGCCGGACGAGGCGTCGAATTCGGCGACCTCGACGCTTCTCACGCCATCGGCCTGTGCGAACTTGCCCTTGTCGACGCGCCCGATGATCCAGCGCTTCTAGCCTATCTCGGCCGCGCCTTGAGCAAGGCCGGGCGGTTCGACGACGCGCTGTCGGTTATCAGGCGTTCGGCGGAAACAGGTGATCCGCTGGGCCAAGTGCTTCTCGGCATCAGCTATCGTTACGGCGAGGGCGTTCCACAGAACAACGAGGCGGCCCTGCAGTGGTATCGCCTCTCCGCCAAGCAGGGATACGCTCCTGGACAGGCCAATATGGGCGTGATGTACGAGAACGGCAGGGGCGTCGCCCAGGACTTTGCCGTAGCGGCCGAGTGGTATGCCCTCGCCGCCGAGCAGGAGTTGGCTCGAGCCCTGAATAATTTGGGTTTCCTGTGTCCGGCGTCAGCGCCCCTGGGACAGATTGGGCGGATTGAACAAGAGAGGGTTTCTGGCTCATCTTAACCCACGAGGGATTGAAGATGAGACGGAACACCAATCACCAGAAAGCATCGGCCGAGAAGGTCGTGAAGGACATCCGGCGGGCGACTCGTCGGCAGTTCGGCGCCGAAGAGAAGATCCGGATCGTTCTGGAGGGCCTGCGCGGCGAGGACAGTATCGCTGAGCTGTGTCGCCGTGAGGGGATCAACCAGAACCTCTATTACCGCTGGTCGAAGGACTTCCTGGAGGCCGGGAAGAAGCGCCTGGCGGGTGACACTGCCCGTGAGGCTACCTCCGATGAGGTCCGGCATCTTCGCAGTGAGGCACTGGCACTCAAGGAGGCCGTTGCTGACCTGACGCTGGACAACCGTCTACTCAAAAAAAGCATGATCGCGGATGGGGGAGAGGAGGCATGAGGTATCCACTATCGGAGAAGCTGGAGATCATCCGGCTGGTTGAGCGATCCCATCTGCCGGCCAAGCGCACGCTGGCGCAGTTGGGCATTCCCCGCACCTCGTTTTATCGCTGGTACGACCGCTATCTGACCGGCGGACCGGAGGCCCTGGAGGACCGCCGCTCGCGGCCTGGCCAAGTCTGGAACCGTATCCCCGATGAGGTGAGAGACCGGATCGTACAGCTGGCGCTGGACGAGACGGATCTGTCGCCGCGGGAACTGGCTGTCCGGTTCACAGACACAGAGGGCTACTTTGTATCGGAATCCTCGGTTTATCGACTGCTCAAGGCCCATGATCTGATCACCAGCCCGGCCTTTATCGTCCTCAAGGCGTCCGACGAGTTCCAGGACAAGACCACGGCGCCAAACCAGCTCTGGCAGACCGACTTCACTTACCTCAAGGTCATTGATTGGGGCTGGTTCTACCTCTCCACCGTGCTCGACGACTTCTCGCGCACCATTATCGCGTGGAAGCTCTGCACCACGATGAAGGCCGAGGACGTCACCGATACGCTGGAACTGGCGCTCAAGGCGTCAGGTTGCGATCGGGCAACGGTCATTCACAAGCCACGGCTCCTGTCTGACAACGGCTCCAGCTACATCGCCGACGATCTGGCCAAATGGCTCGACGACCGCGATATGGAGCACATTCGCGGCGCTCCCTATCATCCGCAAACCCAGGGCAAGATCGAGCGTTGGCATCAAACCCTGAAGAACCGCATCCTTTTGGAAAATTACTATCTGCCTGGCGACTTGGAGACACAGATCGAGGCCTTCGTCGGCCACTACAATTATCACCGCTACCACGAGAGCCTGGGCAACCTCACGCCGGCCGATGTCTACTTCGGGCGCGGCCAGACCATCCTGTTGAAAAGAGAAAAGATCAAACAAAAGACGCTACAAACCCGGCGCTTGCAATACCGCAAAACCGCCGCATAAAATGACCAACCAGATGGGCCGAACCCTCTCTTAAATCAGGCCGCTCATCGGTTCCAAATTACCTGACGACGGACAGTTGGCCGCGCACGTTCGTTGCTTGAACTAATAGATTTCGACCGTGAGCGAGCCAATGCAACGCATCCGATCTGCCAACGAGCGCCCTGGCACCGTCAAGGATTTCGTCCTGAACACCAGGAGAGTTACGATCGAGGCTTAGTTGGGGCTCTGCGGCGACGCAAGAAGGGTCATGTCATATTTCTTGAAGAGCCCAGCGACGGTCTTCGGATCTCGGTCGGGATTTAGCGTTGTTCCGCAGCGATCGGTCCCACATGCCGATCCAGAATAAACACGACCCACCGGCCACCTTATCATCGCCGATGAGATAGCTGCCTGTGACCTCCGTCACATACGAGAGCCGCCCAAGACGCCAATCTCGGACGTCTGTGGAGGCCAGCATGGACAGCAGCGGAACGAGGCGCCGGGCGTCTCGTCCTGAGCAATCTCTGGGGCAGGTTTCCGTCCAATTCCCACCCACCCCAGAGCGGGCCGGCGTAGCGCTGCGCCGGCCCTTCTTCCGCCCGATCCTTATCGTTACCGCTACTCGTTCAGCGGCAGCGCGGTTGCCGCTGCTCGCACCATCTGTACGAATTCCGCCCGAATCCCGAATGGGTCGTCTCCACGGGCGACCTGCGCCAGGTCGATGATCGCTTCCCAGCCGAACCCAGGTTCGATGTATGGATCGCCGCGCAGTAGCTGGCCAAAGGCAGCGACAGCAAGCGCCCACCGGGTCGCCTCGGGGGCCTTAGCGGCTGTCACCGCTCGGTCATCGTCGGTTATCGCACGGCCGATGAGTTCGGAAACATCTTCGCCGGGCTGCTTGTATCGGATGCTGAGATAGGCGAGTTCGCTGAATATGTTGTCATTGCCGGCGAAGGCAGGTGCTTGGTAGCGGAGCGGGCCGATGGCCAGCGGGCCGCCGACCGGCGTGACCTCGTACAGCGCCGTGACCGAGGCACCGGAGGAGACCTCGCCGGCGTCGACTAAGTCATTGTTGAAATCGGCTTGTTCGAGGAGCCTGGTTTCATATCCAATGAGGCGGTATTCGGCGATCCGGGCTGGATTGAATTCGATCTGGATCTTCACGTCATCGGCGATTGGGAAGAACGACGACGAGAAATCATCACGGAACAGCCGCCGCGCCTCTTGGAGGGTGTCGACATAGGCGGCGGTGCCGTTGCCCGCCTGCGATAGCGTCTGCATCATCAAATCGTTGTAGTTGCCGCGGCCGAATCCGTAGACCGAGAGGTAGATGTCGGTATCGCGCTTGCCGGCGCCGCCGGCAGTCGAGCCGCCGGCCCGTAGCGAACCGATCGCGCAACGGATCACCAGCTTCTGATCTCCCGCGGTTGGTTCAAGGACGGCGCCGGCAGCGCCGGCATAGACCACGATCGAAACGCTATCGTCCGCCTCGAGCTGGTCGACCAGGATGCCTAGCGCCTCCTGCGCGAGCGGCAGCTTGTCTTGGCTCCACATCGAGCCGGAGACATCGACCAGGAATACGAGGTTGAGCGGCGGCTCCTCCTCCGCTATGATCTCATATCCCTGCAAGGCGATATGGATGATCTCGCGCCCCTCCGCCCAAGGGGAGGGGGTAACGGTCACACTAATCGCGAAAGGCACGTCCGCCGATTCCGGAACCGTGTAACCGTAGTCGAAATAGTTGATAAGCTCCTCGATCCGCACCGCGTCGGACGGCGGCAGGCGGTTATTGGCGAGAAAGCGTCGAACATTTGAATAGGACGCGGTGTCGACATCGATGGAGAAGGTCGAGACCGGATCGGTAGCGACCTGCCGAACCGGATTGGCTGGCGCGATCGGGTATCGTTCTCTGTCGACAAAGCCGGGTCCGGCGGCAATCGGCGCTGGCGCGATTGCCCCGGCGATAGCCTCGTCGCGGCCGACTACGCCCTGTTGCGGCGGCAAAGCCGGTAGGGCGAGCGCCGGGGCGAAGTTGACACCGTCGACAGGCTCCTCCCAGTCGAACCCAAGGCGGGCGCAAGCTGCAGCATTGGCGACGCCAATTCGATCCGGAGGTGGGTTGCCCTGCTGGGCCCAAATCGCCGCGGTACTCGTGAGAAAAGCTATTGCCGAGAGCATGGTGACCGCGCGGAGCGGCCGGGCTCGAACGTCCAACATCAAGGATCCTCCGTATCACGCCCCCGAAGATGCCAATCTCGTGATCGTCTTGGGCGGATGTTTGACCGAATCCAGGCGTTGTTGTGATGGATCGACGGCCGGATCCCGCCCGACGACAGAGTTTTGTTCCGGCAGGTCTGAATTGTGAGTGGGGTCGCCTTACCCGGGGGCCGCCAACGAGATCAACCGACCGTGGGCGGAGCGGCCTTGGCAACCGCCGATATGCGCGGGTGACCGAACCTCAGGACAGCCGGTCTTGGCTGTCGATCGCCGCGTAAATGCGAGCCCTCTCGACTTCGTCAATCGAGCAGGCGATGCTCATGCCATGCGCAGGCTGCTCGCATTTTTTGTCGGTATTGTTGGCGTGATATCTTTGGCGGCCTGCGGCGGGTCGTCATCTGGGGCGGCGATGACGTTTCTCGAAGCCTGCGAGCATGCCACGCTCGGCGTGATCACAAGCCCATCATCCTACCAGCGGGTCGCTGACCAAAACCCCTCAGTGGGCCTGGTCTATGTACAATACGACTCTCTCAACTCCTTCGGAGCCGTGATCCGGGGTTACTCGCGGTGTCGGTTTGGCGAGCGTGAGGACGGCGCACCGCATCTCACCGAGTTTTCCGTTAACGGCAACGACGACCCTGTGCTCCTGATTCTCGGGCAAGAGGCGATTGATCTCCAATAATCGTCGCCGAGCCGCCCCAGTAGTGATGGCCTGGAAGCGGATATGAGGGACTTCCAGACCTCCATGCGGGGCGCTTTGATGCCTCCCAACGCCTGCCGTCCGGTCCGAACTATGCCGTTCCCTGCGGTGGTCCGCCCATAGTCTGCTCCTCGGCAATCTGTCTTTGGATGTCGTCGAGAAGCACTGACAGCGCGTCCTCGACATCCTTCCGCGGTATGCCTTCGCCAAGCATGGTGCCGAGAAGCGCCGCCGCCCCGTGCAGCGCGATCGAAAACCGGGGGAGCTGCGCCGCCGATTCCCACGCAGCGGCGGCAGGCATGAGCGCCTGCATCACCACGTCCTCTGCGCGGCACGCGACACAGTCCTCGGTAGAATCGTGGGTGACTATCTCTTTGAAATCAACGGCCATCGAAACCCGCCTTTGGTTGTCGCATTGAATAGCCCCTGTTTGGAGAAGCGTTGCTGAAGGTCAGCGTTTAGAACCAAATAACACAAGCTCGGACGTCTTCTGAAACTGACTTCCTCGCTCGCAGCGTGGCCGGTGATGTTTCTACCGCGATCAACGTCAGCTACCGAGCTGCCTGATCGGGAATCGGGCAGCGCAGCGAAATTCCGAGCTCATGGCTGCCACAAGCATGTGCGGCGAGCCAGCCAAGCGGCGTCTTCATTTAAATCGTAATTGAAGGTTTACTTAAGCTAGTTGCAAAACATTCCCGTGTTCTGTGTGCCTCACGGCTCAGGCTCTGCCTGCCGCGAGGGGACCATGCTTCGACAGGTACGAACCTTTCTGAACGACCGCACCGGCGTTATTGCGGTGCTGTTCGGGCTGGCGATGCTGCCCCTGGCTCTGGCCATGGGTGTTGCGGTCGACTATTCGCTCGTCGCACAGCAACAGATTCTTCTGCAGGACTCGCTCGACGCGGCCGTCCTTGCCGGAGCGTCGCTCAGCACCGACAGCGACTCGGACCGAATCGAGGAAGCGGAGCTGGTTTTTGCGGCGAACTTCCCCGCAGTACATCAGGTGCAACCAACGGTCACGGTTGACGGCAGCACGGTGACCGCAACCGCCAGCATGGCGGTGCCGATGGCTTTCATGGGGTTTATCGGTCTTAGCAATTTCAACATCTCAGCTACCGCTGTCGCGGTGGTGGGAGAGGCAGGCATAGTGTGCGCTTTGGCTCTCAACGCCAACGAGAAGGGCGGAGTGCGGCTGGAGGGAAATACTAGCCTGGTGGCCGAGAACTGTTGGGTCTACGCAAATTCCAGCCATGCTCGCGCTATGGAATCAGTAGGCATCTCTGAGGCTGAGGCGCCGGGGTTCTGTGCTGTCGGAGGCTATGTCGGCGACGCCTTCACACCATCACCCGATACCGGCTGCCCAGTCGTCGACGACCCATTTGCGGATCTGCCGATACCGGACCTTGCCTGCGATCATACCGATCAGGTTGTCTTCCAGAACGGTACCTTCGTCGCCTCGGAGGGCGTCTATTGCGGCGGTATGCGGCTGTTGGCTGATGCTGAAGTTACTCTTGCCCCGGGCCTTTACGTGATCCGCGACGGCGATCTGGAACTGCTTGCGCATTCCTCACTCAACGCCGAAGGCGTTACCTTCTATTTTTACGGGTCTGACACAAAGTTGGAGATGCATTCCTACTCCTCAATCGACGCAAGCGCGCCAGCCGCGGGGGACTACGCCGGATTTGTGTTCGTCCAAGATGCCGGTTCTTCAGTTGGCGAGACCAGCGTTATGGCTGGTGGCGGATCGGTCAATATTGTCGGCATCGCGTATTTCCCGACCCAGATCTTGGATATCCGTGGATTGTCGGGATTTAATATCGATTCACCCTACTTTGTGCTGATCGCCGACACGTTTCGCATCCGCGGCAACGGGACAATCCACCTTCGGGTGGATCCCGATGCCATCGGCTACCCCGATCTCGTTCAAATCAGCGATGGGGCACGACTCGTGCAATAAGGGCCGCGGCGGTGTCCGGACAGCCCTGGGGGCTGAGATTATGTCCGTTTTCGATGGGCCTGTTTTGCCGAACGCCCTACTCTCTATAAGGACGAGCGTCGGCGTCGTGGTCCGCGGCGCTCGGAGGAGAGACAGCGGCGTCGCTGTCTGATCACGGCGGCCAGCTATTCTTTTCCAACCGGTCATCGATCAGCCGGATCTTGCTAAACGCGTGAGCCGCCTCGGGAGCCAGGCTGACGACGTCGGGCGACGAATGTAATATGTTGTTTTGTCGAAAGGATGCTGGGCGGCGAACATCGATGGGGCCGAGCCTAGTCTCAACTAGGAGATTCCGATGATCCTACGCCAATTTTTGCACGCTGATCCCGTAGCGGCCTCGTACCTCTTTGGCTGTGGGAGCAAGGCCGCGGGGGCCGTCGTCGATCCTCTGGGCGACATCTCACTCTACGTCGGCGCGGCGGAGCAAACGGGGCTGCAGATTCGGTATGTCATCGACACTCATCTCCACGCCGATCACCTCTCCGCCGGCCGAGCTCTCGCCGCGGCAACCGGTGCTGAGTACGTCCTGTTCGACCAGGCTGATGTTACCTTTCAGTTCAAGGGAGTGAGCAATGGCGACGAACTGGAGCTTGGCAATGTTACGATCAAAGTCATGCATACGCCCGGACACACGCCGGAACATATTTCGCTCCTCGTTACCGACCGGCGACGTTCGCAGGAACCGTGGTTCGTGTTGACCGGCCACACATTAATGGTTGGTGATCTGGGCAGGACGGAGCTCGCCACCAACGCGGAGGAAGGGGCCCGTTCTCTGTTCGGGAGCGTCCAAAGGTTGAAGGTGCTGCCGGACCATATCGAGGTCCTGCCGGGAGCCTTTTCAGGCTCCGTTTGCGGTCGAGGTCTGAGCGGAAAGCCAAGCTCTACGATCGGCTTCGAGAGGCGAAACAACAAGGCATTCAGCATTGAGAATGAGGACGATTTCGTTCGCGCCATGCTCGCCGACATCCCACCGCCGCCTCCAGGCGCCGCAGAGGTCCGCGCCGCAAACTCAGGGGCGGTGGCGTCCGCGGCATGACGATAGGTGAGCGCGTGCCCGTTCGCCGCGCAACAGACCTCACTTACGGCATCAAGGAGAATTTCGACCAATTCCTGCACCAGCTCCTGCAGGTCCTGCTGGTGGGCTTTGCAATCGGGATGATGCGGACGGTGGTGCCGGCCCTCGCCGAAACCGAATTCGGCGTGCCGGCCGGATCCTTTGTGCTGCTGACGGTCTTCGTTGTCGCCTTCGGCGTGGTCAAGGGTGTGTTCAACTTCATCGCCGGCCGGCTCTCCGAGAGGATAGGCCGAAGACAAGTTCTAATGGCGGGCTGGGTGGTGGCGTTGCCGATCCCAATTGTCATCTATTTCGCCCAGGACTGGAGCTGGATCGTCGCCGCGACGGTGCTGCTCGGTGTCAACCAAGGTCTCACCTGGTCGATGACTCAGGCGTCGAAGCTAGACCTTGCGCGGCCGGAGCAGCGCGGCCTGGCAATCGGTCTCAACGAATTCTCCGGCTATATCGGTGTTGCCTTGGCGGGGATCATCACCGCATACGCAGCCATCGCCCTTAACCCGCGGCTTGGGCTACTTATCTTCGGCCTGTTCGTGGTGCTGCTCGCTATTCTGCTGACGCAGCTTTGGGTGAAGGACACGCTGCCCTGGGCGAGGGCCGAGGCCTCGGATCGCAATATGAACTCGGCCGTCTCAGCCCGCCCGCGCTATCCCGAAAACATATCGGAACAACCAACCACCTGGGAGATCTTCGCGCTGATGTCGTGGCGGGACCGACGGCTCGCCGCGATCAGTCAAGCCGGCATGGTGGAGAAATTCGCTGACGCCCTAGTTTGGGTCTTCTATCCGCTCTTCCTGTTCCAGCGCGGTGTCAGCCTAACGAGCGTCGGCTGGATCGTAGGCGTTTATGGCTTTGTCTGGGGTGGCTCTCAGCTGCTGACGGGAAAACTCTCCGACCATGTCGGCCGACATTGGCCCAATGTGTCGGGCATGTGGATTTGCGGTGCCGGCGTCGCGATGATGCTCCTGGGAGACGGAATCGTGTGGTGGTCGGCCTCGGCCGCCGTAACCGGCTTCGGCATGGCCTTGCTCTATCCCAATCTCTCGGCGGCGGTCGCCGATATCTCCTCGCCCAATTGGCGTGGCTCGGCGATCGGCATCTACCGGTTCTGGCGCGACCTCGGTTACGGTATCGGCGGCCTGGGCCTGGGGCTAGCCGCGCATTTTGCCGGCCAAGCGGAGGCTGCTTTCTGGTTCGTGGCCGGGTCGATGTTCGTATCCGGTGCGCTTCTGTTGTGGCTCGGGGAAGAAACACATCCTCTCCTCAATCCTCGCTCGGAGGGCTGAGTGGTGGACCGTAGCAAACGCTCCCCATCTTACGAGGGAGAACCAAGAATGAGAGTTCCGAGACCAATGGTCGCCGCAGCCATGGTCCTTGGGTCGACCAAGTTTGGGCGCAAGAACCCACTGAGCCAAGATAGTTTTGGTACGGCTCGGCCGGGCTGGAGGTCCCCGCCAATGTGCGGCAAATGGTCGAGGCTAAAGGCGTACGGGTTCATACCGAGCACGCGGTCGCCAAAGTCGATCCGGCGGAGCGGCTGATCCATTTCAAGGACGGCTCGGAATCGCCGTTTGGCGTCCTTGCCTATGTGCCGCCGCATCGCGCGCCGGTTGTCGTCCGCGATGCCGGCCGGATCGACGAGTCCGGATGGGGTGCCGATGGATCGAATGACGCTCAGACGAACCATTGTGGCGCGTACGCCATCGGCCAGGTTACCGGTGTTTCCTTCGTGACCTGCAAGCCCCTGCCCAAGGCCAGCGTGTTCGCACATGGCGAGGCAGAAATCGTTGCCAACAATATCGCGCGAGCGATTACCGGCGGGGGCATACTTCGTTCGTTCGACGGGAATGGGTCCTGTTTCATCGAAACCGACAATGGCCGCGCGGGCTTCGGCAGCGGCAATTTCTTCGCCGAACCTGCCCCGCAGATACGCCTTCGCCGCCCGGGACTATTGCTGCATCTCGGCAAGGTCGCCTATGAGAAATGCTGGCTCTATCGTTGGTTCTGATGTTCGACGATCCCTCCGATCGGTCGTCGTCGCGAAGTTGCGGAAGGGGCAACTTCGTCGCGGCAAGGGAGGAACAACCCCGGCGCCGTTCACCAAACCCGCAGCACCTTGGCCATCGAGAAGGGCGCAACGGGTCCTATGTGGGGGAGACCTTCGGCGTAAAGTTCTGGCGGGACTGATATATCGCCGACATACAATTCGCCGACCAACGGCCGCGCCTCTTTAGATCTCAGACCGACCTTGGGCAGCGCGACGGTCAACGTCGCGGCGGCGTGAATCGCCGGAGCACCGACTTCGCCCGAGGTGGCGTCGATACCGCTAGGGATATCGTTGGCTAACGTCGGGCTGGGATGGTCATTCGCTAACCGGATGAGGGACGCTGCCGCCCCTTTCGGGTTTCCGACTACGCCATATCCAAGCATCGCGTCGATGATCAGGTCACACTCGGGAAGCGACCGACCTTGGTACTGGCGAACCGGTATCCCGATCGCCCTGACTGCCCGCATCTGAGCCGCAGCTGCATCCGTTAGATCCTCTTCCGACGAAGCAAGCACGACCGAAGTGGCGGCGCCACCATTGTGCAAATGCCGAACAGCGGCGAGACCACCGCCGCCGTTGCCGCCCGACCCGGCCAGCACCAATATCCGCTGGCCGATGGAGTCGCCGGCAAGAAAACGGTCCCGAACCAGCTCGCTCAGGTTGCGGCCGGCGTTCTCCATCATCTGCAATAGGCTGATCTGAAATTCGTCGATCATAAGCCGGTCGACCTCACGCATCTCCTCTCCGGTGACGAACGGCAGTTCGGTGGGCGCCGGGGGCGAGCGGCTAGACATCCGCTGCCAGTGCTGCCCCGACGATGCCGGCGTCATTCAGCAACGCGGCCGGTAGCATCGGCGTTCTGAGATTGAGGCGGCGGCAGTACTCAGCGAAATCCTTGCTGATGCCACCACCGATAATGAACAAGTCCGGCCAAAGAAGTGCCTCAGGCTCCTGAAGAACAGACCGTAACCTCTTGCTCCACCTCGTACAATCAAGTTGGTCGCGCACCTTCGCCCGCGCCGAGGCGCGACGTTCAGCTTCTCTGCCGTCTACTCGCAGATGCCCCAGCTCGGTGTTGGGCATCAGTCTTCGATCGACAAAAATCGCGCTCCCTATGCCGGTGCCGAGTGTCAAAATAATCACCACACCATCTCTTTGGCCGGGACCAAATCGGACCTCTGCCAGACCCGCTGCTTCGGCATCGTTAAGCACCACAACGCGGCCACCAAATATCCCTTTGAAATCCGCGGCAGCGTCGGTGCCAATCCAAGACTTGTGTACATTGGCGGCTGTCAACGTCTTGCCGTCTCGGACAACGCCCGGGAACGCGCAGCCGACCGGTCCGCTCCAACCGAAGTGATCCCGTATCGTTCCTACCAGTCGGTACACAGACTCCGGTCTAGACGGCCTCGGGGTGGCAACCCGGTATCGTGTGGCAAGCATCTGGCCGCTCACCGTGTCGACGGCGCTGCTTTGATGCCGCTGCCGCCGATGTCGATGCCCAGGACTTGGCTCATTCGGCTGCGCCGATCGCATGGCCTACCTTCCCCGAGCGCTCTTCGCTCGGCCCGACATTATGCGGGCACAATGTGATCGCCGAGCTTACCAGCGCGGCATGCGAGAATGCTTGCGGAAAATTGCCGAGATGACGACCGGCGCGCGGATCAAATTGCTCGGCCAGCAAGCCAACATCGTTGCGAAGGCTGAGCAGGCGGTCAAACAGCTTTGCCGCATCGTCTTTTCTACCTATCAAAGCCAAGCAGTCGACCAACCAGAAGGAGCAAGGCAAAAAGCTGCCTTCTTCGCCGCCGACCCCGTCCTGATCGCCGGCAGTGTCATAGCGTTGTACGAATCCATCGATGGTTAGATGCTGTTCGATCGCCTCGACCGTCGCGATCACCCGCGGATCATTCGGCGGCAGGAAGCCGACCAGCGGGATCATCAGATTTGAGGCGTCAAGCGCCGAACTGCTATAGGCGCGGGTAAAGACGCCCTCGCTATTGACGCCCTTCTCAAGGATTTCGGCACGTATTCGGTCGCGGCATCCGCGCCAGCGGTCGAGGTCGCCGGGTCGGCCAGACTGCTCGATAGCCCTCACGCCTCGGTCGAAAGCCACCCAGGCCATGATTTTGGAGTGGGTGAAATGCGCCAGCTGGCCTCGGACCTCCCAGATGCCATGATCGGGGCGCTGCCAATTGCCCTCAAGCCAATGGAGCATTGACTGTTGGATGTTCCAAGCGTTCTCCTCGGCATCCATCCCGTGTATCCGGGCGTGATGAAGCGCATCCATGACCTCGCCGAAGACGTCGAGCTGCAACTGCCCGGCTGCGCCATTCCCAATCCTTGCCGGTCTCGAGTTTTCGTATCCAGGCAGCCAGGACAACTCTATTTCGGTAAGCCGTCTTTCGCCCGCCAAGCCATACATGATCTGCACCTTAGCTGGATCGCCGGCGACGGCTCGCACCAGCCAATCGCGCCAAGCGGTCGCTTCCTCGACACATCCGACCCGCACAAGCGATAGTAATGTGAACGTGGCATCCCTCAGCCAACAATAGCGATAGTCCCAATTTCGCGTCGATCCGATCCACTCCGGCAGCGACGTGGTGGGCGCGGCAATGATTGCGCCGGTACCCCGGTGGACCATCCCCTTCAATACGACCAGCGAACTATGGACATCGTCCTGATAGGCTCCACGATAATGGATTCCGGTGGACCAACCTCGCCACCATTTCACCGTCTCGTCGAGTGTCTCGCGCACATCGACGGGTTGGGGCGGCGGCTCGGTCGGCTGGTACCAAGCCAATTCAAAAGGGACACGCTCCCCTTCGCGGATCGTGAACTCGGCCACCGTCGTCAAAGCCTCGCCGCGCCGCGCGATTGGCGAGTGAAGCACCAGAGCGTCAGGTCCGCCGATTGCGAATGTGGCCGAGTCGTCGGTTCGCACCCAGGGCACGATCGAGCCGTAGTCAAAGCGAATAACCAACTGCATTCGCATCGAGACCGTCCCGCCTCGGCCCTCGACCAGGCGGATCAAGCGGTGCTCGCCCTCAATCGCGGCAAGCGCGTCGGTGACGGCGACGCTTCCCCCGCCGGTGCGATGTATCGTCTCCAGCACGAGGGTGCCGGGGAGGTAGGATCGAGTCGACTGGTATGGAGTTGCCGGTGAGAGAGACCAACAACCATTGTCGGGCGTACCTAAAAGCGCCGCGAAACAGGCTCCAGAATCGAAACGAGGGAAACACAGCCAATCGATCGAACCTGCCCGTGAGACGAGCGCTGCCGATTGTGAATTGCTGATAAAGGCGTAATCCTCAATTCGTTCAGCCACGGTGCTTTTGTATCAGTTTGGTTTGGGCAGGCGGGACCGGCGGTCGAACCATCGGTATTGTGACCCGAGCCATCGTTGTTGCCGATTAGGGTGTGACTAGGTCAAGCGGTTGGGTCCTACCTTGGGCGGTGTGCGACCCGCCCTAAGGCGGAGATGACACGAATGCAATTCGGGATGATCGGCCTTGGACGCATGGGCAGCGGGCTGGCGCGCCGTGCAATGCAGGCGGGCCTTGAATGTGTGGCCTATGACGCTAACGAGGAATTGATCGCAGGCTTGATCGCCGAGGGGGCTACCGCTGCGGGCTCCCTCGCCGATCTGATGTCGAAGTTGAGGGCACCAAGGCGGGTGTGGGTGATGATCCCGGCCTCAGTCACCGGCGACGTCATCACCGAACTGGCCAGCCTGATGCAGAGCGGCGATACCATCATTGACGGCAGCAACAGCAACTACCGAGACTCGGTCGATCATGCCAACAAGCTCGCTACCGCAGGAATCGATTTTGTCGACGTCGGTACCAGCGGCGGGGTCTTCGGTCTTGAGCGCGGCTACTGCCTAATGATCGGCGGCACCAAGGCCGCCGTCGAAGTGCTGGATCCTTTGTTTCGAGCTTTGGCTCCTGGGCTGGATGCAGCCACGCGAACGCCCGCCAGAACGGGAGAACCATCTCAACCCGAATATGGCTACCTTCATTGCGGACCCGCAGGCGCCGGCCACTTCGCCAAGATGGTGCACAACGGCATTGAGTACGGGATGATGGCCGCGCTTGCCGAGGGCTTGAATCTCCTTGCTCACGCAGGCGGACCCAGGGGCGAGGCTCGGGACCCCGGAAGTCACCGGTTCAACTTTGACCTGGCAGCGCTGACCGAAGTCTGGCGGCGAGGGAGCGTTGTTAGTTCCTGGCTACTGGATCTTACCGCCGAGGCCCTTGCGGAAGACCCCGAGCTTGAAGGTTTCTCCGGGCGCGTGTCCGATTCCGGCGAGGGCCGTTGGACCGTTCAAGCGGCGGTCGATCTAGGTGTTCCGGCTCATGTCTTGGCCGCGTCCTTGTTCGACCGGTTCTCTTCACGCGGCAACGACGACATTGCCAATCGACTCCTCTCGGCGATGCGCATGCAGTTTGGTGGCCATCGAGAAAACGGCGATAGCCAATGATCGCCGAGCGGGCCGACGCTCTGGTGCTGTTTGGGATCACGGGAGATCTGGCGAGGAAGAAGCTGTTTTCGGCACTTTACAACCTCACCAAACGCAATCGGCTACCGGTGAAAGTAGTGGGCGTTGCCTCGTCGAAATGGGATGCGGAGAGATTGCGCGCACACGCCTTGGCGGCATTGAAAGCAGCCGGGATCGACGTCGACGAAGCTGTCTTCGCCGAATTCGCCAAGGCGCTCTGCTACGTCTCGGGGGACTACCGCGATCCCGATACCTATCGCCGGATCGGCCTCGAACTCGCTGGTGCCACCAAGCCGGTTTGTTATCTCGCAATCCCGCCCGCGATGTTCGGCGAGGTGATCAAAGGCATTGCATCGATCGATACTGAGCGAGGCGAGCGGCTCGTCCTAGAGAAGCCGTTTGGTCGGGATCTGGCTTCCGCCGTCGACCTCAACCGTATGCTTCATAGCGATTACCCCGAGCAGTCGATTTACCGGATCGATCATTTCCTTGGCAAGGAGCCGGTCCAGAACCTGATGGTGTTCCGTTTCGCCAATTCAATCCTGGAGCCGGTTTGGAACCGCTACTACGTCGATCGCGTACAGATCACCATGGCGGAGTCCTTCGGCGTCGAGGGCCGCGGAAAGTTCTACGATGGTGTAGGCGCAACTCGCGATGTGGTTCAGAACCATTTGCTGCAAATGGTGTCCTTGCTGGCCATGGAGCCACCAGCATCCGATTCTCCCGACGCGCTGCGCGACGAACGATCGAAAGTGCTGACCGCGATGAGGCCGATATCTGCTGACGACATCATTCGCGGCCAATATGAAGGCTACCGGACCGAACAAGGCGTGGCAGCCGATTCCGATACCGAAACCTTTGTCGCTCTGCGCACTGAGATCGATTCATGGCGCTGGGCCGGTGTCCCTTGGTTCATCGTCGCCGGCAAGCATCTGCCTGAGACGGTGACCGAAGCCGTGGTACGATTTAGCAAGCCTCCACGCCCGCTCTTTACCGACCAATCCGACGAGCCGATGCCGAATTACCTCCGCTTTGAGATGAAACCGAATGACCGGATCACACTCGGCCTTCAAGCCAAGCGTCCGGGCAACGCGCTGATTAGTCGATCGGTCGCCCTCCAAGTCATCGAGGAAGCTGATCAGCCGCCTTCGCGCGACGCTTATGAAAGGCTGCTTGACGACGCGCTCACTGGAGATGCCCGTCGATTTGCTCGCCAGGACGGCGTCGAGGCCGCGTGGCGAATTGTTGAGCCGGTCTTGAGCAGCAATGTCCCGGTGCAACCCTATCCAAAAGGCGACTGGGGCCCGGCGGCAGCCCGGCCCTACTTGGGCTGAGGACAGGCTGGAGCATGGGCGGTTTGCAGGTCGTCGCAACGGACAATGTCGCCGAAGCGGCCGCCGGGGTGCTCGCAGATCAGATTCGTCGTTTCGCCGCCAATGATCGACGGGTGTCGATCGCGGTCAGCGGCGGCGAGACCCCCTGGGCAACGCTTGATCTGCTCGCCTCGATCGATCTTCCATGGCAGCGGGTTGAGATCTATCAAGTTGACGAGCGGATCGTTCCAGCTGACCACCCGGCCCAGAATCTGGCGCGGCTCAAGCGTGTGCTGACCTCCCGTATCCCGGTGCGCCTGCATCCGATGCCGGTCGAGACGGATGATTTGGAGGCGGCGGCCGCCGACTACGCTGCTTCGCTTCCAGTCCAGCTCGATATCGTGCAGCTCGGCCTCGGTGTCGACGGCCATGCCGCTTCACTATTGCCGGGCGATTCTACCGCAACTGTCTCGGATCGCGACGTTGCAATTACCCTACCCTATCAAGGACATCGGCGCATGACCCTGACGCTGAATCCGATTAATCGGGCCGGGTCGATCGTCTGGATCGTCAGCGGCGCGGCTAAGCGGGAAGCGGTCGCTCAATTGATGGCGCAAGATCGGACGATTCCTGCGGGCCAAGTCAGTGTCGATCAGGCCGTCCTGATAGCTGACTCCCAAGCACTGAGCGCGGGGTCAACAAACTAGCCCATCACGGCGACGTAAATCTCTTGCGGGCTGACCTCCTCCGCCGGTTTGCCGCAGTCCTCCGCCTTGCCTACCATTTCCCCCTTCACCCACTAAGCGCGAGGACCCGATGCACGTCACGCTCGTTCACGTCCATGTAAAGTCGGCGCATGTCGATGATTTCATCGAGGCAACCCGGCGCAATCACGAGGCCTCCGTCCGCGAACCCGGTAATCGCCGTTTCGATGTGCTCCAGTCGGCGGACGATCGGACGCGGTTCATTCTGTATGAGGCCTACTCCTCGGCGGCTGACTCGGTCGCGCACAAGGAAACCGGACACTACCAAGAATGGCGCGAGGCCGTGGCGGACCATATGCTCGAACCGAGACATGGGGTGAGTTACGAAGGACTATTGCCAATTGGCTAGACAAATGCCGGCGGCACCGTGATCGCCCCGTTTTCCATCAGCCGCCTGCCGCGGATTGTATTTGGCGCCGGCAGCACCGCGCGGCTCCCGGCGCTGGCGGCTGAGTTCGGCCATCGCGCACTGCTGGTGACCGGCGCTCGGTCGCTCCGAGAGACCGAACATTGGCCGAGACTTCAGGACGCATTGCGCCGGGAGGGAATTGATTGGTCAGGCCTGGAGGTATCGGGTGAACCGTCACCACAACTCGTTGATGAGGCCGTGCGACGGTTTAGCGACGAACGCATCGATGTCGTCATCGGTATCGGCGGTGGAAGCGCGCTCGATGCCGCCAAGGGGATTGCCGGCCTGCTCGGACCCGGCAACTCCGTCGTGGATCATTTGGAAGGCGTGGGTCCGGAGCTAACCTACACTGGGCCCGCCGTTGCCTTCATCGCCGTGCCGACAACCGCCGGGACTGGAAGCGAAGCGACCAAGAATGCGGTCTTAACCGTGCGAGGGCCGGAGGGGTTCAAGAAATCCTTCCGCGATGAACAACTAGTTGCCCGATACGCGGTGCTGGACCCCGATCTTCTGGCCAGCTGCCCACCCGAAATAATTGCCGCAAACGGTATGGACGCACTCACGCAGCTGCTCGAATCTTACGTATCTCTCCGCGCCAATCCCTTTACCGATGCGCTAGCGCTTGCCGGACTCGAGGCGGTGCGCGACGGGCTCCTTTCCTGGCATGCCGGTGGCGGCGACACTGGCGCCGCGCGCGCCCAGATGGCCTACGCTGCGCTGCTATCGGGAATCACGTTGGCACAAGCGGGTCTCGGCTCGGTGCATGGGCTGGCTTCCCCGATCGGAGCGTTCTTCCCGATTCCGCATGGCGTTGTGTGTGGAACCCTTGTTGCGGTCGCGACCCGCACGAACATGCGCGCACTCGCGGCCCGCAATCCTGGTAGCCCTGCGATGGACAAATACGCATTCGCAGGACGACTCTTTTCGGGCAGCCCGCTCATGACCGACGAAGAGGCTCGCGCTGAGCTCCTACGAAGACTCGACGGTTTAACCGAGGAGCTCCAACTGCCGGTGCTCGGCGACTACGGTATCGGGCATTCTGATATCGCTCGGCTCGTTTCCGGCTCAAGGGGCTCCAGCATGAAGACCAATCCGGTCGCTCTGGACGATGCTGAGATCACGGAAATCATAGCGGAAAGGTTGTGACCTATGTCGGATTCCCGCCGGGGCTTCATGCGACGCAGATCATACGTTGACGTTCGTCGTCGGAATCGCACGGCCACAGCCGGATTTGCCGCCGATGCATGCCTGTGCTTAGGCTGGGAAGCTACGGCACCAAACCGGTGTAGCCGAGGGGATGCCTTGCGCTGCGAGTCCCTGCAGCGGGAGTGGGACGCAGAGATGAAGCTGTTGGCCGGCATCTTGTTAAGTGCATTGCTTGGAACATCACCAGCACTGGCTTTCAACGATGCTCAGCTGGAGCAATTGCTGACGACCGGGCATTGCCCTGGCTGTGACCTGACAAACGCCGACCTTAGATTTGCAGATTTGTCAGGCGCTGACTTGAAGGGGGCGTTCATGGCGAACGTGCTCCTGGTAGGGGCGGATCTGACTGATGCCGACATGGCAGGAGCATATTTGCGTGGCGCCAATCTCGGGAGCGCCGTCCTGACGCGGGCGAATTTGACCGACGCCGACCTGGTGGGTGCCAGCATGACCGGGTCCGATCTAATATCTGCCAATTTGGCTAATGCCGATCTGGGACATGCCATCCTGGCTGGCGCGAAGCTCACCGGTGCCGGCTTGCACGGCGCGAATCTCACCAATGCCTATCTGGCCGGCGCGGAAATGACCGGTGCGCTGCTGGGGAACGCGATATTGGCGGGGGCCGATCTTAGGAACGCTGATTTGTTTCGGGCGAATTTGACCGGTGCCGACCTGACCGGCGCGGATTTTCTGAACACTCGCCTCACCGAAGCTATTCTGGCCGGCGCCGATCTGACCGATGCCAGTTTCCATGACGCCGACCTAAGCGATGCTGATCTGAGGTTCGCGATTTTGGTAAACACCAGCCTTGACGGAACCGTACTTTGCCGGACGGTGATGCCGGATGGCGGTCTCGTCAACAGCAGTTGTCCTTGACAAGCCGCGTTCGACGACGGCCGTTCGGATTGCGACAAGCAGGTCTCGCTGAGCCGAACCGCAGCGGCCAGCGCCGATTGACGAGGTGACATTCTCGTCCGTTCGCACTAGCACATTGCCCGCGTCGGCCGCTGTGTCCGTGCGCGCCCCAACGCCCAACATTAGCTGTCGGCAGGCACTTCCATGAGATGGATCCTTCGGTCTAAAATCCACAAAGCTACGGTGACAGAAGCCGATCTCAACTATATCGGTAGCATCACCATTGATGCGGCGCTTACTGAGGCAGTCGGTATTCGCCCCGGCGAGAAAGTGTTGGTCGTCGACAACAGTAATGGGGCGCGGCTCGAGACCTATGTGATTCCGGCGGAAAGTGGTTCCGGTATCATGCGCATGAACGGAGCGGCGGCACATCTGATCCACAAGGGCGATGACATAACCATTTTGGGGTTCGAATTGACCGACCAGTTGATTGAACCGAAGAAGATCCTTGTCGGCGAAAGCAACAAGATCGTTCGTTTCTTGTGATGGCATGACCGATAGACCCAAAATTGCGCTCGTCGCCGGGGCCGGCAGCGGCATCGGCCGCGCTGTGGCCGCCGCGATGCTCGAAGACGGCTACAGCGTCGTTCTTGCCGGTCGGCAAACACCGCCATTGGAGGAGACCGCGGCGCTCGCGGGAAGGGGGCGGGCCTGCCAACAATTCATCCGACCGACGTTACCGATCCCAATTCGGTCGCCGCGTTGTTTGAAAGGATCGGCAGCGATGCCGGCCGTCTGGATGTCCTGTTCAACAATGCCGGCCGCTTTCCCCGTTCCGGCCCGATCGAGGACATCAGCTATCAGGATTGGTCCGACACCGTCGCTGTGAATTTGACCGGGGCTTTTCTGGTAGCTCAGGGCGCCTTTCGGCTGATGAAGTCGCAATCGCCGCGTGGCGGTCGGATCATCAATAATGGATCGATATCGGCGCACGTCCCGCGACCTAATTCGGTCGGCTACACCGCCACCAAGCATGCGATCACCGGCCTCACCCGATCGCTGGCTCTCGACGGCCGCGATTTCGACATTGCCTGCAGCCAGATCGACATCGGCAATGCCGCGACCGAAATGATCGTCGGCATCGCCGAGGCGGCCCGCCAGCGAGGTGACGTTGCCGTCGAGTCGACAATGGATCTGCAGAAAGTCGTCGATGCGGTGCTCTACATTGCGCGTCTGCCGCTGGAGGCCAATGTTCTGTTCATGACGCTGATGGCGACAAAAGATGCCATTCGTCGGCCGTGGCTAAACGAACCGCGCGAGAACCGCCGGTCGACCTAGCTACTCTAGCTCAATCGGTCGATAGAAGACGAACTGATGGTCGTCGAGCAAGCCGGGGTGGAAGATCTCGATCAGATCGCGAAGCACTAAATCGGGACGGAGGACCCCGAGCTCAAAGAATCCGATGCCGCCGAAATCGGTTCGGATCAGATCATAGTTCCAGACCTCGCCTGATTGAGCAGCTGGAAGAGCAGCGAGCCGCGGATCGTCGGCGATGATGTCCGCCAGCGTCCGGTAGCTGATCGATGAATTGATCCAGAAATCGGCCTCGGCAGCCGCGTCGAGCACCAATTCAAGATCCGGATGGGCGATGCTGGAGGTCTTGTCATTGTCGGCGAAGACATAGCGACCGCCGGCGGCGGCGATGGCTTGCGCGACATAGGAGCGACCCCCGGACGCATAGAAGATCCCTTGAAAGGATGATCCGGCGAGCACAAGCGGGCGTTCCGCTTCAGCCAACTCAGACACGGTTGCAGCGGCATCGAAATAGGACGCCTCAAGTGCGCTGAATACGTCATCTGCTGCGGCTTCTTCGTTGAGGAACAAGGCAATATATTTGATCCACTCGGCACGCCCGAGGATGCTTGGCTCCAGCCATTCGGCATTGGCAACGACCGGGATTCCGGCCGCGCGTAGAACATCATAGGCCGGATCGTCACCGCCACCGGTCATGAAAATGTCTGGCTCGGCATCGATCACCACCTCGATATTGGTGCTGCCCGTGGTCGCGAACTCGATCAGGTGGCCGGCGGCTCCGGCGTCGAGGATCGCTTGATTGGCGGTGTAGGCGAGCGTGGCCACGCCGGTCACGTGATCCGTCGCGTCCAGGGCATCAAACATTGGATTATGCGTGGTGCTTGCCGAGAAGATGGCCTGCACCGGAATCTGGATCACCGGTGCCGTGGCGGCCTCCCCGGTGAGCTCGGGCGTCGGCGCTCCGCATTGCAGCAAGACATATGTCTGCGGTGTTCCGCCGACATATGGCTCGGCAACTGTCACCACTTTGTAGCTATCGTGATAGGTGACCGAAAAATTCTCCGCATAGGCTGGCTCGGCCTTGTCCTGAAAGTAGTCGACACCAGGTCGATAGTCTTCGACGCAGCCCGCCGATCGTTCGGTCCGCGGGGATTGCGCTATCGCCACGCCAAGCGCCGGAACGGCGAGGATGAGCAGTAGCGCACGAATTGCGATCGATCTTGTTGGGGGCATGACTATCCTTTGGCTTGAAGGGAAGGGGGGTCGACCGCGGCGGCCGCCGGCTCTCCCACCATGGCGGCTCTCCGCGCGAAGGCGGCTAGGGCTGCGAAGCTGGTTCCGGACACGTTCGCGCCGCGATGCAGCGCCTGCCATCGGCTACCGTCGTCGGCGATGTTGATGATGAGCGCCGCGGCGCTGACTTCCGAGACGATGCGATAGCCTTCCCGTTCCAACGCCGTCGTCGCCAGCCGCGCGCCGAGACCGAGGCCGTTCACTGTCGCGACCGGCGCTTGATCGGCCGCAACATGAAGGCAAAGGCTCTCGGATGAGAATTGAACGTGGGCAGTCGAGAAAGCCTTGGCGACCGCCCCGTTTAGGATGAGATCCTCCGGCGTGCCGCAACGGACCTCGCGGCCGGGATCAGCCAACCAAACACTGTCCGCATTGCGAAGCGCGAGGTCGAGATCGTGGGTCGAAGCAATGACCGCGAGGCCGTGCTCGCGCGCCAGCCGACGGAGCAGCGCCGTCAATTCGATGCGAGACGAGAGATCGAGAAACGCCGTCGGCTCATCAAGAATAATGACGGCCGGTTCTTGAGCCAACACACGGGCGAGGTTAAGCCGCTGACCTTCGCCGTCCGACAGCTCGCGACAGTCTCGCCCGGCGAGATGCTCCGCTCGCACCGCTTCGATCGCCCGATCGACCACCTCATGATCGTGTGGCGTGAGGCGTCCATCCCAACCGATATGGGCGTAGCGGCCGAGCGCAACCATTTGGCGGGCCAAAAGCGCTCCGACCGAAACCCGTTCCGACAGCACAACGCCGATCAGCCGCGCCAGATCGAAGGAACGGATGTGACTGAGGTCGTTGCTATCGACAAGAATGCGGCCGGCGAGCGGGCGTTGGAGCCCTGCCAATGTACGCAGCAGCGTCGACTTGCCGACGCCGTTGGGCCCGAGGACATAAACCATCTCGCCTGGCGCCACCGATAGGCTCAGCCCGCCCAAGATCGGCTGACGCCGGCGCCGCCGCCGATAGCCGACAGTCAGGCGAGCGGTTTTGATGATTGCCGCACTCATCCGACGAAGGCTCCGCGCCGGGTTCTAAGCACCACCACAATCACGATCGGCGCTCCGATTATCGAGGTGACGGCGTTGAGCGGCAGCATTCCGTCGCGGCCGACTACCAGCGCCACGATCTGGGCGATCATCGCCAATGAGCTGCCGGCGAGGATAACGGCCGGCACCAGCACGCGATGATCGGAGGTTCCGGTGAGCGCGCGAGCAACATGGGGGATGGCAACACCGAGAAAGGCGATCGGCCCGCAAAAAGCGGTCACTACACCGGCCAGTATCGAAGCGCCGGTGAGAGTCAGAAGTCGCATGCGCCGAGCGTTCAGCCCCATTGACCGGGCATAGTTTTCACCGAGCAGCAATGCATTTAGCGGCTTGGTCGAGGCGCCGGCGATCGCGATGCCGATCAGGAGCAACGGCGCGAACAACGCCAATTGCGGCCAGGTGACTCCCGTGAACGAGCCGAAGCCCCACGATATCCAGCGTTGCAGTTGTTCCAGGGAAGAACCGACAACCAAAAACGTGACAAACGCCTGGACCGCGTAGCCAAACATCAACCCGATAATCAGCACCGTTGCCGGATTGTTGACCCTGGCGGAGATCGCCAAAACCGGCGCCAGGGCAAGGAGGGCGCCGATGATCGCCGCTGCGGCGATCGCCGCATCGCCGGCCAGCCCCAGCCCGGCGCCGAAAATAGCGCCAGCGGTCGTGCCGACGCCGAGAACGACAGCGGCAACGCCAAGGCTAGCGCCTGAAGTGATGCCGAGCACGAACGGATCGGCAAGCGGATTGCGGAGCATCGTCTGCATCTGCAGGCCGGCAATGCCGAGCGCCGCGCCGGCCAATAGAGCCGTCAGCGCTCGCGGTAGCCGCACCTCGCCGACGATAATCGCCCAACTGGCGCGATCTGGTTCGTGGCCGGTGAGGATCGCGCCTATCTGGTCGATAGGGATCGCGACGCTGCCGACCAAGATGCTGAGAACGAAGGCAGCGGCGGTGACGATCAGTAGACCGGAGAGGACGAAAATCGCCCGCTTCGTGCCGGCCCGGCCGACCATTGTCGAACGTCCCAGTGAAGCCCGTCCTGCCTGCAAGGGTAGGGCGGTGCCACGCTGCTCCGGCCGGAATTGCCCGGCGCGCTCCCGCCCAATCAATCGAGCCACCGACAACTCCCCGTTGCCGGGAAGGGGCTATCGATCGGACGCTGCCGGAGAATCAGGACGCTGGGCGACCCCGGCGAGCGACCCACCGGGACACCCCGCCCCGAGTTAAAGTGCATCGCCGCGGCAGGTCTCCTGGCTTGCGGGTCTTCACCTTCCGCTGGCCTTCCCGGAGTTTCTTGACCCCAGTGGCGCGTTCAGCGGGCGGTTCGCCGCTCACAGTTGCGGGGGCAGCTTCGGCTTCGTCCGAGGACTTACCGAATTCCCTCTTAGCTCACCGATCCGAGCAGGAATCGACGAGAACCACGACGCTGATAGCAACGCCGCGAACCGCATTTCTGTCAAGCAGCAAAGCCGAGCCGCTGTGTCCAATCTGAAGATGTCGCCGATATATCAGCGATTTAGTGCGCTGGCCGATCGCCTCTTCGGCTATGCTACGATCGATCCTGCGGCGCCCGAGCAAACAAAAATATTACTCAGACCCTCATCTTTTTTCTGGACATGCCCTTGGGTCCAAGAAACATTGAGATTGCGTGGCAAGACCAGCGGCTTTGGCCACTCTGACGACGCGTGCCAAATATCCGTGACGAGGGACTGAGAATGCTCATTCCATCGTGCCGTCGAACTGTTCGGAGTTTGCCCGCGCTGGCGCTCGCGCTTGCTGTTGCCTTGCCCGCCGCGCCCGTTGCAGCGCAGCCGGCCTTGGAAGTCGGCATTCGGATCGGGGTGATCCTGCCGGAAGTGCCAGCGGACGCCGAGTATGACTGGCAAAAGGCCGTGGCTTTCGGAGCGGAACACGGCGCGATCCTTGGCCAGGAGGAGCATGTCTTCAACGCTCAAATACTCGGCGTCGACTTCGACGTGTTGTTTGAGACCGCCAGTGGCCCGGCTGCGGCCGTTGCAGCGGCGGAGCGACTTCTAATCGAGCGGGGCGTATTCGGGATCATCGGGGGATACGAACTCACCGAAGCGATCGCCCTTGGCACATGGGCTCAGGCTCGTGGAGTACCGTTCCTCAATGTAGGCGTGCAAAGTGACCTGCTTCGTAACGACATGTGCTTCGCGACGACATTTCACCTTGAACCGAGCGCGGCGATGTATCTCGACGCGATAGCAGGCTGGTATGTCCGGGCTGGCTTTCGCCGTTGGTACATCATAACGGCCGACGACGATGAGGGCGACGCCCTCGGGGAAAGACTGCGCTGGGCGTTGGAGGAGCGCCATTTCGGTGTCACCGAGGTTGGCCAGACTATCCTGACTAGCGAGACTGACACCGGCGCTGACCTTGTCAGCGCGATCGAACGCTCGCGGGCCGATCTTGTGGTCCTGTTGATCGACGGAGCCGATCAGCTGCGCTTGCTGGCCGATCTCGAGGTGGCCGGACTGGACCTCAACATGGAGGTCGCGGCTTTTCCTTACCCAGAGACCCAGACCCGCGCCTTTTTCTTTGCGTCACGCGAAGCGGCGCCAAATCTTGGTACCAACCATCGGGCAACGTCTTGGGAAGCCACGATCGATGCGTATGGTGGGCGCGAATACAACGCCCGCTACCGCTTGCGTTGGGACGGGGAGCCGATGGATTCGGTCGCTTGGGCGGCATTTCACGGGGTGAAGACACTGTTCGAGGCGGCGTTCTTCGGTGGGTCGGTTGCCGGGGAGGACGTCCTTGCCTATCTGACTGCGGCGACTTCGGTGTTCGACCTCCACAAGGGGATCGCCGTCACCTTCCGGTCGTGGGATCACCAGATGCGTCAGTCGTTGTTCTTGGTAAAGATCAGCGATGAAGCCGAAATGGCTTTCAATCTTGGCTTGTTGGTAGGCGAATTGCCGGCGATCTACATGCCGGGCACCGATCCGCTCGAGCGCCTCGACCAGCTGGGCGACATGGAAAACCGTAGCACGTGCCAATTCTAGTCAGTTCGATTTGAGAACCGTCCTTCAAGCCACCACACCGGCTGCGGACAACGTTTGGGCCGCGTTAGCCGCGCCGGCACCGCGCGTGATTTCTCAAGTGGGCCGGATTGAGGCATACGATAAGCTCATCGGCGCCGCGAGAGCTCCAAAACTTGGTCATCGGAATTTTGCGATATGACGATTGCACTGAGCACCGCTCAAAGCGTTGGTTTCCGAGCCTTCCTGCCGGTTTGCCGCGGTCGCGTAAAGATAACCATTTCGGTCAACTTAGAACTGGACAATAGTAGCCCAAGCCGCAAAGATGTGGCAGTTCTTATTGCGCTGGAGCACGCACCTTCATGAAATTATTGAATAAATCGGCTGCACCGCCGCTCCGATGGAGGTTGCAAGCATCGGGGATTTGGGCCGCGGCGGCGGTGGTTTCGAGCCTGGTTCTGGCATCGTCCGTCTCCGGCCAGGATCCGGTCCAATATCGAATCTATGTGTCGAATGAATACAGTGCTGATGTCACGGTGATCGATCCCCGCACTAATGAGGTGATCGGCACGATACCAATCTCTGGGCGGCCCGGCGATGTGCGGCCGCGCGGCATGGCGGTGAGCGCTGATGGCACGCTCATCTATATCGCGGTCAGCGACTTCAATCCGGAATTCGAAACCTCCGAGGATAAGATCGTCGCCATCGACGTTCGCACCAATGAGGTCGTGCGGGAGTTTCGCGCCGGCGGCAATCCGGAACGTCTCGCTTTGAGCCCCGACGGCGAACGGATCTGGGCAAGCCTTGAGGCCCTTGCTCGGGCGGCCGGATACAACGTCGAATCCGGCCAGCAATTCGCCGGCTTTATCGTGGGTGTTGAAGCCGAAGGGATTGCCATCAGCCCCGATGGTCACTGGGTCTACGTCACCGCCGAGGCAACACACACCGTGTCGGTGATTGACACGCAGGAACTGCGTATCGAGAAGCACCTTCTGGTCGGCAACCGTCCGCGCGTAGTGGAATTCTCCGAAGACGGCACCCGCGCTTACGTCACGGCCGAAATCGGCGGCACGGTTTCGGTGATCGACACCAGCATCCATGAAGTGATCGCGACGATCAATCTCGGCTTGGATTCAAGGCCGGTTGAGCT
Source organism: Kaistiaceae bacterium (assembly GCA_963667605.2). GTDB lineage: Bacteria > Pseudomonadota > Alphaproteobacteria > Rhizobiales > Kaistiaceae > JADLGL01. The sequence goes on from CAXXUZ010000002.1 coordinate 433,335, forward strand.
TGCCGTTGATCCAACCCAACCGCGGATATTCGTCGCCGGCGGTGGCACCAGCGCTGTCTACGTCATTGATGTCGAAACCTATCAGGTTACCGCAATCATTCGCGAGCGGATGGGCCGGCGGCCGTGGGGGATCACGATCACTGGGGACGGCAAGACCGTCTACACCGCCAACGGCCTCTCCGACAGCGTGTCGGTCATCGATACCGACTGCCTTTGCGTTGTCGATAATATCACCGCCGGCCGCGGGGCGCATTCAGCCCAGATAGGCGTGGTTCCTTAATGACGGGCGGGCGCCAGCGCTCCTCAGCGGCGATTGGCGCCCTTTTGGTTGGCCTGGCCGTCGGGCCGATCGCCTCGGCGCAATACACCGGTGCCCCCTTCTTTGAGTGGACGGTCCTTCAAAGTCAGGCCTTTGGCTTGGAGATGGTGGCGCAGCGGCTCCGGATCGTCGAGGCCCTGGAGCCGCCGCTTGATACCGAGCTCGGCGAGATCGTCGAGATGATGATCGGCCCGGACTTCGAGCGCTTTGGCGCTACACTTGCCGGCCGCGACGAGGCGCTTGCAGCGCAATTACACGAGACGCTGAAGGAGATTGTCGAGGCCGTCGAGGAAGGTGAGGGCGTTGGCAAACTCTTGCCGGTCGCGCGTCAACTCTTGACACAGGCATATGATCTCGTTGTTTCGCCGACGATTCAGCACCTTGCCGCCTTCAAGGGTGGGGTGATGGCCCAACTTCTCCTCGCCGAGGGGGGCGTTGCCGAAGGCCTGGAGGAAGCGTTCCTGGAGCAGTGGGAGTTCGCCAATGGCTGGGCCGCTACCCAGCGCGTCAAGGTGCTTTGGCAGGACATCGATGAGCTGGCCAGCGATCAACGTCGCGCCGATGTCGAGGAAATGCTGGCCTTGATCGACTCAATTTATCCCACCCCTGAGCCGCCCGAGACGTTCGCCGGCATCGATCCGGAGGAGGCCGAGGTCCCCGCTCAGCGTATCGTAGGAATCCTCGAGGAGGTGGTCGACGCGGAACTTTATTCTGGCCGTGATCTCTTGCGCCTCGTCAGCTATCTGGTCGAACTTGCCCGCCCGGCCTGCCAAAGCTATGAAGCCGGCGAGGATGAACTGGGCCGTGAGGTCATCTACGCCGTCTTCGACCATTATGGCGAGATGACCGGGCTTGGTGCCCTGATCGGATTGTTCGCGCCGGATGTGAACGAAACCGTCATGGCGGCGTTTGAGGGCCTCGTTGCCGTTGAAGACGACGATGACGGTGACGGCGAAGATGGTGCCGGTATGGGGGGCGCCGGAAATGCTGACGATGGCGACGACGAGATGACCGGAGCTAAAGCGTGCAACCAGTTGGTGGAGGGCCTTGAAGCGGCCAGGAGTATCCTCGGGGGCTAATTCTCCGGCATCAAGGAACAGCTCCCCTGCGATCGAGGTCACAAATATCGGCCGCCGCTACGGAACCCTGGCGGCAGTCGAAGACGTGTCTTTCAGCGTCAAGGAGGGCGAGTTTTTTGCGTTGCTGGGCCCCAATGGCGCCGGCAAGACGACGCTCGTTCACATGCTGACGACCATCGTGCCACCGACCTCTGGGACCGCCAGAGTCATGGGTCTCGATGTAACCGGGCAGTCGGCCGAGGTTCGCTGGAAGCTCGGGATGGTGTTTCAGGAGCCGGCAGTGGACGATCGGCTGACCGCCGCCGAGAACCTTGAAATTCACGCGGTGCTCTACGGTATTCCGAGAAGACAGCGACCTGAGTCGATCAGCCATGCCGTCGAATGGGCCGCGCTTGCGGAGGTCGGCAAGCGACGGGTGGCGACCTTCTCGGGCGGGATGAAGCGGCGATTGGAACTTGCTCGCGCTCTCATGCACGGGCCGGTCGTTTTGTTTCTCGACGAGCCGACTCTTGGCCTTGATCCGCAAGGTCGTCGAAATCTGTGGGAACGGATAGCCACGCTGCGCGACGAGGGCATGACGGTGTTCATGACGACGCACAATCTTCCTGAGGCGGCGGAATGTGATCGGGTCGGGATTCTCGATCGCGGCAAGTTGGTGGAGATAGGGTCGCCAGCGGAGTTGATCGCCAAGCATGGCGGCAAGGAAGACGCCGATCTCGAGGATGTATTTATCAACCTCACCGGCCATCAATTGCGCGATGAAGTCGCCACGGCGCGTGACCGGTTGGTCAGTTTTGCCAAGAAGGGCGGGGAACACACTCGATGACGAGCGGGCCCGAAATCGTCCGGTCAAAGGGGGCTATCGTCCCATCGGTGATATACATCCTGTGGAAGCGTGAGCTGCTGCGTTTCGTGCGCGATCGTTCGCAGATTTTCGGAGCGTTTTCCCGGACGGTACTGTGGCTTCTGATCCTCGGCTTCGGGCTCGGTGCCGCCCTCCGCGAAATCGAGGGCTACAGTTATGCCCAATATGTGCTGCCGGGCGTCGTGGTTCTGAACGTCCTATACGCCTCGCTGCAATCCTCGATCGCTTTGGTTTGGGATCGCCATCTCGGCCTCCTGCGCGAGGTCCTCGTGTCCCCGGCGCCAACGCTGTCCGTGACATTGGGCAAGCTCTTCGGCGGCGCTTCAATCGCCGTCATTCAGGGCACGATCCCGCTCCTTTTCATGCCGCTCATCGGCATGGACATCGAAATCCTGGCCATCTTCTTCGCCTGGGGAATCATGTTCTTCATGGGCGTCCTGATTACTTCGATCGGCGTTATCATCGCCTCACGGATGCGAACCTTCGAGGGCTTCGGCGCCATTTCCAATGGTGTGATCCAGCCGTTGTATTTCCTTTCCGGGTCGATCTTCCCGTTGAAGGGAGCTGTCGGCGGGGTCGGCTTCACACAAATATCTGATCACACGCGGCAACATTTGGTTAGTGAAGGGATACGAACGCTTGGGGCTGTGTGGTTTGTGACGTTGCCATGGTGGCTGCAGGCGCTGATCTTTGCCAACCCGGTTAGCTACATCCTCGATCTGCTTCGATACGTGCTGTTGGATTTCCAACAATTGCCTTTGATGGCTGATTTTCTCGTGACGTTCCTGCTGCCATTGGTGTCCGTTGTTCTAGCCGCGTACGCGATGCGACGAATGCTGCGTCCGCGATAGGGGCGAGCGACCGCCGGACCCGGCCGGCGAGCAGATCAGAAGTTGCAAGAGGAATTGTCGACCCCTTCGCCGAACTGATCGAGCAGAGAGGTTGCGTCAGGCCCTCCGTAGGCCGGCAGCGTCGCCTCATATCGGACGATTCCGATCCGCGCGGCCAACTGCGAGCGGATCCACTCCGCATCCTGGCCGACGGGCACCACATAGAGCGGCTGGCGCAACTGGTGATCCCAGGGACGGAACGAGGTACCGGGCCCTTTGAGAAGGTCGAAGGTCGTTTCCGGACTTTCCAAATAGGGGATGATGGCGTCGCTATCGGTCGTCCCGACCGCCAACACCGTCTCAAGGAGAATTTTGACCGCGTGATACGCAGCCCATCCAGTCGGGTCGGCCGCTTCGCTCCATCGCGAGGTGTAGCGCAAGTTGAAATCGTTGGCGCCGTCTGACTCCAGCGTTGTCTCCCACAATTGGAATCGAAAGTCCGAATTGTTGTCCGGCGCCATCGCGCGTGTTGCCTCCACATAGTCGCGCGTCTGCGCGATCGAGTTGGGGAAGGTGAATGCCGCCACATCAAGGCATGCAGTATCCATGCCGCCAAGAAATGGAATTTGGTCAACGGCGCTCAGCAGGATAAGAATCGTGTCAGCCTCGGCTCGCCGGATCTGCTCTATCTCAACGAAATAGGTAGGCTGCTCGACCTGAGTTGCCGCAGCGCCAGCCACTGCCCCAAGAGTTGCGAGCAAAGGTCGATACTGCCGCTATTTCGTGGTCGTCGAGGGTACCGGCAAAGGCCGGCATGCCGTGATCTTCAAAACCGTCGAGAACCATACCGACGGTGCTGCGCAACGAGGCCAATGTCTCATTGCCGACGAAGGGCGGGCCCATGCCGCCCTTCCGGTCAACGCCGTGGCGGGAGGCGCAGCGATTATCGCAGATATTCTCTCCTTCATCATGCCGATCGCGAATTCCCTCCCGAGGTCCGCGCTCTTCGCGTGCGCTTCCATCACGCCATGGTGAGGACGGCAGCGCAAACACGTTCTTGCCCAATGATCGCGAACCCAATGATCGCGAAATCCTGGTGAGGTTGGCCGCCTAGCATAAACGGCGAGCCGGGTGCAACGCAGCAGCGGTAGGTGGTGCGCCGTTTCAAAGCATCTGCAGCCGAACTATTCCGATGGGCAGCCCGCGTCAAAAATACGGCACGCGCTAATCGCGAATATGGACATTGCGCGTCCGGCTAGGGATAAGTATCTGATGAAGCCTGTACGATTTCACGGTTCTGCGTGGCGTGTCGATCTTTGATCGGCGAACGAAGTCGCTCGGGATATGCTGTATCGCTGCGTACATGCTGCGGAGTAGAAAATGACAGCCGACACACAAGGCTCCGTCCCGGTCGCGTCGCCTCATGGTCGCCTAGCAGGGGTTGTCGAAAATTTGGTCCGCGCTCGTCGGCGATCTGACGTCACGACCTTTCTGCACGGCGCGACCACCAGCCTGGTGATCGGGCTGGCGCTGTTCTGCCTGCTTGAGCTGATGTACGGCGTACTCGGCGGGCTCGCCCCGCTGCTGTCATTTGAGTGGCTGTCGGTTCCCGCTTGGCTGGCTGATTGGCGGCCGGGGGCGGTCCCGCAGCATCTTGTGATCGCCGTCATTGGCGGCGTCGCCGCGCTGATTGTGGCGCAGTTCACCGCGATTTCACGCCGCCCCGGGGTTGGCAGCATGGCGCAGGCGGCTGATCGCCGATTTGCCCTGGATGAGCGCTTGAGCACGGCTTTGGAACTGGCACATGCACCGACCAGCTCTGTCGGCGTGGTTGGTGAGGCCCTTCTACAAGATGCCGCTCGCCATTCTGAGGTGGTCGACACCAGGCGGTTGGCTCCGATCCGGCTGCCGAAACGAGCCTTTGCTGTACCGATATTGGCGGCGATCGCGGTGCTGATCGCCAATTCGCCGCCGACGCCGTTGCTGGAGAGTTCGCCAACGCGCGCAAGCTCGACCGACGCGGTGGCCGTGACCATGACTGAGGCCGAGCGCCTCGACATCGCTGGCGATCTTCGCAGCATCGCTGCCATTCTGGCTCAGGACGGGGAGGAACGAGCCGATCCGGTTCTCCAAGCTATCGCCAGCGAGCTCAATCGTCTCGGCTTCGAATTAGAGGCAAATCCCCAGGCCGATCGGGCCGGCCTCGCCGATGAGCTGGAGCGGCTTCTCGATCTCGCGGCCGAGGCCTATGCGCGAGCTGGCGTCGGTGAGGATGATGCTGGAAATCATGCGAGATTGGTTCAAACGGCGCTGAACGAAGTTGACCCGGAGCGCGCCGCAGCGGCGGCCGACGCTGCTGCGTTGAACCCGGAGCTCGCCGAGGAGGCGGCCAACGATTTCGAAATGCCGCTTGAGGGAGTAGCGTTAGAGGGCGGCGATTTGGGCGACGGCAACGCGCTCGCGCTGCCACCGGGCCTGGTGGTGTGGGCGGATCAGATCACACCGGGCGAAGGGGCAGGAATCCGCGCCGAAATCAGGGGCGGACTCGGCGAAGACGACAATCCCTATGAGGAGGGCGACATCGGCGGTGTGCCGGCTCCTGCGGAGGGAGAACTGATCGGGGCCGGCGAGGGCCTAGGCGACGATCGGCCCGGGATCGGCGATGCTGCGTTGTTTGGACCCGATGGTCGACCGATCGATCCCGCGCTCGTGGTGGGCGAGATGATGTTGATCGATCCCGATCCCGCCGACGGTCGCATGTTGAGGTTCAATCTCCCGCCGCTTGAGCAGCTCATGGGGGTCGCGACGGATGGCCTTGAGGCCGGTGATGGCTGGCGTGCCTTCAATGAGCAAGAGGTGAAACGAGCAGAGGTTCCGGCCCAGGATCGTGAAGTCGTCGGGCGCTATTTCCAAGCGATTATGGCGGGGCCCGGCGAGTGACATTTCTTGCGCCGGCGTGGCTGCTCCTGAGCGGGCTGGCGATTGCAATCTTGGTCCTTCATATGAGGCGTCGGCGGCAGCTTGACGTTCCAAGCGTGCTGCTTTGGCGGTTGATCGACAACACCGGTGCGCCGCGACGATCGCTTCGCTGGCCGCCGCCTAGTTTGTTGTTGTTTTTGCAGTTGTTGGTCGTCGTGCTCGTGGCGCTGGCGTTAGCGCAGCCGCTTTTTGGGGCCAATCGCGGCGATGCTGAGCACACAATTTTTGTGTTGGACGCCTCGGCCAGTATGAGGGCGACGGACGTGTCGCCGAGCCGGTTCGATAAGGCAATCGGTGCGCTGATCGAGAACGTCAATGCAATTCCGGAGGGCTCTGGCAATCGCATCTCGCTTGTCACGGTCTCCGCCAGACCGCGGATCGAGGTGGCGCGCCAATTCGCATCCTCTGGAATCCTGCCGATCATTGAGGACTTGGCGGCGACCGATGGCCCGGCGAATTGGGCCGGCGCGAGGGCTTTGATTGCCTCGCTAATTTCACCCGATGAGACACCGTCGATCGTTGTTCTGACCGACGGCGCCGACGGCGATGACGCGATCCTGCTTGAGGGGTTTACCGGCGCCAGCGTCGAGCGAGTGGTGTTCGCCGATCCGGAGGCCACCAATTTCGGCCTCTTAGCAGAGTTGAGATCGGTCGAGCCAGATGCCGGCCAGTGGCAGCTGACCGGGACCGTGATCTTCGTCGGCGTCGCGCCGCCCGCGACGGTTGAGGTCGAAGTATTGTTCCGCCCCGATGGGGAGGATGGATTCCTCGCATGGGATGAAATCGAAGTCGCCCTACCCGAGACCGAAGAGGGCGAGGTGGCGAATCCTGGCGGGCTGGTGCAAGTTGCCTTCGAGTTGGACCTGCAACTGCCGGGGGCGGGGTCCATTTTGGCGCGGCTGCCGCTCGATTCAGGCCCATATGACAACGCCGTCCGCTTCGTCGTTCGAGAAGTGCCGCGGACCGCCCGCATCCTATATCTCGGCGAACCGACATTGCCTCTGATCGCGGTGTTTCAGGCGTTTGAGAACGTCGAGCTTCTGGCTGCCGATGAGTTGCCCGGCAATGACCGGGCCTTCGATCTTGTCATCGTTGACGGCGTCACCGTGCCCCGAAAGCCTGACACCAATGTCCTGTGGGTCGGCGCCGGCCGGGTTGAGAACGAAGCCGAGCCGAACCGAATTCGAACACCGTCAGTCAGTGGTTGGGACGCCGCCCATCCGCTCTCGACCGGAGTCGGCTGGGCAGCGATCGCGCCTGAGATCGGCTACTGGACGCCGCGGTTAGCGGGCGCGACCGTACTGGTAGAGTCCGGCGGCGTGCCGTTGATCCAGGCCCGCACCACTCCCAATGGCCGCGAGGTGCGAATAGCATTCGACCTAGCGGGATCGGGGTGGTCCCAGCAGTCTGGATTCCCGGTCTTCATCTCTAATCTTGTCAGCTGGCTGGAGGCGGATTTCGGTACGCTTTCTCTAGTCCCGTGCCGGGTCGGCGTTTCCTGCCCGATCGAGGCGCGGCTTATCTCCGGCACCGTCTTCGAGGAGAACGACGAAGCGATTTGGTCAATCGAGACCGTCGGTGAGGAGTTTCTCCTGCCGGGGATCGATCGGAGCTTCGTTCCCGAGCGTGCTGGCTTCTATCGTCTTGAGGCCGGCGACGAGACCCGGTTGATCGTGGTCGAATCGGCGATCGAAGGTGAGATCGATCTGGTGCCACAGAATGAAGCGGATGCCACTAGCCTAAGCTCCGGATCGTCCGGAATATGGTGGTGGTTGTTGGCCATAGCACTGATCGCTCTTGTTCTCGAGACGTGGTTCGCTGGACGCGACACGGAGCAATTCCTTCGCCCTTCCGGCCTCCATCGGACCAATCCCTTGTCGACCCGCCGGCGAATCATGCTGGGGGTCCGGATCGCATCCATTGTCTTCTTGTTGGCGGCGCTTGTTGGCTTGCCCTGGCTCGGGCGCGAACCGGTCGAGGACGTCGTCGTTGTGGTCAGTTCCGGGCTTGGTCCGGGCGGACAGAATGCCGAACGCGACCGCATCCTCAGTGAGGTCGAAGCCAATCTCGGCGATGCCGGCGCCGGGGCCCGCGGTGGTTTGGTCACTGCCGGCGACACCACGCGGATCGCTGCCGATCTTGGCGGCGCCGTCGGCATCATTGGCGAAGACACAGCTGGCGGGCGGCCGGGCGCCAATTTGGAGGAGGCTGTGCTGCTGGCCGCGGCCATGGTTTCAAGCGATCGGCAAAGTCGTATAATCCTCGCCACTGACGGCAACGAGACCGAGGGCGAGATCGCAATGGCGGTCGCGGCGCTCGCGGAGCGGGGCCTCACCGTCGACATCGTTCCGATGACCGAATTGCCGCCCGGCGAAGTGCTAGTGGAGTCGATCACCGCGCCGCCGCATGTCTATGACGGAGATTTATTCTTTCTCGAGGCAGTGCTCTACAGCCAACAGGCCGGCGTGGCCGATGTCACTATTTCCAGAGCCGGCGAAATCGTGCTGGATCAGGCGGTCGAGCTGCTCGCCGGTCGAACGATGGTCGAGACCGTGGTGCCGGCCGGCGACGAGGGCAATCTCCTCATTGAGGTAACGATCGACGCGCCGGGGGATACTTTCGCGCAAAACAATGTCAACGGCCTGATTGTAAAGGTCGAGCCGTCGCCGTCGATTGCGGTCGTCACTCCGCAGCCGCCGTTAGGGGAGTATTTCGCGCAGGCGCTGACCATCCAGGGGCTTAGCGCTGACATCCTCCTGCCGAGCGAGGCACCGACTACTCTGGACGGCTGGCTGAAATATGAAGCGGTCGTTTTGATGAACGTTCCAGCGATCGCGTTCGATACCGAGAATCAGGAATATCTGGAGCAATTGGTCCGCGTCTACGGTCGCGGGCTGCTGATATTGGGCGGCCAGAACACCTTTGGTCCAGGCGGCTATTTTCAGACCCCGTTTGAGGAATTGTCGCCGCTGTCAGCTCGCATTCCGCACGAGGCGTCGCAGGTCGCAATCATGTTCGTTCTCGACCGGTCGGGCAGCATGAACGCAGCGGTCGGAGACGTCACCCGCCTCGACATCGCCAAGCAAGCTACCGTAACGGCGATCAGTCTGCTCAATCCGGATGCTCGGGTCGGCGTCGTCGTGTTTGACCACCAGGCCACCGTGATCGTGCCGGTGACCGAGCGTCGCGACGAGCAGTTGGTGGCCGAGGCCTTGGCGCAGCTGATTGAGGGTGGTGGCACCAATATGTATCCGGGCCTCGCTGCCGCCATCGAAGAACTTCTCGATGTCGATGCTGCGACCAGACACATCGTGGTGATGACGGACGGCCTGACCCAGGGCGCCGATTTCCCTGCGTTGATGGAGGTTGCCGCAGCCGCCGGGATCACCGTTTCGTCGGTCGGGATCGGGGCGGGCGCCGATGATATAAGGCTTAAGCAGATTGCCGATCTCGGCGGCGGCACCTATCATTCGACCGGCGACTTTCGCGCGCTTCCGGCCATTCTGTCGCAGGAGACCCTGCTTCTGGCCAACTCGCCTTTCGAGGAACAAATCGTGCCGGTGAGTTGGGTCAATCGCGACGCTGAATTCCTAGCCGGGCTACCGGAATTGCTGCCACCGATCTATGCCTATGTGCGGACCACCGCCAAGCCGAACGCCGACATCCACCTTACGATCGTCGACGACGAAGGATCGGTCCTGCCATTGATGGCGTCCTGGCGATATGGCAATGGCCACGTTCTAGCATTGGCGACCCACGGGGCGGGCGCCGGCACCGCTGACTGGATCCAGATGCCGGAATATCCGCTGATGTGGTCTCAAATCATCAGGCATTTCCTGCCCGACGCGCAGGGGCCAGGCCTTCATGTCGGTCTCGATCGGGTTGGCGACGTCGTCCTGATCAGTGCCGACGTTCTTGATCCCGCCGGCGTGCCGCTTGAAGGGCGAACGGTGACTGCCGTGATCGACGACAATCTTGACGAGATATTAGTGCTGCCTGAGATCGAGCCCGGTCGGTATCAGCTTGGTTTCCCTGTGGACACTGGCTCCTACCGAGTGGACGTAACGGCCGGCGATCTGGTTGGTGATGGTTCGATCTACATCGCCTATCCAGCCCGCTTCAATTTCAGTCGTGCCGATTTTGACAAGCTCCGAGCTCTTGCCGCGGCGACCGGTGGTGCATTGCTATTGGGCGATGATCCGCTCTTCAGCGACGAGAGGCAGTGGGTGGCGAAGCCGGGATGGCGAATCTGGGCAGTTGTCGCGCTGCTGCTGTTCATGCTCGATTTGGCGGTTCGACACGCACCTAGCATTTTTGGTTTAAGGAAATCAGCACGAAGGCCCGGTCCGGCATCGGCGATGCCCGCCTGACCGGCAAACCGACAAGATAAAGAAGCGAGCTATTTGGGAGGAATGACAAGATGGGGGTAGAGACCGCAGCGACGGCCGACGAGGCGAAGAAACCGACGAGGGCGGCAAAGCCGAAGAGGGCGTCGGTCGGGCCGGAGACGGTTGACGAAATGGACACCTCGGCGCTTGACCGCCTGCTCCAGGCTTTGCGTCGCACCCGCGACGAGATCGCCAAGGCTGTGGTCGGGCAGCACGACGTGGTCGATCAATTGCTGATCGCACTTATCTGCGGAGGTCACGTTCTGCTTGAGGGTGCGCCCGGCGTTGGCAAGACGTTGCTCGTTCGGACGTTGGCGACCGCCACCGGTCTAAGCTTTGCCCGCATCCAATTCACTCCGGATCTGATGCCGGCCGACGTGACCGGAAGTCTTGCGCTGATTCCCGATGAGAGCGGCCGCAGCAAACTGCAGTTCCAGCCGGGGCCAGTCTTTACCCAGCTCCTGCTCGCCGATGAGATCAACCGGGCGACCCCCAAAACTCAGTCCTCGCTGCTCGAAGCGATGCAGGAGCACACCGTAACAGCGGCCGGGCGGAGCATGGATCTGCCGGAACCATTCTTCGTGCTGGCGACCCAGAATCCGATCGAGATGGAGGGCACCTATCGGTTGCCGGAGGCGCAGATCGATCGGTTCTTGTTCAAGAGCATCGTCCGCTATCCTGCCGAGGACGATCTCGACGCCATTCTCGATCTGACCACGGGCGTCGCCCATGCCGAGCCGGACCAGGTGCTGGCGCCGGCGGATATCCTGCTATTGCAGAAACTGGTCCGCCAAGTGCCGATTGCCGATCATGTTCGCCGAGCGGTCGCCCGCTTCTCGATTACCACTCATCCCGACCAGCCCGGCGTTCCCGAGGAGGTCAGAAAGTATTTCCGCTTCGGACTTAGCCCGCGCGGGGCGCAGTCATTGGTGCTTGCGGCCAAGGGCAATGCGTTGCTCGCCGGCAGGTACAATGTCAGTTTTGACGATCTACGCGAAATGCTTGCGCCGGTGCTGCGGCACCGTTTTCAGCTCAACTATGAAGGCGAGGCCGAGGGCATCGACCCAGGAGCGGTCCTCAGCGCTCTACTCGATAACCAAGTACGGAAGGCTGCGTGACGCCTTCCCCCGGTCTTCTCGGCAAGCTGACCCGCTCGAAACTACTGACCCGATGGGCCGTGGCGTCCACCGGCGTTGGCGAGCGCCGGTCACGAGCCAAGGGCGCAGGGATGGAATTCGCCGATCACCGCGAGTACCAGCCCGGCGATGATCTCCGCCACTTGGATCCGCACCTCTATGCCCGGTTCGGCGAGAGCTACATCCGGCAATATGAGGTCTACAAGCAATTGCCGATCACCATCCTCGTCGACGCCAGCCGATCGATGGATTTCGGTGAGCCTAACAAATTTGAGTACGCCAAGATCCTCGCCACTTTGTTCGGATTCGTCGGCCTTGCCGGCGGGGACCAAGTCCAGATCGGGATTGGCACCGGCGAAAGGGTGCATTGGTCCAGTCGATTTCACGGCATCATGCGAGCCCAACGGATGTTCACCTGGCTCGACGCACGACAGTCCGAGCCGACCGGCGATTTTGGCTCGTCGCTTCGCGCCGCCACGCGCAACATGGTTGGATGCGGGTTGCTCATCATCCTTAGCGATTGGTGGGAAGAGGATCTCGAAGCCGAACTCGGCATTCTGGTTGCCACCGGCCAGGAAGTTTGGGGTATCCAGATCGTTTCGCCCGAGGAGATTGAGCCGAGCCTGATCGGCGACGGCGAAATCCGCTTCGTCGATGTTGAGAGCGGTCACGAGGTCGAGTTGGCTATCGACCGAGCAACATTGGAACGTTACCGCCGTAGCTTCCGAGCGTGGGGTGACCAGATCCAGTCGGTCCTGAATCGCAGTCACGGGCGCTATTTGCTGGTGCCGACCGACCAGGATCCCGCGCGTCTCTTTCAGGAAGAGTGGCGGCGTATCGGAATGATCGGCTAGACCGTCGCCCATCATTCGCGTCTCGGCCAAGCGTCGCTAATTGAACCGGCTGATCCCATTACCGGGGGATGGAATTTGGTCAACTGCGCTGCGGAGTACCGATTCGAGCGACTCGGCGGGGTAGCCGGCCCGAGCAAGCGATTGCAGCGCGACATAGACCGCCAACAGGTGACGAGCAGCCTCGACACGAGCCGAACCGTCGGCGAACACGGTACCCAGCGCCCGATGGAACATTTGCTCGAGGCGATCCAGACCCGTGCGGACAATCTCGCCGGTCTGCGGATCGATCTCAGCTCGATCTGCGGCAGCGCTGCAGAGAAAGCAGCCGCTGCGATCGCCGGAGACGACGGGGTCAATGCCAGCGCGATAGAGCCGCTCGAACCGATCTCGTGGAGGCCCAGCACGGCTCAGGATGTTGTCGATCGCCACGATCAACCGCTCCTCGTAAAACGAGAGCGCCTTGAGATAGATGGCCCGCTTATCACCATAGGCAGCATAAAGACTTGCTTTGTGCACGCCGCTGACGGTGACGAGATCACTCATCGACGTTCTGTCAAATCCTTGGGCCCAGAACACCTCCATCAACTTCGACAGCACTTTGCGTTCATCGAATTCTCGAGGCCGTCCAGTTGCTCGCGATTTGTTGTTCATCGATATTGTTGACCGAACGGTAATGAATGAATAGGTTCCCTTTCGCCGCTTCTTCGGCAGCGGATAGGATCAAATCAAGACCAGTCGGTCAAGAATTAAAAAATATCGCCACCGACGGTGGCTGAAAGAGAGTAGGAAGCCATGTTGAAACTCGGCAGCGTAAATCCCGGAGTGCGCCTCATCGAAGTCGGCCATCGAGTGCGAGGGATGATCGGCGATCTGATGATTGCCGACAGCCGCAATGTCATCCAGCTGGAGGAGGGGAGCCTACGGCCAGTCTACTATTTCCCCAAGCGTGATGTCAGGATGGATCTTCTCAGCCCGACCGACAACTCAACACACTGCGGGCTCAAAGGTGAGGCCAACTACTACACGATCCGGCTGCAGGATGGCCGGGTATTTGACAATGCGGTTTGGCAATATGCCGATCCCAAAGCAGGCTTAGCCGAACTTTCCGACCGGGTGGCATTCTACGGCCACGTCATTGATCGCTGGGTTGAAGGCGAGGCTGAGGCGGCCTAGCTCGCCTTCGCTCAATGCCGGCAACCGCAGCCGGAATCGGACCACCGGTCGCCCAATCGAGGAGTTCAACTGTGTGCGCGATCGGCAGGTTTTGCCGCCGGTCGCGGGCTCCGCGTTCAATTTGTACCATGCAGCCGATATTTCCCGTGGCGACGATATCGGGTCGGACGAGCGTGATACTGTCGAGCTTGCGGTCGCGAAGTTGTGTCGCGATCTCCGGCTGGAGAATATTGTAGACGCCGGCCGAACCGCAGCAGATATGCCCCTCCGGCACGTCCTTAACGGTGAAACCGGCGGCTGCGAGGAGGCGCTGGGGTCCGTTCTTTAGCTGCTGGCCGTGCTGCATCGAGCAGGCCGAATGATAGGCCACGGTCAAATCGGCCTTTTCGCCAGCTGGCGCGATACCGATTTCCTCCAAAAACTCCGTGATGTCTTTTGCGAGGGCGGATATCTGCGCCGATTTTTCCGCATAGGCCGGATCGTTGCGGAACATGTGGCCGTAATCCTTGATCGTAGTGCCGCATCCGGATGCGGTGATCACGATTGCATCCAGGCCCTCGCCCTCGGCCTCCCTAATCCAGGCGTCAATGTTGGCGGCGGCAAAGCGACGGCTGGCCGCCTCCCGCCCCATATGATGAACCAGCGCGCCGCAGCAGCCCTCGTCCGCTGGCGCGACCACCTCGACTCCATGCCTGTTGAGCAGCCGGGTCGCCGCTTCATTGATGCCCGGATTGAGCACCGGCTGAGTGCAATTGGTGAGCAGTGCGACCCGTCTTCGGCGCGTTCCCTCGGCGCGGAAGACCTGCCCCATGATTGATGGCGTCCTCGGCGGTAATGTACGCGGGACCAGATCGAACATCGCAGCCAGCCGTGGTCCCAACGTTGGTAGCCTGCCGAGGACGCCACGAAACGGGCGGGCGAGCCGGGCAAGCCTCAGCGCCGCTCGGAATCGGCCGGGGTAGGGCAGCACCCAGGCGAGCGCTGAGCGGATCAGGCGATCTTGCCAGCGCCGCGAGTAAGTTGCCTCGATCCGAGCCCGGGCATGATCGACCAGATGCATGTAGTCGACGCCGGACGGGCAGGTCGACACGCAGGACAGGCAGGATAGGCAGCGATCGATATGGGTCACGACCTCACGCGAGGCAGGCCTGTCCTGCTCCAACATCTCCTTGATCAGATAGATCCGGCCGCGCGGCCCATCGAGTTCGTCGCCGAGCAGAAGATAGGTCGGACAGGTGGCGTTGCAGAAGCCGCAATGGATGCACGATCGGAGGATCTTTTCCGAGGCCGCCAGCTTCGGATCGGCCTCAAGGCGGGCAGATGCGAATTCGGTTCTCATCGGTTAGAGGCCCGCATACATTCGGCCAGGCTCCAAGATGCTGGACGGATCGAAGCTCCGTTTGATGCCTTCGGTGAGCCTCATCAACGGCCCCGCGAGCGGCTGGAACACTGGAACCGCCTGCCTGATCTCATCTGGCGCGCGAAGCAGCGTGGCGTTGCCAGAGGTGGCGGACAGCGTCTGGCGGATCACCGCAGCACCGGCATCCCCCGCCGCCTCGACCGACAGCCAAATCAGGCCGCCGCCCAAATCATAGAGCCATTTCGCATCAGGCAATTCGTCAACGATGCTGGCAGCGACGGATGGCGCCTTTGTCGGCGGTGTCGACAGCCGCCAAATCGTCCGCTCGCTGGGTTCGGCCAAGAATCTGACGTCACGAATGTCTGTCCAAATCCGAGCTGAGGCGTCGCCTTCGATCGGTTCGGTCGAACTCCATCCGGCGAGGAGAAGGCGCAACGCTTCAAGCCGGTGATCGACCGAGTCGGAGAAACCCTCGACGCGAACCAAGGTCCGCGATGCGTTTTGGCCGACGCCGGCCGGCAGATGCGCCGCACCGCTCGGCTCGTAGGGCGAGCCAAGCGCGGCCGAAAGCGCGGCGATCGCATCCGCATCGCTCAATCCTTCGAGCAACAGCGTCGCGGCCCGCTCCGGCTTCGGCAGCACCTTGAAGACGACCTCCGTGAGGAAGCCGAGTGTCCCGTATGCGCCACAAACGAGCTTGACCAGATCGAGGCCAGTAACGTTCTTCATTACCCGCCCGCCGGACTTGATGATCTCACCGCTGCCATTGATCAACCGCACCCCAAGCAAAGCGTCGCGCGCGGCGCCGACCATAATTCGGCGCGGGCCGGAAATATTTGCCGAAGCAATCGCCCCGATCGTCGGATCGCCGATGGTGCCATAAAGCGGCCGGTGGTCCATCGGCTCGAAGGCGAGCGATTGGCCGTTCTCCGAAAGCGCCGCCTCGATCTCGCGAAGCGGCGTCCCGGCACGGGCGCCGAGCACTAATTCGGCGGGCTCATAGAAACTGATCCCCTTCAGCTTGGCGGAAGTTAGTGTTGCGTCAGCCACCGATCGCCGGCCGAGCCCACTCCTGGTCCCGCCGCCGACTATGCCGAGTGTCTGGCCAGCGGCCGCAGCGCTGGCGATCACGACCGCCGCCTCCTTCTCGTCCGCCGGCGTGAGGGAAAGTGGGGCGGCTTGGCGGGTCACGCCATCGCTGCGACCGATGTCGGACCGCGCTCCCGGAACTCAAGTGGAAACACCTTGGCCGGGTTGAGCAGCCATTCGGGATCGAACACCGACTTGACCCGCATTTGTTGCCTGAGATCGGCCTCGGTGAACTGAACACTCATCAGGTCGCGCTTTTCTAGCCCTACTCCATGCTCGCCGGTGAGGCAGCCGCCTACTTCGACACAAAGGCGAAGGATGTCGTTGCCGGCGAGTTCGGCACGCCGAAATTCGCCCGGATCATTGGCATTGTGCAGGATCAGCGGATGCAGATTGCCGTCGCCGGCGTGGAACACATTGGCCACCCGAAGGCCGTGCCCCTCGATGATTTCGTCGATCCGTTTCAGCACATGGGCCAGCTGGCCGGTCGGAATTGTGCCGTCCATACAGATATAGTCGGCAACACGCCCGGTGGCGCCGAAAGCGGCTTTTCGGCCTTTCCAGATGGCCGCGGTCTCCATCGCCGATTTGCTCTCCTTGACGGTCTCGACGTTGTGTTGCTCGGCGATCGTAATGATCCGAGCGAGCTCGGCTTCCATTTCGGCCTCCGAGCCCTCGACCTCGACGATCAGCATTGCGGCGGCATCGGTCGGATAGCCGGCTTTGACGAACGCCTCGCAAATCTCAATCGCGCGCCGGTCCATGAATTCGAGCGCGACTGGGATGATCCCGGCGGCGATCACCGCCGCGACGGCCGCGCCCGCTTCCTCGCTCGATCCGAAGGCGAGAAGCACCGGCCGTGCTCCTTCCGGCCTTGGCAAAATCCGAACGATTGCCTCGGTGACGATCCCGAGCTGACCCTCCGAGCCGCACACTAGGCCAAGGAGGTCGTAGCCAGCCGAGTCAAGATGTTCGCCGCCAATCTCGACTACCGTGCCGTCGATCAGCACCAGCTTAGCACCGAGGAGATTGTTGGTGGTAACGCCATATTTGAGGCAATGAGCGCCACCGGAATTCATCGCGATATTGCCGGCGATTGTGCAGGCAAGCTGCGAGGAAGGGTCAGGGGCGTAAAAAAATCCGTCCGGCCCGACAGCGTCACTGATGGCAAGATTGGTGACTCCGGCTTCCACCCGCGCGAACCGGTTCTTGGTATCGACCTCAATGATGCGGCTCATCCGGGCGAGGCTCACAACCACCGCGTCCTCTTGCGGGATAGCCCCGCCGGAGAGCGAGGTCCCGGCACCTCGCGCCACCACCGGCACATCGTCTTGATGACAGAATCGCAGGATTGCTGAGACCTCCTCGGTCGTTTGCGGCAGCACTACAGCGAGCGGCAAACGTCGATAGGCGGTGAAGGCGTCGGTCTCATAGGCTCGCCGCTCATCCTCAGACGTCACCAAGGCGCCGGCCGGCACCAATTCCGCCAGCTTGGCAATGATCGTCTCCCGGCTGCCGAGAACGCCAGCGTCGGGTTTGGGAAAGGCGATCAGAGGTCCCATGGGCAGAGTCTGAACCGTAGGCAGGAGATGATCAATCCCGGTCGATCAAGATAGCACGGAAGTCATTGACATTGGTGAAGGTTGGCCCGGTTACAAGGAGATCCCCGGCAGCTTCAAAGACCGCATAGGAGTCATTCGCGGCAAGCCATTCCGCCGGATCAATTCCTGCCGCCCGCGCTCGCTTGAGCGTGTCCGGCACAAAAAATGCGCCGGCATTGTCCTCGCTGCCATCGATGCCGTCGGTATCGGCGGCCAGGGCGGAGATCCGTGATTGCCCTTCAATCCGTAGACCCAACGACAGCAGGTATTCCAAGTTGCGCCCACCACGGCCTTTACCGCTCACCGTGACCGTGGTCTCGCCACCGGAAATTATTGCCACCGGCAGGGCGTTTGCGTTGGCGGCGGCCACACGAGCCAGATCGGCGTGCTGAACACCGACTTCGCGCGCCTCGCCTTCGATCGCATCTCCCAAGGACTGCAATCGGTAACCTGCCTCCAGAGCGACCGCGGCGGCTCGCTTCAATGCCATTTGCGATGTTGCAACAACAATATTGTGGACATTGTTAAGGTCGTTTCCGCCCAGCTTTAGCGTCTCGGAGGCGGGACTGGAAAGATGCGCCATGATAGCCGTGGGCACGTCGACTCGGTATCTCTCCAGGATCGCGCGGGCATCGGCAGAGGTCGTGGGGTCCGGCGCGGTCGGTCCCGAAGCGATCACGGCCGGGTCGTCACCTGGCACATCGGAAATGATCAACGAGACCACCCGCGCCGGGGCGGCGGCGGCGGCGAGGCGGCCACCCTTAATCGCCGACAAATGCTTCCGGATGCTGTTGATTTCGCTAATCGTCGCGCCGCATCGGAGGAGTTCGCGATTGACGGCCTGCTTGTCTTCGAGGGTGACGCCCGGAGCCGGCAGCGCCAACAGCGCCGATCCACCGCCGGAGATCAGGCACAGCAGGAGATCGTCGGGACCGACGCCTTCCGCCAATTCCAGGATCCGCCTGGCCGCGACGCGACCAGCCTCATCCGGAACCGGGTGCGCGGCCTCGACGACCTCGATATGCTCGCAAGGCACACTGTGGCCATAGCGGGTGACGACGAGACCCTCGAGCGGTTCGCTCCAATTGGCCTCGACCGCCGCCGCCATCGAAGCGGCCGCCTTGCCGGCGCCGACAACTACCGTCCGCCCCTTTGGTGGAAGCGGCAGATGCGGGGGGACGCAAAGCGCCGGCGAAGCCGCTGCCACGCGTGGAAGGCCATTTGGTCGTTTCTCTTGCCGCGTCGAACATGGCTCGAAGAAGGCGCCGCCGATCGGTCATGCGGACTCGATGAACTGAGTTACTCGCCGCAGCGCGGCTCCGCCTCGGGTCAGATTTTGCGGTCTGGCGATTGTAGAACGCAACAACCCGCGGCAGGACGGCTCAGGTTGGTGACGATGAAGCCGAATACAGTTCCCCTGAGTGCCACTCCACCTTGGCGACGACCCGGCGGGGCTCCGTCCAGCTACCGGCCCTGCGGCGCTTCATTTCCCAAGGTTTCACCGAGGACGTGGAGCGCTTCTTTCGGATCGGGCCGGCGAGAAGCCTCTTCGATGATTTGGCCAAGCTTGAAGGGCGTCACCAACGCGGTCTCTGCTCGTTAACCTGGTCGATCCAGATGCCCAAAAGGTCAGCGAGCGCGGCGAGGTTGTCAAGCGTTATTCGGTGTCTTCGGCGACCTTGTGGCTGGCCAGCATTTCCAGGGCTTTGACCATCGCAGAGTGATCCCAACCGGACCCTCCGGCGGCAGCACAGGCGCTGAATAATTGCTGGGCGCTGGTCGGTCACTTGGGGAATGCGGGTTTACTCGCCGCAGCGCGGCTCCGCCTCGGTGTGCGGTAGGGCCATGTTCAGGCTTCTTTCTCGCCGATTCCAGTGCAAGGTTCAGATCCTTCTGGTGCAGCGCGATCCGGAAACCCGGGGCGAATGTCCGCTTGACCATCCGATCGCCGTGCACCTCGAGGATCTTCGACGAAGCGAAGCCACCCATCAGCGCCTCGCGCACCTTGGCCGGATCAGCACCGGCCTTGGAAGCAAACAGGAGCGCTTCGCCCACTGCCTCGATGGTGAGGGCGACGATGATTTGGTTGGCGACCTTGGCGGTCTGGCCGTCGCCGACACTGCCGACCAACGTGATGTTCTTGCCCATCAGATCGAACAGCGGCTTGACCCGGTCGAACGATTGCTGAGTGCCGCCGACCATGATCGAAAGCGTCGCGTTCTTGGCGCCGACCTCCCCGCCGGAGACCGGAGCATCAAGATAGTCACATCCGATGGCGTTGATCTTCTCGGCGAAACCTTTGGTGGCGATTGGTGAGATCGAACTCATGTCGACTAATGTCTTGCCGGCGCTGAGGCCCTCGGCCACCCCACCTGACGCGAACAAAGCGGCGTGGACATCGGGCGTGTCCGGCACCATGACAATGATCACCTCGCTCTGCTCCGCCACTTCCTTGGCGGAAGCAACGGCGACCGCACCCTGAGCGATCACATCCTTTGGCACGACCCTGATGTCATAGGCCACGACTTGATGGCCGCCGGTCAGCAAATGCCCGGCCATCGGCCGCCCCATGATTCCAAGTCCTACGAACCCGACCTTCATCTGCCCCGTCTCCTGTGTACTTGTCTCTTGATGCCGCTCGGTTCAGCCGGATTGCGTCAGCCAACCGAGCCCCGCCACGGTTTCGCCCGTAGGCTTGTACTCGCAGCCGATCCAGCCCCTATAGCCGATGCGATCTAGGTGGCCGAACAGGAATGGATAGTTGATCTCCCCGGTGCCCGGCTCGTGACGTCCCGGATTATCGGCGATCTGGATGTGACCGATATGGGAAAGGTTACGCTCGATCGTGGCGGCGAGTTCACCTTCCATCCGCTGCATGTGATAGATGTCGTATTGAACGAAGAGGTTGTCGCTGCCTATTTCAGAAATTATATCAAGTGCTTGATTGGTATGGTTGAGATAGAAGCCGGGGATATCGAAGACATTGATCGGTTCGATCAGCAGTTTGAGCCCCGCCGCCTGAAGCTTGCCGACCGCAAACCGCAAATTGCCGACAAATGTCTCTCTAAGTTCGCCGTTGCCTGCGCCCGATGGCGCGATCCCGGCAAGGCAGTTGAGCTGACCGCACTCCAGCGCGCGGGCATATTCGATCGCCTTGTCGACCCCATCGCGGAATTCCTCTACCCGATCCGGGATACAGGCAATGCCGCGATCGCCGGCATCCCAGTCGCCGGCCGAGAGGTTGAACAACACTTGGCGCAGACCGTTGTCCCTGAGCCGTTTGGCGATATCGGCGGAGGAAAACGCGTAGGGAAAGAGGTATTCGACACCCTTGAAGTTGGCTCTGGCGGCGGCCTCGAAGCGATCGAGAAAATCTCTTTCGATGAACAGCATAGACAAATTGGCCGCAAATCTAGGCATTCGTAGATCCCTCAAGCAAAAGACGTTTTGTCGCCGGCTACTCGGCCGGTTCGGATTGTTGGCTCTCGGTTCGGACCCAGCCATTTTCTTTGGTCAGGGTCGGGTCGAGGTCGAGAACTTCTTCGAACTCGTTGACCGCGTCAATCTCGGCCCCCATCGCGACATTGGTGTAGCGTTCGGTGATAAATTCGATCACGACCGGCACTTGATGTTCTTCCATCAGCGCCTCTGCTCGGGCGAAGGCCTCGCCAAATTCGTTCGGGCTCTTCACTCGCACTGCTTTGCAGCCGAGCCCCTCGGCAACCGCCACATGGTCGACGCCATAACCGGGGACGGCGTCGCCCTTGGCATCGGCGTTGATGTTGTCGAAGGCGAGGCTGACATGGAAGTCCATGTCGAAATTGCGCTGCGCCTGGCGGATCAGGCCGAGATAGGAATTGTTCAATACGACATGGAGATAAGGCAGCTTGTGCTGCGCTCCCGCAGCCAATTCCTCGATCAGAAATTGGAAATCGTAGTCCCCCGATAGAGCCACGATCTTTCGATTGGGATCGGCCTTTCTTACTCCGAGCGCAGCCGGCAAGGTCCAACCGAGCGGCCCGGCTTGGCCGCAATTGATCCAGTTGCGTGGGCGATAAACGCGGAGGAATTGCGCCCCGGCGATTTGCGAAAGGCCGATCGCGGTCACATAGCAGACGTCGCGGCCGAATTGCCGGTTCATCTCCTCATAGACGCGCTGCGGCTTGAGCGGGACATCGTCGAAATGGGACTTGCGCAGCATGTTCTGTTTGCGCTGGTCGCATTCCGTCGCCCAGGCGCTGCGATCCCGCAGCTTCCCGGCCGATTTCCATTCTTTGGCGATCTCGACGAACAGCTCAAGCGCAGCACGGGCATCTGAAACAATCCCATAATTCGGCGCGAATACGCGCCCGATCTGGGTCGGCTCGATATCGACATGCACGAATTTGCGACCGGCAGTGTAGGTATCCAGGCCTCCGGTATGCCGATTGGCCCATCGATTGCCGATCCCGAGCGCGAAGTCGGAACGGAGGAATGTTGCGTTGCCGTAGCGGTGGCTAGTCTGCAAACCGACCATCCCGGCCATCAGCGGGTGATCGTCGGGGATCGAGCCCCAGCCCATCAGGGTCGGGATCACCGGCACGCCGGTAGTCTCCGCGAACTCGACCAATAGGTCCGATGCATCGGCATTGATGACGCCGCCGCCGGCGATGATTAGCGGTCGCTCTGCTGCAGCCAGCATCGCCATCGCTCTCTCGGCCTGCTTCCTGGTCGCGGTCGGCTTGTAGGCGGGAAGCGGCTCATAGCTATCGGGGTCAAACTCGATCTCACCCATCTGCACGTCGACCGGCAGATCGACCAGCACCGGACCCGGGCGGCCGGAGCGCATCAAGTGAAATGCTTTTTGCAGTACCATCGGCACCAGCGCCGGTTCCATCACCGTCACCGCCCATTTGGTAACCGGCTTGGCGATTTCCGCAATGTCGACGGCCTGGAAGTCTTCCTTGTCGAGCTTGGCTCTCGGCGCTTGACCGGTGATGCACAGGATCGGAATCGAATCGGCTATCGCTGAATAAAGGCCGGTGATCATATCGGTGCCGGCGGGTCCGGAGGTGCCGATGCAAACGCCGATATTGCCCGGCTTTGCCCTTGTGTAGCCTTCGGCCATATGCGAGGCGCCCTCGACGTGGCGCGCAAGGACGTGGTCGATCGAGCCGGCCTTGCGGATCGCCGCATAGAGGGGATTAATCGCGGCGCCGGGCACTCCGAAAGCGTGCCTGACGCCTTCCTTCTCCAGGACGTGAACCGCAGCTTCGGTTGCTCTCATGCGGGTCATGAATGTCCTTCAAGCTCGAATGTCTGATGCGTCGCCACGCGACCGCTCCTCATTAGCAATGTTCGAAGGCCCGCATCAATCCGCCAAAGCATCATCGGACTAAATCGGGATGACCGGTTCACCGCAAAACCTACCCATCGCTGTCCGCCGACGAAAGCCTGGAACGCTTTTCTCGGGGTCGTATCCCGCGAAGAGTGTGTCAAGACCTACGACCCCCGGCAACTGGGATGCAACCGACATTGATGTTGTCGGTGCCTATGTTCGGTCTCGCGGCAGCTCGTCACATCTCAAGCCGACTTGCTACCCGGGACAAAGGAAGGCACTCAGCCGTCTCCGTGGTCGGCGGCCACCTATTAGTCGAGGCCGCTTGGCGCCATTCGGCTTGATTGTTGCAGGCTCATTAACGAAGTTGCGGACCACCGAAATCTTAGGACCCCTGTCACTTGAAACCCATCAAACGCCTCCTCGTTGCCAATCGTTCCGAGATCGCGATCCGTATATTTCGCGCGGCTTCCGAGCTCGGGATCGAGCATGTCGGCATCTATGCGGAGGAGGACAAACTATCCCTGCACCGCTTTAAGGCGGACAAGGCCTATCGCGTCGGTGCCGGCAAGGGACCGATCGAGGCCTATCTCGATATCGACGAGATCATCGGAGTCGCCGAAAGCACCGGGGTCGAGGCCATCCATCCCGGTTATGGCTTCCTCTCCGAAAGCCCGGAATTCGCGGAGGCCTGTGCCGAAGCTGGGATCACTTTCATCGGCCCTTCGCCGGAGACTATGCGCCGACTAGGCAACAAGATCTCGGCGCGGAACTTGGCGGTTTCGGTCGGCGTATCGGTGGTGCCGGCCAGCGAGCCTCTACCCGTCGACCCCGAGGAATTGACCCGGATCGCAGGCGAGATCGGCTATCCGATCATGCTCAAAGCCTCTTGGGGCGGGGGCGGCCGCGGCATGCGGCCGATCGCCGACTCAGACCAACTGGTCGAGACGGTGCTCTCCGCAAGACGCGAAGCCGCCGCCGCTTTTGGCAAGGACGAGGTCTATTTCGAGAAGCTGATCAGTCGCGCTCGCCATGTTGAGGTTCAAATCCTTGGCGATACCCACGGCAATTTGGTGCATTTGTTCGAGCGCGATTGTTCGGTCCAGCGCCGGCATCAGAAGGTGATCGAACGCGCGCCGGCAGCCTATCTCGACGAAGCGACCCGAGAAGCTCTAAGCGAGGCGGCGCAAACAATTGGCCGGGCAACCAACTATGTCGGCGCCGGCACCGTCGAATTCCTGCTCGATACCGACACAGGTGCGTTCTATTTCATCGAGGTCAATCCGCGCATTCAAGTTGAACACACCGTCACCGAGGTCGTGACCGGGCTCGATATCGTCAAGGCCCAGATCAAGATAGCCGGCGGTGGCCGGATCGGTCATGTCGAGGAGACCGGCATCCCGACGCAGGACAAAATCGTACTCGACGGCCACGCGCTCCAGTGCCGGATCACCACGGAGAATCCGGAAAACAATTTCATTCCCGATTATGGGCGGATAACTGCCTATCGCGGTGCCTTCGGCTTTGGCATCCGTGTCGATGGCGGCACCGCCTATTCCGGGGCGGTGGTCACCCGTTTCTACGATCCCTTGCTGGAAAAGATGACCGCTTGGGCGCCAAGCCCGGAAGAAGCGATTGCGCGCATGCTTCGTGCCTTACGAGAGTACCGAATCCGCGGCGTCGCAACGAATCTTCCATTCCTCGAAGCGGTGCTGGAGCATCAGCGCTTCCGCGACAACGAGGTCACCACCCGTTTCATCGATGAGACGCCGGAGCTTTTCCGCTATCCGCCGCGTGTCGACCGGGCGAGCCTGCTTGCCAACTACATCGCCGATGTCACCGTCAACGGCCACCCCGATGCGCGCGGCCGGGCGAAACCGATCGACGGGCTGCCTCGACCGGTGTCGCCTGAATTCCACGAACCGGCGGCCGACGGCACCAAGCAATTGCTTGACCGATTGGGCCCTGAAGGCTTCGCCGCCTGGATGCGCGAGCAATCTCGGCCCCTGGTAACTGACACCACTATGCGGGACGCGCACCAATCGCTGCTCGCTACCCGGTTCCGCTCATACGATATCGTCAACGCTGCCGGGGCCTACGCCAAAGGCCTGCCGCAGCTTCTTTCTCTGGAATGCTGGGGCGGCGCGACCTTCGACGTGGCGATGCGGTTCCTCACCGAGGATCCTTGGGAACGGCTGGCGGAGTTGCGCGCACTTGTGCCCAATCTTCTGCTGCAAATGCTGTTCCGTGGCGCCAATGCCGTCGGCTACAAGAACTACCCGGACAATGTCGTTCGCTATTTCATCCGCCAGGCAGCCGAAGCCGGCATGGACATTTTCCGCATTTTCGACTGCCTAAACTGGGTCGAGAACATGCGGGTCGCCATCGACGCCGTTGGCGACGCTGGAAAGATCGCGGAAGGGGCGATTTGCTACACCGGTGACATTCTCGATCCGGACCGGGCTAAATATTCTCTAGATTATTATGTGAAGCTGGCCAAGGAGTTGGAGGCGGCGGGCTGCCACATTCTCGCTATCAAAGACATGGCCGGGCTGCTCCGACCGGCGGCTGCGACTAGGCTCCTCAAGGCGCTAAAGGAGGAAGTAGGCTTTCCGATTCATCTCCATACACACGACACTTCCGGTCTCTCCGGCGCTACCGTGCTGGCGGCGGTGGAAGCCGGCGTCGACGCCTTCGACGCGGCGAGCGACTCCATGTCGGGAATGGTGTCTCAGCCCTGCCTTGGATCGCTCGTCGAAGCCCTGGCGCGCACCGACAAATCGACCGAACTGGCGCCGGAGGTGATCCGCGAGATCAGTTTCTACTGGGAGGCGGTGAGGGGCCAATACGCGGCGTTCGAGAGCGATCTCAAATCGGGCGTTTCGGAAGTCTATCTCCACGAAATGCCCGGCGGCCAATATACCAATCTCCGCGAACAGGCTCGCAGCATGGGCCTTGCTGGAAGATGGCATCAAGTGGCCAAGGCGTACCACGCGGCCAATGATTTGTTCGGCGACATCGTCAAGGTGACCCCGTCATCCAAGGTGGTGGGTGATCTCGCCTTGATGATGGTCTCTCAGGATCTTACGCCCCAGGATGTCCTCGATCCCGATGTCGAAATTGCCTTCCCGCAATCGGTCGTCGAGATGATGCGCGGCGATCTCGGCCAACCGCCGGGCGGTTGGCCCCAGGGTTTCCGGGACAAGGCGTTGAAGGGCGAGGAGCCCATCATTGTTCGCCCGGGTTCATTGCTACCCGACGCCGACCTCGATGCCGAACGAAAGGAGGCCGAGCGCCAGGTCGAACGCGACATCAGCGATACCGAGTTCGCCTCTTATTTGATGTACCCCAAAGTGTTCGTGGAGTTCGCCGCGGCGATCAGGACCTATGGTCCGGTCACACGTCTACCAACCCCGGTCTATTTCTACGGCATGGCCAATGGCGAGGAGACATCGATCGATCTCGAGCCGGGCAGGACTCTTGTGGTGCGTTTGCAGGTGGTCGGCGATGTCGATGAAGAAGGACAGGCCAGGGTCTTCTTTGAACTCAATGGTCAGCCCCGGACGATCCGCGTCCCGGATCGGGCCGCAGCGGCTGGCATCCCGGTGCGGCGCAAAGCGTCGGAGAACGAACCCGGCCATGTCGCAGCGCCGATGCCCGGCGTCGTTGCGACGATCGCAGTAAAAATCGGCCAGCCGATCAGGGCTGGCGATCCATTGTTCACCATCGAGGCGATGAAGATGGAAACGTCGCAACACGCTGCGATCGACGGCGTTGTCGATGAGGTTCTGATTCAGCCGGGCGGCGCGGTCGAGGCCAAGGATCTGGTGATCGTCCTGGCGCCCAAGGAAAGTGGCGAAGAGTCGTAGGACCCCCGGACGTCACCCGTTCAAATCAATCCCAACGCCTTGAAACTTACATGGCCGCCGCTGCCGACAATGATGTGATCGTGTACCACGATCCCCAGCGGCCCGCCGATTTCAACAATCTTGGCGGTCATGTCGATGTCGGCGCGGGAGGGCTCTGGATCACCGGACGGGTGGTTGTGAACCAGGACCAGCGCTGTGGCTGAAAGCTCCAACGCCCGTTTCACGATTTCACGTGGATAGACCGGGATATGGTCGACAGTGCCGACTTGCTGCACTTCGTCGGCGATCATAGTGTTCTTCTTGTCGAGGAACAGGATGCGGAACTGCTCGCGTTCCTCATAAGCCATTGCAGCGCGGCAATAATCAATCACCGCCTGCCATGATTTCAGGAGCGGTCGGTCCTGGACGGAATCGCGAGCGTAGCGCGCGGCGGCGGTCTGCGCCAATTTGAGATGGAGCGCCACCTTTTCGCCGACGCCCCCAACCTCTCGCAATCGTTCCTCGGATGCTGCGAGTACGCCCGAGAAATTGCCGAACCGTTTCAGCAACGCCTTGGCAAGCGGTTTGGTGTCGCGGCGCGGCAGGGCCTGGAACAGGATCAACTCCAGGAGCTCATAGTCGGCGAGGCTTTCACCGCCGCCTTCGCGGAATCGATCCGACAGCCGCGTCCGGTGACTAAGATAATGTGGCGCTTCCTTGCCGTCGGTCGTCTCGCTCATCCGCCGATAGGGTAGGGCGGTCGGTCCATGCCCGCCTGCGAGCGGGTAAAGATCTCGACCCCATCCTCGGTCACCCCCAACGAATGCTCGAATTGCGCCGACAGCGACCGATCCCGGGTTACCGCGGTCCAGCCGTCCGGTAGGATTTTGACCTGTGGCCGGCCAAGATTGATCATCGGCTCGACGGTGAAGATCATCCCCGGCTTCAACTCCACTCCGTCGCCGCGATTGCCGTAGTGGAGGATATTGGGTGCATCATGGAACAGGCGCCCCAAGCCGTGACCACAGAAATCGCGAACCACGCTGCAACGCTCTGCCTCGGCATAGTCCTGGATCGCCGCCCCGATATCGCCGGCGTGATTTCTCGGTTTGATCGCTTCTATGCCCCGCATCATCGCCTCATAGGTGACGTCGATCAGGCGGCGGGCTGCGCGCTTGACTTCGCCCGCGGGATACATCCGGCTTGAATCGCCATGCCAACCATCGACGATCAACGTCACGTCGACATTGACGATATCGCCTTCCCGCAGCGGTTTGGCGCCCGGAATCCCGTGGCAGACCACATGGTTGACCGATGTGCAGGTCGATTTCCAATAGCCGCGATAGCCGAGCGTGGCCGGTATCGCATTGTGATCCAGAGCGAATTCATAGACGAACCGATCGATTTCTGTCGTTGCTAGGCCCGGACGGATCAAGCGGGCGATTTCGTCGAGACACGCGGCGGTCAACGCCCCGGCCCGGCTCATGCTGGCGAAATCAACCTTGGAGTATAATTTGATCTGGCCGCTGTTCCGTTTGGGAACAGTGGCGGCTTCCACATAAGTGACCATCGCAGTATCTCGGTCTTCGATCGCGGTCCGGTTGGACCATGATCATATCGGAATCGATGCCGAAGGTGGCAACATCTCTGGCTCATTGACCCCGGACGGAGGCAGCATGAGCGAGGACGTTATTACTGCCGGGCTGGTTGTCATCGGCGACGAAATCCTTTCCGGGCGCACCAAGGACGCCAATATCGGCGCTATCGCCGATTTTCTCACCGACCTTGGCTTGGAACTCCGGGAGGTTCGCGTCGTCGAGGATCGGACAGAAGCGATCGTCGCCGCGGTCAACGCCTTGCGTTCAGTTTATGGCGAGGTGTTCACGACCGGCGGAATCGGGCCGACCCATGACGATGTCACCGCCGAGGCGATGGCGATCGCCTTTGACGTTCCGCTCGGCGAGAACCCGGAGGCGGTCAAGATGTTGAGCGCCCGTTATGGCCAGGAGGCGCTCACCGAAGCGCGCCGTAGGATGGCTCGGATTCCCGAAGGCGGAGAGCTGATCGCCAATCCGGTGACGGGAGCGCCGGGATTTACCATCGGCAATGTCCATGTTCTGGCCGGCATACCGAAGATCATGAAGGCGATGCTGGTCGATCTCGCGCCCCGGCTTGCCAGCGGGCGAAAGCTGCATCTGCGCACCATCCCGGTTCCGGCGGGCGAGGGTGCCTATGCCGATCAACTCGCTGAGATCCAGCTGAGTTTTCCGAATGTTGCGATCGGCTCCTATCCCAAAATCGCTGCCGATCGGTTCCTCGGCGAAATCGTGCTCCGGTCGCGGGACGTGACCAGGCTCGAAGAGGCGGTGAGGGCAGTGGAATCAATGCTGGCCGATCTGTTGCCGGGCTTCACACAGGACACGAGTGCAACCAGGGCGCCTTAGCTTGATCTCTCCCTGGCCGAAGCCTAGGCGTTTCGTGCGTGCGTGCGTGCGGGCGTGGCGGAACTGGTAGACGCAAGGGACTTAAAATCCCTTGGGCTTGGCCCGTGCGGGTTCGACTCCCGCCGCCCGCACCAAACTAAAACAAGGAGTTAGGTAGCTTTTCGACTGTAGAACAAGAGGCCAAAAAAACTGTGTGTCCACACAGTGTCCACATCAGAAATAAGCTTGTCAGCGCGTGAGGCGCTTCCCGGCCCCTTGGAAATCTGTGGAACTTGCTGAATCGTTCTGTATCCAAGACGCTGGCGGCCAGGCGCTGGCTTATCTTTATTTCCGCGACCGGGAAGGCACCGCCAAAGCGGCCAGTGTCCTGAGCCGTGATGAAGCTCGCCGAATCGCCGCCAATATGGCGAAGCTGCCGGAGCTGTTGAGGTCGGACCAGTGAGACGCGACCAGCGGCGAGAAGATTTTCTGGCTCGACAAGCTCAACGGCACGCTTCAAAATCCAGCAAAACTGCGGCAGCACGGCCTATTTTGCCTACCCGTGTCGTGCGAGGCGAAAAAACCCATCAAAACCACCAAAAACGCTTTTCGCCTACCCCGTGTTGACCCGTGTTGCCGACGACTCGCAACACGCCCGTGTCGTACCCGTGCCAACATGGCCCAAAACATCAAGCAAACCGCGGCAGCACGCCCGTGTTGGGCAACCCGTGTCGTGGCCCTCCTTTTACGCAACACGGCACGGCCTCCTCCTATAGGAGGCCTGCCCGTGTCAAAAGGGCGTGTCAAAGAAGTGTCAGGGAGGAAGCAATGCAGATGGATCGATATTCGAAATTCGTGCTGACGATTATCGCCGCGGCGCCGATGATCATTGCGGTTGGTCAATTAGGGCCGGGCTCGGTGGTCGCTCAGAGCGGCTATCTTAACGGCACACCCGTCACCTGCGGCGATATCAGCAGGCCTTGTTATGTCACCAGCTCATTATCCGATCCAGTGACTGTCCGGTTTGAATTCATGTTGGCCAACGATGGCCAACGCAATAGCGCGGCGGGCGTCCGTCTCTTCGAAGGTGAACGTACATGGGGGCTCCCAGTCGTTGTGATTAATCAGCCCTAGCCTCCAGGGTTTGGTATTCAGCACCATTGAAAATTGGGGCGTCCTCAGACAGAGGGCTTAACCCGTTCCATGAGAATAGTTTTTGGGCCCGCTGAGTATGAAAAACATGGACACTCTGTGGACACCAGACATTTGGTGACTAAACCGTTGATATTGCTGCGTTGACGGCTCCATGACAAGGGACTATCTATCCCTTATGAGCCAAATCGCCGCTTCCGAAGCCGTCTCCTCGTCCCTGCCACGTCGGCCTGGCCGTCCGCCCGGCGCCGTGAACAAGATCACCGCCGACGCCAAGGATCTGATCATCAACCGCGGTAAGCCGATCGAGTTTCTTTGCGACGTTTCCCGGGGCCTGAAGATCAGAGTTGGTGCGCAAGGCGGTCCAAAGCCGGCGACGTTCATGTACCCGAGTGTCCGGCGTCAGCGCCCCTGGGACAGATTGGGCGGATTGAACAAGAGAGGGTTTCTGGCTCATCTTAACCCACGAGGGATTGAAGATGAGACGGAACACCAATCACCAGAAAGCATCGGCCGAGAAGGTCGTGAAGGACATCCGGCGGGCGACTCGTCGGCAGTTCGGCGCCGAAGAGAAGATCCGGATCGTTCTGGAGGGCCTGCGCGGCGAGGACAGTATCGCTGAGCTGTGTCGCCGTGAGGGGATCAACCAGAACCTCTATTACCGCTGGTCGAAGGACTTCCTGGAGGCCGGGAAGAAGCGCCTGGCGGGTGACACTGCCCGTGAGGCTACCTCCGATGAGGTCCGGCATCTTCGCAGTGAGGCACTGGCACTCAAGGAGGCCGTTGCTGACCTGACGCTGGACAACCGTCTACTCAAAAAAAGCATGATCGCGGATGGGGGAGAGGAGGCATGAGGTATCCACTATCGGAGAAGCTGGAGATCATCCGGCTGGTTGAGCGATCCCATCTGCCGGCCAAGCGCACGCTGGCGCAGTTGGGCATTCCCCGCACCTCGTTTTATCGCTGGTACGACCGCTATCTGACCGGCGGACCGGAGGCCCTGGAGGACCGCCGCTCGCGGCCTGGCCAAGTCTGGAACCGTATCCCCGATGAGGTGAGAGACCGGATCGTACAGCTGGCGCTGGACGAGACGGATCTGTCGCCGCGGGAACTGGCTGTCCGGTTCACAGACACAGAGGGCTACTTTGTATCGGAATCCTCGGTTTATCGACTGCTCAAGGCCCATGATCTGATCACCAGCCCGGCCTTTATCGTCCTCAAGGCGTCCGACGAGTTCCAGGACAAGACCACGGCGCCAAACCAGCTCTGGCAGACCGACTTCACTTACCTCAAGGTCATTGATTGGGGCTGGTTCTACCTCTCCACCGTGCTCGACGACTTCTCGCGCACCATTATCGCGTGGAAGCTCTGCACCACGATGAAGGCCGAGGACGTCACCGATACGCTGGAACTGGCGCTCAAGGCGTCAGGTCGCGATCGGGCAACGGTCATTCACAAGCCACGGCTCCTGTCTGACAACGGCTCCAGCTACATCGCCGACGATCTGGCCAAATGGCTCGACGACCGCGATATGGAGCACATTCGCGGCGCTCCCTATCATCCGCAAACCCAGGGCAAGATCGAGCGTTGGCATCAAACCCTGAAGAACCGCATCCTTTTGGAAAATTACTATCTGCCTGGCGACTTGGAGACACAGATCGAGGCCTTCGTCGGCCACTACAATTATCACCGCTACCACGAGAGCCTGGGCAACCTCACGCCGGCCGATGTCTACTTCGGGCGCGGCCAGACCATCCTGTTGAAAAGAGAAAAGATCAAACAAAAGACGCTACAAACCCGGCGCTTGCAATACCGCAAAACCGCCGCATAAAATGACCAACCAGATGGGCCGAACCCTCTCTTAAATCAGGCCGCTCATCGGTTCCAAATTACCTGACGACGGACAGCCACGAGAGCCGAACGTGGGCGGAGAACCAACTCCAATCGATGGCTTCATCGCTGGGTCGGTATGTTCGTTTTCGGGCCTGGAAGATAACGACCGCGGGGATGGCGGCATCGACCGCAACATCGCTTCGTCCTTCGGCCAGATTCTTATTGGAGAGCAGGACATTCAATATCTGTTGGGCACTCCCCAAGAGTTGCTCTTTAGCCCCAACACTATCGTCAACGGAATCTATGTCACCCCTGGGATCATACGCAACAGTGAATTCGGGGGGGATCCGGCGGACAACCCACGCGGAAGCTGCGTCAGCGACCATGGCACCCAGTAGCCGGCTGCCGGTTAGCCGATCCCGTGGAACGCGGGTTGAAGACACCGCCGCTGCCTGACTGGGCGGTGACGATATATTGTCTCCATTGGACACTTGCCGCCCTTCGGGGCGGCTTTTCTTTTAGTGGATTATAAAGAATGGTTGACATTTCCAGCCAGACTCCCTATATTCCATTGTGTTGAAGGGAGATATGGTCATGGCGAAGAAAGCACCCGGCAAAGCCCATCGCGAAGGACTCACCGTCGTTGAGCTGATGGACATGTTCCCGACCGAGGAAGCCGCGACCGAGTGGTTCGAGTCCATCATCTGGCCGGACGGTCGCCATTGCCCCAAATGCGGATCGGTCCGTACCCGCGAAGCCTCTCACGCGAAGATGCCCTACTGGTGCAGCGACTGCCGGTCCTATTTC
Source organism: Kaistiaceae bacterium (assembly GCA_963667605.2). Taxonomy (GTDB): domain Bacteria; phylum Pseudomonadota; class Alphaproteobacteria; order Rhizobiales; family Kaistiaceae; genus JADLGL01. The sequence continues at coordinate 466,388 of CAXXUZ010000002.1, forward strand.
AGCATCAAGACCGGCACGGCCATGCAGCGGTCGAAAATCCCGCTCCGCAAGTGGGCCATCGCCATCTATCTCTGCCTGACAAACCTCAAGTCGGTTTCGTCCATGAAGCTGCAACGCGACATTGGCGTTTCGCAGCCTACCGCATGGTTCATGCTGCATCGTATCCGGCAGGCATGGGCGGTCGAACACGACGATCAGTTTGACGGCCCTGTAGAGGTCGATGAGACCTATTTCGGCGGCAAGCGCAAGAATATGAGCAAGGCAAAGCACAAAGAGTTGGCGGGCACCGGGCGCGGCGCAGTCGGCAAGACCGCCGTGGTTGGTATGAAAGACCGTAACAGCAACATGGTGACAGCCCGTGTTGTTGACGAAACAGATGCCCAGACATTGCAAGGTTTCGTCGGTGATCATGCAGCCGAAGGCGCGACGGTTTACACCGACGATCACGGTGGATATCAGGGAATGCCTTTCGAGCACGAAACTGTGAAGCACAGCGTCGGCGAATACGATTCCGGGATGGCCCATACCAACGGGATCGAAAGTTTCTGGGCTCTACTGAAGCGAGGCTATCACGGCACCTACCACCACATGAGCGAGAGGCACCTGAACCGCTATGTCGGCGAGTTCTCCGGGCGGCACAACGATCGTAGCGCCGACACCATTGACCAGATGGCCCGGATCGCGCAGGGCATGGCCGGGAAGCGGCTTCGCTATAGGGATTTGATTGCGGACCCCGAAAGCAGTAGCCCTGTGTAAGTAGTAAACCCTTCACGCATTATCGAGATTCCCAAAGGGCAATCCACTCCCACATAGCGGGCTATTACTGGCGCACTTCCAATCGGGCCAGCAACCCAATTAGCCGGTGGCGCTCCTAGGAATCCGGCACTAGACAGCTGATCGGTGTCAGTCTCACGCTTCCGACTTAATCCTCTTGTTCCCATCTTCGCCATAAGAGCTCCTGTTTGACAACCTCCTGTGGTCCGGCCGGGGTTGGAATGATGCTTCGCTCGACTTTAAGATCCGTCTTGAACACGTCAATACGATTAACTGATTCGATAAACGCTCCTACAATTGGATCCAACTGCGCCTCATTTAGAGGCTTAGATCGGCCTGAGACGAACGGGACCAATCGGCCTGAGACGAACGGGACCAATGCCGCCGCCAGTTTAACAATCTGTTCTTCGGTTACACCGGGGTTTCCAAGTGCGATTCCGTGCTGCGCAAGTAGCTGCATTTGTTGAAGTATCTCTTCCGTTCTCAACGGTTCGCTTGTTACGGGGGCTGTGAGTTTAATTTTCAGTTCCCGAAGCGGATTGAAAAGTTCGGAAAGCTTCAAATCTCTTTCGTACTGAACGTACAGCTCCCACATTTTAGACTCTAAATCAGCACATGGTATTACAACCTTCAACATAAGGTCCTTTTGAGACTCTTCTCGATTGATGGGGTGGCCATGAAAGAATAGGTTCGATTTTAGAGTATCAATAAGTTGGACTATCTCATGCTCCTTTGATTCATCCGTGTGTAACTTTAATAATTTACTTGCCATAAGGCACAACTGGTTGTGGGAGCGTTGCACATTGCCTAGGGCAAGGGGGTGTACCTTATCCGTCATCGCTATAAAGGCCTGAACCAGTTCGTCTTCATGAGTGATCCCAACCTCTTCCTTAACTAACTTGAAAAACGCCGTCACGTCTTCGACGCTGATGGGTACTAGTTGGCCGGGTTGCTGTGGATTTTGAGGGTTGAACGCATTAGCAACAGATGGATCTATCGGCCCTAAACAGCCTATCTTGTGCATGATTATTTTATCTGCTCCAAGCGCAATTAGGGTTGCAGCACTAAAAGCACGATGCGGTACGAGGACCACGAATTCTTCCGTGTATTGTCGAATCAAATTGACAATGCGCCATGGTACCGTTCCTGATCCACCGTTACTATGAATGAACAGGTCAACACCATTCTTTGCAAGATCGCGGCCCGCCTCTAGGTGTTCGTAAATCAGAGGCACAGGAAAGGGGTTGAGTGGCCGGTGTCGATGTGGTTCCAGGAAGGTTGTTGAGACCGATCTGGAGCCGCCATGTGGACGCCGACCACCCGAGAGCAGCATAGCCGCAAGGCGCTGCGTTATCAGACTGATGGACGCCGACCACCCGAGAGCAGCATAGCCGCAAGGCGCTGCGTTATCAGACTGATTTGACCGATGCGGAGTGGGTTGTGATCGAGCCTCATTTGTCTCCGGCTCATGGCACGGGACGGCCCCGGTCATGGCCGATGCGAGAGATCGTCAACGGCATTTTCTACGTGATGCGGGCTGGCTGCCCTTGGCGCCTGCTGCCAAGCGATTTGCCACCGTGGGGCACGATCTATCGCTGGTTCGCCAAGTTCCGCGACGACGGCCTCCTTGAGAAGATCAATCACTCTCTGGTCATGGCCGATCGCGAGCGGGTCGGACGCGAGGCCAGCCCGAGCGGCGCGATTATCGACAGCCGGAGCGTCAAGACGACCGAGGCTGGTGGCCCCCGCGGCTACGATGCGGGCAAGAAGATCAAGGGGCGCAAGCGCCACGCGCTGGTCGACACCGACGGGCGCGGCCTCGTGCTCGAGGCGCATCCGGCGAGTATCCAGGACCGCGATGGTGGCGGGCCGCTGCTGTGCGCCTCACGCGGCTCGTTTCCGTTCATCGAGAAGCTCTTTGCCGACAGCGGCTACGCCGGCGAGAAGGTCGCCACGGCCACCGTGATCGCCGTCGAGATCGTGCGCAAAAGCCCCGATCAGGTCGGCTTCGCCGTCCAACCGCGCCGCTGGGTCGTGGAGCGCTTCTTCGCCTGGATCAACCGCAACCGGCGACTGGCAAAGGACTTCGAGGCCACCATCGCCTCGGCCCGCGCCTTCCTCTACGCCGCCTCCGTCATGCTCCTCGCCCGCAGATTGGCCCGAGCCGCATGACTTTCGAAACCGACTCTAAGCAATAGGCACTGCCGTTCCCAATGACCGATAGATTCTTCTTTGCCGAGCCGATCACGAGGCCCGAGGACATAGTACCGCGCCTTGCGAAGCAAGAGAGTCATTGGAAGAAGGGATATTCGGCCTACGAGTTGGCGCATTCCTGGGTGGGAGCAAAAGGCGTTCCCGGCCCGGTGGCTGCGGTCCTACATAAGGCGGGAGAATTCCGGGGCATGGAGCTGGTCGAGGGTTTTTTCGAGAAGGAGACCGGTCTCCGGTCCCGAGGACGGCCAAGCCAGACGGACTTGCTGGCGCTGATTGGCGACGGCGAGGGCTTCGCGGTACTTGGTGTCGAGGGCAAGGTGGACGAGCCCTTCGGGCCGCTCGTCTCGGAGTGGCTCGTCGATGCCTCGGCGAACAAGCGGGCACGGCTGTCGGTTCTTCAAGAGACGTTAGGGCTTGCCGATCACGATGTCTCGAACCTGCGATACCAGCTTCTACACCGAACTGCGGCGGCGATATACGAAGCGCAGCGCTACAGAGTCCGTCGGGCGGTGATGCTCGTGCACTCGTTCTCCGAAGGTCATAGCTGGTTCGACGATTTCCGGGCGTTCGCCGACGCCATCAGCACACCTGTCTCCGGCCCGGATGAACTTTCCGCGGAGGTCGAGGTCGAAGGAGTCTCCCTTCGACTGGGATGGGTCGCCGATGAGGTTTCGCCATAGCGCGCCGCCCGCAGTCGCGATGGCGCACGCCTATGGCGTGATGCTGAAATATCGAACTGGATCGTGGATCATAGGCGCATGAGCCTCGACATCGCATTTCAGGGGAGCCTCTTCGCCAGCGATTTCCTGCGCGACGCCATCACCCGATCGCCCGACTGGCAGGAACTGGACGACGCGTCGCTGGAAGAATTCGAGGCCGCGCTGCGCGCGATCTTCGACCGCTTCCCGGCCGCCGCATCGCCCAACGAAAGCCAGACCGAAAATGATCTGATCTGGCCCGTCCTCGTACGGCTTGGGTGGACGGCGAGCCTGCGACAGCAAAACCTGAGCGCATACGGCCGAGTGGACGTGCCGGACGGCTTGCTGTTCGCGGATGAAGCGGCGAAGGGCCAAGCCAACGGCTTCGCCGAGGAATGGCGGCGCTACGAGCTCGGCCTTGCAGTGGTGGAGTCCAAGCGTTGGCTGCGTCCGCTCGACCGCCGCTCCGGGCGGCATGGCGAGGAGACAGCACCGTCGACGCAGATGCTGCGCTACCTGCGGCGGATCGACGATGTAACCACGGGCAGGCTCCGCTGGGGCATTCTTACCGACGGCGCGCGGTGGCGGCTCTACTACCAGGGCGCGCGGTCGGTCTCCGAGCAGTTCTTCGAGGTCGATCTCGCTGCGCTCCTCGACCTTCCCGGCCATAACGACGGCCTGTTTGCGCTCGACGCGGCGGAGCGCCGCCACTGGCTCAAGGTGTTCGCGCTGGTCTTCCGGCGCGAGGCCTTTCTGCCGGGCGCAGCCGACGCGCGCACCTTCCATCAGCGCGCCATCGCGGAAGGTCGCTTCTACGAGGAGCGGGTCGCCGCTAACCTCTCCGATCTGGTCTTCGGCCAGGTCTTTCCTGAGCTCGCACGTGCGATCGCTGCGGCTGAGCCGGACGCGCCTCTGTCGGAGGTGCGCGAGGCCGCCCTGCTGCTGCTCTACCGGCTTCTCTTCATCCTCTATGCCGAGGACCGCGACCTGCTGCCCGTCCGCGACGGGCGTTACGACGACTACGCGCTGCGCGACAGGGTTCGCGGCGATGTAGGCCGTCGCAAGGACCAGGGCGATGTCTTCTCCGAGACTGCTGCGCGCTATTGGTCGGTTGTGGCCGATCTCTGCCGCGCCATCGACCAGGGCGACGCTGCCATCGGCCTGCCGCCCTACAATGGCGGCCTCTTCGACCGGGAGCGCGCGCCGCTTCTCGACCGCATCCGGCTCGGCGACCGGGTCATGGCCGATGTCATCGACGCCCTGTCGTTCGAGCAGGGCTCGGCCGGCCGCCGCTACATCAACTATCGCGATCTCGGCGTCCGCCAGCTCGGCTCGATCTACGAGCGTCTGCTGGAACACGAACTCGCGCCCGACGGCGACGGGGTGGCCGTCCGCCCCAATATCTTCGTCCGCAAGGGTTCGGGCAGCTACTACACGCCGGGCGAGTTGGTCGGGCTGATCGTCGAGGAAACGATTGGGCCGCTCGTGCAGGCGCGCACGGACGCCTTCGAGGCGGAAGCCGGGCGAATGCCGGCAGACGGACCTGAGCGTGAACGGGCGGTCGCACACTTGGCAGAACACGATCCGGCCGAGGCGATTCTCGCGCTCAGGGTCTGCGACCCGGCCATGGGGTCCGGGCACTTTCTGGTTAGTCTGGTCGACTATCTCGCCGACGGAGTTATCGCGGCCATGGCGGAGGCGGAAGCGGCTGTGGAAGGGTACGTCTCGCCACTCGTGGGTCGCATCCAGGCCATCCGCGACAGGATCGTGGCTAACGCCGAGGAGCGCGCTTGGGCCATCGACCGGGATCGGCTCGACGACCGCCACATCGTCCGGCGCATGGTCCTCAAGCGCTGCGTCTACGGCGTCGACAAGAACCCCATGGCGGTCGAGCTGGCCAAGGTCGCGCTCTGGCTGCACACCTTCACGGTCGGCGCGCCGCTCAGCTTCCTGGATCACCATCTTCGCTGCGGCGACAGCCTGTTCGGCGCATGGGCACGGGGCGGGATCGACAAGGCGACCGAGTATGGCAGCCCGTTGCTTCTGCACGGCTCCGTCACCCAGGCGGGACTTGCCACGCGGGAAATGCAGACGATCGAGGAGCTGACCGACGCCGAGATCGCCGAGGCGCACCGCTCCGCCGAGACCTTCGCCCAGGTGGAGGAGGCCACCGCACCGCTGGATGCCGTCCTCTCCCTGGTGCATGCCATCGACTGGCTGGAGGTCAAGGACCACGAGGGCCGGACGGCGCTGCAGTCCTTCTTCGGCGGACTTCTCGGCGATCCCATCGAGATCGCGCTGGGCCGGGCCGAGGTCTCGGCGGAGCGCCCGGAGGGCGCGCGCTTCGCCGAACTGCTGCAAGAGGCTCGCCGCCTTGTCGACGAGGAACGCTTCCTCAACTGGCAGGCGGCCTTCCCCGGCGTCTGGACAAATTGGCAGAACGTGAGACCCGAAGGTGGCTTCGACGCCGTCATCGGCAACCCGCCCTGGGACCGGATGAAGCTGCAACAGGTGGAATGGTTCGCTACACGCCGGCGCGAGATCGCGCTCGCACCGCGTGCGGCCGACCGCAAGCGCATGATCGCGGCACTGGAACAGGCTGGCGATCCCCTGGCTCAGGACTATGCGTTTGCGAGCGAACGGGCGGCGATGGCTGCCCGAATGGCGCGGCGCTTGGGCGACTATCCGCTGCTCTCTAGCGGGGACGTGAACCTCTATTCGCTCTTTCGTCGAGCGCGCCATGACACTGGTGAAGCCCGACGGTATGGTCGGGCTCCTCACGCCGATTGGTATCGCAACAGTGTCCGTCGTCAGGTAATTTGGAACCGATGAGCGGCCTGATTTAAGAGAGGGTTCGGCCCATCTGGTTGGTCATTTTATGCGGCGGTTTTGCGGTATTGCAAGCGCCGGGTTTGTAGCGTCTTTTGTTTGATCTTTTCTCTTTTCAACAGGATGGTCTGGCCGCGCCCGAAGTAGACATCGGCCGGCGTGAGGTTGCCCAGGCTCTCGTGGTAGCGGTGATAATTGTAGTGGCCGACGAAGGCCTCGATCTGTGTCTCCAAGTCGCCAGGCAGATAGTAATTTTCCAAAAGGATGCGGTTCTTCAGGGTTTGATGCCAACGCTCGATCTTGCCCTGGGTTTGCGGATGATAGGGAGCGCCGCGAATGTGCTCCATATCGCGGTCGTCGAGCCATTTGGCCAGATCGTCGGCGATGTAGCTGGAGCCGTTGTCAGACAGGAGCCGTGGCTTGTGAATGACCGTTGCCCGATCGCGACCTGACGCCTTGAGCGCCAGTTCCAGCGTATCGGTGACGTCCTCGGCCTTCATCGTGGTGCAGAGCTTCCACGCGATAATGGTGCGCGAGAAGTCGTCGAGCACGGTGGAGAGGTAGAACCAGCCCCAATCAATGACCTTGAGGTAAGTGAAGTCGGTCTGCCAGAGCTGGTTTGGCGCCGTGGTCTTGTCCTGGAACTCGTCGGACGCCTTGAGGACGATAAAGGCCGGGCTGGTGATCAGATCATGGGCCTTGAGCAGTCGATAAACCGAGGATTCCGATACAAAGTAGCCCTCTGTGTCTGTGAACCGGACAGCCAGTTCCCGCGGCGACAGATCCGTCTCGTCCAGCGCCAGCTGTACGATCCGGTCTCTCACCTCATCGGGGATACGGTTCCAGACTTGGCCAGGCCGCGAGCGGCGGTCCTCCAGGGCCTCCGGTCCGCCGGTCAGATAGCGGTCGTACCAGCGATAAAACGAGGTGCGGGGAATGCCCAACTGCGCCAGCGTGCGCTTGGCCGGCAGATGGGATCGCTCAACCAGCCGGATGATCTCCAGCTTCTCCGATAGTGGATACCTCATGCCTCCTCTCCCCCATCCGCGATCATGCTTTTTTTGAGTAGACGGTTGTCCAGCGTCAGGTCAGCAACGGCCTCCTTGAGTGCCAGTGCCTCACTGCGAAGATGCCGGACCTCATCGGAGGTAGCCTCACGGGCAGTGTCACCCGCCAGGCGCTTCTTCCCGGCCTCCAGGAAGTCCTTCGACCAGCGGTAATAGAGGTTCTAGTTGATCCCCTCACGGCGACACAGCTCAGCGATACTGTCCTCGCCGCGCAGGCCCTCCAGAACGATCCGGATCTTCTCTTCGGCGCCGAACTGCCGACGAGTCGCCCGCCGGATGTCCTTCACGACCTTCTCGGCCGATGCTTTCTGGTGATTGGTGTTCCGTCTCATCTTCAATCCCTCGTGGGTTAAGATGAGCCAGAAACCCTCTCTTGTTCAATCCGCCCAATCTGTCCCAGGGGCGCTGACGCCGGACACCGTGGCCGCAATAATGATGATGATGCATAAACACTCCTATTATATCGTACGATATATCTTAAATAGGGACCAGCGCCTTGGTCGCTTAAATAGGGACCAGCGCCTTGGTCGCAAGGGCTATCGGAGCCCCAAATAGTTCGGGCGCGTGCAATAGGATCACTCCCATGATCCGCGTCACCGACAGTATCGCGATCGGTGATTCCGAGATCGTTGAAAACTTCATCCGTGCCTCCGGCCCAGGTGGGCAGAACGTCAACAAGGTGGCGACGGCGGTCCAACTTCGCTTCGATGTCCGGCGCTCGCCCTCGCTGCCGGAACCGGTCAAGACCCGGCTGGAACGGCTGGCCGGCAACCGACTGACACTGGACGGTGAACTGGTAATCCGGGCCGATCGGTGTCGGACCCTTGAGCGGAACCGCGCGGATGCGTTGCAACGGCTGCTGGCGTTGATACGGCGGGCGACGGAAGTCCCAAAACCACGCCGCCCGACCGGACCGACACTGGCCTCGAAAGAGCGGAGGCTTGCCGGCAAAAGCCACCGATCGGCTGTAAAGACCCGTCGCGGACGCCCGAAACTCGACGACTAGGTCGCGTCAGAAAGTCCGATTGTCACCAGTTCAATTGACTCCGTTGGCGAAAAATCGTGGTGTTCCCTTAGATGCCCGCGGAAGACATCGGGTGCAGTTAGGAGAGTGACATGCGCAAGCTTGCATATGCGTTGATTGGGGCGGTGATCGCCAGCCCCGCTTTCGCGCAGGATATTACCGTTGCGACGACCGCAATCGTTGAGCATCCTGCCCTTGATGCAGTTCGCGACGGGGTACGCGATGCCCTGGCCGCGGCGGGGTTCCGCGATGGCATCGAAATCAATTTCCTCTACGAATCCGCGCAAGGGGCACCTGCCACCGCCACTCAGATCGCCAATCAGTTCGTTGGTGACGCCGTCGACGTCATCGTGCCGATCTCGACACCGTCAGCCCAAGCCGTGCTTGCGGCGACCAGCACGATTCCGATTGTGTTCAGCGCCGTGACCGATCCCGTAGCAGCTGGCCTCGTCACCGATATCGATCAGCCGGGCGGCAATATCACCGGCGTCTCGGACCTCACGCCGGTGGCCGATCACGTTGCGCTGATGCTCGAGATCATTCCCGGTATCGAGACAATTGGCGTCGTCTACAATCCGGCAGAGGCTAATGCCGTTGTTCTCGTCGGTCTCCTCATAGCCGCCGCTGGGGAACTTGGTATCAGCGTCGAGGAAGCCACCGCGACCAGCAGCGCCAATGTCCAGGCTGCCGCCCTTTCGCTTGTCGGAGATGTCGACGCGATCTATGTCCCGACCGACAACACGGTCGTTTCCGCATTCGAGGCCGTCGTCGGCGTTGCCGAGGAGGCGGAAATTCCGCTCTTCGCAGGCGACACCGCCAGCGTCGAACGTGGTGCCATCGCCTCGGTCGGCTTCAACTACTATGAGCATGGGCTGCAGACCGGGCAGATCGTTATTCGGGTTCTCCGCGGTGAGAACCCCGGTGACATCCCGGTTTCGTTTGCCACCGGCGGCGACCTCTTCGTCAACGTTGGCGCTGCCGAGCGAATGGGGGTTGTGGTTCCGCAGGCGGTCGTCGATCGCGCCGCCACTGTCGTGCAATAAACACGGGCGCCACCCACGATGAAAACGACCCTCCCCCTGAGCGGGGGAGGGTGCCGGACTCGCCAATGATCGCGGATCGGTCCCGCGATATTCGCGAGATCCGTGGTCAAAGTGAAGGACCGCAGAAGGGCTTCACGCCTCCCTCGTTGCTAACCGTTACGCTACTCTCCGGTCTCGGCATCGTTCTCCTCGTCGTTGGATGGCTTCTCTATGACAAGCTCGGCCCCATCCCCTTTTTGGGCGCCGTTCAGACCGGTCTGATCTATGGCTTCGTCGGCCTCGGTGTTTATCTATCGTTTCGCGTCCTAAACTTCCCCGATCTCACCGTGGACGGCTCGTTCCCGCTTGGGGGCGCGGTCGCAGCGGTCCTGATTGTCGGCGGCACGAATCCCTGGCTGGCAGTCCTTGCAGCAATAGCGGCGGGATGTGTAGCCGGGCTTGTAACGGCTGCACTCAACGTTCAGCTGAAAATCCTGCACCTCCTGGCCTCGATCCTGACCATGATCGCGCTCTACTCGATCAATCTCAGGATCATGGGTCAGCCCAATATTCCGCTTCTCGGCCGCGAAACCGTGCTGACCCCGTTCTACGGCCATGGCTTGGACAACATCATCGTTCGGCCTTTGCTGATCCTGGTGTTGCTGATCGCGGCAGTATTCGTTCTGGGTCGGCTCCTGACCAGCAATTTCGGCCTCGGTCTTCGCGCTTCCGGCGCCAACTCGAAAATGGCCGTCGCGCAGGGCATTCGAACCGGCACCAGCACATATGTCGGGATGGCGATATCCAATGGGCTGGTGGCCCTAGGCGGTGCCATTTTCGCCCAGGCGACCCAATTCGCCGACGTCACTTTGGGCGTCGGCACTATCGTTGTCGGACTGGCGGCGGTGATCGTCGGCGAGGCGATCCTTCCTTTCCGCGGGGTCTGGGTGGCCTTGATCAGCTGTGTCCTGGGTTCGGTGCTCTATCGTCTGGCGCTGCAATTCGCGCTCGATTGGGACGGAATCTGTATCGGCGAAAGTCTCTGTATCGAAGTAAACGCGTCCGACCTCAATTTGATCACAGCGGTTCTCGTGGCGCTGGCCTTGATTGCGCCCCGCCTTCGAGGCGCCGTGAATTGGCGGCGGCATTGATCACCGTCAGCGATCTGGTCGTCATCTTTGGTCATGGGACTCCGCTCGAAAAGCGAGCTTTGGAGGGCGTCGATCTCACTATCGAGCGCGGCGAGTTCGTCAGCGTGATCGGATCGAATGGCGCCGGCAAATCGACGCTGCTGAATGCCGTCGCCGGCGATTTCTTTCCCGCCAGGGGAAGAATCTCCATTGATGGGCACGACGTCTCGCGCTGGCCAACTGCAAAACGAGCCAATCTGGTGGCCAGGGTCTTCCAAGACCCGCTGGGCGGGAGTTGTGCGGAACTCACGATCGAGGAGAATCTTGCCCTGGCAGCCGCGCGGGGAACCAATCGCGGTCTCGGGCGTGCTTTGACCGCCAAACGTCGCCACGCTTTCCGCGAGCGGGTTGCCGAATTGGGCCTTGGCCTCGAAAGTCGCCTGAAGGACCGGATGTCGTTGCTGTCCGGCGGTCAGCGCCAGGCGACCGCGCTCCTGATGGCAACCATGGCACCGTCGAGCGTACTTCTGCTCGATGAACACACCGCCGCTCTCGATCCGGACATGGCCGAGTTCGTCGTCGATTTGACCAAGAAAGTGGTCGCCGAGCATGGCTGCACAACGATGATGGTCACGCATTCGATGAGTCAGGCGCTTTCCGTTGGAATGCGAACGGTGATGCTGCATGAGGGCCGGATCATTCTCGACGTCAGCGGTGAAGAGCGGGCCAACCTCACGATCGAGGATTTGGTCGCCAAATTCCGCCATGTCCGCGGCAAACCGATCGACGATGATAGCCTTCTGATCGAGTAAGGCCGGACCGCGGGGCCCAAAGGGTGGTAACGAGCAAGTGTTGGTTTCGACCGGCTTTTCTCGGGCTTGTGATTCAACATCGAGGCCAGCCGGGTATAGATATGATAGCGTAGCGATTGTCGCCCGTCTAGCGGCTTGCACGCGTGGAGAGAGGAACGAAGGAATGCTATCTACCAGCTCCGGCCAACCTATATCGCTGGCGCGTCCGCGCCGTTTCCTTACCGGCTTTGGCCTGATCATCGCAGCGGCATTCGCTGCCACATTCTTTTCGCCCAATGCGGCTGCCCAGTTCGACCGGTTCGAATACTGGGTTTTGCCGCGTGCCGAACTCGACCCGACGACGAATAGCACCCACGAAGTGATTGTCTTGGCCGGCGGCTGTTTCTGGGGCGTTCAGGCGGTGTACCAGTATATTAACGGTGTCGAAAGCGCTATTTCCGGCTATTCCGGCGGGTCAGCAGCGACTGCGAATTACCGCACCGTCGGTACTGGAAGCACCGGTCACGCCGAGGTGGTGGAGGTCATCTACAACCCGCAGATCATATCGACCGGAGAGATCCTGAGGATCTTCTTTTCAGTCGCGCACGATCCGACGCAGCTCGACCGTCAGAATGCCGACATCGGTTCCGATTATCGGTCGCATATTTACTACACGACCGCAGATCAGCGAGAGGTAGCCGAGGCCTATATCGCGCAACTGGAAGCGGCGAACATATATGAGGCGCCGATCGTAACCCGGTTGGATGTCCTTGCCGCGTTCTACCCGGCGGAGGGCTACCATCAGGATTATCTGCAGCGCAATCCGGGCTCGCCCTACATCCAGTATTGGGACCTGCCGAAACTCGCCAACGCTCAGAATCTGTTCGGGGAATACTGGCGGAATAGTCCAGTCACCGTAGCCGCCACTCGGCCCGACCTACTCAAGTGATGATGCGATATCTCGCGACATCGAACGCGCCGCCTTCGGGCGGCGCATTTCGTTTGCAGGTGGACGCCAGCGATAGATCCAGTCATAGCGCCGTCCCAGGTCGGGGCTGCCGAGGAACCGCAGCACCAGATTCCGCACTGCGCTGTTCAGGGCACCCCTATGGTAGAGGTCGGCGGTGCCGTGAGCTGCCCGCCAAACTCGTCTGACGCGGGGCCTCCGCGCGGCCTGATAATCTGCCAGAGCGCTTTCCAATTGGTTGGGCTTCCTACCAAGAGTCATCGCCAGCATTGCCGCATCTTCGATCGCCATTGCGCCGCCCTGCGCGAGATAGGGCACCATCGCGTGTGCGGCATCGCCTAGCAGCGCGACTCGGCCCGACACCCACGGTCCCGAGGGGTTGACGGTCGCTATCGGCCAGCGCTTCCAATCGCCGTCGATATCAAGCAGGACCTGAACCGGCTTCGCCCAGCGTCTCAATTGATGCTTTACATCGCCGAAATCTTGCCCGGCTCCGGAGGCATGATCCGATGCGACGACCACAATATTGAATTCCCGGCCCGCGCGGACTGGATAGTGCACTACGTGCCCGGCCCGCCCCAGCCAAAGACCAATTCTGTCCCTCGGCAAGGACGCCGGTGCGATCGCCGCATCGATTATCGTTCGCCATGCTGACCGGCCGGTCGATTCTCTCATACTTGCTCCCGGCATTACCGAGCGGACGAACGAGCCGATCCCATCGGCGCCGATCAAGGCGTCAGCGGTAATTTCATCGTGCCTCCCATTGTGCTCCACCATCATCGTCAGGCCTCGCTCATGGATGGCGAATTCAACCAATGAACGGCCGGGCAGCAGATCGATTTGCGGATGATCGGCGGCGGCCGACGCCAACGCATCCTGAAGGTCGGCGCGATGAACGGTGCGGTAGGAGATACCGTGACGTTTCTTGAAACGTCTTCCGAGCGGCAGGGTGACTATGCGTTGGCCGCGCCACCCTCGTATCTCGATCCCCTCCGGTTCGGCCGCGCATTCGATGATCGCTGGCTCCAGGCCGAGATCGGCAATAATTCGTCCGGCATTTGGCGAGATCTGGATGCCCGCGCCGCTCTCCCCGAAATTGGACGACCGCTCAAGGACGCGGATTCGAAACCCCGCCTCGGCGCATGCGAGGGCTGCCGTCAGCCCTCCGATACCGCCTCCGGCAATAAGTAGTGAGGGTGGCCGATCCACCGCTACTCCTTCATCGCCGCATCATTGCGTGGCCACCTCGCCCACGAGATGGCCGGGCGGAACGGTTTCGTCGGGTCTCAAACCGTCGTTGAATCGATAGGAAGTCGAGCAATAGGGGCAGACGCCGTCATCGGAATCGCCCAAATCGATGTAGATGTGTGGGTGATCGAATGGGGCGTTGGCTCCCATGCATTTGAACTCCTTCACGCCGATTTCGATCAGCTCCACGCCGGCGTCATTCTGAAAATGCGGCACAATGGGCTCGGCCATGATTCCCCACAAATTAGTTTCGTTCCAACCTTATCCCGCACCATAACTTCCCCTCGTGGCCGCTGCCACTGCCGATATCCGATCGGTGAGATCTCGTGCCGGTCTCGTTTCCGGGTGCGTGGATACGAGAACGTCCAGAATTAGCGCAATCTGGGCCGAATGTGCTATGGGCACGAAAGGCGGATTTGCGGAGATAGAATGACGGTTCACGCGCCCAGGCCGGTGACCGAAGCTCGATCCGACCTCCGGTCGGTGTGGCAACAAATTCGCTCGGAAGCCGAGGCGATCGTTACCGGCGAAGCCGAACTGGCGAGTTTCGTCTATGCCAATGTCCTCAACCATGACCGTCTTGAAGAGGCAATCGCCCACCGGATCGCGACTCAGCTTGATCATCATGATGTTCCCGCCGATTTGATCCGCCATTCCTTTGCCGAGGTGCTGGCCGCCGAGCCGGAGCTGGCAGAGGTCTTTCTAGTTGACATCGCCGCCGTCTACGATCGGGACCCAGCGTGCACCCGCCTGGTCGAGCCGGTCCTCTATTTCAAGGGCTTTCATGCAATTGAAGCCCACCGCCTGGCCCATTGGCTCTACCGCCAAGGGCGAAAGGATCTGGCATTCTACCTGCAAAGCCGAGCATCGGTGTTGTTTCAGACCGACATTCACCCAGCGGTGCCGATGGGTAAAGGTGTCTTCCTCGACCACGCCACATCCCTCGTTGTCGGCGGGACCGCTGTCATTGAGGACGATGTCTCGATGCTGCAGGACGTCACCTTAGGCGGCACCGGCAAGGAGAGCGGTGATCGCCACCCCAAGGTTCGCCGTGGCGTGCTGATCGGTGCCGGTGCAAAGATTCTTGGCAATATCGAAATCGGTGAGGGATCACGTGTGGCCGCTGGGTCGGTGGTCCTGAAACCCGTGCCGCCACACTCTACCGTCGCTGGCGTGCCCGCCCGGGTCATTGGCAAGGCCGGCGCCGGAATCCCGTCGCAGACGATGGAGCACCTAATCTCCGAATCGTCAGAGCACGACTAGATGCCGTCACTTCAAGACCGTCCCCAGCGGACCAATCCAAGGAGTAGGTGATTTTGACTCCCGCGGAGATCAGAAAGCTCGAAAGTTTCTTCCAGCACAAATTCAAACTACCGACAATTGAGGTACGCCAACGGCCCCGCAAGGACGACTCGGCCGAATTGTTCATCGGCGATGAGTTCATAGGTGTCCTTTATCGTGACGACGAGGATGGCGAGGTTTCGTACAATTTCTCGATGGCCATCCTCGATATCGATCTAGAATAGATCCGGCTCAATTGTTTCGCGATGGCACGGCGCCGATTCGGCTGCTGTGTCCTAACGAAACGTCAACTATAACCGCCCCAACAGTATGCGACTGCAAGACATTGTTATCGTTGGGTTTTCAACTCTAGGCGACTTTCGGCACGGACGTTGCATCCGGTCGGTATTGGGCGGCCGATTTGCGGCCCGCTCGGATCGGATGGGTGGCTCTGGTGCGCGAGTTGATGATCCTGGTCTACGCTACGGCGGTTGGTTTCGCCGCCTCCGGCATGATCTCGACTTTGATGCAGTCGGTGACCAAGCGGCCTGTGGCCTTCGCCATCCCCAATGGCGGAGGGGGGCTTGTCTATTTTCTGACCGCGATTAGCTTTGCCCTGACAGGGCCCTACATCGTAGCAAGGGCGACCTTCCGCACATATTTCGCCGAGCGAGAATGGACGATGATTGGCGCTGGCCTTTTCATCGCTGCTCTGTGGAGCACCTGTTCTGGAATCCTCGTGCTGGGCTTGGCGCTGTCAGTCGGAGGCCGCTAAAAGAGAAGCAGGGCGCGGCGACGGCGACCACGGGGATCCTCAGTGCCGATTTACGCATTCAATCGCGTTTCTCCGACCCTGCCGCGGCCGGGCGGATTCTGGATCGCACCCGACGCAGATGTCATTGGTCGGGTGAGCATCGCCGAGGACGTATCGATTTGGTTCGGTGCCGTGCTGCGCGGCGATATCGAGCCGATCACCATCGGCCGCCGCTCCAATATCCAGGACTTGTCGGTGATGCACACGGACGCGGATTGGCCGCTCGTCGTCGGTCAGAACTGTACCATCGGTCATCGCGCCTTGCTGCATGGCTGCACTATCGGCGACAACACGCTGGTCGGCATGGGCGCGGTTGTCATGACCGGCGCAAAGATCGGCGCGAATTGTCTGATTGCAGCTCATGCTTTGGTTCCGGAGCATAAGACCATCAACGACCGTTCGTTGGTCATGGGGGTGCCGGGCAGGGTCGTTCGTGAACTGACCGACGAGGAAATCGCTGCCAATGACGCTGCGGCCGAACGCTATGTGCGACGGTGGCGGGACTATGTCGGCGAGGGATTTCGGCGGATCTGATGGAGCGGGGTCGAACGAAAAGAAGGGCCGGCCCGTCAAACGAGCCGGCCCAGAAGGGCGCGATCCAAGGGGCAGGGGACGGATCGGCCCAGTTCGAAAACACTTACTCGCCGACAAAACGGACGACTGCGTCGCGTCCATCTTCGATCGAGACCCAGCGACCGGTGTTTTCGTCCGATTGCCGCTTCACGAAGACATAGGGTGTGTGACTCCAGAGCTGAATATTGGAGTCGAGATTGTCGAGGATCAAATCGCCACGATCAGTCCGCACCGTCAGCACGGCATGAGCCTGGCCATCCGGGCGAACCACCACGGTGATCAGAAGGCTGTCCACCGGCCATCCGCCCTCGGTCAGAATGCGACGCTTCAGCAGTACGCAGTCTTCGCAATCGCCGCGAGTCGCCGGGTAGATCCAGAGCTCTGGGACCCCGAACATATCCAGATCGGTCGCGGGTCGGATCGCGACATTGACCAGATTGTTGACCTGCTGCAGCTGTTCCCAACGGTGATCCGTCAGCGCAACCAGTTGCGGCGGATTGCTATTGAGGCCGCACTCGCTGGGCCGCAAAAGACAAAACTGATAGTGACCGATTGGCTGGGACGTCACACGCCCCACATCCATGAACGGCGAAGAATTAGTGCCAGCGGCGGCGGTTGTTGACATAACGACCGCCCACAGAACGCAAGACAAGATTGAAAGAGCCGATGTATTCGGCACTGCTGCCCCCTTTTTTCGCACGGGGGATCATGCCAAAATCGATTTTATTTGAAGCGAAGTATGATGTGCAATTTATATTAGAATTGAACCAGGCCCGTTAAGTCGCTGGCAAGCATAACAAGCGAGACGTAGCCTCTGGCGCAGCGCACGAATGTCGTGCCGATAGGAGGGCTACGACGCGCCGACGCCGAGTTCCTCTTCGAGCGAATCCGCAGTTTGCAGCACGGCGAATTCGATCGCGATTCCCTCCTCATTGTGCCGCAACACGGTTGCCCGAATGGCGCCGAGGCGAAGTGGCGACCCGATCGGCGGCTTGAACTCAATCGCCAAGGCCGTCCCCGAAAGAGAGAGATCGATGATCGTGCAGGTATATGTGCGGCCGTCAGGCAAGGCCACCCTTCCAAATGGTGTCAACGGAGCAACACGATCGTGACGACGATCCTCGGGGAGATTCAGATGGTGCCGATTGGCGAGCCAGGTCAGCTTCGAGGCGAGCTTGTCCTTCTTGCGCGGTGTGCTCTCGATCGACATCGCAAATCCGCCCTCGAACAGCCGCGAAATGGGACCCTCGATCCGGCCGACATGATCAATGTAGGCAACGACGCGTTCGCCGAGGGCCCCCAATATTGGTGCGATGAGAGCACAGCTCCCCGGCGACATGTCGGTTGTCTGGCAAGGGTATTCGCGCCGATTCTCCAACATGAACCGACCGAGCAAGTTCAGTCGAACCCGCTGAAAACGTCTGCGATCGCGGAGCGGACCCTCAGCCTGCTGAGCGACCATCGGTTCTGTTGGCATGAACGATTCCAGCCCGGCGGCACGCCTTTTTCGCAACCCTACGCTGCCTTCACAAGCATACCAAGATCGCAGTTAACAACCTGTAACCTGGCGGAGAAAACTTTCCCCGAGCACGCTACACTGACTTGCCGCCCTCCAGAATGACAAAGCTCTCCCTCCGGACCTTCGGACCTTTTATCGGCGGCGATGGAACAAGGGCGGGCTGCAGCCGGCCAAAGTCGGCGCCGGCCGGTCCGTCTGTGGGGGACATCAGCCGCACGCTGGTGACGGTTTGCCTCGCGATGGGGACCAGGCCAAGCCAATGGGGCAGTTCCATTGGCGCCATCACCCCGAGAATGCGATCGTAATGCGGGCCAGCCTGAACCAATGGCAGCAGCAACAATTCCAGCCCGATATTTTGGTGACGGCCGACATTCGCGGTCACCCCGACCACGGCACTGTGACCGTGCGTAACGATGGCGCTGAGGATCATCGACAATTGGTCGCGATCTTCCGAATCCCAGAAATCGAGGAATTCGCAACCCTTCAGCTCCTTGCCGTAGATGGCGCAAAGCCGGGTGCCGGCGAGTCTGAACCGGTAGGAACCGTTGCCCGACTGCAGAATGAAAGTGTCGCTCAGAATGCCGCTGATTTCGGCGGGTTCAACTGCGGCTCGAGCCGGTGCTCGTTCTCCATCCCGGATGCGATCCCAATATCGATACAGTGCCCTGCAACTTTCGTGTTTCATTCTGCGGCTCACGCGTTTGTCTCAGCTTGAGCCAATCGTCTATTGCCGGCACGCTTCCAACCGGTGCGCGTGCGAGATCGAGACAATAATCGCGATCAGCCCTTACGCTTTTGCAGGAGCTGCATGGCTGATGCCACTGCCGCGATATCGATCTCCCCACGATGCACAGAGTGCCTCGTGGGGTAAGGTTAACGCGCACAAAGGTTTGCCGAGAGAAATTATTTATGCGACGGTAACGATACGCAACAGCTTGAGCAGCCGACCCATCATGTGGGTCCACGTGTTTTTTTACTGAGCCGACGGTGTCCCGTCGGCTCTTTTCTTTTGTCTTGTCGCTACTCAGTCATCCTCATAACAGAAGACATGAGCTTTCCCGCCGACTCCGGCCAAGGCCGCCAGCCAATGTTCAACGTGCCGGCGGTAATTGTGCACCTGCTGTGGATCATGGCAGGCATCCACTTGTACCAAACGGTCCTTTCGCCTCCTGATCAAGACGCCTGGATCATCGTGAATTTCGCCTATTTTCCGGCCCGCCCCGAGGAGCTCTCATTCTTCGGCGATATCCTTCCCGGTGCCGAAATCTGGTCGTTCCTGACCTATGGTTTGCTGCACGCCGATTGGGGGCATCTCGCAGTCAACGCTGTGTGGATGGCGGCCTTCGGAAGTCCGTTGGCAAGGCGGTTCGGTACGTGGCGGTTTCTGGGCTTCTCGGCCCTGGCTGTCATCGCCGGGGCGCTCACTCATCTACTCAGCCATGGCGGCGAGGTAATTCCGCTCGTCGGCGCCAGTGCAGCGGTTTCAGCTCACATGGCTGGCGCGAGCCGATTCCTATTTATAACCCCGCCGGGTGAGCGGCGATCCTACCAGGCACCGGCCGCCTCGTTGTGGGCGGTCTTTCGGGATCGGCGGACGATGACATTCATCGGCATTTGGTTCGCGATAAACATTGGGGTCGGCTTGTTCCTGACCGTCGACGGAGAAACGGGCCGAATTGCATGGGAAGCTCATCTCGGCGGCTTTGCCGCAGGTCTTTTGCTTTTCCGGCTGTTCGATCCGGTTCCGGCCGGCAGGGATCACCGCGGGCCGAGCAAAGAGTAGCGCTCGTCAGCGTGGTCGCGTTTCGTCGAAGATCAGCCGAAGGTCACCGCCCTGACTGTTCTCGACGCGCCGATAAAAACAGCTTCGCGCGCCGGTGTGGCAATTAACGCCGTCACCGCCGGTCTCGACGCGCAGCCAAAGCGCATCCTGATCACAATCGATCCTGATCTCCTTGACGGTCTGAATGTTGCCGCTGGATTCGCCCTTCTGCCAAAGCGATTGTCGCGACCGGCTCCAATAGTGGGCGGTGCCTGTCGCAATTGTCCGGTCAAGCGCCTCGTCGTTCATCCAGGCGAACATCACCACTTCGCCAGATTTGGCGTCGGTGACGATCGCCGGAATTAGGCCGTTTTTGTCGTAGGAGGGCTGGAACCGGTCCGTCGTTTCGATGACGCCATGCCGATGAGATGTTGGCGCTGATACCATTGTCGCCCCCGACCTCTCGATCAGGCAGGCCCGCGAACAAGAGTGAGAAAGCGCGCCTGTTCCGCCGGATCGTCACGGAAAATCCCGGTAAACTGGGTTGTGACGGTGGTGGAGCCGGTCTTCTGGATGCCGCGTATCGTCATGCAGAGGTGCTCGGCTTCCAACATCACGGCTGAGCCGCGCGGTTTCAGATGGTCGGTCAACGCAGTCACGATTTCTGCCGTCAGCTTTTCTTGCGTTTGCAGTGTCCGGGCAAACACGTCGACCACGCGCCCGAGTTTGGAGAGCCCAACAACCTGCTCGTTGGGGAAATAGGCAATATGCACCTTGCCGACGAACGGCACCATGTGGTGCTCACAATGCGACGCGAAGGGGATATCGCGGACAAGCACCATGTCGTCATAGCCATCGATTTTCTCGAACGTCCGCTCGAGAATGGCGGCACTGTCCTGACGATAGCCAGCGTACAACTCTTCGAAAGCGCGGACGACGCGCTTGGGTGTATCGAGGAGACCCTCTCGCTCCGGGTTGTCCCCGGCCCAGGCGATCAGCGTCCTGACCGCCGCTTCCGCTTCGGTCCTGCTCGGCCGAACAAGGTCCGGCCTCGGCTCGGCTTCCGGCTTTGCCAGCTTTACACGTGCGTCCAAAATCGTATCTCCGGAAAAGGAATGGGTTAAAAGAGCGCCTCTCGCTCCAATATTAACGCTGCCAGCCCGTGCTGACCAACCGGGGGTGGTTCACATTACGGCGACCGCCGTCGCCAACCTATATGTGCAAAGCGTATGAGTCTCGCAAGGCTGCATCATGACCGCCCAAACCATCTATAGCCGCGGCGTCCTTGATCTGGCAGGCAATATTCCTCGGATCGGTCGGCTGCGCCATCCAGATGCGACGGCAACCATGCATTCCAGGCTCTGTGGTTCGACCGTGAGGGTGGATCTGCGAATGGCCGATGGAATCGTGACCGATTTTGCTCAGGAGGTTAGCGCTTGCGCCCTCGGTCAGGCCGCGGCTTCCGTTGTTGCAGGCAATATCGTGGGGGCGAATTCGACCGAACTCCGCGCGCTCCGCAAGATGATGCGGCGAATGCTGGCGGATGAAGGGCCGCCGCCGGACAGGCGTTTCGGCGGGCTCGCCGCGCTTCAGCCGGCATGCGACTACAAGGCTCGCCATCCCGCGATCATGCTGGTTTTCGACGCAATCATCGATGGGCTCGACCAGATCGAATCCGGACAGGCAGTTGCTTCCTCGTCCCGAGAGGCAGCAGCTGACCAAGGGCTGCCCAGCT
Organism: Kaistiaceae bacterium; assembly: GCA_963667605.2. Classification (GTDB taxonomy): domain Bacteria; phylum Pseudomonadota; class Alphaproteobacteria; order Rhizobiales; family Kaistiaceae; genus JADLGL01. Next base: position 487,836 of record CAXXUZ010000002.1, read on the forward strand.
GAGCGACATAAACCGCAGGTATGATCCGTTGAGAGGGCTCACCCACTTGCCGCGCTGGATCGGCCGGGCCCTGATCAGGGCCTATCGCGTTACGCTGTCACCCCTAATCGGCGGGCAATGCCGCTATTCGCCGACCTGTTCGCATTATGCCGAAGAGGCAATTGCCAAGCACGGTCTTTGGGCCGGGTTCTGGATGGGACTTGCCAGGTTCCAGCGTTGCGGACCCAACGGCGCCTCCGGCTACGACCCGGTTCCCAGCGAGAAGCGCGCAGGCAGCCATTGGTACGTTCCATGGCGATACGGCCATTGGACCGGCGCCCATATCGATCCGAAAACCCGGCTGGACTTGCCGGACTGAACCCCGTATCTCCCGGGCTGTGGCACCGCCGCGCCCGAACCGCCAACCGCTTACCTGCGCTCGTGGGCAGGACTGAGCTGGAGACAATGAAATGGTCAATCTGACATTCTCGGACGAGTCCGTTCGCGGCTTCGAACCCGGTATTACCGGCCGCGCGATCGCCGAAGGCATCTCGAAATCGCTGGGCAAGAAGGCAGTCGCGGTCGCACTGGACGGCACGCTTGTCGATTTGTCGGCCGCGATCGAGCGCGATGCCAGGATCGAGATCGTCACCCGCGACGACCCACGTACTCTCGAGCTAATTCGCCATGACGCCGCTCATGTTATGGCCGAGGCGGTGCAGGAGCTTTGGCCGGGAACCCAGGTGACCATCGGCCCGGTGATCGAGAACGGCTTCTACTACGACTTTTTCCGCGACGAGCCCTTCACCAGTGATGATCTGCCGCGGATCGAGAAGAAGATGCGCGAGATCATCAAGCGCAATGATCCATTCAGTCGCCAAGTCAGGGATCGCGAGGAGGTCAAGCAGATCTTCCGCGACATGGGCGAGGCCTTCAAGGTCGAACTGGTCGACGCCATTTCGAACGATCAGCAGATCACGCTTTATCACCAGGGCGATTGGTTCGACCTTTGCCGTGGCCCGCATATGGCCTCGACCGGCCAGATTGGCGACGCCTTCAAGCTGATGCGGGTGGCCGGCGCCTATTGGCGTGGCAATGCCCGCAACCCGATGCTGACACGCATCTACGGCACGGCGTGGCACAACAGGGAAGAACTCGACACTTATCTCCATCAGCTGGAGGAAGCGGAGAAACGCGATCATCGCCGTCTTGGCCGCGAGATGGATCTGTTCCACTTCCAGGAAGAGGGGCCGGGTACCGTTTTTTGGCACCCCAAGGGCTGGACCATCTTCCTCGAGCTGATCAGCTATATGCGCCGTCGGCTCCGCCGCGACTATGACGAGGTCAACGCGCCCCAGATCATCGACAAGACGCTGTGGGAGACCTCAGGCCATTGGAACTGGTTCCGCGAGAACATGTTCACGGCCAGGCCGGCCGGCGAAGACCACGACGATGTGCGGACTTACGCGATCAAGCCGATGAACTGCCCGGGGCATATCCTTATCTTCAAGCATGGTCTCAAGAGCTATCGCGACCTGCCTCTACGGATGGCCGAATTCGGCACCGTTCACCGCTTCGAGCCCTCCGGCGCGCTCCATGGCCTGTTGCGCGTCCGCGCCTTCACTCAGGATGACGCCCACATCTTCTGTACCGAGGAGCAGATGGCGGAGGAGTGCCTCAAGATCAACGATCTGATCCTCTCCACCTACGCCGATTTCGATTTCAACGAGATCGTCGTCAAGCTCTCGACTCGCCCGGAAAAGCGGGTCGGATCGGACGAGGCATGGGACCGCGCCGAAGAAATCATGCATAGCGTTTTGCGCGAGATTGGGAGGCGATCCGACGGCCGCGTCACCACTGGGATCAATCCAGGGGAGGGAGCCTTCTACGGCCCGAAATTCGAATATATCCTTCGCGATGCCATCGGCCGCGATTGGCAATGTGGCACCACGCAGGTGGACTTCAACTTGCCCGAACGATTCGGCGCTTTCTACATCGACCACCATGGCGACAAGAAGACGCCGGTGATGATCCATCGCGCCATTTGCGGCTCGATGGAGCGGTTTCTAGGCATCTTGATCGAGCACTATGCCGGCCATTTCCCATTGTGGTTGGCGCCCGTGCAGATCGTGGTCGCGACCGTCACCTCCGATGCTGACCAATTTGCCGAGGAGGTCAACGCCCGATTATTGGCGGCGGGTCTGCGCAGTGAGGTTGACATTCGCAACGAGAAGATCAGCCGCAAGGTGCGGGAACACTCGCTGAGCAAGGTTCCGGTAATCCTGGTATGCGGCAAACGAGAAGCCGATGAGGGGACGGTCAGTCTCCGCCGGCTCGGATCGCGGGACCAGGAATCGTTGACCCTTGATGCGGCAGTCGCATCGCTTCGAAAGGAGGCGGTGCCACCGGATCAAGCGCCTACGTCGATGCTCAATTAGAGGGCGGCGGCACGAGCGGATTCTCAGCCAACACTTCAACATCGCGATCGCGGCCGGTCTCAACGATGAAATTCGCCTCGTAGATGAGGTCGTTATGTTTGGCTATGGCGGAGTATTCGCCTGCGGCCAGAACTGCCGTCGGGAAGGCGCCGACGCCGTCGAACAAAATCTCACCGCCCGGCGTCAGGATCGACCACGCGGTATTTGCCAGTGCTTCGCCGCCCCTTACCGTCACAAGTTTCAAGGTCACCCTGGCTGCCTCGTGATACAAAGACAGCTCTGTCAACTTACCTGCCTCGACATCGATATCGGCGCGCACCACGGAATTGGTTTGCCCATAATAGCTGACGACGTGGTAGCGACCAGCACTGACCGGAAGGATCTGGTTCTGATGCGCCTGATCGGTAATCAGAACGCGATCGCCCAGTTCCGGGTCGATACCGAACACTTCGAACCGGAGTTCGTCGGAAGCGATCGGGTCGCCATCACCAACCAATCCGCTGAGCCGCAGCCCGCCAGCGTTTAGGACGACAATTTGATTGGTGTTTTCCGAATTCACGAGAATCTGAGTCGTGGCACCTGCCCAGCCATACATTACATGGAGATAATAACGCCCCGGGATGAGCATCAGTCGGGCGGTTCCGCCCCGGAGATCGGCCACCAGGGAGAAGGTTCCGTCGGCCCCGGGAGTGCCTTCAAAGACCCGCCAACTGACCCCTTCCGGGATCGGCTCGCCGCCCTCGACAAGGAGAGGGATGAGCGCGAACTCCAGCGGCGGAAACGGCTCGCCGTCATCGTCAAGCAACACGAACTCAAGGGGGTCCGCCGCCCCGATATTAGCTATTTCTCCGGCATTGGCCGCCACTGGAGCCGGCCCACCGAGACCTGAATCGGTCGGCACCCTGGCGGGATGCGGCAACGGAATTGGAGGGATCAATACCTCGGCTTGAGCCAGGGCGGGCTGTCCCGACAACAGCAGCACTGAGGCCGTCAAAGCTGACAGCAGCGCGAGGATGGCCTTCGATCGGAGCCATGGCAATGGGGGTTCGGCGCGGCTCATAGTGGAGCAGTGTCTCCTACCTAAGGTGCGGTCGCAGCCTTTGAGGCCGACGAAAAAGCGATATTACGGCCGAAAAGTATCGGTTGTGGCGCCGGCGGCTGAATTCAGCCATTGCCATCGCCCCTATAAAGCAAATAGTCCAAGCCTCGTCATGTCGTCCATCATCGATTTCTTGACGTCCCGCCGATCGGTATCGGCGATCCTGTTGGGGCCGCCCGGGCCCAATTCGAGCCAGTTGAGCCAGATCATTACCGCCGGAATTCGCGTTCCGGATCATGGCAAGCTGGCCCCTTGGCGATTCATTCTTTTCGATGGCGAGCGGCGGCGGCAAGCTGGAGCGAGGCTGTTGCGCCTCCGCCTGCAGCGCGGGGAGCGACTTTCGGCTGAGGAGGAGGACGCCGAACTGAACCGGTTTACCCGGGCGCCAATTGTGAGAAGCAGAATCACACCGTCTCTGTGGTCAAGTGAAGCTGCGAGAGACCTGGATAAGCCAATGGATGCCAAGGAGTTTCTTGCTTGGAACCGATCCGCTCCGACGTCGCGTAGGGCTGAGGCGGCGACCGCGATGGCCAACGCATATCTCTACAGCGACGTCAGCGAGGATGTGCGTCGCAACCTGGAGACCTGCATCACGGTTCTTCTCGACGACGCCGCGCCGACTGTCCGCTTCGCCCTCGCCAATGCGCTGGCCAACAACCCCGATGCGCCCCGCCACGCTATTTTGAGCCTTGCCGCCGACCAGACCGACATTGCCGCGATCGTGTTGAGGCGGTCGCCAGTTCTTACCGACGGCGAATTGGTGGAGCGTGTCGGAGCGATGAGCGATCCACTCCAACTAGCGATTGCCGCTCGTCCGGCGATATCGGCCGGGGTTGCGGCGGCGCTCGCTGAACTCGGCAGCGAGGCGGCTTGTCTCGTTTTGATTGGCAATAACCGCGCCGATGTTGCGAAGAGCACTTTTGGACAGCTGGCACAACGCTTCGGCGACGATCCCGAAATCCGGTCGGCGCTGCTTGACCGAGACGACCTTCCGATCGTAGTTCGACAGAATCTGATCAGCGTCCTTAGCGAGGCGCTCGGCAATCTGGTGTGGATTCGTGACTGGCTCGATCGCGATCGAGCCGATTTGGTGGCGCGGGAAGCCCGCGACCAAGCCACGGTCTCAATTGCCGCCGAGAACGGGTCTGAGGATTTGGCGGCGCTGGCCGAGCATTTGCGGGTGAGCGAGCAACTGACCACCTCGTTGCTATTGCGGACGCTTTGCGCTGGCAATCTTGATTTCTTCGCCACGGCTATGTCGGTTCTGGCAAGGATACCGCAGCGGCGGATCAGGGGCATGGTTGATGAGCGGCGTCTAACCGCTTTCAGTGCCGTCTACGGCCGCGCCGGTCTACCGGAGCGGGCGTTCGATGCTTTTGCCGCGGCGATCAAGACATGCCGCCATCATGCTGGAGAAATCGTCGATCCGGCGATGCGTTGTCGCTTTACGCGCCGCGTGGTCGAAGAGGTGGTGGCGCGTTATGAGGAAATCAGCGACGACGAGATCAACGATCTCATGACGATGCTGCGCCGGTTCGCTGCAGAGGCGACCCGCGCGGCCGCCCGCGAATTCGTCGAGATCGAAATCAAGGCTGCCTGAGCCTAATACCGGAACTGTTCAGAGAGAATTCGCTCGTCCCAGGAATGGTCCTGGTCGAACATGATCACGCTGCTGCTGTCCCGATCCTGGACCGTTTCCACCACCGTCACGGATTTGATTTCAGAGTGATCGGCGACGGCGTTGACCGGACGCTTGTCGGCCTCCAGCACCTCGACCCGAACCAGCGATTGGTCGGGGAGGAGGGCACCGCGCCAAAGCCGCGGCCGGAACGGACTGATTGGCGTCAGTGCCAGCAGTGGCGCGTTGATCGGCAGTATCGGGCCATGGGCCGACAGATTGTAAGCGGTGCTGCCGGCGGCGGTCGCGACCAGAACGCCATCGCACATCAGCTCTTCCAGCCTAGTCTTGCCGTCGATGATGATTTTCAAGTGTGCCGCCTGATATGATTGCCGCAGCAGCGACACTTCGTTGAAGGCGTGGGCGGTGTGAACCGCGTGATCGGCGTCCCAGGCGGTCATCGCCAGCGGATGAATCGGCGTGGTGATGGCTTCACCGAGCCGCTCGATCAGGCCTTCGGCGCGATATTCATTCATTAGGAAGCCGATCGTGCCGCAATTCATGCCGTAGATCGGTTTGCCGCTATTCATGAAATCGTGAAGCGCATGCAGCATGAAGCCGTCGCCGCCGAGGGCAACGATATGGGACGCTTGCGCCTGGCCGACATTGCAGTAGAGCTTGGTCAGCCGCTCCAGCGCCTCCTGGGCCTCATCGGCGGCGCTGGCAATAAACGCGATTGCCCCGGACCGGGGCCTTGCATCGACCATGACTGGCGCCTTTGAACGTGCCGAACTATCGTGCACCTAGCATGGCCGTTCCGCGGCTCACAATGAGTGACGCCATGAACTCGCAAGCTGAACCCGCTCCGGCGGCCGTCATCGCCGTCTATTCGACTTTCCCCGACCTCGCCATGGCTGAGAGCATTGGCGGGGAGTTGGTCGAGGCCGGCCTTGCGGCCTGCGTCAACATTCTACCGGGCATGCGGTCGATCTATCGATGGCAAGGGAAGATCGAGAATGACGACGAGGTGGTCGCGATCTTCAAATCGCAGGCCAGCCGCGCCGACGAACTCATCGCGGCGATCGAAGTCAGACACCCCTATGACACACCGGCGATCGTCGTCCTGCCGATCACCAAAGGAAGCGCCAGCTATCTCAACTGGATCGTGGCCGAGACCGGCGCATAGACTTGATCCCGAAGTGGGCGGCCGCGAAGACGGGCGCCGTAGATCGGTCTCGCGCCGGTTACGTCGGGTTGCGAGTGGAGGAGACGGCCGCTAACTCTCGCGTTCGGAAAGAAGCGATCTCACCATGACCCAAACCCGATCTTCCGAACGCGCCACCATCATCGACGGAGCAGCGATTGCCGCTGAGCTGACGGATCGAATTGGTGAGGCAATACGAGGTCTCCGGGCTGGCGGATTGCAGCCTGGACTCGCCGTCATTCTGGTGGGAACCGACCCTGCTAGCGAGGTCTATGTTCGCAATAAGGGTCTGAAAGCGGAGGCGCTTGGGCTCCATTCGGTCCAATACTCGCTTTCGGCCACGATCTCCGCAACCGAACTCATCGATCTCATCCACGAACTGAACGCGGCCCCTGCGATTCACGGCATCTTGGTCCAGATGCCGCTGCCCGGCCACATCGATCCGCGCCGTGTGATCGAAGCGATCAGGCCGGAAAAGGATGTCGACGGCCTTCATCCGGTTAATGTCGGCCGCCTCGCCAGTGGCGATGTTGGAGCGGCGCTCGTGCCCTGTACGCCGGCCAGCGGCATGATCCTATTGAGGCATGCGTTCGGCAATGACCTCAGCGGCCTGAGTGCAATTGTGATCGGTCGGTCCAATCTCGTCGGCAAACCGATCGCGCAATTGCTGCTCCATGCCAACTGCACCGTGACGATGGCTCATAGTCGCACCCGCGATTTGCCCGCCTTGGTGCGACAGGCCGATATCGTCATCGCCGCCGTCGGCCGGCCGCAATTGGTGCGGGGAGATTGGATCAAGCCTGGCGCTACGATCATCGACATCGGGATCAACCGGATCGAGGCACCGGAACGTGGTGAGGGCAAGATGCGCCTCGTCGGCGATGTCGTGTTTGATGAGGCCGTCAAAATGGCGGCCCATATATCGCCGGTGCCGCGCGGCGTCGGGCCGATGACGATTGCGATGCTGATGGCCAACACGGTGACGGCGGCCTGCCGGATCGAGGGCATCGAGGCGCCGGAGTTCTGAGGGCCGAGCGATCTCCCCGGCTTGCGCGAAAAAGAATGTGGCCGAATCCCGCGGACCTTTTCATCTGAGTGCTGGTGCCGGCAGCAGGAGTCGAACCCGCGACCTACCGCTTACAAGGCGGTTGCTCTACCAGCTGAGCTATGCCGGCTCCGGAACCGGGGCTAGACCCGGCTCCGATGCTGGTCAAGATCGGGTGTGCAATGCCAGATGACGGCGCGCCGAATAGAGCGCAAGAGCGGCCGCAACCGACACATTAAGGCTGTGGACCTCGCCGGGAAGGGTGAGCCGCGCCAGCCGATCGCAAAGCTGTCGCGTTCGTTGACGGAGGCCCTTGCCCTCGGCGCCGACCACCAGCGCCAGACGATCATGGCCAAGCGCATCCTCAAGCGATTCCGGCCCGCTCGAATCAAGGCCGATGCGATAAAACCCAGCCTCGCCGATTTGCTCCAGCGCCCGGGCAAGATTTGGCACCACAATCAGGGGAATAAGATCGAGTGCACCCGAGGCCGCCTTGGCGAGGGTGCCGGTTTCGGCCGGAGAGTGGCGAGCGGTGACGATCACGGCGTCGGCGGCCATCGCCGCGGCGGAGCGAAGGATCGCCCCGACATTGTGCGGATCAGTGACCTGATCGAGCAGCAGCAGCAGGCGCGCATCGGCACCGAGTTGATCCAGCGTCGACGGGGGCAGGGACTTCACCTCGAGGGCGACGCCTTGATGGACGACATCCAGCCCCAGCAACCGATCGAGTTCCTTCGGTGTCGTCGGCTCGACGGAGGCAAGGCTATTTTGGCCAAGTCCCTCGAGCCGCTGGCGCGCATTGTCGGTCGCCAGCAAGCGCAGCACAGCTCGCCGCGGATTGGCCAAGGCCGCCGAAACCGTGTGGATGCCATAAAGCCAAAGGCGATCCGCCTGCCTTTTGGCCGACGACCTCGATGCCTGGTCGCGACTATCTCGCTGTCTCCGGCGCGGCGGGCGTCGATCGGACATATTGGCCATCTGGCCGCTTATAGATCCGGCCGGCTCGCCAGACAATGACCGCCGCGACAACCCGCTAGACCTGGCTTTCTGCTCGTTGACAGGGGTCGGGCGCGTAGCCATAACAGGGCCAAGCGAAGCTCTGTCCGGCGGGGCGTTTTTGTTTCGCCGACCTGACGTTCTGCTTGGCGGAGCCGAGGGGGAGTGTCCCGAGCGGCAAAGGGGGCGGACTGTAAATCCGCTGGCGAACGCCTTCGTAGGTTCGAGTCCTACCTCCCCCACCACCATGGCGACGAAAGGTCTGCGGGTGTAGCTCAATGGTAGAGCAACAGCCTTCCAAGCTGATGACGGGAGTTCGATTCTCCTCACCCGCTCCAATACTTAGCCCTCCGCGTTCTTACCGCGTTCTGCCGAAACGTTCTTCGAACGTTCATCAATAGCCCTCCTGGCGGCTCTAAGGCTCGCTACACGGCGGGTCGAATCGAGCGCCGACCGGACATAGCGCGTGGTGATCTTCGGGTCCGAATGTGTCGCGTGCAGCCGCAGATCCTCGACCGTCGCGCCAGCGTCCGCGCCCTCGGTAATCCCGCCGGCCCGCGAATCCATGTTCCAGACGCCGGGAGGAACCTCGGCGGCGGTGGCGATGTCTCGCCAATGGGACCAGAAATTGCGCTGCGAATAGGGGAGGTCGGTCGATTCCGACACGATCAACGGCCCCACACGCCCTGCCAGGGGCTCGAACGCCTGGAGGGCGCACAACAACCAACGGATAACGGGACAGGTCCCACTGGCCCAGCGTGCCGGTCTTGGATGTGGTTTTCGACAGGACGAGGTCGGGACCGATGTCGGACCAAGCGGTGCCGCCGGTCCAGCGCATCCCCCTGGCGACGATGCCCTGCACCATGGGCGTCTCGTCGTCGATCCATTCGCCGATGACGTCGCGTTGCCGTAGGCTGAGTTCGAATTGGAGCGCCTGGGCGAGCGCGATCGAGGGGCGGCCCTGCGCGATCGCGGTCTCGATGATCGCTTTGGCCTGATCATAAGCCATCGCCACCTTGCGTGGCGCCGGCGGCGAGAAGCGCATCTTCGACAGCATCACGGCTACCTCGGCGCACCTATGATAGCCGCTGGCGGCGCCGTAATTGCAGACGATCCGCAGGAGTTTCATGCAGTTGTAAGCGCGGCGGAGGCGTTCACTTCCGTCCGGTGTCGCCGGTTCTTTGAACACCCGATACCAGCGGGCGAAGTCCTTGCCGGTGAGGGCATCGACGCGGCGAGCTCCGTAGGCGGCGGCGATCAAAGCCAGGATCTCGTCATAGTGCCGGCTGGTGTTCCACTTCACCGCGCGGTAGGGCGAATCCTCGTCGCGCTGGTAGCAGTCGATCAGGCTTGTCAGGGTGCCGTTGAATGCCTGCTTGCCGCCGCCGCGGCTGGTGAGCCATTCCTTGAGCTCGGCCGTCAGCCGCCAACAGCGAGCGCTCCGCTCCTCGTCGGTGTCGAAGTGCAGCCGAACGGTTCTGACCGGGTACTCCTTGACCAGCGGCGATTTGCTGGCATCGGAAGCGATCCAGTAAAAGGCAACGCTGCCGCCGCGCCGACGGCGGGCTCTAATTCCGGGCGCGTCTTTGTGAGCGGGCATGTTCGGGGTGTTTCTCTCCATCAGGGGCAAATCCGACGATCGAATCCTGCCCCAATCCATGGCGTCGGTCGAGGAATGCTTTCACGGCCGGCCAGTATCGTTTGCCCGTCTGCAGATCGATTGGCGGTAGTCCCTGCCTGTCCCACACCGACGCCATGGCGTGCCACTGCTCGATCGGCACGCCGGCCAGCTTGGCGATCTCGGCCTCGGATTTGTAAAGGGCGGCGGTCATGCGGCCTGGCCTAGCAGGTCAATGTTCGCTTGCTCGCCTGAGAATAGGATTGGACGGTCACCCATCGACCGTCTCCCGCTCCTGCCGCCGCTCAGCCTCGGCCATCACCTTGTCGCGTTGGGCGTCCATCCGATCCGATCCGCCGATGATTTTTCGCTGCGCTTTTTGCGCGTCGCTGTTCCACCACTCCCCGAGCTGCGCGGCCGTGCTGTCCTCGGCGAGCACCATTTGGACGTGCTGCTCATAGCCGTCGATCAGGTCGGAATTGTCGGGGGCGGGACCTTTGTCAGCAGCCGTGGCGGGTTGCTCGTCAACCCCGCCCCCTTCCGCATTGGAGGTCCTTCTGGCCCCCTCCGTTGCGGAACCGATAAGTTTGCCGGCGTCAGGCGTCTCGCTCGCTTCATATGGCGTTGCCGCCTCGGCCTGGCCGTCAATCTCGAGCCCGCGATCCGGCGTGATCCAGGCCGGCCTTGCGTTCTCGTCGACCGCCTCGTCCATGCGCGCGGCCGTCTGCATGATCGACATCGGCAGCGATCGCGCGAGACGGCGCTTGGCCGTCTTTTCACACATCGCCGGGAAGCCGATCTTCGCGTCGTTCCAGGGACTATCCGAGCGCCGAGCGCCGGGCGATCGCTCCTTCACCGCCATGAGCTCGTCGATGCCCATGATCTCGATCACCGGCGGTCGCTCGGCGTGGTTGGCGCAGGCCCAGGCGGCAACGATGCGGCGCACCGCGGCCCCTTCCAACAACGGCTTGTGGCGGACGAAGACGCCCGAGCCCTTCTCATATTCGAAGGCGTCGCCCTCGCGGACCACGGCGCCAGTGATGGTGATGCCGGAGCGGGCGGCGAGGGTATTGAATCCCCTGTAGCCAATGACCAGCTGGGCCCGGTTCTTGAACGGTATTAGGAAGGCCTGCCCGGTGACGCCATCGACCTCGAGCCCGAGGCAGGCCGCCGACATCGCGGCCGTGAAGATCGACTGGCGGTCGCATTCGAGGAGCTTGGGCAGTCGCTCGACCGAAACCATGACGGTGCGGATCAGGCGCTGGACCGGCATCATGCCCGCCAGCGCCGCCTCGAAGCGCGGGGCGAGCGGCGTTAGTTGCTCCTCGAGCGCGACCAGGGCGGTGTTGGTCGACGGAGCGGTCATGCGCCGCCTCGGGCTTTGGCGAGGGCGGAAGTAGCGGCGTCGAATTCTGCTTCGCCTATAGTGTTGAACGTGGCGGCCGCCTCGGTGATCGCTTTCAGCGCCACATACAGATCAGTCGCGGCGGCTGCCATGCTTCCAATCTTCATGCACAGCGGGTCGTCCGTGGACAGCAGCCGAGCGGAAGCCACGAACAGAACGATCTGGCCGTCAGCGCCGATGATTTTTCCGTGCTCGGCTTCGTAATGCCACGGCCCAAAGAGAGAGGCTGGTTTGCTCATGTCAGCTCGGCCTTCTTGACGGTGTCCATCAGCTCGTCGGGCAGGACCGGCGGCACCGAGGCCGATAGGACGGTGCGGGTGAAAGGATCGCGGGTCGACGCGGGGATCTTCGACTGCGAAACCTTCAAGCGAATGCCGCCGAAGCACTCGGCCGCGGAGGCGTCGCCCAGTGCCTTAAGCAGCTTGACCTTGGAGCTGTCGGCTATCTTGGAATGGCTGCGCGCCTGTGTCTTGGCCCAGTTGAACATCCGGGCTTCCTCGGCGATGTCGATATTGTCGGTGAGGTCGATCACTTCGCCGGTGCGCTCGATCGCGTTCAGCATCGGCAGCTCGACGGCGAGCCCGAACGGATCCGGCTCGGCGCCGGCGGCTACCGCGGCGAAAAAGGCTTCGGCTTCGGCCCGCAGCGCCTTCCACAGCTCCTCAACCGGGTCGCGGCGGAGATAGTGGACCTCGCCGGCAACCCAAACCGCGATGACGCCCCAACGGAACGACTCGCCGGTTTCGCCATCGCCGACCAGCATTTGTTCTTGCAGTTGGATCTCGTAGTGACGGGGCGCGGTCCGGCCGCCATCCCATGCGCTCATCCAATCGCGATAGTCGAATACGACTTTGGTCTCGAGTGCCCCGGGCCCAAGGGTCGGGTCGATCACGATCGCATCGCGGGTGCAGCCGAAGAGACCACGGCGCTCATAGATATCACCCTCGTTCGGCCGGATCTCGAGCGATAGATCCTCGGCCGCCTGCTCGAGGATCAAGGGCTGCAACTTGAGCCCCCAGGACATCCGGGCATCGGCCGCTTTGTCGAGCTGCATTCCGTTGGTGAAGTGCTGATGGAGCATCCACCGCGTCAGCCAAGGCGAGGCGTTCCACAGTGCGGGCGCCTGCGTGGCCGAGATTGTTTTGCCGGTCGAATCAGGCACGGCCGGCTCTGGCCACAAGGGCCGCCTCGGCGGCGGAGCGGTAGGCGGCTACGCTAATCGAAGCGGGGTTGGTCATCGGCACCCTTGCTGGTTCCGCACGTTGTGTTGGAGCCCTTGGACAAGACCCCTCATCCGGGCTCGGCAGATCACATGGGCGGCGGTGAAGATCGCCATTTGCCGTGATTCGACCGGGCCGACGGCATCGACGAGCTCGGCCGCGTCGGTGAAATCATCCGTGGTCGGCGATACAGGGTTGGCCTCGTCGCCCTGCTCGATGTGCCCACGGGCGGGAGGGTGCGCCAACTCGTGCTCGTGCTGGCGGGCGACGAGGCCCGTCACCGTTATTCCCTCGGTCCTTCGGGGCCGCGTTCACTAGCAAATCCGCCGATGTCGGCTTTCGGCTCTGGCGCGTGGCGGGTCTTGGGGCGGACGTCGATATGTTCGAGCGCCATCAGCTCAAACAGCGGGGCCACGTTGCGATCCTTCGCCGCTTGCACCGCCGCGATGGCTCTTGCGTGAGCGTCAAGATCGCTCGGGTCTACCCTCACGAACCCTTTGATGGTCACGGCATATCCGGTCTGCATTGGCATTTCAGTCCTCCTAATCCACGTAAACGATGCATCCCCAATGGCCGTCGGCCGCCCAGGCCTGGCGACCGCCGAAGAAGGGGTGATAGTGGGTTTTGGCCACTAGCTCGGACGTCGCCGCGCCGGTGTGGGTGCCGGTGTATTCCACGTGGGCGTGGCCGTGGACGGAGCTGGTGACGGTAAAGACGACGCCGGCCTTTTCAGCCTCGGTGCGGTCGTCCAGCTCGGTCGCGCCCTGCTCGGTCATGAGCGAAACTGTCGGAAATATATTCCGACCTGTCAAGAAGATTTTTCCGACCCTGGAACGGTTGTGTCGGAAAGATCAGCGGTCGGCTCGCTCCATCGCTCAGCCCGCGCCAGGACGGCGCGGGCCCTCCATCAGCTTCAGCACCAACTCGTGCGGTAGCCCGCGTCGGATCGCTCCGTAGATCCAATCATGCGTGACTCCATACGCGTCGTTGAGCTTTGTGACATAGCTGGGAGGCACCATCGCAGCACCGTTTTCGTACTTCGAAAGCTTATTCTCGTGCACGCGGGTGAGCTCAGCGAAGCGCCTGACTGTTTCGACGCCCAGTGCTAGGCGCGTAGCTCTAAGCCTTGCACCGGCGGCGATAGTATCTGGATCGCGTGACTTTTTCGCCATCCCCAAATCGTGCGGAAATTCTGTCGCAATGTCGTGCGAACTGTTTTCCGACAAAGCGGGGTTGACTTGTCGGAACGATATTCCGATTATTCTGCCATGGATGGGCACGCGGACCTCATTGACCAGCTCGGCGGAGGGACAGCCGTGGCAAGGGCTCTCTGGGGCGAAGTTGGGGCGAAAGGAAAGAATCGCGCGGCCGTTTACAAATGGAAGCAAAACGGCATCCCCTGGCGATGGCGGCACTCGGTGGCGGACATTGCGGCGACGCGAGGAATTGACCTTCCTCCGGGTTTTCTTCTTTCGACGCATGGCAAGGGGCCGTCGACGCAAACCGAGACCGCGGCGGCCTGATCATGCTGACCCGACCGCTCTCGATCGCGCGACGGGCTGGCAGTCCTCCCTCCCCCAGCCGGAAAGCTGCCGAGTCTGCGCCGTATCCCGGACGCCGCCGGATTGGCGACTCGCGTGCGATCAGTTCCTCCCTGAGCGATCACTCCGATTGCCACCTTGCCGGGCCTAGCCCGGCCTTTTCTTCGTTTGCCCCGGCCTCTGGTTATCGGACGGCGGCATGAACGCGCCCTATCCCCAGCTCGTCGAAGTCCTTCGCGACCGTCGTCGAGCGCTAGGCCTCGCTCGCCGCGAGCGCATCCGCTATCGGTTTCAGCCGCTCGTCGGAGTCAACCGGCGCTTCCGTCGCTATCTCGTGCAACTCGCTCGCCAGGCGCTCCAGCGCCGCGGCTCCTTCGGGGCCGGGCATGAGCGCCGCGACCAGCGCTTGAGCAAAGGCGGCGAGCGTAGCGCCGACTTCATCCGGGGTCATCGCGACCCTCCTTCGCGGGGGGCCAAGCCGTGATCCTATCGCGCCTCCGTCCATCATTCGAGTCTCCCGCCGGCCGCTGCCGTCCACAAACTGCTCGGCCGCGCGGGTACATCTCCCCTCCCCAGTCAACATGACCGAGGAGAAGTGGAGTGTCTGTCCATAATTCGTGGAGATCGGATCAAGGAATGAGTTCGACCGACCTTGCTAGCGACTATGCGAGACGCCTCGTGAAGCGCGAGCGGGCCAAAACGGCAGGAGTAGAGAGTGCGATGCACAATGTCAGCGCCGAGGCTGGCGTTGGTTTTTGGACCCTTTGGGGGCTGTGGTATCGGCGACGGAAGCGGGCTGACGGCGAGACAATAGGCAAGTTACGGGCTGCTCTGGTTCGCCGGTTGGAATCTGAGGTGCGGCACCTTGAACATGAACTGCAGATCCTCCGCACGATTGGCGTGGATCCTCGTGACGACACGCTGGCGGAGGCGGAGGCGGACCTGGCGCGCGCGAAGGCGGCGCTCGGTCTCGACTGAGGCAACCACCAAGCAGGAGAGTGGCGGTGAGCGAAGAAAGGGCCAAGACGGAAGCTGAGATCGATCGGGAAAAGCGGGAGCGGCAGGTAGATCTCGGGCTGGGGACGCTGGCCGGTGACTTCCGCGATTCGATCCTGACCCACATCCGGGCAATGCCGGTCGTCTGGCAGAAGCTCGGCGAGGTGAAGCAGCAAGAGAAGATCGACGCGATCGAAAAGCTGGCGGATGACATGGTTCGCCGGGGCACGGCGCTAATCGCTCGCAGCGGCTTCGACGCGGTTCCGGTGATGCTCGGCAAGTTCGGCGTCAATGGTCGGGAAGTGAAGGGCCAGTTCGAGGCGGTGTTCAGCGAATCGAACATCATCGCTCTTGCCGATCATCAAGGCGCGAACGCCCTGATCGTGCTGGCCGATCACACCGAGTTCTTCGGTGAGCGGGAGACAGCGACCCCCGATCCGGATGAACCTCAAATGCCGCTGGACGAGGCCGCCAGAGATGCTGACGAAGCCGTGTCTCGATAGCACCATTGTCATCGAGATCGCCGGTGTCCCGAAGGGAAAGGGGCGGCCGCGATTTGCGCGCAGGGGCTCATTCGTGCGGACCTATACCGACGACAAGACGCGCTCCTATGAGGGTGCTCTGAGCGCCGCTGGTTCCGAGGCGATGCGGGGGCGGCGACCGATCGAGGGGCCGGTCGCCGTGCTGATCCTGGCGTTCATGCCGGTGCCGGCGAGCTGGTCGAAGCGAAAGCGCGGCGATGCGTTGGCCGGCCGGATCCGGCCGACGACCAAGCCCGACTTCGACAATCTAGCTAAGACGCTCGATGCGCTGAACGAGATCGTTTTCCGCGACGACAAGCAGATCGTCGATGGCTGCGTCAGAAAGCACTACAGCGACAGGCCGCGGCTGCAAGTGCGCGTGGAGGCCGCGTGATGCGCGTGCTCCCCGCAGAGACCGTTATGGCTATTCAGGAACGCATCCTCGCCGGTGCGAGCATCCGGCAGATCATGGGCGAGTTCGGCGTCGCAAAGGGCACCGTCTCCCGCTACCGAGCGATCGTCATCAAGACCTCCACGCTGCGGCCGCGACGTGATCGGCCCCAGCCGATTTTGGAAACTCCCCGTTCAATTGTCGTGCGCGGGGACAAGAACATTCTGCGATTGCAGAAAGACGTCGAAGGACTGAGCGGAAAAGTCAGCTTCGCGGTGACGCTGGTCCGGCCTCGGCCGCCGCTGTCGCAACGTTGGCCTGACCTTGCCTGCAGTGCGGCGATCGATCGTTTCGTCCGGCCCTACCGACAGTACATCGCGCCGGTGGCGTCCTGATGCAGAACACATCGCACGCCGTCATGGCTCAGCGACACGAACCGCACGACAGTCTCGAGGGAGCGCCGTGATGCCGGTAACGGCGGCCGTTCTCCGAGAGCTCCTGCGTACCGGCATGACCGCCGAAGAGGTGGTCGAGGCGACGGAGCGAATCAAGAGGGATGAAGAGGCGACAAAGCCACGATCAGCCGGAGCCGAGAGAACCCGTCGATGGCGAGAGCGTCACCGTGACGTGACCGTCACAAGCGTCACACCGTCACAAGCGTCACATGTAACGTCACAAGCGTCACAGGCGTCACCGTCACATGTAACGTCACAAGCGTCACAAAGCGTCACATGTAACGTCACAAAGCGTCACCGGTGACGCTGCATCGCGCGCAGAACCCCAAGCCTCTACCTCCTGTAGTTCCTTAGAACAAAAAGAAGAGCCCCAAAAAGAAAACCCCCCTACGGGGGTCAAAAGAAAAAGGGTCAGTGACGCGGGAACACGCATCCCTGCCGACTGGTTGGCAGACGGCGCGACCGCAAAAGCCGAGGGGCTTAGCCTGCAGGAATCCACCTATGAGGCCGATCGGTTTCGCGACTATTGGCGCGGCATACCCGGCCGCCACGGTCGCAAAGTCGATTGGTTGGCGACATGGCGCAATTGGTGCCGGAAGGCGGCCGAGGAGCGATCGCGGGGTCCTCGAGGCCAACCTGACCGACCTGGCGGCTTCGCAGCCGTGCGGGCTGATATTTTGAGCGGCGGTGACTTGGACGACGATGGCAAAGACGACGACAGCGGTGGCGAATCGAGGGGGCAATGGCCGGATCCCAGCTCCGATATCCTCGATCTTGTGGCGGAATCTATCGTACATCCGCAACGCGATTGAGCGAGACGGTCTTGGCCGGGCGTTATTGCCGGCCGACCGGAAGCCCGAGGGAGCGCTGCGCCAGTCGCTCAGCCATCGGGTCGCCTTGCTTTCGGATCAGCTCGACAAGCGGAGCCGGAGGCAGCTGGCCGTCATCATCACCGAGCTCATGGACAAATGGACGCGGCGGACCGGCGAGAGCGAGGCCCGGCAAACGACGACGGCCTTTGTTCAAGCGCTGCAGGATCTACCACCTTGGTGTGTGGCCGAGGCGGCGGGGCGATTCGGCCGCGGCCTGGTCGCCGGTCACAACATCGCATGGCCACCCTCGGCGCCGCAGGTCCATGCCGAAGCCCGTAAGATCGTGCAGCCATGGCGCGACGAGCGAGCAGCGATCCTCGAGGTGCTGCAGGCGAAGATCGCGGTTTCGCGATCGCCGCCGGAGGAAAGGGCGCGGGTGATCGCTGGGCTCGGAAAGCTTCGCAGGGACGTAGCAGCCAGCGCTGCCGCTGCTGCGGCCGAGGACAGGCAGCGCAACGCCGATCGGCCGGATGTGTTTGCAAAGTACCGTCGGCGGCGATCACCGGAAGCAGCGGGCCAATCATGACAGGCTCGTCGACGGTCAAACTCCCCGATGAGCTGATCGCGGCCGTGTTGATCGAGCAGGAGAAGACCGGCGCGGTCCAGTTGGCGGTGAGCGTGCTCGAGCGGCAAGTGAAGGCTCGGGAGAGGACCCGACGATGGCGTGAACGAAAGAAAGGTGTGACGGTTGGTGACGCGTCACAAGCGTCACCGGGGATCGCCCTGGGAACAGCGAGGACCTACAAGAAACTGGTGTCGATCCTGGTGAGGCGGCGCAAGGCGCTCGGGATGTCGCAAGAGGAACTCGACACAAAAGCCGGCTTCACCGACCGCTATGTTTCGAAGCTGGAAGCCTACAAGGGGATTAGCGGCCGGACCATGGGCACGATGTCAATGCCGACTTGGCTGGGTGCGCTTGGCGTCAAGCTAATGGTCGTCGTGAAGCCGGAAGATGACTAGATTAAAGTCACGCCGGTCAATGTTGCCCTTGTTGTTCTCATCGTCATAGCTGTCGAGAAAGGCAAAACTCATCGACTCAATCGCCTCACTGGCCAAAGCAAATCGGCACTGGGCTAAACGGCGGCTGGAGGGCAAGCAGTTGCTAAGGGCAGTGCTGCGCCTACTAGAACTTGGCGACGTGAAAGCGATGACGGATCTGTTCGCCGGGCGCGACGCGGACACCGATCCAAATGCTCTCAAAGCACGGATCAAAGCCATTCGACGGTTGTCTGCCAAAAGCAATGCCGGTGCGTTCGCGCTTGCCGAGGTGGTCGAGGACACACGGTGGGACAGCTTTGCACTGCGGTGGTGGTTGCTCAAGCTCGCTATAAAAACCGGCGCTGCAAATCTGGAGAAGGAGAATTACACGGCGCTGTTGTCCCGGATACCAGCGGACGACAACGAAGGCCAGCTGGCACTTGAGGGGCTTCGCAATTATGGGCGTGACGTTTCTGAGTTGGATCGAATGTTGCTGGCAGAGCGAGAAAGGATGACGCCGGGCAAAGCGGCTCGGGTGGTTACGCGGCATTCCGAAGCTGCCCGGTTCGTGGTGAATATCGGTTGTCACGACGGCAAATGGAGGGACCCCTGCTACGAACTTTACGCTGATGGATGGCCGGGTATAGCGGTCGACGCGGCCGAGCACCCGGCTTTGTCCGTAAATCTACCGTCACCGGATGTCAGGAAACTGCAGAACACCCTTGTCACACCCGAGAACGCCGTCAGAATTCTGGCCGACGCCGGTTGTCCTCAGCATTTCAGTTTGTTGAAGATTGACATAGATTCGTTTGACGGACCGATCCTCAAGTCACTCTTGGGTGCTTACGCTCCCGATCTAATCTACATCGAAGTCAACCCGGAAATCCCCCCCCCCCAATTGCATTCACAGTAGAGTTTGATCCACGCTACACCGATTCTAGTTATGGCGGCTTCTCCGGTTGTTCCTCAGGCTATGTTTTGGACGTCGCGGGGCCGCACTACGATCTGCTATCGCTTGATCCCCTCGGATTTAGATTTAGCACTGGGCAAGACATCTTGTTGGTTCACTCAGATTACACTTCTCTATTTACCGAGAATGGCGCACCAATCGATCTGGTAGAAAGCTTCCGATCCGTTCGTCCAATCCGGTCCTCATTCTGGGATATGGGCGTTGACAGCCGCCCGTGGAGATCCATCGAGGATCACCGAGAGATGGCGACGACGATTTGGGATGCCTGCTGCAATGCCTCAATCGGAAGGTTCGGCCGCGTCCTTCCCTTTGAACTCCACAGTCGTTCCTAGCCACACTCCATCAGACGAACAAACTTCGAAAAGCCAAGAAGGTAGGCACGTGCGGAGCCGGCGAGAAGTGCGGGCAGGCGGAAAATGCCGGATTCAGGCTAGAGTGTTCCGAACCGCGGAACAGAAAATGTGTTGCAATGTGTGCAACGTTCGCTCTAATGCGAATCCTGTAGGGGATCACTCTTGGAGAGGAGCCGCCGAGCGAGATTTGGACTCCCGCCCGACGACTTGAATGACCCAGGAACCGGCCCTTGTCCCTTTTGGAAGGGGGCGAGGTAGGCAGAGAGCGGGGCGGTGACCCTGCCTCTTTCGCCGGCCGCGAACACTTAAACCCCACTACGAATCCCCACGGCCCCCGGAATCCCCACTCGGCATGGTGATTCGCACCTGTCCCGGCGGTGTCAGGCTCAGCGTCAGCCAGTCAAATTCGACCCCGAGCATGATCGCCGCGCAGGCCGGCCGGTAGCGCGTCATGGCCCCCTGGTCGATCGGCTCGCCGGATCCTCGATCGTGGCCGCGCTCATAGTCCGTGATGCGTGATTCGCTGATGCCGATCCGCTCGGCGAGCTCGCGCCGCGACAGGTTGACGATGTTCTCGCGCCAATATCGGGCGCGCTCATGTTCGGGCGCCTTTGCCAGCGACCGCTTGGATTTCGTGGGCATGGTGATATCTGTCCCCTCAGTCCCGTGTGGCTTTGCAGTCACGCTGCATCTCCGGCCGCGCGGGATAGGGCCGGGGTGCCGGTACATCCCGGCCCGACCCTTGCGGTCAGTCCCAAAGCTTGCCCTGCTTCGGCCCTCGCGCCTGGTCGCGCTCGCAGCCGGGGATCACGTATTGCTCGCCGATCTCGGTGAGCTCGGTGGTTGGCTCCGGCTCCGGCGCGTCGGCAAGATCGGATTTGGTCACAAGGTCAGCCATGACGAAATCGCGCGCGGCCTTGGCGCGTTGCCTCCGCCTGCGCCTCACTGACGCCAGCGCCTCGGAGACGTTGAGCAAAGGCCAAAGTATCAAAAGCGTGTGCCATTGTCTCGCCCCCCCTCTAACCTTGGCCGATGCGCCGGACCCCGCCGCCACCATTGACCTTAATAAGCCGATTCCGTTTCGTGATCAATATATCGACGAAAAGAACGGAAGTGAGACGCCAAGACGCCAAGCGGCAAGAAACGTGCCAACTGTTGTCAAGCGTTTCGGCTCCGAAACAATCAAGCGCTCGCGCCACTAAAGTCCAGTGCGTTGAAACGTGATCGCCGATCGAGCAACCATCCGAATCAGGGTCGCGCGCGGCTCAGCTCCCAAAGACCTCCGCTTGCGCCCGGCGCCTACGCTTCCGGCGCCTACGCTTCCTCAGTGCGTTGCCGATCGGCCCGAACGCCCCGCATCCTCCCGGCCATGTCCGCAGCCGTCGCAACCGTGCTCCCGCCTCCAGTTCGTGCACCAGGTCGGCCGAGGAAAAACCGGCGAGCCCCGATCGGTCTTTCCCCTCGCGTCCGGCAATGCCTCGAGCTGATGGTGTTCGGCAACACCAACAGCGAAATGCCCGGCGTCCCCCTGACAAGACCGCAAGCAGCCCAAGCCGTTGGAATGCGCGACGATAGCCTTCGCATCGCCTTCCGAAACCCAGTCGTCGTCGCTCGGTACAACGAGTTGTTGCAGGTGCTCCGAGAGAGCAAGAGACCGCGCGCGATCCATGAGATCGGTCAGCTATCCGAAGCCGCAGCATCCGAAGCGGTGAAGCTCAACGCGTCTAAGTATCTGGATAGCAACGGAGAAAGCGATCGGCCCGGCTCCGTCAATGTGCAGGTGAACGTGCAGCAACCCGGCTATGTGCTCGGGGTCGATCCTCGCTTCGCTGACGTGATCCCAGCACAGCAACAGCTTACTAAGCTGGCGACAAATGAGCCTAACCCGCTGAAAGATAAGGGCAGCGTTCTGGCCGAGTCATGAAGAACGGCACCCCGGCCCCTCGATCTGAGCAGCCGCGCCAGGCGACCCGGCCCCCAAAAACGGCGAGCGGTATCTCAATTCGTAGTGCCAGCGAGAGTTTTTTCCTGAAATCGGTTGGAGGTGGTTGATGGCTGACGTTAAGGCCGCAATCCAGTTGTCTCGTGGATCCGGCCCGCCGATCAAGACTTTGCGGCTCGGATGACGGCAGCGGGCGCCTATTGGGCTGGCGAGCGGGCGCATCAGCTTGAGGCGATCCGGCCGGCGCGGCCGCAGGTCGAGCGCGACGCCCATGGCCGCAAGATCTACACACCCGACGGTCGGGAGCTGACTCGGTTCTTGTTCGATCGGTCAGAGCTGGCGATCATTCGAGGACCCTGGGGCTCCGGTACGTCGACTGCTTGCTGTCAGCGAATTTGGCAGCACGCTGTTGAGCAGAATCGGGGCGAGAGCGGTAAGCAGAAGTCTCGCTGGTTCGTGATGCGCGACACTTACCCGCGGATCGAGACGACGACGCTGGAAACTTGGCTCGAATGGTTTCCCGAGGCGGAATACGGGAAGCTGTTCACGGGTAGTCGGCCCTATCTGCACGAAATCAGGGTCGGGGATATTGAGCTCGACGTCTGGTTCGCGGCGATCGACGACACCAAGGCCGAGGCGCAGTTTCGATCGCTCGAGCCGACCGGCTGGTGGTGGAACGAGCTCGAGTTTGCCGACATGCCATCGTTCTTCGCTGGTCACGGCCGGGTAGGGCGCTATCCCCGCGCAATCGACGGCGGCTCGCGATGGTCAGGCACGATTGCCGATCTGAATGCGCCGCCCGAGAGCCATTGGCTTCCGAAGATCACCGGCGAGGTGCCGCTGCCTGATGATATGTCTCTGGACGATCGTATGGCCTTCGAGCGGCCGCCGGAGCTCGCCTATTTCGTGCAGCCGCCGGCGCTCCTCGAGGTTAAGGACGGCAGCGGCCGCGTTGTCGACTGGCGCGTCAATCCCGAAGCCGAAAATCTGAGATGGCTCGCCGACCAGAACGCCGACTCGCCTGAGGAAATACCGGGCGAGAATTACTACCGACGTGCGCGGCGCGGCAAGCCGATCCGATGGATCCAGGCCAACCTCGCCAACAAGATCGTGCCTCGAGTCGAGGGGGATCCGGTGTGGCCGAGCTTCGACGAGCATGTTCACATGGCAACCGAGCCGCTCGAGCCCGTGCCCTATCAGGACGTCGTAGTTGGCATGGACTTTGGCCGTCGGCCGGCGGCGGTGTTCTCGCAGACGATCAATGGCCAGCGACAATATCAGTTTGATGCCGCGCTCGAGAACGCGGGTGCCACGAAGTTTGCGCCTGTGGTCCGGGAGGTGCTGGCGTTGCACTACCCATGGGTGCTGGCGCGGAAGGGTGAGCTGCGGATATGGGGCGATCCGAAAGGCCAGGATCGGACGCAAGCAGACGAGCACACGGCCTACGATGTGTTTGATCGTCATGGCTTGAGGGTGCAGCCGGCGCCGGTGCCCGGCAACAACATCCAGACCCGAATTGAGGCGGTCGAATACAAGCTCGATCTGTTGGTGCGCGGCCGCCCGGCGATCGTGATTAGCCCGCGTTGCACGCGCCTGAAGATGGCGTTGAGTGGCGGCTATCACTTCCCGAAGGAACAGGCCAACCCGACCAACGAGCGCAAGCCGGTCAAGGACAAGCATTCCGACATCGCAGACTCGGTTCAATACGCCGAGCTCGGCGAGGGTGCGGGGCTGGCGATGGTCGGGAGGGGAAAGAGGCCGCAGCCGGTCAATTTGGTGCCACGGCGCCGCTCGAGACGGAGGGGCAGGGGCTGAGGCAACCAAACCCGAAAATGGCGATTTTCTGTCAACCGTGAAGCGGCGACGCATAGAAAGGCGCATAATCTGGGAGGCCGTTTTGCAAATGTGGAGGCCGATCGAAGTCCGACCAGCACAGTGGTTCATCTGCTTTCGGCCGAGCTCACCGCTTTGGTGGGTCGAGATGATCCCCGGACGGTACAAGCACGTCTCCGCTTTCGGTTACGTGCCGGTGCAAAAACTTTGGGTGTTCTACGGCTGGACCTTCCATGGGACCGAATTCGCGGTGATGCACGAGCGGCACGCCGCGACTGCGATCGACACCATGATGAAGGACTGCCTAGTGGTCGAGTATCTGCCGGCAGACACAAGTCAGCCCGAGCGGATTTGGTGGCATCCGGTCAATTATTGCGTCTCGAAGATCATCGACATCACGGGCATACCGTCCCGTGCGTTGCGCCCCGATAGGTTCCTGCAAGACTGCCTCGCTCACGGTGGCAAAATCGTAGCGGGGACGACGGTTGGCGCGGATCAGGAAAAGGCGGCTGGAAGCGGGGAAGCCGCTGCTCTTTCCCAACCTCGGGAAACGCAAGACGCTCGCTGATTTTGGTGAGGTCGAGGGCAGTCCCGTCGTCAGCCCTGCCGAAACCGTCATCCCTCAGAACGAAGAAGAACTGAAGGCCGAGCAGCAGAAGATCTTGGCGACCGAGGAGGAGCGCGCCCGCCTCGCCCGCATTGCGGCCGTCCGTGACCGCGTCGAACTCCGCAATTCCTTCCTGCTTCGGACGTTCGGATCGAGATCCGGTGGCCGTCCACCAATTCTTGGGTTCCGGCGGTGACCACACTCCCAGTGGTAGCGCCACCAAGGGCAAAGACCGAGAATGAGTGGCTGGCTGACGAAGCCGAGGCGCGGCTGGCCGACTGCCGCAAGCAAAAGCAGATCGTCAACGACGACGTGCGCGAGGCCTATTTCTTCACCCGCCCGCGGCTGTCTCGTCGCCTCAGCTCGGACAACCAGCCGGATTTGCAGTCGCGCGAAGGCGATGAGGATGAGCTGGTAACCGGCGTCGGCAGCGAGGTCTCGGAGGACTTCGCGACCGAAGTCATAGCAGCGTTCTTCCCGGCAAAGATCAACTGGGCCACGTCGAAGGCCGCCGGCGGTGTGCCGGAGCCGGTTTGGGAGCAGATCAAAGACCGCGCGCTCGAAAACGATACCGAAATCTTCAAAGAGATCCGCTCGTCCAATTTCGATGCCGAGCTTGCCACCGCGCTGGTGCCGGAGGCGGGGATCGGCACGCTGGCCCTGTGGATCGACGAGACCGCGGGCCACAGGCCGATTGGGGTTCAGCATGTGCCGCTGCGAGAGCTCGAAATCAATATCGGCCCGGATGGCAACGTCGACGATCGGTTTGTCGTCCGCCATGTGCGAGCTGCGAAGCTCGAATCTGTGGTGCCGCCAGATGTCATCACTGGCGCATTTCGTGACTTGATACGCGAAGATCCGAAAGCCTGGGTTCGGGTGAGCTGGGGTCATTGGCGAGTTTGGTCCGAGCGGACCGACATTGTTTGGCAGCGAGTCCTGATGCTGGACGAAACCGTTGTCGCTCACGGGAGGACCAGGGGCGAGGGGTCCTGCCCACTGATCGTTTTCCGCTTCTCACCCGACAGCCAGCACGCCTTCGGCAACGGGCCCACGATCGACTCGCTGCCAATGCTGCGCGTGATCGACTCCTTGACCGAGGCGCAGGCGAATCGGGCCTCAACTGCGATGAACCCGCCATTTGCGTTTCCCGATGACGGCATTCTCAATTTCGAAGGCGGGATCGAGGACGGCAAGGGCTACCCGCGCCGGCCGGGCGGCCGCGGTGATGAGATCACGCCGCTCTACTTCACCGGCGATCTTGATTTCGGCCTGTTCACCATTGCCGACCTCGAGCGCTCGGTTCGCCGGAAGCACTTCGCCGACTATCCCGATCAGCAAGGCAAGACGCCGCCGACAGCGACCCAGTGGATCGACGAAATGGTCAAGGCGCAGCGTCGAATCGGGACGCCGGGTCTTAGGTTCTTCTTCGAGGGGCCGGCACAGATCTTCGCGCGGTTTCGATATCTGTCGCTGCTCCGGGGTTCGATCCAGCCGCTCGCCATTCAAGACGTCAATATCGCCACCGAACCATCAAATCCGGCGACCAAGGCTCAAGAGCAGCAGGAGGTCCAGATCGCGGTTCGCTTCCTCGAATTGATCAACACGTTCTTCCCGCAGCTCGCCCCAGCGGTCGTCGACCCGCTCAAGACGGCGAAGGCGATCAAAGACAAGCTCGGCGACAAACTGGTCGATCTTCGTAGTGAGGACGAGGTGAAGAAAATGGTCGAGCAGTTGATCCAGGTCGCTCCCGAGTTGGCTGGTGGTGACGGCGGCGGTGACGCCGGGCCGGATGGTGGTGACGCCGGATGGTGGTGACGCCGCGCCGGATGGTGCCGCATGAGCCAAGGGAGCTGGAAAGACCCCCCTCTTATGGAGGCATGGGCGGACACTTTTCGCTCGGCAAACGGGCCGGCGCTGGCCGAGTCATTGAGGCGCGTCGCCGCCGAAATCGGGCCCCTCGGGTCCAGTGCGTTGCAGGCTCACAACGGGCGTCGCAGTTTTGCGACCGAATTGCTCCGAATAGCGGCCGGCCGCGAGCAAGC
The DNA here is from genome assembly GCA_963667605.2 of Kaistiaceae bacterium. GTDB lineage: Bacteria > Pseudomonadota > Alphaproteobacteria > Rhizobiales > Kaistiaceae > JADLGL01. Next base: position 513,959 of record CAXXUZ010000002.1, read on the forward strand.
GTTTGTCCACAATGAGGACAAGGCAGCAAAGCCGAGCAAGGGTCGCATGAAGGGCCGCAGGATTGGACCGGAAGCGTGACGACGAGACTGCTTGACAGGTTGATGGGCACGACTGCGATGGCCGCGCTGGCGCCTGACGACGGCACCAGGGCCTGGCACCAGGGCCGGCCCCGGCGCCAGTGCCGTCGGCGAGCCTTCCGCGCCGACCCGCCCGGAAGCTTTCGGCGAATCCTATGATCCCTATTGGGACGACAAGGCCGGCGTCGATCACGCTAAGTTGGCCACCGATCACGACGAGCTCGTAAAGTACAAGGCCGACAATGATGATGCTGTCCAGGCCTCAGCCGCGCGTCAGGCCGACGTGCCCGAGGAGTTGGACGGCTACGAGCCGGAGCTGGCAGACGATTTCCAGCGACCCGACGGCTATGAGTTCGACATTCCGACCGATGATCCGGTGCTAGCGGCCGCGCGGGAATTTGCCAAGAAGGCAAATCTGACGAAGGCCGAGTTCAAGCAAATGATGGGGCTTCGCGCCGGTCTCGATCTTGCCGAGACCGAGGCCATGGTCGCCCAGCAGAAGGTGGAGCTGGAGAAGCTGGGCACCGAGGGCACGGCTCGAGTCGATGGCCTGCAAAAGCGTCTCGACGCCAGAATCAAGGGCGATGGCGAGAGCACGCTGAAAGGGCTCTTGTTCACCGCCGCGCAGGTCGAAGAAATGGAAGGCCTGGTCAAAGCCGGCGAAGGTCAGGGACCGGGTTATTCCGGCGCCGGCCGAGACACCGAAGATCCGCCGACATTGACGCCCGAGAAGCGGGAGAAAATGAGCCCGGCCGAGCGATTGAACTATGCCCACCAAAACCCCGTGACCAAGCGGGAGGCCGCTTAGGAGCCCCACAATGGCCTTGATGACACTCGTCGAATACGCAAAGGGCCTCGATGACGGCGACATCGCCAAGCCCGTGATCGAGATCTTCGCCGCGTCGTCCGACATCATGAGCGCGATACCGATCGCCGGCTTCTCCGGTGCTCAATATGAGCACTATCGGGAGTCCGAGCTTCCGAGCACGGTCGCGTTCCGCGGGATCAATGAGGCGCCAAGCACCGGGCTTGGCAAGATCGAGGCTTTGTCCGAGCCGTCATTCCCGATCGACCATCACGCCGATGTGGATAATGCGATTGTTCGCCGGCACGGCGTTGAGCGCCGGGCGATCGAGGAAAAGCTGAGCATCGCCAAGGTCGGCCGCGTTTGGGCCGCCACATTCGTCGCCGGCGACAACGAGACACAGCCGCGCGAGTTCGATGGCATCCAGAAGCGCGTCGCCAAGTATGGTGCCGACACTGTCGCCAACACGCGGCTCGCTCACAATTCGACGGCGTCCGGTGGCGCGGCGTTGAGCTTGGCCAACCTCGATTCCATGCTCAACATGGTTAACGGCGCAACCCACATCCTGGCGCCTCGATCCTCAATTCCGCTGTTTATCGGCGCGGCGCGGGACACCACCCTCACCGGCTTCGTGATGCAGACCTGGGACGAAGCCGGGATGCCTAAACTGTCCTACGCCGGCAAGAAACTTCTGTTCGGCTACGAGCGCGAGATTGAAGGCGATCTGACCGATTTCGACGAAGTCGCCAACGGCGGCGGCGGCGCGGTCACCGGCTCACTGTACGGAATGAAGCTCTCCGAGGATGGCCTTCACGGAATCCAATTGATGGACATCGACGTGCAAGACAAGGGTCTGATCGATGACGGCATCACTTGGCGCACTCACGTCTCCTGGGACGTCGGATTGGTCGATGAACATCCGTTCTGTCTTGCTCGGCTGACCAGCATCACCAACGCCGCCATAGTCGCGTAATCAACGGCTGGCGATAATTAGGACGCGCGACCGACGCGCAACGAAACGGAGAACGATATGGGCCGTCGCGTTTTCAACTTTGACGCCGAGCTCGAGCTGAAAGACGCCGGCCTCGTCGCCGCTTCCGCCGCCGCGCAGGCCGACGACGCCGCCAAGATCATAGACCTCGGAGTCGGGCGGTTCGAGGGCATTGTCGTTTTCGACCTGACCGCTGTCGAGATTGCGTCGAACAATGAGCTCTATACGGCCCTGGTCCAGGGCTCCTCGAGCGCGACCTTCGCCTCGGACGTTCAGAACCTCGCGCAGCTTGATTTCGGCGCGACCGAGGTCCGGCTTGGCAGCGCGATCGACAGCCTGATCGGCCGTTACGAACTGGCCTTCACGAACGAGCAGAAGGACCTCCAATACCGCTATCTACGGCTTTGGACCGTGGTCGCCGGCTCGATCGCGACCGGCATCAACTACACCGCGTTTGTCTCGCGTGGCTGGCGCTTCTAGGGGGTTTGAATGCCAACAAAATTCACCCTTTACGATCTGGTCGAGGAGATCACGCTGGTTAGGACGGCGGTCACCGCAAAGGAAGCGGTGCAGAATGATCCTGACCGCTACTCGCTAACCGAGCCGGATCCCTGGCCGCCCAAGCGCGTAAGCGGGGAAAAGCAGAAAACCGCCAATAAGCCGCCGGAGCCGAAGCCTCAGCGCATCACCGGCGACGATCTGAGCGTGATCAAGGGGATCGGCCAGAACCTCGCCAAGGCCCTCAATGAGGCCGGCATCCACACCTTCGCTCAGATCGCGGCGTCCGACGAAGCCACCTTGGCCAACGCGCTCGATATGCCGGGCAAGAATGACGCGATCATCAGGCGGCAAAACTGGATCGAACAGGCCACTTCGTTTGCCGAGGCCAAGCGTTCGTGAAGCCGCCCTTGAGGCCGTCCTCACGCCCGATCTGCGTAAGATACAACCGAACCGGCATCGTAAATATATCCCTGCGCTCGCAAAAGACCCTGCGAATGTCGAGCTGATTCGGGGCCTTCTGGCCAACGTCGCCACAACGCATGAGATCATTCTCGGTGACGCAAGACGGGTTCGGCTACCTGCATCGTCGGTTCACCTTGTGGTGACATCTCCGCCCTACTGGACACTAAAGGAATATCCCGACAGATCGGGCCAGATGGGCCGCCTCGGTGACTACGAGATGTTTCTGGCGGGCCTTAAAAAGGTCTGGAAGCGATGCTACGATGCTCTTGTTCCGGGCGGTAGGTTGGTGTGCGTGGTCGGTGATATTTGTCTGTCCCGTCGCCAAAACGGGGGCAGACACATGGTGGTCCCGCTTCATGCCTCTATCCAGCTTCAATGCTCAGCTATCGGTTACGACAATCTGGCGCCGATCATCTGGCACAAGATTAGCAATATGAAGACGGAGGCCGTCGGGACTGGCGGCACATATCTCGGCAAGCCATTCGAGCCTAACGGCATCATCAAAAACGATATCGAGTTCATTCTGATGCTGCGCAAACCGGGCGGCTACAGAAGCCCGACCTCGGCTGCCAGGCTTCTCAGTGTAATTTCGGCGGATGATCATGGTAGATGGTTCCGGCAGATTTGGAACGACATCAGGGGAGCCTTTACGCGGAACCATCCGGCGCCATTCCCCGTGGAACTCGCCGAACGCCTAATCCGCATGTTCAGCTTTGCCGGCGACACCGTATTGGATCCGTTCACCGGAACAGCTTCAACGCAGGTGGCAGCTAAGCAATGCAGGCGAAACAGCATAGGCGTCGAGCAATAACCAGGCGTCAGAACAAGATGGAGGGGACGATGGAGAGCCGGCCTATTACGACATGGCGGAGGCACGGCTGAACGATGATCTCCCTGCAAGACGCCGGTGACGATCTCTACCGGATCGCCGTGGTCCTGCAAGCACCTCGTCCGACTCTGGCGTAGTGCGTTGTGGCGGCGCTCCGCCTCGTCGATGTTCCGGCGGATAGGAGCTCGGCGCCTTGGACAAGCTGACGATCATCAACCGCGCGCTTGTTGCCACCAGCAACGGCACCGTCACGCTGAACGATGGCACGCCGGAATGGCAGGCGGCCGATACCGCTTTTGATCGAGCGGTCGAGGAACTGATTTCAGAGCACGGCTGGCCGTTCGCCCGAACGTCGGCCGATTTGGTCAAGGCCGCCACCAATCCGTCAAAAAAATGGGACTACGCCCATCAATTGCCGACCGACGTCCTCCATTTGAAGGGGGTCTATGTCGGCGGCTCCAAGACCGAGAATTTCGAGATCCTGGGACGCCTGGTCTGTCTGGATGCCATCAGCGGCGTCTCGGTCGAGTACATCGCCAACCCATCGGACACCTCGGCCTGGCACCCGCAAGCGAGCGCCGTGCTGACGCTGATGGTTGAGGCCGGCGTGCTGCGTGGTCTCAACGAAGATTTTACCGAGGCCCGTATGAAAGACGGCGATGTCGAGCTCAAGCTCGGCAAGGTACGATCGCTGGTCGATGGTGAAAATCCGGGCCACAACACCTTCCGCGGCGGGGCTACCGTCGCTCGCCGGCGGAGGCGCGGATAGTGGCCATCCCTAGTTCGATCCGGCGCCAGCGCAATTTCGTGGCCGGTCAGGTCAGCCCCGACGCCGAGCGCCGCTCGGATCTCGACATTTTCGATGCGGGCTTGAAACGGGCCCGTAATGTGCGGGCTCTGGATACCGGCGCTCTCGGCCGCCGCCCCGGGCGCAAGGTTCTCTATTTCGACGGCGGGCAACACGATTTGGTGCGCCCGATCTCGCCGACCATCTTCGATGTGACCTTCGATGCCGGCCGGTTCACGGCGCGGCTGCAAAATGGCGGCGTCGTTTCCAATATCACAGGGTGTCCCTGGACCGCGGCGATCTTGCCGACCATCTCGTGGCAGGCGGTCGGCAAGCGAATCTTCGTCACCGCGCGCGGGATGCAGCCTCAATATCTCGAATATGATGACGCGACCGGCGTCTGGTCTCTCAACACCTTCACGTTCCGCACCGGCGTTGCTGGGCGGGTGATGGCCCCGTTCTACCGCTTCGCTGCCTCCGGCGTCACTATGAGCCCCAGCGCTCTCACTGGGTCAATTACGCTCACCGCGTCGGCTGCGGTGTTCGAGGCCGGGCATGTCGGGGTCCATTTCACCTACATGGACCGGGAACTGCTCATCACCGCGGTTGCCGGCGGCGGCCTCAGCGCCACAGCGAGTGTGATCGAGGATCTGCCGCCGACGTTCCGGCTGACGCTCGACAACGTCGACGGCTTCTCGGTCGGTGAAACCGTCGAAGGCGAGGACTCGAACACCGTCGGCGAAATCACCTCAGTGGATGCGCGCCGCAAACATGTCTACGTCACGGTCTCGAACAATTATTCGGGCTTCGACATTGCCGGGAAAGAGTACATCGTTGCCGATGAGGGGCGCGGGAAGCTCTCAGCCCAGTCGGCCGACACCACCCACCGCGCGATCCTGCAGTGGAAAGAGCAGTTCATGTCGGCCCACCGGGGCTGGCCCGGCTCGGTCTCCTTCGACGCGCAGCGCCTGATCCTTTGCGACTTCCCTCAGATAGAGGAAGCTGTGATTTGGAGCGCGATCGACGCTCCCGACGACATCGACACAGCCAGCTCCGCCGCCGATGCGGCGATCTTCACCTACGTGCCCCGAACCTGCCGGGTCTACCAAGTCATCGGCGGCGCCGATCAATTCGTTCTGACCGACGCCGGCTGCTTCTACGTGCCGATCTCGGCATCGGCGCCGCTGACCCAGGCCAACGCCCGGTTCCGGCCGATCACCAGCAACGCGGCCGCCAATATCCGTGCGGTGCTTGCCGAGGACAGCGTGATCTTCGTGGGATCGGAGCTCAATCGGCTGTTCGCGCTCTACCCGACCGGTCAGAATACCGCTCCCTACAAGGTGGTCTCCCTCACCGACTTTCACGCGGAACTGTTCTCCGGCCCGGTCTCGATCGCGGTCGCCGACGGCTCCGACGCTGCGCCGGGCCGGCATATCTACGTCGTCAACGATGATGGCATGATGATCGTTGGCCGCTACCGCCAGGGCGAGGATTTCGTCGGCTGGTTCCCCTGGGACAGCACCGGGTTGGTGACAGCCGTTGCGGCCCGCTTCGGATCCGTCATCGTCGCCGTGACCTATTCAGCCGGCAATACCGTCGAAGCGCTGGACGACACCAAGAAGCTCGACGGCACGATCGAGCTCTCCGACTTCTCCGGCAACGACGTGATCGCGCTTTCGACCGGCGAGGCCATCGGCACGTCGACGGGCGAGGAGATCGTCACCGAATCGGGGGCGCTGATCCCGTTTGCCGGGACGACGATGTACGGCTGGGCCGATGGCTTCTATTTGGGCGAGATCCCGGTTGACGCCGAGGGCCGGGTTGATTTCCCGACCGGCTACACCGATCGCGAGGTCGGTTGGCTGTTCACGCCGGAGGTCGAGCCGTTCGTCCCGACCTTCGAGGGCGGCGAGGATTTCGGCCAGGCCGCCCGGAGGCGCAAAGTCTCGCGCGTGATCGTGACGGTCCGCGACACGCAAACATTCATCGCCGACGGGCACGAGTTCAGCCACCAATTCGCCAGCTACCAGATCGGCGACGAGATGGGCGGCCCGCGGCCGGCGCGGAACGACACCTATCGCTATCGGCAATTGGGGCGAAGTTTCGACCCGCGCGTGAACATCCGGCAACCAATCCCGGGCGGCTTCACCCTGGTCGAGCTGTCGGTGCAAGTGACGATATGACCGAGGGAGCAATGAATGGCTAACGCACCTTGGATCCTCCCGGCGATCGGCTTGGGGCTCACCGGCACGTCGATGATCCTGAAGGGCGTCGGCCAGAAGAAGGCGAACGAATCGGAGGCCGACAAGTCGATCTTCGCCTTCCGGGTCGGCCAGGTGCAGGCCAAGCAGACCGACACGGCCCTTCGCAACGAACTGGCAGTCACGCGAAGCAACATCCGCGCGATCATGGCCTCGCGCGGGTCCCCGGTCGATAGTCCTGCCGCCGAGGCCTTCATCCGCGGCGAGGAAACAGCATCCGATCGAGACCGGCACATTGCAGTCTCCAATGCGCGCCTGCAGGCCAATGCGTCGGGTCTGGACGCCTTTGCGTTCAGGCGTGCCGCCAGGTGGTCGTTGATCGGCGGGGTGGCCGGTGGCCTTGGCCAGTTCGCTCAGATCGGAGGGCTCAACTTTGGCTAGGCTCCCGCAGGTTCCTCGCCGAGGAGTGACACTGCAGGCACCGTCATCGCGGGCGTCTGGCGCGACGATCGCCTCGCCCTATCAGGTCATGGCCGAGGCCCTTGGGTCGATCGGCCAGACTGTCAAAGGGGCGGCCAACGCCGAGGCGGGCATCCAGGGCCAGAACGCGATCGCGCGGGATGCGGATGGCAGTCTCCGCGTCCAGTTCATGTCGAACGTGACCGAGTTCGGGCGCAACTATAACCGCGCCGCCTCACAGGCCTATCTCGCCCGGCTGTCGAACGATATGCGAGACAAGGCGCAGGCGCTCTCCCTCGAGGCGAACGGCGACGTTGCCTTCTTTCAGGAAGCGTGGGTCGGCTATCAGACCGGCATTCTGGACCTGGCGCCGGCCGAGACCCAAGGCGCCGTTCTGGCGATGCTCGAGGAGATCGGGGGCCAGCAATATCGCGGCATCGAATCGGCCCGCTACAACGCCGACATCGGCGAGGCCCGCGATACGATCGTGGCGCAGCGCGGGATCCTCGCGGAGGAGCTGATGGTCCTGGCCGAGGCCGGGAAAATCGATGATCCCGAGGCCCTATCGCTGGTTGCTCAATACCGCGACTTAGGGCTCGAGCTCGCCGACAATCCGGCCTTCGGGGTGGCGCTGGAAGCGCAGGAATGGGCGGACGACAAGTTCGAGGCCAATCTGCTTGCCGCCAGGGTTCGCGGCGAGGTTGGACGGCTTTTCCCGACCAGCCCGAGGGAAGCATTGGAATATCTCGATCGAAATTTGATCGAGCCAACCTATGACGAGCTGCCGCTGAGCCCGGAGGAGAGGCGCGCGGCCGTCAATGCGGGGATGCAGCAATACAGTGCTTCCTCGTCCGCCTATCGGCTGGGGATCGATGCCAACCGCACCGCCACCGATGCGATCCTCTCGATGCTCAAGGACAGCCAACTGCCATACAATCTGCAAGAGGTTGCCGGCGCGATCGAGGCCAGTATTACCGCCGGCGACTTCGTCCGAGCGGTAGAGCTGCAGATGTGGGCCGCCATCCGAGAAAGCGTCGGCGGCCTGATCCGGCAACCGGCGGCGGCTGCCGCAGCCGAGGTCGAAGCCCATTTTGCCGTCGCAGGCGGGACCACAACCGGGTTTCTCGAAGATCGCGGTGCCGGCCTCAACGTCGAGGGGATCAACCCTGTCTTTGCCGCAAATGTCGCACTGGCGCTCGAGGCGGCCGAGATGGCGACCGGCGAGAGCGCTCAGATCAATTCCCTGGTCCGATCAAATGAGCGGCAGGCCCAGCTTTACGCCAACTTCACGCAAGAGCCGGTCGTCTACAATGGCATCACCTACCAGCCCGGCGCGGCCGGGGGGCTCGCCGCGCCGCCGGGGGGCTCGCGGCACAATGTCGGAGCGGCGGTCGATATTCAGGCCGGCGCGGTTCTTGATTGGCTGCACGAGCACGCGGCCGAGTTCGGCCTTGAGTTCCTGCCCGGCAACGCCTTCACCGCGGATCCGGGCCACATGCAGCTCGCCGGTGGCATGCCGGCGGCGACGATCCCGATCACGCCGGAGCTGTTGCGGGCGCAGCGCGACGCTTTGCGGCCGATCTTCATCGGAGCACTGGAACACGCCGAATTTCTCGTCCGAGAGAATTTCGGCATCGATTTGAACATGGTGGACACGCTCGTAAGTCTGACACGAGCGATCGACGATCCGGCCCTGACGCGACGGGTGGCCGACGTGATCGTGCGCTCGATGGGCAATGGCATGGTCAACGGGATCACCGCAACGCAGGGCGAGCTGATTCTGGGCGATCTGACGACGTCCGGTGCTGCCGGTGATGAATATGTCAAGGCGCTATTGCGCGACCAGATCGCAGCCAATTTGGCCCATCATACCGATTTGCTGGAGAACAACCCTTACATGCTCGGCCTCGAGCGGGGCCTGTACGACTTTGCGCCGATCGATTTTACAAGCAATGAGACGCTGAGCGAATCGCTCGGCCGGCGTGAGGCCGAGTTGGCAATGTTGCCGGAGGCGCTCGACGGCCGGATCTTCGGCCTGCTGATGCCGGAGGAGGTCACCCAGCTCGCCCAGGAATTCGCTGCCAAGCCGATCGAGCAGCAAATCCCGCTGGTGGCCGGCGTGGTCGGAGCGATCGGCGATCCCAATGTGCTGACCGCGACATTGGCGCAGCTCGGCGGCGGCGAGGGGCACATGCTGGCGTTTGCGGGCGGTCTCTACCGGTTCGACCCGGAGGCCGCCACCGGGATCCTTCGCGGTCGGAGGCTCGAGGCGCTTGAGCCGGACCGCGCCCCCCATCAGGTCGATTGGGAAAACCGGATGAACGCCGACCTCGACCCCGAGATATTCCCGCTCGGTGTGGGCGGGGTCGAGATGCGAAACCAACTCATCGAGGCAATCCGTTTCCGGTATATCGACCTTGCTTACAGTCACGGGCTCGAGAAAGGCATCGTGAACGCTGGACTTGCCCAGCAAGCGATCGCCGAAGTCACCGGCAACCTACTCAACTTCAACAGCCGCCAGATCGTCGCTCCCCGTCCACGGAATGACGCAGCGCCAGTTCGACAATCTGATCGGCCGCGTGCCTTCGGCGGCGATGGCGGGGGCGACCACCACCAATGGCCGGCCGGTGACCTGGCGGTTTCTCACCGGCAATTTGATCTTCGGAGAGCAGCGCTACCTTCGTAGCTTTGGCGATGGGACCTACATCATTCAGCTCGGCGGCGATGTTGGCGCTCAATTCGTCAGTGACGGCGAGGGCGGTCTATTCGTTCTCGATCTCGGCGCCGTCGTGCGTGGCGAGTTCGGCGCCCGGCCTCCTGCCGAGGTCGCGCCCGACGCAGATTTTGAGGTTGACCCACCAGCCGGCGCCCCGCGGCCAGGCCCCGAGGTTGGCTCCGAGGCTGATCCCGAAGTCGAACCGTCTCCCGGCGAGACGCCACCACGCGGTCTCGACCCCGCCGCGCTCGAAGAAATCGGCGTTGATCCGGCCGCTGTAGCGGCGGCGGGGGTCAATGTGGCGATGCCTAAGCCGCCGGCGCCAGGCCAGCAGGGTCCAGACGAGACAGAGGACACTTACCGAGCGCGGATTCGGCAATGGTTTGAGGGCATGACGCCGACGCAGCGGGCTACGCTCGAGAGAGACTTCACGCTCAATGACGTTCAGCGTGAAGTGCTGCGAGAGATCGGGGAAGGGGCGGGACCGATGCCGGAGAAGGACGAGCAGGTGCAGCCCCGCCCCTGGGTGAATGTGCAATTCAACGATGTAGGCCCCGACATGGTGGCCGAGATCGAAGCCTGGGCGGCCGCCAACGACCGTACGGTTGAGGAGGTGATCTGGGATATGGCCGCGCTCTACGGACGCCAGCCGGCAGAAGTTCGCGCCAAACTGGGGCTCTAGGAATGCCGCCCGACGCTGGCCCCGATGCTTGATCTGTTCGCCGATGCCCAACGTGCAACGCGCGCCTTCGGTGGCGCGCGTCTGGCCGAGGATCTGCGGCCGACGCCGATGGAAACGATTGGCGCCGGCATTGTCCGTCGGATGGTCACGGAGCCGCAAATCAGCGAGATCATCCGCTACGAAATAGTGCAGGAACGGATCAACGAATTCTACCGGGAGACCGGCCGGGACGAAATCCGCAACCCGTTCACGCTGTCGCTGCCGGGGGCCTGGGAGAACGCCAGCCGGCAATATAACGAATGGGCGGCCGAGACCGACCGCGATCCGTTCCCGACCGAACAAGAAATGGACGGCCTGGTGCTGGACTGGCAGCGCGGCGTTTACCAGGAAAAGACCGAAACCCTTGAGGCGGGCGGCGGCTTGGCCCGGTTTATCGGTGAAGTCGGGGCCGATCTTGGCGATCCGATCATTGCCGGCAGCTTGATGTTCGGCGCCGCCTGGGCCACCGGAATCATCAAGACCGCCGTCACGGAGGCGGGGCTGGGGTTTGGGGCCGAAGTCGTTTCCGGCCTGCTCCGGCTCCGTCGAACGCAGACGCTCGATCCCGATTTCACCTTTGGCGATGTCTTGCGCGAGTCGACGACCGCCGGAGCGGGAGGTCTCGTTCTCGGCGGCGGGATCAAAGCGATAGCGGCGGTGTGGAATTTGGTGCGTGGCGCGAGGATCTGGAACGCCACCGTTCGCGATGCCGGCGAGATGACCGAGCGCGCCGCTGCACGAGCGGTTCCCGGCCGAACGCCCCAGCAAGAGCAAGCCAGGGCCGAGGCCGCAGCTCAGGC
>CAXXUZ010000003.1:0-1415000 GCA_963667605.2 Kaistiaceae bacterium
GCAACGCCATTACCGGCGCCGGCCGGGTCTCCGGCGCAAGCCTCGCGTTGAGCGGCGATCTGGAAGCGGGCGGCGATATTGCCGTTACCGGCGATCTGACGGTCGGACAGGCCGTGCGGGTCGCCGGGACGGTGGAGGCCGCGGGCGCAATCAGTGGCGATACGGCTTCCTTCGCGGGGGTGGTGTCGAGCGGGTCGCTGAGGGTTAACGGCACGCTCCGGGCCGCAAAAATCTCGTCGGCCGGCGCCGTCACGGCAGGTTCGGTCGCGGCGACAGGGACGGCCACCGCCGGTAGTGCCAACCTCGAGCGTCTTACCGCCAACACGGTGTCGTCCCGCACGGTGACAGCCGGCACGCTGTTGGCCGCTTCGGTCAGGGCCGCGGGTATCCGCGTAAACGGGCGTCTCGACGCATCCACGGCCGGGTTCAGCACCCTCATCGTTGGCCGATGCACGGGGTGCGGCCCATGAAACCCTTATTCGCGCTCACACTTATTTATGTGCGTATCTCGCACCGGTCTCTGGCCCCATGCCGTCAACACGGCCGTCGATTGCGGCCGATACGCCACCCGCTGCCGCGCAACAGGAACAGGCGGCCGGAAAGGAAGGCCAACCCCGCAGTGCCCTGTTCGAGGCGCTGGAAATCCGCGCAAGCGAAGACGCGGCGCGGCAAATAGCGGGGGCCGCCGAAGCCGCCCATCGCGACCCTGGCATGGCCTGGGACAGGGAACGCGCCTTCGCCGGGATGGAACGGCTGCGCGCGGGGATCGTGGTGCTGGGCGGCCTGCGCGACGCGCAACGGGAACTGCTTCAGTGGAACCGCGAACGCATCAAGACCGGAAGGGCGCCTGCCCTCCTACCGGCCCGCCTCTGCCGTGAGGTGGCGCTCGCCGCCTGGTGCCCGTTGCTGCCTGCGACTTTCGGTGTGCTCGGCCGGGCCGCCGCCGGTTCGACCGCCATGTCTACCGCCATGATCCGACCGCCATGTCCTCGGCTCCCGCGGCTGAAAACACCCCGCCGGCCGAATCCGGAAACGCAATAACGAAGGATGAATTGCAATGACCGATTTGATGATTGCCGGCCTTAGCTCGAGCCTGGTGCTGGCCGCGATGGCGGCTATGGCCGTCCTGGACGCGCGCCGGGCGGTCGTCGATCCGCGCCTGGTGCTGGCCTTTCTCGCCGCCGCGGCCGTATGGCGTTATCTGAGCCCGGGCGACGATAGCCCCTGGTTGCCCTGGATCGGCATGGCCCTCGGTATCGCCGCCGTCGCGCTGCCCATTGCCCTCGCCCAATTGCGTGGCCGGCGCTGGCCGCTCTACCCGGGCGACGCAATGATGCTGGGGGCTTTCGGTTTCCTGCTCGGTCCGATCGGTCTGGCATGGACGATGCTGCTCGGATCGGCGTTCTCGCTCGCCTATCGGGTTTGGGTTCAGCGACAGCGCGGCCGGCCCGTCCGCAAGAACCTCGTGCCGCTCGGCCCGGGCATGACCGCCGGGGCGGCCGTGGTGTTCCTGTGCGTCAATTTTGGCGTTGCCTTCGCTGCCGGAGAACCGCCGCCTCATGGCGTGCCCGGCCGTCACCGGAGCGGCGGCTACGGTAACGGTTTTCCCTTTGCCCGAACTCGCGCGGCAGGAAGTCCTGCTTCCGGCGACGGAACTGGCTCCGGCCAGCACCGCGCTGCCCGAGGCAATTGCCACTCGGGATCGTGGTGTTCGAGCAGAACGATGCAGTTTCCTTCCCGGTGGCGGTCCGGCGGCTTTCTTCCCTGTCGGGCATCTCGATAACGATCGAGGAGCGCCCGGCGCGGATCGCCGGCGGGATGGCGATCCTGTCCGATGCGCCGCCGATCCGCCTGGTCTGGCGGGGCGCCCTTGCCGGTCTGCTCGACCGGCTCGCGGCGCTGAGCGGCTACGACTGGACGTGGCGGGAGGGAACGGTCGTCTTCTACCGCTATTGGGATATCGAACAACGCGCCGCGGCTGCTGGCTCTGCCGATCGGGTTGATGAAGTCGCACCGGACGATTCGTGGATCGTCGAGGCGGGGGCGCACAAGACCCTGCGCGGCGTGCTTGAGAGTTGGGCGCGCCAGGCGGGTTGGACGCTGGTCTGGAACGCCGCCCGCGATTACGCCGTGGGATCGAGTCCGGAGCAGGCCGGCAACGCTGTATTTCGCGGTGGGTTTCTGGAGGCGGTCGATCAGTTGCTGGCCGGCGATACGACCCGCCGCACTTTGTCGGCGCTCGCCTACAAGGCGAACCGCCATCTGGTGATCGAGGACGCCGGAGTCGCCGGACGATGAGAAGCGTCATGGCCCTGACCGTTATCCCGTTACTGGCAGCGCTCTCGGCTTGCGCCTCGTTCGCCCCGGATGCGGCGGTCGCCGTCAAGCAGATCGGGCCGGACCGGGCGGAGACGCTTTTGACCGAGGCCGCCCTGCGCGCCGAGCGAGCGTTCGTGGCGCTGGCCCGGGCGCGCTCGGCGGAGAACCCGCTCGCCGATACGCCGCTGCCACGCATCGTCCCGGCGGCACTTCTGACCACGGTGACGCTGGACTGGACCGGCCCGGTCGAGACCCTCGCCGAGGAGCTCGCCCGGCGCGCCGGGTATCGCTTTTTCGCCGCCGGACCTGTCCCGGCCCGCCCGGCGATCGTCGCCGTCAAGACCAGGGATGCGCCGCTGATCGCCGTCCTGCGCGATGCCGGTATCCAGGCCGGACAGGCCGCCGTGCTGACGGTGGACGCGGACCGGCGGATCGTGCGCCTCGACTGGGCCACCCCGGATCATTCACCCCGGATCGGGAAGACAGGCAAGGAGGGCTCGTGATGCGAACGGGCGCCGTTGTTGTTCTCCTCCTTCTTATGGCTGTGCCCGTCCGGGCCGCCGATCCGCCGCCCGATCTGAAGGCGCTTTACGAGTTCGGGCCGGCGCCAGGCGCGGCGATCCCGTTCGCCGAGGAAAAACGCCATTCGGCGATGCGCCTGGCGGCACTCGGGTTCGGTGCGCGGGCCGGTCTCGCGCGCCGGAGCTGGGAGATCGGCGTCATGCTGGAGCGGTTGTCGGCGCCGCTTTCCGCGATCTACCGGTTCGGCGATCTGATGCTGACCGGGCAGGGCTTCACGGTGTTGCCGCCGGTGCTGGCCGAGACCCGCCAGGCCTTCCGGCTGGGACTGGGACAGGATCGCGCCGCGAGCGCGCGGCGTGTGCTCCGCATCGTCGAGCCCGAGCGGATCGTGAGCGCCCCGCCGCACTGGCGCGACTATCTGGTCCGCTCATGGCGAACGCCCGCCCCGCCGGCCGCGGTGCTGTTTCCCCGAACTGGTCCCGAGACCACGCTGTGGCGGCAATGGCTGGCCGAGGGCTGGGCGCACGGTACGGCGCTCGGCGACGATATCTTCGCCGCCGATCTCGACCGGCTGAACCGGACCTTCGAGGGCGTCGTCCTCTGGCACCGCCTGCATCTCGCGGACATGGTCTCGGCCCCCGGAGTGACGACCGCCTACACCGCCGCCACGGGCCACGAGCGCCTGCTGCGGATCGGCGAGACAAGCGTGCGGCTCGACAGGCGGGCGGCCTTCAATCTCGACACAAGGGCGTGGCGGACGATCGCCGGCGGAGACCTGCAATGACCGTGTGCGCCAATCATTGCCCAGGTGGGACACCGTCCTCTTTCCCAGACTCATACTGGCCCGAGGCGGCGCATGTGTTTCCGGTCGAACGGTTCGACGCCTTCCTGCTATGGGCCGCGAAGCTCGGCGCCTCAGACATCTCCTTCCAGACCGGCGCGCCCGCCTTCATCGAGGTCGACGGCAGGCTGGCGCGGGCGACCGGCGCGGCGCTCGACGGGGTCGCGCTCGGCACCTTGTGCGCACGCATTTTCGATGCCACGGGCGAAGGCATCCTGCGCGGCGGCCGGGCCATCGATTGTTCCCACGCCGTCGCCGAGGCGCGCGGCGTCTTCCGCCGCTTCCGTTGCAATCTCGCCCCGGTGCAGGCCGCGGGCGGTTTCGCGGTCAACATCACGCTCCGGGTTCTGCCCGGCGCGCCGCCGAGCTTCGAGGAACTCGGTATCGAGAACGAGATCGTCGAGGCCTGGGACCTGCGCCGCGGCCTGACCCTGGTGACCGGGGTGCCGGGCTCGGGCAAGTCAACCCTGCTCGCCGCCGGCACGCGGCGGCTGCTGGAGCGCGGCGCCGGGCGCATCCAGTCCTACGAGGCGCCCATCGAGTTCGTGTTCGATCATATCGAAGGGGACGGCGCGCTGATGTCGTCTTCCGAGATCCCCCGTCACTTCCAAAGTTTTGCCGACGGCCTGCGTTCTTCCCTGCGCCGCCGCCCCGCCGCGGTGATCGTCGGCGAGGCGCGCGACCGCGAGACCGTCGAGGCCGTGGTTCGGGCCGCCGATTACGGCATCGCGGTCTATTCCACCGCTCACACCATCGGCGTCGCGCCACCATCCGCCGCCTGCTGGCGGAGTTCCCGGCCGGCGAGCGCGCCGAGCGCGGCGCCGCGCTGATCGACGCCATGAACCTCGCGGTCACCCAGGTGCTGGCGCCGAACCCAGCCGGATCGGACCGAAGCACCTCGGTACGGGGCGGGCGCACGGCGCTGCGCGAATGGCTGGTCTTCGACGACCGCCTCAAGGCCGAACTGCTGGAGCTGCCGCAAACCGGCTGGCCGGCGCGGATCGAGGCCGCGCTCGCGGCGACCGGCAACAATCTTGCCGCCGCGGCCGGGCGCGCCTTCGCCGAGGGCCGGATCGGACCGGACGTGCACCGGCGCTACCGCGCGGCTGCCGCGGACGGCGCAGGTGACGGCGGCAACGCCGACAGGGCTGGGGGTTGCGAGCTCGAACCCCGATCGGGGGATCCCGGCACATGTTGAGGAGACGATTCCATGGACCCTTCCGAAGTGCCCTGGCGCGACACCATGCGCCCGGTGCGGTTCTACATGATCGACGCGCGCCTGCTGGTCCTGCTGACGGTGTGGCTGTTCGTGCCGGCCTGGTGGACGACGGCGGCCGTCTTGCTGGCGATCGCGGCGTTCCGCATCGCCGAGGCGCGCGGCTACCGTTTCCGGGCCGGGCTCCGGGCGCTCCGCACCGCAAGCGCTGGCCGCCGCCGCGCCCTTCACGCGGCGCGGTTGCGGCGCTTTGTGGATTTTGGCTGATGGCGGGATCGGCCCTCATGCCGTCCGCCGCTTCGGCCGAGTTTCGCTATGTGGCGCCGTCCGCCGCGCGCGCCGGGGTCACCGTGCCGGACGAGGCCGGCGGCCGCGGCGAGCGCAATGGCGCAACGCTTGCGCAAACCCTGAAACGCCTGGCGCCGCCCTCGCTCCGCCTGCGCTACGACCGCCGGGTCGATGCCGCCAAGGCGGTCATGGACGCGTATCCCGACTGGCAGAGCCTGCTGTTCGGCGAAGGGCTCGCGGCGGTTCGCCGCGGCGGCGAACTCCATATCCGCCCGGCCGGTTTGCCGCCGGGCGCGGTCGAGCTCGCTAGCGCCGATCGCGGCCATGGCGTGTGGCGCATCGAAGCCGGCGACACCCTGCGGGCCGTGCTGGAGCGCTGGGGCACGCGGGCCGGAGTCGAAGTTCTGTTTCTCACCGACCGGCGCTACCGCCTGCACCGCGGCCAGGCGTTCGAAGGCGCCTTCATCGACGCCGTGCGGGCGCTGTTCTTCGCGCTTTCCCATCTGCCGCACCCGCCCGCCGGGGAATTCACGGCCGGCGGCAAGTCGCTCGCGGTGACCCATCGCGCGCCGCAAATACCCCCAAACGGAGGCAAACCATGAACTCGGGACCGATCACCAAATTGCGACAAAATATTACGACGATAATGGCGGCCGTATCGGTTGCCGTGGTTGCAATTCCGGCAGCCCGGGCCGCCGAGCCCGACCTTGTGAGCGCGCTCCGGGACCAGGGCGCGCAGATCGTGCCGTTGGGTCCGCGCGGCGGGCTTGCGGGCTATCTCGTGACCCCGGTGGGCGGCGCCGGTTACAGCCTTTATGTAACCAACGACGGCCATGGCGTCGCCGGTCTGCTCTACGGCCCGGACGGCATGCTGCTCACCGGCGGGCAACTCGCCGCCGTGCGTGGCGAAAACCGTCTGGCAGGCGCCGCGCCGAGCTCGGCATCGGGTGCGCCTAATCCCGCGGCGAATGTAGAGGGTGCCGTGGTGCGGGATTCCGGCGCCTCCACTGAGACGGTAACGCCCGATACGGCTGCCGGCGTATCCAGGGCGGCTCTGTTCGAGCGTTCGGCGTCCGCTTTCGGTTTCACCCTCGGGGAGCGCGGACCGCTGGTCGTCCTGTTCGGCGATCCCCTGTGCCCGTGGTCGCGCTCGGCCGTGGCGCGGATCGGCCGCGAGGCGATGGCCGGCAAGCTGCGGCTGCATGTCGTGCCGGTGGCGCTGTTGGGCGCGGCTTCGGCGCACCGCGCGGCGGGGATCGCCGCAAGTTCCAATCCGGCGCAAGCCTGGTTCGCACGGACAGATGGTCCATCCGGCGTGCAGGCCCGGGAGCGTATCGCGGGCAATAACGCCCTATTCGATGCCTGGGGCGAGCGCTCCGTTCCGCTGATCGCATACCGCGCCATGCAAGGCGGTATCGCGCACCGCGTCGGCGATATCGCCGATCTCGGCGCCTGGCTGCGGGAACTCGGCGATGAGTAGCCGGGTTCAGGCCATCGCGGAGGCGGCGCGGCAGTTCGCCTTCCAGCGCGACCAGCATCATGGCTGGCGCCGCGCCGCGTCCTGGCTGTTGGTGACCAACGCGCTCACGGCGGCGGCCTTCGCGGGTTACGTGTTTTTTCATTCCACGGTCTACATCACCGTCGCCGCGACCCCCGATGGACGGCTGGTGCCGCTGACGCGGCTCGACGAGCCGATCATGTCGGATGCGGCGCTGCGCAACTGGACCGTTGCGGCGGTCACCGAAGCCTTCACGCTCGGTCATCACGACTGGCGCCTGCGCCTTGCGGGCATCCGCGGCAAGTTCACCGATAGCGGCTACGAATCGTTCCTGGCCGGGCTCGACGACAGCCTGTTCCTCGACCGGCTGCGCGACAACCTCCAGGTCGCCTCGGCGGTGGCCCGGGGCGCGCCGGTGATTACCGATACGCGGCATTTTGCCGGGCGCATCGGCTGGGCCATCGAGTTTCCCCTTCTGGTCACCTTCGAGGCCGGATCGCGGCGCGTCAGCCAGGACCTGCTGGCCCAGGTGCTGGTCATGCGCGTGCCGCTGGAGGAACGCCCCGCCGGGATCGGCATCGAGCAATTGATCGCCAGCAAAGGAGGCGGCTCATGATCATAAGGACTCTTGCGCTTCTGTCGCTGATTCTCGTGCTGCCGCCGTCATTGGCAGCCGCGGCCGAACCCGCCACTCCGAACGCCGGCGCCGGCGTGCCCGCCGGATTCTCCGAGTCCGCCAGTCCCGCCGGGTCCGCCGAACCTGACGTCTGGCCCGATCATGCCGTGCCGGACGGCGACGCCGCCCGGCAGGGCCGGTCCGCCTTGCCGTTCACGCAAGGGCAGATCGAGACCCTGGGCCGGCTGTTGCGCCAGACCCAGCGGGCGAGCGCGCGGGGCGCGGGGGCGCCGCCGCAAGGCCGTATCCGGCGGATCCGTCTCGATGGGCCGGGCGATGGGCAAATCCCGGTGATCGCGCTAAGGCGCGGTTATACCACGGTGCTCTCCTTTACCGGCATGACCGGCGCGCCCTGGCCGATCGCCGAGACCGTGCTCGACAGCCGCTTCCTGCCGCCGGGCCAGGAGGCCGCGCCGGAAGCGGCCAATCCCGGCGCCGGCCACCTGCTCTATCTGGCGCCCCAACAGGCCTATCTCGACGGCAACGCGGTGGTGGCGCTGGCCGGTCTCGCCGAGCCGTTGGTGGTCGCCCTGCGCGGCACCGGTGGTGCTGCCGACTTCCGGGTCGATATCCGCCTTGCCATGCCAGGACCGAACGCAGATCCGGCCTTGCTGGCGCAGCCCGAAGGGTTCCACGCCGGCGATCCGGTGCTGCTCGGCCTGCTCGGCGGCGCCGTGCCGCCGGACGCCGAACGGCTTGCCATCGAGGGCGGCGGCCACGAAGGCCGCGCCTGGAGGCAGGGCGGCGATCTGCTGCTGGTCACCCGCGCATATCTGCTTTCGCCCGGCCCCTGGGCAGCCGAACGCGGCCCCGGCGGCCGCTGGGCCTACCGCTTGCCGGACACCCCGCAGGCGCTCGTAAGCGCCCGGGGCCGCGAGATCCGGCTTTCGTTCCGCTCGATGGAAATCACAACGCAATTACAGGACATCGATGATGAACGATAGATCGATCGCTGAAACGCCGCGAAACCGGCGTATGGCGATACACCGTCTCCATGCGCCCTGGGTATGCCGTCTTCTTATATGCGCTCTGCTCGCCGCGTCTTCGGGCTCGCCGGGTTCGGCCTGGGCTCAGATGCCGGACAACCGGGGCGTCAAACTCAACCCTGAAGACAGCGTTCCGCCGGCTTATCTCGACACGCTGGACGAGCGCGACCGGGTTCGGCTCGACGCGGCACGGCAACAAGGCGACTCCTTCGTGCCGATCTTTTCTGGCCGTGGCCAGGCGCCCGGTTACACACAGCCGGCCAGCGGTGCGGGTTCCACACGGTCCGTAACCGAATCACCGCCCTCGTTGCGGCACCAGCCCGGAGGCCGCGTGACGCCGCGGCCCACCTACGAAGCCTACAGCCCGCCGCGGCAAGAGGGCCGCCCGGCCGGCCGGCCCGAAGACCGCATATCGGATCTGATCGGCGTGCTGCTGCAGAACTGGAGCAAACCGCCGCGGATCGTCCGCATCCGCTATCCGCCCGCCAAGCCCGAAACGGCCGCGCCCGCCACTTCCGGCACACCTCCCGAACCGTCCATCCCCCTGCCGCCGGCGGGTGGCGGGATCTATGCGCGCACGATTTATGCGGTCAACTCGGACTATCCGGGACCGGTGCTGATCGAACTGCTGGGACCGCCGCTCGCCGGCGCCGTGGCAACGGGCGCCTTCACCCTTTCCGGCGAGCGCATGGTGCTGCGGCTCACCAGCCTGGAATACCGCGGCCGGCGCAGGGCAACCGACGGCTGGGCGGTCGGTCTCGATTGTGCCTGTTACGGCATCGCCGGCGAGGTCGACAGCCACTTCTTCCAGCGCGTCCTGCTGCCCGCCGCGGTGCGTTTCGCGGAGGGCTTCCTGACGGCGATGGGCCGGCCCGCCGAGAGCCTCACGCTGGGGAGCGGCGATGTGCGCTATGAACGGCGCCAGGGCTCGACGCGCGAGGCCGTCCATAGCGGCCTCGGGACGGCGGCGCGCTCGGCCGGCGATATCCTGCTGGAAAACGCACCGAAGCGTCCGACGGTGCGCATTCCCCGCGATACCGAGCTCATCGTCATGTTCGCGCGCCCGCCCGGAGCAGCGCCGGGGCCGGTTTTGTCCGGCCCGCAACCGGTCCGCGCCGGGCTGGGCGTACCGGCCATTCGGAATCAGGGGGCTGGCGGTGGCTAAAGACAACGATATTGGCCAGGCCATGATCTCGCTGGTCCGGGATCTCGAGCCCAGCTTGCTGCTGCTGGTCTCGGCGCTTTGCTACGTGCTGGCGCTGTTCGCCTTCGCGCAGGGCCTGCTGCGGCTGCTGAAGACCTCGGAGGACAAGTTCCACGCGCCCTCCGGCGGCGGCACGGCATTGAGCTTCCTGATCTGCATCGTCATGGCGGCGTTGCCGGCGTGGCTCTCGGCGGCGGGCGAAAGCCTGTTCGGTTCCGGAGCACGGCCTGCCGCGGCGAGCCTGGGTTATGGCGCACGGGGCGCCGGCTATGACGCGCTGCTGGCGGCCGTCTTCACCCTGGCCGGCCTGGTTGGGCTGTTTGCCTTCATCCGGGGCGCCTTCACGCTGCGCGCCGCCGCCGACGGCAAGCCCGGCGCGAGCGGACCCAAGGCCTTCGCCCACATGGCCGGCGGCATCGCCGCCTGGCACATCGTCGCGGTGATCGAGGCGGTGCAAACCAGCCTCGGCATCGCTGTCTTGAACATCCGATGAGAGGAAAACCGATGACTATTGCAAACCCCTTGAAACGGCATTCCCTCGAATGGGCCGCGGGCCTGTTTGGCGCCGTTATCTCCGCCGTGTTGCCGGCATGGATATCCAGACCGGCGCTGGCGGTTTCGCTCGGCGACATGGCGAAGGAGGCGGCGGACGACCTGGAGTCGGTGCCGGCCCTGCTGGCGGTCGCCTTCTACATCATCGGCGCCGCCATCGTCGGCTTCGGCCTGCTCAAACTGAAACGCCATGTCGATCACCCGCAGCAGACCACCATCGGCAGCGGGCTGATCGCCATCATGATCGGGGTCTCGCTGATCGCGGCCCCGGCGGTGATCAACGCGCTGGGCGACACCTTAGGGCTGAGCGGCGGCAGCCACACCGTGATCAAGCCCCGGCTTTAGGAAGGCGCAGGCAATGCCCGTTTCGATGCCTTTCCCGCTGTCCGGGGCGATCGAGGATGCGCTGCGGCTGAGCTGGGCGGTCCGCAGGAAACCGCTGGAGAGTTTCCTGCTGCCCGCGGCGGCGTTCTCTCTGCCCGGTGGGGCCGGCGTGCTGGTCTGCCGCGACGGCTCGCTGGTGTCGCTGTTCCGGCTCGACGGCGCGCGTTCGATGATGGGCGCCCAGGAACTCGACGGCTTCGTCGAACTCGGAGCGCGCCGCCTTAACAGCATCTTCTCCGGTCCCGGCCATGCGCTGCACGCGGTGTTCGAGCGCGCCCCGGACGAGGCGGCACGGCTGGTCGCGGCGGCGGGCGAGCAGACGCTGCGGCAATGCGAGCGGCTCGGGCTCGCGCTGGGCGACGTGATCGCCGAGCGCGGCCGTCGCCTGGCGCCGCTGATGGCAGCCGAGAGTTTCGTTATCGCTGCCTGGACCCGCCCGTCCGTGTTGCCGCCCGACCAGTTGAAACGCGACAGCAAGCGGCTCAGGCGACGGCTGTGCCAATGGCTGCCGGACGCCGATGAATCCCAATGCCCGTACCTGGCCCCCGATGGCCTCGCGCCCCGGCACGAGGCTTATCTCGATACCCTGGCGGCGCTGTTCGCGGAAGCGGGGATTCTGGCCGAGGCGCTTGGCGGCGACGCCGCGCCGGCCACCTTGCGGCGGCTGCTGAACGGCGCGGACTCGACCGCCCCCGACTGGCGCCCTGTGACGGTCGCCAACGACGCGCCCGCGCGCCTGACCGCACCGCCCGAGGATGGCGCGTTTCCGCCGCCGCTCGCTCCACAATTGCTGATCCGCGATCCCGAACGGACAGCAGGCGGAATCCGCATCGGCGAGCGGCTCTACGGCGCGCTCGACATGGCGCTCGGACCGCGCCGGGCACGTCCGTTCTCCGAACTGATGGAACGCCTTGCCGACGCAGGATTGCCCTGCCGCTTCTCGGTACTGATCGAGGGCGGCGGCCTTGCGGGCCTGGATTCCGCCATGACAAACGTCGCGGCGGCGTTCCTGGCGTTTTCGTCGGACGATAGTTTGCTGGTGCGCAACGCCATGCGCGATCTCAGCGCGCTCGGCGCGGACGCCCATGCCATCGTCCGGCTGCGGCTCGGTCTGTTGACCTGGGTTGCGCCGGAAGACGGGGAAGATGGGCTTCGCAGGCGGCTCAGCCGCCTGCAGCAGCTTGCCGAGGGCTGGGGCGAGACGGTGTTCACACCGTTGGTCGGCGATCCCCTGGAAAGTCTCGCGGCCTCGGTGCCGGGGTTCTGTTGCGGCGCCACCGCCGAGCCCGCGCTCGCGCCGCTCACGGAAGCGCTGCGCCTGCTGCCGGCCGGTCGGCCCGCGCCCTTGTCGAACAGCGGCACGGGGCATCTGTTCCGCTCAATCGACGGCAAGCCCATGCCGTTCGCCTGGGAAGACGGCGAGGATTATGGTTTCGAGTTGATTTACGGTGTTCCCGGGCGGGGCAAGTCGGTGCTGATGAACAGCCTCGGCCTCGCCTTCAGCTTGCAAGGCGGCCAGGCCCGGCTGCCGTTATCCGCGACCATCGATATCGGGCCGTCCTCGGCCGGACTGATCTCGCTGATCCGTGAGGCCTTGCCGCCGGACCGCCGCCACGAGGTCGGCTGGTTCGCGCTCCGAATGACCCGCGAACACGCGATCAACCCGTGCGACACCCAGCTCGGCTGCCGCGCGCCGCTGCCCGCCGAGCGCGCCTTCCTGGTCAATCTGCTGGGCCTGATGATGACCCCGGCGGGAGCCGAGGGTGTTCCCGACGGCATGCGCGAGCTGATCGGACCGGCCATTACGGCGGTCTATGCGCTGCGTTCGGACAAGATCGCCGGCGCCGAGCCGCATGCCTACACGGCGGGACGCGACGGCTCGGTCGACGCGGCGCTGGCCGCCGCTGGGATCGATCTGCCGGAGGCCCCGCTGTGGTGGGAGATCGTCGATCTGTTGTTCGAGGCCGGCACCCACGCAACGGCCGCGCGGGCGCAGCTCTACGCCGTGCCGGTGCTGGGCGATCTGCTGGCGGCGGTGCGCGAGCCCGCCGTGCAGGGGCTCGTCGGCGATACCGCCTACGGCGCTGGCGGCGAGACGGTGACCCAGGCCTTTATCCGCATCCTGACCGCGCTTTCGGGCGACTGGCCGATCATGTTCGCGCCCACCGCCTTCGATATCGGGCATGTGCGTATCGCCGCCATCGATCTCGCCGAAGTGGCGCCTCAGGGCTCGCCCGAGGCGGCCCGCCAGACCGCGGCCTTCTACCTCCTGGCCCGCCATGCGTTGACCCGCCACTGGTGGATCGGCGAGGACTCACTCCGCGATATCCCCGAGCCCTACCGGGCCTGGCACACAACACACCTGCGCGATATCCGCGAGGCGCCCAAGCGGCTCGCGTTCGACGAGTTCCACCGCACGGCAGGCGCGCCCGCGGTGCGGGCCCAGGTCGAGCGCGACGTACGCGAGGCCCGCAAGTTACGGGTGCGTCTTTCCCTGGCCTCGCAGCGGCTGGAGGATTTTGGCGGCGCGCTGACCGAACTTGCCAACCGGTACTGGATCCTCGGCGCGGGCGGCAAGGCCCGCGAGATCGAGGCGCTGTCCGGGATATTCGCGTTGAGCGAGACCCTCCAGGACGCCATCCGCTACCGCCTGCCGGGACCCGGCAAGGACGGCGCCCCGGCCCTGCTGATCGCCAGCGATGCGCGCGGTCGCTTCGAACAACTGGTCATCAACACGCCGGGACCGGCCGAACTTTGGGCGCTGACCACCAGCCCCGCCGATGTGGCGCTGCGGTCGCGTCTTCAGGCCCGGCTGGCGCCGGCCGTCGCGCGGGCCGTCCTGGCCCGGGCCTTTCCCACGGGGACCGCGCGTGCCCGCATCGACGCCGAGCTTGGCCGTCTCGCGGCGGCTGGCATTCGTGCCGGCGCCACCGAGGAAGACGTGCTCGACCGCCTCGCGGAGGAGCTCGTGCCGGCAGCCGAAACCACCCAATCCGCCTTCAATCCCGCCGGTGATGATCCGGCCGCGGCGGTTTCCACCGGCCGGTCCGTACCGGCCGACCAACCAATCGAAACGGAGGAATAAACGATGTTGAACATGAACCGGGTGACGTTGCTGGGCCACGCGGGGCGCGACCCCGAGGTCCGCACGATGAAGAGCGGCGAGAAGACCGTCACCTTCAGCCTGGCCACCACCGACAAATGGCGGCGCAAGGACGGCGGGACGGGCGAAGCGACCGAGTGGCACCGGATCGTTGTGTTCGGCGCCGCAGTCGCGGCAGTCGAAAAGCTGGTCCGCAAGGGCGCCGCGCTTCTGGTCGAAGGGCGCATCACCACGCGTGAATACCAGGACAAGAAGGGCGAAAGCCGCCGGGTTACGGAAATCGTCGTCGCGGGACCGCAAGGTCTCGTCAACGTGCTGTCGCCGCGCCAGGACGATGGCCGCGCGGAAGACAGTGGCGATGCGGCGGAAACCGGCGATCCCGGCAGGACCACCGATGCGCCCACGCCAACCGGGGAGCCGGACGGCTCCACGCCGTTCCCGGGGCAGTTATGAACCGGCGCACTGCCTTTGCGCTCGCGGCACTGGCGCTTCTGGCGCCGGTGCTCGCCCCCGTCCCCGGTGCCCCGCCGGCCCTGGCCCATGCGCCGCCGCCTCCCGCACTTGAAGCGGGCTGCGATCCCGGGATTCGCGACGCGCTGGCGGCGAGCGCCGCGCGGGGCGTCGAGCAGGATCTGGCCGTTATCCGCAATCCCGATCAGGGCATCCGCGATCCGGACTCGATCCTCGACTTCTCGTGCGTGGAGGACCTGTTCAACTACCGGGCCTTCAACGTGCTGTTCGATCCCGGCCGCGCGCTCGAGGAAATCCTCGGTCTGGCACAGCGCCGGGTCTGTGAGATCGCGCGGAACACCTACCGCGACTATGTCGGGCGCACGCTCGACGCCTCGGTCTATACGTCACGGCTGCCCCAGTTGCCTGGGTTGCACGGTCTGCCGGGGCTCGATACGGACGCCCGGAACGGCAACATCCTGCAGGACAGCGGGGTCAACGCCGAACGCTTCCGCGGCATCCTGGGAGGTGGGCAATGAGTACCCCCGTTCGTTGCCGCACGGTCTTCCATGCCGTCATCCTTGCCGCGGCGCTGACCGCAAGGTTTGCGGTTCCGTCCGCGCACGCCCATTCGCCGTGCGATCCGACCGACAACGACCGCGCCGAGGCGAGCCGCGTGCTCGCTGGTCTCACCCGCGAAATCGACGTCATGGAAGCCACAATCGTCGAGGCGCTTCGCCTGCAAACGGGCCAGCTCTCGGGTTATGCGGCGCAAAGCGCCAAGGCGGTGACCGGCGCGCTGGACGCCCAGACCAAGCTTCAGGCGCAGATCGCCCGCGAGGTCGAGGAGACCAGGGCCATGCGCAGCCGCCTGCCCACGGACAGCGGCTGCGCCGCGATCACCGGCCTGGCCGGGCTTGCCGCGACACGGCAAGCGGCCGAAAGTGCCTATGTGCGTGCGGCAGGAGCGGAGACGGGGCGTATCGCGGGTGACCGCGCCGCCGTTCCCGATGCCGGCGCCGCCGCCGGCAACGCGGCCCGCTTCGAGAGCCTGACGAGCACCTATTGCAACGGTCCGCGCGCCGGTGAGGATGCTGCGCTCTGCCGGGGCGGGGATGCGCTCCACGCCGCCGACCTGAAGGCCGGCAATCTGTTCGACCGGCGCACCTTCGCGAACGAAGCGGAACTGCGCACGGCGGTCGAGCTGTCGCGCAATCTCACGGCGCCCGTGGTGCACGATCCGCCGGCGCTGGCCTCCGCCGAGACCGACCAGGAGCGCCGCCGCATCCTGCTCGCCCGTTCGGCCGACGCCCGCGCCGCGCTGGCCGGCGACTACTTCGCCCATGCCCGCGCATTGCGCGCACCGGGTGCCGCGCTCGGAGCCTGGGCCGCTCAGGCCGCGCCGGGACGCGATGCGGCAACTCCGGTCAGCCGCTATGAGCTTCTGGAGCTGCTCGCCAGCCGCCGGTTCGAGAACCCCGGCTGGTTCGTCGATCTGCAAGCGATGAGTCAGGAGAACCTGCTGCGCGAGTTGGTCACCCTGCAAGCGGTCTCGCTGATGCTCGACTGGCGCCGCTACCGGCTCGATGAACGGCGCGGCGCCATCGACGCCACCGGGTTGGCGCTTGCCGCCGAAGACATGCGCCTTCTGCCCGGTCTCGCCAACCCGGCCGCCGGAGCGAACTGACCGCCATGGGCGCGCTCCGCTTCCTGTTCGCCCCGGAGTTGACCCGCCCGCTCACGGACGCGGTGCGGTCTTCGGGCGAGTTGGTCCGGAGGATGTGGCCGTTTCGGCTTCCGGTGCCGGCCAATGCTCCACCCAACGTGACGCACGAGACAAGGAAAGAGAACAGGCCGCGGTTGACGAAGAAGCGTGCCCTTTCCTGTATCGGCCTTTTGGCCCTGCTCGCTGGCACGGTTTTTATCGGCCTGGGTATTGCGGGGCTGCTGTCCGAACCGGCGGCGGCGCAAACCATCGACCGGGGTTTGTTCGCCGATGCCGACCTGGCGACGCGGGACGTGCTGGCCTTTCTCGGCGATATCGGCGCGGGCCGCAGCTCCGTGCTCGGCGACATGCTGTTCGTCTTCAACGGCGGGGTGCTGGCGCTGGCGGGGTTCCTGCTGGTCTGGCACACGGTGGCCGGCACCCTCGATACCGCCCGCGAGGGCCGTTTCGGCTTCGGCGCCTGGGAGATCGTGCGCATCGTTGCCGCCGTCGCCCTGATGGCGCCGCTGCCGGGCGGCATGAACGGCGCCCAGCACGCGGTGATCGGCCTCGCCCATCTCGGCGGCGATTTCGCCAATGCGGTGTGGGAGCCGTTCTCCGAGGAGGCGCTTGGCGAAGGCGAACCTATCGTGCCCCGGCCCCGCGAAACGGTCTGGCGTGCTGCCATCGCCCGAACCCTGGTCCTGGAAGCCTGCCGGTATGCCGCCAACGGCAGTGCCGCCCGCGCAGGCGACGCGCCCTATATCGAGCTTCGCGAGGCCAGCGAGGCCTACAAGAGCCCTGGTACTACCCGGGTCCGGCGCATCGGGGCGAGGACCCTGCATTACGACGGCGCCGGGCGCGGCATGCCGGGCGATCTCTGCGGTGCGATCCGTTTCGCAGGGCTCGCGGCGGAAGGCGCGCGCGGGATCGCCGCCGAGGGACACCGCGACGCGCTGGCCGGGTTGTTGCCGGAGATCCGTGCCGTCGCGGCCGATCTCGCCGCCCATTACGTGACCGGCTCGCCGGTCTACGGCCGGCCCTTGCCCGATCTCGATGTGTTGCTCGAGGGCCGGGGCCTGGCCGAACGTTATGCGGGCGTGCTCGACACCGCGCTTGCCCGGGCTGCTTCCGAGGAACGCGCGGAGCTCGCCCGTGTGGTCGCCGAGGATGCCAAGGCGGCAAGCTGGATGTCGGCCGCGAGCTTCTTCAACACCATCGCCCACCGCACCGGCCTGTTTCAGGCGGCCGCCCACAACATTCCGGGCGTCAGCCTGCCGCCGCCGAGCCTCGAACAATGGGCGCCCGCCGCCGATGCCGCCGTCAAGGGCCTGACAACTGCCCTGGTCCGGTCACGCGGCTACCAGCCCATGCTGTTTTCCGCCGCTGCCAGTGGAGCCGCCGCGTTGCCCGCGCCGGGCGGTGGCGGCGCCATGGCGGCGGGTCTCATGGAGTTCATCGACCTCGACAGCGTAATCGTCGCCGACAGCGGCAATCCCATTGCCGATCTCGCCGGTCTCGGACACGGCCTGATGAACGCAGCACTTGCCGCCATGACGGCGTTGATGGGAGCTGCGGCCGGATCGGGGCTGCTTGAATCCGTGCCCTTCGTTGGCAAGGGCCTCGATATGTTCGAATCCGTCTGGCAGGTCGCCGACGGCTTCGTCTCCACCGTGCTCGGCCTCCTGCTGATGGCCGGCGCGGTGCTCGCCTACCTGCTGCCGGCGCTGCCCTTCATCCGCTTCCTGTTCGCCATCCTCGGCTGGATCGTGACCGTCGCCGTGGCGGTACTGGCCGTCACCGTGTTCGCCGCCGCCCATGTGACGCGGGGCGACGGCAACCGGCTGGCCACGCAGGCCACCCGGCTGGGCTGGCTGTTCCTGCCCGGGCTGATCTTGCGCCCGCCTCTAATGCTGTTCGGCCTGATCGTGGGGTATTTCGTGTTCCTGGCCGGAATCGGCCTGTTCAACGAGGTCTGGCTGCCGCAGATGCGCGATGCGGGCGCCTCCGGCGGACTCGGCCCCATTGGCTTCCTCGCCATGCTCACCCTCTACGTGATGATCGCCTACGGGCTGATGAACGCCTCGTTCAAGCTCATCGACCTGCTGCCCTCGGCCGTCCTCGACTGGATCGGCGGGCGCGGTGGTGCGGGCGAGGACAGCGGCGAGCGGGTCGGCGGCGCGGCCGTCGGGGCGATCTCGCGGGTGGGCGGTTTGCGGATCGGCGCGGGGCCGCGGCGCGGCGGCGGCATTGCCGGGAGCCGGGGATGATTCACACAGATCGAAATATCCATACCGCAACACACGGCGGGCGATGCCGGATCGGAGGCGTCGACGAACGGCCTCCGGATCGATCTGGAATTACGCCTGCAGCCAATGAAGGAGTTTGAAACCTGTGCGTTTCTTGCCGATCTGCATCTCTGTCCTGCTACTTGCCGCAGGCGCCGGCTGTTCAGCCTACCTGCTGGAGCGTCTCCGCTCCTCGCATATCAGCCTCGCCATTCTCGGCGCCGTTCTTACCCTCGCGCTGCTGGCCTACTTTGCCACCGGCCGCCAGGAGAAGGGCGCCTGGATCCGCTTCGGGCTGTACGGGGCCGCAATGATGATCTGCGCCGCCTCGATCTGGATGGAGATCGTCCGGCCCGTGCTCGCGGTAACTTCCTTCAGGGGTTTCGCCGGATGGGTCACGCATCTTGGCGGTTATGAGCTGGCATCGGTCGCCGTGGCGCCGGTGGGTTTCGCGATTTATTTCATGCTTTGGTTCGAAGTTTTGATCAACAGCCTCAAATACCTTCAGAGCGACAACCGGCGGCAGCGGGCCGAGTCCGATCTTTACGGCAGGTCGAAGCTGCTCGGCCGAAGGTTTCTGAGGCGCCTCGCTAAACGCCGGGGCATCCTGCTCGGCCAGTGGGGCGCGGGCCGAAACGCCAAGCTGATCGGCTGGTCCCTGGAAGGGTCCGCCATCACCGTGGCCCCGCCCCGGGTCGGCAAGGGCGCCCTCATCGCCCTTAACCTGTTGTCGCCCGGCTACCGGGGGTTCCAAGGCTCCACGGTCACCATTGATCCGCGCGGCGAGCTCTGGTGCATCGCCGCCCGGCGCAGGCGCGAGCTGGGCCGCCGGGTTCTGTTGATCGATCCCTTCGGGGTGGTGCGCGGCCACAAGAAAGAATTCGAGGAAACCCATCTGCCTGACGTTGAAAGCGCGTCCTATAACCCGCTCGATTTTATTCGAGACGATGAAAGCCTCGCCGTGCGCGACATCAACGTGCTGCTGGATGCCCTGCTCACGCCGCCGCGCCCGGACGCCCACAACAACAGCCGGCATTTTTACGAATCCGCGCGCGCCATCGTCGCCGGCTACATGGCCTGGGTGCGTTTTGAGGAACTGCCGGAGGTACGCACCCTCGCCAAAGTCTACGAGATGCTGTCGATGTCGCCGAAGCAAAGGGAAACCTTCGCGGACCGGGTCAGGGACACGGACCGTTTCGCCGGCGGGCTTACCCATATCGCGATCGAGCGCCAGGCCCAGGTCGGCAAGGAAGAGGGCGGGAGCAATTTCACGACGGTCGCCAACCAGTTCGCCTTCCTGAATTACCCCGAACTGCGCGCCCATACGCAAACTTCTAGCTTCGATCCCCTGATCCTGGCGGAGGGCGATACCGACCTGTTCGTTGTCGCGCCGGAGGAGACCATCGAGCACGTCAAGGGCTGGCTGCGCTTGTGGGTCGCCATCCCCAACGCCGTCGCTGGTATAAAACCGCTTGAGCGCGACCTGCTGATCGTCATCGACGAGATGCCGCGGCTCGGCTACCTCAAGCCGGTCATGGACGGTTACACCATGGCCGCCGGCAAGGGCGTCCACTTCTGGTGCTTCGCCCAGTCGATCTCGGCGCTCGATTCCACTTGGGGCAAGGAGCACCGCAAGACCCTTCTGCATCTCGCCGAACTGGTCCAGATCCTGGGCTTCCCGCGCACCGACGCCGAGGGCGCGGAGGAACTCTCCAAGGCTATCGGCACCGCCACCTTCGAGGCCCGGACCGAGAACCGTTCCGGCACCATCGCCGAGAACCGCATCGTCACCGCCAACACGCAATGGCAGGCCGGCGATTCCCGCGCCTTGGTGCGTGAGCGCCTGATCACCCCCGACGAACTCATGACCCTTGGCCCCGACCGCCAATACGTCATCGCCTCGCCCAAGGACATGCCGCGCGATGCGCTGCACCTTCATCACGCCCGTTACTGGCGCCGCTGGGACTCCCGCAACCTCGCGGATCCCAATCCGTTCGTCATCCGCAAAGAACGTGCCGCGAAAGGCTACGAAAAGCGGGTGTGGCCGGAGTTGCCGTTATTCAAGCGAAAGGAAATGTCATGACGGACAGGACATCCATGGAACTGGACGGGCGCGAAGCGGCGGGGAGCTCGGTGGAGTCGGAACAGGGGGCGATCGCCGAGCCCCGCTGGTTATCGGAAGCCATCGCGGCGGAAGAGTCCCCGTCATCCGTTGAGATGGAAGCGGCGGAAACCGATCCGAATGCCGGCCCAGATACCGGTAATGAACAGAAAGGCGGCGGTTCGGCAACGCTATCCGGGGATGACCAACGGGATGATTCGGTTCTGGATGGCCTTGACGGCGAGTTTGCGAAACTCCGTCACATGATTCAGGAATCCGCCGAGCGAACGGAAAACGAAACCTTCGGCAAACTGGATTTGATGGAGGCGCAAACGAAAACACTGGCCGAGGCCGTGGCAGCGAATGCAGCCGCGCTAAGGGAGTTCGCTGGTGCCGAAAGGCGGCAACCCGAAGCAGGCGGAACCGCGGAACCGCAGAAGGACGAAAACAAAACTTTCATGGCCGACTTCCATCGCTGGGCCGACGCGCAGCGAGGATATCGCCTTTGGTGGTCGGCGCTTGCGCTGGCCGTCGTTGTTCCGGCCTTCTTCTTGCTCGGCGTATTGGTCGAGTTGCAGTTCCAGATTATTCCCGCCTACGATCAGAGCGGCGGCTGGAGCCGCCACATCTGGGACCACTACGGCCCTGCCATCGCCGACTGCGCGATGGAAGCAAAGCGGACGGACCGGGCGGTGAAGTGTTCGCTCGACGTTCGTAAACCGTAATTTGCATTGGTTTCATGCCGGTGAAGCGAGGTGCTCAATCTTCGCGGCGCGGCGTTGGAGCTGAAGTGATCAACCTGGCGGACAAATTTTTCGCGCGAAAGGGAGGGGGCCTTCACACCCCACGCACTTCGAGTGCTCTACATACGCGTTCCTAGCTTCCAAAGTGCGCAGCATATTCCGCTGCCACGCGAGGGAGTTAGGCGGTTACACTCCTAGACGGCCTATACCTTCCAACCCCTGAAACCGTTGCGCCTTCAGGACACAACCCTAGCCCACCATGTGCGTCATCGGCAAACGTATCTTGAAGTGGCTCGTCGCCAGAAACTTTGCGGCGTGACGATTTGAGTCGGCGACCAAATTCAACCCGAACGCAGGAAAATAGCATTCTCTACCCGATCAAATGCGTTCTGATAAAGCTCTATTTCCAGAATTGGAGTGTCTTCCCTATCACTCTGTCCATAGTTGGATGATGTCTGGTTAACCTCTACAAAATTAAGTCTCACCCTTGTAACACTGCCAATTCTTTCTATAAATCCCGTCGCCTTCGTTTGTGATACCCTCGTGACTCCCAACCAAAACTTCATTACCGAATCACTCTGCGAGGCGCTTTCAGCTGAAATAAAGCCCGTTTCCTTGTCCGCACTAGTAATCGTGTAGGCTAGATCTTGAAACACCGAGATCACACTTGGAAACACAACATTCTTGCTTGCTTCATATTCCCTAGTCTGTATGCTTTGAATTTCCAGAGGAGTCATAACTTTTGGTGGCGCGGCACAGGCAGAAATAAGCACCAATACGATTCCAAAGAATAGAGAGTATCTTCTCGCCATCTTGGACTCCTTGGAAGTTAGAAGTTAGAAGTTCTGCTTTTGAAGTCTAAAACTACGTCTTCGCTGTCAAATTTTATGATCAGCGTGATCATTCGGGACGTAGACTCAAACCCAGAACTGTCTCTGGATTGGCCGAGTATTAAAATTGTCCAATAGCCGGACTGCGATGATGACTGAGATACTTGAGCGCTTCTTTGGTACGTCCAAACCTCACGACCGCCACCATCTCTAGTGGTGATGTTGGGAGAGCCGAATGTTTCAAGTACTTCGGCTTTTGTAGTGCTACCTACTTCAAGATGAAGTTGAACGTTTCCCTGTGTCAGGTTGGAATTTCTATCTGTTACTGGCTGGGGCGGAGATATGCATCCAATTAGAGTTAGAAGAAATGTCAACGCGACAACACCTCGTAGATTCAACAAGTTGCGCATCGCGAGTCCCCTCCAATCAGTACTATGTTGCCCGCATATCGCGTTATGGATATCGATGCTGATCTTAGCCGACATTACCCAGATGACCTCCAGGTTTGCGGAGATCATACCCCCGTACCACCGTCGAGGGAACTGTATTCCCTTTGCAGCCATCCGATGGCCTGATTTTGGAGATCAGCCCTCGGTTGGAAGGCCATTTGGCCAGATTTGCCGCCATTCAGACACACCCCTCCTGTCGTTTTCACCTCGCCGTCGATTTCCCCGGCCTACGCCGGGGCGGGTCTTGGTCGCAGATCATCAATCAGGCTCAGGATTTTCCGGAACAGTTCCCTCGGCACCGCCACCTCGGCCAATTGGAACGTGACGTAGCGGCCATGGCTGACCACCTTGGCACCGATCTTTACCAACTTCTCCCGCAGCGTGGTCACCGACCAGTACTCGACCTCCTTCGGCAAAGCCAGCGTCCGCATGAAGTTGGCGAGATTGTAGGCCAGGGCGTGAAGCTGCAGCCGGACGGCGTTATCGCGGAACCTGCGACACGACAGCCTCGTCCATTTGATCGCGTTCTTGCCTTCCTTGATGCATTGCTCCGCTTTGCCCCGCTGATTGTAAAACAATGTCACCCGCTCGGCCGGTCGCGACAGGTTGGTGACAATGAACCCGACCCGGGGAAACAGCTCGCTGGGGTGCCACTCCACCTTGGCGACGACGCGGCGGGCCTTATCCCAGCTTTTGGCCCGATAGCTGAAGCCGGCGTAATGGCGCCGCACATGGTTTGGCGGACGGCCAACGGGTCGCGTGAGCAGATGCTTTCCAGAAGAACTTGGTTCTTCGGCAAACGGATCGCGTACAGGAAGCCCTCGTCTTCCAGAAACTTATAGATGTCCGGTGAGGCGAAAGCCGCATCGCCCCGGAAATATCGACGCAAATCCCTTTCCTTGTAGCGTGCCACTACCGGCTCCAGCACCTTGCGCCAGCCATCGGCGCTGTGAACGTTGCCGGGACGCAGGGCGCACCGGTCCAAATCGCCGAACTGGTTGAACCGACTTGAGCCGCGAAGCGGATCAAGGGGGATGATAGCAGGTGCAACCGAAGTGCTCGTTGTAGGTCGAGCCTTCCTGAGCACCGTGGGTTGGGCTGACGCTGCTGTCCATGTCGAGAATGATCTTCTTCGGCGGGCAACGGTCATGAACGCGGTCGATCCATCGGCCGGAAAGATCACCAAGCGCGGCGAGGTTTTCCTCGGTGGCCAGAACCTCCGTCTCGAAGCGCCCCATCTGACTGCTCGAGGCCGCCTGTTTGGTGACGGCATGGCCGCCGACGATCCACCGCATGACCGGGTCGAGGCTGAGCCGGTCGGCATCGTTCACGTCGTCGTAGCCGCCAAGGCGTCCGAAAACGGACTGGCGGAACTGGCCGACCATGCCATGCCGCCCGTTCATGCCGGTACGACTGTCGGCAAGAACATCGCCAACCATCTCAGTAAGTTCAACGGAGGCATCAAGCTCTCGATAGGCGAGCAAACCGGCGTCAGTAGTGACCTTGGACCCGTGGAACTCAAGCTTGAGTCGACGGTCAAAATCGACCCGAAGGCACAGCCAAGCTCAGCCCACCAGCCCAGGTGGCGGTCTTTTGCCCCGCCCCTTGGCAGAATCTTCAACCGGCGTTAACACTGAGATTGGAAGGCGACAAAAAATTTGTGAGAATGCAGAAGCCATAGAGGTGGAGCCGAAGTTCGCTCGGAACGAAGGTCTCCACGGGGTGGAGTTTTGATTTCGCAATGAA
This sequence comes from Kaistiaceae bacterium, assembly GCA_963667605.2. GTDB lineage: Bacteria > Pseudomonadota > Alphaproteobacteria > Rhizobiales > Kaistiaceae > JADLGL01. The sequence goes on from CAXXUZ010000003.1 coordinate 23,902, forward strand.
GCGGTTCGTCTCGATGTTCATGCGAATGAAGACGCTCGGCATCATTGTGCTGACAGCAATCGTGACGCTGACCGCCACTTGGATGGCGGAACTTCGGTTCGATTTGCCCCCACAACAGGTTTTGTTGGCTTTGGGCAACTTGCGATTGCATGAGCCACAACGGGCCGAAGATAGATTTCGTATAGTGTTGTGCTGGCTGGAAGACGACAAAACCGGAGATGACACGAGGACCGTCGAACAGACCTTCGCGAGCATTGAGGGGATCGAGATGGTTCGATCTGCCCAAAGCATCGCAGCATTTGGAGCAGCAGATGAATGGCTCCCCAGCATGCAGGAACGCGCTCACGCGGTTCTGGAAGAGTGGAAGGCCGATCTGGTAATTGCAGGCAGGGTCAAAAAACCAGGGGAAGCGTTGAGCCTTTGGATGGTGCCGGGGTTGGGAGAAGGCACGCTTGATCGGGGAGATCGACCCTACAGGCTGGAAGACGTGACGCTTGGCGAGGACTTCCAGGTGGATCTCCAGACCCAACTTGTTGCCATGGCTTTGGCCGCTGTGATTCCACTTGCCTACAACGAGGAACGGAGCCGAGTTCTGCAGGAAGAGCTAGGAGAATCAACGGAGAAGCTGGCCAGGCTGCTCAATGGCGATACTATCAAGAAACCCAGACATCGTATGACGCTCCAGAGGGCACTCGGGGATGGGCTTCATACGCTGGGTGAACGAGAACTCGACACCGCGAACCTCGAAAAGGCCGTGGCCGCCTATCGTGCGGCGCTCGAGGCGGGCAACCAAGAGAGCATGCCGGAGGAACGGGCTAGAGTGCAGAACAACCTCGGCAACACCCTGTTGGGCTTGGGCCAGAGGAAAAACAGCACGAAACTTCTGAAACAGGCCGTGGTCGCCTACCGTGCAGCGCTCAAGGAGTTTCCCCGCGAGCGTGCGCCGCTCAAGTGGGCAATAGCGCAGACCAATCTCGGCGTTGCCCTGTGGGCCTTGGGTAGGCAAGGGAAAGACTCTGACCTTCTGAAGCAGGCCGTGGCCGCCCATCGGGCGGCGCTCGCGAGGGTCTCCCGCGAGCAAGACGCGCTTGAGTGGGCAACCGTACAGACCAATCTCGGCAATGCCCTGTGGGCCTTGGGCTACGGGACCAAAGACTCCGACTTTCTGAAGCAGGCCGCGGCTGCCCATCGGGCGGCGCTCGAGGAACTCCCCCGCGAGCGTGCGCCGCTCAAGTGGGCAACAGCACAGAACGATCTGGGGATCGCCCTGTCGGACTTAGGGAAGCAAGAACGGGACATTGAGCGGTTGAAAGCTGCCGTGGCCGCCTACCGTGCGGCGCTTGAGGTCCGCATCCGCGAGCGAACGCCGCTCGATTGGGCAATAACCCAGACCAACCTCGGTAAGTCTCTGTCGGCCTTGGGCTATTGGACGGAAGACGTCGACGTTCTGAAACAGGCCGTGGCTACCCACCGCGCGGTGCTTGAGGTGCGCAACCGCGAACAGGTCCCGCTCGATTGGGCAACAACGCAGACTAATGTTGGCAACGCCCTGTTGGCCTTGGGGAAAGGAAGTGGAGGGCTGAAATACCTAGAGCAGGCCGTGGCCGCCTACCGCGCGGTGCTTGAGGTGTACAAGCGCGAACAGGTCCCGCTCGATTGGGCAATACAGACCAATCTCGGCGACGCCTTGTGGGCCTTAGGCTACGGGAAGAAAGACCCCGACCTTCTGAAGCAGGCCGTGGTCGCCCATCAGGCGGCGCTCAAGGAACTCCTTCGGGAACAGGCCCCGCTCGATTGGGCGTCCATACAGACCAAATTGGGTAACACCTTGAAGGCACTAGCAGAGCAAGATACTGACACAGGCACCAGATTCCTGAAGCAAGCCGTGGCTGCCTACCGTGCGGCGCTCGAGGTTCGTACCCGCGAGCGTGAGCCTCACGATTGGTCAACAACACAAAACAATCTCGGTGGTGCCCTGTTGGCTTTGGGGCAACGAGGCGGAGGGCAAAAATATCTAGAGCAGGCCGTGGCCGCCTACCGTGCGGCACTTAAGGTGCGCACCCGCGACCAGACGCCGTTCCATTGGAAAACAACACAGACCGGTCTGGACAGGGTTCTAATCCTATTACGCGAGTATCATCGCTAGTGGATAAAATCTGACATTTGAATCCCGAGGGGGATTCCCGCCGGACTCTCTATGTGCGAGTCTGGCTCATGCGCCCAGGAATCAGCATCATCTTGAGCCCTGCCGACCGTCGTCGTCTTGAGGCGCTCGTCGGGGACCGCAACGTCGCCCAGAAGCATGTTTGGCGCGCACGGATCGTACTGCACAGCGCTGATGGCATCGGCACCAATGGGATCATGCGCCGGACCTGGCAAGTCGAAGACCTGCGTCTGGCGCTGGCAGGAGCGCTTCGCCCTGTCAATGGCGGAGCAAAAAGGGACCACCGTGGCGGTGTAAGAAGGGACCACTTGGCGGCTGCGGGCTTGTCCCGGTAGATCCTATGAGGCGACTCGGCGAGCGGCGCTACGGTGCCGCCGGCCAGGAATCCTGAACAGGAGACACGAGATGCCCCCAAGTAGCGACATCGTCGCGCCGGTCGGCGCGGAGCACAACTGTCCGTCATCAAATGCCGCCTCAACCGGTCGATGCAACACAAGCGTTGAATCTCTCTGCCGGTGTTTCAAACCCCAAGGTTTTGCGTGGCCGTTCGTTGAGCTGACGCGCCACTTTGTTCAGATGAGCCTGCGAGTATACCGACACGTCGGTGCCTTTGGGGAAGTACTGTCTGAGCAGGCCATTAGTGTTCTCATTGGAACCCCGTTGCCACGGGCTTTGCGGATCACAGAAGTAGACATCGATGTCGGTCGCCAGGCTGAACCGGCGATGGTCCGCGAGTTCCTTGCCCCGGTCCCAGGTCAGGGACTTGTAGAGCTCGGTCGGCAGCTTCCTCGCCTGCCTGATGAGCGCGGATACCACTGTCAGGGTTTCCTTGTTGGCAACCTTTACCAACATCACGTAACGCGTTTGACGTTCGACCAGGGTCGCGATGTAGCTGTTCTTCGATCCCGACAACAGATCACCTTCCCAGTGACCCGGCACCGCCCGATCTTCGACCGAGGCCGGGCGCTCACGGATCGACACCATGTCCGTGATTTGACCCCGGCCAACGCCTTTCCGGCGCGCCTCTTTCGAGCGTCGGATCGTACGCTTCGATCGAAGATGCTGAAGCAGCTCCTTCTTAAGCACACCGCGGGCTTGAACAAACAAACTGCGATAGATCGTCTCGTGAGACACCTGATAAGACCCAGCTCCTGGATGCGCTCGCTTGAGCCATCCGGCGATCTGCTCCGGTGACCAGTTCAACCCGAGCTTCATCGCCACCACCCGCCGCATCCCCGAACTCAGTGCCAGCTTACATCGCTTCGGGCGTCGCGCTCGAGCCCAGGCCATGTCATCGGCAAGCGCGGCACGATACTGATCATAACCGCCATTGCGGCGAACTTCCCGGCTCACCGTCGAGGGCGACCGGCTTAGCAACAACGCCATCGATCGGATCGAGTGCCGGGCCACGATCCCCCGTGAGATCTCCTCGCGTTCCCATAGGCTCAACGCCAGCCGCGAGCGCCGTCGTGGCGAAGGCCGGATCCCGCCGTGCGGCGATAGTTGGAAATAAATCGACGACGACAATCGCCTTCAACGACTTGCCAGCGGTCCCAAACACCCGACCAATCGACTTCAACGACTCCCCGCGTTGCCAGCGGTCCCAAAGCTCCGTCTTCTCTGCCGAACTGAACCCTCGACCATTTCTTCGCGTCATCTGCATACACTCCATCTCTTCGTTCAAGATAAAGTGTTGCGTCGACCCATTGAGACCGCCAAACAAATGGGACTGTTGAGCGTGTTTCATAAGGGATGATCTGGCTCATCTTTGTTTGATGTTAAGCCGCTTGGCGTTGATGGTTCAAGCGGCGGTTTTGGGTGGTCAGTTTTTTGATCTTTTTTCTCTTTTTGATGATGGCGGTGTGGCGTCCAAAGCAGGCGTCGGCTGGAGTTACGTTGCCGATGCTCTCGTGGTAGCGTTGGTTGTTGTAGTGATCGACGAAGGCGCTGATCTGGTTTTCGAGATCGCCGGGTAGATGATAATTGTCAAGCAGGATCCGGTTCTTCAGCGTTTGATGCCAGCGCTCGATCTTGCCCTGGGTTTGCGGGTGATACGGTGCGCCCCGAACGTGATCCATACCGTGGTCCTCGAGCCATTCAGCCAGAGCGCCGGAGATATAGGACGAGCCGTTGTCGCTGAGCAGCCTCGGCTTGTGGACGACATTGGCGCGATTGCAGGCCTCCGTCGTCGCCGCCGGGTAGGCCGCAACGAAGCAGGCATCGCTGTGGGGAAGTGTCATGACGAAAAAATGCGACCGATACTTGACGCCGGCGATGATCGCATCCGCCTCGCCAAAGTCCGCTTGAGCATGGCCCGGAGGATGTGACAACGGCACAAACATCTCACGCCGACGAAGGCGCCGTTCCCGAACGTAATCCTTCACGATGGTCTCTTTGCCCGTGAAGCCATGTTCGTCGCGAAGGCGCTCGAATATACGCTTCGCCGTGTGGTGCTGCTTACGGTGAACCGGTCGGTCCTCCTCCAGAATACGGTCGATGATATCCGTGAAGGGGGCCAGTTTCGGGCGTTTCGGTGGCTGGCGTCGCCGATATCCCGGCGGTTCCGAATGCCGCAGCATCTTCCTCACCGTCTCGCGCGCAATGCCAAACCGACTTGCCGCCTCTCGCTGGCTCAGACCATCAACATGGCAGGCCAGCCGAACGCGCAGATATAGGTCCACGGTGTACATCCTCCCGCCTTCCATCTCAAAAAAGATCGAAGGCTACAGGTGGCAGAGTTTTACTCCGCCCGCGGCTGGGAAATCCCGCCGCTTCCGTGGACTAATTTGTCACCGCCGTTCTCAGGAGGCTCTCGTCCAGCCGGTCCGTGATGTTGCGCCCCTTGTGCACCTGGCAGCGCTGGAGAGCCGCCGCCCGCCCGAAGGTCCGCCGGATCGCCTTCGAGAGCGCCTTGGCGCCGTCGACGATGTAGAGCCGAGGCCGTTCGGGATCGAGACCGCGCTCGATCAGGTTGTCGAGCATGGCTTGCACCGTGGCCGCGTTCTCCGTCGCGCCCTCGGCCAGGCCCAGCACGTGCTTCGCGCCGCCGGTGTCGATGCCGATCGCCGCCACCATCAGGTGATCGCCGACATGGAGCCCGTCGATCTGGAGCACCACGAGATCGAGATCGTCGTGCGGGCTCGCCAGCCAGGCCTTCAGCTTGCTTCGCGTCAACGCCACGAAACGGCGCGAGACCGCCGACTTCGAGGTTGCGTCACCCGATGCCGCCGGCAGATCGCCGCCCGCATCGTCCGGCAGGCGCACCGCGCGGGCATACTTGCGGGTCGAGACGTTGATCACCATCAGATTCATCGCCCAGGCTTGCAAGAGTTCGGGTTCCGACAGCAGCTCCCAACTCGGCAGGCTCATCTCCCGACCCGCGAAGTCCCGCACCCGAGGGCGCTCGACCTTCACTTTGCCGCCGTGGTAGGCGATCTCGCTCCGGGTCGTGCCCCATCGATCGCCCTTGCGCTCGCCCGAGCGGGCGTGGCGCGAACCGCACAAGGCTTCCGCGTCCGCCGACATCATCTCGTTCAAAGACTCGAGGCCCGCCAAAAGGCAGAAGCGATCGACGCTCATGCGCAGATCGTCGAAGGCCTCCGGCATCGATGGCAAGAGCCGACAGGATGGTTCCGAGGAACGGTCGTTGCGTGTAGTCTTGGTCATGGCGTCGTTCTCCTTGATGGAATCAGCACCCAGAGCCTAGCGGCTCCAGGCGGACGACGCCTACTTCAGCTTTTCAACAGAGCCCGGGACATCCCCTTCGCTGATGGCGGGATGACTTTCGAGGATTAGTGAGTTCAGCATTGCCCCAACGTAACTATCCTTGTCCTCATCCTGAAAAAGGACGTGCCGTCTTTGCATCTCGCTCTTCTGCATGCCCCACTGGCGGTGCATCGTCGCGGACGGAGTGTTCGAGACGATGAAGGACTGCAAGTTCACGGTCGGATCGCCGAGGCGTTGCTCAATCTCCTTGATGGTCTCGCAAAACAGGATCTTTGGATCTTTCGGTCCGAGGTTCCGGATTCCCTTGGGGTCCACAAAGATGACCTGTTGCTGACCACCCTCGATCAACCACAAGATGAAATCCGGGTGAAAGTTGCCGGCTTCGAAGAAGCCCACGCCGCGGCCCTTGCTGAGGTTTCGTAACAGATAAAGTTCGCGGGTGTCGAAAAAGTCAGCATGCCCGTCGTGGAAAGCCTGCAAGTCCTCAACGAACTGGCGCTCACCCTTGTTCAGCGGCGCCGGGCTGATCTCGACGACCTTCGTGTCGAGACAAAGCAACGGCTGGTACAGGTGATTCGCGAACGAGATGGCTTTCATGCCTTGAAATGCCCAAGGCTTCAACTCGCCCTTTTGGATGGTGGTTTTAAGCTCCTCGAGCTTGGCGACGATGTCTTCCTGAGACTTGTCGATCAGGACGCGGTGGTAGCCCTCGTCCGGCGACTCCTGCGTACCGAGGAAGTTCGGGTCGCCGCCTTCCAGATCGCGGTACTCCATGTGAGGAAGCTCCCACTCACGCTTGCGGAAGGTGTAGTAGCGCTCGGTGTATTTTTTGAGCAGCGCAACGGCGATTTCCTCCCAGAGGCGCACCTTCTCATAGGAATTGCCAACCAGTTCTTCCGCAGGAATCTGCAAGCAATACCAACTCGAGTCGCCGAGCAAAGCCTCGATTCCCTGCCGTGAGAGATTCAGGTTGTACCAGCCGCGTTCGGCCTTGAACCGCTCCAGATTGAAGTAAAGGCGGTCGAGATCAAGGAAGGCCACATGGCGCGATGTTAGATGGGCCTCGTTCGGCGTGGCCTGGGCATCGCCGCCGACCACACCGCCAGACTTCATCGCTTGGATCTTCGGATACCAGTTGATCAGCACCGGGTTTTTTTGGAGGTAGGCCGTGCTCGGCTCACCGGTGGGGTCCGGCGGCGCGACGGTCGGGACGGGCGCGAGCTTGCGGAACGCGTCGCCGTACTCGGTGCTGACGCCGTTGATCGTTTTCTTGAGCCGGATCGTCTTGAGCTTCTGGGTGCCAAGGCCCTTGATCACTGGCAGCAGAAACTCGATGCGCTCGTCGGCGGCGGACAACCCTTCCTCGTCAAGGAAGTCCCGGAACTGCGCCATGTAGTCGGCCTGGATGCCGAAGATGCCAAGCGTTTCGAGGACGTCGATGTGTTTTGGCCGCTCGACGTCCACCGGGAGCTGCGTCTTTCCGCTACGCTTAAGGCTCAGGTTGTGGCCCTTGAGCCGCACACCGCGCCCGAAAAGTTGTATGATCTGCGCGCCCTCCCCCTTGCCCACGTTCATCAGACCCATTGTCGAGACGCGCCAACTGCTCCAGCCTTCGGTGAACTTTTTTGAGCCGATCAGCAGGTGCACCGTCGAATGCGGCCCGTTGATCTCGTGGAAGAGCGAGCCCGAGAATTCATGCTCTCCAGTGGCAAAGCCGTTCTCCTCGCACAGCTTCACCAGCTTGGCGTCGTCGCCTACGTTGATGACGCCAAAGGCATCGTTCTCGGCGCCCAGCCGCAGGGCGACCTCGCCGGTTGCTCCCTTCAAGTTCTCGATATAGAGCCGGCCGCCACCAGGGGCGTTGAAGAGTGTCGCAAGAGTCTCATCGAAAATCTGCGACGGCGAGAGTCCGCAAATATTGAGGTACTCGAAGCGCCTGGAGAACAGGTTCTTGCTCGTTGCGGTGACCAGGCCCTGATTAAGAACCTGTTCGATGCGCCGGATACTGCCGGCGCGGTCGGCCACATAGCGGTCCAAGAACTGCAAGATCTCCAAGATGTCCGTGGCGTCCTTTTTGGCGAGTGTTGCCGTCACGCGTCCGCCGACGAAGACCCACAGGGGATTCTCGATGTTGAATAGCCGGAAGGAGTTGCCTTGCTCGTGGTAAAGCCGCTGCTGCTGGAAGAAAGAGAGCAGGCAGGCCACGAGATACAGCTCCAGGTGGTTCTGTTGCGTCCCTTGATCGAGGTTGAGGATTTGGTAGTCCTTGCCGAAGCCGTCCCCATAGAAATAGCGGTACGAGTAGTCGCACAACGTGCTCTTGGCATACAGCTCACTGAGTTCGGGGCTGCCCTTGACCGCTTGCCCGAAAGTGGCCGAGTACTCGAAGGAAAATCCATTTTCGCACAAGGCATTGCGAAAGCGCATCCATGCGCCTTGTTCTCCTCCGCTTGCGCCGCGGTGCCCTTCATCGACAAGCACCAGATTGTTCCCCTCGAAGGCGTCGATGGCGATGGTCTTGTCCCCCATCTTGTCGCGCAGCCGAGTCACTTCGAGTATCTCGACTGCCTGCCCGCTGAACAAGCCGTGGCCATCCTTGTCGAACAACTCGGCGGCGATGCCCGCCGCTTCAAACTCTCGGAGATGCTGCTGCGAGAGCCCTTCGTTGGGAGTAAGCAGGAGAATGCGGTTCAACTCGCGCAGCCGGCCGTGCCGGGTCAAGGCGTGCCGGTACTGGAGGATGTTGGCGTGCATCAGCAAGGTCTTGCCGCTGCCGGTGGCCATCCACAAGGCGAGCTTGTTGAGCTGTGGCCAAGCCTCGACACCTTCCTCCAACGCGGCAATCCGGTCGGCCTCTGGCTTGTCCGCGTTGTAGGTGGCCACCCGTGCGTTCAGTGCCTCGAGCAGCGCTTCTGGATCGCGGAAGTAGCGGTCGAGATAGATCTCGCAGAAAAGAAGGCTCAGGTACTGGAAGTACTTCCAGACAATCGGCTCCTCTCTGCGGGTGATCCGCCGTTCGTTCAGCCGCTGCGTATGCTGGACGATGTTCTGGTCGTATTCCAATAGCAGGTCGACAGGCAATTGCGTCAGGTCGAAGTGCTGTGCCGTGAGGGCGTGGTGGAAGCGGTGGATGTTGTTCTCGTCGAGCCCTTCCAACGCCTCGTCGCGTAGGTGCTCACCCAGATCCTCGAAGCGCTTTACGTTGAACAGCGATAGCAGCCACTGGTTGAGCACCAGTTTGTGGGCGAACGGCACCTTCGGCCGGTTGTTGACGCGTCGTACCATCACGCCTCCTCCATCTCGAACATCAGGCGATGGAAGTCCTCTTCAATGAGCCGCACTTTCCAAAAATCATCGGAGGTCTTGAGGTTCCCCAGGTTGTTGCCGCCGTTGACATAGATGAGGTCGAATTCGCTGTCCTTGGCCGAGTAGCCCAGCTTGGTGAACCACTCGTCGAGCACTAGGTTGTCCTGCTCCGATTCGCCGGAGAGCTTGCGCCAGATAACGAGCGTTCGGCGACCATCCGGCGTGGTGCCCGTGACCGTGCGGAACCAGTACACGCCGTCTGTCTCCTGGTTGAGGCTGCCGTTCAGGCGGAGGCGCTTCTCGCTGTCACGCTTGAACGTGGCGCTGAAGGTCCGCGGGGCGGCGATGTGCCGGACCGTGAGGCCAATCAGCCAGTTAAAGGTTTCCAGCAGATCGACGTTGACCTCACGGCTCTCGTCCGAACCGGGCCGCTTGACCTTGAGCTTGTAGGCCGTGGGGTCGTCGAAGGCCTGCACGTTGAGCAGCGACGGGCTGCCGCGCGTCTCGACATCGAGCATGTAGCGCAGGATGTACTGCTCCCGGAGGCCATCTGCGCCTTGAGCCTCGGCGGAGTCGAGCAGCAGTTGCTGCTTGTCGGAACGGCGGGTTTCCAGATTGTTGAGGGCGTCCTCGTAGGATTCTAGGCGAACGTACTTGAAAGCTCCACCACCTTTCCATGAGCACTTCTGGCTTATCCCTCTTTGTTCTCCGAACAGCACATTCTTCATTCGGCGAAGAGGTTTTTCATCAAAATAGTCGGCTGCCTCAGCGCCAATCCATCGTCTGCCAAGCTTCTGCGCGGCTGCCAGCGCGGTCCCGCTCCCCGCAAAAAAGTCGAGTGTCAGATCTCCAAGATCCGATCCCATCTCGTACAAGCGGGCCACCAATGCCTCCGGCTTCTTGCCTTTCGGCAAGTCTACGCCACCCTCGTGGTGCAGATCATTGGGCAGCACGTCTAACCAGATGTCGGATGCCCGTTCAGTGGTTACTTGGCGCCCACCGACTTCCCTGAGCTTGTCGGAGTAGAAAATCAATTTCTTGCCGTTCAGCAAGTACACATCTGGGTGCGCTTGCCTCCGATACAGCGACACCAAGTCGGGCCGCTTCTCGGATTTTTCAATGGCCCGCAGGAAGTCAGCACCAACCCCCGACCGACTCACAGTTACCGGCTGGACGACAGCATCAGCATGCCCAGTAACAAACGCAATCAATGCCTCTTCAAGATCATTGCCAAAGTGTTCCCGCAGATGCTTCTTCGGAATCTCGTGAGCGGAGGCGACGGCCTCCAATAACGAGACGAATCGCCATTCGGAGTGGTCTTTGTCGCGATTGAGGACTACCGTGCTGTATCGTTTGTCCCGAGCGCGCTCGGCATATACCTCCTTTCCGTCCCAGACGGCGCGATCCTTCGCGTACATCAGCACGTATTCCGCGATATTCACGACCCCTGGATTGATAACCTTGTGACCCGTCACACTCCCGCGTTTTACAGTAACCATCGGAAGCCGATTCTCCCGCCCGAAGATGTCGTCACAGATTCTTTGAAGGGTTCCTAATTCCTCCTGGTCGATGCTAATTGCGATGCAACCTTCGGGCGCAAGAAGACGCTTTGCACACTGAAGTCGTTCGAACAACAAACAGCACCAGCTGGAGTGCTGATAGTTATCCTTATAGAGAAACCCGTCGCCACCGGTGTTAAAGGGTGGGTCGATATACATGCAGCGAACTCTAGCGCTGGTTGATTGCCCCATGAGCCGTAGGACGCTTTCGTTCTCTCCCGCGAATAGCACCCCCGAGACCTCAGTGTTCAACGCTGCGTTGTCGATCAACTTGTCGACAAAACTGTCTGGAAAGTGTCGAGTGTCCACCACGAGCGTTGGATGCGCATGCAAGAACTCTGGCTTGAGCTCCTTGCTGTAGCCAGGGGTGGTCAGGTCGCCCTTGATCTCGTCAATCGCAAAGAGCTTCACCCACTCCAACCTCTGCGCCTCATTCGCGGCAATCTCCGCGTAGAACGCCTCGGGGACACTGCCGACCGCGATGCAATATTGCGTCTCGGTCACGAACTTCTTCTTCAGCCACAGCTTTTTCTGGAAGTCCTCGAGCTGGGCAAGGAAGTCGATGATCTTGCCCGCGATCTTGCGGATGACCTTGATCTTCGAGAGATACTGCTCGACGCGCGGCGCGGACTCGTTCTCCACGTCGTCCAGATGCATGACTTCGTTCTTGATGTAGAAGTCTAGCTCCCGGCGGAGGAAGGCCCCGAGATCTTTGTGGATGAAGTAATCGAAGGTGTTGCGCACGGTATAACGCCTAAGATGCGCCTCCAACCGGCTGTAATCGGCCCGCTCGCCACTCGCCAAGAAGTGCGGCTTGGCCAGTTCGGCGATCCACTCCGTCCGTGCGCCGTCGACAATGGTCAGGATACGCTTGGCGGCGAGCGCATTCAGGTCTTTCTGTGCGGGGGGCTTTTTCTTTTCGGAGCATTCGTCCTCTGACCAGTCGGTGAGGGTCGCAGGGCGGTACTCGAAGCGGATGACGAGCTCCATGCCTTGCTCGCCGCCCTGCTCGGAGATGAAGTTATGGGCCGACTCTCCTGCAGCCGCCAGGATGAACATGCGGTCCTTACCCTCGGCAGCCTTGACGTTGCCGTGCTCGCCCTCGGCGCCGTCCGCCAGCCGGAAGTGCACGCGCATGGGCCTTTTCTCGTCGCCCGGTCTCAGGCGGAAGGCGTAGTCCCGCAGGTATTCGCTCGTCTTGATGTAGTACTGGTCCTTGTTGGCCCAGTGGAGCGTGACCTCTTCGCCCTCGTAGGGGACGGCGTAGACGCCCGGCTTGTATACGCGTTTAGCGAGGAAGTCGCCCTCGGAGTAGTAGCGACGAAAGAAGCCGAATAGGTGGTCATAAACCTCGTTCTCGAGCGCGCCGATGTCCACGGCGTTGTTTTGGAGCAGAGCGCGGAGGTCCTTGACCTTTTGCGTTGTCTCCGGATCCACGCCCAGCCCCTGTGCCTGTTCGATGGCCGTGGCCAGACGCTTCTTGATTTCAACCTTGTCTGCGGTCCGGTATTGGTCGAACGCCACTTGCACCTGCGGTAGCAGGTCATCGTCGAGGAACTGCGACACCTCGGCGCTCTTAGCGTGCATGACGCGGTAGAGGCCGAAATCCAGATCGGACTGGTCCAGCTGGAAGAGTTCCTTCAGCAGGGTTTTCAACTTGTCGTACTTCTGGCTCATTTGATTGTCGTCTGCTGTCGTTGGTTGATGTCGCCCACCACTACGCGACCGTCTGCGGATGGTAAAGAGTGTCTTTGTCTCGGTCCGTAGCGCCGAGCGCGAGGCTGTTACATTCCCATGCTTCGTCCCTGGGATCTCTTGTGGGTTTGGCGCTCTTCTTCCTCGGCCGTTTCGCGCTTTTTAGAATGGCGCTCAACATAGTCGTTGAATTCCTTTTGTGCCGCCTTGCGTTCTTCCCCCGTTGCGTTGTACGCGGCTGACTGAAGCCGGCTGAACTCGCGGGCGAGAAGTAGACTCCCTTTGCGCCCGGCGCTGGCGTTCCTCGTGCGTCTCCTGCGGTGCGGATTGTTCGCTTTGGCGCTCCCGTTCAGCGGCCTCCGATATCTCTCTGTCGTCCCTGGCGATCAGCCTGCCGATATCGGTGAGCGCCCAGCGCATGTGCTCCAGGCCGAGCGGGATGCCGTCGAGATGAGAGGCGTAGGTATCATGGCCGTCCATGATACGCTGGCCGGTCTCGGCCAGCCTGTCGATGCCCTCCCGCCACCTGTCATAGCCGGTGAGACCGGTCAACGGTTTTTTTAAATCGATCGCGACGGTTTCCAGCACCTCGCTGCGATATTCCAGCCGGTCCTTGACCGCCGCGAGATAATCCTCGATTTCACGGCGGGTTTCGGTCCCTTCGTCGAGTTGGGCGAGCACGTTCCCGAGCGACCGGCGTGGACGGTCTTCAAGGGCCGGGTTTCCGGTCAACGCTTCCATGCGCGTGCGGAGTTGTTCGTAGCCGTCCACATACATGGCATGAACACCGGCCCGTTCCGCGGCCGCGAGGTGACGGCTCCAGTCCTGCCGCAACGCCGAATAGGTATCCCACGCGATATCCTCTTTTGTGGGTATAGGCGGTTTCTTCACTGGCGGCGCCACCGCCGGAGGATCTCCGGCCAAGTCCCGTTCGACTGGCATGGCAATCGTTTCAATCGGGGGCGCGGCCTGCGCCGGGGTATGCAGCCTTCCATCGTCCGGCCCGGCAGGCTGGATGCGCTCGGCCGGAATGGTGGCTGCCGCTTCAACGACCCCATCCTGTATTGGCTGCGCGGCCTGGCGCATCTCCGGTTTAAGCCTTTGTTGTTCCGCTTCCTTCTTGATCCGATGCACGAGCCGCATCGTGGCCGCGCGCCGGTGGCGGCGCGCGCGGGCATGGAGTTCTTCGAAGGCGTGGAGGTCCTTGCGCCCGATGCCGCCGCGCTCGGCCAACAGGGGGGCGAAGTCATCCGGCCGGGCGCGAAAGGCCGCGGCCTGTTTAAGCAGTACCGCGTGACGGGTGAGCGTCTCCCGGAAAGCCCCGCCGAGAGCCACCGGGTCGCCCTCGGCGCGAGTCCGTTCGCGGAGATCCTCATACGCCGCCAGAACTTGCCTGTGGCCGTTGACGAATGAAGTGACCGCCTGGGCATGACGCCAGCCGAAGGCGGTTCGCCGGATATCCCGCGCGATGCGGGCCAGCGCGTTGTCGTTCGCGGCCGCCCGTACCTTGCCCGTCTCGCCCTGTGTTTCGCCGGGGGATCGGCTTTTGGCCTCCCGGGCATTCTCCCGGCGGTCTTGCCATATGCCATCGGCCATGTAGTCGAGCGCCGCCTCCTTGGGTTGCGACCGCGACCAGCGTTCGGCCAGCCAGGCCCTGATCTCGGTGTCCGTCACCGCAACTTCCCGGTCGTTGTCCGCTCGCCTGTCGGCGATATCGAGAGCGAGCGGCGCCCGGTTGACGTAGATGTCGAGCCCCTCGCGATGGCGCGTCGCGGCGGGATAGATCGTCTCACGCGCGGGCCTCGCATCGGCCAGCAGGAACGTGCGGTCCACGGTCAACCCCTGGGCGGAGGTGATGGTGAGGGCATAGCCGTGATCGAGGCGGAGATTGCCGTACCAGTCGCGGATCTCGTCGTGGCGGAACGAGACGGCCCGCCCATCTTCGGTGCGCGCCGATATCAGGACACTCGGCTCCGTTCCGGCCTCAGCCCTCTCAACCTTGAAGTCGTCCACCGTGACCACGGTGCCGTTGAACAGTTGCTTCTCCCAGTGGGTGGCGCCGATGCGCAGCCGATCGCCGCGTGCGATCTCCAGCGGCGACGCCGTCCGGTCGTCTTCCGTGCCCCGGCTGACGGTCACCGTCACCCGGTCCGCATCAGCCCGTTCTGCATCCGGCAGCGCGGCGAACCGGCGTTCCCGCATCAGATGAGACAGTGCCCGCACCTCGGCCCGTGTGCGCGCCAGCACGACGCTGGATTTGTCTGGGTTCGCCCGCTGGTAGCGGTCCCAGTCGTCGACCAGACCGGTCAGCGTCTTTTCTTCGTCATACCCGATATGGAACCGCCCACGCAGATGATGGGCTGCAATGGCCGATGCCGCGTCGCCATCACGCAGCGCCTCCGACGCGGCAACCTGCCACGGCGTAAACCTGGGTTTATCCTCCATTGCTTCGTAGTCGCCAAGAATGCGTCTGCGTTCTTGCTCTCCCATCAGTCCCGCGCGGAACCGCGCTGCCTCCGGCGTCTCGCCATGGACATGGACCAGGATATCCTCGATATCCGCCTTCTGACGCCGAATGCGGTCCACCCGGACACTGCCAACGGCATCACGGATCAACCTGAGCCCCGGTCCAGCCTCAACGGGTTGCTGTTGTTGGGTGTCGCCCGCGAATACGATCTTCGCTCCGTGGCGTTCGGAGAGCTGGAGAATATGATGCGCCTGGCGGGTCGACAGCATCCCCGCCTCATCGACGATAATGGTGGTATCCTTGTTAATCCCGATGCCGCCTCGCGCGGCAAGGCGCAGCAGTTTGTCGACGCAGAACGGCCGCGCGTCGACGTCGTTGCCAAGCGCCACCGCCGTGCGCCAGGCCACCGCGGTGGCGATAATGCTCTGTCCGTGTTCGCGGTAGAGATCGGCGATGGGCCGCAATGTCGTGGTCTTGCCCGAGCCCGCCGCTCCTTCGATGATCGCCACACGTCCGCCGGATGACGTCACTGCCCGGATCGCCGCGATCTGCTCTTCGCTCAGCGGATAACCCGCCTCAAGGAGCCCCGACACCTTTGCCTCGATGGCATGCGCGGACAGGGAATGTCCCGTACCGGCGGCCATACCTGCCGCCATATCCCTGACTTCCTGCTCCATCTGCAGGTTGTGACGGGTCGAATAGAGCCTCGTGTGCGCCATGTCGGCCCGGCCCTCGGCCGAACGCGGCGGGCGGGTCAGGCGCACCACCTCGGGGCTCAGCAGGACACGTTCGACGCTGGTTGCCACCGCGTCGTGGCCCAGCAAGCCGGCGGTGGCGTTGCCGACCCGCTCGACAATGTCAGGCAGGCGGAAGACCGCTTCCTCGCGCGTGAGACGGTACGGAAGGTCTTCCAGCACCGCCGTCAGAGCGCGTATCTGCTCTTGGGTAATCTCTTCCGCCTTGTCCAGAAGCGAGGCGATCAGCGCCTCGCGTTCGATAAAGCCCGTCCGCCTCGCCGCGCCAGCGCCGGTGGCGGATCTCCGGGTCGTTGTCCGGCGACTTGCCGGCCCGCGTGATCTTGTTCGCTGCTGCTGCACGCGGCGCGTTGCCCTCGACCGTAAAGCCCATCTCCCGGGCCGCTTCGATAATCGCCGCCCGGCGCTTCGACCAGTGTCCGGTCAAGCCTTCCGGTATCCCCGCGATCCGCGTGAACTCTCCGTCCTTGCCGTACTGTTCCATGCGGATGCCGAGGCGTTCTTGCAGGCTCCACGCCAATGTATTGCGGTAGACAGCCCCCGCCGCCTTCATCCAGCTATAGACCGGGTGCTGGTGAAGCGCCCGGTACTTGCCGTCCCGGTGGGTCCGGGCGGCATTGAAGATCACGCAATGAGTATGCAGCTGGGGATCGTTATCCCGGCTGGTTCCATGCTGGAACATCGCGGCGGATATATCGGCGGGCAGCACCTCGATCTCGCCGTCCCGGTTGCGGATGCGGGTATAGGCGCAATGGCGCAGCACCGTCTCTTCCAGCGCTACGCGCGCCGCATCGTTATGCGCTCGCTCTATCTCCGAACGCAGCTCGGGATCGGCAACGGCCCACAAGGCGGAGACACTCTTGTCAGCGCTGAAGGTCAGGTCGAGACCCGCCGATCGGCGCTCGCTGCCGGCGTTCTGGGTCAGCTTGCCTCCGGTGTTCGGTGCGAAGCCGTTGTACAGCCGATGGAAGTCGCTGCTGTCGACCTTGCCGCCGTCGGCAAGACCGAACAGGCCCTTCGGGTTGAACCAGACGCCGTCGGGTTCCTCACCCGCCGTGTAGTACTCGTTGGGATGTCGAAAAGAGCGCTGGCTCTCAAGGTAATACGCCGCCGATGCGGCCTGGGCCAGAGTGGCTACCATGACGAGTTTTCCGCCACGGCATGGCCGGCGGCGAGGATTCTAACGGCAGTGTACATCTGAACTCTGTTTGTTTTCATGTACATGATTGCAGATCAGTTGGTTCCTCGATGTTCCAACCGGGTTACCGTAACGACTACATGAACTTAGTAATCGCAGCATTGAGCACCAGAACTTCATAAAACATCGCACCAAATGGTGCAGAGGTGTGAGAAGTCTTATACTCTCTCTGATGTTTCCGCGAGAGGATATAGACTGCATGATCGGAGATCAAGGGGAATTTGGCCCTGCCTTGGAACGGGGCGGCACACTTGAAATGGCCGTTCGAATGGCGGAATTGACCGGCTGTCGGGCCAATGGCAGAATCCGGGCCTGATCGTGGATTCTGGAAACAGCGGGGAGATGGACGATGCCGGCGAAACGCTTCAACGAAGCGGATATCGACTTCGATGCCATAGACGGGGAGTTGGCGAAACTTGTGCCGCCGAAGCTGAGCCTGACGGATGTGCTGGACCGTTTGCGGAAGCGGCTGGTCGAGCAACAGGCCAAGGGGGTTACGGTGGCTCAAATGCATGAGGTGTTGAAATCAGGCGGCATCGATATCACGGAGCGCAGTCTGCGGACGTTTCTGACCAAGGGCGTGTTGCCGGGAAGGAAGGTTGCCGAGGCCGCCAGGGCCATGGTGTCGGAAGAAGGCAGTGATCCGTTCTGAGCCGAACGACGGCGCATATGGGTTCGCAAAGCAAGGAAGCGGCGTTCGAAGAACGGCGGTCCGTCGTGGCGGTTTTCGGGATGCGGATAATGAAGTTGCAATGGGGGATGGCCGGGCGCTAGCGTGGCGCTTCAGCGCCCGCGTACGGCGATGGCGCGAAGCGCCGTGCCGTGAGGCGGCGATGCATCGTTCGAAGAACGGCGAGCCGCCAGCGAGCGTAAGCTCGCACGGTTGGCGGTGGCGCGAAGCGCCCCGCCATGGGCCGTGACTTTATGCAACCGGCATAAAAAAGGGGCCGACCTCCGCCGTGTGATGGCGGGGGCCGACCCTGAAGGGTGCCGTTACGCGGCGGCGAGAAGGACGGGGATTCCGATCTTGCGTGCCTTGTCGACCATATTGTTGGTGATGCCGGAGCCAGGGAAGGCGACGAGGCCCTTCGGCAGGAAGTTGAGCAGGACGTCGTTGCGCCGGAAGGGCGCGGCCTTGCCGTCCCGGTCCCAGTTCGGCTTGCAGACGACCTGGTGGACGCCGTTCTTCTCCGCCCAGCTTGCCGCGATCTTCTCCGCGCCGGGTCCGCCGCCGTGCAGCAGGACCATATCGTCGTACTTGATCTTGATGCTGTCCAGCGAGCGCCAGATGGCGGTGACGTCGTCGAAGTCCTTGCCGCCGGTGAAGGCGACCAGGGTGCCTTCGGGCAGATGCGCGGAGGTCTCGCGGTCCTTGCGGGCGCGCAGGTAGTCGCGGGCGTCGATGGCGGCTGAGGTGAGTTTGCCGGTCTGGCTGCTGTGCGATCCGTTGCGCGGGCGCCAGGTGTCGCCGGTCTCGGTGCGGTATCCCTCGGCGGCGAGGTCGCGCATGGCCTCGAAGGCGTCGCGCCGGTCGCCGAGGTTCTGGACCCGGTCGGTGAGGAGTTCCAGTTCGCGCGACTTGATCTCGGAGCCGTCCTGCTCTTGGCCGAGGTCTTTCATCTCGGGCGCGATCTTGTCGATGCCGCGGTCGAGGCGCTGGACCTGGGCGTGCAGCGTATTCACGAAGCCCCAGAGCAGGCTCTCGCGTTCGTCGGCGAGCTGCGTGCCGTCCGGTGCGACGGCACCGGCCAGAATGTGGATCGCTTCCTCGATCCCGGCAAGCGCCTCGTCCTCGTTCCAGATCTCGCGGTTGTCGAACTCGTCGGGACCAGGGGTCGCGCCGAACAGGGCGGCCTGTTCGCAAGCCATTGCGGTCTGTGACGACGTTTCGGTGCTGATGAAGTTCTGCATGATTCTCTCCAATGCAATGTTTCTATCCTCCGAGGCGGGCTGCCCCGTCGTGATGACTCTTTGGGTCACGCGCTCGCAGCGGAGCCACGATGGCCGGAATGCCTGCGCCGGGGGGATGCGCGAGTGGTGCGGGCGCAGGGAGCGCAGCGAGCGAGCCACGGTCGCGTATTCCACCGGCGCTAGCCGCGCAGCGGCGTGGCATTGCGCGCTATCGCCGTAACGGAGCGTAAGCGGAGTGGAGGACCCCGCAGGGGTTGGCGCAGTGAGAACGTGTGGCACAATGAGACATCATGACGGGTTAATTATTCTCCCACTCCCACGCCTCTCTTCCACCGTTGCCGCGGACTTGGAGCTTGCAATAAGGGGCGCGATCCGGGCCGCAAGGGTTTCTTCTCCGAAGGCAACGAGGTCGTCATTAAAATCAGAGCATTCGGGAACGATCACGATTGAGGGAATGCCGCGTTCCACGCAACGGCGCTGAAGACGGTTCGCGGCGTGCCCGCCCTCCACGTCTTTATCGCGGGCGATGACCAACAGGGCGAGGTCTTGGGGCGGTTCGAAGGCGCCGAGGCTGCCCGCCGATAGAGCCGCCGCGGCATGAATGCCGGGGACGGCGGTTACTAATGAAAGAACGGTTTCGATGCCTTCGCCGGCAAGCAGGGTCGCGCCCGAGGCGGACCCGCCGAAGCGCACGGCGCGGCCGTGGACGCGCCCGAGCGCCTTGCGCGGGCGCATGAGGTTGGCTTTTGCGGGACGCTTGGGGTCGAGCCAGGTGCGCTGAATGCCCTCGACGGCGCCATCATCTCCGGTGACGGCGGCGACCAGTGCCGGGAGGCGGTGGATGCCATTGTCGTCGCGATGGAGGAGATCGGGATGAAACCGCAGGGCCGGGAAGCGGCAATGGCCGATGGCGCGGGCGTGCAGGTAGGCTTCCGCATGGGTGCCATCGATGGGCCGGCAGCGGCGCCAGAGGCGGCGCGCTGCTTCTTCACGGTCATAGCCGCCGGCGTGATCGCCGCCATTGGCGGGAGTGGACGGCGGCAATGAGAGGAACGCGAGGGCCTCCTCCATGGCGTGCCGCAGCGATGCTCCGCCGGTGTGCAGACGGATGAGATCGAGCAGATCGCCATGCTCGTTGGTCGCGGCGTCGGTCCATTTTCCGGGTATGCCGGGAGGCGCCAGGCGCACGAAGAGCGAGCGCCCCTTGGCGCCGCTTGTGTCGCCGCTGTCCAGTATCTGCCCTGCTTGCGGCCGCTGGGAAGGTAGCGGCGGCAGACGTCTTCGGCCCGTGTGCTTAACGCGGCGGCAATTTCAGTGGCGTTCATGGGGCGCGATCCCTTAGGGACGTGATGGCGAGAAATGGTTGCATGGGGAATCTCTCCTGCCTGTTGCGGGACGCCCCCTTCAGCCCCGCCTCGAACTCTTGACGGTGAGGGCCGCGGGAGCGGAGCGCCCAGCGCGGCCGCTCCGCGTCAACGGTTTGGGAACGCTGTTGAGGCGGACTCGAACGGGACTCCAAAAAATAAGGGCCAGCCCCACGCCAACATGGCGGGGACTGGCCCTGAGTTATGCGGGAGGGAGGAAGCCCGCTTAGAACGGAATCTCGCTGTCATCCACCGTCGCAGCGGTTTCGGCGGAAGGCACGGCGTTGCCGTTCGGCTTATCGAGGAATTGGACTCTGCCGCCGGGGACCAGCAGGATCTCGGTCGAGAACCGGTCGCTGTCCTCGCCGTCCTTGCGCCACTTGCGGGTCTGCAGCTTGCCCGAGACGTAGACCAGGCGGCCCTTCTTCGCGTGCTTCTCCATCATCTCCACCAGGCCGTCCTGGAAGGTGACGATGCGGTGCCACTCGGTGCGGTCCACCTTGTCGCCCGAGTTCTTGTCGAGGTAGCTCTCGTCGGTGGCGATCGAGACGTTGGCGACGCGGCCGCCGTTGGTGAGATGGCTGATGGTGGCGTCGGCGCCGAGGCGTCCGATCAACTGCGCGTTATTCAGTCCGAACATGATCAATCTCCTATGATCCGGGTTATGACATCGGGTTGGTGAACGGGAACCGGCCTCTCTCGACCCTTCCCCCTTCACACTTCTCCAAGCCCCTCTCTTCCTCGATTCAGCCGTCCGTGCCGGTATGTGTCCGGGAGCCGAGAACTTCGCGGATCGCGTGGGCCGGCATTCCGACCGCGGCCAGCAGTGCGCCGGCGTCGGGAAGCGGTGCGGCGAAGTCTGGATCGGCATCGCCTGGGCTATCGGGATTGAAAAGGGTGTCGTTGGACTCGGGCGAGGTATGTCTGGAATCGAACATCTGGCACCTCCGGTTGATGGGGTTGAGACACCGCCCGGTGGAAACTCTCTTTTCCCTTGGACGCGTCGCCCTTCTCTTCGCCTTCCTCAACCTCTCGTGCACGTTGGCCGAGGCAGGCCGGAGAGTTCGGGGGCATCGCACGGCGGCAATCGCTGGCACGACTTTGCCCGGCAACCGCCGCGCGGATCATCAAAGGGCCGCGTCGTTGGCGTCCATGATGGCGATGATGACGTCGTCGAGGCTGCCCCTTGCGCCCATTAGGGTGTTCTCGAGATGGAGAAGCTGGTGGCGGAGCCCGGCGCGGTCGTCGCGGGACGGGTTGTTGGGCAGGCGCATGATGGCGTTCCGCAGCTCGGCGAAACGTTCCGCCAGATCCTTCATGTGGCCGGCAGCCTCGCGTGTGCCGGTGCGCGCTTCCGGTCAGGAACCCGCCGGGATCTGGCCGGGCTCTGGCCATGGTTTCGAAATCGCCGGGCTTGGAGAATGGTGTGAGGGTGTCGAACATCGGGTTCCTCCGTGCATTGCAAGACAGAATGGTGGCGATGCCGTGAGAATTGCCTCTCGTTCACCGCCCGGACCGCTCCAGCCGTGCTGCCCTCGACCTCCATGTGCCGCAACGTGCGGGCGGGAGGGTCTCACTCAAAACGTTGCCGCGACCTGCTCCTGGCCTATCATGCCGGCTGGCAAGTCACCGGGTGTAAACCGGCTTGCCCGGTTCAATGGGTGGTTTCATCGCGGGCGGCGGACATGGACCGGCCGGCGATGGCGGACCAGGCATCCCGGTCGAGTCCGAGCCGAGCATTGAGCCGATCACAAATCCGTTCCGCATCGTTGAGTGTGAGTCCAACCAACGCTGTGGGGATGTAGCCCGGGATATCGGCGAAAACGATTCGGATCTGCTGCGGCATGTTTTCGATGTCGTAAGCTGGGCAAAATGCATAGACGGGATCGTCGGGCAGCGTATGAGATGTCATGACAATATCTTCCATGTGGCAGGTTGGACTGTTCGTGCCTGAGGGCGGCTCAAAGGCACAATTTCCAGGAAGCGCGCGTAGAGGGCGGAGCCAAGGGTTGGCACGCCTCCGTTCCGGAAGCCGGACGGGAGCGTGCGGGTTTACGCCGGGCTCGCAGCCGCGAGCGGCCAGCGTTCGAGGATGCGGCCGAGGTCGATGTATTCGGGCACGAACACACGGGTGCGCCACGAGACGATCTCGGTGGTGCAGCCCATGCGTTTGAGTGCCGCGAGGTCGTTGTCGGCCGGCCCCTCGATCTCGACGCGGTTTGCGCCCATCAGGCGCCGCCTTGCGAGGCGCCAGCCGTTGGCGAGATCGAAGGACGCGCCGCGGATCAGGATCGCCTCGTGCATCTCGGCCGAACTCATGACCGGTCCGCCGGCCAGTCCGAAGGCGTCGCGGAAGGCGTGCGCCTGCTCGGGCGTCAGAACCCGGCCGAGCAGGCTTTCCCCGGCATCGGTCGCAAGCCGGCGCACCCGCATGTTCTCGCCCGGCAGCCGGTCCCAGATGGGGAGCAGCAGGCCGGTGACCAGCCACAGGCGGGATTCGGTGTGGCTGGGCAGCCCCTCGATCTCCGCATCCCACAACGCGCCCCAACGATCTTCGCCTGCATCCTCCCAGTTCGAGGCGGCAAGTTCCTCCGCGGCCATGGGCTCGCGGGCGGCGGGACGGACCAGGCGGACCCGGGCCTCGACCCCGCCGTCCTCGAACATCCGCGACGGCGCGGGCAGAACCACGGCGGCGCGCTTCGAGCGGGTGTTGATGACGGGCCGCCCGTCGCGCAAGGCGAGGGCATCGCCGGCCGCCAGCGGCACGAGCCGGTCGCGGCGGACGATCTCGACAAGCTCGGTGGCGGCGCCCGAGGCTTCATGAACGTGAACCGTCTCGCGCGAGGCCACGGTGAGGGAGTCGGCCCGGATGGTCTCGACGCCCTGCTCGTGGGTGCCGGCCTCGATGGCCTGTTCGATGTTGGCCTCGATGCGGGTTTCCAGCTCGGCGAACAGTTCGTTCTGCTCGGCGATGGGCAGGGCCAGCAGGCGGTTGAGGAACCGGGGCATCGGCGGCAGGTCTTCCTTGAGCGAGCCTTCCCAGATCAGCTTCAGCCCGGTGGCGTCCTCGAAGCGGTCCATGGACCAGCCCGCAATGTTGCCGCGCCACAGCGCGATGTAGAACTGGCGCAGCGCCACCTTGGCGTAGGGGCTCTCCAGATTGTCGCTGGCCCGGAACAGGGTGGCGCCGCCGCCGCCCATGGCGGTCTGCGAATCGCGCTGGCCCCGGGTGATGGCGCCGAGGCTGTCGAGACGCCGGGCGATGGTGGCGATGAAGCGCCGCTCGCCCTTCACATCCGTGGTGACTGGCCGGAACAGAGGGGCCGAGGCCTGGTGCGTTCGATGGGTGCGGCCCAGCCCCTGGATCGCCTGGTCGGCCCGCCAGCCCGGTTCCAGCAGGTAATGGATACGCCGCGCGGTGTTGCCGCAGCCGAGATCGGCGTGATAGCTGCGCCCGGTGCCGCCGGCCATGGAGAAGACGAGGATGCGTTTATCGCCGGCCATGAAGGCGGCGGTCTCGGCGAGGTTGGCCGAGGCCGGGCGGTTGCGCAGCGCCAGGCGCTCGCCGGATGCATCGGCGATGCGCAAGACCCGGCGCGAGCGGCCGGTGACCTCGGCGACGGCCTCGCCGCCGAAGCGGTGCAGTATCTGGTCCAGCGCCGCCTGCACCGGCGGCAACGCCGCGAGTTTCTCGATCAGCGCGTCGCGGGCGGCCACGGCTTCCTGGCACAAGACCGGGTTGCCCTCGGCGTCGGTCACGGGCCGGCTCATCAGATTGCCCTCGTCGTCGGTGAACGGCTCCTGCAATTGCACCGGGAAGGCGTGGGCCAGATATTCCAGGCACGCCTCCCTCGGCGTCAGGTCGACGGAGATGTCGTCCCATTCCGAGACAGGGATCTCGGCGATGCGCCGGTCCAGCAAAGCCTCGCCGGTGGAGACCAGCTGGATGACGCAGGCATGGCCGGCCTCGAGATCGGCCTCGATCGACCGGATCAGCGAGGGGCATTTCATGGCGGTCAGGAGATGGCCGAAGAAGCGCTGCTTGGCGCCCTCGAAAGCCGACAGCGCGGCGGACTTGGCGTTCTTGTTGAGGGTGGCATCGCCCTCCATGATGCCGGTGGCTTTGAGCGCGTCTTCTATATTGCGGTGGATCACCTTGAAGGCGCCGGCATAGGCGTCGTAGATGCGCCGCTGCTCGGGCGTGAGCGGATGTTCGAGCGGCTCGACCTCGACCCCGTCATAGCTGAGCGCACGGGCCTGGTAGAGGCCGAGTGCCTTCAGATCGCGGGCCACCACCTCCATCGCCGCGACCCCGCCGGCCTCCATGGCGGTGACGAAATCGGTGCGTTGCTCGAAGGGCGTCTCGCCGCCTGAATCAGCGCCGCCCCAGAGCCCGAGGCGGCACGCATAGGCCAGGCCGGGCACCGTGGTGGCCCCGGTGGCGGAGACATAGAGGATACGGGCATCCGGCAAGGCGTTCTGCAAACGCAATCCGGCGCGGCCCTGTTGCGAGGGCGCCGTATCGCCGCGTGATCCCTTGGACCCGGCGGCGTTTGCCATGGCGTGGGCCTCGTCGAACACGATGACGCCGCCAAAGGCATGGCGGGAGTCTTCACCCATGCCGTCCGCGAGCCAGCCGACGATCTGTTCGAGGCGCGAGCGCTTTCCCTGACGGGCAGGCGAGCGCAAGGTTGCATAGGTGGCGAACAGGATTCCGGCCTCTTGAGGAATATCGGCCCCCTGGCGGAACTTGCCCAATGGGATGATGTCGGCTTCGCTGCCGCCGATCGCGGCCCAGTCGCGGCGCGCGTCCTCGAGCAGCTTGTCGGAGGCGGACAGCCACAGCGCCCGGCGGCGGCCGCGCAGCCAGTGGTCGAGAATGATGGCGGCGACCTGGCGGCCCTTGCCGCAGCCGGTGCCGTCGCCCAGCATCCAGCCGCGCCGGAAACGCACTGGCGCGGACAGGGCTTCGCCATCGCCGGTGGCATCGGTGGCGGGTTCAAGACCGGCTCTTACGGCTTCGCCCTTATCTGCTTTATTGGCGGTCTCGGGGACGTTATCGCCGTCATCTTCGTTGTCATCTTCGTTGTCGGCGACCCGCGCGACGGTCTCCCAGCTCTCGCCGATGCGGTACAGCGCCGATAGATGGCGGCCGTGGGCCTGACCGGCGAGGATGACGCTTTCCAGTTGCGCGTCGGACAGCAGTTCGTCCGTCACGATACGTGCGGGCAGCATCGGGCGGTAGGCCGGCACGGGATGGGGCACCGCCGCCATGGCGGCGGATTGCACCAGGGGTGTTGGATGTTCGCAGGCGCCGGGAATGCGCGCGGTCCGGGCCCGCCAGGGCTCGTAGACCCCGGCATGGGTGGCTTCCGGTTCGGCTGCCTTGCCTTCAGGGTTGGCGGGTGAAGTTTCGTAGGCGAGTTCGGCCGCCGGCCCCCAATCGAGGACTTGCGGGGCTGCGGGTTTGGTGTTGGGCGCGGTGGCCGCTGTACGCTTTCGTGGGGCCGGCCGTGCGGCGGCATGGCCGAACAGATCGCCGGCCGGAACAAGCGCCGCGGCAATTGGCACGACCGCCTGCCTCGGCGGCACATTGGCGGCGACGGCTGCAAGCAACCCGGCGGCGGTAGGGACGGATGCCCGTGCGTCGATCGGAACGCCCTGGGCATTGGCGGGATCACGGTCGATTACGGTGAGCCTGGTATCGAAGGTCGTGCCGCGCCGTGCGTAGGCGCGCCCGTCGATGGCGATGGAAAAAACGGTGCGCGGCGGTGGATCGAGCCGTTCGAAGGCGCGGCTCCAGGCGGCATCGCCGGGGATGCAGCCGGCCGACGTGATCGCCACCAGCCGCCCGCCCGCCGGGAGCATGGAGAAGGCGGAACGGAGGTGGCGTAAATCCGCGTCATGGCGGATGCGCTGGACCCCGGGGCTCGCTGAAAACGGCGGGTTCATCAACACCACGGTGGGACGCAGGTCCGGCAGATAATCGGCGATGGACTCCGCGTTGTGACGGGTCACCGGTGCGTGCGCGAACAGGCCTGAGAGCAACCCGGCGCGGACGGCGGCAATCTCGTTCAGATGCAGGGGATTCCCCGATCGCGCGTCATCTGTGCGCTTGCCGAGCGCGCATTCGGCCATGACGGCGAGCATGCCGGTGCCGGCCGAGGGCTCGAGCACGATGTCGCCGGGCCGGATGGCAGCGGCTTGCAATGCGGCGTAGGCGAGCGGCAAGGGGGTGGAGAACTGCTGCAGGGCAAGCTGTTCCTCCGACCGCCTTGTCTGGGACGGCTCCAGCGCCGCGAGGGTCTCCAGCATGGCGAGCATGGCGGCAGCCGATCCGGGTCCGGCGCCCGCCTCGCGGCGCATGAGGCGGCCGTAACGCTGGATGAACAGCACCATCGCGGCCTCGGCCGCTTCGTAGGCGTCCTTCCAGACCCAGGCGCCGTGCGTGTCGCTGGCGCCGAAGGCCGCGCTCATGGCCTCGCGCAGGGTCTTTGCATCGAGCGTCCGGCCCACCTCCAGGTTGGGAAGCAGAGCGGTAGCGGCGGCCAGCAACGCGGCAGGCTTCGGGCGGACGCCCGTGGTATCGGCAATCGCTGGGGATATTTGAAGCGGCTGGATGGCGGGCGGACGCGCGGGCGCGGTCGCCGCCGGTTGGGCGTCGAGCATGAATGATCTCCCAATTGGAAAGGGCGGGCCGGAACCGTGGCCGGGGCCTTACAGCTCCGGCGAAGGGCCGGGTGGTGCCGGAAGCCGGTGTCCTCGCTCTCCCGGCCCCGGTTCACCCGGTCTCAGCGCAACCCGCCTCCTTGCGGGCGGGGGTACGGATATGGAGGATTATGCGGGCGCGGCCCGCGGTATCAGGCCGGTCCGATGCCGATGCGCTTGTCCTAGGGTTGGCGGACAGGAACCTGGATGAACCGAACTCACGTCATCGTCGTTGCAGTGTCCGTGTTCTGCTCTATCGGTCTTCTCGCCGATGAAAACCCTTCCGGATTCGACCCCGGCAGCTCCAAAGCCAAGGGATTGATCCTCACGTTCGAAGACTGGCCGCCGGATGGTGCGGACACGGACTCTCTTCTCCAAAAGCTTCATTCCGCCGGGCTCGAGGCGGCGCGCAAGTTGCCGCGGTTCAGGGTTTGGGTGTTCGAGTGGGATGAATGGCAAGAGGGCCGCAGGGCGGAAAACCTGTGTATTGAACTGCTGCTGGACGATCGAACGTCTTCCCTGTTGGAGAGCTGTGAACCCGATTACCTGCTGCATCCCGCCCGGCCGGCGGCCGCCGGCAGCAACCAGCCGCGGTGTCATGCCGGTCCGATGTCGATGCGCTCGCCCCAGGGCTCGAGGTTCGGCCCTCCAGCCGCCCCCCAATTGACCCAGGCCACGGGATATGGGGGCTCGGCCTCGGGGTAGCTGTCGCATTCCATGTCGGTGAGATAGAGGCAGCACCCTGGACGCACCCCTTGCTCATGGAGCCACGCGAAGCCAGGCCGAAAATCGGTCCCGCCGCGTCCCTTGATCGTGATGCTGTCCGGTAGTTCCCCGGCGGGATACTGGGCCGCGTCCTGCAGCACCGCGTCGACCTGAAGGACATAGATGCTTTCGGGCTGCAGTTCGGCGGCGATTTCGCGAACCTCGGCCCAGAACAGGGCCAGCGTCCCGCCCGGCAGCGAGGCGGAGGTATCGATGATGATGGCGATGGCATCGATGCCCTCCGAGTGCATCGAGGGTAGATAGAGGCCGCTGTCGATGAAACGCCGGTTGGGAACGCTCCAGCTATAATCGCGGCGCGCGGCATCGGTCATGTAGCGGCGCAATAGTGACCGCCAATCGAGGATGCTCCGGTGCGCTTGGCGGATCGTCTCCTCGACCACCCCCGGCGCATTGCCTTGCGCCCGGGCGAGGCTCGCGGCCTGATGCATGGCCTCGTCCCACGCTTGCTCCTCGGCGGGTGTGTCCACCCCAGATTTACCAGAATCACCGGTGTCGTCGTCGCGGCGCTCGTCCGCGTCCATGACCTCGCCGGTGCCGCAAGGGTCGTGGCTGGCGGGCATTTGCTCGGATGGTTTCGAGCCCGCGCTGTTGCTGCCCGATCCCGGCTCGTCCTGCTCTTGCGGACTGTTGTCGCCGGAGGGATTTGACGGAGCGCTTTGGTCTTCGTCGCCGTCACCGCATCGGGGGCCGGCAGCGCTGCCACTGTCATCCACATCGCTGGATGAAGACGCATCGCCCGGATCCTCTGCATCGGCGGGCGGTTCCCGAAGCCGGTCGTAGGCCTGCTCGGCGCTGATGCCGTCCCAGGCTTCGGCCTCTGGCGGCAGGACGAAGCCGGCGTCGCGCAGCAGGCCGTGGGTGACCAGCTGCGAGGCCCGTTGCCAGCGCTCCGGGTCGCGGCCGCCCCGCCGGGTGTGATGCTTCAACGCACAGGCCAGGACGACGCGCGCCAGCGCGGTCTTGATCTGGTCGGCATCGGTGTCCGCCACCCACTGGGGCGCGTAGCGAATGTCTTTACCATCGCTGGCCAGGGTCTCGCGGGTGGCGTCGGCACGGATCGGCAGCCTTAACGCCAGGCTGCCGAAGAAGGGCTGGTCGCGCAGCAGCGCGGTCACGCAGTCGCTAACGCGCCGGGCGGATTCCGAGCGGGCGGCCATCAGGCTGCTTCCCTGTTCTCGGCCGCGGGCGCGAAGTAGCCCGCGAATTGCGCCTTGAGCGCATCGGCGTCGCGCTTGACCTGCCGGCGGAGGTTGGGATCGAAGCGGCCCGACGGGCGCAGGGCGTCGGGCTCGATGCCGGCGAACTTGTCCTTCACCTCGCGGCAGAGCATGGTCAGATCGTCGTCGGCGAAGATGTTGAGCCGGGGCACCACGTCCACCAGCTCCCTGATGTTCTCGATCAGGCTGTCCCGGAACACCAGGGGCTTGCCGTTCTCGTCCTCGCGCAAGCGTTCGCCGACACGCTCGACCGCCTCGCCCAGGCGCCGGTAGAGATCGCGTTGGGCATCGTTGAGGCGGGTCCGGACCTGCTGCTCGATGTCCCGCCTGACCCGCTCGGTCTCGCCCTGGGCCAGATCGGCCATGAAGTGGCGCGCGTCGGGGACCTGGGACGATGCGGTAGCGAATGGCGAACTTGCCCTGGAGCGCCTCTGTGCCGGGATAGTCCTCCAGGCGGAACAGCCGGCCGAGGTCGAGGCGGGCCTGGTCGACGTAATCGTCGTAGTCCTCGATGAAGCGGGCGCGCTCGCGCACCACGCGCTCGATCAATGTGTCCAGCGCCGCAGTGTAGCGGTCGTAATTGGCGACGGTGAGCAGGCGCCCGCCCTGGTCGTCCCAGGGCAAGGTGTTGGCATAGTGACTGGTCCTCGCATTGCTCATGGTCGCGGCCAGCGCTGCGAAGGCCTGCTTGGGCAGGAGGCGCTTGTTGTAGCGCCCGGCGTTGGTGTCGGCGTCGTTATGGACAGCGACCTGTTGGCTGGCCTGGCGGTCGTAGAGCCTGCCGGACCAGGAGTTGATCCGCAGGCTGACGAGCATGGCGTCATGGGTGAGATTCATGGCATGGGTCTCCAGAATGAAATGGTGTCAGCGGGTCTTGGCGGCGGCCCACTGGATGAAGGCCTGGGTGTGCTGGAGCGCGGGCTCGCGGCGGATGCAGGAGCCGACGAGGAACTCGCCGACCTCGCGCCGGAGCCTTGTCGCGTAGGTGACGATGGCGCCGAGATTGATGTCGTCGGCCATCCTGTAGAGCGAGCCGCAGAGCGCGATGAGGGCACTGGCGTTGCCGGGGATCACGGCGCCCTCGGGATCGTCGATGACGGTGCGGGGATGGGGCAGTTCGTGCCAGACTTGCAAGAAGGCCGAGAACTCGACCGCCGCGGCCTCGCCGACGGTGCCCCGGTAGAGCGCGCGTTCGGCGACCGGGTCGAGGCCACCCCGCCGGTGCACGATGTTCGAGACCATCTCCCATGTCCTCGGACATGGAAAAGCTTTCTCCGTCGATTGGGGGTTGAAGGCATGCAACAGCTCGGGCCGCATCGACACGAAAAAAAGCACCTCCGGAGCGATTCCATTTGCCGCGCCCCAGGCGCACCAGTCCGTCGCATCTACCCGGATCTCCAGATGGACGAAGCGCGAGGCGAGCGGCGCCGGCATGCGGTGGACGACGCCGCGGTCGCCCTCGCGGTTGCCGCAGGCGATCAGCGCGGCGCCCTCGGGGAGTTCGTACTCGCCGCATTTGCGGTCGAGCACGAGCTGGTACAGGGCGGCCTGCACCATCGGCAGGGCCGAGGGCAGTTCCTCCAGGTTGATCAGCCAGCTTCCGTCCGCGTCCGAGGGCGGCAGGAAGGCAGGCGGCGCCCAGCGGGTGCGGTCGGCGCCGTCGCGCCACGGGATGCCGCGCAGATCGACCGGGTCCAACAGCAGGGCGCGGACATCGACATACTCGCGGCCGGCTTGCGCCGCGACCTGCTGGGCGATCTGACTCTTGGCGCACCCTGGGGCACCCCAGACAACCACCGGTTGGCGGGCTTCGACCAGCAGCGCCAGGGTGCTGGCGAGTTCGCTCGGGCGCAGCGAGTAATCGGCGGAGATGGTATCGGGCTCGGTCATGGCATGCTCCAGGCTGGCACGTGGGATGGATGAGTTGCGGTGCGGATGGGCCCCTCGGGCGCCCCGCTTATGCTCCGCCGACGCCGGGACTCGGGCTCTCCCGGGTGTGGAGGCATGCGTTGGATGGGACAGGAGCGGCGTGGAGAGGCAGCGGGCGGCAGACTCGTGACAGGCCGGGAAACGAAAGAGGGACGCCGAAGCGCGTGTGCGAAGCCGCGGGGTACGCGGGCCAAGCATTTCGTGCCGGATATCGTTCACGATCGGGTCGACCGGAAACATCGAAGCCATCGCGCGCGGCGGCGGGATCATGCTTCGCGACCGTCATGGCCGGCAAGGATGCGAGCAGCGGCTTCGAGTTCAGGTCCCGATTCGACGATATGCCCGGCGGCGCGCGCGGCTTCGGCGTAAATGGATAGGGGAAAGGCGGCGGTAAAGTGAATATCACGCTCGATGCCGAGCCCGAAGGGTCCCCGGTATTCGGTCAATTCAAGCAAACCGATCGAGCCCAATTCGGGTGTGCCGAAGCCCAAATCAGCCAGGCCGAATGCACATTCGTTGGGGTATTCGGGATCGAGTTCCGACAGCAGCCAGGTGCCCGCACCGCATGGGTTGAACAGTTTGACCACGGGCTTATGGTCGGCGCCTCTTCGTGTCCCATTTGCAAGCAGCTTCGTGCGCTGTTCTTCAGTGAACAGTTTCATGGAATGGTCCTCTCGAATATCGATGATCGGGATGCAGCCGCACCAAGGCCGTCCGCGGCGAGCCGAAAACCGGCCCCCGGCCCGGAGTGGCGCAAGGCAGGCGGATAGCGATGGATGAATGCCGTCGGCGGTCAGCCGGCCGGCGTCGGTCCGGTGTCGCCGGGATCCAGAATGAGCACGCGTGCACGGCCTCCGCTGACGGCCACATCCGGAGCGCCATCGGCTCTGCGGGCGACGGTGACCAGAGGCTTGTTGCCCGGCGGGGCCGGCGGATCGGCGACCTCCGTCGTGACCGTGCCGGCGTCTTCGACGAAACGAATACGGACGGTGCCGCCCGTGACCTCGATGCCGCCGGGCGGTCGGAGGCCGGTCAGCGTGACCACCGGCGGTTCGCCGTTCTCTGTAGTGAAACGGTCGGGAACGGGGAGCGCGGTGTCGCCCCAGGGGTCGGCATCCATGCCCTCGGCCAGGGCCTCGACGAATGTTTGACTGGCTTGGTCGACGGACTTCCAGTGGGGATCGTCGCCGGCTTGCTCGATGGCCTTTTCCAGCGCCTCGTCGAGGGTATCGGCTTCGACCGTTACAGTGTTGTGGTAGTGGGATGCGTAGCCGCAACAGACGGTGTAGTGCGTCATTGCGCCGCCTCCCCGGTACCGGCATCGGTTGCGGCTTCCGTGCATACGGGTCCGATATCGACGCTGACCTTGCCGCCGCGCACCACGATGGTGACCGTGCGGTCGCGCGGCATGAGCCAGAAGATTTCCCGCCATACCGCATCGGCGATGGTGCGCTGGCGGGCTTCCTCGACCGAGCACATGAGCTTGAGCGACATATGCAACGCTTCTTCTTCGAAGCGGGTGAGTTGTGTTTCCCAGGAGTCCGCCTCCGCGTCGTCGCTGGGACTGAAGAACGCGGCGCGCAGCAATCGGGCGAGTTCCTCGGGCGCGATACCGCTGTCCGCGGTCACCAGGGGCAGCGCGTCATGGAGCGATGACCAGGCCTCGCCCGCGAAGGCGAGATCGGCGGGGACGGCGATGGTGCCGCATTTGCGGAAGCAATGGCGCGGCGATTTGGGCGGATGCAGGACATTCAGGTGCATCACGATGGTCTCGGGCCGTTCCGGCTCGCCGCCGTTCTCCCGGTTGGTGAAGTAATCCAGCGAACGAACGGCGCCATCCACGGTGACAAGGGTCTCGATGCCGGTGACGCGCGCGAGCGCGTCGTACCAGGGATAACCCTCGAAACGCGGCTCGGGGGCGAACAGCTTGAGCGCGGGCTTCGATCCGCCCTGGAGCCCGGTAAGGCCGAGGGCGCGATGGAGCGCCTGGGCCTCGGGCGGCTCGGGGTCGGCCTGCATCACCAGCGCGTCGGAACCCACCGCCGTGAAGGCGGACCGCTCGTCCCAATAGTCGGTGTCGGCGATGGCGGGACGCCAGGGACGCAGGTCGGCGGGCGGCTCGGGCATCTCGATCCCGGCCTCTTTCGCCTTGTGCCAGTCGGTCCAGGCAAGCCGCGGAGCCGGATCGGCCTGCGCCATGGCGCGGTAGACGGCAAGCCGCGCGGCTTCGCGCATCTCTTCCAGAAACGGAGTCTCCACCGCTTCCTTTCTCGCCGGCAGGACCAGCTCCAGATCGGGGCACGAGTCGATGTCGGCTCGTGCCGACCAGACGCCGCCTTCCACGGCGTCGATCTGGGGCAGGCGCACCGGCAGGGTCAGGCCATGGAAGTTGACGTCGGGGACGCGGTAGCCCGCATGGCTGTCCTTGAATACGCCGAACACGAGGCCCTTCCATGGTTCCACATGGAGCGCGCCATCGAGGAAGGCGCGGCGCTCGACGGTCTTGCCGTCGATGGTGACCGGCAGGGGATAATGCCGCGCAGCGGTCTCGAGGAAAGCACGGACCGCGTGGGGCGCCTCGGACGCCTCGAAAGTGACCGCGGTTCCATGGGGCCAGGGGGCGCTGTCGTCCGGGACGACATGGGCCGCATCGCGGCCGAGGAAGTGAGCGGGCTCCAGCACCAGGCGGTAGCCGGGGCTTGGGTCCTGGCCGGGGACGCGCCAGCGCAGGGTGCAGCCCCGGCGCGAGAGGGCGAGAAGCCCGAACCCGGCGGGATCTTCCGCCTCGGCGATGCCGGCCTTCCAGCTGCTCTCGCCGAAGGTCAGCAGGATTGCGGGATCGGCGATCCCGTCGCCGTCGTCGGCGAGGGTAACGCGGGTGGTGTCGCCGTCCTGCTCGATGGTTGCGGCAACGCGGTTGGCGCCGCCACGGCGTGAGTTTTGCAGGGTCTCGGTGAAAATATCGGCAAGGCCAGCCGAAAACAGCCGGGTCACCTTGTCGATGGCGCTGTCGCCGACCCGGGCGCGGATCGTGGCGGAACCATTGCCGGGCTCGGCCGTAACGGCATTCTGTGCGGTAGACATGCGGGTTCTCCTGGTTGTCGATGCGGGAATGAAAAACGCCCCGCCGGACTGAAGCCGGCGGGGCGTTGTCGTGAGGGAAGAACGCGGTGGTTCAGCCGCGGCGCAGGAAGGCCGGTATCTCCAGCAACTCCGCTTTGTTGTCGTGGCCGTTGCCGCGCGGCGGGCCAGGACCTGTTCCGGCTCTACGGACACATCATGGCCGCCGCCCGCGATGGTGATGCGCATGGCGTCATGATCGGCTGGGCCGGCGTCTCCGGCAGGCGGATCGATTGCTTCCGGCGCGGATTCTGGCGTTGGCGCGGCATCGCTGTTCTTGGCCGAGGCGAGGGCGGCGGCGCGGCGTACGGCCACGGTGGGAGCATCGATGCTCTCGACGACGGAATGAACGCGTGCGTTCATGGGCTGCTGTGCCTCCACCGGAACGGGATCGGTGTCATTGTCCGCCGGAGCACTGGCCTCGGGATCCCTGGCTTGCGAGGTTTCGGCCTCGACGCCCGATGGATCGGGGCCATCATCTTCCGGCGCATCGCCCAACGGCGTGTCTGCCACAGCCGGTTGCGGTTCGGAGGCGGTTGTCCCCTCGTCACTCGCCGTGCCTTCGTCATCGACGGTGCCGGTATCGAAGGCGCGGAAGCCCGGCGGCGTCCAGGCGATCGCCGCGGCGCGGCCCTCGGCCGTGACCCCGGCGGGCACGCCGCCGCCGTGGGCGAAGGCGTCCTGCATCGCCTTCGCGATGTCTGCCTTCTTCCGCTTGGCCTCGGCTTGCGCCCAGGTCTCGCCCAGCGTCTCGCGGGCGACGGCGAGGATGCGGTCCTTGCGCAGCCGCGACCACAGCAGATCGGCGGTCCAGATCTGATCGCGGTTGCCCCGGACGGCTGCGGCGAAATCGATGCCGAGGCGGGCGACGGTCGCTTCGACCTCGGGCCGGGCCTTGGGTTCGAACGCCAGTTGACCCTTCAGCGTGCGCGCGACACAGGACGCGAACAGGGTCCGTTTGTCCCGTTCAGAAAGCGCCCGCAGCTCGGCGAAAGCCTCCGCATCGGGCAGGCCGGTCCAGTCGAGCTTTTGTCCGGCACGGTCGATCTCGAGGTGCTTCTCGCCGACATTGGTGTTGCCGAAAGCATCGTCGTTGACCCGCATCGCCGGACGGTCCGGCGTCTCGGCCGCCCTGATATCGAGCGCGTCGTCATGGTAGCCGCTGGTGAACACGCTGCGGGCGAGTTGGTACAGCAGGAGATCGAAGGCCGCCTCGAAGTCGCAGGCGAGCTGGCTCTTGACGATGGCCGTGCGGATGGCCCGCAAGTCGTCGGCGAGGCCGATGCCGACGCCCGCTTCCTTGCGCGCCTCGGCTTCCGCATCGCCGGGAGAAGCGAGGGGCGCCACGAATATGGGCGCATCAATGCCGGAGATGGTGTTCTCCTCGTCACCGGTATCGTCGTGTCCGGCCGCGTCCGCTTCGCCTGATTCGCGAGCGGGCATGTCCTCGGGCCTGACCAGGCCCTGGATCAGCTTGAGTTCGCCATCGTTGCCGACGGTGGCGATGCACCCGGCGACGGCGATATCCTCGCGACGGTAGACCGCGCGGGCCTCGATCATGGCCTCGATCTCGTCGAGCCGGGTCTCGTTGGCATCGGCTTCCTCGACCAATTCTTCGGTCCAGCCGTCGTCGTCCATGTTGGCGAGTTCGTCGTTGCGGGTCCTCAAGCGTTCGATCTCGGCCTTCTCCTCGTCCGTCGGCTCGGCCGGTTGCGGACGCACGCGCCCGAAGGCGGCGGTGGCGCTCCAATCCATGTCGAGCCGCGCCTCGGCCCATTTCCAGCGCGTCTCCAGTTCCCTTGCCGCGGCCTGGAGGCTGTCCATGGCGAGCTTGTTCAAGAGATCGGGATCGTCGAACCAGATCCCCCGCTCGTCCTCCTCGGCGAACAGGTCGCGGTCGATCCTGCCGCCCGCCGCCTCGTAAGCCTCGAGGCCGACGAAACGCGGGATGGCGGACGTAGCCGGAACCCGGTCCTCGGTCAGCATGCGCTTGATCTGCCAGGCGCCGGGCCGGTAGCCCTGCTGGCTCACCGCCGCCCAGACCGCGTTCTGGCGCGCATGATCAGTGGTGACGGCGAAGGCCATCAATGTGTCCAGATCGATTTCGTCCGCGCGGTAGGCCTCCAGCAGCACCGGTGCCGCATTGCCGAGTCGCAGCCGTTTCTCCACGGTGCGCTCCGAGACCCCGAAGCGCGCTGCGATGGCGGCCGCCGTGCTGCCCGCATCGGCAAGGCGGCGGAACGCCTCGACCTGATCGGCCGGGTGCATGGCGGCGCGGACAGTGTTCTCGGCCAGCGAAACTTCTTCGGCCGCCACGATACCGCCGATCATGCGGCAGGGCACGGGGTGGTCCTCGTCCAGCGCGCCCTCGGCGGCCAGCGCCTGCATCGCGGCCAGCCGCCGTCCGCCGGCGATCACCGCGTAGCGCCCGATACCGTCGTGGCCGGGTCCTATCGCGCTGGCAATCAGGTTCTCGAGCAGCCCGTGGGCTACGATCGAGGCCTTGAGCTCGGTGAAGGCTGAAGCGTCGGCCGGCGTCTTGCGCACATTGCTGGGAGAGAGTTCGAGTTGGGACAGCGGGATGTCGCGGATTTCGCGTTCGGGGTCGGGCATATCGGTCTCCGGGATTGCGTGAATGCGGAACCGGGCGGGGACACCCTCTTCGGCATCCGCCCTCGCCCGCCTTCGGCTCAAGCTCTCGCTCTCGGCGATGTAACGGAACCGGATGGGGCCGGAACGGCTGGGCCGTGCAAGGACGGTTGAATCGATCCCCGCCGCTACTGCGTCGGGCAGGTCACCATGGGCAAGCGCGGCGCTGGTTCGATACCCGCCACGCGCCATCGGGATGGCGGCAGGCGCTGCCGTGTGCTTGCCCGGTGCCGCCCAGGCCAGGCGCATCCTCCGCCGCCTGGAGTTCCACTTCACCCCCAAGCACGCCAGCTGGCTCAACATGGTGGAGATCGAGATCGGCGTCCTGCGCGGCCAATGCCTCGACCGCAAGATCTCCAGTCGCGACATCCTCGAAGCCGAGATCGCCGCCTGGGAGCGACAGCGCAACGACAGCGCCGCGCGCATCAAATGGATGTTCACGACGGAGAAAGCCAGACACAAACTGAGTCGCGCCTATCCGAAGCCCCATCTACCGATCGAAGATCAGCTCAAAGAGTCATAACCTCTGTGTCGAACCACTAGGTGGCTGTGACCGGCACCCAAAGCCCACCGCGGAAGACGCCGGTCGCGTCGTTGCGCGTCGCGTCTAACAGGGCCTCGGCGAATTCCATAGCCTCCCCCTTGTCGATGTCCTCCGTCGCCCGGGGAGGAACGATGCAGTTCGGACATCCATCCCTACAGGTGCAACCTGACGCGATCTCCACACCAACCTTCAGAACCGAACGCCAGCGCTCCAATATTTTTTTCGCGATTCCAATCCCACCGGGATAGCTTTCCACGATGTAGGCCTTCTGTTCCTTCGCGACCGCGTGAGGAAATATGTCGTGGGCATCGAGCGGCACCGAGAACAATGCACCTACCCGGAGCAACTGTTGGAACGCGTTTATGGCCGCCGCTGACACGCCTAGCGGCCGTTGCTCCTGCACCCAAAAAGCATGCGCGTTGCTGAACTGCGCAGAATTGCTCTGTGGGGCCCATTGGTCCAGGACCTCTCCTGTTCGTTCGTTCACCTCCTGCACTGAGTTCAAGGACTCGGTGATCAGCACCTTGCCGTAAAACGCGTTCACGTCCGTGCTGTCCCCAACCCATCGCCATCCGGCAAAAATGTCCTGTTCCGATAAAATCGTGAATGTGGACGCCCGTGTCCGGACCCAGGGGTCCGCAGACTCAAGTACAATCTCGCCACCGCTGCTGCCGGTCAAGGCCACCTCCGTCACCCTGTAGCTGCGCCCCCCGTGCATGTAGATGGCCCGCAGGTATGCTTCGCGGAACTGTTGTTGCGCCGACAGCGTTCCGATCTCTCGGTTGTTCTCCTTAAGGATGAACATGCCTGCGCCGCCTCCTCGTATGTTCAAGCGGTGATGCGGCCGCCACTTGCCGGATTTGACCGGTGATGCGCCCGCGCCGATTTTCTTACGCACCTCGCGTTCCATGGCCGGCCCCAATATCGCGGCATCATCGGTCAAGTCGGGTGTTTCAAACAGGAGCGAGCCGAGATGCTTTTCGACGAGATCTTCATTTTGTGAGTTAACAACGAGATCGTCGAGCGGCTTCGTGAGGCAGGTGTCCAGATTGGCAGCGTAGAAGCGATCGAGCGGATTGTTACGGGCGAAATACAGCACGAACGCCTCGGCGTCCCAGCTGCGTCCCGCTCGGCCGATGCGCTGCCAAGCAGACATCATGCTGTCGGGAAAGCCGGCCATGATGATTCCGTCGAGGCCGCCGATGTCTATCCCCATCTCCAGCGCGTTGGTCGTGAACACCAGTCGCACATCGCCACGCTTCAGTCCCTCTTGTACCGCGTGCCGCTCTTCGACCGCTAGGCCGGATCGGAATACCCTCACCACGGACGGGTCCACCAGCAGCTCGCCCGCCACCTTGCGCTTCTCGATCTCGCGCATTGCGATGGGATAGCACGCCTCCGCGAATTTCCGGGTCGGACAGAAGGCCGGGGCGGCCGGGGCGGCGGGATCAAACCCCAGCCCCCCGCCGGCCGGCGGGTTGTCGATCACCAGGCCCGGCACCAGCCCCGGCGCCAGGGGACCCAGCCCGAGCAAGTCAGCAGGCAGGCCCGGGAGCGGAGCCGGCTCCGGCGCTTCGGCCGCGAGGCGCGCAATAAGGTAGGAGAACAGGGCATTAGCCCGCTCGTCAGTTGCCGCACTCCTGGTCGGATCCTGGACCATCTCAACCACCCAATCCCCGGCGAGGCCTAATTCATCGGCTCCGATCGCCGCGACCGCCAAGATCTCAAAGGCGAGGATGCGATAGGGATTACCCTCTTCGGTAAAGGGCTCCATTCGCTGGCGGATCGCGGCCAACGGCTCAGTGTCGACGAGCAGAAGGGCAGCGCGGATGCGAGCGGCATCTCGCAGCGCCGGATCGGTATTATTGGCTAGCGCCACCGCATCGAAGGCCGCAGCGGCCCCAGCGATGTCGCCGGTCTCCGCGCGAATACCGGCCGCGCTCATCAGCGCGAGAGTGGGATAGTCGCCATGCCCATCCTCGGCCAGGGCCAAGAAAGCCGCTTCGGCACTCACCAGATCGCCGGCAGCATAAAGATCAACCGCCGCTTGAAAACGGTCCCCTGATTCTGATGCCTGCCGCTGCTGCCTGGCATCCAAATACTGATAGGCGGCCACAGCGACCACTATTAGCACGGCGATGGCAACGACGAATTTGCCGTATTTGTTCCAAAGCTGTTTCAGCTGCTCGCGGCGCAGGTCTTCGTTGACTTCGCGAAATACGTCTGACATCGGCAGCTTCGATCCTGGGCTGGGGGCCCCGTGGGTTGCGAGACCTTATCGCCGGCTCCGTGGCGGCGCAACGCGCGGCAGGTCTTTAGCGCGGCTGGTAGGTGTGGCCTTTTTCCGGAAAACGGCGCGCGCGGACATCCTTCGTGTAGTCCTCGACCGCTTCGGCAATATGATCGGCCAACCTGCCATAGCGTTTGACGAATTGCGGTACATTCGGGCTCAGTCCCAACATGTCCTCCAGGACCAGGATTTGCCCGTCGCAATCGGCGGAGGCGCCGATACCGATGGTCGGGATCGCTATCTCGGTGGTGATCTGCCGCGCAAGCGGCTCGACGACGCCCTCGACTACAACCGCGAAAGCGCCGGTCTCAGTCACCGCGTGGGCATCGGCCAGCACATCGGCGGCGCCCTTCGGATCACGGCCCTGAACCCTGAACCCGCCGAGCGTGTGCACCGATTGAGGGGTGAGGCCGACATGCCCCATCACTGGAATACCGCGCTCGACCAGGAAACGAATGGTATCCTGCATCCGGCGGCCGCCCTCGAGCTTGACCGCACCGCAACCGGTCTCCTTGAGCACGCGTGCAGCCGAACGGAAGGCCATTGGCGGGCTTTCTTCGTATGAGCCGAAGGGCAGATCGATCACGACCAGAGACCGGCTGGCACCCCGCATAACCGCTTGCCCCTGGAGGATCATCATTTCGAGGGTGACGGGAATCGTGGTCTTCAGCCCGTGCATCACCATGCCGAGAGAATCCCCCACCAATATGAAGTCGACGACGCCGTCAAGGATCGCCGCTGTGTGCGCATGATAGGCGGTCAGGGCGACAATTGGCTCTCCGCTTTTACGGCGAGCGATATCGGCGGCTGTCAGCCGATTGGGGTCGGGCGTGATCGACAAGACGTGAGCTCCGTCGAGAAAGGAGTGCGGCTTAGCCGATTGACCGGGTGACGGAAAGTCATTTGGCGGTAGAAGTTCAAAATTGCGCCCGCGGCCAACCGGCGTCCGTTGTCGCATCCCGATCCCACCGATACCGGACGGTTGAGCTATCCGTTTCGCGGCGACGAACTGTTCACCACCAGTTCATTTGCTTTGCCACACCAATGAATTGTTCACTTTTCCCATCGGATGGTGGGCAGACGCCACAATTGTATGGCGAACGTTCCTGCTGAGTGCGCGTTGGGAGTATTGTTGTGAGAGCGTTGTTTATTGCTGCTGCAGTTACGGCGGCTCTATCGTTTTCGGTTAGCGCCCATGCTCAGGAAGCAAAGCTCCGTGTCGCTGCGCTGAGCCCGGAAAACCCGACTGATCCTGACAATCTCGTGATCGCCCGGATCGATCTCTCGGACCAGACGATGCATGTCTATGTCGAGAACCGGCTGGCCTTTGTTTGGAGAGTGTCGACCGGTCTCGGCAGCTTCCACACGCCGACTGGCCAATGGAACGCTTATTGGCTCAGCCCCAACCATCGCTCCAGCATATACAATAACGTACCGATGCCGTGGTCGGTGTTCTTCCTTCGCGGATATGCAGTCCACGGGACCACAGCGCTCGACCAGCTCGGTCAACCGGCATCGCATGGCTGCGTCCGCCTCCACCCTGACAATGCCGAGGTCTTCTTCAAGCTGGTCGAAGAATATGGGCTCAACAAGTCTCTAGTGGATGGAATCTAACGCTTGGTGCCCGTGTCTGACAGCGGCGATGATTTCGTCGGGATCCTTTGTCCAGATGAAGGGCTGCGGATCGTTGTTGGTGTGTTCGAGGAAGCGGTTGATGGTGGCCTGGAGATCGACGATCGAGTGGAAGACGCCGCGCTTGAGACGTTGCTTTGCGAGCTTTGCGAAGAAACCTTCGACGGCGTTGAGCCAGGAGCAGGATGTTGGGGTGAAGTGGAAGAAAAAGCGCGGATGGCACGTAAGCCACCCGCGGACCTTGGGATGCTTGTGGGCGGCGTAGTTGTCGAGGATCACATGGACCAGCTTTCCCGCGGGCACGTCGGCCTCGATGGCGTTGAGGAAGCGAATGAACTCTTGGTGTCGATGGCGCTGCATGCACCGGCCGATGACACGCCCTTCGAGCACGTTCAGCGCGGCGAACAGCGTGGTCGTGCCGTGCCGCTTGTAGTCATGCGTCATCGTGCCCGCGCGTCCCGTCTTCATCGGCAGCCCGGGTTGGGTGCGGTCGAGCGCCTGGATCTGGCTCTTCTCGTCAACCGACAGGACAACGGCGTGCGCCGGCGGATCGACATAAAGGCCGACGATGTCCCGCAGCTTGGGAATGAACTCCGGGTCACGCGACAGCTTGAACTGCCGGACCCGGTGGGGCTGAAGCCCGTGCGCCCGCCAGATGCGCTGTACCGCGCTGACGCTGATGCCGACCGTCTTGGCCATCGCCGGCGCCGTCCAATGTGTCGCCTCGTGGCGCGGCGCACTCAGCGTCAGCGCGACGACGCGGTCAGCGATTTCCCGGCCGAGCGGCGGAACGCGCGAGGGTCGCGTCTTGTCCCGCAGCAACCCCTCGACACCCTCGTGCATGAAGCGCTCCTGCCAACGCCAAACCGCTGTCTTGCTCTTGCCGGTGCGGCGCATGATCTCGACCGTGCCGAGACCATCCCCGCTCAGAAGGACGATCCGTGCCCGCCACACGTGTTTCTGCCGGCTGTTCCGGTCCGCAACGACCGCTTCGAGACGAGCACGGTCGGCGGTACTCACATCGACGATGATTCCTGGCCGCATGCGCCAGACTCGCACACAACGTGCCCGGCGAGAATCCCTCGCGGGATTCAAACGCCAAATTTTATCCACTAGTGAGCGTGGTCGAATAGCTCCCCCGAACCCTGCGGGGGAGCCCGGCCTATTCCCATTCGATCGTGCCCGGCGGCTTCGAGGTAACGTCATAGACGACCCGATTAATGCCGCGCACCTCATTGACGATGCGATTGGCGACCCGGCCCAGAAACTCCAGATCGAAATGATAGAAATCGGCGGTCATTCCGTCGACTGAGGTGACTGCCCGCAGCGCGCAGACGAAATCATAGGTGCGGCTGTCGCCCATCACGCCGACGGTTCGAACGGGCAGGAGCACGGCAAAGGCCTGCCAGATGGCGTCATAAAGGCCGGCTTTTTCGATCTCGTCGAGATAGATGACATCGGCCTTCTTTAGGGTCGCCAACTTCTCGTGGGTCACCTCGCCAGGGCAGCGGATCGCCAATCCCGGCCCGGGGAACGGATGGCGATGGACGAAACGTTCTGGCAGTCCTAGCTCGCCGCCGAGTTCGCGCACTTCGTCTTTGAACAATTCGCGCAGCGGCTCGACCAGCTGCATCTTCATTCGCTCCGGCAAGCCACCGACATTGTGGTGCGATTTGATTGTGACCGACGGGCCGCCGGTGAAGGAGACGCTCTCGATCACATCCGGGTAGAGCGTTCCCTGGGCGAGGAATTCGGCGCCGCCGAGCTTGTTCGCTTCAGCCTCGAACACTTCGACAAACATTCGGCCGATGGCCTTCCGCTTGGATTCCGGATCGGTAACGCCACTGAGGGCAGCCAGGAAAGTCGCCGCGGCATCGACATGGATGAGAGGAATGTTGAATGAGCCGCGGAAGAGTTCGACCACGTCAAGCGCTTCGTTGAGCCGCATCAAACCGTGGTCGACCAGGACACAAATGAGTTGGTCACCGACCGCCTCGCTGATCAACATGGCGGTAACGGCCGAATCGACGCCGCCCGAAAGGCCGCAGATCACCTTACCCTTGCCGACTTGCTCGCGGATGTCAGCGATGGCTCGATCGCGGAAGGCGGCCATGGTCCAGTCGCCGGCGAGCCCGGCGACCTCGCGCACGAAATTGGTGAGGAGCCTGGCTCCGTCAGGCGTGTGGGCCACTTCCGGGTGAAACTGAAGGCCGTAGAGCCTACGCTCCTCATCGGCGATCGCGGCAAAGGGCGCGCCCTCGGAGGAACCGATCCCGTGAAAGCCATCGGGTAGCCCGGTGACCCGATCGCCATGGCTCATCCAGACCTGGTGGCGGCTTCCTCGGTCCCAAACATTTTGGAACAACGGATTGCCGGACATGACATCGATATAGGCGCGGCCGAATTCGCGATGCTCGGAGGTCTCCACCGAACCGCCGAGCGCTTCCACCATCGCCTGCTGGCCGTAGCAGATGCCCAGAACAGGGATGCCGAGATCAAAAAGTCCGATCGGCGGGCGCGGCGTACCGATCTCGGCGACGCTTGCCGGCCCCCCGGAAAGGATCACTGCTTTCGGCGCGCGCCGGGCCAACGCCGCCTCGGCCTGGCCGAACGGCACGATCTCGGAGTACACGCCGGCCTCCCGCACC
Organism: Kaistiaceae bacterium; assembly: GCA_963667605.2. Taxonomy (GTDB): domain Bacteria; phylum Pseudomonadota; class Alphaproteobacteria; order Rhizobiales; family Kaistiaceae; genus JADLGL01. Next base: position 67,570 of record CAXXUZ010000003.1, read on the forward strand.
CGCCTCGCGATCAGCTGGGTGACCTGGCTACCGAAATCGATGATGAGGACAAGGTCGCTGCGGGGAGCCGTCATGGCCGGGGTCTAATGAAATCCCCGAGTCGGCGCAACGGATTGAGCCGGCCTGTTCGAGCTTTGATTCACCTGGAAGGCGTCGCGCAGCCCCGGCTTAATCGAGCGATAAACGCTCATCGGCGATCGCGCTGTCAATGAGATCAAGGGAAGCTGCAAGTTTCTCATCGATAATGTGGAGATATTTGGTCCAATCATGGAGACCGGTGAGATCGCTGCGGCCGTCGCTGACTCCGCGAAGGCCGATCATCGGCACGGCAAACCGGTCGGTCGCGCGCAGCACGGCAAACGATTCCATATCGACCATATCGGTATCGATCCAGTCATAGGCGGAGCCGGTGACGATATTGGCGCCGGTTGAGATCGACGCGGTCGGCAGGCCAGGGATGCGCTGCTTGATCTTGATCACGATCGGGATATCGAGAAACGGCGTCTGCCCCTTGTCGAAGCCCAGCGCGGTCGCGTCCATGTCACGATAGGAAACGCGATCGATCTGATAGAGCCCGGCATGTTCGAGGCTCCGCGACCCGGCCGATCCGAGCGAGACCACCAGATCGGGAAGAGCGTCCTCGGCAGCCAGAACCGACAGCGCTGCGGCGGTGGCAATTCCGGCCTCGACCGGGCCGACGCCGCTGATCAACGGCGTAATCCGAGCGCGGAGTTGCGGGCCGTATTCGTGCTCGGTGGCCATGACGAAAAAGAGCCGCTTGCCGCCGAGGACAGAGACATGGCGCTCAGCATGTTCTGTCGTCATTGAGCTGACCCTCGCCGAAACGCCGCAATAAAAAACCCATCGGTCGCGGTTCGCAATGGTGTCAATTGCACGCCCAGCGGCGATCGTCCGGCCGCCTTCGACAGATGCTCGGTAATGTCCGGCTCAACGCCGGCACCCACCAGAACGCTGTCGCCCGAGAGGACGCTAAATTCCGGCATATCGACGATGAACGCTTTCGCCTGGTCCTCATTCTCCTCAGGCAGCAAAGAACAAGTGACATAGACCAGCAGACCGCCCGGTTTGACCAATGTGGCGGCCTGACGAAGCAGAGCCGTTTGCTGGGCGCAGCGGTCGGCGAGAGCGCGCTCGCTGAGCCGCCATTTGGCATCCGGATGACGACGCCAGGCCCCCGATCCCGAGCATGGCGCGTCGACCAGCACGCGGTCCATCACCCCGGCCAGACCGGCGAGATCACTGCCGGCGGGACGGACCTGGACATTGCGCGTGCCGCCTCGCTTCAGCCGATCGAAAATTGGGGCCAGGCGATGCTTGTCGATGTCGGTGGCGTGAATCTGGCCCTTGTTTGCCATCGCGGCGGCAAGGGCCAAGGTCTTTCCGCCGCCGCCGGCGCAAAGATCGAGAATTTGCTCGCCGGGCCTAGCGCCGATCAGCAGAGCGGCGAGCTGGCTGCCCTCGTCCTGGATTTCGAACCAGCCTTTGCGGAAACCGGGCTCGGCTTGAAGATTGGGATGCCAGCCATCGCGCTGGGTCGGCAGAGATCGGAGCCCGTCAGGAGAAATCGGTGTCTCGAAAAGAGCAGACAGCGCCCGCTTGACCTTGGGCCGATCGGATTTCAGCCGGTTGACGCGGATATCGAGCGGCGGCCGCGTCGCCATCGCCTCCATCTCGGCGAACCAGCTATCGCCGAAGCCGCGCTTCAATGATGGCGCCAGCCAGTCGGGAATGTCGGCGCGGATGGCGTCGGGCACGGCGCCAAGATCGGCGTCGTTGAGGCGCGACGCCTCCTCAGCCGTCAACGCCCCCGGCGCATGCGGGACGTCGAGCAAAGCAGCAAGGCCGTCGGCGCCCTCGCCCCAAGCCATGCCCACAACACCGAGGGCGAGAGCTCGCGGCGTTTCGGATTGCATTATCCAAGCAATCGAGAGGCGACGGCGATGGGCGTCATAGACGATGTTGCCGATCGCAGCACGATCTCTCGATCCGGCAAAACGATGCGAAAGGCCCCAATCCCTCAAGGCCTCCGAAATCGGCCGGTGACGCGCGGCGATCTCCTCCAGCACTTCGATCGCCGCTGCGATCCGAGCTCCCCGCGTCATCGCGCGAATTGGGCGAGCGAGAGAAGATTGCCGTCGGGATCACGGAACCAGGCAACCCTGGTTCCGTCCGGTGCGGCCCAAATCCCCTCCTGATCCTGCGCGATGCCGTCGAATCGGTCGAAGACGACGCCATTTGCGACAAGTTCGGCCATCCTTATGGCAATGTCGTCGACCTCCCAGCCGAGGGCCGTATCGGGCGCGACCGCGACCTCGGCGATCTTCTGGATTCGGACCATGGTTTCGCCGGAGAGGAAAACCAGTGAGAACGGCGCCTCCTCGACGAAGCGGAGGCCGAGCGCTCCTTGGTAGAACGCCATGGCCTCAACCGGCTTGGCTGTCGCGACGAAGGCGATGAGGCGGTTCAATGGTGGCGCCACGGAGGGAAACGGTTAGACGCCGCCGGGATAGTTCGGGCTCTCGCGAGTGATGGCGACATCATGGACGTGGCTTTCGCGATGCGCCGCCGATGACACGCGGACGAAACGGCCACGGCTCGTGAGCTCAGCCAGATTGGCCGCGCCGACGTAGCCCATCGCCGCCCGAACGCCACCGACGAGCTGATGGAGCACGCCTGAGACCGGACCCTTGAACGGCACTTGGCCCTCGATCCCTTCCGGCACCAATTTCAGCATGTCGCTGACCTCGGCCTGGAAATAGCGATCGGCGGAGCCGCGGGCCATCGCCCCGACCGAACCCATGCCTCGGTATGACTTATAGGAGCGGCCCTGATGGAGATAAACCTCGCCGGGGCTTTCCTCGGTGCCAGCGAGCAGCGAGCCGATCATCGCGCAAGAGGCCCCCGCGGCCAACGCCTTGGCAAGATCACCTGAGAATTTGATTCCGCCATCGGCGATCACCGGAACGCCGGCCGCATCGGCAATCGCCACAGCGTCCATGATCGCGGTGAGCTGCGGCACGCCGACGCCGGCAACAATGCGAGTGGTGCAGATCGACCCAGGTCCGATCCCGACCTTGACGGCGTCGGCACCGACATCGATCAGCGCCTTGGCGCCGTCGGCGGTAGCGATGTTGCCGGCCATCACTTCGACCTGGTTGGACAATCGTTTGACTCTATCGACCTGCTCCAGCACCCGCTCGGAATGACCATGGGCGGTGTCGACCACAATGACATCGACTTCGGCCTCGATCAGCCTTTCGGATCGAGTAAATCCCTGCACTCCAACGCTGGTGGCGGCGGCGACGCGGAGCCGGCCCTGCGGGTCCTTCACCGCATCGGGATTGAGCTGGCTTTTTTCGATGTCCTTGACGGTGATGAGGCCGACGCAGCGATAATCATTGTCGACCACCAGCAATTTCTCGATCCGGTGCTGGTGCAACAGGTGCTTCGCCTCATCCTGGCCAACGCCTTCCTTCACAGTGATCAGATCGTCCTTCGTCATCAACTCGGACACTGGTTGCGCCGGGTCGGAGGCAAAACGGACGTCGCGATTGGTGACAATGCCAACCAGTCGTCCGGGATCTTCGCCATTGCCCTCGACCACCGGTATGCCCGAGATTCGATGTTGGTTCATCAGCGCCAACGCACCGGCTAACCGAGCATTGGGGCCAATCGTGACCGGATTGATGACCATGCCGGACTCGAATTTCTTGACCCGACGAACCGCCTCGGCTTGAGCCTCGGGGGTCATGTTGCGGTGGATCACACCGATACCGCCGGCTTGGGCCATGGCGATGGCCAGCCGAGTTTCAGTGACCGTGTCCATCGCTGCCGAAACAATGGGAAGATTGAGATCGATCGTCCTGGTAAGGCGGGTCCTCAGGTCGACCTCGGTTGGCATCACCCGCGAATGCCCCGGCAGCAGCAGAACGTCGTCGAAGGTCAGAGCGTCTTCGCCGGTCGAAGTCTCAATTATTGTGGCCATGCCAAACTCCAGAAAGGCCACACCACCCGCCGGCTTGCGCCACGGCGACGGCCGCTATCCAAAGAAGATTGGCGCCGGTGATTAGCATGAGGCGACGATTCGCGAAAGCCCGCCGCTGCGGTTTGTGGGACCGGACCTGTCGCCTGGACCGGGGCGGCCGAACGTGTCACAAGGCCGCGGTCCCGGCCGACGCGCGCCGCGGACCGGCGTATCGCCATTCATGATCCCCGATCGTATCCTCGTCCCGCTGATCGTCGCCAGCGCCCTATTCATGGAAACGTTGGACGCCACCGTCTTGTCGACGGCGCTACCGGCGATCGCAGCCGATTTCGGCGAGAGTCCGATCAATCTTAAACTGGCCTTGACCAGCTATCTCCTGTCGCTGGCGGTCTTCATTCCGGCATCGGGCTGGCTCGCGGATCGGTTCGGCGCCCGGCTGGTGTTTCGGGTTGCTCTGATCATTTTCACTCTCGCCTCGATCGCTTGCGGCCTCTCCGAGTCGATCGGCGAATTGGTCGCCGCGCGCGTGGTGCAAGGGATCGGCGGCGCGATGATGGTGCCGGTCGGCCGATTGGTGATCCTGCGCACGGTCAAGAAATCAGAACTGGTGAGCGCGTTCGCCTGGTTCGCCGTGCCGGCTCTGGTCGGTCCGGTTATGGGACCACCGCTAGGTGGCTTCATTACCACCTATTTCGTGTGGCGATGGATCTTCTGGATCAACGTGCCGGTCGGGATCGCAGGTATCGTCTTGGCAACGATCTTCTTCCCGGCGATTAAAAGAGGCCTCCGCGAGAGGTTTGACGCCATTGGCTTCCTGCTCGTCGCGGCGGGACTGGCGAGCCTTGTCACCGCTTTGACCTCGATCGGGCTCGGCGTTCTACCGACGGGTCTGGTTTGGCCATTGCTGGTTGTCGGCATCGCCTCGCTGGCCGGTTTTGTCTGGCACAGTCGCCGCGTCGATAATCCGATCCTCGACCTCAATCTGCTCAAGCTGCCGACATATCGTGCCAGCATCGCTGGCAGTCTCCTGTTCAGGATCGGCGTCGGTGCCACCCCGTTCCTGCTGCCGCTGATGCTGCAATTGGGATTCGGCAAAACGCCTTTCGAATCCGGCGCCATCACCTTCGTGATCGCTCTTGGCGCGCTCACGATGAAGTTCCTAGCGGTTCCTATTCTGAGGCGATTTGGGTTCAAGCCGGTGTTGGTCACAACGGCTCTCCTTGCTGGCGTGTTCACCGCCTTACCGGGTGCTTTCACGCTGCTCACGCCATTGGCGCTAATGTTGGGCGTTCTTCTGATCTCCGGTTTCTTCCGGTCGTTGCAATTTACTAGCCTTAACTCGATCGCCTATGACGAAGTGCCGCCCGAGAGCATGAGCCGCGCCTCGGCGATGAGTTCGGTGGTGCAACAGCTGGCGCTTACCATCGGGATCAGCGTCGCTGCTATCGCATTGTCGCTGACATCGGGCGGCGAAGAGATCACGCGTGGCGATTTCGTGATCCCGTTCATCGTCATCGGAATTTTCGCCGGACTCTCGGCGATCGTCTACTGGCAGCTACCCACCGGTGCCGGCGAGGAGATCTCCGGCCATCGCCGCCGGGTGGTCACCGACGCGCAGATGGTCGAGCTTCAAGACCGAGATTAGCTTTCTCGGAAGCCACGAGCGAGAATATAAAGCTCGACCGATTCCGGGCGGCTCGCCCTTGGCTTGACGTGAGCGACGCGATCGAAGCCGCGCTTCAATTCGGCCAGAAGCGTCGCTTCAGCTCCGCCGCGAAACACCTTGGCGAGGAGATGGCCGCCCGGCTTCAAAACGCCGGCGGCGTAGGCGGCAGCCGCCTCATAAAGAGCCGCGGTGCGAAGGTGGTCGGTCTTGCGGTGACCGATGGTCGGGGCTGCCAAATCGGACAGAATGACATCCGCACGCTCGTCATCCATCGCCGCTTGGATCGCCTCAACCGTCTCCTCGTCAAGGAAATCCCGCTGTAAGAAGATAACACCCGGGATCGGTTCCATCGGTGAATAGTCCACGGCGACGACTCTCGGAGCTCCGGCGTTCGATTTCACCCGGGCAGCGGCGACCTGGGACCACCCTCCCGGTGCCGCCCCGAGATCGACCAGGCGTTGGCCCGGGACCAGAAAATGGAAACGGTCGTCGATCTCGGTCAGCTTATACGCCGATCGCGAGCGATAGCCTTCGCGGCGAGCCCTGGCGACGTAGGGATCGTTGAGTTGCCGCTGCAACCAACGAGTCGAGGATAGCTTCCGTCCCTTGGCGGTTCGGACCCGCACTGCCAGTGACCGTGCGCCAGTCCCACGCCTAGCCATTGCGGGCCTCACCGGATGCCGCGCCACCCGACGGTACGGCGCCGCGGTTGTGCCGTCGCCTACGACGGCGCCAAACGTGGTCGGCACTCATCAACTCCACCAGAATGCCTTCACGGAGACCGCGATCTGCGACCCGCATTCGGTCGCATCGCCAGCGGCGCCGCAGCGCCTCCAATATCGCGCAACCGGCCAAGACTAAATCCGCACGGTCCTCACCGATACACGGATTGGCCACGCGAGCGGCGAAGTCGGCTTGACGAAGTTGCCGCATCATCGCGCCGATCTCAGCATCTGTCATCCAAAGCCCGTCGACACGGCTGCGATCGTAGCGATCGAGGCAAAGATGAACACCGGCCAATGTAGTGACGGTGCCCGAAGTGCCGAGCATGTGGAACCCGCCATCAGCAACCGCCCGATCGAGCCCCTCGGCATCGGGGAAGGCGTCCAGATGGCTGGCCGCCTCGGCAACCATCCCTTCGAAAACGGCATCATCGACGTCCCGGCCGCCATGGCGTTCGGAAAGATTGACGACGCCTATCGGCATCGATTGCCATGACTTGATCGATGCGGAAGGGCGGCGGCCGTGGGCTTGGCGCAGATCGAGCCACACGAGTTCACTTGAACCGCCGCCGATGTCAAACAGAATGACGCCTGACGCAGTCAGGTCGATCAGCGGTCCGCATCCGGCCACCGCCAATCGCGCCTCGGTTTCCTGCGACACGATCTCCAGTTCCAGGCCGGTTTCGGACAGCACTCGATCGATGAAGGCGCCGCCATTGGCGGCGAGCCGACAAGCCTCGGTCGCGATCAACCTGGCGCGGCGTACAGGCCGCCGCCCTAGCTTGGCTCGGCATATCTTGAGAGCGTCGACGGCTCGATCCATGGCCGCGTCCGAAAGTCGGCCCGTGCGGTCGACCCCCTCTCCAAGCCGCACGATGCGGGAAAAGGAATCTACGACGCGGAACCCCCGCTCGCGCGGAACTGCAATCAACAGGCGGCAATTGTTGGTGCCAAGATCGAGCGCCGCGTGGCGGGGCTGTGGCGGCGTCGCTCCAGACCCGATGGGCCTTTGGGCGGTAAAAAGGCCGTTGATTGTCGCTGGCAGAATCGCACCAGCGGACCGTTCGGCCTCCGGCGACGGATCAGCCGGCTTTCCGGGGCCCGCCGACCGGCCTGATCGCCGCCGACGACCACGGCGCCGGCTTCGGCGAGGCTTCGCTTCTCGAGCAACGGCCGGTGTCTCCGACGATCGCGTGCCAATGTCAGCCGATACCGGCGCAGCCGCTGCGTCCACGGCAAGCGACTGAAGGTCCGCCTCGGACAGACCGTCGTCCGTACCCAAATTTCGTACCCCCGGCCGCGCAGCACTTTGGGCCTTGGCCCATGGCGCGCGACTCCACGGTTTCTGTTGCTGCGACCTTAGCAAGATAGAGCGCCGTCACAAAGCGGCGGCATGAGCACACCGGCGCCGAACCGTGGCGATCGCGCGGCGACTTGTCGCATCGTTGCGATCGGCCGACTTGATCTAGCGCAAACCGGGTTCCCCACGATCAAGGCAAACTGACCTTGAAATTGGTTGTTTCCCATCACGGAGCCGCAAAAAATGAACATCGCCGTAGCGAGTGATTTTCCGACCGTTTCCAGCAATGTCTCGCCTCATCGTGAGGCGGTCGCCGATCCACGGTCGCCGTCGAGGCTCCACCCCGGAGTAATCCGATTCACTGCGGCGGCCTATATTGCAATGACCTCGGCCTTGCTGATCGGCTTCGCCGGTCCCGCAGATCTCCAGGTACCGTTCTACATCATCGCATTGTGCTTGGTGGTCTTCATCGCGCTGCCCTGGTGGATGGGCCGCAGTGCTACCAAGTTTTGGCGCCGGAGCGAGTCGGCGGAGCCCCCGATGGGTAGCTTCCGCCAGTTCCTCAACGGCTCTTCTGAAACTGAGACCGGTCGGGGTTCGGGGATCGGCGCGCTGACGCTGGTGGCGACAGTGCCCGTCAGCCTCACCATTGGCGCCGTCGCCATGGCCATCATCGCCGATGTAATCAGGTAGCGCTCAACGCACGCCATTTGCAGCGCTCAATGCGAGGGCGTCACCTCTAACTTTCCCTAGGCGAAAGGTGGCGTCCTTGGATTTATGCTGGTTTGGCCACGATTTTGGCTCATGCAGGTGCCGGTTGCGACGGCGGGAAGCAGCAGCTTCGCTGCTTCCAACACACCCTCGCTGCGAACCGAAAACGCCCGTGTACTTCGCCGATCGATTGTCGAGGATGCGACCACCCTGCATGATCTTCGGCGAGTCTGTCCGGCTGATACGCGGGCCCTACTGCCACGTGGTATAGCCGACCGACAACACCCGCAAGAAGGGCGCGAAGCCGTTGATCCCGAATTGGCTGATCCGGCCCTCGCCGGTGCGGACGCAGATGTAGGAGCCTACCGGTACGGCGGCGATTGGTACCGGAACGCTTGACATCGTTTCCGACAGACAACCGACGAATCCGCGATTGGACAGATCGCCGATGCCAAATTGCGCGCCGTTCACCGGGGTCAGGTAGACCTCGAAGAAATTGACGATCTGGAGCCAAAGATCGGCGTCGGTTCCGGCAACAGCGATAGCCCCATTGTCGAGATCAAGTTGGAAGCTTGGCAAGACATCCGCCGTCCCCGTCGAATGCGTCACAGGAACGATCGGATTGCACTGGAAGCCCCCGGCAATTGCCACGCACACCGTTCCGGCAGGCGCATATCGCTGAACGGCGCCAGCCCCACCATAGACGCATTGATAGCGCTTGCTGTCCGCCAATATTGACGATCTGAGTATTGGTGAGCGAGTTCACAATCGGTGTTGTCCACCAGGCTCCTCCCGGTGCATTGGTGATGGTTCGGGTCGCCTGAGTGAGCGGGCAAACAATCGTCTCGGCTTCAGCGGCCACGGTCGCCGCGACAAAGATCAACCCGGCCAAACCAAGTTGCACGAAAGCCTTGATCATCGGACCACCCATGCCGATTTCGTCGCCCTCGCCTGACCTCCCGGCCGACAACAACCCGATTGAAACACTACTCCAGCTTCAATGTGAAGAACAGGCTGAGCCCCTGACACCCCCTTGGCTCCTCGGGTGGCGAATAATGAAGCGGCGGCCACATATTGATCGCCGACCATCTGATGGCTCCTCTGGCCGGCCGGCGCGCCAATATCGGCGGCAATATAGGCCAAGGATCGCCGTGCTCGGGCGCTTGCCGGGGAGCGGCGTCTAGGCCATACACTCCGCCAATGCGACATCGGGAGCGAAACCCCGTGCGATTAGCCCTGCTGGCGATTGCCATGTCCTTGCTGGTTGTCGGGCCGACAGATGCCCAAGTGAGGGGCAGGGCCGTTGTCCTCACGAGCGACACCTTCGCGATCAACGGTCGGATCATCCAGCTCCACGGTGTCGACGCGATCGAGTTCCATCAATTCTGCTTTGTCGACGGCCTCCCTTGGGCTTGCGGTGCCTCGGCAACGCGAGCGCTCCAAACGTTGCTCGACCCGGTGGTGGTCAGCTGCGATCCGACGGGCGAAACCAACGGTGAGGCGATTTTTGCGGTGTGCACCAGCAGCGAAGGGGACATCGCTGAAATATTGGTGCGACAGGGTTGGGCACTGGCCTACAGCCCACAATCGGAGGACTATGTCGCTGCCGAGGAAGCCGCCCGCGCCGCCGAGGCCGGCGTTTGGCGGGGCTTGGTGATGGAGCCCTGGGTCTACAGGGAAGACATCGCGGCAATCGAGCGGAATTACGCGGAACGCGCTCATGCCGCGCTGCTATTCGAAGTGGAACAACGCCTGACAGCCGACGACGGTGGCATTGATATCTTCCGGAACTTCGAGGTCACCATCGAGGCCGAAACAATGATCCAGCCCGTGGGCTTTGTGACGCGGGTCAACGAGATTGAGCCGGGCTTCCTCCTCAGCACAATCGAAACGCGCGGGATCTTTAGCTGGGGCACGCCGGCCCGGACTCTGGCGTCGTGGCGACGGGATGCGGCCAACAAGGTGCTGGAGGGAGCGGTGGAGTCGGTCTGGGTCGATCTCACCATCCGTCCGAATCTGGTCGTCGATGTCGTAGAGTCCGCAAGCTACTACGCGGCCATGATCGAGCATGCCGCGGTCTGGATCGCACAGGCTCGCCAGCCGATTCTGCTCGTTGCTGCGCTGGAAATCCCCGACTGGATTGCCGAATGGTTCTTCGGGACCCCGCCAGAGGGCGCCGTGATCATCCAAAAAGAGGACATCGGCTCGCTCGGCTATCTGGGCACGGTCGACGGCGTCGACGTCTTTGTCGGCAACGCACCGAACGCCGAATCCCTACTCTTCCCTGATGATCTCTTGGTCAGGGTTGCTTACGGTGCCGCCGATGACGGCACCATCCTCGGCTTTGAGATCGAACAATTGCCGAATCCTGATCAGTTGGTGTTCCGCTTTTCGCGAGAAGTCGAGTGGCTGGGCGACACCATCGTCCACATCCGATATCCATACGAAGAACCGGAAACCCCTTATGAGGGTGGAAGTTGAGACCGCCTTGCCGATGAGCTTGGCCGTGTCTTGCGCCGAGCAAGACACCAATTGGAGACACGCCCGTGAGCCGATCACAATTGATCATCTTTGGCATCGTGGCGATCGTCATTATCGCGGTGGCTGCGATTGTGCTCGGCGGCGGCGGCAGCGACACCGAATCGCCGGCGGCCGAACTCGGTAGTCCGCCGCAAGATTTGGCCGGCGAACCGGACATTGATGCCGCCGGCGCGGAAGACGCTATAGCCCGCTTCGAGGCATGGGCCGTGCCGCTCCGGGCGGCAGGATTCACAATCACTCGCGGGCGGGTTTCGAGCCAGAACGGTGCGATCGTGATTTCAGGCCTCGATATCGGCGGGCCGCAGGATTCCTTGGCGTGGAGTTGGTCGGCCGCTTCGGTGCGGGTTGAGGACATCGGTAACGACAGTGTCGTGCTCACACCGAGCGGCGCCCAGGCTCTGACTGTCATCGTTGACGGCGAGGCGATGGCATCATCGATCAACGCCGAGAGTATCCGGATCGAACTGCAGAGGGACGATAGCGGGCGCGCCACCGCGCTCGTGGCCAATTTCGTCGCACTTGCGATCCAAGGCGAGGACGACGACCCCGCCACCATCGCCAATGGCGAATTGCGGATCGACCTCGCTGAAGGCGATGGCGTTCTGGCTGCGGGCTCGACCGTCAGCTTGCGGCTGAGCGATCTGGTCCTGCCCGGTCAGGCAGGCAACCCGCTTGGCACCGAAATCAATTTGGTTGCCGCCGATCTCGTTTTCGATCGCGCTGTATCTGGTCTAGCCCTGGGCCGAGCATTGCAGCCCTGGCTGACCGGGGCCGGCGGCCTTGCCGTGAACAGCCTCGAACTTGAATGGGGAACGCTGTTACTCGCCGGCAATGGCGTTCTCTCGCTTGACGAAATGGGCCGCCCCGCCAGCCGTCTCGAGGTCGAGATCGTCGACATTCTGGACATGCTCGACGCGTTCCATGTGGTGCTGCGGTTCGACCGCGACCTCCTCGCCGACGTCTATGCTGTGCTGCTTGGGGAGATGGGCAACAATCCCGATGCGGAGAGCCTTCCGTTCACTATCGCGATCGAGAATGGCCAGATCGTCCTCGTTGGCGAGTCTCGTGGGATTGGCGATATTGTACTCGGCACGGTCACGCCGCTGTTCACCCCGGCGACCGCTGAGTAGCCACCACTGGCGCCGGCAGGTCGTTGGCTGGGGGACTAGGATTCGAACCTAGACTGACGGAGTCAGAGTCCGTAGTTCTACCGTTAAACTATCCCCCAACGGGATCAGGCAGTTAGAGAGACCGCCCGGAGCGAAGCGTCTTCAGGTAGCCAAGTGCTCGGCTAAGTGTCAACTGCCCCAGCGAGGGCGCGGAGGGGCCGCTTGGCTGCGCAATGGTGCATGCTGCCGTTCTGCTCGCTAATTCTTTGCCCGCTCGGCATAGCTGCCATCGGCGGTCATCACCACGATCTTGGTGCCGGCGGTGATATGCGGCGGCACCATGGTTTTGACACCGTTGGAGAGTGTTGCCGGCTTGTAGGAAGAGGACGCCGTCTGCCCTTTCACCGTCGGCTCGGTCTCAACCACCTCAAGCGTGACGCGCTGTGGCAGTTCGACAGCGACGGGAGTGCCTTCATGCACCGACAGTTTTACCTTCATCCCCTCCTGTAGGAAGACCGCCTGATCTCCCAACATATCCGCCGGTACATTCACCTGCTCGAAGCTTTCCGGGTTCATGAAGACCTGGCTGCCGTTGCTATCCTGGTAGAGATAGGTGAAATCGATATCCTCGACAAAGGCGCGCTCGACCTGTTCGGTGGTGCGGTAACGCTGCGATATTTTCACGCCGTCGGAAAGGCGGCGCATGTCGATTTGCGTGGTCGGCGTTCCCTTGCCCGGAAAGAAACTCTCCGCCGACAAGACCGCGTAAAGGCGGTCGTCGACTTCGAGGATGTTGCCTTTGCGGATATTGCTGGCAATGACTTTCACGATGAAGAACGCCCCTTCCCTGCCTGACGCGTCGGATGCCGGCGCGGACCATAGCGTCGTGGCGCGAAATATCCAGCTGGCCATCCGCCGGCTGTGCCAAGCGCGTGACGCGCTGTGACCGCGGATCGCTGGTGGGACCGTGAACGGCATGCTGCGCGGCGGGCGGTGCTACTGCGGCGCAATCGGATCAAGGCGGCGATCCGCGACTGGTTCGAAGCGCAGCGATTTGTGGAAGTCGAGACGGCGGTGCTGCAGATCTCGCCCGGCAATGAAACCCACCTCCACGCATTCGCGACCGAGCTTGTCGGCGGCGACGACCGATCGGCACCGATGTTCCTTCGAACTTCACCGGAATTCGCCGCCAAGAAACTGCTGGCAGCCGGCGAGATGCGTATCTTCGAGTTCGCTCGGGTGTTCCGCAATCGTGAGCGGACCAGGCTGAACGTGCCCGAATTCACGATGCTGGAGTGGTATCGGAGTGGAGAAGTGTACGCGGCGCTGATGATCGACGCGATCGAAATCCTCCGAATCGCGGCAGGGGTGGCGCGCGTCAAGGCTCTCGCTGGTCGTTACGGGACCGCCGACCCGTACGCCAAACCGGAAGAGACGACGGTGGCGGAAGCGTTTCGACGGGAAGCTGGGATCGATCTTCTTGCAACGTTGCATCCCGACGGATCGCCGCGGCGGAACGCACTCGCCGAGATAACCGAGACCGTCGGCATCAATGTTGTCGAGGACGATAGCTGGTCCGACATTTTCACCCGGGTGATGGCCGAGCGGATCGAGCCGAGGCTCGGCCAAGGCCGGCCAACGCTGTTGACCGACTATCCGGCCCCCGAGGCTGCCCTGGCGCGACCGAAGCCTAGCGATCCGAGATTGGCCGAGCGGTTCGAGATGTTCGTCGCTGGCGTAGAACTCGCCAATGGTTTTAGCGAGTTGACCGACCCCGACGAGCAGCGCCGCCGCTTCGAACAGAACATGGCGGAGAAGCAAGATCTCTATGGCGAGCGCTATCCGATCGACGAGGATTTCCTGGCAGCGCTTGCCGAGATGCCGCCAGCCGCAGGAGTGGCTCTTGGCTTCGATCGATTGGTGATGCTTTGCGTCGGCGCAGAGCGGATCGACGACGTGCAATGGTCTCCGGTGGCCGACCCACTGGCCGAGCCATAGTCTGCGCGGATGGATAAGACTTACCGTTCCGTCCGCAAGCTAACCGAGGCCGGGCTGGTTTCGGCCGACGGAGCGAGCCGGCTCCTGCCGGTCGCGGAACGCTATGCCATTGCCGTCACAGAGAACATGGCGGCACTTATCGATCGCGACCACGCCGGCGATCCGATCGGCAAACAGTTCCTGCCCGATCCTCGCGAACTTGAGACGCGGCCGGAAGAGCGAATCGACCCAATCGGCGACGAAGCCCACTCACCGATCAAGGGCATCGTCCACCGATATCCCGATCGGGTGTTGCTGAAGCCGATCCACAGCTGTCCGGTGTACTGCCGCTTCTGCTTTCGGCGCGAGATGGTCGGGCCCGGCGGTGAGGCGCTCACCGTCGCTGAAACCGGCGCGGCGATCGATTATGTGCGCTCCCGTCCCGAGATTTGGGAAGTGATCGTCACCGGCGGCGATCCTTTGATGCTCTCCGCGCGGCGCATCCGTGAGATCGGCGCCGCGTTTGATCGGATCGATCATGTCAGGGTGCTGCGCTGGCATAGCCGGGTACCGATCGCCGACCCTGAAAAGATTACCGAAGAACTCGCTTCCGCGTTGGCCTCTTCCACCAGATCTGTGTGGCTGGCGGTGCATTGCAACCATCCCCGCGAACTCACCGCTGCGGCCACCGCCGCGCTGCAGCGGTTGGCGGCAGCCGGTGTTGTGATGATCAGCCAGACCGTTTTGCTTAAGGGGGTCAATGACGATGCAGCGGTGCTCGAACAGCTGATGCGCGGCCTGGTCGAGCGCGGCGTCCGGCCATATTATCTGCACCAGTTGGATCTCGCGCCCGGCACCGACCATTTCCGCGTGAGCGTCGCCGCGGGCCAAGAAATCGTGAGGGTGCTACGTGGCCGGCTCTCGGGCATTGCCCAGCCGCTCTATGTCCTCGACATTCCCGGCGGTCATGGAAAGGTTCCGATCGGTCCAAACTACGTCGAGGACGCGCTTGGTGGCGGTCTCACCATCAACGACCCAAATTCTGCCGCACACTCCTATCCGCCAAGAGGAGCCGATAGGTTTTGAGCCTTGTCGGTAATCTCCGATTAACCCGGACCCTAGCAAGCTGAGTTCAGAAGAGCGAATTTGGGGGCCAGAGCACCGAAATGGGACACCAACAAGAGAAGCAGCAGCAAGTGCAGCCGAACTCAACGACCGATGGTCAGGTTGCCAACCTACGAAGCCTGTTAGAGCTGATGATCCACGCCAATGCGGTCGGGGCGCTCGAAGCCCTAAGGACCGCGTTTCCGCGAGCGACTCTTGAACGGGGGCCTGCCCCATTCGCCGAACGGCATATCCCGCACCGGTAGTTGTTCTACGTTGCTGGTGTCTGCCGGTGCCGCCAACGCCGATTGCATCTGATCCTGCCAGGACCGCCACGACAACGGCATCACTGCAAGATAGGCGAGCGACCCTATCGCCAGCGCCAACCAGGTGAAGCTGAATAACAGCCCGACGACGATGATCAGGATGATGAACATCGGGGCCACTAAGTCGCGCGGGATCATCCGCCCGATCAGCCTACCCGACCAGGTCGGCACCCGGCTGACCATCAACAGCGCGATCCCGACCAAATAGATCATTGTAAGGGGCGCGGTCCAAACCCCGTGTGGTACGCCGACGAGCTCGAGATAGAGCGGCAGAAAGGCAATAACGGCCCCAGCCGGCGCCGGCACGCCCACGAAATAGCCTTTCTGCCAGGCCGGCCGCTCGGGCCCCTCAAGTGCCGCGTTGAAGCGGGCCAATCGCAGGGCGGCACAAATCGCGAAGATCAGTCCGGCAACCCAGCCGATCGAGCCGATATCGGACAACGCCCAGACGAACAGCAAGACTGCCGGGGCAACGCCGAAATTGACGAAGTCGGCCAGGGAATCGAGCTGGGCTCCGAAGCGAGATGTCGAGCGAAGCAACCTGGCGACACGGCCGTCGATCCCGTCCAATGCGGCAGCAAACAGGATCGCATAGATCGCGATATCGAACCGGCCCTCGATCGCAAATCTGATCGCGGTCAGCCCGGCGGAAAGCGCCAGAAGCGTGACGAAATTTGGCAACAGCAACCGTATCGGTATTTGCCGCAATTGCCGCGGTCGCGGTCTCGGCGAGACGCCTTCGGGATCGAATGGCGGGAAAAACCGAGCCAAGCTTAATCAACCCTTACCGGCCAGCCGGCAACGCCGCCGAACCAAGCTATCGTGGTTTCGCCCGCGATTGCCGTCTGCCCCTGATTGACGGTTATCGCCGCACCCGCTGGCAGATAGACGTCGAGCCGCGAACCGAAGCGAATCATGCCGAATCGCTGGCCGCCGACTATTTCCTCGCCCTCGCTGGTCCACGACAAGATCCGGCGCGCCACCATTCCGGCGATCTGGACAACGCCGACGCGGCCATGCTGGCTTTCGATGACCACGCAATTGCGTTCATTATCTTCGCTGGCCTTGTCGAGATCAGCGTTGACAAACTTGCCGGGCTTGTAGGCTACCCGCGCGACCCGACCGGCCACCGGGGCTCGGTTCACGTGACAATCAAATATGCTCATGAACACTGAGACCCGGGGTAAAGGATCGGTGCCGAGGCCGAGTTCGGCCGGCGGAACGGCTGGACTGGTGGCGGCGACAACGCCATCGGCGGGGCTCAGGACGAGATTGGCATCTTGTGGGCTAACCCGGGGCGGATCACGGAAGAAATATGCCATCCACGCGGTGACGATGGCCCCGATCCAAAACAGCGATGACCACAGCAGGCCAAGAGCAATGGCCATGATCCCGGCGATTACGATGTATGGATAGCCCTCGTGCCGCACCGGGACGAAAGCTTTGCGAATTGAATCAATAATGGAGTCCATGCCTCGCAGGCCGCACAATCAAGCATGTCACAATGGCGATATGTATTGTTGATCAAGCACGAATAAAAGCGGCTGTGAAGGGGCCTGGCGCGGCTGAGGCGTCCGCGTGAGCAAACGCACCAGCCCTATTCGGCCGCTGTCGCCGATTCAACATCACTGACGGGATCGAGATAGCCCTGATTGTCTCTTTCGCGCGCGATCCGAAGCCGTTCGGCGGCTGCGGCGGCTTCTTGTTGCCGATTCCACATGCTGGCATAAAGCCCAGCCTGATCGAGCAAATCGCCATGGCCACCGCGCTCGATGATCTGACCGTCCTGCAATACGATGATTTGATCGGCATGAATCACAGTCGACAGTCGGTGGGCGATGGCCAAGGTCGTCCGATCGGCGGCAACCCGGTCAAGCGCGCCTTGGATCTCACGCTCGGTGTGGCTGTCGAGCGCCGACGTTGCCTCGTCCAGCACCAGGATCGGCGGGCCTTTCAATATCGTTCGGGCGATTGCGACTCGCTGTTTCTCGCCGCCGGACAGTTTCAATCCGCGTTCCCCCACTTCGGTGTCATAGCCATCGGGGAGGCCGTCGATGAACTCGGCGATCTGGGCCGCAGCGGCGGCCGCGCGAACCTCTTCGTCGCTCGCCGAGGGTCGGCCATAATGGATGTTGTAAGCGATGGTGTCGTTGAACAGCACCGTGTCCTGCGGCACCATGCCAATCGCTGTCCGCAGTGAGTCCTGGGCGACTTCACGAATGTCCTGACCGTCAATCGTGATCCGGCCGCCGGTGACCTCGTAGAAGCGGAAGAGCAGCCGCGAGATGGTCGATTTGCCGGCGCCCGACGGCCCGACAATCGCGACATTGTGGCCGGCGGGCACCTCGAAAGTGACGCCTTTCAGGATCGGGCGGACGGAATCATAGTGAAACGACACATTCTCGAAGCGCACAGTGGCGTCACGGATAATCAGTGGCGGCGAGCCCGGTTTGTCCATGACCTCGCTCGGTACCTCCAGAAGATCGAACATCGCTTCGATGTCGGCTAGGCCCTGCCGAATTTCGCGATAGAGCATGCCGATGAAGTGGAGCGGAATCGAAAGCTGAATCAACAACGCGTTGATCAGCACGAAATCGCCGATCGTCTTCTCTCCATTGAACACCGCGGTCGCGGCCATCGCCATCACCGTGGTCATCCCCGCGGTGAAGATCACTGTCTGGCCTAGATTGAGCCAGGCCAGCGAAGTCCAGGTCTTGGTCGCCGCCGCCTGGTAACGCTCCATCGATCGGTCATAGCGCTGGGCTTCCATCCGCTCATTGCCGAAATACTTAACCGTCTCGAAATTGAGCAGTGAGTCGACTGCCTTAGAGTTGGCATCGGTATCGGACTCATTCATCTCTCGCCTGATCTTGATCCGGCGATCGGACGCTTTGACCGTGAACCAGACATAAAGGGTGATCATCACGGCCACGACCGCCAAATAGGACAGGCCGAAATGGTAGCCGATGATGCCGGCGGCGAGCGCGAATTCGAGGATCGTCGGCAATGTCGAGAGGATGGTGTGACGGACCATCGACTCGATGCCATTGGTGCCGCGGGTAATAAGGCGGGCAAGGCCGCCGGTCCGCCGTTCGAGATGATAGCGGAGCGAGAGCTGGTGAATGTGGACGAAGACGCGGAACGCGAGCCGTCGCACCGCGTGCTGGCCGACCTTGGCAAATAGCGCATCGCGCAGCTGAGTGAACCCGGTGCTCATGACCCGGCCCAAACCATATGCAACGACCAGCATCACCGGCGTCGCCACTGCGGCAACGATCACGGCATTCGGCCCAGCCCCATTCGTCGGCACCAACGCGTCGGTGGCCCATTTGTAGAGGAAGGGCACCAGCACGGTCCCGACCTTTGCCACAACCAGTGCCGACAAGGAAAGGATGACGCGCCGCTTCAAATCAGGGCGGTCGGAGGGCCACATAAACGGCCAGAGATTGCGGATTGCCGCGAGGGTGGCGCCACGATCGGCCGAAACTCGGCGCGGGCGGTTATTAGTGGCGTCGGTCATAGAAGATCATCGTAGTCAGAGGGAATTGCTCGAGTGAGGCGCGACGGGTCCTGATGTCGTGCCGAACGGCCTTAAAAGCAAGCTCCCACCGTAATTTCGGGATGGGCCACTCTAATTGCCGACGAGATCGGGAATGAGCAGAATTTGCCCCGGCTGCAACACGTGGACATTGCGAATTTGGTCGCGATTGGCATCGGCTATCAGCGGATAGAGTGCCCCGTCGCCGTAGAACTGCGTGGCGATGTACCAAAGGGTGTCGCCGCGCTGGACAATGGCTCGGAGTGGCCCGGTGAGTATACCCTCGACAACAACGGGCGCCCCGACGCCGAAGGCGATCGTGATCTGAAGATCGGCAAGTGTGAAACCGCCAGCCGGCTGAGGGGCGAATGGCGGTGAGGCCGCAGCCGCGGTCTCCGGCACGATGACTGAGATTAGCGTGTCCGAAAGCAGCTGGTACCGACCGTCAGCGGTGGTGATGCGAATGACGAGTTCATAGGTGCCGGGAGCAAGGCCGTCGCCTAAGGCCACCATCCACTCGCCGAGTTGGTTTGCTTCGGCGCGGGCGATGACAGCGGTGCCTAACAAGAGCTCGATTCGCGCGCCGGGTTCGGCAATCCCAACCACGACATTGCGGCCCGATGGTTCGATAGTGACGATGTCAAACCAGGTCGGCGTGACATCAGCACCAAGTTTGGGATCGAGTTGGGCAAGCGCAGCCGGGCTGCCCAGCAATAAGAATGCTGAGATCAGCCACAAGGTCCAAATTGATCGATTGACGTTCATCCAAGACGCGCCGGCAGCCAAGAAACCATGCCCGACAACAACCTAGCACAGGCGCCGGATCAATTTGGAGACTCCGAGCCAATGGGTCGCTTGACCCCGGCCCCACCGCGAGCCACTAGGGGCCGATGAAGGTGGAAAGCATCTGCGTCTATTGCGGCTCGGCCGTAGGCGATGATCCGATCTTCACCGAAGCCGCCGAGCGATTCGGTGCGGTGCTGGCCCAGTCCGGCATTCGGCTCGTCTATGGCGGCGGCTCGATCGGGCTGATGGGCGTCCTCGCTCGTTCGGCGCTGCGGCATGGCGGTCAGGTGCTGGGAATCATCCCGGGCTTCCTCAAGGATCGCGAGCTTGCCCTTGGTGAAGTCTCGAAAATGATTGTGACCGACGATATGCACGCGCGAAAGCGGGCAATGTTCGAGCACTCTCATGCTTTTGTCGCTCTGCCGGGCGGCATCGGTACGCTTGAGGAGACGGTCGAGATGATGACCTGGATCCGGCTTGGGCAACACCGCAAACCGATCGTCCTTGCCAATCTACAGCGCTTCTGGGATCCGCTGATCGTTCTATTGCGGCACATGACGGCGGCCGGCTTTCTCAACGGCTCGGGCAACCATGACGACCCCTATCAGGTCGTTGGCGAAATCGATGAGGTTCTGCCGATGCTCCTGAGGGCGGCCGAGCCCGTCCCGCCCCGGCTTGATGCCATAGTCCGCGATGCCGGACTGTTCTAGCGGCTAGTCGATCCGCGTCGGTTCTCGGGCGGCGTTTTTGGCCGACGGTTCGCCGGCCGGCTCGGCACCGCTCGTCAGCAGCTTGTAGATGATCGCGTCGATCAGTGCTTCGAACGAGGCATCGACGATGTTCTCGGAGACGCCGATGGTCAGCCAACGATTGCCTGCGGCGTCGGAGCTTTCGATCAACACCCGGGTCACCGCTTCGGTGCCGCCATTCAAGATCCGGACCTTGTAGTCGACCAACTCGAGGTCGGAGATTGCCGCCTGATAGACGCCCAGATCCTTGCGAAGAGCGCGATCGAGCGCATTCACCGGGCCATTGCCTTCGGCGACATTGTGGAATCGCTCGCCGGCGACCTTGGTCTTCACCACCGCCTCGGATACAGAAACCAGCTCTCCCTTGGCGTTGCGGCGGCGTTCGACGGAGGCGTGGAAACTGTCGACTTCGAAATAGGCCGGCATTGTGCCGAGCCAATTGCGTGCGAACAACTCGAACGAAGCATCCGCCGCTTCGTAAGCATATCCCCTCGCCTCACGACGCTTCAGCTCGGCAAGCAGGCTATCTATCCGTCGATCGCCCCGATCGAAGGGGATGGCCATGCGCTCGAGTTCGGCGACGAGATTGGACTTGCCCGCCTGGTCGGAAACGAAGACACGGCGGCGATTGCCGACGGCCCCGGGCGCAATGTGCTCATAAGTCCGCGGATCCTTGGCTAAAGCGGAGGCGTGGATGCCGGCCTTGGTGGCGAAGGCGCTGGCGCCGACATAGGCGGCCTGGCGGTCGGGTACCCGGTTGAGCATCTCGTCGAAGCGATGCGAGAGCTGGGTGAGGCCGGCCAGCTGTTCCATCGAAATCCCGGTCTCGAAGCGATTTGCGTAGTCCGGTTTCAGCAACAGCGTCGGGATGATCGCGACCAGATTGGCATTGCCGCAGCGCTCGCCGATGCCGTTGAGCGTACCCTGAATCTGGCGCGCTCCGGCGCGGATCGCTGCGAGAGAATTGGCGACTGCCTGATCGGTGTCATCATGAGCATGAATGCCAAGATGATCGCCCGGGATCGATTCGGCGACCTTGGCGACAATCACCTCGATCTCCTCCGGCAGAGTGCCGCCATTGGTGTCGCACAGCACCACCCAACGACAGCCGGACTCATGGGCCGCATTGGCGCAAGCAAGTGCGTAGTCGGGATTGGCTTTCCAACCGTCGAAGAAGTGTTCGCAATCGAGCAGCACCTCTCGCCCGGCTTCTTTGGCTGCGGCAACCGACTGCCGGATCGATTCAAGGTTCTCCTCATCGGTGACGCCGAGAACGACCTTGACGTGATAATCCGAAGCCTTGGCGACAAAGCAGATGGAATCCGCCTCGGTATCGAGCAGGGCTCTAAGGCCGGGATCATTTGAGGCGCTGACACCGGCCCGCTTAACCATGCCGAAGGCAGTAAAGCGGGCGCGTTTGGTCCGTCTCTCGCCGAAGAACTCGCTGTCGAGCGGATTGGCCCCGGGATACCCGCCTTCGATATAGTCGATGCCGAGATCGTCGAGCAGCTCGGCAATAAGCTCCTTGTCGAGCAGCGTGAAATCGACCCCCGGCGTCTGCGCGCCGTCGCGCAGCGTGGTGTCGTAGAGATAGAGGCGTTCCTTGCTCATCGGCTGATACCCGGCGTGCGCGACGGCTGTCTCTCGGTCTTGTTCGTCCTCGGCGCGAAGCTCCTGCGGGCCAACGGGCAGCTTAGCGCGGTGTCGGAGAGGCAGATTCGTTCCTTGCTCATGATGCTGGCCTTAACTCCAGCCCGATATGGGGATTGAGGCCCAAAAGGTCATCGCTTGACCTCCCACTCGGTCCTGACCTCGCCAGTGGCGGGATCCTTGCGGTCCATCAGTTGGATGCCCATCGCCTCGAGTTCGGCGCGGAGGCGGTCGGCCTCCGCGAAGTCCTTGGCCCCGCGAGCGGCAGAGCGAGCGGCGATCCACGAGGCGATGGTGTTGTCGTCTAACGTCACTGAAACGCGGAGGCTCGCATAACGCTCGTCAGCGGTGGCAGTAAGAAGGCCAAGCATGTTGGCGCCGGCCCGTAGCGACGCCTTGGCGCCGGCCGCCCCTCGCGAGGCCGCCTTTCTGAGCTCGTGCAGCGCGGCGATCGCCCGCGGCGTATTCAGATCGTCCTCCAGCGCGCCGGTCACGTCGGCGCAAAATAGGCCGCCCTCGGCATCGCCTACAGCATCATACCAACTGTCGAGAACGGACTCGGACTGTTTCAGTCCGGCGATCGTCCAGTCCAAGGGCTGATGATAATGACTTCGCAGCATGTTCAGCCGCACCGCTTCGCCGGACCAATCCTTCAAGACCTCACGGATGGTGACAAAGTTCCCGAGGCTCTTGGACATCTTCTCGCCCTCAACCTGGAGATGGCCGTTGTGAAGCCAGTATTTGGCCATCAGGTCGGTACCGTGGGCGCAGCGAGACTGGGCGATTTCGTTCTCATGATGAGGGAAAACCAGATCGACGCCGCCGCCATGGATATCGAAAACGTCACCGAGATAGTGTCCGGCCATCGCCGAGCATTCGATATGCCAGCCGGGACGGCCCACGCCCCAGGCCGACGGCCAACCGGGCTCGTCCGGATTTGATGGCTTCCACAACACGAAATCCATCGGGTCGCGCTTGTAGGGCTCCACCTCGACCCTGGAGCCCGCGATCATGTCCTCAAGCGAACGATTAGCAAGGTGGCCATATTCGAGCGAGCCGTCCGCGGCCTTCCACGAGCGAACGTCGAACAAGACGTGCCCTTCGGCTACGTAGGCGTAGCCCTTGGCGATCAGCTCGCCAATCATCTTGGTCATGCCGGGAATATGCTCGGTCGCGCGCGGCTCGTGGGTCGGCGGCAAGCAGCCGAGCGCCGCGACATCCTCGTGAAACTGCCGCTCCGTTTCATCGGTGACCTTCCGGATCGCTTCGTTCAGCGGCAGGTCCGGATATTCCTCTGCTGCCCGCGCATTGATCTTGTCATCGACGTCGGTGACGTTGCGGACATAATTGACGTGATCGGCGCCATAGAGATCGCGCAGCAGCCGGAACAGGACGTCAAAAACAATCAGCGGGCGAGCATTGCCGATATGGGCGAAGTCATAGACAGTTGGCCCGCAGACATAGATGCGGACATTCGCCGGATCGATCGGGACAAAGTCTTCTTTCTTCCGCGTCAGCGTGTTGTTGAGCCGAAGTCCTTTGAAGGCCGGTGGCGATCCGTCGGACACGCAAAAGCTCCCTCGACCGCTGACCCGGGCGTCCAACTCGATCTCGAAAGGGTTCAGGAGGGACGGCCTCAGCCAGCAGAGTTGCTAACCGGTAATTATGTTCCCACAAATGTTAGTCGCGCGCGAAGGCGCCTCGGCCATCATGGCCAAGGTCTTCCTTTATTCGTGCGCGGGCGTCAAGCCGGAGCGGCGCTCGGTCTCAGGCGGTCGCCTGTTGCGAGCTGGTCCCGCGGACTACAGCTACGATAACCGTCGCCGCCAAAGCGGCCCACGATCCGGCATAGGCAAGCCATTTGATGCCAGAGATTGTACTGGCCAACGCGACGACGCCATTGGCCGGATCTTCGCCGGAACCGAGCATGACCCAGATGCTGATGTTCTCGACAAAATCACTCAACATTGCGGTGAACGCGATCGCGATCACGACAACGCGGATGCCTTCGCTGAGCGGAACGGAGAATTTCTGTCCTGGTCGGGTCAGCCAGAGGAAAACACTGGCGACGGCGAGGAACGCGAACGGGATGAAGACGATATCCGTGAGCAATTGGCTAGTCGCGTAATAGGAGCGACCGTCGCTGCCAAGTGCCACCAGCAATTCCACAGCCTCTTCATAGCTGTATCTGAGGAGGCGCATGTCAAGAATATCGACCCCTGCCGGCAGTAGATCGCGGAGGTGTGACCCGGTCGAAAGCCCGAGAATGGCGCCAAGTCCGACGGCAATGACAACAAAGGCGATAACCTGCCAGGGCTTCAGCCCCTTGTCGATCCGATCAAAAACCACGATTCTGTCTCCCCACAACGAGCAACCGACAGGGTCACCCCACCCATTTCCGCTTCTTTTACCGAGACTTGCCAATCTTGACCAGACTCCCAAGCGTCGCAGCCGACACTGTCCCCTGGACAGCGTGAACGCAAGCGCGATGTGCCCTTTGTCTGCTTTGCCGTGATAGCCTTGATGCGGGGTGAGGGAATGCAATCGAGACCGAGAATGTGGCGACGAATTTGTCTCGGATTGTTGTGGCAGATTGCCGCCCTGGCGGCGGTCGCGGCCCCGCCGGTCGCGGCGCAAGAAGTGTGCCTGCAGCTCGAAATCCAATTGGCTGCGCTGGAGCGGCAAAGCTCGCAGGAGGTCTATCAGATCCTTCTTCAGCAATATCAGCAGGCTCGCGCGGCTTATGATCAAACCTATCGCCAAGCCGACCAGATGGGTTGCCTGCCGCGTTTCTTGCGGCTTCAGCTTCCCGCTTCCTGCGGTGCCGTCAGGGTGCAGCTTGACCGCACCCTCGCCGACCTAACGCAAGTGCAGGAGCAGTTGCGTCTGGCCGATCCGAACCAATCCGCGGCGCAGCGCAACAGTCTCTTGCAGGCCTTGGCGGCCAATAATTGCGGTACGCAATATCAGCAATTCGGCAATCAGGGCGGTCAGATCGGCGGTGGCGCGTTGCTCGATCGGCTGTTCGGCGTTCCGCGGGGCAATGATGTAATCGGCAATTTGCTGCCCCTCGTGACGACCTATCGAACGCTCTGTGTTCGCGCTTGCGACGGCTATTATTTCCCGATCAGCTTCTCGACCACGCCGGCGCAATTCGAAGCCGATGAAGCAACCTGTCAGGCCCAGTGTCCAGGAGCGATGCTTTACGTGCATCGCAATCCTGGCGAGCCGGTCGAGGACGCGGTCTCGGTGAATGGCATGCCTTACACCCTATTGCCGAACGCGTTTGCCTTCAGGGAAAGCTTCAATCCCGAGTGCGGTTGCCCTCCGGCAACAATAATTGTCGCGGAGCCGGGCGCTCTGTTCACTCCGATCGGTGCGGAAGCCGCCGAGATCATCGCCAATATCGCGCCAACGGTACCGCTGCCAACACCGCGTCCGGAGCCGTCGGAGGACCCGGAAACGCTTGCCAACCGCTTTGGAGCTCTGATCCCAGGCACCTTCAATCTCGGTGCTCCGGAGATGGCGGCTGTGCTGGTTACCGGGGATGGGACCCGGCTAATCGGTCCAGCGTACTACTACGCCCGATGAGAGGAAGCAGCGCGGCCAATTCAGGGCCGTGATCAAGCCCGGTCAAGGCCTTGCGGAGGGGCATGAAGAGCATCCGGCCGCCGCGACCGGTCGTCGCTTTGACAGCTTTGACCCATTGACCAAAGGTTTCCTGATCCCACGGTTCGTCAGGCAGCAAGGTGGCTGCTGCTCCCAGGAAGTCCCTGTCGTCTGCGAGATCGAGGGAGCTCACGGGCCCGGTAACCACACGCCACCAACTCGCCGCGTCGGTGAGCTTGGTGCAATTGTCCCGAACGGCCAGCCAAAAGGGCTCGCCGCAGCCAATGGCAATTTCGGCAATCCGGTCGGCAACCTCCGAAAACGGTGTCTGATGGAGCAGCCGGGCATTAAGCGCATCGAGTTCGGAGAGATCGAAACGCGCCGGAGCGCGTGAGACTTTCTCGGGCAAGAATTCGGCCGCTAGTTCAGCCATATTCGTCATTGGCTCGACCGTCGATGAGGTCCCAATCAGGGTTGCCAAGGTTGCAACTGCCATCGGCTCATAGCCGGCCTCGCGGAGGCTTGCCACCGAGCGTGCGCCGGTCCGCTTCGACAGCCCCTCCCCGCTAGACGCGGTGAGGAGATTGTGATGGCCGAAGACCGGAGGCTCGACGCCAAGGGCGCGAAACAGAACGATTTGGACGGCTGTGTTGGTGACGTGATCCTCGCCGCGAACGATCTGGGTGATCCCTTTGTCCATGTCGTCCACCACCGACGGCAAGGTGTAAAGATAGGTCCCGTCCTCCCGGATCAGCACCGGATCCGACAATGATCCGAGGTCGATGCTTTGGGTCCCACGAAAGAGGTCGTCCCAACGGATTTCCTCGCTCGGCCGATCGATATCGCTCAATAGGAATCGCCAATGCGGCCGCCGTCCCGACGCCAGCATCGCTGCACGTTCGGTCTCCGATAGTGTCAGCGCCGCCCGATCATAGATCGGAGGCTGGCCGCGCCGTCTCTGTCGCTGGCGCTTCCGCTCTAGTTCCTCGGCCGTCTCGAAGCACGGATAGAGTCTGAGGGACGCTTTCAGCTGGTCCGCCGCGCGGTCGTAAAGCGCGATGCGGGTCGACTGCTGAAAGACCTCGTCCGCGGTAAGACCAAGCCATTCCAGGTCCCTGACGATGGCTTCAGCGTAGGTCGAGCGTGACCGATCTGCATCAGTGTCGTCAAAACGAAGTAAAAACTCGCCGGACTTCTCAACCGCAATCAGCCAATTGAACAGCGCGGTGCGCAGATTCCCGACGTGAATACGACCAGTTGGCGCAGGGGCGAAGCGAAGGCGAGCTAACATTTTGTTTACGTAAACGAACCGTTAACGGAGGGCAGGTCAATCTTGATCGCGAACGACGCCGAACGTTTGTCGGCACCTAAAATTGATTCGCGCTCCGGTGCGGCGTGATATTTTTCTCGGTTGAGGCAGCATTGAGGTCATATATGTCGTTGGGGGCCACTAGAAATAGTGACACCGGTGCGGTCACGGGTCTCACGCGCCGCGGCGTCCTCTTCGGGCTGCCATTGGCACTTGCCGCTTGTCAAACCGACCGCGATGGGTGAAGGCGGCGGTACCACCAACCCCACGAGCATCTATGGGACGGTGAATGCTGACCCGTTTGTCGTTCCGCCCGTCAACCTGTCAGAGATCGATCCCGTCTATTACCGACGCACAGTCCCGGTGCCATCGCACATTCCGAACAAGCCGAGCGAGATCGTTGTCGACCCATTCAACCGGTTCTTATATCTCATTCTCCTCGACCGTAGGGCGATTCGGTACGGCGTCGGCGTTGGCCGGGCCGGTTTTGCCTGGTCGGGCCGGGCATCAATTCAACGTAAGGCGGAATGGCCGAGCTGGACCCCCACTGTCGCGATGATGCAGCGAGACCCTGCAGCCCGGCCCTGGGCCGCCGGCATGCCTGGAGGTCCGACCAACCCGCTGGGGGCGAGGGCTCTTTATCTTGATCGCGGCGGTGCCGACACGCTGTATCGGATCCACGGCACGCCTGAGGCGTGGAGCATCGGCCAGGCGGTCTCGTCCGGCTGCATCCGAACGCTGAACCAGGGCGCGCTGCATCTTTACGATCTGGTGCCGATGGGCACACAGGTGACAGTGCTCTCGGCCTGAGTTGTGCGACCGTCGGCCTAGTCCTCCTCCACAAATCGATTGGTGATCGGATAACGCCGGCCGCGGCCGAAGTTCTGACGCGTAATCTTGACGCCGGGTGCCGCTTGACGGCGCTTATGTTCGGCTGTCGCCACCATGCGAGCCACCCGCTTGACGGTGGCCGCTTCATGGCCCTTGGCGACGATATCGGCGACACTGGCTTCGTGCTCGATCAGATCATCCAAGATCGCGTCCAACACATCATAAGGCGGAAGCGAATCCTGGTCGGCCTGATTCTCGCGCAGTTCAGCGGACGGCGCCTTGGTGAGGATCGACGCCGGGATTACCTCTCCGGCCGGCCCCAGCAGACCGCCGGGCCGGCTTCGGTTTCGCCAGCCAGCGAGGCGATAGATTTCGGTCTTGAACAAATCCTTGATCGGATTGAAGCCCCCGTTCATATCGCCATAGAGGGTCGCGTAGCCGACCGAGACTTCCGACTTGTTGCCGGTGGTAACCAGCAATTCGTTGAATTTGTTGGAAATCGCCATCAGCATGACGCCGCGGGTCCGGGCCTGAAGGTTCTCCTCAGTGACGTCGCGGCTACGCCCAGCGAAGAGCTCGGCCAGGGCCAAGTCGAATCCCTCGACCGGCGCGGCGATCGGCACAATTTCGTAACCTGCGCCCAGCGCTTGGGCACAGGCGGCGGCGTCAGCAAGGCTTGCCTTCGAGGTGAAGCGATAGGGGAGCATGACGCAGCGCACTT
Organism: Kaistiaceae bacterium; assembly: GCA_963667605.2. GTDB lineage: Bacteria > Pseudomonadota > Alphaproteobacteria > Rhizobiales > Kaistiaceae > JADLGL01. The sequence goes on from CAXXUZ010000003.1 coordinate 96,225, forward strand.
TCTCGGCGCCCAAGGCATCGACTGCGATCGCCGCCGTGACCGCCGAGTCGACGCCGCCTGACAGGCCTATCACCACTTTGGCAAATCCGTTTTTGGCAACATAGTCGCGGAGACCGATGACGCAGGCGCTCCAGTCGGCCTCTTCCGCGCTCGGCGGATCGACCCGTGGTCCATCTTCAAGAACAACGCGGCCGTCGTCTCCGCGTGCCAGCGATATCGATTCAAGCTCCTCGGCGAACTGCCTGAATTGAAAGGCTGTATGACCGTCGATTGCTACTCCGAATGAGCCGCCGTCGAAGACCAGCTCGTCCTGACCGCCGAAATTGTTGGTGTAAATCACCGGGCAATCAGCAGCCGCAGCGGCCGCACGGGCAACCCCATGCCGTTGGGCGAGCTTGCCCCGCCAATAGGGCGACCCATGGATGCTAATCAGCACTTCCGCGCCGGCCTCGCCGAACTGTCGGCAAACGTCCTTCGACCACAGATCCTCGCAGATCGGCAGGCCGATCCTCATGGATCTGAAATCGACGGGCGCCAGTTGCGAGCCGGACCGAAACACCCGTTTCTCGTCGAAGACTCCGTAATTGGGTAATTCGACCTTGTGCCGGATCGCTGCGATCTCGCCGCCATCAAGCAACAAAGCAGAATTGAACAGATCATCGCCATCAGCCCACGGGGCTCCGATCACAACCGCCGGTCCGCCATCAGCCGTTTCACCGGCCAAAGCTGTCACGGCCTCGCAACAGGCGGTGGTAAAGGCCGGCCGGAGGACCAGATCCTCAGGCGGATAGCCAGAAATGAACAGCTCGGTTAAGACTAGGAGATCGGCCGAATCTTTCGCCGCGGCGGTTCGCGCCGCCCGCGCGCGCTCCAGATTGCCGGTAATGTCACCGACGATCGGATTGAGCTGGCCGATGGCCAGGCGGAGCGATTGGCGGCCGTCACTCATCATCGCCACGCCTTAGCGCGCCGATAGCCGCGCGGCAATCGCGCTAACCCGGGCCGATGGCCTCAGGCGGGAAAGAAGGCCAGTGCCAGTCCGTTGATGCAGTGGCGCTTGCCGGTCGGCGGTGGACCATCATCGAAGATGTGGCCGAGATGGCTACCGCAGCGCCGGCAATGCACTTCGGTCCGCGGATAGCCAAGTTTGTAGTCGACGCTGGTCCGAACGGCGTTGTCCAACGATTGCCAGTAGCTCGGCCAGCCAGAGTGCCAGTATTTGTGCTCCGAAGTGTAGTTGGGGAGGTCGCAACCCCGGCAGTGATATTCGCCGGCTTCGAACAAGAAGGTGTAGCCATGGCTGTTGCCGTACTCGGTCTTGGCGAGGCGCAGCACCTCGAACGCGCTTGGGCTGAACGGGAATTGGTCCAGATCTGGATCTCCGGCCAGGGTCGGCGCTAGAATCTGGCGCCACTCCTCCTCAGTACGCACCACCTCGAAGACCTCTGCCTCCTGGGCGAGGCTGGAGCCGAGCGGACCCAGCGCCACGACCGCCGCGCCAATGCCGGCGGTCGAAGACAACAAGAATGCGCGCCTCGTGATCATGGACACTCCCGCAACATGATACCAACCGGCCACATGGCGGCTGATAAAACAGATGTATAGGATCGCCGACGGAGTAGGCCGTTTGGCAAAACAAAGCAGCGTGAACGAGCGGCTTTCCCGGTCACGGTCCATCAACTCAACGTTAGATCACGGGGAGGCCGGCCGGTTCTTCAGTTTCGAGTCGCCGAACTGCTCCTTCAACATGGCTTGGTAGCGCTCCGTCATGCGGCCGGAAAAGGCTTGCTCGTCATCCGTCTTGGGGCTGTTCTGCCAAACAAACACGCCGTAGCGGGAGGCGGCATAGAGGAAGGCTAAATGAACCGCCTCCTTCTTCATCTGCGTGGCGGAATGGTTGGCAAAGCCGATGACCTTGTCGGCAAGTTCGAGAAACTCATCCGGCTTCACGCCGGTTTCAGCAGCCAGTTCCTTGGCAACTTCGGTATCCATCTCGATCCTCCTTTATTGAAATCATTGCCGGCCAGCCGGTTGGTCCGGTCCCGGCAGTTTTCCGTCTGACAAGTTGCCGTTCGCGATAGAGAGTAAAAATGCCGCTTCCGACGATGAGACTCCCGCCGACTACAGTCAGCGCGTCGGGTCGGTCCCCCCAAAAAAGGAATCCAAACAGCACCGCCCAGACGACGATTGTATAGCGAAAGGGCGCCGTCAGGCTCAAATCGGCGCTCCGCAATGCGATGATAATGAAGGCATAGGCAAGAACCAAAAAGAGGCCAGCGCCGACCACTTCAAGCAGATCGAGCCCCCTCGGCCAAATCCAATCCTCGCCAAGCCCCATTGCCGCGCCGGAGAGCATCGCCGCCACCAATGCCACCGCGAGCACGGTGATCGTCGGCACCGAGGCGACAATGCGATTGGTAGCGATATCGCGTAACGCAATCAGAAAGACGGACGCAAAGGCCAGCAATGAATATATGGTGAAGCCGGTTAGGCCCGGCCTGATCACCACAACGACGCCGAGAAGACCGATCAAGATGGCGGTCCAACGGCGCCAACCGACATCCTCTTTGAAGATCAGCGCGCCGGCCGCGGCAATCACAATCGGAACCGTCTGCAGCACAATGTGGCATTGGCGAGAGGCAATTGGGTCAGCGCGGTGAGATAGACAACTGTCGCGCCAACGTCACCGACGGTCCGCCAAAATACGGCGCGATCGCTTATATCCGGCCATCGCGGCCATTGCCCGCTGGCGGCGATCAACGCCGCCACCACCAATGTCGAGACAGCGCCGCGAAGGAAGATCACTTCGCCGAGCGGGAGCGCCTCGCTGGCGAGTTTTACGAGCGGATCGTTGGAAACGAAGCCCAGCATGGCGATGCACATCGCAGCAATGCCGAGCAGATTGTTGCGATGAAGCATCGTGCAACGCTATGAGGCCTATTGTGCAGCCGGGCTAGAGCCGGCGCGCAATTCCGTCAATGGCCCGGTCACGCCATCCACCTTTGACCGGAACTGCTCGTTCCTGTTTGGTGCGGCCCATGGGCGAAGACGCGGCATGGCCAACTGAATTGCGATTGAGCGCCGATAAACGCCGTCTAACAATCTCCTTTGGCTCCGGCCTGGCGTTTGAACTCGAAGCCGAGCTTCTGAGGGTGCTCAGCCCGTCGGCGGAGGTTCAGGGCCACAGCCCGGAGCAACGCCAGACTGTCCCCGGCAAGCGCGAGGTCGCCCTCGTCGCGATCGACCCGATCGGAAACTACGCGGTTCGGCTGACCTTCGACGACGGCCACAATACTGGCCTGTTCACCTGGAGCTATTTTAGAAGCCTTGGCGAGAACCGCAAAACGCTGTGGGCCGGCTATCTCAGCGATTTGGCGCAAAAAGGCCTGAGCCGCGACTAGCGACCTAACTGAATTCGTAGGCGTCCATCGCCATCGCCGCATATTCGATCGAGGCGTGGATCCGTTCTCCCTTGGTACCTTCGCCGGCGGCTCCCATGGCAACAAAGAACGGCAGGAAATGATCGTCAGCGGGATGCGCGCGCGTGGCCGCCGGTGCCCTCTCGCGGTAGTGGACAAGATCGTCAATGGCGCCCTCTCTGGCCCGGTCTGCCACCCAATCGGCGAAGTCCTTGGCCCAAGCCTCCGCTGGCGCATCGGCCGGCTTCAGCCCGCTCGCCATCTACTCCTGGAGATTGTGCGTCATCGCCCCCGTGCCGATGATCAAGACATCGCGGTCGCGCAGCGGTTCGAGCGCTCGACCGAGGGCCAAATGATAGCCAGCGCCCTGTTCAGGCTGAATTGACAGCTGAACGACTGGGACGTCGGCATCCGGCCAAATCAATGACAGAGGCACCCAACTGCCATGGTCGAAGCCCCGCTCGCCCACCAAATGGACCGGCAGATCGGCTGCTGCGATAAGTTCTGCCACCTCCCCCGCGAGTGCGGGATCGCCCGGCACCCGATAGACGATCTGGGACAGCTCGGCGGGAAAGCCGCCGAAATCATAGATCATCGCCGGATGAGCGTCGGCCACGACCTGTGGCTCCCGGGCTGCGAAGTGTGGCGAGGTAGCAATGATGGCCCGCGGGCGGCCGAGCCGGTTGCCGAGGCTCTTCAGGAACTGGTGGCCGCAGTTGGTGTCAAGGCCAACATCGGCGAGCCGTGCGAGACGAACAATGTCGGCCGTGTCATCGGCTGAGATACTCCGCCGGCACCATATCACTATCGGTGCCGTCAAGCACCGATCGCGATACGCTGGCCATTCGGCTGGCGGCCGCGACGCAGCAATTCCGACACCAAGAATGACAGCTCCAATGCCTGGTCAGAATTGAGGCGCGGATCGCAATGGGTGTGGTAGCGGCTCGACAGATCGGCCTCGGAAATAGCACGGGCGCCGCCAATGCACTCGGTGACGTTGCTGCCGGTCATCTCGATGTGGACGCCGCCAGGATACGTGCCTTCGCCCCGATGCACTGCAAAGAACCGCTCGACCTCGCGCAGGATCAGATCGAAAGGCCGCGTCTTGTAACCGCCATTCACCTTCACTGTATTGCCGTGCATCGGATCGGACGACCAGACCACCGACTTGCCTTCGCGCTCGACGGCCTGGATGAGCTTGGGCAAATGCACCTCGACCTTGTCGGCACCGAAACGGCAGATCAGAGTTAAGCGGCCCGGCTCGTTGTCCGGATTGAGAATGTCGATCAGCCTGATCAGCTCGACTGGCGTCAGCGACGGCCCGCATTTGAGGCCAAGCGGGTTCTCAACACCACGACAGAACTCGATATGGGCATGATCCGCCTGCCGCGTGCGATCGCCGATCCACAGCATATGGCCGGAGGTCGCGTACCACTCGCCGGAGGTTGAATCGACACGGGTCAGCGCTTCCTCAAAACCGAGGAGCAGTGCTTCATGGCTAGTGTAGAAATCGGTCGTCTGCAGCGTTGGTGTCGTTTGCGGATCGACGCCGCAGGCGCGCATGAACGCGATCGCCTCGGAGATCCGGTCGGCCACCTCCTGGTAGCGATGGCTTTGCGGGCTGTCCTTGACGAAGCCGAGCATCCATTGATGCACATGCTCGAGATTGGCGTAGCCGCCCTGCGCGAAGGCGCGCAGGAGGTTCAGCGTCGCTGCCGACTGGCGATAGGCCATATCCATGCGCATCGGATCGGGCTGGCGTCCGACCGGGTCGAACTCGATGTCATTGACGATATCGCCGCGATAGGTCGGCAGTTCAACACCGCCGTTGATCTCGGTCGGCGCGCTGCGCGGCTTGGCGAACTGACCTGCGATCCGACCGATCTTCACCACCGGCATCGAACCGGCAAACGTCATGACTACCGCCATCTGTAGGAACAGGCGGAACAGATCACGAATGCCGTCGGCGCCGTGATCGGCAAAGCTCTCGGCACAGTCGCCGCCCTGCAACACGAAGCCCTCGCCGGCCGATACGCGTGCCAGCGTCTTTTTCAGCTTGCGCGCTTCGCCCGCGAATACCAGCGGCGGATAGCTCGCAAGCTGGGCCTCCATCGCCCTCAGTGCCACGGGATCGGGATAGACCGGCGCCTGCTCGATCGGCCGGGAGCGCCAGCCATCCGGGGTCCAAGCCTTTGCCATTGCTTCAACAACTCCAAAACGGCACGGCCCCTCCGGGCCGCCCATCCGTAACGAGGCCGATATACACGCGGGGCGGTTAAGAAGCTACGTGCCAGTCCCGGCCCGCCGAAGAGACCAGGGCTGCAGCGCCCCGGCTTATGTGGCGATCCTCGGTCGGAATCGGAAGCCGGTGTCGACAGAAAATTTAGATTGTTCGCCACCCGCCGCGATACCTTGAACCGCGCCCCGGCGATCGAGTATCCTCCAGAATAGAGCGAGGGAGTGAACCAAATGAATACCCCAGCCGTGGATGCGCAAGAGAATGTCGAAAAGGACATGCATCTGAATTTTGTCCGCGAGTATCATGTGAGCGATGTTGGCGTATGCGACAAGCTGATCGAGCTATTTCAGACCGCGAAGCGGCTGGGATTCACCGGCCCCGGGCGTACCGGCAATTTTGAGGTCAAAAAGGAGATCAAGGATAGCGAAGATTTTGCTGTCGAAGGCTTGCCCAAGGGGCATTCGGAAATCCCCTCGGCGAGCGCCTCTGGTTTCACTTCGGTGATGCAGCAGTTCTCCGATTTCATTCCGCGATACTACACCGATGTCGATGCTTCCTGGCGGCAGGAAGTTGAGTTCAAGTTTCTCCCACATTTTCAGCACTACGAGCCCGGCGGCGGATACCACGCTTGGCATTGCGATTCGACGGGAGATACCGTCAATCGCCACTTGGTTTTTCTTCTGTATTTGAACGATGTCCCCGGTGGCGGCACCGAGTTCCTGGGCCACAAATATATCTGCGAGGCCAGGAAGGGTAAGGTGCTGATGTTCCCGGCGAATTTCAGCTATCCGCATCGCAGTCAGATCAGTAAGACGCATGAGAAATACATTCTGACCGGCTGGGCGACGACGGTCTTACGCCAATAGCAGGTTACCGCGCCGACCCGATTGTTCCAGTTCAGCGCCCGGACAACCCTGACTTCAACGGAAATCGCTACCGATCGGGTCGCACCCAGCCCAGGCAATGAAGCCGACATCGTCCGTTCCAGCGGGGCTGGCTCGGTCGACCGAATGGGATTCGCTGCTTCCTCTGTCGGGACCAGCGAACTCAAAGACCGAACGGATCGCCCAGGCCCTGAGCAAGAATTTCGTACCCCCAGATGCGACCGGGTGTTAGACGACGATCCAAGGACTTGAGTCGGCCCCTCGCTGTAGCGAGTGGAGCCCGGTGCAAAAGGGCCGTTCGAAGCTAATCGTCGGCCCTGCGGCCGTCAGTTCTCGATCCAGCCACCTTGTCCGCCCGCTGGCGCTGCTTTGTTTTGCCCCGGCGCTGGCATTTTGAGGCCGATCTGATCCATCATCCCTTTGAGCTGTTTGATCATCTCCAGCGCGGCCGGAACCGAGAGCATCAGCCGCGTGGTCACATAGACTGAAGGAATCGTCCCTTCCTTCGGCATGTCGCCCATCTTATCGGGAATCATACGAGCGGTGCCCAAAGTGATGGCAATCGCACTTCCGTCAAAACCGCCTGAAACGAATTGATTGGCGTATTGTTCCGGTACTCCCGGGATTTCCACAATCCGGAATCTCTGCTTGTCAGCCATGGGCCGTTCTCCCCTTTTTTTCTCGCTTGGTTAGGTGATTGTTTTTTCGCCTGTTTCTCGGTCCCACTGCAAGCCTATTCGGCGGCCGCACGGCGGTAGCGCTTCTTTGGCTCGCGCATGGTCACGAGTTCCTCGGCAACGGTCGGGTGTAGCGCCATAGTGGCATCGAGATCCCCTTTGGTCGCGCCCATTCTCACAGCGATCGCGACCAGCTGAACAAGTTCAGCCGCATTGGATCCAAGAATATGGCAGCCGAGCAGCCGATCGGTGTCGGCGTCGACGATCAATTTCAAAAGCACATTTTCGTCGCGGCCGGCAAACTGATGTCGCATCGATGGAAACGACGTCTGAAAGATGTCGAGCGCCGGATATTGGTCACGCGCCGTCTCCTCGGTGAGGCCGACAGTGCCGATTTCGGGGATGCCGAACACGGCGTGCGGCACGTTGCGATGGTCAACCATCGTAGTCGCGCCAGCGAAGAGATGATCGGCAAGACTGTGTCCCTCTCTGATGGCCACCGGCGTCAGATTGATCCGGTTGGTTACATCCCCGATCGCATAGATGCCGGGGACCGACGATTGTGAATGTCCGTCGACGCGAACGGCGCCGTCCGGGTCGATGTCGACGCCTACCTCTTCGAGCCCTATCCCTCTTGTATTCGGCGAACGCCCGATCGCTAGCAGCACTTGATCTGCGGCGATCGACCGGCCGGCCTCGGTCCGGGCAAGAAGCCGCGCCGGCCCTTTGTCGATCACCTTTAGCTGATCCTCCAGGATTATTTCGATCCCGCGTCGCTCCATCGCGGAGTGCATTTCGGCGCGGATGTCGTTGTCGAAAGTGCGAAGGATCTCGCCACCGCGGTGAAGCAATGTGGTGGCGACACCGAAGCCAGCCATGATCGAAGCGAATTCGATGGCAACGAAGCCGGCGCCGACGACCAGAATACGATCCGGCAATGTATCGAGCCGGAACATCGCCTCGGAGGTGATGGCGCGCTCTAACCCGGGCAGATCGCGAACGACGTTCGGATGGCTGCCGGTCGCGATCAGAATGTTCTTTGCTTCGAAACGGGAATCCGTGCCGACTAGGCGAACCTGACCGGGTCCGTCGATCACCGCACGTCCCGGGAAAATAGTCACGCCGGCGCTCTCCAGCCCCCTTCGATAGGCAGCGTTGAGCCGATCGACCTCGCGATCGAGACTGTCCGACAAGGCCCTCCAGTCGAAGCCATGCTCAGCCGGGCTCCAGCCGAATGCGACACTATCCTCAAACTCATCACGAAATCGGGCGGCAAAGGCCATCAGCTTTTTCGGGACGCAGCCGCGGATAACGCAGGTGCCGCCGATGCGGTCTTGCTCGGCGAGCCCCACCCTGGCACCGTTGCGCGCGGCGATGCGGGCGGCGCGAACGCCACCCGAGCCGCCTCCGATCACAAACAGATCGAAGGCCGTCACAACCCGATCCCCACTTGGTCCGCCCAGCCCGTCAAATGCTGCAATGCCAGAAGCCTAGAATTCGATGCCCTTCTGCTGGAATTTCAGAAGCGAACGGTCACGCATTTCGCCGGCAAGACGCTCATACCAATTCTCCAAGACTTGCAGCGTCTGCTGGAAGAGCAACTCAAACGTCATACTGAACTTGTGCCCGGTGGGGCTGGCGTAGAACGCCGTGATCTCGATCAGCTCCTGCTCGGTGAATGCGAGCGCCCAAACTCGGGCAACATCGGTGTTGAGGTCGAGCCGACGCGCGACCAGTTCGAGCGCGACCTCGTTCACCACATCCGGAATTTGCCGAAACAGATCCGGCCGCAAGTCGATCAGGAGTCCCTGCACTTGCTCTGCGATGTCGGGCAAAGCGAAGTCGAATTCGGCGTCGGCGCCGACCGCCCGCACCGCGTCCCAGGCCGCTTGCAAATGGGCGTCGGTTATCTCCTGCGCGTTCGCCGCTCCCGACCAAGTGAGGGCGAAAGCCATTAGCCACGCGCTTAGCTGCGTCTCAACTCTCTTCATCATTGTCTCCCTGGACTAGACGGCAGTTAGCCGGATAACTTCTTCGGGCCCTGCGACCATAGCCTCGCTGGCGAGGCCGAGGAAAATGCCATGGCCGACAACACCGGCGATCTCGTCGAGGCCCTGCGCCAATCGTTCTGGATCCGGAATGCGGCCAAAGGTGGCGTCGAGAATGAAATGACCACAATCGGTCTCGAAAGGCGCCCCGTCACTTGCCTGTCGAAGCGCGATCGGACCGCTTAGGCCTAGCCGCTTGGCAAGCGACTCAACGGCAATCGAGGTCGTCCTGAGCCCGAATGGGACGACCTCTATCGGCAGCGGAAACGCGCCCAAAACGTCAACCAGCTTGGAATCGTCGGCAATGACGATCATCCGCCGCGAGGCGCTGGCAACGATCTTTTCGCGGAGCAACGCGCCGCCCCCGCCCTTGATCAAACGCAATTGCCGATCCAGCTCGTCCGCGCCGTCGACTGTGAGGTCCAACACTGGCTCTTCGTCCAATCCGGCCAGGCTGACGCCCAGGCTTGAGGCAAGTTTAGCGGTTCGCTCCGAAGTCGGCACGCCGACGATCTCAAGACCCTGGCTTACGCGCTCTGCCAGTGCTCGCACGAATTCGTCGGCGGTAGAGCCGGTTCCGAGCCCGAGCTTCATGCCGGATTCGACGGCTTCCAGTGCCGCCAAAGCGGCCCGGCGCTTCCGATCGTCGGTGGCAGGCGCAGCCACGCCGGCGCCATCTCGTGTGCTGCGGCCGCTGTCCAATTTCGGCTCCAACAGGATCGTAATGCGCGATGTCGCAGCTAGTTAGCATGGCCGCTGCCCCGGCGCTACAAGCCGATCCAAATCGACTTCGGCGCAGTATGTCTCTTCCCACCACCCCGGATCAACGGCTAATTATCGGCCCGTTCCGCGGAAATTCAGCGAGGCCGATTTGACCACTCCACCGACTCTCATATTCGACCTTGACGGGACTTTGGTCGACACCGCTCCGGATCTGATTTCGGCGCTCAATTCAGTCCTAGGCCAGGAGGGTTTTCGGACGCTCTCGCTCGAGGAGGGCAAGACAATGATTGGAGCCGGCGCGCGCGCCTTGCTTGACCAAGGCTTGGCGGCGGCGGGGGCGCATCAGACTACCGGGGAAATCGATCGTCTTTTCAATGATTTCTTGAGCCGCTACACTGCACATGTCGCCGACCAGAGCCGTCCTTTCCCGGGCGCGATCAACGCGGTCGAGCGATTTGCAGCGGACGGCTGGCAATTGGCAGTGTGCACTAACAAGCCGGAAAGCGTGTCGCGGCTGCTTTTGACCCACCTTGGCCTCATCGATCAGTTCGCCGCGGTCGGCGGCGGCGACAGCTTCGGCGTGAAAAAGCCCAATCCGAGTCACCTTTTGGAGACAATTTCGGCGGCCGGCGGCGATCCAGCCATGGCCGTCATGGTCGGGGATTCGGAGACCGATATTGTCACCGCTAGAGCTGCGAAGGTACCAGTGATCGCTGTCGATTTCGGCTATACCATTGATCCGGTAAGCACCTTCGCGCCAGACCGGATCATCAGCCATTTCGATGAGCTCTATGACGCGGTCGGCGCGCTTGGGGTGACCGCGGTCGGGTAAGTCCGCCGCACCTCATTTGCTGGTAATGCGTCGCTCTGAATTGGACTGAGCCACTACCCATTTTCTTGACGGCGCGACACGCGGCATTCTAAATCGCAGACGGACTGACACTGGTGCGGGCGGTTAGCTCAGCGGGAGAGCACTCGCTTCACACGCGAGGGGTCACTGGTTCAATCCCAGTACCGCCCACCACCGACTGGGCGGCGTCGAGCGGAGATCAGCGAGCGCCGCTGGGCGCGAGGTTTACGCGATGGTGCCAGGAACCGTTATGGGGCCAGCCATGGTCAATGTTGAAATCGCGGATCGCAGCACGAAGGAGCCAACGGCCGAACTGGCTAAGCGTGCGCCCTGGTCGACGCTGGAAGAGCGGACGATCAATATCCTCGGCTGCAACATCAATTATATCGACGTGGGCAGCGGCGAAGTTGTCGTCTTCCTCCATAATGGCGGCGGGTTTTGGCAGGTATGGTGGCATCAGATCAAGCATTTTGCGGAGACCCATCGCGTACTGGCCTTCGATTGGCCTGGCTTCGGCGAATCGGGCGATATCGGTGAGCCGTTGACGGTCGATTCGGCGGCGCGGACTCTGGATGCCTTCACCGATGCGCTAGCGCTCCACGATATCATTCTGATCGGCAATTGCATCGGCGCGGCGGTAGCTATTCGGTATCAAAACCTTCATCCGGCCAAGGTCCGGGCCCTGGTGCTAATGAACATCTGTCCGGGCCGGAGGATCGTTCGGTTCCGACCGATGCGAACATTGCTCTATGATCTCGAATTCGCGGTGTTGCGGAAGGGCTTTCGCCGATTGGCGAAATTCGTCGCCGACCGACCGAGGGTTGCGCGCCGGTTTCCGGGCGTATTGTTCGGTGGGCCTATCTCCGGTGATGATCCGCTATTCGTCAAATATTCTAACAAGATGCGCGAAGATCGGCAAACCGAGTCGCGGGACAGGCTGCTGTTCTCCAGCAGCAGCTTTACGCTCAAGAACTTCATTCAGAACAATGAGTTGGTGCGCGGCGCTCTTTTGATGTGGGGGCGAGACAACAAGGTCGCCCCGCTAAAACGCCAAGGCTATTTCCATCAAGGAGTGTGCGAGATCGAGCGGATTGAGATCATCCCAGACGCGGGACATTTGGCGATGTATGAGGCTCCGGATCGGGTCACCCAACTGATCGAAGACTACATTTCAGAGCGTTGATCCGAGCCGATGAGCACTGCCCGCTTGGGGTCGGCGATGTTACGGTCCAGCTTTGACGCGGGTACCTATCCGGTACGGCGGAGGGAATCATCGATCGGCGGCAACACCTCCATCACCCGGAAGCGCGGGAAGATAGCTGTCGCGGTCGTTCCCTCACGCAGCTTGGAGGAGAGCTTGAAATCGCCGTCATGGGTATGCATCAGCGCCTGAACGATCGGTAGGCCAAGGCCGGTTCCATCCTCGACTCCTCCGATTGCGATCGACCCTTGGCCGAAGGCAGAAAGAACGATCGGAATCTCCTCTTCCGGAATGCCGGGGCCGTTGTCGGCAACCGAAACATATTGCCCCCCACCCGAGGTCCAGCCAACTCGAATGTCGATCCGACCGCCGGGCTGGGTGAATTTTACGCCGTTGGAAAGGAGATTCAGCACGACCTGACGCACTGCTCGGGCATCGACCCATAGAAGCGGCAGGTCCGGCTCGGATTCCGACACCACGGCAATGTCTTTGTTGCGAGCCTTGAGCTCTACGAGGCGCTCGCACTCCTCGACCAGATGGGCAAGGTTCACCGGCTCTTCCTGCAATTTGTAACGGCCCGCCTCGATTCTCGAGAGATCCAGTATCTCATTGATAAGATTGAGAAGGTGCTCGCCGCTGGAATGGATGTCCTGGGCATAGTCCTTATAGGTGTTGTTCTCGATCGGTCCGAGAACCTCTTTCTTCATCACTTCGGAGAATCCGAGAATGGCGTTCAAAGGCGTCCGTAGTTCGTGGCTCATGGTCGCGAGAAAACGGGATTTGGCGAGATTCGCCTCCTCGGCGCGTCGACGGGATTCGTCGGAGATTGCCTTCGCGGTCTCCAATTCGCCGATCAGGAGGTCCTTCTCCGCCCGCGACTCCAGCGCTGTCAGCGTGGCCGAGTAGAACCGACCGCCCAATAGCAGGAAGAAACCTTCCGCGCCGATAGCGAGCGTTGCCATCGCGTAGTAGAGCGGCTCACCGCGGATTACGAACACGGCGACCGTCGAAACCACAGCCGGCAGAGTGCCGGCGATAGCGGCGCCCGGAACGGTTGCCGCGGCGATAGCAACGCCCGAGACGATCACAATCATGACCGAAAACTGAAACACGTCGAGGCCGGGGCCGACGGGTGCAAACGAAGAAAGCACGATGATTGCCGACCAAGACAGGCCGTTGATTAGCTCGATAAAAGTCAGCCTCTTGACCCAGGTCCCGATCTTGACGGAAGCAGGGGGGATCGCAGTGAAACGGCGACACACCATGAATGAAATCAGGTGGGCCGTGAGCACGGTTGCGGCCCAGGCGGCCACTTGGGCCGGATCGATCCATAGCAGCGCCGTCGCCCCGATCAAAACGACGAGCAAAGGCATCGCGAAGACCGCGCTGACCCGATTGCACGCAAGCGACAATGCCAATTCGTAGTCGAACGCGGGCCGCGTACCCGTCCTGGATGTCAGCCGTTCACGCTGGTCACTGACCGCGCGCGCAACCGCCCGCCGGCGCTCGGCACGCCGGCGGTTCACAACGGTCTTGTCGGCTTCGCCTGATCTGCCGGACATCGGATAGCCGCCCAATCTTGCCCGTTCTTTCAGGGACGGGCCGGGCGCATATAGTTCACGAGAACGCTTAAGATCGGTTTCAGGAGCTTGGTTAATGCCGCGACAATCAACACCCAACGGCACTGGGGGATCGCTGGCGGAGCTGCTGGCAAAAGTCAGGACTTGCCGGGTCTGTCGCGATCGGCCGATTGGACCGCAATTGCCGCACGAACCGCGACCGGTATTGCGGGCCGACGCTACCGCGACATTGTGTATCGCGGGGCAGGCTCCGGGTACCCGGGTGCATGCCACTGGTGTCCCCTTCAATGATCCGTCGGGCGATCGGCTCCGGCAATGGATGGGGATCGAGCGGCCGAAGTTCTATGATGCGAGCCGGGTAGCGATCGTGCCGATGGGATTCTGCTTTCCCGGCCTGAGCGGAGCCGGTGCGGATCTACCGCCGCGAGGCGAATGCGCCGACACATGGCACGACGCGATATTCGCGAGGTTGCTGGCATTGCGGCTGATTCTGGCGATCGGAGCCTTCGCCCAGGCCTATCATTTGCCCGGCCGCGCCGGCGCGAACCTCACCGAAACGGTCCGCAATTGGCGGGAGATAGCTGCGGCCACGGCTGCCGAGGATGGCCGCAAGATCATTCCCCTGCCCCACTCGTCCTGGCGCAATAGCGGTTGGCTGAAGAAGAACCGGTGGTTCGAGGCCGAATTGTTACCGGCGCTACGCGCCGCCATTGCCGACGCTATCGGCTGATCCCTACGGATCGGGGCCGGTAATCAGCGACAGCGCCAGATCCCTCGACCAGGCCGCTATCGAGCCCTCATAGAGCCGCGTGTTGTCAAAGCCGAGAAGTTCGTGGAGGACGAACCAATTGATCGAACTCCAGTGGCCCGTGTTGCAATAGACTATGATTTGGGTGCCGAACACGGACAGTTTGGGCGGCAGCTGTTTGGTCAGCTCATCGATCGGCTTTAGCCGATCGGCAGCGGTATCGTAGAACAGTGCATTGTCGAGACTGATAGCGCCGGGAATCTGGCCGGGCCGTGTCACAAGGCCGCTCTGCGTTGTGCCCTCATATTGGCCGGGCGGGCGCGCATCAATGATCACCACTTCGGTAAAGAGCCGTTCAGCCACATAATTGGTGCTGGCGAGTATTTCAGTACGCGGGGCCGCCACGAACCGGCGACCCAAGTGAGCATTCGTAGGCGCCGTCTCGGTCGGAAGACCGCCGGTCGCCCAGCCGCCGTCGAGGATCGCCACGGAATCATGGCCGAGATATTTCAGCACCCAATAGATTCAAGTTGCGCCGCCGAGTTCTGTGCTGCCAGTGCCGGCCGGCACGACCACAACGCTGATGCCGGCTCCGATGCCGAGGCTTGAGAGAAAGGCTTCAAGGTCCGCGATCTCGGGCAGAACCCAGGGCACTTCGTCACGGGTTGTGCGCCAATTGCCGGGATAGTCGGTCTGGAGCGCCCCGGGAATATGGCTGGCCTCAAAGTCAGCTTTTGAGCGGATATCGAGGACGACAAGGCCCTCGGCGATTGTGTTTTGCGCTAGCCAATTGGTCGTCACCAGCGGCGTCGCCGCCGGGCCGGCGACAGCTCCGGCCGTCATCAGGTAAAATCCGGTCAGAACCGACAAGGCAAGGGCTGCTAATCTCCTCATGGACGGCATCTTTACACCGACCCCGGATCAAATCGAGCGGTCCGCAGAATGCGGTGGATCGAGAGTTGCTAGAATGATAATCTCTTCATAGGCCCCTTCGCGTCGCTACTGAGAAACTCATACCTCGCGGCGAGGCTTTCTGTATCCACCGTTCTCAAGGAGCGCCATCATGGTCGACCGCCTAGACCGAAAGATCATGCTAATATTACAAGAGGACGCGACAATCCCGGTTGCCGAAATCGGCCGCCGGGTCGGCCTGTCGACTACGCCCTGCTGGCGGCGCATTCAAAAGCTCGAAGAAGAGGGCGTAATCACCCGGCGAGTGGTGCTGCTCGATCCGAAGAAGATCAATGTCAAGGTGACCGCTTTCGTCTCGATCACCACCAATCAGCATAATGACGAATGGCTGCGACGCTTCGCTGAGGTCATCCGCGATTTTCCGGAAGTCATCGAGTTGTACCGGATGGCCGGCCAAGTCGACTATTTGTTGCGGGTGGTAGTTCCCGACATCGAGGCCTTTGACGGCCTTTACAAGCGGCTGATCGCGAACATCGACATCGCTGATGTGTCGACGGCCTTCGCGATGGAGCAAATCAAATACACCACGCAAATGCCGCTCAACTACATCCAGCTCGGCAAGGCGAAGGAGCGAGCGGGGTAGGCCCGCTGAGGACACGCTTAGCCCGATTCAAGCCCGAGACGGTCCAGCTGCTTCGGGTCGGCGAGTTCTTTGACTGCGTTGCGGCCAATCCAGCGGGCAACTCGATCCTGTGAAGCGGCGAGCTTCTCGGCGAGGGCGAGCGCAGCCGGGTGCAGCGTCACCGATCGTTTGCCGATTTGACGAAGCGCCCAGTTCACTGCTTTCTTCACGAAGTTGCGGTTGTCGCCGGAATGACGCTCGATCAGCGTCAGGAACGGCAGGAATTCCTTGTCCGGTACCGTCTTGGCATGCACGGCATAGCCGGCGATCAGCGCGAAGGCGGCGCGGCGAACAAATTCGCGCTCGTCTTTCGCCCATCGCTGAACCTTCTCCATGACAAAGGGCGTTGCGGAGAAAAGCTTCATGCAAGCCTGGTCGCAGAGATCCCATGAATCGAAGTCGGCCACCCAGCGATCCATCTGTTTCGACGTGACCAGCTTGGGATCGTCGATCAGGGCTGCTAAAATTCGCGCTTCATGTTTCCCGCTGCGCCAAAGCACCGCGGCCAACGCATGTTTGCGTCGATATCTTCGAGCCAAGGGCCGCAAGGCGGTCATCGAAATCCCGTAGGCTCGGTCGGTGTTGATCCCGAAGCGCGCCATCCCGGTCCGATTTTCCTCGGAGCCAAGCGCTTCCAACTCGGCTAGTATTTGATCGGCTTCCGCCCGGGTATTATCGATCATGGTGGCCGCTCGGAAATACGTCGCTTGAGTGCTGGTTGAATACCGACAAATCGGTCGCTGCCTCAGCCGCGTCGATTTGACGACACACCGCGGGCGGCCTATCAGCGCCGACCAGCCTGCGGAATGGTTCTCGCCGATATGACCCAGGTCAGCCGCCAAGCTATCATCGAAATCCTGCGCCAAGTGCAAGACCCTCAGCGTGGCGGCGACATCGTCACGCTGGGCCTGATCTCGGATATCATCGTCGATGGTGCCAAGGTTGCTTTTTCCATAACCACCGATCCCGATCGCATTGCCGAGACGGAGAAGGTTCGCGCCAAAGCGGAGACGGCGGTACGAGCGATTCCGGGTATCGAAAGCGTAACTGCGGTGTTGACCGCCGAGGCGATGAGACCGGCCGGCGGCAAGACCGAGCAGGCGGCCGGGCAGCCGGTTCGGCAGTCCATCGCGGGCGCGAAAGCTGCGGTGCCAGGTATTGGAGCGATCATTGCCGTCGCCAGCGGCAAGGGCGGGGTTGGCAAATCGACCACGGCGGTCAATCTCGCACTCGGCCTCCAATATCTCGGCCTTTCAGTCGGTATCCTCGACGCCGACATCTACGGTCCATCGCTGCCGCGCCTGCTCGGCATCACCGGCAAGCCAGAGCAACTCGACGGCCGGACGATGAAGCCGTTACAGGCGCTTGGACTCAAGCTGATGTCCATGGGTTTCTTGATCGCTGAAGGAACGCCAGTAATTTGGCGCGGCCCGATGGTGATCTCGGCGCTGACGCAGATGCTTCGCCAGGTGGCCTGGGGCGACCTCGATATATTGGTGGTCGACATGCCTCCGGGCACCGGCGACGCGCAACTTACGATCGCGCAGAAAGTGCCACTGGCGGGCGCGGTAATTGTTTCGACGCCGCAGGATCTGGCTCTGATAGACGCCCGTAAGGGATTGGCGATGTTCCAGCGTGTCGAAGTTCCGGTGCTTGGGATCGTCGAGAATATGAGCACGTTCGTCTGCCCGCATTGCGGCAAGCGTACCGATCTTTTTGGCCACGGCGGAGCCAAAGACGAAGCTGAACGTTTGGGCGTTCCATTTCTGGGCGAGGTACCGCTCGATATCGCCATTCGGCGCACCTCGGACGAAGGCAAACCAATCGTTGCCAGCGACCCCGACGGGTCACAAGCAGCTGCCTATCGCGCGATCGCGGCCGCGGTCCTGGGCGCGCTCGAGAATCGCAAAGGCAACGATCAGCGACGCCCGCCCAGCATCGTCATTGAAGAGTAAATCTGCGCGCGTCGCCGTAGCAATTCGTTGACTCACGCAACAACGGAATGGCGTGAATTAACCCTTCAAGGGGGCGCCCGGCACTAGTGTCCGGACACCCGTCAAGAATACGCGTTTCGGAGTTGTCTGTTGTCGGAAACCGCTGCCGAGATGAACCCAAGCGGCCCCCCGCGCAGCCATGTCATTGCCGTCGGTGGGTCGAAGGCGAAGATCAGCCTAGACCCTCTTGCCGCTAGCAAGCTGACCGTCGGGAAACTGCTTGAAGTCCAATCCGGGAAATTGACCGTCGTAGCGGTCGTCACCGCAGTCGGCGAGGACGCTCCCGGCAATGTCAATGCCGACGTCGATCTCCTCGGCGAAATCATCCGCGGCGACAATGGCTCCCACCATTTTCAGTGTGGCATCAGCGATTATCCGGTGATCGGAGCACCTGCCGATGTCCTCAGCGGTGCCGATTTGAAACTCATTTATGACGTTTCGGGGCCGACCTCGATCAATATCGGTCACCTCTCACAGGACCCCGAAGTCGGCGCCTTCATTGATGTCGATGAGATGTTGCACAAGCATTTTGCCCTTCTCGGCACCACCGGCGTCGGCAAATCAAGTGGCCTGGCGATGATCCTGCGCGAGGTTTTGCGGGCTCGGCCAAAGCAGCGAATCTTCCTGATCGACCCGCACAATGAATATGGAGCCTGCTTCGGTGATCATACCAAGGTACTCTCCCCCTCCAATCTGAGACTGCCCTATTGGCTATTCAATTTCGAGGAGATCGTTGACGTCATCTTCCGGGCTCGCCCCGGAGTGGATGAGGAGGTCGAAGTTCTCTCGCAGGCGATTACCGCGGCGAAGAACCGCTATGCAGGTGAGCGCGAAGCCATGAGGCCGCGGATCAGAAAAATTGATTCTGATGGCCCCGGCTACACGGTTGATACCCCCGTCCCATACCGGTTGCCCGATGTCCTATCGATTATCGACGAGCGGATGGGCAAGTTGGAGAACCGATCAGGGCTCGCCAAATTTCAACGGCTGATGACGAGGATCGACATGGTCGGCAACGACCCGCGCTATCAGTTTATGTTCCGTAACGCGAATGTTGGCGGCGACACTATGGTCGAGGTCCTCAGCGACCTGTTCAATCTCCACGAGAACGCCTCCCCGGTCACGGTGATACAACTCGCCGGATTCCCAGCCGAAGTGGTCGATTCGGTCGTATCGGTGCTTTGTCGCATGGCCTTCGAACTCGGCCTTTGGAGCGGCGGCGCGATTCCACTGTTGATGGTTTGCGAGGAAGCGCATCGATACGCGCCTGCCGACAAGACAATCGGCTTCGGCCCGACCAAAAAAGCGGTCTCGCGAATTGCCAAGGAGGGGCGCAAGTATAGCGTGTATCTCGGACTCGTCACCCAACGGCCTGCGGAACTCGATGCCACCATCGTGTCACAATGCAGCACTTTGTTCGCGATGCGGATGGCCAATGACCGCGACCAGGATATCGTCCGGTCGGCGGTGTCGGACGCCGCGGCCGGGCTTCTTGCCTTTGTCCCGGCTTTGGGAACTCGCGAAGTGTTTGCCTTTGGCGAGGGCGTCGCCCTACCCACTCGGCTTCGCTTCGGCAGGCTGCCGGATGAGTTGCTGCCGCGCAGCAATACCGGCGCCGACCGGCACGATCCGAACCAACGTGTCGATAGCGACTTGATCGCCGGTGTCGTCGATCGATGGCGGCGCGCGTCGATGAGCCGAGCTCGTGACGGTCGCCATCCCATCGATGATAGCAGTGTCGGGGTGGATAGTCCGATAGCGAATGGACAGCAGCCCTATCAATCAGATCGGCTCGACGACACAGCCTTCGGGATCGCAAATCCGTCGGTTCGACGGGAGCCGAACGAGCCGACGCGTCCAAACACTTCGAGCGAAGCAAACCTTCTGGTCGACCGGGTACGCAAACAGTCGCATTTGTGACACACTTCACGGCGCTGATGCGTCGCTTGGAAGCGTGATCAAATGCGCCGCACATCGCCCTTTATTTGGCTCGTCCTCGGCATTCTCGGCGTTGCGTTGGTGCTGCTTCTCCGGCGCCACGAATCGGGGTCGATTGCCGATCTCGCCAATAACCGCTTCGCACAGGCGGCTGGGCTCGTCGCACTATTGGTTTTCGTATCAGTCGGAGTGATCGGACGCGGCTCATTTGGCCGCACGATCCGATATGCGTTGATCTGGGGGCTAATCCTGGTGGTCATCCTGGTCGGCTACACCTATAGGACTGAACTCGAAATCGTAGCGCAACGAGTGATGGCCGAGGTTTTCCCCGGTCAACCGGCCATCCAAACGGACGAAAAGGGTGATCGCGTTGTTATCAATCGTGGTCCGCGATCCACTCATTTCTCTGTAGTGGTCGAGGTCAACAACGCGCCGATCGAGATGGTTGTCGACACCGGGGCCAGCGTCGTCACCCTGACGGTTGAAGACGCTCGGCTGGCCGGGATTGTCACTCGCAGGCTTCGCTATGTCGTAACCGTCTCGACCGCCAATGGCATCGCGCGCGCGGCGCCAGTCACGCTGGATCGGCTGGCAATCGGGCCGATCGAACAAAGGCGTGTGGTGGCGTTGGTGGCCGAGGAGGGCATGCTCGAGACAAGCCTGCTCGGGCTCAATTTCCTGAATTCGCTCAGCAGCTTCACCATTAGCGGCAACCAGATGACATTGACGCCATGAGCGGCCGCCAACGCTACATCAAGCTAACGGTGAATCCGGCAGCGATCACCAGCAGGAAGACGCCAAAGCCGATTTCGAGAAGGCGCCGGTCGACCGCGTGAGCGATGCCAACCCCAAACGGCGCCGAGATGATCGTCGCCGGGATCAAAAAGGCCGCCGCAGCGACACTGACGAAGCCGAGCGACACCGGCGGCAGCGCCGGATTGCTCCAGCCCGCCCAAATGTAACCGACCAAAGCCGGTACCGAGATGAGAAAGCCCACGCCGGACGATGTCGCAACGGCTTCAAGCATCGGCCGGCCGTAAAGCGTCATGAAAGTGTTGTTTAGGGTTCCACCGCCGATCCCCGTCAGAGCCGAAACGAAGCCGATTGCGACGCCGACGATGGTTCTTGTCGGCTGTCCGGGGAGATCGGTGGCCAGAAGCTTCGATCTCGGTAGAGCGAGGAAGCGAATTCCGAACAGCAAAGCAACAACGGCAAATATACCCCGCAGCCCGGCGCCGCTGATCGACGCCGCGACCAAGCTTGCCCCAACGACGCCGAGCGGCACGGCGATCAGCCAACCCCGCAGCAGCGCGGTGTCGACCGTCTTGCGCCGTTTATGCGCCAAATAGGATCGCATCGATGTCGGGACGATGATCGCGATCGAGGTACCGACCGCCAAATGCATTCGCACTGATTCATCGACGCCGATGGTGGCGAAAACCTGGTAGAGGACCGGGACAATGATAGCGCCGCCGCCAACGCCGAACAGGCCCGCCAGCAGTCCGGCAGCCACACCTGCCGCCAGAAGCAGCGCGCCATAACCCATCAACTCGGCGCCGGTGGCAGCGGAGAGATCCATTGCTGCCTGTCAGGCTGCCAAATGCGCCCTGCGCTCGGCCGATCCAGCAACGGCATCGCGCTCGGCCAGTGCTTGAAGGATCACCCTGGGGCCGGCATCGGCATCTGCCGCTCCTAGCGTTAGTGCGTGCCGCCAGGTACGCGCCCCGGAGGTTCCGCGGAACAGGCCGACCATGTGACGTGTGATCCGGCCGATGGGTGCGCCGTTCCGGCAGTGCCGCGCGGTGTAGTCGATCATCGCGGTGGCGGCCTGGGTCGGTGTCGGGGCGGCACGCCGATCGCCATAAAGCTCGCGATCGACCGCAAGAAGAATCTCCGGCCGGTCGTAGACCGCGCGGCCGAGCATCACCGCATCGACCTGCTTCAGAGCTTCGCGGCAGCCCGTTAAGTCGCTCAACCCGCCATTGAGGCCAATAGAGACATCCGGCAGTCGCTGCTTGAGCCGATTGACCCGCTCATGGTCGAGCGGCGGAACAGTGCGGTTCTGCTTGGGACTGAGGCCGCTGAGCCAAGCCCTGCGGGCATGCACCCAAAGGCCGTCAACGCCGGCGAGGACCACGGCATCGGCGATCGCATCCAGAGCCTCCTCTGGATCCTGATCGTCGACTCCGAGCCGACATTTCACGGTAACCCGGACGTCGACCACCGATCTGATCGCAACGACACAGGCCGCCACCAGATCCGGCTGCAGCATCAGGCATGCACCGAACTGGCCGGACTGCACTCGGCCCGAAGGGCAACCGACATTGAGGTTAATTTCGTCGTAACCGAAATCAGCGCCAATTCGGGCTGCTTCTGCCAAGCGGACCGGGTTGGATCCGCCAAGTTGCAGTGCAATTGGATGTTCCGCCGGATGGAATCCGAGGAGAGCTTCGCGGTCACCATGGATCACGGCATCGGCCGTCACCATCTCGGTGAACAACAACGCCCGCCGCGTCAGCTGGCGATGGAAGAACCGACAGTGCCGGTCGGTGCGATCCATCATCGGCGCGACTGCGAACAAGGGAGCGCCGGAAAAGCCATTTTTTGGCCCGGGATTCTTGGTGCCTTGCATTTGAGTCCGTTCGTGCAAGCCGGAGCCCATTCTTTGGCTGTCTTATCGTTCTTGGTACCACAATGCGGTGACGAGGCGAGCCCGCGGCGCGCGGTTAGTGGCGATCTTGGTGTCGCGGCTCAAATCCCATCGCCCGCTCCGGGACTTTCCAGGCGTTGCGAGAACGGAGGAGGAGGAGGGGGTCTTGTGCGGCCGTCAGACAGAGGTGGGTGGCCGATGCTTGAGCCAGCAAGAGAAATTCAGAGGGATGTCGGTTGCTGCACACTCACATCGAGCGGCAACCCTCGTCTTCCTCGTGACAGTCGCCGAGGCGAAAGCCTCCCATCACAGATCGAATGCTGCGGCGACCAGATCTAGCGTTTCGACATTGGTAGGCGATGCCGGGGCACTGGCCTTGAGCGCCGCCTGGAATTCCTTGAATTCTCGGACGTCATTGAGCCTTCCAAGCGTATCCTCGTCTTTGGCCATATTGAGATGAACAAACGTCTGGCCGTCGCCCAAAGTGAATGAGGCGTACCGCATACCTGGTATAGGCGTGACCTTCAGAGCATCCATGACTCTGCGGATGTTGGCTTTGTTTTGCTCCACGAAACCAGGCTGCACGGTGTACTGAACCTTCACTACTTTCATTGTGAGCCCCTTTCCGGACGGTTGATCATCTGAAGCCACGCGCTTGGTCTGCGACCCTATTCTTGTGCGCACAAGGGCCGCAACGGCGTCCAGTTGCACCAAGATTCGAATGATTGGCGCGGAAGCAATGGTTCGCCGAAGGCGTTGCGACCACAGCTCCGCCTGAGCGATCGGTCAGGCAGACGCGGCCAGTTCCGCAAGAGGAGGCTATTCTCTACGGCTTCAGCTACCCCTTCTTCTCGCTGGCTCTGGAAAAGCAGGATCTCGCGGGCTGGCTAATCGGCCTCTACGCCTCGCTCGCCGGTGCCGGTATCCTTGTCGTCGGGCCGTTCCTGCCCCGCCTGATCAGGGCCTTCGGCCTCAAGCACCTGGTCGCAGGCTTTTTCGCGCTGTCATTGGTCTCCTTCGCTGCACTGATCGTGGTCGATCAGATCATTATCTGGTTCTTGGCTCGGTTGGTCATGGGCGCCTGTTTTGCCGCGCTGTGGACGACGACCGAAATCTGGTTGAACGGCGTCGTCGACGATCAACATCGTGGCCGGATCATCGGTGCGTCGGCGACACTTTACGCCGGCGCTCAATTCCTTGGACCGCTCGCGCTTAGCGCCACCGGTGCTACCGGTCATTTGCCGCTAATCGCCGCGATGGTGCCGCTGGCGATGGGGATCGTGGTGGCGCTGTCGATCAGTTCACCCAAGCGGGTCGAATGCGACCGCTCGACCCATATCGGGCAGGCCGATTTGAGGTTGGCATTAAGATTGGTGGGGCCGCTAATCGCAGCGGCGTTTTTCGCCGGCGTCGCCAGAGTATCAATGCAGAGCCTGCTGCCATTGTTTGGCCTCGCGCACGGGCTCGACGATTCCGGTGCCGCCCGGTTGGTCGCTGTGCTCAGTCTTGGCGAGGCGGTCCTGGTTGGTCTGGTTGGCTTCATGGCCGACCGCTTCGGCCGCAGCAGAACGCTGAGACTGTCTGGCCTCGGAGCGCTGATCGTAATGGTGTTGCTGCCAATTGCCGTCCGATCACCGGCGCTGCTAACGCCGACCCTGTTCATTGCCGGCGGCGTCATTTCCGGTATCTATACTCTCGGAGTCATACAGATCGGCCAGGATTATCGCGGCCATCAGCTTGTGGTAGTCTCGACCGCCTTCGCAATGGCCTATGCCGCCGGGGCGGTGATCGGCTCCACGCCGTTCGGACTGGCAATCGATCTGTTCGGCCCCAATGCCCTCCCATACGGGCTGGCAATAAGCTTCGCCGCGCTCGCCAGCCTGGTCTTTGTCAAGGCCGCCAGCGAAAAGTACTCGACCACAAGCTCAGGCTTGAATAGCCGGGTCCCACCCGCCATTTCTCCCCGATAGGCGGCCGAATAACCGCGCCGTGTTCACAGCGGAACGCTGCTCAGGGGGATCGGCTTGCAATCGGCACTCAACTGGTTTGGTAGCCTACTTGCGGCGATCGGACGCGTACTCGTCCAGTTCCTGCGCTGGTTCAGCATCCCGATTGCCGCAATTTGGAAGCTCTATTGGCGCCGTTCGCGGCTGACGAAGATCATTGTTGCCATGGTTCTGGTGCCTTAGTTTTTGGGCTATCTCGTCTTCGCCTGGAACGCGGCCTGGATCCGGGGCCTCGACTTCGACTATTCGCGCACTCTGGGTATTGAAGCCAGGGAGGCGCCGCCCGGCGTCGCCATCGCCGGTGGCGAAGACGAAGCCTGCGGGCTCTCTTACATCGTTGAGGCGGCGGCGGATCTGATCGATCTCAACGTTAACCGCAATGCCTGGATCTCCAGCAACCCTGTCTACAAGATGGGGTTCCTTTTCATCATCGATTGGCACGGTACCAAATTATTCGACAACAAGGCTGCGTTCCAACGTGGGGTACACCAGGCGGTTCAGCGCACCCTCACCGAACTAGCCGATACTTTGGGCCGAGTGCGCGGCACATCGGAGGTCGACCCCGATCTTGCCCTCGCGCGGGGCAACATCCAGTTCGACCAATATACCTGGATCTTCAACCCGTTTTCATCGCGGCCGCTCGGGCCAATGACCCGATCGCAGTCTTTCTATCGGGCGGCCGAGGGTGCGCTGCGCGATTACCAGGAACGACTGGGTCATTGCGAAGCAAGCTTCGATCAGCGCGCCGACAACCTGCTGCTATTCCTCGATCGAATCCCATCCGACATTGGTTCGACTTCGGCCTCGCTGATGGAGCGAGCCGGGTCCCACAATAGCGGATGGTTCGACACCAGGGCCGACGATCTCTTCATGTACGCCAAAGGGGAAATGTACGCCTATTATGGCATCCTCGCCGGTGCCCGCGCCGACTTCGCCAACGTGATCGAAAGCCGTGAGATCGATGCGATTTGGGACAATATGACCGCTCATATCGGGGAGGCGATCCGGCTCGATCCGCTGATCATCTCGAACGGGAATTACATACTTGACTCCACCATAAAACAGCGTATCATCGGTCCTGCCAAGTAGGGAGGAGGAACGATGAGTCGATCCACAATCAGCACCTTCCAAGTCTTGCGGCTCTTCCCGAATGCCGAGTCCGCCCGCGTCTACCTCGAAGAGAGGCGATGGGGCGGACACGTCTTCTGCCCGCTCTGCGGATGCGACGGTCGAATCACTGCTCGGGGCGGCAAGCGCCTCGGCTACTACCGCTGCCGCGATTGCGGAGAAGAATTGTCCGCACCGGAACCATCTTTGAGCGCTCGCACGTACCGCTCCACAAGTGGCTCTATGCCATGTACCTCGTCGTCACCGCCCGCAAGGGCATTTCCTCGATGCAGATGGCGAAGGAGATCGGCGTCACACAGAAGACCGCGTGGTTCATGCTCGGGCGGCTCCGCGAAGCCTGCGGGAGCGCCCGCGAACTGCTGCGCGGGATCGTCGAAGTCGATGAGACCTACATCGGGGGGAAGGAGCGGAACAAGCACGCGAGCACGAAGACGCGACCCGGTGGTGGCACAAAGGGCAAGCAGGCCGTCCTCGGGCTCCGTGAGCGCGGAGGCCGGTCGGTCGCCATACCCGTCGACCGAACAGACAAGGCGACACTACACGAGGCCATAGAGAGCCACGTAGAGCCCGGCTCGTCTGTCTACACCGACGAGCACAGCAGCTACGGCGGGCTCAACCGCAAGGGCTTCTATCACGGCCACGTAAACCACAGCCGCGGGGAATTCGGGGCCGGGAACATCCACACAAACAGCGTGGAGTCCATGTGGGCGCTTCTGAAGCGTGGACGGCATTTGCATCACTGCCAGGCTCGGACCTTCACCGGTACGTGAACGAGGCGTTCCGGCTCAGCGAGGCGAATGTCTCACACTCTCGACCGGCTAGCCGCGTTCGCCACCCGGGCCTTCCACCATCGGCTCACGTACCGGGAGCTGACTCAATGAAGCCGCCCCGGGAACTCGATGCGATGGTGGACGCGGCGCTCGCCTACAACACGAATAGGAAGCGTGAGTTGCACGTCCCTGAAGTCACCCCCTCGAAAAACTGGAGCATACCCATCGATCGCGTCTTCTCACACGGGGATCAACGCTTCGATGCTTCGTTCTTCGATCCGAAGGTGGATGCTGATGTCAGCACGCTCGACGGCCATGCCACCAAGCGGCTGGACGAACTGGCGACGCTCATCTTGCCGGGACGATTCGACGAGTATGGGCCATCGACGAAGAGCACGGGAAGCCCTACCTCAACGCCACCGACTAACCCTGTTTTCCCTCGGAGTGCCGGCGGAAGTTCGTTACCTCTCGCCGGACTCGAACACCGCATTGACGCACTGATCATCCGTAAGGACTGGCTACTGATGACGTGCTCGGGAACCATCGGACGGGTGTTCCACGTGCCCGCGCAGCCGACGGATGGGCCGCGACGCATGACCTCATCCGCATCGTGCCCCACTCTCCCGATCTCACCGGATACCTGTACGCATGGTGCTGCACGCCGATCGCACAGACACAAATCCGCAGCCACACACACGGCGGGCAGATCAACCACGTCACCGATGATCAGGTAGGAAAACTCCTCGTGCCGCGCCTGCACGGACGAACCGCCAAGAATCTCAACCGGCGCGTGATGGACGCGCTTGAATCTCGTGAGCGGGCGCTCAATACGCTCGTCAACGCATGGCCTTCATCATGAATGGCGAGGCGAACAACGTCGTCTACCTCATTCCCCCAGGGAAAATCCGGTGCTGCATCACCGAGCACTTGCGCAATGACACCCCGGAGGAAAACGTGCGCCAGCGATGGGCGCGGAGCCCATGGAGGAGTACGGCGCTAAGGCCGACATCGGAATCGAAGTTGCGATAGCAATGGGGCGCGCCCGGAAGCAGGCGGACCTCGTGGTGTACCGGCATGGGGCCGAACGCATCCAAGAGAACATCACACTCATCCTCGAAGCGAAGCGCGATGATGTGCTGCCCTCCGACAAGGACAAGGGGATCGATCAGCTCAAGAGCTACATGGCTGCCTGTGTGGCGTGCCGATACGGCCTATGGGTCGGGAAGGAGCGTATCGGCTTCGAGAAGACCGAAACAGCGGGGTTCGAGCAGATTCCGGACGTGCCGCGATTTGGGTCCGACACGGTTCAGCTCCCGACGCACGATGATCTGACCCCAACACACGAACTCAACTCCGTTTTCCGGCGCTGTCACAACTACATCTACGCCAATGCCGGATTGCAGAAGGCCGAGGCGTTCCACGAATTCCTCAAGCTCATCTTCTGCAAAACCTATGACGAGGAAGAATCCGTTGGCGATCTGCGGTTCCGTGTCGGTACGAAGGAGCGAAGCACCGAGAGCGGACAGCGACGGCTGATGGAAGACCGGCTCGCGCCGCTCTTTCGCGATGTCATTGCCCGGTACCCCTTCATCTTCGAGGCGCACGAGACCATCCGGCTTGAGCCCCGCGTGGCTGCCTACTTGGTGTCCGAACTGCAATTCCTGTCGCTTCTCAACACCGAAACCGACGTGAAGGGCGATGCCTACGAGGAACTGGTTGGTGCCAACCTTCGCGGCGACCGCGGGGAGTATTTCACCCCTCGCAACGTCTGCGATATGGGCGTTCAGATGGCGATGGCCCTTCACCCCGAAACCCGGATCACCTCGCTCAAGGTGCTCGACTGCTGTTGCGGTACGGGTGGCTTCCTCGTCTCATGGCTGAACAACCTGTACAACGTTCTGCTACGGCAGGAGGAAGCCCGGCAACGAGCGCAGACCCAGACCAGCCCCGAGCGGGCGCGAAAGCGTGTGAAGGACGTCTGTGACCGGAACCTCTACGGGCTCGTCAATCCTTTCCTTGTGCGCACGTGCCAGATGAACCTCGTGCTGCACGGCGATGGTTCATCGAACGTCTACCGAACGAACTCGGTGCAGCTACCCGGAGAGTGGGAGGAGGATGCACGGCGGGCGATCCCGTTCGGAAAGGTGGACGTGGTACTCACCAATCCGCCTTTCGGTGGAGAAGGGAAGATCGAGGATGGGCACGTTCTCGGGCAGTACGAGCTTCCGAGATGGGAAGCGCGGGCCATGCGTGGATCGATGCCCGCGGAGCAACTCTTCATCGAGACAGCGATGCGGTTCCTGCGGCCCGGTGGCCATCTGGTAATCGTGCTGCCCCGGGGTATCCTCAACAACCGCCGTGAGCGATTCCTCCGGTCATGGTTGCTGCAACGCTCGCAACGTGGACCTCCCGATAACGACCTTTGCGGCGAGCAAGGGAGTGAACAACCCGAGATCGTCGCCCGGATGCGGAAGGTGGTTGCAACCGGGACGACGTGTTCATGCCGATGACGGCAGGCATCAACAAACGGGCAAAGCCCATCTATCTATGGCCGCGAGAGAGTGAATAAGCGAGGGGACCGAATCCGGGACGATCAGATCGCTACCGTCGCACCGGAATTTCGTCGGTGGGTGGAGTCAAGTATGTAATTCCTCTCGAACGGTGCAGAGGATGGTTGGATGATGCCGAGTCATCTTACCGCGCTCGGTTTTTATATCCTTCGCGTCCGGTCCAATCTGGTCGAGATCCGATCGGTTCTGGATCGCTAGCCGCGGTGACGCTTGGCGCCGGATCGGCGGCAGCCTAAAACGATTGCGATTCTTGTGTTGCCCGCCGAAAGAACTGCCCAAGATGCCATGAAGACCGACACCCCGCCGACAAGGCTGGAAGACTATCGTGCGCCCGATTTTCTGATCGATCGCGTCGGACTCGATTTCCGGCTCGACCCCACTGCAACATTGGTCGTTACCAAACTGTCGCTTCGGCGGCGGGCTGGAAATGGCGCGCTTAACCTAGTCGCGGACCAGATTCGCCTGCGCGGTTTGTCGCTCAACGATACCCCCCTTGCCGACGATCAGTATGAGGTAACGCCCGAGCGTTTGGCGATCCATTCGCCGCCGGAGGAACCCTTCATGCTCGAGATCGAGACCGAACTCGACCCGTCGGCGAATACCGAGCTGATGGGTCTGTACCGCTCCAACGGCACCTATTGCACACAATGCGAAGCCGAAGGCTTCAGGCGCATCACCTATTTCCTCGACCGGCCCGATGTTCTGGCCGTGTACACAACGCGGATCGAAGCGCCTCGGGACGCGGCGCCAGTGCTCCTGTCCAATGGCAATCTGGTCGAGGCGGGAGAAGTTCCGGGCACCGATCGGCACTATGCGATCTGGTGCGACCCCTTCCCTAAGCCGTCCTATTTGTTCGCGCTCGTGGCCGGCGATCTTGCCGCGGTGGAGGATGCCTTCACGACCGCATCCGGCAGAAATGTACGGCTCGCGATCCATTGCGAGCATGGCAAGGAGCAGCGATGCCGCTATGCCATGGACTCGCTCAAACGCGCGATGCGCTGGGACGAGGAAATGTTCGGCCGCGAATATGATCTCGATGTCTTCAACATCGTCGCGGTGTCGGATTTCAATATGGGAGCGATGGAGAACAAGGGTCTCAACGTCTTCAATGACCGCTTCATTCTGGCCGATTCCGAAACCGCAACCGACCTCGATTACGGCCATATCGAGGGTGTGGTCGCCCATGAATATTTTCACAATTGGACAGGGAACAGAATCACTTGCCGAGATTGGTTCCAGCTGTGTCTCAAGGAGGGGCTGACCGTCTTCCGCGATCAGGAATTCTCGGCCGACATGGTGTCCCGGGCGGTTAGGCGGATCGACGATGTCCGGACCTTAAAGGCTCGGCAATTCCCCGAAGATAGCGGCCCGCTGGCCCATCCGGTGCGACCGGAGGCCTATCACGAGATCAACAATTTCTACACGGCGACCGTCTACGAGAAAGGCGCGGAGCTGGTGCGAATGCTCCGTACCCTGCTTGGCCCCGACTCGTTCCGAAGAGGGATGAACCTATATTTCGAGCGCCATGATGGCGAGGCCGCGACGGTTGAAGACTTCCTCGCTGCCTTCGCCGATTCCAGCGAAGTTGAACTCAGTCAATTCAAACTCTGGTACTCACAGGCCGGCACGCCGGAGATCGTGGCCAAGGGCTCCTATGATCCGGCTTCGCGTCGGTATGCGCTGACCCTTGCACAATCGACGCCAGCCACACCCGGGCAACCAAACAAGCGGCCGCTTCACATTCCGGTTCGGTTCGGCCTCGTCGGCCCGAATGGCGGCGATCTCTCTTTCGACGGAGCCTCGGGCGCCGAGATCACCGGCGACGTGATTCATCTCACCCGCGCCAGCCAAACGATCATATTCCAAGGCGTTTCGGAGCGACCGGTACCGTCGCTGCTGCGCGGGTTCTCGGCGCCGGTGCGGCTGTCCTTGGATCTCGGTACCGCCGAATTGACGTTCCTGCTTCGCGCCGACCGTGATTCTTTCAATCGCTGGCAGGCGGCCCAGACGCTGGCGATGCGGGTGCTCATTGCCAGCACAGCGGCGGTGCGAGCGGGCGAGCCAATGCCGGACCATTCCGGCCTTGCCTCAGCCCTGGCCGAAGTTGTGGCGAACGGCACGCTTGATGCCGCCCTGCGCGCACAAATACTTACCTTGCCGAACGAATCGGAGATCGCACGGGAAATCGGCCGGGACGTCGACCCCGATGCGATTGCCGCGGCGCGGGATGATCTTCGGACCAAGCTGGGAGCAATGCTCGCCACCACGCTTCGCGATCTCCACGCATCCCTCGCCGATCTGGGCCCCTACGGTCCTGATGCGGCGGGCCAAGGACGGCGAGCCCTGCGAAATGTTGCGCTTGATTTGTTGGTCGCTGGGAACACCTCAGAATTCGTGCCGCTCGCCCATCTTCAATTCGAAGAGGCCAACAACATGACCGATCGGGTGGCGGCGTTGGCGGCGCTCAATCGTCTGGCTGTGCCGGAGCGGCAGCAGGCGCTCGTCTCCTTCCGCAACCGTTATGCCGCCTACCCTCTTGTCCTCGACAAATGGCTGGCGCTGGAAGCAACAGCGCCGGCGGAAGAGGCGGTGGACCGGGTTCGCGAGCTGATGACCGATCCTGCTTTTTCGATCGATAATCCCAACCGGATACGCGCGCTGATCGGCACCTTCGCCGCCGCCAACCAGACCCAGTTTAACCGCGCCGACGGCGCCGGGTTTGATCTGGTCGCCGAAGTCGTGTTGCGGCTCGACCCAACGAACCCGCAAACGGCGGCACGGCTGCTGGTCAGTTTCCGGTCGTGGCAAGCTCTGGAGGACGTTCGCCGCACTGCTGCCGAGAAGGCGCTAAAAAAAATCGCCGACGCCAGTCCGCTATCGGTAGACGTCAACGACATCATCACGCGAATCCTCGCCTAAGCGATCGATTCCGCTGTCGAAAAATTATCCTCGCGTTAACCTTTTTTGCTCTGGACAAGCTGATTCGCGTCGATTCAAATGAAACTGATTCGGGGGAAAGCAGCCCTCAATTCATGGACGAAATTCCGGGGGCCACATGGCGCCGGTACATCTCGCCGCCGCGTCCAGTCGAAGATTTGCGCCGATTGTGTCGCGGCTGATGGGAGGCAGAAAGGCGATCTCCGGGCATGCGCGCTTGATCGCCCGCCCAGCCTATCGACGACTGCTGGCAGCCGAACCATTGCTCAGGCGGCTCATCCCGATCCTCATCATCGTGTTCCTCGGCATCGTAGCCGCCGCGCGATATGTCCAACTGGTCGACATGCGTGAGGATCGGGAGGCGTTCGCGCGCGAGCAACTCAATATGGTTGCGACCCTAGTCGCGATGTCGCTGCCCCCAGCGCTTGTTGATCAAACAGACAATGAGTTCGCCATCGGCCGGCAAGATGCGTTCGACGCAGCGTTGCCGCCGGCCGTTCTACGCGGCGAGCGGCAGATCTACCTCGCCGATCCCAACGGCGTGGTGGTCGCCGCCAGCGTCGATGAGCAAAGTGCAATCGGTGCTTATATTACCGACATCATCGGTCAGGCACAGCCGCTAATGGCGTTCGGCGCCGGAGCCGGGGTTCTGGGTATCGCGCTCGGCGAGGGCCGGTCGGCACTCGCCGCTGGACGTATCCTCGACGACGAACTCGGTGTGGTTGTTCTGATCGACCCAACGGCAGGCCTGGAGCGGGAATGGCGCAGCCAGGTCACCCTCAATGTCTCTATCTTCATCGGCACCAGCGCGATCCTGTTCATCATTCTTTACGGCTATTTCGCCCAGTCGACCCGGGCCAATGAGGCGGACCGGATCTATGCCAAGACCCATCAACGACTTGACACCGCGCTGATGCGTGGCCGCTGCGGTTTGTGGGATTGGGACCTCGCCAGCGGTCGGATGTTCTGGTCGCAATCGATGTTCGACATTCTTGGCATGACCTCGCAAGGCGACCTTATCGGATTCGGTGATGTCAATCGGCTAGTGCATCCGGACGACGAAGACCTGAGGGCGGTCGCTCAGCACCTATACGATACCGGCGAGACCATGGTCGACCGGATGTTCCGGATGCGTCACGCTGACGGGCGATGGGTGTGGCTGCGGGCCCGGGCGGAACTGGTAGGCGAGGACGAGCCGCATCTCATAGGGATCGCCGTCGACACCACCGAACAAATTCGCCAAGCCGAGCAAAATCGAACCGCCGATATCAGGCTGCGCGACGCGATCGAAACCATCTCCGAAGCGTTCGTTCTTTGGGATGCCGACAACCGGCTGGTGATGTGCAATTCGAAATATCAGGAACTTTACGGCCTGCCAGACGAGGCGATCCGGCCAAGCAATCACTATGACACGGTGATGGCGACAAGACGAAGGCCGCTGGTCCGAGCGCAGATCCCACACGGGGACGGCGGCGATGACGGCACGCGGAGCTACGAAGCTCTGCTCGATGACGGCCGCTGGTTACAGATCAATGAACGCCGGACCAAGGATGGGGGCTTCGTA
Source organism: Kaistiaceae bacterium (assembly GCA_963667605.2). Classification (GTDB taxonomy): domain Bacteria; phylum Pseudomonadota; class Alphaproteobacteria; order Rhizobiales; family Kaistiaceae; genus JADLGL01. The sequence goes on from CAXXUZ010000003.1 coordinate 129,745, forward strand.
TCGGTCGGCACCGACATCACCCAGATCAAGCGGCATGAAGAGCGCCTGGTCGACGGCGAGCGGCGCTTGATGGCGACGATCGCCGACCTTCGGCAGTCGCGGCATAAGCTGGAGCAGCAGGCGCAGCAAATGGTCGAATTGGCCGAGAAATTAGCCGAGGAGAAAGACCGAGCCGAGGAAGCCAGCCGGACCAAATCAGCGTTCCTTGCTAATATCAGCCATGAGCTGCGCACACCGCTGAACGCGATAATAGGTTTTTCGGAGATCATGCAATCGGCGATGTTCGGAGCGCTTGGTTCACCGAAATATGAAGAATATTGCCGCGATATCAATGACAGCGGAATCTACCTCCTTGGCGTGATCAACGATGTTCTCGACATGTCGCGGCTCGAAGCCGGGCGCATGCCACTCTCGATCGAAATAATCGACCTTAGCAAGCTAGTCGAGGAATCGATCCGAGTGGTGACCGCGCAGTCGCAAAACCAAAGGATCAGATTGACGACAGCGATTCAGAAAGGCCTGGAGATCGAAGGCGACCGCCGATCGATTAAGCAGATTCTCCTCAATCTGTTGTCCAACGCGGTCAAATTCACGCCCGAAGGCGGGCAGATCAGTGTCCGTGCCAAGCGGGTGGGTGAGCGGATCGCGATCTCGATTCAGGACAGCGGCTTTGGCATTCCCAAGGACGCCATCGCCAAGCTCGGGCGGCCGTTCGAACAGGTGCAGAACCAGTTCACAAAGAACCACAAGGGCTCGGGGCTGGGTCTGGCGATCACCCGCTCGCTGACCAACTTGCATGGCGGTACGATTCGAATCCAATCGCGCGAGGGGCACGGGACCATCGTCGCAATACGCCTGCCGATCCGCCAACCGACGGACGAGGACCGGAGCGCTGCCTAGCGACCAGGGGTCGTCACAACCTCCCCTATCACCCCTTCGAACACGGACCGAACTGCCATTTGCGTGTCGGCCAGGATGGCCTCCAGCCGGCAAAAATCAGGCATCTCTCCGGCGCGCGCGAGCAAAGCCTTCAGACCGTCCGGCGCATCGTCCGGCCGGAACGGCTCCTCGACGCAAAGGCGAATAATCTGGATCAGGCTTTGATATAGCCGCAACGCCGGCAGCAATATTTCGGCGCGGGTCGCCGACAGGAGACCGGCCTCGCTCGCCGCCGACAGTGACGTTTCAGTCCCGATAGCAAGGAGTTCAGGATGCTTCGACGCGTGACGGAGCTGGAGGTATTGGGCAATGAACTCGATGTCGACGAGGCCGCCCGGTGCCAACTTTATGTCCCAAGGGCTGCCGCCGCCCTTTTCCTCCTCGATCACGCTGCGCATCTCAAGAACATCGTCCGACAGGCGCTTCGCCTGTCTCGGCTCGGAGAGAACTTTGCCGATGGTCGCTTTCGCCGCCCGGATCAGACCGCCATCGCCCGCGATCAACCGAGCCCTCGTCAGCGACATATGTTCCCAGGTCCAGGCATCGTCCGTCTGATAGGCGGTGAAGCTGTCAATGCTGGTGGCCACCGGCCCGGAATTGCCGGACGGCCGTAGCCGGAAATCGACTTGGTAGAGGCTTCCCTCAGCGGTCGGAGCTGCGAGCGCCGCGACCAACCTTTGAGTCAACCGAGTATAGTATTGGCTGCCGGTCAAAGCTCTGTCGCCGTCCGAGCCGGTGGCCTTTTTGGAGAAATCATAAAGCAGGATCAGGTCGAGGTCGGATGTCGCCGACATCTCGCCGCCGCCAAGTTTTCCCATCGCCAAGAGTGCGACCCGACCGCCCGGCATCTTGCCGTGACCGGCTTCCAGCGCTTCTTGCGATAGCCGCAACGCCTCACCGATCAGGAGGTCGGCGAGATCGGTGAAAGCCGCTCCGGCGCAGCGTGCGTCGATCGAGCCGGCAAGAATGCGAGCGCCGATGAGAAGGGATTGCTCCTGGCCGAAGATCCGCGCCCGATCGAGCGCCTCCTCATAAGACGTCGCCTGATCCATGGTCTGCCGCAGATGCGCCGCCAGGAGCTTCGAATCGGGAAGCTCGCCGAAGAAGGCCGGCTCGATGATCGCGTCCAGGACATGCGGCCGGCGAGTGATAATGTCGGCCAGCCGTGGCGCCGCGCCGAGAATATCGGCCAGCAACGACAACAGCCAGGCGTTCGAGCCAATCAGCGAAAATAGCTGCACACCGGCCGGCGTTCGCGACAGAAAGCGGTCGAACGCCAGCACGGCAGAGTCGCCGCTGTCCTTGGCCAGTGCATCCAGAAGTGCCGGCGTGACCTCGGCGAGCCGCTCGCGCGCCGTCGTCGATCGCGTGGCTGGATAACGGCCAAAGTGCCATCCGCGGACTAAACCGCTGACCAAGGCGGGATCGGCGAATCCCATTTCCTCCAGTGTTCGTAGGGTATCGGGGTCATCTTCATCGCCGGTAAACACCAGATTGCCGATCGTGGCGGAAAGAGCCGGCGCCTCTTCGAACAGCCGCGAATAGTGCCGTTGTGTCGTTTCCAGCAGCCGACGTAGCTGCTGTTCCAGCTGGCCCACCGTTGTCATTCCCAACAGCAGCGCCAATCGTTTCAGCTCAGCCGGTTCGTCCGGTAGCGTGTGCGTCTGTTCATCGTTGATCATCTGCAGCCGATGCTCAGTGTCGCGGAAGAACCGATAGGCATCGGCGAGTTGCTCCGCAGTGCCGGCATCCACCCAACCCTCTCTCGCCAGGGCCAACAGCATGTCCAAAGTGGCGCGGCCGCGCAAAGCCAGGTTGCGGCCGCCGGCGATCAATTGCTGAGTTTGAACGAAGAACTCGATCTCGCGGATGCCGCCGCGGCCGAGCTTGAGATTGTGCCCGGTGATGGCGATCGCGGCATGGCCGCGGTGATCGTGGATTTGTCGCTTGATCGAATGAATGTCAGCGATCGCAGTATAATCAAGATATTTGCGCCAAATGAACGGAGCGAGCTCGGCGAGAAAAGATTCGCCAGCGGCGATGTCGCCGGCGACCGGCCGGGCCTTGATCATCGCCGCGCGCTCCCAGTTCTGGCCGAGGGTTTCGTAGTAGAGCAGGGCCGCTGGGACGGAGACCGCGACCGCGGTCGATGCGGGATCGGGCCGAAGCCGCAAATCGGTGCGAAGCACGTAATCGTCCTCGGTCCGCTCCTGCAGGATCTTGATCAGTGACCGGGTGAGTCGAACGAACAATTTGGCCGGTTCAGCGCTGGCCGAAATGGCCGGAGCCGTCGGATCGAAAAGTGCGATCAGATCGACGTCGCTGGAAAAATTGAGCTCATTGGCGCCGAGTTTTCCCATCGCCAGCAAGATCCATCCGCAGCCCTGCTGCGGCCGCTCCGGGTCGGGCAACCTGATATGACCAAGCTGATGTTCGGTCCGCAGCGCCGCTGAGGCGGCGGCAGAGATGGCCGCGTCGGCGAATGCTGAGAGCGCCGCCATTGCTCGGTCCGACTCCCATACCCGGCCGAGATCGGCGATCGCGACAAGAAGAGCGAGTTCTGCTCGGCAATGTCTCAGCCTCGCCATGACCGCGTCCTGCGATGGCTCGCGCCAGCTCCTTCCCGCCGCTTTGCAGACGGCGTTCAACGCGATCTCCGGCTCGGTGCTCAAAAGCCGGAGCAACCTAGCGGGATCATCGAGCATCAGATGACGGAGGAAGCGCGAGTGATCCATGATCGCCGCCAGGAAACCGCCAAGCCCCTCATCGGCGAGGATGGATTTGCAAGCGTCGCCTTGTCCGACTTCGCGGCACGCCTCCACAAGGTCCTGAAGCCAGGATCTGGCGCGAGCGAGATCGAGTGGACGCAGTCGGGAATCGATTGCCTCGCGCAGGCGTTTCGGCCCAGCCCGCCGGGGGCGGCGCCGTTCTGTCATGTCAGCCCCCCACCGGCAGCCGCATCGTTGCAACTAGGCCCGGCCGGGCGTCGGTCAGCTCGATCGAGCCGTGAGCGAGTTTCACCAACGCGGCCACCAGGCTGAGGCCGAGACCGGTCCCTGGCGTCGAGCGGCTCTTCTCCAGGCGAGTGAACCGCTGCAGCACCCTCCCGCGGTCCACCTCCGGCACGCCCGGACCGTTGTCGGCGACAATGACGGTAACCTCATTGCCGTCGCGCGCGACCCGAATGCGAACCTCGCCTTTCTCACCGTCGACAGGCCCGCCGTGCTTGATCGCATTGTCGACCAGATTGGCCAGCGCCTGTCCCAGAAGCTCCCTGTGGCCACGCAGCTTGACCGGACCCTCGGCGTCAACAGTGAGAGTGACCCCCGCCCTCTCACCCACCGGTTCGTACATTTCGGCAACGTCGCCCGCGATTTCCGTGGCGTCGACTTCGCCGATCGCGCCTTCCGTTGTGCCGGCCTCAAGTTGGGCGATCATCAGTAGCGCGTTGAAAGTGTCGATAAGCTGGTCGGCATCGTCGATGGTCGCCTGCATGACTTCACGATGCTTCCGGGCGGCGGGAGGCTCCGCCAGCGCCGCTTCGATCCGGTTACGGATATGTGTCAGAGGGGTCTTGAGGTCGTGGGCGATGTTGTCGCTGACCTCTTTGAGCCCCAGTAAAAGGGCTTCTATTCGCTCCAGCATTTCGTTCAGGCTTGCAGCAAGCCGGTCGAATTCATCATTGGTGCCGGTGACTTCAAGCCGCCCGGTTAGATCGCCAGCCATGATTTGTTGCGTCGTCGCCGCCACCGAATCGATCCGTTTGAGCACCCGCCGGCTGACAAAGAACCAACTGAGGATGCCGAGGCCAACCAGAAGCGCGGCGGTGACGATCAAGGCCAAGCGGATGATGTCGGCGAACCGCTCGCGCTCCGCCATGTCGCGGCCGACAAGGAGCAACAGCCCGCCGGTCAGCCGCGCCACCTGAACCATTGCCAAGCGCTCCTCGCCCTGTTGGGTCCGGTAGCCGACCGAGGTCGGTTCCTGGATCGCTCGGGCAAGGAGCTCGGTGGAGATCTGTGTCACATTGCCGGCAAGTATCCGCCCGGAATGATCGGTCAGCAGATAGAGGCTAGCGCCGGGGCGCCCGCCACGATCTTCAATGGCATTGATCAGGGCGAAGGTGCCGCCGCGGTTCCACTCCGCCGACAAATCGTCAAACGCTGAGGCGATGGCTTCATTGACCTGCTGGTCAAGAAGCTGGTTCGCGGCGTAGGTGACGAAGATCGCAAAAATGAGTGCGAACACAGTGAACACCGCCAGATAGATCGCCGATAGCTTGAAGGCGGTGGTTGAGGCGATCCTACCGATGCGGGTCACGGATCATGTATCCGTGCTGGGACGATATGGGAGCACAACAAGTCCGAACATCTTGAGCGTAGAAAGCCTTTGTTGTATACTGAAATGTTCGGGTGCGTGACGTATTGTTACTAGCGCCGGGTAACAGGCCATAACATGCCGGTTTGTTACCCTAGGAGGCAGCAGGGGTAACAGATCATGGCAAAGCGCAGCCTTACCGCAGCGGCGATCGAAAAGCTGAAACCGCACCCGTCGAACCGCCGGGAGATACCGGATCGGGACGGACTCTATTTCATCCTTCAGCCGTCCGGCAAGCGATCCTGGGCGGTGCGCTATCGTTTCGGCGGCATCACCCGGAAACTCACGTTAGGCAGCTATCCAGCGAAACTCACGTTAGGCAGCTATCCAGCGATCGGACTGGTGGAAGCCCGCGCTGAGGCAGCGAAAGCTCAGGATACGATCACCAGCGGTGTCGACCCCATCGAGGCACAACGTCGTGCCCGCGAGGAAGGGCTACGCGATCGTGACCTGTTCGAGAATGTCGTTGCCGACTTTCTGAGGCGCACCGGCACTGCCGGTGGTCGCGAGAGCCGGCGACTGCTCGATAAGGAAGTTCTGCCGCGCTGGCGCGGGCGTCACATCCAAGACATCACCAAGCGCGATGTGATCGGGTTGCTGGACGGCCTCCTTGAGCGGAGTATCGGCGTCATGGCCAATAGGGTATTCGCGGCTATCCGGCGTATTTTCAACTGGGCGGTCGAACGCGACATCATCGCCGTCTCGCCCGGTCATGGCCTGAAGCCACCGGTGCCTGAAGTCAGCCGTGATCGGGTGCTTGGCGATGACGAAATCCGCTGGCTATGGAAAGCGGCCAGCGACGCCGGCTATCCGTTCGGGCCGATCTTCAAATTACTGCTTCTGACCGGCCAACGTCGATCCGAGGTCAGCCGTACCACATGGCGCGAGTTCGATCTTGACGAACGGATGTGGAGCCTTCCCCGAGAGAGAGCAAAAAACGATCGCCAGCACGACGTGTTTCTGAGCGATCAGTCGCTCGCTGTATTGGAGGCCGTGCCTAAGATCGAAGGGCCGTCTGGTTTCATGTTCACCACCAATGGGCGGACGCCGGTGACCGGCTTCTCACGGGCAAAGGAACGGTTCGACGAGGCGATGCTCTCTGTCGCCCGTCAGGAGATCGTGGAACGGGGGCACGATCCAGCCGGGATCGAGATACCGGACTGGCGGGTGCACGACCTGAGAAGGACCACGGCGAGCGGCATGGCGAGGTTGGGTATCATTTTGCCGGTGATCGAGAAGGTGCTCAACCACATTTCAGGAAGCTTCGCCGGTATCGTCGGTGTCTATCAGCGCCACAGCTTTGCCGATGAAAAGCGCGTTGCTTTGGAAGGTTGGGGGCGGAAGATCGATTCCATTGTCAACGATCAGCCAGCCAACAACGTTGTGGAGCCGGTGCGGGCTGGACCGGGGTGACCAACGCGAGAAAGGCACCGAACCAATTCTGGCTGCGGGAAAAGCCGCACTTCAAATGATATTCGATGAACTTGGAGCAGCGACCTTTCAGGGAGCGTTTGAGACTCCTGCGCGTTCTGCGGAATTAGTTTTCATATTACCGCGAGTTCGTTGGGGATAGAACAAAAGGGGCGCACATAGAATTTAGCTCCTCCACTTTTAACCGCACACTGGAGTTCGTGTAGCCAAAACGTTGCCAAGTGCAAGCAACGAAAGAACACTCCCCATGCCCTTTTCTTCTAAGGAACCCAGCGCCCCCCCCCAATCGTTTCCACCCAAAATAGCGTCGATGCCGGTGCCGATCTCGGTACCTACCATGATGTGGGTGCTCTGGTGCCCGATCCCGTCGTTTGGGATGAGTTCGATGTGTCACCGATGACCGGATGGCGCTGGACCAATGATCCCAGCCTGGCGTTTCCGCCCGCAATAAAGATCAGAAATCGAAATTATCGGAGTCGTCGGCAGCTCGATGAATTCAAGTCGAAAATGTTGAAGCAGGCGTTAGCCGCTCAAGGGGCACCGTGACGAGATGGCGCCATCCGCAGCGAAGCCCGCTGCTAATGAGATAGCTCGCGGGCCTCGAAGTGATGATCTTGCGGGGCAGCAGATCACCTTCGTTGATACTCATTCTCCCACGTCTTTTCAATGCCATCTCATAGCCAGCCGCTTCGGCCTGCCCGAGCTGCGGGCGTCGATCATCGCTGATCCGGCCTTCGGCAAGGCGGCGATCCAATGAACAACATTGATCTGATGGCGGTTGTCGACCATCGGCAGCTGCGTCGGGCCGCGAGCTTCGAGCTTCACATGGCTTGGCTGCGATTGGCACTGGCACGTGTCCACATCGAATGGGCAGAAGAAGCACTCAGCGACGGCCACATGAACCCGCAAACGGCGCTGGCGATCCTTGAGGACTCGATCAGCATGATTGTCGGGGAGGCGGCCCATGGCTGAGGCCCACACCAACGCCGAGCTGGACGACATTGTCATGCGCATTGACGAGATCGAGGAAGCGCGGCCGCCAGCATTCACCGACGAAGCGCTGGCCCTCCACTTTGCTGAAGCTAGAGCCGAGGATCTTCGCTACGTCGCCGCGTGGTCAAAGTGGCTGATGTGGGATGGCCAGCGGTGGAAGTTCGACGACACCCTGCACGCCTTCGACCTAGCCAGAAGGATTTGCCTAGAAGCGGCGATCGAGTGCAACACGAAAGCCGCCAAGATGATTGCCAGCGCTAGGACGGTCGCCGCGGTCGAGCGGTTGGCCAAGGCCGATCGTCGGCTGGCCGCGAGTGTTGAGCAATGGGATACCGATCCGTGGCAACTCAACACGCCGGCCGGGATTGTCGATCTACGATCGGGACGGCGCCGGCCGCACGATCCGATCGCATATGCGACGAAGATCACCGCCGCGGCGGCGGAGGGTGAGTGTCCGACCTGGCTCGCCTTCCTTCATCGCGTGACCGACGGCGACCACGAGCTGGTCGCCTTTCTGCAGCGTGTCGCCGGCTACGCCCTCACCGGCTTCACGTCGGCACACGCTCTGTTTTTTCTCTACGGCACCGGCGCCAACGGAAAGAGCGTCTTCGTCAACACGGTTGCCGGTATCCTCGGCGACTATCACCGCACCGCGCCGATCGAGACTTTCACCGCGTCGTCACATGAGCGCCACCCTACCGACCTCGCCGGGCTCCAGGGCGCCAGGTTGGTGACCGCGGTCGAGACCGAGGAGGGTCGGCGCTGGGCCGAAAGCAGGATCAAGGCACTAACCGGCGGCGACAAGATTGCGGCGCGATTTATGCGAATGGATTTTTTCGAATTCACGCCGCAATTCAAATTGCTGATCGCCGGCAACCACAAACCCGGCCTCCGATCGGTCGATGAGGCGATCCGGCGCCGCTTCAACCTCATTCCGTTTGCGGTGACGATCCTGGACGAGGAACGCGATAAAAACCTCACCGACAACCGCAAGGCCGAATGGCCCGGCATACTGGCGTGGATGATCGAGGGGTGTGCCGCATGGCAAGGGCACGGCCTGATGCCGTCCAGCGTCGTCACCGCGGCCACCGACGCCTATCTCGAAAGTGAAGACGCCATAGCCGCATGGATCGACGATCGTGCCGATCGAGATATGAATGCCTGGACGGCATCATCCGATCTTTTCATTTCCTGGAAAAACTGGGCCGATCACGCGGGCGAGTATTCCGGCAGTCTGAGGCAGTTCGTGCAAAACCTCGAGGACCGCGGCTTCACACCTCTGCACAGAATGTGCACGTTAAAACCCAAACAAAACTACCCAATTTAGCACCGTTTTTTCTTTCGTATTCGTCGGGACAGGCACTGCAAACCTGCCCCGGTTGCAACTCGAATCGGAAGAAAAGACCATGCGAAATCTTCCCCTAAACCAGTCTCGTGTCGACCGTCTAAAGCCACGGAACTCTACCTACGACATCCGCGATACCGACCTTAAGGGATTCGGGATCAGGGTTCTGCCTTCGGGCAAGAAAAGCTACTTCCTGCAAACGCAATACGACGGCCAACGCCGCTGGACGAAGATCGGCGATGCAGACGCTTTGGCCGAAGCCGAGGCCCGGTCGCAAGCGCGAACCTTGTTGGCCGGCCTCAGGAAAGGGCGGGAGAGTGTCCCCGCACAGCCGCCGGATATCGCTTTCGAGGTGGTCGCCGACGAGGTGTTTTCCTATTACCGGAGGCACTGGAAACCACGCACGCTCGCTGTCAACGTGAATTACTATGAGAACCATATTCTGCCATGGTTCAAGGGGCGGCCGATTGCCGGCATTACGCGGCGGGAGGTGCTGGAATGGTTCGAGTCCCTTCATGCGAAGCCAGCGTCGGCGAACCGATCTCTGCCGGTGCTATCGGCCATCCTGCGGCAGGCCGAGGTGTCCGGATACAGGCCAGAGGACAGCAATCCTTGCAAAGACATCAAACGTTACCGCCGCCGTGCGCGGGAACGCTTCCTGTCGCCGGACGAGATTCGCCGCGTCGTCGAGGTTCTGAACCGGTATGACGAGACGCGCCCGGCCCAGGCGGACTTTATCCGGCTGCTGTTACTGACGGGGTGCCGAAAAGGCGAGTTGCTGACCCTCAAATGGCGGGATTACCGGGAAGGCAAGCTCTTCCTTCGGGATAGCAAGAACGGGCCGCGAACGGTCTGGCTGTCGTCCGCCGCGCGGGAGGTCCTAAAACGGTTGCCCAGGAAAAATGCGTGGGTCTTTCCCTCGCCTTACCGGGCCGCGGAGCATCTGGCGGAGATCACCGAGTTCTGGCAGGACTTGCGGACGGAAGCCGGCGTGCCCGATGTCCGTCCGCACGATCTCAGGCATACGTACGCCAGCATTGCCCTCATGCATGGCGAAACCGTGCTGACCATAGGCCGGTTGCTGGGACACGACCATCCGGGGACCACACTCAAATACACCAACTTTGCCAACGCCGCGGCCCGTGAGGCAGTCGATACCGTCTCGTCGGTCTTGCGAAGGGTCTGAGCCATGGCAAGGAAGATCAAGCTGACCGATGCGAGGATCAGCAAGCTCAAGCCGGGGATATCGAATATATGGTTTGGGATACCCGTATTGCCGGGTTCGGGGTCCGGATCAGGCCGACGGGGCACAAGAGCTACGTGTATCACCGCCACGCGGAAGGCCAATCCCGGAAGTTCACGCTTGGCCAGGTGGTGCTCGGGGGCGTCGACGAGGCACGGCGCGAATGCATAGAGGTCTGGGGCCGAATGCAGTCGGGGGAACGGGTGGAAGGCGCCGACGGCGCGCAGGCTCCGTTATTCCGGGACTTCGTCGCGGGATCGTGGAGAGCGGCGTGTTATGAGCCCTGTAAGCAATCGACAAAGACGCCAAAAGACTGGGCTTTGAACAATCAGCTGGTGCCCGTATTCGGCGCCAGGCCGCTTGACAGGATCGACAGGACAGGTGTTATCCGGTGGTTCGAGGGGTACAGTGCAACAGCACCCGGCGGCGCGAACTCGGCGCTGCTCGTGCTCCGGCAGATCATGAACCACGCGGTTGCCCGGGGCCACATCGAGACCAATCCGACCCGGGGCGTAAAGAGAAATCCGCGCCCCAAGCTCACCCGCTTCTTGTCCCGCGAGGAAATAGGCCGTCTCCATGAGGTGCTGGATCGCTACGAAGCCAGGTGGCCTTCATCCAAGGTACAAGCGGACATCATTCGCTTACTGTTGCTGACGGGTTGCCGCAAGAGCGAGGTGTTGAATCTGCGGTGGATGGAAGTGGAAAGCGACACCCTCGATCTTGAGGACAGCAAGACCGGCCCAAGACAGGTGCTGTCGAGCCCCGAGGCGCGCGCCATCATCGAGCGGCAACCGCGGTCGGGCAGTTCCTGGGTGTTTTCCTCACCAAGTGATCCGACGCGGGCGCGCACGGATCTCGGCTTGTGGAAGAAGGTGCGGAAGCTGGCCAGTATCGAGGATGTGCGCCTTCACGACCTCCGGCACACGTTTGCCAGCCAGGCTGCGATGCAAGGTATTCCGCTGCCGGTGGTGGCGTGTCTGCTCGGCCACGCCCAGGTGCAAATGGCGCTGCGCTACGCGCATGTCAGCGACCGGGACGTCGAGGCCGCCGCCGAGCGCATTGGCGGCGTGATGGCGGCAATCCTGAACGGGCCGTGCGTTCCGTCGGAGCCCACGCTATGAAAGTTGCCGTCAGCAATCGACGATATGGAGCATGTCTCTAGACGGGGGTGAGGGATCGGCGGGCCAATCGGATGGCTGGGACGGCACAGGCGTGTGGCGGTACGGAACTCAGCCGGAATGCCGGATTTAAGAGGGGACTACACTAACGGTGTCCGGATTCTATTCGGTTCGACAACGCTCGGGGGCTTTCTATCGTGGTTCGCGCAAGCCAAGCATGACATGCACGCGTCCGACTGTAAGAGCCGATCGGGGCATTGTCAGACCTGTCCGGCGTCAGCGCCCCTGGGACAGATTGGGCGGATTGAACAAGAGAGGGTTTCTGGCTCATCTTAACCCACGAGGGATTGAAGATGAGACGGAACACCAATCACCAGAAAGCATCGGCCGAGAAGGTCGTGAAGGACATCCGGCGGGCGACTCGTCGGCAGTTCGGCGCCGAAGAGAAGATCCGGATCGTTCTGGAGGGCCTGCGCGGCGAGGACAGTATCGCTGAGCTGTGTCGCCGTGAGGGGATCAACCAGAACCTCTATTACCGCTGGTCGAAGGACTTCCTGGAGGCCGGGAAGAAGCGCCTGGCGGGTGACACTGCCCGTGAGGCTACCTCCGATGAGGTCCGGCATCTTCGCAGTGAGGCACTGGCACTCAAGGAGGCCGTTGCTGACCTGACGCTGGACAACCGTCTACTCAAAAAAAGCATGATCGCGGATGGGGGAGAGGAGGCATGAGGTATCCACTATCGGAGAAGCTGGAGATCATCCGGCTGGTTGAGCGATCCCATCTGCCGGCCAAGCGCACGCTGGCGCAGTTGGGCATTCCCCGCACCTCGTTTTATCGCTGGTACGACCGCTGTCTGACCGGCGGACCGGAGGCCCTGGAGGACCGCCGCTCGCGGCCTGGCCAAGTCTGGAACCGTATCCCCGATGAGGTGAGAGACCGGATCGTACAGCTGGCGCTGGACGAGACGGATCTGTCGCCGCGGGAACTGGCTGTCCGGTTCACAGACACAGAGGGCTACTTTGTATCGGAATCCTCGGTTTATCGACTGCTCAAGGCCCATGATCTGATCACCAGCCCGGCCTTTATCGTCCTCAAGGCGTCCGACGAGTTCCAGGACAAGACCACGGCGCCAAACCAGCTCTGGCAGACCGACTTCACTTACCTCAAGGTCATTGATTGGGGCTGGTTCTACCTCTCCACCGTGCTCGACGACTTCTCGCGCACCATTATCGCGTGGAAGCTCTGCACCACGATGAAGGCCGAGGACGTCACCGATACGCTGGAACTGGCGCTCAAGGCGTCAGGTTGCGATCGGGCAACGGTCATTCACAAGCCACGGCTCCTGTCTGACAACGGCTCCAGCTACATCGCCGACGATCTGGCCGAATGGCTCGACGACCGCGATATGGAGCACATTCGCGGCGCTCCCTATCATCCGCAAACCCAGGGCAAGATCGAGCGTTGGCATCAAACCCTGAAGAACCGCATCCTTTTGGAAAATTACTATCTGCCTGGCGACTTGGAGACACAGATCGAGGCCTTCGTCGGCCACTACAATTATCACCGCTACCACGAGAGCCTGGGCAACCTCACGCCGGCCGATGTCTACTTCGGGCGCGGCCAGACCATCCTGTTGAAAAGAGAAAAGATCAAACAAAAGACGCTACAAACCCGGCGCTTGCAATACCGCAAAACCGCCGCATAAAATGACCAACCAGATGGGCCGAACCCTCTCTTAAATCAGGCCGCTCATCGGTTCCAAATTACCTGACGACGGACAGTCAGAAAGCCGCTTTGTCCATTTGGAAACTAGCTGGTGCGTGATGCCGGTGTCGGCTTCCGCAGTATCAGCTTCAATTCGCCCAGAGCGACGCGAATTGACTTTGCCGGGGCCGCGCGCACTCTCTCGCCACCGGCCAACGAATTTCTCTTGCTCGTCGATCTTCCCATCAACCGCTTTCTTGCTGCCGGTCGAGCGAACGAAGCTGGCCTCGCGCGAGGGCCGCATATGCAGATGTTGTTGGCCATAACGACTACCAATCATGGAGTGCTGGGGTGGGGGGTCTCCTTGGACACCGAATTGCCCATACAGGCCTATATAAATTGGTCGGTACAGCTGACGATCACTGCTTTCGAACAATGATTATGCCATCCCTGACTTCGATACCCTTCTCGGCGAGAACGTCGATCAGGCGGCCAACGGCATAGCCACCAACTCGGCGATCCGATTGCTCCTGACGTTTGAGACTATTGACGTGAAGGCAGGCGGCGTTGGCCAGTTCAAGCTGTGTCATGCCAACCAGATGCCGAGCAGCAGCGATGTAACGTCCGTTGGGAATGCTGCCGCCAATTAGGGCCATCGTCATCAGTTCTTCCCCGCTGAGTGCTCATCGAAATCGACAGGGCCGAGACGATAGAGAAGACATCCGCCCGCCAACTTTTCTGGGTTCTGCCAAGTCAAAGTCCCGACAGACTTGTTGGGACGACGGGCTTCCTTTTCTCCCTGCCCCTCGGCCTCGAAGCTTGCTCCGAAGTACCATTTGGGGCGTGTCATTCAATTCTCTCTGATTGTGTGTGCGTTGCCGAAGGCATCGCACCTGTAATTAGTTTCCTTGAACCCCTTTGATAACAACTAGTCTCTTTGACCAATCCTTGATGTCCTTTGATCCGACATTCCCCAGATGACATCCAAATTCGCGGAAATCGTACCACGGCCCCATCTCCAGGGGAACTCTGTTCCCATTGCAGCCATCCGATGACATGATTTTGGTAATCGGCCAGCGCGTGGAAGGCCATTTGGTCGTTTCTCTTGCCATCCAGACACACCTCTCGTGTCGCAATCTCCTTGCCGTCGATTCCCTCGGCCTACGCCGGAGCGGGTCTTCGTCGTAGATCATCAATCAGGCTCAAGATTTTCTGGAACAAGCTTCTTGGGACTGCAACCTCGGCCAATTGAAATGTGACGTACCGGCCATGGCTGACAACTTTCGCACCGATCTTGACCAGCTTCTCCCTCAGCGTCGTCAGCGACCATTGCTCCACGGTATCGGGCAACGCCAGGGTACGCATGAAGTTGCCGAGGTTATAGGCGAGTGCATGCAGCTGGAGCCGGACGGCATTGTTGCGTAACGAACGGCATGACAGCCGCGTCCACTTGATGGCGTTCTTGCCTTCCTTGATCCATTGCTCGGCAGTGCCGCGCTGATTGTAGAACGCAACAACCCGCTCGGCAGGACGGCTCAGGTTGGTGACGATGAAGCCGACGCGGGGATACAGTTCCCCTGAGTGCCACTCCACCTTGGCGACGACCCGGCGGGGCTCCGTCCAGCTACCGGCCCGATAGCTGAAGTTCGCGTAATACCGACGAACTTCCTTCGGCGGCCGACCGACGGGGCGCTTGAGCAGGTGCGCGATGCTGTCGTGCAGCACCTTGTTGGCCGGAAGCCGGATGGCGTACTTGAAGCCTTCCGCTTCCAGAAACTCATAAACCTCGGGCGAGGCGAAGGCGGCGTCACCACGGAAATAACGCCGGAGTGTCTTGTTCCGGTATCGAGCGACCACCGGGTCCAACACATCGCGCCATTCATGGGCGCTGTGCACGTTGCCCGGACGCAGGGCGCAACGCTCCAGATCGCCGAACTGGTTGAACACGAACAGCGGGTGATAGCACGTGCAGCCGAAGTGACCGTTGTAGGCCGTGCCCTCCTGGTCACCGTAGGTCGGGCTGACGGAGCTGTCCATGTCGAGCACGATAATCTTCGGCGGCTTGCGCTCGTTAACCTGGTCGATCCAGATGCCCAAAAGGTCAGCGAGCGCGGCGAGGTTGTCATTGGTGGCGAGTAACTCCGTCTCGAACCGGCCCATCTGGCTGGTCGATGCGCCGCCGCGCTCGACAGCCCTGCCGCCGACGATCCACCGCATCGCAGGATCGCGCCCCAGCCGGTCGGCGTCGTTCACGTCCTCGTACCCGGCGAGACGACCATAGACGGATTGGCGAAGGAGACCGATGATGCCGTGCCAACCGTTCTTGCCGGTCCGGCTGTCAGCAATAACGTCACCGGCCAGCGTGGTCAGGCCGAGGGCTTCGTCCAGTTCACGATAGGCGAGCAGACCAGCGTCTGACGTGATCCGCGAACCGTGGAACTCGAACTTCAGTCTTCGGTCGAAAAACGCCCGCAGCAGCCCCCGATCCGACTCACCCTCCAGGTTCCGCATTCGACCCACTCTCCGTCTGATCTAATCCACTGATTCTTACACAGGAATCAGACGGAAACCGCATCAGATGGATCGGTCACTTGGGGAATGCGGGTTGATATGGAGGCACGGAGCGAGTCGTTGAACGGTTTGCCGTGGATTTCCTGAAAGGCCAGGGTGACGCCGAGGTTGTATTCCCTGGCCAGTCGAAGCATCTCAGGCGTTTTGACATCGTCCGCGACAAGCTGGAACTCATCGACAATGAGATAGCTGGGGTGCCATTGTGTCCGGTCCTTTATGGCGTTGCGTTCGAATATAGCGTTGAGGGTGAGCGCGACGAAGTACCGGCAAAAGAGCTGTGAGGCTTCTGATCCTGGGGTGCCCAGCGAGCCATTCACTAGCACAATCTTCCTCTGTTGGATGCAGTCGTACAAATCAATCTTGCGCTCCGGCGTCGAGAACATGGCGAGCAATTGCGGGTGCATGATAATGCCCCGTAAAGCCGCCGTTTCACCTCCTGCCGAGTCTCCTTGTAAGCAGTGGAGTAGTAGTCGTTTTTGAAGAACTGGAGGGGCGTCGGGTCCAGTCGCTCGACGGTGGGACGGAAAGTGCTTTCGGAAAGGCTCTTAGCCGGGTCGTCCAGCAGCTCCATTAGCGTAGTGACGTTGGCTCCCTTGAACAGAAAAAGTAAGTGTACGCAGAAGGTAAAACACACCGACTGTTTTGGTGTTAGGGAGCTTTCGATGCTTGAAAATATATAGGTGAGGTTTCGGATAGCCTGTGATTGGAGCTGGTGTCTGAAACTATCGTCGTACATGCGGTTCCAACGGTCGGCTGCGTGGAACATGTTGAGAGCCGGAGAGTCGTCGGGGTCGACGATGACCAGGCGATCCGTAAGTCGGCCGTCCTCTGGACTGAAAGCCTCCAGCCAGGAAATGCGGTCTACGAGCTGACCTTTGGGGTCGATTATGACCATCGGCGGAGGATTGGGCTTTGCAAGGTCATCTAAAACTATCTGCTGAATGAGGGTCGATTTACCCGCACCGCCTCCACCGAGGATAAAGGTGTGCTCCATCCGATAAGGGTCGTCGGGGATAGAAAACGGGATACGTGCGTAGAACAGATTATGGAACGGCGTCCCTCCAAGATAGCCATCAACTATCTCCCCGTCTGAGCCCTTATAAGCGTTTGGCAAAACGAGTTTAGAGGGCGGGGACGGAAACTCTACGCCGGACATGGTATTGGCGTTCCGATCCAATGCACTCCTGACCCTAGCAAAGAGATCGCGCTCCATCAGTTCCGAAGAAAAGTATAGTTCCAGAATATCCTGTACAACGCCCGGAACATTTCGCATTACGTCCACGGCCGGAACCAACGGTAACCTTGCGTCTGCCCTGGAGAAAAATTGTGACACCCGCAACCGGCCCATAGGAGGGAGGGCCTGCATGAAAGTTGACGAAGTCTTCGCGAATGTCTCATGAACCAGACGAAGTGTTCTGCGCGGATCGTTTAGCTTGCCTATATGGGCTGTGAGTTGGTCGCGATAACGAGCCTCCTCGATGGAATTCGTAATTGGCTCTAGTGGCGCTAGCGGATTAGTAAGGTCTTCGGCAGTGTATAAGATTGATACAATATCACCGAAGGCATCGTAGACCGCGCGTGATGGGTATTCATTGCCGCACGATTCTAGAAATCGCTTTAAGTGAGCCTCCACGAAATCATCGTGCTTAGGGAAGTTGGCCCGTTTGATCCGGCGACGATCAACATTCGTAAATAAGCGTGTTCGCGAGATCTGGCGCGACGCCAGCGGAAGAACTGATAGACAAGAAAGATCAAACCAATGGGAGCAAGGAACACGGCCCCCATAGCAAGGGCCATGATCAGCATACCGATTCCAAGAGCCGCTACAGCTAATTGAACTGGCAGATCGTCCTTCATAGTTCGTAGGTGTCGGACTTACTCACATCCATTAGCACCACCATCTCGTTTTTTAGCCGTGCAAGGTGCTCGTGGATATTGTCCTCGGAGCGCTTTGCCTCACCGGCGTCGGACGCGAATACAGTGAATGTGTCTGATGAAAGCAGACGCCTGACGGTTATTTCCTTCCTGCCGGCAGCTTTGTCGCCACGCCGGTCCATGTTCCAGCCGGTCAACCAAACGATCGGGCTGCCAAAGAAAAGGACACCCCACAAATCGCCCCTAGGACCTCCGCCGGAGGTGATCATAAGTACAAAACCGATCACCGCTAAAAGCGGCGTCACGCCGCGAAGGAAACCGGCCAGGATATCGTTCGGCATCCGATATGATTGGTCCACCGTAAATCCGTAGCGCTTCAAGTTGCGCGCTTTGATTATCGCCTGTTCTTCCTCAGAAAACTCAACGCTACAATCTATATAGAAACTGCGCCGCAGCCCGCGTTTTTCCCGGCGCGAAATCGTAACTTTCATCTTCCTAAGCCGAAAAATGGGGCCGAAGCGTCGAAGCTCCGGCCCCGCCCGTTCAGGAAGCGTCGTCTTTCAACGGCGCTGTCTTTGAGGCTCGCTCTCGAATCCAGGCGACCACGTCGTCGTAGTACCAGACCACCCGTGAAGCACGGTGCCACCCGAGCTTTATCCGCGACGGAAAGCGACCCTGCTTTTCCAGGCGGTCTATGTGCGTGAACGACAAGGCTATACCCA
This sequence comes from Kaistiaceae bacterium, assembly GCA_963667605.2. Taxonomy (GTDB): domain Bacteria; phylum Pseudomonadota; class Alphaproteobacteria; order Rhizobiales; family Kaistiaceae; genus JADLGL01. The sequence goes on from CAXXUZ010000003.1 coordinate 148,063, forward strand.
GTTCACGTAGCTGCTTCCTGCTTACTATCAGTCTGTCCATTGACATCGGATGCTCCCGTTAGGGGCATCGCGATGCCGCTGGTTGAACTGCCAGCTAGTGGATGGAATCTAACGCTTGATGCCCGCGTCTGACAGCGGCGATGATTTTGTCGGGATCCTTTGTCCAGATGAAGGGCTGCGGATCGTTGTTGGTGTGTTCGAGGAAGCGGTTGATGGTGGCCTGGAGATCGACGATCGAGTGGAAGACGCCGCGCTTGAGACGTTGCTTTGCGAGCTTTGCGAAGAAACCTTCGACGGCGTTGAGCCAGGAGCAGGATGTTGGGGTGAAGTGGAAGAAAAAGCGCGGATGGCACGTAAGCCACCCGCGGACCTTGGGATGCTTGTGGGCGGCGTAGTTGTCGAGGATCACATGGACCAGCTTTCCCGCGGGCACGTCGGCCTCGATGGCGTTGAGGAAGCGAATGAACTCTTGGTGTCGATGGCGCTGCATGCACTGGCCGATGACACGCCCTTCGAGCACGTTCAGCGCGGCGAACAGCGTGGTCGTGCCGTGCCGCTTGTAGTCATACGTCATCGTGCCCGCGCGTCCCGTCTTCATCGGCAGCCCGGGTTGGGTGCGGTCGAGCGCCTGGATCTGGCTCTTCTCGTCAACCGACAGGACAACGGCGTGCGCCGGCGGATCGACATAAAGGCCGACGATGTCCCGCAGCTTGGGAATGAACTCCGGGTCACGCGACAGCTTGAACTGCCGGACCCGGTGGGGCTGAAGCCCGTGCGCCCGCCAGATGCGCTGTACCGCGCTGACGCTGATGCCGACCGTCTTGGCCATCGCCGGCGCCGTCCAATGTGTCGCCTCGTGGCGCGGCGCACTCAGCGTCAGCGCGACGACGCGGTCAGCGATTTCCCGGCCGAGCGGCGGAACGCGCGAGGGTCGCGTCTTGTCCCGCAGCAACCCCTCGACACCCTCGTGCATGAAGCGCTCCTGCCAACGCCAAACCGCTGTCTTGCTCTTGCCGGTGCGGCGCATGATCTCGACCGTGCCGAGACCATCCCCGCTCAGAAGGACGATCCGTGCCCGCCACACGTGTTTCTGCCGGCTGTTCCGGTCCGCAACGACCGCTTCGAGACGAGCACGGTCGGCGGTACTCACATCGACGATGATTCCTGGCCGCATGCGCCAGACTCGCACACGACGTGCCCGGCGAGAATCCCTCGCGGGATTCAAACGTCAAATTTTATCCACTAGCGCGGTGAGTTTATGCTCAATTTAGAAGGGTGGCGAGTCTGTCGTTCCAACCCGATACCGCGTCCCGCATTTCAGGGAGATACTGGTATCGGTTGTAGGTGGCCGCAACGCCGCTCACGATGCCTGACGAGTGATTTAGAAGCTTCTCGGTCACGTGAGGGGGCACACGAAGAGCGGCCATATTGGATGAGAAGGTTCGCCGGAGGTCATGAAGCGTCCAGTTGGCGACCCCGCACTTGTTGTCGAGGAGTATTTTGGCTTTTTGCCAGCCATTGAAGATCGTTGTTGGTTTGCCTCGAACGTGGTCACGGGAGGCGGGGAACAGATAATCCGATAGGGGTGCAATTTCAGAGATCACGACCCTCGCCATTTGATTTGTCGGAAATGAGTGCTGGCGGCGGTTTTTGGTAAGGGCACCGGGTAGGGTGATGGTGTCGCTGTCGATATGATCCCATCGGAGAGCGGCGACTTCCCCTCTGCGTTGCCCGGTGAGAATAAGCAGCTGAACGATTGACCCGTAGGGATAGGGTGTATGCTGGGCAGCCTTGAATACTGCAACTAGCTCGTCATCGGTAAGGACGCGTTCGCGCGGAATGCTCCGAGACGGAAGAGCCATGCCCTCCATCGGGGAGCGTTCGATGTGGTGCTGGCGAACGCACCAGCGGAAAAACACTCTGAGGGCGACAAAGGCGTGATTTTGCTGACCTGGTGTGTTGTCGAGCCGAGAAATTTCGTCAGCGACGAGCTGGGGTGTGATTGAGGAAAGCTGCTTGCGCTCGAAGTGCGGAAGGAAATGCCGACCGAGAAGATATCGGTAGTCATGGACCGTGCGCGATCGGTTGCGTCTTGCGGCGGCACTCAGAAATTTCTTTAGACCCGCGTCGAAGGTCATCGAGCCGGGCCGGATCTTGCCCATCATGCCTTCGTACAGAATTCGCTTGGCTTCGGTGCGAGCTTCGGCGACCGGCAGAAGTGGCCATCGTCCGATTGTCGAAAGCCTGCCAGCGTTCTTCACCACCCACGTCCGCGTGCCGCCTTGCGACACCCGGCAACCGAACGCCTTGAGGTTGGAATCCCAATAAACAACTTGGCCGCTTTGGGGCGGCCTGAGGCTCCTGATGGTAATCTCGGTGAGATGCGCCTTAGCCATCCTAGTCACTCCCTAGTCACTCTGAAGGGGCGTGTAGCCGTGTATCGCTATTTGGCGCTATGATAGCAGAAAGCCGCAGTGACGCTAGACAGTGGATGTGTTATGTGCAGGTGTGTGTAGGTCAATTTTCGGATTGTGGCTCCGGACGTCGACGGTTCAAGTCCGTCCAGCTGTACCAGTCACTCAGCGGGTTAGCTCTCGTGGTGTCCATCGGACCAGCCGACGCCGGCGATCCATTCGTCCGCTATTTCCCGTCTCCATTTGAGCCAGGATCGAATAACGAACCCTGGCCGGGGTCCGGAGCACGGGTACGTCGTCGTGTCTTTTTCGGGCTGACGGCGCCCCTGCCGGCTACGGCAGAGACGCGGCCATCGGAAAACTCGAGCTCCAGCGCGCCGCCGGCCGGCACTTCGGCGGCCTTGCCGATGACTTGCCCTTCCGGTCCGTGAATTAGGGCAAATCCACGAGCGAGAATGCTCTCTTTCGACAGCGAGAAGGCATCCAGCAATTTGTCGAGTGCTTCGAGTTTTTGCCAGGCGATCAGCAGTCGCTGTCGCAAGCCGTGGCGCCGCCGCCGGTCAATCTCGGCGAGGCGGGTGTTGCCCGCGGCAAGGCGAGTTGCGATTGGTTCGGCTCGAACCCTCCGCGCCCGGAGCGCCAACTCTGAGCGTTTCCGCTCCGCATAGACCGCGAGCGCTTGAGTCATTCGGTTGCCGGCTGAGACGAGCTGCGTCCGCGCATAGCTGACGACGCGGCCGAGGCCGGCGAGCGATAAGCTCGCCGCCACTCGCGCAAGCCGAGCGCGATGAGCGAGGGCATTGGCCGTCAGCGAACGAACGAGCCGGGCGCCAATTTCATCCAGCACACGGCTGGGATCGGCAAGAACGTCATTTGTAGATGGCAATGCCCGACCAATCCCGACGAGCTCTTTTCGACCGCGCTCGATGAGACGCGAAACCGCTGTCCGGCAACGGGCGCCTGCAACGTCAATCTTGCTCGCGAGGTCCGCGCGCACCGGCACTGCCAGTTCCGCCGCCGCGGTCGGGGTCGACGCCCTGACATCGGCAACGTGGTCGATCAAGGTCCAATCGGTCTCATGGCCGACCGCAGAGATCAAAGGGATCGAAGCCTCGGCCGCAGCGCGGACAACGATTTCCTCGTTGAACGGCCACAGATCCTCAAGGCTGCCACCGCCCCGGGCGACGATCAGTAGGTCCGGCCGGGCCACGGGGCCGTCCTTGCGGAGCACATCGAAACCGGTGATTGCCGCTGCGATCTCGGCCGCGGCAGTTTCTCCCTGCACCCGCACCGGCCAAAGCAGCACATTGGCGGGGCAACGATCCGTTAGCCGATGGATGATGTCGCGGATCACCGCGCCGGTCGGTGACGAGATCACGCCGATCGTTTTCGGCAGGAACGGAAGCCTCCGTTTCCGTGCTTGGTCGAACAGACCCTCGGCCGCCAGTTTCTTCCGGCGTTCTTCCAGGAGCGCCATCAGCGCTCCAGCGCCGGCCGGCTCGAGCGCATCGATCACCAATTGGTATTTTGAGCTGCCGGCGAAGGTCGACAGCTTGCCGGTGGCGATCACCTCCAGCCCCTCCTCCGGCTGAAACCGGACCCGTTGCAGGGTGGAGCGCCAGATCACGGCCTCCAGCCGAGCTTTGTCGTCCTTGAGCGCGAAATAGGCGTGTCCGGAGCTGTGAACACCGCGGAAGCCCGAAATCTCTCCCCGCACCCGCACATAGCCATAGGCCTCCTCGACCGTTCGTTTCAGCGCGGCGGAGATCGAGGAGACGGTGTATTCTGTAACGTTGGTGGTGGGGGTAGCCACGACGGCTCCGTTTTCGGGTAAACGAGTCGTGGCGATTTGGCCGATCCGCGTCAAGCCGCCACCGACTGCAAGGACAGGGCCTGATGGGATCCGGCGCGGCGAAGCAAAGGCTGTTTTTCCGAGCTCGGCTGTCGGTCGGCGCGATTGTTGACCTTGATCGCGGCCAGACCAACTATCTCGTCAACGTCCTGCGGATGGTCCCCGGCGGTGCCGTTCACGTGTTCAACGGACGGGACGGAGAGTGGCGCGCGGTTCTGACCCAACGCAACCGGCGTGCTTGGGCGCTGACCATCGAGCGCCAGGAACGTCAGCAGGAACCCAAGCCGGATATGTATTACCTATTTGCGCCACTCAAACAGGGCCGACTCGACTACATGGTCCAAAAGGCCGTGGAGATGGGCGTGGGTCTGCTTACCCCCGTGCTGACCCAGCACAGCCAGGTCACCAAGGTGAACACCGAGCGCATGCAGGCCAACGCCATCGAAGCGGCCGAGCAATGCGGGCTTCTCAACATTCCGCAGATCGATGAGCCGGTGCCTTTGGCCCAATTGCTAGACGCTTGGCTATCGCTCGAACCGCGACGGCGGATCGTCTATTGTGACGAAGCTGCCGACCGCAGTGATCCGATTGCGGGCCTTCGCGAGGTTCGCGAACAGAATTTGGCACTGTTGGTCGGGCCTGAGGGAGGCTTTTCTCCCGAGGAGAGGGCGCGCCTTCGCACACGACCCTTTGTAACGCCGATCGCACTTGGACCGAGGATCTTGCGTGCCGATACCGCCGCCGTGGCTGCATTGGCGCTGGTCCAGGCGGTGCTGGGTGATTGGCGCATTTAGGGCCGGGTCATAGAACAGTTGATTGCGACCGGGTACCGTCGGTAAGATCCCGTCCTTTTTCGGAGTTCCCATGGCGGGCGACGCCCTCGAAGACACGCCGATTGAATCGCGCGATCAGCTGGTTGCCGTGCTGGAACAGGGCTCCAAGCCCCGCGACCAATGGCGGATCGGCACCGAGCATGAGAAACTCGGCTTCCGCACCAGCAATCTGGACCCGATCCCCTATGCCGGTCCAGGTGGCATTCGCCAGCTTCTGGAGGCAATGGCTGGCCTGCTCGGTTGGCAGCTCGTCGAGGAGGCGGCCCAACCCGTCGGGTTGATTGATCCGGTGGGACTCGGGGCCATTTCACTCGAGCCAGGTGGCCAATTGGAATTGTCGGGCGCCCCGGTGGAGACCATCCATCAAACCTGCCGTGAGCTGAACGCGCATCTTGCCCAGTTGCGAGAATGCGCGGCCCCTCTCGACATCTCGTTTCTCGGGATCGGTTTCTCGCCAAAGTGGACGCTCGACGAGACGCCGATGATGCCAAAACAGCGCTACCGGATTATGCGTGAATACATGCAGCGCGTTGGGACTCTCGGCCTCGACATGATGTTCCGTACCTGCTCGATCCAGGCCAATCTCGATTTCGGCGACGAGGCGGACATGCGATTGAAGATGCGTGTCGCGATCGCGCTGCAGCCCATCGCCACTGCTTTGTTCGCCAACTCGCCCTTCACCGAGGGGCGGCCGAACGGATTTCAGTCCTATCGCTCGGAGTCGTGGCGGCTGACCGACCCGGCTCGCACTGGTATGCTGCCCTTTGTGTTCGAGCCCGGTTTCGGCTTCGAAGCTTACGTCGATTGGGCGCTCGACGTGCCACTTTATTTTGTATTGCGCGGCACTAAATACCATAATGTCGCCGGCGCTTCTTTTCGTGACCTGATCGACGGCCGGTTGGAGGCATTGCCGGGCGAGCGGGCGACGATCTCAGACTGGTACAATCATCTTTCGACGGTGTTTCCGGAGGTCCGGCTCAGGCGGTTTATCGAAATGCGCGGCGCCGACGCCGGACCATTGCAGCGCATCTGCGCCGCACCTGCATTTTGGGTCGGGCTGTTCTATGAGCCCGACATTCTGGACGCCGCTTGGGACATGGTTCGCGACTGGTCAGCCGATGACCTTCTAGCCCTTCACGCAGCGGTGCCGAAAGTCGGATTAAAGGCGTCGGTAGCTGGCGAAGCCGTCCTGGCGGTGGCAGCGCGCGCGGTAGATCTCGCGCTTGAAGGGCTGCGTCGCCGGGCCCGCTATTCGGAAAGCGGCGCCGACGAGCGCATCTATCTCGAAACCTTGGAGGAAACGGTGGCTCGTGGCAAGACTCCCGCGGATCGATTGCTCGCTGAGTATTATGGAACCTGGAACGGCGACATTGACCAACTCTTTCGTACCCGAGCCTATTGACCGCAGCCGAAATCGGTCATTGTATCTTGCCGCTTTCGGAGAAACCTGTCTCCGCTAAGCCGAGAGAATTCGTGGCTGCTTGCTTGTGGCCGCTCGCTCGTCGATCGATGGAGTGGGTGAGGGGAGCACGCGCGTTAGCACAGAGGAGGCGAATAATGACCTTGCGCATAAGCGACACTGCCCCTGACTTCGAGGCCGAAACCACCGTCGGTCCGATCAGGTTTCACGATTGGCTCGGAGATTCGTGGGGCATACTGTTTTCTCACCCGAAGGACTTTACTCCGGTCTGCACCACCGAACTGGGGACAATGGCGCGGCTTAAGCCTGAGTTCGAGCGGCGCAACGTCAAGATACTCGGCCTTTCGGTCGATCCGGTCGACAATCACCGCCGCTGGTCGAAGGACATCGAAGAAGCGACCGGAACGGCGCCGAACTATCCAATGATCGGTGATCCGGACCTCAAAGTCGCCAAGCTTTACGACATGCTGCCGGCTGATGCCGGCGACAGCTCCGACGGGCGCACCGCCGCGGACAACCAGACTGTCCGCACGGTCTATGTCATCGGACCCGACAAGAAGATTAAGCTGGCCCTGGCATATCCGATGTCGACCGGCCGGAATTTTGATGAGTTGCTGCGGGTGATCGACTCTCTGCAATTGACCGCGAAGCACAAAGTCGCCACGCCCGCCAATTGGCACCTCGGCGAGGATGTGATCATCATTCCAGCTGTTTCCGATGAGGAAGCCAAAACGAGATTCCCAAAGGGGTGGCGCTCGGTGAAGCCCTATCTTCGTTACGTCGAGCAGCCAAAATAGCAGCGCGTATTGCGCTCTCGGCCCGCGCGCTTCCGGCGCGCGGGCTATTTTGTCGCCGCCTTAGGTCTAGAGAGCTAGTGGATGGAATCTAACGCTTGATGCCCGCGTCTGACAGCGGCGATGATTTTGTCGGGATCCTTTGTCCAGATGAAGGGCTGCGGATCGTTGTTGGTGTGTTCGAGGAAGCGGTTGATGGTGGCCTGGAGATCGACGATCGAGTGGAAGACGCCGCGCTTGAGACGTTGCTTTGCGAGCTTTGCGAAGAAACCTTCGACGGCGTTGAGCCAGGAGCAGGATGTTGGGGTGAAGTGGAAGAAAAAGCGCGGATGGCACGTAAGCCACCCGCGGACCTTGGGATGCTTGTGGGCGGCGTAGTTGTCGAGGATCACATGGACCAGCTTTCCCGCGGGCACGTCGGCCTCGATGGCGTTGAGGAAGCGAATGAACTCTTGGTGTCGATGGCGCTGCATGCACTGGCCGATGACACGCCCTTCGAGCACGTTCAGCGCGGCGAACAGCGTGGTCGTGCCGTGCCGCTTGTAGTCATGCGTCATCGTGCCCGCGCGTCCCGTCTTCATCGGCAGCCCGGGTTGGGTGCGGTCGAGCGCCTGGATCTGGCTCTTCTCGTCAACCGACAGGACAACGGCGTGCGCCGGCGGATCGACATAAAGGCCGACGATGTCCCGCAGCTTGGGAATGAACTCCGGGTCACGCGACAGCTTGAACTGCCGGACCCGGTGGGGCTGAAGCCCGTGCGCCCGCCAGATGCGCTGTACCGCGCTGACGCTGATGCCGACCGTCTTGGCCATCGCCGGCGCCGTCCAATGTGTCGCCTCGTGGCGCGGCGCACTCAGCGTCAGCGCGACGACGCGGTCAGCGATTTCCCGGCCGAGCGGCGGAACGCGCGAGGGTCGCGTCTTGTCCCGCAGCAACCCCTCGACACCCTCGTGCATGAAGCGCTCCTGCCAACGCCAAACCGCTGTCTTGCTCTTGCCGGTGCGGCGCATGATCTCGACCGTGCCGAGACCATCCCCGCTCAGAAGGACGATCCGTGCCCGCCACACGTGTTTCTGCCGGCTGTTCCGGTCCGCAACGACCGCTTCGAGACGAGCACGGTCGGCGGTACTCACATCGACGATGATTCCTGGCCGCATGCGCCAGACTCGCACACGACGTGCCCGGCGAGAATCCCTCGCGGGATTCAAACGTCAAATTTTATCCACTAGACGCCTTGGCATTGTCCGACAGCAGTTTGAGAGTGATGAGTTTTACGAATTCCTCAAATCCCTTCGCCTGACTGATCTTGTCGGACTGGTGGATATGCTGGTGACACTTCGCAAAGACATGATTCACTTCCGCAATCGACGGCTTGGAGAAGTGGATGGTTTTCTGAGTGTCGGGCTTGGAGCGGCTCTTGGAGAAAGCCATCGGCTGCAACATCTCTTTGAGCCGTCGATAGTTGGTGTTTCCCTCGACGAACTGTTTGAAGCCCAAGGCCAAAGCTGGTTGTTCCTTGCCGGGCTCGTAGATGTTGGTTTCGAGTCCGTTGGACAGCACGAAATACCTGACTGGGCCGCCGCTGGCATATGAGTTGTTGAGCGCCTCGCAGTAGCCGTCCGCTTGCTTGAAGGGCAATTGTGCTCGGCGGATAATGGTCAACGCTTCGTTGAACGCGCCGAGGCTCGCCAGCGTTTTGCCGTAAGCGGCCATGATTTCTCGGTCGTCAGGATAGTTAAGACCCTATCTACCGATCTTCATGTTGCAAACCGCCTAAGTGTGGAAGAAGTTTTCGAAAGAGACAGGAGTTGGGATAGAGTAGCCAATACCGTCTAATGGGTTGAAAACCCCAGATTTTCTTCAGAAGTTCGGTATCGCTTCTTTTGGATCAGAAAGCATCACCGATGCGTCGGGTGTGAGAACCAACCGCCGAAGGGCGTCCCTATCCCGCTTCCTGACCGCTCAAATGCTCGGGCGATGAAAACCGTTGTGCAACCGGCATTTAGCCCGAGCGGCGCTTGAGCGGCAGCGCCCGCCGCGCACCTGAGGAAACAGTTCCCGAACCGCCGCGCGACTTCCAAGCGGCACTATAGGAAGCGGGAGGTAACAAATCAATGCGCGAAGACTCGCGCACCGGCAGGGTCATGCGGTCGGCCCGCAACGTCGGCGGCGGTGCGGGCTCACACGTTACCACCGCGCAGCAGTAGTCTCCGCACTCGTTACCTCGCCACCGCGGGGATCGGTGCGCACGTTCCCGGACAGCATGCCGGTCGCCGGCCCTGACGCGATGCAGGCCGATAGCGTCAGGGCGAGCGTCACGCGCATGCGCGGCGCGCCGGAACGCGGTGGGGCCGCGCGGGCGGGTCATTGCCGCAGCGCATCGGGCGAACCGGCAGCGACACTGGCCAGGGTCACGCCCTACGGTCGGCCGGCGAGTTGCATTTACGGAGGCCGTAATAGAGGTTACAGTCGGCATGCATGATTCGAAGCTTCAAGGATCGGGAGACACGACGCTTCTTCGAAGGGCTGCGTGTCGCGGCGTTTCACGGTTTTGCCAATCAGGCGGCGCGCCGACTGACCCTGTTGGACAGCGCGGAGACGCTCCGTGACCTCGCCGCGTTGCCCAGCACCGGCTGGAAACCCTGCGGGGCGACCGCGCCGGTCAGCACAGCATTCGGATCAACGGGCATTAGCGCATCTGCTTCCGTTGGACCGACGACGGGCCGTGGGACGTGGAGATCGTGGATTATCACTGAGGGAGTGGGACATGAACACGAAGAACGGCATGAGGCCCGTGCATCCGGGCGAAGTCCTGCGCGACGAACTCGACGAGCTCAGGCTGTCGGCCAATGCGCTGTCGAAGGCGCTGGGCGTGCCGGTGAACCGGGTGACGATGATCCTGAACGGCCAGCGGGGCGTGAGCGCGGACACGGCGCTGCGGTTGGCGCGGTATTTCGGGACGACGCCGCAACTCTGGCTGAACCTGCAAAAGACCTGGGAACTTCGCCAAGCGGAGATCGAGGCGGGTCGCGAGATCGCCGAACGCGTGACACCTCGGCAGTCGGCGGCGTAGGGGAGCAGCTGCCGATGGCTGTTCCTGACTTTCAGTCGCTCATGCTTCCCGTTCTCAAGGCGCTGACAGACGGGAGCGCGCCGCCGGTCGCAGAGGTGCGCGCGCGGGTCGCCGCCGCGGAAGGGCTGACGCCCGATGACCTGTTGGAAAGGACTCGGGGCGGCCACACGACCAGGTTGAAGGACCGGGTAAGTTGGAGCATCACTCACTTTCTATACGCTGGTCTGGTGGAAAGGGTCCACCGTGCCGTCTATCGGATAACGCCTGAAGGCGAACGACAGCTGTCGCGGGACCCGTCCCGGGTCGACCTGAAGCTGCTGCTTGAGTATCCGGCCTATGTCGAGTGGAAGAACCGGAAACACCGGCAATCGCCGCATATCGAGCGGCCAGGACGGCGAGACGATGAATCCGGAGAGACGCCCGAGGAGACACTGGACCGTGCCGCCGGGGAACTGCGCACGATGCTGGAAGCCGAGATACTGGACCGGGTTCGCAACGCCGCACCGGCGCTTCTTGAACGGGTGGTCGTCGATTTGCTGATCGCGATGGGCTATGGCGGCGGTAACGCCGCGATGGGTCGTGTGACCGGACGTTCGGGCGATGGCGGAATCGACGGCACGATTCGGGAAGACGCGCTCGGTCTGGACGAGGTCTACGTGCAGGCGAAGAAGTACGCCGATGGCAACACCGTGGGCGAAGGCGACCTGCGCAACTTTGCGGGCGCGATCGACGCTGCGGGCACGACCAAGGGCGTGTTCGTCACCACGGCCGGCTTCACGCGCGCCGCGAGGGATTACGTGGCGCGGAGCCCGAAGCGCATCGTCCTGATCGACGGCGAAGAGCTGGCGCGCCTCATGGTTCAGAATGGCGTCGGCGTGCGAACGCGAATCCATCACGAGATCAAACGGATCGACGAAGACTACTTCGATCAGGAAGCATTGTAGACCGTGCGTCTGTCTTGGAACGAGGTACGCGGACGAGCCGCTGCCTTCGCCAAGGACTGGGCAGACGCGGCCTACGAGAAGGGCGAGACGCAGAGCTTCTACAATGCCTTCTTCGAGGTCTTCGGGGTGCGGCGGCGGAGCGTCGCGCGCTACGAAGCGCATGTCGCGAAGCTGGACAACCGCCATGGTTACATCGACCTGTTCTGGCCGGGCGTGCTGCTCGTCGAACAGAAGAGCGCCGGGCGCGACCTGAAAGCGGCCTACGAACAGGCCGGGGAGTATTTCGACGCGTTGCCCGAGCGCGACCGCCCGCGCTACATCCTGGTCAGCGACTTCCAGACCTTCGAGCTTCACGATCTGGACGAGCGTGAGGTCGTCTCCTTCGCGTTGGTGGACCTGCACGCCCATGTCGAGGCGTTCGGCTTCATCCTCGGCGTGCAGCGCCGGACCTTCCGCGATCAGGACCCGGCGAACATCGAAGCCGCCGAACTGGTCGGTCGGCTGCACGACGCGCTCGCGGACGCGGGGCACCGGGGGCACGATCTGGAGCGGTTCCTCGTGCGGGCCGTTTTCTGCATGTTCGCCGACGACACCGGCGTCTTCGAGCCGCGCGACATCTTCCTCGACTTCATCGAGACGCGCACCGGCGAGGATGGAGCCGATCTTGGGCCGTGGCTCGCGCAACTGTTCGAGGTGCTCGACACGCCGGAGAACCAACGCCCCGCAACCCTCGATGAGGACCTGGCGCGGTTTCCCTATGTCAACGGCGACCTCTTCAAGGGGCACCTGCGGACGTTCTCGTTCGACGCGGCGATGCGTGGGGCGCTGCTGGACGCCTGCCGCTTCGACTGGTCGAAACTCTCGCCCGCTATCTTCGGTGCGCTGTTCCAGTCGGTGATGGATCCGGTGGAACGCCGGGCGCAGGGAGCGCACTACACGACCGAGAAGAATATCCTCAAGGTGATCGAGCCGCTGTTCATGGACGACCTGCGCGCCGAATTCGAGCGGCTAAAGGCGCGCAAGGATCGCCGCCGTGTTGCGGAGCTTCGGAGATTTCAGCAGAAGCTCGGGCGGATGACGTTCTTCGATCCGGCCTGCGGCTGCGGCAACTTCCTCATCATCGCCTACCGGGAACTTCGGGAGCTTGAAATCGAAGCATTGAAAGGAATACACCCGAAGTCGCAGGACGGCAGGCAGATGGACGCTTTGGCATCGGACCTGTCGCGGGTGGACGTGGACCAGTTCTACGGGATCGAGCTTGGCGAGTTCCCGGCCCGCATCGCGGAGACCGCGCTGTGGATGATGGACCACATCATGAACAACCGGCTGAGCCTTGAGTTCGGCCTGACCTATGCCCGAATCCCGCTTGAGAAGTCGCCGCACATCGTCCATGGCGACGCGCTGGAAGCCGACTGGTCCGAATTGCTGCGGCCCGGCGATTGCTCGTTCGTCTTCGGCAACCCGCCCTTCGTGGGGGCGAAGTTCCAGACGGGGGACCAGCGCGCACAGGTTCGGGGCATCGCGGCGCTCGGCAAGAGCGGCGGCACGCTCGATTACGTCGCCGCGTGGTTCATCAAGGCGGGAGAGTACGTGAAGGGCAGCGATGCCCGGATCGGCTTCGTCGCGACGAATTCGATCACGCAGGGCGAGCAGGTCGCGCAACTCTGGCCGGTCCTGTTAGAGCGCTGCAAGCTGGAGATCGCGTTCGCGCACCGCACGTTCGCGTGGGGATCGGACGCGCGCGGCAAGGCGCACGTGCATGTCGTCATTCTCGGTCTCAACCGGCGCGAGGCCGCGCGACCGGAGAAGCGCCTGTTCAGCTATCCCGATATCAACGGCGAACCGGAGGAAAGCCGCCACGCCGCGCTGTCGCCCTACCTGTTCGATGCTGGCGGGCTGTCCGACCCGCATCTGGTGGTGCGGGAAGAAAGCGCACCGATTAACGGCATGGGCAGGCTGATCAGCGGAAGCCAGCCTATCGATGACGGCGAGTACATCTTCAACACTGAGGAACGCGCCGAACTGTTGGAAATCGAGCCGGAGGCCGCGCGATTTCTTCGCCCCTATGTTGGTGCTCGCGAATACCTGCAAGGCGGAGAGCGCTGGATTCTGGCGTTGCAGGAGGCATCGCCGACGACGTTGAAGATTCTTCCTCGTGTGCGGGAGCGCATGGCGGCGGTCCGCCGTTTTCGGGCCAAGAGCAAGCGCAAGAGCACGTTGGCAATTTCCGATTATCCGACGCGATATAATGTCGAGGTCATCCCCTCCGCGCCGTTCCTTGTGTTCCCGAAGGTGAGTTCGGAACGACGGGAATATGTGCCCATCGGCTGGCTGGAGCCGCCGACCATCCCGAGCGATCTGGTCTTCGTGCTCCAGAACGCGGCCCTCGCGGACTTCGCACTGCTGACCTCGACGATGCACATGGCGTGGCTGCGGCATTTCGGGGGACGGCTCAAGAGCGACTACCGCTATTCCATCGGCCTCGTCTACAACACCTTCCCGATCACGCCCACGGGCGCGGACCTGTTCAAGCTGGAACCGCTGGGTCAGGCAGTGCTCGATGCTCGCGCCGCTCTTCCGAACGCCACGCTCGCCGATCTCTACGATCCCGACCTGATGCCCCCAAACCTGCGCAGGGCGCATCAGGCGCTCGACCGCGCGGTGGACCGGCTTTACCGGCGCACTGGCTTCAGCTCAGAGCGCGAGCGTGTCGAGCATCTGTTCATGCTAGTGGATGGAATCTAACGCTTGATGCCCGCGTCTGACAGCGGCGATGATTTTGTCGGGATCCTTTGTCCAGATGAAGGGCTGCGGATCGTTGTTGGTGTGTTCGAGGAAGCGGTTGATGGTGGCCTGGAGATCGACGATCGAGTGGAAGACGCCGCGCTTGAGACGTTGCTTTGCGAGCTTTGCGAAGAAACCTTCGACGGCGTTGAGCCAGGAGCAGGATGTTGGGGTGAAGTGGAAGAAGGTCCGCGGATGGCACGTAAGCCACCCGCGGACCTTGGGATGCTTGTGGGCGGCGTAGTTGTCGAGGATCACATGGACCAGCTTTCCCGCGGGCACGTCGGCCTCGATGGCGTTGAGGAAGCGAATGAACTCTTGGTGTCGATGGCGCTGCATGCACCGGCCGATGACACGCCCTTCGAGCACGTTCAGCGCGGCGAACAGCGTGGTCGTGCCGTGCCGCTTGTAGTCATGCGTCATCGTGCCCGCGCGTCCCGTCTTCATCGGCAGCCCGGGTTGGGTGCGGTCGAGCGCCTGGATCTGGCTCTTCTCGTCAACCGACAGGACAACGGCGTGCGCCGGCGGATCGACATAAAGGCCGACGATGTCCCGCAGCTTGGGAATGAACTCCGGGTCACGCGACAGCTTGAACTGCCGGACCCGGTGGGGCTGAAGCCCGTGCGCCCGCCAGATGCGCTGTACCGCGCTGACGCTGATGCCGACCGTCTTGGCCATCGCCGGCGCCGTCCAATGTGTCGCCTCGTGGCGCGGCGCACTCAGCGTCAGCGCGACGACGCGGTCAGCGATTTCCCGGCCGAGCGGCGGAACGCGCGAGGGTCGCGTCTTGTCCCGCAGCAACCCCTCGACACCCTCGTGCATGAAGCGCTCCTGCCAACGCCAAACCGCTGTCTTGCTCTTGCCGGTGCGGCGCATGATCTCGACCGTGCCGAGACCATCCCCGCTCAGAAGGACGATCCGTGCCCGCCACACGTGTTTCTGCCGGCTGTTCCGGTCCGCAACGACCGCTTCGAGACGAGCACGGTCGGCGGTACTCACATCGACGATGATTCCTGGCCGCATGCGCCAGACTCGCACACAACGTGCCCGGCGAGAATCCCTCGCGGGATTCAAACGTCAAATTTTATCCACTAGGAGCAAGAATGAAGAAAACCGCGGTACGTAGAAAAAGAAGCAAACCAACCGCCAGGACAATACGCTCATGACCAAAGAGGGTGCGTATATCAAGATCCAGAACCATTCCAGATTACTTCTTTTCACGAAGCGTCTAACTTTGCAATATACATTAGCCGGTACGGAGATTTGATTTTTTCTAGGTACAACATTTGTGACCATATTCGGCAATATCTATATGTACCCTCAAACACACTGCGAAGATAATCGTATCAACGGTAAGCTACTGAATGCATATATCGACCTTGAGTTGACTTATTTGTTCATGATGAGGGACGTCCACTTGGCAGGTGGCACACATAATCAGTTGCATTCAGCAGGAAAGACTGAGTCAGGATCGGTACGTCAAGATTTCGAGTTGTTTTCTGGAAAGATGAAAATTTTGAATGCTTTATCGGCCTGTCTTTTAGAGTTCGTGCATTTTGGGATAAATACATTGGGATCCTATTTCTGCTATATGAATGATCAAAATCTGATAAATTTGTCCGAGTAAAGAGCAGAAAAAATACTTTGTCAATAATCCTGAAGATTGGCCAGAAATCTCGTTGCATTTCCGAAAGTGCCTAACAAATGTCGTTAGAACGTGGCTTATCCATTCGGAGCAAAGGGAAGCGGCTAGAGAAATTGACAAGATCAATTTCATTGTTGATTTTCCAGATCCGTTTTTGAAAATAATGGGTGATCTGATAGTAATGACGGATGCAATTAGGACGGCTGAGGCACACGGTACCGGAATCTTGCGAAAGTGGTCTTTAGCTAAGGTTCCGATAGATAGATCAAGAGATTTTTCTCTCGTTAATCACTGGAATGTTGTCAACGAGTTTATGCACGCTTTGCGCGCGACGATTGGAGAATATCCCATTCGGAATTCATAGCCTCGTTGATAACGGCTCCAACCTTCTCCGCCGTCTCGACCAGATGCGCATCGGCAAGGTGGGCGTAGCCCGCCGTGGTGCGGTGCCGACGATGGCCGAGCAGCTTGCGACCAGCGGCAGGTTCTCGCCCGCCATGACGGCCTGGCTGGCGGCGGTGTGCCGAAGGTCATGCAGGCGCAGCCTGTCGAGTCTCGCGTCTTCGCAGACCGCGCGCCAACAGGTGACGAGGCTGTATTCCCCGCGCCCTTCCGCGTATCCCGGAAACAGGAACACGTCCGGTTTTCGGTTTCCGG
This sequence comes from Kaistiaceae bacterium, assembly GCA_963667605.2. Taxonomy (GTDB): domain Bacteria; phylum Pseudomonadota; class Alphaproteobacteria; order Rhizobiales; family Kaistiaceae; genus JADLGL01. The sequence continues at coordinate 164,479 of CAXXUZ010000003.1, forward strand.
GCGGCGCGTCGATGATTGCCCGCGCGGCCTTGCCGAGCGGCACCGCACGCGGGCCGGTCTTGGAGTCCGCCAGATTGAGCGCGTCGTCGCCGATGTCTCGCCAACGCAGATTGAGAACCTCGCTCCGGCGGCACCCGGTGAGCGCCAGCAGCCGGATGGCGGCGACGGCCTCGGGCCGTTGTTCCTCGCGGGCGTCGAGCCCGCGCCCGAGCCGGGCCAGTTCGTCGGTGTCGAGGAACCGGGCCACGTTGCATCTCGGGTTCCTCCTGATGCCGAGGCAGGGATTGGCGTCGCGCTCGCGCAATCCCCATTCCTCGGCCCGGAACAACATCGCGCGCAGAATCTCGAAGGCGCGGTTGGCCGCGCCGGGCTTGTCCCTGCTCGCCGCGTCGAACCACGCAGCCACGTTCTCGGGGCTGATGCGGTCGAGCGGCATCCTGCCGAAGGCGGCCAGGATGCGGGCCTTGAGGTAGATGCGCACCGTTTTGCGTCCCGAGGGCTTCCAGAGCGGATCGCAGCGCCGCAGATACTCTTGGGCGAAGTCCCGGAAGGCCGGAGCCTCCTTCTCGCGCCTGATGTCGTCGGCGAGGTTCTGGCCCGCGCGGATGCGCCCGAGCATGTCGCGGGCGCGGCGGCGGGCTTCGGCCAGTTCCATCTCGCCGTAACGGGCGATGACGATGCGCCGGCTTCGTCCTTCGATGCGGGCCTGCACGATCCAGACCTTGCGGCCTGACGGGTGAATGCGGAGCCCGAAGCCGGTGAGAACTTTGTCGAACAGGATTGTGTCCTTGCCGGTGGACCTGCTCTCGCGGGCAAGGCGTCGGGTGAGGTCAAATGTGGACATAGCGGAACTCTCCCCTGGGCTGTGCAGCGCATCCAGCCTCGGCCGGGCGGACAGCGCGGGACTGCCTTCCGCCTGTCCCGCCTCCGGACAGGGCGGCCTGGATACGCGCCGATACGCGGTCGGCGGCGTCGGATGCGGACCGGTCGGAAAGGTGGACGTATCGCTCGGTGGTCTCGACCAGGGCGTGACCCAGGAGCTTGGCGATGGTGACCATGTCCACGCCGTTCATGGCGGCGACCGAGGCCCAGCTATGCCTCAAATCGTGAACCCGCAATCCGGGCAGACCTGCCTCGTTGCGGATGCGGTGCCATTGGTACTCGATGCCCTCGAAGTGGCGCGTCGGAGGTCGCGCGGGAAACAGGAACGGGCAATCCGTGCTGTAGCGCGGGATGGCGTCGATGACCGCACGGGCGGCGCTCGAAAGCCAGACCGTGCGCGGCCCGGACTTCGAGTCGGGAAGCATGATCCGTTTTCCCTTGAGTCAGTCCCATTCGAGCGAGGCGATCTCGCCGAAGCGGCATCCGGTCAGCATCAGCAAACGGACAATGGCGACGATATGGGGGCACCAGAACTCGTCGCGGGTGAGCACGGCGTTGAGCCGGGCCATTTCCTCCGCCGTCAGGAACCGCTCCTTTGCCTGCACCCGGTAACGCTTCGTCTTCTTGCAGGGATTGGAGTTGTGGCGGCGGTATCCCCAAAGCTCGGCCATCCTCATCATCACGGAGAGGGTCGGCATGGAGCGGTTGGCGTTGCCGGGCGTCCCGGCCATGGAGGCGAACCAGTCCCTGACGTGTTCGACGGCGATCTCGTCCACCGCAAGGTGGCCGAAGGCGGGCAGGATGTGCTTGCGCACGATATAGGCGCTGCTGGCCAGGGTGCGGGGTTTCCAGTGCCGGGCGTAGCGTTCGAGGAACTCGTCGGCGAATTCGTTCATCGGGTGCCCCGGCGTCCTGGGGCCATTGCCTGTCTTCACCGGCTCGATGTAGCTGGCGATCAGCCTGCGGGCCTCGCGGCGCGCCTCGGGGACGGTCATGGTGTCGGCGTTGCCGATCCAGGCATAGCGTCTGAGCCCGCGCACCATGCGGGCGAGGAAGAAGCTTCTGACGCCGGAGGGCTGGATCGACAGGCCCAGCCCGGCGATCCCGTCGTCGCGGATTTCGTATTTGGTGGCGCGGGGCTTGGCGGCGCGGATGCGCCGGGCGAAGGTGGATTTCGATTTGTCTGCCATGGTTGCGGCTCCCTGTTCGGGCCGCGCGGCCGAGCGGTAGTACAGGAAGCAGCCGCGGCGGCGTTTCGTCGAGGAAGCCGTGCGGCGGGACGGGACGGGGTGAGCGGTAAGGCTCTGTAGCTAGGGGATTTTATGCCCCTTCATGCGATGGCGGACACTGGCAGGAAGGGCATCAACGATGCGTCGGGTGTGGAACCCGAACACGGCGTCATCCGAAATGCTGCCTCTCCCCGATCCCTGCTAATCCTCGGCAGGTGGAAAGCCCGCATCGTTTGACCCTTCCAAATCGCGGGGTTGATCTGACTCCGACTCCAAGACGCCGTCCACATTGCGCTCTTCGCTTGCTTCGACAATATCGGTGTCCTGGATTGGATCGCGCTTATCGATCGATGGAGGTGACGGAGCCCAGGGTCGTAAGTTCTGGCCGATTCGGTCGTAGAACTCCGGAATAAGGTTTTCCAAGTCTTCTATGAAGGTTCGTCGTCCAGAGAACCGGCCAGCGATATCTCTGATCATGACAACTTCGAAGCTCGTTGGTGTCGCACCCGTATGCCCGCTCTCAAGACACCTTGGGTCTGACTGGATCTCCGTTAAAGACGCCTGAGTTGGCCCCCCTCTTCCACGCCAAAACGCCCGAACGATCACATCGTCGCCATCAACGCCTCGCAACTGCCGAACGAGCCGGTTTACCCTCGCGCTGGCTCGCTTCTTGTCACTCGGAGCATTTAGCTTCATGGAGCAAGAGATCGTTCGCCGTTGTAGATTTGCTGTTACTTCCAGATCACTTGCAGCATTCGGTACACTGAAGGCACAGCGTAATTCCAGGGAAGCAATCAACGAATCGCATGCATCTCGGAGCCGATGTGCGGGATCTGCCTGATGCTTACGCGAAAGGCGGATACCGACCCGTTCACCAATACGACGGCTCAATAACAGACATATATCTCGCTCCTCCTGATGCCAGCTTGCAACGGTGTTTTCAATCTCGGGCGAGGATCGCTTGAACTGCTGCTCATCACGAACCCCAAGAACAAGCGACCGCCACTCTGAATTCATTTGATCAAAACGCTTGATCCCAGAACTCGGATGTTCGAAATAGCGCGCCATCTCCTCAAGAATAAATGCTTGTTCGCGACTAATCCCTTCGTCATCTCTCAAAATTAGTGATGCTTGCGTGAGTACGCTAATCCACGAAAGATGAAAAAAATCTACACGATTACTAAGCCTCTTTGGAACTGAGTACGGAACATGTGATGGCAAGGGTGCGAGTTGATTCGACAATGTAATAACAGCATCGATTCCTAATTCACGCGCTAACTCTGCATATCTATGTACTTGCTCTTCGCTTATCTCGTTATTGTCAATTTTTGCTTCAAGAAGTGCTGTCCACCGGGATTTGTGCGTCAATAGGCTTAAGACACCGTCGGGTCGGTCTTTTCTGCTTCCATCGGCAGCCACAAGCTCAACCTCTGTATAGCTGTGGAGATCAGATGTCTTTCCCATCCTAACCCCACAACGCTCCAATAATTGTTCGGCAAACAGAGGCACCACGGACAATGTCGCAAGCAGAACGGATACTATCCGCTCTTCCTTGCGGGAATCGGCAACGGTAGGGATGAGCCTAGCACGTAAGGCGTTTTTCAAAATATCATCAAGAGCATTCATGATGACTGCTTTCCTTTGTTAAGGCCGGAGTGAGACTCAGCTATCTCCGATTCGCCGACCGCCGCCCCGCACAACCGAACTCTCTCCGCGCGAACCGCGGCCCTTGGAGTCGTTCTGTCTGATTGGTTCGAGGATCGCACAGGGGTTTCCAGCCATTCGGCGAATCCACAACCCTTCCAACAATTGACTGCGCATCCGTACAGAACGAGCAACGAGCGTTCGGCCGTCTGGGAGCCTCAGCCAGGGCGCATCCGGTTCTCCTCGATCAGCCATTAGCCGGGTGCAGGATCGGCTCTGGTGTGCCCGGAAGCAAGGAAAGGATCAGGAGTAGTCATCCGCCTGATCCACAAGCGTCTCCAACTTGGTGAGAAATTCAGGCTCATGTTTGCGGCCGACATGGTTGCTCTGCCAGAGGCCGGACTCCCTCACCTTGCCTCGATCGCAGTCGTGCCCAAGCCATCGCCCGGTTGAAGGATCAATCGGGTTCTCTTCTCCATATTCGCTCAACAACCCTATGGAGTTCCGTTCAATGTAGTCTCGCTGGCATCGCCCCCTTACCGGGAGGAAAATTAGGGTCATCGGCCATATGTGGTCGCTTATCAGCGCTTGCACCTGGGCAGCGTTTCCAAGTTGTCCATCCCGTGGCCATTTCTTTGGGCCTAGGCTACGGTCGCGACGGCAGACGGCGTTTCCCACGAGATTTCTAAACACCGAGCCGCGCCGTCTTTGGGACGGCTGATCAGTACCACGATGTTTGTCTAGTCGGCTCCACAGGGTAGTTTTCTCTCCCCTCCTCAATGCATGGGACCTACCCGAACAATGCGGTCGCCATTTCCGCTGCCGGTCCTTTTTTCACCGTCTCCGTAGAAGAAATACACGCCTCTCTTGGGCCAATTCATTTTGCCATCGCACTCGCCGAGTACTCGTTTTCCCCCAATATTGCGCTCCAGCCTGCTCATTAGCTTATCCCGCATTTCCCAGATAAGCCTATGGCTATAAACGTGATTCTGGTTTAGGAATCAAAGCGTTATAGGGGGATTTGGGGTGTTGATATGGCTTACCCGATGGGTGGCACGAGATCGTCAACGATCTTGTCGGTGGTTTGCCGGTGATGGTCACCTATCGCCCGCTGTGCAACAGCGCTGTTGAACCGTGGACGGACAGGTGCTCGACTTCGGGAACACCGGCAAACTTCGATTCTTCGACATGGTCATGTACGATTCTCGGCGAGAGCGTTGGTCGGGGCTCTTGCCGAAACAAAACTGGAACTCATCCCCTCTCGATTGATGAGCTGGGGAGAGTTCCGCGCCGATTATCCAAATGGTCAGGTGCTGGTGCCAAACGACGAGGGGATGAGGCCGTATTGGATGAACCCTTACCTTGGCTACGATACCAGCCTGGCACCTCGCTTTGATGGACAGCTGCCGACCGGAATGCGCGCAATGGAGCGGGTTGTTCTCATTCGAACTGATCCACCGATAGCGCTGACACTCGCGTTAATCGAGCAGGAAGGCGTGATCGAGGAGAACGGCGTGATCATCCGGTGGAAGCCCGGTCAAGCCTCTGCTCTGGATGCCGGCCGCATCGAAGACGGGCGTGACGTCGGCGGCGTCGGGATAGTGCGCATCGAAAACGGCGCGGAAATCCCTGTGGTGCACGACGTGACATTCGCTTTCGCGGTCAGCATCTTCGAACCATTCACGCCGATCCGAACCGAATAATTGAGTCTCCGAGTATCGGCACAGACAGGCAGCCTTACAGCAGTTGCTCTATCCGAGGCGCACCAGCGATGTCAGAAAATTCATAACAAGAGCGGTTGCGAGAAGGCTGCCAGCCAACGATAAAACGTAGATGATGAACGGCTTTCATTCCCGAAATCCAGCGATCGCGAACAAGGCCCTGGACGCACGCCGCTTCGGCTGAGGTCATCAGCAACGAGCTGGACTACGCCGACAATAGTCGCACTGTCGGGCATGTTTCGAAGGTGGGCGATCTATATGCTGGGGTGCCTACTGGCGTGGTGGCGAGCTTGGTGGCAGTTGCCTCACTTCGGCCCTCAGTTTCTCTGCGAAATCCAGGGCATCTTGATTCTTCATGGCAAGGGTCACCGGAACACCCTCCGAGGTCCGAAACTGCATGGCTATCGACTGCCCGTTTGGGTCGCGGCCCCACCTGGGAAGGCCAATCACATGGTACGCGACCTTGATGTCGTCCGGGTGTTGGATCGGACGGCCAGCGCGCGCCTCTGCGGCTGCCGCGCCATAGGTTCGAAGGTTGGTAATGAACGTCGCCAGCATCTGATGCGGGCACATGTACCAATGCAACTCGTCGCCGACAGGGATTCCGATCGCCACATCCTCACCCGAGTTCTGCGCGCCGCCGCTCGGTCCGCCGGTTATCGTCTTCGCGTTCGCAATATCGTCTTCGATAGTCATGTATCCCTCCCCTGAGCCGTTGAGCCCGACGATAACACCAGTGCGAGTTAGACTCGACGCTTTGTGCTGAGTGGCCTGACTGGGAGAATCAGAAGGGCGAGATTATCTGTTGGAGGAGCGAGAACGAAAGAGTCGCCCTGTCGCTGAAGCCAGGCCCCAGGCCGGCTGCTGCGCCCTTGATCCTTGCAGAGCGATTATCGCCAAAAGGATAGCGGTCGCAGCCCCTGTCGTTGCAGCCCACTAGAGCTCTTGGATCGCCACGGCGCCAGTAATGGCAGTCAGTCCGGCGCCTCTTAGGTTTCGCGCCGCCGAGTTGAACGGGCTGATTAGCTCGGCCGCACGGTGGCCGGCGGCAGGTCTCGACCAAACCGACACTCCGGCACGTTCACGTTGCTGCCGGGTCGGGCAGTGTCAGGGACAGCCAGTGTTGTTGAGGACGCCATCCGGCATCGTCGTGTTGCAAAAGATAGCGCCGGTTAGGTCCGCGTCCGCGAGGATCGCACCGCGCAGGATCGCGCGCTCAAGGTTCGCGCCGGCGAGGTTCGCGCCAGTGAGATCAGCGTCGCTTAGGATTGCGCCCGTGAGATTCGCGCCCGTAAGGTCTGCGTCTCTTAGGATCGCGAAGCGGATATTGGCGTTGGTGAGGTTTGCGTTGGCGAGGATCGCGCCGGTCAAGTTGGCCTCCCTCAACGACGCTATCCGCAGACCCGCATTCGTCAGATCCGCACCGGCAAGCGTTGCTCCCGTGAGGGTCGCGCCGTCGAAATATGTGTTGATCAGAACGGCGTCAGTTAGGTCCGCATCCGATAGGTTGGCGGAACGCATATAGGCGTCAGTCAAATCCGCCCCGACCATCAAAGCACCCCGAAGGTCCGCGGTCGCCATGTACGCATCGGTCAGGTCGGCGCCAGCAAGGTCGGCGTCCACCAAGTCTGCTCGCCCGAGGTCACATTCGGGGCAGGAGTTAGTTGTCAAGAGCCTCTCAAGATCGGCCGGATCGGCCGCAATCGAAGCGGACGCTGCCAGCAGTGCCGTAGCGACAATCCCAACGGATACCCGGTTCATTTGTTGCTCCTCTGTTTACGACCACGATCAAGGTCCAATCGATGCCATTCATCGCGTCCGGTTCGACTTCAGCCTACCACGTTGATCCGGCGGTGGCGTCGTCCGACTTCTGATGGATGTCTAACGCTCATAGGTGCCAACAATGAGCGCCTCGGCGAGAACGTGCATCTCGAAGTCGGCCGTTCACCGACTCAAAACAAAGATCAGAGCGAACGGCTCTGGCTCAACGCAAGTAGCCGAATGACCCTCAATAGACCCGCTCGCGTCCCACGGCCTAGGGGGTGGGACAGCGGGACAAACACCATTCAATTGGGACAGTCTGCGGGACAAAATCGGGACAAGCCCTAGAAATCTTGTCCCACCGAGGGTCGGCGCCTGGGACAAGATTTCGGGCTCTTCCATTGGCGGAGATCGGGAGCCTCAAGCAGGCGTCCCTAGCGAATGCCAGCGGCTGCCATTCCATTCGTCTTAGGGCTGCATTAGGAGGTGTCGATGGGCACTTCCGAAGTAACAGGCCCGGGTCGGGAGAGCAGCGATTGGCCCGAAGGAGAAGGCAGACTCTCCGAGGAGATCTCGCCCGAGGCCTTTCTGGCGAAGGCGGCCGACGTTTCTGTCGTTTCCTACCCGAAGTCAGACAAGACCTGGCTTGGCTACATGGCTACCAACTATATTGCTGCCCACCTCGCACTGCCGCCTGTCCGGCGTCAGCGCCCCTGGGACAGATTGGGCGGATTGAACAAGAGAGGGTTTCTGGCTCATCTTAACCCACGAGGGATTGAAGATGAGACGGAACACCAATCACCAGAAAGCATCGGCCGAGAAGGTCGTGAAGGACATCCGGCGGGCGACTCGTCGGCAGTTCGGCGCCGAAGAGAAGATCCGGATCGTTCTGGAGGGCCTGCGCGGCGAGGACAGTATCGCTGAGCTGTGTCGCCGTGAGGGGATCAACCAGAACCTCTATTACCGCTGGTCGAAGGACTTCCTGGAGGCCGGGAAGAAGCGCCTGGCGGGTGACACTGCCCGTGAGGCTACCTCCGATGAGGTCCGGCATCTTCGCAGTGAGGCACTGGCACTCAAGGAGGCCGTTGCTGACCTGACGCTGGACAACCGTCTACTCAAAAAAAGCATGATCGCGGATGGGGGAGAGGAGGCATGAGGTATCCACTATCGGAGAAGCTGGAGATCATCCGGCTGGTTGAGCGATCCCATCTGCCGGCCAAGCGCACGCTGGCGCAGTTGGGCATTCCCCGCACCTCGTTTTATCGCTGGTACGACCGCTGTCTGACCGGCGGACCGGAGGCCCTGGAGGACCGCCGCTCGCGGCCTGGCCAAGTCTGGAACCGTATCCCCGATGAGGTGAGAGACCGGATCGTACAGCTGGCGCTGGACGAGACGGATCTGTCGCCGCGGGAACTGGCTGTCCGGTTCACAGACACAGAGGGCTACTTTGTATCGGAATCCTCGGTTTATCGACTGCTCAAGGCCCATGATCTGATCACCAGCCCGGCCTTTATCGTCCTCAAGGCGTCCGACGAGTTCCAGGACAAGACCACGGCGCCAAACCAGCTCTGGCAGACCGACTTCACTTACCTCAAGGTCATTGATTGGGGCTGGTTCTACCTCTCCACCGTGCTCGACGACTTCTCGCGCACCATTATCGCGTGGAAGCTCTGCACCACGATGAAGGCCGAGGACGTCACCGATACGCTGGAACTGGCGCTCAAGGCGTCAGGTCGCGATCGGGCGGTCATTCACAAGCCACGGCTCCTGTCTGACAACGGCTCCAGCTACATCGCCGACGATCTGGCCAAATGGCTCGACGACCGCGATATGGAGCACATTCGCGGCGCTCCCTATCATCCGTAAACCCAGGGCAAGATCGAGCGTTGGCATCAAACCCTGAAGAACCGCATCCTTTTGGAAAATTACTATCTGCCTGGCGACTTGGAGACACAGATCGAGGCCTTCGTCGGCCACTACAATTATCACCGCTACCACGAGAGCCTGGGCAACCTCACGCCGGCCGATGTCTACTTCGGGCGCGGCCAGACCATCCTGTTGAAAAGAGAAAAGATCAAACAAAAGACGCTACAAACCCGGCGCTTGCAATACCGCAAAACCGCCGCATAAAATGACCAACCAGATGGGCCGAACCCTCTCTTTCCCCGCATTCCCCAAGTGACCGATCCATCTGATGCGGTTTCCGTCTGATTCCTGTATAAGAATCAGTGGATTAGATCAGACGGAGAGTGGGTCGAATGCGGAACCTGGAGGGTGAGTCGGATCGGGGGCTGCTGCGGGCGTTTTTCGACCGAAGACTGAAGTTCGAGTTCCACGGTTCGCGGATCACGTCAGACGCTGGTCTGCTCGCCTATCGTGAACTGGACGAAGCCCTCGGCCTGACCACGCTGGCCGGTGACGTTATTGCTGACAGCCGGACCGGCAAGAACGGTTGGCACGGCATCATCGGTCTCCTTCGCCAATCCGTCTATGGTCGTCTCGCCGGGTACGAGGACGTGAACGACGCCGACCGGCTGGGGCGCGATCCTGCGATGCGGTGGATCGTCGGCGGCAGGGCTGTCGAGCGCGGCGGCGCATCGACCAGCCAGATGGGCCGGTTCGAGACGGAGTTACTCGCCACCAATGACAACCTCGCCGCGCTCGCTGACCTTTTGGGCATCTGGATCGACCAGGTTAACGAGCGCAAGCCGCCGAAGATTATCGTGCTCGACATGGACAGCTCCGTCAGCCCGACCTACGGTGACCAGGAGGGCACGGCCTACAACGGTCACTTCGGCTGCACGTGCTATCACCCGCTGTTCGTGTTCAACCAGTTCGGCGATCTGGAGCGTTGCGCCCTGCGTCCGGGCAACGTGCACAGCGCCCATGAATGGCGCGATGTGTTGGACCCGGTGGTCGCTCGATACCGGAACAAGACACTCCGGCGTTATTTCCGTGGTGACGCCGCCTTCGCCTCGCCCGAGGTTTATGAGTTTCTGGAAGCGGAAGGCTTCAAGTACGCCATCCGGCTTCCGGCCAACAAGGTGCTGCACGACAGCATCGCGCACCTGCTCAAGCGCCCCGTCGGTCGGCCGCCGAAGGAAGTTCGTCGGTATTACGCGAACTTCAGCTATCGGGCCGGTAGCTGGACGGAGCCCCGCCGGGTCGTCGCCAAGGTGGAGTGGCACTCAGGGGAACTGTATCCCCGCGTCGGCTTCATCGTCACCAACCTGAGCCGTCCTGCCGAGCGGGTTGTTGCGTTCTACAATCAGCGCGGCACTGCCGAGCAATGGATCAAGGAAGGCAAGAACGCCATCAAGTGGACGCGGCTGTCATGCCGTTCGTTACGCAACAATGCCGTCCGGCTCCAGCTGCATGCACTCGCCTATAACCTCGGCAACTTCATGCGTACCCTGGCGTTGCCCGATACCGTGGAGCAATGGTCGCTGACGACGCTGAGGGAGAAGCTGGTCAAGATCGGTGCGAAAGTTGTCAGCCATGGCCGGTACGTCACATTTCAATTGGCCGAGGTTGCAGTCCCAAGAAGCTTGTTCCAGAAAATCTTGAGCCTGATTGATGATCTACGACGAAGACCCGCTCCGGCGTAGGCCGAGGGAATCGACGGCAAGGAGATTGCGACACGAGAGGTGTGTCTGGATGGCAAGAGAAACGACCAAATGGCCTTCCACGCGCTGGCCGATTACCAAAATCATGTCATCGGATGGCTGCAATGGGAACAGAGTTCCCTTGGAGATGGGGCCGTGGTACGATTTCCGCGAATTTGGATGTCATCTGGAGAATGTCGGCTTAAATCAGGCCGCTCATCGGTTCCAAATTACCTGACGACGGACAATAGCCTCGGTCCTGCCCAAAGACATCAAGGTGACGTTGGAGACAATGAGTGATGACGAGATGGCAAAGAAGATCAATCAGCTCACCAGCTCACTCGGGATTGAGTTGGTGCCTAGGGCTCCGAAGACGATCGAGCACACTTCCCATGTGCTTCCCAACCCCGATCTCGGGAACGAGGACTGCAGTAAAACAGAATAGCAGCAACGGTTGCTGGCAGGCGGACTCTCTTACTGCCAGATAGAGAGACGGCGATTAGTAAAGGAGAAGCGACACTGTGTGGGAAGTGTTCAGTGAAAATATCAAGATCGGCGCCGGCATTATGGCGGCTAGCATCCTGGTGGCCCTGCTAATCATTCTGGCCCGGGCTCTTATCCGCATCAACTAGGCCATGCGCTGATTTCGGCTGGCCTTCCTCCAAGCTGATACCCATTCGGTGGAAACCAGACCCCCCTATCGGGCACTTTTGGATTTCGGTGCCGAGAGCACTACCCGTCCCCACATTTCCGCCTCATGGGAGGCTGTTCCACAAATCCCCGTAAGTTCATACCCGGCGCTGGTATTCGATCGCCAGTGCAAAGCGAAGCCTACTGTTTACCTGGCTCTGTCAGCCCTCCGTCATTCGTGAGAACCGGGGAGACTTGTCTACACCGATCACAGGAGAAGCGTCGCCTTCGGGAGTTGCGTTTCCCTAATCCGGGCTATCATGCAGCCACGCAGATCCAGAAAATGGTGGAAAGGCGCGTAGTGCTTTCCACCGGAGTGGTGGGGATGAAACGAACACGGTCGGCCTTGGTCGGGTCGTGTCTTGCAGCTTTTGCGCTGGCCGCGTGCGGTAACAACGCAGGTGGCGAGGGCGACGCCAACGTTGTCCCGAGGGTTGCCGACGATGTCGGCCCCGTCATTAACAATCCCCCGTTAATAGTGGGCAGTCCGGCGCCGCCCGTGCCTGAACCCGGAGATCCAGAAGCGGGTGCAGCGGAGCGACCTGTTCCGCCACCGCCCTCGGAGTTTATCCCCGCTCCGCAGGCGGAGCCTGAGCCTCCTGTGACTCAACCGAATCCCGATGGCAGGCTAGACCTGGCCGAAGCGATCGAGCGGGCGCCCCTTCTCGATGTCAGGACCGTTGACCCAGAGCTCCTCGCTATGATCGAGGGCGCTGATCTTAACAGTGGCCAGCGTCGAAGTTGGCGTTGCGCTAGTTGCCACTCTTTCCTCGTCGAGGGTGACCTCAACATTGAACGCCCTGGGCCGAATCTTTTCGGCGTCGTAGATCGGGCAATTGGCAATGTCGGAACCTACGATTATTCGCCGGCTATGGCAGCAATTGGGGCAGCGGGCGCGACTTGGACCATTGCCCGTCTTGATGCCTACCTGGCCGATTGGGAGGCGGCGCTCCCGGGAACCAGTAAGAGCGTCTCGGCAATCGCCGAGAAACAGGACAGGGCTGACTTGATCGCGTTTCTCGCCACCCTCGTCCTCGAAGCACCCGCCGACAATGATGTCGTCGAACTGGACGTCGCTCGACGTCTTCTGGGAGCGATCGCGGCAGCTGACCCGGCCGAGGGGGAGGAATTGGCGGCGCGATGCGCTGGATGCCATAACTTTGGTGCAGGTCAACCCGCGCTGATCGGGCCCAACTTGTTTGATGTTGTCGGTAGGCAGGTGGGGGCCGACCAGAATTTCAATTATTCCGCCATGTTCCGCGACCTCAATGCCCGGGGTTCGATCTGGTCTTATCTGCGTCTTGACGCGTTCCTTGAGAACCCTGCCGTGGCGATCCCCGGGACCCGTATGGGGTTCTCGGGTATTTCCGACGCCGGCGACCGCGCAGCGGTAATTGCCTACCTTCGCTCACTCTCGGAAGACCCGCTGCCGCTGACCGTCGCGGGTCCGGAGACGGCACTGCCAGCCGAGCCGCAGCGTCTCAAACCACTTACGTTCACCGCGGAACAGGTCGTCGCGGGACGGGACCATTACCGCCGCGTCGAATGCTTGGTCTGCCACTACGGCAACCTTGCCGGAGACGTCGATGTACGCGACGATGGCGGAGGTGCGGGGCCGGCATTGATAGGCCCCACTTTCCAAAACCGCTGGTTTGATGGTCCGGTGTTCGATCTGTTTAGGTATGTGATCAGTCGAAAGCCGCCGGACGCCGCTGGCGGTCTTCCGGACAACGTCTATGTCGAAATCCTGGCCTATATCCTCTCCGAGAACGGATTTCCTCCTGGCGGAATGCCCCTATCAGCCGATGAGGCGATTCTTCGCGAGATGGGCTTCTACCAGTAGGCAGGAACCTATCGCCGATGATGACCGACTGAGCGATCGTAGGTATGAGCACGTTTGCCGCCTCATAGGTTCCCGACCTCTCGTTAATGCCGCTTGCTCGGCCTCAGGAAGCTACTGAGCGCCGTTTCCCTGTTTCGGAGAGTACCCATTCCCCCGACTCAGTGGCCCTCCGGGGTGCTGTTGCACCGAGAGAAAACCGTGAGCCGATGTGGCTCGCGACCGCATGGCCGTCGAGCGGCGACTGAAGTTGGTGGGCTATTGGTGGCCGGCGATCGGGCTTCAATTCAGCGAGCGGCCGATATGCTGGCCAGGACACCCCAAGGTAATCTTGTGCTCCGATCGTTAGACAACGCCCTTACGCGCGGCGCTGTACTGGCTGCTGTCCAGCGTCAGGTCAGCAACGGCCTCCTTGAGTGCCAGTGCCTCACTGCGAAGATGCCGGACCTCATCGGAGGTAGCCTCACGGGCAGTGTCACCCGCCAGGCGCTTCTTCCCGGCCTCCAGGAAGTCCTTCGACCAGCGGTAATAGAGGTTCTGGTTGATCCCCTCACGGCGACACAGCTCAGCGATACTGTCCTCGCCGCGCAGGCCCTCCAGAACGATCCGGATCTTCTCTTCGGCGCCGAACTGCCGACGAGTCGCCCGCCGGATGTCCTTCACGACCTTCTCGGCCGATGCTTTCTGGTGATTGGTGTTCCGTCTCATCTTCAATCCCTCGTGGGTTAAGATGAGCCAGAAACCCTCTCTTGTTCAATCCGCCCAATCTGTCCCAGGGGCGCTGACGCCGGACACGAGCCGATGTAGAAGGAATCGTTGAAATGTGCGAGACCGCTAGAAGTGAAACATTGGCTCCATTATCCGAGGCGACCGTGCTGACGCGCGCCGATGATCGAACGGGCGAACGAAACCCTGCTTCAGTCAATGAAAATCAAAAGATGAAGGACGTTTCGCCAATTGCGTGTGTCATTGGTGCATTGACAGAAGATGAAATACAACGACACGTTGAATTAGGAAAAATCATAAGAAAAAAGAAAGTTTCTGTAAGTGAATTAGAAAACGGCTATTCTATCGAATTCTCTGATACCGACGTTTGGACGATGGCTACTGAGTTTGTAACTTTGGAAAGTAGATGTTGCTCATTCTTTAGTTTTACGTTGGTTTGGGAAGCTGAAAATGCAGGCATGAGAATTGAAGTTACAGGCCGAGAGGGAACGAAGGAATTTCTGAAAGCAGAGATGAACTTAAACCAAGCGATGTCTGAAACCAGCCCAAACCAGATCGGTTCCACCAGTTGGCGTGAGCCGCGCGATCCGGTCGCGCATTCGCCGAAATTACAAGGAGACAACCGATGAACACAACGACCGTACCAACCAATTCAACGGACGACGTTTCGTCGAGGCCGGCGAGTCAATACGAGACCCACTTTGAGGAGCAGGGGTCGCTCATGCCGCCCAAGCTTATCGGACGGATCGTCCGATTCCTGCTAGGCGCGTGGCTCCTCACGGCGGTTTATCCCATGGCGGACGCGCTCTACGGATGGATCGCTCTCGGCTTCTGGGATTCAACGACGCCACCCAGGGGCTTGATGTTCTATTTATTGGTGGCTTTTGCGTTTTGGGCCACGCCTCATGTCATCAATATCGGCTTCACCAAGAACTGGCGGCGCGGCCCTCAATGGGTGATCGCCAGTGTGGCCGCTGCGCTGGTTGGCGTCGACCTGGCGGCATACGGCACCTGGTGGTCGGGACCGCTGGCGGTGTTCGTTTATCTGTGGCTGCTTTACATCGCGGTCCATCTCGGATTGTCACTTGTCCTGTCGAGCATCATCGCCACTCCCGGGTGCGAGATGCGGGCCGTCCCGCACCTCTGGACCATCGTGACCAGGCGTTCGACGAGAGAGCACTACTGCCCTGGCTGGCTGGACCGCCTCGACAGATGGGAGCGCAGCAAACCCTAACCGCCTGCTATCTGGCGTGGCCCAATCGTCGCCTCATTGCCAACAGGCGCCTCGCTTCCCCGGCCGGGTCGGTCAGCTCCCACTCGCGGATAAAGGTGTTTCGGGCGGACATCTCCTGGTTGAATTGATCGATTGTCCCATCCTCGGCCGGTGGTGGAGGTTTCCTGTGGGTGATGATACCACCACGCTGCTGTCTCATGAAACCGCCAGCATCATGCAAACACCGGCAAGCGGGCTGCCTGCCGATGAAAGATTCAGAAAATGAGCCTCATCTTTTTCAACTGGGGTACGCAACTGAGCAGCCCGCCCGCGGTCAACCGAACCCCCGGCGCGTTTCTAAGACGCGCTCGTTGGTCGATGGCTATGGACTATGGTCAAAGGCCAATTGATACGCAGCAATGTTGAGCAGCCGCTAACCCCCACCTTTGCCTCGCGGTGTGTGGAGCCGCGCCGGCCACGGCCCAAGACCCATGGTCAACGGTCGCAGGCGGACTCGGTACTCAGTCAAAGGCTCAGTTTGGGAAAGTTCTCTGAGTCTGAATTCCTTCTTTGAAGAAAAGGAAGAGAGAACTAGTAGTAGGGAAGTTTCTGGATTTGGCGTTTTTGACTGAGTTCTGAGTCTAAAAGGCCCGCCGGTCGCGAGTTGTCGCTCGCGCGCTCAACATCAATGGGCCTGCGCCCAGTCCCGAGCCATTTTCTGGGCTTTGCTCATCTCGTCATCATCGAGTTCGGCTTCAACTCGTTTGCGTGCTTTCCTGGCTGCCTCGTGGCCGTTTGCTGACGCGATAATGTACCACATGAGCGATTGGATGAGGTCAGCGGGTGCCGCCCAACCTGTTTCATACATCCCGCCAAGGCGATGCTAGGCTTCGGCGTCACCTTGTTCGGCGGCAAGCCGATACTTGTCCAGTGGCTTCACCATCGCGGCATCCCGCTTGAATCAATCAAAACCTCCCTACTCAACCGGCCGCTCCCTCTTGGTTCATGGACGATGGGCCAAGACTGGTTGGCCGGCGACGGAGAAGAATGGTCCAAGGTCAAGATTCAATACAATCAAAAGATATCAAATAGGCGGCTCCTGAAAAGGCGCTGTTTCCCGCCGATCTGTCCCTTCCTGCGGGGCGAGGAGTCAAGCTGTAGGAAGAATGAGCCTCATATCTTGATGGGGGTATGCGATTGATCGGCCCCCGCCCGATGTTCGAAATCGGGGTTCGTGACTTGCCGGGGGGGATTCAAGTTGTGAGCCTTATTTCGCCGATGGGGTGGGCAATTGAACAGGATTGACAACGCCCGACCTGCCGGCGTGTTGACCGCACAAAACGCAGTGCTGGTCCGGTGGACACGGATTGGCCAGACGGAAATGGAAAAACGATGATTTACCGAGTTCGAGCCGGGCTGAAGACAGACACCGCAGCGTCACTTTTTAAGAAGCTGACCGATGAAACCATCCAACGGCAACTTCCCGACGGACCGGAAAATCGTGGCTTCAATGAACCGTGCAGTCGTCAACCAGGCTGGTGAGATCGAGTGGAGCGAGCTGTGTTATTGCAACTCTCCCCTCGCGCATGAGCGGGCAACTGTTCTGGACTCCCATTTTGACGACATATCGTCGTGATCGAGCGACACCAACAATATGAGGGCGTGCCATTTATGGCCCTGTCCGGCGTCAGCGCCCCTGGGACAGATTGGGCGGATTGAACAAGAGAGGGTTTCTGGCTCATCTTAACCCACGAGGGATTGAAGATGAGACGGAACACCAATCACCAGAAAGCATCGGCCGAGAAGGTCGTGAAGGACATCCGGCGGGCGACTCGTCGGCAGTTCGGCGCCGAAGAGAAGATCCGGATCGTTCTGGAGGGCCTGCGCGGCGAGGACAGTATCGCTGAGCTGTGTCGCCGTGAGGGGATCAACCAGAACCTCTATTACCGCTGGTCGAAGGACTTCCTGGAGGCCGGGAAGAAGCGCCTGGCGGGTGACACTGCCCGTGAGGCTACCTCCGATGAGGTCCGGCATCTTCGCAGTGAGGCACTGGCACTCAAGGAGGCCGTTGCTGACCTGACGCTGGACAACCGTCTACTCAAAAAAAGCATGATCGCGGATGGGGGAGAGGAGGCATGAGGTATCCACTATCGGAGAAGCTGGAGATCATCCGGCTGGTTGAGCGATCCCATCTGCCGGCCAAGCGCACGCTGGCGCAGTTGGGCATTCCCCGCACCTCGTTTTATCGCTGGTACGACCGCTGTCTGACCGGCGGACCGGAGGCCCTGGAGGACCGCCGCTCGCGGCCTGGCCAAGTCTGGAACCGTATCCCCGATGAGGTGAGAGACCGGATCGTACAGCTGGCGCTGGACGAGACGGATCTGTCGCCGCGGGAACTGGCTGTCCGGTTCACAGACACAGAGGGCTACTTTGTATCGGAATCCTCGGTTTATCGACTGCTCAAGGCCCATGATCTGATCACCAGCCCGGCCTTTATCGTCCTCAAGGCGTCCGACGAGTTCCAGGACAAGACCACGGCGCCAAACCAGCTCTGGCAGACCGACTTCACTTACCTCAAGGTCATTGATTGGGGCTGGTTCTACCTCTCCACCGTGCTCGACGACTTCTCGCGCACCATTATCGCGTGGAAGCTCTGCACCACGATGAAGGCCGAGGACGTCACCGATACGCTGGAACTGGCGCTCAAGGCGTCAGGTCGCGATCGGGCAACGGTCATTCACAAGCCACGGCTCCTGTCTGACAACGGCTCCAGCTACATCGCCGACGATCTGGCCAAATGGCTCGACGACCGCGATATGGAGCACATTCGCGGCGCTCCCTATCATCCGCAAACCCAGGGCAAGATCGAGCGTTGGCATCAAACCCTGAAGAACCGCATCCTTTTGGAAAATTACTATCTGCCTGGCGACTTGGAGACACAGATCGAGGCCTTCGTCGGCCACTACAATTATCACCGCTACCACGAGAGCCTGGGCAACCTCACGCCGGCCGATGTCTACTTCGGGCGCGGCCAGACCATCCTGTTGAAAAGAGAAAAGATCAAACAAAAGACGCTACAAACCCGGCGCTTGCAATACCGCAAAACCGCCGCATAAAATGACCAACCAGATGGACCGAACCCTCTCTTAAATCAGGCCGCTCATCGGTTCCAAATTACCTGACGACGGACAGTTTTGGCCCATCTGAAACAGCTCGCGGCCGAGTGAAGCCCACTCGGCGACAAATGCGAGCGAATAGGAGAGATCATGCCGAACTTTGGCACCATTCCCCCCGGATCGCCACAGCAGGAGAAGGCGTACCAACGCGGCTATTCGGATGGCGTGAAAGCCGCGCTCAAAGCCCTCGATTCCAGGCTAACCGACTATGATCGCTCGCCGCTGCGCGACTGGGCAAATGCCATCGTTGATTGGCGGGCCACGCCGGAGCGCAGAGCGTTCGAGCCTCCTCCTCCGCCATCGCTAGGATAGTGATGCGAAATCGTCAAAGCCGGCGAGGACGGACAATGCCGCCGCGTCCCAAAACTGCGAAGACAGGTGGCGTTGGTCAATGATTCAATGACCGTGCGCTAAGACTTCGCTTCTCGAAGAAATTAGAAGCGGCATCGACGTTGGGACCGTGGTGCTTGAATTGAGATCCTTGGGAGAAACAGTCTAAGTCGGTTTCAGCGATCCTTGCGGGCGCCATCGGGGTCTTCGGGCGACTTCAGGCTCAAGCGCCGGAAAGTTGCCTTGTTGCGGTTCAATGTTCGATATAGCGCGGGCGCCAGCGCTAGCACTAAGGGCGGCAATCGGCAAGACGACACTGGGCGTCAGCACGTTAGCCAAGTCGATCGGCCCGCCGTCGTCGAGGATGGCGCCCACGCCACCGCCAAAGCTCGCAAAAATGGCGCTTCCGGGAATGATGCCGACGGCAGTCGTCAGCGCAAAAGTGCGAAGCGGAACGCTCAACAGCGCGGCTGCGAGGTTGACCAGCCAGAACGAAAATATCGGGACAAGGCGGAGAAACAGAAGTTAGCTGAAAGCATTTTCGGAAAACCCGCTTCTGAGTCTTTCGACTTTACCGCCAGCTCGGCTCACCAACGCGTTGCCGAATCCAACCCTTACAAGAATGAATAGTGCGATAGCACCCAGCGTTGCTCCAACGACGGTATAGACGGTTCCAAGCAGCGGTCCGAACAGGAACCCGCCGGTGATCGTCATCACCGCCGCGCCCGGAAGCGAAAGACCCACTGCTGACGCATAGAACGCGACAAACACAGCCCCCGCGGCCGGTCCAAGAAGCGAGATCTGCTGGAGCAGCCAAGCCCTGTTCTCGGCGAGACCTTGAACTGAAAGATACTGATGCAAGCCGAATCCGAAAAAAAGCGCGAGTACTGTGGCGAAGACCGCGGCAACAAGCGCGCCTCGGATAAGTCGGCTGACATGCCGATTGCGCGTTCCCGGTGGAGTGGTTTCTAGCACGCCGAAATGATTCTCCGTTTTGCCAGTCCGTTGGTTGTTCAGGACGCGTGACCAGCCAAGTAATGAGGATGTCAACGACGACGCGTGTGTCCGTCTGTTCTCCGGCGGTGACCCCGACGAGAAGTGCGTGCGGGCCGTCCGTGAACCAGCGATTTGTCTCGGTCCAATAGCCGTCACTCGGCGGTGACTAAACCGAGCGGGGAGCGCCAGCGTCGCATTCAATAATATGTCGTTTGACGAAACGCATCGTGAGGTTGCTCCAATGCAAGCTTGGAGATCAACCCGGAAAGCACTTGTTCGTGTTCGACGGTTGGGATTCTCGATGTGCGTTCATGTGGTGTTGACCTCAGCCGATACTCATGGCGAGGGGCCGACGGCCTTGCTCTGGTTGTGAAACTCAAAGCGATGGCCACCGGGTAATGGCACCCCGATTCGGCCAGTTTTGTCGGACATCGTAAACCCGCGTTTGGCGGGCTCGGCGCATTTCAAAGATTGCTTTTGGTGAAACCCCAGCGAACTTCACCCCGAATGATCCTGTCATGATAGGTTGAGTCGGAGACCATGATCGCGGGTCGAGGCGTGAAAAAATGGTATTGGGCCGGTGACCTATGACGAATACAATTCTTTCTGCGGATCACTGTTTGGAGCGACGTATGTCAACCAGTGGGGCGGATCCCATGTCTGGAAGATTGGCCCCAAAGTGTTTGCGATTGGCGGTTGGGCCGACGGAGTTCCCGCGTTTACGTTCAAGGTAAGCGAGATCGCCTACGAGCTGTTGAGGGAGCAATCCGGATTGCGCCCGGCGCCATATCTGGCCTCGCGTGGGATGAAGTGGATTCAGCATTATGCCGATCCTGGGCTGCCGGACGACGAATTGAGAGATTATCTGAGCCAGTCTCACACGCTCGTGTCGCGCGGCCTGACAAAGAAGCTGCAACGGGAATTGCGGCTCGCCCGCTACCCAACGCAGTGAGCAACCGCTATAGCCCGGCCAATCGGGCGCATGCTATGCAGCTGCGTGCCGTGGGGTCCGCTCTCAATCGGCCTGCCGCAATCGGCTCACCGCAGCTCGCGCAGTACCCGTACTCGCCGGTTTCAATGCGCCCGAGAACGGCCTTCAAGGCGTCGATGCAGGCAGTTCTAGGTTTTCCCGATGCAACTGCCATGGCTTGACGCTCCAGGGCATCCATTCGAGACAGACGGCCGACGCTCTGTTGATCGAGCGTGACTGACCCGGTGACATCATTAGAGAAACCGTTGTCGCGCCCTCGCAGGTCGCACTCCCGTGTCCGGGGACGATAGGGGCACAACGGCAAATGCAACGAAAACCGCCTTGATTTGGATCAAGCCGCCTGAAGGCCATGGGAGAACGCCAGATACTTCGAGAGCTTTGATGTACGCCTGCGCAACGCTTCTCGGCGAGATCTTCGACACGCTCCGTGGCGCCCAGATCCCCGACCCCTCCCCCAGTCTCTATCGGACCTGAAGCAGACTGCCGTTTTGTCCAAAAACTCTGACGACGGACGCTACTGGACCGTCGTAATAGGCCTCGGCGCGGCGATCTGGGTCATCAAGTCGTCATTCCATGTCCCTGAAACGTTGACGTGAGCAACGGCCCCAAGTTCGAACGCTTCTATGAGGTTATGATTGAGATAGGCGTAGAGCCCCGGCTGCAAAAACTTGTAGAACGCCGCGCCAGCAGAGCCACCACGAATAAACCATGTCTCGAGATTGCGCTCTGGTGGATTGTCGAACTTTCCGGTTTCCCAAACAAAGTCGCCATGACCACCAATGAGATGAGGCCTCGTGTCTCTGTTGGCTTACGAGTGAACAATCAGCACCCTTTCCCCAACCGCGGCAGTAAGGGCGTTACTACCTGTGAGTGCGCCAACCGAGCCATTAAAACCCGCATTCCCCAAGTGACCGATCCATCTGATGCGGTTTCCGTCTGATTACTGTGTAAGAATCAGTGGATTAGATCAGACGGAGAGTGGGTCGAATGCGGAACCTGGAGGGTGAGTCGGATCGGGGGCTGCTGCGGGCGTTTTTCGACCGAAGACTGAAGTTCGAGTTCCACGGTTCGCGGATCACGTCAGACGCTGGTCTGCTCGCCTATCGTGAACTGGACGAAGCCCTCGGCCTGACCACGCTGGCCGGTGACGTTATTGCTGACAGCCGGACCGGCAAGAACGGTTGGCACGGCATCATCGGTCTCCTTCGCCAATCCGTCTATGGTCGTCTCGCCGGGTACGAGGACGTGAACGACGCCGACCGGCTGGGGCGCGATCCTGCGATGCGGTGGATCGTCGGCGGCAGGGCTGTCGAGCGCGGCGGCGCATCGACCAGCCAGATGGGCCGGTTCGAGACGGAGTTACTCGCCACCAATGACAACCTCGCCGCGCTCGCTGACCTTTTGGGCATCTGGATCGACCAGGTTAACGAGCGCAAGCCGCCGAAGATTATCGTGCTCGACATGGACAGCTCCGTCAGCCCGACCTACGGTGACCAGGAGGGCACGGCCTACAACGGTCACTTCGGCTGCACGTGCTACACCCGCTGTTCGTGTTCAACCAGTTCGGCGATCTGGAGCGTTGCGCCCTGCGTCCGGGCAACGTGCACAGCGCCCATGAATGGCGCGATGTGTTGGACCCGGTGGTCGCTCGATACCGGAACAAGACACTCCGGCGTTATTTCCGTGGTGACGCCGCCTTCGCCTCGCCCGAGGTTTATGAGTTTCTGGAAGCGGAAGGCTTCAAGTACGCCATCCGGCTTCTGGCCAACAAGGTGCTGCACGACAGCATCGCGCACCTGCTCAAGCGCCCCGTCGGTCGGCCGCCGAAGGAAGTTCGTCGGTATTACGCGAACTTCAGCTATCGGGCCGGTAGCTGGACGGAGCCCCGCCGGGTCGTCGCCAAGGTGGAGTGGCACTCAGGGGAACCGTATCCCCGCGTCGGCTTCATCGTCACCAACCTGAGCCGTCCTGCCGAGCGGGTTGTTGCGTTCTACAATCAGCGCGGCACTGCCGAGCAATGGATCAAGGAAGGCAAGAACGCCATCAAGTGGACGCGGCTGTCATGCCGTTCGTTGCGCAACAATGCCGTCCGGCTCCAGCTGCATGCACTCGCCCATAACCTCGGCAACTTCATGCGTACCCTGGCGTTGCCCGATACCGTGGAGCAATGGTCGCTGACGACGCTGAGGGAGAAGCTGGTCAAGATCGGTGCGAAAGTTGTCAGCCATGGCCGGTACGTCACATTTCAATTGGCCGAGGTTGCAGTCCCAAGAAGCTTGTTCCAGAAAATCTTGAGCCTGATTGATGATCTACGACGAAGACCCGCTCCGGCGTAGGCCGAGGGAATCGACGGCAAGGAGATTGCGACACGAGAGGTGTGTCTGGATGGCAAGAGAAACGACCAAATGGCCTTCCACGCGCTGGCCGATTACCAAAATCATGTCATCGGATGGCTGCAATGGGAACAGAGTTCCCTTGGAGATGGGGCCGTGGTACGATTTCCGCGAATTTGGATGTCATCTGGGGAATGTCGGTAAAAACCACATGTGTCGGTGTCAGTGTTCTCATCACTTTCACCGTTTCGAAGAAGCTCTCGCCGGGCGTTCGATATTGGATAAATCGACCGTCGCTATCCCGCGGGACATAAAAGTCCTGCTCGCCAACATAATAAACACGGTCGTAGACTAAGGGGCTCCCCGTATGGTCACTCAGACCATTGCGAGGCAGCACCATGATGGCTCCGTTCATCCCTGAAACCACGTGCCACGGGACCATTACGCCACCGGGCGCGCAGTGATACACAAAAACGCCGGCGCGGGTCGCTTTGAACCTCAACAGGACTTCCTGACCGGGGCTGATTAGGGTCAAGTCGCCACCACCAAGGGCGCCCGTTGAAGCATGGAAATCGATATTATGAGGCAACGTATTTGTGCTGGGATTTACCAGGGTCAATTCAACATAGTCGTCCTGGTGAACCACCATTAACGGGCCAGGTACAGATCCATTAAAGGTCATACCCTGAACAGTCGCGCCGCTTGGATCGATTGTGAGAAGCTTTTCCTCAACAACCAAGCGGAACTTCATCACCTTCGGAGGTTCGTCAGTCGCTTGCTGGTGGTCGTGAACGAATGGTGGCGCCACCAGCTCTACCGTTTGGGTTTCTAATTGCCGAGCATCGGTCCCGTCGGTGACGTTCTGCGCCAATGCCTGCGCGGCGCGGCCTGTCAACACCGCCATGCCTGCGGCCCGCGCTGGCTCCATCAAGGGTGGTAAGCTTCACTCGAGACAATCGACGCGACTCGCGACAACCAATCCGGCTCAACTGGCTTCATTGCCGGCGCCGAAGCAGCGCGAGCGAGTGCTCGGCGACGCTGAATTGAAGGCTATCTGGAACGCGGCCGGAGAGTTTGCCTCTGAGCAAGCGACCACAGGCCTTGCCATTCAGTTCGCCCTGCTAACGCTGCAACGCGGTGGTGAAATCGCTGGCATTCATACCGGGGAGATCAACCAAGCGACAAGAGCATGGACCATCCCCAGCGAGCGAACCAAGAACCATCACACGCACGTGGTGCCGCTATCGGACCAGGCGCTTGAGGTCCTTCGGGCAGCATACGGAACTGAAGATTGGGAGGGCTACGCTTTCCCGGCCCGCAAAGGAGCCAAGGGCAATTTCATCAGACGCGATTCCATCAGCAAGTCTCTCAGACGGCTCACCAAGGGTCTGGGAATTGAAGACGCCACGCCTCACGACTTCAGGCGAACCGGAGCAACCAATATCACAGCCGAGCGGATCGGCGTGCCTCGCTTTATCGTATCGAGGTTGCTCAACCAGCTTTCCGATACCGGTGGTGCTGCAGCCGTGACGGGCATCTATGACCGAAACGCGTATCTGCCGGAAAAACGCAAGGCTCTCGACGCCTGGGCGGCGCTATTGATCGAGATAGTCGAATGAGCCTCATACGTGCGACCGGGGGCAGCATCGAACTAGCCCCCCTGGCCTCGAACTATCCGGGACGACCTCGATCAAAGAGGTGCCCGCGGTCTGAAAATCCG
Source organism: Kaistiaceae bacterium (assembly GCA_963667605.2). Lineage (GTDB taxonomy): Bacteria > Pseudomonadota > Alphaproteobacteria > Rhizobiales > Kaistiaceae > JADLGL01. The sequence continues at coordinate 189,336 of CAXXUZ010000003.1, forward strand.
CGTGTCGGTGGTTCGATTCCGCCCCTGGGCACCAACCTATTCTCTATATACGTCAATGTCTTGCTTAAGATACGGCCCGGTCGCGACTGCCACGCGTTTATGCTCGTGGTACCGTAGTGGTACCAGTGGAGGCCAAGAGACCACCAAACCCGTAGACCTAGCTCGATCATTTGACGACGTAATTAGGAGGTAGCGACGATCGGCTTCAGAGATGCGGTTTGAGGATCGTACATGAAGTCGAGGATCGACTGGTCGCGGATCCGCTCGACCACCTCATCGATCGCCGACAACGGGACCAAATACCACTCCTTCGGCTTTACTGGGTTGCCGAAGCGATCTTCAATCGTCAGATCCAGACGCGCCTGCACCAAAACGCGATGCAGGAGGTTCTCCAACTTCGTCCGGTTGATGTTGAAAAGCTTGTACGTGGCGACGACCTCGACCTCCGCGAGGAGATAGGTGCCATCAAGGGCAGCGTGAGCAATACGCGCCTCTACATCGCCCCCGGTCACGCCGATCTTGTGGATCAGCTCGCGGTTGGCGGCGATATCCGGATGATCCGATTTGCTGCGCAGAACATAAATTGTGCCGCTCTCCAAGTCGTCATCATCGGCCGCATCACCAAAAAGCGGCCCAGCTGATGGGTTTGCGATCCTCCTGCCTGCCTCGTCCTTGTGGAGCGCGCGCTGCAATGAGCGCATCAGCATGTTGCTCTCGGTCCCATTGTCGAAGATCACGCGAAGCCGCGCATCGCGACGGCCCTGCGGATTGGTGAACGGCTCTTCCATTTCGGCGACATAAGCCTTTTGCCCTTCCACGATGAAGTAGGCACCGGGTTTGATCTCTGCCTTGAGCTCGAAGGTCCGCGTCTGGCGAATGCCTGCGTCGAGTTCCTTTTGGACCTGATCGAACAGCGGTCGAAACTTGTCGAAGTCCTCACAGACCTTGCGGTTCGCAATCTCCTCGGCCGCTCGCACCTCTTCTCTGGGTCGAACGTTCTTCAACACGGTGATGTCATCCGGTACGGGCGCCGTAACGCCCAGCTCAGACAGCAGTTCCGAGTCGTCGAGCTCGGCGGCGTCGGTCTGTCGCCCTGTCGTCGCGACGTGCAACAATCCGTTCACGTCGAGCTCAGCGAGCAGGGGGTGAAACTCCGGCTGCTCGCGAAGCCGGTCCAACCGAACGGCGTAGAGCTTCTCAAAGATGTCTCCGTCTTCGCCATGCTGCGGAGGCCGTCCATGCTCCTCCACGAACCGCGCAATGTCCTCGAAGCCGGCGATGACGCGCTCCTCAAGCGGCGTGTGAGAGACCGCCTTCTTAGCCTCGACGGTGACGCCGAGGGCATCCAGCAGTTCCTGGTCGCTAAGGTTCTCCATGAACTGCTTCCGCCTGCGCGCGGGCGAGAAATGCTATGCCCTCGGCCATCCGCTTCTCCCAAACATCCGACGATGTGATGTCCGGGAGTCGTCCGCGTTCCTGTTTGAACCGGAGCGCACGCCGGGCGAGGTCGCGCGCCTCGTCGATCGTCAGATTTATCCGCTTGCTGGCGATTGCCGCCGCCACTTGCTTCAAGGTCGGCTCGTTCATCGACTTGGCCAAAATGGCGTAAGCCGCTTCGAATGGATTGATGCGATCGATCAGGTCGATGTCGAGATCCCGCACATCCATCGCATACTTGCGAACGCCATCGATCAGGGCGGCGTTTCCTTGAAGGTCATCTTCGTCGGCTGAAGCGACGTAGGCCTTCGCCTTCTGAGTGAGGTTGAGGACGGCAATGGCATGCTGCCGCACGGCTTCCTGATCGGTATCGCTGAGCTCCGGAAAACGCTCCTTGACGATCTTGCCCATGCGTAGCTGGGTCAGTTCTTCCGGCACCGTCTCGTCGTCAAAGATGCCACGCTCCACTGCAGACTTGTCCTGCACGAATGCTGTGATGACCTCATTGATATCCTCCTGGCAAATCCGTTTGGCTTCGGGGCTTTGCGGCGTCACTAGCCCATTGATCTCCATGTGCAATTGCCCGGTCGCGTCGTTGAAACCAACATTGGTACCGTTGGGGTCGTACCCATCCTTGCCATAATCGTAGCCCTCGACCGGTCCACTGTTCTTCGGCGTGAAATTGAAGCGTGGTGCCAACACCTGCTCTATCAGCAGGCTGGCGGCGATCGCCTTGAGCGTATCGTTGATCGCATCGGCGACCAGGGCCTCGCTCGCATCCGGCTCGGCAATGAGATTGGTGAAGCGAGCGCTGGTCTTGCCGGGATGGCGGGGCCAATGATCTGTACGATCTCCGTCAGGCTGCTGCGATAGCCAACCGTGAGCGCGTGCTCGCACCAAATCCAATCGAACCCTTCCTTGGCCATTCCGAGCGCGATGATGATGTCGACATGGTCGCGATCGTCCCGGCGGGACGTGTCCTTCAACGCGGTGACGACCTTGTCGCGTTTGAGCGGGTCATCTTCCACCAGATCAGCGACCTTGAGGATTGTGCCATCGGTCGTCCGCACGAGGTGGAATCCGGTCACCGGATCTTCGCCTTCCCAGTCGCCCAGCGCATTCAGGATCTCGTCCACCTCCCGCATCTTGTCTTTCGTGCTCTCGCGCGAATTGACGTTCGGGATGTGAACGATGGTCTTCCTGGTCTGATCGAGCACCTCCATGATCGCGTCGAGATACGAGCCGCTATAGAAATAGTAGCCAATATCGAGCGACTTCATGTGTTCGTAGCCATTGAGCTGCTCGTAATAAGTATAGGTGACTGTTTCGAACTTCGCCTCGTCCTCCGGTGTCAGCACTGGCTCGGCATCTCCGCGAAAATACGATCCGGTCATTGCAACGACGTGGACCTTGTCTCGCGCGATGAACTCGCCCAGCTGCGTACCGAGACGATTGTCGGGATTAGAGCTCGCGTGATGGAACTCGTCGACTGCGAGGAGGCAATTGTCGAAAGCTCCGACTCCGAGTTCATCGACGGCGAAACGGAAGGTCGCGTGGGTGCAGATCAGGATCGGGTCGTCACTCGCCAGGAATTCGGCCACGGCCCTGATCTTGGATTTCGCGACTCTCGGCTCATCGATGCCGGGAGCGTTGCAGAGATTCCATTGCGGTTCGACCGACCAGTCGAACCAGAAGCCGAAGCGGGACAGCGGCTCGTCGGCGAAGCTGCCGCTGATAGTGCGTTCGGGCACCACGATGATGGCCTTCTTCACACCCTGGTTGTGTAGCTTGTCTAGCGCGATGAACATCAGCGCTCGGGACTTGCCGGAGGCCGGCGGTGACTTGATCAGCAGATACTGCTCGCCGCGCTTTTCATAGGCCCGCTCCTGCATCGCGCACATGCCGAATTCGTTGGCACTGGTCGATGCTCCGGTTTGAGCGGTCCGAATGGAAACGGAAGGGATCACCGTGCTGGTCGTCATGGTCAGGCGGCTCCCTTCGCGTCTGACTGGACGCCCATCATCTTGGTGTAAAGCTCGAACAGCTTCTCCAGCCTTTCGGTGTCGTTGCGAAAACGGCGGCCGATGTAAACGCGCTCGAGTGTCTCGTCGTTCTTTTCATGCGCGCGTCGGAGGTCGTCCGGCATCGGTTCATCCCCGCGTGTGCGGGGAACGCCTCGGTTAGCGTGCCTATTCAGATCACCTCACGGTTCATCCCCGCGTGTGCGGGGAACGCGCCCGCTTACAGACGTTCCCTGATGAGTGGTACGGTTCATCCCCGCGTGTGCGGGGAACGCGCCGAACCCAGCCGTCCAGGTAACCCCTACGGCGGTTCATCCCCGCGTGTGCGGGGAACGCACCTTGCCCCAGGAATACGAAGCATTCGCGACCGGTTCATCCCCGCGTGTGCGGGGAACGCGATTTGTCATATAGCGATTGTTGAGTGATCCTCGGTTCATCCCCGCGTGTGCGGGGAACGCCGAGATAGCCGCCGGCATCATATCACGTGGGTCGGTTCATCCCCGCGTGTGCGGGGAACGCGAACAAGCCGGACTATTTATGTGGTGGGACGACGGTTCATCCCCGCGTGTGCGGGGAACGCTGCTGATACGGCAGCCAAGAGTCGCCCTTGGTCGGTTCATCCCCGCGTGTGCGGGGAACGCGTCTGAATTGCCGAATTCATAGTCTCAAGCTGCGGTTCATCCCCGCGTGTGCGGGGAACGCATGATGTCAACTGCCATTTTCTTAGGCGGCGCCGGTTCATCCCCGCGTGTGCGGGGAACGCGACGCGCGTGCAAGCGTCGCGCCGAGTTCATTGCGGTTCATCCCCGCGTGTGCGGGGAACGCCCGTTATGAGTCTTCTAATCACTTCATTCTCCATCTTTGATTTCGGCGTTTGAACGGACCCCCGGCCCCTAAAGACACATCGCTCCGGATGCTGCTAGCGCAAAGCCAACTCGGGTTGTTCCGGCGCCTGTCCGCCCATTCACAATATAGGTGAATCTTCCCCAACCGCAAAATAGGAATATTATTCTCTACGTCGAAACCTCAAACAGGAAAAAACAGGGCTTTTATAACGAGTCTAGAAGCCCACCGGTTAAACGCCCTTGGAACGGTGAGGTTTCAGCCCTCCCCCCGCCTCATTCGGAGATGGTTTGGAATAATTTACCCCTTTTTCTTTGCGCGACCCTGATAGGGGACGCCGCGGGGCGGCGGGCTTCGCTGCCTCCGGTGGCCGGTTCATCCCCGCGTGTGCGGGGAACGCCTCGAAGAAAGGCCGATCGGTTTTGGAGCAAACAGGTTCATCCCCGCGTGTGCGGGGAACGCGGCCTAAAGGACTCGATTTTTCGCACTGGTGACGGTTCATCCCCGCGTGTACGGGTGTCCGTCGTCAGGTAATTTGGAACCGATGAGCGGCCTGATTTAAGAGAGGGTTCGGCCCATCTGGTTGGTCATTTTATGCGGCGGTTTTGCGGTATTGCAAGCGCCGGGTTTGTAGCGTCTTTTGTTTGATCTTTTCTCTTTTCAACAGGATGGTCTGGCCGCGCCCGAAGTAGACATCGGCCGGCGTGAGGTTGCCCAGGCTCTCGTGGTAGCGGTGATAATTGTAGTGGCCGACGAAGGCCTCGATCTGTGTCTCCAAGTCGCCAGGCAGATAGTAATTTTCCAAAAGGATGCGGTTCTTCAGGGTTTGATGCCAACGCTCGATCTTGCCCTGGGTTTGCGGATGATAGGGAGCGCCGCGAATGTGCTCCATATCGCGGTCGTCGAGCCATTTGGCCAGATCGTCGGCGATGTAGCTGGAGCCGTTGTCAGACAGGAGCCGTGGCTTGTGAATGACCGTTGCCCGATCGCGACCTGACGCCTTGAGCGCCAGTTCCAGCGTATCGGTGACGTCCTCGGCCTTCATCGTGGTGCAGAGCTTCCACGCGATAATGGTGCGCGAGAAGTCGTCGAGCACGGTGGAGAGGTAGAACCAGCCCCAATCAATGACCTTGAGGTAAGTGAAGTCGGTCTGCCAGAGCTGGTTTGGCGCCGTGGTCTTGTCCTGGAACTCGTCGGACGCCTTGAGGACGATAAAGGCCGGGCTGGTGATCAGATCATGGGCCTTGAGCAGTCGATAAACCGAGGATTCCGATACAAAGTAGCCCTCTGTGTCTGTGAACCGGACAGCCAGTTCCCGCGGCGACAGATCCGTCTCGTCCAGCGCCAGCTGTACGATCCGGTCTCTCACCTCATCGGGGATACGGTTCCAGACTTGGCCAGGCCGCGAGCGGCGGTCCTCCAGGGCCTCCGGTCCGCCGGTCAGATAGCGGTCGTACCAGCGATAAAACGAGGTGCGGGGAATGCCCAACTGCGCCAGCGTGCGCTTGGCCGGCAGATGGGATCGCTCAACCAGCCGGATGATCTCCAGCTTCTCCGATAGTGGATACCTCATGCCTCCTCTCCCCCATCCGCGATCATGCTTTTTTTGAGTAGACGGTTGTCCAGCGTCAGGTCAGCAACGGCCTCCTTGAGTGCCAGTGCCTCACTGCGAAGATGCCGGACCTCATCGGAGGTAGCCTCACGGGCAGTGTCACCCGCCAGGCGCTTCTTCCCGGCCTCCAGGAAGTCCTTCGACCAGCGGTAATAGAGGTTCTGGTTGATCCCCTCACGGCGACACAGCTCAGCGATACTGTCCTCGCCGCGCAGGCCCTCCAGAACGATCCGGATCTTCTCTTCGGCGCCGAACTGCCGACGAGTCGCCCGCCGGATGTCCTTCACGACCTTCTCGGCCGATGCTTTCTGGTGATTGGTGTTCCGTCTCATCTTCAATCCCTCGTGGGTTAAGATGAGCCAGAAACCCTCTCTTGTTCAATCCGCCCAATCTGTCCCAGGGGCGCTGACGCCGGACAAGGTTCTCATATCGGCCGCGCAAACCGTCGCCAAAGGGTAGTCCATGCTGCCACCCGCCGTTTCGGCGGTGTCCGCTTGTTTTCCTAGGCCGTTCGAGAACGCGCTAGCCAGTCGCGCGCGAACCGCAAGGGGCAGTGTGGCCGACAGCAAGATCGCTGAACCGCCCAGCCCCGCTTGGAACTCGAGTAGCGTCTCTATCTCACGCTGCATATAGGAGTCGTAGGCGTGTATTTCGTCCAGAATAAGGACGCGGCGCATGAGACCCAACAGGCGCAGCGACTGATGCCGGCTGGGCAGAACCGACAGGAGTGCCTGATCTACTGTACCGGGCGCCAACGTCCGCCAGGAAAGTACGCCGTCTGTCATCGGCAATCCACGTCGCGCAGGCCGTTGAAGCGGTCGTTCCAGACTCATCCTCATCATGCCCCGAAGCGTCGGAATATGATGACTCCCTGCGGTCGCCGCGCAACACCGCCGATCGAAACCCACAGTGTAAGTCGCGTGCACCGTGTGCCAGAGCAATAGATGGGCTGCTATCCGCCGTGAATAGTCTTCGATACGCGACACCGAGCCGGTCGAACATAGCATTGGCCGTAGCCATAGTAGGTAGGGCGATATAGAGGCCGTCGGCACGGTTTGTGGCCATCAGCCGGTGAGCGAGCATTAGTGCCGCCTCTGTCTTGCCGCTGCCGGTCTCGTCCTCAATCATGAACAGGGCCGGGCCTGCTGGCAATTCGACCGAGCGCGCCCAATCCTGCATCGGGCTCGGGGTCGCTTTCACGCCGATCAGTGAATCGTACCCGAGACAATTTCTTGTGGAAGCGGGCAGCACACCTGCTTCCTCGGTGGCGCGCGCCGCCATTTCCCGCGCGTGGCTCCAATAGGCTTCAAGGTCATTGAAATCGTCCGGCCCGCGGTAACGAAACCATGTCTGGTTAGAACCAATCCAATCCGCCAGAACAGCAAGGCCGGCGATCGCGAAAGACGCGCGGACCGCATGGCCGGCGTCGAGCCCGGTTAATTCTAACGGCAGGGAAAACAATTCGTGCGCCTGATGAAAAAACGCATGGGCCGCGTCAATCCCGGCCGCACCGAAATCACTCCGCAGCGTAATAATCGTCTCGTTCATGCGCGGTGCCGGGGGCGCTCCGTGATGCCCGGTCACGGCTGAAACCAGCGGTCGCCACACGCTCGACCGGACGCCACCCGGCAGTTTGAAAGATTCTTCATCCGCGTCGAACAGGCGCAGCCCACCCGCGCCGTGATCGTAGACTGTCGCCAGTCGTCCCAGGTCGTTTCCGAAGCAATCAGGATAAAGGTTTGGGACCTTTGCCTGGAATTTCTTTGCGAACTTGCCCACGTCGTGCAAACAAAGGAGATAGAGAACCAGACGGAACGCTTCTTCTTGCGGTAAACCCAACAGCCTGGGAATACCGGCACCAAGCCCGCGATGTCGTGTCAGCAAAGCCTCTCCAACCGCAGCCACGTCAAGACAATGAAATACCAGCGGATGCCATTCAGGTCCGCGCTCACTGTCGCAGGGCTGGGCCTTTCCCCAAAAGCAAAGAGTGTTCATGCCGGTTTTGTCCGTCGTCAGGTAATTTGGAACCGATGAGCGGCCTGATTTAAGAGAGGGTTCGGCCCATCTGGTTGGTCATTTTATGCGGCGGTTTTGCGGTATTGCAAGCGCCGGGTTTGTAGCGTCTTTTGTTTGATCTTTTCTCTTTTCAACAGGATGGTCTGGCCGCGCCCGAAGTAGACATCGGCCGGCGTGAGGTTGCCCAGGCTCTCGTGGTAGCGGTGATAATTGTAGTGGCCGACGAAGGCCTCGATCTGTGTCTCCAGGTCGCCAGGCAGATAGTAATTTTCCAAAAGGATGCGGTTCTTCAGGGTTTGATGCCAACGCTCGATCTTGCCCTGGGTTTGCGGATGATAGGGAGCGCCGCGAATGTGCTCCATATCGCGGTCGTCGAGCCATTCGGCCAGATCGTCGGCGATGTAGCTGGAGCCGTTGTCAGACAGGAGCCGTGGCTTGTGAATGACCGTTGCCCGATCGCAACCTGACGCCTTGAGCGCCAGTTCCAGCGTATCGGTGACGTCCTCGGCCTTCATCGTGGTGCAGAGCTTCCACGCGATAATGGTGCGCGAGAAGTCGTCGAGCACGGTGGAGAGGTAGAACCAGCCCCAATCAATGACCTTGAGGTAAGTGAAGTCGGTCTGCCAGAGCTGGTTTGGCGCCGTGGTCTTGTCCTGGAACTCGTCGGACGCCTTGAGGACGATAAAGGCCGGGCTGGTGATCAGATCATGGGCCTTGAGCAGTCGATAAACCGAGGATTCCGATACAAAGTAGCCCTCTGTGTCTGTGAACCGGACAGCCAGTTCCCGCGGCGACAGATCCGTCTCGTCCAGCGCCAGCTGTACGATCCGGTCTCTCACCTCATCGGGGATACGGTTCCAGACTTGGCCAGGCCGCGAGCGGCGGTCCTCCAGGGCCTCCGGTCCGCCGGTCAGACAGCGGTCGTACCAGCGATAAAACGAGGTGCGGGGAATGCCCAACTGCGCCAGCGTGCGCTTGGCCGGCAGATGGGATCGCTCAACCAGCCGGATGATCTCCAGCTTCTCCGATAGTGGATACCTCATGCCTCCTCTCCCCCATCCGCGATCATGCTTTTTTTGAGTAGACGGTTGTCCAGCGTCAGGTCAGCAACGGCCTCCTTGAGTGCCAGTGCCTCACTGCGAAGATGCCGGACCTCATCGGAGGTAGCCTCACGGGCAGTGTCACCCGCCAGGCGCTTCTTCCCGGCCTCCAGGAAGTCCTTCGACCAGCGGTAATAGAGGTTCTGGTTGATCCCCTCACGGCGACACAGCTCAGCGATACTGTCCTCGCCGCGCAGGCCCTCCAGAACGATCCGGATCTTCTCTTCGGCGCCGAACTGCCGACGAGTCGCCCGCCGGATGTCCTTCACGACCTTCTCGGCCGATGCTTTCTGGTGATTGGTGTTCCGTCTCATCTTCAATCCCTCGTGGGTTAAGATGAGCCAGAAACCCTCTCTTGTTCAATCCGCCCAATCTGTCCCAGGGGCGCTGACGCCGGACACCCGCCACGCGCCTGTTGCGGATTAGCACTCAGCTTTGGCGAGTGCTAATGACATTAGACACCCTCTCGCAAAGTGGCTGGCGGCAACGGCGGTCAGTAATTTTAGATTGAATCAGCTTCGACCGCAATATGACGGCGTGTTCGGCCCGGGCAGCTTCGCGTCGAAGTAACCGAGCTGCACCCGAGAGCCCTCGAAACGGCCGTCCAGCCCTCGTTCTTACGCCTTGTTTCCGAGTCCGGTTACCGCGCGGTTACTTCGAGAAGGGATCGACGGCGCCATCACATGCAGGTCGCCCGTACATTCGTCGGCGCTAGTCATGTGTTTCACGCCCCGACCGCAGTTTTTTTGGGTGAGTTTGCCTATCCCAAAACAAAAAAGAGGGCGTTTAGAGATTTAGACTACCCCCCTGGTGGCGGGAGCAGCACCAATATCCGCTTTGCGCCATGTGTGGACGGCTCTCCGTTGGCAAGGGGTTTTCCTGATGCGGCGCCTGCTGGTCGGTGCGGCCATGTGTTCGACCTGTTGGTGCGGCAGCATGAGCCGCTGGCCATAATGCCTTCCGCGAAGACGGGTCCCGACCAAAAGCACGCGCTTTGAAGCGCTCTGGCGCAAATGGGTTGTCCCATCTCCCGGTATCGACCGGTTGACGCATTACATCGCGATTGCCCTGGCCAAACTCCTTGTTCCTCAGATTGATTGCGGTTCCCTATAGCGATCCCCAGTGGTCATCATCGCCCAGATGATGCGGGCGGTCTTGTTGGCGAGTGCGACCGCAGCGATCTTCGGCGTTCGGCGAGCCAACAGCTGCACCAGCCAGGAGCGCCTGGTGCCGTGCCGCATGGCCTGGCGGACGACTGAGAGCGCTCCGACGACCAGCAACTGCCGCAAATAGCGGTCGCCTTGTTTGGTGATGCCGCCGAGCCGTTTCCTGCCGCCGCTGGAGTTCTGGCGCGGAACCAGACCAATCCAGGCTGCTAGTGGATAAAATTTGACGTTTGAATCCCGCGAGGGATTCTCGCCGGGCACGTCGTGTGCGAGTCTGGCGCATGCGGCCAGGAATCATCGTCGATGTGAGTACCGCCGACCGTGCTCGTCTCGAAGCGGTCGTTGCGGACCGGAACAGCCGGCAGAAACACGTGTGGCGGGCACGGATCGTCCTTCTGAGCGGGGATGGTCTCGGCACGGTCGAGATCATGCGCCGCACCGGCAAGAGCAAGACAGCGGTTTGGCGTTGGCAGGAGCGCTTCATGCACGAGGGTGTCGAGGGGTTGCTGCGGGACAAGACGCGACCCTCGCGCGTTCCGCCGCTCGGCCGGGAAATCGCTGACCGCGTCGTCGCGCTGACGCTGAGTGCGCCGCGCCACGAGGCGACACATTGGACGGCGCCGGCGATGGCCAAGACGGTCGGCATCAGCGTCAGCGCGGTACAGCGCATCTGGCGGGCGCACGGGCTTCAGCCCCACCGGGTCCGGCAGTTCAAGCTGTCGCGTGACCCGGAGTTCATTCCCAAGCTGCGGGACATCGTCGGCCTTTATGTCGATCCGCCGGCGCACGCCGTTGTCCTGTCGGTTGACGAGAAGAGCCAGATCCAGGCGCTCGACCGCACCCAACCCGGGCTGCCGATGAAGACGGGACGCGCGGGCACGATGACGCATGACTACAAGCGGCACGGCACGACCACGCTGTTCGCCGCGCTGAACGTGCTCGAAGGGCGTGTCATCGGCCAGTGCATGCAGCGCCATCGACACCAAGAGTTCATTCGCTTCCTCAACGCCATCGAGGCCGACGTGCCCGCGGGAAAGCTGGTCCATGTGATCCTCGACAACTACGCCGCCCACAAGCATCCCAAGGTCCGCGGGTGGCTTACGTGCCATCCGCGCTTTTTCTTCCACTTCACCCCAACATCCTGCTCCTGGCTCAACGCCGTCGAAGGTTTCTTCGCAAAGCTCGCAAAGCAACGTCTCAAGCGCGGCGTCTTCCACTCGATCGTCGATCTCCAGGCCACCATCAACCGCTTCCTCGAACACACCAACAACGATCCGCAGCCCTTCATCTGGACAAAGGATCCCGACAAAATCATCGCCGCTGTCAGACACGGGCACCAAGCGTTAGATTCCATCCACTAGATTGCGGCCTGACTTGAATGCCTTGGGGTCGGGAACCGCAGCGACGATCGGGCTAGCAAGCACCGGTCCGACGCCGGGCACCTCCATCAGACGCCTACCGGTCTCACTGGCTCGAGCATCGGCAGCGACGCGGCGATCGGTCTCCAGGATCTGTCGGTTCACCAGGCCCAGCTGTGCGACCAGCATGGCGAGGCAGGATCGTATCGTCTCAGGAACGCGATCGTCGTCTGTGTCGGTGATGATATTCACCAATTGAGCCAGCCCATTGCGTCCAACCGGCGCAACAAGTCCGTACTCGGCCATATGTCCGCGGATGGCATTGGCGAGTTGGGTGCGCTGGCGGATCAGCATCAACCGGACGCGGTGAAGCCCCTGAACGCTCTGCTGCACCAAGGCCACATTCAGGGCACGCTCGTAGCCGATGACATCACCCATCTCTTGACAGAGGGAGAGCAACACACGGTCCATAAAATCGTCCTCGGGAACCACCGTGATGGTAGAAAAGCGCTGTTTCAGCGCTGCAGATCCCATCGTGACCCCAATGTTTCCTACGCCCATGTTGTGAGGAGACAGAATTGACTCTATCTCTGTACGTAATTCTGGTTTCATCAGACCAAATTCGCTGAGTGAAATATCATCAAAGAGGTCGAGGTTTCGCAAGCCTTCGTCGCGACGCCGTTCCTTCGGGTCGACCCGAAGGACATTCCGCGTCGTGCTTGGGTCTACGGTGAGCACTACATTCGCAAGCACGTCTCGATGACGATCGCCGCCGGTGGCGCCGGCAAGTCGACGCTAGCGATCGCCGAGGCGCTGTCAATGGTGCGGGGCTTCCCTCTGCTTGGGGATGAGACAACCGAACACCCGGAAATCTTCGCCCGCGTCTGGATATATAACGGCGAGGACGACCGCGACGAGCTTACGCGGCGGATTATGGCCGCCTGCCTTCACTACAAGATCACACCGACCGAACGCGACGGCAAGCTATTCGTCGATACAGGCTGCGAGCGGCAGCTAATCACGCACAGGCAGGTTGGCCTCGAAATCAAGGTCGCCGTGCCGATGATAGAGGCAGTAAAGCGTCAAATTGTCGAGAATCAAATCGACGTGCTGATTGTCGACCCGTTTGTCTCGACTCATACCGTGCCAGAGAACGATAACGGCGCAATCAATGAGGTCGCGAGCCAATGGCGGCAGATTGCCGAGGAGTGCAATTGCTCGATCGAGCTTATTCACCATACCAAGAAAACCGAAGGGCGATCGGTGACGGTTGCGGACGCGCGAGGCGGTAGCGCATTGGTCAACGTCGCGCGGTCGGTTCGCGGACTCAACAACATGACATACGCGCAAGCCAAGGCCGCCGGCGTATCCGCTGAGGAGCGAAACACGATCAAGGCGCTTACGTTCGGCAAAACCAATCTGAGCGCCACACCGGCCAGTACGCGGTGGAAAGTGATTATTCCTGTGCCCCTCGGCAACGAGGGCGCGCTTAACGAGGGTCAAGACCACGTCGGCGTTATAACTGAATGGAATTGGCCGAACGCCGAGCAAGAGACTGACGATCTACCGGCCGACAAGGTCGAAGCGATCATGAGTCGGCTTAGCGGCGGACTGTACGGTAAGGCGAACGAGGCGGCGGATTGGGCCGGTCATGTCGTCGGCGAATACCTTGAACTTGGTACCGAGAAGGGTGACCCTGGCCGACCGAAGGTCAGTGCGATCCTGGCGGCATGGGAGAAGTCCGGTAAGCTTGAGGTCTATACCGAGAGAACGACGCCGAGCGCGAAGGCGAGAAAGTACCTGAGACCTGCAGCAGGTTGATGTTGGGGGGTATGATCTACCAAACAACAGCAGGTGGATTGGGAAAAATAAACGGAATGGTACGCTTTTGGACTAAGTGGAACTGCGGAGCACGTGAACGGCCTGAGCAATGCCTTTGTCCAAGGGCATATCCAGCTCCAAGCCGACTGACCGATGGAGTTCGGCGGCACCGTTCATAGTGCCATCGACTGTTGACCGGTGCTGATCTTGGTGTTGACGCGCGTCGGCATGTGAAACTCTCGCTTGTCTACCAGCACGTCATCGGCCGTAAGAAATTGCATGCGTGGGTACTGAATGCCGCCGTACTCATACATTCCAGCTTCAGCGGCTTCTGCAAGCATCGCTTTTGACGGTGGAACAAGACTGAGAAAGCCAGCCAATTCGGCTGTGTCCTCCCGCTCCAAGGCACCCCGTAAATCCCGCACATCGGTCGGCCGCACCGTCTTTCCGCCCTTCACCTGGAGCATCATTTCATGGAGCCCGTCACTGGTCTCGAAATAGATACGCCCATCGATGCCCCGGTCGGCGCTCTTGCGCTGCATGGGGAAGCCGCCCACGCGCTCGACAAACCAGTTTTGAAACGTGGATGGGTCTTTGTTGAACAGCTCCTGAGCTCCGTCCACACTGGTCGGGATACCGTCCACCTCAAAATTGTCACCCTCCACTAACCTGTACTTTTCGGTCAAAAGCTCGCGGATAAGTTTGATTGAGAGGATCGCGATATCGCAGCCGATCCATATCCGCTCGTTCTTGATTGCAGAATAGATAGTGGTTCCGCATCCGCAGAATGGATCAAAAACCAAGTCGCCTCGGTTGGTTGAGGATTGAATGATCCGGTCCAAAAGCGGCACCGGCTTCTGGGTCGGATAACCAAGCCGGTCTTTTGCCTGCGAATTGATGGCATCAATATCCGTCCACACGCTTTGAAACGGCATGCCTTCGCGGTCCGCGAGAAACTGCTTGTATCGAGGAAACCCGCCCTTTTTCTGAGGCCAATAGATAAGGCCAGCCTCATCCAACTTATCCAAACGATTCAAAAACGCGAACTGTGCTAGATCCTCACCAATGGTTACTTCCTTATATTTGCTATAGAGGTATGATGCCGGCTGCCAACGCCGTCCGCGAGTGGTTGGATCAAAGCCGCGCCACGGCTGGCCACTTGGTCCTTGGCGTGTTCCGGGGCCAGTTAGATCGCCAGTGTAGTACTGCTCACCCCCATCGGTCTTGTTCCCGAAATGGCTTTTAACGTAACTGTCATCGTAGGGGCGATAGATAGTATTCCAAGTGTATTTGTCTGAGACCGTGTAAAACAGGATCGTGTCGTGAACTGGCCCGAACCGTTTTGCTCCGCTGTGCGCGCTGGTGCGCTTCCAAATGATCTCGTTGCGGAAGTTCTCGTGGCCAAAAATGCCGTCCATCATCACCTTGATGTAGTGACTGGCCGTTGGATCGCAGTGAAGATAGATCGAGCCGGTAGGTCGGAGAATGCTCTTCATATGGAGCAGTCGCTGAACCATGAAGATCAGATAAGCGAGAAGGTGGGGCTGTGTCGTTCGAAGTGCCTGCATCCACAATCGCCAGAAATCCACATAGTAGTCGTCAACACCATGCTCTCGCATCAGCACCGGCATTGATCGGGCGATGGCCTCTTTCTGTGCATCCATCTCCCATGTGTCGCAAAAGGCTTCGACCTGTTCCGGCACGGGCTTGCCGGTCATAGTCCTGTAGAGAAGATTGTAGTTCTGCTTCGAATTGAAGGGCGGGTCGAGATAGATCAGGTCTACCGAATGCTTTCCCATCCCCTGCATGATCGTGAGATTATCGCCATACCAAAGTTGGTTCATGCCGTTGCCCCCACAAACAGCCGCACGCTGTCGCCGAATACGGTCGATGACGAGCGACGGTTGTACTTGTAGCAAGTTTCCGCAACATAGAGCAGCATGTATTTGCGGCTGTAGTAGTGATGCGAGCCGTACCATGCACGCTTGATCAGAGCCCAGAAGCCTTCGATCGTGTTAGTGTGGACGTGGCCATCCCCATAGGACTCGGCGTGAGTGATGATCGCGTGCAACATCGTCTCACTGACGCGATTGTAGCCCTTGTATTCGTCGGTAATCAGGATCGTACCGGCGCGGTCTACAAAGCGAGCGAGGAACTTACCGATGCCCTTGGCGGATAGGTCGCCGGGATTGGCAACACGCGCTACTATTCGCCCGCCGCGCTCAACGGCACCTATGACAGGAACCTTTTTCGTGCCGCGCCCGCGCTTGTTTGGCTTGTCGTCGCCCCGCCTGTTGCCCTTGCGTGGCTTGCCTCCAACATAGGTCTCGTCGGCTTCGACAATGCCATGCAGAAGGCGCTCTTGATCAGGATCAGCGGCCATCGCAGTCCGTATGCGCTGCATCATGCTCCAAACGGTCGCGCGGCGCTTTCCGATATCGCGCGAAATCTGGTAAGCGCTGGCAGACTTTTTGGCGGCAAGCATGAGCGCCAGAACGAGGAACCAATCGCGAAGCGGGATATGCGTGCCGTGGAACAAAGTTCCGACCGTAACAGCGAAGGCGCGGGAGCAATCCCGGCACTGCCACCGGGGCATCACCCGGTCGGGGCTGGCGTGCCGGCCAACTTTCAGGCTGCCACAATAGGGGCAGTAGGGCTCGCCATTCCACCGGACCTTTTCCAGATATTCAATCGCTTGATCCTGCGTCTGAAACGACTCGAAAACTTTGATGATGTCCATGACTCGCTCCCTTGCGTGCCATAAACATAGGGTTTCCCTAGACTCCCGTCAAGTCCAAAAGCGTACCATTCCGGAACGCAATGCGTTTGCAGTCGATCGCGGCCACGCCGTTTCTGGCGCTTGCGCTGACAACACTCGCCGCCTGTGGCGGCGTGGAGGATTCGGCCGATGATATCGCCGATGAGCCCGCGCTGAATGTCGTCGAAGACCCCGCGCCCTTGGCCGCCGACGAACCCGCGCCCCCTGCGGTCGAGCCTACGCCACCCGCCGAAATTGCCGCCATCGCGGCGGGTGACAATCCGCTCGCTACGGTGATTGAGGCGCACGAGCTTGCTGCGACCTATGTATCGGTTCTGGTCGATGAGGATCTGCTGGCCGATCCACGCGACTTGGAGGAGATCGGCCGCTACCATTGCGAGGGCCGCACCGGGTGCCGTGCCATGATCTGGTTCAGCCGCAGCTATTTGCCGCTCAGCTTGCCGGTGGAGGCACGCCAGACAGAGGCCGCTGTTTTCGGGTACGGGATCAGCGCCGCCGGGCACGAATTGGTGCAGTGGAACTGTGACCTTTTCCCGGAATTCGAGGAGAACGAGTTGCAGTGCCTTCCGCGCACACACAGATTGCTTTAGCCGGCCCAGTCCATGCCAAGTCGACGACTTCGGATTCCTCGCAGCCATTGGGGGGATAGATGATGCGGACGAGGATTTTGCGATCTTTTCCCAAATTGATCACCCGATGGGCTCGGGTGGTATGCCAACAAACTGCAATTCAGTGAACTCGTTGCGGCGGTGTCGGGGCCGGCGGGCTTGGCGTCTTGGGTGTCACTGACAACGAACCGGAAACGATCCAAGACCCTGCCGGCGCGATTGGAGCGCTAACCAACAAACCCCGATGAGGGACCGGCTAGGGCCGGAGTACCCGAATTCCACGATCCGCCCGAAAATCCGCCGGCTCCTGAAACGCCCCTTGCCAGAGGCCGATGCCTTCTTCGCGGGCCGCTGCTTCCAGCGCAGCATATTCCGGCATCTCCGCCTCGATTGCGAGTGCGAATCCGGATCGGACGTACCTCTCGTTCAGAATCTCGCCATCTTGTTCGCAGATCGCCAGAACACGACCAAGGACGTCGGGTGATTCGACAGGGGCACAAGTAACCGGACCCTCGGCGATAAGGGTCTGGAGTTGGCGAACCGCTGCCGCCCAGCACTCCCAGACTTGTCCGCCGATCGAGCACCTCTGCGGCGGATACATCGATTCCAGGCCGTAAAGCAACACCGTCCGCCCGTCGATTTCGATCGTCGCCGACTCGCGCGCGATGGCCACGCCAATGATTGGCGCCATCGGATCGACCGCCGCGAAAGACAACCACGGCGTTTCCGGGCACCGGACAGCGTCTACGGCGACTGCCGCGGTCCAAGTGGCCGCCGCCGCGTCCAATAACTGGCCAAATGATGGCCCTTTGGTCACAACAATCCGCGCCCAGGTTCCGTCGGCATATTTGAGCAGAAGCTCGATAGCTGAAGTCCAGTCAAGAAACGCTATCATCGCCAGCGGATCGACGGAGCGGAGGTCGGCAAAGAAGAAGCCCGACCCACCCTCTATCCAATCAAAGTCTTCACCGACCGAAATCAGAGTGACGGCGTCGACTCCATTGCTGAACGCATCCGCAGGCTCTAACGAAACATAGATCCTGCTCTGCGCGAAGCCAACGTCAATAAGAATGTCGCGTTCGGGCAAATCAAACCTGAACGCGAGTTCGCACCCCGCCGTGTACCATGTCGCTAAGGCCTCGGTTCGAGTCCCCCCATCATAAAGATACGCGGTCCGAGGGACCTCTAACGTCGGCGAGTCACCGATCGGGAAACCTGCGGAGACCGAACCCCAGGCGGAAAGAGCTTCCGAAAGTACAATCGCGACTTCGTCGTTGATGCCAATCACGACAAGCGCGTCGACCTGGTCGCCTCCTGTCAACAGAATCTCGATCGACCGAGACTGTTGCAATAACGCTAAGTCGAAAGCCTTCCACCGCAGCGAAGAAACAAGAATGAATTGCCCTTCCTCGTCATCATACCCGGCCTGCACGAAGCTCGTTTGACCTGAGCACTGAGAACCGCTCCGAGTCATGAACACTGTCTCAATGGTTCGCCGGTCGCTACCCCGAAGCAGATCGTCGTCGGCGCGAAAACCCAGAATCAGACGGCCATCGCCGTCATCGGCGGTCGGACCCAGGATGACGATGGTCCCGGTAATATCCCCGCCCCCAAGTTCGATTTGGCCGACCACGGCAAACACTCCATCTTCGTCTGTCACTCCCCATATTACCTCGCCTTGGACGTCCTGCCGCTGCCCATCTGGATCGACGACAAGGGCAGCGGAAGCCCTGGCCAAGATCGGTGGCGCGAAAGTTTGCAGAAACGCTCCCATCTCCTCGATCCCGTCCATCCCGGTTGGGGCGCCCCGGCTAATCGCCAATGCCTGAATCTCGTCTGCCGCGAATATGTGCATGTCGTCATGTGGTGTCCGCAACATGAGCGAGATTAACTCCTGGGGCGTTCCGAATTGATTCAGGAGTTCGAGCACGTCCGCCAGGATGCGCTGCGCATCCGGGTCACCGGAGGTGAATTGATGAACGCCAAGTTCGCCCAAAGCGAGTCGCTCAACGCCGGCCAGAAAGACGAACGCACAAGCTGAGTAGCAGCCAGCCCAACTGGGAATTATGGTCGTAAGGCCCGCCTGGAACACCTCGTCTGCCAATATAAGTGCTGTGTCCAAGAATCCACCAGGACTGTTGAGTACAACAATAGTCCCTTCGGGATGTGCCCGGCGTGCCCGCCGAAAATCTAGAACAGCGGTGTCGTCTATTGGACCGTTAAGGTACATTACGACCGGGGTCTCGCGATCCACAAGAAAGACCCCAAACTCCGCGAAATCCGGTTGGGCGGGGAGTCCGGGAGCTACAGCGGGAGGTGCTGCTTCCCTTTGGTACTGGTAGACACCGATCCTTGCTTGTGCGGGTGCCTCTCTTGGAATGGCCGCATCCCCGCGCTGAGCTGCAGCAGTGAAGCCGTTCTCTCGAAGGACGAAGGCGATTATGGCCGCGTAATCATCCGCCGTTACCTCATCCCCCGGATGCGGGCCAGCGTCGCGGATGACAGAAGCAAGGTTGGCAATTGATCGGCGGCCCCATGAGTCCATGAAGGCGGCGCCGGCAAGGGCGGGACCTAGATTGCCTCCTTCCAGTGCATCGCCGTGGCATTCGCCGCATTCGAAAGCATATTGCAGTTCGCCCCAATTGGCCTGCACGACGGTGAATGTGACCGGAACGAGTGTGATGGCGTGGCGGGTGACGAAAGCGTCGATGCCGGCAGCCAGTAGGCTCTGCCGCAATGCCTCGGCGTTGGCCTGGCCCACCATCGGGCCGAACTGGACCAAGAAGAACAGGCCCTGCGGCAAGTCCGCTCTTTGGATGACGCCCGGCGTCGCGCCAAAAAGGTTGGGTGACTGGGCCAACAGCTCGCGAAGCTTGGCCTGCGCCGCTTCTTCAGTTCCATGTGCCGACACTTGGACATAGTAGTCGGTAGCCGCTAGCGTAACAGGCTCGGCGACAGGTCCCAACAATCCTGCGATGCCTTGCGGTCCCGCCGCTCCGGCATCACCTTGCGGCCCGGCTGCTCCAGCCTCGCCCTGCGGTTCCGCCAGTCCAGCGACGCCCTGTGGTCCTTGCTCTCCCTGTGGTCCGGCAGGTCCTCGCAGTCCTCTCTCGCCTTGCCGCCCCGCAGGTCCTACAGGCCCGACAGCGCTAGCCTCACCCTGCGGTCCCACCAGCCCGGCGGCACCTTGATCGCCTTGTGGCCCTGCTGGTCCTTGCCTCACCCTTGCGGCCCGGCGGGTCCGGCCGCACCTTGCGCTCCCGGCAAGCTACAATTGCCAATTAGAACGTCATCGATCCTGTCATCGTCGGTGACGATCGAGACGACACAGTCGGGAGGCAGATAAGAGACTTCGAAAAGGAAGGGCCCGTTCGGGCGGCTGATCGTGAGATGGGAGGTCTGGTCAAGCCGGACCTCTTGATTGCCAACCTCTGTTCGACCGGAAATCACCAAACGACCACCGGTAATCTCGGCTCGAATGATCGTGATTTCGGCCAGGGCCGGCGTAACCAACCCGACCAGCGCAATTGCCACTCCGGCGATGAATCGTCTGGGATACGCCATCAAACCCCCCATTGAGCGTCAGCGCGCTCGCTCCTGGGTCATTTTTTCCGGTAAATTCTCTTGGACGAATTCTACCCTCACCTCCGCCTGCTGACAACGATGTCGCGCGCACTTGGACACACTTGACGGCCGCTCGAGGAGCGGACGCTCGGGTGGCGGTTCGGGCACGAGTGAAACAGAGGATCAGGAAGGTTGATGAAATCCACCGCCGGCGGTTATGTCCTCGGGCGAGGTGATCCTCATGGCAGGCAGATGCGATCAGCGCCACCCAGGCTTGAATTGAAAAAGGCCGAGTTCGAAGGAAACTTCATGATTGCGAAGAAGCGGATATTTGTGGCCGGCGGTGCCGGCAACCAGGGCGGCGCGGTGATCAGCGCGCTGCTTGAGCGAGGTCACGAAGCACGGACGATGGCCCGGATGAACTCAGCGGCGCCGAAATGGCTCGGCAACTATCGGAGGCGCTCGGCAGAACAATCAAACCGACATTCCCCAGATGACATCCAAATTCGCGGAAATCGTACCACGGCCCCATCTCCAAGGGAACTCTGTTCCCATTGCAGCCATCCGATGACATGATTTTGGTAATCGGCCAGCGCGTGGAAGGCCATTTGGTCGTTTCTCTTGCCATCCAGACACACCTCTCGTGTCGCAATCTCCTTGCCGTCGATTCCCTCGGCCTACGCCGGAGCGGGTCTTCGTCGTAGATCATCAATCAGGCTCAAGATTTTCTGGAACAAGCTTCTTGGGACTGCAACCTCGGCCAATTGAAATGTGACGTACCGGCCATGGCTGACAACTTTCGCACCGATCTTGACCAGCTTCTCCCTCAGCGTCGTCAGCGACCATTGCTCCACGGTATCGGGCAACGCCAGGGTACGCATGAAGTTGCCGAGGTTATAGGCGAGTGCATGCAGCTGGAGCCGGACGGCATTGTTGCGTAACGAACGGCATGACAGCCGCGTCCACTTGATGGCGTTCTTGCCTTCCTTGATCCATTGCCCGGCAGTGTCGCGCTGATTGTAGAACGCAACAACCCGCTCGGCAGGACGGCTCAGGTTGGTGACGATGAAGCCGACGCGGGGATACAGTTCCCCTGAGTGCCACTCCACCTTGGCGACGACCCGGCGGGGCTCCGTCCAGCTACCGGCCCGATAGCTGAAGTTCGCGTAATACCGACGAACTTCCTTCGGCGGCCGACCGACGGGGCGCTTGAGCAGGTGCGCGATGCTGTCGTGCAGCACCTTGTTGGCCGGAAGCCGGATGGCGTACTTGAAGCCTTCCGCTTCCAGAAACTCATAAACCTCGGGCGAGGCGAAGGCGGCGTCACCACGGAAATAACGCCGGAGTGTCTTGTTCCGGTATCGAGCGACCACCGGGTCCAACACATCGCGCCATTCATGGGCGCTGTGCACGTTGCCCGGACGCAGGGCGCAACGCTCCAGATCGCCGAACTGGTTGAACACGAACAGCGGGTGTAGCACGTGCAGCCGAAGTGACCGTTGTAGGCCGTGCCCTCCTGGTCACCGTAGGTCGGGCTGACGGAGCTGTCCATGTCGAGCACGATAATCTTCGGCGGCTTGCGCTCGTTAACCTGGTCGATCCAGATGCCCAAAAGGTCAGCGAGCGCGGCGAGGTTGTCATTGGTGGCGAGTAACTCCGTCTCGAACCGGCCCATCTGGCTGGTCGATGCGCCGCCGCGCTCGACAGCCCTGCCGCCGACGATCCACCGCATCGCAGGATCGCGCCCCAGCCGGTCGGCGTCGTTCACGTCCTCGTACCCGGCGAGACGACCATAGACGGATTGGCGAAGGAGACCGATGATGCCGTGCCAACCGTTCTTGCCGGTCCGGCTGTCAGCAATAACGTCACCGGCCAGCGTGGTCAGGCCGAGGGCTTCGTCCAGTTCACGATAGGCGAGCAGACCAGCGTCTGACGTGATCCGCGAACCGTGGAACTCGAACTTCAGTCTTCGGTCGAAAAACGCCCGCAGCAGCCCCCGATCCGACTCACCCTCCAGATTCCGCATTCGACCCACTCTCCGTCTGATCTAATCCACTGATTCTTACACAGTAATCAGACGGAAACCGCATCAGATGGATCGGTCACTTGGGGAATGCGGGGAAAGAGCGGCGGCCTGCGATCATCGATGGCTCGAAGCCCACCGGAGCGCCAGTGGCCTATTGTGTTGTGGTGTATGTCGAAAAGTTCGGTGAGTTCAGCCACATCGTAGCTGTAGTCGCGGCGGATTCGCCGGATGTTGTAAGTCCGGCGTTTGATCGCGGGCATCCGCCAGACCTCACTTAGACAACAACACCTACTCAGGCTTCGGAGCTTCGAGGAAGGCTTCCACATCGGATTGGCGCCACCGGATCGATTTGCCGATCCGCAGCGGTTCGATCGGCCACGTTCCGTTGCTCATCTTGTTCCGGATGGTTTTGGCCGGAATCTTTAGGATCGCCTCCAGATCCCGGATATCGATTAGCTGTTCACGCATTCCAATTGTCCTCACGAACAAGGCCGGCAGTCAGACCCTCGTGTACTGCTTCGTCACCACGTGTCCCGACTCTGCTGGTACAATAACGCTGATTCCCCTTGTAGCGCAATGGCAGCACATGTATAGTAAGGTCAGCACGGGATACGGAGGGAACGATGTCCGCTGACAGCACGCCTCGAACCAAGAGCCAGACCTTGTCTTTGCGCCTCGATCCCAAGACCCGATTCGTTTTAGAGTTCCTGGCAAAACTAAACCGTCAGTCCATCACCACGGTCGTCGAGGAAGCGATCCGGAAAGCCGGTGAGATGGCAACAGTTGGCGGCGATCCGGGAGACTTTGCCCCACGCAACTGGCGCGATTTCTGGGACGTCAGTGAGGGTGTTAGGACCCTGAAAATGCTATCCGATTCTCACGTGCCCTCGAATTACGAAGACGATGAAGTCAGGGACTTTGTGAAACAGCACATCGCGTTCTTCAGCGCGTCGGGGAATTTGGCAGACCCTGATCGATTGAATGTTCAGGTACTGTGGCCGAGAATCGCGGATTATCTCGGCGTTTGGCATGAGACTGGTCGCCGTCATCCCTTCGAAGTGGGTGCGCAGATGAGTGATACCCTTCGGGAGGCAGGTATCGATCCCCCGCAATGGCCACCTCCTAAGAAACCCTCCGCGCCAAAGGCCGACGGTATTGAAGATTTGGACGACGAGATCCCGTTCTGAGGAAAGACGTGATGCCGAAATCCAGGCCCGACACCGCAACAATATCAAAGCTGACGCCCGGCGCTTGGCTTTGGGACGGCGGAATTGGCTACCGCCGAAACAGGTCGGGAAGCGGCGGCTCCTGGTACATCAAGTACAGGGCGCCGATCGCTGGGAACATGCCGAGCGGATTGTCTGCGCCCGCTCGGCAGGTCAAGGAGCGGCTTCCGAACTGCCGAAATCGATCTCAGGCCGAGGGCGTTCTGATGGCGCGCAAGGCTACAATATTTGATGGGTCTTATCGTCGTCTCGTCAAGGCGGAGCCACTGACCCTCAGTGCCTACGTCCCTCGGTCTCTCGATTCGAAGCGGCATCTACGCACCGCGAAAAAGTACCGGCAGCAGCTAAATCAGCACATCCTGCCCAAGCTCGGGAGCCGACCCCTAGGCACGATCAGTGCCAAGGATTGCGTTGGCTTTTACAATGACCGGCTGGACACTGATGGGCAATCTCGACCGTGAACGGCGAGATTGCATGCCTAAAGTCGCTGTTCTCCGAGGCGGTTCGCGACGGACATTTGACGCTGAATCCCGTCAAAGGCGTCAGGCTCATCAACCCGAACAACGTGCGAGACCGCATCCTTTCCAGCGAGGAAACCGCCCGCTTGTTTGCCGCCGCCGAAGCCTCGGCCGATTTCGTGCGTCCGCTCTTTCACATGCTGTTCCACACCGGCATGAGGCTGGGCGAGGCGCTCGCTTTGGAATGGAGCGACATCGAGTTCGAGCACGAGAGAATCGTTATCCGACGGGCGAAATCTGGCGAGGGCCGAAAAGTCCCGCTGCGGCCTGTTCTGGCCGACGAGTTGATCCGATGGAGGCCGATCGCGAATGGCAGTCGATGGCTATTCCCGGCGCGGTACGATGCGGCAAAGCCAATGCAAAGCATCCGCAAGGGCTGGCTTCGCCTGTGCGCGGCGGCCGAAGTGTCCGCTCTGCGCCCCCATGATCTACGTCACAACTTCACAAGCGTCCTTCAGGCACGCGGCGTCGCGGACTCGATCATCATGGCTATTACGGGTCACAAGACCCACGTTATGCTTCACCGCTACTCTCACGCTGCAGATGCATCCAAGCGCGCCGCCGTCGACGGGTTGCCGGCACCGGTCAAACCGAGGGACGACAAAGTGACAACCCTGGAGCGGCGCCGGTAGAAATCCCGAGCGCACGACACGGCTCCAGGAAGAAAGCCCAGATGATTTCGTTCTCGCGCCGCGGAATCGACGAATGGCCACCCGGTAGGTAGGGTGAACGTACAACTGCCAGTTCTTCTTGCCTCCCGAGGTGCAATCGTGGCCGAGGATGTTCATTTCAACAAACCGGTCGTCGGCTCCGCGGTCTACATTGGTTCGACGATTTACAATATTGCGGCTGCGGCTCCGCCGTCGCCGAATGCACTGAAGGAGGGTCTGGAACGGTTTTCGGCTTTGCCGCTTGATCGGCTGCCGGACGTCGCGACGTTGCCCTCGCCGTCGTTTCGAGTGGCGGCCCGCAATGCCCAATTTGTTGGGCACGAAGCGGACCTGATGGCCCTGGCGGCCATCGTCAAGAGCGGTGCCACGGCGGCGGTGGCGACGGGGATCGGTGGGATAGGCAAGACCCAACTGGCGGGGGAGTTTGCCCATCGCTATAGCCAATTCTTCGCCGGCGGTGTGTTCTGGCTGAGCTTTGCCAATGCGGACGCAATTGCCGGCGAGATAGCGCTCTGCGGCGGCGTCGGCGGTCTTGATCTCAGACCCGACCTGGCCAACCTGCCGCTTGACGATCAGATCAAGGCGGTCGCGGCGGCCTGGCTCGGCCCGATACCGCGATTATTGATCTTCGACAATTGCGAGGATGAGGAATTGCTAAGGCAGTGGCGTCCGCCCTCGGGTGGGTGCCGGGTTGTGCTGACCAGCCGGGTGGGTAGATGGGCTTCCGATCTTGGGGTCAAGACCCGTCCGATCGATGTCCTGAGCCGCAAGGAGAGTACTACCCTGCTGCGCCGCGATCGATCCGACTTGGCTGTCGACGAGCCGGCTTTGAATGCAATCTCTGCCAGCGGCGTTCCGCGATAGGTTTCCATGAAGCTGCCGGCCAGGTGCAGCGCCAGCGGCAGGTCACCCAACTCGTCGGCGAGCCGCAGCGCTACCTTGACCGCATCCGCCAGCCCGACCTTCTGGAGCACGCCTCGCTGATTGGCAAACATGGCGGCCGTAGTCCCACCGACCACGACCGGCATGTCGCCCGCACCTTCAAGCTAAGCTTCGATCAGCTCGATACGAAGGTGCCGGAGGATGGTCTTGCGCTCGATCTGCTGGCGCGCCTTGCCTGCTTTGCTCCCGGCGAGCCGGTGCCGAAGGACCTTCTGCTGTCGACCCTGGACGCGGTGCCCGAGGAAGAGAGCACCGATGCCGATGCCGATGCCGATGAGGACCAATCCGAAACCTTGGTGGTTGTCGATGAAGCAAGCGAGCTTCTCCGCCAGGACGCCCTGAACCGGCTCGTGCGTGTTGGTCTTGTCACCGAGCCGACGCCGGAGAGCACCAAGCTGCATCGGCTGGTTGTCCGCTTTGTCGAAGCCGAGGCAGATGACCTTCCGGCTGCCCGGCAGGCGGTTGAGACACGAATGCTGGCGACGGCCCAACAGATCAACCAATCAGGCCGACCGGGACCGTTAATCCCGCTGGAGCCGCATCTGCGGCATGTGGCGGAGCAGTCCGCGAAAGCGGCCAGCCGGGACGCCGGCACTCTCTTCAATGAGCTGGGATCTCATTTGAGACAGGTTGCGCGCTATCAGGATGCCCTGGCTGCCTACAAGCGGGCACTGAGCATCTTCGAGGCGGCTCTGGGTCCCGACCACCCGACGGTGGCGGCCTGCGTCAACAATCTCGGCAATGTGCTGCAGGACCTCGGCGACCTCGACGGCACCCGCGCTGCCTACGAGCGGGCCCTGAACATCGACGAGGCGGTCTACGGTCCCAACCACCCGGAAGTGGCGACCAATGTCAACAATCTCGGCAACGTGCTGCAGGACCTCGGCGACCTCGACGGCGCCCGCGCTGCCTACGAGCGGGCCCCGCACATTTTCGAAGCCAGCCTCGGCCCCAACCACCCCTCAACGCTGACCGTCCGGCAAAACCTAGAGGCGCTTAGACCCAAACAGTGAGTGGTACCGCGGTGGTACCATGCTGACGGGACGGGCCAGGCACTGGCAACCCCCCGTGGGACGCGACGGTCCCAAGAAAACAGCCGCTTAGGTCCCACAGGGACTCAATGGGATCTACAGCGACATTGGATACCGAGAACTGAAAATCCGCGTGTCCGTGGTTCAATTCCGCCCCTGAGAACCAATCTTTTCAATACGTTACGGTCGCGCGTGATACCGGCGCTCCTCAGAAGGTAGCATATAGGTAGCACGAGCCGGCGTTTCGCCGGCAAGCCAAGGATAAGAGCCTCATACGATCAACCGGGGTAGGCCATCGAAGGCCGGCCCCCCATTGTCTGATTCGGAACCAATCCCCTCAGCAGGTCTTTTGGACGCTCACAAGGGATTGATGATGTCACGCTCTATCGTCTCGTGGCTGCTCAGCCAGCTTTCCGATACTGTCAGGTCAAGAAGCAAGCGTCTCTGAACCAGGAGAAAGTGGAAATTGAATCATCTAGGCAAGGTGGCCGCCCTGATTGTCTTATGGCTGATAGCGGGATCGGGCGCTTCGCTGACCGCTCATTCCGATGTTCGGCTGGAAAGTTTCGCGCCGACGGACGACATTGAGCTATTTTACTTTACGATTGAGCCCGGCGATGTGTCGGTGTTGTTTTACGCTGCGGCCGAAGACCCAACCGACAACGTGATTATCGTTGAGTTGATTGGCCCCAATGGCGAGACGCTCTATATCGCGAACGACGATGGTGACGTCACCGGCGAAATGTTTCGAGATAAGTTAATCATCGGTCGGCACGAAGTAGCAATGTATCTTCCAAACGCGTCGCAGTTTGAGTTGGAACCGGGTGAGTATTCCGTGGTGGTTCTAACCGAGTATGAGAGCAAAATCAGTGAAGCGGGTATCATCGTAAGATCTTGAGAGGTAACTGGTACCCAAGTTATTGACATTAACCTATTGATCCTTACCAATGATATTTCGCTCAGCGAATTTTAGTTGATGAAACTAGAATTACGTAGAGAGATAGACTCAATTCTGTCTCCTCACAACATGGGCGTAGGAAACATTGGGGTCACGATGGGATCTGCAGCGCTGAAACAGCGCTTTCCCAATATTCTTTTTCCCGAGGAGGAAGATTTGACGAACCCTGAGTTGCTCTCCCTCTGTCAAGAGATGGGTGATGTCATCGGCTACGAGCGTGCCCTGAATGTGGCCTTGGTAGATCAGTTTGCCGGCATCGACGCCAACGGCGTCGCCGTAGGGCTCCCCGGCAGCCCGATGGTGGAAGGTTCGCCGATTTCGTGCGTCGTCACTGCTTTGTGTCCGGCGTCAGCGCCCCTGGGACAGATTGGGCGGATTGAACAAGAGAGGGTTTCTGGCTCATCTTAACCCACGAGGGATTGAAGATGAGACGGAACACCAATCACCAGAAAGCATCGGCCGAGAAGGTCGTGAAGGACATCCGGCGGGGCGACTCGTCGGCAGTTCGGCGCCGAAGAGAAGATCCGGATCGTTCTGGAGGGCCTGCGCGGCGAGGACAGTATCGCTGAGCTGTGTCGCCGTGAGGGGATCAACCAGAACCTCTATTACCGCTGGTCGAAGGACTTCCTGGAGGCCGGGAAGAAGCGCCTGGCGGGTGACACTGCCCGTGAGGCTACCTCCGATGAGGTCCGGCATCTTCGCAGTAAGGCACTGGCACTCAAGGAGGCCGTTGCTGACCTGACGCTGGACAGGTACGCCGTGACGGCAGGACAAAGATCTGATGCCCCTTTGGATTAGTATGTTCGCCGGTGAAGGTGGCTTCGCTACCGCCAGCCGTCGCCAGAACCCATTTGTTGCCTGTATTGTCGGTCATTGAGATTTTGACAAGGTGATCGGCATCCCTGTTTCGCTGCATCTCGCTGAAAGAAGGTGCCCCTCGCTGCGATACGGCGGTCAGCGACTCCACGATCGTCGACTTACCCGAGTTGTTGGCGCCCACCACGATTGTCAGTCCGCTCCCCGGCTTCCCGTTAGGAGCGGCGAACTTGATCGACTGCTCGATCGCGTATCCACGAAAGCCATGAATCTTCAGTTCAGTGAGGTGCGGCCCTTGTTCCATTCGCAATTATCACGGTCTTCAAGGTCGTTTTGTTGTCGTGCCACCCATTCAAGTAGCATGTGTTCCGCCGAGGATGTCCTCTCGGGGCTCAGTACTCAGTCAAAGGCTCAGTTTGATAAACTTTCCGGCCTTTGAAGGTCTTTTTCTAAAAGGAAAGAGAATAAGGAACAAAGTTAGAAAGTTCTGCGAATTGGTATTCTGACTGAGTACTGAGCCCTGCGACAGCGACTTACAATGCCACGAAATTCAATTCATTATCCTGTTGCACTGGCGTTTCGGCTTCGTCGAGTGCCGACACGTGCTTGGGAGACATGTTCTTTGATCGAAGATCAGGCCACTTTGAGTCATCCGCGATCTCGAAGCCAGATACCACTCGGAAGCGGTGACTGTCCGTCGTCAGGTAATTTGGAACCGATGAGCGGCCTGATTTAAGAGAGGGTTCGGCCCATCTGGTTGGTCATTTTATGCGGCGGTTTTGCGGTATTGCAAGCGCCGGGTTTGTAGCGTCTTTTGTTTGATCTTTTCTCTTTTCAACAGGATGGTCTGGCCGCGCCCGAAGTAGACATCGGCCGGCGTGAGGTTGCCCAGGCTCTCGTGGTAGCGGTGATAATTGTAGTGGCCGACGAAGGCCTCGATCTGTGTCTCCAAGTCGCCAGGCAGATAGTAATTTTCCAAAAGGATGCGGTTCTTCAGGGTTTGATGCCAACGCTCGATCTTGCCCTGGGTTTGCGGATGATAGGGAGCGCCGCGAATGTGCTCCATATCGCGGTCGTCGAGCCATTTGGCCAGATCGTCGGCGATGTAGCTGGAGCCGTTGTCAGACAGGAGCCGTGGCTTGTGAATGACCGTTGCCCGATCGCGACCTGACGCCTTGAGCGCCAGTTCCAGCGTATCGGTGACGTCCTCGGCCTTCATCGTGGTGCAGAGCTTCCACGCGATAATGGTGCGCGAGAAGTCGTCGAGCACGGTGGAGAGGTAGAACCAGCCCCAATCAATGACCTTGAGGTAAGTGAAGTCGGTCTGCCAGAGCTGGTTTGGCGCCGTGGTCTTGTCCTGGAACTCGTCGGACGCCTTGAGGACGATAAAGGCCGGGCTGGTGATCAGATCATGGGCCTTGAGCAGTCGATAAACCGAGGATTCCGATACAAAGTAGCCCTCTGTGTCTGTGAACCGGACAGCCAGTTCCCGCGGCGACAGATCCGTCTCGTCCAGCGGCCAGCGGTCGTACCAGCGCTGTGCCCAACTGCGCCAGCGTGCGCTTGGCCGGCGATCCGGTCTCTCACCTCATCGGGGATGCGGTTCCAGACTTGGCCAGGCCGCGAGCGGCGGTCCTCCAGGGCCTCCGGTCCGCCGGTCAGACAGCGGTCGTACCAGCGATAAAACGAGGTACGGGGAATGCCCAATCTGTCCCAGGGGCGCTGACGCCGGACACCAGGGGCGCTGACGCCGGACACCAACAAGCCAATGGTTGATTAGAGCGGCGTACCGGTCAAGCGAACGGGCATTTCATTTTGGCGCAACGGTTGTCCAAATCAGCCTATTTGTGACCTATTTGTGACCTATCCCCAAAACACTGTAGGTCCCTGATACAGCTAACCAATTGAAATAATTGGTGACCCCGACAGGATTCGAACCTGTGACCCTCAGATTAGGAATCTGATGCTCTATCCTGCTGAGCTACGGGGTCGTAACGTAAATCTAACCCGCGGATGTGCGTGATCGCAACGTTGTTAGCTGCAGGAGGCAAACGCACCCATGGATCCGTTCGTCACTAAACTGATTATGTTCGTCGTAATCTTCCTGTTTGGGGTCGCCCGCGGCTTGCTGCCGAGAATACTTGGCGGGTGGACGCATGGCGGCACGCTTCTCAAGCTTGGCAGTGGCTTCGCCGGAGGAGTCTTTCTCGGCGCAGGAACCATCCATCTACTCGGCGATTCGCACGAATTCTTCGCCGAGGTGTCCGGCGGCACTGACTACCCCTTTTTCCTGCTCCTCGGCGGGATCGGCTTCCTGCTGATACTGCTGCTCGAGAAGGTGCTGGTGCGGGCCGAGGAGGGTGAGGCGGCGACGGGCACCCATCCCTTCATTCTGCTGGCGGTGCTGTCGCTGCATTCATTCATCGCCGGGACGGCGCTGGGCTTGGAAAGCGAGCCCTAAGCGGCGATCGTCCTTCTCGTCGCTATCCTGGTACACAAATCCTTCGCCGCCTTCGCGCTTGGGATCAGCTTTCTCGAAAGCGGTATGGCAAGGCAGAGATACCTGTCGCTCTTGGCGTTGTTTTCGATCATGACGCCGATCGGCGTGTTGGTGGGATCCGGGTTGAATAGCGCTCTGGCAAGCACAGCCGCGTTGGAGCTGGAAGCGATCTTCGACGGACTTGCCGGCGGAACCTTCATCTATGTCGCCAGTATGGACGTGATCGGTCATACGTTCGATGACAGAACCATGCGCTGGGCGAAATTCATCGCGATCGCGTTCGGCTTCGCGCTGATGGCGGTGCTGGCGATCTGGACGTGAGGGCGACTCGTCAGGCGTCGCGACGCATGAGTGTCCAGCCCGCGAGGGCCAGACCGCCCACCGCCCATGCAACCAATACAGCGAAGCCCTCCCAAGGGCCGAACCTTGCCTCGCCCTCAAATGCACTGACAATGATGTTGTCCGGGTCGACCGAGTAGATCGCCTGTCCTGCCTCGCTGGGCATAAAGTCGACGATCGTCTGCACCCAGTCGAGTTGCACCAATGGTAGTAGGGTCGGCAAGAGGAACAGAACCGCGACCAATGCGAAGATCGCGCCAGCGGCGCTCCGCAAGAGCCAATCAAGGACGCCGCCGAGCACACCAACCATCGCGAGATAGAGAGAAGCGCCAATAACCGCCCGGGTCACGCCCGGATCGGACAATTGAGCGTCTAGTCCTTGTCCCGACAGTAGACGGCCGTGGTGATGCCCCATGCGATCAGAACGCTAAGCCCGACCATAAAGATGATCGCCAACCCGAACACGATATAGGTCGAACGGATAGACCAGAATTTGGTCCATTCCGAGCGGAAGACACCGAGCCAACTCACCTGAGCCCGGGATAGAGTGTCATTTGTCGGCGTTGGCGCTGCCACGGTCATGCTTGGCTCTCCGTCTTGGCTACGGCAGCGGTGTGGTCAATGGCACGAAAGTCGATCGAGTCGCCGGTCAGCTTCATGAAGGCTTCTTCAAGGGAGGCTTTGCGCTTGGTCAACTCGTGGAGAACGATCCCGTTTTTGGCTGCTGCCTCGCCGATCGCCTCGATCGCCAATCCGGTTACATCCATCTCACCATCGGTCACGGCAATCTTCACGTCGGTGGCCGTCAGGATGCCCCCAAGCTTCTCGGCCTCAGGAGAGCGCACGTGAACCGTCATTTCGGCCGCGCGGTCGATGAAATCCTCGATGCCGGAATCGAGGAGGATCTTGCCACAGCCGATGACGATCAAATGGTTGGCGACCAGCGCCATCTCGCTCATCAGATGGCTGGAGACGAAGATCGTGCGGCCTTCGCCGGCAAGGCGTTGCAGAAGCTTCCGCACCCAGAGCACACCGTCCGGATCGAGGCCGTTGACCGGCTCGTCGAGGATCAGTGTGCTCGGATCGCCAAGCAATGCCGCAGCGATGCCGAGGCGCTGCCCCATGCCGAGTGAAAAGCCACCGGCGCGCTTGTGGGCGACGTCGGCGAGGCCGACCAACTTGATGACCTCATCGACCCGTGCCTTGCCAATACCATGCGTTTGGGCAAGCGCCTTCAAATGGCTGTAAGCGGTGCGGCCCGTGTGGGCCGCCTTGGCTTCGAGCAGCGCGCCGACTTCCCGAAACGGCGCCTTATGCTGATGATAGGCCTTGCCGTTGACCGTGACCACGCCGCCGGTCGGCCGGTCAAGGCCGATGATCATCCGCATGGTGGTTGATTTGCCGGCGCCATTGGGGCCGAGGAACCCGGTGACCCGCCCGGGCTGAATGGAGAAGGTGATATCGTCAACGGCGAGCGTATTGCCGTAGCGCTTGCGAAGTTGATGCGCCTCGATCATGTGGCCTCGGTCGGAGCATTGTGGGGGATCAGTGCCGGTCGCGGCCTTGCGATAGCCCAATATCCATCCTGTCGCCATCGCAAACTGCCTGCGCGAGCGCACACGACAATCGAAAGGTGGCAACATCGGTCGTGTGGGTCCAGATTGCGGTCATGTGCGGCCGCTATGACAATCTCATTCCGCGCGATGCGTTGGAGCAGCTATTCGGCGTTGACGCTCTGCCGGAGTCGAATTTTCCGCCGCGCTACAATATCGCCCCGACCCAAGATGTTCCGATCGTCAGGCTCGACCGGGAAGGGCGGCGGGAACTGGTGCTGGTGCGGTGGGGCTTGGTTCCGTTCTGGATGAAGGCGATCCCGCGGCAGCCGCACATCAATGCTCGGGCCGAGACCACCGATCGGACGCCGTTGTTCCGAGATGCCTTTGCGGCGCGGCGTTGCCTGGTGCCGGCGACCGGCTTCTACGAATGGGAAAACCGTGACGGCCGTAAGCAACCCTATCGGTTCCGGCTTCGCACCTGCGATCCGTTTGCGTTCGCCGGGCTGTGGGAATCGGCGCAGATCGAGGGCGAACGCGTCGCCTCGACCACGATCATCGTCACCGACGCCAATGATCTTGTTGCCCCAATTCACGACCGGATGCCGGTGATCCTCGGCGCCGCCGACTATGCAAGCTGGCTCCACCCGGCCACCGCGAAGAAGGACGCGCGGCAATTGTTGAGGCCGTTCGCCGCCGAACTGATGAAGGCCTATCCGGTCAGCAGTTTCGTCAACCATCATGAGAATGACAGCGAGGAATGCATTCGGCCGCTCGAACTCGATAATGAAGATCAGAGCGCCGATCCGGAGCAGCCCGGGCTTCCCGGCCTCTAGTCGGCTTCGGGTCGGACAAATCGGAGATCGGCAATCATCAGAGCTTGGGAAGGATGCGAGATGGTGTCGCTCAGCTTCCAGCCGCGAGCTTCGATGAAAGCGGTGATCTCCCGTCGCCGAGGGAGGCTCTCATCATTGTCCATGACCTCGATCTGAAGTCCGCGCACGCGATCGTCGTGCAGTACCTTATCGCCGCCGCGCAGCACGGCGCTCTCACGGCCGTCGATGTCGATTTTGATGTGGGTCGGGAAGGGCAGGCCGGGTACCGCAACGAGGTCGTCGAGCCGGTAGCAAAGGCAGCCAAAAGTCGCGGCGGGATCGACCGATCGATCCTTGAAGGCGAAGATTTGGTCGAATGAATGCATCGAGCCGCCCGACTTCAGATTTTGCAGATTGAAATCGAGGAGAGCGCTGGTCTCTCCCAAGCCCACCGGCAGCACGATCACCTTGCCGGTCAGCCCGTTGAGGAGCGTGTTTCGCAAGATGCTGGTATAATTGAAGAAGGCCGGCTCGATAGCCACCACTTTGTCGACATTGGGGTTTTCCGCCGCCAGCAGCGAAAACACACCGATATTCGCGCCGACATCCCATAGCACCGTGCTCTCCGGGAGGCTGCGCACCCAATCAGCGGTCCAAGTTTCCGAGACGTTCTGCGATCGCCTCAGCTCAAGCCAGGATTCGGCGGTGAACTGGAGCTGGGTGCCCTCAACGCGGAGCGGCTTCTTGACCGACAGACTGCGGCGGATGCGGAGCGCCAGCACGGCCAGCCGGTTGTCCGATGCCAGCCAGATTCCCGCTGCACGAATGTGCCGCCACATGATTTCCTCCGGTCGGCCGGGTGAGTCGTCGACCGCTGTCTAGCCGGGTCCCGCGGGTGACGCTAGCCGGCACGGCCGCTCCCAGCAGGGGGTAGGACAACGTCGTCGTCGCTGTTTTCGACGGCGGTTGCCCAGTGCTCAAGGAAATGTCACTTCGCCGCCACGATCGCTCGGTGTATTCTCGCGAATCCGGTATCGAACCTTGCCGCCAGCTGCGTGACAACCAAGGAAATGAGTTTGCGCTCCTTGATCAAAACTGCTGCCGCCGCTTTTGTCGGCGCGGTCCTACTGGCCGCCAGCAATGCTGCCGCGCTTGAATTCAAGGATTTCTCCGTCGATGGCTTCGCCGCGGCGCAGTCGGAGGGGGCGCCGATTGTTGTCGATGTTCACGCCGTGTGGTGCTCGACTTGCGCCGCCCAGCGGCGAGTGATCGAACAACTGGCAGGGGATCCGCGGTTCGACAACGTCATTGTGTTCGTTATCGACTATGACACCGGGAAGAACTTCATGCGCCTGTTCGGCGTAAGAAGTCGCAGCACGCTGATCGCCTTCCAAGGGTCCGAGGAAGTCGACCGGCTCTACGCACTTACGGCGTTCGAAGCGATCCAGTCATTGTTCCTTAATGCTGTGAAGTAGCCCAGGCGGGGCAGATGAGCTTTGACCAATTCCTGTTGGCGTTCTTCGCTGGCGGGCTCACCGTCCTCAATCCTTGCGTTCTGCCGATCCTGCCGATCGTGTTCGCGACGGCGGTTTCGAAACATCGATACGGCCCGTTGGCACTCGCTGCCGGCCTGACGAGTTCTTTCGTGGCGATCCTCCTGTTCGTCAATGTCGTCGGATTCGGAATTGGCATTGATGAGCAACAATTCCGGATTGGCGGTTCGATTCTACTGATCGTTGTCGGAGTGATCCTAGTGGTGCCGCCGATACAGGCCCAGCTGGTTGCAGCTACCGGTCCGGTCGCTAATTGGACACAACAGCGATTTGGCGGGTTTGAGGGCTCGGGCTGGAAGGGGCAGTTCGGAATCGGGCTGGTGCTTGGGCTTGTTTGGAGCCCGTGTTCCGGGCCGACACTGGGAGCAGCCTCGGCCTTGGCGTTCAGCCGGGAGAGCCTCGGGTCGGCGGCGGCGGTGTTGATCGCTTTCGGCATCGGCACGTCTATCCCGTTGATAGCGCTGGGGTTCCTGTCTCGTGCCGCGCTGATGAAGTGGCGTCATCGTCTGCTGGCGGTAAGCCGCGTCGGCCGATATGTTCTGGGTGGGGCGCTCCTCATCGTCGGTGTTTTGATCGTGACCGGGCTCGACCGGCAAATCGAGGCCTATTGGGTTCAAAACGGCCCGGCTTGGCTCAACGATCTGACCGTGCGCTATTAGGCTCTGTTGGCTCCAGGTCCCCGCACTGTTATCTGATGCTTCAGCGGCGGCGGGCCGATTTGCGGGAGGCGGCGATGACCAGCACTATGTTCGAGCGCTATGGCGGGTTCGCGAAGATCAGCCAATTGGTTTCGTCTTTCTATGATCGCGTTTTGGATTCACCGCTCCCCAGCCCGTATTTCGCCAAAACCGACATGCGGCGCCAGATTGACCATCAAACAAAGTTCATCGCCACAGTGATGGGTGGACCGACGAGCTACACCGATGATGCGCTGGAGCGCGTGCATGCCAAACTGGAGATCACCGATCCGGCGTTCGACGAGGTGGCGATGCTGCTGAAGGAAACGCTGGAAGATTTCGGCGTTGAGGACGCCGATGTCCGAGTGCTGTGCGAGGAGTTCGTCAGTCGCCGTCGCTACATTGTTGACCGGTAGACGACATGTCCGATACGCCCGAAAAATCCGATGATAAATCGGTGGACCTCGCCGATCTGGACGGATCGGTGGAACCGGAGACGCTTCGCCGGGTGTTGCAGAATCTCAGCCTGGCCTGCGTTATTGCCGACTACTCGAGTTGGGAAATACTGTTTGAGAATGCCACCTTCTTTCAGTGGTTTCCGCCGAAAGGAGACAGGGATGGTCTCCTCACAGAGCGCCTGCCTGATCTGAATCAGGCTAAGGCGGAGGAGCGGCTGAAGAAGTGGCGACCTATCAGCTTTGAGGCCGAAACCAAGCCTGGGGGGCGGGAAATCCCCCTCGAGATCGAGCTTCGGCCGCTGCCCGGAGATGACGGTACGCTCTGCATTGTCGAATGCCGTGACATCGCAAAGCGACGTCAAGCCGAATATATGCTCGAATCCTACTCGCATATGGCGGAGAAGAATGCGCGCGACTTGCGGCGTGAGAAGGAGCGAGTCGAAAAGCTCCTTCTCAACATTATGCCGCGGTCGGTCTATGAGGAGATGAAGGACTACGGCACCGTTACGCCGCAGCGCTTCGACGATGCCTCGATCCTAATGCTCGACTTTGTCGATTTCACCGAAATGGCAGTGTCGCGCGATCCCAGTGCGTTGATTTCTGAACTCAACGACATCTTTACTTCCTTCGATCGGATCGTCGAACTGTTCGGCTGCGAGCGGATCAAGACGATCGGCGATGCCTATATGGCGGTATCGGGGCTCCCGGAGGCCAATCCAGAACACGCGCAGAATGCGGCGCGGGCGGGGCTGCGGATGCGGCGTTATATCGAGCGACGAAACACGGCGCACACCGAGGCCTGGCGATGTCGCATCGGCATTCACAGCGGGCCGGTGGTCGGTTCGATCATCGGCATCCAGAAATATGTCTATGACATTTTCGGTCCGGGCGTGAACATGGCGGCCCGGCTTGAGGTCCAATCCGAGCCGATGCAAATCACGGTCAGCGAGACGACCTACAATCTGATCAAGGACGAGTTTCGCTTGGTCGATCGTGGGAAATTTGAGGTCAAAGGCTTCGGAACGCAGCGCCTATTTTCGCTGGAAACCGAGATCGCGATGGGGCGTTAACTTCCGCGGATAACCTTTCGGGAGACCAGCGGCGAGGCCGCGAATGAGCCCCTGACCGATTGCATTTCCAGTCCATCTGGAACCATTCCCACCAAATCATTGGGGTGGATGAATTCATCTCGGAACAAGGGATAACGGACCGGGTCGAAGATCGAACGAAACCAATCGATCACATGGCCGATCCGCTTGGTTTTTCTGGCCTCGGGGTGGTAGGTGAGCCAGATATCCATCGGTTGATGGATGCCGATATCGACCGGTATAACGGGCGCATCGAGGGCACAAGCGAAGCTCGGCAAGGCCCCGATGCCTGCACCTTTCTCAACGGCATAGAAAACCGCGGAACTGGAGTTAGAGCGGATGCCGACGATGCCCTCGATATCGTCGAGGGCAAGGTGTCGTGCCCAAGCGCCGGTCTCCAATTGCTGTCCCACGTGGTCGACGATGCGATGCTCGCGCATCTCTTCCTTGTTCTCTGGCAGGCCATAACGCTCGGCATAGCTCTTGGACGCGAAGGTGTAAGCGTGAAGGCGACCAAGCCGGACCAGTTTCTGTTCCGGCTGGTCCGGCCGGACAAATTGGATCGACAGGTCAGCCTCGAGCTTGAGTACGTCGGCGCTTTCGACGGCGCAATTCAGCTCGATGGTCAAATTGGGATGCTGACGAGTGAAGTCGACCAGCAATGGCATGACCCAAAACGTGCCGAGTCCTTCGGTGATCGAGACGCGCACCGCTCCGCGATGTTCTGACCGCGGTCCTTCCATGCGGCGATAGAGATCGAAAAAGGAACGCTCCATAGCGCGGGCGCTTTCGGTAAGAAAGCGGCCCTCGGCGATGATCACCAAGCCTTCCTTGACCCGATTGAAGAGCTGATATCCGAGTAGGCGTTCAAGCCAGTCTATCCGGCGGGCAACGGTTGACGCATTGAGGTTCAGCCGGTCGGCAGCCTTACGGAAGCTGCCGGCCTCGACACAGCGCAAGAAGACGCGGACGTCATCCCAGGGGATGTCTTCGATCGAGCCCTCGGTGCTTGAGGGTGCTGCACCTGCGCGGCACCCCCTTGCATCAGAGTAGGCATACAAGCTCCCTCGGATCGGCCATGGTTGGGGTCAACCAGATGCTGACCGGGCTCGCCACCGTAAGTTGAGTGTAGCACGGCCAGTGCAGAAAACGAAGCTGTTCATCGCGATCCGCCGCGGGTTGCGCGCCGCAGAAGGTCCAGAAATGCAGGCCAATCCGCTGGAATCTAAGAGGTTGCGAGGTGCCGCGCGAGCGCAGCGCCCCGATTTCGACGATTTGGCGCTTCTTCCCGCCCGCCGGATCAGCGCTTCGCCGGCGAGGCCGGCAGAGCTGAACAAATTGATCAGCCTCGCCGGGCGGCTGATGCCACTCAGCGCAGCGGCTCCCGCGATCGAGCGGGTCTATCATCACGACCCGCGGTCGATATGGGCGGTTCATGGCCGCGACGGGATCGTGGGCGTCTTTGCAATGCTGTTTCTCAGCAAAACCGGACTCAATCGGCTGCTAGCGGGCGATTTCGAGTCGTCCAAGCCTGCCGTCGATTGGCTTGCACACGCCAGCGAAAAAGTCGCGGCGGTCTATCTCTGGGCAATCGCCACGCCCGGATTTGTGATCGACGCCTTCCGGGTCGTCAGTTTGTGGCTCCGGTCACCGCGATACGCCTCCGCGGATCTTTACGCCCGAGCAACGACTCCTTCCGGCGCCAGGTTGTCGATCAATCTCGGCTTCGAGCTCCTTCCGGAACTTGGCCTCTATCGTTTCCAACGACATCAAAACCGGGCAGGGGCCAACATTGCCGTAGCGTAAGAGGGGTATTCGCATGCGCAATGAACCGATCTATTCCAGTCAATGGAATGCCAAAGAACGAAAGAATGAGCAGGCGAATGGGTCACGGCCTTATGTCCAGATCGCTAGAACGCTTGAGGATCTAATGAAGGTAACGGCGATCCGATCGGCCGTCTTTCTCGCGGATCAAGCCTGTCCATATGAAGAGGAATTCGACGGCAATGATTTATGCGCGGTGCATCTC
This sequence comes from Kaistiaceae bacterium, assembly GCA_963667605.2. GTDB lineage: Bacteria > Pseudomonadota > Alphaproteobacteria > Rhizobiales > Kaistiaceae > JADLGL01. Next base: position 228,861 of record CAXXUZ010000003.1, read on the forward strand.
ATCGGCATGGTCGGGACCGAGCCGGCTGCCTGCATCAGAGCCCGGTTCTTCGCCGATTTCGTCAAGCTCGAACGGCTGGCGGTGCGGCAGGAATACCGCCGTAGTCGCCTGTCTTTCATGATGGTACAGGCCGGCATTGAGCTGGCGCGCAAGAAAGGGTTCCGGCTGATCTATGGCCACGCCCAGGATCGCCTGGTCGATTTCTGGGCTCATTTCGGGGCAAAGCCGCTGGGAACTGCCCAAAAGTTGGTCTTTTCAGACTTTCCCTACACCGTGATGGTCATCGAGTTGGAGCCACATCCAGACCCGATCACCGTCAATTCCGACCCCTATCTGATCATTAGACCCGAGGGCGAGTGGCATGTTCCGGGGGTGCTGGATGCCTCGGCGGCGCGGCCGCCGACCTCGCCGCTCAGCGCCGATCGTCAAACGAAGAGTGCGGCATGAACGTGATTCACTTGCCGTGGCAGCGGCAGCACAGCCACCCGGTGCTGTGCTTCATCGACCTGCAACTTGAATATGTTTCGGCTGGTCGCGCCTTGGCGGTCGACGAGACCGAGCCGTGGACCAGCAATTGCCGGCGGCTGCTCGACTTCGCCCGGACTCAGCGGTTGCCGATCGCGCATTTCCGTCAGCTCCGGCGCGGCGCTTTCCTTAATCCAGCGACGGGCTTTGCGGGATGGATCGAGGAATTTCGGCCGCGCCCGTCGGAAATGGTTTTCGAGCGTGCCTTGCCGTCTTGCTATTCCGCTGACGGCTTCCCGGAAATGACCGAGAATATCGACAATCCGATCCTGGTTCTGGCTGGCCTCACCTCAAGCGGGGCGTGTCTGGCGACGGCGCTGGATTGCTTTCACCACGATGACGCTAGCTGTTTCGTCTCCGACGCGAGCTGGAGCCAGCCGCTCGGATCTGCCAGCGCTGACGATGCGAACGCATTCTCCGGTGAAATAATCCGCCAGTATTCCGATGTAATGTCAACCGATGAGTTGATCACATGGCTTTCGAACGAGACCTTTAGTCTAGTCGGCTAGAAATAGTGGCGACTGATATAGTATAGGGAGCAGGAGACATGCCGAAATCTGAGGGTGCCGTCGCACTGTCACGATTGGTCAAATATTGTGAAGCGGAGGCGGCCGGCCTCAACCTCGCCTTCGTCGCCTATTGTTTGGCGATAGCCGATGGAGCGCTCGCGGAAGAATTCGGCTTCGAAGACGCGGCCGAACCGATGGCGAAGATGCGACGGAACTAACCAAACAGGTCGGGGAGTGCAGCTCCTCACCAGCAGACCGCGTTTTGGGAGAGGCTCGTCATGCTCTGGCGAAATCGAATCGAGGTCCAGTCATCGCGGCTGGCCATGGTGATTGGTCAAAACGCGTCGAGCCGCCGCAGCGAGGGAGCCGGGCTCCTCGAAGAACGGGTAGTGGCCGACTCCTTCAAGAATCAGATCGTGCGTCGCGGCATCGAGCAACGGCCGGATCAGGCTTTGGTCGGTATGATCATGATCGCCGCGAATGATGGAGATCGCGCCGAAACGGCCGATCGCGTCTTGAAAGTTGAACTCGGCGAGAGACCCGTCGACAGAGAAATACACCGGAACCGATATTGGCATCTGCGGCAGCACAGTTTGCTGCGAGGCGACATAATACGGGCCAAGCAGAGCAAACGCTTCGGCGCCTTCCTTTCCGGCTTGGACCATGGTCATCAACTCAGTCATGATTTCGGCCGGGACACGGGCGACAAAGGTCGCCCTTGCTTGGGCGTAGGCATTGCCTTCGATCGGTGTTGGGCTGACCAGCAGGGATTCGGTGAAGGCAAAGTCCGGTCGTCGGGCAAGCGCGGCCGCCGCTACAACCGCCCCCCAGGAAAAGGCGGCCATGCCAATTGGCTCCGATCCGACCGCGTCCAACAGGGCGGCGGCGTGGTCGAATGTCGCCTGCGCGGTTACCGGAGCGTCGGTGGCCGGGGTCCGACCGCAGCCCAGCTGGTCGAAGAAGATCAAGGTTCGATGCTCGAGCAGTCCCGTCAGCCCCGCCAGCAGGGGGACATGATCAAAGCCGGGACCGCCGTGAAACACCAACAACGGAGGCCCGTTGCCGCGGGTGTGGGTGAAGGTCGGGCCGGAGGTGGTTTCGATCATCCCACCGAACGGCGCACTCATATCGAGCTCCTCGACACAAAATTGCATTGGGTGGTTGAGACATGAACGTCGACGTTGCTGCAAACAAGCGGTTCCTGGATACATCTACTCAACAGTCCTCAGCGGACTGGGATGAGCTGCTTGTAAGCCAAGTCGACCTGTCGATTGCCAGCGAACTCAACATACTGTTGCGGATCGACAAATGGAACCGCGCATCGCGGGTGATCGATGCCGGCTGCGGCAACGGTTATTATCTGGCTAAACTACAGCAGTTCTTCCCGGGGAAGGCCTTTGTTGGAATTGACATTTCTGCAGAACTGACGGGCAGCGCGGCCGTTCGTCATCCGGGGATCGAGTTCCATACGGCCGATTTCTTTTCAGCCTCGGTAGCGTCGGCCGATGTCCTGATTATGCGTTTCCTTGTCCAGCATCTTGGTGATTTCACCGCGATCTTGCGGCAGGCGCAGCGGATGCTCCGTCCTCGCGGCGCGCTCATCATTATTGAATCGGATCTGTCGCGAAGCACGATGCGGCCGCTGCCGCCCACCTTTTTCGATATGTTGACCATCTATCATCAGGTCAGCGCCGCCGAAGGTGGGCTGAAAGTCAGCCTATTGGGCGATATCTAAGGGCTGATCGGCAGCGCTGGCGAGAACTGGCGCCTGTTGGAGGAGGCTGACGCAGCCACCGCTCTTGTGGGTCCCTTTGCCGACGGCAAGCTGCTTAGGGTGTTCCGCAAATGGGTCGATCTGGCCGAGCGATCCGAAATGTTCGCCTTCGGGTTCGAGGAGGTTCGCAGTGAACTGGTGGACTGGACAGCGGAACCGGCGAGCTTTGTCAATTTCGTGACTAGGATGTTCGTGCTGGAACGCATTGCCGGGGATGAACCGAGCGCCACCGGTTTTCGTGGCCGTCTCAGCGGCAGGGTCTTCCGCTGAGCAATCGCGACATCGTCACGAACTGGAAGCCGTGCGCCTTCAGCGCCCGGATCACCGGCCGCACCGTGGTAATGGTGGTCGAATGAATGTCGTGCAGGAGGATGATCGAACCGGAGCCGGCATAGGAGGAAACGATGCTGGCGATCTGGCCCCGTGAGCGGTTGCTCCAGTCGAGCGTGTCAACGTCCCAAAAGATCACTGGACGATCCATCACGCTGCGGACCCGCGCGCTGTTGGCGTGGTAAGGTAGCCGAATGATCGCCGGCTTCCGGCCGGAGGCAGCGGCGATAGCAGCATCGGTGCGTTCGATCTCCCGGCGACAGCATCGGTGGATAGACGAGTTAGGGCGGCGTGGCTCCAGGAATGGTTGCCGATCTCGTGGCCAGCGCGCCTAATCGTCGTGGCGATGTTTGGCCATTGCTGAACTCTCTGGCCGACAAGAAAGAATGTCGCGACCGCATTTTCCTCAGCGAGGATCGAAAGCAGTCGCGGCGTGAGGCTCGGATGGGGGCCGTCATCGAAGGTGAGAGCGATACAGCCGGTGGCCGATGGCACTCGCCGGATCTCGCCATGATGATATTCGGTCGATGGCGAGACGGTGGGCTGAGCCGGTTCCGTCCCGCCCGTAGTGATGCAGCCGGCGAGCACGACGGCGAAAAGGCCGGCGATGATAGGGACGAGACGACGCAAAGTCGCTCCCGGTTGCGTTTATGCGGAGCGGCAAATTAGCTGATTCAAGCTAAATTGATGCGAAGAGCTGGTGGCATGGTAAAAAAGGAAGTTTCTCTGAGGTGCCGCTGAGACGTTAGGCCGCCTGCGCGGCCAGCTATTCCGGATCGCAGTAAATGCGGCCTGTGGCGCGTTGAACTTATTTGGCGGTCCGCTGCCGGCGATTGAAGCCTGAGAGAGGTAGACGAGAAAATGCGCCAATTCAGGCATCGCCACACACACGTCGTATCAGCCGGCCGCACGGCTTTGGTCGGCCTCGCTGCCGGGGCTCCACCATTCTTCTTGCCGATTTGCTAGATCGGTGCCTTTCCCTTATCGGGGGTCAAATAGTCGTTGAAAGAGAGTGTCGATCGTGCGGGAGCGAGACGGTGCGAGGACGTAACGACAGGCGCAGGCGGGCTTCTCTTTGGGCGATCGCTGGCCTTGTGGCATTCGGCGCTGCCACAGCTACGGCGCAGCCGTCAATCAAGGTTCGCATCTGGGAACTGCAGCTGGGGACACCCGTAACGGAGTTGCCGCCGCAATATCTGGATCCTCATTGCGGCACCAATGGTGGGCCACCTTCAATCGCTCTCGCCGGCTGGGCTGATTTTGGGTCGTGCCCCGCCGAGCCGGCTACGGGTCTCCACGAAGTCTGGTTTACCGAGGACGACGAGCTTGAGTATGTGGCCCGTGCCTATCGCACCCAGGGCTTCGATCCGGGGCCCTCGTCCGCCAATGTGCTGTTGAACCACAAAGTGATCTATTCATTGCTTGTGGATGACGACGGGCTTGTCCGGGGTTACCGGGTGTTCACCGATTCCAGGGAGACCGAATCTTACCGTTTTGACGCGGATTTCGTCGGCGAGGCCCTTCGCGGACTGTACGGGTACACCAGCTTCGAGTGCACCGACTTAGCCCGAGAGGAGGGCGAGAGGGCGGTGGAGGGCCATTATGTGAACCGGATCTGTATCGCCATTATCGATGGCCGGCACATCACCATCGAACGCCGTCTTCTCCGTAAGCCCGGCCAGACCGTGTTCAACCCAGTCACACGCCAGGCCACCGTTGGCTATTTTGAGAGTTCCACCCAGCTGGAGGTCGTCGCCGCCGACCTCGTGCCAGATTAACCCGTGGTGCCGGCTTGAGCTACATCTAGTTATTGTCGGGAGCAAGTAAGGGGGAAACAACAGAGATGTCGATAAAGCTAGGTCGCATCGCGAAGCTGTTCATCCTAGTATCATTTTGCGGAGCGCTGTGAAGCGATCTATGCGACCATTCGGGAGGCGTCGCAGTGAACGGATGCCGAGCATGAAGAAATGGTCGCGCCATCCGTCGAGGTTGGTTGGGATAGGCCTTGCCGTTCTGCTCTTCAGCAGTGCCGCTGCGGCGCAGGATAGAGAGGCCTTTTTGGCCGGCGAGACTAATGATTGTCCGGGCTGCGATTTGGTTGAAGCGCAGCTGCAGCGTCGCGATCTCACCGGTGCCAATCTCGCCGGCGCCAATCTGGAGGGGGCGACCTTCCATCGCGCAATCCTGCGCGGCGCAAATTTGTCCGGCGCCAATTTGATTGCGGCTAACCTCAACAAGACGATCCTGGTCCAGGCCGATTTCAGCAACGCGATAATGGACCGGGTGCTGAAGTTCGAGGCTAACGCCAGCGGGATCAATTTGAGCGGCGCGCTGATGCGTGGCGCTTTCATGGGTAGCATCCGTTTGATCCGCGCAACGCTCGACGGCGCCGACCTCACCGCCACGGATTTGGAGAACGCGGCTTTCACCGATGCCAGCTTGGTCGGAGCCAATCTGTTGATCGCTGACCTCTATCAGGCGGTGATGATAAGGGCCGATTTGAGAGACGTGGTTGGCGATGGCGGCTATTTCAGCGAGGCGATCATGCGCGGTGCCGATCTCACCGGTGCCAGCTTTGTCGGCGCCTATTTATTTCAGGCTGATCTCGGGCAGGCCAACCTCACGGATGTCGATTTCACCGCAGCTGTGCTGACATCGGCGAACCTCGGAGACACGATCCAGGACGGCACGATCTTCACCAACGCTCTCATGCCGGACAATCAACGAGCCCCATAAGCCGGTCTGGGTCTTCCAGCGGCGCCGACAGAGCGGCGGCTACTCTCCGCAACAATCGGTGGCTCCTCCTTCCGCGACGGCGCGTGGCCTGCCCACCTACAACATTCCGCGATTTGCGGGCGAGCCGAGAAATTCGATCAAACGGTCGATCAGGCCTGGCTGAGTTTCAGCGTCGCCGCGCTCGACCTCGAGATTTATATAGAGCCCTAGCCGATTGAGCGTCAGATAATCGGCCAGCGTGCAGCCATTGTTTGCTTCGGTGACGTGGCGATAGATGACGTGGATCCCATGATCGTTGAACCAGGCGATGGCCGCCTGGCCTTCGCCATTTTCGTTCGGCGGCAGCGCGCTCACCAGCATGGCAATCGTGTCCTCGTCGGCGAACCGGCCTTCCCCAACTTCGCTCGGGAACGGAATCATCTTGTCATCCTTCCGGTAGACCGAGATGGTTCCAAGGCCGCCGCCGTCGAGATACCCGTCCCAATTTGAATGGAGGCCGATCACCGGATAGTCGCGGTTCCATTCGCCGAGAAACGCGGCGACATAGTCCGGTGCCGGCGCTTGTGTGCCCGGGCAGATATCGGCCACCGACTGTGTCGTAGCGAAGATGTGATTGGGATCGAGCCCGTCGACTCGCCGCTGCTCGCCATTCTCGATCGCCACCATTCCGCCGCCATAGCGTCGGACGGCGTAGATGCCGGCGGCGAAGGCGACGTTTTCCTCGTCATGCGGCACCGCCCATAAGGGGCCGGACAATGTTCGATTACGGATTACAATCAGTCGCCAGACGCTGCCATTCTCCTCGATCCGCCGCTTGGTGAGGCAGAGCGCGGGGTCGGAGAGTTCGGCCAGCAATGGGCCGAAATCGGCGTCGTCGAATTCGGTTGCGGCCAGGCACTCGTCGGCCGGCACCTGGGCTTTAGCCATTTCAACCCAAGCAAGGGCCGAGGCGAGAGCGAGCAAAGCGGTGAGTGCGGCCGTGCGTTTTCGTTCGGCGATCATTCCCCAATCTATCCCAAGGGCCGGGGAGGGTCACTCGGGGATCTTCGCGTGCGACGACACGGAAGCGAGCACTCCGATTGGCTCGGAGGGAGTTGGCGACGACGCGGGGACTGCCGGAGTGCTAGCCGCCAGACCCGCTTCGATGTCGCAAAAAGGGCCAGCTACGAAACGACGGCATGAATCGGCGTACACTATGTCGCGAACGGGTATCATTGATTGGAATTTCGATATCAATCGGGAATTTCGCGAAGGTGGGGGAAGACAACCTTCCCTCAACCACCAACGCATCGAACCTGGCCAATTTGACGCCGGTCGGATAGGTCACAGTGAGAAGGAGCCGCTGCTCTGTTCCCAATTTCGCTTCGGACCCTCCTTACTGCACAGCACCGCCGATGGCGCGCCCGTTGAGCGGCTGCACCGGACGTGCATTTAGGCCCACTATTGAAACGAATTCGCCCAACTGGCCCTTGGAGATCGTCTGATGCTCTTGGGTCACAAACCAAGCCACATCTTCGGAACAGGGTGGTGTAGTCAGCGACCCACCATAGCTGAATAGCCCGCCACCAGTGTCGAACGCGGCAGCTACGTTGATGGTGGTGCTCCGGCGGAACTCAATTCCCTCATCGGGTAGAAAGCGCCAAAACTCGGCCAGGAACGGATTGTCGTCCTCTCCGACGTCGAACAGCACTCCTACAAAGGCGAGTGCTCCATCATCGGCAACGTGAACAACATGCATCACAAATGCTGCTGCAACTCCCTCGATCGTGTGCTCGCTCGGCGAATGGAAATGAAACTGCGCCACCCCGTACTCCTTACCGTCAATCGACAGGACGCTGCCTTGGTCGTAGTTAACTTGAATAGTGTGTCCGTTGTTCACGATGTGCAGCTGGCTTTCGCCGTAGCTAAATTGGAGAGAAGCGGTCGTTAGTGCTGCGCCAGATGGAATATTAATCGGAGACTGGTTGCGACCGGCCTCGCACAACGCAAATTCCTCATCCAGATCACCCCAGTGTGGAGGGCCTTCCTCGCCTTGATAGCCCCACCGGGCGACCTCACGCTCAGCGTCTTGAGCGATGGGAGGACCCTGAACGAAAAAAGCAGCATCCACCCCGCAGGCGGCCAAGTCCTCGACGATGTTGCCGGCAAGGTCCTGCCGTTCGATCAGCATTGTCGTGATCGCGTCGGGGAATTCGCCCAAACCGAAGGTGGTGATGCCGCGTTTGGCTTCGATCACCAGCCGATCGATCGCGCCGAGAAGGCAGGTCCCGATTGTGATTTGTTCTTCCTCCGTCGCCTGGTCCCACTCGGCTAGGACCCAAACCCACATGATCTCGCCCGCGGTCATCGTGCCGGCGCAGGAATCGAGTGCTGGAAAAAGGGTTTCCGGAATTTCCGGCTTGGCGGCGGCTAACGCATTTATCCCGGCGATAAAATCGGGCGCGGCGAGCATGACTTTGTGATCCGTCTCTTCAAGGCCATTGACCGTTGCCAGGAAGCATTCATGGGTGGCCTCGACGATAAAGGTAGGGAGACCGATGGTGGTGGTCTCGACGAAATTGCCGACCATCGTCTCGATCGTGGCTACCGGCTGGGCTAAAACCGGGCCTGCGGCGAAGCCTCCCAGTGCGATGACCACGCCAATCAGTCTCCTGCGCATTTGCTTTCCTCTAACCTCTTGCTGTGTGTAGCCCCGCCCTGAATGAAGAGCCGCCACAGGTTAGCCGCCAGTGACGCTAATGTCCCGGCCCACGCCTGTTTGCCTGCCCCGGTCAATTCAATGAGCTCATTTTCGGCACTGTCTCAGTTTGAATAGCAGCTAACCGTGCCGCGCCGATTGGCCTGGCAAAAGCGCGTCAAGCATCTGCATCATTGCTGCCGGATCATATTTAGCTGGTGGATACGCGTTCGCACTTGATCCGGGGACGGGGGCGGGCCGCTTGATGGCACACCCAGTCGCTTGGATGAGACTCATTTTCTTATTCGAGCGCTGCAATCGATCCTAGTGGGCGACTATCTTGATGAGGGGCGCGGACCATTGGTCGAGAGCGTTGCGCTTTTCGGGAAGGTACTCGTTCCGATCACCAAGGCGGCTACGGCCCTGCGTAATCAAAATGTGGGGTGTTATGAGGGTGTGTCGACTAGCCGATAGAAATAGCGGAATAATATCAGATAGGTAAATGTAATTATTGGCGGAGAGGGTGGGATTCGAACCCACGGAACGCTTACACGCTCAACGGTTTTCGAGACCGCCCCGTTCGACCACTCCGGCACCTCTCCCGCGAGTCCGATATGTGGATCGAAGGCGCGCAGACACTACACAGCGCCGGTAAGCAGTGACAAGCGCCCCGCTCCTTTCCTGCAGCAGCGGCCGCCCGGTCACTCCAAATGGTCGTTAGCAAGGGCAGCTGCGCCGCCGCCCGACCGAGGGGTGTTCCGGGGAGGCACCGCATCATCGATCGGATACCCGCAATGGCGATTTCGGTCGGTCGCCCAAACCGGTTCGGCCGATTCCGGGTTGTGCGATTCGGTCGGCCGCATTGCCTCGTGCTCGCGAGGGGCCTGAACAAGACCACGCCGCTATTCTACCGGTGTCGTTGGCTCCTCGGCCGGCTTGATTGTCTCACGCATGATCAAGGGCAACTGGGTGGCCGTAAACAGGAGGGTGATCGGCAGTACGCCGAAGACCTTGAAGGTGATCCAGTCGTCGGTCGACAAGGTGCGCCAGGCGATCTCGTTCAAGACCGCCAGGACGAAGAAGAAGATCCCCCAGCGAAAGGTCAGCTTGCGCCAACCCTCACTTGTGAGATTGAACACTGAATCAAACACATAGCCGATCAACGAACGGCCAAACAAAAGACCGATCAGGAGCACCGATCCGAACAGCGAATTGACGATGGTCGGCTTGAGCTTGATGAAGGTTTCGTCCTGCAGCCAGAGCGTCAGGCCGCCGAAAATCAGAATCACCACGCCGCTGATCATCGGCATGATCGGCAGCCGCCGCGTCACCGCCAGCGACACAGCGAAAGATAGCAAGGTGGCGGCGATGAACATCGCGGTGGCGATGAAGATCGGCTCGCCCACTGCGCCGAGGAAGGGGATCTTCTCGCCGAGCCATTCGCCGCGGGCATTGGCGAAGAAGAAGACGCCCAGCGGTCCCAGCTCCAGCGCCAACTTCAGTACCGGATTTGGGTGTTTCCGTGCCGGTGTGTTCGGTGGGACTTCAAGGTGAACCATGGTACCGCTCATTCTCCACAATCAGTCGAGGCCGGCAATGGCCCGGGCGAAATCATCGGCGGCGAAGGGCTCCAAATCCTCGATTCCCTCGCCGACCCCGATGAAATGCACCGGCAGGGCGAATCGCGCCGCCAGGGCCACCAAAATGCCGCCGCGGGCGGTGCCGTCGAGCTTGGTCATCACCAGCCCGGTAACGCCAGCGGTCTTGGCAAAGATCTCGACTTGCGACAGCGCGTTTTGTCCGGTGGTGGCATCGAGCGTCAGTAGCACATTGTGCGGCGCCTCCCGATCCTGCTTCTTTATGACCCGGATAATCTTCTCCAGTTCGGCCATCAATTCAGCCTTGTTTTGCAGCCGGCCGGCGGTGTCGATCAGCAACACATCGATGCCCGCCTTCTTGGCTTCGGCGAGCGCGTGGTAGGCTAGCCCGGCGGCGTCGGCGCCGAGATCCCTGGCGATCACCGGCGCGTTGACCCGCTCGCCCCAGATTTGCAATTGATCGATCGCGGCAGCGCGGAAAGTATCGCCGGCCGCAAGCATGACCTTCTTGCCTTCTGCGGCGAACTTTGCCGCAAGCTTGCCAATCGTCGTGGTCTTGCCGGTGCCGTTGACGCCGACGACGAGAATGACATGGGGGCGATTGGAGGCGGCCACCTCCAGCGGCATTGCGACAGGCGCCAGCGCTTTCTCCAGCTCGGCGGCCAGGATCTCCTTGACCTCGTCGTCGCCGAGTTCGCGGCCGTAGCGTTCCCTGCGCAGCGTATCGGTTATTGCGGCGGCGGTATCGACACCGAGATCGGCACGGATCAGCGCTTCCTCAAACTCTTCGAGCGTTTCGTCATCGAGCTTGCGTTGGGTGAAGATCGACGAAATCGAGCCGGTGAGGGCGCTTGACGAGCGGGTAAGCCCGGTGCGCAGTCGCTTCAGCCATCCGCCTTCGCCGAGCTCGGCTCCTGCTTCTGCCGGAGTCCGATCGTCTTGTTCAACGCCAGTTTTGTCGAGGTCTCGATCATCGGGAGCCCGTCGGAAGAAACTGCGGCGTTTATGGGCCGCCATGATCAGACGGCCTCGGCAATCAGCGATTGCCCGTCATGTCCGGCAATTCGTGCCGCGACGATGGTGCCCGGACTGCCACCGGCAAACTTGGTCGGGGTATATTGCTCAGTGCGGCCGAAGCCATCGCGCTCGACCAGAACTTGATGGGTGCGGCCGGTTTCCGCGGCTAGATGGGCAGTCAGCGCATCGGCCCCGCGCTGGCGCAGGAGGGCGGCGCGCTCCTTGACCAGGCGTCGATCGAGCTGCGGCATCCGCGCCGCCGGCGTGCCAGGCCTAGGCGAAAATGGGAACACATGCAGGAAGGTGAGGCCGCAATCGCTCACAGCGTCGATAGAATTCATGAAAGCGGTGTCGGTTTCGGTGGGGAAGCCGGCAATGAGATCGGCGCCGAAGACGACGTCCGGCCGTCGCCGCCGGACTGCCTGGGTGAAAGCGATGGCGTCCGATCGCGAGTGCCGCCGCCGCATCCGCTTCAGGATCAAATCGTCGCCGGATTGCAGCGACAGATGGAAATGCGGCATCAGCCGGTCCTCTTCGGCGATCGCCCGCATCAGGGCATCGTCGACCTCGACGGAATCTATCGATGACAGCCGAAGGCGGGGCAGTTCCGGCAACTGTCGTAGGAGCGTCCGCACCAGCCGACCGAGGGTAGGCCGACCCCGCAAGTCAGCGCCATAGGCGGTGAGATCGACACCGGTCAGCACCAGCTCCGCATGGCCGTTAGCCAGGAGGCGGCGGGCTTGATCGACGACCGCTCCCGTCGGTACCGAACGCGATGGGCCGCGACCAAAGGGAATGACGCAGAAGGTGCAGCGATGGTCGCAGCCATTCTGGATCTGAACGAAGGCGCGGCTGCGCGCGCCCAGACCGCTGACGAGATGTCCGCCGGTCTCTCGAACCGCCATGATGTCGTCGACCTTAACCTTGTCCGCGCCGGCGACGCCGAAATCAGTTGTCTGGCGGTAGCTCGATGCGGCGAGCTTCTCCTCATTGCCGAGAACGAGATCGACCTCCGGCATTTTCGCGAATTGCGCCGGGTCGATCTGGGCGGCGCATCCGGTAACGATCACGCGCCGCCCGGGCTCCCCACGCTTGGCCTTACGGATCGCCTGGCGGACCTGGCGCACCGCTTCGCCGGTGACGGCGCAGCTGTTGAAGATCACCGCGTTGCCAAGGCCCGCCTCGGCGGCGCGAGCGCGGATGACTTCCGATTCAAGCGCGTTGAGTCGGCATCCGAATGTGACAATCTCGGTCATTGGTGATCCCATGAATGTCGCGTTCGCTACATAGTCTTCAGCCGGGTCTTTTGCCAACCCGATCGGTTGCGGGTTTCGAGGAGCTGGCCGAAGTTGTTAGAATGAGAAAGGCGGACGGTCGGCATATTGGGGATTGGGCATTGCGCTGGCACGACCGAGATTGGCTGGTAGCGGCATTGTTTTCGGCCGGTGTGGTGGTTTCGGCGTCGCCGGTTTGGGCACAGCAACAGCCGGCAATGATCGAGGCTGACGGGGCCGCCGAGGGCGTGCCGGTCGTCCCGAGGAACAGTCTGGCAATTTTCGCCGGCATCTACACTACCGGCTATTGGGGGCGGTCATTCAGCGCCAACGAGGTCGGCTACGAGCCGAACTACGTGGTCGCGATTATCAGTTCGCGCGATCTGATCGTAACTTCCTGGGGTCTCAGGATAGGCCACGAAAGCGGCATCGCGCTTCGCTTCGGCCGCGAAATCTCCTTCGAGATGTGGCGCGGCTTGACGATCAGTTACGGGGCGCGATTGCTCGGCGGCCTGGTGGTGACGCCACGGTTTATCGTCGGGCTCAGCACGATCTCAAACGCAATCGGGATCGAGATCGATCGCGAATTGGAGATTCTCAATGGCGACGTCGATCGCCTGATCTATCTCGGCTCGGAAGTCGCCCGTTCGCTGGAAGCGATCCCCGATATCGAGGTGTTTTACCGGCTCCATCACCGATCCGGAGCGGCACATTTCTGGGGCAATGTCGCCGCGGGGCACAATGCCACTGGGATCGGTATTCGCATCCGATACTGATCGTTTTGATGGGTTATGCCGCATTGCGCGCTGTTGCTCTCTTCCGTTGTTAAACAATTGGTTATCAGCAGATCGCCCGTTGTTCAGCTACGCTGAACTATGATACCTTGTGCTTACTCCCCGCTTACCTGAGAGAAGGTGGTGATGCCGAAGCTGACGATCCGAAGCATTGCGGCGATCAAACCCGCTGAGCACGATAGGTTCATTTGGGACAAAGAGCTGCCAGGGTTCGGCCTCCGGGTGAAGCCGAGTGGCGTGAAGTCGTTCCTGATCCAATATCGCAACCTTCATCACCGATCTCGACGATACACCATTGGGCGCTACGGTGTGCTCAGCCCAGAAAACGCAAGGGATAAGGCAAGGCGGCTGTTAGCCGACATTCAGAGCGGCGCCGATCCTGCGGGTGAAAGGAGCGCCGCTCAGTCAGCGCCGACGGTGGCCGATCTCGCCGAGCGCTACCTCTCGGAGCACGCAAGACCGAAGAAGCGCCCCAGCAGCGTGAAGATGGACGAAATCAATTTGCGACTGCACGTGCTTCCCGCCCTCGGTGGTTTGAAAGTCGCTTCCGTCACGCGTGTCGATATCGCGGACCTACATCATTCGATGCGCGAACGCCCGGGGGCAGCCAACCGTGTTCTCGCCCTCGCAAGCAAGATGTTCAGCCTAGCCGAAAAGTGGGGGCAACGGCCGGACGGGTCTAACCCGTGCCGGCACGTCGAACGGTACCCCGAGCGCAAGATGGAGCGCTTTCTGTCTCCCCGGGAATTAGGCCAACTGGGCGCCGCCCTATCAGAGGCAGAGCGGAACAACACCGAATTGCCAACTGCTGTCGCAGCAATTCGGCTTTTGATTTTAACGGGCGCTCGCCTGGGCGAAATACTCAATTTACAATGGGGGCACGTAGATTTTGAGCGGGCAAGGCTCCGCCTTCCTGAAAGCAAGACCGGCGCGAAGGATATTCACTTGAACGCTCCGGCGATGGAAATTCTGAACGGGCTCACACCGGAAGAGAGTGGCCCTTGGGTTATCAGCGGGCGCAAGTGCGGCGCGCCGCTCGGGAAACTTCAGAACCCCTGGAACCGCATCCGAAAGGCCGCAAAACTTGATGACGTGCGGCTTCACGATCTGCGACATTCCTTCGCCTCCATCGCGGTGGCAGGCGGGTTATCGTTGCCAATAATCGGCGCACTTCTCGGGCACGACCAGCCCGAGACGACACAGCGCTATGCCCACTTGGCAGCCGACCCGCTCAAGGCGGCAGCCGACCTGATCGGGGAGCGCATCGCTGCGGCAATGAAGGGCGGTGGGGCAACGGTTGTCGATTTCAAGAAACCGGGTCGAGCCGGGTCCTAGTCAAATGCCTTTGCCACGCGAGCCCCCGGTCGAGCAACCCTTCACGCCGGACCATATTACTGAGCTTGCCAAGATTGCGGGTCTCGCTGAGCTTAGATTGATTGACAAACTCGAAACCGACTTGCGCGATCTGGGCTCGGGGATGGTGATCAAGGAATACCAGGACGACACCACCGCCCCAATTCAGATGCAGCGGAGCACTCTCAGCAAGATTGCCAATCATTTACGCAAGTTGCTCGATCTCTTGAACCAGGCAGATAAAAACTCCCGGGCGTTGATATTTGGGAAGTACCAGATCGGCGAAATGTTCGAGCACGAGGCGCCGTTGCCGAGTGGGGAGCCGGACATGAAGACGGTGTTCGCCGAGCTGTTGATGCCCGCCAATGAGATCGCCAAGAACCGCTTCCACCGCGACATTCAGCATGTAGAGCGGCTGAGTATTGCCGCCGCTGTCGCTTTGGCCGGCTTCCGCAAGGGTGGCGGAAGGCCAGATATCTGGATCGCGAAATTTGCTGCTCCGAAATTAGTTGTTTTGTAGGAAAAACACACCAGCAGGACATTTAGGGTCGTCAACGAAAATCACGGAGGCGATACACGCCCCACACAGTTCGTTGCGTACGCCCTCAAGGTCTTGTCACCAAATCTGAAGGAGTCGAATCTCAACACAGCGCTGGCTCACGCGGTGACAGTGTTGGGCCAGCAACGGCGAACCCAGGAACCGCCGGGTAAGTCTCAGTAGCTTCTACTGAGACCAGAAATTCTCTGGCAAAACTCCGCTTTTTCTGCTGACGAATGTTGTATCGCAGGAGGATTCTGCGCTTATATTCCATGGCCATCGCAATGTAACCGAAAGGTTTACTTAGATGGCACTCCCCAAAACCGAACTATCCTCTGAGCCGCTGCTCAACGAGTTCCAAGTAGCAGAAATGCTTGGCTTCAGCGTGGCCACGCTCCGCCGCCGACGATGGGCAGGCAAGCCTCCCGCCTTCGTGAAAATTGGCTCAGCCGTTCGCTACAAGCCAGCGGTCATCGCCGCATTGATCCAGCAGGGGCAACGCACTGTCCGTCGTCAGGTAATTTGGAACCGATGAGCGGCCTGATTTAAGAGAGGGTTCGGCCCATCTGGTTGGTCATTTTATGCGGCGGTTTTGCGGTATTGCAAGCGCCGGGTTTGTAGCGTCTTTTGTTTGATCTTTTCTCTTTTCAACAGGATGGTCTGGCCGCGCCCGAAGTAGACATCGGCCGGCGTGGGGTTGCCCAGGCTCTCGTGGTAGCGGTGATAATTGTAGTGGCCGACGAAGGCCTCGATCTGTGTCTCCAAGTCGCCAGGCAGATAGTAATTTTCCAAAAGGATGCGGTTCTTCAGGGTTTGATGCCAACGCTCGATCTTGCCCTGGGTTTGCGGATGATAGGGAGCGCCGCGAATGTGCTCCATATCGCGGTCGTCGAGCCATTTGGCCAGATCGTCGGCGATGTAGCTGGAGCCGTTGTCAGACAGGAGCCGTGGCTTGTGAATGACCGTTGCCCGATCGCGACCTGACGCCTTGAGCGCCAGTTCCAGCGTATCGGTGACGTCCTCGGCCTTCATCGTGGTGCAGAGCTTCCACGCGATAATGGTGCGCGAGAAGTCGTCGAGCACGGTGGAGAGGTAGAACCAGCCCCAATCAATGACCTTGAGGTAAGTGAAGTCGGTCTGCCAGAGCTGGTTTGGCGCCGTGGTCTTGTCCTGGAACTCGTCGGACGCCTTGAGGACGATAAAGGCCGGGCTGGTGATCAGATCATGGGCCTTGAGCAGTCGATAAACCGAGGATTCCGATACAAAGTAGCCCTCTGTGTCTGTGAACCGGACAGCCAGTTCCCGCGGCGACAGATCCGTCTCGTCCAGCGCCAGCTGTACGATCCGGTCTCTCACCTCATCGGGGATACGGTTCCAGACTTGGCCAGGCCGCGAGCGGCGGTCCTCCAGGGCCTCCGGTCCGCCGGTCAGACAGCGGTCGTACCAGCGATAAAACGAGGTGCGGGGAATGCCCAACCTGTCCCAGGGGCGCTGACGCCGGACAAGCCGCTGAGCGGCGTTGCCGTGTTTTGGGTGATTGGGCCCCCTAGCCCCGCTCCCCGACTCAGCGGCCCTGTGAGGCCCTCTAGTGGATAAAATTTGACGTTTGAATCCCGCGAGGGATTCTCACCGGGCACGTCGTGTGCGAGTCTGGCGCATGCGGCCAGGAATCATCGTCGATGTGAGTACCGCCGACCGTGCTCGTCTCGAAGCGGTCGTTGCGGACCGGAACAGCCGGCAGAAACACGTGTGGCGGGCACGGATCGTCCTTCTGAGCGGGGATGGTCTCGGCACGGTCGAGATCATGCGCCGCACCGGCAAGAGCAAGACAGCGGTTTGGCGTTGGCAGGAGCGCTTCATGCACGAGGGTGTCGAGGGGTTGCTGCGGGACAAGACGCGACCCTCGCGCGTTCCGCCGCTCGGCCGGGAAATCGCTGACCGCGTCGTCGCGCTGACGCTGAGTGCGCCGCGCCACGAGGCGACACATTGGACGGCGCCGGCGATGGCCAAGACGGTCGGCATCAGCGTCAGCGCGGTACAGCGCATCTGGCGGGCGCACGGGCTTCAGCCCCACCGGGTCCGGCAGTTCAAGCTGTCGCGTGACCCGGAGTTCATTCCCAAGCTGCGGGACATCGTCGGCCTTTATGTCGATCCGCCGGCGCACGCCGTTGTCCTGTCGGTTGACGAGAAGAGCCAGATCCAGGCGCTCGACCGCACCCAACCCGGGCTGCCGATGAAGACGGGACGCGCGGGCACGATGACGCATGACTACAAGCGGCACGGCACGACCACGCTGTTCGCCGCGCTGAACGTGCTCAAAGGGCGTGTCATCGGCCGGTGCATGCAGCGCCATCGACACCAAGAGTTCATTCGCTTCCTCAACGCCATCGAGGCCGACGTGCCCGCGGGAAAGCTGGTCCATGTGATCCTCGACAACTACGCCGCCCACAAGCATCCCAAGGTCCGCGGGTGGCTTACGTGCCATCCGCGCTTTTTCTTCCACTTCACCCCAACATCCTGCTCCTGGCTCAACGCCGTCGAAGGTTTCTTCGCAAAGCTCGCAAAGCAACGTCTCAAGCGCGGCGTCTTCCACTCGATCGTCGATCTCCAGGCCACCATCAACCGCTTCCTCGAACACACCAACAACGATCCGCAGCCCTTCATCTGGACAAAGGATCCCGACAAAATCATCGCCGCTGTCAGACGCGGGCATCAAGCGTTAGATTCCATCCACTAGCACCTTATTGGCAGGTATTCGTGGACGTAGTTGTTGGTGTTGCCGACTATCCGTGCTACAATAACTAGATCATTGCAGACTGTCTGAGTAATGATCACATATTAACATGGTTGAATAGCTATGAAATACTGTAAAGCTATTCACTTCAGGGCGGAGGCAGACACGGCAGATTGGCTTCGGGACGAAGCCGAGCGCAGCAGTGAGACACTATCGGAGGTCATCCGATCGACCTTTCACAATCTCCGGAAGCTGTTTCAACACGCAAGAAAGAGCTGCCGGCGGCAATGCAGCCATTCAAATGGCAGCCAGGACAGTCAGGTAACCCGGCTGGCAGGTCGAAGGGTAGCCGAAATCAACTAGCTGAGCGGTTCATTGCTGATCTCTACCAAGATTGGCAGGAGAATGGGCTCGAAGCCTTAGCGGCAGCCAGAGAATCCAAGCCGGCGGATTATCTCAAGGTCGTGGCCTCGGTCCTACCGAAGGATATCAAGATCTCCCTTGAGACAATGACTGACGGCGAACTGGCAAAGAGGATCGATCAGCTCACCAGCTCACTCGGGATTGAGTTGGTGCCCAGGGCTCCGAAAACGATTGAGCACGGTTCCCATGTGCTTTCCAATTCCGACGACGAGAACGAAGACGACAACAAGACCGAATAGCAGCAACGGTTGTGGGAAAGTGGACTCTCTGACTGCCTATTAGAGAGTCGTCAGAAGTTCGCTGCACCGTGAGCAAATTCGGCGACTTGGCCGCATTTCCGGCAGCCGAGCCAGACCCCCCTATGGGGCAGTTTTAGATGTCAGGACTGAGGCCACTCACCGGCCAATTCCTAAAGGGCTATAGAGGAGGTCCAGGTCGTCAGCGGGGATCGAGAAATAAGCTCGGTGAGGAGTTCATTGCCGATCTTTATGCCGATTGGCAGCAGCACGGCATGGCAGCGTTGGCCGCAGCCAGAGAGCAGAAGCCAGCCGACTATCTCAAGGTCATCGCTGCGATCATGCCGAAGAACATCAAGGTTACATTGGAGACAATGAGCGATGACGAACTGGCAACGAAGATAGATCAGCTGACCCGGTCTCTCGGTATTGAGTTGGTGCCTCGGGCTCCAAAGACGATCGAGCATACTTCCCATGTGATTCCCAAAACCGATCTCGAGGACGAAGCCGGTGTCCGGCGTCAGCGCCCCTGGGACAGATTGGGCGGATTGAACAAGAGAGGGTTTCTGGCTCATCTTAACCCACGAGGGATTGAAGATGAGACGGAACACCAATCACCAGAAAGCATCGGCCGAGAAGGTCGTGAAGGACATCCGGCGGGCGACTCGTCGGCAGTTCGGCGCCGAAGAGAAGATCCGGATCGTTCTGGAGGGTGTCCGTCGTCAGGTAATTTGGAACCGATGAGCGGCCTGATTTAAGCCCGCATTCCCCAAGTGACCGATCCATCTGATGCGGTTTCCGTCTGATTCCTGTATAAGAATCAGTGGATTAGATCAGACGGAGAGTGGGTCGAATGCGGAACCTGGAGGGTGAGTCGGATCGGGGGCTGCTGCGGGCGTTTTTCGACCGAAGACTGAAGTTCGAGTTCCACGGTTCGCGGATCACGTCAGACGCTGGTCTGCTCGCCTATCGTGAACTGGACGAAGCCCTCGGCCTGACCACGCTGGCCGGTGACGTTATTGCTGACAGCCGGACCGGCAAGAACGGTTGGCACGGCATCATCGGTCTCCTTCGCCAATCCGTCTATGGTCGTCTCGCCGGGTACGAGGACGTGAACGACGCCGACCGGCTGGGGCGCGATCCTGCGATGCGGTGGATCGTCGGCGGCAGGGCTGTCGAGCGCGGCGGCGCATCGACCAGCCAGATGGGCCGGTTCGAGACGGAGTTACTCGCCACCAATGACAACCTCGCCGCGCTCGCTGACCTTTTGGGCATCTGGATCGACCAGGTTAACGAGCGCAAGCCGCCGAAGATTATCGTGCTCGACATGGACAGCTCCGTCAGCCCGACCTACGGTGACCAGGAGGGCACGGCCTACAACGGTCACTTCGGCTGCACGTGCTATCACCCGCTGTTCGTGTTCAACCAGTTCGGCGATCTGGAGCGTTGCGCCCTGCGTCCGGGCAACGTGCACAGCGCCCATGAATGGCGCGATGTGTTGGACCCGGTGGTCGCTCGATACCGGAACAAGACACTCCGGCGTTATTTCCGTGGTGACGCCGCCTTCGCCTCGCCCGAGGTTTATGAGTTTCTGGAAGCGGAAGGCTTCAAGTACGCCATCCGGCTTCCGGCCAACAAGGTGCTGCACGACAGCATCGCGCACCTGCTCAAGCGCCCCGTCGGTCGGCCGCCGAAGGAAGTTCGTCGGTATTACGCGAACTTCAGCTATCGGGCCGGTAGCTGGACGGAGCCCCGCCGGGTCGTCGCCAAGGTGGAGTGGCACTCAGGGGAACCGTATCCCCGCGTCGGCTTCATCGTCACCAACCTGAGCCGTCCTGCCGAGCGGGTTGTTGCGTTCTACAATCAGCGCGACACTGCCGAGCAATGGATCAAGGAAGGCAAGAACGCCATCAAGTGGACGCGGCTGTCATGCCGTTCGTTACGCAACAATGCCGTCCGGCTCCAGCTGCATGCACTCGCCTATAACCTCGGCAACTTCATGCGTACCCTGGCGTTGCCCGATACCGTGGAGCAATGGTCGCTGACGACGCTGAGGGAGAAGCTGGTCAAGATCGGTGCGAAAGTTGTCAGCCATGGCCGGTACGTCACATTTCAATTGGCCGAGGTTGCAGTCCCAAGAAGCTTGTTCCAGAAAATCTTGAGCCTGATTGATGATCTACGACGAAGACCCGCTCCGGCGTAGGCCGAGGGAATCGACGGCAAGGAGATTGCGACACGAGAGGTGTGTCTGGATGGCAAGAGAAACGACCAAATGGCCTTCCACGCGCTGGCCGATTACCAAAATCATGTCATCGGATGGCTGCAATGGGAACAGAGTTCCCTTGGAGATGGGGCCGTGGTACGATTTCCGCGAATTTGGATGTCATCTGGGGAATGTCGGCTTAGGTATCGACGCCAGCTGCCGATCGGCGGACCGGCGCCGCTTGTCAGCCGAGAAGGCCGCTCATCGGCGCCGCGCCGGCGCTTTCGGGGAAGACAACTTCAGCCAATATTCGATCCGATAGGCCGAGGTGATCGCGAAGTAGGCCTTTCAACACCGAACGAAGATCGATCGTCGGGTTGAGATCACGCGCATCAAGAAGCTGATCAACTCCGAGGCCGGGCCAGTCCGCGATGACACGGCCGCCCGCGACCGCGCCCCCGAGAACGAAAGCGACTGTTCCGGTACCGTGATCGGTTCCGTCGGTGCCATTGCCCTGGGCCTTGCGGCCGAATTCGGTGATCACAACGATCGCCGTTTCGTTCCAGATTTGGGCAATACCGGATTATACGCCTAACTAGTGGATGGAATCTAACGCTTGATGCCCGCGTCTGACAGCGGCGATGATTTCGTCGGGATCCTTTGTCCAGATGAAGGGCTGCGGATCGTTGTTGGTGTGTTCGAGGAAGCGGTTGATGGTGGCCTGGAGATCGACGATCGAGTGGAAGACGCCGCGCTTGAGACGTTGCTTTGCGAGCTTTGCGAAGAAACCTTCGACGGCGTTGAGCCAGGAGCAGGATGTTGGGGTGAAGTGGAAGAAAAAGCGCGGATGGCGCGTAAGCCACCCGCGGACCTTGGGATGCTTGTGGGCGGCGTAGTTGTCGAGGATCACATGGACCAGCTTTCCCGCGGGCACGTCGGCCTCGATGGCGTTGAGGAAGCGAATGAACTCTTGGTGTCGATGGCGCTGCATGCACCGGCCGATGACACGCCCTTCGAGCACGTTCAGCGCGGCGAACAGCGTGGTCGTGCCGTGCCGCTTGTAGTCATGCGTCATCGTGCCCGCGCGTCCCGTCTTCATCGGCAGCCCGGGTTGGGTGCGGTCGAGCGCCTGGATCTGGCTCTTCTCGTCAACCGACAGGACAACGGCGTGCGCCGGCGGATCGACATAAAGGCCGACGATGTCCCGCAGCTTGGGAATGAACTCCGGGTCACGCGACAGCTTGAACTGCCGGACCCGGTGGGGCTGAAGCCCGTGCGCCCGCCAGATGCGCTGTACCGCGCTGACGCTGATGCCGACCGTCTTGGCCATCGCCGGCGCCGTCCAATGTGTCGCCTCGTGGCGCGGCGCACTCAGCGTCAGCGCGACGACGCGGTCAGCGATTTCCCGGCCGAGCGGCGGAACGCGCGAGGGTCGCGTCTTGTCCCGCAGCAACCCCTCGACACCCTCGTGCATGAAGCGCTCCTGCCAACGCCAAACCGCTGTCTTGCTCTTGCCGGTGCAGCGCATGATCTCGACCGTGCCGAGACCATCCCCGCTCAGAAGGACGATCCGTGCCCGCCACACGTGTTTCTGCCGGCTGTTCCGGTCCGCAACGACCGCTTCGAGACGAGCACGGTCGGCGGTACTCACATCGACGATGATTCCTGGCCGCATGCGCCAGACTCGCACACAACGTGCCCGGCGAGAATCCCTCGCGGGATTCAAACGTCAAATTTTATCCACTAGGGACTCATAAAACAGGCCAGGGAAGCCGAGAGGCTTCGGTGACTACATGCCGCCGAAGAGCACAGTTAGCCGCACTCCAACCGAATGGAACGCCGCGCCGATGTTATAGGTCAAATCAACGGCCGAGGGGTTCTCGATACCGGTATGCGCTGCTGTCTGCAACCGCGTGTAATTGTACTCAAGGCCGAGCACCATATTGTGGCTCATCCCCACTTCGATGCCCAAACCGGCCTGCCAGCCGTGATGCCAGGCGGTGGCCGCCCAAGGACCCTGAAGGCCTCCAACGGCATCCACCCAGCTCGCGTTCACCTTGCCGCCGGCATAACCGCCGCGCGCATAGAATAGCCAATTGTCAACGGCGAACCCCAACCGAGCGACCGCCGTCGCAAGGGTCTTGACCTGCGTCGTCATGACATCATCGGCGACGCCGTGGACGCTGGTGGCGGTGCCTGTGATATTGGCGAGGTGGAAGCTGCCTTCCACGCCCAGCACGAAGCCCCCCATCTATCGGCGGCGCGGCGTTACTCCCCGAAGCGCCGACGGACCAACAGACGCCGAGCGCGCTTTGTTGGCACACCGGTGGCCAGTAGAGACTAGGGGTCGCTTAGGTTTACGGTTCTCCTAGGAATCGCAGCTGCCGCTGGCGAATATTGCCTATAAAACTACGTCTCCAAAGATTGCAGTCTCCCCGACAGTGACACTTATAGTATACATGTCAACGGGGAGATAGACGTTGTCACCAAAGTGGGGTTCTGTAATACCATGGTTGGCCGTCAGGCGGTGATATTTACAAGAGTCCGCGTCACTCCTGTCAGCTGATCAGTGATTTGGAAAACGGGAACTAGATCTTTCACTTCTACATCTGTGCCTGCCCTGAAGACATGGATTTCAATGTGGCGGTTAACCGGCATTCCTTGGTCGATTGTCCGGCGTCAGCGCCCCTGGGACAGATTGGGCGGATTGAACAAGAGAGGGTTTCTGGCTCATCTTAACCCACGAGGGATTGAAGATGAGACGGAACACCAATCACCAGAAAGCATCGGCCGAGAAGGTCGTGAAGGACATCCGGCGGGCGACTCGTCGGCAGTTCGGCGCCGAAGAGAAGATCCGGATCGTTCTGGAGGGCCTGCGCGGCGAGGACAGTATCGCTGAGCTGTGTCGCCGTGAGGGGATCAACCAGAACCTCTATTACCGCTGGTCGAAGGACTTCCTGGAGGCCGGGAAGAAGCGCCTGGCGGGTGACACTGCCCGTGAGGCTACCTCCGATGAGGTCCGGCATCTTCGCAGTGAGGCACTGGCACTCAAGGAGGCCGTTGCTGACCTGACGCTGGACAACCGTCTACTCAAAAAAAGCATGATCGCGGATGGGGGAGAGGAGGCATGAGGTATCCACTATCGGAGAAGCTGGAGATCATCCGGCTGGTTGAGCGATCCCATCTGCCGGCCAAGCGCACGCTGGCGCAGTTGGGCATTCCCCGCACCTCGTTTTATCGCTGGTACGACCGCTGTCTGACCGGCGGACCGGAGGCCCTGGAGGACCGCCGCTCGCGGCCTGGCCAAGTCTGGAACCGTATCCCCGATGAGGTGAGAGACCGGATCGTACAGCTGGCGCTGGACGAGACGGATCTGTCGCCGCGGGAACTGGCTGTCCGGTTCACAGACACAGAGGGCTACTTTGTATCGGAATCCTCGGTTTATCGACTGCTCAAGGCCCATGATCTGATCACCAGCCCGGCCTTTATCGTCCTCAAGGCGTCCGACGAGTTCCAGGACAAGACCACGGCGCCAAACCAGCTCTGGCAGACCGACTTCACTTACCTCAAGGTCATTGATTGGGGCTGGTTCTACCTCTCCACCGTGCTCGACGACTTCTCGCGCACCATTATCGCGTGGAAGCTCTGCACCACGATGAAGGCCGAGGACGTCACCGATACGCTGGAACTGGCGCTCAAGGCGTCAGGTTGCGATCGGGCAACGGTCATTCACAAGCCACGGCTCCTGTCTGACAACGGCTCCAGCTACATCGCCGACGATCCGGCCAAATGGCTCGACGACCGCGATATGGAGCACATTCGCGGCGCTCCCTATCATCCGCAAACCCAGGGCAAGATCGAGCGTTGGCATCAAACCCTGAAGAACCGCATCCTTTTGGAAAATTACTATCTGCCTGGCGACCTGGAGACACAGATCGAGGCCTTCGTCGGCCACTACAATTATCACCGCTACCACGAGAGCCTGGGCAACCCCACGCCGGCCGATGTCTACTTCGGGCGCGGCCAGACCATCCTGTTGAAAAGAGAAAAGATCAAACAAAAGACGCTACAAACCCGGCGCTTGCAATACCGCAAAACCGCCGCATAAAATGACCAACCAGATGGGCCGAACCCTCTCTTAAATCAGGCCGCTCATCGGTTCCAAATTATCTGACGACGGACAGTTTCGTGCGCTCCTTGGCCGGCCCTTTGGATTACCTGACTGACCAGAGCGCCACTGGCTCGATTCCAGGTGTACCGCTGGGTGTTCTCTGGCTGTTTTATCAGCCACCGCTGCGCCCTTTCTGGAACGGCCATTTGCGGGTTTTGTCATCTACCTGTCCCGGCTGGCGCGATTTCGTTTAGGATAAATCCCATGGTTGAGCGCAAGGGGTCTGAATTGGCCCCGATGACTGAGGACCGCGGTCGGGACGAAGAGCCCGATACTGTTCCACGCGAACGATCCGAGGGTGCCCATGCGCTAGTGGATAAAATTTGACGTTTGAATCCCGCGAGGGATTCTCGCCGGGCACGTTGTGTGCGAGTCTGGCGCATGCGGCCAGGAATCATCGTCGATGTGAGTACCGCCGACCGTGCTCGTCTCGAAGCGGTCGTTGCGGACCGGAACAGCCGGCAGAAACACGTGTGGCGGGCACGGATCGTCCTTCTGAGCGGGGATGGTCTCGGCACGGTCGAGATCATGCGCCGCGCCGGCAAGAGCAAGACAGCGGTTTGGCGTTGGCAGGAGCGCTTCATGCACGAGGGTGTCGAGGGGTTGCTGCGGGACAAGACGCGACCCTCGCGCGTTCCGCCGCTCGGCCGGGAAATCGCTGACCGCGTCGTCGCGCTGACGCTGAGTGCGCCGCGCCACGAGGCGACACATTGGACGGCGCCGGCGATGGCCAAGACGGTCGGCATCAGCGTCAGCGCGGTACAGCGCATCTGGCGGGCGCACGGGCTTCAGCCCCACCGGGTCCGGCAGTTCAAGCTGTCGCGTGACCCGGAGTTCATTCCCAAGCTGCGGGACATCGTCGGCCTTTATGTCGATCCGCCGGCGCACGCCGTTGTCCTGTCGGTTGACGAGAAGAGCCAGATCCAGGCGCTCGACCGCACCCAACCCGGGCTGCCGATGAAGACGGGATGCGCGGGCACGATGACGCATGACTACAAGCGGCACGGCACGACCACGCTGTTCGCCGCGCTGAACGTGCTCGAAGGGCGTGTCATCGGCCGGTGCATGCAGCGCCATCGACACCAAGAGTTCATTCGCTTCCTCAACGCCATCGAGGCCGACGTGCCCGCGGGAAAGCTGGTCCATGTGATCCTCGACAACTACGCCGCCCACAAGCATCCCAAGGTCCGCGGGTGGCTTACGCGCCATCCGCGGACCTTCTTCCACTTCACCCCAACATCCTGCTCCTGGCTCAACGCCGTCGAAGGTTTCTTCGCAAAGCTCGCAAAGCAACGTCTCAAGCGCGGCGTCTTCCACTCGATCGTCGATCTCCAGGCCACCATCAACCGCCTCCTCGAACACACCAACAACGATCCGCAGCCCTTCATCTGGACAAAGGATCCCGACGAAATCATCGCCGCTGTCAGACACGGGCACCAAGCGTTAGATTCCATCCACTAGCTGGCATGACGTGGTTCCTGATTATTATCGGGGCCGTAATTGTCGGCATTGTAGCACTCAGCTTTTTCGAGCCATCGTTGGGGACATTATCCGGCTTGGCGTTCGTCGGTTTCGTCGCCTATGTGACCATCCGCACTGGCCAATGGCGCTGGTATCTCAACAAACAAAACCGCGTCAGCACATGGTTCATCATCGGTTTCTTCTTATTCTTGATACTCATCAGCAACGGCTA
Source organism: Kaistiaceae bacterium (assembly GCA_963667605.2). Classification (GTDB taxonomy): domain Bacteria; phylum Pseudomonadota; class Alphaproteobacteria; order Rhizobiales; family Kaistiaceae; genus JADLGL01. Next base: position 255,446 of record CAXXUZ010000003.1, read on the forward strand.
GCGCTGCACTGGCAACAGAGGCGGCGGCAACAATGGGAATTGCGGCGTTGCCGTGTAGGCCGGGGCTCTCAGCGTCAACAATGGCGGGTTCAAGCTGGCAGTCGGGGAGTAACGAAGCAGCGAAGTCGCTGAATTACCCGCCCTGAATGCATCCGCACCTGCAGGGCCTTGGCCAGTGAGAGATTGAGCCATCTGGGTATTCCGTCGAGTGTCCGAAGCGCGAGCCGCATGGGCCGCGCCGCGGCGTGCGGCCGCAAACGTGCCCAGCCCAATAGCGGCTTCCGGGCCGACTTGCGGAAGGTAGTATGATGCTGCCGCGGCTCCGCCGGCCAGTGTACCCGGACCGATCCCGATTGCTCCCGGCTGGCGCACTTTGACTGCTTCAGCACCCAGTGTTCGCTGAGCCGTTTGACTGCCCCCTGTCAGGGCTGTTCGGTTCCTGGCCATCAGGGAAATATCGTCGAGCTGCTGTGTCAGCCCCGCAACCCCACCCTCGTCGAATAAGATCGCCATCCGTTCCCGATTAAAGCCAACCTCGGAGATCGCAACACCACGCGCGGCGTCATTCCGTGCCGAGTTAATTTCGGTATCGAGCCAAGCCCTTGCCCCCAGTCGAGCGGCTTCCAATTCGTCCGGGCTTAGAGCGTCTGCCCATTTTTGCCAGAACTCGGGCCGAGCCGAATAAGCTCGTATCCCGGCCCTCGGGTTGTCGAATAATTGCCAACTACGATCAAAGGCCCGCCTGACGCTATTCTCGTCGGCGTAGGTGCGAAGGATCTGTCGATATAGGCCGGTAGGGCCACCAATGCCGATCGGCGGGCCACCTAGTGGATAAAATTTGACGTTTGAATCCCGCGAGGGATTCTCGCCGGGCACGTCGTGTGCGAGTCTGGCGCATGCGGCCAGGAATCATCGTCGATGTGAGTACCGCCGACCGTGCTCGTCTCGAAGCGGTCGTTGCGGACCGGAACAGCCGGCAGAAACACGTGTGGCGGGCACGGATCGTCCTTCTGAGCGGGGATGGTCTCGGCACGGTCGAGATCATGCGCTGCACCGGCAAGAGCAAGACAGCGGTTTGGCGTTGGCAGGAGCGCTTCATGCACGAGGGTGTCGAGGGGTTGCTGCGGGACAAGACGCGACCCTCGCGCGTTCCGCCGCTCGGCCGGGAAATCGCTGACCGCGTCGTCGCGCTGACGCTGAGTGCGCCGCGCCACGAGGCGACACATTGGACGGCGCCGGCGATGGCCAAGACGGTCGGCATCAGCGTCAGCGCGGTACAGCGCATCTGGCGGGCGCACGGGCTTCAGCCCCACCGGGTCCGGCAGTTCAAGCTGTCGCGTGACCCGGAGTTCATTCCCAAGCTGCGGGACATCGTCGGCCTTTATGTCGATCCGCCGGCGCACGCCGTTGTCCTGTCGGTTGACGAGAAGAGCCAGATCCAGGCGCTCGACCGCACCCAACCCGGGCTGCCGATGAAGACGGGACGCGCGGGCACGATGACGCATGACTACAAGCGGCACGGCACGACCACGCTGTTCGCCGCGCTGAACGTGCTCGAAGGGCGTGTCATCGGCCAGTGCATGCAGCGCCATCGACACCAAGAGTTCATTCGCTTCCTCAACGCCATCGAGGCCGACGTGCCCGCGGGAAAGCTGGTCCATGTGATCCTCGACAACTACGCCGCCCACAAGCATCCCAAGGTCCGCGGGTGGCTTACGTGCCATCCGCGCTTTTTCTTCCACTTCACCCCAACATCCTGCTCCTGGCTCAACGCCGTCGAAGGTTTCTTCGCAAAGCTCGCAAAGCAACGTCTCAAGCGCGGCGTCTTCCACTCGATCGTCGATCTCCAGGCCACCATCAACCGCTTCCTCGAACACACCAACAACGATCCGCAGCCCTTCATCTGGACAAAGGATCCCGACAAAATCATCGCCGCTGTCAGACACGGGCACCAAGCGTTAGATTCCATCCACTAGCGATTCGTCGATGGCATCGACGATAGTCCGCCGTACCGATCGCAACTCATCTGCAAGCCGAACATCGGCCCCGGAGGGGTTGGCACCGACTAAATCGTCGATTGCCACGCGTATGTCGCTTTGAATGAAGTGCAACTGCCGAGCATCGGCGATCGGATTTCCGCTGGGCGAAACGAGCTGGTTTCTGATGCTCGCCAATTCCTTGTGTATCTGCGTCAGAGTTTGCGATCGGTACTGCTAACCATTCGGCAGTCGCCGATCGATCGCTGCAACAATTGCCCGGACATCGACCGATCCGGCCTGAGCCAACAGCGGGTCAAACTGAACACCGACGGCACGCACACGCTGTTGGATGCTCTCCAACAACACCCTGACATTAGGGGCGCTGCCCAGTGCTTCGTCGAACGCACCGCTAACCGCGGCACCGGCTCGGGTGGATCGAGCGTTGACCGCGTCCTCGATGACCCCCCGTCCCGGCCCTGGCTGAGTTGCTATCCCCTGAGCGCGGGCGAAGAGCGCAGGATCGACATCGAGTGGCATCAGCTCGGGGTTCCTGGCCATGGCATCAGCCACCGCGCCCCGGTTGGTGCCGGATGACTGCAGAGCGTCGTTGATGTTGCGGCTCGCCCTTGCCGGCCCGCTGACTCTGTTGGCGGCGAAATTCATCACCGGAGCGATTGCCTCGGCTGCAAAAGGCGCTGCGGCACCAACCAAGCCAGTTGCTCGTCCAGTTTCAAGAGCCGCCCCAGCCGCTCGGGCGACAAGAGCCCGCCTTCGGCTGCGCCATGACCATAAACAGCGCCCGCCCCAATACCCAACGAGGTTCCATGAAAGACGCGCTCCGGTATTGATGCACCGGCACCGGGTCCGCGCACCGCCGAGGACAACAGATAAGGCGCTGTTCCCAGCACTTCAGCGCCTATCGCACCTACCGGGTTCTCCGCTAGAAAAGCCGCCCCCTGAGATCGCTCCCAATCGAGGGTATTCTGATATCGCTCTTCTGGAGTGTTTCCGGGAGCGGGAACTAATCCGATCCGAGCAAACCACGCCTTGATATCGTCCGCGTGTTGGCCGGTAAGGCCCTGAACAAATGCCCGCGTGTAATCGGTGATCTTCTGAATTGTCGGCCTTGCCGCTCGCTGCTCTCGATATGCGGCCGTGATTTCCTTCCCCGCCACTTCGGCGAGCGCCTGATCGAAAATTCGATAAATTGATTGCCGGCCCGAACCCGGTGTCTGTCGGGACTGCTGGCGATAACAGACGCTCCTGGAATTCCTCCCTCGTCATGTGTTGGGCGAGAAATTCCCGATAGAAGCCCTCCAGAATCTGCCTGTCGGTGGCTTGTTCTTACTCTGGATAAGCTTGGCGGAAATTCGCAAGTTGATTGCCAAGCCCGAGATCGGGCGCAAAGAACCCCCCGGTAGCAACCGGAGTGAACGGGCCTTGAAGGGGTGCTGCATCAGCCATCAGCGAGCCTCCAAACCAGGCACGCCGAGATATTCAATCCCGCCGCCGAGAATACCGAGACCGAACGGATCATTGGCTGCTGGGGCGGCAGCCGGAGTTCCAGCCCCTCCCGCGAACGGCATATCGATCGTCAGCGGGAATGGCACGATCGGGTTGTCGGCATAACCCGGCGCTCTCTCGATCTGTTGCGCCTGCCGATTACAGGCTTCGATGAGGTTGCGGGCCGCGCGCTCATTGATATCCAGAATCCGGCGAAGGGCTTGCTCGGTCATGGTGATCTCGCCGCCGGCCATCTGCCGAGCAAATTCTCGGTCAGCATCGCTCAGCCCAGTACCGGCGCCGAAGAGCTGGATCATCCGACCGACCTCGCCGGCCATCAAAGCTGCGTAGGCTCTGGTGTTAGCCCGCGCATCATCGGCAAGATGAATGCCGAGCCGTTCCAGACCGTCGCCCATTGCCAAGAGGAAATTGGCCCCGGCACCAACAATCGTGCCTTCGTTGAGAAGCTGCCGGCCAAGCTGTGCCGTCGTAAGGATCTGCACCGCCTGGAGCGCCGCGTTGCGCTGGTCGACAAAGTCATCCCCAAGAGCCCCGGCCAATTGTTCCCCGAACCGCGAGCCTTCCCCGCCAACGTTGGTCGTGACATTAACACCGGAAGCGCCGGCTTGTTGCCACCGGCCATCAGGGGCCTGCTGCCATGCCTTCGTCGGGTCGAGCCCAAGTGCCGCCGCCGTCTCCCCAGTGACGATAGGACCGAATCCGGGTTCTGGCTGGGTCTCGACGTTGGGGAATACGGGCTCGCCATTGTCGAGATAGCGGAGCACACCGTTTCGGTCCTGTTCAAAGGGACGATCAGCCGTCCCCTGCTGGTTCATCAACTGGCTCATTACGAATTCTCGACCAGCGTCGAGATCGCTCATCAAGAAGTTTCTCATTGAGTCCGGGAGGGCCATAAATTCCGGGTCTTGAAATAATTGCGTCAGCGCTTCGTCGGCGCGGCGCTGCTCGGCCGATTGCCGATCGAGCGCCATACCCTGAGCCATCCCAGAAAAGGCATTCGACATATTCTGCAACGTTCCCTGACCGCCGGTGAGGCCTGAGGCAAACGCCGAGATTGCCGCTGAGTTTTCGGTGATGACTTGGTTAAATCGATCAAGCAGTTGACCGTCTCCGAACCTCCCACGAAGCTGGCCGCCACCAATTCCTCGCTCATTGAGGAAATCCCGGATCGGCGTTCGCTGAGCTTCGGGGCCACCCGGCTTAAGCTTGGGCGTCAGTGGCTGCGCAATGTAGTCCGCGCGACCGCCGGCACGGGCCGAAATATTGTCGTCGGGCTTGATCTTGGGGCCAAGCAGGCCAGGGGCGGGTTGCTGATATCCCTGATAATTCGGTGGCCATTGGAATTGTGGCGGCGGACCCTGCACTTGGCCCTGAGCTTGTGCTTGTCCGGGAACGGACATCAAGGGTGCGGTTGTTGGTGCGGGTAGCCCAGGAACAGGAGCGATCTGTGGTTGGGGCTGAGCATCCTGAAACTCGGGAGGCCATTGGAAGCCCGGCAAGGGTGCGGTGTTGGGGGCAGTCCACGGCGGCACTTGATACGATGGCCAGCCGAATTGTGCTGCTCCACGGGACGGCAAAAGTGTAGGGAGGCCTGCCATCGCCCTAATCCTCTTGTGTGTCCGAGGGCCGCCCCTGGCTCAATGCCGAGCGGATGACCTCGGATAGTGACTCGCCGCGACGCTCGGCTTCGTCGCGAAGCCAGTCGGCCGTGTCACGCCCAGCCCTAAAATTGATAGCTTCAGAGTATTTCATGGTTGTCATTCAACCTGCTCATAGGTATTCATAAGTGTTCATAGGTGTTCACTACTGCGAAGTCTCGTTATGTATTACAGCTAGACTAGCACAACCTGGATCTCCGGACAATATGTGAAGTATCTCCCTTGGCGAGCCCAGGGGGATCGGTGTTCTTTCCGGTGTAGAAGCACCTTCGGGGCCGCTGAGCCGGGGAAAGGGTGCGAGTGGCAGCCATTCAACCCGAAACAGGAAAACGCTGCCCAGCGGCTTCCTGAGGGGGCGAGAAAACGGAATGATGGCTTTGAAATTAGGCGGGGTATTTGACACCCCGCCTAAGAAGCGGCCCGGAAAATACCGATGTCTAAATTTCGACATCGCTCCCTGTGGTCGACCACCTGAAAGCGGTGGCAGGCGTCTCCTTGTCGCCGGCACATCTTTCCTTCCTCACCCCTGCTGCCCGACGGTGAGACTGGGCACTGAACCCTCGGCGGATTAGCCGGAGGCCATTCCTGACAACCCCCAAAAGAAAAGGCTGCCCGCCTCCCTACGTGACAGCCTTAATGCTCCCGGCCCCGCCTGCTGGGGGGCGCCTGGAACGGGACAGTCCATTCAAGCAGCGCCCAAACGCCGCTGGTGTCAATTCGAGGTCGCGTTCAGTTGATGATCTTCGCCCCCGCCCGGTGCTGTCTCTGGGTGCAACTCCACAGGCCGCATTGGAATGGCCAGCAGAATATGATATCCTGCGTAAGCAACACTTGTTTCCCGCATGCGTTCTGCGATGTCACTCCTGGGCTAGCTTCGTTGACAACATCGAAGTCGGCAACGGCGGCCAACCCGGGCACGTTGGCACCCGCTCGTTGACGCATCGCGGAGGAGATGCATTTGGCTCGTCAGCGGCGTCGCGCGGGGGCGCGGCTAAGGAGCAGCGCAAGGCGACGTTCGCGAAGACGCGTTCGGTCCTTGCAGATTACTGGCCGGACATTCACTTTGCCAGTCGCCGCCAGGAGGCACCGACAGCAATTCTCGCGGCTAGTTCGAGGGGGACATACGATGAAGCCAGCCTTGATTCTGATAGGAGCCGACAAGGGCGGGGTCGGGAAAACGACGGTGAGCCGGATCTTGCTGAACTATCTTGGTGAGCGCGGCATCCCAACACGTGCGTTTGATACTGAAGCTCCGGGCGGTACATTGAAGCGCTTCTACGGCGACAACACCGAAGTCGTAAACATGGCGCACACCAGCGACCAGATGCGAATCGTAGACACGCTTGAACAAGACGCCGCGAGGGTAAGCTTGGTTGATGTCCGGGCAGGGCAATTGAGGGCGATTCTTGAGGCGTTGATGGAGTTCGGCTTCCTCGACGCTGCGAAGGAAGGTGAGTATAGGTTTCTGCTATTCCACATTCTCGGTTCATCAATAGCGTCGCTGGATGAAATCGAAGAAACGGCGCCGTATGCTGCGGACGCTCACTACTACTTGGTGAAGAACTATGTGAGCGAAGGAACTTATTTTGAGTGGGATCCCGGCACCTATCGCAGCTACTTCAACCGGGTCAAAAGCGCCACTGAGGTGACGATTCCGAGGCTCAATGATCTCGCCTACGAGCAGGTTGATTTGGCCGGTGTGCCATTTTCCAAGTTCCTTGACGACAAGGCTAACTCCTTCGTTCTGAGGGGCTACGTGCGAAGCTGGCTGCAGAAAGTTTCCGCGGAGCTAGACCAGTCTGGGATCATTCGGACGCTGACCTCGAAAGGCAAGACGGCCGGCCGGGCCGCTCGTTAATGGAACTGGCGGAAGGAACCAAGGGCCCCCGGCGTTTCCTCCGAGGACGTTCGAAAATCGGATCAAGCCTGGTGCTTTAGAAATGATGCTACCGGCGTTTATCTAGCGCGCCGACAGCGAGGGATACAAGGATATCTACGTCCGTGGAGCACCCGATGCCCCGTAACTGAGGCACTACCGTTGGCTGAGCACGGTTGACTCACCTCCCTGCAATAACGCTCAATGGTAGCGCCGGCCTGAGGGGCTCAGGGAGGATTTCCGGTGGTATTGGAGGTGTCCGTCGCCGATGTCCTAAGGCCGACGGGCCTTTAGTTCCGAACAAGCCCGCAGGGAGCCGGTCGGTTTTTTTGCCGGTCGGCTTCTTAGCCTCCGCTCTCGACGACTTTCCAATCGGCAGTAAGAGATTCAACCCATCCAGTGCCGCTGCGGCTGCTGGGCGCTGTTATGAGAATGCGGCGGTTGGCGCCTCAACATTGAAGAGCCGCGTCAAGAAAAAGCCGCCCAAGGGGAGCGGCCATTCAGTAGGGCGGCGTGGGGCCGCCTTCTGGAGTGACGCCGTGAGGAGATGCGCCTTCCCGAAACTGGTTTCCATCTATGAACCCTATAAGCATCGGCCGTGCGGCAGTTGGAAAGTCGACGGCGCTCGGTCAGTGGATCAGATCCCACAGCGCCACGGCACCCGCGACCGATCGCCGAAGATAGACCAGCTCCGAACCGGAGGAATATCGGATCGTTGCCCGATCGGCGGTGATCTCGACCACTTCGCCATCGCGTATCAAAAGAACCAGCCCGTTCCGCTGCCCAATTTGACGTATTGGCTGGCTCCGCACGTTGAGCGATTGAATGCATCCAAATAGATCGGTGGTCGACCAGCCCAGCTTGTCAGCCGTCGCGCCCCAGCGAGCGAGAAAGGCGGCGGCCCCGACGAGTAGCTGCTGCCATTGCACGGCGCTGAAGCCGGGGAAATGATCGACGGTGCGGAGCTTAGCAAGGTCCCTGATCCTCTCGGCCGGAACGCCGACCGCTTGGCGGGATAACAACGCGATCAGCTCCGGTTTGTGTGCCTTGACCTCGGCAAGCAATTCGTCAGGCGGCTTCTGGGGCGCCCGCAGTTCCAACCGACCACCCTGGACCTCAATTTCAAGGCCGCTTTGGTGAGCCCATTCGAGAATATCGAGTGCCGCGCTCATACTCCCCCCTCCCAAACCTTCCCCGTTCGTGGCGGATCAGATTTAATAGGGAATTCATCGTCCGCAGCGTCCGCAGCGTTCCTATGATTATTTTTCAATGGGTTAGTGTGGACGCTCTCTGTTTCGCCCTCGTCCGCATCTGGCCCGACATCGTCCGCACCCGCATCCTCGTCCGCACCGATCTCACTGTAATCATTAATGTTTGCCCCCCTTGCGGACGATGTGGACGATGTGGACGATGATTTCCCCCTTAATACTAATTCGGGCAGCGCCACCGATGCCGCGCAATGATTCGGATGATTCTACTGCGCGCCCTACCTTCTCTGTCGCGCTCGATTTCGATGCCGATCGAGCGAAGAAAGGCTGCAGCTCGAGTCTCCTGCGGTCGATCTGGAAGAACTGCCCGGTCATCTGACAAGCACCCCTTCTGAGCTACGTCCAAGCACCTTGCTCGACAGCTCATCGGAGGCACGAAAATGATCATGAAGGTCCACGATCACACCGAGATCGACATCGCCGCATTTCTCACGGATGCATCTCAATAGAGCCGATCTGGTCCGACAGAAGCTCTCACCGCGCCACGCTGGTAGGCCGTCTCGGCTTCCACGACGGCGTTGAAGTATCCACTGAATGCCATCCCGACATTCGATGACGCGCCAACGGTGGTTTAGGAGTGCGACGACTGTTTGGTAGTCGTTACTTTCTTCGCGCTTTGAAGAGGCACGGAGGCGTCGAGCGGTCGAGGAAACCCCCGGGAGGGTATTTGATACCGGAGATCGATTGTCGGGTCCCCCGCCGGCATCATTCGGCAAGGCTCCACTAGCCGAGCTCGCCCGGCTGGACTCGTCCATCACAACGCCCCCCCCCGCAATAACAAGGGCTAGGGAACGGCCCGGGAACGGAGTCCACGGATATTCCACGGTCAGCGGTGCCGTGTTCTGCCGATGTTCGCCGAACGCTGCCAAGCGGGCTTGAATGCCGCCGGCCAAAAAAGGTTGGAAAGACTAGAGTTTTTATGGTGCTGCCGCGCAGGATTGAACTGCGGACCTCTCCCTTACCAAGGGAGTGCTTGCCATGCTTATTTCGCTTTCTTTCCAGTGGGTTGCGCCGTTTGCTGTTTTGGTTGTACCAGTTCTGTGTCAAAACGGTCGGCGATCGACCGGCCGGCTCGCTCTGAATGAGCATAGGTTTCGAGGACAAGACGAGCCGTTTTCCAACGTCCTCCGTCCATCACTTCCTTGACTGTCGCGCCCATGGCCAGCGCATTCGTCGCGTAGCTATGGCGGCCCGATTGGTGGGGTGAGACGAAGTCGATCCCAGCTCGTCTACAGACCGCCTTCATGCGTAGCGTGATCCCGAAGCGACTTGAATAGCCGAAGAGAGGTTTCCCCTCGGTCTGAGGGAGGTTTGCCAACCGGATCATCAGCTCTCGCGTGATGTGGCATTCCTCCCACTCGCCTTCCTTGGTTCTCTCCAAGAGAATGATGCGATCGGCAAGATTGACGTGTTCGGGGAGGATGCGGGCTGCTTCTGACACCCGAGCACCAGTCTGCCACATGAAGAGCACAGCGGCGGCTAGGTGAGGCAATTGATCGTCATCGGCGCGGTCAACGAAGGCATCGATCCATTCCCTGCTTACTGCGATTCGGAGCGTCTTCTTGACGGGGAAATTGCCAATGGCCAAGGGGACGCACCAGCCACGGCCGGCGGCGTGTGTGATGACCGCTCGCGTTGGGACAATACCTTGCCGGTTGAGCGTAGCGCCTGTGCCAGTCGGGTAAATAGAGCGCGCAACCTGACGGACCTCTTCCGGGGTGATCGAGCCAAGGAGACGCCCCTTGAATCGCCTCAGGAGCGGCTGAAGGAACCGAGCCTCGCCACCGGCTTCCATGTAGCTCACCGCTGCCTCCTCGAACGTCCTGACGGCTTTCTCGCCATAGGAATGACGTTTCCAGAGCTTTGCTTCGTGGAGGGCGCAGAGTTCATCGGCTTGCCTTTTTTCGCGAGTTCTAAGGCTCTTTCGAATACGTTCCCCTGCAAGGGTTCCGGTGGCGTAGTAGATCCCATTTGATCGGGCTTTGGCTTTGAGACCCGCCATTTGCTCAGTCCTTCTCGAAGTGCCTCGATGTGTTCTGGGTAGAAAACCTTCTTGGTGCCGCGTCGTTCATAGTGCGGGAACTTCTTGAGGGCGTCCACGAGCGTTCGCCGACTAATCCCCAATACCGATGCGGCGCCCGTCATATCGACTGGTTGGATATTGGCAGCCCAAGACGGAAGCGCGGTCACCAGCCCCAGTCCTTTGCCAAAGTGCGTGGCGTGTAGACGGTCATTACTGGCCCCCGCCGTTCGGTACAGGCAGGAGGGGCCGGTCACCGCTCACGATCTGCTTGAGGCGGGGAATAGCGTGGTCAGCCACGGTGCGGCCGTCCTCGGTCATCACATGGGCTAGGAATGCTTCCTCGAACGTTTCGACGCCTCGGTTTATCGACTCGAATTTGGCCTTGATGCAGAGGAGGAGACCACGCCATCGAGACCGGCAGTCCTGAGCATTGTCAGGGTTTGGGAGCGGAAGACGGAACACGACTCGCATTTCGTGGATACCAAAGGCGATCGTTGACCCCTTGGCATCGGAGAAGCTGGCATAGCTGACTGCCCCGTGCTTGCTGCATAGAGCCTCGATCTCCGTGCGTGTTTGCACGATTGGCACCCTGGTGTTGACGGCAAAGCCAGGCATGGAGCTCATCCCGTCACCCATATGCGCTCCGGATAATGAGGCCGCCGACTTCGTCATCGCCGGTGCAGGCCCATAGCGACTGCGCGACCTGAACCGGGTCGATGCCCTTAGCCCGCCACCACTCGCGTTCATTTTCCCGATGCTGATCGGCGCGGTCATCGCTGCGCAGCGGGACCGTATATTTGTCATCCGGCTTCTCGGACATGCCGGTGCGCCGCTTGCCTAGCCGGGGTTCCCCGTATCGGATGTGCGCGGCCTGGATCATTGACTGAGATCCGCACGCCAAGCAGGGCAGGCGCCGAATGAACCCCAGGTGGTTGTTGTCATGGGTGCGCGGTCGTCGCTTCCGTCCGCCGGTGTCCAACAGGAAAGCGGCTGAGGCCCGGGCGAGCTCCTGGGCCATCAAGCGGCCTCGGATTTGTAAAGGGCGTCGGTCAAGGGCCGTCCCGCCCGTCGCTGCTCGCCCACTGGTGCTGCTCCGCGAGCTTGATAAGGCGGTCAATGATCCGCGTGGTTTCTGATTCGGCCCACGGTGCGGAGTTATCCCGCAGGGCTGCCCGCACCTTTTTCCACTCGCCGACGGTCATCGTGAGGGTGAGCGAGGCTTCCGCGGTGTCCGGGTCGGTCAGTTCGATGGTGCCTTGCACGCTCATACCGGAAGCGATCCGTCGACGATCGCCGCAACCCGCTCGCTCAGCTCGTCGCGGTCGATCTCGCCGTCCTCAAACCTTTGGTAGAAGTGCCGCACGCGATCGAGGGCCTTGCCGACTCGGCCCGTGGGATGGCCGGCGCGGTCCAATAGGTTCTCAAACCCCTTCTCCGGATCCTGCGCTTCCATTTGGGCCGCAAGGGCGTTGTTGATCAGGTCGGCATCCGGGCCGGAGAAGCCAGAAGGCTTTGTATCAAGGCGAGATGCACCGGCTGTCTCCGACCCGGTAGCACCGGGGCCTTCGTCGGCGTCCCCGGGTGCGTCCGCCGCGGGGGCGGATTCTTCAACAGAGGTGGGGGAAGGCTCTCGCCCTCCCCCGGGCTGAGTATCAGTAACAGTTTCAGTCTCGTCTTTACTTTTTGCCTGCTCCTGTTTGCTGCCCGAAACCTCTGTCGGGCGCTTCGAATTCGTTGTCCTCTTGCTCCGGAGAGCAGTGACCAGCCGGTTGAAATTCTTGGCATGGATGTCGACCAGGGCATCGACTTTGGCGTAGCCGAGGAACTTGGTTTCATCGGCGCCGGTCTCTTCGATCAGCGCCTTGATCTCTTCAAGCTGCCTCCCGGAGATCAGCGCCGCACCGCCGGCAACCCCATCGTCATCCTCGCCGCGGCTGGTGAGGTTCAGCAGAGTGTCCGGCGTCAGCGCCCCTGGGACAGATTGGGCGGATTGAACAAGAGAGGGTTTCTGGCTCATCTTAACCCACGAGGGATTGAAGATGAGACGGAACACCAATCACCAGAAAGCATCGGCCGAGAAGGTCGTGAAGGACATCCGGCGGGCGACTCGTCGGCAGTTCGGCGCCGAAGAGAAGATCCGGATCGTTCTGGAGGGCCTGCGCGGCGAGGACAGTATCGCTGAGCTGTGTCGCCGTGAGGGGATCAACCAGAACCTCTATTACCGCTGGTCGAAGGACTTCCTGGAGGCCGGGAAGAAGCGCCTGGCGGGTGACACTGCCCGTGAGGCTACCTCCGATGAGGTCCGGCATCTTCGCAGTGAGGCACTGGCACTCAAGGAGGCCGTTGCTGACCTGACGCTGGACAACCGTCTACTCAAAAAAAGCATGATCGCGGATGGGGGAGAGGAGGCATGAGGTATCCACTATCGGAGAAGCTGGAGATCATCCGGCTGGTTGAGCGATCCCATCTGCCGGCCAAGCGCACGCTGGCGCAGTTGGGCATTCCCCGCACCTCGTTTTATCGCTGGTACGACCGCTATCTGACCGGCGGACCGGAGGCCCTGGAGGACCGCCGCTCGCGGCCTGGCCAAGTCTGGAACCGTATCCCCGATGAGGTGAGAGACCGGATCGTACAGCTGGCGCTGGACGAGACGGATCTGTCGCCGCGGGAACTGGCTGTCCGGTTCACAGACACAGAGGGCTACTTTGTATCGGAATCCTCGGTTTATCGACTGCTCAAGGCCCATGATCTGATCACCAGCCCGGCCTTTATCGTCCTCAAGGCGTCCGACGAGTTCCAGGACAAGACCACGGCGCCAAACCAGCTCTGGCAGACCGACTTCACTTACCTCAAGGTCATTGATTGGGGCTGGTTCTACCTCTCCACCGTGCTCGACGACTTCTCGCGCACCATTATCGCGTGGAAGCTCTGCACCACGATGAAGGCCGAGGACGTCACCGATACGCTGGAACTGGCGCTCAAGGCGTCAGGTCGCGATCGGGCAACGGTCATTCACAAGCCACGGCTCCTGTCTGACAACGGCTCCAGCTACATCGCCGACGATCTGGCCGAATGGCTCGACGACCGCGATATGGAGCACATTCGCGGCGCTCCCTATCATCCGCAAACCCAGGGCAAGATCGAGCGTTGGCATCAAACCCTGAAGAACCGCATCCTTTTGGAAAATTACTATCTGCCTGGCGACTTGGAGACACAGATCGAGGCCTTCGTCGGCCACTACAATTATCACCGCTACCACGAGAGCCTGGGCAACCTCACGCCGGCCGATGTCTACTTCGGGCGCGGCCAGACCATCCTGTTGAAAAGAGAAAAGATCAAACAAAAGACGCTACAAACCCGGCGCTTGCAATACCGCAAAACCGCCGCATAAAATGACCAACCAGATGGGCCGAACCCTCTCTTAAATCAGGCCGCTCATCGGTTCCAAATTACCTGACGACGGACACCCGGGACCACCTAATGGGGATCACGGTTATGCACAAGCGACCCGGATTTGCCCCGGAGTACCAGGATTTGTTCTGGGCCTGGTACACGGCTGATGGCGGTCTCTTTCTTACCGACGAGACGCCGGTGGCTGGCATTGTCGAGTATGCGTGCAGTGGCTGCCATAGCATCGCGCCTGGCGATGACTGGATTTACCCGACATTCCCCAGATGACATCCAAATTCGCGGAAATCGTACCACGGCCCCATCTCCAAGGGAACTCTGTTCCCATTGCAGCCATCCGATGACATGATTTTGGTAATCGGCCAGCGCGTGGAAGGCCATTTGGTCGTTTCTCTTGCCATCCAGACACACCTCTCGTGTCGCAATCTCCTTGCCGTCGATTCCCTCGGCCTACGCCGGAGCGGGTCTTCGTCGTAGATCATCAATCAGGCTCAAGATTTTCTGGAACAAGCTTCTTGGGACTGCAACCTCGGCCAATTGAAATGTGACGTACCGGCCATGGCTGACAACTTTCGCACCGATCTTGACCAGCTTCTCCCTCAGCGTCGTCAGCGACCATTGCTCCACGGTATCGGGCAACGCCAGGGTACGCATGAAGTTGCCGAGGTTATAGGCGAGTGCATGCAGCTGGAGCCGGACGGCATTGTTGCGTAACGAACGGCATGACAGCCGCGTCCACTTGATGGCGTTCTTGCCTTCCTTGATCCATTGCCCGGCAGTGTCGCGCTGATTGTAGAACGCAACAACCCGCTCGGCAGGACGGCTCAGGTTGGTGACGATGAAGCCGACGCGGGGATACAGTTCCCCTGAGTGCCACTCCACCTTGGCGACGACCCGGCGGGGCTCCGTCCAGCTACCGGCCCGATAGCTGAAGTTCGCGTAATACCGACGAACTTCCTTCGGCGGCCGACCGACGGGGCGCTTGAGCAGGTGCGCGATGCTGTCGTGCAGCACCTTGTTGGCCGGAAGCCGGATGGCGTACTTGAAGCCTTCCGCTTCCAGAAACTCATAAACCTCGGGCGAGGCGAAGGCGGCGTCACCACGGAAATAACGCCGGAGTGTCTTGTTCCGGTATCGAGCGACCACCGGGTCCAACACATCGCGCCATTCATGGGCGCTGTGCACGTTGCCCGGACGCAGGGCGCAACGCTCCAGATCGCCGAACTGGTTGAACACGAACAGCGGGTGATAGCACGTGCAGCCGAAGTGACCGTTGTAGGCCGTGCCCTCCTGGTCACCGTAGGTCGGGCTGACGGAGCTGTCCATGTCGAGCACGATAATCTTCGGCGGCTTGCGCTCGTTAACCTGGTCGATCCAGATGCCCAAAAGGTCAGCGAGCGCGGCGAGGTTGTCATTGGTGGCGAGTAACTCCGTCTCGAACCGGCCCATCTGGCTGGTCGATGCGCCGCCGCGCTCGACAGCCCTGCCGCCGACGATCCACCGCATCGCAGGATCGCGCCCCAGCCGGTCGGCGTCGTTCACGTCCTCGTACCCGGCAAGACGACCATAGACGGATTGGCGAAGGAGACCGATGATGCCGTGCCAACCGTTCTTGCCGGTCCGGCTGTCAGCAATAACGTCACCGGCCAGCGTGGTCAGGCCGAGGGCTTCGTCCAGTTCACGATAGGCGAGCAGACCAGCGTCTGACGTGATCCGCGAACCGTGGAACTCGAACTTCAGTCTTCGGTCGAAAAACGCCCGCAGCAGCCCCCGATCCGACTCACCCTCCAGGTTCCGCATTCGACCCACTCTCCGTCTGATCTAATCCACTGATTCTTACACAGGAATCAGACGGAAACCGCATCAGATGGATCGGTCACTTGGGGAATGCGGGCTTAGATAGTCCCACCGGTCCAAACCGTCCATTTAGATCAATATGCGTTGCGGGACGAAAGTCCCACTTTTCCCTGCTCCATTGTCATGGGGAGTCGGGATGATGGCAGAGCACGAAATTCGTGATTTGAAACCGCTCGGAGGTTGCGGCGACATCGTTGGCGGAAGACCGAGAAGTCTCTCGCCGGTACCTGACACCCCCTCAAGTCTCTCCTCGACCGCTCGACGCCTCCCTGCCTATTCAACACGCGAGGAAAGCAACGACTACCAAGCGGTCGTCGCCGTCCTGGATCAGCGCTGGCGTGTCATCGAATGTCAGGACCGTATTCAATGGATTCTACAGCGCCGTCGTGGAAGCCGAGACGGCCTACCAGCATGGCGCGGTGAGAGCTTCTGTCGGATCAGATCAGCTCTCCTACAATGCATCCATGAGAAAAGCGGTGATGTCGATCTCGGTGTGGTCGTGGACCTACCGGATCATTTTCGCGCCTCCGATGAACTGCCCGCAAGCGAAGGGCTTGGACATGCCGTCGATGGGGAATTTGTCAAATGACCGGGCGGTTCTTCCAGATCGACCGCAGGAGCTGGTGCAAGGCTTGTGATGTCGGGCTCAACGCCGCCGTCGCCTATCTGGTGCTGGCAACCGGCACCGGCGGAGACAATCGGACGACATCGTGGTCGGTGAACTCCGTCCGCAACTACCCCGATATCGGGCTTGGCCGTTCAAACGCGGCCATAGACCAGCTCAAGAGCCAAGGTCTGATCAAACAGAAGAAGGCAGGCTCAAGGCCATCCTATCAACTCGTCATCGACGACAAGAAGACTGCCGATTGGATATGGTTGCCGAACACGTTGGTGACCGGAGCGGTCAGCGAGGTGCCCCCGATTGAGCGCATTCGCCGTCGCGGCGATGTCCGCGCTCTGAGGTTGTTCGTCGAGCTTTATCACGAGCATTCCCTGGCTGATGATGGTGGTCTGCATTGGAAACTCATTCGGCGAAATTACGAATGTCAGAAAGTTGGCGAGGCTGGACACGGAGTATTCTGGGACTTCAGCGATGCTGGTGTAACGATCTCATGGAGGCCGCCATTCGATCAGTTCCTCACCGGCAGGAGGACCAAAGATGGCGGTGATCAAGGTGGTGACGCTGCATGGGCGGCGCTGAACGCCATTGTCGAATGCGGGCTGGTGGAATGCGTCCCGCACTTGATCGAGGCCGACACCGAAGAAGCCGAGATTATTCACCCCTGCCCCGAAAATACCGGCACCGACATCGAACAGAAACTGGGTATGGTGGTTCGTAAGTTCACGATGGAGTTGGCAGGTTCAGCGACCCTACGAATGATAGGGGACGGCGACGACATCATTGCCGTCAATAATCAATATCCGAATGTTCAGATGGTCGGCATCTACCGGTTACGTTACCGACCGCATACCAAGGCGACAGCCGCTTGGTTTGCACAGAGCAGCAAGTGGCAGGAGTTCATCGAAGGCTACGAAGCAATGATCCATCCGGCTGAGGCTGGACAGCCCGTTCGAATGAATGCGTGACCTGCAACATCAAGGGATATCAACCCGCATTCCCCAAGTGACCGATCCATCTGATGCGGTTTCCGTCTGATTCCTGTATAAGAATCAGTGGATTAGATCAGACGGAGAGTGGGTCGAATGCGGAACCTGGAGGGTGAGTCGGATCGGGGGCTGCTGCGGGCGTTTTTCGACCGAAGACTGAAGTTCGAGTTCCACGGTTCGCGGATCACGTCAGACGCTGGTCTGCTCGCCTATCGTGAACTGGACGAAGCCCTCGGCCTGACCACGCTGGCCGGTGACGTTATTGCTGACAGCCGGACCGGCAAGAACGGTTGGCACGGCATCATCGGTCTCCTTCGCCAATCCGTCTATGGTCGTCTTGCCGGGTACGAGGACGTGAACGACGCCGACCGGCTGGGGCGCGATCCTGCGATGCGGTGGATCGTCGGCGGCAGGGCTGTCGAGCGCGGCGGCGCATCGACCAGCCAGATGGGCCGGTTCGAGACGGAGTTACTCGCCACCAATGACAACCTCGCCGCGCTCGCTGACCTTTTGGGCATCTGGATCGACCAGGTTAACGAGCGCAAGCCGCCGAAGATTATCGTGCTCGACATGGACAGCTCCGTCAGCCCGACCTACGGTGACCAGGAGGGCACGGCCTACAACGGTCACTTCGGCTGCACGTGCTATCACCCGCTGTTCGTGTTCAACCAGTTCGGCGATCTGGAGCGTTGCGCCCTGCGTCCGGGCAACGTGCACAGCGCCCATGAATGGCGCGATGTGTTGGACCCGGTGGTCGCTCGATACCGGAACAAGACACTCCGGCGTTATTTCCGTGGTGACGCCGCCTTCGCCTCGCCCGAGGTTTATGAGTTTCTGGAAGCGGAAGGCTTCAAGTACGCCATCCGGCTTCCGGCCAACAAGGTGCTGCACGACAGCATCGCGCACCTGCTCAAGCGCCCCGTCGGTCGGCCGCCGAAGGAAGTTCGTCGGTATTACGCGAACTTCAGCTATCGGGCCGGTAGCTGGACGGAGCCCCGCCGGGTCGTCGCCAAGGTGGAGTGGCACTCAGGGGAACCGTATCCCCGCGTCGGCTTCATCGTCACCAACCTGAGCCGTCCTGCCGAGCGGGTTGTTGCGTTCTACAATCAGCGCGACACTGCCGGGCAATGGATCAAGGAAGGCAAGAACGCCATCAAGTGGACGCGGCTGTCATGCCGTTCGTTACGCAACAATGCCGTCCGGCTCCAGCTGCATGCACTCGCCTATAACCTCGGCAACTTCATGCGTACCCTGGCGTTGCCCGATACCGTGGAGCAATGGTCGCTGACGACGCTGAGGGAGAAGCTGGTCAAGATCGGTGCGAAAGTTGTCAGCCATGGCCGGTACGTCACATTTCAATTGGCCGAGGTTGCAGTCCCAAGAAGCTTGTTCCAGAAAATCTTGAGCCTGATTGATGATCTACGACGAAGACCCGCTCCGGCGTAGGCCGAGGGAATCGACGGCAAGGAGATTGCGACACGAGAGGTGTGTCTGGATGGCAAGAGAAACGACCAAATGGCCTTCCACGCGCTGGCCGATTACCAAAATCATGTCATCGGATGGCTGCAATGGGAACAGAGTTCCCTTGGAGATGGGGCCGTGGTACGATTTCCGCGAATTTGGATGTCATCTGGGGAATGTCGGCTTAGATCGTGTGCTCTCCTGGCCGCCAAAGCGACAACAGGATGCTGTCGAGATCCTGGAGGGAATCGAGGACCAGGACAGCATCGAGTTCCAGCTGACAGACGAGCAGCTTGCGGAAGTCAGTCGCCGCCGCACCGATCCGGACCCGAAGACGCTGACCCTCGCCGAGTTCGACAAGAGGCTCCGCCGCTTCGGCGCATGAAGATCATCGTCCGCCAGGAGGCCGACGATGATCTTGACGCCGTCTTCGCTTGGATCGCCAAGGACAATCCGCGGGCGGCGGCCGATATGATCCGCCGCATCCGTTCGCGGATCGGCCTATTGACCACTCCGGGTCTTGCCCACATCGGGCGCCCTGGTCGCGATGACGACACGCGCGAACTCATCGAGCTCCCGCATATCATCGTCTACGAGGTGCATGCCGATCGCGAACTGATTGATATTCTCGGCGTTTTTCACAACAGCCAAGAACGAAAATAGCATGACCGGCCGCTTCTCATCGCAGCCGCTGGTCTAGCACGTCGTAAAGCAGATATTGTACGACACGGCGAAATGGCTCGGCTGAGCGGTCCCCTATCGCGTGGCCACGGCGAATGTCCGCTTTGCGCCATGTGTGGACGGCTCTCCGTTGGCAAGGGGTTTCTTGATGCAGCGCTGGCTTGGTCGGTGCGGCCATGTGTTCGACCTGTTGGTGCGGCACGCATGAGCCGCTGGCCATAATGCCTTCCGCGGAGATGGGTCCCGATCGAAAGCAAAAGCACGCGCTCTGAAGCGCTCTGACCCAAGTGGGTTGTCCCGTCTCCCGGTATCGACCGTTCAGTGCATTACATCGCAATTGCCCTGGCCAAACTCCTTGTTCCTCAGATCGCTTGCGGCTCCGTATAGCGATCCCCGGTGATCATCATCGCCCAGATGATCCGGGCTGTCTTATTGGCGAGAGCCACCGCAGCAGTCTTCGGCGTTCGGCGAGCAAGCAACTGCACTAGCCAAGAGCGCTTGGTGCCGTGGCGCATAGCCTGACGGACGACGAGAGCGCGCCGACGACCAGCAATTGCCGCAGGTAACGGTCGCCTTGCTTGGTGATGCCACCGAGGCGTTCTTTACCGCCGCTGGAGTTCTGGCGCGGAACCAGACCGATCCAGGCTGCGAGATTGCGCCCGGACTTGAATGCCCTCGGATCGGGAACTGCAGCGACGATCGCGTTGGCAAGCACTGGCCCGACGCCGGGAATCTCCATTAAGCGTCGGCCAACATCGGTCGCACGAGCACTCGCCATTACGCGGCGATCCCTTTCCAGGATCTGCCGGCTGACCAGATCCAGCTGTTCGACCAGCATGGCAAGACAGGTTCGCGTCGCCTCCGGAATGCGATCGTCATCTGCGTCGGTGATGATCTTCACCAACTGAGCCAGCCCATTGCGACCGACGGCGGCAACAAGCCCGTATTTCGCCATATGTCCGCGGATGGCATTGGCGAGCTGGGCTCGCTGGCGGATCAACATCAGCCGGATACGATGAAGCCCTGAACGCTCTGCTGCTCGGGCTCTTGATCTCAACAAAGCGCATCGTCGGCCGCGTGACCGCTTCGCAGATCGCCTCGGCGTCGGCAGCGTCATTATTCTGACGCTTCACATACGGCTTGACGTAGCTCGGCGGCATCAGCCGCACATCATGACCGAGCTCTCGAAGCTGCCGCCCCCCGTAGTGGGCCGCGGCGCAAGCCTCGATGCCGACCAGGCAGGGCGGCTGCTTCTCGAAGAACGTCAGCACGCGCCTTCGCGTCAGCCGCAGGCGGACGACCACCTCGCCGGCTGCGTCGACACCGTGAACGACAAAGACCGACTTCGCGATATCCATTCCAAATCGTGACCGCAGTTTCCATGATTTCCCCCACAAAGCTTCAGCCCAAACAGGCTGATCGGTTCGTGGAGAGCCGTCCACGGCATCAACAGCGGTCACTCGGGTGCCTGCCATGTTCAGCCGCCCCAGTAGAATGCCTTACATGCGCACACGCGGCGCCGCTCGGGCCGACTTGGCCCCCGGAGTTCTCAGCGGTCCCATTGCTCGGTCTAGCGGAAGTACGCGGCGGCGATAGCCAGACTAATGAATGCATACGGCGGCGACTTTGAGGGTCAACGGATCGATCTCGAAGTCCTGCAGGAGGCTGTGTCCAACTTGATGAAGCCAACTTTCCTGCGCCTGATAAGCGAGTTCCTCGCGAACCGAAGCGGACAAATGATGTGATGCCCGAAAACTAGGAAAACTCCTAGTACTACTGACAAACAATCCCGCGAGCCATCGTTCCCCTTGTCTTTCTGGGATAAGATAATGCTGACGTGGAACAACACTGACGAAGGCCACTTGCCTGGAATTGGCCGGCTAAAGGGCCACGCAGCGTCAGTAGTCGTGGCGGAGACAAAAATAATACACACTGCGCGGCTTAGCAGTTATAATACAAGCTGTGCGACCTAGGCGACTTAGCAAACTAGGCGACTTAGCAAAAGGGAGAAACAGGTAGTGAGGATTTCAACGAAACTCTTGACCACGACAATCGCGGCGACTGCGCTGTGTTTCGGGACATCCGTTGCGGCTCAGGAGGCGTTCGCTCCGACTACGCCCGAACGGCTTCTGAACGCGGATGCCGAGCCGCATAATTGGCTCATGGCTCTGGGTAATTACAGCAACTGGCACTATTCGCAGCTTGACCAGATCAACCGGGACAATGTTGCCAATCTGCGTATTGTCTACACGGCCTCGATTGGCGGGTGCGCGGTGCCGCCGGCCGGTGATCTCAGCGCCAACTGTAACGAGCAGGCTGCGCCCCTGGTGGACAACGGCATCATGTATCTTAACGACAGCATGAACAGGGTGATGGCCTTCGATGTTCGTAGCGGCGACCGCGCAGTTCCTCTGTGGCGCCTCGATCCAGAGACTGAACGTATTAACAGAGACCGCGGGATTGCGCTCTATGAGAACACCGTGATCCAGACCACCGGGGACGCCCGAATCATCGCGATCGGTAAGCAGTCGGGCGAGATAGTCTGGGAGGTCGGCGCCCAGGAGCCCGTCGACCAGCCCAACACCGCGGACATGATCGCCACCCGCGCGTTTTCGGGAACGCCAGGGGTCTTTGGGACCGCAGGTGGCAGACAGATTATTACCGTCAGTTCGCGCGGCCACGGCATCGGCTCTATGGTGGCCTATGACGCCAACAATGGCGAGCTGGTCTGGCGTACCTATACGATTCCGCAGCCCGGCGAAGCCAATTTCGGCACGTGGCCAGGGGAGACATGGAGAACGGGTCGCGCACAGCCCTGGGGGCCCGCGCCCGCCTTCGATCCGGAAACGAATCTTCTGTACTTCGGGACGGGCGAGCCCTCGCCGGTCTATGATCCTGAGTACCGTCCCGGCGACAATCTCTATTCGGCGAGCACGCTCGCTGTCGATGCCGATACCGGAGAAATCGCGTGGTTCTTCCAGGAGGTTCCCAACGACCAGTGGGACGGGGATTCGACATCAAGCCGTATGCTCTACCCCACCCCGGATGGCAATGTCGTGGCCAACTGGGGGCGGATGGGCTTCTTCTATCAGCTCGAACGTCTGAGGGGAGAATTTCTCAACGCCACCGCCCAGACCGACAACATCACCTGGACGGCGGGCATTGATCCCAAGACCGGACACCCGATCGAATACGACCCGAATGTCGGGCTGCAGACCTACACCGGGGTCGGTCCTCGCCGCGCCCGCGCCCCCGAAGACGCTCTATTGACATGTACGTCCCACCGCGGAGCACCGACAGGGGTCTGGTCGGCCTCCTACGACCCGACGACGGGGATCACCTACCAGTCCCGAACCGTCGCGTGCATGTTTTACTCCCAACTCACAAACACCGAAGATCCGGCGCTCTTCAATCCGGCAGGGGGTGGTGAGAGATTGGGCGGACGATCCGAGTTGGTTATGGTTCAAGGGGAGTGGCAGCTGATCGCCATCGACACTGTGACCGGCGAGGTGAACCGGGTTGTCCGCGATCTGGGTGTTCCCGACGCATACTTGGCCGAGGTGGGCACCCTGGCGACCGCCGGCGGTCTAGTGTTCACCGGCGGAGAGGACGGGAGAATCTCCGCGTACCACAGTGAGACTCTGGAAGAGCTCTGGGGCTTCAACACAGGAACACACCTGAAGGGCGGTGTCATCAGCTTTGCCGTAGACGGAAACCAGTACATCGCCAAGATCGTCGGCGGTGACGGCGGTAATTCGGCCACGGGGCACCTGCCGACGGCGATGCTATTCGTCTGGGGCCTATAGCACTCGAAGGTCTAGCACTCGAAGGTGCGGGGGGAGGCAGATGTCTCCCCCCCGCACCTTCCTGGGAAACTCGATGCATCTTCTTTCGGGGTTGGCCTTCGCGTTAGCGATTGCCTTCTCGATGACGGCGCCGAACTCTCTGGCACAGTCTCGGGCCAGAATCTTTGACATCGGGCTGGGGGGTCCGGTCAGCTCGCTGCCGGCGGACCAATGGGTCGAGCCGGCTTGCGGAACCAATGGAGGTCCGCCGTCGCTGAGGCTGGAGCGCTTCGAGGATTTCGTGCGGTGCCCGGTGGAAGAGGCGACGGGGCTCCGTGAGATCTGGTTCATCTATGATGACGAATGGGAATACATAGCGAGGGCATACGGCGACCCCGCGGAGATCGGGAGATATTCTGCGAATGTATTCTACGGCCAACCCATCATAACGTCCCTGTTGGTGGACGCTGGGGGCCTTGTTCAAGGCTATCGAGTTATCACCGATCCGCGCGCGCCGACCGAGGTGCGTCTCCTCGCCTCCGCGCTAGCCATCATTTTCAAAGCGCTGTTCAAAGACGCGCCCTGGCAATGCGAGGATCTGCCGCGAGAGGAGCGTGAGCAATCCGTCGAAGGGGCGTTCCTCAAGGAGGATTGCGCGATGTTATCGGCAGACCGCCTCGTCAGGCTTCAGGGACGGCTTCTGCGCAAACCCGGACAGGGCGATTTCCAGGTTGCCCCGGAGGGATATTTCGAGAGTTCGACCCGCCTGGAGGTCTACAACGCCGATGCTGTCAGGGATGCACCGTGTTGTCAGGCATTCGCGCGCCCGTAAGAACGGCGCCCTCCAGATCGGCTCCCCGAAGGATCGCCCCCAGGAGCCAGGCGGCGGTCAAGTCGGAACCTTTGAGGTCGGCATCGCCGAGGTCGGCACGCTCGAAATTCGATCCACGGAGCACCGCCCCGCTGAGATTGGCGCCGCGCATGTCGGCGTCGCCGAAGTAGGCCGCGACGGCCGTGACGCCGCTCAGGTCGGCTCGAAACCAAGTCGTATCGCGTAGGTCCGCATAGCTGAGGTCGGCCGCGGCGAAACGGGCATCGGTCAGCCTCGCGCCACTCAGAACCGCCCGCGCGAGTTTTGCACCCTCCAGAACCGCGCCGATTAGCGTGACACTGCCCATCCGTGCATCTTCGAGCATCGCCCCAGAGAAGTCCGCGCCGGAGGCCGAGGCGGCGAAGAACAGGGCCCCGGTCAAATCGGCGCCGCTGAGGTTAGCGAGGACAAGGTCTGCTCGGTTAAAGTTCGCATAGGCCGCGTTGGCTCCGGAGAGATCGGCGCCCCGCAGATTGGCCGCGTGGAACGACGTATCCTCGAGATTGGCGTTCGACAGGTCGGCGCCCTCGAGGTTGCGCCGCTTCAGACTGAGGCCGGCCAGGTTGCAGCCCGCACATTCCAGGGTTTCTCCCGCCAGGAACGCAGCTTCGCGCTCCCCGGGTTCGTCGGCAACAGCGCTGACAGAAAGCGCCAGGACAGCGAGTGTACCCAAGAGGAGAAGGTGAGACCGTGCTGTGGTGCGGCGATCGCCGGCCGAGGTCATCATCGCGCACCACTATCGCTCACGGCGGGCCGCTCTCCAACCACCGCCCCCCGATCACTGGGCGATCCAACGTGACCGCCAAGGCCGACCCAGATCGCCAGCGCCGCCCGGACCGTTGGCCGTCAACGGACAGCCCTCAACGTCCGCCCACTGAACCGGCGGAGTCGAATCAATACCTGAGACAAGCCGGGTGGTTCATATTGCCGCGGAAGAACAGGGCGCAGTTCTCGCGGGTGATACTTCTGACGCCGACGACATGCTCCATGAGGAAGTCGACCAGCGCCTCGACCTCATCGGACGTGAACCGGGCTCCCGCCGGCACGCCCGGCGGATCTCCGAGCGGCAGTCCGTAGCAGGAGGTCTCGGTGTAGGCACCAGCAAGGTTGTAAGGCATCTCAGACCCGGGTCGGCCGCAGGCTATCGTCTCGATCAGTTGATCGCGGTCAAGGCTTGAGCGACGCAGATTTGGGCCGGCGGGCATTGCGGCATCGCCATCTCCGGCCGCCAGATTGCCATGGCAGCTGGAGCAACCCCCCTGACCCCAGAGGAATCCGCCATCGTCCTCCGCCTGGCCGGGCAGCGATAGCGCCAGCACGACGCCCGCGGCGCCCACTGCCGAAGCCAAGCGCAACAACCGACTCCGTCGCGCAGGCGATCCGACCCCCGGGCTTGTCCCGGAGGTGTCGACCGAGAACCTTGACGTTGACATACGTGATTTTTCCTAAACGCCGTCGAACAGCCAAGAAGACGCAAGCTACTACCCGCCTGCCCCGCGCGCAAGCCGGTGTCCGCTCCGGGTCTTGGGAGTGTACAAACGGCTGACGACGGTGGCGCAGATTTGAGGACCGTCGATATTTGGCGAGATCGACGGTTTGGCCTGGATTTCGGCGCTGTGCGGCCGATGAGGGCGCTCAATAAGGTCTGAGGCGCACTAGCGCGGTCAATTTGCCCGGGTAACGGCCCTCATGCCCGGATCGCAGCCATCAAGTGGCGGATGCCGATGATGTTCATGACCCGGGTGAGATTGTAGGCGAGCACGCTCAGGGCCATTTCGGTGCGGACGTTTTTGAGCCGTTTCGTCAGGAAATGGGTCGCGCCCATCCACATCTTTATCGTGCCGAAGGGATGCTCCACCGTCTCCCGGCGCTGACGCATGGCCTGTGGGTTCTCATCGAGCCGTTGCCGAACGGCTTCCAGAACATCTTCGTGTTCCCAGCGGCTGATACGGCGTTCGGTGCCGGTCGTACATTGGTCCTTGAGATCGCAGACCCTGCACATACTGCTCTAGTACCGGCGCTGCATCAGACCGGCTTCTTCGCGTGTTTAGCGGTAGATCAGTTCTCTGCCGGCCGGACAGATATAGACATCATCCTCCTCAACATAACGAAAGTCCTGTCTGACGAACCGGCCCTTCTTGCGGTTGCCTGACGTTTGCGGCTTGGGCAGGGTAACGGATACACCAGCCCGCTCGCAGGCCAGGATCTGATCGGAGCTGAAGTAACCGCGGTCGGCGACCACATCCAGCTTGTCGGCCTTGAGAACGACTTTGGCCTTCTCGGCCATCGGCCTTCGGCTCGACCTTGACTGCCGCGGCAAGGCGCGCACTTGTTTGCGTGTGTCGGCTCCGGGGGAATGTCGCTCTGTGTCTCACATGGGGTAATTGCGGACGGGCTAGCCTAGCCCATTCTTGAGCTTCCGCAATGTGACTCTAGAGGAGGCTCCCATGCATGTATTCGTCGTTCTCGACGTATCGCAACAGTCGACGGTTCTCTGCGTTGTCGACGCCGCTGGCCATAAGGTTTGGCAAGGCCAATGCAGAACCAACCCTGCAAGCTTGGCTGCCAAGATTCAGCGGCACGCCCCGAACGCTTCGCGCATCGGTCTCGAAAGCGGTCCTCTTTCCACCTGGCTTTGGCACGAGCTCAACGCGCTGGGTTTGCCGATCGTCTGCATCGACGCTCGTCATGCCAAGGCGGTACTTGCCATGCAGATCAACAAGTCCGATCGCAACGATGCCCTCGGCCTTGCTCAGATCATCCGCACCGGCTGGTATCGCGAGGTCAAGGTCAAGACCTTCGACAGCCACAAGGTCAGGACCGCGATCGGTGGCCGTGTCCAGCTCGTCCGTATGAGGGTCGACATCATGAACCAGATCCGCGGTCTGCTGAAGCTTCAGGGCATCATTCTTCCGGTGGGCAAAAAGATCGACCTCGAGCAACATATCGCGGGCGATGATCTACTCGCTCAAACACTGCAGGCCCTTGCCAATGTCTTCCACTCAGTTCAGGCAGCGATCCGCGAGCTCGAACGACAAATCCGGAAGATCGCGAAAGCTAATCTGGATTGCTGTCTCCTCCAGACCATTCCCGGAGTTGGACCTCTGCCCGCCCTCACTTTCGTCGCGACCATTGATGATCCCACCAGAGTCGACCGATCCCGTAGCGTAGGCGCTTATCTTGGGCTGACGCCCATGCGCTATCAATCCGGCGACACAGATTACACCGGGCGCATTTCTCGATGCGGCGATGGCCTTCTGCGCAGCTACCTCTACGAGGCGGCGAACGCACTCCTCACCCGCGTCACGCGGTTTTCTACATTGAAGGCATGGGGTGCGCGCATGGCACAACGACATGGTGGCAGGAAGGCTCGGGTCGCCATTGCCCGCAAGCTATCCGTCATCATGCATCGCATGCTGACCACGCGCGAACCGTTCCGTTGGAGCGCCGTCCCCGCAACAGCAAAGCCAGCATAAACCCGAAGGAGTTTTTGTATTCCGTCGAACGACGGAATCTGTCCCTTACCGGGGACGATGCATCGGTAAACCCGATCCCCTGGTTGCGGTTGTCGTGTAGGCAAACCGCGCGTCTCACATTGGGTCACCGACGCAACTGAAGCCATGATGTGGCGGTGATTGCCGACCACGGAGAGAACCATGACACCCGGTAAGAGACGGCCGTCACCGGCGATGGTCCCGACAAGCGAAAAGCTTTGCAGCCGTGCTCGCGTCGGTCAAGGTAACCCCTTCGGGGCGGCTTATGGCCGGCCTTGACCGCCTTTGCGCGCGACTGCGCCTTCACTCGACAGGTCGGGACGAAAGGATGGTCATCGCGGTCGAACAAAAGGATTGACCCTCTGCCCGCAATTAGAGAACCAGAGGAATGCCTCCCGATGAAGCCGGATTCGACGCTGCGGCTTTCCTGCTTCCCCAGCCCTGCCGCGCCGCTGGCTGTCACGCCGGGGTTACAATAAGACGAGGCCACGTCCCGCAAGGATCGTGGCCGGAACGAGCCGGTCGTGAGCGGGGGGTTCGGTAGTCTCTTCTAACGCACAAGTGAGAGACGCCATGTAGCTCTGGCGCACCCTGCGGGAAACAGGGTGCTGCCCGCGCCAATTTCCACATTGCGGTGCGCACGGCACGCCGGCTCCCTTCCGGCTATGACAACACCAGGCCAGCAGCTCAGTATCGGTGCCCGGATTTCGGGCGAGCCTGTCATGCTCGATCTCGAGGAGCGGCGCCGGCACCTTTACATCATTGGCCAGACCGGTACCGGCAAAAGCACTCTGTTGCTGAACCTCATCGGCCAGGACCTAGCAGCCGGCGAGGGCCTCGCGCTCCTCGACCCACATGGCGACCTTGCCGTCGCCGCACTCAGTCTTATCCCGCGCTCGCGGACCAATGATCTCGTCTACATCAATCCGGCCGATCTGGAGCGACCGATCGGCTTCAATCCCCTCGCCCGGGTACCCGACGACCTCAGGCCGGTCGTCGCCGACGGCGTCGTGGCGGCCTTCCGCCATGTCTGGCCGGATAGTTGGGGGCCACGGCTCGACTACATCCTCACCAATGCGGTGCGGGCACTTCTCGACGTTCCGGGTGCAACGCTCCTGATGCTCCCTCGCCTGCTCGTCGACAACGGTTTCCGGGCAGAGCTCGTCGACCATCATGTCAGCGATCCGGTCGTCCGCTCATTCTGGATCAACGAATATGAGGGCTTTGCCGATCGGTTCCGGGTTGAAGCGATCGCCCCGATCCAAAACAAGATCGGCAAGGCGCTGATGGTGCCGAGCCTTCGCAACATGCTCGCGCAACCAGGAAGCTCGATCACCTTCCGCCGGCTGATGGACGAAGGCGCAATCGTCATTTGCAATCTCGCCAAGGGCGCGCTCGGCGAGAGCACGGCCCATTTGCTCGGCGCCCTCATCACAACCGCACTTGCCCAGGCGGCGTTGTCTCGTGCCGATACTCCGCCCAGCCAACGGCCTGTGTTCCATCTCTATGCTGACGAGTTCCAATCCTTCGCCACCGAGAGCTTTGCGCTCATTCTGTCGGAGGCACGCAAATATGGGCTAACCCTCACCATCGGCCATCAATATCTCGATCAACTCCCCCATCCCCTGCGCGCAGCCGTGTTCGGCAATGCCGGATCGATCGTCGCCTGCCGCGCAGGCGCTGCCGACGCACCGTTCCTCGCGGACCAGATCGGCCTCGGTGGCGCCGATGCCCTGCTTGATCTGCCGAACTTCACCGCCTGGGCACGCCTCCTGAAAAGTGGCGTGCCCACTTCCCCGTTGCGTCTCGACCTAAGCGATGCTCCCCGCCAACGCCGGCCCAGCCCGCACCGCTTGATCGCCACGAGTCGGATGAGATTCGGCCGGCCAAACGAGCAGGTCGAAGCTCACATCAAGAAATTCCTCGGCACGTGACGCATCGATCGCACCGACCACTCCCCGACGATGCCTATGCTTACGCCTCTACGTACGCCCCTACATACGGGTCTACATACTGTAAGGACACCCAGTAAGCACAGGTACGCACCAAATTACGTCATGATTTCAACAGGCTATGTTTCTGCCGCCCCCAGATTTCGGCCGCGACTTATTACCTATGGTTTGTGTTTTGATGTGTGGGGGTGCTGGCGCTTGCTTTTGGGTTACGAGCTGAGTCGTTGGTCGGATGATCTTGATCAGTCATAGGCTGCGGCCGGTCTATCGTCCGGGCCAAGGCCCGTCCGATAGCCCAGCCTCAGAATTCCCTTCGAGAGCGGGAAAACACCCAAACGCAATCCCTCCCACCATGTCCTGTCCGGACCCCCCGCGGCACGTCAGGGCAACGCCCGCCTTGTCGCGACAGGATGCGGAACCCCGGGTGCTATGGTGGCAGATCAAAGATCACTTTCCCGCCCCAGATCGCTGTCCCCAACCCCTCGCATGGCAAGCATGGGAGAACCTAAGCCAGCGCTATACTGTGACTATGGAGGTGCAGTCCCTAGAAGGATCAATGCGGCGGCCCAGGTTCCGTCGTGCGTCAGAAACGCCAGCCTTTCGCTTACCGACGATGATGTCGTCATTGTCCGTCAGTTGGCTCGCCATCGCTTCCTGCGATCAACCCACATCGCCGCCCTGGTCGGCCGCTCGCCTGACCGAACCAACAACCGTCTGTCGCGGCTCTTCCATGCCGGCTATCTCGACCGTCCTCGCGCTCAGTTCGACTATTATCCGACCGCCGGATCGGCACCGATGGTCTATGCCCTCGCCGATCGCGGCGCTCGCCTTTTGGTCGAGCGCGACGGTGTCGACTTTGCCAATGTCGAATGGAGTCGTAAGAACCGCGAGGCTGGCCGACCGTTCATTGAGCATCAGCTCGAGATCATGGATTTCTACGTCGCGCTTCAATGCTCGACCCAGGGGCGCGAAGACGTGCGGCTGATCCATCCTGATGAGATGGTCACGGCATTCCCCGATCAGTCGTTCAGCGAACGCAATCCGTTCGCGCTGCGCGTTCGCATCTTCCGCCGCGGCTCCGTCCACGATATCGGCTTGGTTCCGGATCTCGTGTTCGGCCTCCAACTAGCGGACGGATCACGCCGCTGCTTCATGGTTGAGATCGACCGCGGCACCATGCCGATCAGCCGCAGCAATCTCACGCAAACCAGCTTCGAGCGGAAGATGCGCGCATATCTCACCGCCCACGCCACCAAGCAGCATGAACGGCATTTCGGCTGGAAGAACTTTCCGGTGCTGGTCGTCACGACCGACCGTCATCGGGTGCGGTCCATGAAGGAGGCACTGCGACGGCTTCGCGTTGCGCGCAGCCCTGGCGACCGTCTATTTGTCTTCGCGATCCGAGCCGATCTGTCCGGCAACGATCCATTGACCCATGTTTGGAGCGATGGTGATGGCCAGGATGCGCGGTTATAGTGAGCCAAGAGGTGGGAGAGAGGACGTAGAGGCCAGCGGCAGACGGGCGCGATCGTGAGACATTGACCGGTATTCAGACGTTAGGCATGTACAATCTCCGGATGACCGCCAGCGTGATATTGCTGCTACAAGTCGCGGACAAACTCCGCAGGCAATAGAAGAAGAGATCATCTGAGCGCAACGGGATACGCCCTGGATAAGACGCCGAGAAAGAACCTACTGGATAAAATTTGACGTTTGAATCCCGCGAGGGATTCTCGCCGGGCACGTCGTGTGCGAGTCTGGCGCATGCGGCCAGGAATCATCGTCGATGTGAGTACCGCCGACCGTGCTCGTCTCGAAGCGGTCGTTGCGGACCGGAACAGCCGGCAGAAACACGTGTGGCGGGCACGGATCGTCCTTCTGAGCGGGGATGGTCTCGGCACGGTCGAGATCATGCGCTGCACCGGCAAGAGCAAGACAGCGGTTTGGCGTTGGCAGGAGCGCTTCATGCACGAGGGTGTCGAGGGGTTGCTGCGGGACAAGACGCGACCCTCGCGCGTTCCGCCGCTCGGCCGGGAAATCGCTGACCGCGTCGTCGCGCTGACGCTGAGTGCGCCGCGCCACGAGGCGACACATTGGACGGCGCCGGCGATGGCCAAGACGGTCGGCATCAGCGTCAGCGCGGTACAGCGCATCTGGCGGGCACACGGGCTTCAGCCCCACCGGGTCCGGCAGTTCAAGCTGTCGCGTGACCCGGAGTTCATTCCCAAGCTGCGGGACATCGTCGGCCTTTATGTCGATCCGCCGGCGCACGCCGTTGTCCTGTCGGTTGACGAGAAGAGCCAGATCCAGGCGCTCGACCGCACCCAACCCGGGCTGCCGATGAAGACGGGATGCGCGG
Source organism: Kaistiaceae bacterium (assembly GCA_963667605.2). GTDB lineage: Bacteria > Pseudomonadota > Alphaproteobacteria > Rhizobiales > Kaistiaceae > JADLGL01. The sequence goes on from CAXXUZ010000003.1 coordinate 287,250, forward strand.
GCACGATGACGCATGACTACAAGCGGCACGGCACGACCACGCTGTTCGCCGCGCTGAACGTGCTCGAAGGGCGTGTCATCGGCCAGTGCATGCAGCGCCATCGACACCAAGAGTTCATTCGCTTCCTCAACGCCATCGAGGCCGACGTGCCCGCGGGAAAGCTGGTCCATGTGATCCTCGACAACTACGCCGCCCACAAGCATCCCAAGGTCCGCGGGTGGCTTACGTGCCATCCGCGGACCTTCTTCCACTTCACCCCAACATCCTGCTCCTGGCTCAACGCCGTCGAAGGTTTCTTCGCAAAGCTCGCAAAGCAACGTCTCAAGCGCGGCGTCTTCCACTCGATCGTCGATCTCCAGGCCACCATCAACCGCTTCCTCGAACACACCAACAACGATCCGCAGCCCTTCATCTGGACAAAGGATCCCGACAAAATCATCGCCGCTGTCAGACGCGGGCATCAAGCGTTAGATTCCATCCACTACAGTGTCTCAAGATGCCACACCGTCGATGTTGGGATACTTGTACCAATGCAGGTTCGCGTTGTTGCGCGGCCTTGACGAAAGCAAAACCTTTGCCGGCCACGCCCTGACTATCGAAAAGTTTGATGATATCGCGTTCGAGGATGATGGACGGCCCGTCGAGCTCATCCAAACCAAGCACCACTGCAAACCAGGTGACACCTCCGACAAAAGCGTCGACGTTTGGAAAACACTGGCGATATGGATCGGCCGCGTCAAAGGCGATCCGAGCGCGGTCGCGGAGGCACGCTTCGTTTTCCTGACCACCAGTCAAGCGGCACCGAATTCCGCACTGTCCAAGCTAAGGCAGAGCGAAAGCGATCGCGACGTGGACGGAGCGATTGCGCTGTTGCTGCAGGCGGCAAGCGAATCCAAAAGCGTCCAAACAAAGAAGGCGCGAACGGCCTTCCGCACGATGGACCACTCAATACGGCAGCTTCTGGTCCAAAACATTTGGTAGTGGGTCAGTTTGAAATCGTCAGTCATTGACACGACCCTAGCCGCCCGGGCCGGGGCGTGCCATATTCATGACCATGGATAACAGACCGAAGAGACCACGCGACACCAACCAGCTTGCCGAGGCAATCGTTGATCGGGCCACGACAGGCTTGGATGATTCTCTTCCTCAAGAGGATCAGAGCTCTGTCAATCAAAGCCCCGGCAGCAGAGGCGCCTCTTCGGGCAAGCCTTCAGGCAACTCGTAAGGGTCTAGAACGGTCCTATCTCGCCTCCCCCTTTGTCTTGCCTCTTTGAGTTCTTTGCCAGCTATATAATAGCGGCCCCGTCTCTCCCCGTGTGGAATTAAAATCTCCAAGTCGCTTAAGACCTTCAGGTCTCGGCCTGCAACGTACGAGCTTTCTTCGGTCTCCTTTTGGTATCTAGAATTGGTCACTCTTATGCCGAGCGCGGCATTGAATAACACTATCGTCATTCTTTCCTTTAGTCCTTCTCGCTCAATAAGATTTTCTATACTTTCGAAAACGGACTCGTATTCGTGACGTCTTCGGATCAAGGTATTCGCCTGCTGATAGTGGGCTTTAAGGCAAAACCTGACCCATGGAAGCGTGGAGCTCGTCGGATTCCACGCTCCTTTTCCGACTTCACCAAGAATGTTGTAACATTCCTGAGTATTGCGCCCTAGCCACTCTTCAATGCTGGAAAAGAGAGGGTTGATAACTCCTTCCCGTGCAAGCACCAGGGTTTGTAGAGCTCGGGCCATCCGGCCATTGCCGTCTTTGAACGGATGGATCATTGTCAAGTTTAGGTGTGCCATTGCTGCGGCAACAAAAATAGATTGGTAGTCTTGGGTGTCTAGATATTCCACTAGCTCGCAGACTAAGGGGTCGACTTTCTCAACATCGGGTGCTTCATACACAACTTCTCCGGATTCATGGTTTACGACGCGAACTGCCCCTGGCCTCCATTGCCCGGGGTACGATGACAGATCGAATTGCGTCATCATGAAATGCAGGCTCTTTAGGAATTGTTTGTTGAATTCAAAATAGGGGTCCCCCGCAGCCTGTATTATGTAGGTCATTGCGGCCCTATACCCATTAATGGCGGCCCAAGCCTCCGTCTTTTCGTCCATCGGAGGCTCATCTTCTACGGCAGCCATGGCCTCATCCATCGAGGCGTTGTAACCCTCGATTGCATTTGATCCATGGATCACACGCGCAAGGGTGCTCTTCCGAAGAGTCCCATACCAGCGGCGAGGATTGTTCTGGGTGGAGATTTTTAGAAAAATCTTTTGTTTCTTGAGTATTTCCAATACCTTATGGTCTTCTGCCGACAAGGGGGGTTCAACGAAGATCATGCTAGATATCCAATTATATATTTGCTAATTGCATAATAATATCTTGCATTTCACAGAAGTCAATCTATATTTCTAGCATGAACAAGCTCGATATCACGACCGGCAAGCTGATCATCCGCTGTCTCGTGGAAGGCCAGAGCATCCGCTCGACGGCCCGGACAGCGGATGTCAGTAAGAACACCGTAGCCAAGCTTCCGATCGACGCTGGCAAGGCGTGCGCTGACTATCAAGATGGCGTGTTGCGAGACCTGCAGTGCAGGCGCATCCAGGTCGACGAAATCTGGTCCTTCATCTACGCGAAGCGAAAGAACGTTGCCCGCGCCAGGTCCGCGCCCCCGGAAGCTGGCGATGTCTGGACCTGGACTGCGATCTGCGCCGACACCAAGCTCGTTCCATCATGGCGGGTCGGGGACCGCTCGGGCAATACAGCCATCGACTTCATGGACGATCTACGTCCGCGCCTCGCCAACCGCGTGCAACTCACTAGCGACGGTCACAAGGCATATCTGGAAGCGGTGGAGGGCGCATTCGGCGGTGACGTGGATTACGCCCAGCTGGTGAAGCTCTACGGCTCGGAAGGCGGCGTATCGTCAGACAAGCGCTACAGCCCCGCTGAATGCACGGGTATCCCGCAAGCGCCGCGTCGAAGGCAATCCTGATATAGCACACGTCTCGACCAGCTACGTCGAGCGCAACAACCTGACCATGCGGATGTCCATGCGCCGGTTCACGCGGCTGACCAACGCGTTCTCCAAGAAGATCGAGAACCATACTCACAGCGTGGCACTCCACTTCATGCACTACAATTTCTGCCGCCAGCACAAGAGCCTCGATGGGATCAGCCCTGCGATGGCCGCTGGCGTGACGGATCGGCTATGGAACATCGAAGACATCGTGCGGCTGATAGACGAAGCGGCTCCGCAACCGAAGCGGCCCGCAACCTACCGCAAACAGGATATTTCAAACTGACCCACTACCAAACATTTGGGTTTTTGATAAGGCACCAAACATCATCGATGCTCGCGAGGAACTTGAAGAACTTCTTTTTTTCGCGGCACCCAAAGACAAGATCAGTGCGCTCGTGGACTACCTTGAAGGATGGTGGTTTCAACGGATCATCAATGCTCTCAACGATGCGAAGGCGTCGTCGATCCCACTTGCTGCAATCCAGGGCAAGATCGACGAATTGCGTGACAACTTCCAGTCCGGCCACCTGCCGCTCGATGAGACCATCGATTCCATGCCGGCGGCATCAGACGTGCCCGATGATGGCCGGGCGTTCGTTCGTCAACTTCAGCTGATCTCACTGTCGCAAAGATCGATCCTCGCTGCTGCGCACGACTACTACCGAGCGTCGGCGCAACGATCTCGATGGGCCCGAGAGAATCTTCTTCTGGACGGTGAATCCGAGACGTATGATAGGGCCTTGTGCGATGCATGGGATCGTCGCTTTTCGGCCACCACGGAGGACGCCGGAACTTGCTCACCGGAGGCCAAGCAAGAGCTTGGCCGCTCCGTATTCCACTGGGCACGCAGCTACCAACGGCCGTTGCGCAATCGTGACGAACTTTGGCTGTCATCGGGCTCGTTCCAGATCCTGGCCGACGGGCTTCGGGTCGGTTGGCACCCCGACTTTGAGGACCTAGTCAACACAGCGGCAGGCGTCCCATGAGGCTCAGCGCCTGGCAGTTGCGCTCGCCGGAGGAAGCGAACAATTTCAATCCCGCCTTTTGTGGCGCGCTCATCTACGAGTTCGTGCGATCCTACGAAAAGGCCAAGACACAATCTCCGCTTTTCGCGCTCGTCTTTTGTGCCCTGCCGATCGCCCTCCACCCCGCCACTCGTGACAGATTGCCCAGGAGTACGATTACGGGGTTGTTCCCCTGGATCGAAGGTAATCCTGACGTACTCGTCGGTTTTGCCGATCGAGCAAGAAACTTGGTGCCCCACGTTCGGGAGGCAATCCGATACGCGGCCGCAAGAAGAGCCATTGGCTTTGGAGACGGCGGGCGGGTTCTCATAGGCGACAAGCGAGCGTCCTTCCCGCCGCGCTTCTTGGGGGAATCATCCATCGATATACGAGATACCGTGGACGCCGCCCGTAAGATTGGACGGTGGTTCGCGGGTGCCGGCGACCCTGGCACAATCCTCGCTGCTTGGGTTTTGCGTGTATGAGCTTCTCAATTCGATCAGTTAGCATCTACTCGTATGATGGTGAGCGTAAAACACTTGTGTTCAAGACAAGTGGCCTCAACATCATCACCGGGCGGGCTGCAACGGGAAAATTCTCGATTATTGATATTCTCGATTATTGTTTCGGACGCAGTGAGTGCTATGTCGCGGCCGGTATAATTAGGCAGCACGTGTCTTGGTTCGGCGTCGAAATACAGAATGGCAGCGATGTCTTGTTTGTCGGCCGCCGAAATCCCGATCAAACCGAAAGGACGAGAGACGCCGGTGGCTGGCATTGTCGAGTATGCGTGCAGTGGCTGCCATAGCATCGCGCCTGGCGATGACTGGATTTACCCGACATTCCCCAGATGACATCCAAATTCGCGGAAATCGTACCACGGCCCCATCTCCAAGGGAACTCTGTTCCCATTGCAGCCATCCGATGACATGATTTTGGTAATCGGCCAGCGCGTGGAAGGCCATTTGGTCGTTTCTCTTGCCATCCAGACACACCTCTCGTGTCGCAATCTCCTTGCCGTCGATTCCCTCGGCCTACGCCGGAGCGGGTCTTCGTCGTAGATCATCAATCAGGCTCAAGATTTTCTGGAACAAGCTTCTTGGGACTGCAACCTCGGCCAATTGAAATGTGACGTACCGGCCATGGCTGACAACTTTCGCACCGATCTTGACCAGCTTCTCCCCCAGCGTCGTCAGCGACCATTGCTCCACGGTATCGGGCAACGCCAGGGTACGCATGAAGTTGCCGAGGTTATAGGCGAGTGCATGCAGCTGGAGCCGGACGGCATTGTTGCGTAACGAACGGCATGACAGCCGCGTCCACTTGATGGCGTTCTTGCCTTCCTTGATCCATTGCTCGGCAGTGCCGCGCTGATTGTAGAACGCAACAACCCGCTCGGCAGGACGGCTCAGGTTGGTGACGATGAAGCCGACGCGGGGATACAGTTCCCCTGAGTGCCACTCCACCTTGGCGACGACCCGGCGGGGCTCCGTCCAGCTACCGGCCCGATAGCTGAAGTTCGCGTAATACCGACGAACTTCCTTCGGCGGCCGACCGACGGGGCGCTTGAGCAGGTGCGCGATGCTGTCGTGCAGCACCTTGTTGGCCGGAAGCCGGATGGCGTACTTGAAGCCTTCCGCTTCCAGAAACTCATAAACCTCGGGCGAGGCGAAGGCGGCGTCACCACGGAAATAACGCCGGAGTGTCTTGTTCCGGTATCGAGCGACCACCGGGTCCAACACATCGCGCCATTCATGGGCGCTGTGCACGTTGCCCGGACGCAGGGCGCAACGCTCCAGATCGCCGAACTGGTTGAACACGAACAGCGGGTGATAGCACGTGCAGCCGAAGTGACCGTTGTAGGCCGTGCCCTCCTGGTCACCGTAGGTCGGGCTGACGGAGCTGTCCATGTCGAGCACGATAATCTTCGGCGGCTTGCGCTCGTTAACCTGGTCGATCCAGATGCCCAAAAGGTCAGCGAGCGCGGCGAGGTTGTCATTGGTGGCGAGTAACTCCGTCTCGAACCGGCCCATCTGGCTGGTCGATGCGCCGCCGCGCTCGACAGCCCTGCCGCCGACGATCCACCGCATCGCAGGATCGCGCCCCAGCCGGTCGGCGTCGTTCACGTCCTCGTACCCGGCAAGACGACCATAGACGGATTGGCGAAGGAGACCGATGATGCCGTGCCAACCGTTCTTGCCGGTCCGGCTGTCAGCAATAACGTCACCGGCCAGCGTGGTCAGGCCGAGGGCTTCGTCCAGTTCACGATAGGCGAGCAGACCAGCGTCTGACGTGATCCGCGAACCGTGGAACTCGAACTTCAGTCTTCGGTCGAAAAACGCCCGCAGCAGCCCCCGATCCGACTCACCCTCCAGGTTCCGCATTCGACCCACTCTCCGTCTGATCTAATCCACTGATTCTTACACAGGAATCAGACGGAAACCGCATCAGATGGATCGGTCACCTGGGGAATGCGGGTTAATACGATTGCTGACCCGGTTCGCCGGAATCGCCGAAAACGAAAACCGGCCACTTTTCGGTACTCGAGGCCCGCTGCAGGCGACAGTTCGACATGCGTTGTGGCTTTGTTTTCAGAAGCAAGATGAAATTGCTAGCCGTGACCGACTTTTTCACCGGCAGGGCGATCCAATCATACCTCAGCATATAAGGGACACTGTTCCCTACTTTCTGGGAGCGGTCGACGAAGACCACTTCTTGCGACAGAATGAACTTGATGATGCGCGAGCAGCACTCCGGCAGTTGGAGACGCAACGTGAGGCGCTAAAAAGGACGACGACCGTTGCGGTTCGCCGTGCCCGCCAATTCCTGCTCGACGGAAAGGCTGTCGGCTTGGTCGACGAGAGATTCGAAGGCGACGACGTTGAACTTCTGATAAAAGAGCTGAGAAAGGCGGTGTCCACGGACGTTCAATCACCGACAATTCTTTCGGATGGCGGCCGGACGATAGCTCGCCTACAAGATGAACTGCACACCCTTCGGCAGCAGTTGAGTGACGCACTTTCTGACACGCGGGCAACAAGACATTTCCTCAGCGAGCGAACCACCTTCACTCGGGAAGCCACCGAGCAGCGAGGTCGTCTGACGTCTCTCGGCCTGTTCCAGGGCAAAGCAACCGCTGACGATATTTGCCCATTGTGCGAAAGCAATCTGACCGTTCCCACGCCGTCAACGATTGATCTTCAGAGTTCGCTCGCCCGGCTTGACAAACAGCTCGAGACGGTCGGCGCAGAGAGTCCCCACCTTCAACAACGTTTGGACGACCTCAACAAGAAAAAGGCCCAAATTGAAGAGGCGTTGGTCAGCACGCAGAGGTCTCTGGAACGCGCCTACGCGGATGACGCTCGCGCTCAGGCGCAACGGGATCAAGTAATTGAGCGTGCGAGAATCATCGGCAGAATAAGCGCTTTTCTCGATCAGACTACGTCGTCTGAAGAGAGTACGGACATCGACAAGGTCATCGGTGCGGCTCAGCAGCGGGTGACTGCGTTGATGGAACGAGTAAACGCCGAGGATATCGGCCAGCGGGTCGACACTTTCCTGAACCTAATCAGCGATCGAATGTCGGACTATGCCAAGCGCCTGAAACTAGAGCATACCGGCGGTCGGATACGGCTTGACCTAAAAAAGTTGACGATTGTCGCTGATACGCCAGAGGGCCCGATCCCGCTGACCCGAATGGGGAGCGGCGAGAATTGGATAGGGTTCCACGTTCTCACGCACCTGGCACTTCATTGGTGGTTCCGTGCACAAAAACGGCCTGTGCCAAGCATGCTCATTTTTGACCAGCCGTCACAGGCTCACTACCCCCCTGACACCGATCAGACCGGTCGCCTCGAACCGCTCGCGGATGCTGACCGCAAGGCCGTCCATGATCTTTTCCAATTGATGTATGAGGTCGCCGAAGAGATCGGCGATGGTTTCCAGCTCATCGTGCTCGATCACGCCCATCTCGATGACTCCTGGTTCGAAGATGCAATTATCGCGGAGTGGCGAGGCGATGAAGCCCTTGTTCCCCTCGATTGGATTGATGGGAAGTAGTCTCGGAACTACCTTCGTCGTCTGCAAATAAGCGTAATCCGGTCCTTTCCCTGCGTGTGAGCCCAAACTTCCGTGATCCTTGACGAACGGCCAACCCCGCGTACTCTGATCCTCAGTCTTCGCCAATTTCGAGCTGTGCCGCGCTGGCAGGCGCCAGGTCGTGCGTCACCTGGCACCTGCTCACGCGGGAAACTGCAACCAGCTCGAGAGGAGTCTCCAATGGCGGAGAAAGATCAACCGCGACAACCGTCGCATCGTGCTTATTCCGTAATCCGTCGCGAAGGCCAGGACGACTACTGGCTGAACATCGGCCTCGTGTTCCCACACAAGGACGAAACTGGCTTCAACATCATGCTGCAGGCTTTGCCGCTTGACGGCAAGATCGTGTGCCGGGAGCTGGTCGACGAAGACGACGATCAGAATCAGCCTGCACGGCAGAACAATGATCGTCGAGATAGCCGAACTGACCATGGAGCTCGGCGCGCCCGGCGCTGACGCAAACACCTTCGACCCCGCCTCATCGCGGGGTCGATCTCTTCCTTCCCCTGTAAGAAGCTGGTCGGTTTTCGCGCAACAGGGTGAACGCCGGGACGGCCGGTCCCTATGTCATATGGGTATCGGCTATTCGTCTGCACTCAATATGTGCTGATTACGACGCGTCCTACTTTGGGTGTTCCCGGCGGCACCCGGGCTGGTGCACCTAGGTTCAGGGGCGGACGACAGAGATTCGCCCGAGGACGAATTGGCGTTCACTCCCGATACCCTCCAGACGTCTTGTTTTCAGGCTGCGATAGGCCGATCTTGTTGGGGAGCGACCCACACGAAAGGCGATGCCTAGTGGCCAAGATAGTAAAGCAGAATTCGGACGACGATAGGGTCCGCATCAATGAAAAGAAGTGGACGAAGGCCCTGTGGAGTGCCGGCTGGAGCGGCATTCCTAACATCATAATTGAGCGTCAGCGTGCCTTGGGCCTCGATCCGATCGACATGAATATCATCCTGCACCTGACTCAGTATTGGTGGCGTGCTGACAATCCGCCTTCGCCATCGGTTGGGACGATCGCAGACGCGCTCGGCCTCAGTGTACGTACCATCCAGAAGCATATCCAAACGCTTGAGGCTGCGAAACTGATCGAGCGTGTGGAGCGCCGCCACGGCAAGTACGGCAGCCAGACCAACCTCTACATGCTTGACGGCCTGATCGTTGCCGCTACGCCCTTCGCGAAGGAGAAGATGCAGGAGATCGAGACAAAGGTTGCATTAAAGAAGGCGCGGCTTGCTCGGAAGAAGCCCAACCTCAAGCTCGTAAAAAACGAGTAGAAGATCGCGGCGTAGCTCAGTCGGACAGAGCGCCCTGCTTTCGACGACGATAAGGAATGGCTTTCTTATCTACGGGCAGGGAGGCCGCGGGTTCAAGTCCCGCCGCCGCCACCACCGCAGGCAAGGCGAAACATGCCAGCATCCGACCTCGGACCCGAACGCGCGACTATACAGAGACTAGAGAAGAGCTCGAAGACTTATGGGGCTGGAAAAACTGGCGGAGAGGGTGGGATTCGAACCCACGGAACGCTTACACGCTCAACGGTTTTCGAGACCGTTGCCTCACCCAAAAGTACCCGTGTGGCTGTCGACCTTCTCAAGTGACTACGGGATGACTAACGGACTATGACTTTTCACCTAACTCATTGAAATAACTGGTACAGCTGGACGGACTTGAACCGTCGACCTCCGGAGCCACAATCCGGCGCTCTAACCAACTGAGCTACAGCTGCATGGCCGATCCGACCGAACGGTAGGGGCTCCGGCGTAGCTTTTCAAGCGAGATAGAGCGGCCTCTTAACTGCGATTCGCATCGCTGGCGCGCGATCGCGGCGGCGCCATGGACGGCTCCGCCAATTGCCTCTATTTACTTTTTGTTAGGCATATGAGGAAGGGAGAACCTGCAGTGATCCAGGCGACCGCCGCCTGCTCCGGATGACGCGAAAAGGCCACTCCTATCTTGACCTAACGGCCCTCTCCGAGATCGGGGCGATGCTGTTGACGGCGCAACCGGCATGGTTTTGGAGCCTCGACGACGGGGCCATTCTCTGGGCCAACGCCGGCGGCGCGGCCTATCTCGAAGTAGCGACGATCGAAGAAGCGCTGGAGCGGAGCCCATCCCATGGGCCGAGGCCGCTCAACCTTTCCGAACTTGCCGAGAGCCTCTCGGCCGCCGCTCCCCGAATGGCGCGGCTTCGATTCGCTGATGACGAGGAGAGGTCGCTTTGGTGCCTGTGCAGCCGATTGGAACTTGAGGACGGTACGGCTGGACTGCTCGCGGCAGCTGTTGATGAGGGCTCCCTGGTCGATCCGCTCCCGGTACGGGCAGGCCGCTTGGCCCAATCCGTTGCAGGTAATGAAATGGTGGTCGCGATCGCGCGGCCGGGCGGGCGAATTATCGCCGCATCCGAGGGACTCGGTCAACTCACCGACGGGGAACGCCTGATCGGCGAACTCGCCGAGGAAACGACGGTGGCGGGCCGACGCCTGTTGAAGCGGGTCGCGCAATTCGGAATCGAGCGGCGCGCCGCGGGGGCGGCGACGGCCGATACGCCGGACGGTCATTTGATGTTGGTCATAATCGGGCCTCCGCAAGCATCCGTTGCCGCATCGGACATGGCGACGTCGGAATCCGAACCAACCGGGATGGAAACGCCACAAGAGGTGATGTCTGCCCACGGCGAGCGCAACCAGCGACACCCGACCCGGTTCGCATTCAGAATCGACCAGGATCGGCAATTTGCTGACCTATCACCTGAATTCGCTGTCATCGTCGGTCCCACAGCGGACCTGGTCGGCCGGAGTTGGGACGACATCGCCGAGCGGCTTGGCCTCGACAATCGAGGCATCATCGCCACCGCCCTGTCGCGGCGGGATACTTGGAGCGGCGTGACCCTCCATTGGCCGATAGCGGGCAAGGACGAACGCATCGTGCTCGATCTCACCGCGCTGCCGAGCTTCGGCAGCGACGGCCTGTTCGAGGGCCACAGAGGCTTCGGAGTGTTGCGTTCCGACCCGGCCCTAGGCGACCGCCAGACAAAAGCGGCGGCGTCGCAGCCGCTGCCGTCTTCCGCCGAAGAGGCCGAAGCGTCCGAACCGTCAAATGTGGTGAAATTGCCCTCGGCCAATGATCGCTCCGAGCCGAGGCAGGCCGATCTCAGCGGCGACGAGCAGGACGCATTTCGCCGGATTGCCGAAGCATTGCGTGCCATTGGCCCGAGAAAGGCGGCCATGGGTTCGGGAGATCAAGGGAAGGCTTCGGCCCAGACGGCGGACCCGGCATTTTTGGGTAGCCAGGCCACAGCGGTGGCGGCACCCGCGCCCGCTTCGGTGCCGACCCACCTGCTCGACCGAATTCCAATCGGGATCGTTGTGTTCCGCGATCAAACGGTGCTGTTCGCCAATCGGGCTTTCCTCGATCGCCTGGGATATGCCGATGTCTCCGCCTTGGCCGCAGCAGGCGGTGTCGACGGCTTGTTTGCCGAAGCTACCAGCGAAGCCTCGGCCGATGGTCCGGAACCATTGACCCAAGTTCCGCTTCGGGCAGCCGACGGTAGGCATATCGCAGCCGAGGCGCGACTTCACGTCGTGCCGTGGGACAACGGAACTGCGACGATGCTATCGGTTCGCGGCCTCACCACCAGGGCCGATGATCTCCGATTGGCTGACCAGAAGTCCACTCTGACCCGCATCGATGAGCTTGAGGCGGTCCTCGACACTGCAACCGATGGGATCCTTGTGTTGAACGCCGACGGGCAAATTCAGAACCTCAACCGCAGCGCCGAGGCACTGTTCGGGGTGGAGGCACCGGACATGCTTGGCCAGCCTTTCACTGCCCTCCTCGCCGAGGAAAGCCACAAATCGGCGACCGACTATCTCGACGGACTTGCCCGCAATGGCGTCGCCTCGGTACTCAATGATGGCCGCGAGGTCATCGGTCGGGTGCCGACGGGCGGGTTGATCCCGCTGTTCATGACGATGGGGCGGGTGTCGGACCAAGGGAAATTCTGCGTCGTTTTACGGGACCTCACGCATTGGAAGACGGCCGAGGAGGAGCTGGTCGCAGCGCGACGATCGGCCGAACTCGCAAACCAGCAGAAATCGAAGTTTCTTGCCAAAATCAGTCACGAAATTCGGACCCCGCTTACTGCCATAATCGGGTTCTCAGATGTGATTTTGGAGGAGCGCTTCGGACCAATCGGGACCGAGCGATACCGCGAATATCTGAAGGACATAAGGCTCTCCGGCACGCATCTGATGAGCCTGATCAACGATCTGCTTGATCTGTCGAAGATCGAAGCCGGCAAGCTCGACCTTTCCTTCTCCGCGGTGGCGATCAACCAGATTGTTCAGGAATGCGTTGCGCTGATGCAGCCGGAGGCCAACCGCCGAAGGATCATTATCCGCACCAGCCTCGCAGGCGACCTTCCCAAGGTCGTGGCCGACGAACGATCGCTGCGGCAGATCGTGCTCAACCTCCTGTCAAACGCGGTGAAGTTCAACATTGCCGGCGGTCAAGCGATCGTGTCGACCGCGTTCGACGACTGCGGCGAAGTCGTTCTGCGTATTCGCGACACCGGGATCGGTATGTCGGACAAGGACATCGAGACGGCTCTGAAGCCGTTCCAGCAGATCGCTACGTCCGGACCGGCGCGGTTCGAAGGCACTGGGCTCGGGCTGCCATTGACTAAAGCCCTGGTGGAGGCCAATCGGGCGAGCTTCGCGATCAACTCAACGCCAGATGAGGGCACACTGGTAAGGATCAACTTTCCGGTGGAGCGCGTGCTCCAGGCATGATTGACCATCGACTTAGCCATTGCACCGTAACATGAATCTCGGCCAAGTTTAGAGCCGTTTTACATTATATCTCTTCTAACCAATTGAAATACCTGTGCAATCTGTTGACTTGGCTCTGCCCGATTGGCAAGCATCGGCCCAGGCAATCTGCCCGTTCGCCCCTGACCGCGAGGCCTTGACCCTCGCCGATTAGAGGAAGACCGTCACAATGCTCAGATCGCTCACAGGGGCGCTTGCAGTGATCGCCTCATCTGCGGCCATCGCGATCGGCGCTATTTCCACTGCTTCAGCCCAGGCAAATTCTGTCAACGTCTATACGACGAGGGAGCCGACTCTCGTGCTGCCGTTGTTTCGCGCCTTCAGCGACGCCACTGGCATTAGTGTCAGCGTGGTCTATATCAACCAGGGCATCGCCGAACGGCTGATCGCCGAGGGCGCCAATTCGCCAGCCGACGTCATCATGATGGTCGACTACGGCGAGCTGATCAATCTAGTCGATCGCAACCTTGCCCAGCCGGTCAACTCAGAAATATTGACCGCAGCGATCCCTGAGAATCTGCGTGATCCCGGCAATCAATGGTTCGCGTTGTCCCTCCGCGCTCGGGTGATCTATGCCTCGGCGGACCGGGTCGATATCGAGATGATGACTTATGAGAGCCTTGGCGATCCTCAATGGCAGGATCGCATCTGCATCCGCTCCGGTCAGCATCCGTACAACACATCGCTGTTCGCCGCCTACATTGCTAAGCATGGCGCCGAGGCGACGGAAGACTATCTGCGGGCGCTCGGCGATAATCTGGCGCGGACGGCTGGTGGCGGCGACCGCGATGGCGCCCGCGACATTCTCGCCGGCATCTGCGACATCGCCATCGGCAATTCATATTATGTCGGACTGATGCGGTCGGGTGCCGGTGGCGCCGCGCAGCAGGAATGGGCGGAGGCGATCAAGGTGATCCTGCCGACCTTCGACGACGGCCTCGGCACGCATGTCAACATCTCCGGTGCGGCCATTGCGGTCAACGCACCGCACCATGCCAACGCGGTGCAGCTGCTCGAATTCCTCGTGTCTCGCGAGGCGCAGGAAATATACGCTCGGGCCAATTTCGAATATCCGGTTCGCGTCGACGTGCCGGCCGATCCGATCATCGCCGCACTCGGCGAGATGATTGTAGACCCGCTGTCGCTGAGCGAAATCGCCCCCCATAGAACGACGGCGAGCCGGCTGATCGATATTGTCGGCTTCGACAATTGACCGCCGAACCAACATTTCGGCGACGCGAACTCGTCCCGCGTCATTGGTGATCGTCGATGTCCGACGATCCGACTAGATCCGATCCCGTAGAAGGCACTCGACGCCGACGACGACCCGAGCTGCGCTGGCTCATCCCGGTCCTGATCATGGCAGTGGCAGTGCTGTCGCCGGTCGGGGGCTTGATCTGGTTCGCGGCGCAAGGATCGGGAGACCTTTGGCCTCACCTCATTCAGAACGTTCTACCGACAGCGACGCGGACGACGGTGATCCTGCTGCTCGGAGTGGGGCTCGTGGTCACCGTCATCGGCGTCGGCACGGCTTGGCTGATTAGCGTTTATCGCTTCCCCGGCCGGCGTTTTCTCGAATGGGCGCTGTTGCTGCCGCTCGCGGTCCCGACCTATGTCATCGCGTACGCCTATCTCGACGTGATGCACCCCGTCGGCCCGGTTCAGAGCTTCGTTCGCAATCTCTTCGGCATCAACAACCCTCAAGATCTCTGGTTTCCCGAGATTCGTTCGATGGGCGGCGCCATTGTGCTCCTCGGATTGGTGCTGTTTCCTTATGTCTATCTGCCGGTTCGGGCGCTGTTCCTGATGCAATCGGCAAGCTTTCTCGAGGCTTCTCGGACTTTGGGGGCTGGTCCGACGGCCATGTTTCTGCGAATTGCGCTGCCTTTGGCGCGGCCGGCGGTCGTTATCGGGCTCACTCTCGCTCTTCTCGAAACGCTCAACGACATCGGCGCCTCCGAATTCCTCGGCGTCCGGACGATGACGGTATCGATCTACACCACTTGGGTGTCGCGCAGCAGCATCGAAGGCGCCGCGCAAATTGCAATTGTCATGATGTTAATCGTTCTCGGCCTGCTCGTACTTGAGCGCTGGGCCAGGCGGCGGCAACGTTATGTCGGCGGTGGCCACAAATCGCACCCGCCGGCACCGAAGAGACTAGCCGGATGGCGCGCGGCCGCGGCGATCGTCGCTTGTTCCATTCCGGTTTTTCTCGGCTTCGGCGTGACCGCTCTCTACCTCACCTATGCCGCGATCACCCGGATCGCCGAGTTCGGCTGGCCGGAGCAACTCGGCAGCTGGATCGGCAACACCGTTTTGCTGGCCGCGATCGCTACTACCTTCACGGTCGGCCTCGGGCTGTTCCTGGCTTATGCCGCAAGAGTGCTGAAGCGAAGGACCGGCGATGCTGCGTTGCGCTTGGCGACCATTGGCTATGCCCTCCCCGGCACGGTTTTGGCGGTCGGCCTGTTGGTTCCGATCGCGACGATCGACAATCAGATCGCCGATTTGGCTCGGGATTGGTTCGGAGTCTCGGTCGGACTGGTCTTGCTCGGCTCGGGAGCAGCGTTGGTCTTTGCCTATGTGCTGCGGTTCCTTCCCATCGCGGTCGGCAATGCCGAGGCCGGCCTGGCCAAGATCAGCCCGTCGCTCGACATGGCGGCCCGGAGCCTCGGCGCCGGTCCGGCGGAGACGGCTTTCCGAATTCACTTGCCGGTGCTGCGGCCAGCGCTCGCGGCGGGCGCTCTAATCGTCTTTGTCGACTGCATGAAGGAACTGCCGGCGACATTATTGCTTCGCCCTTTCGGGCTGGAGACGCTGGCCACCCAGCTGTTCAGCGAGGCCTCGCGCGGTACCTATGAGGTGGGCGCGGTATCCGCCCTGGCAATTGTCCTAGTGGGTCTAGTGCCGGTGATATTGCTCGCCCGCACCACCGAGCGCGGTTTTCAGTTCCGGCCATCGGCGAAGGAACAAACCTAACCGACAGACCAATCCTGTACCCAGCCCAATACGGTAGGGAAGCGGCCTAGCTTGCCGATACCGCGATTCGCGCCTATGCGGGAAACCTTCAGACTTGCCCCGACCGTGAGGGCGTGCCTCCATTGTTTCCATGAAGCGGCTGGCAATCATCCTTGTTGCCGTCATCGTGGTGGTGGCTGCGGCACTAATAATCGCGCCGTCATTGATTTCGCCCGAGTTGGCCCGGGTACGCATAACCGAGCAGATAACACAATGGATCGGACGACCGGTTAGTTTCGTCGGCGAGCCAGACATCTCATTCTTTCCCCGTCCGAGCGTCCGATTGGGGGGAGTTACCATCAAGGATGGCGACGGTTCGGGCGCGGTGTTCATCAGTGTCGAGGAACTAACCGGCACCGTTCGTTGGCTGCCGCTGTTGCTCGGTCGGATCGAGATCAGCTCGTTCGAATTGACGCGGCCTGTGATCTCGTTGCGGGTCAACGAGGAAGGGCGATCCAACTGGACGTTCGAGCGTGGAGCGGTCGCGGAGCGGGTCGCCCAAGCTCAGGAGGACCCCGCAAATGCCATCGGGAACGAGCGGCAAGAGGAAGTGGCGCTCGGCCGATTCCAGATTCGTGACGGCACTGTCACCTATCAAGAACCAGGCGCGGAGCTTGCGACGCTCAGCGAGGTCACACTAGACATCGATTGGCCTTCGACTTCGCAGCCGGCGACAGCACGCGGCTCGCTGGTGTGGCGCGGCGAGTTGGTCGCAATCTCAGCGAGCTTGCGCGAACCGCTCGAACTTATCGCCGGCCGCGTTTCCCCCGGTCGGTTCAGCGTAGGCGCCGATCCGATCCAGATCGTCTTCGACGGCACCGTTGGACGCTCCGAGCTCGATTTCTCGTTCGATGGCCAGACCACTGTGAGCATGGGGTCGCTACGGCGTGTCATCCGCTGGGCCGGAACGCCGATCGCTGATGACACGACCCTCGGCGCGGCTGCTATTTCCGGACGCGGCAGCTGGGCTTGGCCGGTCCTATCGTTCACCCAAGCCGAAATGCGGCTTGACGGCAATGAAGCGATTGGTGCGTTTTCGGTCGATTTCAGCGGCGATCGAATATCGATAATCGGCACCCTGGCCCTCGATGAACTCGACCTAACCATCTACGCCGAGGCCTTCCGAGCCGATGTCGAGGCCGAGGGGACTTGGCGCGATGCCGAGATACGGCTGCCGGCATTTGCGAACTTCGATTCCGACGTCCGGATTTCGGCGGATCGCCTGATCATCGGCGCGACCCATTTGGAGGGATTGGCGGCCTCCGCCATCGTTAAGGACGGGACGATTTCGCTGCGGTTGGGGGAAGCCGGTTTCTATGGCGGCCACATTCAAGCATCCCTGACTGCCGAATACCGGGCACCGCGCCTCGCCGCCGAAGCCCGTTTGGTGCTGTCCGATGTTAACACCGGTGCAGCGCTTTCCGATCTGGTCGGCTTGGCTTCGATTTCCGGACAGGCGACCGGCACTTTGGAGGCCGCCACTGAAGGAGCGACTTGGGGTGAACTGGTGCAGCGACTGACCGGCATCTTGCAGACGACCATCGTCAATGGATCAATGCTGGGGATCGACCTTTCGGAGGTGGCGGCAATGCCGGTGCCGACAGTGGACGCGGTGTCGGTGGGCCAGGGTGAGATCGAATTCGCGGTGTTTGACGCGTCGTTTTCGTTCTTCGGCGGTCAGTTTTTGGCGGATCGAGTCGAGGCTGAAGGGGCCGGTTTCGACCTCGATTTTGTTGGCTGGGGATCGCTGACGACGCCGGCAGTCGGCGGACAAGGTGTGGTTTGGCTAGATGGCGACGAACGGAACCGATCGTTGCCCTTCCTCCTCACCGGAACCTGGCTAAACCCGGTCTTTAGCGATGGACCGGCGCCCTCGGCCGATATTCCAAGATGAGCGAACACGATCGAAAGCCCTTGGTGCCGCTGCCGGCACTGATCGCCGACATCGGAGGGACGAATGCCCGTTTCGCGACCGTCGATAGCAACGGTGCCCTGAGCGAAACTGTAGCCTTTCCGGTCGCCGACCATACCGATCTCGGGCAAGCACTGACCGGGCGGGTCATGCCGGCCCTTTTCGGGCGGCCGCAATCGGCGGTGCTGGCACTGGCGGCAACGATCCAAGGAGACCGCGCCGAGCTGACCAACGGCCCTTGGACCATCGAGCCGAAGCAGCTGATCGATCATTTCGGCCTTTCGGAAGTCGTGCTCCTCAATGATTTCGAGGCCTTGGCTATGGCGCTGCCAAATCTTCCCGAAGACGCGACATTGCCGATCGGCGGCGGGCGAAGAGTTGCCTCGGAGCCGAAGCTGGTCATCGGTGCCGGCACCGGCCTCGGAGCGGCGGCTTTGGTGCGGTCGGGCACGCAATGGCTCCCCTTGCCAAGCGAGGGTGGACATGTCGAGTTCGGTCCGGTCACCTCCGGCGATGCCGCGATTTGGGAACACATTCGGCGCAGTGATGAGCGAAGCTCGGCAGAAGCAATCCTCTCCGGCGCCGGCATTGAGCGGCTTTATCGGGCGCTCGCCGATGGAGCTGGGCTGGCGGCGGAACCGCTTGTCTCTGCTGACATCGTCACTCGCGGTATCGCGGCACACGACACGACCGCCGGCGACACATTAGGCCTATTCACCGCCTATCTCGGCCGCTATGCTGGCGATCTCGCGCTGATCTACCTAGCCCGCGGCGGCGTCTATGTCGCGGGTGGCATCGCCCCGCGCATGTCGGAGATTTTCACGAAAGGTCCGTTCCGAGAGGCCTTTGTCGACAAACCGCCATTCCAGGCGTTGATGACTTCAATCCCGACCTGGCTGATCACCCACCCGGCTCCCGCCTTGCTCGGTTTGACCGATTTCATCAATCGACCGTCAGGCTACGCCATCGATCTCACCGGACGCCATTGGCAATGAGCTAGTGAATGGAATCTAACGCTTGATGCCCGCGTCTGACAGCGGCGATGATTTTGTCGGGATCCTTTGTCCAGATGAAGGGCTGCGGATCGTTGTTGGTGTGTTCGAGGAAGCGGTTGATGGTGGCCTGGAGATCGACGATCGAGTGGAAGACGCCGCGCTTGAGACGTTGCTTTGCGAGCTTTGCGAAGAAACCTTCGACGGCGTTGAGCCAGGAGCAGGATGTTGGGGTGAAGTGGAAGAAAAAGGTCCGCGGATGGCGCGTAAGCCACCCGCGGACCTTGGGATGCTTGTGGGCGGCGTAGTTGTCGAGGATCACATGGACCAGCTTTCCCGCGGGCACGTCGGCCTCGATGGCGTTGAGGAAGCGAATGAACTCTTGGTGTCGATGGCGCTGCATGCACCGGCCGATGACACGCCCTTCGAGCACGTTCAGCGCGGCGAACAGCGTGGTCGTGCCGTGCCGCTTGTAGTCATGCGTCATCGTGCCCGCGCGTCCCGTCTTCATCGGCAGCCCGGGTTGGGTGCGGTCGAGCGCCTGGATCTGGCTCTTCTCGTCAACCGACAGGACAACGGCGTGCGCCGGCGGATCGACATAAAGGCCGACGATGTCCCGCAGCTTGGGAATGAACTCCGGGTCACGCGACAGCTTGAACTGCCGGACCCGGTGGGGCTGAAGCCCGTGCGCCCGCCAGATGCGCTGTACCGCGCTGACGCTGATGCCGACCGTCTTGGCCATCGCCGGCGCCGTCCAATGTGTCGCCTCGTGGCGCGGCGCACTCAGCGTCAGCGCGACGACGCGGTCAGCGATTTCCCGGCCGAGCGGCGGAACGCGCGAGGGTCGCGTCTTGTCCCGCAGCAACCCCTCGACACCCTCGTGCATGAAGCGCTCCTGCCAACGCCAAACCGCTGTCTTGCTCTTGCCGGTGCGGCGCATGATCTCGACCGTGCCGAGACCATCCCCGCTCAGAAGGACGATCCGTGCCCGCCACACGTGTTTCTGCCGGCTGTTCCGGTCCGCAACGACCGCTTCGAGACGAGCACGGTCGGCGGTACTCACATCGACGATGATTCCTGGCCGCATGCGCCAGACTCGCACACAACGTGCCCGGCGAGAATCCCTCGCGGGATTCAAACGTCAAATTTTATCCACTAGCGGCCAGCCGCGGATTTCCCCGCCAAAGCCAGCCCGACAGCGTTCCGCCACCCATTGATCTTTGCCCGCCGGCGCGATTGCGCCATTCGAGGTTCGAAACGCCGGTCCATGGAAAGGCCAGCGATGAAACTCTCGCTGTCCGGCCAGATATCGGCGCCGTTGCCAGCCAGCCAAGCTACGCCCAGCGCCACTGCCTCGACAATCGTGGGCCGCTCCACCGGCCGATCTAGGATGTCGGCCAGGAACTGCATCGTCCGATCCGACCGAGCTAGGCCGCCGGAGACTCTCGCAGGCGATGTTGGGACGTCTGCCGCGGCATTCTTGTTCATCGCCGCGAGGAGATCATTGGTGGCGAAAACGAAGGATTCCATCGATGCGCGGACGAGATCGGCTGACGTCACATCTGTTTGGAAGCCGTAGGCCAGCCCTGCGGTGGAGCCCTGAAACCATGGAAAGCCGGCAGTCACGTCGGCTGGGACAAGGTACATCTCGGTCTCGGGGCTGGCCGAGCCGACCAATTGATCCGCTTCGCGCGGCCCGTCCGACAATCCAAAAGTCCGCTGCGCCCAGGAATAGGCATCAGCGGCGGCGGTATTGCCAGCGATTTTCGCAAAGCTGGCTTTGCCGTCCAGCCGGCAAGCTATGCTGACCTGATCGCGATCGCCGGAGGCCGGCCTTTGCCGGCCGGTGCTCAGCAACGCGGAGCAGCCGGAGCTAAGGCTGAGACTGAGCGCGCCGGCGGCGAGACCGGCCTGACCTAATAATGCCGCCTGCCCGGTGGCGGCCATCCCCTGGACGGCGACCGGACCGGCACCGCCGAAATGCTCGGCATCGACGGCGCCGAAATACGTCGCGCTGTCGAATATTTCGGGCAGAATCGCGGCCGGGATGGAGAATATGTCGAGAAGTGTTTCGTCCCAGTCTTGCTCCGTCAAATTGAACAAGAGAGTCGACGCGGCATTGGTTGCATCAGTGGCGTGCACACGCCCGTCGGTCAGGCGCCACAGAAGGAAGCTTGCGACGCCGCCAAAGGCCAAGCTTCCCTGCTCGGCCAGAGTTCGGGCCCCTTCGATATTGTCGAGCATCCAAGCCAATTTGGTCGCCGTCCCGCCAGCATGGAGTCGGAGCCCGGTCCTGCCTTGAATGACCGGCTCGATATCGGCACGGCGCAATGCGCGGCATTGCTCCTCGGTGCGGAGGTCAGCCGCGGCGATCGCATTATGCACCGGGGCACCGGAACCGCGATCCCACAGCGGCGTCGTCGTCGGATCGCCGGCAATGCCGATGGCCGCGACAGCGCCGGGCTCTACTCTGGCTTGAAGCAGCGCCGCCTGGCTGGTGGCAACGGTCGTGGACCAGATCTCCTCGGGATCGAACTCTACCAAGCCGGCGCTGGACTTGGTCGGCTTCAGCTCCTCGCGTGACGCTGCCAGCAGTCGACGATCGGAGCTGAAGACAACCGCGCGGCAGCAGGACCCGCTCTGTTCGATGGCGAGGACAGGCCCTGTCACGAGGTCTCCGGAGGTGCTGTTAAGACCTAGTCGGCCTCGTTGGTCGGCTCCGCCTGCAGCTGTCCGTATAGCTGCTCGCCGATGTCCTTCAGCAGGCTCAATTGGCCTTCGAGGAAGTTGATGTGCCCCTCCTCGTCGGTCAGCAATGATTCGAACAATTCCATCGACACATAGTCGGCCTCGGCCCGGCAGATATCGCGAGATTCGCGGTAATATTCGCGTGCCTCATTTTCGCCGGCGAGATCGGCCTCGAGAACCTCTTTGAGATTCTGGCCGATACGAAGAGATCCGATCGGCTGCATGCTCGGCATTCCCTCGAGGAAGATGATCCGAGCCACCAGCCGATCGGCATGATGCATCTCCTCAATCGACTCGGCCCGCTCCTTCTTGGCCATCTTGCCGTAACCCCAATCTTTAGTCAGGCGATAATGTAGCCAATATTGATGGACCGCACTCAATTCGAGCTTCAGCGCTCCGTTGAGGCGTTCGATCACTCTCGGTTCGCCCTTCATCGGCGATCTCCTAGTTTAGAATTACTATAAGAAGTGACATTAACGGTCGTCATTGGCAGCGTCAAACTATCTCACAGGAAGCGAGATCGGCACATCCGTTGAGACCGGCCTTACCGCCATAGCCGCCAGCGGCTCCTGTCGGCGAGCGGAAGTCGCGATCGGGCTGGATACGGCGGCACGAAAGCCGCTAATACATCAGCGCCAGAATCACGATCAGGACCACGAGAGCCAGCAAACCCCAAACATAGGGGCCACCGAGAAAGTCGCGGCCCGCGGCTATTTCCACCCGGCGCTCAATCACATTGGCCGTTTCACCAGCGATTTCGGCTTTGTCCTCGACCACCCGCTCACTTGGCTCGTCGCCCAATTGCGGCACCCCGGCTAGGGTGTGATCAAGCTGATCGACCCATTTCGGTTCGGTGGCTTGGATTTCCTCCTCGAGCCGCGAAAAAAACCGATCCGTCATTTCCTTGGCCTGCGCTTCGATCTCGGCCGCGGCTATTTCCGCCAGCTTGCCGCCAACCTCGGCACTTCCGACAAAACTGATCGCGGTTTCGTTCCCTAGTTCCGATAGCTCAACATCGGCGCTGCCCCGAGCCGATCCCGCCGGACGGCCACGACCTGCGCCACGAAGCGTCCAGCGATGCGGCAGAACGGGGTTGTGCAGTCCAATCCTTCCGGTGAAGCGAGACTTAAACGGTCCGATCTCGACCGCAACGACGGCTTTCACTTCGCCGTCTGAAAGCCGCTCCAAGGACTCGCATCCAGGAAGGCATGATTCCAGTATGGAAAGATCACTGAGAGCGGCCCACACATTGTCCCGGGAGGCTCGCAGGATATAACGACCTTTCAATTCCATCGTGAAGACCCCTCTCGATGGTCATCGACCGCTGGCCGGATCACCCCGTACGGCTATCACACGCGCTCGTCCAATATCAGGGCACAGGGACTCCTAGCATGGCGCAAGGCAGAGGCAATGCACGGGCGCGCCTCGACATGCAAATTCCGGTCATGCTGGAGACTTCTGGGTTCGAAGATTATGCCCTTATCGATTCCGGCGATGGGGCAAAACTGGAGCGATATGGCCGGTATCGGATCGTGAGGCCGGAGCCGCAAGCGATGTGGCGTAGACGTGCCGAAAACGCCGATTGGGAAAGCGCCAATGCGATCTTCAGGGGCGACGAGGACGCCGATGGCCGTTGGAGATTCGCCAGGCCGATCGGAGATAATTGGCCAATGCGGTTCGAGGATATTAGTTTCCTCGGTCGGTTCACAGCCTTTCGCCATGTTGGCGTCTTTCCCGAGCAGGAGCCGCATTGGCGTTGGATCGCCAATCGAATCAAATCCCAGGGCCGCCCCGGCAAGGTGCTGAACCTATTCGGCTTTACCGGGATCGCGTCGCTGATCGCGGCCAAGTCGGGTGCTACGGTCACCCATGTCGACGCTTCGAAAAAGACCATCGCATGGGGGCGTGAGAATCAGGCCGCATCGGGCCTGTCCGATCTGCCGGTCCGTTGGATCTGCGACGATGCGATGAAGTTCGTGTTGCGTGAACAGCGTCGCGGCAATCGCTATGACGGGATCATCCTCGATCCGCCGAAGTTCGGTCGTGGCCCAAAGGGCGAGATCTGGGAGATCTTCCACGATCTGGCGGACATGATGCGGCTGTGCCGCGGTCTCCTCAGCGATCAACCGTCGTTTCTTGTGCTCACCGCCTATTCGATCCGGGCGTCCTTTGTCTCGATTCATGAGCTTGCCGCCGAAACCCTCAGCGGTCTCTCCGGCACGCTGGAGTCCGGCGAATTGCTACTCCGCGAGCAAAGCGGCAACCGGCTACTCTCGACATCGCTGTTCAGCCGCTGGGGCGCTTGATGAATATGTTGCGTGAAGAAGCAATGCCGCGCCGACCGGGGAAAGTGCTGTCCATCGCCAGCCACGCCAATCCTCGGATCAAGTCGATCCGGGCTCTCGCCCAGGTCAAACAACGACGTGAATCGGGGCTGTTTGTTGCAGAGGGGCTGAAGCTCGTCAGCGACGCGCTACAGCAAAACTGGCCGGTGCGAATGTTCATTCATCGGGCCGATGCCATCGACCAACCGGCCATCGCCGCGGCCGCTGCGCGATCTCGTGCGCGGGGCGCCGACATCCTCGCTGTCAGCGGCGAGATTCTTGCCAAGATCACCCGGCGCGAAAATCCGCAGACGGTGGTCGGTGTGATCGAGCAGCGCCTGATCGCGGCTGAGGCGATCAAGCCAAGGGCCGACTCGGTGTGGATAGCGCTGGAGCGGATCAAGGATCCCGGCAACCTCGGGACGATCATCCGAACCGCTGATGCAGTCGGGACCGGCGGTATCATTTTGATTGGGCCATCGGTCGATCCGTTCTCGGTCGAAGCGGTCCGCGCCACTATGGGTTCGATCTTCCATGTGCCGATCGCGCGGCTCGGCGACGAGCATTTTCAAAGGCTGCGCGAGGGATGGAGCGGGGCGGTGGTCGGCACCCATCTTTCGAGCCGGATCGACTATCGAGCGGCCGAATATCGGGAGCCGGTTCTGTTGGTGATGGGCAACGAGCAATCCGGCCTGTCGGAGGCGCTTGCCAACGCCTGCGACCAATTGGTCAGGATCCCGATCGCGGGTGAAGCCGACTCCTTGAACCTTGCTGTCGCTACCGCGGTGATGCTCTACGAAATTCGGCGCAACCACATCAGCCTATAGCCAGACCTTGCTTTGACCCAAGCCGCGACCGAAGCACTCGCCAACAAGCCGCCGGGACCGGCATCGCGCCTGGGGATCTGGGTCATCGCCGGCACCTTAGCAATCGACCAGGCGACCAAATGGCTGGCCGAGGCGAGCCTAGAGGTAACTGTTGTCGTCGACCTTCTACCGATCCTGGCGCTCTATCTGACTTACAATACCGGCATTGCGTTCAGCTTCTTGCGCGGGACGGACAGCGATTTTCTGCTGGTGACGGTGATCATGGTGACCATCATCGTGCTTATCCTGTGGGCGCGATCGCGCGAAGGCGGGCGGATGGCCTCGATCGGATTCGGGCTGATCGTCGGCGGCGCGATCGGCAATATCGTTGACCGTCTGACCCAGGGCCACGTCGTTGATTTCCTCTTGTTGCATATCGGCGACCGGACACTGTTCATCTTCAACCTCGCCGATTTTGCCCTCACCATTGGGCCGCTTCTATTGATCGTGGCGTTTCTTCGCAGCGCCAGGTCGACACGCCGGCTGGATGCGCCGTGATCCTCAGATGAAAAGATCGATCGCTGCGGCGATGGCCTGGCTGCTGGCTATCCTTGGCCTGGTCGCCGCGTCGCTCGCGATTGGCCAGCCGTTCCCGGCCAACGCCCCCGAGGTGGTGATTCCCAATTTCTGGGATCCGGCTATGCGCGCCGACCGCGATGATGTGGAGCCGTTCGATGGAATCCGCTTCGTCACTAGCGATAATTTTCCGCCCTTCAACTTCACCAATGCGGATGGACGGCTGATCGGCTTCCATATCGATCTCGCACGGGCAATCTGCGAGGAGCTCGAGGTTCCTTGCACGATGCAAGTGCGACCGTTCGAAGACCTCGTCGAGACGCTGACGACGGATCGCGCCGACGCCGCCATCGCCGGGATCGCGATCTCAGCCGGCACTCAGCGCGAGATCAATTTCAGCGACGTCTATCTGCGCCTGCCGGCCCGGTTCGTAGTGAGACGGGGTCTGCCGCTCGAGATTTCGGCTTCGGCTCTAGCCGGCCAGAGGATCGCGGTGGTCGCCGGGACCGCTCATCAGGCCTATCTTGAAACCTTCTTCGCCAGTTCCGAGGCGGTGCTGTTTGAGAATGCCGAGGCCGCCCGATCGGCCCTTCGCTCTGGCGAAGCTGAAATCCTGTTCGGGGACGGGTTGCAGCTTTCGTTTTGGCTCCAAGGCCTGACCGCCGGGGAGTGTTGCATGTTCGCGGGCGGCCCCTATCTCGAGGCGGCCTTTTTCGGGCCAGGGATGGCGATCGCGGTTGCTCCGGAGCAGGCAGCCATCCTTGCCGGCATCAATGAAGCCTTACGCTCGATCTACACCGACGGCACCTATGCCGGGATATATCTTCGGTATTTCCCGGTCAGTTTCTACTAAGGCGACGCGACTCGGTAGCGAACCCGAGCACTTCGTTCGATTGCAGCGACCGCCAGATTGTCGATTTCCAAATGGTCACGGAGGATCTGAAGAAAGCGCAACTCCTCTTGCTCGACATGGAGGTCGGCCGCCGCCACCTCGACGGCCAAGGCATAGGTGGTTTCGTAGAGCCGCTCCGGTAGCGCTTCAGCGACGATATCGAGGATTTCCTCTAGCCCGTCATCGCCTTGCAAACGGCGGCCGCACTCCTCGGCGACCGCGACCAGCCGTTCGGTATCGAAGTCGTTGAAGATCGGCACCTGACGCACAATGTCGCCAATCTTCATCAGCTCCTTGTCGGTCATGATCCGATCCGACGCCGAGACCGTCACCATGACATAGATAAGCGCTTCGTGATGACCGATCGGCCGGTGCATCTGGTTCATTTCGGCCCGCCTCCGCTGATGGTCTCAGACTATTATGAGAGGCACGGTGTTTGAGCAACCGTTAAGCGGCGTTGACGCCCGCGTCGGCGATTCATAGGGTCCGCCGCCAGTTCATGAGGCGCTCGCAAATGCTGAAGACGGCGACCCCGCCGCTCGAAATCACCGACGAGCTTGTTGCCGCCGTCGAGCAATCGAAGGCGTGGCCGTTCGTGGAAGCCCGAAGGCTCCTGGCTCGGCTCTCGCGGCCGTCCGATCATCGCGGCGAGGTCTTGTTTGAGACCGGTTATGGCCCATCCGGCCTTCCACATATTGGTACCTTTGGCGAAGTGGCGCGAACCAGCATGGTGCGTGTCGCCTTTCGGCTGCTCAGCCGTGACCGCTGGCCGACGCGGCTGCTGTGTTTCTCCGACGACATGGATGGGCTGCGCAAGGTGCCTGAAAATGTTCCGAATCCGACGATTTTGGCCAAGCATATCGGCCAACCGTTGACCTCGATTCCGGATCCATTCGGCACCCACGCAAGTTTCGGCGACCACAACAATGCCAGGCTGCGGGGCTTCCTCGATCAATTCGGCTTCGACTATGAATTCGCCAGCTCCACCGAGTACTATCGGTCGGGGCGGCTCGACCAGACATTGCAACGCATGCTTGAGGTCTATGACGAGGTCATGGCGATCATGTTGCCGTCGCTCAGGGAAGAGCGCCGGCAGTCCTATTCGCCGTTTCTGCCGATCTCACCGACGACGGGTGAGGTGCTGCAAGTGCCGGTGCTGGAAAGCAAGCCTGGTTCGGGCACGATCGTCTTCCGCGATCCGGTGAATGACGAACTCACCGAAGTGCCGGTGGCCGGCGGCCATGTGAAGTGCCAATGGAAGGCCGATTGGGCGCTTCGGTGGGCCGCGCTTGAGGTGGATTATGAAATGAGCGGCAAGGATCTGATCGATTCGGTCAAACTATCGAGCCGGATTAGCAAAGTGCTTGGCCGGAACCCGCCGGAGGGATTCAGCTATGAGCTGTTTCTCGATGAGAATGGACAGAAAATCTCGAAGTCGCGAGGTAATGGGCTGACCATCGACGAATGGATCCGTTATGCATCGCCCGAGAGCCTGGCCCAGTTCATGTTTCAGAAACCGCGCGCGGCGAAGCGGCTTACGTTCGACGTCATCCCGCGGGCGGTGGACGATTATTACTCCTTCGTCGCCGCTTATCATCGCGATGGGGCCGATCTCAAAGGTCGGTTCGCCAACCCGGTTTGGCACGTCCATGGCGGCCATGTTCCGACTGTGGAAATGCCACTGACCTTTACCATGCTGCTCAACCTGGCTTCGGCGTCAAACGCCCATTCGGCCGATGTGCTGTGGGGCTTCATACTTAGGCACATTCCAGGGGTCAGCCGCGAAAGCCATCCCGAACTCGACCGGCTGGTCGGGTACGCGGTCCGCTATTATGGTGACTTTGTTGAGCCGACGAAGTCGTTCCGCCTGGCCGATTCCGTGGAGCATGAAGCACTTGTGGCACTCGACGCCGCCTTGGCGCGACTGGAAGAAGCGCAGATCGACGACGCGCAAGCGATCCAATCGGCGGCATATGAGGTCGGACGTGCCTTTCCTCAGTTTCAGGACGCCAATAAGACATCGCCGGACGGACGGCCCGGTGTTTCCCTCATTTGGTTCGCGGCGCTTTACGAAATCCTACTCGGACTGCCGCAAGGGCCTCGCTTTGGCTCATTTGTTGCAATCTATGGGCTGCAGGAGACGCGGGCACTGATCGAGCGAGCGCTCGCCGGAGAATTGGCCGCCGGCCTCTCGGAGAACCCGCATTGACACAAATCGGATTCTTGCGCAGCGGGCGCCGATGGATCGGAATGATCGCGTTCTTGCTTGTCGCAGCCCTCGGCGAACAGGCGCAAGCGCAAGGCCAACAGTTTGGTCCGGCGACCAACCTGCCGCTTCCACGATTCGTCAGTCTGAAATCGAACGTGGTGAATATCCGCGTCGGCCCCGGCTCGGATTACCCTATCGCCTGGACCTATGTTCGCTTCGGCCTCCCGGTCGAGATTACGCAGGAGTTCGACAATTGGCGCCGTGTTCGCGATTCCAGCGGCAATGAGGGCTGGGTACTGTGGAACCTTCTTTCCGGCGACCGATCGGTGGTGGTCTCGCCCAGCGACAACGGCGACCCGCTACCCGTGCGGGTCGAGCCCAACGACGACGGCCGAATTACAGCTCTTCTCGAAGAAGGAGTGGTCGCTTCGGTGAACCGCTGCCGTGACGGCTGGTGCAGGCTCGTTGACAGCCGTTTCACTGGTTGGGTCGAGCAGGTGAGGCTGTGGGGTGTCTATCCGGGTGAGGAGTTCGACTAACGTGCCAGTCAGCGAACTCGGCGAAGACGGATCACCACGTCGACCCGGCTGATTTCGGTGCCGGGTGGCGGTTCGGGAAGCTGTCCCAGGCCGAGCGCATCCTGCGGCACGTCGAACATCAGATTGTCGTCTTCAAGAAAGAAGTGGTGGTGATCGGATATGTTGGTGTCGAAATAGGTCTTCGATCCGTCCAGCGCGAATTCTCGCAAGAGCCCGGCAGCCGTGAATTGATGCAGCGTATTATACACGGTTGCTAGCGACACCGGGACGTCGGCGGCGATCGCCTCGTCATGAAGCCCCTCAGCCGAAATGTGGCGATTGCCATGCCCGAACAGCAATTGCGCCAGCGCCATTCGTTGTCGCGTGGGCCGAAGGCCGGCCGCACGTAAGCGGGCTCGGATCGAAGCCGACCTTGAATCGCTGGCTCGTATCGTTCCGGCTAGCTGGGTCACGCGAAAACCTTCTTTCCATACCTATATTATAGAGTGTCCGCCTTGGGGCGGCAACTTTCCTCACCAGTTGTGGCCGGTAGCATTACGTACTGATTGAGGCGGTTTTGGAGTGATCGGCATGCCACGCGGCGAAGCGTCGCGGGGCAGAGTTCGGTTGGTGGCGCCGATCATGCGCCGCCTTCTTGCAAGGTGAACCCTATGCTAGGAGATATTTGTTGGCGAAGAGTAGCGGTCAATGCGGCAAGCCCTAGAGCGACCCACCCCTATCGGGAACCCACAGGACGGAATGAGCGATAGAAGATCCAGCTTTGAATATGAGGACCTTCTGAGTTGCGCTCGCGGCGAGTTGTTCGGTCCCGGCAATCCGCAGCTGCCGCTACCGCCAATGCTGATGTTCGATCGTATCTCCGAGATCTCGGAGCAAGGCGGGCGATTCGGCAAGGGTGTCGTCAGATCTGAGCTGGGGATCCGGGCTGACCTTTGGTTTTTCCTTTGCCATTTCAAAGGCGATCCGGTGATGCCTGGCTGTCTCGGGCTTGATGCGCTATGGCAAATGCTCGGCTTCTTTCTTGGCTGGATCGAGGGTATCGGTCACGGTCGAGCGCTGTCGGTCGGCGAGGTCAAATTCAGCGGTCAAGTACGGCCGGCGGTGACACGTATCGAATATGGCGTCGACCTCAAGCGGGTCTTCAAGTCAAAGCTATGCCTTGGGATAGGCGATGGCTGGCTGAAGGCGGATGGTGAGACCATCTACTACGCCAAGGATTTGAGGGTCGGGCTGTTTCAGAGTGAAGCGACGCCGACCGGCGACTGAATGGCCGCCAACGGAGCGCTGGCCGGCCTCGTAGCCGCTGACTCCACCAAGAGGACGTGAGTTGATGAAACACGTGGTTGTCACCGGTATGGGGATCGTCTCTTCGATCGGGAACAACACCCAGGAAGTGCTGGCATCGCTTCGCGAAGCGCGCTCCGGCATCGTGCGGGCGGATCGTTACGCCGAGCTTGGCTTTCGTTGCCAAGTGCACGGAGCACCAAATCTCAACACTGACGAAGTTCTGGAGCGGCGAGTGGCGCGGTTCATGGGCGGCGGCGCAGCGTGGAATTATGTCGCGATGCGGCAAGCGATCCAGGATGCCGGCCTCGAGGATGCCGATGTCGTTAATGAAAGAACCGGCCTGATCATGGGCTCCGGGGGACCTTCGACCCGTACGATCGTTGAATCCGCCGACATCACGCGCGAGAAAGGCCCGAAGCGGGTCGGTCCTTTTGCGGTACCCAAGGCGATGTCGTCGACCAATTCGGCGACCCTCGCCACCCCGTTCGGAATCAAGGGAGTGAACTATTCGATCTCCTCGGCCTGCGCGACGTCGAACCATTGCATCGGCAACGCCTATGAGCTCATTCAGATCGGCAAGCAGGACGTCATTTTCGCTGGCGGCGGTGAAGAGCTCGATTGGACGCTGTCGGTCCTGTTCGATGCAATGGGCGCGCTGTCGACCAAATTCAACGATCGCCCTGGCGTCGCTTCGCGTGCCTATGACCGTGATCGTGACGGCTTTGTCATCGCCGGCGGCGCGGGCGTGCTTGTGCTTGAGGAGCTGGAGCATGCTAAAGCCCGCGGCGCCAAAATTTATGGCGAGATCGTTGGCTATGGCGCCACATCGGATGGCCAAGATATGGTTCAGCCATCCGGCGACGGCGCCATTCGATGCATGAAGATGGCGCTGGCCATGGTCGGCGAGCCGGTCGACTACATCAATCCCCATGCCACTTCCACGCCGATCGGCGACAAGGTCGAGATCGAATCAATCATGGCGGTGTTCGGCGAGAAGTGCCCACCGATTTCGGCGACCAAATCACTGACCGGGCATTCGCTCGGGGCCACCGGTGTTCAGGAGGCGATCTATTGCCTGCTGATGATGAATAACGGCTTCATCGCAAAATCCGCTCATATCGACAATCTCGATCCCGATTTCGCAAGCGTGCCGATCGTCCAGGAACGCCAGGACGTTGTTGAGCTCAATGTTGTCCTGTCCAACAGCTTCGGCTTTGGCGGCACGAATGCGTCGTTGGCATTTCAACGCTATGCAGCCTAACCCGCGGCGAGTGTGATGGCCGACCTCATGAAGGACCGTCGCGGGCTGATCATGGGCGTGGCCAATGACCATTCGATCGCCTGGGGCATTGCCAAACGGCTAGCGGCGGAAGGAGCGGAACTGGCCCTCACATATCAGCCGCCGAATATGGATCGGCGAGTGGCGCCGCTCGCCGCATTGATCGGGTGCGACTTCGTCCTACCTTGCGACGTTGGACTCGCGTGCGACGCCGACGACCCCGCCGCACTTGACAATTTGTTTTCGGCGATATCGGAGAAATGGGGTTCCATCGATTTCCTGGTACACGCGGTCGCCTTCAGCGATCGCGGCGAACTCGGCGGTCGCTACGCCGACACGACGCGGGAGAACTTTATCAACACGATGGTGATCTCCTGCTTCTCCTTCACCGAGACGATGAAGCGCGCCGCCGCGCTGATGGCTGATGGTGGCGCAGCGGTTACGCTCACCTATGTCGGATCAAAGCGGGTGATGCCGAATTACAATGTAATGGGCGTTGCTAAGGCGGCTCTGGAAGCGTCGGTCCGCTACCTCGCCGTTGATCTCGGCCAGAACAACATCCGCGTCAACGCTATCTCGGCGGGGCCGGTACGAACCCTCGCGGCCTCTGGTGTCGCCAATGCGCGAACAATTTACAACTACCAGAAACGCAGTTCACCGCTGAGGCGAACCGTGACAATCGATGAAATCGGCGGAGCCGCGACCTATCTCCTGTCGGATTTGGGATCGGCCGTGACCGGCGAAGTTCACTATGTAGATACCGGTTTCAACGTGATCGCCATGCCCGGCGACGCGCTAGGACCACAAGGTTAAGCGGGCAGCCATTCACGGCCCATCGACCGGTTTCGCCGGGGGCGTAGGGGCAGCGGCACCCAGAGGCGGGTTAAGCGCTTCGCGCAACGCCCTTTCCTCTTCCGTGAATTCACCGACCTTGGTGGCGACATCACCCCAATTCGGAGGCGGTGCCACTTCCTCATCGGTGAACGCATTGGTGATCCGATCGACAAGATCCCGCCGGCCCTCGGGATCGGCGTCGAGCAGCAGCCACGCCATTGTGGCAACGCTGAACAACACGGTGAGTCCCACAAATCGGCGCATCACATTCCCGGCTGTAGAATCAAGCCGTCATTGACCTCGTCGACAATCCGCATCAGATCGCCCCAGGACTGCACCAATTGCGCCCGCATAAGCTCCAGTGTCTCGATCGCTTCAAGATCGCCGAGCGCCGCGCGGAGCGAATTGGCGAGGCTCAAAGTCTGCGCCGCCGCTCGATAGACCCGAGCATTTTCGCGTAACGCGTGGAAGAAGACGTCGAGGTCCTCGGTCTGGTCTCCCATACGATCCATCACCTGGGCGTGACGCTGGCCAAACACGTCCCAAGCTATCATCGCAGCTTCGAGAGCCTGGATCTCGGCGTTGTTTGCCTGTTGTGTCAGCCGGCGTTTCTCGATCTCGGCGCGGGTCAGATTGCCGTTCAAGAAATCATTCTGGATACGCTGATTGTCTAGACGAAGATCCTCCAGGCTGGCACGGGCGTCGGCGATCCGAAAGCCAATGGCATCGCCGATCATCTCCAGTGTCGATATTTCCTGCCAACGCCGCGCGAAGACCTCCGGCGCAATATCGGCAATCATCTGGAAGGACTCTGCGATGCCGGCGATTTCGGCACCGATCTGCTGCATTTGCTCGACGGTCAGCGCCGCTTCGTTCTCGGCCAGCTCGCGGATGCGCCGGGTCGCGGCGATGTTCTCTTCCAATGCGAAGAGGATGTCGGGAATGGTCGGATCGGTTTGTGTGGCTTCGACGGCTTGGCCCAGCGCCTCGCCGAGCAGACGAAGCGCTTCGTCATGGGCGGCGTCCTCGATCAGCTGAGGATCGATCGGCGTTACCTGCGCGAATGCGGCCGATCCACCGAAAGTCGCCAGGGCAAGGCCGAACATGACGCCAATCGCCGAAGATCCAAGTCTCGAGGAAACCAACCAAGTCACTGCCACGCCTCACTGTCCGTGCCGTCCTCGGCGAACGATGATTACCATTCTTGGCTCAATTGTGTTCTGAGCGGCAGTCCAGCCCAACGAAAAGCCGGCATAATGCCGATACGCTCGACAAAATGAGAAGGCCGCGCCGAGATTCGGCGCGGCCTGCTGCCCCCCGTCGCCGAACCCCCGGGCTCGGCTTGACCCTATTCGTCCTCGAATCGAGCACGAATGATCGACGTCAAACTGATCCGACAACCATTTCAAGGCAAGCGGAACCGCTGCAATCGCCACCTCAACCGCGACATTCTTGCCGCGCTGTTGCGATGATGCCACAAGCTGCTCCGAACCACCGAATGCGGTGGTCCTTGCGGCCCCTCCGGCCCGGTGCTATCGGCCACGCCATGAGCGGCACGCCGATCGATCGCATCCGCAACTTTGCGATCATCGCCCATATCGACCACGGTAAATCGACACTTGCCGACCGCCTGATCGAACTGACAGGCGGCCTGAGCGAGCGGGAGATGCGCGCCCAGGTCCTCGACTCGATGGATATCGAGCGCGAGCGTGGGATCACGATCAAGGCGCAGACGGTCCGCCTCAACTACACCGCCGGGGACGGCAGCGGCTATGTCCTCAATTTGATCGACACGCCCGGCCATGTCGATTTCGCCTATGAGGTGAGTCGTTCGTTGGCTGCCTGCGAGGGGTCGCTGCTGGTGGTCGATGCGAGCCAAGGGGTCGAGGCGCAGACCCTCGCCAACGTCTACCAAGCGCTTGACATTAATCATGAGATCGTCCCGGTCTTGAACAAGATCGACCTCCCGGCCGCGGAGCCGGAGAGGGTCAGGCAGCAAATCGAAGATGTTATTGGCCTCGACGCTTCGGAGGCGATTCCGATCTCGGCCAAGACCGGCGAAGGCATCGGCGAAATCCTTGAGGCCATCGTGCACCGTCTGCCGGCGCCCTCAGGCGACGCCAGTGCGCCGCTCAAGGCGTTATTGATGGACTCCTGGTACGATCCCTATCTCGGCGTGATCGTGCTGGTGAGGATCACCGATGGCCAGCTCCGCAAAGGTATGCGAATTCGGATGATGGGCAGCGGCGCGGTGCATGATGTCGACAATGTTGGCATCTTCACCCCAAAGCTTCTCGATTGGGGCGAACTCAGTCCCGGCGAGATCGGCTTCCTCACCGGCTCGATCAAGGAGGTCGCCGACACCGCGGTCGGCGATACTATCACCGAGTATCGCCGGCCGGCCGCTGAGCCGCTGCCTGGTTTCCGCGAGGCAATTCCGGTGGTGTTTTGCGGGCTGTTTCCGGTCGACGCGGCGGATTTCGAGGACTTGCGCGGGGCGATCGGCAAGCTGCGGCTCAATGATGCGGCCTTCACCTATGAGATGGAGACTTCGGCGGCGCTTGGCTTCGGATTCCGTTGCGGCTTTCTCGGCTTGCTGCATCTGGAAATCGTGCAAGAGCGTCTGGCGCGCGAATTCGATCTCGATCTGATCGCCACCGCCCCGTCGGTCATCTACAAGATCAAACTAACTGACGGCTCGACAATCGAGCTTCACAATCCGGCGGACATGCCGGACCCGGTGAAAATAGCCGATATCGAGGAGCCGTGGCTCCGCGCCACAATCCTCACGCCGGACGAATATCTCGGCGCGGTGCTCAAACTCTGCCAGGATCGCCGCAGCGTCCAGGTCGATCTTTCCTATGCCGGCAATCGGGCGATGGTGATCTACGATCTGCCGCTCAATGAGGTGGTGTTCGATTTCTATGACCGGCTGAAGTCGGTGACGAAGGGCTATGCCTCCTTCGACTATCGGCTCAAGGACCACCGCGTCGGCGATCTGGTCAAGATGCAGATCCTAGTGAACGCCGAGTCAGTCGATGCGTTATCGATCCTAGTGCATCGTGGTCAGGCTGAAAAACGCGGCAGGGCGATGTGCGAGAAGCTGAAAGAGCTCATTTCTCCGCACATGTTCCAGATTCCGATTCAGGCGGCGATCGGCGGCCGAATAATCGCCCGCGAGACGATCCGGGCGCTGCGCAAGGACGTCACCGCGAAATGCTATGGTGGTGACATCACTCGAAAGCGGAAGCTTCTGGAGAAGCAGAAGAAAGGCAAGAAGCGGATGCGCCAATTCGGTAAGGTCGACATCCCGCAGGAAGCTTTCATTGCGGCGCTAAAAATGGGGGAGTGATCCCGCCAATAGCGATCTGCTATCCAAAGCAAGGCGAGCCGAAGCTCGCTCGACCGACGATAGGCTAGTATCCTTCGGCCAATGGGGATTCGGTCCGAGTCAATCACTGACCGTCGATCGCCGGCAGTAGCCAGTGCTGCCGGCCTTGGAAAACTCTGCGCCCTCACCTCAGTGCTCGTCATTGCGCTGCTCGAACCGGCGGCCGCGCAAGCGACTGTCGCCGGCTCGGAGTTGGCCGGCGTCACGTTCCCACAAGCATCCGATATTTGGGTCCCCGACGCCGGCCGGTTACAAGCGGCGGCGCTGGAGGAGGCTTCGCTGCTTGTTGATCGTGCCTGTGGCCCGACCGAGTTCCACATCTGGGATGCAATAGGCGGCGAGCGCGATTCCGTCCGGATGCTGACCGACACGGCCTTTGCAGAAGCGGGCTGGTCGCTCGGCGTGATCAATCTCGCACCCGATGGCGAGCGAATCTATCTCGCTACTCGTGGGACTAACGAGCTTGTCATGGTTTGGCTGCCGCAAAGCGAAGCGATCGGCCTGGTTCTCTGTGTCGTCGCCGGGCCCCGAACCGCTGGCTTCGCAGCCGGCGCGGTCCCCGATCCGCTGCAGCAATTCATGCCATTGCCCCGGCCCCGACCCGATCCAAACGCACCATTGGTCGAGCCAGTGCCGGAACCGGATCCGGTCGCGGTCGATCCGCCGATCGAAGCGGCGGCAATCGCCGAGGCTGCTGTTGAAGGCGATCCAGTTGACGACGTCGACGGCAGTGCTGTGGAGGTCGCCGATGTCGCCATTGCCGAGGTCGAGCCGGCCGACGGTGCTTCAACTGTCTCGATCTGGCTACTATTGCTAGCGGTGGCCTTCGCCATCGGTTCGTTCTTCCTACTTCGCTGGGGTCGAATCAGCGCCAGGGCGATCGCCGGCGCCGCCTGGCCGAGCACCTTGGCGGCCGTTGTCTACAGCAATGTCGCTTCCGAGACGCAGCGTGATCGCCGGGGTAAGGAGATCGTTCGCTTCGTCCCGGTGGTGGCATATGAATATGAGATCGGTGGAGTGACCTATCGGGCAGCGCGGATGCGCTTCGGAGAGAGCAGCACCGCCGACGCCACTGCCGCTAAGAAAATCGCCGATCGTTTCCCGGTGGGCGCGGGGATCGAGATCCGCTACAACCCCAACACGCCCGGCGACGCCACCATTGAAGCCGATCCAGATCGCCTGGAATTCCGGATGATTGGCGGTATCGCTCTGGCTGTTCTAGCGGTGGCGGCGTTACTTACCGCGATCGGCTGAAGCCGGGGTCGTCTCTACATCATTTGCCGTTCATAACGCCGATC
Source organism: Kaistiaceae bacterium (assembly GCA_963667605.2). Taxonomy (GTDB): domain Bacteria; phylum Pseudomonadota; class Alphaproteobacteria; order Rhizobiales; family Kaistiaceae; genus JADLGL01. The sequence continues at coordinate 324,313 of CAXXUZ010000003.1, forward strand.
CTTCCGCGCAGTCTGGGAACCATGGACCAACCGAATAGCCAGGAACTTTCGAACACCGCAGCAGATGACTCGGTGGGTCTGTTGCCGCGCGCGACCAATCAATTGGCGGTTTTCCTCGATGTCGACGGCACCATTATCGACATCGCCGAGACACCTGAATCGGTTATCGTGCCGTCGGACCTGGTCGGCAATCTGGCCCGGGCACGGGAAGCAACAGGAGGCGCGCTCGCCTTGGTATCGGGGCGGACGATCGAGACGCTCGACCGGTTGTTCGCGCCGGCGAAATTCACCGTTGTCGGCCTTCACGGAGGCGAATTGCGCGGACCGGGAGGGGAGCTTGTGATGCTGCCGCCGCCTCCGATCCTCCAAACCTACCGGCCGATCCTGCAACGGCTTGTCCGGCGTTTTGCCGGCGCCCAAATGGAGGACAAGGGCCGGGCGGTCGCAATCCACTATCGTGGTATCGCGGCGGCGGAGGACGAGATCCGCGGACGGGTTGAAGCGATGGCGAAAGCGGCCGATGGCGCGCTGGTCGCACAAAAGGGCAGAATGGTGATCGAGCTCAAGCCGGCCGGCGCTGGTAAGGGCAGCGCGGTCGCTCAATTGATGGAGCGGGCGCCGTTCCGAGGGCGAACGCCGATTGCTGTCGGCGACGATATTACCGACGAGGAGATGTTTGCCGTCGTCAATCAGCTTGGCGGCAAGACGTTCAGAGTGGGACCGCCGGATCGACCGACCGCGGCGCAATTCCGAATTGATAGCCCTGAGGCGGTCAGAGCATGGCTAACGTCCACAGGCTAAAGCATTGGACAAGGCCGGCTTGGTGTCGCCCCTCTTTTGTCTGTTATGGTGGTGAACGGAGGGGCGGGACCAGACCCTGCCCCTGATGCCAAGAGAGAGCCGCGTGAGTCGCCTCATAATAGTATCCAACCGGGTACCGGCGCCGGATGATTCGGCTGCGAGCGCGGGCGGCTTGGCCGTGGCGCTTCAGGCTGCGCTCGAAGAGCGAGGCGGCATGTGGTTCGGCTGGTCCGGTGAGAGCAGCGGCGACCACGAGACAGATCGGGTGACGACGACCGAATTCAAGAAGGTCACCTACGTCCTGATCGATCTCACGCGTCGCGATCTTGACGAATATTACTCCGGCTTCGCAAATCGGGCACTTTGGCCGCTATTCCATTATCGTCTTGATTTGACTGATTTTTCTCGTCGAGATATGGCCGGATATTTTCGCGTCAACCGGTTCTTTGCCAAGATGCTGGCGCCGCTGGTCAAGCCGGATGATGTGATCTGGGTCCATGACTATCATCTCATTCCGCTTGCCAGCGAGCTCCGGAAGATGGGCCTTCGTAACCGGATGGGATTCTTCCTCCATATTCCCTGGCCACCGCCCGATGTCCTGTTTGCATTGCCGCCACATGAGACAATCGTGCGGGGATTGTCGAGCTATGATTTGGTGGGGTTTCAGACCGAATTCGACGCGGAGAATTTCGCCGCTTGTCTGGTCCGCGAAGGGCTCGGCAGTCGCGTCGGCAGCCAGGTCTTCGATGCATATGGAAGGCTGTTCGCGATGGGCGCCTTCCCGATCGGGATCGAGGCGGAAAAATTTGCTAAGATGGCATCGGACTATCGGCGTAATCTGCTGGTGGAAAGGATGCTGCGATCGATCGAGGGTCATCGGCTAATTATCGGGGTCGATCGCTTGGACTATTCGAAGGGACTCGGCGAACGGATTGAGGCTTATGCACGCTTCGTCGAGAACAATCCCGCCTGCCACGGCAAGGTCGTGTTCTTGCAGATCACGCCGAAATCGCGATCGGAAGTGCCCGAATATGCTGAAATGCAGCGCGAGATCGCCGAACTCGCGGGGCAGGTCAATGGCGCTCTGGGTGATCTCGATTGGACGCCGATCCGCTACATCAATCGGACCGTCAAACGTCAGGTTTTGGCCGGCCTTTACCGGATTGCCAGCGTCGGTCTGGTGACCCCGCTTCGCGACGGGATGAATTTGGTGGCGAAGGAATATGTTGCCTCGCAGGACCCGGAAGAACCCGGCGCCCTTATCCTGTCCCGTTTTGCCGGCGCCGCACGAGAACTCGACGGTGCGCTGCTGGTCAATCCCTATGACATCGAGGACATTGCGATCGCGATTGCAACGGCAATGGACATGCCGTTGGAGGAGCGGAAAGAGCGCTGGCAGTCCATGTTTGAACGCGTCAACAGCAACGACGTAATGCATTGGTGCCAGACATTCCTGGCCGCGCTGAACAGAACGCGAGTGATGGCGGCCACCGAGCTTGAGGAAGCCGAGGCGGGTCGTCCTGAACCTGCTCTGCATCGGGAGAAGACTAACCCAGTGCACCGCGCCGGCGCTCATGTGCCCGAAGTCGGTGCAGTCGGCTCAGACGGTCACTGAATCGGCCTGTCGGCTAGTCTGGACTGGCCGGAGACGGAACCGGGCACGCCACTCCGGTTCCACCCAAGCCGCAATAGCCATTCGGGTTCTTGGCCAGATATTGCTGGTGATAGGCCTCGGCATAGTAGAGTGAGCCACGCTGCTCGATCTCCGAAGTGATCGATCCATAGCCCTTATTGCCGAGGACAGCTTCATATCTCTTCCGCGCGTCGGTCGCGGCCCGCCTTTCGGCAACATCGGCGACGTAGATCGCCGAGCGATATTGCGTGCCGATGTCGTTGCCCTGACGCATTCCCTGGGTCGGATTGTGAGCTTCGAAGAAGGTCGAGAGCAGCTGCCGATAGCTGACCAATGACGGATCGTAGGCCACCAAAACGACCTCGGTGTGACCGGTTCGGCCGCTGCAGACCTCATCATAGGTGGGGTTGGGCGTGATGCCGCCGGCATAGCCGACTGCCGTGACCCAGACGCCCTCCAACTGCCAGAAGACCCGCTCTGCGCCCCAGAAGCAGCCGAGGCCAAAAACTGCGGTCTTGATGCCCTCGGGAAAAGGCGGGTGAATTGGCCGGCCGGTGACTTGGTGCCGATCGGCGGTTAGGATTGGTTCACCGCGTCCGGGCAGGGCTGTTTTCTGATCGGGCAGGGCGAGCTTGGCCGAAGAACGGTCGAAGAGTCCCATTCCTTCCTCCTGATCTCTCATCCACATAGATGCGTAGATATAGGGCGCAATTAAACACCGCTTCCGACACAATTACGTGTCGAGAGGGCGGGCCTGGAAGCGGCCTCGGCAAGCGCCTTGCCGCGCTACTCACGGTGACTATAGTGCCGGCCCGGTCTAGCCGGGTTCCCGCGGAGGGGTGGCCGAGTGGTCGAAGGCGCACGCCTGGAAAGTGTGTATACGGGCAACCGTATCGAGGGTTCGAATCCCTCTCCCTCCGCCAGCTGCTTCGTCTATACTATTTATAAACAACAGTTAATTGAATTGTAATCCGGCGCGGTCCTACGTTCGGTCCTATCGGGATCGTGTCCGGCGTCAGCGCCCCTGGGACAGATTGGGCGGATTGAACAAGAGAGGGTTTCTGGCTCATCTTAACCCACGAGGGATTGAAGATGAGACGGAACACCAATCACCAGAAAGCATCGGCCGAGAAGGTCGTGAAGGACATCCGGCGGGCGACTCGTCGGCAGTTCGGCGCCGAAGAGAAGATCCGGATCGTTCTGGAGGGCCTGCGCGGCGAGGACAGTATCGCTGAGCTGTGTCGCCGTGAGGGGATCAACCAGAACCTCTATTACCGCTGGTCGAAGGACTTCCTGGAGGCCGGGAAGAAGCGCCTGGCGGGTGACACTGCCCGTGAGGCTACCTCCGATGAGGTCCGGCATCTTCGCAGTGAGGCACTGGCACTCAAGGAGGCCGTTGCTGACCTGACGCTGGACAACCGTCTACTCAAAAAAAGCATGATCGCGGATGGGGGAGAGGAGGCATGAGGTATCCACTATCGGAGAAGCTGGAGATCATCCGGCTGGTTGAGCGATCCCATCTGCCGGCCAAGCGCACGCTGGCGCAGTTGGGCATTCCCCGCACCTCGTTTTATCGCTGGTACGACCGCTATCTGACCGGCGGACCGGAGGCCCTGGAGGACCGCCGCTCGCGGCCTGGCCAAGTCTGGAACCGTATCCCCGATGAGGTGAGAGACCGGATCGTACAGCTGGCGCTGGACGAGACGGATCTGTCGCCGCGGGAACTGGCTGTCCGGTTCACAGACACAGAGGGCTACTTTGTATCGGAATCCTCGGTTTATCGACTGCTCAAGGCCCATGATCTGATCACCAGCCCGGCCTTTATCGTCCTCAAGGCGTCCGACGAGTTCCAGGACAAGACCACGGCGCCAAACCAGCTCTGGCAGACCGACTTCACTTACCTCAAGGTCATTGATTGGGGCTGGTTCTACCTCTCCACCGTGCTCGACGACTTCTCGCGCACCATTATCGCGTGGAAGCTCTGCACCACGATGAAGGCCGAGGACGTCACCGATACGCTGGAACTGGCGCTCAAGGCGTCAGGTTGCGATCGGGCAACGGTCATTCACAAGCCACGGCTCCTGTCTGACAACGGCTCCAGCTACATCGCCGACGATCTGGCCAAATGGCTCGACGACCGCGATATGGAGCACATTCGCGGCGCTCCCTATCATCCGCAAACCCAGGGCAAGATCGAGCGTTGGCATCAAACCCTGAAGAACCGCATCCTTTTGGAAAATTACTATCTGCCTGGCGACTTGGAGACACAGATCGAGGCCTTCGTCGGCCACTACAATTATCACCGCTACCACGAGAGCCTGGGCAACCTCACGCCGGCCGATGTCTACTTCGGGCGCGGCCAGACCATCCTGTTGAAAAGAGAAAAGATCAAACAAAAGACGCTACAAACCCGGCGCTTGCAATACCGCAAAACCGCCGCATAAAAAGACCAACCAGATGGGCCGAACCCTCTCTTAAATCAGGCCGCTCATCGGTTCCAAATTACCTGACGACGGACAGGCTCGCGTTGAGCGAAAAGGACGAGAAGCACCGTCTCGACTTGCTGCACGACGCGAAGCTGTCGAGCGAGATAGCGAGGCTGCTGACGCGGTCGCTCGATGACCACACGACGCCTGCATCGGCGGCACCCAGCCCAAACGACGGCTCGAACGGTGACTGACGCTTCGTCGGTCGGTGATGGAGGCGTGTTTATGCCTAAGCCCAACGAAAGAATGCGCGAGAGGCGCCCACGCCGCCTTGCGCTTCGGCGCGGATTTCGATTGAGCAGGTCACGACACCGAGGCACCACCCTGAACATAAATGAGCAGGGCCGGTATAGGCTGACTACAGCCGAACGGGGTCATGTCGTTGTCGGAGAGCGGTTCGACGCCGACCTTGACGACATTGAGGAGTTGCTTGAGGCGGGCTCGTCCGCCAGCGGAGGGGCTATCTTCTACGGCTGGAACCACCAGCCGCCTCATCTGCCGAGGCTTGGCTCAATGGTGGTCTTCGGCCGACGGAGGCCGAAGGCATCGGATGATTGAATGTGACACCCGCCTGCCGGCCAGCGACGACTGGCGAGAAAGGGAATCGGGAGGGGGAACCAAGATTGCCCGAGTCCTCAGCACCATGGATCGCTAATTAGACGTTACGATCCGGAGGCGCGGTTGGTCGAAGTACGCCCGTCGCATCTCATCCTCGTTCAACATGAGAAAGGATGCCAGTTCGGTCACCGAATAACCTAGACTCTTCAAGTGAAACGTGACCATATTCTTGAATAAAGTAGGTTGCTCAGGGAGCACTTCTCCGGGCTCACCTTCTTTGAATGACTTATTGTACTGTATATTTAGCACCTTGTAATAATGATCAGTTACAAGCTTTAGATCATAAGATCGTCTGATCAAGGCCTTTATTGACACCCTCCAAAATTCTTTAACCCGACCAAGGTTCGATAGTTTCACCCTTGTCAGATAGGGACGGATATCAGCCGCCGGCATCAGAAAGGCTGCGGCAAAACGATGTGCTTGGGTTTCCATGAGAGCATCCTCAGACGGAATGGTATGCATCACCATGTGTCCCAGTTCGTGTGCGAGCGAGAACCTAAGGCGGTCACCAGGCACGTCCCGGTTCATGAAGAAAAGAGGCGGCATTGCTTCGGAACGAAAACTAACCCCGTCAATCAGATTGGTGCCGAACCGGCATAGCAGGACGATGCCGCCTGCCGCCTCGATGATTTCCACGACATTGGGCACAGGACCGCGCGGCAGTAGCCAATATGCGCGCAGTCTTTCTGCAACGCGCTCTGGCGTCAGACCAGATTCATCGAGATCAATCTGCGGGATAGGCTTCAGCACCCTCAACTCGAACGAACGCACGAGCTTGGCGACGTGCTGCCTGCGAAGGTTGATGATGGCTCCAATATGCGAAAGCGGCCGGGCTCCGAGACGCTGGCGCTTCCGATAGTGGAAAGGCGGAAACCCAACTTGTCGCTCCGGCTGAAAAAAGAAGGGTCTCGGAAAAGCGAGCGACTTAGCGATTTTCTCCACCACATCGTTCGACGGTTGGCCGATAAGACCGTTCTCTATTTTGGATATCAGTGCCTGGGTAAAGCCCGTCTCCCTTGCCAAGTCGGCCTGTGTGACCTCTCGCACATCGCGCGCCAGGCGCAACATGTCGGGGTTGAACTTCTCCGCCGTCACTTTGCGGCCCTCTGCCGCACATCAACCCGGCCGGTTCCGGAAAGACGCGCTGGGGTGATATCAATCCACGTCGCACTACCGTCCGCGATATTGACCTGTGCGGCCCAAATGATTGACCGCTGAAGCGGCTTCGCAACAATGATTCTCTCGATGGCCTGTCCGGCTGCGTCGGGCTGGTAACCGGAAGTAAGCCGGACGGCCGCCGGTGGAACGTCCAGTAATTCGAGTTGGTCGTCAAAATCCTTTTGCTGGAGCGTTTGGTAGTTCTGATGGCGACCACTACCATCAACTTTCTTGAACCGGAAGACAAACTGATCCTTCCAGTTCAGGAGATTCAGCCCTCTTAATCGAAATAGGTGGAACTCTGGTTTCCCGTCGTACCGATCGAAGATGCGCTTCCACATATGAGAACGAATACAATTTGCGGTCGTCGTGTCGTCATGTTCAGCCATAAACTCCGGCGGGCAAGAGCGATAGAAGGCGAATGCTTCCCGTCAATCATCGTCGAAACCGGCCAGCAGCGGGCTGATCTGACCCATGCAATTGAATTGGTCTTCGGTATGCTCGTCGTTCATCGCGACCTCCTGTTCATGCAATCACGACTACCGGAATGGGCGACAAATTCCAAGAGGAATATAACCAGAAATATAACCGCCGTGCTAAATCCCTACCGGATTAACCTTTCCGGCGCGATCGCGCCGCTTCGCCACGCGTCGTCGGCGCTGATCTGCCAGCTCAATATCGACGAGATCGGTGCCTATGAGACCGGCCCGAACGTTCTTCGGGCGAGCGCCGCCGTCTGTGCACGGCCAGACCGCTCCCTTCAAGGTCCAGCCCCTGACAGAGATAGCCGTCAGTTTTTCCTCGCCGGCGTCGGCGTGATCGGTCCTAGAGCGATAAATCTAGAATATCGATTGGCCCGCCCGGCCTGTCGTCCTCGAAAACGCCAACAACGATGCGCCCCGTTACCCAGGCGAGCACATCCAGATCGGTGCGGCTTGCCAGGAGAACCGGACCTCCCTCGAACGGATCGTGCCCATGAACGACGTGGAGCCCACCATGCCCCCGATCATCGCTCTGCGGATATCGCTTCCACAGCACGATCTCCTCGCGCTGTCGGTCCAGCGGAACGGTCGGATCAACACCGGCGTGGACATATATTCGGTGACGATCAACATGGATCAGCGGCAGAGGCCGCAGCCATGCCACATGGGCCTCGGGGACAACCTTCCCGATCGCCAACGACGGACTTGAATGTCCGTAGGAGCGCAGCTTTGCGGTTCCGCCATTCCGCTCCCAGAAGTCCGGAAGCCGCTCCATCGTCAGCGCTTCGATCATCAGCGCCGCGTGGTTGCCTTTGAGGCAAACCCACTGCCAGCCTAGAGGCGGGCCGGTCATCAATCGCTCCACGACTTGTCGGCTTTCCGGTCCTCGATCGACATAATCACCGAGGAAGACGATCTTGCATGGTTGCGTAGCATGACGGTCGATTGCGCCCACAGCCGCGTCAAATAGGTCGAACTGCCCGTGCAGGTCACCGATTGCGTAGGTAGCACCCGTGGCGGTCTATGCTATCGGCTAATTATCAGCCCCGCGAGGGGTCTGCGGGCGAGATGATCTGCTGTCTGAGGAATGAGCATCATGATTTGGCAAGATGCCGTCATCGCTGTTGCGCAGGGTTCCTTTGCGTTGGCGCTTGTTCCGACGCTGATGACGCCAACCAAGCCGCCGCTCGCGACATCGGTACCGATGGCCATCGGCCTAACAGCCATTACCGTCGCGGTGGCGACCCTGGAGCTTTGGTGGGCTGCAACGACCGGGGCCGCAACCGCGATCCTCTGGGCGGTAATCGCTTTGCAGAGGTGGAGGAGCGGAGCCCGGACGTGAACGCCGCCCCCGACACGTCCGACGCCTTCGGCCTCCGTCGGCCAAACATTCTGCCAATTGCGGGAGGCTGAACAGAACATAACAACCGCCTCAGGCTGGGTTCAGCGCTGCTTTGTCAAAACCGCATCACCGAATTCAAACCGGTCGCAACCATCGACCCAAAGCTCTGAGGAACAAGACCATGAACATCTCCATGACCCTGATCGCAGCCACTCTCTCATTCGCCATGATCGGCGCCACCACCGCCACCGCTTCGGCCCACAGCTCAAAATCCCAGACCCAGCCGCAGCACCAAACCCAGGTCGTTCGCTCGTCCCAGGCCTGTGACATGTATGCCCGTGACTACGCCAATTGGCGTGCCGGGCATCGTGGCACTCGCGTCGCCGTTGGCGGTCTGATCGGCGCCGGCTTTGGTGCCCTGGTCGGCGGCTTCTTGTTCGGCACCCCGATTGCTGGTGCGGTCGTTGGCGCCGGTGCCGGCGTGGTCGGCGGTGCGATTGTTGGTCAGCCGCAATGGCAGGCCGAGTACAACAACGCCTACACCAATTGCATCTACGGTGCCCCGCTTTCCTACCCCTGGCTCTAACCCTTCAAAGCTGGCGGCGGTCCCTCCCCGTCGCCAGTTCTCACCCCCAAAAGGAAGAGCGAAGGAGTGGGAGGATTTCGACCGCTCCTACTTTTCCCTGGCCCCGCCTGTCTCAGAGCGGGCGGGGTCTTCTTGACCAAACATATTGGCGTCCAGGACATCACCGGTCATTCGATGAGCGACCGGTCCTGGCGCAAAGCAGACATTGGGCGAATGACCGCTCATGACCCAAAGCGCACATTGGCTGACTGACCCGGCTGAGCCAAACCTGGTGTCCTGGAAGAGCAAACCGGCGTCACGGCGACCGCCCTGGTGATGGACGACTCTGCAAAGACAGGTCACTCATCACCGACGAGGCTGTGATACCTTGCGTAGTTAGCAGCTTCCGTCCGGTTGGCGCTGTTTGTCTTCGCCAGGATGTGGCGGACGTGGGTGGGGACAGCATTGATCACGAAACGGGGGAGTTACATCCGCGTCAAAGTGGTCTCAATCGAGCTTTTTGGCGACGGGGAGTCTGACTGATGCCCCGTCGGTCGGCTCTGATCAGCCAAACGGACTTGGCGCGGGCGATCCGCGCGGTGATCGCCGCTGGCCTACCAGTGCTGCGAGTTGTGGCGCGGCCGGACAGCGTAACTATGGAGACAGCCGACACGAAGTCGATCACAATCCGTCGGGAGGCGGGCGACCCAACGACGCCGATGGTGCTTTGAGATGCGTCGCCGCCGACCGCCGCACCTTCATCAAGAGCGCTCCCGGCATGGGCCGCTGGTCTGGTACGTTAGTCGGGGCCATGGGCGGCGTACTCGGCTGCGTGCCGAGTACGGCACCGCAGAATTTTGGGCCGAGTACCGGGCCGCGATCGAAGGAGACCCCCCACCTGAGCGCGGGGGCAAGAGCAAGCCCAGGACGCTCGCATGGGCCATAGAACGATACAGGGCACACTCCGCTTGGGCGTCGCTGTCACCCGCAACGCGCCGGCAGCGGGAAAATATATAACGGGCTGTCATCGCGAGCGCAGGGGCAACGCCGCTCACCGAAGTCACGCGGGAGGCGATCCGCGAGGGCCGTGAGCGCCGAGCCAGAAAACCACACTCGGCAAACAATTTCTTGAAGGCCATGAGGGGTCTTTTCGCCTGGGCAGTCGTTGAGGGCTTGGTGGCGGAGAATCCGACAAAGGGTGTCACACTGCTGAAGGGACCAAACGACGCGGTCGGTTTTCGGGTATGGACTGAGGAAGAACTGGCACTGTTCGAGGCGAAGTGGTCAGTCGGGACGCGGGAACGGCTCACCTTTGACCTTCTTCTCTTTACCGGACTTCGCCGTGGCGATGCGGTCCGCGTCGGGCGGAAGCAGGTGCGTGACGGCGTCCTTTCCATTCGAACCGAAAAGACCGGCGAACAGATCACGATTCCAATCCTGCCTCCGCTGGCCGAGTCAATCTCTGCGGCGCACACCGGTGATCTCACATTTCTGGTGACCGAGCGCGGTCAGCCGTTCGTGAAAGAAGGCTTCGGCAATCGGTTCCGCGAAGCTTGTCGCGGGACCGAGTGCCCAGGATCAGCGCATGGTTTGCGCAAGGCCGGGGCAACTCGCGCTGCTGAGAATGGCGCTACCGAACGGCAGCTGATGGCGATGTTCGGATGGTCGACCAACAAGATGGCCGCGCTGTACACGCGTGCGGCAGACCGGAAACGTCTCGCCTTGGCGGCTGCCAATTTGCTTCTGCCGAGACAAAAATAGATGGCGCCCGCACCTTGGGTTCCGGTGCGGGCGCCAGCCAAAAAAAGTAAGAAAAACATGAGGTTAGAAAATGCCTGGTGCCCAGGAGAGGACTCGAACCTCCACGGCTTGCACCACACGGACCTGAACCGTGCGCGTCTACCAGTTCCGCCACCTGGGCACGCCGCCGGTGTAGGGATGGCCTGAACTTATGTCAATTGAAGCAGGGCCTCGCTTCTCGGCGGCCTCGTTCCGGCTTGCCAATGTCCATGATCGCTTGTGCGAAGCATCTGTTAGCGGATAAGATAGGCTGGGGAAAAAGGTCGCCGGGCCTTGGTTGCGGGCAGGGAGCATCATGCAGGGCACCTATGGCAATGGCAGGCTGGTAACGGTCTTCGGTGGCTCCGGCTTCGTCGGCCGGCATGTCGTCCGGGCGCTGGCGATGCACGGCTATCGAATTCGGGTGGCGGTCCGTCGCCCCGATCTCGCCGGGTACCTCAAGCCGCTGGGAATGGTCGGACAGGTGCAGCCGGTTCAGGCCAATCTCCGCTATCCGGAGTCGCTTGAGGTGGCGTTGCATGGGGCGGTCGCGGCAGTCAATCTGGTCGGCATCCTCGCCGAGCGCGGCAAGCAGGATTTCCAGGCGGTCCATGTCGATGGCGCTTCCGACCTGGCGGCGCTCGCGACGGCAAGCGGCGTCGAGCGGCTGATCCACATGTCGGCGTTGGGAGCCAAATCGGATTCAGATTCGCTTTATTTTCGCACCAAGGCTGCGGGCGAGGACGGGGTCCGCCAAGCCTTTCCGTCCGCAACAATCGTCCGTCCGTCGATCCAGTTCGGCGCCGGCGATTCCTTCTTCAATCGATTTGCCACGATGGCGCGGATGTCACCGGTGCTGCCTCTGATCGGTGCGGCGACCAAGTTCGAACCAGTCTATGTCGGTGATGTTGCGGCGGCGGTGCGGGTTGCCGTCGACGGGGTGGTCGCAGGCGGCAAGACGTACGAGCTTGGCGGCCCGGAAATACTGACCTTCAGCCAATTGATGGCGACGATGCTCGATATCATTGATCGCCGCCGGTTGATGGTTCCGGTGCCGACGGCGTTGGCCAAGCTTGTCGCGGCGATTCTGCAAATCCTGCCCGGCAAGCTCCTCACCATCGACCAGGTGAAACAGCTCCAAGCCGATAACATCGTCTCACCCAAGGCGACCAAGGAGCGCCGGACGATGAAGGGTCTGGGCATCAAGCAGACAGCGCTCGAGGCGATCCTCCCGACCTATCTAACGCGGTTCCGAGCGCATGGCCAGTTCGGCCATCATCGCAGCGTCTGAAGCTCGTCGGACCGGTCGGATCAGCTGTAGGCGATCCACAGCAGCAAGGCGCCGACAGCAAGCCGATAGACGACGAAGGGGGTCATGCCGACACGCTTCAACAGCGCCATCATGACCCAGATCGAAGCGAACGCTGCGACCGCCGACAGCGCCGCAGCGATCAACGCCTCTGATGAAAACAAGCTGGTCGCGCTCCCCTCCAGATCAAGCATGATCCCGCCCGCCGAAGCCAAAATCGCCGGAATCGACAGTAGCAAGGCAAAACGCGCGGCCTCGGTCCGACCGAAGCCGAGGGCCCGCGACGCGGACATCGTAATGCCCGAACGACTGACACCGGGGATCAGTGCGAGGCTTTGGGCAATTCCGACAAGTATCGCGTCGATTACCCGGATTTCGCCAAAGGATCGCTTCTGTTCGCCATAGCGATCGGTGAGCCACAGAACGGCACCGAAAAGGATCGTCATCCAGGCGACAATTTCGATCGACCGGACAGCATCGGCGGCACCGCTGCTGCTCATTATGAATCCGACAACGACTAGCGGGATCGACGCCAGAGCAAGCAATACGAAGATGCGTCGCGCCGCGCTGCGTCTATTGCCGAAAACGTCGCCCAGCCCACGCAGAAGAAAAGCGACATCGCGCCGGAAATAGGCGACCACAGCGATAAGGCTGCCCAAATGGACTGCGACGTCGATCACGATACCCTGATCGTAGCCGGTCAGCTCCGAGACAAGAACCAGATGGCCCGATGAGCTGACCGGCAGGAACTCGGTCAAGCCTTGAACGATGGCGAGGATCAGGATCTGCTCGGCGGGCAAGTTGGGCTCGCAAGGCGGCGAATCGGGTTGTTCGACGACGGTGCCGCATCTATACGAGAAGCCATTGCGGGCGCCAACTCCGGGCCCGCGCCGGCGTGGGTCATGCCCTCGCCGCATATCAGCTCCCGCCAATTGGGCGTCGCTCGATGCCGGTTTTTCATCACTACGCACTTTCCGGGCCCTGTCGCTATATTCGCCTAGTGCTTGGCGAATATGGCGAGGAGGCGGAGTTTAGGGAGATCGAGCCGCTCGCTCGCAGCGAAGATTTGCTTGCACTCAACCCGGCCGGAACCGTGCCGATCTTCGTCGATGACAATAGGGCGGTGATTTCTCCCGCTCCGGTGATCGCGGAATACCTCGCCGAAACCAGGGGAGTCCGCTTCGGAGAGGATTCGCTAATTCCGGCGACCGCGTCCGAGCGCGCCGAGACCAGACGTCTGGTGGCTTGGTTCGGCAGCAAGATGCACGAGGAGGTGACAAAGCTCCTGGTCGACGAATTAGTGTTGAAGCGGATCGCCCCAAAGAGCCGTGGCGGCGGCTCACCGGATTCGACCATAATCCGCGCCGGACGGTCGAATATTCACTATCATCTTCGCTATATTGGCTATCTGGTGGAGCGACGCGATTGGCTCACCGGCAACCGGATGAGCCTTGCCGATCTTGCCGCTGCGGCCGAAATCTCGTGCCTCGACTATATTGGCGAGGTACTTTGGAACGACAATGAACCGGCAAAGTCATGGTACGCACGGATCAAGTCCCGCCTGTCATTTCGTCCGATCCTGGCCGACCGGGTAAAGGGCGCGCCGCCGACTCCCCACTACGGCGATCTCGATTTCTGAGCGAGGGTTTCGCGCGGCTTAAAGCCGACCTGATAGGCGATGCAAAAGGGGCCGGTTTTGACGTCGTTCGCGTCACCGCTCCGGATCCCATCCCGGAAGCCGCCGCTGAGCTGCGGGCGTTTCTTGTCGGGGGCCGTCACGGCACGATGGACTGGCTGGAGTCGACCGCCGACCGACGTCGGGACCCCCGCGCTTTGTGGCCCGAAGTCCGCTCGGTGGTCATGTTCGGTTTGAACTATGGACCGGCTGAGGACCCGTTGGCGGTTTTGACCGGGCCTGATCGCGGGGCGATCTCGGTTTACGCCCGCAACCGCGACTATCATGATCTGATCAAAGGCCGGTTGAAGCAGATCGCTGGCCGCCTGGTCGCCCGCGCCGGTGGCGATGTTAGGGTGTTCGTCGACACCGCCCCGCTGATGGAAAAGCCGCTTGCGGAAACTGCTGGCCTTGGCTGGCACGGCAAGCACACCAATCTGGTGTCGCGCGAATTCGGCTCATGGCTCCTCCTCGGAGCCATTATGACCGATCTCGAATTGCCTCGCGATGAGGCCGAGAGCGACCATTGCGGCAGCTGCCACGCATGCCTCGAAATCTGTCCGACGCAAGCTTTTCCCGCGCCCTATCAACTCGATGCCCGGCGCTGCATTTCCTATCTGACGATTGAGCATAAAGGGCCGATTCCCGCTGAATTCAGAAGGGCGATCGGCAATCGCATCTTCGGCTGCGATGATTGCCTTGCCGTCTGCCCATGGAACAGATTTGCTTCGATCGGAAGGGAGGCCAAGCTGACGGCTCGGTCCGACCTCAACGAACCGCCGCTATTGGAACTCGTGCGTCTCGATGATGACGGTTTTCGTCGTTTTTTTGCCGGCTCACCGATCAAGCGTATCGGTCGCGATCGCTTCATCCGCAATGTCCTGATCGCGATCGGCAATTCAGGCGATCCGAATTTGGCTAAGGAGATAGTATCTCTCCTTGATGATGAGTCGTCCTTGGTCCGAGGTGCTGCGATTTGGGCCTTAGGCGAACTGCTCGAAAGCGACAAAATGTCGGAGCTGATGCAGCGTCGTTTCGCGGAAGAACCGGACGACGCTGTTCGGGACGAATGGCGCGCGATCGCGTGACCCCGTCGGCCAGTACGTCGGAGCGGTGTTGGTGAGACTCGTGGTGTTCGGCCCCGGCTATTCGGCGATGGTCGCCATTCGGCGGCTGCACCGTCGCGCTGAGTGGATTGCGGCTACCGCGCGGTCGGCGGAGCGGCTCGACGAACTGGAGGGGATGAGTGTCCGCGCACTGCCGTTCGATGGCAGCGCGCGATCAAAACCGGTCGCGATAGCGTTGGCCGACGCCACGCATCTCCTGATTTCGATCCCACCAAACGATGATGGTGATGCCGTTCTGAAACACCATCGCGCCGATATCACCAACGCGCCCCAACTGCATTCGATCGTGTATCTTTCGACCGTCGGCGTCTACGGCGATCATGGCGGCGCCCGGGTTGACGAGACCACGGAGCCGCGCCCGCGGAGCGCGCGTTCGAAGGCCCGGCTGGCCGCCGAGAAGGCCTGGCAGGGCATGGCGGCCGAGACTGGAGCGCCGGCCGCCATCCTCCGTCTTGCCGGCATCTACGGACCGGGACGAAATGCGCTAGCGAACCTTGCTCGCGGCACCGCCCGCCGCGTGGTCAAACCCGGCCAAATGTTCAATCGAATCCACGTCGACGACGTTGCCAAGGCCATTGATGCAGCGCTGTCGCGTGAAGCCTCCGGTCTGTTCAACGTCGCCGACGACCGACCGGCGCCGCCACAGAAAGTTGTTGCCTATGCAGCGGAGTTGATGGGCGTCGCGCCGCCGCAGGAGGTGCCGTTCGTTGTGGCGGATCTTTCGGCTTTGGCTCGGTCGTTTTACGGAGAGAACAAGCGTGTTCGAAATAACCGGCTGAAGCAGGAGCTCGGAGTCGCCCTTGCCTATCCGAGCTATCGCGAAGGGCTGTCTGCGCTATGGACTGCTAGCGCGGGCAGGCCCTAGTCTGGCTTGTGCCGCCAGAAGCCCTATCTAGAAGATATTGGCAGTGTTGAAAAATGGGAGCGCTGAGATGCAAGTGCCGCTGGAGCTAGCCTTCCATCATATCGATGCGACCGACTGGGCCAAGAATGAGATTCGACGCCGCGTCGCGAAGCTGGAAAAAATCTACGATCGGTTGGTTTCGTGCCGCGTCAAGGTTGAGCGTCCAAACCAGATCCATGGCGTTCCCCCGGTGGTCCGCATCGAACTGGGCGTTCCTGGAAAGGGCGATTTGGTGGTTGCGGTGGATCCGGAGCACCTGCAGCGCCGGTTCCAAACTCCTGATCTTCGCAACGCCATCAACGAGGCCTTTCGCATCGCCGAGCGTCAGCTGCTCGAACTCAAGGAACAACGAAACCGGCGTACCAAGCAGGCTCATCATGACGATGCCAATCAATTTCTTGGTCAAGTCGCAGAGATGAATGCCGACGAGGACCACGGCTTTCTGCTGACCAAGGAAGGAAGTCTCCTCTATTTTCATCGCAACGGTCTGCTCACCGGCGATTTCGACAAGCTGTCACGCGGCGATCAGGTCCATTATGTCGAGGAGATCGGCGATACCGGCCCGATCGCCACCAAGGTCCGGGTTAAGGCTTGAGGCGTGGAAACGCGATAGGCCAGCCGCGGTACCTCGATCATCTAGTCGCCATCGATCATGGCTGCCATCGCCTCGCGGAGGCGATACAGATCCTCCGGCTGCGATAGGCGGTGATCGCCATCCTTGACCAGCGTGAGCACGACATCGTCGCTGGCGAGCCGCTCGACCAAAGCCGAGGCGTGGGCGTAGGGGACCTCGTCGTCTTCCATGCCCTGCAGAATGTGAACAGGGCACCCGGTGACGATCAGGCGATCGCCGAACAAATGCTTTTCGCCATCGTCGATCAATTTCCTGGTAATTGGCGTCGGTTCGTCGGAGTAGCGGCTCGGCTCATAGAAGATGCCTTTGCTGATGAGTTCACGCCGAGCCGGTGTGGACATAACGTCCCACATCAGCGCCTTGGTCATGTCGACGGCCGGGGCGATCAGGACAAGGCCGGCGACCCGGTTATTTTGTGCCTGTTGCCGCAAGAGATCGGCGAGCAAAAGGGCGAGCCATCCACCCATCGACGAGCCGATGACGATCTGAGCGCCAGCCGTTGTTTCGAAGATAACCTGCGCCTCCTCGAGCCAGCGCGAAACGGTGCCGTCCTCGAATTTCCCGCCGGATTGGCCGTGACCGGAATAGTCGAATCGAGTAACCGCCAGGCTCCTCTCGGCGCCATACTCGCCGACCGTCTCAGCCTTGGTGCCATGCATGTCCGAACGATAGCCACCGAGCCAGAACAGGCCGGGCGAGCCACCTTCACGCCGGAGCACGGCGATTGACCGCTGCTCGTCCCCGCGACCGACAATGAGGTTGATAGATTCCAGATTCATCTTGGTCTGTACGGTCTGGACGATAGTACCCCAGCACCGCCGAAATCGGCCGGAACTGGAGGTGGCGACTTACATGCCACAATTCCCGGTAAAGTGCCCCGAAACAATATTGTAGGAGTTGACTTCACGCCGGCACGGACACAACTTTGCCACCGTACCCGTGCGCTCGGGCTGGCGAAAGATTGAGGCCACGCAGGACCTTCGCCGGGCCGTCTCTTTGGCGCGGCGGGGTTATTTTTTTTCGATCAACAGGAGAACGCTACCATTCGTCGACCCCATAGAGCTCCCCCTCCAACCAAGGAGGGGCCGCGCGTCAACCAGGAAATTCGCGCGACAGAAGTCCAACTGATCGGCCTGGACGGAGATAACCTCGGTCCGACCCCCATCGAAAAGGCGATGGAACTCGCCCAAGACGCCGGTCTCGATCTCGTCGAAATTTCGCCCAACGCCGAGCCGCCGGTCTGCAAGGTGATGGATTTCGGCCGCTTCAAATACCAGGCGCAGAAGAAGGCCGCCGAGGCCCGCAAGAAGCAGAAGACCGTCGAGGTCAAGGAAATCAAGATGCGGCCCAATATCGATACGCATGATTATGATGTGAAGATGAGGGCGATGAAGCGCTTCTTCGATGAGGGCGACAAGGTCAAGGTAACGCTACGTTTTCGCGGCCGCGAAATGGCTCACCAAGAGCTGGGCGCCAAGCTCCTCGATCGGGTCAAAGAGGCAACGCTCGACCTTGCCAAGGTCGAAGCTGAACCGAAGTTGGAAGGTCGGCAAATGGTCATGGTGCTGGCGCCGCGCTAGCACTCCCCCGGAGCCGCGGGCAAGCGCTCGGTCGCTGCTTGCGTCGACTCCAGCCTCTCTTTATAACCGCTACTCCCGCCGCCCGGCTGAAAAGGGCATGCCGTGGCAGTCGCGGATGCTCGATTTCGACACCGAACTCAGGGTCGTCGGCGCCCGACCGACTGCATCCGCCATGGAGAGCAAAATGCCCAAGCTTAAGACCAAGAGTGGTGCCAAGAAGCGATTCAAGGTGACCGGCACCGGCAAGGTCATGGCGGCACAGGCCGGTAAGCGCCACGGCATGATCAAGCGTAGCAACAAGTTCATTCGCAATGCCCGCGGCACCACCGTGCTTTCGGCCGCCGACGCTCGGATTGTGAAACGTAACTTCCTGCCCAACGCCTGACGCGGCACCCAAGGAGTAAACTTCATGTCCCGTGTTAAGCGCGGCGTCACCGCTCACGCCCGTCACAAGAAGGTCCTGAAAAAGGCCGAGGGCTATTATGGCCGCCGCAAGAATACCATCCGGATCGCCAAGCAGGCGGTCGAGAAGGCAGCGCAATACGCCTATCGCGACCGCAAGAATCGCAAGCGCACCTTCCGGGCTCTTTGGATCCAGCGGATCAATGCGGCATCAAGAATTCACGGCCTGACCTACGGTCGATTTATCGATGGGCTCGGAAAGGCCGGGGTCGAGGTCGACCGAAAAATGCTGGCCGATCTTGCCGTACGCGAGCCTGACGCTTTCAAGACGTTGGTGGAGCGTGCCCAAAGCGCGCTGAGCTAATTTGGGCCGATCCGGCGGATCGGACCGGGAGCCCATTGTTCGATTTTCCGAGCCGTGCCGACTAGTCTTCCTGCCCGAGTGATCGGGTGGGCGGGTTGATCAAGTCGTTGACTTGCGGGGCGATGACAATTCCGCCAAGTGCGGGAACGTGACCTGGGAAAGGCAACAATGCCCGATATTGAAACCCTGGAGCGAGAGATCAGGGATGCGGTCGCTGCTGCCGTGGATGAGGCAGCACTTGAGGCGCTGCGCATGGCTGCTCTTGGCAAGAAAGGATCGGTGTCGGAGCTTCTGAAGACCCTCGGCACGATGACGCCGGAGGAACGCAAGAGCGCCGGACCGCTATTCAATGGCCTAAAGGATAGGGTTGGAGACGCGGTGGCCGAACGCCGCGAGGTCCTGAAAGGTGAAGCGCTGGCTCACCGGCTGAGGGCCGAGACGCTCGATGTCACGCTGCCCGTCCGTCCGTCGACGCTGGAGACCGGCCGTATCCATCCGGTCAGCCAAGTGATCGACGAGATCACCATCATCTGCGCCGATCTCGGCTTCGCCGTCGCCGAGGGCCCCGATATCGAGACCGATTACTATAATTTCACCGCCCTGAATTTTCCCGAGGGGCACCCTGCCCGCGAGATGCACGACACCTTCTTCCTGAAACCCAAGGAGAATGGCCAACGCATGCTGCTGCGAACTCACACATCGCCGGTGCAGATCAGAACCATGGAAACCCAGCCGCCGCCGATTCGAGTGGTGATTCCGGGCAGAACCTATCGCTGCGACTCCGATCAGACCCATACGCCGATGTTCCACCAGCTCGAAGGGCTTGTGATCGACGAAACCACCCATATTGGCCATCTGAAATGGGTGCTGGAGGAGTTTTGCAAGGCCTTCTTCGAGGTGGGGGAGGTGCAGATGCGGTTTCGGCCGAGTTTCTTTCCCTTCACCGAGCCATCGATGGAGGTCGATATTCGTTGCCGCCGTGTCGGCAACGAGATTCGCTTCGGCGAGGGCGATGATTGGCTTGAGATTCTTGGTTGCGGCATGGTCCATCCCAATGTGCTGAGTAATTGCGGGCTCGATCCGGACCGTTATCGGGGCTTTGCCTGGGGCATGGGGATCGATCGTTTGGCGATGCTGAAATACGGCATGCCGGACCTTCGCGCCTTCTTCGACGCCGACATTCGTTGGCTGCGTCACTATGGATTTCGGCCGCTGGATTTGCCGAGCCTGTCGGCGGGGCTGAGCTCATGAGCGGGAGCAACGGCGGATGACGGCCGCAGGCGCCACAGCGCACATCGTCCACGACGGCGGCTATGGCCGCGTCGGTTCGACAAATAAAGAAGGCGCCCCGGCATGAAATTCACTGTGTCCTGGCTCAAGGAGCATCTTGAGACCTCGGCCACGATCGACGAGATCGCCGGCACGCTGACTCGTATCGGCCTAGAAGTTGAGGACATCGAGGACAAAGCCAAGGCATTGGCTCCGTTTCGTATCGCCAGCGTTCTATCGGCTGAGCCGCACCCAAATGCCGATCGCCTGAAAGTCTGTGCCGTCGATCCGGGCGATGGCAAAGCGATCCAGGTGGTGTGCGGCGCACCCAATGCTCGTGCTGGAATGAAGGGCGTCTTCGCCCCGGCCGGGGTCTATATCCCCGGCACCGGAATCGACCTCAAAATTGGCAAGATTAGGGGGGTCGAATCTCATGGCATGCTCCTTTCGGAGCGGGAATTGGGTCTTTCCGACGATCATGAGAGCATTGTCGATTTACCGGCCGATGCGCCATTGGGCGAATCCTATGCCAGTTGGATGAAGCTGGACGATCCGGTGATCGATGTTGCGATCACGCCCAACCGGTCTGATTGCCTCGGGGTTTCCGGGATCGCTCGAGACCTCGCCGCTGCCGGCCTCGGCAGGCGGATTGAGCGTGACATCAAGGCTGTCGAGGGCACTTTTCCGTGCCCAGTCGCGGTCAAGCTGGATTTCGGCGACACCGAGCCGCTTTGCCCCGCCTTTGCCCTCCGCTTGGTTCGCGGCGTAGAGAACAGGCCGTCGCCGGACTGGTTGCAAAAGCGGCTTCGCGAGATTGGTCTGCGGCCGATCAATGCATTGGTCGATATCACCAATTTTATCACTTTCGACCGTGGCCGGCCGCTGCATGTCTTCGATGCCGCCAAGGTTGCCGGTGATCTCGTCGTCCGCCGCGCCAAATCGGGCGAGGAGCTGTTTGCTCTGGACGGGCGCGCCTACCGGCTCGACGATTCCATGTGCGTCATCGCCGACGATAAAGGCGTCGAGTCGATTGCTGGCATCATCGGCGGTGAGGCCTCCGGTTGCACGGACGGCGCCACCGATGTCCTGATTGAATCGGCCCTGTGGGAGCCGCTCAACATCGCCAGGACTGGGCGGCAACTGGGCATCAATTCCGACGCGCGGTTTCGGTTCGAGCGCGGCGTCGATCCGAATTTTGCGCTTCCCGGACTAGACCTCGCCACCCAGTTGGTGCTCGATCTTTGCGGAGGCGAGGCCAGCGAAACGATCTTGGCCGGCAGCATTCCCGACACGCGGCGCGCGATCGACTTCCCGGTCAGCGAGGTCGAGCGGCTCGCCGGCATCGATGTCCCAAGCACGCAGATTCTATCTATTCTCGGCGCTCTCGGCTTCGAATCTTCCGGCACCAAGGGGGCACGGACGTTGAACGTCGTCGTGCCGTCCTGGCGGCCGGATATCGAGGGTAAGGCCGATCTGGTCGAAGAGATTATACGGATCGTTGGCGTCGACCAAATCCCGGCGATGCCGCTGCCGCGGATAAAGGGTGTAGCCACGCCGATCCTCACCGCCGGTCAGAAGAAGACCCGGCTGGCCAAGCGAGCGCTCGCTGCGTCGGGACTGGCCGAGGCGGTCACCTGGTCGTTCATTTCCGAGGCTGAGGCCAAGGCATTTGGCGGTGGCGCCGAGGAGCTGTCCCTGGCCAACCCGATCTCGGCCGAAATGTCGGACATGCGGCCAAGTCTGCTTCCCGGATTGATCGCTTCGGCACAGCGCAATGCTGATCGAGGCTATGGCGATATTGGCATGTTCGAAGTCGGCCAGATCTATCGCGGCGATCGGCCGGAAGATCAGGCGATTGCGGCCACCGGCATCCGTCGTGGCACCGCCAGCGGCGGCCGCCATTGGTCGGGGGCCGCCAGCCCGGTGTCGGTCTTTGACGCAAAGGCAGATGTGATGTCGCTCCTTGGCGCGCTCGGCGCGCCGACATCGCAGATGCAGATCGTCGCCGGCGGGCCGGACTGGTTTCATCCCGGCCGGGTCGGCACTATTCAACTGGGCTCGAAGAATGCTTTGGCCTGGTTCGGCGAGATTCATCCCGGTGTGATGGAACGACTTGACGTCGCGGGGCCGATCGTTGGCTTCGAAGTGATCCTCGATGCCCTGCCGGAGCCAAAGGCAAAGCCGACGCGGACCCGGCCGGCACTGGAGGCCATCGATCTGCAATCGGTCCACCGCGATTTTGCCTTTGTTGTCGGGCGCGAGGTCGAGGCCGACAAAATCGTCCGCGCTGCCGAGCGTGCCGACCGGGCGCTTGTCGCCGCCGTCACAATATTCGATTTGTTTGAGGGCGCGTCGGTCGGCGAGGGGAAGAAGTCGATCGCGATCGAAGTGACTCTGCAGCCGACCGATCGGACGTTGACCGATGCCGAAATCGATGCTGTGTCGGCGAAGATTATCGCCAAAGTCACCAAGGAGACCGGTGCCGTGCTGCGCGGCTAGCCAAACGCTGCAGCTGCTGCCACGACAGGACGGTACCTTCTGGGCCGCCGGCGCTCGTCAACCATCATATCGCTCGTCGAATGCGTAGCCAGCGCCACGAACGGTTCGGATCGGATCTTTGGCGTGTCCGCGATTGATCGCCTTCCTCAGCCGGCCGATATGAACGTCGACAGTTCGTTCATCGACATAAACCCCTTGGCCCCAGACGCCGTCCAGCAGTTGCTCTCGCGAGGACACCCTTCCCGGCTTCTGCATCAGAAATTCCAACAGTCGATACTCGGTCGGGCCAAGATGGAGCTCCCGCCGGCTTCGACGTATCCGGTGGGTCTGTCGATCCAGTTCCAGATCACCGATCTCAAGGATCGAAGCGACCGTCTCCGGCCGCGCCCGCCGCAAAATAGATCGAATCCTTGCCATCAATTCCGGAACCGAGAACGGCTTCACCACATAGTCGTCAGCTCCAGTCGAGAGGCCGTGGATTCGTTCCGATTCCTCGCCCCTGGCGGTTAGCATGATGATCGGCAATTCGCGTGTCTCGTCCCGCGATCGCAGCCGCCGGCAAAGCTCGATTCCGGAAACGCCGGGCAGCATCCAATCCAGCAACAGCAGATCCGGCACACTCTCGCGCAGTTTCAACTCCGCCTCGTCGCCACGCAATGACGTATCGACGGCATAGCCCTCCGCCTCCAGATTATAACGGAGGATGGCGGTCAGCGACTCTTCGTCCTCAACGATCATCACCCGCGGAGTCATGGACACTCCCTTCAAAGAGGCGCTCGCCGCGCTAGCCCGCGCAAACGATTCTCAGTCGTCCCTTTGCGGCAGGTCGACGGTTGCGGTCGCCGATTCATCGCTCTTCGGCCGCTCATCGGTCAGCGCGACACCTGTCGTCTGATAGTACACGTTCTCGGCGATGTTGGTCGCGTGATCGCCTATTCTCTCAATATTCTTGGCGCAAAACAGAAGATGTGTACAGAATCCAATATTGCGGGGGTCCTCCATCATATATATAAGCAGTTCGCGAAACAAAGAAGTATAGAGGGCATCGATTTCTTCGTCGCGCTCCCACACCGCCAGCGCCTGTTTCACATCCCGGCTTCCATAGGCATCGAGAACATCCTTGAGCTGCTCTTGGCTCAACTCCGCCAGATGCTGCACCCCATGCACCAGCGATGGCGGCTGCGGTTGCCCTTGTAGCGCCATCACCCGCTTGGCTATGTTTTTGGCAAGGTCGCCGACCCGCTCCAGATCGGCCGCGATCCGGATTGCGGCAACGATCTCGCGTAGATCCCGTGCCATCGGCTGCCGCCGGGCGATCGTCAAGATCGCTTTCTCCTCGATTTGACGCTGGAGATTGTCGATTTTGACGTCATCTTCGATAACCCTAGCCGCCTTCTCGGTGTCGACATGGGTCAAAGCCGCCATCGCCTCGTCGACCATCTGCTCGGCCATGCCGCCGATCTCGGCGACGTTGCGGCCGAGCTCCTTCAACTCGTCGTCGAACGCAGTGACGATATGGGCATCGGACATGAACGGTTCTCCTTGCGGCGCTAGCCGAAGCGGCCGGTGATATAGTCCTGTGTTCTTTGGTCATGCGGGTTGGTGAACATGTAATCGGTCGAGCCGGATTCGACCAAAACCCCGAGATGGAAGAACGCGGTCAACTGCGACACGCGAGCGGCCTGCTGCATTGAATGGGTGACGATGACAATCGCGAAGTTCTGGCGAAGCTCGGCAATCAATTCCTCGATCTTGGCCGTCGCGATCGGGTCCAGCGCCGAGCAAGGTTCATCCATCAGGATAACTTCCGGGCTGACGGCAATCGCTCGGGCGATGCAAAGGCGCTGCTGTTGGCCACCCGATAGCCCCGTGCCGGGCTCGCTCAGCCGGTCCTTGACCTCCTCGAACAACACCGCTTTGCGAAGGCTGCTTTCGACGATTGCATCCAGATCCTGTTTGTTGTGCGCCAGCCCATGGATGCGCGGGCCATAGGCAACGTTCTCATAGATCGATTTCGGGAACGGATTGGGCTTTTGAAACACCATTCCGACGCGCGCTCGCAGCTCGACTACATCCAGCGACGGATCATAGACATCATGGCCGTCGAGGGTGATCTCGCCTTCGACCCGAGCTATGTCGATTGTGTCGTTCATCCGGTTGAAGCAGCGTATGAACGTAGACTTGCCGCATCCGGACGGTCCGATAAAAGCCATCACCGTGCGATCTGGGATATCGATCGTGACATCGAACAGCGCCTGTTTGGCGCCTGTAGAAGACGTTGACCTTTTTGGCTCCCAACTTGGTATGCGGCGATGCCTCGCCGGACGAATCTGATTCCGCCATATTGGTTACGGTCACGGGACGTGCTGCCGTTTCAGCCATGTTTCCGCGCTCCATACCCCACTACCATGTCCGCTCCAGCCGCCGGCGCAGATAGATCGCACCCGCGTTCATTGTGATCAAGAATCCGAGCAGCACCATTATGCCGGCCGAGGTTCGGGCTACAAACCCCCGCTCCGAACTGTCGGCCCAAATGAGAATTTGTGTCGGCAATGTAGTCGCTGGATCGGTGATCCCGCCAGGATCGCCGGGAACAAAAGCGTTCATACCAATTAATAGAAGCGGCGCCGTTTCGCCCAACGCCTGGGCCAAACCGATGATCGTACCGGTCAGTATTCCAGGGAGTGCGAGTGGCAGCACGTGATGCATTACCACCTGATGCTTCGACGCTCCGATGCCATACGCGCCCTCTCGGATTGACGGCGGTACTGCTTTGAGCGCCACACGCGTGACGATGATCATTGTCGGTAGGGTCATCAGAGACAGCACCAAGCCACCAACCAGCGGCGCGGATCGGGGCATGCCGAAGAAGTTCAGGAGCACCGCCAGCCCCAGCAACCCGAATACGATGGACGGGACCGCGGCGAGATTGTTGATGTTGACTTCGATAACGCCGGTCCAACGGTTCTTGGGCGCGAATTCCTCTAGATAGATTGCGGCCGCGATCCCCACCGGGAAGCTCACCAGGAACGTCACCAGCAATAGATAGAACGACCCGACAATGGCCCCCCGCAAACCCGCGATTTCAGGATTGGTGCTGTCGATGTTGAACAACAGGCCCCAATTGAACGGCTTGCTGACCAAGCCACGTTCGATGAGTTGATCAAACAGCTGGACCTGCTGGTCGCTGACAATGCGCCTATCCTCGGGGATATCCCGAGATACCACCCCCTTGTGCAATTGATCGAACGGATCTGCGACCGGGATCCGCATCGTGACTGTTTGGCCAATAAGGCCCGGGTCGGCGCGGACGCGATCCCTAAGAATGTCGTCCGCGGCGTCGGTCAGAATATCTTCGGCGGCATTCAGCGTTGCCGCGTCGGCAATCTCCGGAAAGAGTTCCGTCACTGCGTTGTCGACGATTCGAGTGTAGCCGCGTCGGGCCGACACCAGATCTTGATCCAGATAAAAACTCACCGTGACGCTCGTCTGCGTGAAAGCGGTCGATCCTCCAATGACAATCGTTGTCAGTAGAATCGCCAACACACCGATCGCGATGATGATCGCCCCCAATCCGAGGAATTTGAGTCGCCGGTCCGATGCGTATCGCCGCCTTTGGCTGCGGCGGGACTTGTCGGAGCCCCAGTTGACCGAATGTTCGGTGTCTATCGCCATGCCGCCGGCCTAATCATATTTTTCGCGGAAACGGTTGACGATTTTGAGCGCGATCACATTCAGCGAAAGCGTAATCAGGAACAGGATAAGCCCGAGCGCGAATGCCGCCAGTGTCTTCGGGCTGTCAAACGCGGTGTCGCCGATCAGCAAGGTGACGATCTGTACGGTCACCGTCGTCACGCTTTCGAGCGGGTTGATCGTCAAAGTCGCAATCAAACCGGCCGCCATCACCACGATCATCGTTTCGCCGATTGCTCGGCTGGCGGCAAGCAGCACGCCGCCCATTATTCCTGGCAAGGCCGCCGGCAGAAGCACTTTCGTCATCGTTTCGGCGCGGGTCGCCCCCATCGCGAGCGATCCATCTCGCAGCGCGCGAGGCACGGCACGCAGGGCGTCATCTGACAGTGACGAAATGAATGGAATCAGCATCACCCCGATCACGACGCCTGCGGCAAGCGCGCTGTTGGGCGAGGTCGCGATGCCGAGCTGATTGCCGAAGCTTCTAATAGCTGGAGCAACGGTAATGACGGCGAAGAAACCATAGACGACCGTCGGCACGCCGGCCAGAATCTCAAGGATCGGTTTTACGATCGAGCGCACGCGGTTGCTGGAATATTCAACCAAATAGATCGCGGTGAAGAGGCCGACCGGTACCGCAAACAGCATAGCCATTACCGCAATCAACAGCGTGCCGGTAAACACCGGGATCGCTCCGAACGCTCCGGCACCGGCAATCTGGTCCTCTCGGATGGCGATTTGAGGCTGCCACTCGCCGCCGAACAGGAAGTCGCCGATCGGAACCATGCTGAAAAAGTGGAGCGCCTCGACGAGGAGCGAAACGACGATGCCGATTGTTGTGAAGATCGCGGCGGCCGAGCAAGCGATCATCACGCCCGACATCACCTTCTCGAACGCGTTTCGAGCACGGAATTGAGGCGCGAGGCGCGCCCGCGCCAAAGCCAGTCCGACGATGGTGGCCGCCAACGCGGCGGCCACCATTCCCCATTCGGCGATCGAATTCCAACGGCTGAGACGAGCGGCGGCGTTGAGGATTTCCTGGCCGGGCTGTCCGAACATCACTCCGGCGGCCGCGGATTTGATCTGCTGCAAAAGCAGACCAATTTGAGATTCGGTGACACCCGCGGTCAGGGTATCCGGCAAGCTCGCTACCAACAGCGCGTCGATGGCAGGTCCGCGAAGGGCGACCCAGAGGAACACCAGGATAGTGGCAGGTATTCCGACCCAGACGGCGACGAAGAGGCCATGATAGTTCGGCAGCGAATGGACCTTGCCGCCGCCGGCGCGGACGAACTTCCGTCCAGAGATGCGGCCGACAATATAGGCCGCCACCGACATCAACAGGATCAGCAGGATTGCCGTCCCCAGCATTGTTCGCCGCCCCCGACAAGATCCGCCGCGCCACCATAGGCTCGACGGCGATGGTGGTCCGCTATTGGTAGCGGGTCATGTGGTCGCCATTGATGGCGGCCTCGCGTGTGGCCTGACGTGTGTCATCGTTCAGCGGGATTAGCCCGCGCTCGCTGAGATAGCCGCCGGGGCCGAAGCTTTCCTCCGCGACATATTCTTCGACGAATTCCTGGAGGCCGGGGATCGCGCCGCGATGTGCGTTCTTCACGTAGACAAACAGCGGCCGCGCAACGCGATAGCTGCCGTCGGCGATGGTTTTCTGATCGGGGACGACACCATCGATCGCGATCGCTTTCAGCGTGTCACGGTTCTCGAACAAGAACGAATAGCCGAAAATTCCGAGAGCGTTTTCGTCCGCTCGCAAGCGCTGAACTATCAAATTGTCATTCTCGCCCGCCTCGATGAACGGCCCATCCTGGCGCATCCGCTGACAGACCTCGTCCCCGCGATCATTATTCAGGGCCATGACGGCTGCGAAGGCTTGGCAGCCCTCCACCATAACGAGCTCGACAAAGGCGTCACGGGTGCCGGAAGTCGGCGGTGGGCCGAACACGATGATTTCGACATCGGGAAGCGCCGGGTCGATCTCCGACCAGCGCGTGTAGGGGTTGTCGACGATCTCGCTACCGACCGGAACCTCGGTGGCGAGGGCCAAGAACAGCTGGGCTTTGGTCAGATCGAAATCTGGGCCGTCGATCGAATGAGAAACCGAAAGGCCATCGTAGCCGATCAGGATTTCGGTAATGCTAGTCACGCCGTTTGCGATGCACAGATCATACTCGGACTGTTTCATCGCTCGCGAGGCTCCGGTGATGTCCGGGTGAGAAACGCCAATCCCGGAGCAGAATATCCGCATGCCGCCGCCGGTGCCGGTCGATTCAACGACTGGTGCCGGGTTGCCAGTGAGGTTGGTGTATTCTTCCGACACCACCTGGCTGAATGGAAAC
Organism: Kaistiaceae bacterium; assembly: GCA_963667605.2. GTDB lineage: Bacteria > Pseudomonadota > Alphaproteobacteria > Rhizobiales > Kaistiaceae > JADLGL01. Next base: position 352,990 of record CAXXUZ010000003.1, read on the forward strand.
ACCGTCGATGAGCCGACAATACGGATCTGGTCGCGGACCTGCGCCACCACCACCGCAGTCGTGGCGAGAATGGCCAACGTTGCTACGCCGCAGATCATCTTGTAGTTCATGTCAGTTTCCTCTGAGCAATGAGGACCGCGGATGCCGGGCCCGAGGGCCGGCTTGCAATCGTTCTATGATGCCTGTGTAACGCTTTCATGACGCCGTAACAGACTGATCCTACGCGGAATTTTGCTCTTCGCGGCTTGGTATGGTCTCCGAATCGGGGAACTGGACGGTGAACTTGGCGCCACGTCCGGGATCGCTCTCGATTTGCAGTCTGGCACGGTGTCGGCTGACTATATGTTTGACGATCGCGAGCCCCAGTCCGGTGCCGCGATGGCGGCGGCTCTCAGCGGCGTCGACCCGATAGAACCGTTCCGTCAGCCGCGGCAAATGCTCCGGCGCGATACCCGGCCCGAAATCGATTACCGAAACCGAGCACAGGCTGCGCTCTCCCGAACTCTCCAATCGGACGATTACACGACCGCCCGACTGGCCGTATTTGCAGGCGTTCTCGATCAGATTACTGAACAGCTGCACCAATTCGTCGCGATCGCCAGTGACCCAGACCTGGTCGGGCGGGAGAGCCGCCTCGATGGCAACATCAAGGTCCCGTGCCAGCGGCACCATCGTGTCGATCACCTGTTGCAATAGGGCTGCCAGCTCGATCCGGTCGCCCGGAGGCAGATGCGCCCGCATCTCGATCCGGCTCAACGAAAGAAGGTCATCGATCAACCGGCTCATGCGTGTTGCCTGTTCGTGCATCATGCCGAGAAAGCGAGTGTGGGCCTCAGTGTCGTCCTTGGCGGCACCTTTCAGCGTTTCGACAAACCCGGTTAGCGATGCCAGCGGGGTCCTCAATTCATGGCTTGCATTGGCTACGAAGTCGGCTCGCATCCGTTCGGTCGCGCGCGCCTCGGTTAGATCGTCGAGAATGAGGAGATAGGTCTCGTCGCCGGGGGTCGAATCGAGAGCCGCAAACCAGGCCGAGAACGATCTTTCGGTGGGAACTCGTTCGGTGAATTGCACTTGCTGCGGCCCTGCTCCCTTGGTCACGCGGTCGAAGGCAGCCACAAGTTCCGGATAGCGCAAACGAAAGGTCAGCAATTCCCCGGCTTGGATCCCGAAGACCGCGACCGCGCGATCATTGGCGTAACGCACCGCTCCGTCCTGCGCCAGTATGAAGCACGGGTCGGGGAGGGATTCGGCAAAGCGCAGCGTCCCCGGCATCAGGCCGACGGTAGCCTGAACGCCTGGCCCTCCGATCGGATCGCTCACCTGCACCGTCATCGGGATCAGCAAGACCGCCAAAACGAGGCCGAGAAAAGCGATAAGGGCTCCGATCGGGGTGACGAGATCGAAAGCCCAAAGGGCCAGCATCACCACCGCTATAAACGCCAGCAGAAATCGCCCCCGCTGCAGCCGGCGCACCCAAATCGGCACGGAGGCGCCGGAGTGAGCGGTCGAGCGGTTAGCCATCATCTGGTCCGTTCCGAGGCCGGCGCCCTCCCTATCCGTCCCGCCGAGCGTCACAATCGGGGCGATCGTCGGCGAAACAATAGGATCAATCAAAGACCGTTGAAAGAACACCATCGGCTAATCGGGGGAGCTATTATTCGACGGCCTACAGCCGCATGCGGCTTCTTCCGGTCTCGATCGAAGCGCCATTGCCATATATACGCCGCCATAGGCCTCTCTCACTGCGACGTGCGTCGAACCGAAGGTGCGAGGTACGGAAACTTTGGCTTGTCGGAGCCGACCGGCGAGAGCCGGGCGGATGGCTAGGCAAGGCCGCTGGCGCGGGACCTGATGACTGATTTCTATACCGTTCTCTGCAAGGCGTTGGACCGAGTCGGAGCAGTAGATGGCGACCAACGCGATCGTGTCTATGATCATCTTCGCGAGGTGACGGTTCGCGAGCTTCGCAACCACCGTCCGCCATTGGCCGAGGTGGAAATCGAAAGCCGGATCAGCACGTTCGATACCGCGATCGACCGTATCGAGAGCGAGCTGAGCGAGGAGCGAGAAGAACGCCGCATTGCAGCCAGTCGGGAAGCTGCTCCTGATCCTACACCTTTCAACGTGCAGCCGGAGTCCTTCGACCAGGAACCCGGTCGTGAATCGGAGCCCGACGACGACCCCGGCGCCGGCGCGCCTGCTCATTGGGATTCAAATACGGAGGCACCGGAGCCGATGTGGGGCTCCCCCGCGATCGACATGGCCTGGGACGAATCCAGCGCGCAATGGCATGATCCCAGTCAATTCATGCAGAAGGAGACCATTGAACGGACGCTGAACTCCCGTTCGCCGGGGCGGGATGAAAATGACTTCGTTGGTCGGTGCGGCGACGGTCGGGCTGATTCGGATAATTCAACTTGGCGTAGGCTGATCGGTGGCAGGCGCAGGAGGGCTGATCGCGACAGCGACGAAGCATACTCGTCCTTGCCGCAGGACGATTCGGAGCCGAAACGGAAGTGGCGCTCGACTCGGCGGCTATCTAATTCCCTCCAGCCTGCCATTGGGCTGGTCCGACGAGTAACACCGTCGGGATTGTTTCGCAGTCGCCAGCGCGCCGAGTCCGAATTGCCCCCGGAGCTCGGACTTGAGGATGAGCCGCGACGACGACCGCGGCCGAATCGGCGCGCATTCGCAGCGGGTCGCAGTCGACGGCGCGGGGAAATTGAAGATCCCTTAGCCGAATTAGCCGGCCGACTCGACGCCGGAGCCGATGTGATGCCCCGGACCGAGCCGCCACTCCTTGGGCCGCCAGCATCGGAGGCTGTGTCGGGCCTCTATTTGCCGAGTCCCGGGGCTGTTGAACCAACACCGGCTGAAGATGGTCCATCTCGACCGAGGCGCAATCGTCGGCGCCGATCCGCCGCGAAGTCGGAGGAAGCCTCCGACCTTGAGAGGTCCGGCCTGCCGCGGCGTCAGAGCCGAGGTTGGATCATCTTTGTTCTGATCTTCGCGATCGCTGTAATCACTTGGTCTGGCTACGTTTTCGTGCCGATTCTGTTTCCATCCGGGCCGGTCGCCGAAGGTGCGGCGGTGCCGGCAGCGGAAGCCGTGGCGGTCGGCGAGAGCATTATGCTCTTTCAGGGCCAAGACCCGACCATTTTCGAAGCCGGAGCTGATAATCCCGTACAATATCAGGGGGATGAGACTGGCGGTCACGTTCGGATTTCCTCCACCATCGCCTCTGGTGGGGCCAAGGCTGTACTCGGTCCAGGGGTCGCCAATCGGCTCTCCGGTCATGAAATCCGGGTCGTGTTGGAGGCGAGAGGCACTCCCGGCCAGGCGGCGCCGACGGTTCGGCTGGCTTATCAGCGCGGTGCCGCAATCATCGCGTGGCGAACCGTTCGCGTATTCGCGGAGTTTGGGGTCATTGGGACGACTTGGCAAATTCCGCAGGAAGCTACCGGCGGCGACGACTTCCTATTGATCGAACCGGGAGTCCCCGGCGATGGCAATGCGATCGATATTCGGTCGATCAGGATTGAGATCGTCGACTAGGCTGACACCGGCGTCATCCGCCATGATCGCGGAGGTAGCCGCGAGTGATCATGTGGGAGAGGACGCGCTCGGCAAGCGCATCGGCCGTTTCCACAGTCGTATCGAGGTGAATATCGGGCGTTTCCGGCGGTTCATAAGGGCTGTCAATGCCAGTGAAGTGTTTGATCGAGCCTTCTCTGGCCTTTCGGTACAGCCCCTTCGGGTCCCTTTGCTCGGCGATTTCCAACGGCACGTCGACAAATACCTCGATGAATTCGCCGTCAGCGACAAGGTCACGCGCCATGCGCCGCTCGGAGCGGAACGGCGAGATGAACGACACCAGGACGATCAACCCGGCATCGACGAATAACTTGGCCGTTTCGCCAACGCGGCGGATGTTCTCGACTCGGTCGACATCGGTGAAGCCAAGATCGCGATTGAGCCCGTGACGGACATTATCGCCGTCGAGGAGATAAGTGTGGTGTCCCATCAGATGCAGCTTCTCTTCGAGGAGATCGGCGATTGTCGATTTGCCGGCTCCGGACAGCCCGGTGAACCAGAGCACGCATGGTCGCTGGCCTTTGGAATCGGCGCGCGCCGATTTATTGATCGTCAGGGCCTGGCGGTGGATATTGGTCGCTCGACGAAGACCGAAACGGATCATACCGGCGGCAACGGTGGCGTTGGAGAACCGATCAATCAGGATGAATGATCCGGTTGTCCGGTTCTCGTCATAGGGGTCGAATGCGATCGGTTCGACGAGGGAAATATTGCAGAATCCGATGTCGTTGAGCTCCAGTGTCTTCGCCGCCAACGGCTTGAAGCTGTCGATATCGACCCGGTGCTTCAGTTCGCTGACGGCCGCGCCCACCGTCCGCGCCCCCGATTTCAAAAGATAAGATCGACCGGGCAGCATCTCGTCATTGCTCATCCAGATCAGATGCGCCGCTATTTGGTCGGAGACCTCCGGACGGGCAGCGGCGTCGACCATCAAATCGCCACGTGAAAGGTCGATCTCGCGATCGAGCGTCAGCGTCACCGCCGCGCCCGCCGACGCTACTTCCAGATCCCCATCCATCGTCACGATCTTCTTGACGGTGGCCGAATGGCCGGTCGTCGCCGCGACGACTGTCGTCCCCGGCTCGATCCGGCCGGATGCGATCGTGCCGGAGTAACCGCGGAAATCGGAACTCGGTCGGTTGACCAACTGGATCGGAAATCGCAACGGCGCCTCGGCGTCATCCGGGCCAACCTCGATCGTCTCAAGATAGGCGAGGAGTTGCGGTCCTCGATACCAAGGCAAATTGTGGCTGGGAGCGATGACATTGTCGCCGAAGCGAGCCGACAGGGGGATCGCCATCCACGATCGAAAGTCGAGGTTGGCAGTCAGCTCCTCGAAGTCGGTCACGATTTCGTCGAACCGGTGCTGATCGAAGCCGATCAAATCGACCTTGTTGACCGCCAGCACCACATGGCGAATGCCAAGCAGCGAGACGATATAGGCATGACGGCGAGTCTGGGTGAGGATGCCGTTTTGGGCGTCGACAAGAAGCACGGCTAAGTCGGCAGTCGAGGCCCCGGTGGCCATGTTTCTTGTATATTGGACATGGCCTGGCGTGTCGGCGACGATAAAGCGGCGCCGGTCGGTGGCGAAATAGCGATAGGCGACATCGATGGTGATGCGCTGCTCACGCTCAGCTTCAAGCCCATCGACCAGCAGCGCAAAATCGATATCGCCGCCGGTGGCGCCATATTTGCGTGAATCGCGCTCCAGCGTCAGCAGCTGATCCTCAAACAGCTTTTTCGAATCATGCAGCAGGCGACCGATTAACGTCGATTTGCCGTCATCGACGCTACCGCAGGTGAGGAACCTGAGAAGGCTTTGCTCCTTCTCGCCCGACAGGAGTTCGGCAATCGCATCTCGATCGAGCGCCAGCGCATCGGACATCAGAAATAGCCCTCGCGCTTCTTCTTCTCCATCGACCCGGCCTCGTCATGGTCGATCAGCCGGCCCTGCCTTTCGGACGTTCGGGCGATCAGCATCTCAGCTACGATCTCTTCCAGCGTTGTGGCCTCCGACTCGATCGCCGCCGTCAGCGGATAGCAGCCCAACGTCCGAAAACGGACGCTCAAATTCTCGGGAATTTCGTCCGGCTCGAGCGGCATGCGGTCGTCATCAACCTTCAGCAACTGTCCCGACCGCCTCACCACGAGGCGCTTGGCGGCGAAATAAAGCGGAACGATCGCAATGTCTTCGGCGAGGATATATTGCCAGATGTCGAGTTCGGTCCAATTCGACAGCGGGAACACCCGGATCGACTCCCCTGGGCTAATCCGCGTGTTGTAGACCGACCACAGCTCGGGCCGTTGGTTCTTCGGATCCCAGACATGGTTGGCGTTGCGGAACGAGAACACCCGCTCTTTGGCCCGGCTCTTTTCTTCGTCCCGGCGAGCGCCGCCAAAGGCGGCATCGAAGCCGTGGCTGGTGAGCGCCTGTTTCAGCGCTTCGGTCTTCATCAGCTGGGTGTAGACCGATGAGCCATGATCGAAGGGATTGATGCCACGGTCGCGAGCTTCGGTGTTGGTGTGGACAATCAGATCAAGCCCGTATTTGGCGACGGTCTCATCGCGGAACCGGATCATCTCGCCGAACTTCCATCCGGTATCGATGTGCAGCAGTGGAAACGGTAGCGGGCCTGGATGGAACGCCTTGCGCGCCAGATGCAACATCACCGATGAATCCTTGCCGATCGAATACATCATCACCGGCTTGGCGAAGGTCGCGGCGACCTCGCGCATGATGAAAATGGCTTCGGATTCAAGCCGCTTGAGATGGGTTAGCGGGGGACTCATCAAGGGGAGAACTACTCAAAATCCCCTGTGAATAGCCGGGGCGGGCGGACCCTAAGCGCTCGTCGTCTTACCCTCAAGCATCGCCAAACCTCCAACCAGCATCCGACATGAACGGTTTGGCTCGGCTCAACTGAATCTAGGAACAGGATTGCCCATGTTCACGCCGAGCTGAATGGATCGATGCCGCCGGTGGCGACGAACCAGGGATTGAGAAAGGGGTGGGGGACGTGGCTGGCCCGCGGGCCATAGGCTAGTGGCTGTCCGTCCATATCCAGCACGCTGCCGCCCGCGGCGGTGAGCACCGCGTCACCGGCTGCTATGTCCCACTGCGAGGTTGGGCCGAGCCGGGGGTAGAGGTCCGCCTTGCCCTCGGCGATTGTCACCAGCTTCAGCGACGATCCCGCGGCGACGACCCGACTGTCGGGAAAGCGGGCAATGAAGTCGTCGGTCTCCGGCGTTCGATGATGGCGGCTGGCGACGATGTCGAGGCCGTCTTCCGCGGGTTTCCGCACCTGTATCGGCTCGTCGGTAGACCCGTCATCTTCAATACTTAGCCGGCGCGCGCCCAGGCCCACAGTACCGATCCATAGCTGCGACAAGGCTGGCGCTCCGATAATGCCGGCGACGGCCCTGCCGTCCCTGACCAGGCCGACATTGACGGTGAAATCCGAACCGCCGCGGATGAAATCGCGGGTGCCATCGAGCGCATCGACCGCGAAGAATGTAGCGTCGACTTCCGGAATTCTCCCGGCTGCGACTTCCTCTTCAGCGACAATCGGTATCTCCGGCGCATGTTTGGCGAGGGCGCCGAGGATGATCGCTTCAGCTGATCGATCGGCTTCGGTGACCGGACTGAAGTCCGGCTTGGTCTCGACCACGTGCCCGCGCTCGCGGATGTCGAGGATCACCTTGCCCGCCGTGATGACCGAGGGCAGAAGCGCTTCGATCAGGCGGTAATCCGCTTCGGCCTCGGTCGGGGAGGATGACATTCACGTTTCTCTAGCGGCTGGGCCGCCAGACACAAGTCCGGCTTCACCACTCAACCGGCGATGCCGGCCTTCTCCAACGCTGCGTGAAGCAGCACATTGGCGCCGGCGTTGGCCCATTCCGGCCGGATATCCTCGGCCTCGCTGTGACTGATTCCGTCAACGCAGGGGCAGAAGATCATCGTCGCCGGCGCAATCCGCGCTATATTGCAGGCATCGTGCCCGCCACCTGAGACCATGTCGCGGTGTCCATAACCGCATTGCTCTGCGGTGCTTCGCACCGCCGCGACGCAGCTTTGGTCGAACGCTGTCGGATCGAAGGAAAGCACCTCGTCGACCCGGACAGTTAGACCCGGAGACGCAACGACGGTGCCGATCCGGCTTGCCAATTCGTCAGCCATTCGCGCCAGCACTGTGCCGTCCGGATGGCGTGCATCGATCGTGAGTGTCACAGATCCGGGGATCACATTGCGTGATCCGGGTCTGACAGAGAGCTGGCCCACGGTTGCCACAGCGTCCGGCCCATGGGCCCGAGCAACGTCGCTGACAAGGTCGACGGCTCGGACCGCCCCGAGCAGCGCGTCGCGTCGCCGATTCATCGGCGTCGTGCCGGCATGGCCAGCGGCCCCTTCGATCGTGACGTCGAACCAGCGAACGCCCTGCGCATGAGTCACGACCCCGATCTCAAGGCCTTCTGCCTCAAGGATAGGGCCTTGCTCGATATGGAGCTCGAAATAGGCGGCGATCGGACGGCCTCCGACCGGTCCCGGCCCAGCGAAGCCGATCCGCTTCAATTCGCCACCAAAGCAGAGATTCTCGGAGTCTCTGACGTCGAGCGCCTGGGCCTCGTCCTGCAGCCCCGCGAAAACGCCGGACCCGATCATCGCCGGTGCGAAGCGTGCGCCTTCTTCATTGGTCCAATCAACCAGTTCGATCGGGTGTCGTGTGGTGACGCCGAACTCCCTCAGCGTTCGCAGAATCTCCAACGCCGCCAGAACGCCGAGTACGCCATCGAAACGACCGCCCATCGGCTGGGTATCGAGATGGCTGCCGATCACAACCGGAGCAAGACCGGGATCCGAGCCCGGATGGCGGGCGAAGATATTGCCGACATGATCGATCGCAACCTCGGCGCCGGCTTCGCCGCACCAGCCGATCAGGAGGTGACGGGCTTCACCATCTTCATCACTTAGGGCCAAGCGATGGCTGCCGCCGCTGGCGGTTGCACCGATTTCGGCCATCGCCATCAGGCTGTTCCACAAGCGATCGCGGTTGACGCGGAGATGGTCGAAGGACTCAGGCATCGGCTTCCCCTCGCTCGTCATTCCGGGTGAGGCGCAGCCCGAGACCCAACATCTTGTATCCAGGGATCAGTCGATCGCTTTCAATACGGTGCCGAGCATTTCGGCCAGCCTACCGATTTCCGCCTCGCTGATTATCAATGGCGGCGAAAGCGCGATCGTATCGCCGGTTGCCCGGATCAGCAGTCCATTCTCGAAGGCCTTGAGGAAGGCCGCGAAGGCACGTTTTCCTGGCGCTCCGGAGATTGACTGGAGTTCCACCGCGCCGATCAGGCCGAAGTTCCTCACATCGATCACATGGGGCAGGTCTTTGAGCGAATGCAGCGCCTCTTCCCAGATCGGCGCCATGTCGGTCGCGCGGGTCAGTAGCCCGTCTTCCTCGTAGGTGTCGAGCGTCCCCACGGCGGCGGCCGCCGCCATGGGATTGCCCGAATAGGTATAGCCATGAAACAGTTCCGGCAGATGCTCCGGGCCGGTCATGAAGGCCTCATAGATTTCGCTCTTTGCCACCACGCCACCCATCGGGATCACGCCATTGGTCAGCCCCTTGGCCATCGTTACCATGTCCGGGACGATGTCGAAGGCATCGATCGCGAACGGCGCACCGAGGCGGCCGAAGCCGGTGATCACCTCGTCGAGGATCAATAGGATCCCGTATCGGTCGCAAATCTCGCCTAACCGTTTGAGATAGCCCTTGGGCGGCAACAATACCCCGGTCGAGCCTGCGATCGGCTCAACGATGACCGCCGAGATGGTCGAAGGATCATGGAGCGCGACGATCCGTTCGAGATCATCGGCCAGCTCGGCGCCATGCTCCGGCAGAGCTCGCGAAAACGCGTTTCGCGAAAGGTCGTGGGTATGGCGAAGGTGATCGACCCCGCCGATCATCGGGCCGAAGGACCTGCGCACCGGCCCGATCCCGCTCACCGACAGCCCGCCGTAATTGACACCGTGATAAGCACGCTCGCGGCCGACCCAGCGAAGGCGTCCGGCATCGCCTTTCGCCCGATGATAGGCATTGGCGATTTTGAGCGCCGTTTCCACCGCTTCCGAGCCGGAATTGGTGAAGAACATGTGATCGAAATCAGCGGGAAAATAGTTTGTCACCCGCGAGGCCAGCTCGAACACTTTCGGATGGCCGAACATGAACGCCGGCGAATAATCGAGTTCACCCGCCTGCTGCCGGATCGCCTCGACAATCCGCGGGCGATTGTGGCCGGCATTGCAGCACCAAAGCCCGCTGGTGCCGTCGAGTACCTCACGGCCATCATCGGTGCGGTAGTACATGCCGTCGGCGGCGACGAAGATCCGCGGCGACTGTTTGAACTGCCGGTTCGGCGTGAACGGCATCCAATAAGCGTCGAGATTGTTTGTAATTGGCTGCGATGTCATCATGCCTCCGGTCGGCGATCATGCCCCCTCAAGGGCACCACAAATGCTGCGCAGGGGCCGTCGATGTTTGGGCACGAACAACGTGTAGGGGTGGCCCCGGCCGTCATTGTGAGTTCTGCTCTGGTCATCCTCGCGGCAGTCGCCTTCCTCTTACCTTTGGCCCTGGTCGCCTTCATCCCCATTCTATGGACCGCTTAGACTTTCTCTTTGCTTACCATTGTCGTCGGCCCGGACACCCTCGAGTGGTCCTTTCGCGGTGGGTTTTGGCGCAAGCGGCTTCGCCTAGACGATCTCGACGAGGTCAAGGCCGTACGAAATCGCTGGTGGTATGGGTGGGGCATCCACCTCACGCCGCATGGCTGGCTTTACAATGTCCGTGGTCTGAGCGCTGTGGAACTCCGTACCAGATTAGGCTGGCGGTACCGGATCGGCAGCGACGAGCCCGACACCCTCGCTGCCGAGATCGAAAAACGGCGTCAAGGCCGAGCGGCGCGCAAAGCCTGGGCTTCCCGCGACCGATTGACCGCCATGGTACTCGGTGTTCCCGCGTATGAAGATATCTAATTCACAAACCAACGCCGCAAGATCCGGAAGAAATGCGCCAAGACGGCAACGGAGGCCGTTTTGAAACCGCCGCTCAATCGCTTAGCCCTTAGCCTTATTACTGGGCTAGACCGCCTCAGCGGCGATATCGGTGCGGTATTGCGCCTCAGGCCAGTCGATCACCGCCACCGCCGAATACGCCCGATTTCGAGCCTGTTCTACTGATGTGCCGGTCGCAACGACATTGAGCACGCGACCGCCGGTGGCGAGCAAAAGCTCGCGGTCGATCGATGTGCCCGCCTGAAAGACAAACACGCCTTCCACTTTGTTGGCGGCGTCCATTCCCCCGATTTTGGTCCCCTTGCTGTGGGGGCCGGGATAGCCGGGATTGGCCATAGTGACCGTCACTGCGTGATCACGCGACCACAACAGTTCGATTTCGGCGAGGCGGCCTGTCGCCGTCGCCAACAGGATTTCCGCCAGGTCTGAGGTAAGCCTGGGCAACAGAACCTGGCACTCTGGGTCGCCAAAGCGGACATTGAATTCGATCAGCTTTGGCCCTTCAGCGGAGATCATCAGCCCTGCATAAAGCGCGCCGCTGAACGGTGTGCCCCGCCGCTTCATCTCGGCGATCGTCGGACGGATGATTTCGTCCATCGCTCTTTCGACCAACTCCTCCGGCAGCGTCGGCGCCGGTGAGATCGCGCCCATGCCGCCGGTATTGAGTCCTCGATTGCCGTTGAGCGCGCGCTTGTAGTCCTGCGCCGTGCCGAACGGAATCACTGTCTCGCCGTCGGAAAGCGCGAATAGGGAGGCCTCGGAGCCGACGAGCAACTCTTCGATCACCACCCCGCCAGGTGGCCCGGGATCAAAGCATTTGGCGATTGCCGCCAACGCGACATCCACGGTCTCCGCGACCACGACCCCTTTGCCGGCGGCAAGTCCGTCCACTTTGACCACGATTGGCGCGCCGACTTGCCTGATGTAGGCTGCGGCCGCGTTTTCGCTGGTGAAATGCCGGTACTCGGCGGTCGGGATACCGATCCCAATGCAAAGTGCCTTGGTGAAGCTCTTCGAGCCTTCGAGCTGAGCCGCCGCGGCCTTCGGACCGAACACCGCAATCCCAGCGTCGCTGAGTATGTCGGCCAGTCCGGAGACCAGTGGCTGCTCCGGCCCGATCACCACCAGGTCGATACGTTTGTCGTGCGCGAATGCCAGCACCGCTGATTGATCGCCCGGATCGAGCGGGGCAAGAGCGGCATGTTCGGCGATGCCGGGATTTCCAGGCGCCGCGTAAAGCTGCTCGAGACGCGGCGATTGCGCCAGCTTCCAAGCCAGCGCGTTCTCACGGCCACCCGATCCGATGAGGAGTATTCTCATTGACGCCAGGAACTGGATTGCGGAAGAGGTGGCTTCTAGCACGGCGACGGCCATTTCAGCGCGCCGACCGCAATGCTGCAGCGACAATCCACGACTGCGGTCAGAGAACGATGGTCGACCGAGAACAATTATTTGATCGGGCCGAACTTCCGATCAGCCAAATGGCTGCAGGGTGACCGAGCTTGGCTTCTGACCGCAACCACATGCCCGACGCACCACCGGGCAATTGGATTGATCGCTTTGCTCCAGTGGCAGTCCGACCTTTCGCTCGTTTAGCACGATGGGACCGGCCGATCGGCTGGTGGCTGCTGCTGCTGCCCGCCTGGTGGGCGGCGTCGCTCGCCGCCGATTCAACTTGGGATCAGCTATCCCAGCATTCGCAACATGGTGTTGTTTCTGATCGGCGCGATCGCAATGCGCGGCGCCGGCTGCACCTATAACGACATCATCGATCGCGATTTCGACGCCATCGTCGCCCGGACCCGTACCCGCCCGATTCCAAGCGGTCAGGTAACAATTACCGACGCGGTCTTGTTCCTTTTCGCCCAAGCGTTGGTTGGCCTCGCGGTCTTGCTGCAATTCAACAGCCTCACCATCTATGCCGGCCTCGGTTCGCTGCTAGCAGTGGCGCTCTATCCGTTCCTGAAGCGTTTCACCAACTGGCCGCAGATCGGGCTCGGCGTCGCCTTCTCGTGGGGCGCGCTGCTCGGTTGGACGGCCGAAACCGGCAGCCTGGCCCTCGCACCCTTGCTCCTCTACGCTGGTGGCGTTCTGTGGACGATCGGCTACGACACCATCTATGCGCTGCAAGACATCGAGGACGATGCCCTGATCGGCGTCCGCTCGACTGCGCGACTGTTCGGTACCCGTGTCGGGTTTGCAGTCACATTATTTTATGCTGGGGCAATCGTCCTCTTCGCGCTCGCGTTCTCTGCCGCGTACACGGGTTGGCTAGCTTTTGCTGGCTTGGCGGTCGGGGCGGCACATCTTGGCTGGCAGGCGGGCAGCGCCGCCTCCGCTAAATCCTCCCGCGCACTGCGATTGTTCAAATCGAACCGAACATTCGGCCTGATTCTGTTGGCGGGACTGCTTGCCGATACCGCCGTGACGGCCGTCTAGCGCCGAGTCTCAGGTCAGTTGCGAGCGATGATTTCGTCAGTACGGAGGATCTCCGCTCCACGTACCCAGCCGGTTTTTCGCCGGGCAAGAAAGCGCGGGCGGCGCCCGGCGAAGAAGGAATACATGCGCCTTGGCTTTGGTGAGCCTGGTACGATCGCTCCCAGGGTCTTGATCGGTCGCGTAATCGAGCCGTCCTGCTCGATCAGCAGCATCGGCAAGCCGAGACAGCGGCTCCAGGCTTGCCAGTCGGCCGCGACCTCGGCCGGATCGCCGGCAACGATCAGCGGCAGCGACAGGCTCGGGTCGGCGTGGTTCAGCTCCAATACCACCGATAGTTCGCCGGTGGGCCCGACCATTTCCATCCGAACCGCGACCCCGCGAAAGGCCTTGACCGGCAACGTCAACGACTCACTGGGTCGCGTCAGTATGGCGAGATTTCGATCGATAGTAGCTGAGGTTGCAACCCCCGGTGGCCTGCCTGCCATGGGCACGGCATAGGTCACCGGGAGCGCGAACGGGTCCAGTCTTTGATCGCGATTTGCTTCGGCGGCGGTACCGTCGAAGGCTTCTTGACGCCTCAAATCCACCTCTCCTGGGTCCGTTGATCGGACCTTTTGCCGGGGCGACTTTCCGCTCCTCGGTTGGCGCGGAGACTAGCGCCGGAGCCTTTGGATCGGCTTAATCTATGCAGTTAAATTTGAGTGTTTTCCGAAAGGGTTAGCGGCGTCTGACCGGATAAGGTTAGCGCCCCGTCACCGGACAAGGTTCACAGCACCTTTCCCGGATTGAGAATCCCCGTGGGGTCGAGTGCGGTTTTGACCTTCAGCATCACATCCATCTCGGCCGGGCTACGTACGGAGGGGAGCAGGTCGCGCTTCGACCGGCCTATCCCATGCTCGGCGGCCACCGATCCACCGTGAGCTGCGACGATCTCGAAGACGAGCCGATTGATCTCATCGCGCCGAGCGAAGAAGGCTTGGCCATCGCCGCCTTCCGGCTGGCTTACATTGAAGTGGATGTTGCCGTCGCCGAGATGGCCGAAGGGCACTGGACGGCAGCCGGGCACCAGTTTGGTCACCGCGTCCATCGCGATTTCGAGGAAGATCGGAACCGCCCCGATCGGTACCGATATGTCGTGCTTGATCGACACCCCCTCCGGGCGCTGCACGTCGCTGAGCGAGTATCGTATTCGCCACATCGCGGCCGAATCCTCGTCGGTAAATGCAGTTTGCGCCTCTTCGATCTGCTCGGCACCTGCGACGAGGATCGCCTCGACATCGGCCCGCGCCGCCCTGGCCGATCGCCCCGAGGACACCTCAAACAGCGCATACCAGCGATGAGGCGCGGGCAAGGGATCATCGACGCCTTCCAGATGCCGGAAGCAGAAATCGAGGCAAATCCGCGGCATCAGTTCAAACGAGGTCAGCTCAAAGGCGGCCAGCCCGCGTGCGATATGGAACAGCGCCAATGCCTCGCCGGGGCTCGAAAGCCCCACAATGGCGGTGCATCTTCCTTTCGGCCGTGGGAACAATTTCACCGCTGCCGCCGTGATAATTCCAAGGGTTCCCTCGGCGCCGATAAACAAATGCCTGAGGTCGTAGCCGGCATTGTCTTTGCGCAGCGCGCGCAGGCCGTTGAGGACGGTGCCGTTAGCCAGGACCACTTCGAGCCCGAGCACAAGATCACGGCTGTTGCCATAGGCAAGAACGGCTACGCCGCCGGCATTGGTGGAGAGATTGCCGCCAATCTGGCAAGCATCCATTGATCCCAAAGCCAGCGGAAACAGCCGGCCGGCCGCCGTTGCTGATGCCCGAGCGTCAGCGAGCCTGACACCGGCCTCGACCACCATGCTGTCATTGCCGGGATCGACCGATCGAACCCGGCTCAGCCGATCGAGCGCGACCAAGATCTGGCTACCGCTTTCGTCAGGGATCTGGCCGCCGACCAAGCCGGTATTGCCTCCTTGCGGCACCACGGCGGTGCCGTTGGCCTCGGCAAGGCGCATGATCGCAGATACTTCTTCTACCGATCCCGGCCGGATCATCACCGGCGTCCGGCCGTGGAACATGCCCCGGCGCTCGTTGAGAAACGGAGCTGACGGCTCCGGATCAATCACTGCATGCTCATCGCCGACGATGGCGGCAAATTTTGCGATGAGGTCGTGACCGGGCGTTTCGGTTTGCGGCATCGGCGGCATCGGGACGAGCCTAACGGCGGTCCTCTTGGCCGTCGAGCCCTCTCAATGCCGCGACCGAAACCCACGGATATCGCCAGAGTCATTCCGATTCCGGCCGGGGTCCAGCTTGCTTGATGCTGCGCCGTCCCTATGCGATAGAGGCACCCGTGGAAAGGACGGCGTTTTTGATGGTTAAACCTGGCGGGTTTATGCACGGAAAGCGTGGTCTAGTCGTCGGCGTTGCCAACAATCGCTCGCTCGCCTGGGGCATCGTCAAGTCTTGCCGTGATCACGGCGCCGAGATTGCTCTGACATACCAGGGCGAGGCGCTGAAAAGACGGGTCGAGCCGCTAGCCGCCGAAATCGGCGCCATTGTGGTCGGTCATTGCGATGTCACCGATCCGGCGACCATGGATCACGTCTTCGCCGAAATCGATCGGCTTTGGGGTGGCCTCGATTTCTTAGTCCACGCTGTCGCATTCTCCGATAAGGCGGAGCTGACTGGCCGCTACGTTGACACCAGTTCGGCGAATTTCGATCGCACGCTGAACATTTCCTGCTATTCGTTGGCGACGCTAGCGCAGCGCGCCGAGCCGCTGATGAAGGACAGGGGCGGCTCGATCCTGACCCTGACCTTCTACGGCGCCGAGAAATGGATTCCGCATTACAACGTTATGGGCGTTGCCAAGGCCGCGCTTGAAGCGAGCGTGCGCTATCTCGCCGCCGATTTCGGGCCGAGCGGCATTAGGGTCAATGCGCTTTCGGCGGGCCCGACCAAGACCCTCGCCGCCTCTGGCATTGGTGATTTCCGATACATCCTCAAATGGAGCGGGGACAATGCGCCGTTATGCCGGACCGTGACCATCGACGAAGTCGGCGATGCCGCGCTTTATCTCCTGTCTGATCTTTCGCGGGCGGTGACCGGTGAAGTCCACCACGTCGATTCCGGCTACCACATTATCGGCATGAAGAGCCCGGAAGCGCCGGATTTGGTAGTGAATGGCGACTGACGGCCGCAGTGTCAGCCTATCCTCGACCCTGATTTTCGTCCGCCACGGCGAAACCGATTGGAACGTCGAGCGACGCCTCCAGGGCCAGCAGGACATTCCGCTAAACCAGGGTGGCCGCCGGCAGGCGCAACGGAATGGCCGTATCCTAGGAGCGATCGACGGCATCGGCGGTTTCGATTTCGTTGCCAGCCCGCTTGGCCGAGCCATCGAGACTATGCGGATCTTGCGTGCCCAGCTTGGGCTCGATCCGAACGAGTTCCGCACCAATCACGGTCTGATCGAGATTACCTTTGGCGGATGGGAGGGCTTCACCTTGGCTGAGCTTGCAGTGGAGCGGTCCGAAGATGTTCGGCGGCGGCAGGCCGACAAATGGCACTTCGTTCCACCGCGAGGAGAGAGTTATCAGATGCTGGAGCCGAGGGTCCGGAACTGGCTGGAGGCGGTTGCCGGCGATACGGTCGCGGTGTCACACGGTGCGGTCGCTCGTGTCGTTCAAGGCCTTCTATTCGGGGTCGAGCCGCACCGTGTTCCATCTCTGCCCTCGCCGCAGGACCGGGTCTTGATCTGGCGTGACGGCGCTGGTCACTGGTTATAGGGCGACCAGCTTGTTTGACCGCAGTTTAAGCCAAGCCTAGAAGCAGCGCCGAGGCGCCATGTCACACAACACTTTCGGTCACCTTTTTCGGGTCACTACCTGGGGCGAGAGCCACGGCCCGGCGCTGGGCTGCGTGGTCGACGGTTGTCCGCCGCGGATCGCGATCTCCGAGGCGGAGATTCAGCATTGGCTCGATCGGCGAAAGCCCGGTCAGTCGCGTTTCACCACCCAGCGCAAAGAACCTGATCGGGTCCGCATTCTCTCCGGCGTTGTGCCCGTTGAGGAAGGCGCCGGGTATCTGACAACCGGTACGCCAATCGCCCTGGAGATCGACAATGTCGATCGGCGCTCGAAGGATTATTCCGAGATACGTCATCAATATCGGCCCGGCCACGCCGACTTCACCTACGATGCGAAATACGGCATTCGCGACTATCGTGGTGGCGGGCGCTCCTCGGCGCGGGAGACCGCTGCACGGGTCGCCGCCGGAGCGATAGCCCGCAAGATCATCCCGAACGTCCTAATTCGCGGCGCGCTTATCCAGATCGGCGAGCATCGGATCGATCGCGATCGATGGGACTGGGCCAGCGTTGACGCCAATCCGTTCTTTTCGCCCGATCCCGGAATTGTCCCGGTTTGGGAAAGCTATGTTGACCAGATTCGGAAGCAAGGCTCCTCAATCGGTGCAGTGATCGAGTTGGTAGCCGAAAACGTCCCGGCCGGTCTCGGAGCGCCGATCTACGCCAAGCTCGATCAGGACATTGCCGGTACGCTGATGTCGATCAACGCAGTGAAGGGCGTCGAAATCGGCGCCGGTTTTGGTGCCGCCAAGCTGACTGGGGAGACCAACGCTGATGAAATTCGCTCCGATCCGGACGGTCGTCCGGAGTTTCTTTCCAACAAGGCTGGCGGCATCCTCGGCGGCATCTCAAGCGGTCAGCCGGTCGTCGCCCGTTTTGCGGTCAAGCCGACATCATCGATCTTGACGCCGCGCCGGTCGATCAATGAGTCCGGGGAGGAAGTGGAGGTTTCGACCAAAGGCCGCCACGACCCATGCGTCGGCATCCGCGCCGTCCCGATTGGCGAGGCGATGCTCGCTTGCGTCTTGGCCGACCACTATCTCCGCCATCGCGCCCAGATGGGGACGGAACCAAACGCATCATGACCCTTGATCTCGAACGCGCTGCCGCCGCCGTCGAAGCCCTCCGCCGCGGCGAGATCATCGTCGTCACCGATGACGATGATCGCGAGAACGAGGGTGATCTGGTTTTGGCGGCCGCCCATGCGACCCCGGAGAAACTCGCTTTCATCATCCGCAACACCAGCGGTATCGTCTGCGCGCCGATCACCGCGGGACTTGCTAGCCGCCTGCGTCTGACGCCGATGGTCCAACAAAACGAAGACCCGCACGGGACGGCCTTCACGATTTCGGTAGACCATCGTGGATCATCGACCGGAATCTCGGCCGAGGAGCGCAGCCGCACAGTCCGTTCGCTTGCGGGCGCCGATGCTAAACCGGAGGACTTCGTCCGGCCGGGGCATATTTTTCCGCTGGTTGCTCGGGAGGGTGGGGTGCTCACCCGCTCCGGCCATACCGAGGCCGCGGTCGATCTCTGTCAAATGGCCGGGCTAGAGCCGGTCGGGGTGATCTGCGAACTTGTCAACGACAACGGTACGATGACGCGCGGACCCCAAGTCGAGCAATTCGCGGCCGCAAACGGGCTTCAATCCGTGTCGGTTACGGAGATCATCGCCTTGCGGCAGCGGCGAGAGCAGCTGGTGCGGCGAGTCGGTGAGCGGCCCGTCGAGACCGTCGGCGGGCCAGCAGCCGCGGTCACCTTTTCGACCCCCTGGGACCCGATGCAGCATCTTGCTGTCGTCTTTGGTGAGATCGGCGATGGTGTCGGCATTCCGGTTCGAATACACCGCGAGCGCCTTGTCGATGATCTGTTCGGCTCCGGTACATTGCTCGAACAGGCTCTTCAGCAATTGGCCGCGACCGGCCGCGGGGTGGTGATCTATCTCCGCGAAGGAGCGGTCGGCGTTGCCGCCGCCGACGAAGGTTCGCACGATCGGTTGAAACCGAAGGAGCCCGAGCGCCACGGTTCAGCTGTTCGACGGGCTGAGGATTGGCGCGAAATAGGGCTTGGCGCCCAGATCCTTCGTGATCTCGGCGTGCGCTCGATCCGCCTCTACGCCGCCCGCGAACTCCGCTATGTCGGGCTGGAAGGCTTCGGCATCGAGATTCTATCCACCGAGAAGCTCGGCGGCTGACGCGCTACAACGCTTGCAGCCGCTGCAGCGCGTTGGAGAAGATCGATACCAACATTGATTGAATATAGTTTCCCAGCAGCGTCCCGACCCACTCCAGCTCAAGGAAGTTCTCCGGCTGACCGCATTGGGTGATCGCGACGTCCCGCGTGAGTGCCACGATCGGCGTCAGGAACGCCCGAGCCGTGTCGGCATCCTGCTCGATCAATGCCGCAAACAGATTCCTGAATAACGCATCCTCCGCTGGTCCCGCCGCCTCCAGGAGACAGGCCTCGACCGCTGTGATTCGCTCGGCGTCGGCATTTTGAGCGGCTGCGGTGACGGGCAGAAGAACAACGATCGCGACGACGGCCAGGTATCTTTTCGTTTTTTCGAGCTGCTCCAGTCACGGCTGAACGAAATGGATAGCGATCCGATCAATCCCTGTCGACAATGTGATAGCAGTGAACCGCGCCGAGCAGGAATTCTTGATTGCCGTCACTCCAGACGATCGGAGGCGGGTCGAGGCGCCGATGTCCAAGGCGATCCCCCCGCCCGATCGGATATCGCCAGCAGAGCCGCGATGGTGACGGTCATTCCGGGTTTGAGCGCCGGCTCACCGTCAGCCGTAACATGGAGGATCGAATCACGCGCACTGGCCCGGCTCGGTGCCAGACCTTTCTGTGCCAACAGTTGGTCTAGGCGGAGGGTGCCCCTTTTTTTACCGTCTTCGAAATCGGTCGCACGTCGCTAGCCAACGTCCTCCGCCACATCCTGGCGTTTGGGCTCGGGAACCGCCACATCGGGAGCGGTCGGGTCAAGTGGCTCGGGGGTCAGCACTGTTCCGGCCTGGGACGTCGCCGCGATATCGAACTCGACCTTGAGATCGCTCGCCAGCGGCGCCCTTTTCTGTAGTCGGTACAAGACAAACGCCGCAAGTCCGATTTGTACTACGGCCGTAAATGTAAAGAGGCCGGACGCGCCGATGCCGGCAATAAGGAAGGCAGCGCAAACGGGCCCGACCATCGATCCGACGCCGTTTGCGAACAGCAGGCCTGCCGACGTTTCAACATATTCGGATCGGTCGGAATGGTCATAGGCGTGCGCGGCGGCGATGGAGTAGCAGGACAGGAGCGCTCCGCCGAGCGGAAACGCTACGGCTAGAATCGCGGTGTCGCCGAGTGGCAGAAATGCCAATCCAAGACCGATCACCGAAGAAGTCAACAACAGCGCCAGCAGCATCTTGCGACGATCGAAGCGATCCGACAAGCGGCCGACCGACCATTGCGCTAGCACACCGCCAATCACGACGATGGCGACGAAGATGGCCGCTTTGTCGGGGCTCAGCCCCTTTTCGACGGCGAAAACCGCTCCAAGGGTCCAAAAAGATCCGGTGGCCATGCCGATCAACGTGATGCCGACGACACCAACAGGCGAACGTCGGAACAGCTTTTTCGGGCGAAATCGGACCAACGCGATCGGCGCCGGCTGGGCCGATTTGGTCAGGACCACCGGAATTGTGGCCAGACCAATCAGGAGGCCGGCGATGAGGAACAGCTGGAAGCTGCCGGGGTCTCCAGCGGCGACTAGGAATTGACCGACCGCGATCGCACCGAAATTGACGGCAATGTACGAAGAAAAGACGATGCCCCGATTGAGGTTTGTGGCACGGTCATTGAGCCAGCTCTCAATCACCATGAATAGGCCGGCGAGGCTGACACCCATGACGGCGCGGGCGAAAAGCCAAGGCCAGAAATCGATGAACAGCGGCAGGATCAACGCTGAGGCAGAAGCAAGTCCGATGAGCGCAGCGAAGGAGCGGATGTGTCCCGCGCGCAGGATCAGGAACGGGGTCAGAAGGCAGCCGGCAACGAAGCCGACATAATAGGCCGAGCCCAGCATCCCGATCTCGACCGTGCTGAAGGCTTCTGCGACCGCGCGCAATGGGACCACGGTGAGGAGGAGTCCGTGGCCGGTCAAGAGGAAAGCGACCCCCAGAAGCAGGGCGATCACCGACCGAATTACGCTGGGCATGATGACTAATCTGTCAGGCGTTTGAAGCGATCTTGGTGTCGAGGCCGAGTGCGGTTACGACGGTGCTCACGATTCCGCGCGCGTTCAAGCCGGCTACTGCATACATCTCCGCTGGCCGACCTTGTTCGATGAAGCGATCCGGCAGTGTCAGCGTGCGGACCTTCAGCCCAAGGTCGAGAAGGCCAGAGGTTGCCAGATAGTGCAGCACCTGCGCTCCGAAACCTCCGGCGGAGCCTTCCTCCACCGTCACCAATATTTCATGCTCGCGGGCAAGACGGGAAATTAGATCGATATCCAGTGGCTTCAGGAACCGAGCGTCGGCGACGGTCGCGGGCAGCCCCATGCTTTCCAGATCCTCGGCGGCCCTCAGACACTCGCGCAGACGAGCGCCGAAGGACAGGAGGGCGACCTTGCCCCCCTCGGCGACAATACGGCCCTTGCCCAATGGCAGGACCAATCCATCCTCGGGAAGATCGACGCCGACGCCCTCACCGCGCGGATAGCGGAACGCCGATGGTCGATCCTCGATCGCGGCCGCCGTCGTCACCATGTGTACCAATTCGGCCTCGTCGGCGGCAGCCATCACCACGATGCCTGGCACCGGCGCCAGAAAGGCGATATCGAACGCCCCGGCATGGGTCGGGCCGTCGGCGCCGACGAAGCCCGCCCGGTCGATGGCAAAGCGAACTGGCAGTCGCTGGATTGCAACATCGTGGATCAGCTGATCATACGCCCGTTGCAGGAACGTCGAATAGATCGCGCAAAACGGCTTGTACCCTTCGGCGGCCAGTCCGGCCGCAAAAGTAACTGCATGCTGCTCCGCTATCCCAACATCGAATGACCGCTCAGGGAAGCGCTCGGCGAAACAATCGATACCGGTGCCGGCGGCCATGGCCGCAGTAATAGCGACTATCTTCTCGTCACGCTCTGCTTCCCGGGTCAAACTTCGGGCGAAGATTTCGGTGTAGGTCGGGGCATTGCCGGTGCTGGCCGCTTGCTCACCGGTGACGATGTTGAACCGGCCGACCCCGTGGAATTTGTCGGCGGCGGCCTCGGCCGGCTTGTAGCCCCTCCCCTTCTTGGTGACGACATGCACCAGGATCGGCCCATTGCGCGCGTCACGGACATTGCGTAGCACCGGCAATAGGTGATCCAGCTTGTGACCGTCGATCGGTCCGACATAGTAAAAGCCGAGCTGCTCGAACAAAGTGCCGCCGGTCCAGAAGCCGCGGGCGAACTCCTCTGTCAGCCGCACCCGGTCGCGGACGAAATGCGGTAGCCAATTGACCAGCCTTTTGCCGAGGCTCCGGAATGAGCGGTAGGTGCGCCCCGACACCAGCCGTGCGAGATAAGCCGACATCGCCCCGACCGGTGGCGCGATCGACATGTCGTTGTCATTGAGGATGACGATCAGTCCGGACTGTAGATGGCCGGCGTTGTTCATTGCCTCATAGGCGATGCCAGCCGACATTGCCCCGTCGCCGATCACACAAACGACCCGGTCGTCGCGGCCGTCAAGATCGCGTGCGATCGCCATGCCGAGGCCGGCCGAGATCGAAGTCGACGAGTGACCGGCGCCGAACGGATCAAAAGCGCTTTCCGCTCGTCGGGTGAATCCGGACAGGCCGCCGGTTTGACGAAGCGAGCGTATTCGGTCCCGGCGGCCGCTGAGGATCTTGTGCGGATAGGCCTGGTGGCCGACGTCCCAGATCAGCCGGTCGTTGGGGGTATCGAAAACGTAGTGCAGCGCGACCGTCAGCTCGACAACTCCGAGGCCCGCCCCCAGATGGCCGCCAGTGAGAGAGACGGCGGCGATCGTTTCCGCTCGCAGCTCTTCGGCCAATTGAGGTAGTGAGGCCTCTGGCAGGCGGCGTAGTTCTTCGGGCGTCGTCACCCGATCGAGCAGCGGTGTTATGGGGCGATCGGCCACACGCGCTCCCCAGACTGGCCTGAATCCGATCCCGTAGGGCGCGAGGGCGGCGCAATCAAGGCCACAATGCCGCTGGCGGTTGAACCCCGCACCGGGTCAGGACCCATCCAGCGACTCGGTGCCGACCGGCCGCCCATCGCCGCCAAGACGAATCTTCTCGACGCGCATCTCAGCTTCCTTGAGCAGCCGCTCACAATGCTGCTTCAGCGCCTCGCCCCTCTCATATATGGTGATGGATTCAGCAAGCGGAACGTCGCCGCGTTCCAGGCGATCGACAATCTGTTCGAGCTCAGCCAAGGCGCTCTCGAACGTCATTCCGTCTATCGCGGCGGGGTCGGACAATCTGTTCTCCCAAAGTGTGCGGCCGATAGTGCACCGATTGGCTATTGCATCAAAGCAGCAACATGCGCGGCGGCCGATTCGACCAAGCCTTCTAAATCGTAACCGCCTTCAAGCAGACTAACGATTCGGCCTCCGCAATGTTGATCAGCCGATTGCATCAATCGCTCGGTCGCCCATGCGAAATCACTCCCTGCCAACGCCAGCCCACCGAGCGGATCGCGCCAATGGGCATCGAAGCCCGCCGAGATCACGATGAGATCAGGCGAGAAACGGCCGATCGAGGGTAGGATCTTGGTTTCAAAGGCGACCTGAAAATCATCACCGCCAGCCCCCGAGGGAAGCGGAGCGTTAACGATGTTGCCGACGCCGGTCTCCGATTCCGCCCCTGTCCACGGGAAAAGAGACGACTGATGAGTCGAGCCATAGAATACGCTGTCATCGTCCCAGAAAATCGCTTGTGTGCCGTTGCCGTGATGGACGTCCCAATCGACAATGGCGATCCGATCCGCGCCATGACGTCGCTGCGCATATCTGGCGGCGATGGCGGCGTTGTTGAAAATACAAAACCCCATCGACTGTGAGGCCATAGCGTGATGCCCTGGCGGTCTCACGGCGCAGAAGGCATTGTCAGCGGAACCACGCAGAACGGCGTCAACGGCACCACAAGCAGCGCCGGCGGCACTGACGGCGGCGGCATAGCTCCTTGCGCTCAGAAAGGTATCTGGGTTGAGGGCGACCAGACCTGTTTCCGGGGTCGCCTCCTCTATCGCCGCTTGATAGTCCTGGCTGTGCACCGCGATGATATCGGCCAGCGCCGCCGGCTCCACGACGCCTCTTTTGAGATCGGAGAATGGCGGCTCGGCGAAGCGTTCTTGGATCGCGATGACCCGTTCGGGCCGTTCGACGTGGCCGGAGGGGACTTCATGCTCGGCGAAGATCGCATGCTCAAACAGCAGCGTGGTCACGAATCGGGCCTCTCGGTCCGTCCTCGCGCCAACCGCGCGCGGAGTGCCGCCGAAGCGTGCGGAGAACGCTGCAACGCCGCGAAACTCGAAGCCTCAGATGTGATGCGGGTGACGACGTCGCGCCGATCGCCGACCATCATCCGCTTGGCAAGCCTGACCGCTTCGGGCGGACGGTCGGTAATCTGCGTCGCTGCTTGCCTTGCGGATTCATCGATTTGGTCGGCGGCGACAATCTTGTTGACCAGGCCGATCTCCTTGGCTCGGCTGGCATCGATCATTTCGCCCATGACGAACAGCTCGAAGGCGACATGATGGCCGATCATCCTTGGCCCGAGTAGGCTTGCGGCAGCATCCAGCGGAAGCCCGATGCCGACCTGATCGACGCCGAATAGAGACCACTCACTGGCGATCACATAATCGCACAAGAAAAGCATCGTGGTACCGATCCCGAGTGCCGGCCCGTCCACCGCCGCAATCAAGGGCTTGTCGAGCGTGGCCAGGGTCTTCATGAAGCGGATCGATCCCGGTGTGACCGCGCCGGTTGCGGCGTATTCCTCCAACTTGGTAATGTCGCTGCCTTCGGTGAACGCGCCCGGCGTTCCGGCGATGATGAACGCGCGGACCTTGCCGTCGCCCTCGCCTAGCACCAGGGCGGTCCGCGATCGCTTCGAACATTTCGCCGGTCAGTGCATTCATGAAATCGGGCCGATCGAAAATTACGGTCTGAACGCCGTCCTCGACATCGACCTTGATCAACTCATCGGTTGACATCGGTACCGGTGGCCCCTCTTTCCGCATCACAATCAGGTTTTAGCGAGAATGGGTCGCGGCGCAAGCGCCGGCGTTCGTCGATGCTCCCACCGCTCCAGCGATATTTTCACACAAGTTAGGCGAGGCATTGACCAAGTTCTTTAAGATGGACACCCAGGCAGCTGAAGGAATCCACGCGGCCGCCGACGCGCTGCGGTCAGGGAAGCTGGTCGGCCTCCCGACCGAAACTGTTTACGGCCTAGGAGCCGATGCAACCAATCAATCTGCAGTTGCCGCGATCTATGGTGCTAAGCGCCGGCCCCAGTTCAACCCGTTGATCGTCCACGCCGAATCGGTAGAGGCGGCCAAACGCCTGGCGAAATTGGGGTCGATCGGCGAAAGGCTTGCCGCAATGTTTTGGCCCGGTCCCCTGACCTTGGTGGCGCCGCGTCGGCAAGGCACCGGAATCGCCGATCTCGCGACGGCCGGGCTGGAAACGATCGCGATAAGGGTTCCAAGCCATCCGATTGCGCGCCAACTGCTGGCAGCGGTCGAGTTTCCGATTGTCGCGCCAAGCGCCAATCTCTCGGGGCGGGTGAGTGCAACACGGGCTGAGCACGTCATCGCCGATCTCGGCGATCGCGTAGCGGTCATTCTCGATACCGGGCCGGCTTCCTTAGGCATCGAATCTACCATCATCGCGGTCGTCGGGGACCCGATCCTGTTGCGGCCGGGGGCAGTTCCCAAGGAGGCGATCGAAGCGGCGATCGGCCAGCCATTGCGCCCAGCGGCGTCCGGCACCCGACCGAATGCCCCGGGGTCGCTCGCCAGCCATTATGCGCCGTCGGGTACTCTTCGATTGAACGCCATGGCAGTAGAGCCCGGTGAGTCGCTTCTTGCCTTTGGACCGGATTTGCCGCCCGGCGCCGACAATTCCGTCGCGGTCGTCAGTCTCAGTGCCGCGGGGGACTTGTCGGAAGCGGCGGCCAATCTCTTCTCCGCGCTGCGAGCGCTCGACGATCACGGCGCCCCGATTGCAGCTATGCCGATCCCGGAAAGTGGACTGGGTCTGGCCATCAACGACCGGCTGCGCCGCGCCGCCGCACCGCGCAAACGCTAACGCTCGACCTTACTGTCACGGACATCGGCGCCGCCCTTCTCTCGCTGGCGTTTCATAAGCGCCTGGAGCTCGGGATCGATCTCGTCGGGCAATTGGATCCTCAATGTCACCAATAGATCGCCCTTCTTTCCGGCGCCGGCCGGCAAGCCCTTGCCCTTCAGCCGGAAGCTGCGGCCATGATTGGCGCCGGGCGGCACCGTCATTGCTACACTACCCACCAGGGTTGGCACTTTGAGCTTGCCGCCAAGCACCGCTTGGTCGAGGGAAATCGGCAGATCAAGCCGAAGGTTTTCACCATCCGGCCGGAACAGGGGGTGCGTGATGAACTCGACGGTCACCAGTGTATCGCCGGCCGGCCCTCCAAGCGGCGATGCTTGCCCCTGACCTTTCAAGCGGAGGACTTTAGCCGGCTTGGTGCCCGGCGGAATCGCAAATTCGAGCGTCTTGCCGGTCGGCAATTCGACTCGAGCCTTCTCGCCCTTCGCCAGTTGCTCCAGCGTCACGGCCGCGGTGGCGGTGATGTCGGCTCCTCGCGGCGACGCTTGCCGCGCACCACCTCGTTGGCCTGCGAATCCCCCTCGCCCGAGGATGTCGCCGAAAATATCGTCCGCTGAGAACCCACCGGCGCGTGCCCCGCCCGGACCACCGGTCGACCAGCGGAATCCAGCGGTGCCGGAGCCCGGGCGCCCGGCACCTGGCCCGAACCCCTCGAAACCCTGGAAGCGTGGCTTGCCGTCCGGGCCGATCTCGCCTCGGTCATATTGCTTGCGTTTCTCCGCGTCACCGACGATCTCGTATGCGTCATTGGCCTCGGCGAAGCGTTCCTTGGCCTTTGGGTCTTTGCTTTGGTCGGGGTGGTACTTCTTGGCAAGCTTGCGGAATGCCTTTTTGACATCCGCACCGCTCGCCTCGCGGTCGACGCCGAGCACCTGATAGGGGTCACGCATATCCGCTCCTTAACCGGCGAAGATTTCACAAACAGTAAGAAGCCAGAGTGCTTGATATGGGTTATCAGCCCTAGTCAATCCAGATCGGGATGCTTTGTGCCGCCTTTCTGCGGCGGCCGATCCGTTCGGAGCCTCGATAGCGAATCGACGAGCCAGGATCATGAAGGCGGACTTTGAGACGGCCACCGATCCAATCGCGCTGTTTGCCGATTGGCTAAGCGAGGCTGAGGATTCCGAGCCCGGGGATCCCAACGCGATGGCTTTGGCGACGGTCGGTGCTGATGGTCTTCCCGATGTCCGCATGGTGCTGCTCAAGGCCTTTGATGAGGACGGCTTCGATTTCTATTCGAATCGCGGCAGCGCCAAGGGCCAACAATTGTTGCAGAATCCCAGCGCGGCCTTGTGTTTCCACTGGAAAAGCCTGGGCCGCCAGGTGCGCCTGCGTGGCGCTGTCTCGGAGGTCCCTAGCGAACAGGCCGATGCCTACTTCAAAAGCAGGTCGAAGGGCAGCCGGATCGGCGCTTGGGCAAGCAAGCAGTCTCGGCCAGTGGAATCACGCTTTGCGCTAGAGCGTGCGGTCGCCAAATACGCCGCAAGATTTGGCCTGAGAGACGTTCCGCGGCCGCCCGTTTGGATCGGCTATCGCCTCGCCCCGGAAATGATCGAATTCTGGCGGGCACAGAAGTACCGGTTACACGACCGCATCGCTTTCACTCTGCAGGACGATGGCCACTGGACGACCATGCGGCTCTATCCGTGACGGCAGCCAGCGGCAACGCCTAGCTCGACTCGGTTTGCTCTTTTTCTTTGTCGCTTTCGTCGCTGGCGAGTTCGGCGGTCTCTTCGGTGAGCGCCTGGGTCTCGCGCTTGGGCGGCGTTAGCGGCGTCGGCACCGGCGCCTGCCGGAACACCAGATCCCCGCCGGCGGCGACGGACCCTTCCAACACCTGCAATTGCAGCCGTTCCAGGTCCCGCCGCTTCACCTCTGCCGCCGTTTCGGCCGCCTCCGTGTTGGTGAAGCCAAGCCCAAGCAGCGCCGCCTCGCCCAGTGCCATCGCCGACAGCACCGTCTCGCGAATCTCGAAGTCGACGTTCTTTCCGATCAGTTGAAGCGAATGGCCGCGATCAAATGAGCGGGCATAGAGTCGTGCAAAGGAGAACGCCTCGTTACCGAGATCGACGATTCGGCTGGCCGCGTTCTTGTCGTCGACACAGATACAGATAATCTCTGCCTTTCCGGCGCCGGCCGCGATCAGTACATCGCGTCTGGTTCCGTCGCCATAATAGATCTTAAACCCGAATCGTGCCGCGTTTCGGATCATGTCCGGGTCGGAATCGATGATCGTAGCGTCGATGCCGCGCGCCAGCAGGAATTGGGCAACGATCTGTCCGAACCGTCCGAAGCCGATGACCAGCGCCGCGCCGCTTAGGCCGTGGGCCGGGGTGACGCCATCCAGCGACGGTGGCTCCACGGGCACCAGCCAGTTCAGCAGCATGACCGCCAACGGCGTGATTGCCATTGAGCCGATGACAGCCGCGGTCAGGATTGACGAGCTTTGGCCGTCGATGAGGCCAGATTCGGCGGCGGCGGAATAAAGCACAAAGGCGAACTCGCCGCCCTGGGCGAGAAGCAATGCCATCCGCACCGCGTCGCGATGCCCCGATCGGAAGACGCGCGCCACCACATAGATCCCGGCGGCTTTGACCGCCATGAATCCCACCACGATCCCGAGCATGATCGGCCATTCTTCGGCCACGAGCGATAGATCAATCGACATTCCAACGGCCAGGAAGAACAACCCCAGCAAAAGCCCGCGAAAGGGCTCGATGTCGGCTTCCAGCTGATGGCGAAAACTTGATTCGGACAGTACGACGCCGGCGAGGAACGCACCCAATCCCATCGATAGCCCTCCGGCCTGCATCGCGAACGCCGCGCCGAGCACCACCAACAAAGTTGCTGCCGTCATGATTTCGCGTGCTCGCGTCGCCGCAAGCAGGCGGAACAATGGGTTGAGGACATAGCGTGCCGCAAACACGACGCCGGCGATCGCTCCGGCGGCCGTCACGATTTGCACCCAGGCCGCGACGCCGCCTCCCTCCTCGCCTTCCGGGCTGAGAAAAGCGATCGCTGCCAAAAAAGGGACGATCGCCATGTCTTGAAGCAACAGGATGGCGAAGGTCTTGCGGCCGTGTGGCTCGGCTACGTCGCCACGTTCCTCCAGGATCTGAAGCACAAAGGCCGTTGACGAAAGTGCCAGGCCCATTGCGGCCACGATCGCCAGCTGCGGATCAACGCCGAATGCCATTCCGGCTCCAGCAAGAGCGACACCGCAAAGCGCCACTTGGGCGAGGCCGAGCCCGAAAATATCGCGGCGGAGGCTCCATAAGCGGGACGGCTGCAATTCGAGGCCTATGACAAAAAGCAACATCACCACGCCGAGCTCGGCGACCGAGAGCACCGTCTCGGCGTCCTTGAAGACGGCCAACACCGACGGGCCGATGACGACGCCGGCGGTGAGATAGCCGAGCACGGCCCCAAGGCCGAGCCGCTTGAAGATCGGCACGGCGATCACCGCCGCTCCCAGCAGCGCCACAAGCTGTGTCAGATCAACTCCGGCTTCCGCTCCGGGCATGTAGACATCTTCCCGTCATGTGAAATCGCTCGGCCAAGCATAGCGATGCATGAGTTCGGGAGTAAGCGCGGAAAGTGGCCTTGCTGCCGTTATTCAGTGCGTATGATCGTGAACGGCTCAAAGGCGTTGACGACGAAGGCAAAAGTTACTTCGTGAACAACCGGAACTTCCTCTCCGACCTCGAGACGAACCACCTCGACACCGCCGACCTCGCGCCCCTCGGCGATGCGGGCGGCGTCGAGCGTGGAGGCCTGGCCCGGCTTCCAACGGATGATGACGCCTCCTTCTTCGACCACACCAAGCTCTTCGATCATCGCCAGTGTGAAGGCCATCGGCGGCTCGGTTCGAACCAGCACCACCCGCTCCATTGCGTGCATCCCCGTCGGCAACGGCCCATCGAGCAAGAACGGTGTCGCATCGGTGTCGTAGCCGACATAAGGGTTGAGCCAATATTGGCGCATCAGCGGGTCGTTGGGCACAAGCACCTGGCCGCCGGGATGCTGTGCTTTAAACTCGGCCCAACTCATCAGCCGGGAGGGGATCAGCTCAAGCTTGACGCCAGTGAATTCGCCGACCAGCGCTCGGCCACTGAATTGCTGCCACCAGCTCTGTGTCTGGCGGTCATACATAACGAGATCGGAGAAACGGAGTTTGCCGGAGGTGCCGAAGTCCAGTATCCGACCATCCACAGTGCGATCGAAGACAATGGCGGTGTTGCAAAGCGGGCAATAAGTCACCGTCACCGGTATGCCACCGACCAAATCATTGGCGATCTCATGCCACATCATGACCAGGAGCGGATAGGCGCGGGCATCGCCATTGATGACGAGGCCGATCACCGGCTCGCGGTCGGCAAGATCGGTTTCCAGGCCCACCGGGACGAACATCGGATTATCGATGGACGGAATTCGGTTCGGTCCCAAGATATTGCGAATCTCGGCGAAGTCGACACCCGATCGGGTGAAGTCGGTGCGCCAACCCTCCGCCAGCCACCAATCAATTTGGGCGCTGGCAGGCTGAGCGACGATCGCCAGTACACCGGCGACGATGAACAGACGGATAGATCGGGCCATCAACCGCTATTCGATTGGCAGCACGCCCGGGTTGCGCCGGAAGTTGGTTTCGGCGGTGACAATCTGGTGAAGCTACGCTTGTGTGCCGCCAACAACGAGTTGGTCGATCCGTAGTGTCGGCTGACCGACGCCGACCGGCACCAATTGACCGTTCTTGCCGCACATGCCGATACCGGGATCGAGCGCCATGTCATTGCCGATCATCGACGCACGCTTGAGGTCGGTCGGTCCGTTGCCGATCAACATCGCGCCTCGGATCGGCGCGCCGATCTTACCGCCCACGATCCGGTATGCCTCGGTGCATTGGAAGACATATTTGCCCGAGGTGATATCGACCTGGCCGCCGCCAAACGAAACGGCATAGATGCCGTCCTTGACCGAGCCGATGATTTCCTCCGGCTCCATGTCGCCGCCGAGCATGAAGGTATTGGTCATCCGTGGCATCGGCAGATGCGCGTATGATTGCCGCCGCCCGTTGCCGGTCGGCTCCGAATTCATCAGCCGCGCGTTCAGCCGGTCCTGCATAAAGCCGACCAGGACGCCATCCTCGATCAATGTCGTCGAGCGGCTCGGGGTTCCTTCATCATCTACAGTTAGCGAGCCGCGACGAAGGTCGATTGTTCCGTCATCGATGACGGTAACCCCATCGGCGGCCACCTTCTCGCCCATTAATCCGGCGAAAGCGCTCTGCTTCTTGCGATTGAAATCGCCCTCAAGGCCGTGGCCGACGGCCTCATGCAGCAGGATTCCCGGCCATCCCGGTCCGAGTACAACGTCGAAAGTTCCCGCCGGCGCCGGCTCCGCCGAAAGATTTACCAAAGCCTGGCGCAGCGCTTCGTCGACGCTGTGCTGCCAACTATCTTCGGCGACAAAGGCGCCGAAGCCTTGTCGTCCACCGGTTCCGTAAGAGCCCGTCTCCTGATGGTCACCCTCACCGACCACCACCTGAACATTGAGCCGCACCAGGGGTCGGACGTCTCGGACTAATGAGCCGTCGGCGCGGAGAATCTCAACAAGTTGCCACGATCCGGCGAGTGAAGCTGTAATCTGCCGGACCCGCTTGTCTTTGCCCCGGGCGTAAGCATCCATTGCCTCCAGGAGTTTCACCTTCTCGGCGAAGTTTGGCGCTCCCAGTGGGTTCTCGTCGCCATAAAGGGACCGGTTGGTCTGCGGTGGCGGATCGGAATAGCTGCCGCTATGACCGCGCTTGACGGCGGCAACGGCGTCACCGGCTCGTCGGATCGAAGCTTCAGAGATCTCGCCGGAGTGCGCATAGCCAGCTGCCTCGCCCGCGATTGCGCGAAGGCCAAACCCCTGAGTCTCGTCGTAGCTGGCGGTCTTGAGACGGCCATTGTCGAATACGAGGCCTTCGGTTTGGTTGAACTCGATATAGAGTTCGCCGTCATCGGCGCCATCCAGCGCGTCGGCGATTGCACGGCGGGCGGCCTCACGGTCGATTCCGGCTCAGACACACCTCTCGTGTCGCAATCTCCTTGCCGTCGATTCCTCGGTCGGTCGCGATCCTTTCTCGAGCTGCGCGAAACCAGGCCTTGCGAGCTGACTCAAAGTATCATCGGTCATTCGGTCGCGATCCTTTCTCGAGCTGCGCGAAACCAGGCCTTGCGAGCTGCATATGTGGCGCGGGCTGGCTTATTCCTAGCTTCTCCCTCAGCCCAGGATGTCCGCCACCGGAAGGGATCGTTCTAAGGCAACGCTTCCAGCCCTGCGGCGAGTCCATCGAGGGAGACCGGGATACCGACGCCGACGTCGCGCTCGAAATAATAGATGAACAGGGCCTCGCGCCCGGCGCCCAACGCCGCCCTCAATGTCTCGCTGAGCTCGATCGACACCAGGCATCCGTCTATCGCGCAGGTAATGAAATCGAAACGGAGAAGATCCGATCGGTCGATTCTAAGCCCTAGCTTTTCAGTCAGAATTACCTGTAGCGGCACCAGCACGCTCAAAAGCACCGTACCGTCGCCACCGGCCGGCCTAAAAGCATAAGCGCGCAACCAGAGCCCCTCGCGATCTTCGTCCCTCACGAATTGGGTGAGGGCGCACTGCTCGGTCTCATCGACCAGGATCTCGCAGCGCATCTGCCAATCGCCGTAGCCGGGCTCGGCCTCGTCCTGAGCTGCCACGGGAAGCGCCAGCCCTGCGGCGGTCTCATCGACCAGGATCTCGCAGCGCATCTGCCAATCGCCGTAGCCGGGCTCGGCCTCGTCCTGAGCTGCCACGGGAAGCGCCAGGGCGCCCAGCATCGCCATCAGGGCAAGGGTCAAGGCTGCCGCCGATACCGGCTTGAAGGAATTGGACATCGCGATTGTCGTTCTATCCCTTTGCAACCCTATGACCTATGGCAGCGCGTCGAAGCCCTCGCTGAACCCCACCAGGGAAACGGGAATGCCGACACCTTCCTCCGGAGTAAGGAAAACAATGAAGGTGGCCGTCGTCCCCGCGCGCAATTGAGCGAGCAGTTCGTCCTCTAGCAATGCTTCGGCGACGCAACCTTCTTTTACGCAGCGTACAAAATCGATCCTACCGATCTCTGCATCGTCAATGCTGAGCCCGAGCCGGGCGGGCAGCAGCACGCCCAGAGGAGCAACGATTCGGATCAACTGCGCCTTCTGATCTGCCGTCTTCAAAACAATGACATCGAGCGCGATATTTTCTCTATTCTCCGCGACCACAGACTGAAGGAGAGCGCATTGTTCATATTGCGCTCCCGGCGGGACATCGCATTGCAGGCGCCAGTCGCCATAGGTCGCAATCGTCACCCCTTGGCCCAGACTCCCCGTCGGGACTATAGCGGCGAGACTCATGATGGCCGCCCCCACGGTGATCGGTCGGACCAGTCGAGGAATCCAAAAACTCATTTGGGATTGCTTTCTGTGGATGCGGCGTGTCGCAAAGGCTGGTGACTCACCAACAATTCCCCAGCGTTTCTGGCCGGATAGCCGGAATGGTGCAAAAATGCCGCATCGCGCCTGTTTGTGAGGGATTGCGGGACGGTTGGCCTTTGTGATTTCTACTGTTTGTAGCGAACAACGACTTACTGAGTCATTGCCGGGTCGGCCTATACGGTCGATACATAGGACGCAATGGCTGGCTAGAGCTTGCCTTTGGTCGGTGCGGCGGCTAGTGGCAGCGCAGCGCGGCGTCACGGCAGCTGGCGAGGCGTGTATTCGGAGGGATTGGGGCTAGTGACGAACCACATTGATCAGATCAGACGGTTTGCTCTTGGACTGGCTGCATTTGTGCTGGCTGCAGCGGTGCCGACCTTCGCACCGGCGCAGAACATGCCGGAGGATTGGCAGTTAAATTTCGGTGAACCCGCCTCGCCGATCATGGAGCAAATAGTCGGCTTCAACAACGCTATCATGATCCTGGCCACACTGATCACATTCTTCGTCCTCGGACTTCTGGCCTGGGTCCTCATTCGCTATCGCGCCAAGGTCAATCCGGTCCCGACGAAGACGACCCACAACACCGTCATCGAGATCTTGTGGACCATCGTGCCGGTGATCATCCTGGTGGGGATGGCGATCCCGTCCTTCTCCTTGCTGTTTGACCAATATGATCCGGCCCGGGTGATCGAGGATTACGATCCCGAGGACGCACTCATCGTTAAGGTGACGGGCTTTCAATGGAGCTGGAGCTATGAATACCCGGATCTTGATCTTCCATTTATGATGTCCCTCCCGGTTCGGGATGCTGAGGGTAATATTGCCGGTGAGCCTCGGCTGCTGGAAGCAACATTGCCAATGGTCGTGCCGGTCGACACCGTCGTCAAGCTTCAAGTCACCAGCGCTCCAGCGGGCGTAATTCACGCCTTCGCACTTCCGTCGATGGGGGTGAAGCTCGACGCCGTTCCGGGCCGGATCGTCGAATCCTGGTTCCTGGCGCTGCGCGAGGGTGTCTTTTACGGGCAATGTTCCGAGCTTTGCGGCTGGCTTCACTATGCCATGCCGATCGAGTTGCGGGTCGTCAGCCAGGAGCAGTTTAACGAGTGGGCGGCGGCTGCGGCCGAAAGCCCACAAGCGGCCCGTGAACTTCTTTTGGTTTGGGAGCAGGAGCGGCTCGCCGACCAAGTGGCGGCGCGCTGAAGCTAGGGCAGTTAATCGGTCTTAAGGGCCAAGCAGGTTTTTGGGAGCAGGAATAATGTCGGTCACCACAGACGATCATCAAGCTCACGCGGACCTCCAAACGACTGGGTGGCGGCGTTGGCTCTATTCGACCAACCACAAAGACATCGGCACGATGTATCTAACATTCGCCATCGTGGGCGGCGTTATCGGCGGCCTCTTGTCGGTGGGCATGCGGATGGAGCTGATGGCGCCGGGCATGCAGATCTTCGCCAACGAACACACCTTCAATGTGTTCGTGACCGCTCATGGATTGATCATGGTGTTTTTCATGATCATGCCGGCCTTGATCGGCGGTTTTGGCAATTGGATTGTGCCGCTGTTGATCGGGGCGCCAGACATGGCGTTCCCGCGGTTGAACAATTTATCATTCTGGCTGCTGCCACCGGCGCTGATCTTGTTGACCACGTCCTTGTTCGTTCCGGGAGCTGGCGGGGCAAGTGGTGCCGGCACCGGTTGGACGGTGTATGCGCCGTTGTCTACCGTCGGCCATGACGGGCCGGCGATGGACTTTGCCATTTTGGCGCTTCACTTGGCAGGGGCTTCTTCAATTCTCGGCGCGATCAATTTCATTACAACGATCTTCAACATGCGCGCGCCAGGCATGACTCTGCACAAAATGCCGCTATTTGTCTGGGCGATCCTGGTGACCACCTTTTTGTTGCTGCTGTCGCTGCCGGTTCTCGCTGGCGCGATTACGATGCTGTTGACGGACCGTAACTTCGGCACTGCATTCTTCGATGCCGGCAATGGCGGCGATCCTCTGCTGTTCCAGCATCTGTTCTGGTTCTTTGGCCACCCCGAGGTTTACATCCTGATTCTGCCCGGTTTCGGCATCATGAGTCATGTCGTGTCGACCTTCTCGAACAAGCCGGTGTTCGGCTATCTTGGCATGGCCTACGCCATGGTCGCGATTGGCTTTATCGGCTTCATCGTGTGGGCGCACCACATGTTCACCGCCGGTATTGGCGTCAATACCCAGGCGTATTTCATCGCCGCGACCCTGGTTATCGCGGTGCCAACCGGGATAAAGATCTTCTCCTGGATCGCAACTATGTGGGGCGGTTCGATCGAGCTGAAAACGCCTATGCTGTGGGCGCTCGGCTTCATCTTCCTGTTCACTCTGGGTGGTGTCACGGGTGTACAGATCGCCAATGCTGGCGTCGATCGCGCACTGCATGACACCTACTTCATTGTTGCTCATTTCCACTATGTCATGTCCATTGGCTCCACTTTCGCGATCTTCGCTGGTTGGTACTATTGGTTCCCAAAGATGACCGGCTATACTTACAATGAGACGCTCGGGAAGATACACTTCTGGTTGATGTTTATTGGCGCCAATTTGGCTTTCTTCCCGCAGCATTTCCTCGGTCTTGCCGGCATGCCGCGCCGCATTGTTGATTACCCGGATGCCTATGCCGGTTGGAACATGGTGTCGTCGATCGGCTCCTATATATCCTTCTTCGGCGTGATCGTGTTCCTCTACTGCATGTTCCAGGCCTTCGCCCGGAAGCGTGCTGCCGGGGCCAATCCCTGGGGTGAGGGTGCGACCAGTTTGGAATGGAAATTAGCTTCGCCGCCACCATTCCATAGTTGGGCGACGCTGCCGCGGATCAAGTAATGAAGTCGGCGGCCCAGGCAGGCCGTCGGCCGCACTGCCCGACGGCGCGGAGAAGAAATGGCTTACGTTGAAAAGCTTGACCCGACGGATGACCGGGAAGCGTTGGATATTTCCTCCGCCGACGTGGGCGACTACATAGCCCTGCTCAAGCCGAGGGTGATGTCGCTAGTCGTCTTCACCGCGTTGGCCAGCTTGCTACTGGCGCCCGGCGGGGTCAATCCCGTTGTAGCCATTGTTTCCTTGATCGCGATCACCATCGGCGCTGGCGCCTCTGGGTCGTTGAACATGTGGTACGATGCCGACATCGATGCCCGGATGGCACGCACGCGGACGCGGCCGGTGCCGGCTGGTCGCGTCAAACCGCGCGAAGCCTTGGCCTTCGGTCTGATCCTCTCGGTCGGTTCCGTCGCCATCCTCAGTCTAACGGCCAATTGGCTCGCAGCGGCTCTGCTCGCTTTCACCATCTTCTTCTACGCCGTCATCTACACCATGTGGCTCAAGCGTTGGACGCCGCAGAATATTGTCATCGGCGGTGCCGCAGGCGCGCTGCCGCCGGTCATCGGCTGGGCCGTGGTGACCAATTCGATCGGGATCGAAAGCGCGATCCTGTTCATGATCATATTCCTATGGACGCCGCCGCATTTTTGGGCACTTGGCCTGCTCAAAGCTGAGGACTATCGGAAGGCTGGCGTACCGATGCTGCCCGTAACGGCTGGCGCCGCGGTCACCGCTCGGCAGATCCTGCTTTACTCGGTTGTGTTGCTGCCTGCGGGAGTGGCGCCTGCGTTCATTGGCCTCGCTTCACCGGCCTACGGTCTCGTTGCCGCTGGTCTCGGCGCGATGATGATTTGGCGCGCGATACCGATCGTCCGCGCCGGCGGCAACGATAATACGGCTGCGCGCCGCTTGTTCGGCTATTCGCTGTTCTATCTTTTCATCGTCTTTGCTGCGCTCCTAGTCGATCGTGGATTGGACCAATTGGGATGGTTTGGCTGAGCGTGACCGACGACAAGGGCTTGGAGAATGGATTGCGGCTGACGGAAGATCAGCAGCGCCGCCGCAGGAATCGGTCGATTGCGATGGCTTTGGCGCTGGGCGGGCTCGTGGTGATCATGATCGCCATCACCTTGGTTAGGGGGCCGATCCCGCTGGTGGTGCCGTTGTGATGGCGAATCTACAGGCGGATGTCGCCGGCCCCATGCCATCTCCCGATCGGCAGCGCCGCAACACAATGACTGCTTTGATTGCCGGCGGTGTTGTGCTGGGCATGGTCGGAATGGCCTTTGCTGCGGTGCCGCTCTATCAGCTGTTCTGCCAGGTCACCGGCTTCGGCGGTACGACGCAACGGGTCGAGCATCTGTCCGATCAAATCCTCGATCGCGTTGTGATAGTGCGGTTCGATGCTAACATCGCCAACACCCTCGGCTGGGAGTTCGAGCCGGGCCAAACGCGAGTCAATGTGCAAATTGGCGAAGCGACCGAGATTACCTATCTGGCGATCAATAATTCTAACCACACCACGGTCGGCACCGCCATATTCAATGTCACGCCCGAATCCGTCGGCGCCTATTTCATGAAGGTTGAGTGCTTCTGCTTCACCGATCAGACGCTGGCGCCGGGTGAATCGGTAGTGATGCCGGTGCTTTTTTATGTCGATCCAGCGCTGGCCGATGATCCGAATTTGGACTACGTGGATACGATCACTTTGTCCTATACCTTTTTCCCGGTGATTGATGCAGAAACAGAGCCGGTGGCGCAAAATGCCGTCGGAGGTGACGGGTAGCAAAGAGCCCGCATTGGGGGCGGGGAAGCCGTCCGCTGGTTTACGCCGGGCGGATTGATCGAGTGGAGAGAAGAATGGCTGAGGCGCACGCGAAACAACACGATTATCACTTGGTCAATCCGAGTCCGTGGCCCGTCGTGGGTGCGGTGTCGGGGCTGGCTCTGGCCGTCGGCTTTATAATATTCATGAATTTCGACCGGAACTTCCTGTTGTTCGTTCCGGGGTTCGCTGGCGTCTTCTACGCGATGTACGTCTGGTGGCGGGACGTCGTGAACGAGGCACATACCGGCTTCCACACGCCAGTGGTGCAGCTTCACCTTCGCTATGGCATGATGCTGTTTATCGCCTCCGAGGTGATGTTTTTCGTCGCCTGGTTCTGGGCTTTCTTCGATGCCAGCCTCAACCCGGCGTCGATCGGCATCGACCCGGTGACCGGTGATGTCATCGGCCAGATAGCGAGAAACGCGTTCACCGAAGGTGTGTGGCCTCCCGCGGGGACGGAAGTCTTCGACCCGTGGCATTTGCCGCTGATCAACACGGTTATCTTGTTGACGTCGGGCACCACGGTGACGTGGGCGCATCATTCATTGCTGCACAACAACCGGCGCGGCCTGATTTGGGGCTTGGCGCTGACGATCGCCCTGGGCGCCGCCTTCACCGGTATCCAGGTCTTCGAGTACGCCAACGCCGCATTCTCCTATGGCGGCGGGATCTATGGAACGACATTCTTCATGGCCACTGGCTTCCACGGGGCCCATGTTCTGATCGGAACCATATTCCTGATCGTCTGCTTCTTCCGGGCCCGGGCCGGCCATTTCACCCCGCAGCAGCATTTCGGCTTCGAAGCGGCTGCCTGGTACTGGCACTTCGTCGATGTGGTTTGGCTGTTCCTGTTCACCTTCGTGTATGTCTGGGGCGGGTGGAACGCCGTCTATCACTAGGCCACTAAAGGTGCGGCTGCGGTTTTCACGCCGCGGTCGCTCGCAGCCAAAATGAGTCAGTCCGATCCTGCGGCGACCGGCGCTGAAAGGCCGATTGCATATTCCATACGGGCGCGCTGTCCTCGTTGCGGGCAGGGTAAGTTGTTTTCCGGCTTCCTCGATCTCCGTCCTGCCTGTGACAATTGCAGTTTGGACTACGGGTTCGCCGACCCCGGCGACGGACCTGCTGTCTTCATTGTCCTGATTGTCGGCTTTATCGTCGTTGGCCTGGCGCTCGTCGTCGAGCTCACTTGGAGCTGGCCATACTGGCTGCATGCCGTTGTCTGGGTCCCGCTGGTTCTTGGGTTGTCGCTCGGAATGTTACGTCCGCTGAAGGGCCTGTTCATCGGCATCCAATACCGCAACAAGGCGGCCGAAGGGCGACTGTCGGAGGACTGATTCATTGGCCATGGCGGCACGGGGCGAGAGACGCGGCCTGCTTGGCGTCGTGGCGGTGATTGCCTTTGCCATCCTGCTCGCTCTCGGAATTTGGCAGATACAGCGCCTCGCGTGGAAGCAGGATTTGATAGCGCGGGTGGAGCAGCGGACCGAGCTATCGCCACAGCCGGCGCCAGGTCCTGAGATTTGGCCCGCGCTCGATTATGACCAGTTCGACTATTTGCCGGTCCTGGTCGTCGGCGAGTTCGATCACGATAACGAAGTGCATGCTTACGTGGCGCTTGGCGATCCCAAAGGTCCGCTCGGCGGCCAGGGCTATTTCATTCTCACCCCGGTCGTGACTGAAGACGGCTGGGTGGTCCTTGTTAATCGGGGGTTCGTGCCGGAGGATCGCAAAGATCCTGCGACCCGGCTCGAGGGTCAGATCGACGGGCGGGTGGAAATCACCGGATTGCTGAGGCCGCCGCAAACCCGCAACAGATTCACGCCATCCGATGATCCTAAGGCGAATATTTGGTTCACGCGCGGACCGGCGGCGATCGGAGTTGCCTTAGAGATCGATCCGGATCGCTTGGCTCCCTATTATGTCGACGCCGTCTACAATCCCGATCTACCCGATGGCCTGCCGCAGGGCGGCGAAACAATCGTCAGCTTCTCCAACAATCATCTGCAATATGTAGTGACTTGGCTTGGCCTTGCCGCGGCCCTTGCGGTCATCTCCGTGCTCAGAATTCGAAGCTCGCGAAGGAGCCGCCCGGAGTCTCGCTCTGGCTGAGCGAAGGGCCTGACTTGATGCCGAATTCATCAAGCCCTGCCGGCGGCAGTCGACAGCATCGCCGGGTCAACCCCGATCTCGGCGAGGGCGTTGGCGTATTTTTCGTCAAGGCCCCGGTCGAAGATCAGCTCCGGTCGTCCCGGGCAGTGCAACCATCCATTTGCCCGCAGTTCTTCGTCTAGCTGACCCGGGCCCCAACCGGCGTAGCCCAACGCCAAAAGTGCTTTCTTCGGCCCGCCGCCGGCCGCAATCGCCTTGAGAATGTCGAGCGTGGCGGTAAGGCACAAATCGTCATCGATCCACAGGGTCGAATTGTCGATCGCATAATCGGCGCTATGCAGCACGAAGCCGCGTCCGGTTTCCACCGGTCCGCCTTGATGGACCGGGATCTCGCTCGCGGAGGCGGGCAACTCGATATCTCGATCTGGCAGGATCTGTAAACGCGACAGCACTTCGGCAAAGGTCAGGCGCGGCGCTGCTTGATTTATGCGAATACCCATCGCGCCCTCCGGGGAGTGCGCACAGAGATAGATCACCGCCCGGTCGAAGCGGGGATCGCCCATCCCCGGCATCGCGATCAGGAGGTGCCCATCCAAATAGCCGTCCTCGACGTCGGTCCATCGCTTCATAGGCGAATCCTAACATGCGGGCGGCAAAAGGAAATGGTCCTGCGCCGTCGTGCCTCACGAGATTATGAGAGATTGCCTGCTCGCCGGCAGTCTACCATTGTGACGATGAGCAAAATGCGCCGCTTGAGCTTTGTTGTCGTCACCGCGATCTTGGCTTCGCTTGCATCGACCTCGCTCGCCAATGCCGACATGGGGCCGTGGATTGCTGCCGAAGCAATAAAGTTTCGTTTGGTCGCAACCGCTCGAGGCGTTGGTGAGACCCCTGTCGCGGCTCTCGAACTGGTGCTTGATCCCGGTTGGAAATCCTATTGGCGGACGCCGGGCGAGGGCGGACTTCCGCCGATTCTGGATTTTGATAACTCAAGCAACCTCGCCGCCGTGTCGGTCGGCTTTCCGGCGCCCCGGCGCCACAATGACGGATACACCGTCACCAATATCTATGAAGGTCGGTGGATTCTACCGATCGAACTGACCCCCGAGCAGGTTTCGTCTCTGATGACTATGAATCTGCGTATGCAGCTCGGAGTGTGTGAACTGATTTGCTTCCCGCTGGAGATCGAAGCCTCGGTGACCTTCTCGCCGAACGTGGTCGACCATGCCGCGCTCGCGCTCTTCGATGAGGGGACGGCGCTTCTTCCCTCCGCGCCCCTGCCAGGCGAATTTGAGATTTCGTCTCTCGACCTGATCGCGATCACGGGCGAGGCAGCGCGATTCGAGGCGGTGGTGATAGTTCCACAGGCTTTCGGGGCGGAATTGTTCGTCGAGGGGCCGGCCGCGTGGCTCCCGTCCGCCCCGCAGCAGATCGCTCGAGACGGCAATCGGCTAACCTTTTCCTTCGCCTTCCATCGACTGGATCCGGCGGTTTCACCGTCGGGGACAGTCTTGACTTTCACGCTCGTCTCCAGTGGCGACGCGATCGAGCAGAGGATAGTCTTGCCGTAGCGGCAGCCAGACCGCTTTCGCTCGCTCAGCGCTCCATGAATTGGGCCAAGCCAATGCGAGCAAGCTGATCGGCGTGCTCATTGCCCTCGTCGCCGGTGTGACCACGAACCCAATGCCAGGTGACCAGGTGTGGTTCCCGCGCCGCGTCGAGCCGCTGCCAAAGATCCACATTCTTCACCGGCTTGCGGCCGGCGGTTCGCCACTGATTTCGCTTCCAATTGGCTAGCCACTCGGCGATTCCACTGCGTACATATTGCGAGTCTGTATAAAGATCGACGGTGGCCGGGCGGTTCAGCGCCTCCAGCGCCTCGGCGGCAGCCGTCAGTTCCATGCGATTGTTCGTTGTATCGGCCCCTCCGCCCCTGAGTTCCATTTCCTCGCCGTTCCAGATCAGAAGCGCGCCCCAACCGCCCGGCCCGGGATTGCCGGAGCAGGCGCCGTCGGTCCAAATCGTTACTCGCGTTCTCATATCGTGAGGCCATAAGCCTCGGCGGTCGCGACGCTTCGATGGAACCGCAATTTGGCGTAGAAATCGAGCGGGTCCTTCGGTACCACCAGCGCTCCCGAGGGTACGGTGAGCCAATCGCTGAGCCGAGTCAGAAGAAACCGCAGCGCCGCCCCCCGCGCCAAGATCGGCAGATTGGCGATTTCACCGCTCTCGAGGGCGCGTACTTGACCGTAGCCGTCGAGCAACGCCCTCGATTTGGTGACGCTGAGCGAATTGTCCGGCTCGAAGCACCAGGCATTGAGGCAGATCGCCAGATCGTAGGCAAGCATGTCGTTGCAAGCAAAATAGAAGTCGATGACCCCGGACAATTTATCTTCGAGAAAGAATACGTTATCCGGAAAAAGGTCGGCATGGATGACGCCTGCTGGCAGCATGGCTGGCCAATGCTGCTGCAGAAAGGCGATTTCTTGCTCGATCTCTGCGCCAAGTCCAGGTGTCACCTTGTCGGCGTCCGCCATGACCGTTGCGGCGAGACCGCTCCAACCGTCGAGGGAAAGCGCATTCTTGCGCCAGAGCGGGAAATCCACC
Organism: Kaistiaceae bacterium; assembly: GCA_963667605.2. Lineage (GTDB taxonomy): Bacteria > Pseudomonadota > Alphaproteobacteria > Rhizobiales > Kaistiaceae > JADLGL01. Next base: position 396,233 of record CAXXUZ010000003.1, read on the forward strand.
GCCGCGCGATGAAGTCGGGCAAGTGTGGTGCCGACCGATGCGCAATGCTCCCGGCCTGGCCGTCGCCTCGAAATTCCCTGCAAGAAGGTAATGATGGCAGCTGGTCGGTTCGCGAGGGAGCCTAGCACCTCGCCGTTCTTGCCTTCGACCGCGATCGGGCACCGCTCACCCCGTGCGGCGAGATGGTTCATCAGCCCGAGGAAGAACGGTAGATCGGCGGGATCGACGCGTTTTTCATAGAGCGTCAGAATGAACGGCCCGCGATCGGTAACTAGGAGATAGTTGGAGTTCTCGACGCCTTCGGCGATGCCTTTGATGGACAGCACAGTGCCGATGTCGTAGCGGGCCACGAATTCGGTCAGTTGCTCGTCGTTGATTTCGGTATAGACCGCCATGAGCCCTCGATGGTCGATCGCTGGTTGACGGCGTTGCTTAGCCAGCTCTGACTTGCAGTGGCAGTCCAAACACGATCGACTCTGCGGCGGTGGTGACCACCGAAATTGTCACGTCGAAGCGCTGGCCGAAAGCTCCTATGAGTTCCTCCACTAGGATTTCGGGTGCCGAAGCGCCAGCCGAAATGCCGATCCGGGCGCAGCCGGCGAATTGGCTCCAGTCAAGCTCCGCGGCAGTTTGGATCAACAGCGCCTTCCGGCAACCCTCTCGCTCGGCTACTTCTTTTAGCCGCTGCGAGTTGGACGAGTTGGGAGCTCCCACTACCACCATTGCGTCAACATCGGCCGCAACCCGGCGGACTGCTTCCTGCCGGTTGGTGGTGGCGTAGCAGATGTCCTCGCGGTGCGGGCCGACGATATGCGGAAAACGTTCGGTGAGGGCGGCGATGATTTCGGCAGTGTCGGTCACAGACAAGGTCGTTTGGGTAACATAGGCCAGTGTGCCGCCCGTGCGCGGCTCGTAGGCCTTGGCCTCGCCAACCGTCTGAATCAACGTGATCGAGCCCTCGGGCAGCTGGCCGATCGTTCCCTCCACCTCGGGATGACCGGCATGTCCGATCAGGATGATTTCGCGGCCGCGACGGTGATGAAGTTCCGCCTCCCGGTGTACCTTGGTCACCAGCGGACATGTGGCGTCGATCAGAAACAGGTTCCGTGCGTCCGCCGCCTCATGAATCTCCTTGGCGACACCATGAGCGGAGAAGATCACCGGTTGGCCGGTCTCGGGTATTTCGCTGAGTTCCTCGACGAAAATCGCACCTTCAGCCTTGAGGCTATCGACGACCACGCGATTGTGGACTATTTCGTGCCGTACATATACCGGTCGTCCGTAGCGCTCGAGCGCCAATTCGACGATCTGGATCGCACGATCGACACCAGCGCAAAAACCGCGCGGGGCGCACAGCACAATCTCCAAAGGTGGCTTAACGGCAGGGCTCATGAGGTCACGCTGGCAACTCCGGCTACGCCGGTATAGCGCTCTTTTCTTGGATCAGAAGCTTGGTGGCATCGTTGGCGCTCATTGGTGCGCCGAACAGATAACCTTGCGCATATTCACAGCCAAGATCGGCCAACTCAGACGCTTCCTCTTCAGTTTCGGTGCCTTCGGCGACCACTTCCATGTTCAGATCATGCGCCAAATTGACGATCGAACGTAGGATGATTTCACGCGGCCCGGTCGGTTGGCCTCTGACGAAGCTCTTGTCGATCTTCAGCGTGTCGAACGGGAACCGCTGCAAATAAGAGAGCGACGAATAGCCGGTCCCAAAGTCGTCCAGCGATAGTCCCGCGCCAAGCTCGCGAAGCCAGCGAAGCATCTGAGCACTTCGCTCTGGATTCTCCATCACAATTGTCTCGGTCAGCTCCAGCTTCAGCGTTCCGCGGTCGACATTGGAACGGACCAAGACCGATTTGACGTCGCTGATCAGATCGTGGCGCAGCAACTCACGGCTGGAAATATTGACGCTGACGAACAAGGGCATTGTGATCCGAAGCTCCTGCTGCCAGTCACCCAGCTGCTTTGCGGTGCGTTCCAGAACAAACACACTGAGTTGGGTGCTCAACCGGCTGCGCGCGGCCAGCGGTACGAATTCTGAAGGCGGTACTCGACCGTGCTTCGGATGGTCCCATCGCGCCAGAGCCTCGAAGCCGGCGATCGACCGGTCGAAAAGCCGAACGACAGGTTGGTAGACAATCTTGATTTCCTCGCGACCGATAGCGCGTTTGAGATCAGCCTCCATCGTCGTCATATCGGCGCCGACTTTTCGCAGCGCCGGCCGAAACGCTTCGATCCGATCGCCACCACGGCGTTTCGCCTGATACATCCCGATTTCGGCTTCTTTGATCAGCTCGCTCGCGTCGATGCGCTTCTGTCGGTCATCTGGGGTCGCCACTCCGATCGACACGGTCGGGACGATTTCCTTGGCACCAAGCCCGATCGGGCTGCGGGCAGACCGGCGGAGAGACTCCGCGAAGGCGGCGATCTGCTCGGGCGCGGTTTCGGATAATAGGACAAGGCCGAACTGATCGCCCGCCAAACGCGCCAGCGTGTCCAGCGGTCTGATCAACCGCGACAATCGACGCGAGATCGTCAATAGGACCGAATCACCGACCGGCATCCCAAGGGTGTCGTTGAGTTCCTTGAAGGAATCGAGATCGAGAACCAGCACCGACGGTCTTGTAGTCCGCTCTTCGGTAGATCGGGTCAAAGCCGCGTCCAGGCGATCGAGGAACAACTGCCGATTGGGGAGGCCGGTCAACTGATCTCGGACCGAATCATGTAAAAGCCGCTCTTCGGTGACGCGGCCCTCGGTGATGTCGAACAGGGTCCCGACGCACCGCAGGACCTCACGATCTGAACCCAAAACTGGCCGCGCCCGAAGCAGGAACCAGCGATAGTGACCGTCCTCGGCCCGCAGCCGGAACTCCTGATTGAGCCGGCCGCGCCGAACTTCGATGATTGCGTCCAGCACCGCCTTGAATCGATCGCGGTCGCCTGGGTGCATGTACTGGATCCAATCGACCGAGCCGCCGGTCAGGGTGCCGGGCTCGAGCCCCAGCAGCTCGTCGGCTTCCGGCCCGGTCGAGATCCGATCGCGATCGACGTCCCAGTCCCAGATGATGTCGCCGGCACCGATCAGCGCCAGTGCCCGCCGTTCGGTTTCGTCGATCGACCCCCGGACCACCGAACCGCCGGCAAAAGCGTGTTGCATCACGGTAAACCCGATTAGCAGCACAACAAGCACCAAGCCCGCCGCCAGCGCAGGCTGCACCAAATCGTCGGACAAGACCCCGGTAACGGTCAGGGCGGCGACGCCCACCCAGACCAAAAGCAGAAACCAGGTCGGCACCAGCATGACAGCGCGATCGAAGCCGCGGCTCGAAAGATAAGCGATGAGTACGAATCCCAGCAGCACCGTTAGCCCAAACGAGAATCGGGCGATTCCAGCGGCCACAGAAGGCTCGACCGCCGCGATACCTAGCACCGCCACCAAGCCGATCAGCCAGGCGATGGTGAGGTGCGAGTAGCGCACATGCCACCGCCCGAGGTGGAGATAGGTGTAAGTGAAGATCACCAAAGCAGCGGCAAGCAGGACTTCGGCCGCGGCGCGCCAAGATTGGTCATCACCGGGCTGAATTTGAGCCACCCGGTTCCAAAAGCCGAAATCGATCGTGAGATAGATCAGCACCGACCAGGCAAGTGCCGCGGTCGCCGGGAAAAGAGCGGTGCCACGGATCACGAACACGATCGTCAGCAACAGAGCAAGCAGGCCAGATATGCCGAGGACGATGCCGCGAAACAGCGTGTAACTGTTGACAGCGTCCTTGTACGCATCAGCTTCCCATAATTGCAGTTGTGGAAGGTCGGGGGTGCGGAGCTCGATGATGAAAGTGGTGATCGATCCGGGGTCGAGTGTGATCAGATAGACATCGGCTTCTTGGCTCGGCTGACGGATCGCCTCAAGGCCGCCACTAGAGGTCACGGCAACGACGCGCGAACCGCCGAGATCGGGCCAAAACAGGCCGGAAGTGGCGAGGCGGAAATGCGGCGCCACCAGAAGACGATCGATCTGTTCGTCGCCATTATTAACGAGGGCGAATACCGCCCAGCGATATACCGGGCCCAGTCCGATGGCTGGGACCAACAGGGTTCGGATCACGCCATTGGCGTCGGGCGCCGAGGAAGTGCGCAGCCGTGGGTCGGCATCGGTGGTGAAGTCTGCCGCCGGGGTGAGGTCGAGGGTGCGACCATCGAGCGGGACGGCCACCGTATCAAAGGCGAACGTCACGACCGAACTGCCGACGAGCGCCAAGAACGTGGCCGCGAGGACTATCAACCAGCGCAAGGACGCCACCGACCTCCGATCAAAGTGTTAAGCCAGACTGTTTAGTGAATGCGACTGCGCTGAACAACAAGCAAACGGTGCCTGGCGCGTTATCGAACAGCTTGCCGATCGCCACTGACGATTGCGAACAGAAGATGATCCTGCCAGCGGCCGTCGATGCTGAGATAGCTCCTGGCATATCCTTCCCTGGTGAATCCGGTCTTTTCGAGCAGCCGGACCGATGCGGCATTGTGAGGCAGGCAAGCCGCCTCGATACGATGCAAGCGCAATGTATCGAAGGCAAAACCGATCGTCGCGCGAACAGCGTCGGTCATGTAGCCGACCCCAGTGTAGCGTTCGCCTATCCAATAGCCGATCGACGCCGATTGCGTCACCCCGCGCTGAATCTGCGACAGCGTCACCCCGCCCAGAAGAACCGACTCATCAGCAGAGAAGATCAAGAAGGGGTATCCGCTACCCTCACGGATTTCGCGCTGATAGCGCTTTAGCCGGCGCCGATAGCCCAGGCGTGACAGTTCGTCGGCTGGCCAGATCGGCTCCCAGCGCTCGAGGAAGCTCCGGCTTTCGGTGCGAAGCATCGCCCATTGCCCGTAGTCGGCGAAGGTCGGCAGCCGCAGCATCACCTCCTTGCCGCGGATTTCGGTCGCTGTACTCGGCGGAGAGAAAGATCTGAGGAAAGCCACGTGTCTTGCCGAAATCACGCCGCTGCCGGGGTGCCAAGTCTGGCGACGATGCGGTCGTGGTCGATCAACGATTCGACGGGGCCGATGGCCGCCAAGGTGGGGGTCGAGCCGGTGAAGATCGCATCGGCCAGTCGCCGAGCGACATCCACGGTCACCGCGTCGATTCGCTCGACCAGCTCCTCGATCGGCAGGACGCGGCCGAACACCATGATCTGCCGCGCCAATTGACCGGCCCGGGCGACCGGGCTTTCCAACGCCATCAGCAGGCCGGCGCGGACTTGGGCTCTCGCCCGGCCAAGCTCCTCCTCGCCGAGATCCTCGGCCGAGCGCTCGATTTCGGCCAGAATTACGAGCATCAACTCGCCGATATCATCGGCGCCGGTCGCGGCGTGGATTCCGAACACCCCGCCATCGGCAAAAGCCCAATGGAAAGCATAGATCGAATAGCACAATCCACGCTTCTCGCGGACCTCCCGAAACAGCCGAGATGACATCCCGCCACCGATGGCGGTCGCCAGGATTTGCGCTGCATAGTAGTCCGGCGAGGTTATCGAGCGACCGCCAAAGCCGAGGACGATCTGAGCTTCCATCAGATCGCGGATTTTGCGCTGGTCACCACCAAGATATCGGGCTGGCTCCGGTTTTTGCGCCGGCTCCAGAGCAGCCCCCGCTAGCCCGCTCTCGGCCAGTGCAACCAGGGCGTCGTGATCGACTGCCCCTGCGGCCGATACAACCAAAGACGGTCCACGATAGTGACGGTCGAGATAATCAACCAGTGATTGCCGCGTCATCGACCGCACCGATTCGGCGGTGCCCAAAATTGGACGGCCGATCGCCTGGTCGGGAAAGGCGGCGTCGGAGAAGAAGTCGTAGACGAGGTCCTCGGGTGTATCGAGCGCCGCTCCGATCTCCTGAACGATCACATGTTGCTCGCGCGCCAGTTCGGCCGGAGCAAAAGCAGAATTGCGAAGAATATCAGTAAGGATATCCATAGCCAGCGGCACGTCATCCTTCAACACGCGCGCGTAATATTGAGTGGTCTCGACGCTGGTGGCAGCGTTCAGTTCACCGCCGACGGCCTCAATCTCCTCGGCGATCTGCAAGGCGTCGCGCCTCGCGGTCCCCTTGAAGGCCATATGTTCGAGGAGGTGGGCAATGCCATGCTCTTTGACCGTTTCCGAGCGCGAGCCGGCACTGACCCAAATGCCCAACGCGGCGCTTTGGAGATGGTCCATCCGATGGCTGACAATGATCGGACCGAAAGGCAACTGGGTCACTTTTACCGACATCAAGGTTCAAGCCTCCAAACTTGCGCCGCGGGCGTTCTCTTCAATGTGCCGTTCCAGACCGGCAAGGTCATTCTCGAGGATTATGAAGCGCTCCTCGCGATCTTCAAGCTCAGCGATTTCGGCCGGCGGAGTCGGTCGCCTACCGGTCGCCGCCTCGACCGCGTTAGGGAATTTGGCCGGGTGTGCTGTGGCCAGCGTTACCATCGGTCCAGCGTTCGCGTTCGAAGCCTGCTTACCCGCCACCGCCAGCGCGACCGAGGTATGCGGATCGGCGAGATAGCCGGTTTCGTCAAGCGTTTTCGACATCGTTGCTGCCATTTCCGATTCGCTCGCACTGTCGGCCGAGAACCGCTCTCGAATCCATGCCAATGCCGCCGGCTCGATCACGAAGGCATCGCTCTGTTGCATTTGGTTCATCGCCCGTCGGACTTGGGCGCCTTCGCTGGCGGACGCCTGCCAAAGCAGCCGTTCGAAATTCGAAGAGATCTGGATGTCCATGGATGGCGACGCGGTCGGGACTACGTCACGCAGCTCGTAGCGCCCGGTTTGGAGCGCTCGGGCAAGAATATCATTGCTGTTGGTGGCGATCACCAGCCGCTCGATCGGCAGGCCCATCTCCGACGCGACAAAGCCGGCGAAAATGTCACCGAAATTTCCGGTCGGAACACAGAACGACAGCGCCCGCGCCGGGCCGCCGAGTGCCACCGATGCGGTGAAATAATAGGCCGTCTGTGCGACGATCCGAGCCCAATTGATCGAATTGACCGCCGCCAGGGAAAGGCTCCGCCGGAGACGCCGATTACCGAACAAGCCTTTGACCAGAGCCTGGCAATCATCGAACGATCCATCAATCGCGATGGCATGAACGTTGGCGTCGGCGACAGTGGTCATTTGGCGCTGCTGCACCGGCGACACTCGGCCCTTGGGGAACAGCACGAATAGATCGACATTGGCCTTTCCACGGAACGCCTCGGTCGCCGAGCCGCCTGTGTCGCCGGAGGTCGCGGCGACGATGGTGGCGCGTCGGCCGCGAGCGGTTAGCACATGGTCCATCAGCCGCGACAATAACTGCATCGCCAGGTCTTTGAAGGCGAAGGTTGGGCCCCGGAACAGTTCGAGCAGCCAAGCGTTACTGTCGAGTTGGATCAGTGGCGCCACGGCGGGATGGCGGAAGCTCGCATAGGCCTCGCGACACATTTGCTGGAGCGCGGTCGACTCTATTTCGTCAGCACAGAACCGACCGAGGATATCGGCCGCGACATCGGCATAGGGACGGCCTGCAAAGCCGCCAATCTCATCGCTTCGGAGACGAGGCCATTGGCGCGGGACGTAGAGCCCGCCATCGGGGGCTAGCCCGGTCAGGAGCACGTCGGAAAATCCGACCTCCGGTGCCTCGCCCCTGGTGCTGACATATTTCAAAGAAGATGTCTCCGATTGATGGCTAGCGCCACGCTGGTGTCAACCTATCTGTCGATCGGCGAGCCAGCAACACGGCCAATTCTGGGGTAGTCGTCAAGCTATCGCGAGCTTGCTATAGAAGGCGCAATCGGGGCAATGGGAGAGCGGAAGATGGGCATTCGGTGGCAGGCGGCTGGGGGCGGGTGTCTGATGGCTGTCTCAGTGGCGCTCACCGGCTGTGTCGGCAACGACGGGCAAGGCCCTTTCGCCGGCGACGGCCTGTTCTCGGGCGACGGTCTTTTCAGCGGCGAACGTCCCGCCGAGCGGGCCACGACAGCGCCGGCCGAGGAACGGCTGGTCGTCGTTGGCATGTGTCCGCCGGTCCAGATCCGCCCTGGCGCGGCCTCTTATGTCGTCTATCAAGGCGGTACCGCCGACCCGTCTCGCATCCGGTATCAGGCTGCGATTCTCGATACCGCGAGGGAATGCTTCGCCGCCGGAGGCGTCGCGACGATCCGGGTGGGTGTTGCCGGCCGTATCGTTGCCGGCCCGCGGGGAGCCGGCGGAACCGCCTCGGCAAGGCTTCGAATCGCCGTTATTCAGGGCGGAGACCAAGTGCTATTCTCGCAGGCCTATACGGTGTCCGCCGATATCGGGCCGCCGAATTATGGCGCCAATTTCACCCTCGTCGAAGAAGCGATCACCATCAACGTGCCTCCACAAGGCGAAGATCTTCAGATCGTGGTCGGCTTCGACCAGGACTAAGGCGAGGGGTCGAGGCGAAGCTCCCCGGCGGCTGAGTCCGGTGCTGCTTCTGCGCATTCTGCGCAAACAACGTTGATGATGATTGACGCCAGCACGACATTGGCACTGCCTGCCCAATATTGGATGACGTAGCCTCCCGGTTCATCCGGCGCGGTGAGCCTCGCCGTCGCTCCCTCAACAATTCTGGTCGCATCCAGGGTGCCGCCATCCGGCCTTGCCAGACGCAATTCGTCGAATCTTCCGTCCGGTCCCTCCCAAGCGACCTCAATATCGTCTCCCGCGGTGACCGACGCCGGTGCGGCGAGCGTTACCATCGAGGCAATCACCACGATCGGCCGTTGAGCCAGGGTAACTTCGCCGCCCCCGGTTAGATAGGCCAATTGGTAGGTTCCCGGCACCACCGGCGCTTCGAGCACCACTGGCTCGCGCGCCAAAGGCAACCGAACGGTGATGACTGCGGTTTTGGAATCATCGCCAAAGAGAAGCATTGCGATGCGGTCCCCGATCGCTCCGGGTCCCGTCCACACCACCTTCATGGTCGCGCCCCCCTCGATTTCCACCGGGGCCTCCAGCGACGCCTCAGGCATTGTGACCACGATCGCTTGGGACGCGATCACCTCCTGCAACACGGCCGACCAATAGCGAAGCTCGTAATCTCCGGCCGGGAAGGGAGCGGTGAAGGTGACGGCCACGCCCAGCGGCCTCGCGGACGCGAGGGACTCGCCGGGTTGTATATGCGGCCGCGCGAGGCGAATCTCATCGCCGCTGCCACCGGGGCCGGTCCATACAACGGAAAAATCGAGGCCAGCGATGATCGGCGCGACGACATTCATTCTAACATTCGCCGGCAAGACCTCGATCACCCGGCGTGCAAGAATTCGGGCCTGGTCACCGCGCCGAATTTCCGGTGGGCCGTCCGCGTCGGCCGGCGCTGCGACCAATCGAATTTCGTAGGTTCCCGGGAGGGCAGGCGCCGACAAAACCACCGTTGGCTCGCCGCGGACTACCGCGACACCGAAGATGGCCGCTTCCAAGCCGGCGAGCGGCTCCGCCATTTGGATGGTTTCGCCGCCTCGCGTAGCCGCCCGCCACGCGACGATGAAGGCGCCGCCTTGTTGGACCGTCTCCGGAGCCACAAGCGTCCGCACGAGGGCGCCGACCCGCAGCGGGATCCTAGCCAACACTGTTGCACGCTCACCGTGCCAGTAGCGGAGTTCGAAGGCGCCGCGCTCGGCCGGTGCGGTCAGTAGTATCGGAGTGCCGTCTGCAGGGACGAACACGGCGCTAATGAAATGATTGGCAGGGGTTCCAACCCAGGCGATCCTGATTTCGTCGCCGGGCACGAGCGGACCGCGGTAGTCGACGCTGAAAATCGTGCCCTGAACCACACTGTTCGGAAATACGATCACTGCATTCGGCATTGGCGGCGGCGGCGGGATCGGGTCGCCCCAGGCCACGACCAGGGCTTCCTCGAGATTAGCCGCGAACGCAGCGGCGTTTTCCGCGCGCAGATAGAGCCCGCCGGTGAGCTCGGCAAAGCATGCAATCTCGGCGATTTCATCGGCCGGGATCGCTATGCCGACCACGGATATTGTGAGGTTCGGCATCCGGTCCTTGAGCGCGGAGATCGTGGCGCATGGATTGGCCGAGCAATTGTCGGCATTATCAGTGATGACGATAATCGTCACCGGCGCCGACGGATCGCTGGCCGCATCGGCCGCCGCTTCGGTCGCAGCGGCGATCGGGCTGCGACCGAGGGATCGCACACCGGCAACTGCGGTGAGGAATATTTCGGTTGGGCCTGGCGGTGCCAGCAATTCGACATCGTCGCACGCTTCCCGCTGGCGATGACCATAGGCGACGAGGCCGATCGACAGATTGTCGGGCGCGTCAGCGAGCATCGTGCGCAAGGCCAGCCTGGCGATGTCGATCTTGGCATCGCCGTCGATCTGTCCCGCCGACGATCCTGAGCCATCGATGACGATGATGATCTCCGCGCCGGACGCGGACCCGGCGGCAATCGCGGACCCGATCATCGCGGCGATCAAATATCGTCCAAGCTTGAAGAACAGCCACATCCACTCAATCGCAATCTACACTCCTGCCAGCACTTGCGACTCCCGGACGGCGCCGATTGCGGTTTCTTTAACCATGATTCTCAACCCCAGATTCACCCTATCCGGCAAATATCGCAGCGACAGGGGCACCCATGGCCCCGCTGTATCGTGTTGAATCCGGGGCTTGTTCAATGGCGAAGCGGAATCGAGATGTCGTAGACGGAACTCTGCCACTCGATAGCATCATCGAAGGCGACTGTGTCGCCGAACTCGACAAACTCCCGCCGGGGTCTGTAGATCTTGTTTTCGCCGATCCACCCTACAATCTCCAACTAGAAGGCCGTTTGACCCGTCCCGATCAATCGACGGTCGATGGCGTCGACGATCAATGGGACCGCTTTGCCAGCTTTGCAGATTATGACTCCTTTACCCGCAATTGGCTGCGCGGCGTTCGCCGTGTCCTTAAGCCCGAAGGGGCTTTGTGGGTGATCGGCAGCTATCACAACATCTTCCGTGTAGGTGCGATCCTGCAGGATCTCGGCTTCTGGATCCTAAACGACATCGTCTGGCGGAAGACCAATCCAATGCCCAATTTCCGCGGTCGCCGCTTCACCAATGCGCATGAGACCTTGATCTGGGCCTGTCGCGGCGCCGATGCTCGCAACTATGCCTTCAATTATGACGCCCTCAAGGTCTTCAACGACAATTTGCAGATGCGCTCCGACTGGGCGATCCCGCTGTGCACTGGGCCGGAGCGGCTGAAATCCGGCGGCCGCAAGGTTCACGCCACGCAGAAGCCCGAGGCGTTGCTCTACCGGGTTCTGTTGGCTTCGTCGCAGCCGAGCGATGTCATTCTCGATCCTTTCTTCGGCACCGGCACTACCGGGGCAGTCGCCAAGAAGCTCAGGCGCCATTTCATCGGCATCGAGCGCGATCAGGACTATATCGCCGCGGCCGAGGCGCGCATCGATGCGATAGAGCCGGTCGAGCCGAGTGCCCTTGCCATGACGCGGGGCAAGCGATCCGAGCCGCGCATTCCATTTGGCAATTTGCTCGAAGCCGGGTTGCTATCGCCGGGCGCGAGGCTCATCGATGCCAAAGCGCGCTTCGAGGCCATGGTGCGAGTCGACGGCTCGCTCGAAGCCGGGCCGCATACCGGTTCCATTCATAGGGTCGGTGCCGCGGTTCAGGGATTGGACGCCTGCAATGGCTGGACGTTCTGGCACACCGACAAAGGCGGGGTTCGCGAGCCGATCGATGCCCTCCGCCAGATCATCCGTCGCGAGCTTGCGGCGGCCTGACGCGCTCGGTGGCGCCCGGCAAAACCGCCTCGATCGCGTTTCGCATCACGCTCGGCAGTGCTTCTCCGGCTAGCTCGCTTGGCGGCGACCACCAGCATTTGTCGGGTGCCGGCTCGGCCGCCTCGACTGCCGCACTGAACACGTTCAACTCGAGCCGGAAATGGGTGAACACATGTTTCACTCTGCCGGGCACCTTCAGCCAAGCGAGGGTGAGGGGCGCGCCGGCATCCGCTGACGGCGCCGTTTCCGCCCAATCACTGCCGGGGATTTCGGCCATTCCGCCGAGGAGACCTTTCAGGGGGCGATATCGAAGCAACACCGCGCCGTCTTGGCGAATGGCAACATAAGCATTGCCGCGGCGGGTTGGACGGACCGCTTTCGGCGCTTTGATCGGGTACCGCTCCGGCTCGCCACCGGCGGCAAGGCACATGGCAGCCAATGGACAGACATCGCAAGCAGGCCGCTTCGGCGTGCAGACGGTCGCCCCTAGATCCATCATCGCTTGAGCATAGTCACCGGGCCGTTCGGCTGGCGTGAGCGCCGTCTGGCGCACACGAATGGCGGGCTTGGCGACGGCAATCGGCTCGGCGATCGCAAAAAGGCGCGAGATCACACGCCCGATATTGCCGTCGACTACCGGTTCCGCCCGGCCGAATGCGATCGCCGCGATTGCGGCGGCGGTGTAGCTGCCGACCCCCGGAAGGCGTTGGAGCATTTCGGCGGTATCGGGGAAATGGCCACCGTTTGTGGCCACGGCATCCGCCGCCGCCTTCAGATTGCGTGCGCGGCTGTAGTAGCCTAGGCCGGCCCAGGCCCGCATAACGTCGTCGCTTTTCACTGCAGCGAGGTGTTGGACGGTCGGCCAGCGCGAAATGAAATCCTCGAAATAAGGCTTCACCGCCGCAACAGTCGTCTGTTGCAGCATCACCTCCGACAGCCAAACATGATATGGGTCGGGCCGCCGCGCGGCGCCACGCTCCTTCGGCCCAACGCGCCAGGGAAGGCGGCGTGCATGGCGATCGTACCAAGCGAGCACCGCGTCGGCGACGTGCGGTTCGGCCGCCGCGGACGCTGAAATCGCCACTGCCGGACTGTGCTCAGCCGGCTTCACGGAACTGTTCGGCGGTCTCCAGATCGACCGACACCAATTGGCTCACTCCTCGCTCGGCCATCGTCACGCCGAACAGGCGGTTCATTCGCGCCATGGTGATCGGATTGTGGGTGATCACCAGGAAGCGCGTCCCGGTCTCATTGGCGATCTCTTCAAGGAGATTGCAGAATCGCTCGACATTGGCATCGTCGAGCGGGGCATCGACCTCGTCAAGGACGCAGATCGGCGCTGGATTGGTGAGGAACAGTGCGAAGATCAGCGACAACGCCGTTAGCGCCTGCTCGCCCCCGGAGAGTAGGGTCATCGTCTGCGGCTTCTTGCCCGGTGGCTTAGCGATGATCTCAAGCCCCGCGTCAAGCGGATCATCCGATCCAACAAGCTTGAGTTCCGCAGTGCCGCCGCCGAACAATTGCGCGAACAGGCGCTGGAACTGGATGTTGACGGTGTCGAAAGCGGTGATCAGCCTCTCGCGGCCCTCCCGATTGAGGCTGGTGATGCCCCGTCGCAGCTTGGTGATAGCGGCGATGAGATCGTCGCGATCGCTGGTCATCGTATTTCGCCTCTCGGCAAGTTCCTCAGCCTCGCGATCGGCCTGGAGATTGACGCCGCCAAGCCGCTCGCGCTCCTGCTTCAGCCGCTCCAGCCGAGCCTCGACCTGGTCGAGCGCCGGCACCGACCCGTCGGTGAGTCCGGCCACCACTTCCGCCTCGCCTGGATCGCATTGCAGCGTCTCAGATATCCGCTCGCTGATCTCGACGAGACGCTCATTCGCCCCGGCAACGCGCTCCTCCAGACGGCCACGAACTTCACGTGCCTCGGACAGTTCCGCGTTCGCCCGGATCACCGTTTTGTCGGCTTCTGCAAGAGTTGCTTCCGCCTCCGCCAGTGTATCGGCTGCGGCGGCGCGTTGCTTGTCCGCGTCGCCGGACTTGTCCAACAGCGCTCGACGTTGTTTGGCTATGGCGGTTGGCCGGTTGCCCAGGCCGCGGCGGCTGTCGGTGACCTGCACGAGCCGTGACTGGAGGGACTCCATCTGCGTTTGGGCTTCGCCGGTGCGGTGCGCCCACGCCGCTTCGTCCCGCTCAATCGATTCGATTCGTCCGTTCCGTGTCTGGCTGTCTCGGTTGATGCCGGCCAGCAGCGCTCGAAGTTCGGCGACGCTATTCCGGTCTGCAATCATCTTGTCGCGGAGCGCTGCGATCGGTGCCTCAGGCTCCTCCGGCAGGACCATTTGCTCCAGAGCCGCGGTTGCGGTTTCGCGCTCGCCGATCACCTCTCCCAGGCCGGTAACCAGACGGCTTTTCGCTTCGCTCAGTGCTGCCAAGCGCGACGCGACACCGGATTGTTCGCGCTCGGCGGCAACCAACTCATCCCGGGCCTGGTTCACCGACCCCTGCGCCCGACGCCAGAATTCGCGCCTCGCGGCGTCCTCCTTCGTGGCTTCAACCGCCCCATGCCGAGCTGTTTCGGCCCGTTCGGCCTCTTCGGCGACGGCGGGACGGAACTCTTCGATCTTCTCCACAAGTTCGGTCAGCCGGCGGCGTGCCGAGAGACGGTCGGCCGGCGAGCGACGCGATTCAGCCGAAGCAACCAGCCCATCCCAGCGCCACATATCGCCCTCGCGGCTGACCAGGCTTTGACCGGGGCTGAGTTCCGCCTGCAGCCGTAAGCCGTCGGCAACATCGACAAAACCGGTTTGTGCCAGTCGACGGTCGAGTTCCGCCGGACCGTCGACCGCGTCGGAAAGCGGTCGCACTCCGGTCGGCAAGGGCGGGTCGCCTTCGCCGGAGATTTGGCGCCAATGGGCGGGGTCAATGGTATCGGTCGAAAGATCGAGATCATCCCCCAGGGCGGCAACGAGCGCCGCTTCGGCACCGTCGCTGGGCTTGACCGTCTCGATTAGCGGAGACCTTACAGCGCTTTCCGGCAGCAGTGATTGCAGTGCCTTGGCCTCGGTCTCCATCCGCGCCAGTTTCCCTTCGGATTCGGACACCGCCGATTGTGCGGCCGCGGCCCGGTCCCTCGAAAGTGCCGCTTGTTCTTCGGCCGCATGCGAGGATTGCTCGGCAGCAGTCAGATCCGATTCTGCCAATCGCAGAGCGTCGGCCGCGTTGTTCAGCCGATCATCGGCACCGGCTGGCGACAAGGCATTCCGCTGTTCGGCAATGCGCGCTTGCTCCGCCTGGATTCCGGCTTCCCGCTCGGTGATCGAATCGAGGTGCTTTTGCGTGTGGCCTCGCCGCGCCGTCAGCTCCGAGAGCGCGGCATTGGCCTCGGCCATCAGCCGCTCGCTTTCGCCGAGCACCCCCCCGGCGGTTTCCAGGCGTTCAACGATGTCAGCGTGCTTGTCGTCTTGTCCCGCAGTTTCCGTAACTAGACCTGCCTTCTCATCGGCCAATCGCGCCAGCGTGGCGGAACTATCGGAAAGCAGCGCCCGCTCGCGGTCGAGATCGGAATTGAGTTGCGTCGACCGGCGCTCGAGTTCTGCGATCTGCTCGTGGATCGTCCGCTCTTCTTGGTCTAGCCGCTCGCCCTCGATTCGGATTCGCTGGACGCCGGCTTCGGCCGAGGCCGCCTGCTCGCGAAGGGCGGGTATGATCTCGGCTGCAATTGCTTGAGCCCGGGCGGCTTTGCCCAGCTTCTCGGCCTGCTCGGTCACGGAAACGGAAGCATGCGCCAGCTCTGTTGCCGCCGCCGTGACGGTATCGGTGGCGAAGCGATATCGCACCGCCAGGGCCGTCGCCTCGGATTTGCGGATTGCACTCGAGAGGTTGCGATAGCGCACCGCTTGGCGTGCTTGGCGGCGGAGGCCGTCAAGCTGCCGCTCAATTTCGGCGAGGATGTCCTCGAGGCGATCGAGGTTTTGTTCGGTGGCCTTCAGCCGTAATTCTGCTTCGTGACGGCGGCCGAATAGTCCCGAAATGCCGGCGGCCTCCTCAAGGACCGCGCGCCGGGCATCGGGCTTGGCCGAGATCAGCGATCCGACCCGGCCCTGTCCGACAATCGCCGCAGAATGAGCGCCGATTGCCGCATCGGCGAACAAGAGCTGGACATCCCGGGCTCGAACCTCGCGGCCATTGATCCGATAGGAGGAACCGGCCTCGCGCTCGATCCGGCGCGATACGTCGATCGAATCGCTATCGTTAAAGGCACTCGGTACTGTTCGGGCGCTGTTGTCCAGGCTGAGCGAGACCTCGGCTGAGTTCCGCGCCGGCCGGGCGATGCTGCCGGAAAAGATCACATCTTCCATCCCAGAGCCGCGCATCGCCTTATATGAATTTTCGCCCATCGCCCATTGCAGGGCCTCGACCAGGTTGGATTTGCCGCAGCCATTGGGGCCAACAATCCCGGTAAGCCCGGCCTCGATCGAAACCTCCGTCGGTTCGACGAAGGATTTGAACCCGGTCAGGCGGAAGCGGGAGAATCTCACTGGTGGTTCCGAATCGGGCCGCTATCGCGCGGCCAGCACAGCGCCGCGGAGTTGATCGAGGCTAAGCGCGCCCGGATAACTTCGACCATTGACGAAAAAGGTCGGCGTGGAATTGACCCCAAGCTCCACTCCGCGATCAAAGACTGCGACGATGCCATCAAGAAGCTCTTGATTCGCCAAGCATGCCTCAAAACTTTCCTGGCTGAAACCGGCTTGTTGCACCTGTCCAAACAAGGTTTCCAGGAACAACTCAGGTTCGACGAAAGCCCAAGCGTCTTGTGTTTCGAACAAATGATCGATCAGCGCGTAGTAGGCGTTCTCGCCTGGGGCGCAGCGGGCCAGAATGAAGCCGGCCTGGGTGCGCTGATCGAGCGAGAATTCGCGCAGGAGGAAGCGGACCTCACCGGTGTCGACAAACTCCTCGACGAAATCATCGAACACGGTGACATGGAAACTGCGGCAGTGCGGACAGGTCATGGAGGCGTATTCAATGACGGTCACAGGTGCTGCCTCGTCGCCAAGCCAATGCTCCTCCAGCGGCCCGGCAACCATCAGCTCCGCGACGAAAGCGGGGTCGACGGCAACCTGATCGGAGCCGCCATTGCTGCAGGCGGCGAGCACCAACGCGGTTGCCGACACCATCGCCAGCAAGAGCGCCCGTCGGATCATCGATCTCACCCGGTTCAACTATTACCGTGGGCGGCAGCCGGCCCGTTGGCCAACCGCCTCGATCGAGCCCTAGAGCAGGGGCTCGATGATGCGATCCAGCTGCTCGAGAGTCAGAGCGCCAGGGTAGCGATCACCGTTGATGAAGAAGGTCGGCGTAGCGTTGACCCCGAGTTCGACCCCGCGGTCATAGACCCAAAAAATCGAATCGAGGATCGACTGATCGCTGAGGCATTCGCCGAAACTCGCCTCGGTGAATCCGGATTGCAGCGCCAGCTGCAGCAGCGGCGGGATTGGCTCTTCGACCTGGGCCCACATTGGCTGCATCTCGAACAACAGGCCGATCATCCCAAGATAGCCGTTGGCACCAGGGGCACATCGAGTCAGCATGAAAGCCGCCGCTGATAGCGGGTACTGCGGCGGATCGATCGGGAACTCGCGGATCGTGAATCGCACCATCCCGGTGTCAATATATTTGGCAACGAATTCATCAAACACGGTTTCATGGAAAGTGCGGCAATGCGGGCAGGTCATCGAGGCGTATTCGATGATTGTGACGGGCGCGTTTTCGTCGCCGATCCACACATCTCCAAGCGGGCTGGCGACCAACAGTTCCGCAATCGGCACCCTCCCATCCTGAGCCTGCGCAGGCAGGCTGATCGCCACAAAGCCGGCAACCAGCATGGCGCCTATGGCGCCGCCAAGAAATCTCATATGCAAAGACAACTCCTGATCCTCCAACACAATTGGTGACCGACAAACTCAATCCGCCTCAATGTGCCCCACTCACCGCAGATTCGATAGAAAAATTGTGGCGACAGTGCATTCGCCACCGATCACGGCCTCGCGAGGCGATCCTGGGCTATCGCCGTCCCGAGCCGAGCCAGCGCCTCGCGGAGATCGCCGCCGTCAATGTCTGCCAACTCCTGCCGGATTGCCGCTTTGTCAGCGGGGGGTAGGTCGAGCTGCTTCGGAGGCATCGGCCTACCTGTCTTGGTGATCGGGCGTTGGATGATTCGCAGCTCAGATACCGCGGCAAAGCCAAGAAATGAATTGATCCGGCCGATGAATTGCTCGGTCTCGTGCTGCAGGAATACCGAACTTGGGCCGCTGACTCGAACAGTGAGCACGGCGCCGTCGGAGCGGTCGCGTGGCCATTGCAGCTTCTCCGGCTGGGTATTGGCCGCGTAGCGGGGCCCGACCACATCACTCCACGCCGCGATCAGATCAATTTTAGCGAAGCCGCGCTTGGCGGTTACCGGGTCGAACACGCGGGCGGCAAGCCGGGCGAGTTGGACGGGGCCGCGTTGCTTGGCCGAAGCGTTCATGCGCGACCTTCTGACACGTCCGGAGCCGAGTCGGAAAGGGGAGGCGCAATCTGGACGTTGCAAATCGGATAAATATCAATAGTATCAACTGGATATGGCGCTGGTATCGTCGATGGTGTTTTCTTGACACCATTTGGTCGCGTCACTATTGTGCGCCCGGTTTTCGGCGGCTTGGGCAACTTTCTCCTTCCCTTTCGGGGCTCTTGAGATGGCGGTCGATGCCGATGAATGATCCGGATAGCGCTGGCGAACGACCTGATTCTCCGGCAACTGAAGATGAAGCCAGGCTTGGCGCTCGCCTCGACACCCTTGGTGAAAGGCTCGCCGCCAAGCGTAGCGATTCGGACGAAATCGATCGGCGGGCGAACGACGCCGGCAACCGATGGCAGGGGCAGGCGATGCGTCTTGCCACCGAGTTCGTTGCCGGAGTGCTCGTTGGCAGTGCGATTGGCTGGTTCTTCGACGGGTGGCTCGGCACATCGCCGTGGGGGCTCATCGTATTTTTACTTTTGGGTGTCGCGGCGGGCACATTGAACGCCCTTCGCGGAGCCGGGCTAGTGCAGGAATCACCGGCGCGGCGGCAGTCGACCGAAACGGATGGCGACAGTTGAGATGCTGAGGACAGGGGCATAGGACTTGGCAACGGATCCAATCCATCAATTCATTATTGAGCCGATCATTGCCATCGAGGTCGGCGGCGTCGATCTCTCTTTCACCAACTCATCGCTGTTCATGGTGGCGACGCTGGTGGTCGGCTCCGGACTTTTGATTTGGGCAACGATGCGCCGGCGGTTGGTCCCGTCCAGGGTGCAGTCCTCGGCCGAGATGCTCTACGAGTTCGTGGCCGGGATGTTGCGGGATTCGGCGGGAAGCGAAGCCATGCGATTCTTTCCGCTGGTCTTTTCCCTATTCTTGTTCATCCTGGTCGTCAATCTATTCGGGATGTTCCCGTACTTTTTCACGGTGACCAGCCACATCATCGTGACCGCCGCGCTCGCGGTTCTCGTTTTTGTTTTGGTGATCGGTTACGGGCTATGGCGAAACGGTTTTGGTTTTTTCCGGATATTCGTGCCGCAGGGCATTCCGATCGTCATCCTGCCATTCATCGTCTTTATTGAAATCCTCTCATTCCTTTCGCGGCCGCTAAGTCACGCGATGCGGCTGTTCGCCAACATGCTGGCCGGTCATATCACCTTGAAAGTGTTTGGCGGCTTTGTGGTGTCGCTCGGTGGAGCCGGTGCGCTTGGCGTTGGCGGCGCGGTTCTGGCACTGCTGATGACGGTGGCTCTCACCGCGCTGGAATTTCTGGTCGCCGGGTTGCAAGCTTATGTCTTCGCGATGCTCACCAGCATCTATCTCAACGACGCTTTCCATCCGGGCCATTAGCGACACCGGTCCACATATCAACCAGACAGGGAGTTTCTAGATTATGGAAATTGGAGCCGCAGAAGTGCTCGGGCCGTTCATCGTCGAAGCCGGCAGCGCGATCGGCGCCGGCGCCGCCTGTATGGGTGTCGGTGCCGCGGGCGTTGGCCTGGGAGCACTGTTCGGTCACTTCCTCGAGGGTGCCATCCGCAATCCGGCCGCGGCAGACGGCCAGTTCGGTCGCCTCATTTTCGGCTTTGCCGTCACCGAAGCGATGGGCATCTTCTCGCTGGTCATCGCGTTCCTGATCCTGTTCGGTTGATCTCGGTCACCAAGGTGGAAGCCAGGGCCACGGGGGCGGAAACCTAGATGGCGAGCGTCATACTTCCTTCCGGGGCCCAGGATTGGATTGTTGTTGCCCAGGCAGACGGCGAAGCCGCTTTTGGGGAGCCAATCGGCGGGGAGCCAATCGAAGAGATAGGCCTCGAGGAGCCGGGTGAGGAGGTGGATTTTCCGCCGTTCGATCCTACCTATTTCGCTTCTCAGCTCCTCTGGCTCGCGATCACATTCATTGCCCTTTACTTCATCATGTCGCGCGTGGTGCTGCCGCGAATTGGCGGCATCCTTGAGGATCGGCGGGATCGGATTGCGCGTGACCTCGACCATGCCAACCGGCTCAAACAACAGTCGGATGACGCAATGGCCGCCTATGAGCGCGCGTTAGCCGAAGCGCGGGCGGGAGCGTTCGCGATAGCGGCGGAGGCGCGCGAAGCCGCGAAAGGGGAGGCTGCGGCACGGCAGGGCGAGAGCTCGGCCAAGCTGGATGAGAAGCTCGCCGAGGCCGAGCAGCGCATCGCCGACATCAAGGAGCGGGCGCTCGCCGATGTTGAAACTATTGCCGCCGAGGCGGCCGAGGCGGTCGTGCAGCGATTGATCGGCAAGAAGCCAACTGCCCGCGAGGTCAGTGCGGCGGTCGCCAGCGCGGGGCAAGGGGCCTCCGATGTTTGAGAGCGAAACAACCTGGGTTCTGATCGCGCTGGTTATGTTCATCGGCGTTTTATTCTATTTCAAAGTGCCACGGATGATCACCGACGTCCTCGATCGTCGCGCCGATGCGATCAGGGAGGAGCTCGACGAAGCCCGAAAGCTGCGCGAGGAAGCCCAATCGGTGCTCGCCGATTATCAACGAAAAGCGCGTGAAGCGGAGCAGGAGGCCGAGGAGATCATCGAGCTGGCTCGGCGCGAGGCATCCTCCTACGCAGCCGAAGCGGCGCAACGCACCGACGAATATGTTACCCGCCGTACCAATATCGCGGAACAGAAGATCGCCCAGGCTGAATCCGTTGCCCTACGAGAGGTCAGGTCGATGTCGGCCGATCTTGCGGTCGCCGCCGCCGAGCGCATCCTGGCGGCTAAGGTGAAGGGGGCGGAGGCGGAGAAGCTCGTTGCCGAGGCGATCGCCGAGGCCAAGGCCCGACTGCACTAATCTATGAATCGTCGAAGAGCGGCGGCTCCGATTCCGGCTCGCGCCCTAGTTTGCCTCGGATCGGAGCAAAGCTTCGCCGATGGTGCGGGCAGGGGCCGTGTTCCTCCAGCGCCGCAAAATGCTGCGGCGTCGAATATCCCATGTGCGATTCAAAACCATAGCCGGGGAAGACTCGGCCGATCCGGCTCATTAGCCGGTCTCGTGTGACCTTGGCGACGATCGACGCCGCGGCGATCGATACCGATCGGCTGTCGCCGCTGACCAGCGCCTCGCCGCCGCAGGGTAAGCCCGGTGGGATGATATTACCGTCGATCAGCACATGGTCGGGCGACTGAGCCAACGCTTTGACCACCTTGGTCATCGCCCATAGCGACGCTCGGAGAATATTCATGCGGTCGATCCGCTCCGCGCTCGCCATCGCTACGGCGACGACGCCGCGATCGATGATCCTCGGATACAGCCGGATCCTTTCCGCGGGGCTGAGCAGTTTTGAATCATTGAGCCCACGCGGAAACTGCCGGCCCTCGAACATCACCGCCGCGACCACCACCGGCCCGGCCAACGGCCCCCGCCCGGCCTCATCGACACCGGCAACCCAAATAGCCCCACTTGTTCTGGCCCGCCTCTCGAAGAAATCGGTCGGGAGCGTGGGCTCGTCCAACGGCAACAGCGAATCGGTTGGGGCAACAGGCGACATGATGCCTGCACGCTCGCCACCCAATCGGGCAAGATCAAGCCGCTAAAACAAACTAAGTTGCGCGCTGCGATCCGGGTACGCGAACAAATCCGCGCGAAGCTTCATCCGCTCGGAATTGAGGCCAAGCCGAGTGCACGCGATCTCGAAGCGGCGACCGATCTGCCAGGCATAGGGGCCGCTGCCGCTCATTCGTTCCCCCCAGGATGAATCATAGTCTTTGCCGCCGCGCATCGAACGCAGCAACGACATCACTCGGCCGCGGCGGTCCGGATAGTGCCGCTCAAGGAACTCTTTGAACAAATCGGCCACCTCGCCGGCGAGCCGCAGCAGCACATAGCCGGCCTCGCCGACTCCTTGCGCCCTCGCTGCATCCAGCACCCGCTCCAACTCCGGCTCGTTGAGGCCAGGAATTACCGGCGCGAACATCACCCCGATCGGGATTCCGGCATCCGACAATCGGCGCAGCGCTTCCAGCCGCTTCGCCGGCGTCGATGCCCGGGGTTCCATCGCTCGGGCAGGCTTTCGGTCAAGCGTTGTCACCGACAGCGCGACCTTAACTAGGCCACGCTCGGCCATCGGCGCCAGTAGATCGATGTCTCGAATCACCAATGCACCCTTTGTGAGGATCGCTACCGGGTGATTGGCTGAAGCCAGCACCGCCAATATCTCTCGCATGATCCGGTAGCGGCGCTCGATCGGCTGATAAGGATTGGTGTTGGTGCCGATCGCGATCACCTGCGGCCGGTAGCCGGGACGGGATAATTCGCGATCCAGAAGCCGGGCCGCACCCGGTTTGGCGAATAGCTTGGTTTCAAAATCGAGCCCGGGCGACAACCCCATGAAGGCGTGGGTCGGGCGCGCAAAACAATAGGCGCAGCCATGCTCGCAGCCGCGATACGGATTAATCGATTGGCTGAAAGCGATGTCAGGCGAATCGTTGCTGGAAATAATCCGCCGAGGCCGCTCGATCTGGACCTCGGTATCGATCGGCGGCAACTCCTCTAGCGTGCTCCAACCATCATCGAGATCGAGCCGCTGCGGCGGCTCGAAACGACCGGTACGATTGGTCTCCGACCCGCGCCCGCGCCGCCTGTCCGGGACGATGGGGGCTGTCTCGATCACCGGCGTGGCTAGTGGATAAAATTTGACGTTTGAATCCCGCGAGGGATTCTCGCCGGGCACGTCGTGTGCGAGTCTGGCGCATGCGGCCAGGAATCATCGTCGATGTGAGTACCGCCGACCGTGCTCGTCTCGAAGCGGTCGTTGCGGACCGGAACAGCCGGCAGAAACACGTGTGGCGGGCACGGATCGTCCTTCTGAGCGGGGATGGTCTCGGCACGGTCGAGATCATGCGCCGCACCGGCAAGAGCAAGACAGCGGTTTGGCGTTGGCAGGAGCGCTTCATGCACGAGGGTGTCGAGGGGTTGCTGCGGGACAAGACGCGACCCTCGCGCGTTCCGCCGCTCGGCCGGGAAATCGCTGACCGCGTCGTCGCGCTGACGCTGAGTGCGCCGCGCCACGAGGCGACACATTGGACGGCGCCGGCGATGGCCAAGACGGTCGGCATCAGCGTCAGCGCGGTACAGCGCATCTGGCGGGCGCACGGGCTTCAGCCCCACCGGGTCCGGCAGTTCAAGCTGTCGCGTGACCCGGAGTTCATTCCCAAGCTGCGGGACATCGTCGGCCTTTATGTCGATCCGCCGGCGCACGCCGTTGTCCTGTCGGTTGACGAGAAGAGCCAGATCCAGGCGCTCGACCGCACCCAACCCGGGCTGCCGATGAAGACGGGACGCGCGGGCACGATGACGCATGACTACAAGCGGCACGGCACGACCACGCTGTTCGCCGCGCTGAACGTGCTCGAAGGGCGTGTCATCGGCCAGTGCATGCAGCGCCATCGACACCAAGAGTTCATTCGCTTCCTCAACGCCATCGAGGCCGACGTGCCCGCGGGAAAGCTGGTCCATGTGATCCTCGACAACTACGCCGCCCACAAGCATCCCAAGGTCCGCGGGTGGCTTACGCGCCATCCGCGCTTTTTCTTCCACTTCACCCCAACATCCTGCTCCTGGCTCAACGCCGTCGAAGGTTTCTTCGCAAAGCTCGCAAAGCAACGTCTCAAGCGCGGCGTCTTCCACTCGATCGTCGATCTCCAGGCCACCATCAACCGCCTCCTCGAACACACCAACAACGATCCGCAGCCCTTCATCTGGACAAAGGATCCCGACAAAATCATCGCCGCTGTCAGATGCGGGCATCAAGCGTTAGATTCCATCCACTAGAAAGAGACAAGTCGGTCAAGGTCGAACAAAGCAGAATGACTTTGGTAAACCAATCGCGCAACCCGGCAATCGGATATCGTCAAACCGGTAACGGCTGAATCTAGCCAAAATGTCCGCGGCATTCAACGCCAAAGCTGGCCAATTTCAGGGAGAGGTATCGCCGCGCAAACCAGGCGGGTCATGGCGACCTGTTCGGCGTGCAAAGACTAGTCGATCGGCTCCGCTGGGAGAAAGCGAGGACGCAAGGAGGGTGGCCGCAACGGCAGCGAGCGGTAAATCCGGGGCGGCGTGAATTCACCCTGCCACAGGCCGATTCCAGCGACGCGGGCCTCGGCCTCCGCGTCATTGTAGCGAGTGGTTTCGTTGGCGATGACGAGGCCAAAGCCCGAGCGGACGAACCGCTCGCCGACGTCCTCGCCATTGACCGTGCACACAGCAATAACCGCCTCGCGATCATCGGGACCGAATATGGTCTCGCAAGTCAAATCTCCCTCCGAGACGATCGTTTCCAGTTGGCGGTAGGCGGCTGCCCAGCATTCCCATCGTTGCCGGTCGATGGTGCAGTTTTGCCCCTCCTCCATCGAATCCACGCCGAGCAGATAGACTTGGTAGCCCGCCAGGGTGAATGAGTAGGGCTTGGTCACTTGGGCCTCGCCGGTGATGGTCAGTGCTTGAGCCGGTATCGCAAATGCGATCAGAAGCGCCAAGGCGGTGAGGATTTTCATGTGTCGGCGCACCATCGGTTGTCAACGGTCAGGCACCGCCGGGCATGGAATTCATGCCGGCGGCAACGGCGGCTCGTCTTGAGAAGTCACATATGTGCCGCCAAACAGCAACAAATCCGAACCCGGCGCGGTGGCTCGGAGTTCACGAACGCGCGCGTCGCCGCATGAGGCCTCGTTGCGGATCATAGGCGATCGCCGCAGCCACGAAACAGACCAACGCGGTCCCAACCACCACAAAGAAGGAGGTGAGGTTGAATTTGCCATAGGCGGCAAAACGAATCAATTCGACTGCGTGATGAAATGGGTTCGCCGACGAGATCCAATATAGCCATTCCGCTCCGCTCTCGCGCATCCGCCACAATGGATACAGCGCCGACGAAAGGAAGAACATCGGGAAGATTACAAAATTCATCGTCCCGGCGAAGTTTTCGAGCTGTTTTACATAGACGGATAGCAGTAATCCGATCGACCCGAGCAAAAACCCCGATAAAAATATCGCTGGAAGCATGTAAATTGCGCCGCCCCAGGGGAAGTCGATGTCCGGGCCACCCGTCCAAAACATCAAGCGGGAGATGATATAAGCTATCAGCAAGAATGCATAACCTTGAATCATTGATAGGATAGTCCCCGCGATCACTTTGCAAAAGATGAGATACCAGCGAGGCAGGGGAGCCGTCAGTAGCAGTCGCATCGTCCCGACCTCACGGTCGTAGACGAGCGAAAGGGATGACTGCATCCCATTGAAAAGCAGGACGACGCCGATCAATCCGGGAATGATGTACACTTGAAAGATGATGTAGGTCGAAAAGGGCTCAATTGGCGAAATGCCAAGCAGATTGGCCATTCCTGCGGCGAACACCACCAGCCAGAGCAGCGGCCGCACCACCGCTGAACCCAAGCGCCCATACTGGCGGATGAACTTGAAGAATTCGCGTCCCGCGACGCCCCGCAGAGCCCGCAAAGCGTGAGCTAACCGTGAGGGCGGGGTCAGCTCAGCATTTGCTGCCCCCCTAACCAACTCGGCATCGGCCATGACTGCGTTCAACGTCGCATCCAATTCTTCTTGCTAGAACCCACAGGTCGACTGCGGCTGATCTATACCGAGAGTGTCCAAGTCATTGGTCCGGTGGTCGAATCCGATTATAGGGGCAAGCGCAATAACAGCATTTCCAGTGGCAAGCGCGATGGCCTGTCGCATCTGGTTGTCCCACGGGCGCACGCTCATAGGGAAAGCTTTGGCGCCGTCCACGTTCAGCCTATCGCCCAAAATGAACTCGCGGACGGAATCATACTCCACTGACTGGGATCGCAAGACCCCTTGTGTGATCGTGCGCACCGCAACCCAGGAAGCCCAGTCCGCCCCGTCCATTCGACGCCCCCCGGTCAGAGATTCGAAGCGAGCGTTGACCTGAGGGGCGCCCGACCGCTCCCATGACCAATGCCATGCCTGCGCAGTTAGGCCCGCCGCCCCAACTACCGGCCGTGGATCGTTAACCTGGTAGGGCGAGTAACGCGCAAACTCGCCATCGCTGTCGGCGATGTAGACCACGTCATAATTCGCGCCCGCCGTCACCAGCGCCACGTTGCCCTCCTCGCGGTTTCGCGGATCATTGGTTAGGCGGATTGGCCGGACATCGACGATGCGAGCTCCGAATTTAGAGACCGATTGGCGAAGCGCATCGACCATTCCTTGGTCCGCTTCCGATGGACCTTGGAGAACCAGAATATTCCGCCACCGTTTCGAGGCAAGATACTGGACTATGGCATCCGTCAACATCTGATCGCTGGGGATGGCGTGGATCACGTTTGCCCGACATTGTTCCCCGCGTAGCCAGTCCTCATGAGCCGAGACATTGAACAATGTCACCGGCAGGCCCGCTACTCTGTCCGACAGTGCTAGCAGTTCTTCTGGCTGCAGATCCGTCAATACGAAATGTACGCCGCCGGCGACCCAAGCCTCCACGGCGGCAACCAACTCATCAACATTTTCTCCGGTGCGGTACTGGAGGGAAAACTCGACCCCGATGATCAGCCCGATCGGAGCTGCGTCGAGGATCCCCAACTCTGCGCCCGCGACCGCGCGGCCGAGCGGACGCACGGCAACCATGTTGTAAGCGTAGTCGGGGTCATACCGCGGATCGTCGATGAGATCGACAAACCCGATCGACACCTGCTCAACCGGATCCTGCGCAAAGGCCGAACCGATCATTAGCGAGCAAAGGCATGCCAAGGCGATGCCACCAACGGCAGTCGATAGCCGGTTAGTCATCGACAACGACCAGATAAGGCACCCGGCCGACGGGGATAGTCAGGATGTTCCGGCGAGTCTGAAGATCTATGATCGACATGTCGTCGCTCAAGCCATTGGCGACGTACAGGAGCTTGCCGTCGGGGCTTATCGTCACGGACCATGCGCGACGACCGACAAGGGTGTATCTTTCGACCTCCCGGGTCACGATATTCACAAAAGCCACGTGGTTCGCTCGTCCGAGACTGACATACATCGTTTCCCCGTCATCGGAGACCCTGATACCCACCGGCGTCACATCTACCTGGCGGAATCCGGGCGGCAGGAAGTCGATGGTATCGATCACCTCGTTGGTCGCACGATCGATGATCGTGACCGTGCCGGACAACTCATCCGACACCCACAACTCCTTCCCGTCGTGGGTTGTCGCGAACCGCCGGGGACGCGTCCCCACGATGATATTGTCAACCACAACACCGAGCTCGGTGTCAACGACATGGACCATGTCCGCGATCTCAGAGGTCACGTAGAGCGTCTTTTCGTCCTCGCTGAGTATCACGCCCTCGGGCTCGGCGCCGGTGGGGATTTCGTGAACAATAATCTTGCTGGCCAGGTCGATGATCTGAACCGTCGAGTTCTCCTCGTTGGACACATAAAGCAGCGTCTCAGCACGGTTGAACACAAAGGCCTCGGGGCTGCGGCCGGTCGGGATGAAGTCGACGACTTCGAGCGTGGCGACATCGATAATGTCGATCACATCGTCATCACCGCAGGCCACATAGAGGAGGGTCTTACTGGCATTAAATTGCATATCCCGCGGGCGGCGAGACGTGGAGATGTCCTTGACCAGCGCATAGTCATTGGCAGGGTCGAAAACGAGCACATTGTGGGTTCGCTCGTTGCTTACGAAAACGTAACCGGTGCCGGCGGCCGCCGCGGGGAAGGACATACCGACAGCGAAGGCAAGCACAACACCGGTAAAAAGAGCCGCAGCGAGCCATCGGCGGATTGTTATTGGGAACATTGTGACCTTCCGTTCAAACAGACAATCCATGCGCACCGGGCCACCAACCCGACCCGGGATGCACCAACCAGCCTAAGTGCGTCAGCGGACGATGAATGTACCACGTAGGCCGCGCTCTTCGAAACCCGGGGCAAAGAACTCATAATTACCCGGGCGGATTGGAACGAAAAACAAGACCACCGTTCCCTCATCGTCGAATTCGATGCCGTAGATCGCTCCGGACGTGTGGACCTCAAGGTCGTTGATGATGATCTGGTTAATCCAGGAATTACGGAACAGATCTGGCGCCCGGATCATGACCTCCTCAAGACCATCGCTGCTGATCACCCAGCGATAATATTTCCCGGTTTCGATCTCATATTCGGTCTGGGAAAAAGTCAGCTCCCTCCCATCGATCATCAGCTCGAGGGTCGTCGGTCGCGATGCCAAGTTGCCCTCGGCAGCGGTGACGGCGGGCAGCAGGCAAAACACGATGACGGCCAGGAATCCTGCGATATGGCGTTTCATCTTGGTCCCTTTTATGTCTACATCGCGGCGGCCCTCGCCGCTAAAGTTGGCTTGTGTATTCAGGTTTTAGCCCAACATGTTATCATGTCAAACATCGCACAGACCTCAAGCCATATCCCGGCGACAAGACGCATGGGCAGCCGGTGAGATCCGATCGGCTTAGATTTTCTTGTCGGTTGCGCGTGACGAAGCTGGGTCTTTATCGCGGCGTTTGCTCGGTCGCATGAGAGAGATGATGGACGCTTCTACCCCGGTGCTCGAAGTCCACGATCTTCAGAAAGCCTATGGCAGCGTGAAGGCGCTGGCCGGGGTGAATCTCACTGTGAGAGCTGGCGAATTTGTCGCACTTCTGGGGTCAAATGGCGCCGGAAAGTCGACCCTCTTGCAGATGCTCGCAGGCCTGTTTTCGCCGGATAGCGGGCGCATAATGGTGCTTGGCCACGATCTGACGAAAAGTGCTGTGAAGGCCCTGGCGCGGATCGGTGTGGTGTTTCAGCAACCGACGCTCGATCTTGAGCTGACGGTTCGGGCCAATCTCTTCTATCACGCCGATCTTCATGGCCTGCCTCGGCGGGTCGCGCGCCAGCGAATTGCCTGGGCGCTGGAACGGTTCGGGCTCTCTGACAGAGCGGGCGACCGAGCGCGGGTGCTCAGCGGCGGTAGTCGGCGACGCATCGAGCTGGCGCGCGCACTCCTGCACAAGCCGCATGTTCTGCTGATGGACGAGGCCACGGTCGGTCTCGATCCGGCCAGCCGCCGCGATATTCTCAACGACATCATGAAGCTCAAAAAGGATGAGAACATAGGCGTCTTGTGGACGACGCATCTTGTCGACGAGATCGAATACGCTGACCGGCTCATCATCCTCCGCCGCGGCCGCGTCCTGTTCGACGGCTCGCCAAAGGGGCTGTTGGAAAAAGGAGGGAAGGGTGATCTTTTGTCGACCGTCATCGAGATGATGGGGGACAGCGCCGGTGACGTCGCAGGTATCTGAAACAGGTGCCGGGCCAGACTAGAGCGCACCCTTGTCAGGCAATGCGACCGGCGGCAAGTCGTTGAAGATCAGGTTGAACTCAATGGAGACATAATTGTTGCCCTGGCCCGCCTCCCCGGGTGCGGCTTCTTCAGCATCTTCGTCCTCGCCTCCCGCCTCCTCTTCGGCCTCTTCAACCGCTCCTTCGACTTCTTCACCAGCATCCAGCATCGCCTGCGCTTCCTCGACGGCGTCGGCAAGTTCATCGATGTAGGGCAGATGGTAGGCCCTGGGAGTTAGGCTGGGAACATTGTTCTCGTCGAGTTCTTCCAGCCAGAGATAGATGGCCCCTGGAGCGCCTGTGAAGTTGTTGGGTTCCACGATCAGAGTCGAAATCAGGGTGAACCGGTCTGGGACGCCCGCGCCAGAGGGAAACCCCAACATCGAAGTGATCGAAAAAAAGCTGACGACAAAAAAAGCGCCGGTGATTGCGATTGTACCGCCCTTGATCCACCAGCGCCAACGTGACGTTAGGTTGAGGCTCAGGAGGAGAACCGCGATTACAACGTAGCCGACGACGGTGGCGAAGATCGTACCAAGAGGCATTGAGACTATCCTAGAGCCCGCCGCCGCCACGCACGAGCTGGGTCAGCGATTTTTGTCGAAAGTCGAGATTGATCGTGTTGCCCTCTTCATCAATGGTAAAACGGACAACGGTCTTTTCGTCACCTCGATGATCCAGCTCGACGACCGTGTAGTAGATCACTTCCAGCACCGGATTGACGCGCTCAACTTTGACCGTGACCGGAACCGGCTCGACGCCATTGGCAATATAGTGTTGTACGTTGACTACATACTCGCCAGGCGCAATGCCGCGCATGGTGATATTTTCCTGGTTCAACGGGTTCTCGATGCGCACGCCATTGATAACGATGGTGTCGCGGTAATTACCGCGATCATCGCGATCTAGGCTGAGCAAACCCGCTTCCGGATTGTGATACCAAACGATATTTCCGCCCGGATCCTGAACATAAGTGTCGATGTCGTCTGGGTGATTGTCGGGCCAAGTGACGGTGATGATGTATTCGGCACGCATTTCCACGTTGCCGATCAGCATCTCGGGCCTAATCAGCGAAAAGGCGATGAACACCATAATGGAAAAGCCCATCAGGACATTGAGCAGAATGTCCGTGAAGGGAACGAACGTACCGTCGTCGCTCCCGTCGAAAAGGCCGCTACTTTCCTGCAGCATCGGCGGCTGGCTCAAGTGAGGGAACGATGTGGACCTCGGTGACCTCGGTCACAATTCGGAATAGACCGGCGATCCCTTCGTCGAGAAGGTAATATTCGAATTTGAGGAGAAGAGCGGCCGCGATTCCGGTGACGGTCACGTTCAAGGCAATGCCCATGCCCTCGGTCATGCCGGTGAGCGTTTGCCGCAATGAGTCAACATCGAACGCGTTAAGGCCGCTGATCGGGATCAGCATCAGGATGAAGCCGACGGCGGTGCCGAGCAGGGCCAAACGCAACAGCGATTCAGACACGAACAAGCCGAGCTTCTCGCGAGAGCGGAGCTGATCGGCAAGCGAACGGAGCAACAAAGTCTGGTCCAGATGAGTCTCGCCGACCGTCCGCGCCTTGATGATCAGGTCTTTGATGTGATCAGTGATGACGCCGGGGTCAAGGACGTCGCCGCCGGCGGTTACGACTTTGTCGTCAACAATCGAGACCGTTCGCCCTCCGGCCGCCGAGATTGAATCCCTAACCTTTCGAGCGATAATGAGTTCCCTGGAAACAACGATGGTCTGGTAAAGGCAGTGCAGAGCGGTGGCGACAAAGATCGCCAGGATCATCAGCGATATTCGTGTTCGGTCAGTCTCGATCATCGCTTGGATGAGATCGAAGTACCAAAGTACCAATAATCCAAACACCGCCAGGGTATTTATCAAGATCCACTTAAGCAATGGCGCATAGTCTTGCGACGCCGAGAACGGGCCGAGTACGGCTGCTACGATTGGCTGCATCTATCTTCCAACTGACCGAGTGTGGGACCGCTGGCGGACCAGGTCGGTGCGCCGTCTCTCCATGATTTCTTATCGCGGCTTCACATCTTGTGGATCGGAACCCTGGCCGCGCTTATTTCCGGCGGACCTTGCCGTCCGGCGCAGCTTTCGTCAACCGCAAACACGCTTATTTATCACGCATTTCGACGCGCTGGGGAACATACGAGGACCATCGACCGACGCTAACAAGGAGCCGATCGCGGCTCGTCGGCTAGGGCCGAATTACGTCAATTCCTCTATCCGCCCTAAAATCCCTAGGCTCTTGAAACACTCCTTGCCAGAGGCCGATGCCCTCCTCGCGGGCCGCCGCTTCCAGCGCAGCATATTCCGGCATCTCGTCCTCGATCGCCAGTGCGAACCCAGACCGGACATACCGTTCGTTCAGGACTTCGCCATTTTGCTCGCAAATCGCCAGAACTCGGCCAAAGACGTCCGGCAGTTCCACAGGGGTGCAGGTGACCGGCCCCTCGCCGATGTAGGTCTGGAGTTGGCGAACCGCTGCCGCCCAGCATTCCCAGATTTGTCCGCCGATCGAGCACCTCTGCGGTGGGTGAACCGACTCCAGGCCGTAGAGCAAAACCCGCCGGCCATCGACTTCGAGCGTCGCCGACTCTCGCGCAGTGGCCATACCAATGATCGGTGCCATTGGATCGACCTCCTCGGCGACGACCGCTGGCTCGGCTGCGGGCTCAGGCGCGGGCTCCGCCACAGGCTCGGCTGCAGGCTCAGGCGCAGGCTCCGCAACGGGCTCGGGCGCAGGCTCGGCTGCTGGCTCCGGTTCAGCTGCGGGCTCGGGCGCAGGCTCCTCCGCGACCACTGCCGGGCCGACGTCTTCTTCCGCGATGTCGGTAGAATCATCACCACAGCCTGCGAGCACCAGCGCGACAGCCAGCGCGGGAAGGGCAGCAAATCGCCGCAGTCCGGCTCCTGCAAAGGAGCGCGGAAAGATCAGCCGGCTAGCGAACATTGGATGCTCCTCAATCACGCGGCTCAAGGGCCGCCAGCGGCAAGTTCAGCCTCGGTCGGCCAGCGATTGCACGACGAGGCGTTTGCTCCGTAGAACGCGATGCACTCTTCAAAGGTGGCCGGGCCCTTGCCTCCGAAATAGTACCAAATGAATTGAGAAAGCCCGTCGGTCTGCCGCGCGTTGAGGGTCGGCAGGCCCTCTGGAGGCATCTGAGCGCCGAGGTCTGCCGCATTGAGCCCGAAGCAGCTGTTTTCGCCAGTGTAGGCGTTCCTGCCGAAAAATGGCATCGGCGTCCCGATCCGGCCGCATCTGATGACTTCGGCGATTTGCTCAACCGTCAGTATCGTCTCGCGAAAATTAGCGCCCTTAGGTGAGCGTGGGTCCTCGTTCCGGCCGTTGCCCATATTGCCGTGGCAATCCCAACAGCTAAGCCCGGATCGCCAAATATCCTCGCCAATGCCAACGAGCGGACCCGGGACCCGTTCTGGTTCCTGCGCTATCGCCGCACTGGTCGACAGCATCAGCGACCCCAAGACCATCAACCCGACGGGAAGCAGTACACGTAGAATAGGCTTCATGACCAACAAAACTCCCTGTCATCGTTCCCACGCCTTCCGTGGCAATAGCACATGTTCGTCCCTTTCCGCGATATTCTAGGCCGATCCCACCATGTGAATTTCAGCCCCGTTATGGCGGCGGCGTAAAACCGCCCGGCAGCGTCGTGCCCTCGAATTTTGCTCCGTCGAGCGTGGCGCGGGCCAGGATCGCCCCAGTCAATCGAGCGCCCGAGAAGTCGGCGCCGGTAAAGTCGGAATCGCGCAAATCGGCGCCGGATAGGTTGCTAACGCGCAAATCGGCTCCGGCGAGGATCGACCTAGTCATGATGACACCTGGCATGTTGGCCCGGGCGAAGATCGCTCCGGTGAAGTCCGATCGGCTCATCTGAGCGTCCCACAAACGGCTTCTGGCGAAGCTCGCATTGATTGCTGTGACGTTTGTCATCAGGACTGCCGTCAGGTCGGAATCGGCAATAATCGCCCCGGTGAGGTCCGCCAGAATCATCCGGGAGTGACCAGCGAGAACGCCGATCATGGTCGCTTCCGACAGATTTGCGCCATCGAGACGCGCTTCATAAAGCATCGCGCCGGACAAATCGGCTCCGGCCAAATTGGCCTGCATCAGCAGTGTCCGGTTGAGGTTGGCATTGCGAAGGTTGGCGCCTTCAAGGTTGGCACCCACCAGATTCGCAGCGTGGAGACTGGCCCCCTCGAGATTCGCGCCGGCAAGATTGGCGCCGCGGAGGTCCGCCCGCCTGAGGACAACGCCGGAAAGATCACAGCCAGGGCAGTCCTTGGCCCGCGCGACTAGCGGATCCGGTTCTGGGGGCGGGCGCGTGGCAATTTCCGCCAACCGTTCGTCACGGTTCTCAATGTCGCCGATCATGAACTCCTCGAGCCGTGTGAAGCTCTCGAAGTAGCCTTCGGTCGGGCGGTTATCGCGATCGAGTATCGTTTGACCGGGCCTGCGGTAGACATGCGTCTCAATCTCACGGGAAACGCCTTCTTCGATGTCGATCAAGGTGCAGAGCTGCTTGATATAGACTCCCTGATAAGGGGTCTCCCCCTCGCCCGGCGGCAGCGGTTGGCACTCCCAATCGCCGTCGTAGCGGGCCTGAAGGAACCCACCGAGCTGAAAGGCCTGCTCGCGCACGCTTAGGTCGACACGAGGATCTGTGACAAGGCGAAGGCCATGCATGAATCCGTCCTTGTCGAACAACGCGGTTGCAATCACCGGTCGAGAGTAAACGGAGGTGAACTGGTACAGGGCGGTCCAGTATGGATCGGCATGTGCCAGCCCGACATATTCGAACAAATCATCGTACTGGAAGTAAACCTCGTGCCATCCGGTCGCTTCCTCCGCGCGGCAGAGTGAATAATCAGTCCAGGAGCCGATCAGTATCGAGGGCGGGCCGCCATTGGTACCGCAGGCGAAGTCGGCAAACTGCTCAGTAGGAAGCTCGGAAGCGTGGAGCCCAAGTGTGAGGTCCCAGACAGACGGCTCGACGTTGACATCTTCTTGGCCGAGCGCCGGAGGAACGATTGCGCCCGCCACGATAGTGGCAAGCGCGGCCCAAGCGGTGCGCATTATCGGAATCATTGTTGAATTAGGTGCCTAAAGTGCGAGGGGCGGGCCAGAGCCCGCCCCTCGTCATGTGTGCTTTCCGCTAGAGCGAGAACACGAACAGCATCGCACCCCGCATCATCTCGCCACGGTCGCCGGTTCCGCCACCAGCGGCGGCAAGTACGGCGATGTACTGCTTGCCGTCGACGGCATAGCTGATTGGCGTACCTCGTGACGGAATGCCCATATCGAACTGCCAAAGGGTTTCAAGCGTCGTTGCGTCATGTGCAAATACGAAGCCGTCCCTTGTCGAGGTGAATATCAGGCCGCCGGACGTTACCGTCACGCCAGACTCATTGGTGAAGGCTCGTTGAACGGTCGCAACCAACGTGTTGGTGTTGACGTCCCACGCCCACATCGCGCCGACGAAATCGCCAGTGGCACCAAAGTTCCCATCGAACCCGAAATTGCCGCCGCCTTCGTCGACATTGATACCGCCGTCCGCATCCAGCGGCAGCGTTTCGATCACCTCTAGTATGAAGCAGCCGTCATTCCCGACCGCATAGGCCAAGCCCGTGTCCGGATTATAGGCCGGATACTGCCAGCGCACACCGCCACGCAGGTTCGGACATGTTTCCGCGTTCTGGTCGAGGGTTTCGCCGCGCAACCAACGAGTCTCTGGAATGTAGGTCTGGACCACTAGGTTGGGATCGTACTCGATCGGCAGGCCGGTCTTCGGGTCAAGACCCGCCGTCCAGTTAACCAGCTCAACATAAGTTCCGTGGTTCAGGAACTCACCTGTTGTTTGATCGAACTGATAGAAGAACCCGTTGCGCGCGAAGTGGGCGACGACGTTGCGGTTCACGCCATCGATTTCCCGGTTCAGGAGGAAGTGGACGCCCTGTTCGTCATAGTCCCATGACTCGCTGGGAGTATACTGGAAGTACCAGGCCATTTCGCCGGTATCGATGTCCATCGCCACGAGCGAGTTGGTGAAGAGGTTGTCGCCCGGACGGAATTCGGGGTCGAACATCGGCACCGGATTGGCCGTGCCCCAATAAGTTATGCGTAGATCCGGGTCGTAGCTGCCCGCTGTCCACATCCCAGCACCGCCAGTCTTCCACGCATTGTGGTCGTCGGCCCAGGTCTCGCCGCCGGGATCGCCGGGAGCTGGAACGGCGTACCAGCGCCACATCTCCTCGCCAGTATCGGCGTCGAGCACCTCGAGAAAGCCGCGGGTAGCGGCATCGCCGACACCATTGGCTATTACGACATGACCTCCCATGGCGGACGTGCCGCCGCTACAGGCCTCGCCCGCGAGATTGATGCCGGAGCCTCCAGGATGCTCGATGCCCATCCGCTGGACATCCCACAGGAACTCACCGGAGTCACGATCGACCGCAACAGTGCGGCCGTCACGCAAGCAATTCACCACCATGTTGTCGAGAAGCGCGAACCCACGGGTCTGGCCGTTGACGTCCTTCTCCATCGTCGCGTCGGCTGTCCAGACGATCCTTGCGCCGGTGCCGGAACTGACATCGACCTTATAGAAAACGCCGGCGCCATCTTCGAAATACATAATTCCGTCATCAACCAACGCATTGGTGTCGATGGTAACCCCACTTCGTCCATCGAAGGCGGTCGTGATCGGGAGTGTGAAGGCGACCTTGAGATCAGCGACGTTACTGGTATTGATGCCGGCGAGCCGAGAGTAACGGTGGGCCGAATAGTTCTGCAGCGTGGTCAGCCAGTTCTGGGGCTCCGCGTCTGCATTGGCGAGGCGTGCGTCTGTGACAGGCGCCTCCGCCATTGCCGGCATTGCCAAGGCCGAAGCCATCAGCGCGCCAGCGAGCGTCAGGCTAACCTGACCAATTCTTGAAGTACGCATTATGTTCCCTCCTGAAAGGTTCCGTTTTCGCCCGCCTGCCTGGCGGCCCGCGGTTCGGCTACGCCGATTTATTGCTTTTCCTCAGCGGCAGCTTGCGCCCGCGTATTCGAGCGCTTGAGCCACAGTATCAGCCGGCCCGTTGGTGTTCAACCCTTACCTCAGCGACCCTGACGCCTCTGAAAGACGCAGCGCAGACCCCGCAAATTTTTCAGCGGCGCGGGCCGAGTCAGAGGCTGCTACGCCGATTGCTCGATGACGCCGCGGGCGATGCGGCCTCCCGAGCCCCCCGACGTGTAGTTGTCGGGACCAGCGCGAGCGACGATTGTCGAACGGTCAGAATCCATCAACATCTCAAGATCGATGTCCGGCAAATAGAACTCCGCAGAAACGGCGCCGGTTTCGGGAACGATCAAATTGGGCATGTCTCCGGCGTGCGGACCATCCGGGCTCAGAAAACCGTGTCTCGCATCGGTGGGGTTCAGGTGCCCGCCCGCAGTTTGAAACGGCTGCGGGTCTTCCGGCCCTTCCCGCGGCGGTGCCTCGCACACCCCCCTGTCATGGATGTTGAAGCCGTGCTCGCCGGGCTCAAGGCCGCTTAGTTGGGCGCGGACGAGCACCCCGTTCGGCGCTACCGAGATGGTGACCACGCCCAAACTGTTGCCCGCCGTGTCGTGCATCGTTGCCAACATGCCGTGTCGTGCATCGTTGCCAACAGAGCCGGCGCCTGGTCCTGTGCACCAACCGAAGATACCGCCAGTATGGTCGCTGCCGCGAGGCCCCGGAGCGAGAGTTTCCTGGAAAGCATTTTGGTTCCTCAGTTGAAGAAGTTTTGGTTCCTCAGTTGAAGAAGAATGAGGCCGCCTGGCGGCCCGCGCCGGAAAATCGGTCGAGTACCGCTTGCCTGTCAAGCACCCCGCGGCTTAGACGGATCGCTTTGGCACCGGCCGGATTGGCGTGCCTGGTGGATCAGCCCCGGCCCGGCGGAGAAGGGCCTGTGTTCATGCCTGCTTCAAACGCCCTTGGGAGCAATATTATGACCCGAACCCTTGCCAGACTTGCTGTTGTCTTGGCGCTTACGGCCGTTCCGGCTGCCGCCGCAGCGGACGATGCGGCTAGCGCGGCGCTGGCGCGACGCTTCTATGTCGCGTTCAATGATCGCGATTTCGAAGCTTTCAACCAGTTCATCGCCGCCGACTTCGTGGATCACTCCGCACGGCCTGACGGCGGACCAGGGGTCGCGATCGTGTGGGCGGAGATGGAAGCCCTGGTGGCCGAAATCCCCAATGTGCGGTTAACTATTGAGCTGTTGCTTGTGAGCGGAGATTACGTGACGGTTGTCTTGAGCGCTCGCGGGATGACCGGCGGTGCAATGCCGGCCGACCAGCGATTGATAAATTTCCAAACGATCGATGTCTGGCTCATCCGCGACGGCATGCTGGCCGAGATCTGGCACTCCGAGCGACCAATGTAGGTGGACCGGCTGACAAGTTGGCGGCCGCTTGTGCCGCGCCGGTACCGCCAGTAACGATAACCGGAGTCCGTCGTAACGGTAGGGATCGCATCGATGCGGGGACAATTGGTGCTGATTTGTCTTGTCCTCGCCGGACTGGTGGCGGGCGCTCCTGCTGGCTTCGCTCAGCGGGAGGCAATGCCCGCCGGGGAGCGGCCCGAGGCCTGCCGAGCCGGCGACAGTTCTTCCTACGTTGCGCCGCTCCCCGATGGCCTGCCGATATTGCAATCCGCCTCGGACCGCGCCAAGGCCGTCTTCGCCTTGCCTTATGCGCTGATGGCGGAGGATTCGCGCGACCGGTCCTCGGATCGACTGGTGCATTACGGCTACTACAGCGGCATCGATTCAGACGATTTATTCGCCGATATCAGCCGAGCGAGCCTGGCCCTGACAAGGCTGACCGGATTCTACGCCACAACCTTCTTGCACTGCTCGGCCGATGCCTTGGTGATCGTCTATCGCAGTGCAACGACCTTCGACGGCAGGGATTGGATCGCCGCTTTTGCGAGGCAAATGTTGGGCGGGGAATCGTCCCTGGCGCTGCGCTTTTTCGAAGGCGTTCGGGAGCGGAACCCAGGCTATAGCATCGCCATTGTCGGCCATTCCTCCGGTGGGGCCTTGGCAAGCTATGTCGCTGATGTCGTCGATTTGCCGTCGGTGACGTTCAATCCGATCCGGACTGATGCCGCGGTCGCTAACAACGGCAGGAAGCAATTCAATATCTTAGGTTGCCGGCGATGTCTACGCCGACCTACGCGCCGGCTTTCCACCCAGTATCGTCGGTGTCTTCGGACGCGTGCTCTACAATCCGGTACCAATGTCCGGCACCGAACTCTGGCTGCTACCGAGCATCGACTATCCGACCCATCAATTGCATCAGATAGATGTCATTCTCGACGAGCTGGTGTGGCTGCTGGGGCTGGACCCGGCCGAGATCCTTTGAGCCAAGCGTCCTTTCTATGGTGCCCGGCAGCCGATATGGCTGAGGGTTGACCTGATTATCGACGACAGGATGATCGCGCATGACATCGGGCGGTTCCGACCAAGAAAAGCAACGTCGGGGCATTGCCATTCGGTTCGGCATCGTGGCGGCGATCATCGGCGTGGCGGCGCTGGCTTCCTTGCCATTGCTGTCGTTCTTCGACGCCGAACGCATCAGCAGCCTGATCGATGGCGCCGGGCCATGGGGGCCGATCGTATTCATCCTGATCCAGATCGGTCAGGTGTTCGCGGCCCCAATTCCCGGACAAATAACCGGTTTTGTCGGCGGGTTCTTGTTCGGAACTGCTCTTGGCACCGTCTATGCCACGATCGGCGGAACCATCGGCTGTAGTCTGGTCTTCATTCTAGCGAGACGATTTGGCCGTCCGTTTGTCGAAGGTTTCGTCAGCACCAAAATCACAGATCGGTTCGACTATATTTCCGACCATGGCGGCGCTTGGGTGCTGCTGTTGATCTTCGTGGTTCCGATCTTCCCGGACGACCTGATCTGCTACTTGTTCGGACTCACGCGCATTCTCCTCCGTCAGCTGATTTCAGGTGGCGTTGGTGGGTCGAATCCCAGGTTATCTGCTATTCAGACTGCGCGGCGCCGGCGCCGCGCAGTCGAATCTGACGCTGGTGGTCGTTATTGCAGCGGCGTTGGTGGTGGTGGCAGGAGTCGCGTATCGAGCATTTCCTGCGGCGGATGTCAGCGCCGAAGGAAGATCGCGCCAGCCGCGCTTGACAGAGAAAGGCAGCCGGTGCCACAGCGCGCGGGCCGGTTTCCGACCCGACGATCCAATCGAGGGACAGTCAGATGACTATCCGACTGCACAAGCACGACCTGCCTGATCTTTCCCTCTATTCGGGAGCATTGGCGGTCGACACTGAGGCGCTTGGCCTCAATCCGCATCGTGACCGGCTTTGCCTGGTACAATTGTCACCGGGAGACGGCACTGTCGACATCGTACAGATCGACGCGGATCCCAAACCGACGCCCAACCTCAAGGCGCTGCTGGCCGATCAATCCAAGCTCAAGATTTTTCATTTTGCGCGATTCGATACCGCGCTCCTGTTTCACACCTTCGGCGTGATGCCGGCTCCGATCTATTGCACCAAGATCGC
The DNA here is from genome assembly GCA_963667605.2 of Kaistiaceae bacterium. GTDB lineage: Bacteria > Pseudomonadota > Alphaproteobacteria > Rhizobiales > Kaistiaceae > JADLGL01. Next base: position 436,520 of record CAXXUZ010000003.1, read on the forward strand.
TTCGCGACTGACCCGAACCTACACCGACCGGCATGGTCTGAAGGACCTCGTCCGCGAGTTCCTGGATTTCGAATTGTCAAAGCAGCAGCAGAGTTCGGATTGGGCGGCCGCGGAATTGACCGAGGCGCAACTCGCCTACGCTGCAGCCGATGTGCTGTATCTTCATCGCCTAAAACAACAATTGGACGTCCGCCTCGAGCGCGAGAGCCGGGTCGACCTGGCGAATGAGTGCTTCGCCTTCGTCGGCACCCGCGCTCGCCTTGATCTTGCCGGATGGGCCGGAGAAGACATCTTCGCCCATATTTGATCCGCAGCGGTCCGCCTGCCCTGTCGAGTAGCGCTGGTCGCGTGCTTAAACTAGGCTCAATCCCGTTGCGGAAGGAACCCTGTACCATTCGTCGCCGATGAACCAGCGAAGAACGCCAACGCGTCGACAGCCTCGCTCGATCTCGGGGATCGAAGTGGCCGATGTCGGCGTCGCGCCTGACTTCGACGGGGCGGAGCGACACTCCGGCAGGGTCCGTTTTCTTCGCTGGGCGCTCCCCGTGGTCATCGTGGCTGGCCTTGCCGCCTATTACCTCACCTCCAGGCTGCCATCGGTCAACCTACCGATCGATTTCGACAATATAGTCGTCGATGATGGGGGGATCATCATCGAGCGGCCGCGGCTGACGAACTATCAGGCCGGCGGCGAGGCATATGAAGTGGCGGCAGATAGAGCGATCCAGACGACCGACGACCCCGAATCCCTGCGGCTGGAGGGCGTCACCGCCCGGTATGAATTGCCGAGCGGTGGGATCGCCGAGTTCGCGGCACCTATGGGCGAGTATAATACCGCCACATCGCTGCTGACCCTGCGCGGCGGAGTCACGATGTCGATCGGCGAGGGCGTCGAGATCCAACTCGAAGCTGTCACCGTCGACGTGCCCAACGGGCTGATCGCGTCCGATGGCCCGTTCCAATTGCAGGCCGGCAATCTCGCCATGCGCGGCGATCATTTGGCGTTATCACAATCCAGCATGCGGATCACCGGCCGAGTCGAAACAATGTTCGCAACCACCGGCCCATCGGCAGTGTTGCCTCGGATCGGAGGGGTCACCCAATGAGGCTGCGATCGCTGCCCGCCGTGGCGGCGATCTTGAGCTGGGCCATCTTCACGGTGGCCGCTTTGGGCCAAGCGGGCGCCCCGATGTTCGGCGGGTTCATTTCAGATTCCAACGACCCGATCAGCATTGACGCAGATATGTTGGAATGGACCGAGCGCGACGGCCAGAATATTCTCCAATACAGCGGTAATGTCGTCGCTCGCCGCGGCACGATGGTCATACGTGCCGCGATGCTAACGGTCTTCCTTCCGCGCGAAGGTGCCGGTGGCGGAACCTTTGACCGCATCGAAGCCTCGGGTAACGTATCGGTGGTCGCAGGTGCTCAAAACGCTGCAGCGCAATCGGCGGTTATGGACATGGTCTCTCGGTCGGTTGTGATGAGCGGAAACGTAACCCTCAATGATGGGTTCAATCAGATGTCGGGCGAACGCTTGACCGTTAACCTGACCACGGGGGGTTGGCAGCTGGAGGCCGGTGACGGTCGGGTGCGCACGATCGTTAATCCGGGCCAATGAGCCGCACGACAAAATCAGGCATCGGGGAAGACGTCCCGCCATATGCCGATGATGGTGCGGTTCACTTTGCGTCACAAAGCCTGTTGCCCTCGCGGATCTATCCCGATGCAGGAGGGCCTGGTTGGCTGATCGCACACAATCTCGGCAAGAGCTTCCGATCCCATCGCGTCGTCGACAATGTCAGCCTCGCGCTCGCGCGCGGCGAAGCGGTCGGTTTGCTTGGGCCCAATGGCGCTGGCAAAACAACGGTATTCTACCTAATCACCGGACTGATCCGTGCCGACGAGGGAACGATCGATCTCGACGGACATCCGATCATAAAACTGCCGATGTACCGGCGGGCGAGGCTCGGCATCGGCTATCTGCCACAGGAAGCCTCGATCTTTCGCGGGCTTACGGTCGAGGCCAATATCCGCGCTATTCTGGAATTGGTCGAAAAGGACCGGGAAAGCCGGGAAGATCAGCTCGATGCCCTGCTTGAGGAATTCCATATCAGCCATCTGCGCAGGGCCCCGGCACGAGCCCTTTCCGGCGGCGAGAGGCGTCGCTGCGAGATCGCGCGGGCAATTGCCGGCCGCCCCTCCTTCATGCTGCTGGACGAGCCTTTTGCCGGGATCGACCCAATCGCGGTCGGCGACATTCATGCGCTGGTTCGCCATCTGACCGGTCGCGGGATTGGAGTTCTCGTTACCGACCACAATGTGAGAGAGACGCTCGGCCTCGTCGACCGCGCCTATATCATCCATTCCGGCAGGGTGTTGATGGAAGGGCAGCCCGACGACATCATCGCCAGCGACGACGTGCGCCGTCTTTACCTTGGCGACGAATTTACCCTTTGACCCGGCGCCAAGTTGCGCTATGCGTAAGAACAAGCAATTTTTGGACCAGTTCCAGGACGCGTACGCTTATGGCGCTGTCGCTTCGGGCAGAACTCCGCACCAGCCAGTCGTTGGTGATGACTCCGCAGCTGATGCAGGCGATCAAGCTATTGCAGCTGTCGAGCGTCGATCTGGCGGCGTTTGTCGATGCCGAATTGGAGCGCAATCCGATGCTTGAGCGCGACGAAGGCGACGAGGAGCGGGATGCTGTCGGTGAGCCCGCTGCTGCGCAAAGTGAGACCAGCCGGATCGAGGTCAGCGCCGGCGAATCGCAGATGGCCGCGCCCACCGCGGCGGATCCCAACCCGGACCGGGATTTGGCCGATGATGGCGAACGGCCGGGCCAGGACACACCACCCCTGATCCCGGTCGAAAGCTGGGCCATCGGCCCAAGCCGCACCCCGATCCGGGCCGATGACTACAATTTGGAAGCCTTCATTCCCGACCGTAAATCGTTACCCGACCATTTGGCGGAACAGCTGAGCCTTGCAGCGTCCGACCAATCCACCAGGCTGATAGGCGCGGCGCTAATCGCTGAGCTTGACGAAGCCGGTTATCTGCGAACCGATCCCGCCGAAATGGCTGAGCGGCTCGGCACCAGCCGCGATCTCATTTTGCGCGCTTTGGCGCTGTTGAAGACATTCGAGCCTACCGGCGTTTTTGCCAAGGATTTGCCGGAGTGCCTTGCCCTTCAGCTCGCCGAGAAGAACCGATTCGATCCGGCGATGCAGGCTTTGCTCGCAAATCTCGATCTGGTCGCGAAGCGCGATTATTCAGGGCTGCGCCGCTGTTGCGAGGTCGATGAGGCTGATCTCAGCGAGATGATGGGCGAGTTGCGGGCGCTCGATCCGAAGCCCGGTGCCGATTTCGATCCGGCGCCGATCCAGACGGTAATTCCCGACATCCTGGTCGCACCTGCCGCAGATGGCGGCTGGCGGATCGAACTCAACAACGAGATCTTGCCGCGGCTCCTCGTCAGTCAGAGCTACTTTGCGACGGTGTCAAAGGCGCCTCTGAAGGAAACCGACAGGTCGTTTATGGCGGAGCGATTTCAGACTGCAAAATGGCTTGTCGATAGTCTCGACCGGCGTGCCCGGACCATCCTCAAGGTCGCGACCGAAATCGTCCGTCAGCAGGACGGATTCTTCGCCAAAGGTGTGGTGCATCTGCGGCCACTGAACCTCAAGGTGGTGGCCGACGCCATCAACATGCACGAATCAACCGTCAGCCGCGTCACCTCCAATAAGTACATGGCGACCAACCGGGGCATCTTTGAGCTGAAATATTTCTTCACCTCGGCCATCCCATCTTCCGGTGGTGATGAGGCGCACTCCGCCGAAGCCGTGCGCCACCGCATTCGTGCTCTGATTGACAGCGAGACCGATGCCGTGCTGTCCGACGACACGATCGTCAATGTTCTCCGGAGATCCGGCATCGATATCGCGCGCCGAACCGTCGCCAAATACCGCGAAGCAATGCACATCCCGTCTTCGGTCGATCGGAGGCGCGAGCGGCGGACGAGCTTCTAGGCATGTCTGCCCGGCAATTGACTTGGCTGCCGCCGGTCCGTAGAAGGGCGCCGGATAATTCAAAGTCGCTGCCTGGCGGCAGTGTAATCATTTCCACCGCTATACGTTCAACACCCGGAAAGACCCGCCGGCACCCCGCCGCAAGGCCGGTCGATTCGAGCTAATGACCGAGACAACCAGCACCAATTTTTTTCGCTTTTTCATGCGTTTCGCGACCCGGTCGGTTTAAGCACGGCCAACCCGATTAGGCTCACCATGGATCGGTTGACGAGGCCGCTTCAAAACGCTGTTTGGAACATCCGCCCATGGATTTGAGCGATCTTATCGGCCCACAGTCGATTCTCCCGGCGATCAAGGCCACCAGCAAGAAGCAAGCGATCCAAGAGCTTGCAAAAAGGGGTGCGGAAATTACTCGGCTGCAGGAACGACAGATTTTCGAAACTCTACTGCAGCGGGAGAAACTTGGTTCGACAGGTATTGGCAACGGTATCGCAATTCCGCATGGCAAGATCGCTGGCCTCGACGGCGTCTATGGCGCCTTTGGCAGGTTGGCACGGCCGGTCGATTTCGACGCTATTGACGAGCAGCCAGTTGACCTTGTCTTCCTTTTGCTGGCGCCGGAAGGCTCTGGTGCCGGTCATCTCAAGGCCCTGGCCCGGATCGCTCGGACCGTGCGCGAAATCGGCGTTCCGGAACAGCTGCGCAGCGCCGCCGACGCCGCGGCACTCTTCGGCGTCTTGAGCAAAGGCGCGACTCCCAGCGCGGCGTGACCCGGCCGGCTTGCTCCGGCGGGCCGGTGACCTAATATCCGTCTGTGCACGCCGAAGATCTGCTCCATCCCAGTCCCGCCGGACTCTATTGCCCAATCGGCGATTTCCACATCGACCCGACGCGCGCGGCCCAGCGGGCGCTTATCACCCACGGTCATTCCGACCACGCTCGCCCCGGGCATGGCTCGGTGCTGGCGACGCCCGAAACTTTGGCAATCATGGACGCCCGCTATGGCTCCGGCCACGCCGAGGCGAAGCAAACGGTCGCTTACGGAGCGCATCTGACGCTCGCCGGCGTCCGAATCCGGTTCGAGCCAGCCGGCCATGTTCTCGGTTCGGCTCAGATCGTGGTCGAGCGAAGCGGCACCCGGATCGTCGTCTCCGGCGATTACAAGCGCCAGCCCGATCCGACTTGCGCCGGCTTTATACCGATCGCCTGCGATGTCTTTGTCAGCGAGGCGACCTTCGGCCTGCCGGTATTTCGTCACCCGGACGCCGATGTCGAGATCGCTCGGCTGATCGCCTCGATCGGCCAGTTCCCGGAACGAACACATCTGGTCGGCGCCTATTCCCTGGGCAAGGCACAGCGGGTCATCCGCCTCCTGCGCGATGCCGGATATGACCAAACGATCTTCATCCATGGCGCAGTCGAGGCGCTGGCCCGGCTTTATGAAGAGCGGGGGGTGGCGCTCGGCAAGCTCCGGCCAGCAACAGACGATTCGCTCTCCCGCAACGACTTCGCAGACGCCTTGGTGATCGGTCCACTCGGCGCGTTTTCAGATCGCTGGGCGCGGCGCTTCGCCGATCCGATCATCGCTTTCGCCTTCGGCTGGATGCGCATCCGGCAGCGCGCCAAGTAAAGCGGGGTAGAGCTACCGCTGGTCATCTCCGATCATGGCGATTGGGGCGAACTTACCGATACCATCGCCGAGACCGGAGCTGGCGAGGTCTGGGTGACGCATGGTCGAGAGGAGGCGCTGGTGCGTTGGTGCCAGCTCAACGGCATCACCGCACGGCCACTGCATCTGGTTGGCTATGACGATGAGGCAGAGACGTGAACCGTCTTGCCGCCCTCCTCGATCGTCTGGTTCTGGCGCCGCAGCGAAATGTCAAATTGCGGCTGATGGCCGACTATTTCCGCGATACGCCTGACCCCGATCGCGGTTATGCGCTCGCCGCACTCGCCGGTTCCCTCGCCATCGCCGGCGTCAAGCCGGCAATGCTGAGGGCGCTGATTACCGAGCGGATGGACTCGGTCCTGTTCGGCTATTCATACGATTATGTCGGCGATCTCGCCGAGACGATCGCGCTCGCCTGGCCGGAAAACCACGCCGCTCTCGAAGAAGCCGTCCGCGACCCTTTGGCTCGGCCTTCCGCTGGCCAAGCGGAAGGTGATGTTGCCGCGAGCGCGCCGTCGCTTGGCGCGATCGTCGAACGGCTGCAGCGCGCCTCGCGGCTTGAAGGGCCTCGGCTGATGGAGCGCTGGCTCGACCAGCTCGATCCGACCGGCCGATGGGGCCTGATCAAGCTGGTCACCGGCGGCCTCAGGGTCGGCGTCTCAGCCCGGCTCGCCAAACAAGCGCTGGCGGATTTCGGGGGCAAGACGGTAAGCGAGATCGAGGAGCTGTGGCACGGACTGAGGCCGCCCTATCGCCACTTGTTTGCTTGGCTTGAAGGCAATGGCCCGAAGCCGCTATCAAATTCACCGGCCCCATTCCGGCCGGTGATGCTCTCGCATGCGATCGCCGAAGGTGAACTGGCGGAGATCACGCCCAACGTGTTCGCCGCTGAGTGGAAGTGGGACGGCATCCGCGTCCAAGCGGTCGCCGAGGGCGACGTCAGGCGGCTCTACTCGCGCAACGGCGAAGAGATCTCCAAGGCCTTCCCCGACATCATCGAGTCGCTCGATTTCGAGGGTACGATCGACGGCGAAGTGCTGATCGGCTGGCCGAGCACGACCGGCATGACACTGGGGACATTCGGCGACCTCCAACAAAGGCTCAACCGAAAGACGGTTTCGGCGAAGCTGCTCGATAGCCATCCTGCATTCATCCGCGCCTATGATTGTCTGATCGACGGGAGCGAGGATATTCGGCACCTGCCGTTCCGTGACAGGCGCCAGCGTCTGGAGTTGTTGCTGGCGGGTGCCGATCCCGGCCGGTTCGATTTGTCGCCGTTGGTTGCGTTTGGCGACACCGCTGATTTAATCGAACTTCGGGCCGCGCCGCCCGAGCCAGTGATCGAAGGATTGATGCTGAAGCGGTGGGATTCGACCTATGAAGCCGGTCGCCCGACGGGACCCTGGTTCAAATGGAAGCGCGACCCACACATTATCGATGCGGTGCTAATGTATGCCCAGCGCGGTCACGGCAGGCGGTCATCCTATTATTCGGACTACACTTTCGGCGTCTGGCGCGGTGGACCCGCTGGCGACGAATTGGTGCCAGTTGGTAAGGCCTATTTCGGCTTCACCGACGATGAACTAGTCGAGATCGATCGCTTCGTCCGCAACAACACGATCGACCGATTCGGACCGGTCCGGGAAGTGGTGCATCAAGCCGATGCCGGCCTGGTATTTGAGATTGCGTTCGAAGGCCTCAATCGCTCGACCCGTCACAAATCGGGAATCGCGATGCGGTTCCCGCGGATCTCGCGGCTCCGTTGGGACAAGCCGCCAGGCGAAGCCGACCGTCTAGAGGCCCTGGAAGCGCTGATGCGGCACTGATCGCGTGGCGCGCCTTGTCTCGTCCACACTGAGCGACAATGCTACACGCGGATTTTCACGGGGCCGATGATGAGCGATATTGATGACCAAGCGATCGATGCCGTGCGCGCGAAGCGGTTCGAGGCTGGTCGGCTGCTGTTCGCAAAGCAGTGGCGGTTCATCCTCGGCGTCGCTCGCCCCGATGGTTTGCCACCGGTCGAGGGGATCGAAATCGCCTTTGCCGGTCGGTCCAATGTCGGCAAATCATCGCTGATCAATGCCCTCGTCGGTCAAAAAGGCCTGGCTCGCACCTCCAACACGCCAGGGCGGACTCGCGAGCTCAATTTGTTCATTGCAGATCCCGGACTGACTATTGTCGACATGCCCGGTTATGGCTATGCCCGCGCCAGCAAGTCGGCGTCCGCTGCATGGAACCGGCTGATCCTCGATTATCTGCGCGGCCGGCCGAACCTACGCCGGGTCTACCTTTTGATCGACAGCCGGCGCGGGATCAAAGCTAATGACGAGAAGGTGCTGGAGTTGCTCGACCAGGTGGCGGTTTCTTATCAGATCGTCCTCACCAAGACAGACGAGCTGGATCAGAGCGAACTGGCCGCGGTGACCGGTCGCACCGCTGTATCGCTTTCCAGGCGGCCGGCGGCGCATCCGCGGGTCGTCGCTACATCGGCCGAAACCGGCCACGGAATTGCTGATCTTCGCGCCGAAATCGCAGCGCTCAAGGGCTATTCGACATCGTCGGCGGTGCCCCCTTCGCCACCGTCTTCCTCGACCACTGGGATCGCATAGCCGCGGGAGAACCAACGATTGAGATCGCGGTCGCGGCAACGTTCGGAGCAATGGGAAAAAGTCGCTCGCGACGAAGATTGGCCGCAGACTGGGCACGCACGAACCGGCCGCAGCCGCACCGCCTCGTTGTCCTTCGCTTCGGTCATCCCACCGTTGCTCCGGTGATCCAATTTCGGCGTAGCGAAAAGCCCTCGCCGATCAGGAGCGCCACCGTCTCCGTCAACGGCAGGCCGACAACGTTACTGTAGGAACCAATCAGTCGTATTACGAAACATGCGGCGATCCCTTGGATGGCGTAACCGCCGGCCTTGCCGCGCCATTCTCCGGAGCCGACGTAGTACTCCTTGTCCTCGGCCGAGAGGCGCTTGAACCTGACGCGAGTCTCGACCAAGCGCTGGCGGAGCTTTCCGGCAGGGGTCGACAATACGACCGCGGTGTAAACGCGATGGCCGCGCCCGGAGAGAAGCCGCAAACACTCCTCCGCCGTCTCCAAAGTCTGGGCCTCGGGCAACACCCGACGGCCGACGGCAACAACGGTGTCGGCGGCCAGGATATAGCACCCCGCCAGCTCCTCATCGGATTCGGCCGTCGCTCGCGTGGCCTCCGCCTTCTCCCGCGCCAGCCGAGCGGCAAGATTGCGCGGCACCTCTCCACGCCGAGGTGTCTCATCGATCGCGCTGGGGGCGATGTGGTCCGGTTCGGCGCCAACCTGCGCAAGCAACTGCAACCGGCGCGGCGACCCCGAAGCCAGAATCAGCTTGTTGCGCGCAGTCATGGGCGATTGAGATGGAGCCGCAATGGCCCGCCCTGCCTCAGGCTATTTGAACCTATAGGTGATCCGACCTTTGGTCAGATCATACGGAGTCATCTCCACCAGCACCTTGTCGCCGGCTAGCACGCGAATGCGATTCTTGCGCATCCGGCCAGCGGTGTGAGCGATGATCTCGTGGTCGTTCTCCAACTTCACGCGGAACGTGGCATTGGGCAGCAGTTCAGTGACGACACCGGGAAACTCAATGATCTCTTCTTTAGGCATTCATATCCTGAAAGGCGCTCCGCAAGGTTGGCGGACCGTAGAGGATTGCGATCGGGATGTGAACCGTCGAAAATCGTCCCCCCCCCCGACGCGCGCGGCCCGCGCCACGGCCGATCTCGATATGGTGCCCGAATCTACCTTCGACCAAAAATGCTGCTCGTTCGGTGATTTTCCCGGTCAGGGATTGAGTCGGATCGTGACCGAGCGAGCATGGGCGTCAAGTCCTTCGGCCTCCGCCAGCGCCACCGCCGTCGGTCCGAGCGCCAGCAGTTGCTCCGGGCCGCAACGCAGGATCGAGGTCCGTTTCATGAAGTCAAGCACCGACAATCCTGAGGAAAAGCGGGCCGCCCGCGCCGTAGGCAGCACATGGTTCGATCCAGCGACATAATCGCCGATCGCCTCGGGCGTGTAAGCGCCTAGGAAAATCGCACCGGCGTTGGTGATCCGCTCGGCCAGGGACTCTGGATCGGCGACATGCAACTCGACATGCTCGGCCGCAATCCGATTGGCTAGTTCGGCAGCCTCCAGCATTGATCTAACCACAATTACCGCGCCGTGCCGCTGCCAACTCTCATGAGCGGTCGCCACCCGTGACAATGTCTTCATCTGGCCGGCGACCGCCGCCTCGACGGCGTCGGCAAGACCGGTGGAATCGGTCACGAGAATCGATTGCGCCGCAACATCATGTTCGGCCTGGGCCATGAGATCGATCGCAATCCAGTCGGGATTGCTGTCGCCATCGGCGATGATCAGGATCTCGGATGGGCCAGCAATCGCGTCGATCCCCACCGCGCCGAACACCTGCCGCTTGGCCTCGGCAACATAGGCGTTGCCCGGGCCGACGATCTTGTCCACGGGCCGGATGGTTTCGGTTCCGTACGCCAGCGCAGCCACAGCCTGAGCTCCGCCGACACGATAGATCTCGTCGATCCCGGCTATCCCCGCTGCCGCGAGCACCAGCGGGTTGAGCTCTCCCTCGGGCGCCGGCACCACCATTGCGATCCGCTGGACGCCGGCAATCCTTGCCGGCAACGCATTCATCAGTACCGAACTCGGATAAGCGGCTGTGCCGCCGGGCACGTAGAGGCCGACGGCGTCGATCGGCGTCCATCGCCCCCCGAGTTTGACACCAGCGGCGTCGGTGTAGGTTTCGTCCTTCGGCAGTTGGCGACGGTGGTGAGATTCGATCCTCTGCTTGGCGAAGGCAAGGGCTTCGAGCGCCGCTGCTGGCGCGGCCGATGCCGCGGCGGCAAGTTCCGCCGCCGACACAAGCAGCCCGTCCACGCTCGCTTCAAAGCGATCGAGTTTCGTGGTGTGTTCGATCAGCGCTCGATCGCCGGCGCGTCTCACGTCGGCGATTATCGCAGACACCTTGGCCTCGATTTCGGCGGCCGGTCCGCGCCGCGCCAGCAGCTCGTTGAATCGATCCTGGAAGTCGGCCTGAGTGCGATCCAGCCGGACGGACATTGTTCACACCCTCATACTGGGTGAAATCTCAATCGGAAGCGTTGCTCGCGGAAGCCTCGCTATCGGCCGTGTCATGCGCCAGCTTGGCTTTCGTCTGCCATGCGGCACCGAGATCAGCAAGCTGGGCCTCAATACATTCGACACTCAGCCGAATTTCGCCGCCACCGGCAAAGAGAAGCCGAACCTCGCCAGCAGGAGCGTCCGACAGCACGAACTCGACCGCGAGAATCTCCATGATGGCATCGCCCGCCAAACGATCGATGCCGGTCGACTTCACTGCAATGACCCGGTCGAAATGCATCGCCGCCCGGCGCCGCTGAAAGGGACGCTTGCGACCGCCGTCGCCGGCAGCCTCCCAAGCGAACCGGTTCATCGCCAACGCGAAGCGATGGCGCGCCGGGCTCCACGACAAATCGCCGGTGCGCAGCACCGCGTCCTGAATATGGGCCGAGATTACCACCAGGTCTTCGGCATCGAGAGCCGCAAGTTTCAGGGGCGCTGCTGGTTGCATGTGTGTCGATCGATCGCACTATTTCCGGGCTCCGCTCAGTTAGTGGCCCCCGGCGTTTACTTCAACTCCACCAATCAGGCTGCCACACGCTCAATTTCGGCACCGCAACGACCGAGCTTCTCCTCCAGCCGTTCGAAACCGCGATCGAGGTGATAGACTCGGTTGACCGTTGTTCGGCCTTCGGCGGCGAGCCCGGCAATGACCAGCGACACCGAAGCGCGTAGATCGGTGGCCATCACTTGCGCGCCCCTGAGACGGCCAACGCCGGACACCGTGGCAATCTGGCCATCGAGGTGAATATCGGCGCCGAGCCGGGCCAGTTCCTGGACGTGCATGAAGCGGTTCTCGAAAATAGTCTCGCGGATCGTCGAAGTGCCTTCGGCGATGCTGACCAGCGCCATTAGCTGCGCTTGCAAATCCGTCGGAAATCCCGGGAACGGCTCTGTCGTGATGTCCACCGGCAAGAGATCGGAGCCGTTCCGTGTCACCCGAACTCCTTCATTGGTGATCTCGATGCCAGCGCCAATTCGGCGAAGCGTCGCCAACGGCGCCTCAAGCAAATCGGCGCGTGCGCCCTCTAGCAGGACGTCGCCGCCAGTCATCGCTGCGGCAAAGGCATAGGTGCCGGATTCGATGCGATCGGGAAGGACGGAATGGCACGCGCCGCTAAGGCGATCGACGCCTTCAACTCGAATGGTGGAACTTCCGGCGCCTTCGATCTCGGCGCCCATCTTATTAAGGCAGGCAGCCAGATCGGCCACTTCCGGCTCGCGGGCGGCATTTTCGATGATGGTTTCGCCGCGGGCAAGGCTTGCCGCCATCAATGCGACATGAGTGGCACCAACCGTCACCCGCGGAAACTTGATGCGGCCACCGCGAAGGCCGCGTGGCGCGGCCGCCAGGACGTATCCGCCGTCAATGTCAATCTCAGCGCCGAGCTGGCGTAAGGTATCGATGAAGAAATCCACCGGCCGGGTGCCAATGGCGCAACCGCCGGGCAGCGACACCTTGGCCACCCCGGCGCGGGCAAGCAGCGGCCCAACCACCCAAAAGCTGGCGCGCATCCGCGACACCAAATCATAAGGCGCGGTGGTGTCGACGATCTCGCGCGCGCAGAGATGCAGGGTCTCACCGGTGGGGGTATCTTGACCGGCGCGCTTGCCGTCGACCGAATGATCGACGCCATGATTGCCGAGAATGCGTTTGAGGAGCGCGACATCGGCGAGCCGCGGTACGTTTTCGAGCGTCAGGGTGTCTTCGGTCAGGAGGCTAGCGATCATCAACGGCAGGGCCGCGTTCTTGGCCCCGGAAACGGCAATGCGGCCGTTGAGCCGCGTCCCGCCGGTGATCCTAATTTGATCCAAAAGAACCCCCGCCGCCGAATCGTTGCGCTGTCGACCTCGCCCGCATCTAGGCGGTGATCTGGGCTAACTCAAGGCGAGCTGTGGCCAAGCATCATCTTTCTGGGCGAAGGCCGAACCCGACCTCTGGTATCGGCCGAGCTTCGTTCAAGCTAGGGCACTCCGCCAGCGCTTCAATTGCGACCATGGACTTTGGCGGCAGAGCAGGTCGCGTCAGGCTTGCTCCGGCTCCCGCGACTTCCTTGCCTTAGCCCCGCCCGCGATCGTCTTCTCCGTCTCCGTCGCTCTGCGTCGCTTGAGGTTTCTCCGCAAGGCCTCGGCGAGCCGTTGCCGACGAGCATCGGTCCGGGTTAGCTGTTTCGGATGTGGCTCGGTCTCGTCGCTCATCTCGGCCTTCGGGTCGGCGATGGTATTGGAAGGAACAATTGAACAAACTCAACGAATTGGGTATCCGTGATCATCGTCGTCAGTCGGTTTGATCTTCAACAAAGATAAAGCTTTTCGAGAACCCTAGTGGATAAAATTTGACGTTTGAATCCCGCGAGGGATTCTCGCCGGGCACGTCGTGTGCGAGTCTGGCGCATGCGGCCAGGAATCATCGTCGATGTGAGTACCGCCGACCGTGCTCGTCTCGAAGCGGTCGTTGCGGACCGGAACAGCCGGCAGAAACACGTGTGGCGGGCACGGATCGTCCTTCTGAGCGGGGATGGTCTCGGCACGGTCGAGATCATTGCACCGGCAAGAGCAAGACAGCGGTTTGGCGTTGGCAGGAGCGCTTCATGCACGAGGGTGTCGAGGGGTTGCTGCGGGACAAGACGCGACCCTCGCGCGTTCCGCCGCTCGGCCGGGAAATCGCTGACCGCGTCGTCGCGCTGACGCTGAGTGCGCCGCGCCACGAGGCGACACATTGGACGGCGCCGGCGATGGCCAAGACGGTCGGCATCAGCGTCAGCGCGGTACAGCGCATCTGGCGGGCGCACGGGCTTCAGCCCCACCGGGTCCGGCAGTTCAAGCTGTCGCGTGACCCGGAGTTCATTCCCAAGCTGCGGGACATCGTCGGCCTTTATGTCGATCCGCCGGCGCACGCCGTTGTCCTGTCGGTTGACGAGAAGAGCCAGATCCAGGCGCTCGACCGCACCCAACCCGGGCTGCCGATGAAGACGGGATGCGCGGGCACGATGACGCATGACTACAAGCGGCACGGCACGACCACGCTGTTCGCCGCGCTGAACGTGCTCGAAGGGCGTGTCATCGGCCAGTGCATGCAGCGCCATCGACACCAAGAGTTCATTCGCTTCCTCAACGCCATCGAGGCCGACGTGCCCGCGGGAAAGCTGGTCCATGTGATCCTCGACAACTACGCCGCCCACAAGCATCCCAAGGTCCGCGGGTGGCTTACGTGCCATCCGCGGACCTTCTTCCACTTCACCCCAACATCCTGCTCCTGGCTCAACGCCGTCGAAGGTTTCTTCGCAAAGCTCGCAAAGCAACGTCTCAAGCGCGGCGTCTTCCACTCGATCGTCGATCTCCAGGCCACCATCAACCGCTTCCTCGAACACACCAACAACGATCCGCAGCCCTTCATCTGGACAAAGGATCCCGACAAAATCATCGCCGCTGTCAGACGCGGGCATCAAGCGTTAGATTCCATCCACTAGCGCCATGGCGATCAGTTTCGCTTCATCAGATTGCTGAAGTTACTTGCCCCGCTTCGCCCTCACAAGCAAGACCACGACGCCTTCGGACGCCACCTCCGGCACGCCAGCGGTCTCCGGCGCATACATCCCACCTGTCGGCCGCCGCTGGCTCGCCGCAATCCTCGCCGCGCTGTTCGGGTTTCGCCTTGTTTTTCATATCGGTTCCGGACCGTTCGGCGACGAAGCCTATTACTGGCTTTGGGGCCAACATCTCGCGCTGTCCTATTTCGATCACCCGGGCCTCAATGCATGGTTCCTGGGCCTTTTCTCCTGGCTGGGCTGGAGCCCGGCGGTCCCGAGGCTTGGCGGCCTGCTGACGACGGCCGGAACGATATTGTTTTTCGCATATTGGGCGCGACGATTAGCCGGGCCGGCTTGGATTGATTATCTGCTCGCGGCGGCGGTGATTTGGCTGGCTTCGCCACTGGTTTTCTATTTCGGCGTGCTCGCTTTCAGCGATCATTGGCTCATCTTTTTCAGCCTGTTGGCCGTTCATTTTTTTGTCCTCTTCTTCTTGGGAGTCGAGTCTGGCCGGTCACGGCTCCGGCTGCTTTACACCGCCGCCATACTTCTGGGGATTGCCGGGCTTGCCAAATATATAGCGGTGCTCATTGCCGTCGCCGTGGCAGCCACAGTACTGAGCCGACCACGGCTTCGCCATTTGATCGCCAGTCCACACCTCTACCTTGGCGCGCTGGTCGCCCTTGCCATCCAGGCGCCGACGATAGCGTGGAATGTGGCGAACGATTCTGCGAGCTTCCGCTTCCATTTCGGTCGACTGGAAGGCGCCTTCAATGAGGCGTCCCTGACCAATGCGGCGGCGTTCGTAATCATCGGGGTTTTGCTTCTTTCACCCACCCTGGTTCAACCGTTCTTCGCCTTCTTTCGGCGTCGGACCGGGCTGGCCGGAGCGGATCTCTGGCGCTGGGTTGGACTAACGCTTTTCGTGATCTCGACGGCGATCTTTCTGGTGCTGTCCCTTCGCGTTTGGGTTCACATCTATTGGAATATACTCGCTTTCGTGCTGTTTTACCCGCTGGCTCCACTTTACCTGCGGTCACATCCGCTCTTTATCGCCCACTCGGCGATCGGCCTCGCATTCGCTGCCGGCCTCGCCGCCAACTATGTGATCACGCCATTGGCCCCGCTTGTCGGCGCCTCAAATCCCGACTCTGCCGCTGTGTATGGATGGGAAGAAATCAGCGCCCGCGCTATCGCGGCGGAACAGCGGCTCCGCGCCAGCCTTGTCGCCGGCAGCGGCTTTCTCCTCACTGCCCAATTCGGCTTTGCCCTGCGAAGAGCCGATGTCGTTTGCGTTAGTACAAACTGCAACCAGTTCGACCTTTGGCGCGATCCGGACCGCCCTGGGGCGCGATGCGATCCTGTTGACGCTCGACCGCCAGCCGGCAGCCGCAGTGGCGGCGCACTTCGATGAGTTTCAACTGATTGAAACAATTTCGATTATTCGCATCGGCCGAACCATCGAGACCTATCGGCTATACTACGCAATCGGCTATCGCGAGGCCCCGGCGCCGCCATAAGGGCCGATCCAGCACGGAGCGCTCTTAACGGCACCAGTTTCGGCTGAGTGTCGGACAGCGTCCGCCTCACCAGTCGCTGATCCCGCTCAAACCTGCAAGATGCCCTATTGCCAGAACCGTTGAGAATGCTAGGTCTGTGGCTGGCTTCGCTGCCGTAGCTCAGTGGTAGAGCACTCCCTTGGTAAGGGAGAGGTCCGCAGTTCAATCCTGCGCGGCAGCACCACTCTCAGACCTACACAATACTAGGCTTTCGAGGTTAGCTCATCACGTACACGATGGGGCCGGCTGCGCAGAACCATGCGTGAACGTGCATGGGGGTGTGACACAAAACTGGCACAGTCCCGTTCCCGGCCTGTTTCCCACCCTGCGTTGATCCGAGCATCGAAACTGGGCTCTAGTGGATAAAATTTGACGTTTGAATCCCGCGAGGGATTCTCGCCGGGCACGTCGTGTGCGAGTCTGGCGCATGCGGCCAGGAATCATCGTCGATGTGAGTACCGCCGACCGTGCTCGTCTCGAAGCGGTCGTTGCGGACCGGAACAGCCGGCAGAAACACGTGTGGCGGGCACGGATCGTCCTTCTGAGCGGGGATGGTCTCGGCACGGTCGAGATCATGCGCCGCACCGGCAAGAGCAAGACAGCGGTTTGGCGTTGGCAGGAGCGCTTCATGCACGAGGGTGTCGAGGGGTTGCTGCGGGACAAGACGCGACCCTCGCGCGTTCCGCCGCTCGGCCGGGAAATCGCTGACCGCGTCGTCGCGCTGACGCTGAGTGCGCCGCGCCACGAGGCGACACATTGGACGGCGCCGGCGATGGCCAAGACGGTCGGCATCAGCGTCAGCGCGGTACAGCGCATCTGGCGGGCGCACGGGCTTCAGCCCCACCGGGTCCGGCAGTTCAAGCTGTCGCGTGACCCGGAGTTCATTCCCAAGCTGCGGGACATCGTCGGCCTTTATGTCGATCCGCCGGCGCACGCCGTTGTCCTGTCGGTTGACGAGAAGAGCCAGATCCAGGCGCTCGACCGCACCCAACCCGGGCTGCCGATGAAGACGGGACGCGCGGGCACGATGACGCATGACTACAAGCGGCACGGCACGACCACGCTGTTCGCCGCGCTGAACGTGCTCGAAGGGCGTGTCATCGGCCAGTGCATGCAGCGCCATCGACACCAAGAGTTCATTCGCTTCCTCAACGCCATCGAGGCCGACGTGCCCGCGGGAAAGCTGGTCCATGTGATCCTCGACAACTACGCCGCCCACAAGCATCCCAAGGTCCGCGGGTGGCTTACGTGCCATCCGCGGACCTTCTTCCACTTCACCCCAACATCCTGCTCCTGGCTCAACGCCGTCGAAGGTTTCTTCGCAAAGCTCGCAAAGCAACGTCTCAAGCGCGGCGTCTTCCACTCGATCGTCGATCTCCAGGCCACCATCAACCGCTTCCTCGAACACACCAACAACGATCCGCAGCCCTTCATCTGGACAAAGGATCCCGACAAAATCATCGCCGCTGTCAGACGCGGGCATCAAGCGTTAGATTCCATCCACTAACTCGGCGCCTGATGCTTCGCGATCGTTTTCAAGAGCTCGGTGTTGGCCTGCATCGTTGTGATGACGAGCTCGTGGTGGCGCCTCATTTCGCGAAGCTCGCCCTTCACATCCTCGACCGCTCGCTCAAGCCGGGTGATGTGCTGGTTGAGATCGTCGCGCCGAACATAGGCATCCTTGACCTCGTTGATCCGCTTGTGGAGCTGGTCGTCGCCGTCGCGAATCGACTTGGTGACGAAACGGTCGCGGACGACCATGCCGCCGGCGATCGCCAGCAACAGCCCAATGGACGCCATCAGGTCGCCGTCCATCAGTCGGCGCCCCGAGCCTTTTCATAGGATCTTCCCCCGGCATAGACGCCGAGGACGCCGAGCTGCAGCGGCAGGAGCAGCATCAACACGCCGGAGAAAACGCCACCTTCCTCAACCCGGCCGGCGAGCAGCAGCCAGAACAGAAGCACCACATAGACCGGGATCAGAACGATCGAGGACAGCGCGAAGATCGGCCGCCAATTGCGCTGCAGCCAGTCCTTCGCCTTCATCTCGGCTCGCATCGACAGGTTGATGTCCTGGACCATCCCCTGCCAATATTCGAGCCCGTCATCCTCAACCTCTCGAACCATCCGCAGGAGTTGTGCGCGCCCCGGAACGTCAGCGCTCTCAAAGCGGTCGGCGATCGCGTCGGCCGTCGCGGCGGTACCGAAGGCGCCCGAAATCTTCTCGATCACTGTGGCGACACCCGGCGCCCGCCGGCGCACGATATTGGCAAGGAAGCCGCTACCGGACTGGACCAAGATCGGGAACAGGCGACGGGCGGCGGCGGCGAGTAGCGCTGGCATCATGTCTGTCCTTTTTGCGAATTGGCGAGCGAGCGGAGCGCGGTCACCCGCATTTTCTGACCGTGGGCGCGCCACAGGAAATAGGCGGCCGCCACCAACGCGGCCGCCAGCACACCCCACAACAGCAGCTCCAGCCAGGGGAAGCCGTCGGCGGGGATTGCGGCCAGGTCTGGCCGATCGGTCGGCGTGGAGTCGGTCTGGGGCACTGGCGCATCCGCCGCTTCGCCTCCGGTCGCGGCGACAGTGCCATCGACCGCAGCAACACCGCCGGCACCGCTGGCCTTCTGATTATCGCGGCGTCGCGATTGATCGGCGGTCTCCGCCTCAATCTCTGCCACCGTCGAGATCGACGCTGGAGAGCGCCCGAGCGCCAGCAAAGCCAATCCCAGCCCGAACGCTTCGACCCGCGCCACCCGGGCGGTCCAGCCGCGGCCATAGCGCTTGAACAGCGAAGTCAGCCCCTGCAGGAACGACAGCCTTTTGGCCGTCATCCGCTTGATCGCGGCCGGCCAGTCGGTGACGGCCTCAACCGCCGCCATGGTCTTTGGCCCGAAGCCACCATCGGCCTTGGTGCCGATCGCGCCCTGCAGCCATTTGATCGATCGGCCAGGCCCGCTATTGATTGCGCCATCGAAGGTGACGACGTCGGGCCCGCTCGGAAGGTCGTCGCCCCACACCCTGTTCCAATAATCTTGGCGGTAGAACTGGGCGGCGGCGGCCCGGGTCAGATTTCGGATGTCGAGATATGGATAGGCGTGGGCGGCGATGCCGTATTTCGTGCCCTTGAGTTCACCGACACCTTTCTTGCCACCGGTCCAATTGCCGCGATCGTTCGGGTCGAGCGACAGACCGCCCTCGTGGCCCCAGGTTTCGTCCAACGCAGCAGGAAGGTTCTCGGCAACCATGCCAGCCAGCCAGAATCAAAACGGCTACCCCGAGGGATGGCCACGCAATCTTGTCTGTCATTGGTTTGTCCTCTCCCGGATCTGAGCCGGGATCGTCGGGTTGGGTCACCTCAGAGACACGGCAACGAGCGCTCCGGGTTCATCCACCGAAATGTTGCCCGCCGGTGTTCCGGGAACGTACCCAACACCCCCGGAATTGCTCGAGTGGAAGTCCTTGTCCACCAGCTCCGTGGCGTTGGTGTAGGCCACCTGATCATTCGTTGCGTGAGCGACCAAAGCTATCCCACCCACGCTCGGGGCAGTCAGAGATGCTAATGCTGGGCTCGCCCCCGTATCGCTGTCTGTGTCTTCCGCAGTGGCGCTGATCAGGCCGGAAAGCGATAGAACTGAAATACCGGCTGAGCCAACAGTTCCGCTGAACGTCAAAGCCACCGTCTTTGACGAAAACGCTCCAGCGATAATCGCTATCGCACAGCCGTTATTGTTCCCGCCGCTCAGTGTGGCCTGCACCAGGATAGTCATTGCATTGCCGTCGAAGGTCAGGGACGACAGGGTATATGTGGACGAACCGTGATGCCAATGAACGCAGACGACCGTAAAAGGCCCGTTGCTGCTCTGGCTGGTGATATTTACCGTCGACCCAGACCCGCCATCGGCGGACTGGCCTTCGTCGGTCAGAAGAACTTGCTGCCCACCGGCGCTGAACCCCGCAAGCTGGTTCATGACGAACATCAGGAATCGGTCCCGGCATCGAGGGTTATGAAGATCTTGATGCCCAGCAGTCGGGCGTCCTCGGTGGCCGTGTCGTTCGAATCCGAGACATCCCTGAAGAGCCGGAAGAACATCAGATCATCATCGGCGGGCGTGCCGGCGATTGTCACCGCCCCGCTCTCCGCGCTTACCAACACGTCACCCGCCGCTGATTGAGGCGCATCGTCGACGACAACAGCCGTGCCCCAGGGAGGCGTCGATGGTGTCGCCATCAGCCACCCCAAGCGCTTGCAAGGCCCATGAGGTGCCGTCCGTGTCCGTCGCCGTTGTCGACCACCACACTTGAAATGTGATGGTGCCGAGACCGTAGGACTTCGGCAGAGCTATCTGGAAATGGGCGTACTCGTCCGCCGATGCATCGAAATCGAGGGCCTTGTAGTTCTGCTTGTTGGTTGAGGTTTCAACATGCCCAATCGCCGGACCGCTCGTCGTCGCTGGGGTCATCCCCGATGCTGGAATCCAGATCGTGCGCTTCCCGACCAACAGCACCTGCTCGTACCGGACCGAATCCCCTGCGGAAGCCCCGCCTGCCAGGCCGGTGTGCTTCTTGGAATTCATCGGAAGGTTGGCCGAGGGGTTGGTCTGGCCGTCCTTCGTTATGCAATTGGATAGGCCAGTAGCAAAGCCGTCTTGCTCCGTATCCATGCGAGAAGCGGTGATGGCGACAGAGTTTGCCAGGTCTGTGACCCAATTGTGGATACGGTTGAACGCGCCTGATCCGTTGAAAGCCAATTCAATTTACTGCTTTTCTAGTCCACACTTCTGTTGACTTATACATTTGTGTGGACTATATTATCTTCATGAACGCACCCGAACTCAGAAAGTGGCTTTCCAAGAGGGGTTGCACTTTCGAGACCCGCAAAGGTGGCAGCGGCCACATCACCGTCCGGCGTGGCAACCGGGCCTCGCAGCTCCCGATGCATGGGGGCCGCAAGGAGCTGGGCTCCGGGCTAGTGAGCAAGATCAAGAAGGACTTGGGACTTTGAGGATGGACAGAAATTATCGACTGCGTTTGAAGGCAGACGACAACGATACTTTCCTGGTAACTGCGCCCCAGTTCCCGGAGGTCACCACTTTTGGTGAGACCAAAGAGGAAGCGCTGGCAAACGGCCTCCGGGCTATCGAAGAAGCGATCGCGGCCCGCATACACGATCACCGGGACATCCCCGTCCCTGGAGCCGTACGCAATGGTCGTTCCGTAGCTCTCCCACTCCAGACCTATCTAAAGGTCGGCCTTTATCTGATCTCTCGGTCGAAAGGGACCACACCGGCTGAACTCTCCAGACGGCTTGGTGTTCATCGTGAACAGGTTGACCGCCTATTCCGGCTCAGTCACAATTCTCGACTTGATCAGCTTGAGGCTGCTTTCCGCGCGCTGGACGCACCAGTCGATATTGCTCTACCCTCCCTGGCACCCCGCTTGATGATAAAAGGGCGGCCCCGAAGAACCTGAATCCGGCGTTTTCCGCCTGCCCGCACTTCTCGCCGGCTCCGCACGTGCCTACCTTCTTGGCTTTTCGAGGTTTGTTCGTTTGATGGAGTGTGGCTAGGAACGACTGTGGAGTTCAAAGGGAAGGACGCGGCCGAACCTTCCGATTGAGGCATTGCAGCAGGCATCCCAAATCGTCGTCGCCATCTCTCGGTGATCCTCGATGGATCTCCACGGGCGGCTGTCAACGCCCATATCCCAGAATGAGGACCGGATTGGACGAACGGATCGGAAGCTTTCTACCAGATCGATTGGTGCACCATTCTCGGTAAATAGAGAAGTGTAATCTGAGTGAACCAACAAGATGTCTTGCCTAGTGCTAAATCCGAGGGGATCAAGCGATAGCAGATCGTAGTGCGGCCCCGCGACGTCCAAAACATAGCCTGAGGAACAACCGGAGAAGCCGCCATAACTAGAATCGGTGTAGCGTGGATCAAACTCTACTGTGAATGCAATTGGGGGGGGGATTTCCGGGTTGACTTCGATGTAGATTAGATCGGGAGCGTAAGCACCCAAGAGTGACTTGAGGATCGGTCCGTCAAACGAATCTATGTCAATCTTCAACAAACTGAAATGCTGAGGACAACCGGCGTCGGCCAGAATTCTGACGGCGTTCTCGGGTGTGACAAGGGTGTTCTGCAGTTTCCTGACATCCGGTGACGGTAGATTTACGGACAAAGCCGGGTGCTCGGCCGCGTCGACCGCTATACCCGGCCATCCATCAGCGTAAAGTTCGTAGCAGGGGTCCCTCCATTTGCCGTCGTGACAACCGATATTCACCACGAACCGGGCAGCTTCGGAATGCCGCGTAACCACCCGAGCCGCTTTGCCCGGCGTCATCCTTTCTCGCTCTGCCAGCAACATTCGATCCAACTCAGAAACGTCACGCCCATAATTGCGAAGCCCCTCAAGTGCCAGCTGGCCTTCGTTGTCGTCCGCTGGTATCCGGGACAACAGCGCCGTGTAATTCTCCTTCTCCAGATTTGCAGCGCCGGTTTTTATAGCGAGCTTGAGCAACCACCACCGCAGTGCAAAGCTGTCCCACCGTGTGTCCTCGACCACCTCGGCAAGCGCGAACGCACCGGCATTGCTTTTGGCAGACAACCGTCGAATGGCTTTGATCCGTGCTTTGAGAGCATTTGGATCGGTGTCCGCGTCGCGCCCGGCGAACAGATCCGTCATCGCTTTCACGTCGCCAAGTTCTCGTAGGCGCAGCACTGCCCTTAGCAACTGCTTGCCCTCCAGCCGCCGTTTAGCCCAGTGCCGATTTGCTTTGGCCAGTGAGGCGATTGAGTCGATGAGTTTTGCCTTTCTCGACAGCTATGACGATGAGAACAACAAGGGCAACATTGACCGGCGTGACTTTAAACGGAGCCGGCGCATCCCAATTCCTCCTAACCCCAAAATCCCCAGACTGGAACGGTCCTGATTACTGTCTCAGCTTCCCCCGTCTTGCTCAACCGTGAGTTTGAGACGATATTATTCTGATGGCGGACCAATTACCCGAAACTGACGAACACCCACCTGAAAGGCTCCGATCCGAGGCCGCGCATACGCTTGCTTCGGCAACTTGGCTGCTGATCATCCTCGGCGTGGTGGGTCTGGGCGGGTTGGGCATCTGGGCGCTCCAGCCGTCGCTCGGTGTCCTTCGGGATAAGTAGTTGGGGGCTTTAGATTGACTCTGATCAAGCTGTCGTGTCATAAAAGGATGCCGCCACCAAATATGGAAGCGGCATTTGAGACCCGGTAGCTCGAAGGGTTAGGCACTTCCTCAGCAAGGGATGTTATGTCGGCTCGAATCCGGCCCGAGTCCCTCCCCCATAGCACCGTTTCAGGCCAGCGGTAAAGCCTGCTGGTTCACACGCCCGACAGCGCCGGGTGTGTGAAACCGCTTGCCTTCCAGAATCTCGGCCACGGTCAACATCTGCATTCGCGCGTACTTCATGCCGAGCACGTCCATATCCCCCGCTCCGGCCATGAACTTGCGGAAGTTGCGGGCCTTCTGATCGCCCAAAGGCTCCAGGACAATCAGTCCCACCATAAGAGCCTGATCGTTATCGAGCACGCCGCGAAGCTCGCGCACGACGTTTATACCAACATTCTTTCCACCCTTCACTTCAATTGCCATACTTTCGAGCGGACGACGTTTGCGTACATCGGTCTCCGGCATAGCAAAGTAGATGCGCCCGTCAACACCACCATCGCCGCTTTGGCGCGTCGTCACGAAGCCGTCTACCTGTTCGACCGCCCACTTCTGGAAGTGGTATTTGTCGCGGTTCCACAGGTCTTGCGCGCCTTCGAGATTCCGAGGGACGCCCTCTATCGTGAAGTGCACGCCCTCTACCAGCTTCATGCGCTCTTGCAGCCGCACCTTGGCGACACGCTTGACGGCGTGAATGGCTATGTCGATTCCGATCCAGCGCCGCCCGAGCCCATGCGCGGCCTCAAGCGTCGTGGCGCACCCGCAGAACGGATCGAACACGGTATCGCCAGGATTGGAGCTGGCGAAGGTTATGCGCCTGAGAAGCGCAATTGGTTTCTGTGTGGCGTAACCTAGCCGCTCCTTGGCCTGCGAATTGATCGGCGGGATATCGGACCAAATATCAGCGACTGCCTGCCCCGGCATTTCGTCCAGGTATCGCTTCAACTGCGGCATTTTGCTTTTGGTGTATATCCGCCCCTCAGCGTCGAGTTGTTCGATCTTATCCTGCGTCATGCGCCAGGGCTTCGTGACCCCGTGGAACTCGTACACTGGGCCTCGCCCACCTGGCGGGTTCAGGTTGTCCAGCCTATAGCGCCTCCCGCTATCGTCCCTGTGCGTGAACTTCGACGCGATGTATTCGTCCGAATAGGGAATCCGAACTCGGTTGAAGGTGTAGCTTTCGCTTCGGGAGTAAAAGAGTAGCCGATCGGTAATGGCACCGAATTTCTTAGCATCGGCATGGAAGTTGAACCGCTTCCATGTGATCTCATTCCGAAAGTTCTCGTGCCCGAAAATCGCGTCCATCATGACCTTGATGTAGTGGCTGGCCGTGGGATCGCAGTGCAGATAGATCGAGCCGGTCGGCTTCAGTATTCCCTTCATTAGCAGCAAACGTTCGACCATGTACGACAGGTAGGCGAGCAGGCGCGGGTTGGTCTTGCGGAGCGCGTTCATCCATAGCCGCCAGAACTCCACGGCCTCATCGTCTATCCCGGCCTCGCGCATCAGGACCGGCATCGTGCGTAGTGCTCGCTCCCGTTCTTCGTTTAACTCCCATAGATCGCAGAAGGCATTGATTTGATCCGGCAGTGGCCGCCCGGTTTCGTCCTTGTAGATCGCGTTGTACTCGCGATTCGAGTTGAAGGGCGGGTCGAGATAAATCAGGTCAACGCTGCCCATCTTCATGTGATCGCGCATGATAGTGAGGCAATCTCCGTAGTAGAGCCGGTTCATGCCATCGCTTCCCGCAAGAACGAACCGAAACCATCTTCGTCTTTACGGTGGTTATATTTCCAGTTGGATTCGGCGACAAAAAGGGGCGCGTAAGACTTGCTATAATGATGGTGTGAGCCGTACCAAGCCCGCTTTAGAAGGCTCCAGAACCCTTCGATTGTGTTGGTATGCGTCTCGCCGTCCGCATATCGAACACTATGGTTGATGACGGCGTGATCCACGTATGAGCGGACCTTGTTATAGCCCTTGTATTCATCCGTGATGAGCAAGGAGCCGTGGGGGTCAACTGTGTCCTTGATAAACCGGAGAAGGCCCTTGCCGGTAAGGTCCGTGGCGACACGGGCCGTTACATTCCCGCCGCGCTCGACAGCACCGATGATCGGAAGCTTCTTGGTGCCGCGACCGCGCGGAGCGCCCGGCCCGTCGTCTTCTCGCTTATTGCGCTTCCTGGGCTTCCCGCCGATATAGGCTTCATCCGCCTCCACAATCCCTTGCAGCAGCGGCGCTTGCTCGGCTGCCATCGCGGCCCGGATGCGCTGTTGCATGTACCATGCCGATTTCTGATTCAGGTCCAGGTCGCGCGCCAACTGATAGCTGGACAGGCTCTTCTTGGCGTTGACAATCAGGCCAACCGCCAGGAACCACCTTTGCAGTTCGATCTTGGTCTTCTCGAAGATCGTCCCCGACAGCACATTGAAGCTGGATTTGCAGTCGCGGCAGTTCCAACGGCCGATGCGGTGTTTCTCGACCTTGCGTCCGACATTCATGCTGCCGCAGTATGGGCAGTTGGCTTCGTCGTGCCAGCGCACGTCTTCGAGGTGTTCGATGCAGGCTTCCTGGTCGGGATAGAGGCTGTAGATGGTGATCAGGTTCATGGCGTGTCTCCCGCGAACCATATGTAATCACTCACCTATCCAATGTCAAGCCCGTATCTACTTATTCCGCAAATCAATCACGGCACTAGCTTCCGGTTTCGCTTCTCCCTGAGTCACATTCCCATTTGGCTGTGGGCGACCGGCCGCCGAACGCCGTTTCCCTTCTTCCCGGTCAAGCTCTACCCCACGCCCACATTTACCCGACTCAGCCTGGCAAGACGGAGCACCAAACTGGTCGTAGTGCTTACCCGGTGCTTACCCAGAATCGTACTTCAATCCAGGTATTAAGGCTAACCTATTGCAATAATGGCGGGTTGAGGCGATCCTACCGATGCGAGTCACGGATCATGTATCCGGCGCCGCGGACGGTGCGCAGCAGGGGCTGGTCGAAGCCTTTGTCGATCTTTCCGCGCAAACGCGAAATATGGACATCGATGACATTGGTCTGCGGATCGAAATGATAGTCCCAGACATTCTCAAGCAGCATGGTGCGGGTCACGACCTTGCCGGCGTGCTGCATCAAATATTCCAGCAAGCGAAATTCTCGTGGCTGCAGCACAACAGGATTGCCGCCACGAGCGACCGAATGCGCCAAACGATCAAGCTTGAGATCGCCGACGCGATAGACTGTCTCGGCCTCACCGGGACGGCGGCGGCGACCAAGCACTTCGATGCGCGCGAGAAGCTCGGAGAACGCATAAGGCTTGGCCAAATAGTCGTCGCCGCCTGAGCGAAGGCCCATTACCCGGTCGTCGACACGGCCGAGAGCGGACAGGATCAGCACTGGCACATCATTGCCGGCGCCACGCAAACCTTCGACCAAGGACAATCCATCGCGACCGGGCAACAGGCGGTCGACGACGAGGACGTCGTACTCGCTCGATTCAGCCATCGCAGCACCGCTCACACCATCGGCGGCATGGTCCGCGACATGACCGGCCTCGCGCAACGCCTTGGCGAGATAGTTCGCGGTCTCCTTGTCGTCTTCCACCAGAAGAATGCGCATGTGGGCGACTCTATTGCTGCCAAGACCGAAGATCAGCCCCTGACGAAAAAACGGCAGGCCGAGTTGGCCTGCCATTAGTTGAGCGGGGGAACACAGGGAGGCAAAAAGGACAGGCGCCCCCGCCCGGAGGTTAGTCGTAGCGCCAGACTTGGACCGCGAAGAACCGCACAGAGTTGTCGCGCCGAATTTGGAACAGAACCGCCTCGCGATCGGTCGCGCGAGCTGCTTCGACCACATCGCGGACATCCTCGACATCCTCGACCACGACATCGTCGACGGCCATGATCACGTCGCCTTGGCGCAGCCCGGCCGCCACGGCCGTGCCCTCCGGATTCATCGCCACTATCACAACCTCACCGGCGCGATTGACCGAGACCTGCAGCCCGAGGCCAAATTCCTCTTCGGGCTCATCCGGCACCGGACGGGCCGCGACCTGGTCAGCGCCGGGCATGGTACCGAGCGTCACCGTAATCTCAATCTCTTCACCACCGCGGACGATGGCGAAGACGGCTTCCGTGCCGGGGTCAAGAGCGCCGATCTTTCGCGCTAGATCACGAGAATCGGCGACGCGGTCGCCATTGATTGAGAGAATGACATCTCTGGTCATCACGCCGGCGCCCTCGGCGGGACCGCCTGCCAGAGGCACGGCCACGATCGCGCCACTGGCCTGATCCAGCCCCAACGCGTTGGCGAGGTCGGCGGTGACCGACTGAATCTGAACGCCGAGCCAACCCCGCAAAACGGCGCCGTGGTCGCGCAGATCAGCGATAACCTCGGCCGCGACATCGGCCGGAACGGCAAAGGCGATGCCAACATTGCCACCCGACGGTGAAAAGATCGCAGTGTTTACGCCGATCACCTGTCCGGCAAGATTGAAGCTCGGGCCACCGGAGTTCCCTTGATTCACGGCGGCGTCGACCTGGATGAAATCGTCGTAGGCGCTGTTGCCGATTCGGCGCCCGAGGCCGGAAACGATACCGGCGGTGACGGTGCCTTCGAGGCCGAATGGATTGCCGACAGCAAGCGCCCAATCGCCCACCCGCACCGGGATTTCGGCGAATTGGACATAGGTGAAGTCACGATCTGTGTCGACCTTGAGAAGGGCCAAATCCGTGAGGGGGTCAGAGCCGATCAGCCGCGCCTCATATTCGGTACCGTCATACATGATGATGGTGAAGGACTGGGCATCGTCAACGACATGATTGTTGGTGACGATATAGCCGTCGACCGAAATGAAGAATCCTGACCCGTGGCTGGTGGTTGGGATCGGGTCTTGCAGCTCCGGGATGTTGCGAAAGCGCTCTTCCGGGGAGCCTTCCGGCAAGTCGTCGAAGCCAGGTATATCGATAGAGACCCGGGTCTCGCCACGAACCCGAACGGCAACCACGGCCGGGCTGACTTGCTCGACCACATCGGCGAAGCTCGGTAACGCCACCGGCTGATCGATCAACACCGGCTGGGCGTTGGCCGGCGTCGGCGGCGGAACTAGCACCGCCACAATCAGGGCGCCGGCTAGCGCCAAAGCGATGGCCGTACCGGTGATCGCATTTCGCCGGATCGCCGATTGCTGGCGGTCGGCGATGGAATCGGCTCGAGGATTCACGGTTGTATCCTTTCACGTCAGAGAAACGAGCGGCTTGGATCGCGTGAGCCGCGGAGCATGGACAGTGCCATCTCCACCTTACGGCAGCCTGTCGGCCGGATTAAATGTTTGTAATGTTTACGCTATCTCGCGAGGTCGTGATGGCCGGCTCAGCCAAGCGTTAGTCAGCGCGCGTCCAGAATCTTCTGCAGGCGCCGCTCTTCATCCGGCGTCAGATCGGCGCCCCCGGTGACCGCCGAGCGCCGTCGGACCACGCGAACCGCGAGGATGCCGCCACCTATCAATAGCACCGCCGGGGCAATCCATAGCACCAGCGTCAGCGCGTTGAACTGCGGTTTCAGCAAGATAAACTGACCGTAGCGCGATACCAGATAGTCAACAATCTCTCGGTCAGTATCGCCGGCGACGATGCGCTCCCGAAGCAGGAGACGTAGCTCGCGCGCAAGCTGCGCATCGGAATCGTCGATCGATTGGTTCTGACAGACCAGGCAGCGGAGTTGCGTCGACAAGGCGCGCGCCCGCTGCTCGAGAACCGGGTCGTCAAGCACCTCGTCGGGCAGCATCGCGTGGCTTGGCGCGGCGAGCATGATCGCGATCGCCATCGTCGCCATTCGCAGGAGCCGTCGCAACTTCGTCACTCCGCCGGCGCGATCGCCGGACGGCGGCGGCGGCTAGCCCGCGGTGCGCCGACGCGAAGCCGCCGATCAGACAAAGACAGGATTCCTCCGATTGCCATTGTGATCGCTCCCAGCCAGATCAACATCACCAGGGGTTTCCAGAAGATTCGCACCGTGAATGTATCCGGCGCCGTGCTGTCGCCCGGCGAAATGTAGAGATGAGAGAATCCGAAGGCGCGGATGGCGGCCTCCGTGGTCGTCGTCCCCCGGGCTGGGAAAAAACGCCTCTCCGGCGTCATGGTTAAAATGACCCGACCATCAATTGATACCACGAATTGGATGCTGATGAACTGGTAATTGTCGGTCACACCCTCCTGATAATCCACGAAGGTTACGTCCCGTCCAGCGACGGTGATCGTCTCTCCCGGCCGCATATCAAGGATGGTCTCCGTCTGCCAGGTGCTGGCTGTCACCAGGCCGAGCAAGGTCACGCCGACGCCGAAATGGGCCAGGGTCATACCGTAGGCTGAGCGCGGTAGGCCAACGAAACGACGGAACGAGCGGCCAAGCGAGATGCGCCCAAGCTGAATCCGGGCCGCTGTTTCCGATAGCGCGCCAATGATCAACCACACCGCCAGACCGACGCCGAAGGCCGCCAAAACATCGTCGAAACCGCCCAGAGCAGCAACAAGAATGACGGCCGCCATGGCGGCGCCGAAAGCGACCAGCAGCCGTTGCGCCGCGCCATAGAGATCGCCCCGCTTCCAGGCCAACATTGGGCCAAAGGGCACCGCAACCAAAAGCGGCAGGATCAGCGGACCGAAGGTCAGGTTGAAGAATGGTGCGCCAACGGAGATCGTCTCGCCGGTAATCGCGTTGAGTACGATTGGATAGAGCGTGCCAACTAGGACGGTCGCCAAGCCGGCGGTGAGGAAGAGATTGTTGAAGACCAGAGCACCCTCGCGGCTGATCGGCGCGAATGCGCCTCCCTTGGTCAGGGTCTGAGCACGCCACGCGAATAACGCCAGAGCGCCACCAATGAACACGGCCAGAATGGCGAGAATGAAGAGACCTCGCTCTGGCGAAGAGGCAAAGGCATGGACAGAAGTGAGAATGCCGGAGCGGACCAGGAAAGTGCCCAGCAGGCTGAGGCTGAACGTCAGGATGGCCAGTAACACCGTCCAGATCTTAAGCGCCTCGCGCTTCTCCATCACCACCGCCGAGTGCAGCAGCGCCGTCGCCGCCAGCCACGGCATGAATGAGGCGTTTTCCACCGGGTCCCAAAACCACCAGCCGCCCCAACCGAGTTCGTAGTAGGCCCAATAGGAGCCCATCGCGATGCCGGCGGTGAGGAATATCCATGCTGCCAGCGTCCACGGACGCACCCAGCGCGCCCAAGCCGCCTCGAGCTTACCGTCAATCAGCGCGCCAATTGCAAAGGCGAACGCGATCGAGCAGCCGACATATCCCAGATAGAGAAGAGGCGGATGAATCGCGAGGCCGATATCCTGCAATACCGGCGTCAGATCCGCCCCTTGCAGCGGTGCAAAGGGCATCCGCTCGAATGGGTTGGAAGTGAAGAGAATGAATCCAAGGAAGGCCACGCCGATCCAAGCCTGGACCGAAATAACATTGGCTTTGAGCCGCTCCGGCAGATTGTTGCCGAACACCGCTACCGCTGCCCCGAACAGGGACAGGATAAGCACCCAGAGCAGCATCGAGCCCTCATGGTTGCCCCACACGCCAGTGATCTTGAACAGCATCGGCTTGTCGGTGTGCGAGTTCTCGAAAACGTTGACCAGAGAGAAATCTGAAACGATGTAGGCCTGCGTCAGCGCGGCGAAGGCGATGCCAACCAGCAGGAACTGCGTCACTGCGGCGGGTCGACCCACGGCCATAAGCTGGCTGTCGCCCGATCGCGCCCCCCAGATCGGGAGGACGCCCTGGACGATCGCGACGGCCGCGGCAAGGATCAGCGCGAAATGACCGACCTCAGCAATCATGGGGCGGGCTCAGGTACGTTGCCCTGCCAGACACCCTGCTTGCGCAAGGCTTCGGTGACCTCCGCCGGCATATAGGCCTCGTCATGCTTGGCAAGGACGGTATCGGCTCGGAAGACACCATTCGGTCCCAGTGTTCCCTCGGTGATGACCCCCTGTCCCTCGCGAAACAGGTCCGGTAGCAGCCCACGATAGGTGACAGCGATCGTCTCGGCACCGTCGGTAACGTCGAACTCGTAGACGCCGTCGCCGACCGCCACAACGGTCCCCACCGCGACCAGGCCACCAAGACGAATACGCAGCTCCGAGGCGGGCCGATCGGCGATGATGTCGCTAGGCGAATTGAAGAACACTATCCTGTCGGACAGCGCCACCAGGACCAATCCCAACGCCACCGCCAGAACGATGCCGGCAAGGCCGATCATCAAGAGCCGCCTTTGTTTGCGGCCCATCCGCCGGCTTGCTGCGTTCTGCGCTGTTGTCATTGCTACTCCATCAATGGCCTCGCCGCTTCTTCGATAAGGCCGAGCGCCTCGGCATTCCCAGTAAAGAAGTCGCGAGCAGTCGCTAAAGCAGTACGCGCCTCGTCCTCGCGCCCCAACACAATATATGAAGTTATCAATTGCACCCAACCGGCAGCGTTGTCGGGATCCGCGGCCAATTGTATCGCCAGGCGTTCGACCATCTGGTTGATGAACTCGGCTTGCTCTGCCGGCGGCAGATCTATAATCGGCGCCACCGGGTCCGGCGGGACGACCGCTTCGCCAAGCAGCCCGGCCAATTGTTCGCGGGCAAAATCGGCCCAGTCGGCCCCGCCAGCCGGCTCGTCTGCCAAGATCGCCTCCCAAGCGATCACCGCTGCCGGGACTTCGCCCCGTTCCGTCAGCGCCACGGCATGAAACACTCGCGCTGTCAGGTTGCTTGGGTTCAGCCTCAAGACCCGATCAAACAGCACCTCCGCCGGTCCGGTGACCGTGGTGGTGATAAGGAATGTCAACTGACCGAGCTCCGCGCCGAGCCCTTCTGCCGCCGGGCCTCCGGATTCGTCAAGCTCGACAAACCGGTCAAAGGCAGTCAACACGTCGTCGTGTCGCTGCTGCAGCACCGCGACATATGCCAGCGCTTCCCACATCGCCGGGTGGTCGGGGTTGGCCAAGATCGCTTGATCAACCAGCTCCCGCAGACCGTCAATATTGACGCCTTGAGGGTTGCGCAGTACCGCGGCGACAATCTCTTGCACGACGTAGACATCGGCCGGATCGGGATTGTCGATCCTCTGCACGAATGGCCGATCCGGCGTGTTTGGGGCCCCAAGGTAAAGATAGGCTCCAATGCTGACGACGGGAACCACCGCCAAGCCAATTACCAATGCGGCGCGGCGCCGCATTGGTCGGGCCTCCGCTTCTCGGGTGCTTTGCTCGCCGACGTGGATCAGCCGGCGCGCGATCTCCGTTCGTGCGGCTTTCGCCTCACTTTCCGGCAACACCCCGCGCTCGACGTCCCGCTCGATCTCCTGCAGCTGATCGCGATAAATCGCGATCTCGGACTCGTGAGCGCCAACCGTCGCCCGCGATCGAAACAACGGCAGTAGCAACACCGCGGTGGCCGCCGCCGTCAGCGCGGCCATTACTATCCAGAAGATCATACCAACTCGCGGTTCGTCGCGCGCTCGCGCGCTTGTATCGGCTGGTGCAGGGCCACGCAACCGCCGCCACAGGAGACCTCAACGCCATTCGGTGACTGGATGAATCGCTGCGCCGATCGCCAATGAAAGCAGTATTGTCCAGTGTCGTAGCGTCGTATTAGCGGTTCGACTGGGCGATCCGGCGGGTTACGGACGCCGAGCCGGTGTCACCGCTGCCCACCGGCAGCTGGCAGAGTAATTTCGGCCCTCAGCCCCCCGGCCGGAGAGGCATCCAACCGAAAAGACCCACCATAGAGACCCACGAGATCAGTGACGATCGACAGGCCGAGCCCCGAGCCCGGCTTGCTCTCGTCGAGGCGTTGGCCGCGCTTGGTCGCCCTCACGCGTTGCTTGGCATCAAGACCGGCGCCGTCATCGTCGATATGGATCCGCAGCTGTGCGTCCTCTTCGCCTTTGCCCAGTTCAACGGTCGCCGATATCCGAACGGCGGACTTCGCCCATTTACAAGCATTGTCGGCAAGGTTGCCAACAATCTCCTCAAGGTCCTGCTGCTCGCCGTGAATCCGAGTGCCGGTGGGAATCTCGGCCGAAACCGTGATCCCCTTGTCGCCATAGATGCGGTTCATCGCCCGCGCCAGCCGGGCGATGACAGGCTCGACGTCGGTTACTGCGCCGATGACGTCCGATCGCGCCGCGATCCGTGCTCGATCGAGATAATGGGTGATCTGACGTTTCATGGTTTCCGCCTGGTCGGCGACTTTTTCGGCCAATACGCCCTTTCCTGCCCGGACCTCATTGGTGATCACGCTCAGAGGCGTTTTGAGCGCGTGAGCAAGATTGCCGACTTGGGTGCGGGCGCGTTCGATAATCTGGTGGTTGGATTCTAGTAGCGCATTGAGCTCCCTGACAAGAGGTTCGATCTCGGCCGGATAGGACCCACCTAGTCGCTTTTCGCTACCGCTGCGAAGGTCGGCCAAGGCGCGCCTGACATGGTCAAGCGGACGTAGCCCCCAGCGGATCTGAATGAAGGTGGAAAGCACCAAAGCGAGGCCGAACACCCCCAGGGTCAGGATCACGCTGGTGCGGAAAGTCCCGATTTCGGCGCGAAGCGCCGTTGCATTGCCTGAGACGATGATCTGGTATTCAGCCTCTTCGTTGATCTGGTCCCGCCGCTCAATCGCTCGGATGATCTCGTCGCCGGGACCGACGGCGGTGAAGCGGATCAGATTCTGCTCATCGCGACCCGAAGCGCTATCGGGCACCTGCAAGATTTCGAAAAGCAGCGACGGTGACTTAAGGACGATCTCGCCTTCGCGGCTAATCTGCCAGTACCAGCCGGAATAGATGCTGCCGAAAAGCGGCTCACCAAGGGTCCCGACATCGGTGATCTCGGCGGGCCATTGCTGGGTGATTTCGCCCACGATCGAGTTGACGAAATTTTCGAGGCGCTCGTCGAAGGTGCGCTCGACCGTCCGCTGATAGAGCGATGTCAGCACAAGTCCGGCGGCGATAATGGCGGCCGCGGTCCACAGCGCGGCGCTGAGAATAAGGCGAAGGGAAAGGGAGTTAAGCCGCATCGGGCGGCGTGACAATCCGGTAGCCGAGACCTCTGACTGTTTCGATGAGATCGGCGGAGACTTTCTTGCGAAGTCGTCCAACAAAGACTTCGATCGTATTGGAATCGCGGTCAAAGTCCTGATCATAAAGATGCTCGGTCAGTTCGGTCCGCGAAACGACCCGATCGCGGTGATGCATTAGATATTCAAGCACCTTGAATTCATGCGATGTCAGCTTGATCGGATTGCCGTCCACCGAAACTCGGCCCGAACGACCGTCAAGCCGCACCGGCCCGCATTCGATCTCGTTGGTCGCATGGTCCGCCGAGCGCCGGACCAGAGCTCGGATGCGGGCCAGCACTTCCTCGATATGAAACGGCTTGGCAACATAATCGTCAGCGCCGGCGTCAATTCCCTGGACCTTGTCGCTCCAACGATCGCGGGCGGTGAGAATCAGGACCGGCATGTTGCGGCCGTTCCGCCGCCATTGCTCCAGGACGCTGAGCCCGTCCATTTGAGGCAAGCCAATGTCGAGAACAACGGCATCGTAAGGTTCGGTGTCGCCGAGAAAATGGCCTTCCTCGCCGTCGGTCGCGGCATCGACGGCATAGCCCGCGTCCTTGAGAGCGCCGACCATCTGGCGATTGAGATCGGGATCGTCCTCGACCACAAGGATCCGCATCCGTCCCCAAACTCCGTCGACTATCTGATCCAATTCACAGCCCCCGGACTAGGGAGCCACTCAGAGCATCTACCACTCGACGGTTCGGACCGCCACCTGTGTCAACCCAGATCTCCCACAAGTAGCGGCCATTGACAAAAGCGAGGCAGGGAATGCCGCGCACCTGGCCGATTGCAACGCCGATCCGCTGGAGCACTCGCTGCAACGCAATTCTTGGATCCTGCGCCACGGCCGCCTGCCCCTGCGGTTGACTGAGACAGGCGAGCGCGGCCTGCGCCGAGGCAGTCGGAGGCTGCACGGCGGCGAGGGTGCCGATGATGGCGAGCGCGGAGAGCGTTTTCCTGAACATGATGGTGAATTAGCGTGGTTAAGCTGAACGCCGTCTGAATGCCGCTTTCAGGTTGGTTAATCGCTCCGGGCCGACCGCCGATATCAGGTATCGGTCCGGTTCGGATCGTTCATCGGCCAGTCGACGATGAATTCGTCCCAACGCGCCAGAGGCACATCCTGCTCGCGGAGCGTCCGGCCTCTGACCGAAATGCCGGCCAGATGCACGGTTTCCCGATCGCCGGAAACCAGTGGGTGCCACCAATAAAGGTCACTCCCCTCGGCAATCAGGCGATAGGCGCAACTCGCCGGTAGCCAAGGCAATGTGCGGACCTTTTCCGGTGTCAGGCGCAGGCAGTCGGGCACAAGATCGCTCCGGTGCGCATAGTCGGTGCACCGGCATGATTCCTCATCGAGAAGCCGGCAGGCGATCAAGGTCCATTCGATTTCGCCGGTGTCCTCATCCTCCAATTTGTTGAGGCAGCATCGACCACAGCCGTCGCACAGTGATTCCCACTGGGCCGGCGACATCTCTTCCAACGACAAACGTTTCCAGAACGGCTCCGCATCATTGCCTTGGACCGCCTCATACGTCTCGGTGTCTCCGCTTGCCAAAGTCATTCTCCTTGCAGCACAAATAGTCGGTCCATCTGATGCCGACCAACTGGCGCGGACTCGATTCTCGTGCGCAGCCCTTTTCTCACCGGCCGAAAGACTCCTCCCCCCCGAGATCGGTTCGTTTGGCTGAGCTTCGCCGGCCAGCGTATCACCGCTTGGCTCCGGGGTCTTCTCAACCGCCTCGACCGCGGATTGCGGTGGCTGCGTCCTCGTGGATTTTTGCGCGGTGTCTCGGAGCTCCTTGGCGACGGATTGTCGCTTGCCGCTGCTATGGCAACACTCCTTTTGATGTTGGCGCTACCGGCGATGGAAGCGACCGAAATCGACTGGCGCGACCAAGGCGATTATGCAGTGACCTTCCTCGACCGCAATGGCAATTATATTGGCCGCCGGGGTATCCGCCAGCTCGAAAGCGTGCCGCTGGATACAATGCCCGACAATCTGATCGCCGCAGTGCTGGCTACCGAGGATCGCCGATTCTTCACCCATTTCGGTGTCGACCTGATCGGCACGGCGCGTACGCTGATCGAGAATCTCCAAGCCAACGAGATCGTTCAGGGCGGATCGTCGATCACGCAGCAGGTAGCGCGTCTCCTCTTTCTCAATTCCGACCGCACGGTCGAGCGCAAGATCAACGAGGCGTTCATCGCCTTGTGGCTCGAGGCGACTCTGACCAAGGAAGAGATTCTCGAGATCTATCTCGACCGCGTTTATATGGGTGGGGGCAATTTTGGCGTTGCGGCAGCGTCGGAGTTCTATTTCGACAAGCCGGTCACCGAGGTGACATTGGCCGAGGCGGCGATGCTCGCGGGGCTGTTCCAAGCGCCATCGCGATACGAACCGCATATCAATCTTCCCACCGCACGCGCGCGAGCCAATGAAGTCCTGACCAACCTGGTCGAGGCTGGTTATCTCACCGAAGGCCAAGTCGTCGGCGCTCGTCGAAATCCGGCGACCGCGGTCGCCGGGACCGATCAAGCAACACCGGACTATTTTCTCGATTGGGCGTTCGAGCAGGTCAAAGCCGCCGTGCGCACCAGAGATCGCGTTCTGGTGGTGATAACCACGCTCGACTTTGAAATGGAAAGAGCGGCCGAAGAAGCGGTCGAACTCAGCCTTCGGCAATCTGGCGAGCAATATGGCGTCCGACAGGGGGCGGTGGTGGTTATCGACCCGGACGGTGCGGTGCGGGCGATGGTCGGCGGCCGGGATTATGGCGCGAGCCAGTTCAACCGCGCCACCAACGCTTCGCGTCAGCCGGGCTCGGCGTTCAAGCCGTTCGTTTATGCCACCGCCTTCGTGAATGGCTATACGCCGGAAAGCGTCGTCCCGGATGTGCCGATCACGATCGGCGATTGGTCGCCGCGCAATTTCGGCGGTGGCTATGCCGGACCAGTAACATTGACGACGGCCTTGGTACGCTCGATCAACACAGTGGCGGTTCGCTTGGCGCAGGCCATCGGCCGCGATCGAATCGTCGACACCGCGCAGCGGATGGGGATCACGACCGAGCTGGCGATTACCCGGTCATTGCCGCTCGGTAGCTCGGAGGTGACGGTGCTCGATATGGCCGGCGCCTATGCGGTGTTCGCCAATGGCGGCACACGCGCCGTGCCGTATGCTTTCACCCAGATCATCAACAGCGCGGGCGAGGTGGTTTACGATCGTGCCGGCGACGCACCTCCAGCCGCTCGGGTCATGCTGGCCGAGACGATCGCTACGATGAATAATCTCCTGGTGCAGGTTCCAGAATGGGGCACCGGCCGCGCCGCCAAGCTCGACGGAATCCCGACCGCCGGCAAGACCGGAACCACCAATTCCTTCAGAGACGGCTGGTTTGTCGGTTTCACTGGCAACTATGTCGCGGCGGTGTGGTTCGGCAATGACAATTACGCGCCGACAAACAATCTCACCGGAGGTTCGCTTCCGGCGCGGACCTGGAACCGGTTCATGACCTTCGCCCATCAGAATGTTGAGATCGTAGCAATTCCGTTTGTCGATCATGAGGAATATCTGGCCATGCCGCAGCCGGAGATTACCGAGATTGAGCCCGATCCCGGATTGGAAGTGGACGAACCCGCTTTGCCGCCCGAACTCCGTGATAGACTGATTGATCTTGGGAATCTGCTAGGCCCCAGCGACGATGCCGCTCCGGTTGGTCCATCGGATCTTGTCCGGGCGTCGCCGACGCCATGATCAGGGGCCGACGGCAGCCCCTTTCAGTCGGTAGACGACATATTCGGCGATGACGAGGTCGCCGCGGCGGCGGGTGAGGACGGTCACTTGCTCGGCAGGGCCATAGTCGGCCTCGATCGGTGCAATCGATTGGTTCTTAAGCAGAATAGCAAGCAACGGGCCGGCCAGCTCCGCCGGCCCGGGCGGTAGCTCCTGCAACCAACGTTCCGGCTCGTTGAACTGAAAAACCGGCGCGCGATCGGCGGGGCTATAGAAGCTCAGCCATCCGTTCATCGGGTAGTCGACAGTGAGGATCAGGGTCGCGCCCTCGGCCTCTCTGAGCGCTTCGACATCCTCGGCCAGTGACTGAATGCCGGCGCCGAGCCTGCTGGCGGTCGGATCCCAATTGCCGAGCGGTAGCCAGCCGAACACTGTCTGACCATAGATGGCCAGCACCACTAAAAGCCCGGCGGGAACCGCCCATGGCCGGATCGATCCGACGAACTTTTCGACCGCGCCATGCCAGTTGACGGTGTGGAGCGCCGCCGCCGCAGCGATCGCGAAGGCGGAGAAGATCGGTCCGGTCCAATTGCCTTCGACCCGGGCGCGAAGCGCGAAATAGAGGAAGAATAGCGTGGTCGGCCAGATCAGAGCGCCGATCATCACCCGGGCATTGGCCGAGCCGCCGCGCCGGGTCAGAAAAGCGGCCAGGCCGAGCCAGCCGAGGACAAATATGACCGGAGTCGCCATGCCAACCTGAAGTCCGAGATGTTCAAGCAGATATTCCGGCACGAACCCATCGGCTGCGACCCGACCGAATTGCTTGGTGAAGGTCACCCAATCATGGTTGGCGTTCCAGATGAGATTTGGAAAGAAGATCACAAATGCGACCATCCCGCCGATCCATGGCCAGGGAGTTGCCAACCACGGTCGCAAGCGGGGAGTGAGAAGAAGCCATATAAGCACCGATGGAAGCCAAAATAGCGCAGTGAACTTTGCCAAGCAGCCTATGCCGGTGACGATTCCGGCGGCGACCCACCAACCCGGACGACCGGTCGCGGAGATCTTGGCCAGACAGAACAAGAGAAATGCCGAGGCGACTAGAAGCGAGGCATCCGGCGTCGCCAAGATCGTCCCGACAGAGACGATCAACATAAGGTTGAAGAAAACCAAGGCAGCCAAGGCCAGAGCGCGATCTCCGAACAGGATCACCGCACTTCGCCATACCGCCCAGCTCGCCGGGATGCTCAGCACCAAAGGCACTAGCCGGACACCAAATTCTGTCTCGCCGGCTATTCGGGTACCAAGAGCGATGAGCCAGGCGACCATTGGAGGGTGGTCGAAATAGCCGGCGGCAAGATGGGTCGACCACCGCCAATAATAGGCCTCGTCAAAGGCAAGCGGTATGAATGGCGCCAGAGCGAACCGGAGGATAGTCAGCACCGCGACCAATAATAAAGTCGCTCGCCCCTGGCTCAGCCTCCATATCGACTCTTGCTGTAATGCGGCGGTCTCGCTCACTCCTCCAAGCCTCGCATGCCAGGGCCCCCGCCATTCATTGTCGGATGCTTACATTGAGGTCGGGCATGGCGGCAAATTCGGGAGGCAGCCGCCCGATCGATGTCGCCAACCTGGTGCCTTCTATGCGATGATGAACGTCGCGCGAGGGGGAGTGTCGTGCGGCGCATTTTCACCGACCTTCTACTGATCGCAATAATCGCGGTCGTCACCGGCTTTGGCGCGGCACTGATCGCGCTGGAGCAAAGCCGCAATCGTGGTACCGTGGCGATCGGACCCTGGACCGCGGTGCCCGGTGAGGGAAGTTCGCAAAGCAACCCCTACGCCACCGCGATCGCGGCGACGACACTTGATCTACCACTCGGTACTGCTTAGGCGTTGGTTTTTACCGCCCGCACCGACAGCGCGGGACGAATCCTTTCCGGCAATTGCGACTATGTTATCGTCGGCCAAACGCCGACAGCGGAATTGTGGACGCTGACCGCCTATGATGGCGACTCGGAGCTGATATCGAACCCGGCTTCGCGGACCGGGTTCCATTCGCGGGAGATTTTGCGCCATCCCGACGGCAGCTTCTCCATCATCGTCTCCGGGCTGGTGCAACCAGGCAATTGGCTTCCAATCGGGACCGCCACCAATCTGATCCTCGTCCTCCGCCTCTACGACACCCCACTGACGACGGGCTTGATCGTGGTCGAGCAGACTATGCCGACGATCGTCGCCGGAGCGTGCCGGTGAGACGTTGGGCGGCGATTGTCATCGCCGGGATGCTCGGTGGCGTAATCCTGCCCATTCTAGCAGTGCTCGCCTTTCCGAGCCTCGCTGGTCACAATCTGTGGGAGGCGATGGAATATCTGGGCCCGGAGCGAATGTTCCACCTCGTCCCGGCGTCTGCTCCGGGCGTTAAACCGATCGCTTATCTCGATCCCAACATGGCCCACGCTGTGTGCCGGATTGATCTTACGCGCGGGCCAAGCAGAATCATCTCTCAACTCGATGCCGTGTTTTGGTCGGTTGGAGTCTTCAATGCACACGGCCTAAATCTTTACAGCCTGAACAGCCGCACATCCGGGCGATCCGACCTCGACTTGCTTCTGATCCGCTCCTCGGAGCTGACGCCGCTTGGCCTCAATCCGCCGCCGATTCTGGAGCAGGCTGTGGTGGCCGATTTCACGGTCAACTCGGTGATTGTGGTGCTGCGCGCGTTCGTTCCCGACTCGACGCTCGTGGCTGAAATCTCGGATCAATTGACGTCAGCGGATTGCGACGCACCATTCCAGCTGGAGCCGCCGGAAGCAGAGCCAGAACCGAGCGACGCTGTGCCGATTATCGCGGATTGACGGCCAGAAAAGCCCTAGGAACCGGTCCGGCTCGTACGGCGTTGCGCCTTTCGCAAGCTGCGGCTGCTGGATCGCGGCGACTGGTCCGGCAAATCCGGTGCTTTCGCTCGATCCGAACCCCGGAAAGATCATGATATGGCAGCCCTCGCTGCGAGGCCCGCTCCTTGCTACGGCTATCGCTCCTTGGAGTGAGATGATCTTTTCCATCGTGGCCCCTGCCTCGCAGTAATCGAGTCGCTTTTCGAGCCTGGCGGTGGCGATTAAGAATTGCGCAAGGTTAACAGTCCGCTAACGAATTGGGGACATTTTCAGTCGGCACCAACTCGACATCAGCAGCTTTCCGTTCAATTGAAGCATCACACAGCATCGGACGATTTGCTGGCGCTAGCGCGAGCGCGGCCAGAAGATCGCGATGGCACGTTGCTGCGAGCCACGACCGCTTTCTTTTGCCAGGAGCTGATGCACAATCGCGACGCAATCCGCCGCTTTGAGCAGCTCGCCATTCACCTGCTTCCAAAGATCTCCGACAATGATCGCGCCTATGTCGCTTCGCTGCTATGCGGACGGGACGACGCACCGCCAGCGGTGATACGGCAGCTGGCCCGTGATGCAATCGAAATAGCCGGTCCTATCCTGCTCCGTTCGCCGGTGCTGACAACCATCGATCTGTTGGGCGCTATCGCAGCGACCGGCCGGGATCATCATCGGTTGATCGCCGGACGTACCGATCTCGGCGCCGATGTGTTGCGGGCGTTGGCGATAGCCAGAAAAAAGAACGATGTCGCGGACGAGGGCTCGTCGCGGATTACAGACGGAGCCGGGCTGGAAGCAGACCAAGCGATCGAAAATGCACCAGCCGAGATGATAACCGAAATGGCATCCTCGCAGCCCGCCGGCGCCGAGTTCTCGGAGTTCCTGGAGGCTACCAGTGAACGCCGCTTGCAACTGCTGGGCGAGGCGTCGGCCCGTCGGTGGCGGGCGCCAAAGGGTATCCTCGGCCGAGGGCCAGACCGAATGCTGCGTCAGACTTTTGCGGCGGCTGAGATCGTTATTTCGGCACGCAGGCACGACAGGGTCGGTCTTCTCAGGGCCTTCTCCCAAGCGCTCGAGATCAGCACTGATGTCGTCGCCCGTATGGTGGACGATCCGTCTGGCGAGCCGTTGGTACTATTGACCAAGGCGGCGGGCCTTGGCGACGCCGACGGCCGGACCGTCCTTCTCCTTGCCAATAAGGAAATCGGCGAATCAGTCGATGCCTTCTTCCGCTTGGCGGACCTGTACGCCTCGCTCGAACCGGCCACGGCCGAAGCCTTCATCGAGGCTTGGCGACGGCCTCCCCCGGGACGGCGTACCACTCATGTCCCGGTGTTCGTCGAAGCCACCGGGAGGAGCAGCCCGAACTCGGTCGAGCAGGAGCGGCACGACCAGCGCCGGGTGCAAAACCGCCAGTGAGCCGATCAAGCAGGAACGAGATCGAGAAAGCAGCGTCCCTCGGGATCCTCGATCGCCACGATCCAGATGTCGGGATCGAACTTCGCCTCTCGCTCCAGCCGAGAATCGACCTCCGCAGGCGGAAGACGGTCGGCGATGATTTGGAACAGCCTGTCTTGCGGACGGTCGTCTTCGGCAAACGCGGTTTGAGGCGCTGGGCCATAAAGATCGATCGTATCGTCGAGCCGATCGACGAGAAAGAAGATCGCCCCAGCTTCATCGGCACCGTGGCGTATGACCGCAGCGCTAGCGCCTTCGATGAAGCAAAGTTTGATTTTGGCGCTGACGAACAGAGCCGATGCCAGCCGCATCGCCTAAAACGGCTCCAGAGCGCCGATCGCTACCATCCTATCGATCAATTGCTGATCGACCTCGCCGGTGGGGGCGAGGCCGTATTCGAGCTGGAAATCACGAATTGCGGCGATGGTTTCCGCCGACATCCGGCCGTTCGGGGTCACCGGGCCATAGCCGCTTTGATTGAGCGCCGTCTGGATCGTTAGCAGGCGCGCTTCCTCGGTCGGAAAGACGATCGCTGGGCTTGCCGCTTCGGCTGCCATCGCCCGCAATTGCGACAGCAATTCGTCGCTAATCTCACCCGTCACCGCGAGGCCCCAATCGGCCTGGTAGGCTTCGATCGCGCGCTGGGTTCGGGTACCGAACAAGCCATCGACCACACCTGGATCATAACCCTGAGCCGCCAGGCGTTGCTGAATCTCGACCACCGTCACTGAAGCCGCCGTCGCCTCGATCTGGGGCGTTGCCACCGCCGCAATCTGAACCAGACGTCCGATCTCGTCGACTGGCTCCCGCGCAGCTGGCTGGAGCTCGACGGCCGCCGGATCGGCGGCTACAGGCAGTGCGGCAACGGCGAGCGGCTCCTCAGCTCCCTCGGTGGCAAAGAAGGGCGACGGGTGATCGCCCGCTTGGAAGAACGCGGCATTGCCCACGATCACCGCGGCAGCAACAAGGATCAGCAACGCCGCCGCCGTCCTGCCGGGGTGGCGAAGAATGCTCGTGATCGTGCGACCCATCATGCCCTTGCAGTCTAATACTTCGACATAGCCGAATTCTTCACCAGAATCCGTGATC
This sequence comes from Kaistiaceae bacterium, assembly GCA_963667605.2. Taxonomy (GTDB): domain Bacteria; phylum Pseudomonadota; class Alphaproteobacteria; order Rhizobiales; family Kaistiaceae; genus JADLGL01. The sequence goes on from CAXXUZ010000003.1 coordinate 479,966, forward strand.
CATTCAGGCACTTCTGCGCACCTCGCCCATCCACTCGGTTGTCGCTGGGTTACGATCCGATATCGGAGGAGCTTCTCTCCCGCCATGGTCAGCCTGACCGAGAAGATCGTCGAGGGCCTCGCGCAAATGCTTCCCCGCACCGCGAATCAGCCTGGCGTAATCCCGCCAATCATCGCTCTCGGGCTTGGTCAGTTTCTCATCGGCAAGAAGCTCGGAGAAGCCGATGATCGACTGGAGCGGCGCCTCTAGCTCGTGGCGTCGCTGAGCCAGGTCTTGTCGGTGAGCAGCAATCTCCGCCTCGGCACGCGCCAACGCAAAGGCAAGCTGGTCGACCTTTGCCTTGTGTCGCGAGACGTCGCGAGTGACGCCGATGACGGCGCCGCGCTCGGACCCAGGGTGAAGCAGCGGACTGAAACTCAACTCCGCAGAAATCCATTCGTTCCGGCCGTCGTGATTCTGCCGTTGCAGTCGGCAGGTGAGCGCAGCTCTCACTCCAGTCGACGAGACGTCTTCGAGCGCAGCGTCAAATCGAACTCTATCTTCAATGTGTACCCGGTCGGCCAGCCCGCGACCGTTCAATGCTTCCGGAGCGACGCCGAACAACTCGCTCGCGGCGCTCGAAGACCACAGCACACCGCCGTCCTGGGAATGGCAGGTGATAAGATCGCTGCTCTGGTCCAGCAATTGCCGGTCCGACCGAAGCCCCTGGGCCGCCGAGGGCGCGGTACCGGCGATCGGGCCGGGCCACAGCGCAACAAGGACAGTAGCGGCTGCCACGAGGATAGCGCTGCTCAGCCCGAATTCGGCCGGCGAGGCTTCCGCTGCGGCGCCGATCCACTCTAGACCTGCACAAATGCCGAGGCCCGCCAAAGCCCCTGCCATGGCGATCTTGGCGGCGGGTTGGTCGGCCATGACTCGCGCTGCGAGCGGCACGAATACGAACAGCACAATCATCGGCGAGCGAACCCCGCCGGTCATGAGGCAGCCCCAAACGACCAAGCCAATGAGCGCAAAGCTCGACAAAAGCTGGCCAGCCCGCAGCCGGCCCGTTCGTAAAACGAAGACGGCAATCGCCAAGGGCGAGAGCAGCCAGACGAAAATAACCGAGGTTGAGCTCGATCCGGGTGCGCCAAGCGCTAGCCAGACCGGAAAGGCGACAAGACCAATCACACCCAAGGTTAGCTGGCCGACAAGAAAGCGCAGATGACGATCGGCTTCGGCCCGATCCGTGGCGATCTCGCCGGCTAGTTGTCCTTCCAGGACGCGCCGCAGCGGCTTAGCGATTGGATTCATGTGTGCCGGTCGTAGGTGCCCTGGACAACGCTGCGATCGATGTCGCCGGAGGACGCTGCCAGGAGCGCCTTAAGGGAAGGCTAAGGCCAAGGTCGATAGCGATAGCGGACGAGGCCGGTGAACGGCCAAGCATCGGGAAACAACGTTTCTTAGTTAGTAAAGCGTTACCTTGGCAGCCACCCAAAGGCGTTTTTTGCCATGGAATCACCACCTTACGGATTGTTAGGGATGATTCGAATTTTAGCAAAAAGCTGAACGTCGCTTTCAAACGTCTCCGCTAGCTTGGCCATTGTTGAATTCCTGCCAGGCGGACAAGTCAGCTATGCGATTCCTTTTTCGTGTTGCCTTTTGGCTAACGGTGATCGTTCTGCTGCTACCGTCCGATCCCGATGGTGGACCGGACGCCCCACAGGTGACGTTGGTGCAGGCGCTGGACGCGGTTCGCGCGACGATCAGCGATCTATCCCAGTTTTGCATCCGAAACCCCGAGCTATGCGAAACCGGCGAGGCAGTCATTCAGGTCGTCGCCGACAAGGCGCGGTACGGCGTCGAGCAGATCCAGGCCTATCTCGATCGCAACGGCGGCCAGAATACCCTCACCGCGGAAGACACCGATGCGCCGTTGCAAGGCGTCGTCAGCGGACCGATGGTGGCGGATGATCGTATCGGCGACTAGCCAGCTTCTCAGAAGAGACATCGTTTCAACAATGGCCGGCGCAACACTATATATCGGTCACACTGCCATCGGGGATTTCCGGGTGACCTTTGATCAGATCCGTGATGACTTCGCTTATCTCGATGAGTGGGAAGACCGCTACCGCTATCTGATCGAGCTGGGACGAAAGCTGGAACCGCTGCCGGAATCCAAGCGTTCCAATCAAAACAAGGTGCGGGGATGCGCAAGCCAGGTTTGGCTGTGGAGCCGCCGTGCCGACGAGGACCGGTCGCGGTTTCGTTTTGTCGGCGACAGCGACGCATATATCGTATGCGGCTTGATCGCGGTGCTGATCGCGCTGTTTGACGATCGTACTGCCGAGGAGATCAAGGCGATCGATACCGAGGCCAACTTCGCCGAGCTTGGTCTCGCCGAGCATCTTTCGGCGCAGCGCTCCAATGGCCTCAGAGCTATGGTGAAACGCATCAAGGCAGACGCGGACGCTGCCTTTGTCGGCGCGGCCACCTAATCAAACATCGACAGGAGCGGCCTCCCGGAAGACGCCGGGAAGCCGCGCCGAGATTGTCCTGCTAACGGCGACGACGACGGCGCTGGCCGAGCCCCATCTTCTTGGCGAGCGCTGAGCGAGCTGCGGCGTAGTTGGGGGCAACCATCGGATAATCCGGCGCCAGCCCCCATTTCTCGCGGTACTCTTCCGGAGAGAGATCATAGTGAGTCCGCAGATGGCGCTTCAGCGATTTGAACTTCTTCCCGTCCTCAAGGCAGATAATATAGTCAGCAAAAATCGAGCGTTTCGGATTTACGGCTGGCTTCAACGGCTCCGGCTCTGGAGCGTTAAGGCCGGCATGGGTCCGCACCAGCGCCTCGTGCACTTCGGCGATCAGACCGGGGAGGTCCGGGGCCGCTACGGAATTGTTGGCGACATAGGCCGACACGATATCTGCAGCTAGGTCAATCAAGTCAGTTGCGACGTTTTCTTCCATAGGAAAACCACCTTTAGCTTTCAGCTCTGTAATGAGGCCCGGATTTCTGAGGTTCGCAGCAAGAATGTTCTTTGCCGTAACCCGTTTGCCTCGATCGGAAAGGGCGTTTGCCTCCTCTGATCGGGAATATTGTCGGCCTATACAGTCGTCACAAGGCCAATACAAGAGGCTCCAAGAGTTTTTTGCGAAAAACGCAATTTGCCGCGCGTCGTAAGTGGGGAAATCGATTGGCTGACGACCGCTCGCAACAAATACAGGATATTTTCCGAGTGGCGAACAGTCTCAGTTCACCGTGGCACCGATTTCACGTCCAAGTCACAGAGACAATCGTTTCAAACTCACAAGTAGTAAAGAATAAGATAGGCGGCCAAGAGCAAGGTAGCCCAGAAAGCCATGATGCCGGTCGGCCAGCTCCTCGCTAGCAACGCGCCTGGACCGGAGATGTGAGTGACGCCCGATAGGAATCGCCCGAGGCCGGATCGCGCCCCACCCCAACCGCGCCAGCGTCCGAGCCCGCCAAGCAATCGGCCGATCGCAGGCATGAATTTGCGCCACAGCCAATCGGTGTCGAGGGTGATGGTTCGGGTGCGCGTGAGAAAACCGAGGAGCAAGAAGAAAGCCAGCCCCGAAAACAGCAGCAGCTGCAATTGATAGACAACGTGGGGCGCTGTGTAGGGCACAAAGTCGGTTGGATAGGGCAGGATCGAGTAGAGTAGCGACGGAACGATGCCGATGATCAGGCACAGCGCCGAGAGAAGCACCATCGCCACGCGCATGCTGGCTGGGGGATCGGGTGGCCGAAGGCCTGAATCCTTCTGAAAAAACACAAACCAGGGGAATTTGATGCCGGCGTGGAGAAAAACCCCGGCCGACGCTGCCGCCAGCAAGAACCACAAGACCGCCAGGTGCTCCTGAACCGCTCCTTCGGAGATCATCGACTTCGAGACGAAGCCCGAGGTGAGAGGAAAGGCCGAGATCGACAGCGCGCCAATGATGCCGCTGATGGTGGTCAACGGCATACTGCGGAAAAGACCGCCGAGCTCGGTACACTTGCTTTTGCCGGTCTGATAAAGGACCGCGCCAGCCGACATCAACAGCAACGCCTTGTAGATGATGTGGGCGAACGCGTGAGCGGCAGCACCGTTGACCGCCATCTCAGTCCCAATGCCGATCCCCACCAGCATGAAGCCAACCTGATTGACGATCGAATAGGCGAGGATCCGCCGTATGTCGTTTTCCAGGATCGCGTACACGATCCCATAGAACACCATGATCACCCCAAGCCAGATCAGGATGTCCTCACCTGCGAAACCGCGGATCAGAACATAGACAGCAGTCTTGGTGGTGAATGCGGAAAGGAACACCGTTCCCGACCAACTGGCGCGAGGATAGGCGTCCGGCAGCCACGACGACAATGGTGGCGCGCCGGCATTGAGAACAAACCCGGCAAGGATCAGCCAGCGCGCGAAAGAGTCGCCGGTGATAAGGTCGAAGGCGGTGCTGCCGGTGGTTGCGACATGGCCGGCAATCCCGGCCATCAGCAGGACGCCGCCGAACAGATGAATAACGATGTAGCGCTGCGCTGCCGCCCTTGCGCCGGTGCCGCCGGCCAACACCACCAGCGTCGAGGCGACCGCCATCATCTCCCAGAACACGAAGACGGTGATCAGATCGCCGGCGAAGATCACGCCGATCGAAGCGCCAGCATAGACCAGCGCCGCAGCCAGCTCGGCGGTGCGCCCCTGACGGAGCGCGAATAGACCGCCAGCAAAGCCGACAATCGCAAACACGGTAGCGAATAGCTGGCTCAATGTATCGACGCGGACTGGCGTTAGCTCCAAACCGAGCCAGATAACGGACACCCCCTGCCCTTCCGGCAGCAGCCAAATCCAGGCCAGCAACGCCAAGGGCGTGAGCAACAGGACCGCCGAACGAATGACGCCGCGGGCGGCGGGAAGCACAACTCCGGCGAGGATCAGGAGAAGACCTGGTGGAAGCGAGGCAATCCACGCGTCAGCGATCATAATAACTGTCCCGCCGTTTGAGGATGCGGCCCAAGGCAAGCGAACCGAACACCAGTATCAAGCAGCTCAAAAAGCCGAACCAGGCACCGAAGGCGATCGTTCCTTCAATTTCGAATTCGGCGTGATGATCGATGAGGAGATCAGGGACCAAGGTCAGGCCAAGGACGATCGCGAAGCCAATCCACAGCACTGCGATTGTGCGAGGCCGAACGAGCCAATGGTCATGATCCGGGGGCAATGGTTTCTCCACCCCGGCCTTTGGATCGGACATCACCAGCCTCCAACAAGTTCGGCAAGGCCGAACGGTATGCCGGGGAAGAAGAACAGGGCAATGGTGCCGAGAGCGGTCGCGGTAAGAGCTAGAACGATCGGCCATGGTGCCTCGCCATGGTCCAATGTCGGGGACACCCCGTGAGCGACCTCGGGCGAGGAGAGGAAAGCGCGCCAAACGATCGGCAGAAAATAGCTGGCGTTGAGGATTGTCGAAACGACGATCACTCCAACCGCCACCCAGGATGCAGTGTCCATTGCGCCGGACAGAATGAACCATTTCGACAGAAAGCCGGCGGTGGGCGGGATGCCAATCATCGAGAACGCGCCAATGGCGAATGCCGTCATCGTCCAGGGCATCCGGCGGCCGATGCCGCGGAGCTGTTTGATCTCGGTGGCGTGGGCAGCGGTATAGACCGAGCCAGCGGCGAAGAAGAGCGTGATCTTAGAGATTGCATGCGCGGCAATATGGAGAGCAGCTCCGGTCACCGAGATCGGCACCAGGATTGCCGCCGCGAGGATCACATATGAGAGCTGGCTCACCGTCGAAAAGGCGAGCATGCGCTTGATGTTGGTCTGGCGAAGGGCGACGAATGACGCCGCGAGAACGGTGAAGCCGGCGGCGTAGATCAGCCATTCTCCGGCCCCGGTCGTCGCCAGCGTGCCGACGCCGAAGACATAGACGATCACCTTGACGATCGCGAAGACGCCAGCTTTCACCACTGCCACGGCGTGAAGAAGCGCCGAGACCGGCGTCGGCGCCACCATCGCCGCCGGCAGCCAGAAATGAACAGGCATCAGCGCCGCCTTGCCAATGCCGAAAACAAACAATCCCAACAACGCCGCAAGGACGAAACTGCTGGCGGTGCCGTCAAGAATACCGCCCTCGGTGAAATCGAGCGTGCCGGCGAGATATCCGGTGATCGCGATCGCTGGAAGCAGCAGGCCGATTGAGGTCGACATCAGCGTGATCACGTAGGTGCGACCGCCTTGCATCGCTGCCGGTGTCGCCTTGTGGGCAACCAGCGGATAAGTGGAGAGGGTCAGCGTCTCGTAGAACAGGAACAGAGTGAAGAGGTTGCCGGAAAAGGCGATCCCCATGGCGCTGGCTATCGCGATTGCGAACAGCACATAAAAGCTGGTCTGTCGCGGCTCGCGATTGCCGCGCATGTAGCCAATCGAATAGACCGAATTGGCGAGCCATAATGTTCCGGCGACGAGCGCGAACATGGCCCCCAGCGGCTCGATCGCAAAGGCAATATCGAGGCCAGGCACCACCGAACTGACGTGCAGCCGTGGCCGCGCACCGCCAACAACTTCGCTTGCGAGTGCGACAACGGCGGCCAACACCAGGGCCGAACCGACAAGGGTGATGCCGTCGCGGAGATTGGGCCAGCAGCGCGCAAGGGGGATCGATGCCGCGGTGATCACCGGCAGCAATAGCGCCGCAAGGAACATCTCGGCCGGGATCATGGTCTCAGCCCCAGCAGGATCTCGGCAGCGTCCGAAGCGAGGCCGGCGGTAAGATCAGGATAGAGGCCGAAATAGATGACCGCGGCGGCAAGGACCCAAGCCGCGACCACCATTTCCGGTGGCGCCTCTTTGACGGCTGCCACCGGGCCACGCGGCTCGCGGAAAAAGGCGACCTCGACGACGCGGCCGACGTAAAGAAGCGCCAAGAGCGAGCTGGCGACTATAAGGAAAGCGAGCCACCACCATCCCTGCTCGATCGACGCGGTCACAAGATACCATTTGGAGATAAAGCCGACGGTGCCGGGAATTCCGATCAGGCCAAGGCCGGCGACGACAAAGGCCGCCATGGTCAACGGCATCTGCCGGCCGATGCCGCCAAGATCCTCGAGCCGGACCTTGCCGGAACGGAAGACGATGGCTGCTACTGCGGCAAACGCCGCAGCCTTGATTAACGCGTGATTGAGGGTGTGGACCAGACCACCGGTGAGTCCGGTGACGGTGGCGAAAGAGATGCCGAGGGTGATGTATCCGATCTGCGCGACCGAGGAATAAGCAAGCAACCGCTTGACGTTCGACTGGAACACGGCGACCAACGACGCGCCGAACATCGCTGCTACAGACAGAACGATCAGAATCTCCGTGACGGGGGACTCTGAAAAAACGAAACCTGCGCCGAAGACCGAATAGAGGTAACGGATCAGCAGATAGACCGCGACTTTGGTGGCGGTTGCCGCGAGAAAGATCGTCGCAACCGATGGAGCATAGGCGTAGGCATTGGGGAGCCACAGATGCAGCGGGAACAGCGCCAATTTGAGGCTGATGCCGACAACGATGAAGGCAAGCGCCGCCAGCACCGATCGGGTGCTCTCGACATCGCCGATCCGCTCGGCGATCAGACCCAAATTGAGCGTCCCGGTCTGGCTGTAGAGAAGGCCGACGCCGATCACATAGAAGGTGGCGCCGATCGTCCCCATGATCAGATATTGATAGGCGGACAGAAGCGCTCGGCGGTCCTTGCCGAAGGCGATCAAGGCGTAGCTCGACAGCGACGAAATCTCTAGAAAAACGAAGGCGTTGAAGGCGTCTCCAGTGATCGCCACTCCGAGAAGACCGGCAAGGCACAGGAGATACACGGTGTAAAACCATGCGGTCTTCTCAGGCGCGACTTCCTGGCTGACGCTGCGGCGGGCCATGGTGATGATCACCGCGCTGATCGAAGACACCAATAGCAAGAATAGCGCCGAGACAAGATCGACACGATATTCGATACCGATCTCCGGCGCCCAGCCGCCGATCTGATAGGAGATCGGCCCGTCCGTCAGCACCAGGAACAGGAGCCTGCCTGCGATCATCGGGCTCAGCCAACTGACGAGGAGCGCGATCAGCCAGGCGATCGAGCGCTGCCGGAACAAAGCGGCGAGAAGCGCCCCCAGGAGCGGCAGCACTACCTGGAGGATCGGGAGCTGATCATCCATCAGTGCGGATCGTCCTGGCTGAAGATCTCCGCTTCCTCAACGGTGCCGTACGATTCATTGATCCTGACAACCAGCGCCAGGCCGAGAGCAAGCGTGGCAACGCCGACGACGATGGCAGTCAAAATCAGCACGTGCGGCAGCGGGTTGGAATAGATTTCGATGCCGTCTTCGATGATCGGCGGTGAGCCGCCGAGGATCTTCCCAGCCGAAAGATAGAGGAGATAGACCGAAGTCTGGAAGATGCCGAGACCGACCAACTTCTTGATCATGTTGCCGCGAGCGATGACGATGTAGAGCCCGCCGACCATCAGGAAGATGGTCACCCATTGATTGTAGTGGGCGATGACGTCTTCCCAACCGCTCATCACCGACCCCTTCCGGCAAAGGCGTAGAATAGAGCGACCATTGTCGAGGCAACAGTGATGAAAACGCCGATCTCGACCATGAAGATCCCCGATTCCTGGCCATGCACCGAGTCATGCGCCAGATGCGAATAGTCGAGGAAATTGCCGCCACCGAGGAAACCGGCAACGCCAACGCCGACATAGACGAGGACACCGAGAGGAATCAGCGTTTCGACCAGCCGAGCCGGTACCATGCGCTGAGCGTGCGCAAGGCCGTAGATCAGGGCATAGAGGATCACCGCCGCCGCGACGATCACCCCAGCCTGAAAACCACCGCCGGGTCCAAAGTCGGCGTGAAACTGCACATATATGCCGAACACAATCATCCAGGGCAGAACGAATTTGGTAGCAATTCTGAGGACGATGTCGAGGCGCATGGTGTGATTATTCTTGCTCTTCCCGAGGCTTGCCGCGACGGCGCCGCAGCAGAATCAGAACACCGATGCCGGCGGTGAAAATCACCGCGACCTCGCCGAGGGTGTCGAAGCCGCGATAGGAAGCAAGAACTGCGGTGACAACATTCGGTATCCCAGTTTCGCCGACCGTCCGTTCGATATAGTTTGGACCTAGCGCCTGCGGCGGCGTGTCGGCATCGCCGAAGGGTGGCAGGTCGAGCGTACCGAAGACGAGGGCGGCTGCGGTCACGCCAGCGACGAACAGGGGAATGAGCACGTTCCGGGAGGGGCGAATCTCGCGCGACTTGGTGAGGTGGAGGGTTGCGAGCAACAACACTGTGGAAACTCCAGCGCCAACCGCAGCCTCGGTCATGGCGACGTCGACTGCGTCGAGCACCAGCATCACCGTAGCGATCAGGAAGCTGTAAATGATCGTCATCACGACCACGCCGAACATTTGCCGCGAAAACGCCACTCCGATCATGGTCGCGGCGAGCAGCGTCAGCAGCACCATGTTGGTCGCGGCTTCTATGAGTTGCCTCCGTTCTCGGCCGCCGACGCGATCTCGTCATCTGCCTCGGCCAAACGCGGCTTCTCGCCGGCCTGCAGCGCCGCGCGGGCGATCGCGTGGGTAGCGACCGGGCCGATGAACCATAGGAACGCGGTCAACAGGAAGAGTTTGACCGTCACCAAGCTGAAGCCGGCAACTACCATCATGCCGACCAGCATCAGCGCGGCTCCGAAAGTATCGCCAACGGACACGGCATGGAGCCGGGTGAAGACGTCCGGCATGCGATTGATGCCGATCGCGGAGACGATTATGAAAAACCCGCCCGAGCCGATCAACGCCCAGGCGATCACGGTGCGGACAATGTCGAGCTCGCCGCTCATCGCCGTTCCTCCTCCTCGCCGGCGTGGCCGAGCGAACCGTGCCGCCAGAATTTCAGGACCGCGAAGGTGCCGACCGCATTCAGAAGCGCATAGAGAAGACCAATGTCGAGAAAGTCCGGCCGGTCGATGAAGAAGCCATAAAGGGCCAAGAGCAATATTGCGGCGGTGCCCACCGCATTGACGGCGACCAGTCGATCGAAGGTAGTGGGGCCGCGGAGGGCGCGCACCACCATCAGCGTCAAAGCCACCAACAAGGCTGCGATCCCGGCGACGAACATCAGTGCCGCCCCTCGAAGCGCTCGACCCGGCGACTCATCTCTCCGGCCATGAGAGCGGAGGCGGCTTCTTCGGTAAGCGCATGGACCACGAATTCGCCGCGTCGACGATCAACCTCGACGGTTATCGTTCCGGGCGTCAGTGTGATCGAATTAGCGTAGGTCGCAATCCCGACGGCGGACTTGGGGCCGCAGGGCGTCTTAATCAAACGCGGAGAAATCGGCAGTCTCGGATTGAGGATTATCCGGCTGACCGTAAACGCGGATTTGGCGATCTCGATCACCAGCCAGGGCCAATAGCCAAGACCGCCAATTATGCGGTCGATCGGCACACCCTCCTCGTCGGCATAGCCCACGCGCCTTCCAAGCAGCGCCACGACGATCGCGGTAAGGGCACCGGCCCCTATCAGCCAAACGGTGTAGTGGCCCGACAGCAAAAGCCAAAAGCCAAACAGGAGGACGGCAAGCGCAAGCGAGCGCATCGGCTATACTCCCGGCGTCGGGTTCAGTTCAGCTATGCCGAGATCGGTTCGAATCGGCGTTCCGAAAGGCGGTCTACACGCATTTGTTATGCATTTGCGCCGGAGAAGGCCAAGTTTGTGACCGGTTTCCCCTTGAGAGAAGGGTGACTGACAGTGATCTTGGTGACAAGAATTGGTTATTCCGTTCATTGCAGGGCTTCCGCCAAGAGGGACTCAGGAGGGAAAATTGACCTCACCGGACAGGCCGAAAATCGTCAAGACCGCTGCGGAATGGAAGGCGGTATTGACGCCGGAACAATATCGCGTCGCGCGGCAGCAAGGGACGGAACCGGCGTTCACCGGACCCTACTGGGACGAGCATCATGACGGGCTCTATCGCTGTGTCTGCTGCGGTGAACCGCTGTTCCGTTCTGAAACGAAGTTCGATTCCGGCACGGGTTGGCCGAGCTTCAAAGAACCGGTCGACCGAGGAGCCGTCGAAGAGGATGTCGACCGCTCACACGGGATGGCGCGCACGGAAATCCGCTGCGCCCGCTGCGAAGCCCATCTTGGTCATGTTTTCACCGACGGTCCGAAACCGACCGGCCTTCGCTACTGCATGAACGGGACCGCACTTGATTTTGATCCGGACGACGCCGAACCGACGGCCGGGTAAATCTCTAGCTCGCGGCCTCGCAAAGCTCCGCGACGCGATCCCAGTTGATCAAATTGTCAACGAACGCCTCCAGGTATTTCGGCCGAGCATTGCGATAGTCGATGTAATAGGCGTGTTCCCAGACATCGCAGCCCAGCAGGGGCGTCGCTCTGTGAACCAACGGATTCTCCCCGTTCGGCGTCCTCATGATAACAAGCTGACCGTTCTTGATGACCAGCCAACACCAGCCTGAGCCGAACTGGGTCATGCCGGCCTGGATGAAATCGGCGCGGAATTTGTCGTAGCCGCCCAGATCGCTGTCGACCATCCGCTGCAAGGCTCCCGGAAGACTGCTGCCGCCGCCGCCAGCCTTCATCCATTGCCAGAAATGAATGTGATTAAAGTGCTGTCCGGAATTGTTGAAGAGCCCGGGATTGGAGCCGAAGCTCTCTCGCACCACATCTTCAAGCGACTTGCCCTCAAGCCCGGAACCCTCAAGCAGCTTGTTACCGTTGGCGACATAGGCTTGATGATGCTTGTCGTGATGATATTCAAGCGTTTCCGCCGACATGAAGGGCTGAAGCGCGTCATAGGCGTAGGGCAGATCAGGAAGCTCAAATGCCATGATCGGATCCTCTAGTTCCGGAGCGATGGCGCCACCGCGGCGGCAATCCGGCCAGACCATAAGCGGCACCTGGTTCGGCAGCAAGCTCGGCCAATCGAACGCGCAACCGCCGGTCGGGATTGCCTCGATCGCGACCCGGAGTGTAGAGGTCGTGTCGCGGAGTTGCGGGAGCGGATCGTGATGGACGAGCTGATCGAGCGTATCGAGGAAAAAGCGGGGATCAGCTCCGACGCGGCCAGGAGTTCCGTCGCAGCGCTACTGTCCTACCTCGACAAGAACGCGCCGAAGCGGAGGATGGAGGAACTGTATGCCGCCGTTCCCGGCTCCGAAGCGCTGGTCGGCAAACGTCGAGGTGGCATTTTTGGGGCCTTTGGCGGCGGGCTTATGGGGGTCTATTCGCAGCTCAGTGCCGCCGGCCTTTCAAACGAGCAAATGCAGCACGCAGGCGAGGAATTGATGGTTTTTGCGCGTGAAAAGGTCGGCGATGATGCGGTCGACGACGTGATTGGTTCGGTGCCCGCCTTGCGGCAGCTTCTCTAATCAGGCCTGATTCGGCGTCTCATCCCGGCACAGTTTGGCCTAGCACGCCACTTGAAACAGATTCGGTGACAACCGGATCGGGCCGATATGCATCGCCGCCAATTCCTTACGCTTCTCTCAGGTGCCGCATTGGCGCCAGCGCTTGCCGTGCCAATTCGTGCGGCCGAGATCGTGACGGCGCAATTGAGGGGCTCGATCAATGGTGCGGAGCTTGGCCTTCGTCCTGGAGCGATCGATGACCAAAGCCGGGCGTTTCAGGACGCGCTCGATTTGGCGGCCGCGGACGATCGCACCCTCTTCCTGCCGCCCGGTACCTATCTAATATCGAACATCAATCTGCCGCGGCGGGCACGAATTACCGGCATCGCCGGAGCGACCCGTCTCGTCTACACTGGAGCGGGGCATCTCCTGGTCGGCGAAGACGCCGATCTGGTCCAGCTGACCGATCTCGTCTTTGACGGCGTCAATCGCCCGCTCGCCGAGTACGTTCCCGGCATCGTCCATCTCACCGACGTGCCCAACGTGCGTGTTGAAGGATGCCAGTTTCTCGGGAGTAGTGGATCGGCCCTGGCCGTTAATCGTTGCGGCGGCAGGATCACTGGCAACGATATTTCCGGAGCGGCCGAGGCCGGAATCCGGGCCATCGAGTCGACCGGCTTATCGGTGACCGATAATATCGTGAAGGATTGCGCCAATAACGGCATTTTGATCTATCGCTGGACGGAGGGCGAGGATGGCTCGCTGGTGATCGGCAATCGGGTCGAGCGGATACGAGCCGATTGCGGCGGCACCGGTCCCTTTGGCAATGGCATAAACGTGTTCCGCGCCACCAACGTCACCGTGGCGCAGAACCGGATCGCCGATTGCGCCTTCTCTGCGGTTCGCGCCAATAACGCAGACAATGTCCAGATCATCGGCAATAATTGCAGCCGGCTGGGCGAAATGGCGCTTTATTCTGAATTCTCCTTCGAAGGAGCGGTGATCGCCAACAACATCATCGATGTCGCCGCCAGCGGGATTAGCGTTGTCAATCTCGATGAAGGCGGCAGGCTGGCGACGGTGAGCGGCAATATCATCCGCGATCTCACCGGCCAGGCACCTTATCCCGGTGGCACCTTCGGTGTCGGCCTGTCGGTGGAAGCTGACGCTGCGGTCACCGGCAATGTCATCGACGGTGCACCAGTGGCCGGCATGTGGATCGGCTGGGGACCTTTTCTTCGCAATGTCGCAGTGACCGGCAATGTGATCCGCGACACGCCGGTGGGAATCAATATCAGTGTGGTCGAGGGTGTCGGTGCCGCTCTTGTTACCGACAATTTGATCGAGGGCGCCTCGGATGGCGCGATCTTCGGAACACGCTGGTATGAGCGCGTTACTAGCGATCTGACTCTGGCAGGAGCGCCAAGCTTTTCAGGGCTGACGGTCGCCGATAACCACGTCGCGCGATAGTCGACTTCCAACCGATCCCGGAAAAAACCCTCTTGATGACTCCGTCCACCTTCGGATAGCGTGATTGGCCGTTTTGTGCGGCCGCGATCTTGCCTCACTCGTGATTGCGATGAGGTGGCGTAGAGCTGCATTGTAGTTGGCGGCGCTTTGCCGATCAGCTGTTTGGGGGAAGGTTGGACGAGCGATTGGGCTGATAGCCACGGTAGCGAGCTAACGGATATTTTTCCCCCCGCGTTTTTGGCGGGCGGCTTGCGACCCCAGGTGACTTTTCGGCTGGCCCCGCTGATCCGGTCTTCCCCCGCCCATCCCGAGCGCGGCTCGGTTTCAATTCGAGGCCCTGCACTGACAATTCGCCGGCTCAGCGAAGAGATGATCAACCGAATCGCCGCTGGCGAGGTGGTGGAGCGTCCGGCTAGCGTTGTCAAAGAGTTGATTGAAAATGGGGTCGACGCAGGGGCGCGGCGGATCGAAATCGCGACCGCAGCCAGTGGCATGGCTCTAATTCGCGTAACTGATGACGGCCGTGGCATGAGCCGCCCCGATCTTGTTCTTGCGGTCGAGCGCCATTGCACTTCCAAACTCGAGGACGATCTCAATCGCATCGACTCGATGGGATTCCGTGGCGAAGCGCTGGCGTCTATCGGCGCGGTCGCTCGCCTGGCAATTACCAGCCGGCTTCAGGGCAGCGACGATGGTTGGCGGGTGACCGTCGATGGCGGTCGGACTTCGGATCCGGGCCCGTCACCAATCGCCGTCGGCACACGGATCGAGGTCACTGACCTCTTTTTCGCGACGCCAGCCCGGCTGAAGTTCATGAAGTCGGAACGCGCCGAAGCAGCGGCAATTACCGACATCGTGCGCCAGACGGCGATGGCTCACCCGGAAATCCGTTTCGCGCTGTCGGGGAGCGACCGCTCGCTACTCGAACTCGCAGCCACCGGACCCAATGGCCTCCTGCACCGACTTGAGCAAGTGAACGGCAAAGAGTTTCAGCAAAACGCGATCGCGGTCGATGCCGAGCGCAATGGCGTTCATCTGCGCGGATATATCGGGCTGCCAACCTTCAATCGCGGCAATGCCGGGCGGCAATATTTCTTCGTCAACAATCGTCCGGTGCGCGACAAGCAATTGTTCGGCGCTCTTCGGGCCGCCTATGTCGATTTCCTGGCCCGCGACCGGCATGCGATCGCGGTCCTTTTTGTCGAACTTGCTTCGTCCGAAGTCGACGTTAACGTCCATCCGGCAAAGGCGGAGGTACGGTTCCGTGATCCCGGCCTGATCCGAGGGCTGATTGTTGGCGCGATCAGACAAGCCCTGGGTGCCGCCGGACATCGCAGCACTTCGACCGGCGCTTCGGCGATGCGGGAGTCATTCACCCCCGGCGCCACCACGGCCTATCGGCCGAAGGTAGCGGTCCCGGTTAGCCAGCCACAGGGATTTGGCGAATCGGAGCAAGTGGTCCTGGCCGAGATCGGCTCAAGCGCCGACATCCGCCCCGAGATTGTCGATCGCCTTGGCGCCGAAGCGGTCGACCGCCCGCTGGGGGCGGCTCGGGCTCAGTTGCATGAGAACTACATCATCGCACAGACCCGCGACGGACTGGTCGTGGTCGATCAGCATGCCGCGCATGAGCGTTTGGTCTATGAGCGGCTAAAAAAGGCGATGCGGAGCGGCGGGGTCGCGACCCAAATGCTACTGGTGCCCGAAATCGTCGAGCTGGCGGAAGATGATGTTGGCCGACTGCTATCGCGAGCCGACGATCTGGCCGGCTTTGGCCTCATTATCGAGGCCTTCGGACCGGGAGCGATCGCAGTGCGCGAGGTGCCGGCAATGCTCGACGGCGTCGACGTAAAGGGCCTTATCAACGATCTCGTGGACGAGATCGGCGAGTTCGGATCGGCATCGCTCCTCACCGAACGAATCGATCAGGTCGCCGGCACGATTGCCTGTCACGGCTCGGTGCGTTCGGGGCGGCGATTACGGCCGGAGGAGATGGATGCCCTCCTTCGGCAGATGGAAGCGACGCCGCATTCCGGGCAGTGCATTCATGGCCGTCCGACCTATATCGAGTTGAAGCTCAGTGATCTCGAGCGGCTGTTCGGGCGCCGGTGACGCATCGATTGGTTATTGCGCGGCTGAGGATTAAAGTGGGTTGACTAGGAGCAAGATGTGAACCGCATCGACATTTCCGGCCAGGACGGCGAGGCCCGCATTCGCTATCTCGACGGTGACTTCCAAGTCATTTCGCCGGGCACTTTCGTGCGGTGCGCCGTGACCGGCGCTCAGATCCCGCTTGAAGATTTGCGGTATTGGAGCGTGGCCCGTCAGGAGGCCTATGCCAACGCGGCTGCGTCGCTCCGGGCTCATCAGCATGCGCTGGAAAAATCAAACGCCTGAGCCTGGTCGTCGCCGGCTCCGGCCAGCGCGGACAGCGCCGATCGTGTCTTTGACGAGCCCACGGATCATATCCGGCGCTTCGAAATCGAGCCGAACGGCGAAAATATTGGTCTCTTGGCGGAGCTCGGCCAGCACCCCCCCGGTTTCCGCTAATCGCGCATGATCCTTCTCAGTCGTTACCAGCGTAATGTCGCCGGCATGGGCGTGGCGTAGCAGCGCCTCCGCCTCCGCCTCTGTGTAATAATGATGATCGGGAAAGGCGTTTCTTCCGGCAAAGCCTGCTCCGGCCTGCTCTAACGCACTGAAAAATTTCTCCGGACGGCCGATCCCGGCGAAAGCCAGTACTTTCTTGTCCCTCCAGCGATCGGGCTCGAGGGGCTTCAAACGGGCTCGCAGCAAATGCTTGCCCGCCCGCGCGGCGATCCGAACCAGATTTGGCTGCGTCCCGCCCTCGCCGATCAGCACAATCGCGTCGGCGAGGTGTAGTTGGGTCCTCAGCGGCGCCCGCAACGGTCCCGCCGGCGTTACCAAGCGGTTGCCGAGGCCAAACTCGGCGTCGATCACGACCAAAGTCAGGTCCTTGCCGAGATGTGGATTTTGGAAGCCGTCGTCCATGATGATGATGTCGACGCCTTGCTGAAGCAGCAGCCGAGCACCTTTTAGCCGATCGCCGGAGACAACGGTTGGCCCGATTTCGGCGAGAAGGCACGGCTCATCGCCAACTCGGCGGGGATGGCGATGCTGATCGCTGACGAGGACCGGGCCCCGCTCGTTTCCACCATAGCCGCGCGTAAGGAAGCCCGGAACCACGCCGATGTCCCGCGCTATCTCGCCAATGGCGATCGCAGTCGGCGTCTTGCCCTCGCCGCCGACGGTGAAATTGCCGATGCAGATAACCGGCGCCGGCGGCCAATGGGCCGGTTGCCGCCGCATCCGTCGGGCAACGCTAGACCCCCACATCCAAGCGAGGGGCTGCAAAGCAATTGCAGCAGGACTGGGCCACCGGCGCCACCAAAAGGAGGGTGCATTCATGACGCCAAATCGGGACCGACGGCCAAATAGGGCTGGAGTTCGGCGAGGGTTCGCTCGAGTGCACCGGGAAAGGGAGCGAGCGCTTTGTCGGCGCGTTTGGTCAGCTCAAGCATATTCCGGGAGCCGTCGAGGAGACCGGCAACAGCATCGCCGAGCTCGTCCACATTGGTCACCAGCAGCGAGGCGTTGGCCGCTTGCAGGGCAGCGTATATCGAGGCGAAGTTCTCAACATGCGGTCCATGAAGCACGGCCGTCGCCAAGCCCACGGGCTCGATCGGGTTGTGGCCGCCCTGAGCAACCAGCGATCCGCCGATAAATGCGATCTCGGCCAAACGATAGAATAGGCCAAGTTCGCCCAGCGTGTCGGCGATCAGGATACCGCCACCGGGCAGAATGGCCGGACCTTTGCTGCGCAATTGGAGAGCGACGCCGGTACGGTTCAATGCCTCGGTAATCTTGGTACCCCGGTTGGGATGGCGTGGGACGACTATCGTGATCAGGCCGGGGAACCGTTCCGCAAGCGAGCGGTGCACCTCGGCGACTATCTCTTCCTCGCCAGGATGCGTGCTGGCGGCAAGCCAGATTGGGCAGTCTCCGATATCCTGGCGCAGGGCCGCCAAATCGTCGGTGTCGGCGGCTGGCGGCGGTACGTCGAATTTGAGATTGCCGACCGCCTTGGTCTTTGTGACGCCCAGTCGCGACAGCCTCTTGGCATCTGCCTCGGACTGCACCAGAGCCAAGGCAATCCGGCCGAATACGCGGCGCGTCGCCGGGCCGAGCAGGCGCCAACGTCGGAAGGAAACGTCGGACATTTGTGCATTGACGATGATGTGCGGTATCCCGCGGCGGGCGAGTTGATCGGTGATGACCGGCCAAACCTCCGATTCCACAAACAGCGCCGCATGTGGCCGCCAATGGTCGATAAAGCGAGCCACCCAGGGCTTGATGTCAACCGGGGCGAATTGATGCAACACTCCGGCCGGCGAATTGCGCGCCGCCGTCGTCGCACCGGTGACGGTGATGGTGGTCAAGACCACGAACCAGCCGGCCTCTGAGAGCCGAGCGATCAACGGAAGGACGGCGTTGGTTTCGCCAACCGAAGCGGCGTGGACCCAGATCACGTTCTGCTGGGGGGGGGCACCGCTGGCGATGCCGTAGCGCTCACCCCTTCGCAAACGATCCTCCAGCCCACGCCGGGCTCTCCGGTTCAGGATGGCCGGAACGAATGGAATCAACGCGCGGCCAGCGAAACTGTAAGCGGCCAGCAAGACGCTGCCGAGGGCCTCAGCCATTTCGGCGATCGACAATGGCGGATGCGCGTTCGGTGATGCGGTTCAACTCCTTCTCCAATGCAAGCCGCCAATCATCGATGGCCTGATCATCGGCATCCGCCGGCACTCTTATGAAGTCGCCGGCGACCATCGCCATTCGCCCGAAAGGAAGATTGACGCTGGTCCGGTCCCAGGAGCTGATGGTGAGCCTGTTGCTGGTGGCAAGCGCCACCGGTGCGATTGGGACGCCGGCTGCTCTGGCGAGTTGGATGATCCCGCTGCCGGCGCGGCGAGCGACAGTTTTGGAAAGGTCGGCAGTCATACTGACCGTCTTTCCCTCCTTCAGCGCAGTCCGCAACTTCAGAAAACCACTGATGCCCCCGCGCTCGATCACCTTGCTTTGTTCACGCGCTGCCGACCCCCTCACGGTTTCGATCCCGAGTTTCTCGGCCGCAATCGCGTTCAAATCGCCGTCGCGATGACGCGATATCAACGCCACCACCACATGGTCTTTCCGCCGCACTACCGGCAGCAGGATGTGCTGGCCGTGCCACATGGTGATGATCAGCGGCTCGGACAGATCCAGCGTGGCGTAGTCGACCTCGCCTTCATAGATGAGCCGACTAGTGGCGCCGACCAGCTTGATATAGCGGGCAGCCAAACTGCCGACTAGACCACGCACGCGCGGAGATCGGCCGGCTCGTCTCCAGCCGCGGCCGAGCAGCGATTTCCGGCGCGGGGCCGCGCTTGGGATTCTTCCGCCTTTCCCGATCATCACGGCTCTGCCTACTCTCATCGTGAGCCGGCTAGCCTAGCCAGCTGGAAGAACCGGCTCCAGGAGTCGGTGCAGATGTACGATATGGTAGCGCATCATCGCATCATCGACCGTTCCCTGGGCCCGTTGCTTCCAGGCATCATAAGCAAGCTAGTAGTTGGGATAAATGCCGACGATGTCGAGTTTGGATAAGTCGGCGAATTGGTTCGAATCAAGGGATTCCAATCGGCCGCCAAATACCAAATGCAGCAAGATAGTCGGCTTATCGTCAGAGTTGGCGTGCTGTGACATGAACAGTGGCCTCGAATGGCGCCCGACTGTTAGAGGCCTTGTTCGAGCGCTGAGGCAGTCAATCGAGCAAGGAGAGGACAGAGAGCCGGCGGGCCGGCGACCATCGGCCCATGATCTGTTTCTGGTCGATCATAACGGGGCAATTTGCCGTCCAAATAGGTCAATTGTCCGCCGGCCTCCCGCACCAAAAGGTCGGCCGCTGCAAGATCCCAATCCCGAGCGTTGGCTTTGATCGCGGCGCCGTCTGAGCGGCCGTCGGCAACCCGAGCGAGCCGATAGGCCAAGGACGCATGAAATACCGACTTTGCTCGAACACGGTCGCTGACGGAGGCGGATCGGAGGAGACGCTGCGAGACGGCTAGCGTCGCGCCATCGAGATCTTTCCGGCGCGAGACTTCGGTGCGTTCGCCGTCGCGATAGGTGCCGCCACCAAGAATCGCCTGGTATAGTTCCTCTCGCGCCGGGGCAATGAGTACCGCGGCGATCGGACGACCGGCCTCGACCACGGCAATCGGGATCGTCCAATCGGTTGTCCCAGAGATAAAGCCCCGTGTACCGTCGATCGGATCGACGATGAAGGTTCGGGGGACAACTAGACGACTGCCATCATCCTCGGTTTCCTCCGACAAATAGCCATAGCCGGGGCGTGCTTCGAGAAGCCGATCGTGAAGCAGATGATCGATCGCAATATCAGCTTCCGAAACCGGCGAATGACCCGCCTTGGTCCAAACCTTGGCGTCATTGCGAAAAAAAGACAGAGCCATCTCGGCTGCCGCTTCGGCGGCCGCTACCAACAACTCCAGTTCCGACTGCAAGGAGACGTTCACCGGCCGGCGACCGTCATCCCCTCGACCGCAATAGTGGGGGCGTTGGTTGTAAAACGATAGATCAGATCATTGGCGGGTCGCACGCGGCCGAACACATCATTGAGATTGCCGGCAACGGTGATCTCGCTTAGCGGTTCGGCCAGCTCGCCATTGCGAATGCGGAATCCGGCGGCACCGCGGCTATAATCACCAGTGACGATATTGACGCCCGCGCCGATCATGTCGGTTACGAATACCCCCTCACCAACTTCGCGGATCAACGCTTCAGGCGTGATGTCGCCGGGCATTAGGGTGAGGTTGGTGGAGGCCGGTGCTGTGCTGCCGCCAGCTCGCGCGGCTCGTCCGTTCGACGTCAACCCCAATTCCCGGGCCGTGGCACCATCGAGCAACCAGTGTCGCAAGACGCCATCGGCCACGATATCGAGTGGCCTCTGGCGGGTGCCTTCGCCGTCGAACGGACGGGACGCTAGACCGCGCGGTCGCAGCGGATCATCCACAATCCTGATACCGGGCGCAAAGATGCTTTTCTCCAAACCGGCGACAAGGAAGGTTGTCTTCTTGGCCACTGCGGAACCATTCACAGCTGCGGCCAGATGGCCCGCAAGGCTCGAGGCGACGCGTTCATCGAACACGACGGTTGCGACACCAGTCTCCGCCCTGATCGGATTGAGCCGGCGAACAGCACGTTCACCGGCTTTGCGACCAAGTTCGGTGGTGTCGGGAAGGCCTGAAAGGTGGGTACCAAGCGCGTCCTCATAGTCTCGCTCCATCCCCGTTCCTTCGCCGGCGATGGCAATTGCGGTAGATGAATGGCGAGACCGCAGATAGGACCCGGCAAAGCCGCCACTGGTGGCAAGGACAAGCCCCTCCACCGACCAACCAGCGCTGCTGCCGCCAGAATTGGTGACGCCGCGGACGGCACGCGCCGCTTCTTCGGCGGCGATCGCTCGCTCGGTGAGTTCGTCGACGCTCGGGACCGTCTCATCAAGAAGATCAAGTTCAGGCAGATCGCCGGCCAGTTGGCTGCTATCGGCGAGCCCGGCGAAGCGATCCACCGGGGCAGCCCTCGCCATCGCGATAGCGCGCTCGACGAGTTCCCCTGATGGCACCATACTGTTGGCTGAAACGCTGGCGTTCCTCCTACCGACAAAGACGCGGAGAGAGAAATTATCCCGCTCCGAACGCGTGGTCTCTTCGACTTTGCCTAGCCGACACTCCACCCCCAACGACACCCGGCGTTGAGACACGGCGTCGGCGGCGTCGGCACCGGCGCGCTTCGCCGCCTCGACCAACCCCGCCGCTCGGTCAAGGAGATCAGACTGGTCCATCAATGCTGTCATTAACCTCTAGTAAGGTGGCGACCGGCGGGCGGCAAGGTTAGGCAGCAAATCCTGCCGCTCCCGGCCTCAGCCGAGCAGCTGTTCCAATTTCTGCCTGAGTTCATCCTTGATCGGAGCGGCGGCATCCAGAATCGCCGCGACCTTGCCGAATTCGAGTGGTCCAAAGCGCTCAATCGGCGATTCGATCAGGATGTCAGGAGGCCCGAGGCGCCGCAGCTTTTCGGTGGTGATGGCCTGCATCTGAATTTCGGCGGCGCCGACGATCGCCTCTAAACGCCTCGGAATTCGCGGCGGCGCTCCGCTAGGACCACGAATGACATTGACCGCGATCACGATACCGCCGGGCAAGGCGGCGTGCTCGAAGGGTAGCGGATTGACGACGCCGCCATCGACCAGCGGCCTGCCGCCGATTACCACTGGGCAAAAGATGAAGGGTAGCGCCATCGATGCGGCGACGGCCTTGACCAGCGCACCACTGGAAAACACCTGCTCACGGGCCCCATAATAGTCCGTTGTGATGACCTTCAATGGCACTCGCAATTGCTCGAACCGCTCGGGCAAAAAGTCGCCGAACGCCCTCAGCACCTCCTCCGCCGCCAATTGGCCGGCCGTCGACCGCAATTGCCCAAACAGATTGCGCACAGCATGCGGACGGCTTCGCCACAAGCGGCGAAGCAACTCTCCACGCCGATGGTGAAATCGCCGCAGAAAGGCCTCGATTTCGGCCCCGCTATGACCCCCCGCATAGAAGGCGCCGATGATTACCCCCATCGAAGTTCCGGCGATCACACCCGGGCGAAGGCCGAGTTCATCCAGCGCCTGCAGCGCCGGCACATGGGCGAAGCCGAGCGCGCCGCCGCCGCCCGGCGCCAGACCGATTGGTTGTTGTCGAAGCTTCACTCCGAGCCGTCCCAGCGCAGGAATGTAAGGAGGGTGTCGCCGAGCAACCGCTGGCCCAACAATGCGAAGCCGGCCGATGGTTTGACTTCCGCGGTTGCTGCTTCTTCAAGGACGCAAATCGCACCCGGTGTCAGCCAATGCCCGCTCTCCGTGGCGGCAAGCGCCGCCTCGCCAAGCTGTTGACCATACGGTGGGTCGGCCAGGACAAGACCGTATGGAGCCATCTTGCCGATATCGCCGAGCTTGGTGGCGTCACGCCGGAAGATACGAGTGCGCCCGGTGAGGCCGAGGGTTTCGATATTGAGGCGAATGAAGCCGCGCGCCTCAGCTGATTGCTCGACCATGAGACAGCTCGCCGCGCCGCGCGACAACGCCTCCAGCCCTAGCGCGCCCGACCCGGCGAAAAGATCGAGCACCCTCGCGTCGGTCACAGGGTCGTCGAAACGATGGACAAGAATATCGAACATAGTTTCTCGCACCCGGTCAGAGGTCGGACGAGTCTTGGCCGAAGCCGGGGTCGACAATGGCCGACCGCGAAGTTCACCGCCGACGATTCGCATGTTGCTTCCGCTTTGTCGGAGCTGGGTCGCCGGGGCCGGAGCGCTTCTCACCAACGGTGGTCGCGGCACGAGGCGGCTTGATCGTGATCCCCGCCTGCTCCGCCAGCCGCCGCCCCAATTGGTCGCGGAGGACGCGTCCCTTAACCTCGCGCACCGCCCCAACCGGCGAATCGCCGAGCTGGAACGGGCCAAAGGACACACGAATGAGCCTAGTCACGGCAAGGCCAAGATGCTCCATAACCCGCTTGATCTCCCGACTCTTGCCCTCTCGGAGGCCTATCAAGAGCCATGAATTACTGCCCTGCCGGCGCTCCAAGGTGGCTTCGATCGATCCGTATAGAACGCCGTCAATAGCGATCCCATCGGCGAGCGCCGCCAGCCTTGTCTCGTCGACCGCGCCATGGACGCGGGCCCGGTAACGCCGCAGCCATCCGGTCGCGGGCAACTCCAACACGCGGGCCAGCCCGCCATCATTGGTGAGGAGAAGAAGCCCCTCGCTGTTGATGTCAAGACGGCCGACCGTCACCACCCGCGGAAGCTCCGCCGGAAGGGCTCCGAACACCGTCGGCCGGCCCTCCGGATCGCGGGCCGTCGTGACCAGCCCTTTCGGCTTGTGGTAGAGCCACAGCCGCGTCGGCTCCTTGGTCGGCAGCGGCTTGTCGTCGACGAAAACTTCGTCTCGCGGGCCGACATTCAGGGCCGGCGAAGTTAATGTCACACCATTAACCGCGACCCGACCTTCGGCGATCCAGGCCTCGGCCTGGCGGCGAGAACAAAGGCCGGCGCGGGCGATCACCTTGGCGATGCGTTCGCTCGCCGGTTCGTTGGACGGCCTGGAATTCATGCTCACCTCATATCACCGGCGGGTAGTGGCGGGAGAACCTTGATGAGCGATCAGACGCCAATGGAACGGGCCCTCACCGAAGCCCGGCGTGCCGCGGAGCGGAGCGAGGTGCCAGTCGGCGCGGTAATCGCCAAGAGCGGAGCGATCATCGCTTCCGCCGGCAACCGAACGCTTGAGCTCGGCGACCCGACCGCTCACGCCGAACTCCTTGTCATCCGCGAAGCCGCCGCCAAGCTTGGGTCCGAGCGGCTTGGCGAATGCGACCTCCATGTGACGCTCGAACCCTGTACGATGTGCGCTGCGGCGATTTCGTTCGCGCGCATCCGCTGGCTTTACTTTGGCGCCAGCGACCCCAAGGGCGGTGCGGTCGAGAGCGGTGTCCGCTTCTTTGAGGCTGCCACCTGCCACCATCGCCCGGAGGTTTATGGCGGTATCGCAGAGACTGAGGCTTCGACGTTGCTCAAAGTGTTTTTCACCAAGAGAAGAATCTCTTAGCTATGTTTCTCGATCTTCTTGATCAATCGGTCAAAGGCCGGACCCGCGGCGTCTAAAATTGTCTCGGGGCGGCGGACGGTCACTCGCCGCGCCCCGGCCTCAAGCCGTAGCCAATCGGCGCAGGCTTCAACGACCTCCTTCCGGCAATGAAGGATCAGCCCACCCGGTGTGCCCGCTGAAATGATCCCCGCCTTGAACCGCCTTGCAGCCTCGGCAGCGATCATCTCCGGCTCATCAACGTCAGCGCGGATTTCACTGACCTTGTTCGCCAGCGCTTCGGCGCCGATCCGATCGCGGATGATCGACAGGCCTCGTTTGGCCAAGTCACTCCATGACGCGTTGAGGCTCGCAACCAGATAGGCCTCCGAGGTCAGGATCTTCCCGTCGCCGAGGCGTTTAAGGCCATTTGCATCCAAGGTCGAGCCAGTGGAGGTGATGTCGACGATCAGATCGGCCGCGCCCGAGGCCGGCGTACCCTCGGTGGCGCCGAGGCTTTCGACGATCCGATAATCGGCGATGCCGTGGCCGGCGAAGAAGCGCCGGGTGAGGTTGAAATATTTGGTAGCGACTTTGAGCCCGCGGCCATGACGGCGGCGAAAATCTGCCGTGACATCGTCGAGATCGGCCATGGTTTCAACATCAATCCAGGCCTGCGGCACCGCAACAACGACATCGGCGAAGCCGAAGCCCAGCGGCGTCACCAGCTGGACTCGCTCGTCCCAATCCCCAATCGTTTCCTCGACCAGATCGCGGCCGGTGACCCCAAGATGCACCGTGCCGGCGGCCAACTCGCGGGCAATCTCGCCGGCTGACAGAAGGACGATTTCGACCTCATCAACGCCCTTGATGCCGCCGCGATAGTGGCGTGCGCCTCCCGACTGCACCAGTTCCATCCCGGCGCGAGCAAGAAACACATTGGCATCTTCTCGGAGCCGTCCCTTGGACGGCACTGCCAAGATCAAGGGCGTTTCCATCGTCAGCTCCCCGACTCGAGCCGATCGAGCCAAAGGGCGAAGCCAACGGCAGGAATATCATCGCCGGAACCGTCGCGGCTGCGGATCAGCGACAGCAGGCGATCATAGCGTCCTCCCCCCGCGATCGGCTGAGAACCGGCGCGCACGGGATCGCCGAGTTCGAAAACGAAGCCGGTATAATAGTCGAGGCGGCGGCCGAAATCGGCAGCGAAGACCATGCGGTCGGTGTCGATACCGTGCCAAATCAGACCCGCAGTCCGCTGGCTAAAACGTTCGATCGCTAGGGCCAGGGCCGGCACCTCCTCGGCAGCGAGTTCACCAAGGACCAGCGCGGCTTCGTCCGGCGTGCCGTTTATCGCAAGAAACCGCTCCAAGATATCGGCGGCGCCACGGTCACTCTCGGACCCAGCAGTGAGCGAGACCTGCTCCAAAAACCGATCGGCGATCTCCGCGGCGCCGCGGCCGCCCACCCGCGGAATGCCGGCTTCCACCAACAGATCGTCCACGGCCTTCAGAGCATCATCGCGATCCGCGCTCTCAAGGTCCGCCAACCGGCCAGCATGGGCTGGGCGCGGGCGAACGATCCGGTCCGACAATTCGTCGAGCTGGGCCTTCATCCGTTCATTGTCGCCGAAGGCGCGAGCCAAACGCCGCCGCCAAACCTCGGGCAAAGCCAGCGATTCCAGCAGCGCGGTGAATAGGCCGGAATCGCCGATCCGGATCGTCGGCTCGTCGACATCGAACAAACCCACTGCCCGCAGGGCGAGCGCGAGAATGTCGGCATCGGCATCCATGGAGTCGCTGCGGCCGATCGATTCAACGCCGGCCTGGCGGAATTCGCCGGTCTCGCCCGGCCGCTGTCGGAACACTTGGCCGCAATAGGAATAGGCGGCCACCCGGTACGGATCGCCGCTGGTGAGATGATGCAGAGCGACCGGGATGGTGTAGTCGGGCCGGAGGCAAAGCTCGACGCCCTCGGCGGAGCTGGTGAGAAACATCCGGCGGCGGAGATCCTCTCCAGCGAGGTCGAGGAATAGATCGGCGTCGTGAAGCAGCGGTGGCTCGGCAGGCTCATAGCCGGCCTTTTCCAAAAGGCCGGCCAAGCGGTCGATCGGAGAGATCGTCATTGCTCTGGCCCACCGGATTGCCGTTCAAGCAGTTCGTGGATGGATTTGACGAGGTCCGCCGACGGCACTTCAAACTGGCCGGGGCGCTCTTCGCGCCAGGCGACATTGTCGGCGACTGTCTCCGACAGTTGCTTGCCGAGGACGAGATCCTTGATCTGGACAAATGGGCCGCCTTCGCGTGTGCGTTCGTCCTCGCCCTGAATGACAACGCAAGGGGCGTTGCGGCGGTCGGCATATTTCATCTGCGCCTTCATGCCGGACGAGCCGAGATACATCTCGGCGGCGATGCCGGCATTCCTCAGCTCGGTCACCATTTGCTGGCTGTCGGCGATCCGTTCGCGGTCCATCACCAGAACGACGACCGGGCCGGCGATCGCGGCGGTGTCGATTTTGCCGAGGGCCTTCAGCGCCGCCAAGAGACGCGAGACGCCGATCGAGAAGCCGGTCGCCGGGGCGTCCTCGGAGCGGAAGCGGCCGACGAGCCCGTCATAACGGCCACCACCGCCGACTGAGCCGAAAACGACTCTCTCGCCCTTCTCGTTTGGGACGTCGAACAAGAGCTCGGCCTCGAACACGGCGCCGGTATAATATTCGAGGCCTCGGACGACCGAGGGGTCGATGCGGATGCGATCTCGTGCAAATCCCGCCGCTCGCCAGTGCCGAGTCATCTCTTCCAACTCGTCTAGGCCACGAACGCCCGTTTTAGTCTTTGATGCGACCTCAATGACGCTATCCCGAGCTGATGTGTCGCCATCGCGAACTAGGGCAGTGACGTATCCAATCAAGTGTTCTATCTGGACGTGACCCAGCATGGCGCCCTTGGTAAAGTCACCGCTTTCGTCCTTTCGTCCTGCGCCAAGCAAAGCACGTACGCTGTCGACCCCCAGC
This sequence comes from Kaistiaceae bacterium, assembly GCA_963667605.2. Lineage (GTDB taxonomy): Bacteria > Pseudomonadota > Alphaproteobacteria > Rhizobiales > Kaistiaceae > JADLGL01. The sequence continues at coordinate 507,576 of CAXXUZ010000003.1, forward strand.
CGATCGAGCTTGTCAATCGCGCGCAGCACCGTCAGACGCTGGCGCGGATCGGCAACGCCAATCGCTTCCATCTCGCCGTCCAGCATCTTTCGGGAACTGACCTTGATGACATATTGGCCGGGCTCGATGCCGAGTGCCTCCATGGCGTCGGCGGCCATCATGCACATCTCGGCGTCGGCAGCGGGCGAGGCCGCGCCGATCGTATCGGCGTCGATCTGCATGAATTGGCGGAAGCGACCGGGGCCTGGCTTCTCGTTACGAAACACCCAGCCGGCGCGATAGGAACGATAGGGCTTGGGCAGGCGCTCGAAATTCTCGGCGAAATAGCGGGCGAGCGGCGCGGTTAGATCATAGCGTAACGACAGCCAGCGCTCGTCCTTCGGTACTTCGGCAACACCCGATGACTTTTGTCTTCGCACATCGGGAGCACCCGACGTGCTCGGCTCGTCCTGGAACGAGAAGACGCCCTCATTCGGCCGGTCCGCATCGGGCAGGAACTTCCCCAGAACGTCGGTATATTCGATCATCGGGGTTTCGACCGGCTCGAACCCGTAGCGCTCATAGACCGTCTTGATCCTGGCGAGCATGGCGTCCATGGCGCGAATATCGGCGGCCGAGCGGTCGGCGAAACCGCGCGGCAATTCTGCCTTCAGTCTGTTGTCGCTCTTGGCCATGATCGCGAGGGGTTGTTGAGGCTGCGTGTGGCCCGATTCACCGACGGGCCGAGCCGCTTGGTAACGGATCGCCCCGAAACCAGCAAGGCGACGGGAAGGGTGGCCACAGTCTCAGCCGCTGCTGCTTTGCCGACCCCGAGCAGGACCGCGGCAAGCGATAGGCAGACGATCCCAGCCCAAAGGACCAGCGGGTGGTAGACGCCGAAGCCGAACAGATCGGCCACAATACGGACGCCAGCGCAGAAATCGGTGGTGTAGACCGAGCAAACGGCCGTCTCGCGTAGGAAATCCAGCAGAGGCGCGCCGATCCGATCGGCGGCGCCACCATAGAAGACCGCCCACCAGCCAAGACCGACTATCATCAGCACTAGGCCGGCCAGGGCAAGGGCCCGTTTCGGCTGCATGGTTCTCACCCTCCGGCGGCAATCGAGCCCTCTCTCTAACAGACCGGCGCCGATGAAAAAGGCCGCCCGGAGGCGGCCTTTTGAAAGTCGCTAGCAGGGCTTCCTTAGAAGTCCATGCCGCCCATGCCGCCGCCGCCTGGCACTGCCGGCGCCGCCCCCTTCTTCGGAATCTCAGCCACCATCGCTTCGGTGGTAACCAGCAGGCCGGCCACCGATGCAGCATCCTGGAGCGCGGCACGCACCACCTTGGTCGGGTCGATAATGCCGGCCTTGATAAGATCGACATAGGTTTCGGATTGGGCGTCGAAGCCGAAGGTCTCGCTCGAATTGTCGAGGATCTTGCCGACCACGATTGAACCCTCGACGCCGGAATTCTCGGCGATCTGCCGGATCGGCGATTCAAGCGCCTTCAAGACGATGTTGATGCCGGCTTGGACTTCGGGATTGTCGGACTTCAAGTTCGCCAGGGCCTTCTTGGCGCGAAGCAAGGCGACACCGCCGCCGGCCACGATACCCTCCTCGACCGCCGCACGGGTGGCGTTGAGGGCGTCGTCGACACGGTCCTTCTTTTCCTTCACCTCAACTTCGGTAGCGCCTCCGACCCGGATGACGGCAACGCCGCCGGCGAGCTTGGCGAGGCGTTCCTGCAGCTTTTCGCTGTCATAGTCCGAGGTCGTCTCCTCGATCTGGGCTTTGATTTGGCTAATCCGCGCGTTGATATCATCCTTGGTGCCGCCGCCATCGATGATGGTGGTGTTCTCCTTGGTAATGGACACTTTCTTGGCGCTGCCGAGCATATCAAGGGTGACGTTTTCGAGCTTGATGCCGAGATCCTCGGAGATAACCTGGCCTGCGGTCAGGACGGCAATATCCTCGAGCATTGCCTTGCGACGGTCGCCGAAGCCGGGCGCCTTCACCGCAGCTACCTTGAGACCACCGCGAAGCTTGTTGACGACCAATGTCGCCAGCGCCTCGCCCTCGACATCCTCGGCGATGATCAACAGCGGCCGACTGGCCTGAACGACGGCCTCAAGGACCGGCAGCATCGCTTGTAGATTTGCTAGCTTCTTTTCGTGCAGAAGGATGTACGGGTCCTCCAGTTCGGTCACCATCTTTTCGGCATTGGTGACGAAATAGGAGGAGAGATAGCCGCGGTCGAATTGCATGCCCTCGACGACCTCAAGTTCGGTTTCCAGCGATTTGGCCTCCTCGACCGTGATAACGCCTTCATTGCCGACCTTCTGCATCGCCTCGGCGATCATGTCGCCGATGTCGACAGCACCATTGGACGAGATGGTCCCGACCTGAGCAACCTCAGAGGAAGTCTTGATCTCCTGCGAGCGCTTCTCGAGGTCCTTGACCGCCTCGATGACCGCCATGTCGATGCCACGCTTGAGATCCATCGGGTTCATGCCGGCGGCCACCGCTTTGGCGCCCTCGCGAACGATCGAGTGAGCCAACACCGTCGCGGTGGTGGTTCCATCGCCGGCGACGTCGTTGGTCTTCGAAGCGACCTCGCGTACCATCTGTGCGCCCATATTCTCGAACTTGTCTTCGAGCTCGATCTCCTTGGCCACCGCGACACCGTCCTTGGTGATCCGTGGGGCGCCGAAGGACTTGTCCAAAATCACATTGCGGCCCTTGGGGCCGAGAGTAACCCTGACCGCGTTGGCCAGAATATCAACGCCGCGCAACATCTTGTCGCGGGCGTCGGTTGAGAATTTGACTTCTTTCACAGACATCTTGGGTCTCTTTCCTCGGTATCTTGGGGATTGGCAGGGCGGGCCGGAGGCTCGCGCTAGTCAGTCAATTGACGCTCAGGACATTTCAGCTCTTGTCGAGGACGCCCATGATGTCGGACTCTTTCATGATCAGATATTCCTCGCTTTCGAGCTTGACCTCGGTGCCTGACCATTTTCCGAAAAGAATGCGATCGCCCGCCTTGACGTCGAGCGCCACCAACTTGCCGTCGTCGTCCCGGGTGCCGGGACCGACGGCAATCACTTCACCCTCCTGAGGCTTCTCTTTGGCGGTGTCGGGAATAATGATCCCGCCGGATGTCTTATCATCGGACTCGATCCGCCGGACGACGACCCGATCATGTAGAGGACGGAACTTCATGCTTTGTTTCCTCGGTTTCGAAATGGCGTAAGTCACCGCCGCACGACGATGGCTGTTAGCACTCGGCTAGGGCGAGTGCTAACAGGGCGCGGCGGTTTTAGGAAGTCCGCCTGAGCTTGTCAAGAAAATGTGAGCACAAAGCCGGTGGCGACGGCCCGGTGGCGCGTGACACCTTCCAACACCCGATCAACGCGGCGACGGTTAGAATTGTCTCAACTGGCCCGGCGGCCGCGATGCGCTCGATTCGGTAGCATTGGCCACCAACATGTGCCATCACGCGGGTGGATGTCCGCCTCGGTACATAAGAGCCCGTCCAGGTGATGTTCTCGAGCGTCTCGTCGACACTATGCTGCGGAGATGGCGGCAGGAGGATTCAGCGACTTCAGAAACAAGTGACGTCGATCCTCGGGCGGGCGTCGCCTCTATGAAAAGCGTAGCGTGCAGCTTTCGTGTAAACGGTCTCTCTGCTGCCCCGATCAAGATCGTTGAGCCGTTCCAGAACATTATTGTCGGTATCAATCGTATATTCGCGGTGGCTGCCGGAGCAGCGCAGGACAAGCGGATTGCGCCGGTGGCCCGCGAGATCTAGAGCCGGCTTGCCGCAAATCGGGCATAGCGCTGTCGCCATTTCGGAGCCGTCCCCTGGTTAGCCAGCCCCTTTGGACGGGACCCGAGCGAGCAGCGTCAGCAGCCCCAATATTGCTGCCCATATTGCGATGTAGGTGGTTAGGTTGCCGAAGAACATTCAATCCGGTCGCTGCTGTGATGACCAGGTCATTAAAGACAAGAGAAGTTTAGGTTTCGTCGCCGTCCCCGCATCGCTCGCGCCCATTTCGTAACGGGGGAAACAAAGCACGACGTTCTCCCATGCTCCGCGTGGCCTCCGAGTATCTCTCCAGCGCGGTCGCCGGGTAACAGCACGGCATGCGCGCCTATCTGGCGTCGATCACGGGCGGCCACTCCCGGTCTGTGATGCAAACCCGCATTCCCCAAGTGACCGATCCATCTGATGCGGTTTCCGTCTGATTCCTGTATAAGAATCAGTGGATTAGATCAGACGGAGAGTGGGTCGAATGCGGAACCTGGAGGGTAAGTCGGATCGGGGGCTGCTGCGGGCGTTTTTCGACCGAAGACTGAAGTTCGAGTTCCACGGTTCGCGGATCACGTCAGACGCTGGTCTGCTCGCCTATCGTGAACTGGACGAAGCCCTCGGCCTGACCACGCTGGCCGGTGACGTTATTGCTGACAGCCGGACCGGCAAGAACGGTTGGCACGGCATCATCGGTCTCCTTCGCCAATCCGTCTATGGTCGTCTCGCCGGGTACGAGGACGTGAACGACGCCGACCGGCTGGGGCGCGATCCTGCGATGCGGTGGATCGTCGGCGGCAGGGCTGTCGAGCGCGGCGGCGCATCGACCAGCCAGATGGGCCGGTTCGAGACGGAGTTACTCGCCACCAATGACAACCTCGCCGCGCTCGCTGACCTTTTGGGCATCTGGATCGACCAGGTTAACGAGCGCAAGCCGCCGAAGATTATCGTGCTCGACATGGACAGCTCCGTCAGCCCGACCTACGGTGACCAGGAGGGCACGGCCTACAACGGTCCACTTCGGCTGCACGTGCTATCACCCGCTGTTCGTGTTCAACCAGTTCGGCGATCTGGAGCGTTGCGCCCTGCGTCCGGGCAACGTGCACAGCGCCCATGAATGGCGCGATGTGTTGGACCCGGTGGTCGCTCGATACCGGAACAAGACACTCCGGCGTTATTTCCGTGGTGACGCCGCCTTCGCCTCGCCCGAGGTTTATGAGTTTCTGGAAGCGGAAGGCTTCAAGTACGCCATCCGGCTTCCGGCCAACAAGGTGCTGCACGACAGCATCGCGCACCTGCTCAAGCGCCCCGTCGGTCGGCCGCCGAAGGAAGTTCGTCGGTATTACGCGAACTTCAGCTATCGGGCCGGTAGCTGGACGGAGCCCCGCCGGGTCGTCGCCAAGGTGGAGTGGCACTCAGGGGAACTGTATCCCCGCGTCGGCTTCATCGTCACCAACCTGAGCCGTCCTGCCGAGCGGGTTGTTGCGTTCTACAATCAGCGCGACACTGCCGGGCAATGGATCAAGGAAGGCAAGAACGCCATCAAGTGGACGCGGCTGTCATGCCGTTCGTTACGCAACAATGCCGTCCGGCTCCAGCTGCATGCACTCGCCTATAACCTCGGCAACTTCATGCGTACCCTGGCGTTGCCCGATACCGTGGAGCAATGGTCGCTGACGACGCTGAGGGAGAAGCTGGTCAAGATCGGTGCGAAAGTTGTCAGCCATGGCCGGTACGTCACATTTCAATTGGCCGAGGTTGCAGTCCCAAGAAGCTTGTTCCAGAAAATCTTGAGCCTGATTGATGATCTACGACGAAGACCCGCTCCGGCGTAGGCCGAGGGAATCGACGGCAAGGAGATTGCGACACGAGAGGTGTGTCTGGATGGCAAGAGAAACGACCAAATGGCCTTCCACGCGCTGGCCGATTACCAAAATCATGTCATCGGATGGCTGCAATGGGAACAGAGTTCCCTTGGAGATGGGGCCGTGGTACGATTTCCGCGAATTTGGATGTCATCTGGGGAATGTCGGGTAAATCCAGTCATCGCCAGGCGCGATGCTATGGCAGCCACTGCACGCATACTCGACAATGCCAGCCACCGGCGTCTCGTCGGTAAGAAAGAGACCGCCATCAGCCGTGTACCAGGCCCAGAACAAATCCTGGTACTCCGGGGCAAATCCGGGTCGCTTGTGCATAACCGTGATCCCCATTAGGTGGTCCCGGGTGTCCGTCGTCAGGTAATTTGGAACCGATGAGCGGCCTGATTTAAGAGAGGGTTCGGCCCATCTGGTTGGTCATTTTATGCGGCGGTTTTGCGGTATTGCAAGCGCCGGGTTTGTAGCGTCTTTTGTTTGATCTTTTCTCTTTTCAACAGGATGGTCTGGCCGCGCCCGAAGTAGACATCGGCCGGCGTGAGGTTGCCCAGGCTCTCGTGGTAGCGGTGATAATTGTAGTGGCCGACGAAGGCCTCGATCTGTGTCTCCAAGTCGCCAGGCAGATAGTAATTTTCCAAAAGGATGCGGTTCTTCAGGGTTTGATGCCAACGCTCGATCTTGCCCTGGGTTTGCGGATGATAGGGAGCGCCGCGAATGTGCTCCATATCGCGGTCGTCGAGCCATTTGGCCAGATCGTCGGCGATGTAGCTGGAGCCGTTGTCAGACAGGAGCCGTGGCTTGTGAATGACCGTTGCCCGATCGCGACCTGACGCCTTGAGCGCCAGTTCCAGCGTATCGGTGACGTCCTCGGCCTTCATCGTGGTGCAGAGCTTCCACGCGATAATGGTGCGCGAGAAGTCGTCGAGCACGGTGGAGAGGTAGAACCAGCCCCAATCAATGACCTTGAGGTAAGTGAAGTCGGTCTGCCAGAGCTGGTTTGGCGCCGTGGTCTTGTCCTGGAACTCGTCGGACGCCTTGAGGACGATAAAGGCCGGGCTGGTGATCAGATCATGGGCCTTGAGCAGTCGATAAACCGAGGATTCCGATACAAAGTAGCCCTCTGTGTCTGTGAACCGGACAGCCAGTTCCCGCGGCGACAGATCCGTCTCGTCCAGCGCCAGCTGTACGATCCGGTCTCTCACCTCATCGGGGATACGGTTCCAGACTTGGCCAGGCCGCGAGCGGCGGTCCTCCAGGGCCTCCGGTCCGCCGGTCAGATAGCGGTCGTACCAGCGATAAAACGAGGTGCGGGGAATGCCCAACTGCGCCAGCGTGCGCTTGGCCGGCAGATGGGATCGCTCAACCAGCCGGATGATCTCCAGCTTCTCCGATAGTGGATACCTCATGCCTCCTCTCCCCCATCCGCGATCATGCTTTTTTTGAGTAGACGGTTGTCCAGCGTCAGGTCAGCAACGGCCTCCTTGAGTGCCAGTGCCTCACTGCGAAGATGCCGGACCTCATCGGAGGTAGCCTCACGGGCAGTGTCACCCGCCAGGCGCTTCTTCCCGGCCTCCAGGAAGTCCTTCGACCAGCGGTAATAGAGGTTCTGGTTGATCCCCTCACGGCGACACAGCTCAGCGATACTGTCCTCGCCGCGCAGGCCCTCCAGAACGATCCGGATCTTCTCTTCGGCGCCGAACTGCCGACGAGTCGCCCGCCGGATGTCCTTCACGACCTTCTCGGCCGATGCTTTCTGGTGATTGGTGTTCCGTCTCATCTTCAATCCCTCGTGGGTTAAGATGAGCCAGAAACCCTCTCTTGTTCAATCCGCCCAATCTGTCCCAGGGGCGCTGACGCCGGACATTATAGAGTAGGTGGCGATCCTCGAGTCCGCTCGTCAAGCTTGATTTTGTCGGGATCAGAGTGACTTTAGTTTCCGCGACGCGTGGCTGTTTCTATCCTCACCCCACCGGATTGGTTTGGGTTGAGGGCAAGCATGCAGACCGGGCTGCCTTCCGATTTGATCGCGGTCGCGCTTGCAGTGATCTGGATATTGTCGATCCCAATAATGCCCATGAACGCCATCGGTGCCGGAAGCGACGCCGACACCGTGACCGTGTCCAGGTCAATCGAAATGGTGGGCTGCACGAAATAATGATCCGGAAAGTTCGCGGCAAAGATCCGTTCTGCCTCCGCGATGCGACCGCCATCGGCCAAACTGTTCAATATGGCGCCGGCAAGCGCGGACGCGTCCACCGCATCCTGCAAATGGACCTTCTGCTGGGCGACCAGCGAGTAGTCGACCGAGGCACCGGTCGCGACGGTTAGGGGGATTGCGGCTAATGCAAATAAGATGGCTACGCCACCTTGCCGGTCCGAGCGAAAACTCTTCAACATGATGTCCGCCGCGCCTTAATCTCTCTAGAACTCAGCCATCAGCGCATTGGCAAATTACCTTCGCGTTCTTTCCGGAGCGAACAATTGGTCAAAATTTTCGAATGATTCTTGGTTCCGCAACGATTAGCGGATTGCTCTAGCGATCCGCAAAAGACTGACTATTCAGTGACCTGGAAGGGAACCTCCACGACCGCACTCTTTCCGGTTGCATCGTCGTGGAAAGTCAGACGAAGCTGATAGGGGCCGGCTGGCAGTGCTGGCAGGGTCATCGAAATCGTGGCCTGGAATTCCCGACTGCGGTTGCGCGCGAGGCGCTCGATCAGGGCGAACCCTTCCTCCGCCAGAGTTACGCCACCGGTTTGGGAAACGATCTCGATATCGATCGAGAATCGAATGCGAAACTCGGTGCCGATTGCGGTCCAGCCATAGCCAACCGGCTCAAGATAGACGGTCAACCTATCGCCGGGCGCGAAGAGATTGTCGGCACGTGGCTGGTACTGACCGAAGCCGGCAACATTGTCGGCCAACGTCGCGGCGCGAAAAGCGAGCGGCGCCTCGGCCCAAAACAGCTCCGTCGCCCGATCGAAGCCGGCCCAGATCTCGGCCGGATCGCCTTCATCGATCAGGCCTTCGACCTCGACCATGACGTCGGCGATTTCGCCGGCCATGGCACGGCCAATGAAAAAAATGGTCGCGGTCAGGCCAAAGACCCTGAGCATCGCCGGCATAGACCGCGCACTCATCTCAACCAACTCCGCCCAATCGCTGTCAGGGTCGTCTTATCCGGCGGGGTGACCGTACGCGGCAAAGCCGTTGTCGATCAACCGGCGGTCATCCAAGTCTGGCGTTTGCGGTAGATGGTCGAGGGGTTGATCTCAAGCGCCGCGGCAGCGCGGACAATGTTGCCGGAATGGGCGACAAGCGCGGATTCGATGATACCCCGTTCCTGGTCGCGAAAAGGCACTACCTTCATCGGCCGGCTGGGCTCAGCGGAAGACGGGACGCCAAATTCGGCCAGGGCCGCGCGGACGAATTTCGCGCTCACAGTCTCGCCGCCGCTCAGGATCGCAATGCGCCGCGTCAAGTTTTGCAGCTGCCTGACGTTACCGGGCCATGGCTGAGCGAGGAGGAACGTCTCGGAGTCGGAGCGGAAGGACGCAGGATCGCGTCCCTCTTCAGATGCATAATGGGCCAGAAAATGGCTGGCCAGCGGGATGATGTCATCGGGCCGGTCACGCAGCGCTGGCAACCGGATCGGGAGAACGTTGAGTCGGTAGAACAGATCCTCGCGGAACCGACCCGCAACAATATCGCTGTGCGGGTCGCGGTTGGTGGCGGCGATGAAGCGAACATCGATCGAGCGGGTGCGCCTGTCGCCCACACGCTGAAATTCACCGGTCTGCACGACGCGGAGGAGCTTCGCCTGCAAGGACACGGGCATCTCGCCAATCTCGTCTAGAAGCAGTGTCCCTCCGTCGGCGAGCTCCACCACCCCGCTGCGATCGCCAACGGCACCGGTGAATGCTCCGCGGACGTGGCCGAACAATTCGCTCTCCGCGAGATCGGCAGGAATGGCGCCGCGGTTGATCGCTACGTAGGGCCGCTCGTCGCCACCGCGCGCATGGATCATTTGTGCGCAGAGATCCTTGCCAGTGCCGCTCTCACCGGTCAGAAAGACCGGCCCACGGGACGCTGCAATTTGCTCAATCTGGTCCAGGATGTCCTGTATTTCACGCGACGGGCCGACAAACCCCGGGAAGTCTGACCGCGACGGCTGATTCGCCTCCGTTGCGACGGCCCGGGAGTGTCCGAGGGCGGCGGCGGCCGCCTCCAGGCGCTCGATTAGACGCCTCGCGCCCACCGGTTTGGCGATAAAATCAGTGGCGCCGGCCTGCATTGCGGCAACCGCGGTTGCCACCGACCCGCCGGCGCTCATGGCAATCACCGGAGTGCCATTTTCGGCGAGCAGGCCGACCCGAGCTGGGCCACCGAGGGAATCGACATCGGCGAGCACGACATGGTCACTTCCACCTCCGACCGCTTTCCGCGCCTCATCGACCGATCCGCACGCATGGACGCGAAACCGCGACCCCGAACCAGCCTCGAGCTGGCTGGCAAGAATGCGTCACTGTACCGGATCGGCGTCAACAATCAGCACCGGCACGGTCATTATGGCACGTGACATGAAAGTTCGTTTATCGCCCCAATAGCGCGCCATGAATGAGGCCGGCGCACCGTCATCGCTTTGGGCAAATACGGTAAACAAAGCGTATCGACTAAATGCCGAACACGCTTGACCGTCGGCGTGGCTCACAGTAGCTGACCCTGAATGATCTCCACCGCATCGCCTCGTCGGATTTCCGGGCTGTCGGAAATCGCGTTGCCGTTTCGCGCGATCCTCAGCGACGTCTGGGGCGTCGTTCACAACGGGTTGGAGCCGTTTCACGATGCTGTCGAGGCGTTGACAAACTACCGACAGAGCGGCGGCATAGTCTTGCTGATCAGCAATGCGCCGCGGCCGGATTGGTCGGTAGAGGAGCAGCTGGACGCCATCGGTGTCGACCGCGCGTGTTATGATGGGCTGATCACATCGGGCGATGTCGCCAGAGCCAAGCTGAGTGAGCGCCCGGGCACCTGGCTCTATCACCTCGGCCCTGATCGCGACCTTCTTATCTATCAAGGGCTTAACGTGGAACTCTGCGACCTTGATTCAGCGGAAATCGTCTCCTGCATCGGATTGGTCGACGACGAAAGCGAGACCGCCGGGGACTATGATCCGCTGCTGGCGGAAATGGCCCGGCGGCATCTCGGAATGATCTGCGCCAATCCCGATCTGGTGGTCGAGCGCGGCGACCGGCTGCTGCCCTGCGCCGGCGCTCTCGCCGCCCGATACCAAACGCTCGGCGGCGAGGTGACGATCATCGGCAAGCCCCATCCGCCGATATATGAGCAAGCGCTAGCGGCGATCGGCGAGCTAGCCGGTGAACAGATTTCGGCCGATCAAGTACTGGCGGTCGGCGATGGTGCGGGAACCGATATCACCGGCGCCAATCGCGCTGGCATTACAGCGCTGTTCATCGCCTCGGGGATTCATGCAGGCGAATATGAGGTCGGTGTAGCCGGTGAATTTGATGCCGTGGCGCGCTTGCTTAGGAGCCACGCGGCGGAGGCCAGCTCCTTCATGTCGCGACTAAGCTGGTAGAAGATGCGATGTCGGACCAGACGCGCCCCGAAACTTATCGGCTCGCCCTCAATGCTGATGAGCCAGTGCCGGAGCTGTTCCGCAACGCCGTCATTGCAATCGGAAGCTTCGATGGAGTGCATATCGGTCATCAAGGGCTGATCGAAGCCACCGTCGCCGAGGCCGACGGGATGTCGTCGGTGGCGATCGCCCTGACCTTTGAGCCGCATCCGCGTACCTTCTTTCGGCCGGCGGCCCCGGTGTTCCGGCTGACATCGGCACCCGCGAAACGGATTCTGTTGGGGATCGCCGGCGCAAAAGGCGTCGTCGAGGCGCGTTTCGATCGCGATCTTTCTCGGCTCAAGCCGGTCGATTTCGTCAAATCGGTGCTTGTGGATCGGCTCTCTGCCGCGGCCATTGTCGTCGGCGACGGATTTCGCTTCGGCAAAGACCGAGGCGGCGACACCGAAATCCTGCGATCGCTCTGCAAGGAGGCTGGTTTTGGCGTCGAGATCGTCTCCCCGATCACTGATCAGGACGGCCGGGTAATTTCATCAGGGCTGGTCCGCGACGGGTTGCGGAACGGTGATATCGACTTGGCCAGAGCGGCCCTCGGCTATCTCTGGTTCATCACCGGTACCGTGGTCGACGGTGAGCAACGTGGGCGCGATCTCGGCTATCCGACGGCAAATCTGGCGTTACCGGACGCAATGGACCTCCGTCACGGCGTCTATGCGGTTGCAGCCAGGTGGGACGGCGGCACGAGTGTTTTGGGCGTCGCAAGTTATGGGATTCGGCCTACCTTCGGCGGTGGAGAACCCATCCTCGAGGTACATTTGTTCGATTTTTCCGGCAATCTCTACGGTAAGGACCTCGCCATCGTTTTCCACGGATGGCTGAGGCCGGAGGAACGCTTCGATTCGACCGCAAGCCTGGTTCGCCAGATGGCGGCCGATGCGGATCGCGCCCGTGCAATCCATGCCGGCGCCAACGCGGGCAGCATGATCGACCGCGCCTTGGCGCATTCGCTTTAGCCAAAGGCAGGGATTATATTGCTGATGGAAAGTCGATCGCCTAAAGTTCGGCGCAAATCGGCCTTCTGGTCAGGACTTCGCGCGTGAGAAGCCAACGACGGCGGGTCGGTGGGCGCTAAAAGGGAATCCATCATGGCTGTTGATAGTGCTGTTGTTGGTAGTGCTTTGCGCACCAGCTTCATCGTCGGTTGCGTGTTGGCGCTGGCGAGTTGCTCACCCGTAACCTACGGCACCGGCACCGGTGCGACCCTGCAGACGGTTCAGGACATGACCCGCATGTTCAGTTTCGACCGCCAGCAACCGATCGACTATCAGGCTCGGCCCGGATTAGTAGCGCCTCCCACCAATACACTTCTGCCACCCGGCGAGCGGGAGGCTGCTGCAAACTGGCCGCAGGACAATCCGCAGACCGTCGGCCCCGCCGGTCAGGAGCGACCTCCCAATCTTACCGTCGAGCAACAGTCCAATTGCGCCGCGGCTCTGTCTCTGGTCACGCCGCCCCCGGGATATTGCACGCCCAATCCGAACGCACCGATGGCCACTGCGGGGGGTGGACTGTTCGGAGGTGCCGAAGGCGCGGAGGTCGCCGTTCGGACTCCCGCCGATCCTTGCCAATGGGGCCAGCTTAGCTGGGCACAAATGAACAGCGCCGAACGGGAAGCGTGGGGCCGGCTTGGTTGGGACGCTTCCAACTGGGGCTCGACCGATACGGCGCTGTGGCCCGAATCGGTCGGTACAAGCTGGCGTGATCTCCGCCTGCGCGAGCGTCGTGCCGCTCAAACGCTTGGCTTCAGCGAAGCGAATTGGAACACTTGTCTAGTCTGAGCGAGACGGTCTGACGAAGGCCGCGCGGGCGACCTCGACCTCGCCACGGCACCAGCATCCTTCAATGTGATCGTTGACCAGGCCCATAGCTTGCATAAAGGCATAGACCGTGGTCGGCCCGACGAACGACCAACCACGCTGCTTCAGATCTTTCGACAACGCGACCGATTCCGGGGGGGGTCGCCAACCGCATCAGGGCTTCACGGTCGATTTGTGACGGTCTTGAATCCGGGTCCGGCTCGAAGGCCCAGAAATATGTGGCAAGACTGCCGAACTCACGGCTGAGTTCCTGGGCCCGCGCGGGTTGTTGACCACCGAGGCGATCTTGCCGCGATGGCGGACTATCCCCGAATCAGTGCAAAGGCGATCAATGTCGGCGTCGGTGAACTGGAGGAGTTTGTCGACGTCGAACCCCAGAAACGCGTTTCGGAACGCATCCCGCTTGCGCACGATCGTCAGCCAGGACAGCCCTGCCTGGAACCCTTCCAGGCACAGCTTCTCGAACAGCCGGCGATCATTATCAACCGGCCGGCCCCATTCCTCGTCATGGTAAGCCTGATAGTCAGGAATGTCGGAGTGCCACCAGCAAGTTGGCCGTCCTTTGCTGTCCTCGGTCATTGGCTGCCGTCCTTCCGAGGCTCAAATTCGCTCACGGGTGAGCTTGATTCCTTTGTCGCCGCTCGGCAAGTGCCGCGAGTAACCCACGCTGTGAGCACCTCGATATCCCCGGTCATAGCAATTTGGGAACATACCTACGATCGGTCGTAAGCTCCGATCAACCCTGTCCGAAAGCGCAGGTGGCAACTCCCACGAGCAACTCTATCCTGTGCTGCTTTTGGTCGACCGGCGGCCAGGCGCAAAGAGGCATGGAGGCTGGCATAATGCGGGTTGTCACGATAATCGGCGCCTCGGCGGCGGCGGCGGCGGCCTCCGCGATCGTCGCATCGGCTCAGCCAAACGCAATCGACAACGCAATGTATTTCCGCAGCGACGTCCGTGACGACGATTCCTGCAGCCAATTGCGGTTTGATCCCGAAACCCAAGCCTATGTGTGGCCCAACGAGATCACCAATCCGGCCATGACTTGCCCCGACGCTTTTGGTTGGACCCAATTCACCGACGCCATCCGATTTGCGTTTTGGAATAATTGGGCATTCGACAGCTTCAGCTGGCCTCAGGAGCCGCTGCCGCTCTGTGGCAATGGCATCACTGAAAACTGTTGCGACCCCAATGCCGCGATTAATCCGGGCTATGACAATGCCGGCAATCCGGCACTCCATTGCCCCTATTTTCCCGGCGACCATGGCGGCATTGCCAGTGCGACCTTGGTCCCTGGCGCCCATGAGGTGACTCCGCCCGCCCATGGCATCATCGCCACCACCGATCCGGCCCGTGAACTTCGCCGAGAGGAAGCCGAGATCGTCTATCGCAATCGGGCGTTCTTCGAGTATTCGTTCCGACAGAATCTGTACAACCTTGAAGGGCTTGCCGACCGCTTCAATCGCGCCAGCACCACGGTTGCCGCCAACGCACCATTCCGGGCCGAGGGCGTCGAGATTCGCTTTCCGTCGGACGCGGTCATGTTCAAGACCGACTGGATCCACCAGGACTACATGCTCGACTTCGGCCTGATCCGGGAGATGCCCTCAGGACCTCCGAACAATCCCGATGCGCCCTACATCACGATGATGATCAGTTCGGCCATCGGTGACAATGACGCATCGTCGTTCAAGCCCGGCCTCCATTATCTCGTCGGCGTCACCGGTGCCGTGAAGGCGCTGCCCAATTGGCACTGGTATGCCTTTGAGCATGTCGGCAATCTCGGGCGCTGCGACTATATAGGCTGCAACGATTCCTTTGGGTTCGAGCAACCAGCGCCGGAAGGTTTCTACGGCAACTTTATCAGGCCACACACGCAAAGCGACAATCTGGTCAGGCCATCGACGATCTTCCTCACCGGCCAACCATATGATTCCGGGCTGATGACCCCGTCGCTGGATGCGCTATTCGGTGCGATCGGGATCGCGACAAAGCCTTCAGCGGACCCCAACATGCCATCGGCTACCGACGAGGCCTGGCGTAGCTATCGGCTCAAGGGCACGCAAACGGCCTTCACGACCGCCTATGGCGTGCCGATCGTCCTCGGCCAGTCGATTACCGAGGGCGGATTTGTCAACTCGGCCTCGTGCATGACCTGCCACGCACAAGCGTCGGTCAATGCTGCCGGCCAGCCCGCGATTCAGAGCTTCGGATCTTCGATGCTCCTCAACCTCACCGGCTATCATCAAAGCACAAATGGCGCGCCGATCCCGGCTTGGTTCTTCAGTGCCAACACCAACGTGTATCAGGCGCTGCAGACCGACTTCGTCTGAGGCATCTTCAACGCTCAAAGTGTCAATCGGACCGGCAACGGCAATTAGCGCCTCGGCGAATCCGCCCATCGTATCGTGGCGGGCCGGGTTTTCTCACCAATTGCTAACCATAACCAACCATTATGCGTCGCCTGCGGCATTGATTCATTTTCCCTTGCCAGCGTCGTCCAGGATCGGGATGAGGCAGGGTCTTGCCGGCGTGGCCGGCCCCGCATTTCACATGCGCGTCTTCGCCGGATTCAGGATCAACCAATGCGAATGTACAACGGCCTGGCCGCGTTGATTCTGGCGGCAATATTCGCCGAGACCGCCCTGGCGGAAATGGTGATCCCCAGGCCACCGACAACATTAAGTCCTGATCTCACGAAACCACGGCTCGTTCATATCAATCCGGCGCAAGCCAATCGGCTCCTGTCGATCCAGGTGCCGGTGACCAATTCGGTGATGCAGGTCGCGTACCCGCCTTTGGATCCGATCTACCTGCCCCAGACCGTCGCCTATCACGGCTCCGAACAGGCAGGGACAATCATCATCGACACGACGGCCCGGTTTCTCTATCTCATCCTCGAGGGCGAACAGGCGATCCGCTACGGGGTTGGGGTCGGCCGGCCGGGATCCGAATGGTCCGGTATTCATACGGTGACACGCAAAGCGGAATGGCCCGATTGGTATCCACCTGAGGAAATGCGTCAGCGTGTGCCCGGACTTCCAGACCATATGCCTGGCGGGCTGGCAAATCCGCTCGGCGCGCGGGCGCTCTATCTTAGCTCTACGCTCTACCGCATTCACGGCTCGAACGAGCCGTGGACGATCGGTCAAGCTGTTTCATCCGGCTGCATCCGAATGCGCAACCAGGACGTGATTGATTTATATGATCGCGTCCCGGTCGGAACCCGGGTGATCGTGATCTGACCCCAGTCAGGTGATCAGACGATAGGCCGCCAACGTCAGGAAAGGCTGCAATTCGTCGGCCATGCTGAGCTCGGTGTAGAGCGCAATCGCATCGGCGAAGCGGCCCGCCTGATAGGCTTCCTCGCCAATAGTCTGCTTCACCCGCTCCATTTCCTCAATGAGGAATAGCGAGTACAGCGCCGGCGTGGCGTTACTACCCTCGGCCAGGCTGGCCTGGAATCGAAGCTACTGCCAGATCTGTCCGCGGCTTATCTCAGCTATCGCCGCATCCTCCAAAACGTGATCGAGCGGCACCGCCCCCTGGCCGCGAAGCCACGCTTCTAGGTATTGGACACCGGTGCGGATATTATCGCGCAGACCGTTTTCGGTACGGATTCCGTCATGCACTTCGAGCAGATCGAACTGCGATATTTCGAGGTCGTCGTGCTGCCGCGACAGTTGATTCGGCTCGGGCATCAGCCGGTCGAACACCTCTTGGGCGATCGCGATCAGCGCCGGATGAGCGACCCAGGTGCCGTCATGGCCGGCCTTGGCCTCTCGCTCCTTGTCGAGCCGAATTTCCTCAAGCGCCTGCCGGTCTTCGTCGCTGTCGTTCTCACGCGAGATATAGGCGGACATGCCACCCATCGCGAAAGTCCCGCGGCGATGGCAGGTCTTGATCAACAACTCGGAATAGGCCCGAAGAAAGGCGTCGCCCATGTCGAGTTGGTTGCGATCCGGCAGCAAATAGTCGGGCCGCGTGCGGAAGGTCTTGATCAGCGAGAAGATGTAGTCCCAACGACCGCAATTGAGCCCGACAGAATGATCCCGAAGCTCGAATAGAATCTCGTCCATCTCGAAGGCGGCCGGCAGCGTTTCGATCAACACGGTAGCCTTGATCGTGCCGACCGGGAGGCCGACGGCATCCTGCGCGAAGAGGAACACATCGTTCCACAATCTTGCCTCGAGATGGCTCTCCAGCTTCGGCAGGTAGAAATAGGGTCGCGAACCCTTGGCGAGCATTGCCTCGGCGTTGTGAAACAGCACTAGCCCGAAATCGAACAGCGATCCGGAGATTGGCTGGCCACCGATTTGAATATGTGCCTCCGGCAAATGCCAACCGCGCGGCCGGGTCATCAACACCGCAGGCTGATCCGACAGGCGCAGCTCGTCGCCGGTGTCCGGATCGACATAGGTCAGTTGATCGTGCCAACGATCGCGGACGTTGATTTGGCCGTCGACCATGTTCGCCCAGGTTGGCGCAGTGGCGTCCTCAAAGTCGCCCATATAGACGCGCGCATCCGCGTTGAGGCCCTCGATCAGGGTCAGCCGCTCGACCGGCCCGGTCATCTCGACGCGGCGATCGCTGATTTCCTCCGGCGCGGGCGCCACTCTCCAATCGCCGGCCCTGATGTGTTCGGTCTCAGGGAGGAAATCAGGCAGCGCGCCGGCATCGAGACGGTGTTGCCGGGTTTCCCGCCGCGTAAGCAACTCGAGCCGCCGCGCATCGAAATTCTGATGGAGGGCGACAAGAAACCGCAGCGCCTCTGGTGTCAGAATCTCGTCATGGCGAGGCCCCGCAGTGCCGATCAGCGCGAGTTCTGGCTGGACATCTGCCACCGATATAACCTTTCGTACCCGATCCGGGCGCCATTTCATTGGCCCGAATCAAGCCAGAATGCGTCGGTCGCGCGATCAACGCCCATACCGCTCATCCAGCTGAAAATGCGTTCCTAACGATCTGGACGGCGGGGTCAAGAATGCTCATCGTTCTCCTTGGCCTCTGCCGCGTGTCCGCGGGCTCGGATCGATCGGACAAACAACCAGATAGCGACGACGATTACCGGCACCGCGAACGCCGTGACACGGGCCGACTCGATGCCGAGGCCATAGGAATCGGCACCTTGGGCAAGGTAATAAATGAGACTGACAACATAATAGCTGACCGCTGCGACCGAGAGCCCCTCAACCCATTGCTGCAAGGCAATTGCAGCCGGGCGCGCCGATTCATCGACGCCAGCAATTCACGATTCTGCTGCTCGAGATCGACCTCGATGCGGGTGCGCAGGAGGTTGGCGGCTCGCGCCAGGCGGTCAGAGATCTCGCTCTGGCGGGTCTCGGTGCGCTCGCCGGTGCGTATCGCCGGTGCCATCCGCCTCTGCAGGAACGCACTCCACCGGGTGTAACCCTCAAGCGGAGTTTCCCTGATCGAGGCAAGGCGCATTTGCACGATTTCATTGTAAGCGCGAGTCGCGCCGAAACGAAATGCGCTTCGAGCGGAGGCCGCCTCCAATTCGCCCGCAAGTGTGGTCAGCGAGTCCAACAAGGCGCGGTTTTCGGTGATGTCAGATGTCGAACCGATCTTGGTCGTCACCTCCTGCAAACCGGCCTCAGCACGAGAGAGGCTTGGCTGCAGGGCGCGCGCCTCGGGCAAGCCCAGCAGCGCCATCGTCCGATAGGTCTCCAGCTCCATAAGCCGAACAACCATCGGGCCGATCTCGTGCTTATAGAGGCCCCGATCGACGAGCAATATGCGGGTCATTCCGTGTTCATGAAGCCGGAAGTCAGTGGCGCCAATGGCCCGGCCCTCGCGCAGCGAGGAGACGGCCGTCGTTCCAGGATCTAGCCCCTCGAGCAGTTGCTGAGTTTCCCGATGGTCCTCGACCAGGTCCAAACGGCTGGCGACCAATAGCGGCCCCGGCTGCACGAACTCACCGGAGAGAAGTTCACCGAAGGTCGGCATGCGACCGCCTTCATCGGGCGGCATGTCCCAAGTGTAGGTGGTGAACTCGGAATGGGTTTCCCAGCGAAGCCTTGCATCTCCGATGGTGACGATGTGGTGGCTGGAATCGCTGTCCGGCGCGTCAACGCCGAGGGCATTGCACCTCTCGCTCAACTGATCGCGAGCAAGCTCGGCCGTTGCCGCATTGGTGGCGAAGGCGTAGTGGAGCACCCGGCGCGGCGTGGACATCGCCTGAAACGGCCGCGCGCGGATCTCGCTCAGAACGAAATGGCGGAGCGGCTGCTCGGCGAAGCCTGCCGCCAGGTCGGCTTGCGGCCTATCGCGTTCGCCCGGCTGATGCGTCATCGCTCACTCCTCTCGTCGCCCTTCTAGTGGATAAAATTTGACGTTTGAATCCCGCGAGGGATTCTCGCCGGGCACGTCGTGTGCGAGTCTGGCGCATGCGGCCAGGAATCATCGTCGATGTGAGTACCGCCGACCGTGCTCGTCTCGAAGCGGTCGTTGCGGACCGGAACAGCCGGCAGAAACACGTGTGGCGGGCACGGATCGTCCTTCTGAGCGGGGATGGTCTCGGCACGGTCGAGATCATGCGCCGCACCGGCAAGAGCAAGACAGCGGTTTGGCGTTGGCAGGAGCGCTTCATGCACGAGGGTGTCGAGGGGTTGCTGCGGGACAAGACGCGACCCTCGCGCGTTCCGCCGCTCGGCCGGGAAATCGCTGACCGCGTCGTCGCGCTGACGCTGAGTGCGCCGCGCCACGAGGCGACACATTGGACGGCGCCGGCGATGGCCAAGACGGTCGGCATCAGCGTCAGCGCGGTACAGCGCATCTGGCGGGCGCACGGGCTTCAGCCCCACCGGGTCCGGCAGTTCAAGCTGTCGCGTGACCCGGAGTTCATTCCCAAGCTGCGGGACATCGTCGGCCTTTATGTCGATCCGCCGGCGCACGCCGTTGTCCTGTCGGTTGACGAGAAGAGCCAGATCCAGGCGCTCGACCGCACCCAACCCGGGCTGCCGATGAAGACGGGACGCGCGGGCACGATGACGCATGACTACAAGCGGCACGGCACGACCACGCTGTTCGCCGCGCTGAACGTGCTCGAAGGGCGTGTCATCGGCCAGTGCATGCAGCGCCATCGACACCAAGAGTTCATTCGCTTCCTCAACGCCATCGAGGCCGACGTGCCCGCGGGAAAGCTGGTCCATGTGATCCTCGACAACTACGCCGCCCACAAGCATCCCAAGGTCCGCGGGTGGCTTACGTGCCATCCGCGCTTTTTCTTCCACTTCACCCCAACATCCTGCTCCTGGCTCAACGCCGTCGAAGGTTTCTTCGCAAAGCTCGCAAAGCAACGTCTCAAGCGCGGCGTCTTCCACTCGATCGTCGATCTCCAGGCCACCATCAACCGCTTCCTCGAACACACCAACAACGATCCGCAGCCCTTCATCTGGACAAAGGATCCCGACAAAATCATCGCCGCTGTCAGACGCGGGCATCAAGCGTTAGATTCCATCCACTAGCATCCAGTCTCGAAATGACCTTGAGTTGAGCCGGTGGTGTTCGAAATGATCACCGACGGGCACGCTCGCGTGGGTTTCGCCATCAGGCGAACGCCAAATCTCGGCTTTGTCGGAAACCTGTAGGAGCGCGTCTCGCTGGCTGAGCCCAGCTTCCTTCAGCTCGATCGGGTTTTGGTCGAACTCGACCGGTTCGGCGGCGTTGATCGCCGCGGCGATGTCTGGCGCGCCGGTCATAAGGTCAGCTCTATCGAGAGATCGCTCGCCAACATGTCGTTGAAGTCGAGACCAGGCGGCGGCCTTGCGACCCGCACATGGCGCCCCTGAGCCTTCCAACGCTGAGATGCCGTGGCGGCAGCCTTTTCACCGGCATCGTCGCCGTCGGCCAGGATGGTGATATCGGTGGTCGCGACCGGCAGATCGAGGTTCATCAGCCCCGATGTCGACAATGCCGCCCAGGCGGGCTTGCTGGTCACCTGCATCACCGCGAGAGCGTTTTCGATGCCTTCGCTGACCATCAGTTGGTCGCCGGCATCGGCAAGACGGACAGCGCCGCCCCTGCATCGCCCGAGCATCATTTTTTGTGGCGTAACGGGAGCCTTGCCGCGACCATCGCGGGCCAGAATCGTGCGGTGAACGCCAATCGGTTCGTCATCCCTTCCGCGGATGATCAATGCAACCATCGTCGGCCAGCTTTCGCCCGTCGGATGCTTTAAGCCGGGATGGAAGCGAGGGCTCAGCGGCGGTGGCATCGATATGCCGCGACTGTGCAGATAGGTTACGACCAAGGTATCGGAGGCCGGAATAGACGACTGCCAAATGCGAAGGGCAGCGTCCGATCTCGACCGGTCGCGGGTTTCATCCCTTTCATGACTAGTTCGTTGACGACGATCTCGGTTGTCGTGACCGACATCGACAGCATCCCATAGTCCGCGCGATCGAAGAGAATCGATCACCTCCGCTTGGCTGCATCCGGCGTGGCAATGAACAAGAGGGCTTGCCGTCGACCTCGGAAATTGAAAGGGAGGGCGTTCGGTCATCGTGAACGGGACATTTCGCCACCCAGTCGGGACCAACTTTGCGTCCGCCAAGGCCCCGGGCGATCTCGGCGGCGCTCATGACGGCGCCCCCGCTGCTGCGCGTCTTCGACGCTTCCGAGTTGCCATCCTCATCGGCCCGGCTGATTTGGCGGTAGATGTCAGCTCCGCGACAATGTCGTCGAGCGCCATTGCAGCCTTGTCTTCGGTGAAGCTGGCCCAACCGGCGGTGAATTCGCGGGAAGGCTCTCTCATCCCGCATCGGTGCCGATAGGCGCGGCCATCGTCGCCGAGCCATTCCTCAACGGTGGAGAAGGGGCGCTGGATTACCCATTCGACGTGACTGTACGCACCTTCAGGGTGCCAGCCGCAATCGACCAAGAACAGTTGGAACAGGCCATCCGAGGATTGCTTCGTCGCTTAGCCCAGCATACGGATCGTAGTTGGGCGTAACGATAGTACACAAAACCTTGGCTGCCGCCTTGACGCCCAAATCCGCAACCGTTTCGGATTCGAGCGCTAGTTTGGCGATCCGCATGTAGAGCTGAGCGGTCCTGTCGGAGAACCCAACATGCTCCTTGAGCCAAGGAAGCCATTGACCGTGCCCCCAACACAGTCTTGGCCTCGATAAGGGCGTGGCCGGCTTCGAGGGCGCGCTCAGCGGCTGTCCTCGCTGCGTCTTGCACGCCCTCATGCGCGGCTTTGATTTCTTGGGCGAGGACAGGAAGTCGGTTGGAACTGCCGTTGACACTCATAACGGCACTCCGTCGCGCCGGAGGTGACTGAGGAGAAACCGCTGCTTGACATCGATGGACGCTTTTCCCAGGCTCGGACGTTCATATTGGGCGTCATCCGGCAGCCGTCTCTGCGGAACCGGCGCCTTCGGTGCGGACAAATCCTCAAGCACCCTCGCCCTCTGCTGCTCGGGTGGAGTCGCCTTCATCCGATCGAGATAGACACCGGTATCGAGCGGCGTGCCGGCGATCTTGTCGAGAACATCAGGGACGATCTTCTCGGCGCGCTCGACATCCCGTTGGATCACCCGTTCGGATAGGTTGGTGGCCTTGGCGGTGGCGGCGGAAAACCGTTCCGCTCCCGTTTCGCCAACTTGGCGACTCGGGAGTTGATCGCCGCGCTTGAGAGTTGCTCCCCGCTTCGTCTTAGGGTGCAGCTCGATATAGATCTCCTTGCGCCGTGCCGTAGCTTCCGCCCTCTCCGAAGGTGATAGGTCATTCCTGCAGAGATTCTCGTCGATCATCGCCAGTTCGGCATGAAGATCGTCATCATCGACGACGAGGCAGGGAACATTTTCGAAGCCCAGCATCCGTGCCGCGGCAAGTCGGTGCCCGCCTGCTATAACCTGCCATGCGTCCCTCAGTTGGCGGACACGCAGCGGGTTGATGAAGCCGATCTCGGCGATACTGTCGGCCAGCGCCTTGACGGCGCCGACATCAACTTTCCGGGCTTCCGGGTGAGCGGAGATGCGCTTGATTGGGATCGTCGCCGTTACTACGAAAGCGGCTCTCATGGCAGCACCAAACCGCCATTGGCCGCAGCCAATCGAAGCGCCTTATGCAGTGCCGGCCATCGCCCGTCGACTTCCTCGCCGAACGGGGCAACGGTGTCCGGCGTCAGCGCCCCTGGGACAGATTGGGCGGATTGAACAAGAGAGGGTTTCTGGCTCATCTTAACCCACGAGGGATTGAAGATGAGACGGAACACCAATCACCAGAAAGCATCGGCCGAGAAGGTCGTGAAGGACATCCGGCGGGCGACTCGTCGGCAGTTCGGCGCCGAAGAGAAGATCCGGATCGTTCTGGAGGGCCTGCGCGGCGAGGACAGTATCGCTGAGCTGTGTCGCCGTGAGGGGATCAACCAGAACCTCTATTACCGCTGGTCGAAGGACTTCCTGGAGGCCGGGAAGAAGCGCCTGGCGGGTGACACTGCCCGTGAGGCTACCTCCGATGAGGTCCGGCATCTTCGCAGTGAGGCACTGGCACTCAAGGAGGCCGTTGCTGACCTGACGCTGGACAACCGTCTACTCAAAAAAAGCATGATCGCGGATGGGGGAGAGGAGGCATGAGGTATCCACTATCGGAGAAGCTGGAGATCATCCGGCTGGTTGAGCGATCCCATCTGCCGGCCAAGCGCACGCTGGCGCAGTTGGGCATTCCCCGCACCTCGTTTTATCGCTGGTACGACCGCTATCTGACCGGCGGACCGGAGGCCCTGGAGGACCGCCGCTCGCGGCCTGGCCAAGTCTGGAACCGTATCCCCGATGAGGTGAGAGACCGGATCGTACAGCTGGCGCTGGACGAGACGGATCTGTCGCCGCGGGAACTGGCTGTCCGGTTCACAGACACAGAGGGCTACTTTGTATCGGAATCCTCGGTTTATCGACTGCTCAAGGCCCATGATCTGATCACCAGCCCGGCCTTTATCGTCCTCAAGGCGTCCGACGAGTTCCAGGACAAGACCACGGCGCCAAACCAGCTCTGGCAGACCGACTTCACTTACCTCAAGGTCATTGATTGGGGCTGGTTCTACCTCTCCACCGTGCTCGACGACTTCTCGCGCACCATTATCGCGTGGAAGCTCTGCACCACGATGAAGGCCGAGGACGTCACCGATACGCTGGAACTGGCGCTCAAGGCGTCAGGTCGCGATCGGGCAACGGTCATTCACAAGCCACGGCTCCTGTCTGACAACGGCTCCAGCTACATCGCCGACGATCTGGCCAAATGGCTCGACGACCGCGATATGGAGCACATTCGCGGCGCTCCCTATCATCCGCAAACCCAGGGCAAGATCGAGCGTTGGCATCAAACCCTGAAGAACCGCATCCTTTTGGAAAATTACTATCTGCCTGGCGACTTGGAGACACAGATCGAGGCCTTCGTCGGCCACTACAATTATCACCGCTACCACGAGAGCCTGGGCAACCCCACGCCGGCCGATGTCTACTTCGGGCGCGGCCAGACCATCCTGTTGAAAAGAGAAAAGATCAAACAAAAGACGCTACAAACCCGGCGCTTGCAATACCGCAAAACCGCCGCATAAAATGACCAACCAGATGGGCCGAACCCTCTCTTAAATCAGGCCGCTCATCGGTTCCAAATTACCTGACGACGGACAGTCCTCGACCAGGGCCAGTGCTTCTCGACTCTGCGCTCCGACAAGCCAGGGGCGAAGGAACGATGCCCGAGGACCCGAGAAGAACCTTCGGTCAAGACGCTCTATATCGGAGACCATTGGCTCACCCACGATCACTATCCGCTGATCGCAGGGACGCTTGATCGCCGGAGCACCGCCAAACCGTCGGCTGCGATGGGCTAACGCAAATCCGAGGCGGGTATATTTCTCGACCCGATCGATCACGCCATCGAGCCCGCCCGGCCAGACGCTCTAGCGCCGCCCTCCACGGCATCACACCATAGCCACGACTGCGAAGGTCGGTGCGACAAATATATAGGCCTATGAATCCAAAGTCTTCCCCGTAGGCCACGGCGGAGATGGAGACCACGGGCTCATTATCGAGCCAGCCCATCAGAAATCCATCCGGATCGGCTGAAAGAAACGCCTCGGCATCGTCGATGCCGGGATTCCAGCCCTCGATCCTCGCCCATTCCAGAGAGAGGCGAAGGTGTTCGAGGGTCATCGGTCGAATCTTGAGTCCCATGGCCAGGGCATAGATAACGCCAACGCCACGATCTCGCACGCGAGATCGTGAGAGCCTGGGACAAACCGATGCTGCACGCAAATGGTCCCTTTCGGCAGCCCGACCGGCGACCTCTCTTGGCCCTGTCGGGCGCTAGCTGACCTGACCGAACAGATGCTTGACGCGCTTTCGACAGGTCAGTCGACGCAGCACGGTTAGCTGCTATTCAAACTGACCTAAATTGTTCGCGGTGACGGCCGGCCGGACTTTGCGACACTCGGACCGGATGCGCGGGGGAATCCCGGCCGCCGCGATCGTCTTGACCAGCATTGCCAGGAAAAGCGATCCAGAACATTTCGCCGATTATTGCCGAAGGCCCGCTCGGCATTCGCGGAGCGAGGCAAGTCGTTATTCTGGGCGAGATCCCACGCAACGCTGCCAGCAAACCGTTGCGACACTACCTCGCCTCGCTGTACTAGGGCGCAAGGTCAGATGCGGATTGCGGTTCCATCATGCCGGGTTAGGATGGCCGAGGCACCTGCATAGTTCGCCAGGATCGAAGCTGCGCGAGTCTCGCCGGCAACAAATATCGCTGTGGCCAAGGCATCGGCATCGGTCGCCCGTTGCGCCGAAATCACAACGTCGAGCAGCCGGTCGGCGCTCCGCCCCGTTGCCGGATCGAACAGATGGTGATTGCGCCCGCTCGGGTCGAACACCGTGCCGTAACCGCCCGACATCGCCATCGCACCATCGACGAGCTCGATCATTCGATCGGTATTGCCATCTTGGTCGCGTAGTCCGACCCGCCATGGCCGACCATCCGGATGATCGCCGAGAACACGGGTTTCGCCAAGCTCGACCACCACATGCTCGAAGCCTTCATTGCGAAGAAGATCAGCGATGCGGTCGGTGATGTAGCCCTGGGCGATGCCGTTGAGCGTCGCCGACATTCCCGGGGTCGCGAATGCCACCGATCGGCTGCCAATGTCGATGCGATGATATCCGACCAATTGCCGCGCGGCTTCCAGTTCGATCGCGGCCGGCCCATCCAAATTGGCCAGCGGAGAGCCGAAATGCCGAGAATAGACATCCCACAGCGGCTGCACCGTCGGGTCGAAGGCGCCATCGCTGGCAAGACCCATCGCCCGGCCCGCCTCCATCACAGTGACAAAATCACGCGAGACACCGCTGATTGAGCCCTCCCGATTAAGCCGCGACAGTTCGCTCCCGCTTCTGAACAGGCTGAAGATCGCGTCAAGCCGCGACACCTCTGTCAGCATCCGCGTCATCGTCCGCCGAGCGAAATTGGCATTGGGATGCCAGATCATCATCGACGATACCGCACCGAGCGCTTCGCCATTCCAGACATGGAAGCGCGCCTCTGGCGCCAACAGGCGAAGCCCGCCAATAGCAACCGGCACGGCCGCAGCGGCGGCAACCACCTTCAACGCCTGCCGACGGGAAAAGCCTTTCGGTCGAGCCCCGACATCCGTGACACTCATTTGTCTGCTCCATAAACCGGGGTCGACGTACGTGCATAGGCCGGTACGGGGCTGCCCAGTGGCGGCAGCGGCTGCTGCCGCCGGGTCCGCTGTTTGCGGGTTTGAGCAAGCGGCGGGCAGCGGCGATCGTCATAATAATCAACCATGCAATCGAGGCATTGGAAGCACTCGGCCATCACGATCTTACCGTTGCTCTCGATCGCCTTCACCGGGCAGCCGCGCTCGCAGAGCTGGCACGGACTGCCGCATTCAGGCCGACGCTTCAGCAGGTTGAAAATGTGCAGCCGGTCGAATACTGCCAGGACGGCGCCAAGCGGGCATAGGAACCGGCAAAAGAAACGCTCGGTGAAAAGACCCATGAACAACAGCACCCCGGCATAGGTGATGTAGGGCCAGGGCCGGGTGAAGATCGACGTAATCGCGGTCTTGAACGGCTCGACCTCTTCGACCGCAGCCAGCGCCGCCGGCGCGACAAAAGCCGTGCCGACCACAATCGCGGCAATGCCGTATTTCGGTAGCCACAGCCAGCGCTGGGTTCGCTCCGATGGATTCCAGCTCGGCAGCCGGAAGAGCCGGCCGATCTTGATGGCCAATTCCTGCAGCGCCCCGAACGGGCAAAGCCAACCGCAGAACAAGCCACGGCCGATCAGGATTACCGAAACGATTACATAAACTCCAAGGACCACGATCAGCGGCTCGGCGAGATAGAAGCCCAATTCGACGCCGTCAAACGGCGCCTTGATGTAGTTGACGACGTGAACGATCGACAATTGGCCCCCGGCGATCCAGCCGAGCCAGACCAGAGTGAACAATAGGAAGCTGTTGCGGATCCAGGCATGCGCCCGCCGTGATTTGGTCAACCTGCCCTGGAACACGAACAGGAGGGTCACAACCAGCAACATCACGCCGAGAATTCCGACGTCGACAATCGACGCCTGCCATGATTCGACCCAAGCCGGCGGCGGCTCGACAAAGGGCAGAAGCACCACTTCCTCGGGCACCTGATAGGTGACCGGAAACTCGACGATTACCTCCTCGCCCGAATCATTGGTGCCCCGGACCATCAGAACAACTTCGAACGGCAGCAGCGGATCGAAACCGGCGTCGGGCGGAATGGCAAAGTTGCTAACGTCGGGGAAATAAGGGCTTCCATCGGCCAGCGCCTGCCTGTTCAGACTAATCAGCTGGTGCTGGTCGCGGGTGAAGATGAGTTCGAGATCGCCCTGCAGGACCTTGACGCGATCGAAGCTGTACCCGGTGTCGGCGCGATAATAGCTGAGGCCGCGGAAATTATAGGGCCCAGTGGAGAACATTGTGAATAGATGCGAGCCCTCGGGCTGAGGATCCAGCTTGGAGTAATTCGATCCCAGCGCATTGCGGCCGATCAAAGGTGGCGAGGAGAAAGCGAAGTAATAGTCCATATAGATTTCGTCATCCGGATGCGGCTCGATCGGCCTCTCCGTACATCGGCCATTGGCGACAAAACGGCATTCGAACAGGATGGTGCTGAGGAGGTTCTGCGGAACCCCGAGAGGAATGTCGGTTTCGGCTTCGGCCGCGCCGGCGGCGGCAAACGCCGCGCGCACTTCGCCATAGGTCAACTCACGATGGACCAGTCCGCCCATCTCGAGCAATTGATCCCAAGCGAGATAGATGTAGCCGTCGCGGTCGAGCGTCGGCTCGGTGATCGGCGGCTGATCGCTGGTGGCACGGCTGACGACGCGTCCGGCATCGAGAATGCCGGCTCTGATGGTTCGAGCCGAAATCGTCGCCCCGGCTACAAAATCGGCATTGACCGGCTGAGCTCTGAATGTGTTGACCGGATGGCCAGCATATCGGACCAGGAATTCTTCCAGCGCCTCAAACAGGGCTGGAAATCCTATGAGATAGGGGTCGTGATAGCTGAGCATCTGGGCGCCGGTCAGGTGACCATCGAGATCAAGGCCGACGATGGCGTCGAACGGTCGCGGCGAGTAGCTCGGCGCCCGCACCACATCATATGTTGAGAAGATGTGACCAATCAGTTCGCCGTCGGCATCATAGGCCGGTATGATCGGCGGCTGGCCCTCGGCCTCGCCAAGCGAAACAGCATCCGGAAAAACCGCGGCGAGTATCTCAGGTGTTAGCCGCTCCGCGAGCGGCGGCGGCTCGTCTGCGGCGCTGGCGGTCCCGACTGCCGCCAAGAGAAGCCCAACTCCAACAAGCAGACCGAGAAAGCTCCCAAATCGCCTCAATGACGAGAGCCGTTCTACCACCGGCCCAAGCGCCAAAGCTGCAACCACCCTCGCCGCTGGTCGTCTCTCTTCACTGGACCTTCGACCTGACATTCGGCGCAAATCCCGTCTCCAGCTATTCGTTTGGCAACCTAATTGTCGCACCCGGGTATAGAGCTTCAGTGACTTCACTGAAATTGGGCGGAAGCATTGGCCTTCTGGAGGATATTCCACTCCACGCCGCACTCTCAGATACGGATGGCAGTTCCGTGGAGCATGCTGTTTAACTAACTAGTATTACACGATTACGCAGTCAGCCGCTTTTCGTGGTCCTATTTCTGGTCCCACCTTTGTTAGGCGTCTGGACCCTGCCACAGTACCAAGTTAGGCGTCAAGATCCTGAAGCTCTGCCCGCTTGCTTGTCACCCATCGCACCGACACGCACGCCATTTAGGGTGAGGAACGAGGCCGTCGCACGGCCGGCTAGCATGACTGTTCGGTACGGCTCGCCGATCAAGTCGATCAGCTGATCAACTGCCGCGACTGGCGCCGTCAAAAACGACAACTGTTGATCCTCGTCATCCCAGTCTCGCGTGAGGCGAGACTGGGCGGGGGTAACACTCTCGCTACCTAATTCTAAAAGTGCCCCATAGGGGGTCTGGTTTCGGAGGATCTGGTCTAGTTCGACGCGGTCGCCGCTATTCGGTTTTGGAAGCCGATGACGAGCCAGATCGGCCAACAGCCTGGTCGATACCGATAACGACCTCGGCCAGAAGGACTAACAGGGCACCACAACGCTGGCCGCTACGATGCTCGCGCCGATGCGGATATTTTCACTTAACGCTCGTCTCACCGTGCCGCATCCGCTTCATCGATCCCGAGGCATTTGCTCACTGTGAAATCGGCGACTTCCCCTGACTCTCTTATCCTCAATAAGAAGGTGCGTCAGCCCAGAACCGTTTCTGCTATTGGGTTTTGCCGCCGCCCTCGCTGTCACCCGCAGCATTGGGAAGCGCATGGGAAGTGTGCTCGATCGTTTTCGGAGCCCTAGGCACCAACTCAATACCGAGAGATTGGGTTAACTGATCGATCCTCTTTGCCAGTTCGCCGTCAGTCATTGTCTCAAGGGAGATCTTGATATCCTTCGGTAGGACCGAGGCCACGACCTTGAGATAATCCGCCGGCTTGGATTCTCTGGCTGCCGCTAAGGCTTCGAGCCCATGCTCCCGCCAATCTTGGTAGAGATCAGCGATGAACCGCTCAGCTAGTTGATTTCGGCTACCCTTCGACCGGCCAGCCGGGTTACCTGACTGTCCTGGCTGCCACTTGAAGGGCTGCATTGCCGCCGGCAGCTCCTTCCTGCGTGTAGAATCAGCTTCGGGAGATTGTGAACCTTTCTGGAATTGTCCATTTGCTAGTGGATGGAATCTAACGCTTGATGCCCGCGTCTGACAGCGGCGATGATTTTGTCGGGATCCTTTGTCAAGATGAAGGGCTGCGGATCGTTGTTGGTGTGTTCGAGGAAGCGGTTGATGGTGGCCTGGAGATCGACGATCGAGTGGAAGACGCCGCGCTTGAGACGTTGCTTTGCGAGCTTTGCGAAGAAACCTTCGACGGCGTTGAGCCAGGAGCAGGATGTTGGGGTGAAGTGGAAGAAAAAGCGCGGATGGCACGTAAGCCACCCGCGGACCTTGGGATGCTTGTGGGCGGCGTAGTTGTCGAGGATCACATGGACCAGCTTTCCCGCGGGCACGTCGGCCTCGATGGCGTTGAGGAAGCGAATGAACTCTTGGTGTCGATGGCGCTGCATGCACTGGCCGATGACACGCCCTTCGAGCACGTTCAGCGCGGCGAACAGCGTGGTCGTGCCGTGCCGCTTGTAGTCATGCGTCATCGTGCCCGCGCGTCCCGTCTTCATCGGCAGCCCGGGTTGGGTGCGGTCGAGCGCCTGGATCTGGCTCTTCTCGTCAACCGACAGGACAACGGCGTGCGCCGGCGGATCGACATAAAGGCCGACGATGTCCCGCAGCTTGGGAATGAACTCCGGGTCACGCGACAGCTTGAACTGCCGGACCCGGTGGGGCTGAAGCCCGTGCGCCCGCCAGATGCGCTGTACCGCGCTGACGCTGATGCCGACCGTCTTGGCCATCGCCGGCGCCGTCCAATGTGTCGCCTCGTGGCGCGGCGCACTCAGCGTCAGCGCGACGACGCGGTCAGCGATTTCCCGGCCGAGCGGCGGAACGCGCGAGGGTCGCGTCTTGTCCCGCAGCAACCCCTCGACACCCTCGTGCATGAAGCGCTCCTGCCAACGCCAAACCGCTGTCTTGCTCTTGCCGGTGCAGCGCATGATCTCGACCGTGCCGAGACCATCCCCGCTCAGAAGGACGATCCGTGCCCGCCACACGTGTTTCTGCCGGCTGTTCCGGTCCGCAACGACCGCTTCGAGACGAGCACGGTCGGCGGTGCTCACATCGACGATGATTCCTGGCCGCATGCGCCAGACTCGCACACAACGTGCCCGGCGAGAATCCCTCGCGGGATTCAAACGTCAAATTTTATCCACTAGTTGGTTCCTGCTGCCCTTCGACCGGCCATCAGGGTTACCTGACTGTCCTGGCTGCCATTTGAATGGCTGCATTGCCGCCGGCAGTTCCTTCTTGCGTGTAGAAACAGCTTCGAGAGATTGTGAGCCTTTCTGGAATTGTCCATTTGCTAGGTTAGCCATTACCTGCTCCAGCCTGTTCTCTGTTGTCCGTTGCGCCGAAGATTCGGGCCGCCCGTGGCTCAGATCGGATGATCTCGGATAATGTCTCGCCGCGACGCTCGGCTTCGTCCCGAAGTCGCACGGCTGTTTCAGCCTCCGCCCTGAAGCGAATAGCTTTACAGTATTTCATAGCTATTCAACCATGTTCATATGTGATCATTACTCAGACGGTCTGCAATGATTTGATTATTGTAGCACAGATAGCCGGCATCACCAACAACTCTGTCCACTAATACCTGCCAATATGGTGTTAGAGGGCCTCACAGGGCCGCTGAGTCGAGGGGGCGGGTAAAGGGCGGCCCCCACATCCCCCGAAACAGGAAACGCCGCTCAGCGGCTTCCTGAGGCCGTGCCAACGGCGTGGGCGCCAACGGTCGATGTCGCGGTCGGTCGCGAATCCGGGTTTGCTGTTGTGATTACCGATGTTCGGCTCCAAAAGCGCGCCGGCGCGAACTATCAGCTTTCGTCGGGATCGGCGCCGGCGTCGATTTCTTGACTGTATGCGTGTATTCTCGGAAAACAACTGATGTTTTTGCCAACGAAGCCGCGAGACTCTGACGAGCACTGGAGGGCACCGATGATCGACCGGAGACACCTTGTTGTCATTTTAGCGGGAACTGTATGGCTGCTTGCAGGGCCAGCGGTGTCCCAGATGGATATGATTGGGTTCGAAGAACGAACGATCCAAACCGCGTCTTACACGATCAAGATAAGGACCGGGCCAGTGGTGAGCATGGCGGATTTAGCCATGACTGTAATCGACCAAGAAATGCCGGTTAACCGCCACATTGAAATCCATGTCTTCTGGGCAGGCACAGATGTAGAAGTGAAAGATCTAATTCCCGTTTTCCAAATCACTGATCAGCTGACAGGAGTGACGCGGGCTCTTGTAAATATCACCGCCTGCCTGACGGCCAACCATCGTATTACAGAACCCCACTTTGGTGACAACGTCTATCTCCCCGCTGGCATGTATACTATAAGTGTCACTGTCGGGGAGACTGCAATCTTTGGAGACGTAGTTTTATAGGCAACATTGCCAGGCAGCTGCGGTTCCTAGTGGATAAAATTTGACGTTTGAATCCCGCGAGGGATTCTCGCCGGGCACGTCGTGTGCGAGTCTGGCGCATGCGGCCAGGAATCATCGTCGATGTGAGTACCGCCGACCGTGCTCGTCTCGAAGCGGTCGTTGCGGACCGGAACAGCCGGCAGAAACACGTGTGGCGGGCACGGATCGTCCTTCTGAGCGGGGATGGTCTCGGCACGGTCGAGATCATGCGCTGCACCGGCAAGAGCAAGACAGCGGTTTGGCGTTGGCAGGAGCGCTTCATGCACGAGGGTGTCGAGGGGTTGCTGCGGGACAAGACGCGACCCTCGCGCGTTCCGCCGCTCGGCCGGGAAATCGCTGACCGCGTCGTCGCGCTGACGCTGAGTGCGCCGCGCCACGAGGCGACACATTGGACGGCGCCGGCGATGGCCAAGACGGTCGGCATCAGCGTCAGCGCGGTACAGCGCATCTGGCGGGCGCACGGGCTTCAGCCCCACCGGGTCCGGCAGTTCAAGCTGTCGCGTGACCCGGAGTTCATTCCCAAGCTGCGGGACATCGTCGGCCTTTATGTCGATCCGCCGGCGCACGCCGTTGTCCTGTCGGTTGACGAGAAGAGCCAGATCCAGGCGCTCGACCGCACCCAACCCGGGCTGCCGATGAAGACGGGATGCGCGGGCACGATGACGCATGACTACAAGCGGCACGGCACGACCACGCTGTTCGCCGCGCTGAACGTGCTCGAAGGGCGTGTCATCGGCCGGTGCATGCAGCGCCATCGACACCAAGAGTTCATTCGCTTCCTCAACGCCATCGAGGCCGACGTGCCCGCGGGAAAGCTGGTCCATGTGATCCTCGACAACTACGCCGCCCACAAGCATCCCAAGGTCCGCGGGTGGCTTACGTGCCATCCGCGGACCTTCTTCCACTTCACCCCAACATCCTGCTCCTGGCTCAACGCCGTCGAAGGTTTCTTCGCAAAGCTCGCAAAGCAACGTCTCAAGCGCGGCGTCTTCCACTCGATCGTCGATCTCCAGGCCACCATCAACCGCTTCCTCGAACACACCAACAACGATCCGCAGCCCTTCATCTGGACAAAGGATCCCGACAAAATCATCGCCGCTGTCAGACGCGGGCATCAAGCGTTAGATTCCATCCACTAGCGCCCCATCTATCAGGCGCAAATTCGGCTCGAGTCGACCCCGTTGCAGGGACTTAGTTGAGCGTCACGAACAATAAAAACAAAATGACCGCCAACGCTGCGGATATGTAAAAAGTCCCCCTGAAGAATCGCCCATAAGTAACACGATGATGCTCCATATCGGCAGCGATATCTGATGCGGAGGCTTTGGTAACTTCGATCTCTTTGGCCATAGCTGATGGATCTCCCAATCGTCACGGTGCCAAGATCACGGCCATCGTCGTCGAAACAGGTGCTGAGAGCAACAATGCAACGGATGCGCGCCCGCCTTTTCTGTTTACAAAGAAATGCCGCCCTTAAGGGCGGCAAGTGTCGAACGGAGACACGCACCATGCGGAGGCGCGCTGCCGTGGATCAGGCAGCGGTGCCGGCCTCGCTTGCCCGACGCTTTTTTCCCGACGGAGCGTGCAGGCCACGCCGAACCGCCCCGAGAATATCCATATCCCGATCGCCAACGTTGAAATCGCCGAGATTGTGGAGCGCGATCTTCATCATCGAGGCCATATCCTCGGCGTTCTCGGGCTCCGCTTCCGCCAGCTTCTCCTCGATCGCGTACCGCCGAGCGTCGAACTGATCGACGATTGCATCGGAACGAGATGAATCCATGTCTCCGGGGCGGTCTCGGTTCAGCTCAGCAAGGGCCAAGTTCATCCCGGCCTCGGTGACTTCCCATTCATGGTGAAGCTCCTCAACCGAAAGGCCCTCGAATTGTCCGGGCTCTGGCTTCTTCTCCTTGACCTCCAGCTCCTTGCCGGGTTCCGGCCCTCTCGGAATCGGAGTGTCGACGCCGACGGCGGGCTTGGCCGCTTCGAAAAGCTTCTCGTGCAGGGTTTCGGGCCGGTAGCTGGCGCTCTGTAGTTCGGCGGCCACAAGGCACAATGCCTCGCGATGCGGGGCGTCAAGCGGACCATTCCCGCCACCCAACGCTTCATACAAGAGCCAAGCCCAGTTCTTTACATCGTGCACGTCTCCGTCAGAGTCGCAGATCAGGATCCACAGCGGATCACTCGCGGTTTTGGCAGGCGCATTTGTGGTAGGTGCTTTGGTAGCCATGACGGCCTCCTTCACAGGCGGTTGTGGTCAGGGCCGGCGGGGTGCTCAAACACCTCGTCGGTCCGCTCATTCTCGTCGGCTGCATCGTCGAACGTCAAGGTAAAACCGCAGGACGGGACCGACGTGAGGCTGAGGAAATCCCCGCCGCGAAGTTCCCGCAGCCCGTGAATCGCGGTGGCGACTGCAGATAAGTCAACTTACCCGATGGTTCGGTGGTGCATCAGTTTGAAATGTGTTTCTTGTAGGTCTTGGGCCGACCCGGCTTCGGGGCGCGCTCATCCATGATCCGCACCAAGTCTTCCATATCCCAAAGCGTGTCGCTCAATCCGGCTGCCATGGCCGGGGTGACACGCAGCGTCTTGTGGATGCGGATGAAGTTGTACCAGACGGTATAGAGCGTGACCATGTGCATGTGGTTCTCGAACTTCTTTGAGAACGCATTGGTCAGCCGCGTGAAGCGGCGCATCTGCATCCGCATGGTGAGGTTCTGGCGCTCGACATAGGATGTGCTGACCGCGTTCGGATCGGGATTGCCCTCGACGCGGCGCTTGCGTGTCCCGGTGCATTCCGAGGGGCTGTACTTGCGCTCGTGCCCCTTCTGGCCCGTAGGCTCGCCGTACAGCTTAATTAGCTGCGCATAGTCCACATCGCCCCCGAACGCACCCTCAACGGCTTCCAGATATGCCTTGTGGCCATCCGTGGTGAGCTGGACGCGGTTCGCCAGACGGCTACGCAGATCGTCCATGAAGGCGATTGCATACTCGCCGTCGCGGCCGCCCACTAGCCATGAGACAATCAGCTTGGAGTCGCTGTCCAGGGCGGTCCACGTCCAAGTGTCGCCGGCCTCATCGGGCGCGGCCTTCGCCTTAGCGACGTTCTTCTGCTTGGCGTAGGTGAACGACCAGACTTCATCGCACTGTATGCGGCTGGCGGTAACGCCTTGCACTAATTCGTCATGCAGCTCAGCGCAGACCATGCCCGCGTCGATCAGCAGCTTGGCGACGGTGTTGAAGCTCACGTCAGCCAGCCGCGCAGTTGCCCGCATGGACTGGCCTTCGCAAAGCATATTAAGAATCAGGGAGCGAGTTTTCAGGGGCAGCTTGTTCATGCCATTAATATATGAACTACGATGCTTAGTGTCAAGCAACATTCGCAAGCACCTTGGTCCATCGTTTATGCTTGCATGATGCCGAGGGAGCGCCTAAGATGCAAGCATATTTTGAATGGAGGATGCTTTCGTGACCGAGAAAAATGTCAGGGGTCAAGCTGGCGGCAAAGCCCGATCCGAAGTGCTCCCGCCCTCAAAGCGCGGTGAGATCGCGCGTAAAGCAGCGCTGGCTCGGTGGGGAGCGCGTGCTTCGCATCGGGGTAACTTCCAGGAAATGTTTGGCATTGACGTTGAGTGCTACGTTCTTGACGACGCTGAAAAGACGGCCGTCATCAGTCAGACAGGTATGGCCCGTGCTCTTGGTCTCTCATCGCGGGGCAACGCCTTGCCACGTTTCGTGGACAGTAAAGTGATGCGCGAAGCCATCGGCGCCGAACTAAGGCAAAAAATAGAGAATCCTCTGAAATTTCAATGGGGTAAACCCGGCGCCGAGAATCGGGGAACTACCATTCACGGCTTTGATTCGGCGATGCTGATTGATCTCTGCAATGCCATTATCGAGATCGAAGCTAGCGGGCATCTCCCGCAACGAACTGCCAAGATAGCGGATCAAGCACACATCATCATCGGCGCGTCGGCTAAGTCAGGCATCAAGCAATTAGTGTATGCGCTGGCTGGCTATAATCCGACCGTCGAAGAAGTAATCGCTGCGTTCAAACTTTATGTTCAGGATGAAGCAAAGAAATACGAGCCAGAATTCCCAAATGAACTTTACGCAGAGTGGTACCGACTATACGGGATCCCCGTGTTGATCAGAGGGAAGCCATGGTACTTTAAGCACCTGACGGTTCGGCACATCTATCACCCTTTGGCGAGAAGCAAGGGGAACATCCTTATCCTGCTAAAGGCGCTCAAGGGTAAGGATGGAGACCGCCAGAAAAAATTGTTCCAGTTTCTCAATGAGATAGGAGCGCGCGCGCTAAGAATTCACCTCGGACGAGTGCTGGAGATGGCGGAATCGTCAGGGGCGAAACACGAATACGAGAACAAGATTGCCCAACGGTTCGGCGGGCAACAGGAACTCGAACTAGTCCTTCTTAACGAACCCAGCGCT
Source organism: Kaistiaceae bacterium (assembly GCA_963667605.2). Taxonomy (GTDB): domain Bacteria; phylum Pseudomonadota; class Alphaproteobacteria; order Rhizobiales; family Kaistiaceae; genus JADLGL01. The sequence continues at coordinate 544,896 of CAXXUZ010000003.1, forward strand.
TCGCCGCAGCCTTCCGCGCGATCTCGGAGCGCCGCTCAGGGGTGAGCTTTTTGGCACGAGCCTTGCCGCCCTTGGCGCCCAGCGCCTTGGCGGCGGGGTCCTTGCCGTCGTCCTCGAATTCTTCCTCGCGCTGGCCTGTGGCAACCTCCATGACGCGCACGGCATTGCCGGTCACGTCGGCGGGGCGTTTCTGGCCTTGTGGTCCCTTAGGCACGTTATTTCTGCATCGTTGCGATGAAGTCTTGCCATGATATCTTTTTCCCGTTCTCTTTGGCTTTCTTGCCCCTACACCAAACAAGACCCGTCATCGTCAAATAACAGTCACCTAATAGCTTCCCCTTGGGGTCCCGTACCTCAAACTCTATTCCCTTGGACTTCACATCCATCTCGACATCAAAGGATTTGATTGAAACTTTCATCGCTGAGACCTCCCCATGCTTCCCGCTAAGCATACATGGAGATAAGACGCCTGGCGAGGGGGCAGATTCAAACTGACGCACTACCGCAATTTCCATTTGCTTGACATCGAAGGGCCGGCGTTCGAGACTGGCCAGATGTTGGGCGCAGCAAATCGGCTGGCCGAAATCCGGCAGCGAATGAGGAAGGCAGAGACTGATTTCGGCCGTTCTGCCGACAACGTGCGGCTGATTGCGGTCTCAAAGACATTCGATTCGGAGGCGATACGACCGATGATTTCAGCGGGGCAACGTCATTTCGGTGAAAACAGGGTACAAGAGGCGATGCGGAAATGGCCGGAGCTTAAGGAAGCACAGCCGGATTTGACGCTTCATCTGGTCGGGCCGCTGCAGTCAAACAAGGCGGCGGAAGCGGTCCGGCTGTTTGACGTCATCCACACGGTCGACCGAGACAAGATCGCCGCCGCGATCGCGGCCGAGAGCGCCAAGCAGAAGCGGCAACCGGGGCTTTTCGCCCAGGTCAACACTGGTGGCGAGTCGCAGAAAACAGGCATCGCGGCGGAGGAGGCGGTCGGTTTCGTCGAGCATTGCCGGACTGCGCACGGTCTTTTGATCGAGGGGCTGATGGCGATCCCACCGGCTGAGGAAGCGCCCGGACTACATTTTGCGCTGCTGGGGAAGCTTGCCAGTGAAGCCGGACTTTCGCGCCTTTCCATGGGGATGAGCAACGATTTCGAAACAGCAATTGCGTTCGGCTCGACCGATATCCACATAGGCCGCGCCTTGTTCGGCGAGCGTCCAATCCAAAGCGAGAACGGCTGAAACACTCGATTTCGGTGTTGTAGGAGCTGATGCAAGCCTTGTTTGGCACCAATCGAGAGGCCAGGTAGGTGGGGCACTGTCTCAACTCACCTCCTAGAACAAATGGATGCCGCGGCCATGGAACGATCAGTGACCAAGCGACGTATCCTGATTGTCGATGATGACGAGATGCTTCGTGACAGCCTAACTGAGCAGCTCGCGCTCCACCCGGAGTTTGAAATCGCCCCTGCGGGGACGGCTGCGGAGGGACTCGAACAGGCTCGGGCGACACCAACCGACCTTGTGGTGATGGATGTAGGGCTTCCCGATTTCGACGGCCGGGAGGCGGTAAAACAATTGCGAAGCGGCGGTTTTCGTGCGCCGATCATCATGTTGACGGCACACGATTCGGAGGATGACACCGTGGTCGGCTTGGAGGCTGGCGCCAATGACTACGTCACCAAGCCGTTCCGGTTCGCTGTGCTTCTGGCCAGGATAAAGGCTCAGCTTAGGCAGTTCGAGCAAAGTGAGGATGCGACTTTCAAAGTGGGCCATTACACGTTCCGCCCAAGCGCCAAGCTGTTGGTCGATCCGAGCGGACAAAAGGTCCGGTTGACCGAGAAAGAGACGGCGATCCTGAAATATCTCTACCGCGCCGGGGAAAAAGCGGTTACGCGGGATGTATTGTTGCATGAGGTTTGGGGTTACAATAGTGGAGTGACGACCCATACGCTCGAAACCCATATCTACCGTCTCCGGCAGAAGATAGAGCGACGGCCGGTACAGGCGGAATTGCTGATCACCGAAGCCGGCGGTTATCGGCTCGCGCCTTGAACGACCCGGCCGGTCGCGGATGCGCCATTGAGCCTTGCAAGTGATATTGAACTTCTTGGTCGCGTCTCGCTGTTTACCGGCCTATCTGCGGACAATCTCCGACTTCTCGCTTTCAGTGCCCAGCGTCGGGAACTGGAAGCTGGCGACACATTGTTCCGAATGGGCGAGCCGGCCCGGTCCGGATTTGTTATCGGTAGCGGTGAGATCGAACTCGCCACTGGCTTCGGCAAGGATCGGCAGTTGCTCGAATCCTGCCATCGCGGCCATCTCATTGGTGGGATTGCGCTGTTCGTCGAGGGCAAGCGTCCGGCCGACGCGGCGGCGGGCGATGCCTGCACATTGATGGAAATCAGCCGTCAATTGATGAATCGGATGCTGACTGAATGTCCCGAGGTGGCCGAGGAACTCTATGCCAAACTGGCGAAGCGTCTTGCCGGCACGATAGATGAGTTACAACAGGTTCGGCAGACACTGCTTTCCATCGGCAGCTGATCCGGCCGTCAATTTGCGATCGAAGCAATCACCGGGACATGGTCCGAGGGGCGGTTCCAGCCACGGGCGTCGCTGACGATCTCGATGCCGTGGAGGCGGTGGGCCAGCGGCGCCGTGACCCAGATGTGATCGAGGCGGCGACCGCGATTGGAGGCGCGCCAGTCGCGGGCGCGATAGCTCCACCAAGTGTAAAGCCTTTCCTCGGCCGGCACGAAATGCCGTGCGGCGTCGACCCATCCGCCGGCGCTGAGGATTGCTTGCAGGCGTTCGGTCTCCATCGGCGTGTGACTTACCACTTTCAGGAGCTGTCGATGAGACCAGACGTCCTGCTCCAAGGGAGCAACGTTGAGGTCGCCGACCAGGATGGCGAGCTCGTCCCCATTGGTTCCGCCAAGCCAGTCACGCATCTCTTCGAGGAAGGCGAGCTTGTGCTCGAACTTGGGATTGGTTTCGGGGTCGGGCTCGTCGCCGCCAGCGGGAACATAGAAATTGTGCAGCGTTATGTTCGCGCTGCCGACGGCAATGGTAGCGCTGAGATGCCGGGCATCGTCCTTGCCGCAGAATGACCGTCGGGATTCGGCGGCGAAGGGAAGCCGAGAGACTATGGCAACGCCGTGATAGCCGGGCTGGCCGTTAACCACGATGTGGTGATAGCCGAGCTTGTGGAAAGCCAAATAGGGGAAATTGTCGGCCGTACACTTGATTTCCTGGAGGCACAGCAAGTCCGGGCGGCGCTGCTTGAGGAAGCGCCCCACAAGGCCAATGCGAAGGCGGACCGAATTGATGTTCCAGGTGGCAACGCTGAAGGACATGATTTCTCGCAATGGCGAGCCGTAATTACGGCGGCGGCCGATCGCGATCAACGGCAAAAGTGTCAGCGACTGTCGCGGGGGTCGGAGTCCTGGTTGACAATGACGAAATGGGCGGCGTCGACCGGCTGGTTGAGCGCAGTGTCGAACATCACGAAGGTGATGGTGCTGCCGCGCCTATCGGTCGTGACCCACTGCTCGAGCTCATAATTCTGGCGGTCGAAATAAAGTGTCAGCCATCCCCCGTCATCGGCGGCCGCCAGCACGACGATAATGTACTCCTCGGCGTTGAGCAGAATGTCGCGGACATTTTGCTCCGAGGTGAGGTCGGTGTATTGGGCAAGCAGAAGCGCCAGTGGTGTTCGCGAGAGCCGAAAGAAACTCTGAGTTCCACGGCCGCGGTCCTCAACTGCGAGCGTCTCGCCATTAGCGATAACGACGAGTTCGGAGGGCGGATAGTAGTTGAGTCTCAGAAGCCCCGGTCGGGCGAAATAGAAGGCGCCCTCCGTCAGATCGGCGGCGGTCGGGCCGATCTGGATGAACTCGCCCTGCAAGGTACGGATACCGTTGAAATAGGCATTGACCGCAATCAGCGCATCGAGTTGGGGAAGGCTGAGATGGCCCAGCGCCGGTCGCTGACGGGGCAGAGGCACTTCTTGAGCCTGAGCGGCACTGACCGACCCGATGACGAGCAACGTGGCCAATAGTCCGACGGCGAATCGGATGCGGCCGCCCAATCGGCCAAAAGGAAGGCTGGTCAGGATCGAGTCTCCCGGCGAAATTGTGCTTTTGCCGCGGTCAGCTAAGGGTGCGATGTGGCTTTTCCGAGGCCGTTGAAGTTCGCTAGCTACGATCGTGGTTGCCTTCGACAAGAATTTCTCGTCGGCCGGCATGATTGGCGGCGCCGACGACACCCTCGTCTTCCATGCGCTCGATGATTGAAGCGGCACGATTGTAGCCGATCGACAGGCGGCGTTGGATGTAGCTGGTCGATGCCTTGCGGTCGCGAAGCACGATTGCGACGGCGCGATCATAAAGGTCGTTCGATTGGTCACCAGGATCGGCATAGGCTTCGATGCCGGCGCCATCTTGGTCCTCGGTGATGGCTTCGAGATATTCCGGCCGGCCTTGCGATTTGAGGTGGGTCACCACCTTCTCAACCTCAGCCTCACTGACATAGGGGCCATGGACGCGAGTGATGCGGCCGCCGCCCATCATGTAAAGCATATCGCCTTGGCCGAGCAGCTGTTCAGCGCCCTGCTCGCCAAGAATGGTGCGGCTATCGATCTTCGAGGTCACCTGAAACGAAATCCGGGTCGGGAAGTTTGCCTTGATGGTGCCGGTGATGACATCAACCGATGGCCGTTGCGTTGCCATAACGACATGAATGCCGGCGGCGCGAGCCATCTGCGCAAGGCGCTGCACGGCACCCTCGATATCCTTGCCAGCGACCATCATTAGATCGGCCATCTCGTCGATGATGACGACAATATGCGGCATCGGCTCAAGATCGAGTTCCTCGCGTTCCATGATCGGATCGCCGGTATCGGGATCAAAACCGGTATGCACCGAACGGGAAATCACTTCGCCGCGGGCTCGCGCCTGGGCTACACGTGTGTTGAGGCCGTCGATATTACGGACCCCGAGCTTCGACATATTGCGGTAGCGATCCTCCATTTCCCGGACCGTCCATTTCAGCGCGACGACAGCCTTTTTCGGGTCGGTGACCACCGGGGTCAGCAAATGCGGGATGCCGTCATAGACCGACAGTTCGAGCATTTTTGGGTCGATCAGGATCAGCCGGCAGGCGTCCGGCGACAGCCGATAAAGCAGCGACAGGATCATGGTATTGATAGACACCGACTTGCCGGAGCCGGTGGTGCCGGCGACAAGGAGATGCGGCATCCGCGACAAATCGGCGATTACCGGTTCGCCGCCGATATTCTTGCCGAGGCAAAACGGCAGCAGGGCCTTGCTGTCGGCGAATCCGTCTGACGCCAGCAATTCACGCAGCAAAACAGTTTCGCGATTGTCGTTGGGCAGTTCGATGCCGATGGCGTTTTTGCCTGGGATGACGGCGACGCGGCAGGCAATTGCGCTCATCGATCGGGCGATGTCGTCGGCGAGGCTGATCACTCGGGACGATTTTATTCCCGGCGCCGGTTCAAGCTCGTAAAGCGTGACCACGGGTCCCGGCCAGATATTGACGATCTCGCCGCGTAAGCCGAAATCGTCGAGTACCGATTCCAATAGATGAGCGTTTTCTTCCAACACGTCCCGCGTTGGCGACCGGTCCCGGCGACCCTGGCGGGGCGGTGAAAGAAGGTCGAGCGGTGGCAGTTCGAAAGGAGCGTCGACGGATCGCCTGTGCATCGTGCGGCGAGGCGGCCGTGTCGGAGGAGCTACTTCGACGATTTCGTCGTCGGTGGCGGGAAAGTCCTCATCTGGCGCGAGGAGCGAATCTTCCGACGCAAGCTCCGACTCGGGATCGTAGCGTTCTTCCGGATCGAGGTAATCGGCGTCGGAGATATTGCCGCGGCGTTTTAGCCGGCTGAGGCTTGAGCGGAGGCGATAACCAATGTGGGCGACAGCGCCGAAAAGCAGTGTGACAACGCTGTTGCGTTCGTCGGGATCCTCCTCTTCGAAGCCGAGATCGTCGTCGATCACCGGTGCCGCCCGGACTCGCCGACGTGTTCGGGCGGGGACTACCAGGCGCGGTTCCTCATCTCGGAGGAAATTGCGTGACCAGGGCAAGAACCCGGCAGTGTGAAGCCAAAGTAAGGCGGTGAGTATCACCAATATGGCGTCGGTTAGGAAACTAGCAACACCACCGATTGCACCGAACAGGGCGCTGGGGGCGCGGAGGATGAGGTCGCCGGCAATACCGCCAAGTCCGGTCGGAAGCGGCCAATTGGCCGAGACCGGCAAGGTGGCGATCGCACCAGCGCCGATGAGGGTTGCGCCGAGCCAAGTCGGGATGGTGATGCGACGGAAGCGAGTCGGGGCGCCGACCAGCAGGCGCCAGCCCCAGAACACGGGCGGCAGAATTAGCAGCAGCGCGGCAATGCCGAAGATCTGCATCGCCAAGTCGGCGATTACCGCACCGGCGTAGCCGAGGATGTTTTGGGCCGGACCGTCGACGGCGTTGGAGAGGCTCGGGTCGTTGATATTCCAGGTGGCGAGCGCGACCGCTATCGCGGCGAGAAGAATGAGGAGGCCGAGACCGGCGAGGCTGCGCAGGTTGCGGCGAAGGATTCCACGTAGCCAAGAGCCCTCGGGTGCGGCGGCCAGGTCGGACATAGGCGACTCCGCAGGGGAGCGAGCGCGGATCACGCTTTGGCGTTCGGCCGGCGCCGGGATCTATCCAGCTCGGTATTGGGAGATCGAATCATATTTCGCCGTCACGGGAGGAGTTCACCGGGCAACGCTAACGGCCGTTGGTAAAATCGCCATTAACTATGGCTTGGCCAGCGGATCGGCGAATCGTGGACGCGGGAGAGAGTACTAGGGGCCGCAAAACGCCTTGCCGATCGCGTTACAGAGGGCGCCGATATAGTTGTGATAGGCGACCTCGCCATGACTCGACATGTCAAGGCCTTCCCGTTCCTCTTCGGGCGTCGGGCGTCGGGCGTCGGGCGTCGGGCGTCGAGCGGAGGCCGATGGCCGTAGAACACCCAAATCAGCATCACCACGGCGCAGATTATCAGAACCTGCATTAGAACCGAGAGCACGTTCTTTGCTCGGACCATGCCGGCATAGAACAATGCCAAGCCTGGGACGGTCATCGCCAGCACGAGGATCGTGGCGGTCATCATCCAGGCAGTGTTGCCGGGATTGGGAAGAGGCGCGGCAATCTCAACCGGATCGTGCGCCGAAGCCGCCGCCGAGCCCGCCAGCAGCAACGCGCCGGCAAGGGCCAGCTTCAATGTCATTTTGTTTCATTGCTTTGAGTCCCATTCTTGCCGATGCACTTTATTTTGGGCAGAAGAATTTGTGCCTATGTGGACGGCAACGCAAGGGATGTGCCACACCGGGAAAATCGGTCGGCACCGTCGTCGATGCTGGCCGATCTTATCGGGAAACCATTGAGAACGCTAAGATATTTGGCGCCAGATTGCAGGGTGCCCATCGCCCGCGGCAGTCAGCCTTTGAGGTCGGACTCAGGCGAGGCGCTGATCCGATGGATGGAAAGGTCGGCGCCCAGACGCTCCTCTTCGGGCGTCAAGCGCAGCCCCATGGTCGCTTTGAGGACCCCATAAACGGCTATGCCAACGACGAAGGCAAAAATCACGCCGCCGAGAGTTCCGATCAGCTGGGACATGAAGCTGACCCCGCCGAGGCCGCCGAGCGAGGTCAGGCCAAAGATACCGGCTGCAATCCCGCCCCATGCACCGCAGAGGCCATGAAGCGGCCAGACGCCCAGGACATCATCGATCTTGAGCCGATTCTGGCATAGCTGAAAGCCGAGAACGAAGATGACGCCCGCGATCGCGCCTACGGCGAGGCTACCGACCGGATGCATTACATTGGAGCCGGCGCAGACTGCGACCAGTCCAGCCAAGGCACCATTATGAATGAAGCCGGGATCGCCGCGCCCGACAATCAAAGCGGCGATAATGCCGCCGACCATGGCCATCAGAGAATTCATGGCGACCAGGCCGGAAATTCCGTCCAATGACTGGGCGCTCATTACGTTGAAGCCGAACCAACCGATGCAAAGCAGCCAGGAGCCGAGGGCGAGCCAAGGGATACTTGAGGGCGGAATACCTTTGACCTTGCCATCGGCGCCGTAACGGCCGGCGCGGGCGCCGAGCTGCAGGACGGCACCAAGGGCGATGAAGCCACCGACGGCGTGAACCACGACTGATCCGGCGAAGTCATTGAAAGAATTACCGAAAGTGTCTGACAGCCAGTCCTGAATGCCAAAGTTGCCGTTCCATACGATGCCCTCGAAGATGGGGTAAGCGACGGCGATGATCACGGCCACGGCGAGGATTTGCGGGATGAACTTCATCCGTTCGGCAATACCGCCGGAAATGATGGCACCGATTGCCGCGGCAAATGTGGCGAGGAAGAAGAACTTAACCAGGCCGAATCCCTGATTCGTGGCGTCCTCGTAGGCGATGAGGTCGCTGGCCGAGGACAAGAAGCCGGTCCCATAGGCGATCAGATAGCCGATCAGGAAATAGGCAATCACCGACACGGCGAAGTCGGTGATGATCTTTACCAGTGCGTTGACTTGGTTTTTTTCACGAACGGTGCCGACTTCGAGAAAGGCGAAACCGGCATGCATGGCGAAAACGAGGATCGCGCCCATAAGGACGAAAAAGACATCGGAACCCATGATTCTGCCCCTCAGTTGGTCGATGCGACGGCGTAGTTATTGGCCTGCTATTCAATCCGCGCGCCAGGGTGGCGGACTGAGACAACCTGCGTCCTACACATGGTTTTGCCGAATCCTATCGGTCGACTGCCTAGCATTTCGGCAGGACGAATTGGCAAAGATAGCCAAATAGGCAGGTCGCGCGCGGCCCTCGCTGTGGGAGGTTCGGCTGCGATGTGCCTCGGCTAAAGCGCGTCGGCGTCGGTTTCTCCAGTTCTGATCCGCACGGCGTGTTCGATAGAGTAGACGAAAATCTTGCCGTCGCCGATTTGGCCGGTCTTGGCGGCATCGACAATCGCCCCGACGACTTTCTCGGTCTGATCGGCCGTAACCGCCACCTCAAGCCTCAGTTTCGGAAGGAAGCTGACGGAATATTCGGTGCCGCGGTAGATCTCGGTGTGGCCCTTTTGGCGCCCGAATCCCTTGACCTCGGTGACGGTCATGCCGTGAACGCCAATGGCGGTGAGAGCGTCACGCACTTCCTCCAGCTTGAACGGCTTGATAATCGCCATGACAATTTTCATGTCTTCTATCCCCTTAAACCGCATCCTTTTGGAAAATTACTATCTGCCTGGCGACTTGGAGACACAGATCGAGGCCTTCGTCGGCCACTACAATTATCACCGCTACCACGAGAGCCTGGGCAACCTCACGCCGGCCGATGTCTACTTCGGGCGCGGCCAGACCATCCTGTTGAAAAGACAAAAGATCAAACAAAAGACGCTACAAACCCGGCGCTTGCAATACCGCAAAACCGCCGCATAAAATGACCAACCAGATGGGCCGAACCCTCTCTTAACCCGCATTCCCCAAGTGACCGATCCATCTGATGCGGTTTACATCTGATTCCTGTATAAGAATCAGTGGATTAGATCAGACGGAGAGTGGGTCGAATGCGGAACCTGGAGGGTAAGTCGGATCGGGGGCTGCTGCGGGCGTTTTTCGACCGAAGACTGAAGTTCGAGTTCCACGGTTCGCGGATCACGTCAGACGCTGGTCTGCTCGCCTATCGTGAACTGGACGAAGCCCTCGGCCTGACCACGCTGGCCGGTGACGTTATTGCTGACAGCCGGACCGGCAAGAACGGTTGGCACGGCATCATCGGTCTCCTTCGCCAATCCGTCTATGGTCGTCTTGCCGGGTACGAGGACGTGAACGACGCCGACCGGCTGGGGCGCGATCCTGCGATGCGGTGGATCGTCGGCGGCAGGGCTGTCGAGCGCGGCGGCGCATCGACCAGCCAGATGGGCCGGTTCGAGACGGAGTTACTCGCCACCAATGACAACCTCGCCGCGCTCGCTGACCTTTTGGGCATCTGGATCGACCAGGTTAACGAGCGCAAGCCGCCGAAGATTATCGTGCTCGACATGGACAGCTCCGTCAGCCCGACCTACGGTGACCAGGAGGGCACGGCCTACAACGGTCACTTCGGCTGCGCGTGCTATCACCCGCTGTTCGTGTTCAACCAGTTCGGCGATCTGGAGCGTTGCGCCCTGCGTCCGGGCAACGTGCACAGCGCCCATGAATGGCGCGATGTGTTGGACCCGGTGGTCGCTCGATACCGGAACAAGACACTCCGGCGTTATTTCCGTGGTGACGCCGCCTTCGCCTCGCCCGAGGTTTATGAGTTTCTGGAAGCGGAAGGCTTCAAGTACGCCATCCGGCTTCCGGCCAACAAGGTGCTGCACGACAGCATCGCGCACCTGCTCAAGCGCCCCGTCGGTCGGCCGCCGAAGGAAGTTCGTCGGTATTACGCGAACTTCAGCTATCGGGCCGGTAGCTGGACGGAGCCCCGCCGGGTCGTCGCCAAGGTGGAGTGGCACTCAGGGGAACTGTATCCCCGCGTCGGCTTCATCGTCACCAACCTGAGCCGTCCTGCCGAGCGGGTTGTTGCGTTCTACAATCAGCGCGACACTGCCGAGCAATGGATCAAGGAAGGCAAGAACGCCATCAAGTGGACGCGGCTGTCATGCCGTTCGTTACGCAACAATGCCGTCCGGCTCCAGCTGCATGCACTCGCCTATAACCTCGGCAACTTCATGCGTACCCTGGCGTTGCCCGATACCGTGGAGCAATGGTCGCTGACGACGCTGAGGGAGAAGCTGGTCAAGATCGGTGCGAAAGTTGTCAGCCATGGCCGGTACGTCACATTTCAATTGGCCGAGGTTGCAGTCCCAAGAAGCTTGTTCCAGAAAATCTTGAGCCTGATTGATGATCTACGACGAAGACCCGCTCCGGCGTAGGCCGAGGGAATCGACGGCAAGGAGATTGCGACACGAGAGGTGTGTCTGGATGGCAAGAGAAACGACCAAATGGCCTTCCACGCGCTGGCCGATTACCAAAATCATGTCATCGGATGGCTGCAATGGGAACAGAGTTCCCTTGGAGATGGGGCCGTGGTACGATTTCCGCGAATTTGGATGTCATCTGGGGAATGTCGGCTTAAATCAGGCCGCTCATCGGTTCCAAATTACCTGACGACGGACATTTTCCAAAAGGATGCGGTTCTTCAGGGTTTGATGCCAACGCTCGATCTTGCCCTGGGTTTGCGGATGATAGGGAGCGCCGCGAATGTGCTCCATATCGCGGTCGTCGAGCCATTTGGCCAGATCGTCGGCGATGTAGCTGGAGCCGTTGTCAGACAGGAGCCGTGGCTTGTGAATGACCGTTGCCCGATCGCGACCTGACGCCTTGAGCGCCAGTTCCAGCGTATCGGTGACGTCCTCGGCCTTCATCGTGGTGCAGAGCTTCCACGCGATAATGGTGCGCGAGAAGTCGTCGAGCACGGTGGAGAGGTAGAACCAGCCCCAATCAATGACCTTGAGGTAAGTGAAGTCGGTCTGCCAGAGCTGGTTTGGCGCCGTGGTCTTGTCCTGGAACTCGTCGGACGCCTTGAGGACGATAAAGGCCGGGCTGGTGATCAGATCATGGGCCTTGAGCAGTCGATAAACCGAGGATTCCGATACAAAGTAGCCCTCTGTGTCTGTGAACCGGACAGCCAGTTCCCGCGGCGACAGATCCGTCTCGTCCAGCGCCAGCTGTACGATCCGGTCTCTCACCTCATCGGGGATACGGTTCCAGACTTGGCCAGGCCGCGAGCGGCGGTCCTCCAGGGCCTCCGGTCCGCCGGTCAGATAGCGGTCGTACCAGCGATAAAACGAGGTGCGGGGAATGCCCAACTGCGCCAGCGTGCGCTTGGCCGGCAGATGGGATCGCTCAACCAGCCGGATGATCTCCAGCTTCTCCGATAGTGGATACCTCATGCCTCCTCTCCCCCATCCGCGATCATGCTTTTTTTGAGTAGACGGTTGTCCAGCGTCAGGTCAGCAACGGCCTCCTTGAGTGCCAGTGCCTCACTGCGAAGATGCCGGACCTCATCGGAGGTAGCCTCACGGGCAGTGTCACCCGCCAGGCGCTTCTTCCCGGCCTCCAGGAAGTCCTTCGACCAGCGGTAATAGAGGTTCTGGTTGATCCCCTCACGGCGACACAGCTCAGCGATACTGTCCTCGCCGCGCAGGCCCTCCAGAACGATCCGGATCTTCTCTTCGGCGCCGAACTGCCGACGAGTCGCCCGCCGGATGTCCTTCACGACCTTCTCGGCCGATGCTTTCTGGTGATTGGTGTTCCGTCTCATCTTCAATCCCTCGTGGGTTAAGATGAGCCAGAAACCCTCTCTTGTTCAATCCGCCCAATCTGTCCCAGGGGCGCTGACGCCGGACATCTAGGAAAGCAAATATAGGCCGCCTTCTTATCAGGCCGCATTTTCGTGCAGCGTGTTTTATGGCGAGATTGGGCGATGGCGTCGCGGCGCCCCCCGGGGCAATTCAATTGGCCACCGCGAGTTGACGATTGGACTCAATATCGAGTCGCGATTTCATCCATTTAATTTCTTTATCGCGAGCCTTGTTGCGCAGAACATACCAGACGCTATGGGCGAGCATCGGCAGACTCAGCGGTTTTGCCAGGCAGATGGTTGCGCCAAGGCTGAAGGCGCGATCGCAGGCCTCGTCTTCGATGGCGTCGGCGAGAATTAGGATCGGCAGTCCCGCTAGCTTCGAGCTGCGGCGGCATCGGGCAATGATCTCGAAGCCATTGAGCTTCGGCAGGTCGAGATCGACCAGCGCCAGGTCAAACTCGCGCTCCCGCAGCAGTCGCAACGCGGTCTGGCCATCTCGGCACGCGGTAACGTCGTGGCCGTGTTCACCGAGAATGGAGGTGATGGTAACGCACTCGACCGAGTCCGCGTCGGCGCAGAGGAGATTGTAAGTTCTGTCGACGGGGCCGATCATCTTCGCGTTTCCGTGGCTGTCGTAATCATGGGATCAGATGATTTTCGTTTTGGTTGAGTTAACCGCTAAAATTGAAACAAATGCGAGCCGATTATCGGAGATTCATCATCGATTGTCTTCCCGATCTGCCGGCCGCACCAGCCAATGCTGCGTATATTGCCGAGCGCGCGAAGGGAGCGGCGCTGTACCGCCTACGACGAGCGCCGGAACTTCGCCAGGACGATCATTTCGGGTGAGTTGTTTTGGCCAACGCTTCAAAAATATGCTCGCGACAACAACAATAAATGCTGGAGGAACGGGCCAGGGGCAGTGCCATATGAAGATCCCGTGGTGGTCGCGGCGATGGATTTTCACCATCGCGTGACGTCGTTTGTCGGCGCGGTCCAAAGCAGCTATGAAGGCGCCTGATTTTGACCCTGCGAGAACAGCGATGAGCGGTAAAGCCGCCGATAGCGACGCGGACCATGTGGAGCGGGCGCGGACTATCTCAACCGCCCTGCCCTACATGCTGCGCTATAACGGCAAGATCGTCGTCGTCAAATATGGCGGTGCGGCGATGGGCGACTCGGAGCTCGCCAGAGCCTTCGCTCGCGACATAACCCTGCTCAAGATATCCGGTGTCAGGCCGGTGGTAGTTCATGGCGGCGGCCCGCAGATCGGCAAGCTGCTGGGCCAACTGGGTATCAGCAGCGAGTTTCGCGGTGGCCTTAGGGTCACCGACCAGCGGACGATGGAAGTGGTCGAGATGGTGCTAGCGGGCACGATCAACAGAGAGATCGTGATGGCGATCAATGCCGAGGGCGGAAAGGCCGTGGGTCTGAGTGGCAAGGACGGCAATATGGTCATCGCGCACAAGCTGTCCCGCCACGAAATCGACCCGGAATCCAATGTCGAGAGGTCGATCGATCTCGGTTTTGTCGGCGAGCCCAAACGCGTGGATCGGTCGGTTATCGATATGGTGTCGCAATCCGGCCTGATCCCGGTAATCGCTCCGGTGGCGCCCGGCGAAGCCGGCGAGACGTACAATGTCAATGCCGATGTCTTCGCCGGGGCGATCGCCGGAGCGCTTGGCGCCGCGCGGCTGCTGTTCCTGACCGACGTCCCGGGCGTTCTGGATCGTGGCGGCCAGCTGGTCAAGCAGATGACGGCGGCCGAGGCCCAAGCGTCGGTCGCTTCCGGGGTGATTGCCGGCGGCATGATTCCGAAGGTCGAAACCTGTATCGAGGCGCTGGAGAAGGGCGTCGAAGGCGTCGTCATTCTCGACGGTGGAACCCCCCACGCCGTGCTCCTGGAGCTATTCACCGAGCATGGCGCCGGCACCTTGATCACCCAATGAACGAGGCCGTGCTAAGCCCGATCGGCACCGATCAGGATGATGATCTCGGTAGGTTCGCCGACATCGACGCATGGGTGTTTGATCTCGACGACACGCTTTACACGATCAGTCCGGAACTCGCGGCCGAGTTTGACGGCCGGATGCGCGCCTTCATCGAGCGTGAGATCGGTGTCGCACCCGATGAGGCCGGGAGGCTGCAGCATGACCTTTTCCATCGCCATGGCGCCACCGCTCGGGGCCTGATGATCGAGTATGGGATCAGCCCGGACGATTTCCTCGACTATGTGCATGATGTCGACCATCAAGCGATCACTCCCGATCCGGTGCTCTCCGAGGCAATAGCGCTACTGCCGGGGCGCCGCTATGTGCTGACCAACGGCCCCCGCCGCCACGCCGAGCAGACGATCAAGCAGATCGGCGCTGATGGTCATTTCAGCGAGATCTTTGATTTCGTCCGCGCCGGGCGGCACGCCAAGCCAAATCCGGAAGTCTACGCCGGTCTCATCGCCGAGACCGGTGCGGCGCCGGCCAGGATGGCAATGTTCGAAGATATGGTGCGCAACCTCAAGGAACCGAAACGCCTCGGCGTGATGACAATCCTTGTCGTTCCACCGCGGACCCGCGACCTCTTCCGCGGCGATTGGGATGTCGAGGCCGGGCCCGACATGGAAGTCGATTTTGTGACCGAGGATCTGGGAGGCTTTCTCACCGCCATCATCTCTGAAATCTCAGTTTCGAATTGACGGTGACGGCAGCGTCATTAAGGTCGCCGCAATTCCCGCCAAGAAAGGTTTCCATACGTGGCAACTTCCGATCCCTCCGCCCTGAAGAATATCATCGATTCCGCGTTTGAAGAGCGAGCATCGATCAATGCTGACACCACCGGCTTGGTCCGTGATGCAGTCGAAGCGGCGCTCGACGGCATGGGAACCGGAGTGTTTCGAGTCGCAAAAAAACTCGACGGAAATTGGGTGGTCAATGAATGGCTGAAGAAGGCGATCCTGCTTTATTTCCGCCTCACCCCCAACCAGATGATTGCTGGCGGTCCGGGCGGCTCGTTCTGGTATGACAAGATGCGCTCCAAGCTCGATGGCTGGGGCGAAGCGGAGTTCGCCGAAGCCGGTCTCCGGGCGGTTCCCGGGGCCTTGGTGCGGCGCTCGGCTTATATCGCGCCGGGTGCGGTGTTGATGCCATCATTCGTCAATCTCGGCGCCCATGTCGGCTCCGGCGCGATGGTCGACAGTTGGGCGACAGTCGGCTCCTGCGCCCAGATCGGCCGCAACGTTCATCTCTCCGGCGGTTCTGGGATCGGCGGCGTGTTGGAACCGTTGCAGGCGGCGCCGGTGATCATCGAGGACAATTGCTTCATTGGCGCTCGCGCCGAGGTGGCTGAGGGCGTTGTCGTCGAGGAAGGGTCGGTGCTGGCAATGGGCGTTTACATCGGCGCCTCAACCAAGATTGTCGACCGCGCCACAGGCGAGATAGTTACCGGCCGCGTCCCGCCCTATTCTGTCGTCGTGGCCGGCACCTTGCCCGGCAAGCCGCTGCCAGATGGATCGCCGGGGCCCTCGCTCTATTGCGCGGTGATCGTCAAGCGGGTCGATGAGCGGACGCGCTCAAAGACATCGATCAACGAGCTGCTGCGGGATTGACCCGCAGCAGCGACAACAAGGCTAACGATCATGGGCCTGAGTTGGCTGTTCTTCAGTTTCGAGGGCCGGATCAACCGGGCGATTTGGTGGGGCGTAGCTGTCGGTCTGGCCGCCATCGATGCGGCTGTGTTGTTCTGGACGTTTGAATGGGCCGTGCAGACCCTTCCCCTTGTCGTCACGCTTGTCACGCTCGCGCTGCAGGTGGCTCCAACCGTCAAGCGCCTACACGACCGAAGCAAAAGCGGCTGGTGGGTGGTCGTTTTTTACGGGTTGCCGTTCATTTTCGAGCTTGTGGGAGGCACGCTCTTTGACCCGGTGCCGCGGGTCTATGGGCTCGCCGTGGCATCCGCTCTGATCACTTTGTGGGCCTTGGTCGAGCTGGGCTTCCTGCGCGGCACCTCGGGCAACAACCAATTTGGCGCCGATCCGCTGGCGGGAAGGCAGGTCGGGCGGCGCGGTCCGATTTGAGACGACAGGCCCCCCTGGAACGATGACTTGAACGCATCCTCGCTTCTCCAGCATCTGATCCGCTGCCAGTCGGTGACGCCAATCGAAGGCGGTGCGCTGGCGTTGCTAGAGCGCACACTGAAGCCCGCCGGTTTCCTGGTCGATCGCCCGATCTTCTCCGATACCGGCACACCCGACGTCGAGAATCTCTTCGCCACCATCGGCAGCGGTGCTCCGCATCTCGTGTTTGCCGGCCATACCGATGTCGTTCCGCCGGGTCCGAAGGAGAAATGGACCCATCCCCCTTTCGCCGGCGAAATCGCGGACGGCGTCCTTTATGGCCGTGGCACCGCCGATATGAAGGGCGGCATCGCCTGCTTTATTGCCGGCGCGCTTGATTGGCTCGCCGGAGGGGCGCGGCCGGGGACGTTGAGTTTCCTTATCACCGGCGACGAGGAGGGCCCTGCCATCAACGGCACCGTCAAGCTCCTAGAATGGGCCAGGGACCGCGGCCATGAGTTCGACGGCTGTATCGTCGGCGAGCCGACCAACCCGGAGCGTATTGGCGACGCGATCAAAGTGGGGCGGCGGGGCAGCGTTTCGGGCACGGTCACCGTCACCGGAAAGCAGGGTCATGTCGCTCACCCGCATCTGGCCCACAATCCCGTGCCCAGGCTGCTCGCGCTCGCCAGCGCACTGACAGCGGAACGCTTCGATGAGGGAAATGATCGCTTCCCGCCGACCAATCTCGAGATCACCAGCGTCGATATCGGCAACCCTACCTTCAACGTGATCCCGGCCAAGGCGGTGGCCCGATTCAACGTCCGTTTCACCGACGATTGGAACTACGAGACGATCACTGCTCGGATCCGTGCACTCCTCGAAGCGGTGGCGCCGGGTGGCTACGCGATCAAATTCGTGCGCTTCAACAGTCCGGCCTTCTACACCGATGCCGATTCGCTGATCGGCCCGCTGGCGACGGTGATCGAGGAGACCACCGGGCTCGACCCCAATCGTTCGACGAGTGGCGGCACCTCCGACGCGCGCTTCATCAAGGACTATTGTCCCGTGGTCGAATTCGGCTTGGTCCACGCCACAATCCACCAGATCGACGAGCAGGTGCCGGTGGCCGATCTCGAGATGTTGAGCCGTATCTACCGGCGTTTCCTAGATCTATATTTCGGCGGCGAAGGCTGACCCCATGTGGCTGATCGAGGAGGCTCAGTCATCATTGCGCGGTGCTTGGCTCCTGTTCCTCAACCTCCCCGATGGGCTCGACCATTTCAACGTGTCGGTGCAAGGATTCTGGCGTTCCTTTGCCGCTATCCTGGTGGCCGCACCGTTCTTCGTCATTGGGGTGATGGAGCAACCGCGGTTTTTCGCCCAACTTACCGGCGATCCGATCGTCCCCTCTATCAACTGGGCGGCCATGATGCTCGCCCTCGTTCTGAGCTGGGCGTTCTTCCCATTGGTCGTTGGATCGGTGGCACGATCGATCGGTATCGGTGGCGGCTATGTCCATTACATTATCGCGCGGAACTGGGCCCTGGTCGTCGCCACCGTCTTGCAAGCTTCGGTCTCGGTCATCTTCCAGGTCAGCGTATTCGGCGCCTACATCGTCAGCGTGATTAGTTTGGCCGTCTTGTTCTTGGTGCTGCGCTTCGGCTATCTCGTCGCCCGGCATGCCACGGGCGCTGCACCGTGGCTCGCCCTCGGTCTGGCCATTGGTGACTATGTTGTGAGCAGTCTTATCGGGGCGGCGGCGCTGCAATTATTCGCGGCCTAATAGTCAACGGCAATGAGATAGAGACCATGCGGCGGCGCTAGCG
Organism: Kaistiaceae bacterium; assembly: GCA_963667605.2. Lineage (GTDB taxonomy): Bacteria > Pseudomonadota > Alphaproteobacteria > Rhizobiales > Kaistiaceae > JADLGL01. Next base: position 563,184 of record CAXXUZ010000003.1, read on the forward strand.
GGCCGCAGGCCGAGCGGTCGCGTGCTTCCAGCGCAACCGCGACTTGCTCAATCGTCCAGGCGCCGGTCCCAACTTTGGCAAGCGTCCCAGCCATCGATCGTACCTGGCTGTGCAAGAAGGATCTGGCCGAAGCGGTGACGATCACCTCGTCGCCGTCGCGTTCGGCATCGAGCCGGTCGAGGGTCTTGAGCGGCGATTTGGCTTGGCAATCCGAAGATCGAAAGGTGGTAAAATCATGCTGGCCGAGGAGCGCGCCGGCACCGGCGCGTATCGCAGCTACGTCGAGCGGGTGCGGCACATGCCACACCCCTCCCCGGTCGACGGCCGGCGGCGAGCGCCGATTAAGAATGCGGTAACGGTAGTGGCGGGCGGTGGCCGAGCGGCGGGCGTCGAAGTCCGGCGCCGCCTCCGAGGCTGACAGAATGACGATCGGCCGGTCCTTGAGATGGGCGTTAAGGCCGTCGCGGATCGTGTCGCGACCGAAACTCGACGCAAGATCGAAATGAGCGGTTTGACCCAAGGCATGAACCCCGGCATCGGTGCGGCCGGCACCATGGACCGAGACCGTTTCTCCCGACAAGCGCTGAAGTGCCGCCTCGATTTCGCCCTGGATCGAACGCCCGTCCGCCTGGCGCTGCCAGCCGACATAGGGAGCGCCGTCATATTCGATGGTTATCATGAACCGGTTCATGATTTGCATTGTGAACAGCGGGCTGGCCGAATGCCAGCCTGAGGGCCCGCGACAAAGAGCAGTGCCGCGAGCCGCTAAGATTGATAGGGTATGATTGGATGGCAGGAGCCGAAAGAGAAATGAGTGTTGGTTGATGGCAGACGAGCCGAACACACCTTCTGCGTGGGACGAGACCAAAGAAGACCTCTTACCCTATTTGCGGCGGCTGATCGTAACGATCGTGGTCATCGGACTGGCGCTGCTGCTTTGGGAGCTCAAGGAAGTCGTCCTCCTGGCTTTCGCGGCGGTTCTTGTCGCCGTGGCGCTGCTCGCGGTCACGCGGGCGATCCAGCGTATCACCAAGCTGGGCCATCGCTGGGCGCTGTTGCTTGCCGGACTAACCATTCTCCTGGTGCTCGGGTTGATCTCCTGGATGGCGTGGCCGTCATTCCAAGAGCAGTTGACCAATCTGGTGACCAGGCTGACCGAATCACTCGACCAGCTGGAGGAGATTCTCGGAATCTCACTTCCCGACGCCCCGCAAGAAATCGCCCAGGCGATCGCGGGCGCCATCGACCAAATCTTCTCCAGCGTGGTGTCGGTCGCCGGCGCCTTGGTGAACGTCGCCGTCACGCTGATCGTGGTGATTTTCTCGGGTGTCTTCCTGGCGGTTGATCCGGCCCTCTACCGCCGTGGCTTGGTGCTGTTGTTCCCGCGAGGCTGGCATGAAAAGGTCGGCCGCGCACTCGATGAGACCGGGCGCGGATTGCGGCTTTGGCTGCAGGCGCAGATTCTCGCCATGATCGCCGTTGGCCTTTTGGTCGGGGTAGGGGCCGCGATCATCGGTCTGCCATCGCCGGCGGCGCTCGGCTTGATCGCCGGGCTGACTGAATTCGTACCGATCATCGGGCCGTTTGTCGGTGCCATTCCGGCCCTTTTGGTGGCCGTGGGGGTCGATGGCACGACGGTGTTGTGGACGGTGATTCTCTATGTCGCCGTACAGCAGGTGGAAGCGAACCTGATCACTCCAGTGCTGCAGCGGCGGATCGTGTCGATCCCACCGGTTGTCTTGCTGCTGTCCTTCGTCGCCCTCGGAATCGTTTTCGGCGTTGCCGGGATCATTGTGGCCGCCCCATTGTCGATCGCGTTGTTTATCCTCGTGCGGGAGTTCTATGTCGGCGATCTCCTGGCCGAACGCGATCAATTGTCGGAGTGGCCGAGGCGCACCGAATCAAAGCGCTCCCGGCGCCGGCGTCGCCACCGGGAGGCTGAAAAATCTGAAGGCGAAGCGCCGGCGAAGTGAGCCGTCCGGCGAAGCCGCCCGGCATGGGGATAAGGCGCCCAGAGGTCGAAGGCTTATTCGAACGGTGATATAGCTCCGGCGAGCAAGATGGGGGCGGTCAAGACCCCTCGCCGGGGCGTTTCGAAGAATGAGACTGGCAAGCTATCAGCGCGGCGGACAGCCATCTTTCGGCATCGTAAAGGATGGTAGCCTGATCGATCTGCCGAGGCGGGTCGATCGCGGCTCAGATCTTCGCGCCGCGATGGATCTTGCGGGAGGGGTTCAGGCGCTGCGTCAATTCGAAAACGAGACGCCCGATTTCCCCCAGCAAGATGTCGCGTTCCTTCCCGTTATTCCAAAGCCGGATAAGATTATCTGCATCGGCCTAAACTACAGCGACCATGCGGCGGAAATTGGCGCTGAAGTTCCTGACCGACCGACCATTTTCGTTCGTTTCGCCAACGCTCAGGTCGGCCATCTCAATCCGCTGATACGGCCCAACGCTTCAACTCATTTCGATTATGAGGCTGAGCTGGCGGTGATCATCGGCCGCTCGGCCCGGCACGTGGCGCGTGATCAAGCGCTGGACTATGTCGCCGGCTATACCTGTTTCAACGACGGCACTTTGCGTGACTGGCAGAGCCACTCGACCCAATTCACCGCCGGCAAGAACTTCTTCCAATCGGGGGCGATGGGTCCGTGGATGACGACGGCGGATGAGATTCCTGATCCCGGCGCATTGTCGATAGCGACCAGGCTCAACGACCGCGTTGTCCAGCATGGATCGACCGCTGACATGGTGTTCGATGTTCCGGCGTTGATTGAATATGTCTCGACCTTTACTCAGCTATGTCCCGGCGATTTGATCGCGACCGGAACCCCTGCTGGAGTTGGCTACCGGCGACAGCCGCCGCTCTACATGAAGGCTGGCGATATCGTTGAAATCGAAATCCAACGGATCGGCACCCTTCGTAATCCGGTAGCCGACGAGGGCTAATGCGCCGGAATTGATGGCTGGTGGCTACCAAGGACGGCATAAGCGCCAATTCGGGAGCCAAGCCCTGGCCGCGATGGGGGTGGGTCTGCTGAGAGCGACGGCCTGCCGGTCGCTCGGAAATTGTGCCCAGAACAATGTTTGGCTCCGGCGCATACACTGACGGCGGTCGTCGTCGGTCCATCGATCCTGCTGCAGGGCGTGCTCAGGACAGTGGCGATGGGCATCCTCGCTCTCGCCATTGCCGTCGGCGACATCCTCATTGCTGGTGTTGGAGCATGGTCGACAGCGCTCATTGTCTTCATGGTATTCGCGTTCCGGCTGTCCTCTCGATACGACGTGCGCACACCATGGAGAACCGGTCGCTCGATCGATCCGGACCAATTCTCCAAACTCTACGGAGCGCCCGTAACCAGGCGGTCGCGCTTGGAGGCTTTGAGTCTGGCGCCGTTTGATCTTGGCGACTGTCGCTCTGGCGGGAGCGGTGCTCATCGGCGGCGTGGTCCTGTCACGCTCGGCTGACGCGCTGGCCGTTCAGACCGGGCTCGGGTCTGGATTCACGGGGCTTTTGCTGCTCAGCTTTGCAACGTCGCTCCCGGAAATGCGCGCGGTCGTCTTTGCGGTTCGGCTGCGGCGGCTCGAGTTGGCGCTCGGCGAAGTGCTGGGCGCCAATATCTTCAACCTTGGCATCTTCTTCCTCGCCGACATCGTCTATGACGGGCCACCGGTGCTGGCCGAAGCTGGGCGTTTCGAGATTGCACCACGCTGCTCGGCCTGCTCCTTACCGGCATCCTGCTGATCGGATTGCTTGAGCAACGCAATCGTGCATTGCTCCACCTCGGCCTCGATTCCTGGGCGATATTGCTGGTCTATGTCGTCGGTATCGGGCTCCTCCACACGATCTCCTGACGCCCCCGACCTGATGCCATCAGCGGCCAAGGCGAAGAACAAGAAATTGTCATAAAGCTGAGGTGACGAGCCTTGGCAAAATCGGCTCCTACTCGCGGTAGCGATCTTGTAATCTTCCGGCGCCAACGATTGTCGCGCGGCCCCTTGCGGCAGCGCCGCCGGACTTGTCCAACTCCTGGACAGCCCTTGGGCCCTCACCTATAAATCCGTGGCTTTCGGGAGCCGCGTCGCCCCCGGCAGGGCGGCCCAGGTAGCTCAGTTGGTAGAGCAGCGGACTGAAAATCCGCGTGTCGGTGGTTCGATTCCGCCCCTGGGCACCAACCTGTTCTCTATATATGTCAATGTGTTGCTTAAGATACGGCCCGGTCGCGACTGCCACGCATTTATGCTCGTGGTACCGTAGTGGTACCAGTGGAGGCCAAGAGACCACCAAACCCGTAGACCTAGTGGATGGAATCTAACGCTTGATGCCTGTGTCTGACAGCGGCGATGATTTTGTCGGGATCCTTTGTCCAGATGAAGGGCTGCGGATCGTTGTTGGTGTGTTCGAGGAAGCGGTTGATGGTGGCCTGGAGATCGACGATCGAGTGGAAGACGCCGCGCTTGAGACGTTGCTTTGCGAGCTTTGCGAAGAAACCTTCGACGGCGTTGAGCCAGGAGCAGGATGTTGGGGTGAAGTGGAAGAAAAAGCGCGGATGGCGCGTAAGCCACCCGCGGACCTTGGGATGCTTGTGGGCGGCGTAGTTGTCGAGGATCACATGGACCAGCTTTCCCGCGGGCACGTCGGCCTCGATGGCGTTGAGGAAGCGAATGAACTCTTGGTGTCGATGGCGCTGCATGCACTGGCCGATGACACGCCCTTCGAGCACGTTCAGCGCGGCGAACAGCGTGGTCGTGCCGTGCCGCTTGTAGTCATGCGTCATCGTGCCCGCGCATCCCGTCTTCATCGGCAGCCCGGGTTGGGTGCGGTCGAGCGCCTGGATCTGGCTCTTCTCGTCAACCGACAGGACAACGGCGTGCGCCGGCGGATCGACATAAAGGCCGACGATGTCCCGCAGCTTGGGAATGAACTCCGGGTCACGCGACAGCTTGAACTGCCGGACCCGGTGGGGCTGAAGCCCGTGCGCCCGCCAGATGCGCTGTACCGCGCTGACGCTGATGCCGACCGTCTTGGCCATCGCCGGCGCCGTCCAATGTGTCGCCTCGTGGCGCGGCGCACTCAGCGTCAGCGCGACGACGCGGTCAGCGATTTCCCGGCCGAGCGGCGGAACGCGCGAGGGTCGCGTCTTGTCCCGCAGCAACCCCTCGACACCCTCGTGCATGAAGCGCTCCTGCCAACGCCAAACCGCTGTCTTGCTCTTGCCGGTGCAGCGCATGATCTCGACCGTGCCGAGACCATCCCCGCTCAGAAGGACGATCCGTGCCCGCCACACGTGTTTCTGCCGGCTGTTCCGGTCCGCAACGACCGCTTCGAGACGAGCACGGTCGGCGGTGCTCACATCGACGATGATTCCTGGCCGCATGCGCCAGACTCGCACACAACGTGCCCGGCGAGAATCCCTCGCGGGATTCAAACGTCAAATTTTATCCACTAGCTCGATCATTTGACGACGTAATTAGGAGGTAGCGACGATCGGCTTCAGAGATGCGGTTTGAGGATCGTACATGAAGTCGAGGATCGACTGGTCACGGATCCGCTCGACCACCTCATCGATCGCCGACAACGGGACCAAATACCACTCCTTCGGCTTTACTGGGTTGCCGAAGCGATCTTCAATCGTCAGATCCAGACGCTCCTGCACCAAAACGCGATGCAGGAGGTTCTCCAACTTCGTCCGGTTGATGTTGAAAAGCTTGTACGTGGCGACGACCTCGACCTCCGCGAGGAGATAGGTGCCATCAAGGGCAGCGTGAGCAATACGCGCCTCTACATCGCCCCCGGTCACGCCGATCTTGTGGATCAGCTCGCGGTTGGCGGCGATATCCGGATGATCCGATTTGCTGCGCAGAACATAAATTGTGCCGCTCTCCAAGTCGTCATCATCGGCCGCATCACCAAAAAGCGGCCCAGCTGATGGGTTTGCGATCCTCCTGCCTGCCTCGTCCTTGTGGAGCGCGCGCTGCAATGAGCGCATCAGCATGTTGCTCTCGGTCCCATTGTCGAAGATCACGCGAAGCCGCGCATCGCGACGGCCCTGCGGATTGGTGAACGGCTCTTCCATTTCGGCGACATAAGCCTTTTGCCCTTCCACGATGAAGTAGGCACCGGGTTTGATCTCTGCCTTGAGCTCGAAGGTCCGCGTCTGGCGAATGCCTGCGTCGAGTTCCTTTTGGACCTGATCGAACAGCGGTCGAAACTTGTCGAAGTCCTCACAGACCTTGCGGTTCGCAATCTCCTCGGCCGCTCGCACCTCTTCTCTGGGTCGAACGTTCTTCAACACGGTGATGTCATCCGGTACGGGCGCCGTAACGCCCAGCTCAGACAGCAGTTCCGAGTCGTCGAGCTCGGCGGCGTCGGTCTGTCGCCCTGTCGTCGCGACGTGCAACAATCCGTTCACGTCGAGCTCAGCGAGCAGGGGGTGAAACTCCGGCTGCTCGCGAAGCCGGTCCAACCGAACGGCGTAGAGCTTCTCAAAGATGTCTCCGTCTTCGCCATGCTGCGGAGGCCGTCCATGCTCCTCCACGAACCGCGCAATGTCCTCGAAGCCGGCGATGACGCGCTCCTCAAGCGGCGTGTGAGAGACCGCCTTCTTAGCCTCGACGGTGACGCCGAGGGCATCCAGCAGTTCCTGGTCGCTAAGGTTCTCCATGAACTGCTTCCGCCTGCGCGCGGGCGAGAAATGCTATGCCCTCGGCCATCCGCTTCTCCCAAACATCCGACGATGTGATGTCCGGGAGTCGTCCGCGTTCCTGTTTGAACCGGAGCGCACGCCGGGCGAGGTCGCGCGCCTCGTCGATCGTCAGATTTATCCGCTTGCTGGCGATTGCCGCCGCCACTTGCTTCAAGGTCGGCTCGTTCATCGACTTGGCCAAAATGGCGTAAGCCGCTTCGAATGGATTGATGCGATCGATCAGGTCGATGTCGAGATCCCGCACATCCATCGCATACTTGCGAACGCCATCGATCAGGGCGGCGTTTCCTTGAAGGTCATCTTCGTCGGCTGAAGCGACGTAGGCCTTCGCCTTCTGAGTGAGGTTGAGGACGGCAATGGCATGCTGCCGCACGGCTTCCTGATCGGTATCGCTGAGCTCCGGAAAACGCTCCTTGACGATCTTGCCCATGCGTAGCTGGGTCAGTTCTTCCGGCACCGTCTCGTCGTCAAAGATGCCACGCTCCACTGCAGACTTGTCCTGCACGAATGCTGTGATGACCTCATTGATATCCTCCTGGCAAATCCGTTTGGCTTCGGGGCTTTGCGGCGTCACTAGCCCATTGATCTCCATGTGCAATTGCCCGGTCGCGTCGTTGAAACCAACATTGGTACCGTTGGGGTCGTACCCATCCTTGCCATAATCGTAGCCCTCGACCGGTCCACTGTTCTTCGGCGTGAAATTGAAGCGTGGTGCCAACACCTGCTCTATCAGCAGGCTGGCGGCGATCGCCTTGAGCGTATCGTTGATCGCATCGGCGACCAGGGCCTCGCTCGCATCCGGCTCGGCAATGAGATTGGTGAAGCGAGCGCTGGTCTTGCCGGGATGGCGGGGCCAATGATCTGTACGATCTCCGTCAGGCTGCTGCGATAGCCAACCGTGAGCGCGTGCTCGCACCAAATCCAATCGAACCCTTCCTTGGCCATTCCGAGCGCGATGATGATGTCGACATGGTCGCGATCGTCCCGGCGGGACGTGTCCTTCAACGCGGTGACGACCTTGTCGCGTTTGAGCGGGTCATCTTCCACCAGATCAGCGACCTTGAGGATTGTGCCATCGGTCGTCCGCACGAGGTGGAATCCGGTCACCGGATCTTCGCCTTCCCAGTCGCCCAGCGCATTCAGGATCTCGTCCACCTCCCGCATCTTGTCTTTCGTGCTCTCGCGCGAATTGACGTTCGGGATGTGAACGATGGTCTTCCTGGTCTGATCGAGCACCTCCATGATCGCGTCGAGATACGAGCCGCTATAGAAATAGTAGCCAATATCGAGCGACTTCATGTGTTCGTAGCCATTGAGCTGCTCGTAATAAGTATAGGTGACTGTTTCGAACTTCGCCTCGTCCTCCGGTGTCAGCACTGGCTCGGCATCTCCGCGAAAATACGATCCGGTCATTGCGACAACGTGGACCTTGTCTCGCGCGATGAACTCGCCCAGCTGCGTACCGAGACGATTGTCGGGATTAGAGCTCGCGTGATGGAACTCGTCGACTGCGAGGAGGCAATTGTCGAAAGCTCCGACTCCGAGTTCATCGACGGCGAAACGGAAGGTCGCGTGGGTGCAGATCAGGATCGGGTCGTCACTCGCCAGGAATTCGGCCACGGCCCTGATCTTGGATTTCGCGACTCTCGGCTCATCGATGCCGGGAGCGTTGCAGAGATTCCATTGCGGTTCGACCGACCAGTCGAACCAGAAGCCGAAGCGGGACAGCGGCTCGTCGGCGAAGCTGCCGCTGATAGTGCGTTCGGGCACCACGATGATGGCCTTCTTCACACCCTGGTTGTGTAGCTTGTCTAGCGCGATGAACATCAGCGCTCGGGACTTGCCGGAGGCCGGCGGTGACTTGATCAGCAGATACTGCTCGCCGCGCTTTTCATAGGCCCGCTCCTGCATCGCGCACATGCCGAATTCGTTGGCACTGGTCGATGCTCCGGTTTGAGCGGTCCGAATGGAAACGGTAGGGATCACCGTGCTGGTCGTCATGGTCAGGCGGCTCCCTTCGCGTCTGACTGGACGCCCATCATCTTGGTGTAAAGCTCGAACAGCTTCTCCAGCCTTTCGGTGTCGTTGCGAAAACGGCGGCCGATGTAAACGCGCTCGAGTGTCTCGTCGTTCTTTTCATGCGCGCGTCGGAGGTCGTCCGGCATCGCGTCAGCATCATAAAGTTCGGCGATGGTGGCCGGGAAATGGCCCTCTCGGGCCAGAAGGATGTCCTCAGCGCATCGGGATAGGTCGGTTTTATTCTTTTCAGTCAGAGGTGGCGCAGGGAATGTGTTCCAGCCGAGGGTGTTTGAATATGAGAAATCCGTGCGCAATCGAACGCAGACGGTGCCGATCCAGACCAGGGTGAAGGCGCGAGACAATAAATGAGAAATTCCAAAGGGGTGCATCGTAGAGGGCAAAGGCCTTGCTGTGAATCACACATTCTTGGGCCAACAAACCGGCGGGAAGGTATGGACGATTCTCTGAACTTACAATTGGCACAATTATCAGTCGCTCTCGCGCCGTCAGCCGATCACGAAACCTATGTGGCGCTTTCCTAAGTCGCTGTGCCTGGCTATCCTTTTCGACTGCTGCACGAGCTCGCGCCACCGCGTCGAATCGCCGGGAAATTTCCGCGACGTCCGAAGCTCTGGAAACTTCCGCATCCGAAATCCACAAGCACGCGCGAGGACGTCCGGTTATAAACTCCTGCGAGCCGTATAAGGGACGTAAGAACGCCGCTGCCTCAGGGTGGCGCTCCCTCAATAAGCGGGCTTCACCGGCCGCAAGTATCAAATCGTTCGCGTAATATGGATGGTTCCCGAAATGCATCGGAGTTCTTGAGTCCAGAACTCTTTTGCGCTGAGTTACCTCGATGTTGACTGCAGCAACCAAATATCCGTTGATATTATCCACTCTGCGGGAGCTTACCTCGTCCCCGAGACCAGTGGTAAACAGCAGACGAACGCACCTCATATCCCTGGTGAGCCCTAAGACCGCCACAGTAACGCCGGCGTTCTTGCCAGCGAGGTTCGACCACTTGAACGAAGTGTACGCAAATCTGATTCTGGTTCCGGATCCGATGATTACCGGCCATAGAATGGGAACCTGAACGCCTTGGCAGATTGAGTTGGTGCTAACGAAAGCACTCTCAGCATTTGTCGCAACCAGATAGTCGTTGGCCTTGATGAACCACCCAGAGACGTAATCGAGCGCCAACGTGTCTTTTGTTCGTCCGGCAAACACCAGTCGCAGTTCATCCTTGTGCCCCTTTGTTTGGTACTTTCGTCCCAGGTAAGGCGGATTGCCGCAAATATACGTTTCGACCTGCTTGGCACCGAAGTCGATCGCCGCTTGCGTGGGCTCGGTCTTGAACAAGTCTGTCGGCTTTTGGTCCATCTGCACTGCCGGCGGGCACACCTCCAGCCAGTCCATCCGCAAGGCATTGCCGGTGTGTATCTGACCCGTGCGTTTCAGTGGCAGGACGCCGAGCCGCGCTTCCTTCTGGCTGATGAGGCGGACGTCGCTCTGAAACTCGGCAATTAACAGGGAGAGACGAGCAATCTCGGCGGCGAAATCCCTGATCTCGATGCCATAGAAGTTGGTGAGTGAAATCCATGATTTCGGCTCGTCGTCGTTACGCTTGACGATCTCATGCTCGATTAGCCGCATCTCCTTGTAGGCAATGACGAGGAAATTGCCCGATCCGCAGGCCGGGTCGAAGACACGTATCGTGGAGAGACGCTTCCGAAGATTGCGCAGCTTGCGGACGCTGTCGCCGGCCTGTTCGAGGTGCTCGCGAAGGTCGTCGAGGAACAGCGGATCGAGCACCTTCAGGATGTTCGGCACGCTGGTGTAATGCATACCGAGATCGCCGCGCTCGCCCTCGTCGGCGACGGCCTGAATCATCGAGCCGAAAATGTCCGGGTTGATCGCCTGCCAGTCGAGTTCGCCGGCGCGCAGCAAATAGGATCGCGCGATACGGCTGAAGATTGGGCACTCCGTGCCGCCTGAAAACAGGCTCCCGTTCACATATGGGAACCTCTCGGCCCAGTTCCGGATTCCCGCCGCCTTGCGATCGTCGAGCCTTGTGTCCATGGCCCGGAACAGATCGGCAATCACCTCGTGTGTCTTGCCCGACTGGCCGTCGCTCATCTGCTCGACGGTCTTGGTGAAGAGCTGACTCTCAAAAATGCCGGTATCTTCAGCGAAGAAGCAGAAGATGAGCCGCGCCATGAACTGATTGAGGTCATGCCGTCGGGCGTCGGCGCCCCATTCCGCGTTGGTATTCAGCAGCTCGATGTAGAGTTTGTTGAGCCGGCCTGTCGCCTTGATGTGGACCGGGTTGTTTTTGATCTCTCGAACGGTCGAGATCCCGGCCAGCGGAAGAAAGAAGCCGAAATGGTCGCTGAAGTCGCGATACTTGCAAGCGATCGTTTCGCCCGAGTTCAGGTCCTCGGCTTCGAGCATCACTCCATCGGTAGCCATGATGAACTTGGCCTTGGCAGAAGCGGTCTTCGGACTGGCGCGGAGCGCGGCGAGCTTCGCGCCCACTTCACCTTCGGCACAAGCGGTGATGTGAATGTTGCTACGCTGTAGAACGCCGCCATCGATGTCTGACGAGTTTGAGGAACGGCTGCGGAGGCGCTTGACCCTTGTCTCCTTGTTTCCGAACGCCATAAGGAAAGCGAAAGGAAAACTCGACACGATCGAACTCTGCTTTTGCGAGGTCCGATACCGCCTCCTCAATCTCAACGGCATTCATGGCTCTAACCCCGAAACTCGGCGAGATGGATACTCCAAATCGCACTTTGGACGATCGGCATCAATCGGTGAAGACGCCGGCCTAGCGACTTCCTTGAGGTTAGGGGTGCTGGTGGTATTGGAGCATCGAGTGTTCCCGGACTTCCAGTGTCCAGTCTTGCCGTGCAGGCTGCGAGATGGTCCGCTCGCTCAGGCGACCAGGCGGCGGATCTGTTCGATCAAGGCCGGATCGTCAGTTTGCTCGGTGGAGGAACGGATCAATTCCCCTTGCCGCGCCAAATCCACTCGGCCGTAGCTTGTGAAAGTGGTCAGCGGGTCGGAATGACCCAGATTTTGTGACCACGCCTTGAACTGCTCGGGCGTTCGGCAAAGGCGTTGGCCGAGTCGAACTAGGGTCGTACGGAAGCTGTGCGGCGTGAACGGATAAATGCCGGCTGCCTGGAACGATTCTTTGAAGATTGTTCGAATAGAGGCCGCCGACGACCAAAAGCGCGGTTCTATGCCCTGCGCGGCAAAGACCCCCTCTTCATTTACCCCGATGCGCGTCCGCGGAAACAGCGGGTCGTCGTCGTTGAACAGCTTCCCTTCGCGCAGGAAACGGATCCAGTCGATGACGATCTGCTCGAACTCTGGGCCAACCGGAAAAAAGAAGGTCTCGATGAGTTTCGAGAATTTGGTGTTGACCTCATTTGGGTCCTAGACGACGAGCAAGCGACCAACGTCGACATGCTTAAGGCGCAAACTCGCTATGGCGCCGTCCCTGATGCCGGTCACGTAGGTGAAAGCGACCAGTGCCTGATTCCGCAGTGCGATCTCGCCGTCGGTCGCCATGCCGGCGATCACGGTCTTGACCGACATTCCCCAGATGACATCCAAATTCGCGGAAATCGTACCACGGCCCCATCTCCAAGGGAACTCTGTTCCCATTGCAGCCATCCGATGACATGATTTTGGTAATCGGCCAGCGCGTGGAAGGCCATTTGGTCGTTTCTCTTGCCATCCAGACACACCTCTCGTGTCGCAATCTCCTTGCCGTCGATTCCCTCGGCCTACGCCGGAGCGGGTCTTCGTCGTAGATCATCAATCAGGCTCAAGATTTTCTGGAACAAGCTTCTTGGGACTGCAACCTCGGCCAATTGAAATGTGACGTACCGGCCATGGCTGACAACTTTCGCACCGATCTTGACCAGCTTCTCCCTCAGCGTCGTCAGCGACCATTGCTCCACGGTATCGGGCAACGCCAGGGTACGCATGAAGTTGCCGAGGTTATAGGCGAGTGCATGCAGCTGGAGCCGGACGGCATTGTTGCGTAACGAACGGCATGACAGCCGCGTCCACTTGATGGCGTTCTTGCCTTCCTTGATCCATTGCCCGGCAGTGTCGCGCTGATTGTAGAACGCAACAACCCGCTCGGCAGGACGGCTCAGGTTGGTGACGATGAAGCCGACGCGGGGATACAGTTCCCCTGAGTGCCACTCCACCTTGGCGACGACCCGGCGGGGCTCCGTCCAGCTACCGGCCCGATAGCTGAAGTTCGCGTAATACCGACGAACTTCCTTCGGCGGCCGACCGACGGGGCGCTTGAGCAGGTGCGCGATGCTGTCGTGCAGCACCTTGTTGGCCGGAAGCCGGATGGCGTACTTGAAGCCTTCCGCTTCCAGAAACTCATAAACCTCGGGCGAGGCGAAGGCGGCGTCACCACGGAAATAACGCCGGAGTGTCTTGTTCCGGTATCGAGCGACCACCGGGTCCAACACATCGCGCCATTCATGGGCGCTGTGCACGTTGCCCGGACGCAGGGCGCAACGCTCCAGATCGCCGAACTGGTTGAACACGAACAGCGGGTGTAGCACGTGCAGCCGAAGTGACCGTTGTAGGCCGTGCCCTCCTGGTCACCGTAGGTCGGGCTGACGGAGCTGTCCATGTCGAGCACGATAATCTTCGGCGGCTTGCGCTCGTTAACCTGGTCGATCCAGATGCCCAAAAGGTCAGCGAGCGCGGCGAGGTTGTCATTGGTGGCGAGTAACTCCGTCTCGAACCGGCCCATCTGGCTGGTCGATGCGCCGCCGCGCTCGACAGCCCTGCCGCCGACGATCCACCGCATCGCAGGATCGCGCCCCAGCCGGTCGGCGTCGTTCACGTCCTCGTACCCGGCAAGACGACCATAGACGGATTGGCGAAGGAGACCGATGATGCCGTGCCAACCGTTCTTGCCGGTCCGGCTGTCAGCAATAACGTCACCGGCCAGCGTGGTCAGGCCGAGGGCTTCGTCCAGTTCACGATAGGCGAGCAGACCAGCGTCTGACGTGATCCGCGAACCGTGGAACTCGAACTTCAGTCTTCGGTCGAAAAACGCCCGCAGCAGCCCCCGATCCGACTCACCCTCCAGGTTCCGCATTCGACCCACTCTCCGTCTGATCTAATCCACTGATTCTTATACAGGAATCAGACGGAAACCGCATCAGATGGATCGGTCACTTGGGGAATGCGGGCTTAAATCAGGCCGCTCATCGGTTCCAAATTACCTGACGACGGACAGCCCTGCCAACTAGAATGGCCGAACGAGAAACTACTGCGAACCCCCTCAGGGGATACTCCGTATGAGTTGGCTCAACGTCGAGCCTACCGTGCGTATAGCGAGCTCGCCGGGTTGCCCGCGACAAGTCGGTATGTTTGGTACGCCTTTCACCGAGTGGCGGTTGAGAGGTTCCGATGCGAGCATTCGCTTTAGGGTTTTTGTTGGCTACGCCGGGGCTTTTGCTGTTGGCGGCCTGTGGCGGCGATGACGAGACGCCATCCGAGTTGGGCGGTGGGGCTGTTGACGATGGACCGGCTGTTGTCGCGGCTGGCTGTCCCGCAACCAGCATCACCGGAGCTACGCCCGAGGGAACTGCTTTCGAGGCATCCAGCGCCGTTGCAGCGAGCATTCAGGATGGTGCGGCCTACACCCTCTACCTGGGCGATTTCGATCTGACGCTCGTCTCGGTCAGCGTGATCGGCAACCCGGAGGTTCCGGCGGGTGGCATCATGTGGACCGTCGCGGTGACCATTTTCAACCCGGCACCGGAGGACGTTCCCCGAATCGAGGTCGGTCGCGTGGTGGAAGCAGGTCGTCCGTTCGGCGAACTCACCTTCACCGTTGTCGTTCAGGAGGGTAACCAGTTCTCCGGTGCGAGCGCCGGGCAGCGGGGAACCGTAACGGTGGCCGGCGTCGGCGACCTGTCGTGTGGCACCATCGAATATTCGGACGACGAGAAATCGATCAGCGGCATCTTCCAAGCGCCGACCAAAGCGATCTAACAAACCGAGGAAATCACACGCAGCCGGCGTGTTGGGGCCTGGCCCGCCGCGGAAAAACTGCGGACGGCCCCAGCCACGGTTTGGGTCCTAGGGTCAGAATCCCATCGCCCGTTCCAGTATCTTCGACATCTCGAGAATGGTGAAAGACGGCGGTTTCTAAATTGATATGAGGCTCAGAAACGAGGCGTGAACGCAGGCGAAAAGGGGCCTTTTGAGGGCGGCCGGTTACTTCGTGGTTACAAGAAGCGATCGGCGATTCGCGGCCTCGAAGCAGGTGGCTGGCTAAAGCAATCTGTGAGGGCGTGGGAGGCACCGCAACCCGGCCTCCTCGAGTTCCGGGAACAGGTTGCAGTTCCACTGCACCAATTCGTTCCCGGCGGCGCTGATCCCGTACCGGAACACAGCGGCCTCCGTCTGGCGCGCCTCTGGTTGGCGCCATCGCCGATTGCCTCGGTCGCGCTCAAGGAACTCGGCAACGGTGGCGATCGTGATCATCGCCCGATCATACGTCGGGATCGCCCAAGCGGATACCAAGCAGTATCCCGGAACTACTACTCAGCCATCATTCGCTCGACCGATGAGCGATCGTCGACCATCTCTTCCATGACTGGCACAGGCTCGCAGGTCATGTCGCTTCTGAGGGTACCATCGGGCATGATCGTCCGACAGAATATCGCAGTCTCCAGACTCATCCGGGTGAAAGTTGCACCGGTCAAGTTTGCATCGGCCAGGTTCGTGGCGTTCATGAACGAGCGGTCGAGAACCGCGTCGGTGAGGTTGGCGCCCGTGAGATCGGCGCCGTTCAGTGACGACCCGGTAAGGTGAGCGCCGGTCAGGTCGGTGCCGGCGAAGTTCGCCGAACGCAGGTCGGCGTTGGTAAAGTTCGCCTCGATCATAGTCGCGCCGCTGAAATTTGCGTCTCTCATCGACGTGTTGTCCACGCCGACTCCGGTCATGGCTGCATTGACGAATATCGCTCCGATCGCGCTGGTCTCCAGGAAAATTGTGTCCTCTAAATTCGCTTCGGACATGTCGGCACCATTAAAGACCGAAAGGCGGAGGAATGCCTCGCTGAGGTCGCAGCCGACGCATGCATTGGTCGAGCGAAGCGTGGAGAGGTCGGCTTGGTCGAACGCCACAACCGAGGTGACCCCGAGCAGCGCAGTCAGAGCACTGCTAAGCAGCAGTCGTTTCATCTTCGTGTTCCTCATCATGTCCAGGTCTTCGATAGGCGGGGGAACCAGAGGCCGTCTCGAAGGGCGACGCCTCCGCCGAAACCTGACCAATGGGTTAGGATTGGTCTGATCTGACCTAGCGCGTGACCAATGTAGTCCCTTCCGCTGGTTCGGCGATGAAGCAACGCGGAATGAACGGGAAGACATCGGTTATGAAGTAGGCGTAAGTGCCTTCGGGAAACCCCGGGGTCACTGCGAACCGGCCGTTGCATTCGTCAAGATTGCCGGCGCCGGAGACATACTGATAGTCGGCGCTGAAGGTGCCATCATACGTGCCGCCGGGCTCGCCTTGGCCGCTAGGCCGCGGCCCTGAACGCAAGACCCAGCTTGAAGAAACCTCGATGACGCCGCGATCGTCGTCCCAGCCGTAAAACGCGTAGATAGGATACCCGTCCATCGACCAGCCAACTAATGGCGAGTGCCGTCCTGGCGCGACCCCAAGCTCGGTCAGCAGACCGGTCGGCACGGCGTGGTAGTGGTATTGCTCATTCGGCTGCACGTGGGCGTGGTTCTCGTCAACGCCGAGTTCGATTGCACCGCCGAGCGGATCATACAGCCACGGCGAGCCGAACTCGCCGAGATACCACTCCGCTGGCGTGGGATCGAAGACGATCCCGTTCACGGCCACACCCATCTCGCCGAGAATGGGATACAGCGGCGTGGTGAGCATCGTTGGCGTTAGCGGCAAGGAAAAGGTCAAGTTCTGTTCGGCGATCGCGTGGGGATTGTCCTCATTGGGGAACATGCCGACAGCGTGGTTAGGGATCGAGTTTACGCGGATGACTCGGTGATCGCCTTCGATGAAGATGGTGACAATACTCTCAATAGTCAGATTGACGTTGGCTGGCACCAGCACGACTGGCTGAACCGAGTTTGCCGTGTGTTGTCGCGGCGTAGGTGGGGCGCCACCAGCGGGAGGGCCTCCGGGAGGTCCCTGGGCGATCCGCATCTCACCCGGCCCAGGTTTCGCCAGCCGTGACGGGCACGGCCAAGACCGTCACGGAGAGCACGCCGAGGGCCGCGGTACGAACGTAGTATCCGTGTGCGCGGTTGTGTCGGCTTTCCATTCGTGACCCTCTCATGTTTGAGCCGTACGTATTCGTCTCTTCGTTAAGCCGACATTCCCCAGATGACATCCAAATTCGCGGAAATCGTACCACGGCCCCATCTCCAAGGGAACTCTGTTCCCATTGCAGCCATCCGATGACATGATTTTGGTAATCGGCCAGCGCGTGGAAGGCCATTTGGTCGTTTCTCTTGCCATCCAGACACACCTCTCGTGTCGCAATCTCCTTGCCGTCGATTCCCTCGGCCTACGCCGGAGCGGGTCTTCGTCGTAGATCATCAATCAGGCTCAAGATTTTCTGGAACAAGCTTCTTGGGACTGCAACCTCGGCCAATTGAAATGTGACGTACCGGCCATGGCTGACAACTTTCGCACCGATCTTGACCAGCTTCTCCCTCAGCGTCGTCAGCGACCATTGCTCCACGGTATCGGGCAACGCCAGGGTACGCATGAAGTTGCCGAGGTTATAGGCGAGTGCATGCAGCTGGAGCCGGACGGCATTGTTGCGTAACGAACGGCATGACAGCCGCGTCCACTTGATGGCGTTCTTGCCTTCCTTGATCCATTGCCCGGCAGTGTCGCGCTGATTGTAGAACGCAACAACCCGCTCGGCAGGACGGCTCAGGTTGGTGACGATGAAGCCGACGCGGGGATACAGTTCCCCTGAGTGCCACTCCACCTTGGCGACGACCCGGCGGGGCTCCGTCCAGCTACCGGCCCGATAGCTGAAGTTCGCGTAATACCGACGAACTTCCTTCGGCGGCCGACCGACGGGGCGCTTGAGCAGGTGCGCGATGCTGTCGTGCAGCACCTTGTTGGCCGGAAGCCGGATGGCGTACTTGAAGCCTTCCGCTTCCAGAAACTCATAAACCTCGGGCGAGGCGAAGGCGGCGTCACCACGGAAATAACGCCGGAGTGTCTTGTTCCGGTATCGAGCGACCACCGGGTCCAACACATCGCGCCATTCATGGGCGCTGTGCACGTTGCCCGGACGCAGGGCGCAACGCTCCAGATCGCCGAACTGGTTGAACACGAACAGCGGGTGATAGCACGTGCAGCCGAAGTGACCGTTGTAGGCCGTGCCCTCCTGGTCACCGTAGGTCGGGCTGACGGAGCTGTCCATGTCGAGCACGATAATCTTCGGCGGCTTGCGCTCGTTAACCTGGTCGATCCAGATGCCCAAAAGGTCAGCGAGCGCGGCGAGGTTGTCATTGGTGGCGAGTAACTCCGTCTCGAACCGGCCCATCTGGCTGGTCGATGCGCCGCCGCGCTCGACAGCCCTGCCGCCGACGATCCACCGCATCGCAGGATCGCGCCCCAGCCGGTCGGCGTCGTTCACGTCCTCGTACCCGGCAAGACGACCATAGACGGATTGGCGAAGGAGACCGATGATGCCGTGCCAACCGTTCTTGCCGGTCCGGCTGTCAGCAATAACGTCACCGGCCAGCGTGGTCAGGCCGAGGGCTTCGTCCAGTTCACGATAGGCGAGCAGACCAGCGTCTGACGTGATCCGCGAACCGTGGAACTCGAACTTCAGTCTTCGGTCGAAAAACGCCCGCAGCAGCCCCCGATCCGACTCACCCTCCAGGTTCCGCATTCGACCCACTCTCCGTCTGATCTAATCCACTGATTCTTATACAGGAATCAGACGGAAACCGCATCAGATGGATCGGTCACTTGGGGAATGCGGGTTAAGATCGCGCGAGGCAAGGCGATGGTCAACCGAGTAACGCTGCCCGCCACGATCGAGCCCCGGCTCAACGGCGGCTGTGTCCATCACCACCGAAAAAGGAAAGGCCGCCCCGAAGGGCGGCAAATGTCGAGCGACGTGGATACACGCCTTTCTTAGTGGCTGAAGCAGTCGCGCGCTCCACGGCGGCAAGGGCACACATCAAGCGAGTTTCGGCGGCCTCCACTACCTTCCCAAGCCCTTGGAATGCCTCTGCGGAGTCGTGGAGGTTTTTTTGCAGGTTGATGAACGTCTCTCCGTTATCGATCTCCCACATATTCTCGGCCGCCTCCAACAAATTCCGACTTCGTTTTGGACAGGAGCGAGATCGCGATCCTTAGGCGCCAGTGGGGTGCGTTTTCTATCGCGGACTCCAGGATCCCCACCCAGACAGGCAACGTGTACCTGCCTGGGCTTGCCGTCGATCCGCTTGCTTTCAACCGACGCCAAGACCCGTCCGGCGTTGATGTCTCCGGCATCCTGGCTCCTGCGCTAGGCCAAAAAAATAGTTGATCGTCCACATAACTATACCCTGCGATCCGAACATCGCAATAGTTCACTGCTTTGTGAATGAAGTAACAGCCCGTTTACTGAACACGGACCCTTGTTCATCATTAGACTAAATTAACAGATATATTACTCGTGTGGCGCTTCAACACGGTCAGGTAGGCCAGCCCCGATTCGCACGGGGTAATATCCAAGAAGGAGAAAGAAGCAAGACGAAATATGAAGCTACTTGCCGGAGCGATGGCATTCTCAGTCACGGCAGTTGCTGGAATCGGCACGGCGTCAGCCAGCCATGGTCCCTTTCTGCGTCCTGTTGTCGGCGACGGCGTGGTGAACGCAGACGGGCATAATGGTGACAACGGCGTCTCGGCAATTGATCCAGCGGTCGGGACATCCTTGCTACCGGGCAATAACAAGGCGGGGGAGAATGCCAACGCCAACGCCCACAACACTGATGGCCCTGACAATCCGGACGCCGGCCCCGGTGACGGCAACGGCGACTTTACGCCGATCTGGCCCAGCTGAGCGAAAGTCGGTCGTACCGCGAAGAAGCGGCCGCCAGGCGCGTATCTGCGGCGGCCGTTTTCCAGCGAGACTCTGGGGCGGTGGCGAAGTTTATCAACACTGAACGCACGCAACCGCGAATTGACACCAGCGGGATTCCAGCGTTGTTTATGGGAACTATCCCGCTCACTCAGCCCCCCGCCCGAGCGGGATAACCTAGGCCGTCACATGGATTGGCGGCCTTTTCTTGAGGCCCAGCCCCACATTCGATTCATTTGACCTCATGCAATGCCTCGGAAGCCCCTTTCGCCGAGGACTCAAAAACAGGCCAGGGAAGCCGCTCAGGGCGGAACGGGCCTTCTCCGGTGCCCCTCGGTGCCCAGAAGCGCTATCGGCCGTCAGTGAGCCCCTCAGGCGCCGGCGCCGCACTGATCGCCACGACGACCGAAAGGAAGACGGAGCGGCCAGTCAGTCGGGCAAAACTCCTTTTAGAATGATCTGGCCGGGAAGTTCTCGGTCGGGGGTCAGCTCAATGTCTCCAGTGGGAAAACCGTTCTCTCGCAAAAGAAACGCGACGATGGCCAGATATTGCCAAGTAGCCAGGTAACCGGGATCGTCTTCAGGCGTTCCCGTGGAAATCAACCCGTAGTACATCGCAGCATCGGTATACCCTGAGAAGATTTCGGCCATTTCTGACGCGCCATGACAGCCACCGCAGCTGATGGGCCCCGGTCAGCCTGTTCCGCAGTGTACCAGGCACGCAGCACGGTGTCCTGGCTGCTGGAGGTGGTTGCGATCAACACGCTCCCAAGGAACATGACAGAGCCGAGCCACGGACCGGCGGCCATTAGCCTGCGCATAGGAGGGGCTTTCTCACTCAATTGTCCGGCGTCAGCGCCCCTGGGACAGATTGGGCGGATTGAACAAGAGAGGGTTTCTGGCTCATCTTAACCCACGAGGGATTGAAGATGAGACGGAACACCAATCACCAGAAAGCATCGGCCGAGAAGGTCGTGAAGGACATCCGGCGGGCGACTCGTCGGCAGTTCGGCGCCGAAGAGAAGATCCGGATCGTTCTGGAGGGCCTGCGCGGCGAGGACAGTATCGCTGAGCTGTGTCGCCGTGAGGGGATCAACCAGAACCTCTATTACCGCTGGTCGAAGGACTTCCTGGAGGCCGGGAAGAAGCGCCTGGCGGGTGACACTGCCCGTGAGGCTACCTCCGATGAGGTCCGGCATCTTCGCAGTGAGGCACTGGCACTCAAGGAGGCCGTTGCTGACCTGACGCTGGACAACCGTCTACTCAAAAAAAGCATGATCGCGGATGGGGGAGAGGAGGCATGAGGTATCCACTATCGGAGAAGCTGGAGATCATCCGGCTGGTTGAGCGATCCCATCTGCCGGCCAAGCGCACGCTGGCGCAGTTGGGCATTCCCCGCACCTCGTTTTATCGCTGGTACGACCGCTGTCTGACCGGCGGACCGGAGGCCCTGGAGGACCGCCGCTCGCGGCCTGGCCAAGTCTGGAACCGTATCCCCGATGAGGTGAGAGACCGGATCGTACAGCTGGCGCTGGACGAGACGGATCTGTCGCCGCGGGAACTGGCTGTCCGGTTCACAGACACAGAGGGCTACTTTGTATCGGAATCCTCGGTTTATCGACTGCTCAAGGCCCATGATCTGATCACCAGCCCGGCCTTTATCGTCCTCAAGGCGTCCGACGAGTTCCAGGACAAGACCACGGCGCCAAACCAGCTCTGGCAGACCGACTTCACTTACCTCAAGGTCATTGATTGGGGCTGGTTCTACCTCTCCACCGTGCTCGACGACTTCTCGCGCACCATTATCGCGTGGAAGCTCTGCACCACGATGAAGGCCGAGGACGTCACCGATACGCTGGAACTGGCGCTCAAGGCGTCAGGTCGCGATCGGGCAACGGTCATTCACAAGCCACGGCTCCTGTCTGACAACGGCTCCAGCTACATCGCCGACGATCTGGCCAAATGGCTCGACGACCGCGATATGGAGCACATTCGCGGCGCTCCCTATCATCCGCAAACCCAGGGCAAGATCGAGCGTTGGCATCAAACCCTGAAGAACCGCATCCTTTTGGAAAATTACTATCTGCCTGGCGACTTGGAGACACAGATCGAGGCCTTCGTCGGCCACTACAATTATCACCGCTACCACGAGAGCCTGGGCAACCTCACGCCGGCCGATGTCTACTTCGGGCGCGGCCAGACCATCCTGTTGAAAAGAGAAAAGATCAAACAAAAGACGCTACAAACCCGGCGCTTGCAATACCGCAAAACCGCCGCATAAAATGACCAACCAGATGGGCCGAACCCTCTCTTAAATCAGGCCGCTCATCGGTTCCAAATTACCTGACGACGGACAGCGGAACGAGCACCAGGCTCTTAATTCGAGTCCACGGTTGGATTGGTAATTCGTCGCAGGCGATCGAGCGTGAGTTGTTGACATCAACGACCTCGGCATCGGACAGGGATCAATCCACACAGTTGATTGCTATATGATTTCTACGCAGTCGCCTTCAAAGGAAAAGATCTAGCAACATATTGAAAACATTGGCGCACCCGACAGGATTCGAACCTGTGACCTCTGCCTTCGGAGGGCAGCGCTCTATCCAGCTGAGCTACGGGTGCTGTTGTATCCTCTGCCGACCGGGAGAGTGATAGTCCAAGGCAGGTCAAGGGACAATGTCGGCGGATGAGTCGCCGGGCCGGAAGAGGACACCACCAGGCGATAGTCGACGAAGCGGCGGGTTGGCGGATGGATGGCGGCGCCCGTCGTGCCGTTCCGGGGGCTGAACTGAGCCGCAGGGTTGACATTTCCCGGCTTCGTTCTGAGGTAGTGGTACAAGTTGACTTAGAACCTGCTTCAGCGCAGCGATTACCGATCACCGCCTGAAATTCTCGATTGTCAATCGGGCGGTAACCACTGCCCACCGGAGAGCACATGGCCTTCAAGCCGAACTACAGGCAGCAGCGTGGCGAACGCGCCCGTAACAAAGACAAAAAGAAACAGGAGAAACTCCAGCGGCGCGAGGAGCAATCAGCCAAGCGGAAAGCCCCTGATGAGGGACAATCATCGTTGGCGGTCAGCCCGAACGGTGCTGATGATCCCCCGGGAATCGTCGACACTGGAGACACGTCGGACTGACGATGTGGTTGGCTCAGTGAGCGACGAGATGGCGGGGGCAATGCGACCCGAGTTCAGGTCGACCGGTCAATCACGTTGAGGCGAGGTCGCCCGACTAATGTAATCGCCAAGGAGCGATAATGCCCAACCCACCCAGACGGAGATTCCGCCGTATCGACCCGCGCGAGGCGGCCGAGGCCGCATTCAAGCCCGCCCCGACCAAGCCGCCTTTGCCGGACGCCAAGCCAGCTGAATTGCCACCGGTAAGAGAGCTTGTCTCGCTGCGCATCGATCGAGACATTCTTGAGCGGTTCCAGGAGGCCGGCCCTGGATGGCAGGATCGGATCAACGATGCATTAAGGCGGATCGCCGGCAGGTAGTACTGCTGTGAAACCGGACCTGCGCAGAGATCGAGGCATGAGCGAAGCGTTCTTTGATTCAGTGTATTCCGGCGGCGCCGATTATTACGGGCTTGAGGCGCGGCCGGAGTTTCACTCCTTCGTGAGAGCACTGCCCGGTCCCAAACCCAAATGCTTGGATTTAGCCTGCGGCCAGGGACGCCACGCTATTCCTGCGGCGCGGATAGGGGCCCGTGTCCACGCCGTCGATTATTCTTGCGTCGCCATCGATCAGCTCCGCGCCTTCGCCAGTGACACCAGACTCGCAATCGAAGCCGAATGCGCTGACGTCAGGATCCTCAATCCGCCGGCGCAAGCCTACGACGCGGTGTTTCTCGTCAGCACGCTTAGCCATTTCGATGAGCCGGATCTGCAGCCGATAGTCGACGTGGCGAGGAGAGCGCTAGCCGAGGGCGGCCGAATATTCGTTGAGGCGTTCACCACCGCCGACCCCGGATATCGCGGCTCCGGCGAAGCAAGCGAGACCGCCTCCGCGCTCAAGCACTATTTCGCGCCGAATGCGCTGGCCGATTTATTCCGCCAGTTCACGGTCACAGAATATCGCGAATTCATGGAAGACGATCTCTCTCATGGTCCCGTCCATCAGCACGGCGTGGCGCTGCTGATCGCGGAAAAACGATAGCGCCGATTATCGGTTTCTTGTCGGGTCGTGTCCTCAGCGTGAGCGCGAAGTGTACCTAGTTCTCCCGTGCCACTTTCGACCGGCTCGGTGTTGGCTCGTTATGAACCCAGAAAAAGACCGAGATCACGGCGATCGCGGCCCACAACGCGGCGAACCACATCGTCGACTGATAGGCGGTGTTGAACGCGCCCTCGAGCGCCGTGTAGGCGGGATCGGCTGCATCCGGCAATACGCCAAAACGATTGGCTCCGTCGTCAGAATTAGCCAAGAAGATCAGGCTGGCGAACGCGCCCAGGACAGCGACTGCGAACAGCCCACCAATTCGGCTGGCGGCGTTGTTGACCCCGGAGACGGCACCGGATTTGCCATCCGGCGCGGCGCTCATAACCGCCGTCGTCAACGGCGACACCACAGCCGTCATGCCAAGTGCTAACAGGATCATTGGCACCAATATGCCGAGCCAGTAGCTCGAATGAGCGAGGGCAAAGACTACGCACGCGATGGTGACGCCACTGGTTCCGACCAGCAGGAATCGCCGCGGTCCAAATCGATCCGACAGCCCACCCATATAACGCGACCCGGCACCTATGATCAGACCGACCGTTGAGAGTGTCAGGCCCATCTGAGTTGGCGACAGGCCACGATGAACCTCAAGCTCGAACGGGACTAGAAAAAGGATTCCGTACAGGCAGCCATAGAGAAACACGGTCGCAATCGCGGTGCCCGTGAACAAGCGCGAGCGGAACAACAGCAGCGGCATGATCGGATTGGTGGCACGGGACTCGGCGAACACGAAGACACCGACCGCAATCAGGCCCGCGGCGATGATCATGTAGATCGAGCCGTCGACATCGAGCCCGTCGGAGAAGGCGCTGAGGCCGCAAGCAATGGCCCCAAATCCGCCGATCGCCAGGATCGAGCCGGCCCAATCGATCGCGCCATGAGCACTGGGATCCTTGCTCTCGGGAACAGCGCGAAAGGTCATCCACACCGCTACCGCCGCCAGCGGCAGATTGATCCAGAACACTGCGCGCCAATCTAGGAGATCGATCAGGAAACCGCCGATCGGCGGCCCCAACGCCATGGTTGCGGCCGATGCCGCCGCCCAGGTTCCAATCGCCTTTCCTCGGACCTCGCGCGGAAAATAGGCAGCGATGATGGCAAGGCTCTGCGGCACCAGCAGGGCCGCGCCTATTCCTTGCGCCACCCGGGCACCGATCAGCATGCCGACATTCGGCGCTGCGGCGCAGCCGATCGACGCCGCAGCGAAAACGACAATGCCAATCAGGAAAATTCGGCGGCGGCCGTAAAGGTCGCCAAGGCCGCCTCCGACCAGGATCAATGCACCCAGCATCAGCGCGTAGCCATTGATGACCCATTGCACCGCCTGAAAATCGGTGTCGAGGGATTGCTGGATCGACGGCAGGGCCACGGTGACCACGGTCCCGTCGATAAAGGCAAGCGACGAAGTGAGTATTGTCGCGCCGAGAACAAGAGTTCGACGGCGGGCGCCCGGATTGGACGGAGCTGCGGCGCTAGTCATACGGCAGCACACCGGACAGGCTGCTCTGAACCCGGAGAAATCGTCTTAGGCGCCCGGCTCAGAACATCCATTGCCGCCCCTTGTCGACAGCCGCACAGCCCAGTTACTGTCGCGAACCAGAATAGCCGTTGACCGGTCTCATTTCACCGATTCGTTATCCTTGCTGGGCTCTGGCGGTTCGTCAAGAAAGCCGTCTCCGCCAGGCCGATTGGATTCAGAGGCGGGTGCGGGTCATGATGCGGGGATGATGATTTCGCGAGGGGCGATAATCGGCTGCGTTGCCGGGACGATTACGCTGGGGGCAGGTACCCTGCCGTCGGCGGCGGCGAACTACGGCTTGGTAATCGGCATCGACGACTATATCGGCCGCTCCAACGATCTGAAGGGCGCGGTCAATGATGCCAATGATATCGCCGCTGCGCTGGGTCGCGCCGGAGCGGCGGAGATTGTGCTCCTCACCGACGCCGCCGCCAGCAAGGAGGCGATCGAGAATGCTTGGATCCGATTGGTCGGTACGGCACACCCCGGCGACACGATCGTCTTCTCCTTTGCCGGGCATGGCAGTCAGGAACCCGAGCCGGCGGGAAGGAATGGCGAAGAGGATGGGCTGAACGAGACCTTCATCCTCGCCGGTTATCAGTCGATTGGTGAAGCCTCAGCCGAGCGGATCGTCGATGATGAGATTTTCGCCTGGCTGCGGCTTGCTGAGGATCGCGGGCTGGAAGTCATCTTTGTTGCTGATTCCTGCCATTCCGGCACCATGTATCGTGCTGTCGGTGGCCCCGCGTTACGCTACCGAGTTGGCGATTTCGAACCGCCGGTCGACCGGGACGCTTTGGTTTTGCCGGACCCCCGTTACGCCACCACGCGCGAGACCGATTTTGAGCACGTCACCTTTATCGGCGCCACGCAGGAGGACCGGCTGACGCCGGAATTGATGATCGAGGGCGTGCCCCGGGGAGCACTGAGCTGGGCCTTCGCCAGGGCGCTGGAGGGTGCCGCCGATCGCGACGGCGACAATGCTCTTACCCAGTACGAATTGCTCGCCTATCTGGTTCCAGCTGTCGAGATCCAAGCCCATAACCAGCAAACGCCATCGATCCTGCCGTTTGCTCCGATGGCGAAGACCCTTATCCAGATTGGTGAGACGACGGGCTCGCCGATCCTGTCGGTTCCGCCCAACGTCTTTGTTAGCGTCTTCACACGCGGTGCGGCGGAACTTGTGGCGATGGCCGGCATAGGTCCAGCCGAGAGCGAAACGGCAGCGGATTTGGTTTGGGATGTTGAGGGCGGCTGGGTCGATCACCGGATCGCCGGGCGCGTTGTCGAAGATATCGGACCGTCCCAGATCATGGCGGTTCTTGCAAAATGGTCGGCGCTGGCCTTTGTCGAATCGATTGCCACGCGTGACCCGTTTTCGATGGAGCTCCTCAGTGGCAACCAGTTCCACGTCCGAGGTGAAATCCTCGCCATCCGCCCTGGCGGCGCGTCACGGCCCTATCTCACTTTGTTCAATTTGGCGCCGGACGGTCGAATCGAACTGCTTGTTCCGGCAACGCCAGACGAGGCTGAGACAGATTGGCGTGGGCGTGACTTCAATATCCAGCTTCGCGTCGCCGACCCGCCCTACGGTGCGGAGCATCTGGTGGCGATTCTCACCGACGATAGGCCGTTGGCGCCACAATCGGCGCTGGTTCAGATGGCAGCTCTATCAGATTCGACCAGCCTAGTGGATGGAATCTAACGCTTGATGCCTGTGTCTGACAGCGGCGATGATTTGGTCGGGATCCTTTGTCCAGATGAAGGGCTGCGGATCGTTGTTGGTGTGTTCGAGGAAGCGGTTGATGGTGGCCTGGAGATCGACGATCGAGTGGAAGACGCCGCGCTTGAGACGTTGCTTTGCGAGCTTTGCGAAGAAACCTTCGACGGCGTTGAGCCAGGAGCAGGATGTTGGGGTGAAGTGGAAGAAAAAGCGCGGATGGCACGTAAGCCACCCGCGGACCTTGGGATGCTTGTGGGCGGCGTAGTTGTCGAGGATCACATGGACCAGCTTTCCCGCGGGCACGTCGGCCTCGATGGCGTTGAGGAAGCGAATGAACTCTTGGTGTCGATGGCGCTGCATGCACTGGCCGATGACACGCCCTTCGAGCACGTTCAGCGCGGCGAACAGCGTGGTCGTGCCGTGCCGCTTGTAGTCATGCGTCATCGTGCCCGCGCGTCCCGTCTTCATCGGCAGCCCGGGTTGGGTGCGGTCGAGCGCCTGGATCTGGCTCTTCTCGTCAACCGACAGGACAACGGCGTGCGCCGGCGGATCGACATAAAGGCCGACGATGTCCCGCAGCTTGGGAATGAACTCCGGGTCACGCGACAGCTTGAACTGCCGGACCCGGTGGGGCTGAAGCCCGTGCGCCCGCCAGATGCGCTGTACCGCGCTGACGCTGATGCCGACCGTCTTGGCCATCGCCGGCGCCGTCCAATGTGTCGCCTCGTGGCGCGGCGCACTCAGCGTCAGCGCGACGACGCGGTCAGCGATTTCCCGGCCGAGCGGCGGAACGCGCGAGGGTCGCGTCTTGTCCCGCAGCAACCCCTCGACACCCTCGTGCATGAAGCGCTCCTGCCAACGCCAAACCGCTGTCTTGCTCTTGCCGGTGCGGCGCATGATCTCGACCGTGCCGAGACCATCCCCGCTCAGAAGGACGATCCGTGCCCGCCACACGTGTTTCTGCCGGCTGTTCCGGTCCGCAACGACCGCTTCGAGACGAGCACGGTCGGCGGTACTCACATCGACGATGATTCCTGGCCGCATGCGCCAGACTCGCACACAACGTGCCCGGCGAGAATCCCTCGCGGGATTCAAACGTCAAATTTTATCCACTAGTATGTGAAAGCCATAAGCGTCCGCGCTGTCATAAGGCACTTGTAGTACCTGCCTTCCTAAATCCCCTTTCTTAAGATCCTCGGGAATCTGCCACCCGACCGTAATACCCAGAAGAAGTGGAGTATTATCAATAGTAAATAGGCCTCCTCCTGATGACCATGCAGCAACGTCACAATCGGACTTCACGAAATAGGTGCCGTTTTGGTTTCTAAAATCTCTGACATTGCAGGTTGTTATGGTCTTCGTGGATGAACCCACCGTATTATGAATGTCGCCGTGACCGGCAGCAACCGATATTACGGGCGCTCTCATGGTTTCGCCGTCCTGTGGCAGGAGAACACCAACAAGATATTCCACTGACGACTCGGCCACTGCATAAGGAGCAACAGGTAAACTTCTATCGAGGATAGCGGCCGCCCAGTCACTGGCATTGCGGTCGTTTGTCAATTCGCTGCCATCACAGGCAAACCCCGTTTGTAGGACCTCAGCGATTCTGCTCGTGAAGGTTCCCTCGTTGGTATAGACCGTGAGAACGTACTGGTCGCCACCCTCAAACTTGGGTTCGCAAGTCTCGATATCAGTCAGCGAGTGAGCCGCGAGGGTGATAATGTTTTGTTCCAAGGTGACATTGGCGGTGGACGATCTATTGGACTCGTCGGATCGGCACCTTAGCTGGCCCGTGGCCGCATACCGCTCACGAACGGCTGTTACGGACTCGTTCGTCAACGCTGCATGCTCGGCTATGGAACGTCGATCTTCTTCACCGATAACAACGGCTCTGGAGCCACCAGCGATAGGCATCACTGCAAGCGCGACTAGCAACAAACCGGACAAGTGGCGCGATGGCCTTCCCGTTGGTTGCGCGCCGCTCCTGTTGGATTGCATCACATCGACTCCAGTCGGTCCGAGGACCGTAATCCGTGCCAACCCCCGATAACATCGATCACATGATCACGCAGCAAGCGGTTGGGCTGTTCGTGATCTTTGCCTTTAGCTAACGATCACAACCAGTTCCTGACTAAATAGCTGAATTACAAGACTTATTATCTATTCGTTACCGTTGTTATCGATGTGATCGGTAGTGGATAGGCGATAGCGACCACGTCCGACTTTGATCAGTTCGTTATCCCTGACCATCTTGCGGAATAACTGCCTCACATTGGTGGGCTGCATACGAGTAGCGTCAGCAACATCGGTCGGGGACAATTCGTCGTCCTGGTTCTCGAAAGCGGCTCTAATGGATTGTCGCTCGTCTGATCGCCGAACTTCGTTCGCCTGACCCAAGATCGTCCATCGGCACGACGATTTATTGAACTCGATGGCACTCTCGGTTTCCTCAACGTCGCGCCCGCGCCCGGGACAATCCGGCTGGACTACTTGCGGAATTCAAACCGAACGTGACCTGCCAGAATTAGAGGTTAGTGGGAGAATTGGGGTCAGGTGACGTTGACCGGTCGGTGCTCGATCACGCGGTCGATGTGAGCTGGAGGACGGACGCGATGGTTCCGAGCCCGACGAGCCATCTCTGACCGGCGCACTCAATCACCATGATCCACCCCGCGCCGGGGGGCTTCAATAATCATGACCGCGAACGCTGCTCAGAACAGCAAGTTATCAGCGTGACCAAGACCGTAGGTAGACCATTCCAGAAAGGACGAAGCGGCAATCCCGATGGCCGCCCTAAGATCGTCGGTGAGATGCAGGAATTAGCTCGGCAACATGGGCCGGAGGCATTTTCTCGGATCGTCGAATTAATGCAGAGCGATAACGAACGCCTGGCTCTGGCGGCCAGTACCGAGGTGTTGAATCGAGCCCACGGCCGTCCCGGATTATCCCGTCCACCGCAAAAGGAAGCTGAGAAGGCGGAGGCCAGTGCGATCACCGGACGGGGGCTTCAATAACGTCCGACGATCACCAATGGCGGCGAATGTCTGCTGCTTCCTTTTGCGCATGTCCTTTGCTCCTTCACGGTTGCCCGTTGACGCCCGAGTGCGTCCGGGCTTCTATCGACCATCGCTCCCTTACCCTCCCTTCGCGCGACGGCCGCCTTGGCGTCTCTCCTCCGGGGTCACTGCGATCGACACGATAGCGCGCCGCCGGACTACCGTGAGACTCGTCTCGCGGCCAATAAGTGTGCCGGGGAGCATCCGCATGAGGTCGTCGACACCTGTGACCGGGATGTCGTTGATCGCGACGATGACGTCACCGGCGATGAGTGCCGCTCGAGCTGCCGGTCCGTCTCGTTCCACTGCAGTGAGGCGCACGCCGGAGCCGCTAACGATCCCCGCAGCCAGAGCTGCTTGGCGACTGATCTG
Organism: Kaistiaceae bacterium; assembly: GCA_963667605.2. GTDB lineage: Bacteria > Pseudomonadota > Alphaproteobacteria > Rhizobiales > Kaistiaceae > JADLGL01. The sequence continues at coordinate 593,930 of CAXXUZ010000003.1, forward strand.
TACGGTCTGGCCGGCAACGCCGATGAACGCTCGTCGCACGCGACCGGTGCGGAGGATCTCGCTGATGACGAAGTCAACTGTATTGCTGGCGACCGCAAAGCAGAGACCTTGAGCGCCGCGGATGAGCGCCGTTGTGATCCCGATCAGGTTGCTATTTGAAGAGACCAAGGCGCCACCGGAACTCCCGGGGTTGAGGGCGGCGTCGGTCTGAATAACATCGTCGATCAGCCGACCGGTGCCGGACCGGAGTGACCGGCCAACCGCGGAGATGATGCCGGCGGTCACCGTTGACTCGAAACCCAGCGGGTTGCCGATAGCGATGGCAATCTGTCCTGGTTTAAAATGCTTGGAGTTACCCAATGGCACCGAGGGGAAACTGCCCGAGCCAACCAACAGAAGCGCCAGATCGGTGTCCGGGTCGTTGCCGATCAACCGGGCTGATGCCTCTCGACCATCCGGCCCGGAAATCACCGCCTCTTCGTGGCCCTCGACGACATGGCTGTTGGTAATGGTAAGGCCGTCGGGGGCGAGGACAACGCCTGAGCCCAAGCCCTTCTTGCGCCCGCGGGTCTGCCCACCAATGCGAACCACTGTCGTCCGGTTCCATCGACCCGGCTGAAGCCGGCCTCGACCGATGATCGCGTCCGGTATCGTCGGGCTGTTCGGACTGGCTGACCATCGTATCTCCCCAGGACAGAGCCTTGGACTCTATATGATGATCAATCGGGTCGGGCACACACTGGCCGATTGGCTAGTTCCAAATCGATGTAAGCGGAGCCATTCTTGGGTCCAAAGAAAGCAACTCGTGGGAGACACCAATGCCCGCCTTATCCTTACTCGCGCTCTCTGACGCAATGGCCGAGGCCGTCACGGCGGCAGCTCGCTCCGTGGTCGCTGTTCGCGCTCGCGCCCGCGGTACTGCCAGCGGCGTCCTTTGGCATCCGGATGTTGTCGTAACCGCCGAGAAGATTCTGGAGCAGGACGAAGATCTCCGCGTGACCCTGCCCGACGGCAGCTCCACCGAGGCCAGCTTGGCCGGCCGAGACCACACCACCGACATTGCCGTTCTTCGGCTGGCGACCGAGGCCACCGTTACCGAGCGCCCCAAAGCGGCAGGCAACGTCTCGCCGGGAGCACTGGCGTTAGCAATTGGCCGCGCCGGCACGGATCCGATTGCGGCATTCGGCATAGTCGCTCAGGCCTCCGGTGCCTGGCGCAGCTCCACCGGCGGCTTGGTTGACGCTCGGATCCGACTGAATATGGAGCTGTCGCCACGGGCCGAGGGCGGTGCGCTGATCGCTGCCGACGGCGGCCTCATAGGGATGGCTGTGTTCGGTCCGCGTCGGGGCGTGATCGCGATTCCCACTTTGACAATCGAACGAGTCGTGCCGAAGTTACTTGCGGAAGGCCGCGTGGCCACCGGATATCTCGGCCTCGGAATGCAGACGGTACGAATCAGTCCCGAGGGCGCTGTAAAGGACGGCGCCATCGTGCTCTCCGTCGACCAGGACGGACCAAGCGCTGCCGCAGGCGTGCTGCAGGGCGACATCATCGTGGGGTTCGGCGGCGAGCCGGTTCGGGGTGTACCTGGCCTACTCAACCATCTCGACCCCGACCGCATCGGCCAGGACGCCAAGCTCGACCTCATCCGCGCCGGACAGCCCGTTAGCGTGACGGTGAAGATTGGTGAACGCCCGAATCCATGATGCTGCGCCGGCCCGGTGAAGTCCTTCACCGGCAGACCCGGGTCGGCCTGAGGATCGACGGTCGCGACGAGGCACGTCGGATCTCTGAGGCTCTGGTCGCGGCCGACGCTAATCTCCACATAGCTAATCCAGATGATTTCGCCGCCGAGTTGGACGTTGTGGTTGCCGACCACCCGGTTGAGACCGGCGCCCCTCTGGTCCTTCTCGCTCGTGGCCTTTCCTACAGGTTTGCTGAGATCAACGTGCGAGCCCTCGTCGATCCGAGAGTCAGCAGCGGTACCCTCGCCGCTATCATTCGGCTAGTCGCTGCCGGCTATTCGGTAATGCCGGCCTCGCTCGATCGAGGACTCAACCAGTTGGCCAGCGAAGCCGGCCTCACAGCCGACGAGACCCCGTTGACTGCTCGCGAGCATCAAGTGCTCGCCCTCCTGGTGGAGGGCGCGTCGCACAAAGTCATCGCCCGCCGACTCGGCGTCTCGCCAAGCACCGCAAAGTTTCACGTTGCGTCCATCCTCAACAAACTCGGGGCGACCAACCGCTCGGATGCGATTGCGGTGGCTATCCGCCGCGGCCTCATCTTGCTGTAGTGATTGGGTCATATCGAGCTCCGACAAGGAGCCGACATTTTTATTGGCCGCTCTCCAAAAAGGGCGGCCTCTTTTTGAACTGGCTAACTGCGCGTGCCCCGGGGGATCCCCCCGGGGTGCCAGTTTCAATTGACAGCCGACACCGGATTGTGGGACGACAACAGGATCAGAGGCTGCGAAAGACGGTCCAAGTGACGTGCCCGGCCCTGATCGCCGGCTCTTAACATCACGTTCACATGCCCCCACCTAATGCTATCGGTGAGGGGCGAGCAAACGAGAACCGGAGGATTACATGGGTCGCACCCCGAAGCCTGACACTCAGGCTCCGCGCAATCCCATTTACCCAGCGCCAACGCCGGCCGACTACTCCGGCGAAGTGTCCAAGAGACAATTGAAGCAGCTCCAAAAGATCGCCGAGGAGAGCGGAGAGAAGTTGGACACCCAGGATGGCCCCGCCTGGTAAGTGCGGCTGGGCATTCTACGGCGTCGTTACCCTTCCCAGCTCATTGGACATTGTCTGGTGTCGGTTTCCGGAAGACACCGAGGTGGTCAAGCCGGAGCCGAAACCGCGTCCAGCCTTAGTTCGGACAGTGCTGCTGGGCAAGGGTCATCAGCGGGCGTGGATCGAGGTCAGTTATGGCACCTCCAAGCTCAAAGAAGACTCGCGCCTGCTCGACCTAATTATCCGTAACGCCACCGAAATGGCCGCGATGGGGCTCCCGCAAGCGATTCGGTTCGACCTGGATTCCACCGTCGTTCTGCCCTGAGCCAAGGAGTTCTTCGTGGCCCGTCCTGGATATAGCACGCCGATCATCGGGCACATGACGCAGAGCGCCTGCATGCAACTTGAGACGCTCAAGGTGCTGCGTCGCCAGCGGTGAGTCGCCGATTCCCCATTTAGGCCCAATGACACCGGCGGTAAGGGCTAGTTTCCCCCAAGTCAGCTTCCCATATGCTTCCCAATCCTGATTTCTGGGAAATAGCAACGTGTCTGATCTGGCCTAAGCCATTGATAGTGTTGGTGCCGCACGCCGGATTCGAACCAGCGACCTCCACATTACGAATGCGATGCTCTACCAGCTGAGCTAGTGCGGCGCGACCGCATCGGTCGAGGGCAGCTTGATAGGCCACTACGCGATAACCTGGCAAGCTATCGCGCGCGGCCTACCTAGCGGACCGAAAAGCGAACCATGAAGTCATATCCGTCGTGATCGGCTCCAAGGAGTACCGCGGCAGGCAGAACAAAGATCGCCGTGTTGCCATCGACCTCACCATTGGTTTCCAGAATCGCGGAGGCGGTGAGAGTCCAGATTATCGACTGCTCAATCATCATCGCCAGCATCTCCTCGCCGAGAAGGGCCAATTCGTCACCGCCGTCATCCGTTGGCGGGACCGTGATCGAGAAGAGGTAAACGCCACCACCCTCGTCGGTGATCGCCAATTGCAGATCGTCCCCGTCGCTGATATCGGCCAGCACCGCCAGCAACAGGGCGATAGGGCCGGTCATCGTCGTCCGGCAGAATTGGTATCCGTCCTCCCGAGTACCCCATTCCATCTCCGTCGCGGTGAAGCCCTCGGGGAGGTCGCCCTCTTCAGGCGCGCAGAAATCGGCATCTTGTTCAAAATCGGCAGCAGCCGCCGCCAGTTCCTCTTCGGTCATCAACGCCAGCAGTTCCGGCGGCATTAACAGGGCGAGTAAGGCCTCCGGCGGCGCCACGGCTATCTCAGTCGTCAGCGTCACGGTTCCGTCGCTTGCAATGACGATGTCCTGGCGCGCTTCGAAACACCCAGCCAGCAGCGGTAGCAGGGCCAAAACGACAAGTTGAGCGATCTTGCGCATGATGCCTCCTTTTGCTTCGACTGAAATCTACTCTACTGAATTTCGGCCACATTGACATCGGTATTTGGCAGGGTTGGTGAACCCGACAGGACAGGCTCAATGTATGCGCCCGGCAGGCCTAGTGGACGCGGTTGTGAACCCGTGACGGCCGGCGCATGGTAAACTCGATCAGGCCTCACTCCGAACCATGCCATGCCGACCGTCAATCGCCTCTCAGAATTCCTCCCCGAGATCATTGAATGGCGGCGGGACATCCACCGCCACCCGGAGCTACTCTACGATGTCGACCGCACCGCCGGTCTGGTGGCCGAGAAACTGATCGGCTTCGGCCTCGACGAAGTGGCGACCGGAATCGGCCGTACCGGCGTGGTCGGTATCATTCACGGTCGGCCCAACGGCGCAGGCCCGGTGATCGGCCTTCGCGCCGATATGGATGCCTTGCCGATCGGCGAGGCCACCGGCCTAGGCTATGCCTCTGCGAATCCCGGCTTGATGCACGCATGCGGCCATGACGGTCACACCGCCATGCTGCTCGGCGCTGCTCGCTATTTGTCCGAGACCCGCAACTTCCATGGCACCGCCGTGATGATCTTCCAGCCGGCCGAGGAGGGCGGCGGCGGTGCCAAGGCGATGATCGATGACGGGCTGATGGATCGCTTCGGCATCGATGAGGTCTATGGCATGCACAACATGCCCGGCATTCCGGTCGGCGTGCTCGCGATCCGGCCAGGACCGCTGATGGCTTCGACTGACGATTTCGAGATCGAGGTGAGAGGCCGTGGCGGCCACGCCGCCGAGCCGCACAAGACCGTCGACCCGATCCTGGTCGCCGCGTCAATCGTGGCCGCGTTGCAGTCGATCGCATCGCGCTCGGTCGATCCGCTGGAATCAGCCGTGGTCTCGGTCACCCGAATCCATGCCGGCACGGCATCGAACGTCATTCCCGACCTCGCCAAGCTTTCCGGAACAATCAGGGCTCTTCGCACCGAGGTCCGCGATCTCCTTGAGGAACGGCTGAAAGCCGTCGCCACCGGCGCGGCGACGACTTACGGCGCCACGGCAATCATCGAGGTTCAACGGAAATATCCGGTGACCGTCAATCACCCCGAGCAAACGGCGTTTGCTTCGTCGGTGGCGGCAAGCATTGCTGGAACCGATCGCGTCGATAACCAAACTCAGCCGGTAATGGGGGCGGAGGATTTCTCCTTCATGCTTGAGGCGCGGTCGGGAGCCATGATCTTCCTCGGCAATGGCGACACAGCCGGGCTCCACAGCTCGCAATATGATTTCAGTGACGAAGCCATTCCCTTCGGCGCATCTTTCTGGATCAAACTGATCGAAGATCGCCTGGCGGCCTAATTGGCGCCCGCCACCGACAATGCGGACAATCCGGCCGAATTGCCCTATAAGCCCGCCGACGTTTGATCGGAGCCGGTAACTGAGCATGGCTTGGCGCCTGCTGTTCTTCTCGCGGCTGGAGAGCGGCGATCTTTCGCTGATCCGTCGGCTATTCGCCGAGAATGCCCGCGATCATGTCGGGCGCTATGTCGTCGCAATTGTCGCAATGGCGGTCTTCGCCATCACCACCGGCGCCACTGCATGGCTGATGCGCGAAATCGTTGACGGCATCTTCCTAGCCGGCGACAGCGACTTGTTGGTTGTGATCCCGCTGGCGATGGGCGGCCTGTTCATCCTCCGCGGCATTGCCAACTACAATGCCATCATCATCCTCGCTCGGATCGGCAATGCCGTGGTCGCCCGCCTGCAGCAGCGGCTCTACGACAAGGTGCTGGCGCTGGAGATCGGCGCCTTCGCCCATACCCACTCGGCCGAGCTCGTGGCCCGGATCACACACCACACTCTGGCTGCGCGCGAAGCGCTGGAGAAGATCGCCAATGTCATGATCCGCGATCTCCTGACGCTCATCGTCTTGGTCGCCGTTATGATTTGGCAAAGCCCATTGATGTCGCTGGTTGTATTCCTGACTGCGCCGATCGCGATCTTTGCGGTGTCGCGGCTGATCCAGCGCACGCGCTTGGCGGCCGATGCTGAATTCCGATTGATCGGACGGCTCAGCATCTTTCTCCAGGAGACCACGCTCGGCATTCGCATTGTCCGCGCCTTCAACCTTGGGGAAACAATGCGGCAGCGAATGAACGGGGCGATCGGCGAGACCGAAAACCGCGCAAATCGCGTCGCCATTATGGGAGCCAGAACCACGCCGATCATGGAGGCGTTGGGCGGCGTCGCGGTCGCCGGCATCCTGATGTGGACCGGCTATTCGGTGGTCAATCAGGGTGCCAGCCCAGGCGCGTTCATCGCCTTCGTCACCGCCATGCTGCTTGCCTACGAGCCGGCTGCTCGCCTTGCTCGCTTCAACGTCCAGCTCGCCGGTAAAATGGTCGGTGTCCGCTTGATTTACGAAATCCTGGATGCGCCCTCGGTCCAACGCCGCGGCGGTGATCGCGACTTTCGGGCTACGCGAGGCGAGATCGCCTTTGAAAAGGTCGTCTTCCACTACCATCCGGACAAGCCGCTGTTCGACGGCCTCTCATTTGTCGCCGAGGCTGGCAAGACGACTGCGTTAGTCGGCCCCTCCGGTGTCGGCAAGAGCACGGTGATCGCGCTGATCGAGCGGTTCTACGAGCCGCAACAAGGTCACATCCGGATCGACGGCTTCGACATCGCCGAAATCGATCTCGACACTCTCAGAAGCCAGATCGCTTTGGTCGGCCAGGACGTCAGGCTGTTCGGCGGATCGATCCGCGAGAACATCCGCTTCGGCCGGTACGGCGCCAGCGATGCGGAAGTCAAAGAGGCCGCTCGCGACGCGATGGCCGACGAATTCATCCAGTTGCTGCCCGCCGGCTATGACACCGAACTGGGCGAACAGGGCGCCGAATTCTCCGGCGGCCAGCGCCAACGACTCGCAGTCGCTCGAGCGCTGCTCCGCGACGCGCCGATCGTCCTCCTCGATGAAGCGACTTCGGCGCTCGATTCCGAGTCCGAAACCAAAGTGCAGGCAGCTTTTGATCGGTTGAAAGCCGATCGCACCACCATCGTCATCGCCCATCGCCTGTCGACGGTTCGCAATGCCGACAAGATCCTGGTGTTCTCTGACCGCGCGATCGTCGAGCAGGGCGCCCACACGGACCTTCTCGCTGCCGACCGGCACTATGCACGAATCTATCGGCTTCAATTTGCGGCTGATGAGCCGATCCTTTCGACCCCGGCCGAGAAGTAGGCCTGGGCCAAAGGACAGGCTCTGATCTGGCCGTGAAATTGGCGCCAAAATCGCGCGTTCTTGCCTCACGCCGACTATGGAAGTGTTCTGCGAGCGAGGGGCAGCCATGCCCGGCGGCAAGTCTGTAGCTAGATTTCTCGTTCGGTCCCTTGCCGCAAGATCCCACGGGATATCCAACAGGATCACGGGATATGTGCTGCTATGTACTGGTGCCCCTGGCCCGACTCGAACGGGCACGTCCTTGCGGACAACAGATTTTGAGTCTGCCGCGTCTACCAATTCCGCCACAGGGGCTTCGGCGGGAATATAGAAAGCGTCCGATCGCGGTCAACCGCACAACGTAGTGGACCGGCAAGACATCGGCCGTTAGAAACGGCCGATGCTCAGACGGCTCTACAACGGCACGATGGCGCTCGCCAGCGGGCGCTATGCGGTTCCAACCTTGGCCGGCGTTGCTTTCGTCGAGAGTTCAGTCTTCCCGATCCCACCTGACGTCATCCTAATCCCGATGGTCCTGGCCGAGCGGGCGAAGGCCTGGTGGTTCGCCTTGGTCGCCACATTCTCGTCGGTGATCGGCGGGCTCGTCGGCTACGCCATCGGCGCCTTGGTCTTTGACCAATTGGCGCTGCCGCTACTCGAATTCTACGGGTATATGGATAACTACGAGAACTTCGGCAGCTGGTTCAACGAGCGAGGCGCTTGGATCGTGCTCATCGTTGGGGTCACTCCGTTTCCGTACAAGGTCATTACCATCACCGCCGGCGCGGTCGGCCTGTCATGGCCGGTGTTCATCATTGCCAGCATTGTCGCTCGTGGCGCTCGCTTCGCTCTAGTCGCCGGTCTCCTGAATTATTTCGGTCCCCCGATCAGGGATTTCATCGAACGTCGGCTCGGCTTGGTTTTCACCATCTTCGTCGCGCTTGTGATCGGCGGTCTTGTTCTTGTTCGCTATGTCTTCTGACCACGCACTGGCTCACCGGCCGCGTATGTTGGACAGTCGTACGATCTTGACTTGGGCGGTGCTTGGGGCAGCCCTGGCGACGATCGCCGGGGCTTGGGGCTTCCAATTGATCGGCGGCTACGTCCCCTGCCAGCTCTGCTTCGCCCAGCGTATTCCATATTATTTCGGCGTCCCGGTCGCAATGATCGCGGTGGTCGCGGCGATGACCGGGCGGATGCGGCTCAACCAGCTGCTCCTTATCGTCGTCGCCGGCATCTTCGTCTGGAGCGCCTATCTCGGCGCCTTCCATGCCGGTGTCGAATGGAGCTGGTGGCAGGGGCCGACCGATTGCGGTGCCGGCGGTGGACCGGCGACTCGAGAGGCTGGCGACCTCCTCGGGCAACTCGGCCAAGTACGTGTCGTCAGCTGCACTTTTGCTGGCTGGCGTTTCCCCAACGCCGATTGGGGCCTGTCCTTCGCCGGCTGGAATGCGGTGATCTCGACGGTGATCGTGCTGACGGCGCTGTTGGGCGCAACCCAGCCCGCCCGCCGCTACGGATCTAGCTCAGTGTCCCAATAGAGGTAGTCGAGCCAGCTATCGTGAAGATAGTTTGGCGGAAACAATCGACCGTTCTTGTGCAAATCAGCGATCGACGGCTGATATGGTTTCTGCGTCGGCCACATCCGGGCTCGCGAGGAGGGCAGCCCGCCCTTCCTCAAATTGCAGGTCGAACAGGCGGCAACGACATTGTCCCAGGTGGTCTGACCGCCGCGCGAGCGCGGGATCAGATGATCGAAGGTGAGGTCTTCGCGATCACCGCAATATTGGCATTCGAAGCGATCGCGGAGGAAGACGTTGAACCGAGTGAAAGCAGGGCTACGGATCGGCTTGACGAAAGTCTTGAGCGACACAACGCTTGGCAGCTGCATCGATAGAGACGGGCTTCTTACCGCCAAATCATATTCGGAAACGATATTCACCCGGTCGAGAAACACCGCCTTGATCGCGTCCTGCCACGACCACAGCGACAGCGGATAATAGCTTAGCGGCCGGTAATCGGCGTTCAAGACCAACGTCGGGTTGGCTCCCGGGGAAACAGCGATGGTCAAGCGACGCTCCGATATTGCGCTGGCGAGAACCGGTCGGGATCACACTGCAGAGTGTACAGGAACAGCGTCAGCCTTGGGAAGCACAGTGCCAGCCGGGCCACATCGGCGACCTGCTATCGCGGCAGGCTCCGCACCAGGAAGGCAGCACCGAGCGCCATTTCCTCGCCATCGATGCCGTGCCCGAGTCCCGGCCTCAAATGCGCCTCGACCAATACGCCAGCGGCGGCGAGGCCTTGTTCCGCCGTTCTCAACGCAGTAGCCGGAATCAAGGGATCCTCGGCGCCATGAGCGAGCATTACCGGCGGGAGGGATATGTCGGACGGCGGCGGTTCAGCCAGCACTCCGGAAAACGAGACGATGCTGGCGATCGGTCCCGGCCGCCTCAAGCCGGCGTGAAGCGCCAGCATCGCCCCCTGACTGAACCCAACCAAAGCCAGCGCATCATTGCCGAGACCGTGTGCCTTCAGCTCGTCATTGAGAAAACTGTCCAAACTCGGCGCCGCAATCGCCAAACCGCCAGCAATCTCCGACTGGTCGCGAAGCGAAAGCCGAAACCATTGCCAGCCGATCGGGAATTCGTCGCAGGGCTCGGGTCCATTGGGCGCGACAAAGGCGGCGTCGGGAAGTGCCGCCCGCCAAGCTTCACCGAGCGAGACGAGGTCTTGGCCATCGGCACCATAACCATGGAGCAGGATAACGAGCTGCCGGGCCGGACCGCCGGACGTAGGCGCGAGCCGTGGGCCGTCTAGTTGTTCCGCCACCGTAGACATGGAGCGCGGGATAGACCGGTCGCCTGCATGGTGCAATCGACTCGCACTTTTGGCGCCGGCGATCAAATGCTAAGGCCGACCCAATGCAGCCGGTTTTCCGTTTTGCCCCCAGCCCTAATGGCCCGCTTCATCTCGGCCATGCTTTTTCTGCGCTTCTCAATGCCGATCTAGCCAAGGGCGCCAACGGGCGGCTGCTTGTGCGGATCGACGACATCGATCGCGAACGCTGCCGCCCTGAATTCGAGGCTGCAATTGTTGAGGATTGCGAATGGCTAGGCCTCAATTTCGAACGACCTGTCCGCCGCCAGACGGATCATCTCCACGAGTACGGCAATGCGCTCGATCGGCTTCGCGAATTGGGCCTTGCTTATCCGGCCTTCATGAGCCGGGCCGAAATCGCTCGCGGGGTCGATGCCGATGAGCGGAACGGCCGAAGCTGGCCGCGCGATCCCGACGGGTCGCCAATATATCCCGGTGACGATCGGTCGCTCGCAGTAGCCGAAGCCAATGCCCGGATCGAGGCCGGCGCTCCTCACGCAATCCGCCTGGATGTCGCTCGCGCGATCGCCTTAGCTGGCCCGCTGACCTGGCGCGAATTCAGATCCGACACCTTCGATGAAGTCGAGCCGATCCGGGCAGAGCCTGGGCAATGGGGTGATGTCGTGCTGGCGGGGCGAGACACCACCGCCAGCTACCACCTCGCGGTCGTGATCGACGATACGGCTCAGGACATAAGCCATGTCGTCCGCGGACACGATCTTCAAGCCGCCACCTCCATCCATCGGCTGCTGCAAACGCTGCTCGGACTAGCCGAGCCAGTCTACCACCATCACCGGCTGATTCTCGACGACGAGGGTCGTAAGCTTGCCAAATCCGATGACGACGTCGGCATGGCCGCTTTGCGCCAAAACGGTTTCACTTCAGCCGATATCAGGCGAATTGTCGGCCTGCCGGTCTAGCGCGGCCCTTCCGATCGATCGTTCTTCGCCAACGGCACCGGTGGTTCCGGGCGCTTCTTCTTCTTTTTGTGTCGGCGGCTGGCGTGGGGGCTGGTCCGAGCGATCGCGGCGTTGATCTCGGCTCCGAAAATCAAGATCAGAGACATGATGTAAATATAGAACAGTGCCGTGACGATGCTGGCGAGCCCGGCATAGGTCGAAATATAATTGGCGAAGCCTTCAAGGTAGGCGGCAAACGCCGTCGTTGCGACCCACCATAGCGCCATGGTCGCCGCGATACCCGGCCAGATCCGAAGATGGCGCCAATTGCCCTGTCCCGGCAGCCAGAGATGCGCGGCGGTGAGGGCTGCGGCGAGCAATGAGCCGACGATGACATAGCGGAAGATTTGGAAGCTGCCGGTGAAATCGACAAGATTCGGGAACCAGCGCTGCAGCAAATTCCAGATCAGCGGACCGAGCACGCCGAGCAGTGCGAGCGCCAACAAGGCGAGTGCGCCGATGATCACGAAACCGGCGCTTTGCAGCCGGAGGAGCCAAAACGACCGCGACTGCTCCGAACCATAAGCCCGGGTCAGCGCAGCCCGCACCGCTTCGACGCCATTGGATGCCAGATAGAACATCACGACGATCGAAATCGTCAGCACGCCGACGCCTGGCCCCGACAAGACATTGTACACCTCGTCGGCTATGGCGCCGGCCACGTCCTCCGGCAGCGTCTCGAACAGAAGTTCGGCGGCCTGATCGGCAAGATCTCCGACCCCGAAGAAGCCAGCGATCGCCGCCACGAAGATCAGGAACGGAAACAGCGCCATCAGGCCCGACAGGGTCAGATGGCTGGCCATCGCCCAGCCATCATCTTGATAGAGTCTGCCGCCGGCGATGACGAGCACACGCACGGAACGCCGGGTCCCCGGGATCCTATATATCCGATGCACGAGCCGCCCCACCGCGGCCTGGAAGAAACCGCGTTTCGGGTGGGTGTCATCGGGATGCTTCGTCGTCATCTATCCAATTTCATCAAATCCAGCCTAAGAAACGGACACCATAGCGACGGTCTTCCGACGCGATCGGTGATGCCAATGCAGCCCCGGCTCATCACCCCGCCTCGTAACGTCTTGGATATTTGCAGTCCCTGGGGCTGGTGCAACTACGAAGCCGGTTAATATGACTTGTGTCTGCCAATCCTGCTGAATGATACGCTGGAGGTCCACTCAATCGTCATCCACCTTTCCAGCCTCTGCAAGGCACGCACGCTCGCTCAAAGCGATGGCCAGAGACGCGCCGCCAGCCTATATAGCTGAATCAAGTACAAGGAGGCGAACGTGGGATTCCTAGAGATTCTCAGCTATGTGGCGATCGGCCTCGTCGCCTTTGTGCTGCTCTTCGGCCTCTTCAACATGCTCCGAGGCGGCTCGCCCAACGTGTCGCAGAAGCTTATGCGAGCGCGAGTGTTACTGCAGTTCATCGCCATTATTGTCGTTATGGCGCTGCTGTATTTTTCGCAACGGTCAGCCGCCAGCTAAGCATGATCGCGCTCAACAAGATTTATACCCGCACCGGCGATGACGGCTCCACCGGCCTGATCGGCGGCAAGCGCCGATCCAAGGCCGACTTCCGTATCCGGGCGATCGGAGCGGTCGATGAGGTCAATGCCGGCATCGGCATTGCGCGGCAGCAAACCCGTGATCACAGTGCCGTCGATCGGATGCTCGGGCGGCTGCAGAATGATCTGTTTGACCTTGGCGCCGATCTCGCCAGTCTTGACGATGAACGCATCGGCGAGGCGCTGCGCATCTCCGACCAGCAGGTGACAAGGTTGGAAACCGAGATCGACGGGCTTAACGGTGACCTTGAGCCCCTAACCTCCTTCGTTCTCCCCGGTGGAGCCCCGGCGGCCGCGGCGCTGCATTTCGCTCGCACCCTCGCCCGCCGAGCCGAGCGAAGTTTGGTTGAGCTCGCCGAAGCACCAGGAGAAACGATCAGCGGCCCCAGCCTCCGCTATCTCAATCGGCTTTCCGATCTCCTTTTTGTCATGGCCCGTTGGGCAAATCTTCGCAGCGGCGGCGACATCCTTTGGGTTCCCGGGAAACATCGCTAGGCGCCATCCTCGTTCGTCCGATCTGCGCGGATAAGGAATGCGATCGCCGCAACCGTAGCGGTGCTTGTCTTCTTGATGCGACTGCCTGGAGCGGCGTTGCTGACCTTAATCTTCCCGAATGGAAACGCTTCCGGACAGGGACAGGCAGGCCAAACCCTTGACAACAAACATTGCTACGGCGATGACGCTCAGTAGCATTCATTGGACCACTTCCCCAAAATGGGTCGTTCGATCGCCAAAATAGGCGTCGTGGGCGCCGGGCGGATGGGCTCGGGGATAGCCTATGTCTGCGCCCTGGCCGGCTATGAGGTCGTCCTCAATGATGTCTCCGAAGCCGAGATCGAACAGGGCATCGAGACGATCAAAACCAACATGGCGAGGCAAACTGCGTCCGGCAGGATCTCGGACGAGGAGCGCAACACAGCCCTGGCATTGATCAAACCGGCGGCAAAGCTCGGGGCCCTGTCCGACGCCGACTTGGTTTTGGAATCGGTGACTGAGGACGAGACAATCAAACGCAAGGTCTTTGCCGAGCTTTGCCCCTTGCTCAAGCATGAGACGATCATCGCCACCAACAGCTCGACCTTGTCGATCACTCGCCTTGCCGCCGGCACCGATCGCCCGGATCGTTTCCTTGGTCTCCATTTTATGAACCCGGTTCCGGTGATGGAGTTGGTGGAAATCATCCGTGGCATCGCCACCGGAGACGACACCTTCGACACCGCCAGAACCTTTGTCGCCGAACTCGGCAAGACTTCAACCGAGACAGAGGATTTCCCCGCCTTCATCGTCAATCGTATTGTGATGCCGATGATCAATGAGGGCATCTATGCCCTGCATGAGGGCGTCGGTTCCGTCGAGGCGATCGATATGGCGATGCGCTTGGGTGCGCATCATCCAATGGGGCCGCTTCAGCTAGCCGATTTTATTGGCCTTGATACCTGCCTGTCGATCATCCAGGCGCTCCATGACGGCCTTGCCGACAGCAAATACCGGCCCTGTCCTTTGCTGGTGAAATATGTTGAGGCGGGCTGGCTCGGCCGCAAGACCGGCCGCGGCTTCTACGATTATAGCGGCCAAACTCCGGTGCCGACTCGATAGGGCGAAACGCCGCACCGAGCGTCAAGTCAACGAGGAAAAGGCGGCAGGGCAGATCGATTGGCTAACCGGCCTGCTCAGTCGTCGCGCCGTTATCGAGGCGGCCCAAAGCGTCATTGCGCGGTTTGTTGCCGCAGGCGGTCCGGTCTCGGCGATCCTGATCGATCTCGATGGTTTCGAGAACATCAACGACACCTTCGGCCATGCCTTGGGCGATTCCGTGCTCCGCCGCTTCGGCGGCGTCGCCAGTCGGTCGCTCCGCCGCCACGATATCATCGGTCGTTTGGGCGGCGAGGAGTTCGCGATCATACTGCCAGGGACTGGACCAGAGGTCGGCCAGGCGCTCGCCGAGCGCATCCGGATTGCGGTTCTATGAGGAGTGCAAATGGGTTGACGGCAAACCGACGAATGCGACCTTGAGTGCCGGTGTGGCGCTAGCGCGGCCAGGATTCACAATTGACGATCTTTTGGCCGCGGCCGACCAGGCCCTATACGCTGCCAAGGCGAGTGGACGTAACCGCGTGCAGCACTTTCAAGATCGGACTGATGATGATGGGCCTATTGCCCATCCGCTTTTCCTAGCGCCGCGGCTCGGCCAGCGCCGCACCGATCAACGCCACCGCATCGGGGCCGGCCCAATCGGCCGGGCCTTCGATGATACCGAGGATGCACCCGATCTCATCAAGCAGAATGGTGGTCGGTAGACCGCCCCTGGCGCCAATACCCCTCAAATCAGCAAGTATCCACGCCGACGGATCGACATAGAGGTCGAGTTCGTCGATCTCAAAATCGGCAAAGAAGTCCTGCGGTCCTTGCGGTGTATTGTTGGTATCGACCGACACCGCCAAGATCTTGAACGACTCACCTCCCAGAAACGCCTCCAACTGGTTGAGCGCTGGCATCTCTTCCCGGCATGGCGCACACCACGTTGCCCACAGATTGAGGAGAACGACGCGGCCGACAAAACTCGCGATCGACAATTCGTCGCCATTCGGTGTTTGAAAGCTGAGTTCGGCAAGGGATGTCGAGTCGGACGCGGGCCTGAAGCCCGCCAATTGCCCGATTGCGAATTGGTCCAGCGACGCCGCCCGCGTTGACGCATCGCGGCAGGCAGCGTCGGCCGTATTGCGCTCCGCATCAAGGCTCACGTATATCGCCAGCGTACCAATCGCGACCACCGCCAGCGCGGCAAGGCGGACGAGGTTCCGCCGGTTCGAGCTCTGCTCAGCCAATTCGAGCGGTCCCTTCGGAGATCTTGTTCATGAGCAACACCATGTGGGGCGGTCGTTTCGCCGGAGCCCCCGGGGCAAAAATGGAAGAGATCAACGCCTCGATCGATTTCGACAAGAAACTCTTCCGCCAAGACATCATCGGCAGCCAGGCCCACGCTAGAATGCTAGCCGCCACCGGCATTGTCGGCGCCGACAATGCCGAAAAGATCATCTCAGGTCTAGACCAGATCCTGGGCGAAATCGAAGCAGGGAACTTCAACTTTTCGCGCGCGTTGGAAGACATCCATCTAAATATCGAACACCGGCTCAAGGAGCTGATCGGTCCGGTTGCCGGACGTCTCCACACCGCCCGGTCGCGCAATGACCAGGTCGCAACCGATCTCAAGCTTTGGGTCCGCGACGCGATCGACCAGATCGACGGGGAGATCACCACCTTGCAGCGGGCCCTTGCGGAGCGGGCGCTGGAAAACGCTGCCATCGTGATGCCCGGCTTTACTCATCTGCAAGGCGCCCAACCGGTGACCTTCGGCCATCATCTGCTCGCCTATGTGGAGATGTTGGCCAGGGATCGCGGCCGCTTCTCCGATGCCAGGCGGCGGCTCAATGAATCGCCACTCGGAGCCGCAGCGCTCGCCGGCACATCGTTCCCGATTGATCGCAAGGCGACCGCTGATTCGCTCGGCTTTGATCGGCCGGCGGCGAACTCGCTCGACGCCGTTTCCGACCGCGATTTCGTCGTTGAATCGCTGGCGGCCGCGAGCCTTTGCGCGATCCATTTGTCGCGCTTCGGCGAGGAGATCGTGATCTGGTCAACGTCCGAATTCGGCTTCATCCGGCTGTCGGATGAGTTCACCACGGGCTCTTCGATCATGCCTCAGAAACGGAACCCCGACGCAGCCGAGCTGGTTCGCGCCAAGAGCGGCCGGATTATTGGCGCGCTCAACGCGATCATGATCGTGCTGAAGGGGCTGCCGCTCGCCTATCAAAAGGATATGCAGGAGGACAAGGAGCCGACATTCGCCGCATTTAAAACCTTGTCGCTTTGCCTCGGCGTCATGGCTGGCATTGTTCACGACATGGTTCCGAACCCCGACGCGATGCGCACCGCCGCCAGCGCCGGCTTCTCGACCGCTACCGATCTCGCCGATTGGCTGGTCAGGGAGCTCGACATTCCGTTCCGCGACGCCCATCAAATCACCGGCCGGATCGTCGTCGAGGCCGAGACCCACGGCGCCTCCCTGGAGACCTTGCCTCTGGAAACGATGCAGGCGATCGAGCCGGCGATAACCGCGTCTCTGCTCGACGTTTTGGGAGTTGACCAGTCAGTCGCAAGCCGGACCAGCTTCGGCGGAACCGCACCAGAAAATGTCCGCCGTCAGGCCGAGTCCTGGCTGCAGCGGCTCGGCTCGTGATTTGTGTCACACATGCGTTAAGATAGAGCACCCTCCGCCGCACCGGGATCATGATCATGACCCGCACCAATCCCACCCTTGCCCGTATCGGCTTCGTCGCCGTTGTTGCCGCGTGCGTTGTTTTGTCGGCCTGCGGCCGGCGTGGGCCGCCGGAAGCACCGGTCGCTACCCCGGCGGAAATCGCCGAGCCGGCTCCGTAACCGCCAGCTGTGCGCCGTCGGGGTTGCCAGCGCGGACACGCGCTGTTGATCAATTGTTGCGCGTCCCGGCCGCTGGCCGCCTCGTGGCGGACTGAAAGGCTTGCTAGGGTCCTCTCGCCAAGCATGGCTCACCTCGGGAGCCCAGGACAAGAATCGCGAGATGAACTCAATTTCGGAACCGTCCAGTCCGAAACAGGAATTGGCGATCCGTCGCCAGATCGCCCGCGCGATCCGGCGCGCTCGCTTGGCGCTGCTATGGGAAGAGCTGTGGCCTCGGCTAATGCCGTCGCTCCTCGTCGCCGGCCTATTCCTGCTTGTCTCCTGGTTGGGACTATGGAGCGGCTTGGCTGACTGGCTTCGCTTCACCTTGCTCGGCGTGTTTGCGCTCGCCGCCTCCGCGTCACTGTTACCGTTGCTGTGGCTGCGCACGGCGGACACCACCGCCGCCTTCACCAGAGTCGAACGCGTCAGCGGCTGGTCGCATCGGCCCGCCACCGCCATTCTCGACCATCTCGCCGCGGAGCAAGCCGATGCCCAAACCGCGGCAATTTGGCAGGCCCATCGAGCCCGGCTTTTGACCAATTTTGGTAGCCTTCGAGCGGGCTTGCCGTCGCCCGGCGTGGCACGGCGCGACCCCTATGGCCTGAGGTTCCTAGTGCTACTGTTGCTGGTCGTCGCCTTCATCGCCACCGGTGGCAACGCCGCCGGCCGCGTTGCTGACGCGTTTCGCGGCGCCGTCGCCGGTGTCTCCGACGTCGCGGCGATACGGATCGACGCCTGGACGGCTCCGCCTGACTACACCGGCCGGCCATCGATCTTCCTTACCGGTGAATTCGCCTTGTTCGACGATGGACCGATATCGGTCCCCGAGAACACGGAAATCTTCGTTCGACTGGCTGGCGCTGGCGCCGACGAGCTGCGGGTAATCCGCTCCTCCACCTACGGCGACGCCGGGCCGCTTGTCGAACAGCAGCGTCTCGACCAGGGGCCACGAGACTTCCGTGTGACCTTGCGAGAAGACGTTCGCATAGCCATCGATGGAGCTGGCGGCGAGCGCATTGCCTGGTCGTTCTCAGTCGTCGCCGACAATCCACCTTCCGTGGTCTTCAGCGACGGACCGGCTGAGGCCAATGCCGGCGGACTTCAGATCGACTACATCCTCAAAGACGATTACGGCGTTACCGCTGCTTGGGCCGAAATCGCTCTCGCCACACCCGATGACATGGCAAGGCCGCTGGTCGGCGCGCCTGAGTTCCGCCTGACGGTGCCACGAACCGAAGCGCCGGCAGCCGATGCCGTTACAATACATGATCTCGGCCAGCATCCCTGGGCCGGCCTCGACGCCGATTTCACTTTGATCGCCGAAGATGCGGCCGGGCAGCGGGGAACCAGCGCCGCCCGGAGCGCTACAATGCCGAGCCGTAGCTTCCTCAACCCGATCGCCCAGGCATTGATCGAGCAAAGGCAGATTCTCGCACTCGATGCCGGTCAAGCCGGCGAGGTCGCTGCCGCGATCGACCGGCTCGCCATCGCGCCGGAAACCTCACCCTCCGATTTCGGTACATTCTTGGTCCTGCGCTCGGCGTTTCATCGGCTTGCCCTCGCCGATGGCGACGACCAGCTGCGTGCCGTCATCGACTATCTTTGGGACATCGCGATCTCAATCGAAGGCAATCCGCTGGCTGATGCGGCCACCGCTCTCCAAGCGGCCACCGACGCACTCCGCGAAGCGATCCAGCGCAATGCCGACGAAAACGAAATAGCGGCGC
This sequence comes from Kaistiaceae bacterium, assembly GCA_963667605.2. Classification (GTDB taxonomy): domain Bacteria; phylum Pseudomonadota; class Alphaproteobacteria; order Rhizobiales; family Kaistiaceae; genus JADLGL01. The sequence continues at coordinate 612,895 of CAXXUZ010000003.1, forward strand.
TAACAGAGCGATTGCGTCAGGCGATCCAGGACTACATGCAAACGCTCGCCAACACCGCGCAGCAGCCGACCGAGGCAGCACGCGATGGCGAGACGAGAGTTCTGACGCCGGACCAATTGCAGGACATGCTCGACCGATTGCAGGCTCTGGCCGAGGCTGGCGACCTGGCCGCGGCTGAACAGCTTCTCAACCAGTTGCAGCAGACGATGCAGAACCTTGAAGTGGGGGCCCTTGATGGGCTCGAACGAGATGCCCAACTCGCCGCCGAAGCGCTCGACGAGCTTAGCGCGTTGACGCGACAGCAGCAGCAATTGATGGACCGGACATTTGGTCTGCAACAGCAGCAGAACGCGCCGTTTCCCTTCCCGCAGAATAACGAGGAGGCCGGTCGCCTGGGCGAGCAGCTACAGCAGCAACGCGCCGCTCAAGAGGCGGAGGCGGCGGAGCTTGAACAACGGCAGCGGCAATTGCAGGCTGAGCTGCAGCGGCTGATGGAAGAGTTCGCCGCCAACGGACTAGACCCGGGCGAATTGCCGGACGCCGACCACAATATGGCGGAGGCCGCCAATCGGCTGGATGAGGCGCGGCCGGGATTGGCGGTCGACAGACAGGCAGAGGCCATTGCGCAGATGCGCGGCGTCGCCGAGGCGCTCGCCGAACGATTGGGCGAAGCGCAGCAGCTAAACGGGCCGCAATTGAACGAGCTTGGCGGCGGCCAGGACCCCCTCGGCCGACCACGCCATATCGATGGCCAGCTGGTCGGCGACGCCGTCGAAGTCCCCGATGAGATCGACCGGCAGCTTGCACGCGAGATCGTGGATATGATCCGGCAACGGCTCGGCGATCCCGATCGACCGCTGGATGAGCGCAACTATCTGGAGCGCCTGCTCGACCTTCGCTAAGCGGCGACCGACTCTTCAGTCTCGCGTGAGAGCAGCCGACTCCGCTGCCATCCGAGTTGCCCAGTCAGCGAGTGCGTCCAGCATATCGGCGAGCGTTTCAGAGTCGCTGCGCCCGCTTGCCTTGGTCGTGTGGAAGGAGTGATCAGCGCCCTCAAAAAACCTCAGATGCGCTCGTTCGCCCAGCCCATCGCATACCGATTGGATCGATTCGGTGTCGGCAAAGCCGTCGCGCGTGCCTTGCAAAAACAGCATCGGCAGTTCGATTTCACCAAGATGAGCCGCCCGCTCTGTCGCGGGCCGTCCTGGCGGATGCAGCGGAAAACCAAGAAAAACAAGCCCTACCACATCGGGCATATGCAGCTCGGATTCGGCCGTCGACGTCATTCGGCCGCCAAACGATTTGCCGCCGGCGAAAAGCGGCAAATTCGGCGCAAGTCGATTCGCCAGGGCGACCGCATTGCGGACCGCGAGCGTTGCCCGCTTGGGCGGATCCGGCCGCCGCCGACCGACTTCCATATACGGAAATTGATATCGCAAAGTGGCAAGGCCCCGCTGTGCCAGACCCGCCGCCACCGCCGTGAGGAAGCGATGGCGCATACCAGCGCCCGCGCCATGAGCGAGCACCAGAGCAGCCGAGGCCTCGACGCCATGACGCCACAGCGCCGACACCGGCTCATCATCGATCGCAAAGCTGATTTCGGTCTCTTTCATCGGCCGCCGGCTTGGCTCGGATCGCCCGGCCATACCGTCTTCGTTGTTCCGCGCCGACGCGCGACGGATGGCCCGGAGCGGGGGAAAGCCCCACCAGGGGTCGGCGGCTCGGCCTCCCCCCGTCCAGACATCGCTGAACACGCACAACCGAAAGATCAGCTGGCCAGCACTACGCAAATTGATTGCCAAAGCGGTGCGGCGCCAGATGTAGTGAGCCGAACCGGACGAAGCACATGATGAGGTTTGGCGGATGGTCGGCCAACCAGGATCGCCCTGCAATTTGCAAAAGAAGATTCGCGAAATGCAGCAATCGCGAGCGGACTTCACAGCTACTCGCTGTTTCGCCTCGCCACCTGCTTCATCCGCACCCGGTCCCGCGACGACACGCCGAGCAGCTCGGCGACGCGCCACACCAAATTGTCCTCGAACTCATGGACCTGGCCATCGGCGAAAACCATTTCCCACATCATCTCGACGATGCGGGCACGACCGGCCTCATCCAGTTTCGATTTCAAAACGCTGGTGAAGCTATAGAGATCAACAGCTTCCCGATCCGCAGCCTGCGCATCGACGATCAGCTTTTCCGTCTCACCGTGACTGAGCTCAAAACGACTCTGGAGCAATTGAAGCAGCTTGCGCCCCTCATCGATCGACACGCGGCCGTCAATTCCGCTCATGTGAACCAGGAGCGCGGCCGCGGCCAGGCGCTCATCGGCGACCTCGTCCGCCTCACCATGATCGGACTTTGCGATGTCGTTGAGAAACTTTCGAACCGCTTTCAGCATCACCCAGCCAATATGAAAAAAGCCAGCGAAAGTCGCTGGCTTTTTTTGAAAATCAAAGCATCGAACCTGACAGCTCGGCGATCATCCGGGCAAAAAAGGCCATAGACCGCACGCTGCAAAGGGCTTTGACGCCTTCAACCGTGAAAAGACTTCAGTGTTCTCCTACATTGCAGCAGGTGCTAGCCGGCGCGTGATCGCAGCCTGGAACCGAATCACCTGACGAAACTGTTATCAGATCGGCGAGGCTGTTCAAGAAATAGCAGCCGCCTGTGGACAACCATCGCCAAAGCAGCGGCGGTTGCGGCCGCGACCCGTTGCCCTCCGGGGCTTGCACCGATCCGGCAGGGGGATCACATAGGAAGATAAATTCTTGTCCGGCGTGATCCGCCGCAAGAATCAATGATTTAGGAAGTTGGTATGGCCACCGCAAAGCCCTCGGCCGATGCAAAGCCCGCGACAGATAAGGCTCACGAACTCAAAGACGAGCTAAATCCGCTGCGGAAAGACCTTTCCAATCTCATGGATACGGTAAAGGCGATGGGCAAGGATCAGGCGGAATCGGCGGTTCACTCAGCCAAGGAAGCGGTCGATCGCGCTGCCGAAAAGGTGCGCACGACGACAAGCGAGGCGCGGAAAAAGGGTGAGGTGGCGGCCGAAGAGCTTGAGGCCGTGATCCTGCGGCACCCGTTAACCTCGATCTTTGTCGCCCTTGGCCTCGGCTATGTCTTTGGCAGGGCCCGGCACTAATGGATCCGCTTCGCTCAGCCATCAGCCGACTGGCGGGTGATCTCATTCGCGATCGAATGAAGCGCGGAATGACGGCGTTGAGCCTTTGGACGCTGGCGTTTGTACTCCTTCTGGTGGCGATCGGTTTCGCGATCAGTGGAATCTATGCAGCGATCGAAGCTCCACTCGGTCCGATCGCAGCCCGATTCATCGTTGCCGCCGGCGTGTTGGTTTTCGCTCTGCTCTTGATCGTATCCGCCAATCGCAGCCTCCGGCGCGGCCGTAAATCACGCGGTGCAGCGATGGATGGATTCGCCGGCGATCATCCCGACGCCACCAGCGTCGGCAACGTCGCCGCCGCGTTCGCGTTCGGCCTGGTCCAGGGTTTAATCCGGCGCCGGAAAAGCTGAGCTAAACCGGACTTTCCTTTTCAAGTTTTTTCGGCCACAACAATGACGTCAGGATTGGCTTGCCGTATCGCTTGCTCGTGGAGCAAATTGGAGCGTCGCCAGGATGCGACTGACTCAACAGACCAGCTACTCGATCCAAGCCTTGATGTATTGCGCGGTCAATCAGGCTGGGCCAAGCCGAATTCGCGACATCGCTCGATCCTACCAGATTTCGGAGTTGCATCTATTCAAGATAATGCACGTGCTGGTCGAGACGGGCTTGATCGAAACTTTGCGCGGACGCAATGGCGGCATTCGCCTGGCCCGGCCAGCCGAGTCGATTCGTTTGGGCGAAGTGGTGCGAGCCACCGAGGGTAGCCTCGAGCTTAATGACTGCGCGAGCCAGCTCGGCCATGTATGCGCCATCGGTCCCAATTGTGGCCTCGGCAGCGCACTGAACGAATCCCTCAAGGCCCTTTTCACCGTTCTGGACAACTATACCATCGCCGACATGGTTGCCGGCACAGTGCCAATGCGTGAGCTGAATCCCAGCTCAAGCGGCGAGCCTGTAGCTGCCGGCTTTGGAGCACGCAGCCCGAGCCCCGTCTGATCGGGTGTGCAGGCACTCGCAGCCTGCGGGGTCGCCCCAACGCGCTCCGAGAGTGATTGATTTCGTCTGCACGGGATGCATTGTTGGCGGGGATCACGATGAGGCGGGGCAGCAACTAGCCAGCTAGGAGAAAAGACTGATGATCAATTCGGTGAAACGACTGCTTCGGGGGCTTGGCTCAGCTCTGGTGATTGTGATTCTTCCGGTAGGCGCCTTGTCGGTCGCGCCCGCCGCGGCGCAAGAAGCGGTGCCCGGCATACCGGAAGCCTATCCGCTCACGCCCGAACTCGTCGCCGCCTGGGTCGAAAGCTACCGTCACGTCGAAGAGGTCGGCACCGCCCTCGACGTGCAGTTCGGTATTGCCGAGGGTGCCGATCCCATGGCCGGGCTCGCAGCCCTCGGCGTGGCGACCGAGGCGATGGCCCAGTTGAACACGGCGGTTGCCCAATATGGCTTCGACGATTTCCAGCAATGGACCAATGTGATGTTCTCGGTCGTCTTCGCCTATGCGATTCTCGACGTTCCGGCGGAGCAGCGCGCAATGATGTTGCAGATGTTCCAGCAAACACAGGAGAACCTTGACGCGGTCGGCGCCAATATCGATGCGGTAAGGAATCTGGTCGAAAATCTCTAGCGCTCCAACCGGCGGGCCGGGCGCGGCTCGCCGCGCCACCTGGCAAAGATGCCGAACCCGACGAGGCTAAGCGACCTCCCCAATCTTGGGCCGAAATCTGAGCTGTGGCTGGCCGAGGTCGGCATCACCTCGATTGCCGAACTCCGCGAGGTCGGTGCTGTTGGGGCCTATCGTAGGCTCAAACACTGGAACCCTCGCCTCATCAGCCTCAACGCGCTCTACGCAATCCACGCCGCGCTGAACGATATGCACTGGCGCGCCGTCGATCAGGACACAAAGGCTCGCCTCCGGGCGGAGGCTACCGATCCGGCCTAGCCGGCATCATCGGTCGCACCAGGCCGTCGCAACCGGCCTGAGCTACTCGGTCACCGCGATTGTTGACTTTCAACAGCCGCGCGCGCTACTGACCAGCAGTTCACGTCGAAGCAATTCGCTTGAGCCGCCGACCGGGGCACGGATCCCGGAGGCCACCGCCCGTCAGCGCGTTGCGCCCGCGGGCGTCGGCGCCTGTTTGCGGCTTAGCTGAATTGTTGGGCGACAGAAGGATCGCGGACGGCATGTTCGACACACTCTCCAGCCGTATCGGGGCGGTTCTTGACCGCCTCAAAGGACGAGGCGCGCTTTCCGAAGCGGACGTCAATGAGGCGATCCGCGAGGTTCGTCGCGCGCTCCTTGAGGCCGATGTCGCGCTCGATGTCGCCCGATCCTTCACCGAGAAGGTGCGCAATCGCGCCCTCGGCCAGGAGGTTATCCGCTCGGTCACGCCCGGCCAGATGGTGGTCAAGATCGTCCATGACGAGCTGGTAGAAACTCTCGGCCAGGACCCCGCGCCACTCGATCTCAACGCGCCGCCGCCGATCGCGATCATGATGGTCGGTCTTCAAGGCTCGGGCAAGACCACGACCACCGCCAAGATTGCTCGCCGGCTTCGCAACCGCGACAAGCGCAAGGTGCTGATGGCTTCGCTGGACACCAGACGCCCGGCGGCGCAGGAGCAGCTCCGAGTACTCGGCACACAGAACGACATCGGCACCCTGCCGATCGTCCCAGGCCAGACCCCGGCTCAGATCGCCGAGCGCGCCATCAACGCCGCCCGGCTCGGCGGCTACGACGTCGTTATGCTCGACACAGCCGGTCGCACCCATATCGACGAGCCGCTGATGGTCGAAATGGCGGAGATCAAGCGAGCCTCCAAGCCGCATGAAATCCTCCTCGTCGCTGACAGCATGACCGGCCAGGACGCGGTGCAATTGGCCAAATCCTTTGACGATCGGGTCGGTATCAGCGGCATCGTTCTCACCCGAGTCGACGGCGATGGTCGCGGCGGCGCGGCACTTTCGATGCGCGCCGTCACCGGTAAGCCGATCAAATTCATCGGTACCGGCGAAAAGGCCGATGCGCTTGAGGAGTTCCAGCCGGGCCGCATCGCCAATCGCATTCTCGGCATGGGCGACATCGTCGGCTTGGTCGAGAAGGCGGCGGAAAACATCGACGCCGAGCGGGCGCAACAGATCGCTCGGCGGATGCAAAAGGGCGCCTTCGACCTTAACGATCTCTCCGATCAGCTGCAGCAAATGCAAAAGATCGGCGGCATGTCCGGGGTGATGGGTCTTCTCCCCGGCGTCGGCAAAATGAAGAAGCAAATCGACGCCGCCGGTATCGACGATTCGATCTTCACGCGGCAGACCGCAATCATCTCGTCGATGACGGCGCGGGAGCGCAAGAAGCCTGAAATCCTCAAAGCAAGTCGAAAGCGCCGGATCGCCGCCGGTTCGGGCACCAGGGTCGAGGAGATCAACAAGCTCCTCAAAATGCACCGGCAGATGGCTGACATGATGAAATCCGCCGCCAAGAACAAAGGCATGCTCGGTCGGATGATGGGCGGCCTTGCCGGTGGAATAGGCGGCGGGTTGCCGACCGGCGTCGCTCCCCAATTGGACGAGGAGGCGCTCGCTCGGCTAACGCGTCCCGGCGGAATTGCTAGCGGCCTCCCCGGCGGCCTTGCCGGCCTCGGCGGCGGCCCGCGGCTGCCCGGCCTCCCGGGCGGGTCGAACCGAAAGAAATAGCCAACAAGAACGTATTGAGGAACTGATCTGATGCCACTGAAAATCCGGCTCGCCCGCGCCGGCGCCAAGAAGCGGCCATTTTACCGTATTGTCGTCGCCGACAGCCGTGCCCCGCGCGATGGTCGCTTCATAGAAAAGCTCGGCACTTACAATCCGCTGCTGCCGAGAGATTCCACCGAGCGGGTGACGATCAACGCTGATCGGGTCAATCACTGGCTCGGTGTCGGTGCTCAACCGACCGATCGCGTGCTGCGCTTCCTTGACGCCGCCGGCATCCGCGAACGTCAGGCCCGGTCCAATCCGAAGAAGGCGGAACCGGGCAAGAAGGCACAGGAGCGAGCCAAGGAACGCGAAGAAGCAGCTGCTGCGCCTAAACCTGAGCCTGAGGAGGCGCCATCGCCAGAGGCCGCTGAAGCCGAGGCCTCCGCCGAGACCGCCACCGAAGAAGCCACGAAAGAGCCTGCTCAGTCTGAGGCGTCTCCGGCGGAGCCTGCCGTTGCCGCCGAAGAACCCGCTGCACCCGAAGAGCCTGCTCCGGCCGAGGCGTCCCCCGAAATGCCTGCCGCCGAAGCCGAGGAGCCAGAGGCCTCCGCCGAGACCGCCACCGAAGAGAACGCGACTGCAGAAGAACCTGCTCCGGCCGAGGTGCCTGCCGCCGAAGTCGAGGAGCCAGAGGCCTCCGCCGAGACCGCCACCGAAGAAGCCACTGAAGATCCTGCCCAGTCTGAAGCGTCCCCCGCGGAGCCTGCCGTTGCCGCCGAAGAACCCGCTGCACCCGAAGAGCCGGCTCCGGCTGAGGCTCGGGCCGAGGAGCCCGTTGACGAGGCCGAGCCCAAAGAGCCGGCAGCCACCGATGAGAGCGCCGAGGAAGCCGGTGAGGAGTCCAAGGCAGGCTGACAACCGATCCGACGAGTCGGGGTCTGACCGGGTCGTTCTGGCTCGCTTCGGCGCCGCCCATGGCGTGCGCGGCGAAATCCGCCTAAAAAGCTTCACCGAGCGACCAAAGGCGGCGCTCAATTACGGTCCGCTGCAAAGTCCGGACGGCCGGCAGTTTGAGTTGACCGCGGCCCGACAAGCCGCCGGCAAGGCGACTGACATGCTGGTGGTGCAGGTCGCGGGAGTAAACGATCGTGTTTCCGCCGAGGCACTCAATGGCGTCGAACTCGCAGTGCTGCGTCGCCTGCTTCCCGAAACCGAAGCCGATGATTTCTACCATGCCGATCTCATCGGCCTTGCCGCCGAGACAGATGCGGGCGAGGCATTGGGCACGATCACTGCCATCCACAATCACGGCGCCGGCGATCTGCTCGAAATCGGCGGTGCGGGTCGCCAGCCCGTGCTTGTGCCGTTCACTCGGCAAATGGTCCCGATCGTCGATATCCCCGCCGGCCGGATCGTCGTCGACCCCCCCCTCGCTCTGTACGAGACTGAGAATCATGAGGAGCCGGACTGAGCATGGAACATTTGGGGCATGGCTGGGCGGCGACGGTGCTGACGCTGTTCCCCGAGATGTTTCCAGGCCCTCTCGGGGTCAGCCTCGCCGGTAGGGCTCTGGCGGACGGGATCTGGTCGCTTGATGTCAGGAACGTCCGCGATCACGCCATCAACAAGCACCGATCTGTCGACGACACTCCGGCCGGCGGCGGCCCAGGAATGGTGCTGCGCGTCGACATCCTCGCCGCCGCGATCGATGCGGCCAGCCCACCGGACGATATCCGGCCACGCTGGCTGATGAGCCCGCGCGGAATCCCCTTCGACCAGAAGATGGCGCAAGAACTGGCGGAAGGCCCGGGGGTTATGCTGATCGCCGGCCGCTTCGAGGGGATCGACCAACGGGTGATCGAAGCTCGGGATCTCGTCGAAATATCGATCGGCGACTATGTTCTGTCGGGCGGCGAAATCGCCGCCATGGTCGCAATCGATGCCGCCGTTCGGTTGTTGCCTGGCGTCATGGGCAATGTCGAATCGGTAGAATCAGAAAGCTTTCGCGACAATCTTCTCGAATATCCGCACTACACCAGACCGCAAATCTTCGAGGACCACTCCATCCCGGAGGTGCTTCTGTCCGGCAATCACGATGAGATCGCGAAATGGCGGCGGGCGGAAGCCGAGGAATTGACCCGCTCGCGCCGCCCCGACCTTGCAAGGAAGAAATAGCCGTTGCGCTTCGCTGCAACCTCGTGCGGAATCGACAACTGGCGCGGGCTCCTGTAAGCAGCCCGGTACAGTCCAATCGTAATCGACAGTGCCCTTCGGCAAGTGGCCGAGCCGGCTGGCGTCGCGCTATTTCCAGGGTTTCCGGTCATGAACGTAATCCAAGAACTTGAAAAAGAGCAGGCCGAGATAGTTGCGGCGCAGCGCCCGGTGCCCAAATTCGCACCCGGTGACACACTTCGCGTCAACGTCAAGGTGACCGAGGGCACCCGCGCACGCATCCAGGCCTATGAAGGCGTCTGCATCGCCCGATCCGGCGGTGGCGTCAATGAAAGCTTCACGGTCCGAAAGATCTCCTATGGCGAGGGCGTCGAACGCGTCTTCCCGGTCTACTCGCCGCAGATCGACTCGATCGAGGTAGTGCGGCGCGGCAAAGTTCGTCGCGCGAAACTCTATTATTTGCGCGGTCGCCGCGGGAAATCGGCGCGAATCACCGAGAAGGTTGAACCGCGCGGCGTCCGCGCGGCTGCCAAGAAGGACGGCGCTATTTCAGCCGCCAAGGGCGCGGCCAAAAAGGGCTGAAAGCTCTCGCTTGCGTCCATCGATGGTGTTTCACCAACGCCGCGTCACCACCATGTCGACACGCTTGGGGTCTAGGGGAGCGCCATGCTCAGTCGGCGAGCCTTCCTTCTCGGTGTTGGCGCAGCGGTTCCGCTGGCGGTGTCCGGCTATTCGATTGGCATTGAGCCGCGCCTCGCGCCAAGATTGATATCCTACCGAATCAGCCCGCCCGATTGGGCTTTTCCGGACAGGATCCTCCGCATCGGCGTCATCGCCGATATCCATGCCTGCGATCCCTGGATGCCGGCGGCCAAGATCGAGGCGATCGCCGAGGCCGCCAACGCCCTCGAGCCCGACATGTTCGTGCTGCTCGGCGATTTCGTCGAAGGTCTGCGCGGCGTTTGGGCCTCGCCGATCCCGATGGACTATTGGTCGGGGCCAATGGCAGATCTGCAATCACCGCTGGGCACTTACGCTATTCTGGGCAATCATGATTGGTGGGTCGACGCAGCGGCAACCAGGGCCGCTCTCGAAGCACGGCAAATTCCGGTGATGGAAAACGACGCCGAGCTAATCAGCCTGCCGGGCGGCGGCAGCTTCTGGCTTGCCGGCCTTGGTGATCAACTTGCCTTCAAGGACACCAGGACCGGTGTCGACGACATTAACGGGCTGACGGAACGCGTGCCGGATGACGGCAGGCCAGCGATCCTGCTGGCGCATGAGCCGGATATCTTCCCGCTGGTACCGCAGCGCTTCGGGCTGACCCTTGCCGGTCACACCCATGGCGGCCAGATCAGGCTACCGGTCCTTGGGCGGTTCCCGGTCGCCTCGGGTCATGGCCAGCGCTATGCCTATGGCCATGTCGTCGAAGATCAACGTCATCTATTGATATCGGGCGGCCTCGGTTGCTCGGGTTTCCCGGTCCGGTTCGGCGTCCCGCCGGAGATCAATCTGATCGAGATCGGAACGCCCGAGGCGCTAGCGCTCCACGACGCCCAACATCGGGCCGAACCATCCCAGACCGTGCCGGTTTAGCTCCAGCATATAGATTTCCGACACCGAACCGTCGAGAAACAACGCGTCGAGAACCCCCAGCCGATCGCAAAACAGTCGTGCGAATTCATAGAAAGTCACCGGCGACTCGGCGAGGACGAATGCCACGATGTGCTCGTCGACAATGCCGACTCCGTTCCTGATCTTGCGGGAATCGCTGTCGGGCAGGAAACGCGGATGAATCTCGCCGTCGATCAGCAGCATCGGCCCGGATTGCGTCGCGAACTCAGCTGCCGGTGCCTCGACCAGAAAGCGGTTGGTCTCCATGATCCCGGCGGTGTCACCGGACCAATAGAACACCCCATTTGGCAGCAAATGGAAATTGCCCGGGCCTTCATTGGTGTTGGCGGCGACCAATTGCCGTCCGTCCTCGACGTAAAGGCCGATCGGCGCATAATCCAAATCATACATGCCGGCATTCATTGCCAAGGAGAGCCGGGCGTTATCTAGGGCGAGCGTCTGATTGACGGCAGCAAACGTGACGAACGGCTCGCCTGCAGCATCCTGCCAGAATAGCCGCAGTTCCGACTCCCTAAGATCGACAACGCAAAGCGTATAGCGATCGCCGTCATGCTCCAGCGTGCTGCATTGCGGTGCCGCCACCGCTTGATGCACCGTCAGCCAGATCGACAAAACACTAAGCACGCCAAGCAAAACCGCACGCCGGATATCGCGTCCAGCTTGACCGGCAATGGCGCGGCACCCCATATCAGGCCTTCATCCTCCGTCGAACAGCTGCGAATGCCATGACCGCCAGGACCCTATACGACAAGATCTGGGCCGATCATCTTGTGGACCAGGCCGAGGACGGCACGTCCCTGATCTATATCGACCGTCATCTTGTCCATGAAGTGACGTCACCACAGGCTTTCGAGGGCCTGCGCATGACCGGACGCAAGGTCCGTTCGCCGCAGCGGACGCTCGCCGTGGTCGACCACAACGTCCCGACTACCGACCGCAGCCACGGCATTTCCGACCCAGGATCGGCGATTCAGGTTCAGACCCTCGCCGACAACACGGCCGAGTTCGGTGTCGAATATTACGACGAGTTCGATCATCGGCAGGGCATCGTCCATATTGTCGGACCGGAGCAGGGGTTTACCTTGCCCGGCATGACCATCGTCTGCGGCGACAGCCACACTTCGACCCATGGCGCCTTCGGTACCCTCGCCCATGGCATCGGCACCTCCGAGGTCGAGCATGTGCTGGCGACGCAGACGTTGATCCAAAAGAAGGCCAACAACATGCGCGTTACCGTCGACGGCGCGCTCAATGACGGCGTCACCGCCAAGGACATCATCCTTGCCATCATCGGCAAGATCGGCACAGCGGGCGGCACCGGCCAGGTCATCGAATATGCCGGCGACGCGATTCGCGCTTTGTCGATGGCCGGGCGGATGACGGTCTGCAACATGTCGATCGAGGGCGGCGCAAGGGCCGGCTTGATCGCGCCCGACGAGACCACGTTCGGCTATCTCGAGGGCCGACCGAAAGCGCCGAAGGGCGCTGCCTGGGAGAATGCCCGGCGTTATTGGGATACGCTCCACTCGGACGATGACGCCGCTTTCGATTCCGAGGTCCGCCTGGACGCGACCGAGTTGCCACCGTTGGTGACCTGGGGCACGAGCCCGGAAAACGTCGTCACCATCGACGGCAAGGTTCCTGATCCGGCCGGCATCGAGGACCCGGGCAAGCGTCGTTCGGTCGAGCGATCGCTGGCCTATATGGGCCTCAGCGCCGGCACCGCGATCAAGGACATCACCATCGATCGCGTCTTCCTCGGCTCCTGCACCAACGGCCGTATCGAGGACCTCAGAGCCGCCGCCAAAATCATCGCCGGCCACAAGGTTCGCGACGGCGTCAATGCAATGGTGGTACCGGGCTCGGGCCTGGTGAAGGAGCAAGCTGAGTCCGAGGGCCTCGACAAAATCTTTCTCGCCGCCGGCTTCGAATGGCGTGAGCCGGGGTGCTCGATGTGCCTGGCGATGAACGACGACCGACTGGCGCCGGGTCAACGCTGCGCCTCGACCTCGAACCGCAATTTCGAGGGCCGTCAGGGCTTTAAGGGCCGGACCCATCTGGTGTCGCCGGCCATGGCCGCCGCTGCGGCAATCGCCGGCCGTTTTGTCGACATCCGCGAATGGCCGAGTCAAGCGCCGTAGGCGGCTGGGCCGATCGCGCTGCGCCGTCCCTCCACGACTTTGAACGGATCGGTCGAGAGGCGTTGAAAGCGCTGCCGGACGATTTCCGCAATCGTGCCGGGGAGATCTTGATCCAGGTCGCCGATTTCCCCGAGGAAGACGTGCTGGTCGATCTAGAAGCCGAAACGCCCTTCGATCTGCTCGGTCTCTTTCAGGGCGTCGGCCTCGCTCATGACGAGGCAGTGCCGCAATCGGGCCAATTGCCCAATATGATCTGGCTCTATCGCCGGCCGATCCTCGACTACTGGGCCGAGCATGAGGAGACGCTGGGCGCGATCGTCAGCCATGTGCTGATCCACGAGATCGGCCACCATTTCGGCCTCTCCGACGACGATCTGGTAGCGATCGAGGAGGCGGCAGGTTGACGATTTCGCTGCCGCGGCACATCTAAAAGCCACACCGACGGAGGACCTCTTCGATGCAGCCCTTCACCTCCCTCACCGGCGTCGCCGCACCCTTGCCGATGATCAATGTCGATACCGACATGATCATCCCCAAGGATTATCTGAAGACCGTGAAGCGCACCGGCCTGGGCAGCGGTCTCTTCGCCGAGATGCGCTACAATGACGACGGCTCCGACAATCCCGATTTCGTCCTCAACAAGCCGGCCTACAAGAGCGCCGCGATCCTGATCGCCGGCGATAATTTTGGCTGCGGTTCCAGCCGGGAGCATGCGCCTTGGGCGCTGCTCGATCACGGTATTCGCTGCGTGATTTCCACCTCCTTCGCCGACATTTTCTACAACAATTGCTTCAAGAACGGCATCTTACCGGTCGTCGTTACGCCCGAGGAACTCGACAAGCTGATGGACGATGCCTCGCGCGGCGCTAACGCAACCCTGACCGTCGATCTTGAGTCTCAGGAGATCCGAGGGCCTGATGGCGGAATCATCCATTTCGACATCGATCAATTTAAGAGGCACTGCCTCCTCAACGGCCTGGACGACATCGGCCTCACCATGGAAAAGGCCGACAAGATCGACGCCTATGAGGAGAAGGCGGCCGTCGCCCGCCCCTGGGTCTAGGCCCTCGTGTGCCATGACTGCTCAGAACCCGAGCCACTTCTTTAGCGCCTCAAAGGCGAGCTTCGCGGCAACACCAATGGCCGCCTCAGGAAACTTGTGCGCGATGTACCTGAATGGTGACAACAATCCCGATTTGATTTGGGCGATGCTTGGTGTTCCATCTCTAACGGCTTCCAAGGTACCGCGAGCTATCTTGACAATGGCATTTCGTTCGTCTGGAAGGTTGGCTGCAAAGCCATTGTCACCCTCAATTGCCTCGATGGCTTTCTCGGACACCTCCATGGCCTGTTCAAAATTTGGATCGGTGCGATCAAGAGGCAGGGGCTCCCAGGACGGACCATCGTCCGAATTGACCCCGTGTTGTTCGCCATCGGCCTCGTCATCGTCGCCTTGATATTTTTCGTTGATCCTGACAACAGCTGACTCAATCCACTCACGCCCAAAACGGGACGCCTTATAGTAGGGCGAGGCCGGTTCTACCGCAGCTGCTACCTTTGTTAAACTCACAGTCCTATCTACTTGATAGACAGTCGGGCCAAATTGGTCTGTTAGCTCAAAAAGCACTCTCCATTCTTGTAGTTCTACTAGCGCTTTGCTGACAAGGACTTTATTAGAAAAGAGTTTGTCATTCACCCGCCCAGAAATAGTCTTAATTCGACCTCATCTAAGTTCGACAAAGTGAAATGCTTGTCCTCGATTTCGCGGAGCCAGAGCAAAATCGCGGCAGCGTAGTATGTTTCCGCCGGAAAGGTTTCCATGGGACTACTTCCTTTCAACGACGAAGATTTTTGGGTATTGTAAGAGGCTTCGCCCACCTGGCCAAGGCCTTTATCGGCCCTGGGTCTAGGCCTTCCTCATGCCGCCTGGGCCGGCGGCGCGGTCCGGTTGCGCAGCGTCATCGGCATCCCGGTCCGCGGCCGTAGCGTGATTTGCGCCACTGGAATCGGTGGCTCGCCGGTCGCCGACAGCGTTATGCGCGGCAACAGCTTGGCCAGGATCGCGACCGCCTCCAGCAGTGAGAACCCCATGCCGATGCAGACCCGGGGGCCGGCGCCGAACGGCAGTTAAGCGCAGCGATGCCGCGCCTTGACCGCTTCGGCTTTGAACCGGTCCGGATCGAACCGATCTGGATCGTCCCACTGCACCTTGTGGCGATGGATCGCGTAGATCGGAATGAAGATCGAGCTCTTTTCATCAACCTTGACGCCACCGATCTCGCCCTGGCCCACCGGCGTCCGCAGCAATGATGGCGCCGGCGGATAGAGCTGTACCGCCTCCTGGATCACCTGCCTGGTGTAGGTGAGCTCGGCGACCGTATCCGCCTCCAAACCGCGCGGACCGCCCGCCCGCTCGATCTCGGCCAGCACCTTCGCCTCGACCTTGGGATTGAGGCTGAGGAGATAGAGGGTCCATGTGAGCGCCAAGGCCGTTGTTTCATGGCCGGCGGCGATGAAGGTGAGAAGATTATCGACGATCTCAGTATCGGTGATGCCCTCGCCGGTTTCCTCGTCGCGGGCATCTATCAACGCCTGGACGGGATCGGCCCGCCGCCCTTCTCGCCGCCGTTCGGCGACCATTTCGGCGGTGATCCGCCTGAGATAATCTCGCGCCCGGCTCACTCGCCGCTTGCCCGGATAAGGGAATCCTCGAGGCAAACCGATCTGCGACCACGCCACCACCCAGCCGGTGCCGCCGAGATAATCGCCGATCGCCCGCTCGACCGCCGGGATGTCCAAACGCCCGGCGCCGGGGAGAATGGTCTCGGCGACGACTTCGAAGGTTGTGCGCATCATCTCATGCGAGAGCCGCACGACGGCACCGTCGGGAAATGTGGCCAGCCGATCGGCGGCGCGGTCGCCGGCAGCGAGCATTGCGTTGACATAGGAGGCAATCTGATCCGGCCGAAAAATCGGTGCAACTATCCGTCGTTGCCGCCGCCAGGCAGCGCCGTCGGCATTGAGCATGCCATTGCCGAGCGCCGGTTCCAGCAGCCGTTTCATCATATCCGATTTGCGATAGCGCTCCGGCTCGTCGATCAGCATCTGCTTGACCAAATCCGGCTCCATCACGAACAAGGTCTCCCGGCCCATAAACCGATCGACGTAGATCGGCTGCTGGTAGATCGCTTCGGGCCAAACCTCGAGAGGATTGCGAACGACAGTTCTGATGTAGCGGAGCGTCGACAACGGCTCCGTCGGCGGAACCACCCTCGCCGGCAGTTCCTCGGCAAGCGGCTGCATCGACCGATCCTCCCTTCCGTCGGCTAGGTTAACCAGTCTCTAGAACAAAAGCACGCCCGCGTCAGAACCGGCCTTTTCCCCGCCCGCAAGGATCGCTAGGCTCCATGTCGGCCTCTTCGACCCAAGAGGAGCGGACGATGCCGAAGGCCGACAACAAGACCAAACCGACTAATGTGTCGGTGACGTGCTATCTTGCTAGCATCGCGCACGATCGGAAGCGCCAAGACGCGATGGCGATCAACTCCATGATGCGACGGCTCACCGGCGTAGTGCCCAAAATGTGGGGTAACGCGATCATTGGCTTTGGCAATACCCACTACAAATATGCCAGCGGCCGCGAAGGCGATTGGTTCCTCGTGGGATTTGCCTCGCGCAAGGCCAATCTGGTGCTCTACATCGTGCCCGGATTCGATAAATACTCAATCCGGAACAAGCCCTTCATCGCGTGCTGGCCATTCTTGCCCGTGCGCGGATCAACGAGTTCATCGCCGACCATTAGGGTCAAGCCGAGGGCATCATCGAGTTCGCGATAGGCCAGCAGTCCGGCGTCGGTCGTGACTTTGGAGCCGTGGAACTCCAGCTTCAGGCGACGGTCGAAATCCAGCCTCAGAACTCCATCTTTCGATTCACCCATCGGGTAAGCCATATCAACACCCTAAATCCCCCTATAACGCTTTGATTCTTAAACCAGAATCACGTTCATAGCCATAGGCTTATCTGGGAAATGCGGGTCAATGCTGTTGAAACGGCTCGGCAAGTTCAAAATTGGCAAATCATGCCTTTATATCAATAAGTTGACCGACATTGACATGAAGGTCCTGGAACAGCTGGTGGCCAAATCGGTAGCCTTGTTAAGGGAACAGGCCGCCGCTTAGCGCCCGCCCGGCGCTTACAGATAGCCGCGCTGCATCAGATCCTTGGTGTCGAGAATTTCGACTACTGTTGTACCGTCGAGGACGATGACGTTGGCGATCCGTCGTTCGGTCATCAGATCGAGGGCGTCGCGGATGAGATCATTGGCGGCGACCGTAACCGGCGAAGAAGACATGATGTCGGCGGCCCGTTTGCTGAACATGTCCGCATCATAGGCTCGGCGGAGATCGCCTTCGGTAATGATGCCGCAAAGCGCTCCGGTTTCGGGTTCAAGCACGACAACGCAGCCCTTGCGGCCATCGGCCACCGCGCTAATCACCTCGCCGATCGTTGTGCCTGGAGAGACCGATGGAACCTCACCGCTATGCTCCTCGACATAGCGGCGAATCGTCGCTAGCCGCCGTCCCAGCTTGCCACCGGGATGGAGCTGGGCGAAATCGACCACCGCGAAAGAGCGGCGCTCCATCAACAGCACCGCCAATATGTCGCCGAGCGCCAGCATGATCAGTGCCGATGTCGTCGGCGCAAGATTATTGGGGCAGACTTCATCGACATCGGGCAGCGACAACACGGTCGTGGCTACCCTGGCCAGGGCGCTGTGCGGCTTTGCTGTAATCGCGATCATCGGAACACCGGCGGATCGGCAATAGTCGCTGACCGCGAACAATTCCCGGCTGTCGCCGGACCGCGAGATCCATAGTACAAGGTCTTCCTCGGCAATCATGCCGAGATCACCATGTGCCGCCTCGCCAGCATGAAGATAGAATGAAGGCGTCCCGGTCGAGGCGAAGGTTGAAGCGAGCTTGGCCCCGATAAGCCCAGATTTGCCAACGCCGGTGACGATCAGCCGGCCACGCCTGGCACCGGCATCGTTCGTGACTCGGCTCTCGATCAGCAACAGCGCTTCCTCCATCGCGCCGTCGAGTGTCTCGCCGAGCTTCTCCATCCCGGCAATTTCCTTGGCGAGAATAGAGCGAGCGTAGTCAACCAATGCGGCGCCGGAGGCAGTCCGCCCTTTTGCGTCTTTTTCCGGCTCCGAATATCGGTTCATTGGCGGGCTCCAATCGTGCGAACGACTATAGCTCAATCTGTCCCGCTTTGGTGGATCGGCCGATCAGTTGGCCGCTGTGCTTGCTGATCGGCGTTGGCCTCGGCATAGAGTTCAGCCATGCAAGTCGCAATCATCATTCCCGCTCGCTATCAATCCAACCGCTTTCCCGGCAAGCCGCTGACGCCGATCAAGGGTGCCTCCGGCAAGACCAAGACCTTGATCGCGCGCTGTATCGAGGCGGCCCGATCGGTGCCGATCACGGCCCGGATCATCGTCGCCACCGACGATCACCGGATTGCAAACGAGGCCGCCGCCAACGACGCGGAGGTGGCGATGACCTCACCAAATTGCCGCAATGGGTCGGAGCGTATCGCTGAGGCGGTGACGACTCTTGGACTGGAAGCCGATGCCATCGTCAATCTCCAGGGCGACGCCCCACTGACGCCATCTTGGTTCGTCGAGGCACTGATCGATGCGTTGGCGCGCGACCCCGCGATTGGGGTCGCGACGCCGGTCCTTCCCTTCGAAGCTGGATCGCTCAACAAGATGCAACGTGATATCGCTGCCGGCACGAGAGGCGCCACTTGCGCGGTTTGCGCCACCAATGGCGATGCGCTGTATTTCTCCAAGCAGGTAGTTCCTCTTGTCGCGGCTAGCGATAGCAGTTCTCGGCCGACCGTGTTCCATCACGTCGGCCTTTATGCCTATCGTCCAGAAACACTTATGGCCTATGCCAAGTTGCAATCGACGCCGCTGGAGATGATCGAAGGGCTCGAGCAACTCCGCTTCCTGGAGTCGGGTTATCCGATCCGTACCGTCCAAGTCGACGCTCGAGGCCGCGTCCCCTGGGAAGTCAACAATCCGGACGACGTCCCAATCGTGGAGGCCGAGCTCGCCGCCCTTGGAATACCCTAGCGCTTGATGAATGATCCAGTCGGCGGCCGTGGCCGAAAAGGGGGCAGGATAGGATTGTTTCGGTTCGCGAACCCCGAGGCGCGCAATCGCGGCGAAGGCTCTCGGCGGCTGATGGTGCTACTCGCGCTGGCGCTCCTGGCGCTCGGTTCGCCGGCCACCGCCCAGACCGTCGAACGAGCCTATGCCGATGCCGGTTGCGCGCTGCGAGACGGTGAACGCGATCGGGTGACGGCGATCCTCGATCCGGTTACGCTGGAGCTCGAGGGCGGCCTTGTGGTGCGGCTGGCCGGGATCGTCCCGCCCTCGGCAGATAGCGATCACACAATCATCGCCGAGGCGACCGCTTCGCTCACCAGATTGACCCTCGGGCAGCCGATCACGCTCAGATATGGCGAACTTGATCATGACCGCTATGATCGTGCGGTCGCCCACGTATTTGTCACCGGAGCGTCGGAGACATGGGTTCAAGCCGAACTGGTCGCCAACGGGATGGCGTTCGTCTCCGGCTTCCCCGAGGATCAGCAATGCCTTGCGGCTCTGCTTCATCATGAGCGCGGAGCGCGCTATGCAGCATCCAGGATTTGGGCGGTCCAAATGATCTTGGACGCCTGGTCGGATTCGCTGCGAGCGGGCGGCGATCGGTTCGTGCTGGTCGAAGGGCAAGTTGTTTCAGTCGGACGGACCGAGCGCACCGTCTATCTCAATTTTAGCGGGCTGTAGTCCGTGTCACTTCTCTCTCTGACAGTTATTGCAATAGGTTAGTAGATTATCGAGTATGCTATGCTTCCCAGAATTCGGATGGGAAGCATATGGGAAGCTGGCTTGAGGGAAAATGGGGCTAGGACCGACGTGATAGGGAGGAAAAGCAGGCGGCTAATCAACCTCGTGAAGCCGCGCACGCTTAGACAAAAAGCCAAGCGATTCGTACGATGGCGACGCCGTCGCTTACCTCCTTCTTGACTTTTCCCCAAACCTATAAGATTTATAGGTTCCATGGAGACCGCTAAGGTGATCCTCGATGCCGCGCAAGCCGCCCCACCCCGGGACGCCTCGCAAGCGAATCGCGGAACTGGCACAGGACGGAGCCATTAGCTGGGGCACGCACTCCTTAAAGGAGCGGTCACCGGAACGCGGTATCGACATTAACGACGCTAGGCGCGTCCTAAAGATAGGAGAAATCACGGGGCCAATCGAACCAGGGCTGAATGCCGGTGAGTGGAAATGCAAAGTGGTAGCAAAAGCCGAAGATCGACCGCGACGAATAGGGGTCGCGGTAATCGTGATTCAGGATCGTCGTCTGTTCATAAAGACCGTGGAATGGGAGGACAAATAATCATGCGCGTCGAGTTCTACATTCCCGGTATGCCGGACCTGCCGGAGCCGTATCACTATAGTGAGAGCGGTCTGGATACCATTTTCTTGCGAAACGGCGTTTCAATTGAGCGAACGCCGTACGGCGATATGGTGACCATTCAGAACCTTAACGCACTACACATGGCCATTGGCCTCCACATCATCGAAGAGCCAAACCAGATGTCAGGTAGCGAGTTCCGATTCTTGAGAAAGCAGATGGAACTAACGCAGAAGGCATTGGCGCGCGGCATGAACGTGACCGACCAAACGATAGCCAATTACGAGAAGGATAACACTGCTGAGCGCGGACCTGCCAATGCGCTAATGCGCTTGCGTTATCTATTACACGTCTTGCCAGACGACACGCGGGCGCGGCTCATTAAGCAACTGTCAGCGGCGTCTGGTCCTCACGGCCGACGAAAACTTCCCGACTTGCCAAGGCGAAAGCTAGTTCAACCTTGGCACGACAAAGAAGCTGCCTAGGCTCGCCCCTTACCGACCCTCGCCCGGCCATTGCCGACGGTACGCTTCTGTGGCTTTGGACTCGCCTTCTGCTTGCCGATAGGCTTTTGTGGCTGATGAGGGGTTGAAAGCATCCGCTTTAGCGCTGCCTCACGGCGGCGCTCGATCTCCGCATCCGGTACGCCGGTCAGGCCCGGCCAGAACCGCCCCCGGGCGGCATCGAATTGCGCCCTCAGTTGATAGTCGCGCTCAAGGAACTCTGCATCGGTGGCGATCGTGATCATCGCTCGATCATAATTCCTGATCGCAGAAGCGAATACCAGGCGGCGTGAGGCAGTATCGGTCAACGAAACCGAAACTGTTTTCTGTATTGATTGATCTCGTCTCCACAGACTGCGAATGGATCAAATGGTCTTCGGCGACCTAACCAGCTACATCGCAATATCGGCTGCGATATTGGGCCTGCTGGTGCTGTTCATTCGAGCCCCGCGCGGAGGCGCCAGCTAACTAGGGCTCCAAGAGCCAATTCGAGCGGCCGTGCAGGCTTCAAGGTAGCCCTGAATGATCGGATGAAGGGCTTGGCTCCACTCAACTCAACGCAACGCTGTCAATCACTGATCAACTATGAAAGGAGCGCCCGCGAATGGCTGGAATCTGCGGCCCACATCCCGTTCACCAGACTGGACAACTCCCTCCCTTGTCCACTACTGATCTCTGATGCAGGCGATGGGACCGCCGCAGGCCAACGGGCGCCAGCCTCTAGCGAGGCGCTGCGCTTCGGCGACTTGATCCCGGTCCATATCTCTCGCCAAAGCGTCGCGTTCCAGGCGCGCCTGCTGGTCGCCCTGCGCAGCCGCCAAGTTAAACCACATATATGAGAGAACTTGGTCCTGGAGAACGCCGTCCCCATCCCTATACATGGTCGCCACTCGGAATTGAGCTCCTGGATTCGCTTGACTGGCCGCCGCCATGAGCCGCCAATGCGCGCTGGCCGCCGGGTCAGGCTCAACGCCAAAACCTCCGGCTAGCATCTCACTCAACAAATATTGAGCTAGACCATCTCCGAGCCCGACGATCGCTGTTAATTGATTCACGGTCGCCTCGTTGTCGCCTGTGTTTGTTATGATGTCGACCGTAAGCTTTTCGTTCAAGATCGACGGGCTCCAAATATCGACCGTGTAAACTATTTCGTATTCGTTCCTGGCAGCCCATGCCCCGGGCGGCGCCCCTGGCGGGCCGAAGTCGAAGGTTTCCCACACACCATTCGGTGGGGCCTGAGCGTGCCTGTTTGATCTTGTAGGTCAACAACGACCCCATGCCGTGTCGACTGGAACACCGTCCAAGATTACCGCAACCAATAGTTGGAGAGCCGGGATGTCGGCTGGCAAAATCACAACAAACTCGTTCAGCAGGAGCGTCTCGCCTCGATCAAGCGCGATCACTGATGCAGGTGGCGCCAGGGCGAAAAGGAAGTCGTTATTCACATTTAGTTCAAACGTCACCGCTTCGTCATCGTCATCGCCAGCCAGGCCACCCAGCGGGCTGGTTCGTCTCGTTATGCTTTCAAATTGTACTGTTACAGTCGGCCTCCAAAACATCGAGATATCAGATGTAGTCAGTCCAATAATCCGACATTCCCCAGATGACATCCAAATTCGCGGAAATCGTACCACGGCCCCATCTCCAAGGGAACTCTGTTCCCATTGCAGCCATCCGATGACATGATTTTGGTAATCGGCCAGCGCGTGGAAGGCCATTTGGTCGTTTCTCTTGCCATCCAGACACACCTCTCGTGTCGCAATCTCCTTGCCGTCGATTCCCTCGGCCTACGCCGGAGCGGGTCTTCGTCGTAGATCATCAATCAGGCTCAAGATTTTCTGGAACAAGCTTCTTGGGACTGCAACCTCGGCCAATTGAAATGTGACGTACCGGCCATGGCTGACAACTTTCGCACCGATCTTGACCAGCTTCTCCCTCAGCGTCGTCAGCGACCATTGCTCCACGGTATCGGGCAACGCCAGGGTACGCATGAAGTTGCCGAGGTTATAGGCGAGTGCATGCAGCTGGAGCCGGACGGCATTGTTGCGTAACGAACGGCATGACAGCCGCGTCCACTTGATGGCGTTCTTGCCTTCCTTGATCCATTGCCCGGCAGTGTCGCGCTGATTGTAGAACGCAACAACCCGCTCGGCAGGACGGCTCAGGTTGGTGACGATGAAGCCGACGCGGGGATACAGTTCCCCTGAGTGCCACTCCACCTTGGCGACGACCCGGCGGGGCTCCGTCCAGCTACCGGCCCGATAGCTGAAGTTCGCGTAATACCGACGAACTTCCTTCGGCGGCCGACCGACGGGGCGCTTGAGCAGGTGCGCGATGCTGTCGTGCAGCACCTTGTTGGCCGGAAGCCGGATGGCGTACTTGAAGCCTTCCGCTTCCAGAAACTCATAAACCTCGGGCGAGGCGAAGGCGGCGTCACCACGGAAATAACGCCGGAGTGTCTTGTTCCGGTATCGAGCGACCACCGGGTCCAACACATCGCGCCATTCATGGGCGCTGTGCACGTTGCCCGGACGCAGGGCGCAACGCTCCAGATCGCCGAACTGGTTGAACACGAACAGCGGGTGATAGCACGTGCAGCCGAAGTGACCGTTGTAGGCCGTGCCCTCCTGGTCACCGTAGGTCGGGCTGACGGAGCTGTCCATGTCGAGCACGATAATCTTCGGCGGCTTGCGCTCGTTAACCTGGTCGATCCAGATGCCCAAAAGGTCAGCGAGCGCGGCGAGGTTGTCATTGGTGGCGAGTAACTCCGTCTCGAACCGGCCCATCTGGCTGGTCGATGCGCCGCCGCGCTCGACAGCCCTGCCGCCGACGATCCACCGCATCGCAGGATCGCGCCCCAGCCGGTCGGCGTCGTTCACGTCCTCGTACCCGGCGAGACGACCATAGACGGATTGGCGAAGGAGACCGATGATGCCGTGCCAACCGTTCTTGCCGGTCCGGCTGTCAGCAATAACGTCACCGGCCAGCGTGGTCAGGCCGAGGGCTTCGTCCAGTTCACGATAGGCGAGCAGACCAGCGTCTGACGTGATCCGCGAACCGTGGAACTCGAACTTCAGTCTTCGGTCGAAAAACGCCCGCAGCAGCCCCCGATCCGACTCACCCTCCAGGTTCCGCATTCGACCCACTCTCCGTCTGATCTAATCCACTGATTCTTATACAGGAATCAGACGGAAATCGCATCAGATGGATCGGTCACTTGGGGAATGCGGGCCAAGATGGCGACAGCGCTATGCCCGATTTGCGGCAAGCCGGCTCTTGACCTCGCGGGCCACCGGCGCCATCCGCTTGTCCTGCGCTGCTCTGGTAGCCACCGAGAATATGCGATTGATACCAATAATAATGTCCTTGTGCGGCTCAACGATCTTGATCGAGACGGCTGGGAGACTGTCTTCGCCAAGGCGGCCCGCTACGCGGCCCACCGCGGCGACGCCCACCCAACGATCGATGTCACCTGCTTCTGAAGTCCCTGAACCCTCCCAACCGCCAACACCCTCTGCAGCACCCACGCCCGGCCGCGCTCGTGGTCCCGGTTCACCCCGCATTAGCCACTGCCCTGTAGTCTGACCACCAACAGTCCGATCGAGTTGACTGGCAAAGCGGGTGTAGCTCAGCGGCAGAGCGCAGCCTGACCAAGGTTGGGGTCGTGGGTTCGAATCCCACCACCTGTTCCAGTCCGGCTCAAATTGGGTCGCGGCCAACCAAGAAAAGCCGCCCGTTCGTCGCCACGCTTTTTGCCGGGTATTGTCCTCCGACCACATCACTTGGAGGAAGTCATGAACATTGATCGTTACACGAAGACGCTCCTGACGTTGATCGCCTTGGCCCTCATCACGATCGCCATGAGGGGTTTCGCGCCCGCGCCAGCGGTCGCTCAGTTCGGGGTGAGTTGCGGGGCGCGCGACAACCCGTGCTTCATCGACACCAGGTTCGGCTTCGAAGTCGAGCTGTATCTGCCATTCGGTCTGGATGTTAATGTGCGGTGATTGAACTCCGGCGAGGAGTCAAACCGGGTAAGCCGTTCCTAACGGATTGATCAGCGAAGATCGAGCAACCACCAGGTACGCGTCCGGTTCGGAGTTGGTCTCATCAAGCGGCCGGTTCGGGACGTGGTGCCAATTTGGGCGCTGATCTCCACTCGCAGCGGTCGCTAGATCGGACCCGTCCAGCGCTGAAGCGCCAACCGCAAGAATTTTCGAGGGGTCACACCATGGATAGATCAGATCGAGACATTGATGCCTTCCTGGAGTCGCTGCCCGATGTTATGCGCAGCGGCATGAAGGCCCTTGATCATGCGATCTCAAAGGTCATGTCGGATCAGCCAAGGTCGCTCTATGTTGGCAAATTCTGGGGCGGCTCTAACCAGGAGATCATCGGATATGGGACCACACGATACCGTCGTTCGGACAAGCAAGAGGTGGAGTGGTTCGTTGTCGGGCTGGCCCTTCAGAAGCGGTATATCAGCGTCTACCTCAACGTGGTCGAGGGACGGCAATACCTTGCGGAGAAGCATGGTGCCGGGCTGGGAAAAGTGAAGGTCGGAAAGTCAAGCATCGGCTTCGCCTCGCTCCAAGACATCAATCTCGAGAAGTTTGTGGCGCTGGTCCAGCTGGCGAGAGACGTCTCCGATGCCGAGTTCGGGAGGGCGTAGCAATGCCGCTCCTGGAGGCTGTCCAGGGAGTCAACTCGCGCTCGCCAGATATACTCAAACCGCCACCGAGGAGTCTTGGATCAGCGCGAGCAAGCAAAACATACCTCGCGTATCGGTCTGGCTGTCATCGATCTAAGTTTAGCAGATTATCTGTTCTAGCCGGTGGGATGCGGGCTCAGCGCACGTTTGCAACCCTTGAGGGGGTGCCGTAGTTTTCCGAACGCGCTGTCGATTGGGGGAGGTGCAGTCAAATGTTGGCCAACGTGAAATCGATGCTGCGAGCTATTGTTGTCGGGGCCGCCGTGCTGACCGTCACATCGGTTTCCGCGGTTGCGTGGGAGCGAGTGCCCTACTCCGCTGAGGCCGTTGCTGAAGCCCAGGCCTCAAGTGTGCCCTTTATTATCCATGTGCACGCGGTTTGGTGCTCGACCTGCCAGGCCCAGGACAACGTGCTCGCCCAACTGGACAGCGATCCTCGGTTCGCGGACCTTCTGATAATCAGGGTGGACTACGACAGTCAGAAGCATGTCATGAGGCTTTTCAGGGTACCGGAACGAAGCACGTTTGTTGCCTACCAGGGGGCGACCGAGATCAGTCGTCAATATGCGGAGACGAGCTTCGAGGGGATCAGGGACTACCTGCTGGCGGCGATGCAATAACGTCGGGGAAAAGAAGAGCCGCCCTTAAGGGGCGGCTAGCCAGCCAAGAGCAATGCCGGCGAGCGAAGTTGAATCCCAAAGGGGTTGCACCAGTCAGCGATTCCCGTCTTGGTACTATAACGACAAGGTGGTAGCGGTTAGTCAGCTACAATCGAGACGTGATTCGATGCTAAAAATTGCCAGCGCTGTTTTCGTTGGAGCAAGCAGCACGCAATACGTCTTCGAGGTGCACTCACCGGACGCCGAGTTTGCTGATGTGTCGGCGGTGTACATTTTCACCGAGTTCACAAAACTTGGCCACCGGCCTTTGCACATTGGTGAGAGCGATGGGCTTGGCACCTGTATCGCGACCCACGAAACGCGGGACTCGGTTGACCAACGTGGATGCAATTGTATTTGCGTTCACTTCCTGGAGGAGGCCGGGGCTCGCGTCGCAGAAGCAGCTGACCTTCCTCTCAGCCTACGACACACCGTGCAATTGATCAGCCGGACCAAGTGAACTGACGCGCCGGTCGGGCCGTCACCCGAGGCGCTATATTGTCCACCAAGTGGTCGGTGGCTCCACATACTGGCAAAAAGAAAGGCCGCCCCGATCGGACTCAAAGACCGGCGGGAGCTAAGGAAGGCCGTTCATTGCCTTGCAGGGCATGCCCAAGGCACGAGTATCAAGAGTATTGCTGTCGTGGCCGGGCCACGTGGTGTTGGCAAGACCACATTTATTGGACGTTTGCTGGAAGGGACACTGTCCTCAGACGTGCGAGATCTGCTACCTCGGCAGGTATCGGCTTGGCCAACAGTTGAAGCAAGCCACTGGCGGCTCGTCAGGGCCGACGCCGCCGGGCCGCCTGACGGGGTGCTAGTGGATAAAATTTGACGTTTGAATCCCGCGAGGGATTCTCGCCGGGCACGTTGTGTGCGAGTCTGGCGCATGCGGCCAGGAATCATCGTCGATGTGAGTACCGCCGACCGTGCTCGTCTCGAAGCGGTCGTTGCGGACCGGAACAGCCGGCAGAAACACGTGTGGCGGGCACGGATCGTCCTTCTGAGCGGGGATGGTCTCGGCACGGTCGAGATCATGCGCCGCACCGGCAAGAGCAAGACAGCGGTTTGGCGTTGGCAGGAGCGCTTCATGCACGAGGGTGTCGAGGGGTTGCTGCGGGACAAGACGCGACCCTCGCGCGTTCCGCCGCTCGGCCGGGAAATCGCTGACCGCGTCGTCGCGCTGACGCTGAGTGCGCCGCGCCACGAGGCGACACATTGGACGGCGCCGGCGATGGCCAAGACGGTCGGCATCAGCGTCAGCGCGGTACAGCGCATCTGGCGGGCGCACGGGCTTCAGCCCCACCGGGTCCGGCAGTTCAAGCTGTCGCGTGACCCGGAGTTCATTCCCAAGCTGCGGGACATCGTCGGCCTTTATGTCGATCCGCCGGCGCACGCCGTTGTCCTGTCGGTTGACGAGAAGAGCCAGATCCAGGCGCTCGACCGCACCCAACCCGGGCTGCCGATGAAGACGGGACGCGCGGGCACGATGACGCATGACTACAAGCGGCACGGCACGACCACGCTGTTCGCCGCGCTGAACGTGCTCGAAGGGCGTGTCATCGGCCAGTGCATGCAGCGCCATCGACACCAAGAGTTCATTCGCTTCCTCAACGCCATCGAGGCCGACGTGCCCGCGGGAAAGCTGGTCCATGTGATCCTCGACAACTACGCCGCCCACAAGCATCCCAAGGTCCGCGGGTGGCTTACGTGCCATCCGCGCTTTTTCTTCCACTTCACCCCAACATCCTGCTCCTGGCTCAACGCCGTCGAAGGTTTCTTCGCAAAGCTCGCAAAGCAACGTCTCAAGCGCGGCGTCTTCCACTCGATCGTCGATCTCCAGGCCACCATCAACCGCTTCCTCGAACACACCAACAACGATCCGCAGCCCTTCATCTGGACAAAGGATCCCGACCAAATCATCGCCGCTGTCAGACGCGGGCATCAAGCGTTAGATTCCATCCACTAGTTCATTATGATCTGATGCGGCGGCTCAGACATGACGACTTTGCCAGTGATCCCGCGACCGAGATCTTCGATAAAGGCCGTAAAGTAACGGTCCTAAACCTTCATTCCCAGCCACTCCTTGTAGCAAGACAATTTGTGGTTCGAAGTTTCAGTCTCGGGGCGTCGACGACGACAGGTTGGGCGAGCGTACGACGGGCTGCGTACCGAGCGAAACACAGTTCTGTATCGCATGCTCCAGCGATGGCGTTTCCGAATACGGAGAATCGAATTCCGTTAGCGCACCCATCATTCAACCAGAACGATTGGCACATTATTTCTGGATACTTCTATCGTAGATGGCTGGATTCATTGGTTGCTGAATGGTTGGAGTTTCTTGAAACGCGCCGGGACTATTGTGACTTGGTTGTTCACACGCTGAGACCGTCGAAAAGATGGTTTCAGCGTCGGTACGAATGGGTTCGGGCACCTGCGTCGGCACTGTTGGCGGGACGAGAGGCGGATTACAACCGCCCAAGAGCCACCTAACCATGGCCGCGCGCTCACCGGGCCGTTTTCGGTTTTTTTGACAGCGGAAATTCGTCGTGTTTCTGCAGCACTCGATTTCCTTAACCAATTTTCCTCGGCGCCGAGCGGCGGCTGAAATACATTTCAGAATGTCGGCGTACATGCCTTCATCGTCCGCGCCGGATATATGGAACCAATGCAACAGCACCCGCGCGCCGCTCGCCCGCTTAGTTGAGCGCCACGAACAATAGAAATAAAATGACCGCCAACGCTGCGGATATGTAGGCAATCCCCCAGAAGAATGGCCCATAAGTATCCCGATGATGCTCCATATCGGCAGCGATATCTGATGCGGAGGCTTTGGTAACTTCGATCTCTTTGGCCATAGCTGATGGATCTCCCAATCCTCGCGATGCCAAGATCACAGCCATCGTCGTCCAAACAAGTGCAGAGAGCAACAATGTAACGGATGCGCCCCCGCCTTTTCTGTTTACAAAGAAACGCCGCCCCGAAGGGCGGCAGGTGTCAATCGTCGGTTCGGGCCCGACTATATTCCATCCTCAGGTTCGCCCAGTTCAGCAGGGCCGTACTCAAGATCCTTGAAGTCGACCCGGCCCCAACCGCTCTGATCGCCAACCTTGTCCAGCGAGCCAAGGCTGGGCTCGTTGTCGCTTTCAGCCTCAAGATCATCGGTGCCGGTTTGGGCCCAATGGCTTTGGTCAACACCGGGGTTTGTGACGAAGTTTCCATCAACCACTACGTGGCCGGCCTGAGCCTCCGGGGCCCCCAGAGAAGGTTCTTCTTCGTCACCAGACGGTTCGTCGTCACCGTCGGGCTCGGGTTCCTCAGGTTCTCTGTCATCACTGACGGCATCAAGTGCATCAAGGGCGCTTAGCGGCCGCTCAACGGCCCGCTCCATCTTGTCTCGGAGCGGGTCCGGTCCGGTCGTGGGGATATCGACAGAAAGATGCCGAGCGGCAGAATGCCGGCGGCTGTTGGCAGGCGCAATTATGGTAGGTGCTTTGGTAGCCATGGCGGCCTCCGATCTAGGCTGTTGTGGTCAGGGCCGGCGGGGTGGTTACACACCTCGTCGGTCCGCTTCTTTGTACCGGAATTGGGCCGCAGACGCAAAAATTGGCTTAGCTATCAGTCGGCAATGCTGGCGCATGTGCCAGCAGTCGCCGAATTTGACGGTTTGGGGATTGCAACCGTCACTCGACAAGCGAGCGCAGGCAAACAAAGTTGATGTATACTGGCCAGAAGAAGGTAGAGCTATCGAAAGCGGTGTTCGGGTTGGTCGAGCCAGATTGAAAAGCGACCCAGCCGTGTTCCGGAGGAGTTGCTCCGATGAGAACCTGCCAAACACGAACGGCAATCGCCGCGACGCTTGCGGTTGCTGTTGGCCTCTCCTCTGGGTCCTCATGGGGTCAGGAGTTCCGTATTTTCGTGGATCTAACTGATGTGCCGGTCGAAGCATCGCCGCGGGTAGTTTGCGGTACATCGCTGTTCAGATTTACTGATCTGCATCCAGACGCCTACCAGCCGGGTCTCCCGCATACGGCGCCCTACCTGTTGACCGACGAAGAAGGACTGTTGAATCTGTGGTTTGGACTTCTGCCACTCGCGGCCTATGGAACCACGAGTATTATAATCGACCTAACCGCAAGGGCTTTCCATGGCTACGTCCAGGTAAGCGTTCCCTACGACGCTCCAGCGTTTATCGAAAGCGCTACATGCGCCCTGGAGTTAAATGGGCCACCGGTGGTTCCCTTGCGGGAGCGAGATGGGTCACCGGTGGTGTCCTGGAACGAGTGTGGATTGGTACCAAAAACTAGCCACCCACTGGACTGCGGAGCTGAAGGGTGGCCCGCCCAGGGTGTGGCCGTTGAACAAGTGTACTTCTACAGCCGTGAACGACGGGCCTGGAGTTTTCGTGAGAGCTTGTTTTTTGTGGGACAAGTCCAACCGTTTCCGCTCTTGTTTGATCCATTCAAACCAATAATACCTGATCTTGCGCCCGAAATCGGTCCGATAGAGCTGCCCCCAATAATAATGGAATGTCCGGCGCCGCCGGCAGTTTGCCAACCTAAAGTACCTAGAAGATAGGGAACGATCAGAGCGCAATTGCGGCACTCTGAGCGAGAGAAATTTGTTGGCTGGTGGCGAAAGAATGTCAGCGTTCGGCACAGCACCGGGCGGGGGCGAAGATCATCAACTGAACGCACACAACCGCGAATTGACACCAGCTGGATTCCAGCGTTGCTTATGGGAACTATCCCGCTCACTCAGCCACCCACCCCAGCCCGAGCGGGATAACTTAGGCCGTCACATGGATTGGCGGCCTTTTCTTGAGGCCCAGTCCCACATTCGATTCATTTGACTTCATGCTAGGCCTCGGAAGCCCCTTCGCCGAAGACTCAAAAACAGGCTAGGGAAGCCGCTCAGGGCAGCAGAGAGCCTTCTCCGGTGTTCCAGGTGCCCGGAAAGGCTAACGGCGGTCAGTGAGTCTCCAGCACGAACCACGCCGAAGCGCCGATCAGTCTCAAAAGAGTGTTGACTCCGCTTCGAGGGCTGGCGCCAATGAGATGCTGGCCTGAGGCTCAGGGAGGATTTCCGGTGGTATTGGAGGTGTGCGTCGGCGATGGCCTAAGGCTGACGAACCTCCGGTACATAATAAAGCCCGCAGGGAGCCGATCGGAGTTTTTACCGGTCGGCTTCTTAGCTTGCCATCCGCACAGTCTCGGTCTTCATCGGTTGGGGCTACAGGTCAGCTTCAATCGCTGTTGACGATCGGGATCGGCAACGATCTCCTCGATAGCTTCGTCGACCCGGGCTTGGATCTCAATATCCGCAATCATGATGTCAAAAAAGACTTCGACCTTGGCATCGTACCCACTTGCTTCCTGCTCAGGATATGGCATCTCGCTCCCCTCAGTTGCGCTTCAGCCAGGAGCCACCTTGTCAACAATTTGTGCCATTCGGGAATATGGACCGATGATTGATCCTCGGTATCCACAGCGACGGCCTGGTCGGCCGCCAGCGGCTCTTATGCCCGATCTACACGGAGCGGTGGCGACTTCCGCCGTTGTTGAGCGTCTCCACCCGAAACGGGCCAATCGGACTTCGCCGTGAGTGATAATCGGCACAATCCGGCGCATGTTGAACTTCGATATAAGTCAGGCAAAGGCTACCCTGGCTTAGAACGGTTCTTTTTAGGAGGAGCGGGACAATGAGAATTGGCAAGACGCTCCTACTGAGTGTGGCAGGCTCGGCACTGATAGCTACAGGGGCGATGGCTGCCGATCCGATCTTGCCGGCCCCTCCTCCGGTGGTGGCAGCGCCTCCGCCAGCACCGGGTTTTGATTGGGCCGGGCCATATGTGGGGGCCCAAGCCGGGGTGTTCTTGCAAGGAGGTTTCGACAGTTGGACCAATTTCGTTCAGGCAGGATACAACGTCGTCTTCAATCGAGTTTTGGTGGGTGTTGACGGGCAGCTGGGCCACTACTTCGTTTTCAGCCCCTTTGCTACCTTGGAGCTTTTCGGAGCCCTCAACGTCAGGCTTGGTGGTTTGGCCACTGATCAAGTCGTTCCCTATGCCGAGGCAGGCTTGTTGTACGATTTTGGCGCGGGTCTGTTTTGGACGGCGGGTGGCGGACTCGAGTTCGCGGTAGGCAACGCAGTCTCATTGTTCGGCGAGGCATTCGGCCTGTTCGCCGGCGGGTACGTTGGCACCCAAATCCAGTTCGGCGTGAATTGGCATCCAGGCAACTGACCAGAGACTAAACCCCGCCAGTTCATTTCGAGAGGGGTCTTCATGCCGGACGAATCCCTACCACTGTGCCTGTTTCTTAATGGGGAAGGTCATCGCTGGCTCGATGGGGCCGAATCATGAGCATGACGCCGGCTTCGCCTAGTTCCATTTCAAACGCCCATGTGAACTTGTTTCGGGTTTTCCGATCAGAGTGGACCAAGTTCTGGTCTATCCGTTCCACCTATATTGTGTTTGCGCTCGCGGTCTTCTTCATGGTCGGGCTTAGCGTGCTGATCGCTTGGGGCATCAGCACTGCTGTTGAGGAGAACGACTTCGACGCGCCCGCCTCGCTGCTCCTCGATAGTGCCTGGCTGAGCCTCCAAGGCATCAACCTCGCGCAATTGGCTGTTGGCGTTCTCGGCATACTCGCCGTTACCGGCGAATATTCGTCCGGGATGATCCGTGCGACGTTTTCGGCGGTTCCCAAGCGCATCCCTGTACTGATCGCAAAAGCCGTGCTGGTGGTCCTGGCCATAATCGTGGTGATGGGACCCGCCGCCTTCGCAGCGTTCCTGCTCGCGCAGGGCATCCTGTCCGAGCAGGGGCTCAATGCCCAATTGTCGGATCCCGGAGTCACTCGGGCGGTGTTTGGGGCGTCTCTCTTTCTCGCCATGGTCGGCGTTCTCGGCAGCGTCCTTGGCTGGCTTTTGCGGAGTGCCGCGGGAGCGGTTTTCGCGTTAGTAGCGATCTTGATCCTTCTGCCGGTCCTGCTGCCGCTAGTCCAACTCGATTGGGTTCAAACGATCGCCGACTATCTACCCAGCACGGCGGGTCAGGCGATCTGGACCATCGATCCCGACAACCTCCTCGTCGGCTTGCTTCAGGGCGAAGCGAGGTTCGGTCCGTGGGAGGGATTTGCGGTCATGGTCGGCTGGGCGGTGGCCGGCCTCGCGGTAGCCGGCTGGATGTTGTTGCGTCGTGATGCCTAACGGCGTCCGCGACTGGGCGAGTAACGTGTCGTGAGCCGCTGCGTTTGCGTTACGTCGCCACCCGATTAGTCCCCTAGGCGCCTCAGACAGGATCAATTCATCCACTGCCCGGACGCTGCCAAGTTGGCTTCCATTATTTGGGCCCGGACAATGCCGACCATGGCGACCATCGCCTCAACGGTGGCTCTCGCTTACGGCGACCCCACATAGAAATGAATATGCCCAGCAACGGAGCAACCAGGACACAACAGACCATGCCCGAGGAACCGGGAGTAACTGAAGCTGAGCCTGTCCGTCGTCAGGTAATTTGGAACCGATGAGCGGCCTGATTTAAGAGAGGGTTCGGCCCATCTGGTTGGTCATTTTATGCGGCGGTTTTGCGGTATTGCAAGCGCCGGGTTTGTAGCGTCTTTTGTTTGATCTTTTCTCTTTTCAACAGGATGGTCTGGCCGCGCCCGAAGTAGACATCGGCCGGCGTGGGGTTGCCCAGGCTCTCGTGGTAGCGGTGATAATTGTAGTGGCCGACGAAGGCCTCGATCTGTGTCTCCAAGTCGCCAGGCAGATAGTAATTTTCCAAAAGGATGCGGTTCTTCAGGGTTTGATGCCAACGCTCGATCTTGCCCTGGGTTTGCGGATGATAGGGAGCGCCGCGAATGTGCTCCATATCGCGGTCGTCGAGCCATTTGGCCAGATCGTCGGCGATGTAGCTGGAGCCGTTGTCAGACAGGAGCCGTGGCTTGTGAATGACCGTTGCCCGATCGCAACCTGACGCCTTGAGCGCCAGTTCCAGCGTATCGGTGACGTCCTCGGCCTTCATCGTGGTGCAGAGCTTCCACGCGATAATGGTGCGCGAGAAGTCGTCGAGCACGGTGGAGAGGTAGAACCAGCCCCAATCAATGACCTTGAGGTAAGTGAAGTCGGTCTGCCAGAGCTGGTTTGGCGCCGTGGTCTTGTCCTGGAACTCGTCGGACGCCTTGAGGACGATAAAGGCCGGGCTGGTGATCAGATCATGGGCCTTGAGCAGTCGATAAACCGAGGATTCCGATACAAAGTAGCCCTCTGTGTCTGTGAACCGGACAGCCAGTTCCCGCGGCGACAGATCCGTCTCGTCCAGCGCCAGCTGTACGATCCGGTCTCTCACCTCATCGGGGATACGGTTCCAGACTTGGCCAGGCCGCGAGCGGCGGTCCTCCAGGGCCTCCGGTCCGCCGGTCAGACAGCGGTCGTACCAGCGATAAAACGAGGTGCGGGGAATGCCCAACTGCGCCAGCGTGCGCTTGGCCGGCAGATGGGATCGCTCAACCAGCCGGATGATCTCCAGCTTCTCCGATAGTGGATACCTCATGCCTCCTCTCCCCCATCCGCGATCATGCTTTTTTTGAGTAGACGGTTGTCCAGCGTCAGGTCAGCAACGGCCTCCTTGAGTGCCAGTGCCTCACTGCGAAGATGCCGGACCTCATCGGAGGTAGCCTCACGGGCAGTGTCACCACCCGCTGTTCGTGTTCAACCAGTTCGGCGATCTGGAGCGTTGCGCCCTGCCAGGCGCTTCTTCCCGGCCTCCAGGAAGTCCTTCGACCAGCGGTAATAGAGGTTCTGGTTGATCCCCTCACGGCGACACAGCTCAGCGATACTGTCCTCGCCGCGCAGGCCCTCCAGAACGATCCGGATCTTCTCTTCGGCGCCGAACTGCCGACGAGTCGCCCGCCGGATGTCCTTCACGACCTTCTCGGCCGATGCTTTCTGGTGATTGGTGTTCCGTCTCATCTTCAATCCCTCGTGGGTTAAGATGAGCCAGAAACCCTCTCTTGTTCAATCCGCCCAATCTGTCCCAGGGGCGCTGACGCCGGACACTGAACTTCATTGCATCGGCGGTGCAGAAGCGATTGACCTCTGTTTCCACGGCAACGCGCCTCCGCTTGGTGCGCCCGCACTGGAAAGGTCGACGAGGCGGCCCGGTGCGGTGCCGGGTGTTCGGGAGCTAACCTAGCCTCGCCGAGGCGAGATAATATCAGGCCCGGTGCATCGGGATCACAGTGCTGTTGCTTCGATCAATGAGGCCGACGATATGCTCACCCCACATGCTCAGAGCCTGCCGCCGCTCGGGCAGGTGTTGCGCTCGATTGTAGACACCGGCAACACTGGCTTTGATACCGCTGATATGATTGACGGTAGCCTCGATGACGTGAGGCGGAACCCCCAGTTCGCCCATGCCCGTCACCGCCGTTCTGCGAAGATCGTGAATGACCCAATGGGGTATCGGCTCGATTGACTGAGAGTTTTGCCCTCGATCCAACGCCGATCGGCGCGTCGCCAGAATGCGCGCGTCCAGCGCCTTCTTGGCCCCGCTCAAGCCACTGAAGCCGCCACTGCCAAGCCCGAAAATGAGATCACGTCCCTCCCGTCTCGGCACACTTTCAATGATCGCGAGGACGGGATCGGAAATGGGAATGATATGCTGCAGGTTGTTCTTGGTGCGTCGGCCGGAGAGCGACCAAGTGGCCGCGTCGAGGTCAAGTTCCGACCACCGAATAGATCCGACCTCGTCTTCTCGCTGTCCAGTCAACAGGAGCAGGCGAATGATCCGTCCGAAATCATCATCGCGACAGGCGTTCCAAACCTCCACGATCTCGCTGTCCGACAACACGCGTTCGCGAGGTTGGGGAACGGCTGGACGATTGGTCAAGCTCACCGGGTTGTGTTCCACCAAGCCCTCGCGCATGGCCCAGGAGAAAAAGCTGGACAGGGCAGCCCTCGCTCGATCTGCCGCCACCGGCCCATTTTCAGTGGCCAGACGGCGGAGCTGAGGGGCAATGTCAGCGCGACCGATGGAGGTGATCGATTCCTTGTGCAAGCGAACCCAGTGCCGCCTGAGGTAACGTTCCGCCTCCCGAATTGACTTGTCTCGGATTCTGCCGCGTTTGGCTGCGAGAAACCTATCTACAATAAGCCCGAGGGTCAGGTCAGCTGCCACCCGCGCCCTGTCCTTTTCCGCTTGAGGGTCCTCCAGGAGACCCACTCTTGCCAACACGTTGCGGGCGGCTGCTCTTGCCACATCGAGGTCCATTACTAAAGTGGGACCAAGGGTAATGCGCCGCTGCTTGGCACCGATCCGATATTGGACGATCCAGGTCCGCTTGCCACCGCCACGAAGACGTATTCCGAAATTCGGCAACGCCTCATCGAATACGATCAGATCGTTTCTCCCCGGGGGCAGGGTGAGTTTAGATATGTTGGGCTTTGTGAACCGCACCGAACCCACTGCTGGGAAGCTTATGGGAAGCACGCTCATGACATCTTGCGAGCGGTCCCGACCACGACAGTTAGCTGGTATACACCCGATTCTATCGTCTTGGAACCCTCTTGACGCTTCCCGACCACGTGTGAATCGATATACCGTCTATCTCAATTTCGGACGGGACTGGAGCCGTGACCTGACCGTCACGATAGGCATAGCCGACGTCGAAGTATTTGAAGCCGATGGCGGTCCCCTGGACATATTGGCCGGGCAGCGCGTTCGCGTTCGCGGCTGGCTCCGCCAATGGAACGGCCCGTGGATAAGGGTCGACCATCCGGAGCAGATCGAGTTATTGGACAATTGAGATGGCGACGACAGAGCGAATGACGGCTTTTCGCGTAAGACGGGTCGGCCGGCGGCTGGCGGTAACGGTCGCCTTACTGGTGATCGCCGGCTGCACCACGGTGCCTGGTCCGCCGGATTCGGTCCCACTCGTTAGCGTCTCACCCAGTTCTGGGATGCAGCAGGCTGCAATCGTCAATGCCTATGGTGGGGTCTATCGCGATGCCGAGCTGGAGCGGACTCTGGCGCGGATCGTCGGCAATCTGGTGGCGGCCTCGGAGGTACCCAGCCGTTCCTTTGCGATAACCATCCTCAATGCTGCCGCGGTTAACGCCTTTGCCCTTCCCGATGGCTATCTTTATGTCACCCGCGGCCTGCTCACGCTGGCGAGCGACGCTTCGGAGGTGGCGGCGGTGTTTGCCCATGAGATGGCCCACATCACCGCCGACCATGCCGCCGAGCGTCGCAATCAGGCGCTAACCGCGGCGATCGTCAATGAAGCGGTTCAAGGTGTCGTCCAGGACCCGGCGGCGGTACAAACAGCGGTGACCACCAGCCAGCAGACGCTTGCCAGCCTCTCACGACAGCAGGAACTGGAAGCCGATTTGATCGGCATCCGCACGGTAGCCCAAGCTGGCTACGACCCGTACGCCGCCTCGCGGTTCCTGAGAACGATGAGTAGCTATGAGCAATATCGCCTTGCGGTCGGTATCACGCGGGACCAGCGGCCAGCATTTCTGGCCAGCCACCCCTCCAATCAAGATCGGATCAATGCTGCACTCGCCGCGGCACAAGCACTCGGCCCGACCGGTCTCAGCGAAGTCAACCGCGATCGCTATTTGTCCGCTCTCAACGGTGTTGTCTTCGGCGATGACAGCGCGCAGGGCTTTGTCCGCGGCAGGAATTTCTACCACGCCCAGTTGGCGATCGGCTTTGCTGTCGCCGGGGGATTCGTGCTGGACAATACTCAGGAGGCGGTGTTGGCCACTGGCAGCGACGGCACAGCGCTTCGCTTCGATGCAGTCGGCGTGGCGCCAGACCCAAGTCTGACTGACTATTTGCTTTCGGGCTGGATCAACGGCCTCGACCGGGCCAGCGTTCATGATCTGACGATAAACGGTCTGTCGGCGGCTTCCGCTTCCGCCGCCGCCGCCGGCTGGCATTTCCATATCACCGTCATCCGGGTCAGAACCGAGACCTATCGGTTCATTTTCGCCAACGATCAGGCCTCCATTTCATTCGATCAGACGGCGGCAGCGATCGCCGGAAGCTTCCGCGAACTAACACCGCTGGAAGCATCGAACCTCAGGCCACTGCGGGTCCGAATCGTCACCATCGGCGCCGATGACACCATGGCTAGTCTGGCGGCACAGATGAGCGGCGTCGTCGACCCGACGGAGCTGTTGGTCATCCTGAATGGACTGGAGCCCGGCACTTTGCTGACACCGGGCTCCCGCATCAAGATCGTAACCGACTAGGGCATGAACTACGCGGCTTGCTCCTCGGCGTCGGCGGTCTTGGCCCCGCGACGCGGGCTCTTGGCAAGATTCTGCTCGACGCGCTGTACCGCCTCGGTCTCTGACAGGCCGGTGACCGCAGCGATTTCGCGCGACATCCGGTCCAACGCGGCTTCGTAAAGCTGCCGCTCGCTGTACGATTGTTCCGGCTGCGCCTCCGAACGGAAAAGATCGCGAACCACCTCGGCGATCGAAAGTAAATCGCCGGAATTGATCTTGGCCTCATATTCCTGCGCCCGCCGACTCCACATCGTCCGCTTGATCCTGGCCCGGCCGCGAACTATTTCGAGCGACCGATCGACCGTCTCATCGCTGGCAAGCTTCCGCATCCCCACCGCCTTCGCCTTCGGCACCGGAACACGCAACGTCATCTTGTCCTTCTCGAAGGCCACGACATAGAGCTCTAGCTCGGCGCCCGCCACTTCCTGGTTCTCCAAGCGCATGATCTTGCCGACGCCGTGTGCCGGATAGACGATATCCTCGCCCAATTTGAAGTCAGTCCGGGCGGTTTTCTTCGTTGCAGTCATGCGCTTGTCGCTCCTGGTAACGCGGTGATCCACTCGACTGCTCCACTTGTCAGCGCAGTCGATCCAACCTGCCCATTCGCCCCGTGTGAGAGCATCAACCGGTGCCCGAACACACGAGGGATCCCGTGCAAACGGCTCTCTTACCGCCGGCACAATGTGACCGCAGCTATGCCCGTGCTGGACGAGAAAGGACAGATTACCGGCTTCATAGCACAAAAAACTGCAAGATTCAAAGACTTGCCGCCGCATTCACACCCCCGGAACGGCAGATTTTGAACGCCGCGACGCTTGCGTCGAGGATAGGCGTGAAACTCAATCGCCCTCGCCAGGCTCCGGCGAAAAATATTTTTTGTACTTGTCTGGTTTGCCCTCGAATTGCTGTGCGTCGGCAGGTGCATCACGATTGATCGTTATGTTAGGCCATTTCAATGCATATTCGGCGTTGAGACCGAGCCATTTCTCCGCGCCTAGTTCAGTGTCCGGTTTGATCGCGTCCACCGGGCATTCCGGCTCGCACACCCCGCAATCGATGCATTCATCCGGGTGGATGACGAGCATATTCTCGCCCTCATAAAAGCAATCCACCGGACAGACTTCGACGCAGTCCATATACTTGCAGCGAATGCAATCTTCGTTGACGATATAGGTCAATGCCACACTTCCCCTAATCGGCGCGCGTTGGCGCAGCGCCACGACATCGTACTGGATCGATTGCCTAGCGGCTCGGCGTTTCCTCGGCAAGATGGCCTATTGTTAATTCGGCAATACTCGGTGCGTTCGTGACCGAGATCATGTCCCCAGCCGCTTCCATTGCTTGAGCAGCCGCCGGTCGCGCTTGTCGGGCCGGGCCGGTGGCGCCACACTTGCCAACAGGCCGATGGAATCACGCGGCGCAGGAGCGAAAAGCTCCTCCTCATATAGGGCGCGAGCTTCGATGGCCGGCCCGCGGCGCTCGCCGATCGCCACGACTCCGATCACCCTGACGCCGCGCTCCTCTGACAAGGTCAACACATCGCCGATCTTGACCAACCGGCTTGCGCTATCAGTCCTCAACCGATTGATCCTGATACGGCCCGATCGCGCCAGCACCTGCGCGGTGGTGCGGGTCTTGGCGAAACGGGCATGCCACAGCCATTTGTCTATCCGTTGCCCGCTGGACACCGTCATTGGCCGCCGCGCCCCTCAAGATTGGCCTTCAGCGCCGCCAGTGCCGCGAAGGGCGAATCTGGATCGACCGCCGATTGCCGCGCAGGGTTACCGGCTTTCGGGCGTTCGGTCGCCTTCGCCGTCACCCGATCGTCCCGCCGACCAGGATCGGACCGCGCCTTCTTGCGCCGGCGATTGTTCTTCGACCGCCGGGCATCGCCGTCACCCTGCTTGCCTTCGGTATCGCGCGAGGCCCGCCGCGTGCCCACGTTCCCAGTCCGTTTTGGACCTCCGGCCGGGCGCCATATCTCAATAAACGCCGGCCCATCAGCGACAACCTTGGTCGAGCCTTCGCCAGATGGCACCGGAACTACCAAATCGCCTTGGGCCGAGCTATCGGCAACATCGGTGGAACCTTCGGCCTCGCTCTCCCCGGCTCCGGCGAGGGCCGACAGAGCCGCCTCAAGCGCGGCTGCTTGGCGGTCTTCATCGTTCACCTCGGGCGATTGGGACGGCTCTGCCGCGGGTTCCTTCACTTCTTCCGGCGGCTTCGCCGCCGGCTCGGTCGAAGCGCTCGCGGAAGGCGGGTCTTCTCCAACCTCGGCATGTGGCTCAGCGGCGGATTCGGCGGGCTCGGCCACCGCAGGAAGATCGCCCCCAGCCACCTCCGACGCCGGCGTCTCCGTTTCCACCAGCCGCTTCTGGGAACGATAGCCGAGCGAGCGCAGGACCGTGGCAACATCTTTGCCAGATGCTCCCAGCAGCGACGTCATTTGTGCGGTCACGCTGAAGCCGCCGCGCGGCACCGCTCCCTCCGGCGGTTCCGGCTGCTCATCAGTGGGCCGCCAGGCAATCAGCGGCCGGATGAGATCGGCCAGCCGCTCAAGGATGTCGATCCGCACCGCCCGCTCGCCCGATACGCGATAGCCGACGACGCGATAGAGCGCCTTGGGAAACGTCGGATCGAACGGGATCGTCGTCCGCCCCGCGGCCGAAAGGCTCGGCAACTCGGCGACCCCGGGCAGCTCCAGCCCGTCATGCTGCAAGCCCCAAAGCATCGCCAGGAGGCCGCTCGGTCCTGGTTTCAGCAATTGCGGCACATAGATATGGTGAGCACCAAACCGGACACCGATCAGTCTGAGGCCGGATCGCATCTCCTGATCGAGATTGCGGACTTCTTCGGCGATCGCCTTGCGCTCGATGACACCAAGCTCCTCCGCCAGACGATAGGCAAGACCACGTGCCTCCGACGGTAGCGCCTCGGGGGCGCGAAGGTCGAACAACGGTTTCAGCAAGGTCTGGCATTGCTGTTCCAGCCACAGGTCAAGACGGCCGGCCACAGCTTCCTGATCCGGTCTGGTCAGCCCTTCATCCGCCAGCAGGATTAGCCGCGGCCGAAGCACATCATCATTGCCCTTCACCAATCGCGCAACAGCGATGCCCTGCCATCTCAGCGCTCCGTCGGAGGCCAGCGCAAAATGTTCATTGGCGGAATTTGCAATGCCTTCGGCGCGGCGCTTGATCTCACCGGCAAGCGCCTTTTGCGCCGCCGCCCGGATCGCCTTTGCGTCGGCACCGTCGGCGCCGGGATCCGGCACGAAGCGGAAGCCCCGCAACTCGCCCACATGCTCGCCCTCGACGATCACATCGCCGCTATCGGTGATCTCGGCATCTAGCATCGCGTTCTCTCTGAGCCGGCGCATCAAAATACTGGTGCGTCGATCGACGAAACGTTGGATGAGGCGTTCATGTAGCGCATCCGACAAACGATCCTCTATCGCCCGGGTCCGCTCCTGCCAATGGGTTTGATTGGAAAGCCAATTCGACCGATTGGCGGCATAGTTCCAGGTACGGATATGAGCGATACGATTCGATAGCGTGTCGATGTCGCCATCGATGCGATCGGCGTAGGCGATCTGATCGGCGAACCAATCCTCATTTATCATCCCGTTCCGCACCAAATCGCGAAACACGGTGAGCACCAGGTCGGCGTGATTGGCCGGTGCAATCCGGCGATAGTCAGGCAATTGACACACGTCCCACAGCAGGGTGGTCCGCTCCCGGCTGTCGGCGAGGCGAGCGATGGCGGCATCCTGGATCGCTGCCTCCAATACCCGCAAATCCTCGGCTGGCAGCGCCTTGACAAGTCCATCGCGATCCGGCGCCCGCTCAAGGCTGTCGCGAAGAGCGAGAGGGTTCGAGAAATCAAGACTGCCATTGCGCCATTGCACCGTCTTGACCGAGTCGAATCGATGACCCTCCAGCGCCTCGACCAGTTCATTTTCCAGCGGATCGACCCGGCCGGTGACGCCGAATGTACCATCACGCATATGACGGCCGGCACGGCCGGCGATCTGGGCGAACTCGGCCGGCGCCAACCGCCGATACTGAAAGCCGTCGAACTTGCGGTCGGAGGCAAAAGCGACGTGATCGAGATCGAGATTGAGCCCCATGCCGATCGCATCGGTGGCGACGAGAAAATCGACATCGCCATTCTGATACAGCTCCACCTGGGCGTTGCGAGTGCGCGGGCTGAGCGCCCCGAGCACGACTGCGACACCGCCGCGCTGCCGCCGGATCAACTCACCTATCGAATAGACCTCGTCGGCGGAAAACGCGACCACAGCGGAACGGCGCGGAAGCCTGGTGATCTTCTTCGAGCCACCATAAGCCAGCACCGAAAGCCGTGGCCGAGTGACGATATTGATTCCTGGGACCAGTTTTTCAATCACCGGCCGCATGGTCGCAGCACCGAGCAGAAGCGTCTCATCCCGGCCGCGGAGATTGAGGATTCGGTCGGTAAAAATATGTCCACGCTCGAGATCGCCAGCCAGCTGGATTTCGTCGATCGCCAGGAACGAGGCATCTGTCTCGGACGGCAATGCCTCGACGGTGCACACGCAATAGCGCGGTGATTTGGGGACGATCTTTTCTTCGCCGGTAATCAGAGCCACCGCGTCGCTACCAACCCGCTGGGCAACCCGGCCATAAACCTCGCGTGCCAACAAGCGGAGCGGCAGGCCGATCACCCCCGAGGAATGAGCGAGCATCCTCTCGATCGCCAGGTGGGTCTTGCCGGTGTTGGTCGGTCCTAGGACCGCGGTTACGCCGCGACCCAATGCCTTGGCTGCTTGCGTTAGCGAAGGAGGAATGGTCATGCCCTTCTGGCGATTGCTTGTCGTCGGGTGCCGCACCTAATCGGCGAAGCGACACGGTCATTATCACGACTGTCGTCATTAGTCGAAGCCCAGCCAGTGCTGAGTACGTTAAGATTCGGAACGAGTCTGGAACAAAACCCGCCCGAATCGGTGACTCGCGAAGTTTCCCGATCCATTCACCACTAGATCAGGGGTCATATCCGGCCCTAAGCCCCAAATATGGATTTGATTGATTGGATTCTCGGCAAATCATTAACGCCCGACTCGGCGTTGATGCGCCAACAAGATCGGCGACTTCGATTAACGCCGGCCAGCACTCAGACCGGTCATTTTTGAGACTTGCCTTATG
Source organism: Kaistiaceae bacterium (assembly GCA_963667605.2). Taxonomy (GTDB): domain Bacteria; phylum Pseudomonadota; class Alphaproteobacteria; order Rhizobiales; family Kaistiaceae; genus JADLGL01. The sequence goes on from CAXXUZ010000003.1 coordinate 656,497, forward strand.
GTTAATGAACTCCTTCCCTCCGTCGTGCCCGACCACCAGTCTTGACGCTACCGGCCGGCCTTCCTATAGACGCTGGCTTCCGCGCAAAGACCTCGGCCCCCAATCGGCCCCGCACAGGATTACAAGATGTCCCGGCGATGTGAATTGACCGGCAAGACGGTTCAGGCTGGCAACAAAGTCAGCCACGCCAACAATCGGTCACGCCGCCGGTTCCTGCCCAATCTTTGCCAAGTAACCCTGCTCAGCGACGCCCTCGGTCGGCGCGTTTCGCTCCAGATTTCGGCCTACGCCCTCCGCTCGGTCGAGCATAGCGGCGGCCTTGATGCCTTCCTGACCAAGGCCAAGGACGTGCAACTATCACCGCGGGTGAGGCGGCTGAAGCATCAGATCGCCCGCAAGAGGATCGCCGCGGCGGTAGCCTAGTCCGCCGGCATCGACGGCTGGGACGAAATCGTCTCACGCCAGACGAATTGCAGCAGCAAATTGCGTTGCAACAGGCTGTGATTGTCGTCCGAGATCAGGGTGATCAAGACCTCGCCAGTGGGCAATTGGCGCAATGCCATCCCTTCCATATTGTCGATCTGGAACAGATGATCGTCGAACAGCACCATCTGGCCGTCGACCGTAGCGCCGGGGCGAATGTCGTCGGCCGCCAACCTCCGGATCCGCATCCCGATCCCGTCGCTTAACGAAAACAAACGCTCGAGGATGAAAAGGTCGCCATTGGCGAGAAAGGCGGCATCGGTGATGTCGAAAAGGCCCTCTCGCCGCACCGAGAAAGCGCCTGCCCGCGGACCGCCGACGACCCAACCGCGAATGCCGCCGGCACCGTCATCGGCCTTTTCCGAAATGATTACGATCGCATCGCCGAGCGGACCACCGGTCGGCGGTATCGCCACTGACTCGATACCGCGATTGCCGAGAAGGCCAGTGAGAGGCGGTAGCGCAACCGGCATCGGAATGGCGGCGCCGAGATCATCGGCGGCGTAGCGGCTGACCCGGTGGTCCTGTTCGAACGAAACCAGCACCGTTCCGTCACGAATGTCGAAACGAAGGCCTTCGGCATCTACTGAGGCTTTCTGGTTTGCTGCTTCACCATCCTCGCCGAGGATCGGAGCCATCGCCAGATCCTCGATCCCAACAAGCCAGCCAGCCTCCTCGATCAGGCGGCCGGTGAGCCAGAAGCCGGTGTCGGTGACGGCGACGAGTCGGCCGTCGGGAGTGACGTCGAAGCCAGAGAGGCCGCCGAAATGCTCATAGGATGAGGAAAGGACGAGCCCGCCGCGGAACGAGATCTCGCCATGCGCGTTCACCCGTTCCGCGATGGTGAAGCTCTCGATTGGATAGGCCGTGACCTCGACCGCAACGAAACTCGGCTCAGCCTGCGCCCGGTAGCACAGCGCCAGCAGGATCGCCGCGCCGAAGAGCGTCTTCATGCGGCCGAGATCCGGGCTGGGCGGCCGCCGGTCGGCGGCCCAAGCTCTTCGAACAGCTCGGCCAGTTTCCCGGTCATCGCTCCACCAAGCTCCTCGGCGTCGACGATCGTCACCGCGCGCCGATAGTACCGGGTGACATCATGGCCGATACCGATCGCGATCAACTCGACCGGTGATCGGGTCTCGATCTCCTCAATGATCTGGCGCAAATGGCGCTCAAGATAATTCGCTGGATTGATCGACAAGGTCGAATCGTCGACCGGGGCTCCGTCGGAGATCATCATCAAGATGCGGCGCTGCTCGTACCGAGCCAGCAGCCGGGCATGTGCCCACGCCAGCGCCTCACCGTCGATGTTCTCCTTCAGCAGGCCTTCGCGCAACATCAGGCCGAGATTACGCCGCGACCGCCGCCAGGGGGCGTTGGCGGATTTGTAGATGATGTGCCTGAGATCATTGAGGCGGCCGGGATCTGCCGGCTTGCCGGCCTGCAGCCAAGCTTCGCGTGATCGGCCACCTTTCCAGGCCCGCGTGGTGAAGCCGAGTATCTCCACCTTGACACCGCAGCGCTCCAAAGTTCGCGCCAAAATGTCGGCGCAGATCGCGGCCACCGTAATCGGCCGACCGCGCATCGAGCCGGAATTATCGAGAAGAAGCGTCACCACGGTGTCGCGAAACTCAGCGTCGCGTTCGACCTTAAAGGACAATGGATGCCCTGGGTCGGTAGCCACCCGAGACAGCCGCGAGGCATCAAGTAAGCCCTCCTCCTGGTCGAAATCCCAGGACCGGTCTTGCTGCGCCAAAAGCCGCCGCTGCAGCCGATTGGCCAGCCGCGCCACCGCGCTTTGCAGCGGCGCCAACTGCTTGTCGAGAAAACCTCTCAGCCGCGCCAATTCGTCCAGATCGCACAACTCCTCGGCCTTGATGATTTCATCGAAGCGGGCGGTGTAGGGACGATACGCGTTGGCCCGATCATTGCCCGGCCAAGCCTGCTGTTGGTGGCGGACTTCGCCGGCTTCCCTTACGTCGCTGCCATCATCCTCGAACCGCTCCATGTCGGCCTCGGCAGCTTCCATTTCCGCAGCCGAGGCGTCGTCGCTGGCAAGATCGGCTTGCTCCGACGTCGACCCTGTATCGCCCTCTGATTCATCGCCTGTTTCGGCCTCGTCAGCGTCATCTTCGGCCGCAGCATCATCATTTTCGGCATCCTCTGTTTCGCTGTCGCCGAGTTCGTCGCCCATCTCTAGCGAACTGATTAGCTCGCGGACGATATCGCCGAACCGCGCCTGATCGTCGAAGCTGGTCGACAGGCGCTCCAGATCGTCGCCCGCCTTCTCCTCGATCCACGGGCGCCAAAGCTCGGCGACCGCCTCGCCCGATTGCGGCGGCGGCCGGCCTGTCAACCGTTCCCGTACGATTAACGCCACCGCGTCTTCCAATGGCGCCTCAGACCGTTCGGTGACGGCATCGAGATTTGCCCGCTGGAACTTGTCGTCCAGCATCGAGGCGAGGTTGTCAGCGACACCGCTCATCCGGATCGATCCCACCGACTCGACCCTTGCCTGCTCGGCGGCATCGAACACCGCTCGGGCATTGCGGCCCACTGGCGAAAGCCGCCGGTGCAGCGCCTGGTCATGGCATGCCAGTCGCAACGCCATGGAATCGCCGACCCCTCGACTGACGGCGACGTCGCGCTGGCTCGGTTTCCGCGGAGGCGCGGGCAATCGGGCCTTGGTTCCGGTCATCAGCGCTCGATCAGCGCCAAAACTCACCTCAAGATCGGGACGGCCGGCCATCGCCCGCATGCATCCGGCGACCGCTCGGCTAAATGGGTCGTTGGCCGAGACAGCCGGCTTGGCCTTGGTCTGGGCTGATTCGGGCAATTTCATTGATCAGGACAGGGCTACATTGACGGCCGATTCCGGTACCTCCTCGCCAAGGCAGCGTTGATAGAACTCGGCCACAATCGATCGCTCGGCCTCGTCGCATTTGTTGAGGAAGGTGACCCGGAAGGCAAATCCAATATCGTTAAAGATCTCGGTGTTTTCCGCCCACATGATCACAGTCCGCGGGCTCATCACCGTCGACAGATCGCCATTGATGAAGGCGTTGCGAGTAAGATCGGCAACCCGAACCATTTTTGACAACAGCTCGCGGCCCTCGACATCGCGATAGGAGGGCGCTTTGGCGGCAACGATATCGACTTCTCTGTCATGCTGCAGATAGTTCAACGACACCACGATCGACCAGCGGTCCATCTGGCCCTGATTGATCTGCTGGGTGCCATGATAAAGGCCCGAAGTATCGCCAAGCCCAACCGTATTGGCGGTAGCGAACAGTCGAAATGCCGGATGCGGCGTGATCACCCGGCTCTGATCGAGCAAGGTGAGCTTGCCCGAAACCTCCAGCACCCGTTGTATAACAAACATCACGTCGGCGCGGCCGGCGTCATATTCATCGAAAACCAACGCGGTGTTGGATTGCAGCGCCCAAGGTAGAATGCCGTCGCGAAACTCAGTGACCTGAACGCCGTCCCGGACAACGATCGCGTCCCTGCCGATCAGGTCGATCCTGGAAATGTGACTATCGAGATTGACCCGGACGCACGGCCAGTTCAGCCGTGCCGCCACCTGCTCGATATGGGTCGATTTGCCGGTGCCGTGATAGCCGGTGACAATCACCCGGCGATTATGGGCAAAGCCAGCCAGGATAGCGATCGTGGTCTGCTCGTCGAAAACATAATCCTCGTCCAGTTCCGGCACATGCTCACTGTCCTCGGAAAAGGCCGGAACTTCGAGATCGCTATCGACCCCAAACACCTGCCGAACCGAGATCTTCATGTCCGGCACGTTCGACCAGTTGGTTTCAGCTATTGTCATTCGTCCTCCGAGAGCCGCCTCCGCGGAGCCACCGCGGTGAACCAGCTGGCCAAGATCAGCAGAAGCCGACTGCCTTCAAATGGTTATAGGCTTGGATGATTTCACGCAGTCTGTCCTCCAAGCCGCGATCGCCTCCATTGGCATCGGGATGAAGTCGCTTCACCAAAGCTTTGAATCTCGCTTTGATCTCCTCGCCCTTCTCGCCGCCGTCGAGATTGAGCACGGCGAAGGAGCGCCGTTCCAAGTTCCGTAGCGGCCGGTGTCTGGGCGCCGGCGGCTCGAAATCCTGGCCGAGGCCCTCAAACGGCCCGAAAACATCACCCAGCGGCTCGGTCGAACCCGATGGCGAACGGCGAGGGTCCGGCTTGCCGCCTTTGGCCCCCATCGTCCATGTCGGCCGATGACCGGTCGTCGATGCGTCGCGATAGGCGACGATATCCGCATCGGCCATGCCTGAGAAATAATTGTACGATTTGTTGTAGTCGCGAACATGGGCTAGGCAGAAGTCGAAATACTCGCCCTCACGCAGCCGGCCTTTCGGTGCCCGATAGCCGCCATGGAGAGCACAGCCGTGCCATTGGCACTGCGGCGAATCATCCGGCTCAGAGGCAACCGGCTTGATCCTGATCTGGTCGAAATACTTGGAATCGAGCTTCATCGGGCGATTATGGTGGGCGCGCAAGCCGGCGGCAAGAGTCGGCCCTCAAGGAGAGAGCAAGTGGGCTTGGCCAAGGACAGGATCACCTCGACCCTGAGGAGGGCATTCGCGCCTTCGCTCCTAGAGGTGGTGGACGAATCGGATCGACACAAGGGTCACGGCGGCTGGCGCGAAGGAGGCGAAACTCATTTTCGCATTCGCCTTGTGTCCGGTGCTTTTGTCGGAATGAGCCGGCTTGAAATCCACCGTGCCGTCAATCAGGCGCTGGCGGCTGAATTGGCCGGTGGCGTCCACGCCCTGACAATCGAGGCTCGCGCCGAGTAACGCCTAGTCAGGCACCGGAAGCAACTCGCTCACCTCGAGGATCGGCGAGCCGGTCAAATCTCCTTGCAGATAGTCAGCGCCCCACTCCGCCAGCAGTGCCGCCGACTTGTCGTCTCTTATCCACTCGGCAACCGTCTTCATCCGGAAATGTTTGGCCAGCGCAATGAGGGTGCGCACGAATGTCTGGTCATCCTCATCGGCAGCGAGATTCTTGATGTAGTCGCCGTCGATTTTGACCACGTCGATATCGAGCTGGCGAAGGATACGAAACGAGGAATAGCCAGCTCCGAAATCGTCAATCGCAACCGTGCAGCCGATCTTCTTGACGGCAGAAACGAATTGGGATGCCTCGTCGAGATTTCTGATGGCGGTGGTTTCGGTGATCTCCACCACCAGTCGGCGCGCGATGTCCGGGTTTTGCGAGCCGGCTTCTTCGAGACGAGCGAGCCATTCGGCCTCGGTCGCGGTCTCGGCGGTAACATTGACCGAAAGGATGATGTCCGGTCGTGCCTCCAGCGCCTCCAGGGTGAGTTCGAGCGCCCGCCGATCCAGCAGCCGCGACAGGCCGAGACGCTCGGAGAGCGGCATGAACGACCGAGCTTCGGTAATTCGGCCGTCCGCCTGCTCAAGCCTTAGCAGGCATTCGTAGAGCACCGGCTGACGGTTCGAAATGCCAACGATCGGCTGAAACGCCAGCCGCATCCTATCCTCCCTCAAGGCCTGGATGAGCTCATTCGACAGCGCTGAATTAGCACGCCGTTCCTCCTGGCGGTCTTGAGAATAGACGAAGGGCCGGAAACGCCCCTGCCCCATTTGTCGCGCTTGATGAAGGGCCTCTTCGGCCCGAGCGGTTGCCTCATTAACGGTGCCGGCATTGCGCGGCAGCGTTACCCCACCGATCGAGATCGAGACCGCGATCGCCCCATTATCAGTGGTTATGACCTCTTCCCGCGCAACACTCAGGAATCGCTCCGCTGCAACCGCCATCGTCTCCTCACTGCAGTCGCGCAACACGACCCCCAGCTTGTTGCCGGAAAACCGGCCGATCGCGTCGGCGCCACGCAGCCGCGACGCCGCGCGCTTGGCCATCACCGCCAGCACCTGATCGCCGATCTCGAACCCATAGCTGTCATTGATCAATCGGAAGCTGTCGATCGCGATCAGCATGAAGCCCGCCGAACCGCGAAACCGTTTCGTGCTGATCAGCGTGTCCTCAAGCAGTTCGATCAATCGGGCACGATTGTAGAACCCGGTCAATTCGTCATGCGAGGAGCGAAAAGTGAGGCGTTGTTCACGTTCGTGGCGATCGCTGACCACCCGAATGATCCCGACCACGCGTTTGGGCAGCGGCGATCCGTCGCCATACCATCGGCCGCTATCCTCGATCCAAACGATCGGCTGATCCGGCCCGCCCGGCCTCAGCGCATATTCGACCTGGAACGGGGCCCCGGTGCCGCGATCGCCGGAGCCGGTCAGGAATACCGCATCATGCCGGCTGTCGGTATTGTCCGGGTCGAGCAGTGCCGCATAGAGGCGACCGGTAGAGATCTCGTCGGCCGGTGTGCCGAGCACCGATTGGACGTCGCCGTCCCAATAGAGCCGGTCGTCATCGATCGACCAGCGATAGGCGACCTCGCCGAGCGAGGATAGAATCGCAAGCGCGCTTTCATGATCCGGCGTGTCGCCGGCGGGCGGCTTTTTCCGCGCCTTGTTGCTGGTCGCCACTGGTTTCCCTTGGTTTTTCGGCCGAGGAACCAACGCCCCGCAATCCCCGTCCACCGGCAACTAGATCGCAGAAAAACCTTAAGAATGTGCCCTCCCCGGCACTCCCGCTTGGTTAATTCTCCACGCCGCCGGCGGGCAATGAAAAGGCCGGCTCAAAGGCCGGCCTGTCGACAAAATCATGCGAAAATCCGGCGAGGATCAGCTCTCCTTCGGCTCCAATATCTGGCGGCCGCGATACATCCCGGTCTTGAGGTCGATGTGATGCGGGCGGCGGATTTCGCCCGAATCCTTGTCCTCGATATAGACCGGCCGCTTCAGCGCATCGACCGAGCGGCGCATGCCGCGCTTCGATCGGCTCACTTTCTTCTTGGGAACGGCCATGATCGGCTCCATCGGAGTTAGCGTTGGCGCGCTATATAGCGACGCCGCCCCGGCTTGGCCAGAGCCCCCGCTTGACCCGGCGCCGCATTTCGGCCCATCCCGCTCGCCATGAGCGATGATTTCACCGCCCGCGTTGCCGAGAACGCCGCCGCCGTCGAGAGGGTGCTGGATAGGCTGCTGCCGCCGGCCGAAGATAATTGGCCGGATCGGCTTACCGAGGCGATGCGTTATGCGGTGCTTGGCGGCGGCAAGCGGCTCCGGCCGTTCGTGTTGATCGAGGCCGCGCGCCTGTTCGGAAGCACCGGCGACGGTGTTGTCCGTGCTGCCGCAGCGCTCGAATGCATCCATTGCTATAGCCTCGTCCATGACGATCTGCCGGCGATGGATGATGACGATCTTCGTCGTGGCCGGCCGACGGTTCACCGCGCCTTCGACGAGGCGACCGCGATCCTGGTCGGCGACGCGCTGCAATCGCTCGCCTTTGAGATTATCGCCGACCCGGAGACCGATCCCGACCCGGAAATCCGCATCGCGCTCGCGGCCGGGCTGGCGAAAGCTGCGGGAGCGGGCGGGATGGCCGGCGGCCAGTCGCTCGATCTTGCCGGCGAGGGCAAGACGCTTCGCGAGGCCGAAATCGTGACGCTACAGGCGATGAAGACCGGCGCACTGTTTCGTTATGCCGCCGAGGCCGGTGCGATGATCGGCCGCGCATCGGCGGAGGACCGGGAAAGCATGGCGGCGTTCGGTGCGGCGCTCGGCGCCGCCTTCCAGCTCGCTGACGATCTCCTCGACTACAGCGGCAACACCGCCTCGCTCGGCAAAACCGCCGGCCAGGACGCCGCCCGCGCCAAGCCGACCTTGGTGGCGCTGTTAGGCGAGGAGAAGGCCCGCGCGCTTCTGGCCGAGCGCATCGCCGACGCCAAGGCGGCGCTGGGGCCTTATGGCGACGAGGGGCGAATGCTCATCGCCGCGGCGCGGTTTGTCGGGGAGCGGGGCTAGCGCCCACCATCGTGCCGGCCCGGTGACGGAGCAGCGCGGCGGCCCGGAATATTCCTTCATGATCGACGAGACTGTACTGGCGACCAACACGGTGATGTAATCGCTGCGGCGGGGATTGGAGCGCACACGGCGATCAATACCCGTTCACCGGCGCGGGGCCGCCTGAGCGGCGGCCAACCGAATGGCGGCGCTCAAGTCCCCCACGGTCGCCGAGGGGGTGCCAAAGGGCATTCCCTCTTCCATTCGCCGTCGGAAAAGCGTGGCGGATCGCTGCTAGCAGTTTGAGCCTCCGGGATGAGTTTTGCTGAATCAACCAGCTTGCTGCCATTAGGACCGTACTCGGGGCAAAGTTGCCTAAGCCTTCGCTGAACTTGATGCCTATTCGCCAACCGATTGAAATCCTCAAAATGCAAGATAAGCCAAAGTTCAAAACAAGGATTGGAACGAGCGACAGAGACGCTGCTTGCTCTCTGCAGATCTCTACGGCATCTGCGAAATTCGGATGCTCATCCCGATCAAAAACGGCCCAGACTTGGTCGTCTATCTCGTATGAGTCTCGCGCCGAAGCCTTTAGCTCAGCTGCTTTTTCCGACGCCCGCGTTGCAATCGTCAGCGGCATTCCAACGCCCGCGTGGGTCACAAGTTCGATCAAAGCGTTGCGAAAGCTAGTTCGCACCGCTCTGAAATACTCGGGTTCTGTGTTCCCACCTTCACAGAAAAGGTAGAATCGCCTCCTGGGGCTTCTAAATGCTGCGCGCCGCGACAGGCGGGCCTTGAACCACGACTTCGCCATCAGTTCGGCCGGCCACCGACCGAAATCTTTCCAGGCACCGGCCCGACAAACGGAATCGCTCCAAACCTGCCTTGCAAATAACCCCGTTCTAGATTGTCGCCGATACGGGTACGTATTTCAGTAAGAGGGAACAGGAATGTTCCACCACGGTCGTCCTTCTCGGTGAACCAAATCTCGTCCCGTCGAAGCCCTTCAATTGCGAGTAGATTTGTATCGTGAGTCGTCGCGATAAGTTGAGCACCCTTCCGGTTAGTGTCATCAGACAAAAACAGACGAACAACAGCCTCCGCAGCCTGAGTGTGAAGGCTCGCATCAAGCTCATCAACAACAAGCAAGGTGCCACGATCGAGCGCCTTGAAGACGCTATCCAAAAGTACTAGAAACCTTTTCGTTCCATCACTTTCGGCACTAGAATGGAGATAGATGATGTCCCCATCGGCACCCTCGTGGCCAAGGGTCACCTCGCGTGACTCACTAACAAATTCGTCCGGGAGATCGATCCCGGCCGCATCCTTGAGAAGGGCCGCCAATCTGGTTCGAAAACTCATCGAGCCCTCATCATTCGGAGTGTTATCAACGCGGAAGTCTACAATGCCGGTACCCATTTGACCGACAAGCTCAAGAAGCCGCTTGTCGATTCCTTTGCTTCCGAACCAGGATGACAACCGAGTACTGGATATTGAATCCGAAGTGACGTTGCTCATCGAGCGAAAGAAAGCAGAGATCGCGGAAAGCTCTTCGTGACCGTTTTGCGTAGCGGTAGCGACAAAAAGGCTATTGGGCCTTGTGAGGTCTGCGATAGTCCTGTTCCGCCCCCTCAGGTTTCGGCCAAATTCGAAGTCTTTCCCCTTGCACTCGAACAGGACCTGTCGACGGCTAGTGGCATATGAGTGTAGCCACTCCGTTGGGAAACTATTGTCGGTTACTGAAAATCCGTAGTGGTACCTCACTCCCTTGACGATGAAGTCAGCCTGGAACGTTGAGGGTTCTTTGGCGGCATCTACATCAAGGGCGAATGCGACTCGGCCTGTTGGCCCGTCTGGCTCCCCTTGACTATGCGAAAAGAGCACGAAAAGAGCATGCGAAAGAGCATGGCCGAGCGCATGGCCGAGCGCATAAAACCCATCGCTGCCATCAAATTACTCTTTCCAGATGCATTGGCACCGTAGACGATGGCAACCGGCAGTATTCTTCCGGAAACTGACGGGTTCGAGGTCGTGATTAGACCCTCGCTGCGATCCTTGAGTTTGGATGCAGCCATTGAGATTCCTTGGTTGTCGCGGAACGACAAGAAGTTGGAAGTGTGGAACTGAAGTAGCACTGTATCCCATCCTAACTTTGGCTGCCTCTTCTACCACTTTCGCAGCCAAATTCGTCAATGATCCGTCAATTTAGTTGTGAAACTGTTGGTGCAGGTCGTTTTCCCCGCCGCTGCCCGGCCGCAACTCCACCGCCTCACCCCCACCTCTTCTCCACATAATCCCCCACCAGCGCCCGGAATTCGTCGGCGATATTGGCGCCGCGCAGCGTCACGGCCTTCTTGCCGTCGATGAACACCGGCGCCGCCGGCTGCTCGCCCGTCCCCGGCAGCGAAATGCCGATATCGGCGTGCTTCGATTCGCCGGGGCCGTTGACGATGCAGCCCATCACGGCAACGCTCAGCGCCTCGACGCCGGGATATTTCTCCCGCCATTCCGGTAGCGCCTCGGCGATATCGGCCTCGATCCGCTGCGCCAGCTCCTGAAACACCGTCGACGTCGTCCGCCCGCATCCGGGACAGGCGGCAACTTCCGGCGAGAACGATCGCAGCCCCATCCCCTGCAGCAGCTCCTGCGCCACCTTGACCTCGCGAATCCGGTCGCCACCGGGCTCCGGCGTCAGCGAAATGCGGATGGTGTCGCCGATCCCCTGCTGCAACAGCACGCCCAGCGCCGCCGACGAGGCGACGATTCCCTTGGTGCCCATGCCGGCCTCGGTGAGGCCGAGATGGAGCGCATGATCGCTCCGCCGGGCGAGGTCGGCGTAAACGGCGATCAGATCCTGCACCTTCGAGACCTTAGCCGAGAGGATGATCCGGTCGCGCGGCAGTCCGAGCCGCTCCGCCTCCGCCGCCGAAAGAAGTGCCGATTGAACGATCGCCTCACGAGTCACCGCCGCTGCCGGCTTCGGATTGGGTGATGCGGCGTTCTCGTCCATCAGCCGGGTCAGGAGCCGGCTGTCGAGTGAGCCCCAATTGACCCCGATCCGCACCGGCTTCTGATAGCGTACCGCCAGCTCGATCAGCTGGGCGAACTGCGTATCGCGCTTGTCGCCAAAGCCGACATTGCCGGGATTGATCCTATATTTCGCCAGCGCCTCGGCCGCCGCCGGATGCTCGGCGAGGAGCTTGTGGCCGATATAGTGGAAATCGCCGATCAGCGGCACGAGAGCCCCGCGGGCGTCGAGCCGGTCGCGGATATGCGGCACCGCCGCCGCCGCCTCGGCGCGGTCGACCGTAATCCGCACCAGCTCCGAGCCGGCCTGCGCCAGGGCCTCCACCTGCGCCGCCGTCGCTTCGACATCGGCGGTGTCGGTATTGGTCATCGACTGGACGACGATTGGCGCATCTCCGCCAACGACAATTCCGCCGACATCGACCGCCACTGAGCGCCGTCGCGGCAAGGGCGCCGCCTCGTCAAAGGCTTGGTCGGGGCTTCGGTTCATAGCGCTCATCTCAAGGGCCCGATCGGGTCACCGGAGATAGGCCCGGACAAAAGCCGATGCAAATGATGGTGGGCCTCCCAGCTCATGTCGCCGCTATGGCAGGAAGGTCACAGCCCGCACGAAATCGTCATCATATCCACGTCCTTCGGTAACGCGCTGTTAACCGCTTTTCGGCTGTATTCGCACCGACTGGACCGGATGAGAGAGATCGCCAGCGTCACCACGCCGCAACAAGCGCCGATATATTTAGCTTGTGTGATCATGGTGATTTTGATTGGTTTCTCAGTCTTGCAAACGGGGGCGGCCATGGGCGACGACAAGCGCAAATCCGACGACACGGACCGGGCCAAGGCCCCTGCGCCGGATCGGCCGCAGGTGGATTTGCACGATCCCTTCAGCCGGTTCGAGTTCGAGCCCACCGATGGCGGTGAGTTCTAGCCAGCTCACGCCCCACAGCGAGCTCGATTCCGGTCGCCCGCGCTAGCGCGCGAAATCATCCTCGATCCGCTCGATATCGTCTTCACCCAGATACGATCCCGACTGCACCTCGATCAGATTGAGCGGTGTCTCGGCCGGGTTCTCCAGCCTGTGGATGCATCCCTTGGGCAGGAACACCGATTCGTTTTCCTTGACTGTCAGCCGTTCGTCGTCGCGGGTCACCAGCGCCGTGCCGTTGACCACCACCCAATGTTCAGCCCTGTGCTTGTGCTTCTGCAGCGACAGCCGTGCCCCAGGATTGACCGTAATCCTCTTCACCTGAAACCGCTCACCGGAATGGATCGATTGGTAATAGCCCCAGGGTCGATGCACCCAGGGGCTCCGCGTCGCCGCATCGGTACCGCTCCGTTTCAGGATCTCGACCACATCCGATACCCCCTGATCGGCACCCTTGGCCGCCACCAGCACAGCGTCATTGGTCGCCACCACCACAAGATCGGCGACTCCGAGCGTCGCCACCACTGGCCCTTCGCTGCGAACATAGGAATTGGCGGTATCGACGGTCACCGCATCGCCGATCCGGACATTGCCGTCGGCATCGTGCATGGCCAGTTCCCACAGCCCCGACCAGGTGCCGGCATCGCTCCAGCCGAAGCTTGCCGGCAGCACCGCCGCCGCCTCCGTCCGCTCCACCACCGCGTGATCGATCGAGATCGTCGGCGCCGTCGCGAACGCCTCTTCGCCAAGGCGGATGAAATCGAGATCGGTCGAAGCGCCAGCGATCGCCGCCCTCGCCGCCGCGAGCACCCCGGGCTCATGCTGCTCCAGCGCCGCAATCACGCCCGCCGCAGGGAGCAGAAAGATGCCGGAATTCCAGAGATAGCCCTGACTAACAAACCGCGCCGCGGCGGCGGCATCGGGCTTCTCGACAAACGCCGCAACCTTGCGGACCTTTGAGCCGGCATCGAACGGTTCGCCCGGCGCGATATAGCCGAAGCCGGTCTCCGGCCGGCTTGGCCGCACACCGAACAACACCGGAGCCCCGCTTTGAGCCACCGGCAGCGCGGCTTCAATCGCAGCTTTGAAGCCGGTGTTGTCATCAATCACATGATCGGACGGCATCACCAGGATCACCGCATCCGGATCCTCGTTCGCCGCCAGCAATGCCGCGACCGCGACCGCCGGCGCCGTGTTGCGGCCGACGGGCTCCAGCACGATCTGCGACGCGCCAGCGCCAATCGCTCGCAACTGCTCGGCGATGACGAAGCGGTGCTCGATATTGGCGATGATCATCGCCGGCCCGAACAGCTCTGGATCCCCGGCACGCAGAACTGCCTCCTGTAAAAGCGTCCGCTCTCCCGTCAGCGCCAGCAGCTGCTTCGGATAGGATTGGCGCGACAACGGCCAAAGCCGGCTACCGGTCCCGCCGGAAAGAATGATTGGTGTTACACGCGCCATCAGTTGGTCTTTACTGGGCGATGCGATCTCGGCCAGACCGACGGCCTGTCCCGGCGCCACACCCTAATTGGCACCAGTTCGGCCCGACCGAATAGCCGACTGGGCCGGCGACAGTTGAAGCCGGCCCGGTGACGGTTTGAAAATTGGGCAGGAAACCGATAGTCGAAGAGCCTGCGGCACGCCAGCTCCCGCGTGGAAACGGTGTCTGCTTGAGATCCGGTCGGCACCATCTGGAGACGAGAAACAAGTGGCTCGCCCAAGTGGGAAGTCGCTGGCGACCGACGGGCAACGAGAATCCCTGTCGAATGCGATGTCGAGGCCATGAGTGATCAAGAGATCCAACCTGGTGTGATCGTCCTCGGAATGCATCGCTCCGGCATCTCGGCGGTCACTCAACTGCTAGACGCCCTTGGCATTTTCGTCGGTGAGGATCACGACCTCAAGGAAAAGTCCTGGCAGAACCTGCATGGCTTTTTTGAGCGCCTGGACATTCGCGCAATTTCCAATGCTTTGCTGGAATCGGCCGAAGCCGATTGGTGGAAGATTCGCACTTTTCGGGCCGATAAAATCCCCCACAATGTCTTGGAGGATCAGGTCTCTGCGTTGCGATCCATCCTGACCGAACTTAGCCGGCACGGCCGATGGGTGCTGAAAGAGCCCCGCCTATGCTTTCTGTTGCCTGTCTTCTTGCGCGTGATCGAACGACCTTTGATCGTCTTCGTCTATCGCAACCCGGTCGAGGTCGCCAAATCGTTGCGGCGCCGGAACGGCATCCCGACGACGGCTGGCGTGGTTCTTTGGCAGCTGCATAACATCGCCACCCTCCGCGGCTCGAAAGGCCTCGATCGGATCATGCTCAACTATGAGGATCTTGTCGCCAAGCCGGAGGAAACCACGGCCAAGTTGGCCAGCGCGGTCGCGGATTGGTCGGGAGCAGCGACCACCGATCCGGCCGCCGCAATGGCGACCATCGACCCCGAGCTCCGCCGCGAAAAGGCAGGGGCCGAACTGACGGCCTCAATGTTGACCGATGAGCAGCGCGCCCTCTGGGACGCACTGCAGTCCGGAAATGCCGACGAACTGGCATCGTTGTCGGAACGGTCGTCGCAAGTCTTGAAGGAGTTCGAGCGCGATGAAGCCGACCGGCGCGCCAAGGAGGCGCGCGTTTTGGTGCTCGAACGCGAATTGGAGCGACGTGGCAAGGATCTGAAAACACAGCGCGGTCGCGTCGCCGATTTGCGCCAACATCTCAAAGAAGCCGAGGGCGCAGCCGGAACATCTCCTGACAAGACCGCCCCCGGCGCGAACAGCGGCTCCGTCGAGATGGCATCGACGGCAAGCGCTGCCCAAATTGCTTCGCTTACCAGCCAACTTGCGGCACGGGATCAGGAAATCGAGCAGCTGAGACCCCTGGCCGAACATAACGAAGATGCTCTCGCCGCTATCCAAGCTGAAAGCAAGGCACTGGTGGAAACCCTGAAAGAACGCGATGGCAGAATCGACGAACTCGGCCTGCTCGGCGAGGCCAGAGAACGGGAATGGCGGCGGCTTCTGGACGAACGCGATCACCAGATCACGGCACTGACCAAGAAAATGGCTCATCGGGATCTTGAGATCACCGAATCCCGTGCCGCTGCCGCGGAAGCGCAGGCGGGCAGGGCTGAAGTCGAGCGCCGGCTTGAGTGGATGCTCCGGTCGACCAGCTGGCGCGTAACGGCCCCGATAAGGGCGATATCATCGTTCGGCCGTGCCGTCTTCGACCGCCTCCTTCGCAGGCAGGCGCCACCGCCCGCACCACCGCAAGCCCAACCTGCGGCAAATGTCGATCCACCGCCGGACAGCGATGTCGACATTGCCTCGTTCGCCACTCCGGCGATCCGTCGAGGAACGCGCGGGCTTGAGTCAATTGCCGTTTTTTCCGCGATCGTCGACGATGATGGTGGGGTGCAGGAACCCAAAGTGATCGATCCCCGGGCGGACTATCTCCTGTTCACCGGTGGCAAGGTCCCCAGCGGATCGGTTTGGAAGAGCCGGCGTTTTGATTTCATCGAGGCCGACCCAGTCAGAACCTGCCTTTATGTGAAGACACATCCGCACGTCTATTTTCCGGGGCATGAGTGGTCGATTTGGGTGGACCGCGATTTGCAAATCGCCGCTCTCCCCGAGGACTTCATCGCCGAAGACAATGAGAATTGCGACGTCATCGCTGGGCGCCACCCGGATCGTGACTGCGTCTATGACGAATTCACCGAATCCATTGCCGTGAAGCGGGATGATCTCGTGCCCATGCAGGTCCAAATCGAGCGGCTGCGGGCATCGGGATATCCCGAACATAACGGTTTGATCGCAAGCGGGATCATGCTGTTCCGACACCGGCGGCCGGCCGTCGCCGCGCTTCTCAATGATTGGTGGCGGCTCATCGACAATGGCAGTCACAATGACCAACTGAGCTTCAACCCAGCGCTGGCTCTGCATCCGGAGATCGTGATGGGTTATCTCGGGGCCAATGGCGCCGACACGCGTTCCGATCCTCGCGTTGTCCCTTCGACGCAGTCGCGAGCCGACGAGGGAACCGTCACATGATGACTGCGTCCGGTGGGCTGCAGCCATCGCGCCGCGGCGGTCGAGCACCGCCCGTTGAGATCATAATTTATGGGCGGGGCGCTCTATCAGAACTTAAGGTCAGCCTGAGATCGCTCAAGGCGCTGGACTACCGCGCACCTCTCAAGATCACATTGGCCTTTGACGCATCGGCAGACGGAATCAAACGTCGGTTGGCCGATCTTGCCGAAAAGGAGTCGCTGGAGCTCCATCAGGAGGAGGAACCTGCCGGCTTCGCTCGCACTATCAATGGGGCTCTCGAGCGACGTCAGCGCAGCGAATTCACCGTTCTGATGGCCGCCGCGTCACTGTCCCGCCCCGTTGGCTCGATCACCTAATCGAGCCGGCTCGCGCCAACGCCGATGTCGGCCTGGTCGGGCCGATGTTTCGCAGCCTGGCAATCTCTGCCGAAGACCATGACGCCGATCGGAAAATGGCCGTTCAACCGCTTGCCGAAAGGGATGAAGCTCGCCGATTTCGAGCAGCTGCTGCCGAAGACCATGACGCCGATCGGAAAATGGCCGTTCAACCGCTTGGAAAGGGATGAAGCTCGCCGATTTCGAGCAGCTGCTGGAAGAATTTTGGAATGACGATCCGATTTGGCCACTGGTACCGCTGCTGGACGGATTTTGCCTGGCGATTCGTGAATCCGTGTTCGAAAGGATCGATCTGCTCGACGAGCAACTCGATTGGACTTCTGGCGGCGATGTCGATTTCTGTTTCCGGGCCAGTGGCGCCGGCTTCGGCCTAGTCGTGGCCAGTGACACGGCCGCGTATCGCAACGCTATGCCACGCGGCGACGCCGCCGCCAGCGATCGCAAGGCGCGTCTGCCCGATTTGCTTGTGAGCCGATATGACAGGGATCGTTTGGACCGCGCGAGTCAAACTCTGCAGAACAATCCGATTTTGCAGCGCCTGCGTGATCGGGTGGCCGAGATAGCCGCTCGCGAGAGGAAATTCCCGCACCAAAGGATCGAACGAACCACCGCCGAGCGATGACTAGCTACAGGCAATCCGCAAGCCTCGGTCGCAGTGGAACCAGGATGGCCTTTCGCCCGGCAAGTAGCCGATCCGTCGCCAGGCTTCAGCAAGATGGATAAGTCAAAGCCAGGCCGGGCTAAGATGCTTTCGGGCCGCAAATTTTGGTCTCACCCGTGCGCCGGATCGACTTTTCGACCAATCGCGTCGAGGCGCGACTTGCGCTTCGACCGCCGGATTCCCTAAATGGCCGCGGGTTCGACCTGTCGAACCCAGCAATCGGGGGTCATGGTTTCAATCAATGAGTGCAATCGAGAAAGTCGAAGCCAATCCGGCCGCACCGGATCCGTCGGCACAATTGGCCGCCACCGTCGAATCCCTCCGATCTGGGAGCGACTTCAAGAACTATCTTCGCGCCAGGGATGCGGTCCTGCGCTGCCTGGGCGAAATGGACAGAACAGGCGCTGAACCGAGCTCGTATTGGCGCGCTGAACTTGGCGGCTTTAGTTATCTCCTTGATGCCTCGCCGCTAATCGTCGAGAAGCTGCGCGAGCATTGCCACCACGTCACTGGAGATGCGTCCTATCGATACCGCGACCATCACGCCATTCTCGCCGAGCAATTCGAAAAGAAGCTCGGGCGCCTCGGCAAGATGGATCGGTCCAAACTCTTTGTTCCTGAGTCCACAATCCTAGGTGGCTTCGGGCATCTTATCGACGGCCAGCTGATAAATATCGACACTCTGAAATTTTACGAATGCCTGATTGCCATAGATCGAGCAGGCTTTTTGGATCAGCTCAAGAGCGACCCCGCGCGCAAGGAAGTCTGGCTTGAGATCGGTGCCGGTTGGGGCGGCTTCGGCAACGCGGTCAAGACACGTTTCCCCGACACTACGTACGTGATCGTCGACCTTCCGCAGACCATACTATTTTCGGCGACCTATTTGCTGTCGGCATTTCCCGCAGCGAAGATGGCTATCTACCCCGAGGTCTCAGCCGCCGAGATATCTCGCAATCTGCGAGACTACGACTTCGTTTTCATCCCGCATTTTCTCTTTCCCGATATCAGCTTCGACCTCGACCTTGCACTCAACATGGTCTCTTTCCAGGAAATGACCACCGAGCAGGTCACCAATTATGTTCGGCGCCTTGCCGAGATCGGTTGTCGGCGGCTTTTCAGCCTCAACCGCGATCGATCGAGCTACAATAGCGAGCTCTCGGCAGTGACCGACCTGATCGATCAGAACTTTGCTCCCACGCGCAGGATCGAAATGCTCCCCTATTCCTACGCGTCGGTGACCCAGCCAAAGATTCCACGCCCTCAACCGACATTGCGCAATCTTCTGGCCCAGCGTCTGTTCGGCGCCAAACCGCCACCAATTCCGAAAACAATGCCGAGGGCCGAACATGCGGGCCATTATCGGCATCTGGTGGCTGAAAGAGACGCCTGAGTGGGGGCCGGCGGAAGCGTGCCTCTGGCCAGCGGGCTGATAACCTCACGGCAGACGAGGCCGTGCGGGCGGGGGCACACGACCTGACGAGCGGCCTAGGCGACCAATGAAATATCTCATCGTCCTCAATCACGCGCTCTACCTCCGGAACTATGGGGCGGTCTTGCTTGCCTTGGCCGAGAGCGGCAATCAGGTCGATATCGCCTTCACCGCGCCGCGACCCGGAGATGACGACATCTTTCGTCGGGTCTTTTCAGGCCGAGCGAGCGTTCGGTTGCTCGATGCTCCGACCCGGGTTGGCTGGTGGTGGGCGGCGATCGACCCAATTCGGGCATTGCGGGACTATCTCCACTATCTGCAGCCGGCCTTCGACAACGCACCCCGGCTGGTGGAGCGGGCGTCGCGGCGGGTGCCACGCTGGTTCCGCTCGACCGTCGGCCGCCGCGGTGGCTCGGTCCGTCGTCGCCGGTTGTTCGATGCGCCGCTGGCCGCGTTGGAGAAGGCTATCCCGGCCGATCCCGGCATCGCCGCGTGGCTGGAGCGCTATCCGGCGGATGCCATTCTGCTCAGCCCGTTGATCGAATTCAGCTATGAGCAGCTCCACATCCTGAAGGCCGCCAAAGCTCGGGCCATACCTACCGGCCATCTGGTGGCAAGCTGGGACAACCTCTCGAACAAGGGTCGAATCCAGATACCGACGGACATCTGCCTGGTTTGGAACCGCTTCCAGGCAAAGGAGGCAGCTGAACTCCATGATCTTCCCGAAGACCACATCGCCGTCACCGGGGCCCAGCTCTACGATCACTGGTTCGCGATGACCCCGCGCGATGATCGCGAAGCCTATTGCGCAACTCTCGGGCTTGATCCCGCTCTGCCAATCATACTGTACGCCTGCTCCTCGCCGTTCATCTGCCCGGACGAAGTAGGCTTCGTGCAGCGCTGGCTTCAGGCGTTGCGGAATAGCGACGATCCGGTGGTCCGGACCGCGCAGATTGTGCTGCGGCCGCATCCCGCCCACGCCAAGCAATGGCGACAGGTCGATCTCTCGACATTAGGGCCGGTGGTAATTTCTCCGGCAACGGGCGCTGCGCCGATCGAGGAAGCGGAGCGGCAGTTCTTGTTCGATACTTTGAGCCATGCCGCAACCGTGGTTGGCATCAACACCAGCGTTTTTCTCGAAGCGGGAATTGTCGGCCGGCGTTGCCTAACTGTAGCCACAACGGAATTCGAAGGCTCCCAGACCGGAACCATTCACTTCGGTTATTTGGTCGAGGGCGGTCTTATTGAAGTTGGGCCGGATTTGCCCGAACACGTCGCAGTCCTGGGCGCGGCATTGCAAAGCGAGGGCCCGTCCGACAAGGCCGTTGAGTTTGTCAAAGAATTCTTGCGACCGCATGGCAGAGCCGAGCCAGCGGTGCCCATCGCCCAGGCGGCGATCGAGGGGCTGGCGAACATGACCGTCGCCCCTGAGCGACCAACTCTAATGTCGCCCGTTATTCGGGCGCTTCTGTTCCCCGTGGCGGCGCTCTATCTCAGGCCTCGCTACCTTGCTCGCCTAGCAAAACGACCGGGAGCGGTCCAAAATGACGGCCCTTCATCCTCGGTCCGAATCTCACGCCAGAGCCGCCTATGAGCGTGCCCGCGGGGACAATCCTCTTCCTGCTTCGGAACCTCTATTATCTGCGAAATTTCGAGGCGCCGATTCGCCTTCTCGCCCAGCGCGGCCACCGGCTGGTGATCCTTTCCGACCCGGCGAAGCAATTGCCGCAGGAGATCAGGCGACAGGCCGACGCATTGAAGGCCGATCACCCGGATACAATTATCTTCGCCGAAGCACATGGCCGCAAGGATTTCCGCCGCCGGCTCGCCGACGAGATCCACACCGGTCGCGACATTCTACGCTACTACACCCCCCAATTCCGACCGGCCGCGAAGCTCCGCCGTCGCGCCGCCACCAAGGCAACGCCGCTGGCGAGGATCGCCTACGACCGCAACGCCTATTGGAATAGCGAGCGAAACCTGCGCGCCGACCGCCGGCTGGAAAGATGGGATGCCGCCCTGCCGGCTGATCGCTCGATTGTCGCGCGGATCGGCGAAATCGCCCCCGATCTCCTAGTCGTCACACCTTTGGTCGACCTCCGCACCGACCAGATCGATTGGGTTCGCGCTGCCCGAGCGCTCCAGATTCCGACCGTGTTGGCGGTGGCCAGCTGGGACAATCTCACCAGCAAATCGCGGATTCAGGCGCCGATCGACTGCGTTTTGGTGTGGAACGAAATTCAACGCAAGGAAGCCATCGATCTGCACGGCATCGCCGCCGAGACTATCCTCGTCACCGGTGCCCAACTCTATGATGAATGGTTCGAACGCTCCCCAACACAGGATCGACGCGCCTTTTGCGAGGTTCATCGATTCGACCCCGATCGTCGGATCATCCTATATGTCGGTTCATCGGCCTCGATCACCAAAGACGAACCACACTTTATCCGTCGATGGCTGACCGCAATCCGTGCATCGGCCGATCCGGAACTAGCCGCCGCCAACGTCCTGATCCGGCCCCACCCGATGAATTTTGTCCGCTATGACGCCCTCGACCTAGCCGATCTGGGGCCAGTCGCCGTAGCGCCGCTGCATGGCGGCCTGCCGGTAACGGAGGAAGCTCGGGCGACCTATTTTGATACGCTTTTCCACTGCGACCTCGTGGTCGGCCTCAATACCAGCGCCTTGGTCGAAGCGTCGATCCTAGGCAAGAGCTGCTTCACCATCGGTGACCCCGACCATCAAGGCGGTCAACAGGAAACACTGCACTATCACTACCTGACGGCAGCGTGCGTTCTCCACGAAACCCCGGACCTTGATCTGCATACGGCCGATCTTGCCGCAACCCTTCGCGGCGGCGTTCGCGGCAATGATGCAGCCGCCGACTTTGTCAACGAATTCATCCGACCCCACGGCCCCAAAGTGGCTGCGACACCGATCTTCGTCGACGCGATCGAAGCGTCGATCGGCCGGCAGGTGGCAGCACCGAAGCCGGAGGTAGCTCCCCTCAGCCGCTTTATGCTGGACGCCGCGGCGTTGGCGAGTCTGGCCCTGTTCGGTGGTTGGCATGCTTTCCGGCGGATTGGCCGGGCCAAAAAACGTGAAATGGGGGCCGATCTCGAACCGCGCTAGTCGGTCTGCTTGAGGTAGCGCCGCAGCACGGGAATATCAGCGCGCGCCATGACCCGGGTCATGAAGTCCACGTCATCCGCCGAAACCTCGTCGACAAACCCGCCCACCTTGCCGCGCCGTATTCGACGGGCGGACGGTGCGGTCGGTTTGCCGCGACCGCTTTGAGCGTCGCGCTCTGCGGATTGCAGCCGCGAGAAAGACCCCGCCTCCACCGCTTTGTCGACAAACTCGTCGATCAGCTCGGAGACCCCCAATGTCGACAGCAAGCGGCCGAGCGTTTGGTGTGGCTTTGAGACGAAGTCCTCATAGAAGAATACCGGCGCGCCGCTTTCTTTGGCCCATCTCGCCCAGCCGGAAAAGTAGCCAAGGAGATGGCGAATCCCCAGATAGTCGGAGCGGATGAACTCACCGATCTCGATGTCGGTCGTCAATCGCGGTTTCAACCGATGGGCGCCGAACACGCCCTTGTTCTTGTCCACAATGTGGTGGTAGTGGCTGACCAGAATGTCGCGTGGATCGCGGACCAGAAATATTTTCCGATCGGTCCCCGGTGCCCCCAGCGTCTTAGGCGCAAAATAGGGGTAGCCGAGCGAATCGAGGTGTATGAATCGGATCAGAGGCGCTCAACGCGCGCCGGTTCGCCGCTTAGCCACCTCGGCGAGATAACCCCGCCGTGTGCCTCCGGCGCCAAGGTCCACAGACCGCCCTCTCCGGTGATTCCGTCGTGGAGTTCAGAGAAGCCGAGATAGCCCGCAATGTATCTACTAACCAGATAGGCAAGCCATGTCTTGCCGGATTTCGGATATGAGATGATCGTCGCGTCCGCCGCGGCTTCGAGGAAAACGCCCGGCTCGATATCGGAGCGAATGCCGGTATCGGGATCGAGCGACGCCGCAATATAGTCCATTCGGGCTTCGCCGCTGAGCCGCGGCTGCCAAGTAAACGCCCCAGGGCCGACCATATTGGTGCCGGGATCGGTCAGCGATGCATCTTCCGGGATCGCTCTTTTCGGCAGCTTCATTCGCACTTGCGGCGCGACATAGGTCTCGCCGTCGCGGCCAGTCGTAACCGGATCGGCCGCGAAACAGGCGCTTAGGCTTTTGTCGAGCCAAGGGCTCCGGCGGTCTTGTGAGAAAGCGTTGGCGGCGATCTTGCGCGCCTCACCCTCGGAGGCCGCGTGAATCGCCGCGACCCCGACATGGCTCGAATCACGCCATTCTTGGCGATCGCGTGGTGCAATCGGCACGAGGAAATAGAGCGATCTCATTGACTCATTGGCTGACCGGATTGCCCATCACAACCGGCGACTATCGAGCATGCTGTCACTTGGCGCAACGCGTAACTGCCAGCGTCGAACGGGTGAACATAGCTCGAGGCTCAAGCGACGTCAGAAAGATACGATTCCGCTCGCGTGAAAAAGGTGAGGCAGAGCGCTGCAATCAACGATATTTGGACCACGCTGACCAACAGCCAGACCGGCTCAAATGAACCAAAGCCAGTCAGCGCCCAGCGCGAGGTTTCGATGACACCGGTCATCGGGTTGAAGGCGATGAATAGCCATTGAAGATGCTCTGGCACACTCGACAACGGATAGATCACCGGAGTGATAAACATCGTCATTTGCATCACATAGGCAATCGAAAAAATAATATCTCGCATCAGCAGCGCGATCACCGAGACGACCATGCCGACCGACATGGCAAAGATCAGGCTTAGCGCGAGACCTACGGGGAAAAGCAGCAATTGCCATGACATGCTGATATAGAACGTATCCAGCGTAAAATAATAATATCCGGCCAACACAAGAATTGCGACGATAGTAACGGCAAGTTCGACCAGCGGAACTCCGATCGAGGCGAGCGGAATCAGTAGTTTTGGTAGGTACATCTTCTTCATAACGCTCCGCATCCACATCATGGTTCGAGACATGAACCTGACGGTGCTTTGGAAGAGGTGCCAACAGATGTAGCCCGATAGAAAGAACATCCCGTATGGAAGATCGCCGGTCTCGATTTCAATGAATAAAGTAAAGGTGATAACCGCAATTACGACCGGAATCAGCGGCCGCAAGATAAGCCACCAATAGCTGAGCAGAGTGTTGCGGAACTTCCGCATCGTGATTTCCTTGAACAGTATCGGGTAGTAATGCCGATATTGCCAAGCGGCTCTGACCCTGCCGCGCAGCGAGGCGGGCCTTGCTTCAATGACGAGTACTTCTTCCTCGCTCACAGAGGTTTCGCCCTGCCGCGCTTACGATCGCTGATCCCGAAACGCCATGCTAGACGCGGTGCGACCAATCCCCTTCTGTCGCCGTCCCATCCGGCCCATACCGACTCGCTCGCGTCGCTGTCCACGGCCCTAAAGTCCGTCTTCATCTCCACTTCCTTGCGCGGCTCATTGTCGACCTTCCATCGGACTTTGGCCCGAGCTTGATAGCCGGCTTCATTGAGGAAATGAGGCGGAATTTTGAGTCGGCCCCGCATCGCCCTTGGGTCAGTCCCGACCGGCTCGATCGTCCGCGCTGCGGAGTAGATAATCTGCTTCCGACCGTTGGTCAGCTCGAAGCAAAGGCTGATCGGGATATCCGGGCGCAAATGCTGAAAAACGCATTCCAGATAAGACGCCCGATTCAGTCGCAAGGCTCCGATCGGCTCCCCGGCGCGACTAGCCAGCCGGAGATCGATTATCTGGGCCGCATCGTCGGAGGCGGTCGGGTCGAGCGCTGAGATCTTGGCGTGCAATTCCGCCTCGTAGGCCCTGATCACCTCCTTTGCCGAGCCGACCAAGCGCATCTTGCCGCGATCGATCCACATGACGCGGTCACAGATTTGCGCGATCGCACGCAAATCGTGGGAAACGAACAGAACACAACCACCTTCGTCACGCACCTGGCCAATGCGGTCGAGACAGAGCTGCTTGAACCTCGTATCGCCGACGGCCAGCATTTCGTCGGCCAGAACGATGTCGGAGTTGACGCTGATTAAAGTCGCGAACGAAAGGCGCGCCGACGCGCCCCCGGGGCAATCGTCTAGATCAATGTCGCGATAGTCGCCGAGCTCGGAGAGCGTCAAAATGCGTTTTTCGAGATCGGGGTCTGGCTTCGATCCCGATAATGCGATGTGCAAAGAGATATTCTCCGAAACCGTCAAATCGCCGTTAAAACCGGCGCCAAGCTCGAGCAGCGAGGCGACCCGGCCTTCCAGCCGAACCGAGCCCTCGGTTGGATCAAGCACGCGGGCGAGAATCTTGAGCAGGGTGCTTTTGCCGGCGCCATTGCGGCCAATTATCCCCATGATCTCGCCCGAGCCGACTTCAAGATTGATGTCGCTCAGCGCGTAGAACCGCCTTCCCACCCTGACCCCCCTGCGGAGAACCGAACGGCCAAGCTGAACCATCGCGGCGAGCTCGCGCGAGCTCAGACCGCTGCGGCCCTTCCGCCGTTTCTGCAGATCGAACACCTTGCTGAGGTTTGCCACCGCGATCCTGGCGGTCGTTCCGTTCAATCCGCGATCTCCTCTATCGGCGCAATCTCCCAATCCAAGGGCGGCCGCAGCAATGGGATCGATTCCACGCCGGTGCTTCGCGCCCCGGCGGTCGGAACCGCGTCCAACGCGTGCGCGATTCTCATCGTCCGCTTCCGACCGTCCTGATCCGAGATGCAGGTGATCCTCACCCGATAATGCAGCGCCCCAAGCAATGGCGGCAACGACACCGTGGCCCTCAGCCAGCAAAGCTCTTCGACGATAACCTCGCGCGCTACCGCGCGAAACACGACAATGCTGCCGTGCAGGAAATCAAGAATCAGCCGAATCTTCTGCGGCGCGGCCTTGACCCGCCAGTGCAGGCGGATATGCGTCGACCGCTGGCTCTGCGTAGGGGGCAAGACCGAAATACCGGAGAGCCCGAGCACGGCGCAGGAAACCTGATCGTCGGCGACATGCCAGACATGGGATGCCGGCCCCCCATCCTCTGGTTCTTCGTCCCCGGCAGCCGATAGATCGCTGCTAATTCGACCGCGCTCGAAGAACATTTTCCGATCCGCCAGATCGTCCACGGCGAAGGCGGGGCCACCCAGCAGGAAGGTCGCGCCGTCGCTCGCCATTTGCCGGATCTGCTCCTTGCAGCGTTGATGGAAATCGAGGTCGCCGACCCCCATTATGTCGCCAAGCACCACGACCGACGGCTTCGCCATCAAAATCATCGCAAGTCCCAGCCTGAGGCTCATTCCGGTCGAATAGCGCCGGATCAGAACGTCTTCGAATTCCTTCATCCCCGAGAAGGCAAGCACTTCGTCGAGGAACGCCTCTTCCCGCTCCTCCGGCACTCGCATATAGGCACGCTCCCGGATCACCGCCTCGCGACCAGTTAGATCCGCTTCGAGATTAGCGCCGACGGTCACCAAACCTCCTATAGACCCATTGATTTCAATTCGGCCGGCGGACACTTGCAGCGATGCGGTTAGAATCCGCATCAAGGCCTCGCTGGCGCGGAGATCGGGGCCGGGCAGGGCAACAATCGAGCCCCTGTCGATCGTGAAGGAGACATCTTTCAACAAGTCTTGCCCGAGGGCACCCTTTTGGCCGTCTGCACCATCTTTCCGCGATTTTTTCGGCCCGCCGCGGACAATCGCTCCCAGCGCCCCGAACGCGCTGCTCACCGTCGGCCCACCGGCCTTCGGCTTGGGAAGTCGGTTCAGTGGCCCGCGTGTCAGTCCCTGGGCACGGATCGCAAACATGCCGGCCGAGCGTCAGCCATCCACCGGACGCGCTACGCGCGTGGGTTCGCTGCTCAGACGGGCCCGAGCAGCCCCGGCGGCCCCAGTTTGCCTTCCTTGTTTGCTTTCGGCCAGCGCCTCCAAACCCGCCACCAATCGCTCGGTGGCGTTCTCCTCCCGGCCGAACGGGCGGACGAACCGATCGACGAATGCCGCCCCCCGACGCCGATAGGATTCCGGATCGGCGATGACCTTTTCAAGCTGCGCGATGTGCTCGTCGAGCGTACGGGCAACCTCGAGAAATCCCCCATTTTCCGGCAGCAAATATTGAAAGTGAAGCGTCCCCCCTTGGGTCGCCTCGAAATGACCATCGACGATGCTGAGCACCGGCCGATCAAGAATCGTCGCCTCCACCATCGCGCTTGTGTTGATCCCCAGCACCGCTTCGCTGTGATAGATCGAATCGAAATAGTCGGCGCGATCGTTCTCATCGACCGGATTGGCTCCGGTTTTGGGAAAGATGGTGACGGCGGGATCGTCAATCTCGGTGTCTTTCCATAGCTCGCAGTTGAACGGGTGCGGCCGGATCAGCACCCCGATCTCCTTCAGCGCTCCGTCGCTATCGCGAAGCTTGGCAATCCATCGCTTCACGAAATCGACCTCCCTTCGCGGCTCGCTGATCGAGGCTGTGGAACCGGTAAAGAGGACGAAAAGGTGATCGGTCGGCAGGCCAACTTTTGCCAGAAACGCCGCACGCGTCGTCGAAGGCCGACGATTGAACCATTTGTCGAATGGCTGCGCGCCGGTCACCACCACTCTTGAGCCCTTGATATCATGAAGCTTCCAGGCCTCCCGCTTCTGGATATGGTTCCACACGAAAACCTTATCGGGCCACACCCGAATGAGCCCCTTGGTCGTCAGATGATCCCAACTTGCGACACAAAGCGCAGTCGGGATGTCAATTGCTTGCGCCGCTTTCACCGCATCGGTTTGCCATGAGCGGACGTTGACCAAGGGCGACACGACTAAGAGATCAGGCGCAACATCGGCGAGATAGGTTTCAACGTTCTGGGGGCTTGGGATTTTCTTCCTCTCATACCGAACCATGCCGCGGCGGAGCAGCTTGACGATGGAGGACGGAAGGGAAGGCACTTTCTTCAAGAATTGCATTCGCTTCGGCAATGCCCCTTCCGTACGAGCGCGGAGCCGGGGTGCATTCTTGAAGCGCCAATCGAGATAGCGGATATAATCGGTCGTCCCGCGCACCTTCTTGGCGTGCAGAAAGTAGCTGTCCCGACGCGTCGGGAAGTCCTCGAAATCAATCGTTAGATTGGGATGGTCGGGCAGCCCGGCTAGGCCCTCCGGCTGCTTCCAATTGCCGTTGAAGGCGATATGAAGGCCATGGCCACGCTCAAGCAGCGCGGCGAAGACGGAATCGAAATACCGGACATAGCCGGGGTAATGCATCACGAAGCAGATTTTCATCTCGCTTGCGCCTTCGCCGCGTCAATCTCGCGCCGACGTTCGCGCCGCCGAGCCGTCAAGCGACGATATTCGCGGAGATAGATCAGGAGCAGCGGCGAGGCGAGCACGCGCCCGACCCAAATCAGCGGCAGCCATTTCAGTCCGCGGCTGGGCGAAGGCGAGCCCAATTGTCCGCCGATCGCATTTACGAAGGCTTCGATCGGGCTCCTGTCTCCGAGGCTTTTCGGCCAAACAAAACGCTCGACAAATACCTTGCTCCGCCGTTCGTCCTCCAACGGATCGGCTAGCGACCGGCCGAGCAACTCGACATGTTCGTCGAGATTGCGAGCCACCTTCAACAGGCCAGTCTTCTCGCCGCTAAGATGGAGGAAGTGAAGCGTGCCGGATTGGGTATCGGCCATTTGCTCGAACAAGACGGTGTGAACGGGTTTACCGAGAACGCCGGCCTCGATCAAACCGCTGGTATTGACGCCAATCACCGCCTGGCAGTGATACATCGTATCGAAATATTCTGACTTGGCGTCGCGCCCGACCGGATTGGCGCCGCCACGCGGATAGACCACCGCGTTGCCAATTTCCGACAGATCCACCTCCATCCAATCGCCGTAATTCTGGGGGTGCGGGCGGATCAAAATGCCTATATCGGCGACCCGCGGGTTGTCAGATTGACGTAACGCCTTCGCCCAGTCCAGAACCACCGGCACCTCATCTTCGGCGATGAAGCGTGACGAGCCGAGAAACACCACATAATCGCGGCCAAGTGCCAGACCGACTTTCTTCTGGAACGAGGCCCGATCAGTGGACGGCTCCCAAGTAAACCAGTGCTCATAGCTATGAGCACCGGTAACCAAAACGCGCCGTTCGGGCATATGCTGGAGTTCGATCGCCTCCTTCATCTGAGCCTCGTTCCACACCAGGATCAGGCCAGGATGGCATTGCACCACGCCCTTGCTAGTCAGATTGTCCCAACTAGCCACCGGCAGGCATGAACGAATCCCCAGGGCCGAGGCAGCCTTGAAATACTCAACCTGACTGGAGCCGTGGCCGAACAGCGGTGTGACCAAGATCAATTTCGGCCGGGTCTTCTTCAGGAATTCAATCACATCGGCCCGTGGCGGGATCAAACGATCAAGCGTCGCCAGCACGCGCACCATTATCGACCGGGTGAAGGAGGTACGGCCAAAGACGTCTACGATGCGCCGAACGCTGGGTCTAACGAACAGCGCCGCCCGCTCCCTCAACTTATGAGCGTTTACGAATTCGGGGTCGAGATAGCGGATGTAATCTTGAATCATCCGAATCCGTCGCGAGGCGACGGTAAAGATCGTTCTGGGTTTGGACAGCGCACCGTTGAAATTGTGATATTTGATCTTCGGGTGGTCGCGGATCATGACCGCCAGATGATCTTGAACGACCTTGTCCGAGCTTTCCTGCATTCGGTCCACGGCCTTCTTCTCATGGTCAAAATAGAGAAGAATTACGTGACCGTTCTCCGCCAGCCGCCGAATAATCCACTCGAAATTGCGGACATGGCCGACATTTCGCAGGAAGAAGGCTATCCGCATCTACTAACCCCGAACCCGTCCGTTTTGCCCCGGCAATCCCCGTCGGACTCCGCCGAACCTTTTAGTCCCTCGATCGGCCAGAGCCAATCCGCCCGTAAATCGGCCGAAACACCCGGTGCGGCCGACCCGGCAGCGATGCCAACCTTTCGATTAGGCGCCACCACAATTTCTTGATTTTCCGCTTCACTGGCCGGACCAACCGGCGTTCGCGCCGCAACCACCACCGCTTGGTGTCAAGCTCGATAGCAAGAAGGACATAATAGACCGCCATGCGGCGCCCCTGCGCCTTCGTCAGCGGGCCATTCGGTTCCCGCCCCATACCATATTCGCGCCACAGCACGACGCCATGAGCAAGCCACCACGGCCAACGGATATAGCGCGGAACATGGTCGACAAAGGACGCGGCACGTTGGCGCTCCTTGGAGGCGATCCGTCGATATCTCCGGAACCACAAATGCTCCTTGACCTCCGCCATGCCGCCGTAAAGTGACAATTCGCACAACAGCAGACGGTCGGGCAGCAACTGCCAGCGCATGATCCCCGACCGCTCCAACGCATCCGCTCGAAACAGCCCATAGATCATATTGCCGGCCGAAATCCCGCGGAATGTTCGAACGAACCGCTTCAATGTCGGTTCGATGCCTGTGGTGTTGAGGTCAACCTCGACGCTCTTCGCAATCGTACCGTCGGCCTCCATTCTGAACGATCGCGGGCAGGCAGCAACTGCGGTGGGATTGGCGTCGAACGCCTCGACGAGCCGCTCCAGCCAATCCGGATGCCAGACGTCATGATCGCTAGCC
Organism: Kaistiaceae bacterium; assembly: GCA_963667605.2. Classification (GTDB taxonomy): domain Bacteria; phylum Pseudomonadota; class Alphaproteobacteria; order Rhizobiales; family Kaistiaceae; genus JADLGL01. The sequence continues at coordinate 687,052 of CAXXUZ010000003.1, forward strand.
CAAGCGAAGAACTCGGCCTCCGGAAATAGTTGGCGCGCCAATTTGAAGCAGTGCCTGGCATTGCCGATATAGCCGAGACGCTTGGGCGTGGTTGAGTAGACGATCCGTGGATCGGTACGGGCATAATCGGCGACGATTGCCGGCGTTTCGTCGGTCGAGCCATCATCGGAGACAATGATCCGCAGCCCCGGATGGGTCTGCAGCAATAGCGATTCCAGCGCCTCCGGCAGGCGATGGGCATGGTTGTAGGCCGGCAGGCCGATAACGGCCCGCAGCGGCACTTCGTTCACACTCTCAACTTCCGCCAGCCCATCATGAAGTGAACGTTCAGCTTCCAATATTTGGTTTCCTCCGGGCGCCCGAAAAAGCCGCGACCAACAAAGCCCTCGTCGATCATCGACGCGATCTGCCAATCAACTATCGGCCGAAGTGGCATTTGATGCATCCAAAAAAATCGCTCGAAAGCGGGATTGGTGGCCACGATCGGCCATTGCGGAGATTCGCCCGAGAGGGTGAGGCCAAATACGAACAGGCAACCGAGCGCATAGACATGGCGAGCATGCGCCTCCGCGATTTCCGGCGGCGATAGCTGCAGCGACATCGCATCGAGCGCGAGATCGAGTCTGGGCGGTGCCAGTTCAGACATCATCGCGCTGGGCACGAAGATGAAATCAAATGAGTCCCACGCTTTGGCGAGATCGGCGGCATCGCCGGCCACCATTAGCTTCGCCTCCGGCATTGCCTTGCGCAGAAACGCCACTGGCGAGACCATTTCCCACGGCTCGCAACTGACTAGATAGGTCGCCCCCGGCAGCTTCATCTTCATCGCCCGGGCGATCGCGGCGCTGGGTCCGATCTGCCAAATAATCGCCCGGTCTGCCGCCTGCTCCAATTGCGACAGAATCCCCGCCATCCGAAGCCCTCGTAAGACGTCGAAGGCGCGCAACGACCCAATGCCGTAACCATTCGCACCGACCTTGGCCGTCCATTTCCGCCAGAACTCCGGCTCCGGCATCAGAAGGTCGGCTTCGTCTCCGGCCAAGGCTTCGGTAGCGAAATATTTCAGGATACGTTTCGGCTTTTCCGGGAGCCGCCAAGGATCGGCAAACACGCGGCCCTCCTTGGAGAACGGCATACCGTGATGTATCCCTGCCGGAGTGCCGGCCAGTTCCGCCGGAGCCTCGTTCTTGGCGCCGGGGGGCACCGGCTTTTCCGGTTTTTCTGCCTGGCTGGGCTTCGGATCAGGGTCATCCGACTCTTCCGCCGATATTGCGCCACTGTCAGAATCGGCAATCAAAGAGACCCATGGCGGCGGTGCTCTCCAACCGCCGGCGGCGTCGATCAAGGGCTGACAGAGCGCTATCGCCTCGGCCCCAGACGGCTCCTCCATTAGCTTCGACCGATAGTAGTGATAGCTGCGAAGCCACGCTCGCCGGTCGGCGGAATTCGGGATCGGGGGACGTCCAAAAGCCATCGCCGGAAAACTCAGCCTTATTTACTCGCCGAGCAGCCTAGAAATCACCAGCGGCGATGCTTCTCAGATAAGCCCCATAGTCGGAGTTGTTGAGATCTTCTCCCAGGCTCATCAGCTGGTTTGCGTCTATGAAGTTCATCCGAAACGCTACCTCTTCCGGACAGCCAATTCGGTAACGCTGCCGCTTCTCCAGAGAACGAACGAACTCCGACGCTTCGAGAAGCGTCTCCGGCGTGCCGGTGTCAAGCCATGCCACCCCGCGCCCGAGCCTCTCGACATGCAATTGGCGGCGATCGAGATAGCAACGATTGAGATCGGTGATCTCCAATTCGCCCCGTTGCGACGGTTTCAGGCCGGCGGCCAATTCCGGCGCTCTCCCATCATAGAAATAGAGCCCCGTCACCGCCCAATTCGATCTCGGACTTGGAGGCTTTTCTTCCAGTGAGATTGCCTGGCCGATCTCGTCGAATTCGACCACGCCGAATCGCTCTGGATCCGTCACCGTGTAGGCAAACACGGTTGCGCCCGCAGCCCTCTCGGCGGCCGATTTCAGGATTTCCGACAGCCCATGGCCATAATAGATGTTGTCGCCGAGAATCAGCGCCGAGGGCTCGCCGTCGACGAAATCGTCGCCGATCAGATAGGCTTCGGCAAGCCCTCGCGGCTCGTCCTGAACGGCATAGCTGAGCCGCAGCCCCCAGCGCTCGCCCGCTCCAAGCAGGCGCTCGTAAATACCCAGATCCTGAGGTGTCGATATGATCAGGATATCGCGGATGCCCGCCAGCATAAGCGTGCTGAGCGGATAGTAGATCATCGGCTTGTCGTAAACCGGCAGCAATTGCTTCGACGTGGTCAGCGTGATCGGATAAAGCCGCGTCCCCTTGCCACCTGCGAGGATGATACCTCTCATGTCTCAGCGTCGTCCGGCCGCCGACATCGTGCCCGGCGGCGCTGCGCCATTGGCACCGGCAATCAGCCGTTCGACTCCTGCGGCCACACCATCGGTCCAATGCGGTAGCTTCAACCCAAAGACCGCATGAAGCTTCGACGTATCCAGCCGGGAATTTGCCGGCCGCGCTGCCGCGGTCGGGAAATCGGCGGTTCCGATTGCCTCGAATTCGGGCGTCGGCCGGCCCGCTGCAGCGGCAATGGAAAATATCTCCCTGGCCAAACCAAACCAGCTGGTCGCCCCCGTGGCGGCGACGTGATAGATGCCCCATTCATCCCAAACGTCCGATCCACCGGCAATTCGGGCCGCGATCGCCAGCACCGCATCGGCCAGATGCGGCGCATAGGTTGGGTTTCCTATCTGATCGTCGACAATGCGGATCGTCGGCTGCGCTTGGGCAAGCTGCAGCATCGTCTTGGTGAAATTGTCGCCGAAAGGGGAGTGAACCCATGCGCTGCGGATGATGACATGCTGCGGCTGTACTTCGGCAAGGCGCTCCTCGCCGGCAAGCTTGGAGCGGCCATAGACGTTGAGCGGGGCCGCCGCGTCGGTTTCGACATAGGGTGACGACTTGCTGCCGTCATAGACATAGTCGGTGGAAATATGGATCATCGGCACCCCTCGGACGGCGCAAGCGGCACCGATATGGAACGGCCCGTCGGCATTGACCGCGAATGCCTCTTCCTGCGCCGCCTCGGCACCGTCGACGGCGGTATAGGCGGCGGCGTTGACCACCAGATCGGGAGCCGCTGTATCGATCGACGCGGCCACGCTCGCCTGCTGGCGAATGTCGCATTGCGGCCGACCCACCGAAATCAGACTGACATCCGGCCGAAGCACCGCCTCCGTCAGAGAGCGACCGAGCTGTCCTGAGCGGCCGATGACCATGATCTTCATGATGCGACCGTCGGTTCAATGAGACCCAGCCGTTCGCCGCGATAAACGCCCCGCAACGGCTCCCACCAGTCACGATTGTCGAGATACCAAGCCACGGTCCGCCGGAGGCCACTTTCCAGGGTTTCCTCCGACCGCCAGCCGATCTCGCGCTCGACCACGCTCGAATCGATCGCATAGCGCTGATCATGGCCCGGCCGGTCGGCCACGAATTCGATAAGTCGCTGATGCGGCGCTCCTTCCGGATGCACCTCGTCGAGAATCCGGCAGGCCATCTTCACAAGATTCAGATTGGTCGATTCGCTGCGGCTGCCGATATTATATTTCCGGCCCGGCCGGCCGCGCTCGACGACCAATTCCAAGGCCCGGACATGGTCCTCGACATGTAGCCAGTCCCGCACATTGGAACCGTCACCATAAACGGCGATCGGCTTTCCCTCGAGCGCCTTGATAATCACCAGCGGTACCAGCTTCTCCGGGAAATGATATGGCCCGTAATTGTTCGAGCAATTCGACACCAGGGTCGGCAATCCGTAGGTGCGATACCAGGCGACCGCGAGGTGATCCGCCGCAGCCTTGCTAGAGGAATATGGAGAACTTGGATTGTAGGGCGTCTCCTCGGAAAAGGCCCCATCTTCGCCAAGCGAACCATAGACCTCGTCGGTTGAAACCTGCAGGAAACGGAAGCGCTCGGCTTTCTCGCTCGGCATCACTTGCCAATAGGCTCGCGCCGCCTCCAGCAGCCGATAGGTACCGACAATATTGGTGTCGATGAAGGCGGCGGAGCCTGTGATCGAACGATCGACGTGGCTCTCCGCCGCCAAGTGCATCACCGCATCCGGCCGAAAGTCCTCGAACGCTTCGGCCAGGGCGGCGTTGTCGCAAATATCGGCCTCGCGGAACGCGTAGTTGGGCCGCGCCGCGACCGGGTCGAGCGATTTGAGATTGGCCGCATAGGTGAGCTTGTCGATATTAAGCACTTCGGCGTCGGAGCGTACCAAATGACGGCAGAGTGCAGAGCCGATGAAGCCCGCGCCGCCCGTCACCATGATCCGTCGTCCGTTCATATCCGGTCTGATTTAGTCGGCATCGTAGGTAAAGAAAGGCTTCAGCGTGGCAAGCGCGGGATGCCGCCGATCCCGATCAGACAGAATGGCCTCTGCCGCCGAAACCGGCCAATCGATTTCGAGTGCCGGGTCATCCCAGGACAGCCCGAGATCATGCTCGGCCGAGTAGAACTCGGTTACCTTGTAGGCCACCTCGGTGTTCGGTTCCAGCGTGCAAAGGCCATGAGCGAAGCCCTTGGGCACCCATAGCTGTGCCCAGTTTTCCTCGCTCAGCACCGCCGACACGGAGCGGCCGTAGCTCGGCGAACCCCGGCGAATATCGACGACAACGTCGAGGACCGAGCCGCGCAATACGCGCACGAGCTTGTCTTGCGCCACCGGCGGCACCTGGAAATGCATTCCCCGAACCGTTCCAACGTCCACTGAAAGCGAATGATTGTCCTGAACAAATTCCTCGGTGATGCCGGCTTCTGTGGCCAACTGGAACTTGTTAAAGGTCTCGCTGAAGAACCCGCGCTTGTCGCTATGGCGGCCGGGCGTGATCAGGATCACATCTTCGATTGCTAGTCGCCGCACTTCCATAATCCACTTGTCCCGTCGGGATTGATGCTACAGTCGCTAACCTCCGGCCCCGACCACTACCGTGGCTCCAAGAGAGGATCAACCGGGCAACAGCAAGGCCGATGGCAAGGACGGTCAGATCAGGGTCGCGCCAGGACCAAGGATCTCAGCCGGATATTCGAATGCCGATCCGGTCAGAATCCCTTCGCAGACTACGTCGAGGCCAGCGTCGGCGTGCGGCTCCAGCTCGCTCAGTGCGGCGACCTCAATTTTGAATGGCGGCCAACCGGCGGTCGGCTGAGTTGCTCGGATCGGTATCATACGGCGGAAGAAATAGTGAAACGCATAGCGCCGAGCTCGCTCGACCTCTTCGTCGGCGGGGGACGGGAGATTGATCAGTTCACCAAGCAACTTAAGATAGTCCTCTCGGTTCTCGGCATCGATCGAGATTCCCTTGCCGCGCGTCCAGGCATCGCCGGCAACCACCAACGACCTCCCCGATGCTGCAACTTCGATCCCGGCCTTGGTAGCGTAAATGATCGCCGCCTTCGAGGATTCGATCAGCGCGTAGGTGCTGATCGGATCGTCGGGGCCGACCAGGAACACATTGGACGGCAGCTCAGCGAAGGCCGCCGCCAGAATGTCGGCCGCCTTCTCATTCGCGGGCATGCTTCCGGTTAATTCGGCCGGATGAACCCGGATCACCAGTTGCAGCGGCGGCCTCTCGCCAAACCAGCGCACGGTCTCGACCAGCCACTCTCTCATCGAGGCGAAGCTATTGCCCGGATAATGGAGCTGGGCGTCCCAAGCAACATTGGTGAGCGCCAGGAACATCGGCCGGTTCGGATCAACCCCACGGCGTTTGAGATAGGCCGCAGCGTTGAACTCCGTGCCTTTGCCGAACACGATCCAATCATTGTCGCCGTGCCGCCTGCTGTGGAGATAGCGATCCAGTTCGGTGCGCCACTCATCGGAGAGGCTGAGAGCCTGCCAGCGATCCGCTGGCTCGGACAACATCGTGCGGTGATAGCTGTCCTCATGGCTGAAGATGAATGTCCGCTTGCGATAGCCGACATTCCAACTGACTACCCGCGCTCCAGCGCTCCGCGCGGCCGCAAGCACCGGGCCCTGCGGTACGTAGATGCCGTGATGCAACACCACGACATCATAGGGTTGTCGCCGCAGCAGCCTTTCCGCCGCGAGGTGGGACAGGCGGGCGGCGACCAGGAAAGATCTCAGCACGGACCGCACCTTCGCCCGGTCCTGAAGATCCGAGCGGGCGAAAAAACGCAGCGCCCCGGCGAGGGCCTGGTCACCGATTGGATCGTCCCGCAACGCCTCGGTATCGCCGTCAAGGGCACCGGCCCAATCGGCCGCTTCGGTTCGGTCTTGTTGCGTCAGCATGCCGCCAAGCCGGATCGGGTCGATGCCGAGCTTCCGCCACGCATCGGCCGCGGGCGGATAACAATGATCGCAAAAGTCGGCCTGCGGCCCTCGTTCGGTAAATCGGTCCAGAGTTGGATACCAGCTGACATCGCCGATCATACAGGCAGGCAACGCGCCATCGCAGAGCAGAACGTCGACCTGGGCACCCCGCAGCGTAAGCGCCACCGCCAACAGGCTGTCGAAGCGTGACGCGCCGAAATGAAGGCCGACGTCGGTGGCGATCAAAACTCGCGCACCTTTGGCTTCGACCTTGGCTCGATTCCAGCGATCACCGTAATTGGCCATGACGGAGGACCAATCGACATGGCCGCCGGTCCGAGCCTGCCGTCGAACCCGCGCCAGCCGCGCCGGACGCAATAATGGCGATGATCGAAGTCGGCTCCGGAGTCGGACCAAACGCATAGCGCCGTCGCTTAGGTCGCTACGGCGCGAAACCGGTCCGCGAGACTGTCGCGGTCGAGGCGGTGATGGCGCAACACTTCGGCATTGGTGCCCGACACCGGAATCTCGTCGAGACCCAATCGGGTCACCCCCGCATCATGGCCGGCATCCGCCAAAGCCGCGGCGATCATCTCGCCCTGCCCGCTAGCGCTATAGTGATTGTCCAGCGTCACCACCGGCCGGCCGGCAGCGACTGTTGCCAGCCAGTTCGGGTTGACCTGATTCAGCCAGGGCAAATCGACCAATTGAACTCTGAGTCCGTCGCCGGCCAGTTTCTCGGCCGCGTGCCACGCCTCCGAAAGCAGCACCGGGCCGTAGCCGACAACCACAAGATCGGAGCCAGGCCGCAGCAGCACGCCCTCGCCAAGGCGCGGCGCCCAATCATCCGAGAAGTAAAAGGGGATCGAGCAGGGGACCGAGACCAACCGAATATAAGCGGACCCCGTCTTCGGGGAGAGGCAGTGCCTCACCAGCGGCGCAACCGCGGCACCGCAACTCGGCTCGACCATCGTCAGGCCCGGAATCGCCCCAAGAGCGGCAATGTCTCGGACCGCCTGATGCGAATGGCCGGGACCACCCGGCACGACCCCGGCGAGCGAGCCAACGTAGACGACTTTGGTTCGCTCGGTGGCGTTATTGTAGATCTGCTCATTGGCTCGCGGCGTCAGGAAGCAGGCGAAGGAATGGGCCACAGGCAGATAGCCCGACAGCGCCAAACCGCCTGCCTGGCTGACCATGTCCATTTCAGCAATGCCGCATTCGACGAACCGCGTCGGAAACCGGTCCCGAAACGGGATCAGGCCGGTGTCGAGCACCAAGTCGGCATCGAGCGCTACGATCTTCTCATTGCCTTCGGCCGCCGCCACCAGAGCCTCGCCATAGACCGGAATCAGACGCTGCATGTTAGCGGCAGCGGGTGCGGCCGCCGGCTGGTCGACGACCTCGACCGCGATCGCCTCCGCCCCCAGCGAATCCAGCCTCGCATTGGCTCCGTCGACGAGTTCCTGCGCCGCTCGGCTGTAGGCATCGACATCGGGCGCCCCGGAATGGAAGTGGTAAAGTCCAGCGTCGGATTCCATCGCGGTGTGCTCCATGAAGCTAACGCCGCGGCCCTTGACCGTGTCGGCAATCAATATCTTGGGCAGCGGCGAGCTAGCGAGCCGGTCGAGTTCGGCTCCCAGTGCCGCAATGTCATGGCCATCGGCGCGACCGACTGCCCAACCGAAGGCAGCGAATTTGGCTTCGAGATTGCCGAGATCGGAAGTCTTGGCGACGAAATGATCCGATTGCAGCTTGTTGTGATCGACAAAGACAACGATCTCGCCGAGCTGGTCGTTGGCAGCTGAGACGAGCGATTCCCATATCTGGCCTTCTTGCAGCTCGCCATCGCCGGTGAGGACATAGATCGTGCGAGTGCGACCGGCGAGACGATCGGCCCGGACCATGCCCTTGGCCTTGGAGATACCCATGCCGAGCGAGCCTGAGTTTACGGCCATGCCGGGGACGCCGACATCGGGATGCCCGGGCAGGCCGCCGAGTCGGCGAAGCGCGTGAATCTTCTCGAACGGCAGCTTGCCGATCGCGATCAGGAGCGCATAAAGCCCGGGAGCATCATGACCCTTGGACGAAAAATAGACATCCTCGCCCGCCATTCGATTGAGATACAGGAGCGAGACGATATCAAGGCTGGAGAAGCTGGAGCCGATATGGCCTGAGCCAGCCTTGGCAATCATATAAAGTGTGTTGAGCCGACAGATATCGGCGAACAAACGGATGCGATCGACCATCGGCGCATTCAGCTTGCGGATACGGTCCAGCTCATCCTTGCCGACATAATAGAGTCGCCCTGGGACCGTCGTCCCGATCTGCTCACCCAAGCCGCATCTCCCAGAAACTCATCCCAAGAACGGTTCCTGCGGAACGTCCGGCAGCTCCGCCTCGCCGCGCGCCACCAACTGCTCGCAGTACCAGAAATCATACTCGGTATTAACGTCCAATCCTTCGGTTCCGGTGGTGAGGAACGGCATCACCACGTCTCCGGCGATGGTGCCGGTGTTGACCACCCGAGACCAGGCGATCTCAAGGCTCGCATTCTGGACATGGACCTCCGGCAGGGCCGCCATCTGGGTCGAATGCCAGGGTTGACTGACCGGGCTCAGTGGCATCAGCGGTGTCATCCGTCGCCCGCGCATCACCCACATTTTGCCCGGATGCTGGTTGACCGGCTCCACCGCGCGCAGGCTGTCGATGCCTTCCTCGGCCCGAAACTCCGCCCAAGCCCGGCGGATCGTCTCCGGCAGGCGGAAGGGGCTGGTCGGCCTCAAGATCGAGAAGGCTTCAAACTGCCGCCCACCAGTCTCAAACGAACTCTTCATATGGCGAACCCAATCGATATCCGGCGAAGTCGCAGTTGCAATTTCGGCCGGGCGCAGTTCCGGCACTTCGGCGCCATAGTGACGGGCGATCGCGGCGTAGCGCTCGCTGTCGGTGGAGACTATCACCGCGTCGAAAACGCCGCTGGCCCGGGCCGCGGCGATCGTGAAAGCGATGGTCGGATGGCCAGCGAGCGGCCTGACATTCTTGTCCGCGACCCGTTGCGAACCCGAGCGCGCCGGTATGAGAGCAACGATTTTTGGCATCTGGGCCTAGATCCGCGCCGGCTCGGTGACGATGTAGATGTCCTTCAGATTCGAATAGACGTCCAGCGCCTCGGTTCCGGGCTCACGCGTGCCATTGCCGGATTGGTCGACCCCGCCGAATGGCATATGCGGCTCGGAGCCGTAGGTGCCGGCATTGACCACCGCAACCCCAGCCCGAACCCGATGCGCAAAATCGATCGCCCGATCGATATTTTTCGTGTGGATACAAGCTGTTAGCCCGTATGGCGAATCATTGGCCATCGCCAAGGCCGCAGCATAATCGGGCACGGAATAAAGCGATGCCACGGGCCCGAACAATTCCTTGACCGACAATTCGTCCTTCGGTCCAACCCCCTCGACCACGGTCGGCGCCATATACCAGCCGGCTGCATGCGCCGGATCGCTGATGCGATCACCGCCGGTAACAACTTTGGCGCCGTTTTCCTTGGCCTGCGACACGGCGGCGACCATCGCCTCGAGCTGCCGGCGATTGATCACCGGCCCAAAATCATCTCCGTCACTCGGCCCGATTTTGAGCTTCGCGACCGCCTCGATCAGCTTTTCCCTGAACGCCGCATAGATCGATGCGAACGCGATCACCCGGCTGCCGGAAGCGCAGCGCTGGCCGGCATTGGAAAAAGCCGAGAGGCAAACCCATTTGACAGCGGCATCGAGATCGGCGTCGTCGCAGATCACCAGCGGGTTCTTACCGCCGAGTTCCAGCGACACTTTTCGCATCATCCGGCCACAAGTCTCACCGATCCATCTCCCGACGGCGGTCGATCCGGTAAAGGAGATCACATCGACATTCGGGTGCTCGACCAAAGCCACACCGGCTTCAGTGCCGAAGCCATGGACGACGTTCATGAGTCCCGCCGGCAGGTCGCCCTGGTACAGGATCTCGGCGAATATGTGAGCGGTTTCCGGCGCATCTTCGGCGCTCTTGAGAACCACCGCATTGCCGCAAATCAGTGCCGGAAACGTTTTCCAGCAGAGATTTGCGATCGGCGTATTGGCTGGGACAATCAGCCCCGCGACACCGCAAGGGCGCCTTACTGTCATGGCATATTTGTTGGCCGCGCCGGAGGTCGTGGTCCGACCATAGAGGCGTTGGCCCTCGCCGGCGAAGAACCGCGCCAGAGCGATGCCGCCAGCGGTTTCGCCCTTGGCTTCCGCCGGCGATTTGCCGGTTTCGGCAGCCACCACCGCGGCAATATCATCGATCCGCGATTCGAGCGCATCAGCAATCTGATGCAGGATTGCTCCGCGCTGAACTGCAGGCATGTCCGCCCAGCCCGGCTGAGCGGCCTGTGCCTCGCGCACCGCCATATCGATGTCGGCCTCGCCGGATCGCGGCGCCAAGGACAAGAGACGATCGTCATGCGGCGAGCGTTTCTCGAAGAACACCCCGGAATCTGCCGTCACCGACTGACCGGCAATCCAATTGGTCAGCTGCGTTCCACCGCCAGCCTCAACCTCGGTCACCATGCGGTAAATCCCCCATCAACCACGAGATTTGCGCCGGTCACATAGGAGGCGCCGGCGGACAAGAGAAACTGGACTGCGGTCGCGCATTCTTCCGCCTGCGCCATCCTACCGAGCGGCACTTTGGCGCGATAGCGCTCCAGGAACTCGCCATCCTGGTCGGCCTGAACGCCGGCAAAGGTCACCGTATTCACCCGCACTTTGGCCTCACCCCAATAGGTCGCCAGATAACGTGTCAGATTGTAAATCGCCGATTTTGACACCGAATAGGAGACCGGCTTGTAGAATTCCTCACCGCGCGCCCGGCGATAGGCGTAAAGCCCCTGGTCCGGCGAAACCATCCCATAAATCGACGCGATGTTGACGATCGACCCGCCCCCCGCCGCCGCCATCGCAGCCCCGAAGACCTGGCAGCAGATGAACGATCCCTTGACATTGACCGCCATCACCCGGTCGAAGCTCTCCTCCGGATAATTCTCGAACGGCCCGTTCTCGCCGGCTGGCGCATGCGGCGGTGAATCGAGGGCCGCCGCGTTGATCAGGCCCTCCGGCGCTCCCCATTCCTCGCTGATAGTCACGAGCGCCGCTTCCAGTCCGGCCCGGTCGATAACGCTCGCCCGATGAATTCGAAGCTGGGCATGGGGAACGATCTGGTCGGTCGCAACGTCAATCACAGCGACCTTGGCCCCCGCCGACAGCAGCCGGCTGGTGAAGGACCGGCCCAATTGGCCATTGCCGCCGGTGAGGACGATGACGCGGCCGTTCAGATCGAAAGGATTGTCAGGCATGCCAACCGGCAAGATTGTCCGAAGGCCACTCCGCCTTCGCGATGGGTCGACGGGCGTAAGCCCCTTTGGTCAGGCAGCGGATGCAGCAACCGTATTTTCGACGGCGAAGGTGTCATCGACCTTCATTGACGATACCAACTGCCGACCGATCAGATCGTCGTAGCTCAACGGAGAAAGTCCATCATTCGGCGTCTTCATTGCGATGTCGGAATCGGTGAGCACATGACCGGCCGGGAGATCCCGCACCGCCACCAACTTCTTGCCCATCTTGTATAGCGGCCGCTCCTCGCTCGGATACATCCGCTTGACCCCATCGCCCAGCGATTCAACCGTTCGATGAAGATCACGTACCAGCCGGCGCAGGCCTGGCGGCTCAAGCGAGAAGGCATGGTCGCTGCCCTTCATTGCCCGATTGAGGGTGAAATGTTTTTCCACCATCCGAGCGCCGAGCATATACGCGATGAGCGGCATCGAGATACCGCTGTCATGCGAGGAGAAGCCGATCACCACATCGGGGAAATGCTCTCGGTAGGTCTCGATCACCCTGAGATTGAGCTCGGAGAATTCAGGCGGATAGCCGGCTGTGCACTGCATGATGCACAATTGCTGGTTGATAGGCATGATAGAATCATAGGCGCGGCGCACATCTTCCATGGTGCCGCCGCCAGTCGAGATGATCATCGGCTTACCGATCGAGGCAACATACCGAAGGAGCGGAATGCTGCGCAGGTCGCCAGATGCTAGCTTGTAGGCCGGAACATCGAGCTCGGCGAGAAAGTCCGCGCTGGCAATATCGAAAGCGGTGCTGAAGAAGCTGATACGGATTTCCTCGGCATAGTCCATCAGCTCGACATATTCATCGTTGTCGAACTCTAAAGCTTCGCGATGCGTCCCATAGGTATCGCCGAAGGCATGGTCGGAGGCGTAAGGGCTCGCAAACATGACTCGCGTGAAAAGAGACTTGTTGTCCCTTTTCTGAAGCTTGACCGCGTTCGCCCCGCAATCCTTGGCCGCATCAAAAAGCTGTTTGCATTTCTCGACGTCACCTTGGTGGTTGTGACCGATCTCTGCGATCACATAGCATTGGGTGTCGTCCGTCACCGTGACGCCGTCGATATTGAAGTCCCTGCTCTGCATTGGTCTTGATCCGTCTCCCGCTCAATCAACGCCACCCCGAGGACCTAACCAAATCCGTCTCCGATATCAACATTGCAATAGGCGTTGCCGATCCGCCAAACCGCATGATTCAGCCATTGGTTCGCGCCAAGCGACTTTGACGGACCGATAATCTTCGCCCACCGTTGCCGGAATATGACAATCTTCCCATGAGATTTCCCGTGCCGCAAGCTGGCACGACTGGGCGCCGCCAACCGTGAGGGCCTCGATGTGAGCGAGCAAATGCCCAAGGTTCTTTTTGTATATTGGGGCCGGCGGGGATCCCTCAGCTGGATCGCTCTCGAGATCGCCCGCCACCTTCACGATAGGCGCGACATCGTTGGATCGCTATCTTTTTCGACAGAAAATGAACTGGCGAGCGATCTCACCGCTCTCGCGCCCACAACTATGGCGTTTCCGACCTTCGGGTGGGGATTCGGCGCGTTCACCGGCTTGTTGAGGCTGCGCCGCCAAACGGCCGAACTCATAGAGCGGCTACGGCGCGAGAACTACCAGGCAGTCATCGTGCTGATGTCGCATGTGTGGACCCCGTGGTTGGGCCGCCGCCTCCGCCGCGAACGGATCCGCTACGTCGTGGTTGCCCACGACGCTTCCCGCCATCCCGGCGATCGCACCGGCCTGGTGCAGAACTGGCTCCATCGCGACCTCGGCTCCGCCGATTTGATTGTGACCCTGAGCCGATCCGTGGCTGACCGGCTCGCCACCGAACGAGGGATCAGCCCAACAAGAATCCGTACCGTGCCTCATCCCGCGCTCGATTATGGTGGTGGCCGCACCATCCGGCGCCGCGTCGCCGGCCCGTTGCGCGTACTCTTTCTCGGTCGAATCATGGCCTACAAGGGCCTCGACCTTCTGATGGCAGCCGTCCGCTCCCTGAAGCAGCGCGGCACTGAGATCGAGCTCGGCGTCTTCGGCGAAGGGGATATCGAGCGGCAGCAGCTCGATCTTGCCGCATTGGGGGCCGAAATCGTCAACCGCTGGATTGGACATGGCGAGATCGGTGCGATCCTGGACCGCTACGACGTTCTCGTCCTGCCTTATGTCGAGGCCAGCCAGTCGGGGGTTGCAGCGGCCGCGCAGGGCGCGGGAATGCCGATCGTCGCGACCCCGGTCGGCGGATTGTCCGAGCAAATTCGTGATGAGGTTGATGGGCTGATCGCAGGGCAGGCGACAGCCCAATCGATCGCCGATTGCCTCGATCGCCTTGCGACCGAACCGGACCTCTATCAGCGCTTGGCGGCCAACGCCGGGCAGGATGCGGGCTCGATCGATGTCGCGGGCTTTGCCGAAACCCTCCGTCGATTGGCGGTTGCCGGCCTGGACCACGGCAAACCCTAGCTGGCCAAGGCCGCGGCGAGCTCTGTCATTTCGCTGATGACGACATCGGCACCGAGCTCGGCAAGCCGCGCGGCATGGTCCGGGCGACAATGGCTGCCGCCAACAAACCCGACGACCCTCATTCTCGCCGCCTTGCCGGCGATGACCCCGGCGACCGAATCTTCGACCACAACACACTGACCAGGCCGAACCGCCATCCGCTCGGCGGCAAGGAGAAATAGGTCCGGCGCCGGCTTGCCGTTTGTCACCATGAACGCGCTGAACACCGAATCCCCGAAATGATGGGCAAGCTCGGTTGTCTTCAAAGTCAGCGCCAGCCTTTCCGGATGGCTGGAGGACGCGACGCATTTCGCGACCGTGATCGAGGACAGCACCTCGTCGACATCGGCCATCGGCTGAACCTCCCGTTCAAGCGCCGCCATGATCGCAACGCGGCGCTGCTCGGTCGCACCGGGTGGCGGTGCCATCCCGTACTCTTCGAACACCATCTCCGTCACTTTGGGTGCCGTAATACCAGCGTATCGAGTGATCATGTCATCGACGCTGATCGGTGCCCCAGCCGATCGAAAGCACGCCGCGGCCACACGGGCCACGATAATTTCAGAGTCGACGAGAACTCCGTCGCAGTCGAGGATTAGGCACGACAATCCTGACAAGTCAGTCCCTCTCGACAGATCTGGTTTCAGCAGCGTTGACGGTTCCGCCGGGATCCGCCCCGTGGCCGCGTCGGGGATGACTGAGGCCGGCGCTGCATCTATGGGAGGAGCCGATGGCGGCAAGCACTTCGCTAGAGGATTCTTTTCCCTCGATTATGATGCCTTTGTCGACCATTATCGGCGCGAATATGGCGTCCACGCGATCGACGCCGCCGAGATATATAAACCTCCTCCGCCGGAGGCTAAGCGATTGGTCAAGAATATCCGGACGTTGATGAGCGATCGTGACCCGATCGGGCTCGACCGGATGCACTATGAACGCATTGCCGCCTAGAGGGTCCGACAAGATCTCGCCCGGACGGCCAGGCCGCACTTGATCAAGGGAAATGTTTTGGCTTCTGCTCTGACCCTTGCCGTGACCGCAATAGCCTGCGTTTTCGGCTCGGTCCTCGCTTCACGACTTGCGCTTGGCTGGTTGTCGCTGCGGCAAGTGCTCGACCGGCCGAATGAGCGCTCGAGCCATTCCTCGCCGGTTCCTCGAGGTGGTGGCATCGGCTTCGCAACCGTCATTCTGGTGGCCCTGGCCGCCCTTTATGGCATCGAGCGTCAGGTGCCGCCGGCGGTGTTGGTGGGAGCTTTGTCCGTTTCGGCAATCTCCTTTGCCGACGATCTTCGCCCGGTGTCATATCGGCTGCGCTTCCTGGTCCAAGCGTTCGCCGTGACTGTCGTGCTTGCGCTCCTGCCAGCGGACACGCCGATCGTTACCGACAGCCTGCCGATTTGGCTCGATCGCCTGCTGGTTGGGCTTGCCTGGCTCTGGTTCATCAATTTGTTCAACTTTATGGACGGAATCGACGGCATCGCTGCCGGTGAAGCCGTTGTGATTGCCGGCGGCGCCCTTGGCCTAGCACTGCTTCAGACCAATTTCGGCGAAGCCGCGCTTCCGGCCATCATCATTGCGGCGTCCGCGGCCGCATTCCTTGCCTATAACTGGCACCCAGCCAAATTGTTCATGGGCGATGTCGGCAGCACCGCGCTTGGCTTCTTCCTCGGCTGGCTGCTCATCGAGGCGGCCGCCGCCGGCTTCCTCGCCGCTGCTTTTATTCTGCCGATGTTTTTCCTCGTCGACGCCAGTTCGACCCTGATCGTGCGCGCCATTCGTGGGCGCCCCCTGGCCACCGCCCACCGCCATCATGCCTACCAGGTCGGCGTCGACCGGGGTTTGAGTCAAGGAGGGGTCGCAGGGGCGGTGATGGCGCTGGGCCTGGTGCTGATTGGCCTTGCTATGCTTTCGCCTTCGGCTCCGATCATGGCCACGATCGCCGCCCTCACGCTTTCCGGCGGCCTGGTGGCGTGGCTGCGTTGGGGCGGCCGAAATCAATTGCCGGGCACCAGCTCGCGATAGACCTGCTCGATCCGCTCACCAACAATGGCGCTGGTATAGCCTAGTTCAAATCGGCGGCGCGCTGCCTCGCCCATGTCCTGTCGAAGCTCCGGATCATTGACCAAAAATTCAAGCACGGTCGCTAACGCGGCCGGGTCCTCCTTGGCCACCACGAAGCCTTCAACGCCGTCGCGCACCAATTCACGGCAACCGGGAACATCGGTGGTCACCACCGGACGCCCCGACGCCATCGCTTCGATCAGCGAGCGGGGCAGGCCCTCGCGATAATGGCTCGGCAACAGCGCGATATGGGCGGACGTCCAGATCCCTGGGATATCGGCAGTGGTGCCATGCCAGGTGATTCCGGGTTCGTCACTCCAGGCCTCTAGCTGTTCTTCGGGGATCGATGCAGGATTGTCTGGATCAGGCGCACCCCAAAGATCGAGCGCGATCGCAACTCCTGCTTGGCGTAGCTGCCGTACCGCTTCGACCGCGGTGCCAATGCCCTTGGCCCACAACATCCGAGCGGCGATCACGACGCGAAACGGGGGCGAGTCCGGTTCGGGCTGCACCGGAAACTCGTCCTGGTCGACACCGGCACCCGGAATGAAGACTATTCGCGCTCGCGACGATTCTATCCCGAGCGTCTCTGGATCGTCACGATTCTCGAACAAGAAGACGGTGCCCGCCCGTCGCAAACGGCGAATCAACCACCGGATCGTCGCCCGCGCGGCGGCAATGCCGAACGCTCGGCTCACCCATAAATGGCCAAGACCAGTAACCGCCAAAACCAAGGCGGGTACGCCGGCGAATCGAGCCGCAAAACCGCCGACAACGATCGACCTCAGGGCAATGCAATGAACCAACGTCGGGCGCTCACGCCGCATCAGCCGCGTCAGTTGTCGGATCTGGCGGCCGATTGCCACCGGTCCCAATCCGCTCCGCTCAATATTGACCGGAATGACGCGAATGCCCTCCGACATGATCGCGTCGGCATGGCCGGTCACCCGGGTCGCCACCGCCACTTCATAGCCAAGCCGCATCGCGGTCCGTGCCATCGGCAAGAAATGCGAAGCGAAGAACCAATCCTCCGAGACGACGTAGAGTAGCAGCCGACCGCTCGGTTTTGCCCCCGTCTCAGGCATATTGGCGCGCCGTCTCGACCAGCGCTTCAAAGGCGCTCAAACGCGGCCTCCAGCCGGCCGCCAGCAACTTTGCCGGATCGACGATCAGCTGCTGACCCAGCCGTTCGAACTGCTCCCGGCGCCCGCTCAACCGTCCGACCAAACTGACGACGTCCGGCGGCAACGCCAACAAACCAGGCGATCGCCGCCATCCGGCACGCAGGGCGACGATCATCTCCGCGACCGATAGCGGCTCGGGGTCGGCAACGAGATAGGTTTCACCCTCCATTTTGGCGCTGGTCAGCGCCAATTGCACGGCATCCGCGAGATGATCTCGCGCGAGAATCGAGCGCTTGGCGGTGAAGGCGCCCAAGGGCAACGGCCAGCGCGACCGCGCCAGCTTCAGCAACTCGGCCATATTGAACCGCATCCCGGCGCCATGCATCAGCACCGGCCGCAACACGACAAAGGGAACCCCAGATTCGGCCAGCAATTTCTCTGCCTCGAACTTGGAACGACCATAGGCATCGCTCGGTCGGGCCGGAAGCGCTTCGGTGACAATGTCGTCGGAACCCGGGCCGGTTTGTGCTCGGACCGAGGACAGCAGCACAAACCGCCGCACGCCTGCCTTACCCGCCGCCACCGCCAGGACATCGGTGATGCCGGCATTGATCTCGCGAAAAACGTCATCGGGCACTTCGGGATCGGCATGGGCGAGCCCGGCACTATGGACGATGTAGTCAACATCGTGGAACGCTTCGGCGATATCGACCGGCCGCCGCAGATCGCCAACCACGGCGCTCTCGATCCCCGCCGGCATCGCCGAGGGCACCCTCAGTGTGGCTCGTGTCTTGAACCCCGCCGCCGCAAACATGGAAACCAAGCCCCGACCGACGAATCCGGTCGCGCCTGTGACCAGCACCCGGCCCGTTCGAGACGCAAGTTCTTCCATCGTCAGACCCAACCAGGGTTGGTGATCGAACGCCTCCGCCGCCCACGGTGAACGATAAGCCGTTTGAGCAAAACCAAGGAAACAGATATCAAGCCCTTGTAGGAAAGGTTAGGGGCTGGGCACCCTCGGTGAAAATAGCCCCTGCGGCAGACACCGATGTTCTCGAATCTGTGGTCACTGATGGTCGGAGCACTGCCGCGGTTAACACTGCGAACGACGCTCGTCTTGCTGCACGATCTTACGATGACCGCGGCGGCTATCATTGCCGCATTTTACATTCGGTTCGAGCAACAAGGCGTCAATGAGCGGATCGACTACCTCGTCATTATCATCCCGCTCTTCGTCGGCTACGCCAGCATCGTCTACATGTTCTCTCGGCTTTATCGATCCAAATGGCGCTTCGCCTCCCTGCCTGATCTTTTCAACATTTTTCGAGCCTCGACGATTCTCGGTGTGTCGATGCTCGGCCTAGATTATGTTCTGTTCAGACCGAATTTGTATGGCGGGTTCTTCTTCGGAATAGTCAGCATCGTCCTGTATTGGGGCCTTCAGATGTTCTTCCTGGGCGGCCCTCGGATTGCCTATCGCTATTTCCGCTACGCCCGCTCGCGTCAACAAGCGCGTGAAATAACCCTCACGCCGGCTTTGGTCCTCGGCCGCGCCGCCGACGCTGAGATGCTACTGCGCTCGATAGAGACCGGCGCAGTCAGCCGCATTCAGGTCGCCGGAATCTTGTCGCCGTCATCAGCCGATCGCGGCGATGTCCTCCGCGGCGTACAGGTCATGGGCACGCCGGATCATCTCGAGCGCGCGGTCGCTGATTTTGAAGCCCGGGGCATCAGGATAGGCAGGATCATACTGATGCCTTCGGCCCTGGTTCCGGCCGCCAAGCCGGAACAGGCCTTGATGCAGGCTCGCCGGCTCGGCATCGCCGCCAGTCGATTGCCGTTGCTCGATGCCGGCGAACCGGTGCGGCTTAGTCCGATCAATATCGAAGATCTACTGCTACGGCCGAGCGTGACGATCGATCAGCGTCTGGCAACTCAGGCAATTGCCGGCAAATCCGTGATCGTCACCGGCGGCGGCGGGTCGATCGGAGCCGAACTCTGTAGCCGCGCCGTTTCCTATGGCGCCGCCCGTTTGCTCGTCGTCGAGAATTCGGAGCCGGCGCTGCACGCGGTGATCGAGGCTCTTGCCGCCCGGCCCGGCGACTGTGCCATTTCCGGTCGCATCGCCGACGTCCGTGACCGCGATCGAATCCACCGGCTATTCGCTCAATTCGAGCCCGACCTGGTATTCCACGCAGCGGCATTGAAGCATGTGCCGATCGTCGAACAGGACTGGGCCGAAGGAGTGAAAACCAATGTGTTCGGCACGATCAACGTCGCTGACGCCGCGTCGATCGTTGGGGCCGAATCAATGATCATGGTCTCGACTGACAAGGCCATCGAGCCCGCGTCGATGCTAGGCGCGACCAAGCGCTTCGCCGAACTGTATTGCCAGGCTCTCGATGCCGAATTCGCTACCGCCAGTGGCGACAGCAGGCGGCGAATGATCTCGGTGCGGTTTGGCAATGTTCTGGGTTCGAACGGTTCGGTGGTGCCGAAATTCAAGGCTCAGATCGAGGCCGGCGGTCCGGTCACGGTTACCCATCCCGACATGGTCCGTTATTTTATGACCATCCGCGAGGCTTGCGACCTCGTGGTGGCGGCCACCGGGCACGCCATCGCCGATCGTGATCCAGAGGACCTATCGGTCTACGTCCTCAGTATGGGACAGCCGGTGAAGATCAGCGAGCTCGCCGAACATATGATTCGGCTGCATGGTCTGGAACCAATGGTCGATATCGATATCATCTACACCGGTGTCCGGCCAGGCGAGCGGATCAAGGAGATCCTGTTTGCTGCCGATGAGCAATATGTCGAGACCGGCGTACCCGGCATCGTCGCGGCAAAGTCCGGCCGCGCCTCGATCGCGGATATGAGGGACTGGATCACCTCGCTCCGCGATGCCGTCGCCAGGGACGACCGCGCTGCCGTGTACCGCATTCTCGCCGATGCTGTTCCTGATTTCAGGGGAAAGGCCGCCTAGGAAGGCTAGGGTCGGACCGCCAGTGCCGACGAAATCTCAACGCGCGCCAGATCCGCCGCTGCAACGGCCGCCCGCTCTTCGGCCTCCGACCTCGCCCGCAAATTTGCGAAAGCCTGGTTGGACTGTTGAAAGCGCGTCTCGGCACTGACAGTGCCAGTGTGAATGGCCGATCCGGTGGCGAGCTCAACCAGAGTGTACCGCACCGTCACCCGGACAATGGTCGAGGCGACATTACCGGGCGCCACAATGCTCAATCCGCCGCCGCCGGCAGAGGCCGCCAGGCTGAGTTCGTATATTGGCTCGGCCGGCAAACCGCCGCCGGTAAATACGAAAACCAACTCATTGCGAACGATCTGGGACACTCGGTCGCTGACCGGAAGCACTGAGATCGCCGCCAGTTCGGCCTGAAGCGTGCTCCCCGACGGCGTGGTCGAGTAGAGTGGCGTTACTGTGCAGGCCGACAGGCCCAAGCCCATCGCCAACAAGGCCGGGCCCGCTAGGCTGCGGGAGAAGGCCGCTAGTCCGAGCAAGGTCAACTCCTCTCCGGGAACGGCATCATCGCACAGTATGCGCCCGCGAGCGATGGTCGGCAACGACCGCATCGGTATTGCGCCGGTCGGCACTTCCTGTCAACGCGCGTGGCATTGGGGCCTTGGCGACGCTGCTGTGCCATCGAGCCCCGCCGCAGGGTCGATTTCGCTTTGTTTCGCGCCCGATATTTAAGTGATTTGTTCAACGGGATGGCCCGCCTATCCTTAGGATACTCTTTGTCGCAAGAACGCGAGCTGCAACGGACATGCTGAAGAAGATTGCACCGGCCGAAGCCAGCATCGCACTCGTCGATCTCCAGGCTCAACGCAACCGCATCAGCGACGAGATCGACGCCGCGATTACGCGAGTGCTCGATCATGGTCATTTCATCCTGGGCCATGAGGTCGAAGCTGCGGAGGCCGATCTCGCGGCGTTTTGCGGTGCCAAATATGCGATCGGGTGCGCCAACGGCACCGATGCTTTGGCATTGATTCTCATGGCGCTCGATATCGGCCCCGGAGACGCGGTCATCTGTCCCAGCTTCACCTTCGCCGCTCCGCCGGAGGTCGTTGCTTGGCGGGGGGCGACGGTGGTTTTCGCCGATGTTCTTCCCGACAGCTTCGCTCTCGACCCTGAAAGCGTGATGGCGGCGATCGATCTCGCCCGCGCCCAAAATCTCAACCCCGCCGCCGTCATTGCCGTCGATCTATTCGGATGGCCCGCCGACTATGATGCCATCGGCGCGATTTGCGACGCCGAAGGAGTCGTTGTGATCGCCGACGCCGCCCAGAGCCTCGGGGCAACCTATCGCGGCCGCAAGTCCGGCACCTTGGCCCTGGCGACCTGCACGTCCTTCTTTCCCGCCAAACCGCTCGGCTGCTATGGCGACGGCGGTGCCATCTTCACCGACGACCCTGATTTGCGTGTCTTGTTGCGATCGCTGCGGATGCACGGCCAGGGCGATGAGCGCTACGACCACCCCCGGGTAGGCCTCAACTCACGCTTGGACGCGATCCAAGCCGCGATCCTGGTCGAAAAGCTCAAGATCTTCCCCGATGAGATTTCCGTCAGGAATCGTGTTGCCTCACGCTATTCCGAAGCGCTCTCGGATGTAGTGGTGGCACCCTCGGTGCCGGACGACATGGTTTCGGTGTGGGCGCAGTATACTATCCGTCTCGGCCATCGTGATCGTCGCACTTTCTGCTCCGAGCTCAAGGCCAATGGCGTCCCGACCGCCATCCACTATCCTCGGCCGCTGCACCATCAACCCGCCTATACCGGCTATCCGATCGCCGGCGGTCGCCTTCCGGTCAGCGAAATGTTGGCAGAAGAGGTGGTGAGCCTGCCGATGCACGCCTATCTCGACGAAGGTACCCAAGAACGCATCATCGACGCCGTGCGCCTAGCGGTAAGCTAGCCGACTCGAATTCGGCGAGGCAGCGGCGGCGCGCAGAATCTCCAATATGACGCCGCGGCGTCGCTGGGACCATTCAGGCCGACCGGCCGCATTTCTGGATTGCGGGCTGAATCCTTGTTAGCGCTGCCGCCATGATTACGTTTCTGGAGGCCTCGAACCATCGGAGCGCCGTCATGGATCTGGTCCGTGACGGCGAAGCGCCTCCGATCCGAACGCTGACCTATGAGGTCGTCCTGGCCGCGAAATCGCTGCCGGCCACCGCATATTTCTTCACCGACATCGATTTGCTGGCAACGGATGCCCGGATTAAAGCGGCTAGGATTTACCGCCGCCTTGCCGAAGAAGGCTGTCCTGTCTTCAACGATCCGGCCACGGTCAAGAGCCGCTATGGGCTTCTTCGCACGCTCCACCTTCTGGGCCTCAACCCAATCAACGCCTATCTCGCCGAAGAAGAAACAATGCCTGGCCGTTTCCCGGTTTTCATTCGAATAAAGGATGGCCACCTGACACTGCCCATCAGCGATCCGCTTCCCGACCAGGCGACCCTCGACAGAGCCATTGATGCCGCTGTCGAGGCCGGCACCCCCTTGCAATCGATTCTGATCGTCGAATACGCCGCCGAGCCAATTTGACCGGGTATTTTCCGCAAACTCTCCGTGTTCAGACTGGGCGACCTGTACCTGCCTCATCCCTGCGTTCACCACGTGACCTGGCCCGTCAAATATGGCCGCCGAGGCAGCGCAACGCCGGAGCTGTATGAGGAAGAGCTACAGATCATGCGTGATAATCGGTATGCGGAGAGGCTGCGGCCTCAATTTGAAGCTGGCAATATCGACTATGGCAGGGCCGATTTCGGCGAGGTCGGAGGCCAGCTCTGCACCTATGAGATCAACTCCAACCCGTTGATCCGTATTGGCATTCCTCCGCATTCCAGTCCCCAGCGAAAGACGACCTACCAGCTCTGGGTGGACGTGCTCCGCGATGCTCTCTGGTCGGTGGAGCGAACGACACCAAGCGACAGCGCCGAAATCAGCCTTGCCGGTACCAGTCTGGCCGCGCTGTCGAAGGCAGTTGATCGGTTCCCCAATCTCAAACGCGGCTTCCACCTCTTGAGCCTGGAGCAATTAAAGCGCGGTCAGTTCGACGCGGCGCTTCGATCGGTCGAAGAGGCAATCGATCGAGAGCCCGAGATACCCGAAATCCTTTTGACGAAAGCCAGGGTCCTCTTGGCTATGGGCCGTGCTACTCCAGCGATCGAAGCGGTCCAAGCCGCTGTCACGTTGGTGCCGGAGGACCCAAAGATCAAGGTCCGAGCGGCCAAGATTCTCGCACGGGGCAACCAGCTCGACGAGGCGCTGGCTATTGCCCGCGACTCCCAGCGGGCGGACCCGCGCAGCGTGCGGGCACATCTGGTAACCGCCGAAATCCTCAACACGCTCGGTGATGTCGGCGGGGCGACTGCGGCGGCGGAGGAGGCTGTGTCGATCGATCCCTCCGACGAAGCCGCCGAAGCCATGCTGATCAAGCTATGCAGCCGAAAAGCAAAAGCAGACATTCGATGGAGCGGGCATTGACCGCAGCACGTCAAGCGGGGAAAGTGAGTCAAGAGGCCGTCAAAGTGCGATGATCAAGGAAGGGACCGGCGTGGCTAACAAGCGAACCTTGGAGAATCCCCTGGCCGGGTTGGAGCTTCTCGGCTTCCGACCACAGGCCGATGAGGACGTTTCGGCACGCCCCCGCTTTGCCGATTCAAAAATTAGCGTTAAGGCACCGGCCGCCAATCGATTTGCAACATCTATGGTCGGCGGCAAGAGCCATCAGCAATAGGCTGGCCCCGCCGTCCTTCGGCTTCGAAAGTCGGCGGCAAAGACCCCGCTGCCTGATCCGACGCTCGTAGATTTCTTTCCAGCCCGGCAGCGTGGCAAGGCCGTTGGCGAAGCCATGCGCGCGGAGTTGGCGCGGTCGCTAGAAGCCATCTTCGACCGCTGTAGCGGCCTTTTCCCTTTCAAGCCGGAGCCAATCGCCAAACTGATCGCAACCATCCGTTCCCAACCGGTCCGGCCGGCGGTCTTCGCGGTCTACACCGATCTGGTCGAATGTATTGCCGACAGTGATTTCGATCAGGCCGAGCAACTGGCGGATTTGCTGCTCCAGATTCCCCAAGCAGCCCAGCGGACCCGAATCGTCTGGCTCTCCGACGACGCGCTCGGTGCCGGGCAGGCCGAACGTCACACTCGCATCGTCGACGACGACCCTGAGCGCCGGATCGGCATCAAGCCGGCCGTCTCGAAGGAGCCGTCCGAGGAGCGCGAGAGCATTTCCGAAGCGCTTGACCTGCTCGATATGGCCGCTCCCGATCACGCCGGTGAGGCCCGCGCTTTGATGCGGGAAATCGTGTTGGTCGGTCCGGGCATGGTCGAATCGCCCTTCGGCGGCGCCAGTACTCCTTATCTCTGGGGCGCGATAACGATTTCCGTCGACCCGATCGAAAGCCGGCTCGAAGCTGCCTTCACTCTGATTCACGAAGCGACCCATCTGCTGCTGTTCGGTCTCAATTTCGGTCGCCCGCTGGTTCGCAACCCGCAAAGCGAACGCTACCGATCGCCGCTCAGGAGCGACCCGCGGCCGATGGAAGGCATTGTCCACGCCGCCTATGTCCTCG
Source organism: Kaistiaceae bacterium (assembly GCA_963667605.2). Lineage (GTDB taxonomy): Bacteria > Pseudomonadota > Alphaproteobacteria > Rhizobiales > Kaistiaceae > JADLGL01. The sequence continues at coordinate 712,127 of CAXXUZ010000003.1, forward strand.
CTCGGATCCACCAATTCGCCGGCGCCCTGCTCTCGTCGGGAGCGTTGACGACCGAAGAGCAAACGTTTGCAGAACGGGAGATCGCCAGGAGCAGCGACGGGTTCGACCGCGTTTTGGCGACGATTCTCAAAAACGCCCGGTTCACCGAAATCGGCGGCAGGATCTTCGGTAGCGCCGCCGCCTATATGAGGCGGGCGCCAGTAGCCAGCGCTACGGGTCGGCCGAGCGAGGGACGCGCGGCCCGCTTGCCGCGGCGCTGAGGCAGATAACCAGCAGCGCCGAGGCATAGATCGAATTTGTGATATCGTGTCCGAAGGCAAGGCTCGTGAGCCCGAACAACACGGCTCCGGTAGTCATCAGCACCGCCAGAATTTGCCGATCGGCGTATCGACTGTCCCGCGCCGAACGATAGGCGGTGACGATCGGGGCCGCCAACAACAGCAGCAACGTGGCCAGGCCGACCAGTCCGTTGCCCACTGTCTCAGTCAGAAATTCATTGTGGAGGTGGCCATATTGATCGATCTCATGGCCGTCGACCGCAGCGCGGGCGCGCACTTCGGCCACCGCATTTTGTGGTCCGTAGCCGAGGATCGGCCGGTCGACAGCGGCTTCAAGCCCATACGCCATTAGCAGCGCCCGTTGGTCGAGCGAGTAGACATCCAACACGGTCGGGTCAGCCTGGCCGAATTCGAAGCCCTGGAACATCACGAACGTCTCGTTGAACCGTTCGCGAAGACTGTCGCTGGCAGCGACAATTACCACCATGCCAATCACTGCCAGTCCACCGGCGGCTATCACCGCAATGCGCCCGCCGAGCTGCGCCCGCAGATAAAACAGAAGGATGACCATGAGCACCGGCAGGGCAAGCCAGGCTCCCCGTGCCTCGGAGAGGAGGGCCGCGGTGAGCCCCGCCGAGAAAGCGATCGCCGCCAATGTACGGCCCGATCTTCCAGCATCAGCAACGCCGATCAGCGAAATACAAGCGAACCAGGCCGCCGTCGCTCCGAACGGGAAGGAGTTGATCATGCCGCCAACCGCGCGGTCGATTCCCGCCCAGTTCTGGATCACCGCGATGATCCCCCCAACGATCGCGCCAATCTGCGCCCCGCGGACAAACACTTTGATCGGATCCATTCGCGCCGGGAGAAGTCCAGCGAACAGGATCGGCAGGAGCAGGAAGTGAAGCGACGCGACGACCGGTATCCAGCCGTCTGCACGGTTGTCATAGATAATCAAGGACGCCGCATCGACCGCGAAATAGATCAAGCAAGCAGCGACAGCGAAACCGGTAGGCGGCGGAAATCGTGAAGGAACGCGGCGTGGAATAATATCGGTCAGCGCCACTATCGCCATGGCGAAAAATAGGACGGTGGCGAGGCTACCAAGCGGCATCGGCAGGAAGCCAAGCAGGAACAGCACCGCCGCCGCCAGCGTGAACCGTTTCCCGACATCGACTTCGAGGGATCGAAGAAAGAAAGGCAAGGCAATGCACCGCTGGTAAGCAGCCGACGGGCCAGATCAGCCGGGTGCTTTGGCTAGCAGCGACGGCAGGCGGAGACAACCAATCGCCGATAAGCAGATTTCCGCCCGATCAAGGCAGCGGCAGCGGATATGCTCCGCCGTAGCCAATTGCCAGAACCACCTCGATTTCGATCTCAGCCTGACCGCCTCGGGTGACGATGATCGGCGCAAGCGTCTCGAACGACTGGAAGTAGGGTGCATAGGTGGCGACCACATCATCGAGATAGCCATCCGGATTGATGATCAGCGCGTCCCAGCCCGCGAATTCGGAATGGTTCCAGCCAAAGGCGATGTTGCGCGGGTCGTCACACAGACAGACCACTGGCATGTCGCGGCCAAGCTGAACATCGACCTTGCCGGCAATGTGCCATTGCGGCGCCACCGCGAAGACCTGATCGCCCTCGATAAAGCCGCGCTCGACTATAGCGTCTCGAAGTTCAGTCCAGTCAAGACCCTCCAAGGTCGGATCGGCGATCCATTCGAGGTTTGCGGCAAGCGAGTCCGGCACGAAGATGCGGAGCCAGCCGGTTGCCGATTGTGTCGCCAGCAATAGCATGATCGATGCGGTCGCGACCGCCGAGCCGAGCAGCCAGCGCCAAGGCCGCCGCGATCGCCGTTCAACCCAAACCACTGTCGCCGCGCCGAGCAGCGGGAGCAGCATCAGATAGCCCGGTGCCTGCCAGTGGAAATGCCAGCCGAGCGGGGCCCACAGCGACGCGGCGGTGAACAGCACTACCGGCAAAAACGCCGAGCAGCACAGGAGCCAGGCCCGGCTGTCGGACGGACCTCGGCGAATCGCCAGCCAGAACACCCAGACCATCGGCAGCCAAACCCATGGTCCGATATAGCCGATCTGCCCGGCGATCATCCGCAACAGCCACACCGGATGGAGTCCAGCATTTTCGGTGAATCGACCCGACTGAAAGCCGAACGACACCCAATCGTTCTGAGCGTTCCAGATTAGTACCGGCATGAAGATAAGGATCACGATCACGGCGGCGACGTAGGGCCCGGGCTCGCCAAACCAACGGCGATGCTCGCGACTGGTCAACGCGAATATGCCGATGCCGACCACCAGCAGCGCGGCGTGATATTTCGCCAGCATCGCCAGACCGAGGCAGACACCCACACCAAGCCAAAGGAGGAGCTGGTCGCGACCGTCGCTGCTGGTGACGAGCTTAGCGACCAGCAGCATGGTGGCGACCAGGAACAGCATCAGCGGTCCGTCGGGCTGCATCCAGACGCCGGCCATGCCGGCGAAGATCGGCGACAGATTGAGGAGCAAGGCCGCGAAAGCGCCCGCCGCTTCGCCGAACAGCACCGCTCCGAGTCGGAACATCAGCCAGCTGGTGCCGGCGAACATCAGAACGAACGGCAGCCGCATCACCAGAACGTTCTCCGTTCCAGTGACGCTCATCGTGGCCCAGGCGATCCACAGCGACAATGGCGGCTGATCGAAATAGCTGAGAGCCGGATGGCGAGCGCTGGCAAGATAATAGCTCTCGCCGATGCCAAAACCGTAGAGCGCGGCCGTGATCAGCCGAATCGCGGTGGCGATGGCTATCGTCCATAGGACTAGATTGCGCGGTCGATCGAGGCCGAGATCGGCTACAACCCGCCCAGCCCGTGTGAACGGGCCCAGCCTCTTTGCCGGCAAGCTCGATCCGCCCTCGGTTTGAGTCATCGTCTGCTCCGCATTCAAGCGCGCCGATTGTCACGGATTGCGCCGCCCGGCGCCACCCGAAGACGCGAACCTGGGTCCTTGCGCGCCAGCTTGGTCCGGCATACCTTCACTGCATCTCTTGGAGTGCCCCGGAATGGCTTGGGGCTGAGAGGCTAAACGCCAACCCATGGAACCTGATCCGGATCATGCCGGCGGAGGGATGAGATGGCCGCCATACTAGAAGACCCGTCTTTCGCCCGCCGGATTCCACCGGCTCGAACTGAAAGGCGTTCGTCATGAGAACCCATATCATTGTTGCAATCGCCGCTGCGGCTGTGCTCGGCACCACCCTGGCCGCTTCGGCGCAAGATCGACCAACTCTTACCGTCTACACCTATTCTTCCTTCGCCGGTGAGTACGGACCCGGCGGCGCGATCAAGGAGAATTTCGAAGCCGAATGCGGCTGCTTTCTCCGCTGGATCGAGACCGGGGACGCCGGCACGTTGCTGGCACGCCTGCAACTCGAGGGCAATTCGACCACCGCCGATATCGTGCTGGGCCTCGACACCAATCTCATCGCTCTGGCTCGACAAACAGGTCAGTTCGCCGAGCATGAGATCGAACTTGGCGCTCTTGATCTGCCGGTCGAATGGACTGACGAGATCTTTATACCGTTCGATTGGGGCTGGTTCGCCTTCGTCTATGATTCCGCAACTTTGGAAAGCCCGCCGACAAGCCTCGCCGAATTGATCGCCGATCCCGATGGCCCGAGCGTGATCGTCCAGGACCCGCGAACATCAAGCCCCGGACTGGGACTCCTGCTGTGGATGAAGCAAATGTTCGGCGACGAGGCCGACGAAGCCTGGGCTTCATTGTCGCCGCGGATCGTAACCGTCACCCGCGGCTGGTCGGAGGCCTATGGCCTGTTCCTTGAAGGCGAGGCCGATATGGTCCTCTCCTACACCACCTCGCCCGCCTACCACATCGCGGTCGAGGGCGAGACCCGCTACCGGGCTGCGATCTTCGCTGAAGGCCATATGATGCAGGTCGAAGTCGCCGGCATCATCGCCGGCACCGATCAGCCGGAACTGGCGCGCCAATTCCTTCGCTTCATGGTCAGCGACGGATTTCAGTCGGCGATCCCAGAGGGAAACTGGATGTATCCCGCGGTGGTCCCGGCGGACGGTCTGCCGGAAGCTTTCGCCGCTCTCGGCCAGCCACCGACCTCCTTTCTGCTGCCGCCTGAAGAGGTCGAAGTCAATCGCCGCGCCTGGATCGACGAATGGCTGGCGGCGATGACGCGATGATCTTGCCTGGTCGCAACGGCGCAAAGCCGGACACGTTCGGGCATTAGGGGTGCCGATGGTGAATCGGCTCCCAGGCCTGATCGCGCTCGCCCTCATCGCCGCATTGGTCGGCTCGGCGATGATCGGCCTAATCGTGGCTGGCGGCGGTGATGGCTCGTTCGGGCCATGGAGCTATATCGGCAGCGTGATCCGGATCAGCGTGATCCAGGCGGCGTTGTCGACCTTGGCCTCCCTCCTCCTCGGCGCAGCCATAGCCTTGGCGCTCGCCCGGCGCACCCGATTCTTCGGCCGGCCGGTGCTGATCGCGGCGCTCAACGTCGCCACCGTACTGCCGGCGATCGTCACCGTCTTCGCCATCGTCGCCGTGTTCGGGCGCTCCGGCTGGCTCGGCGATATCAGCCGTTGGTTCGGCTTCGATTATGGCAGCTGGGTGTTCGGCCTTGAGGGCGTGCTACTGGCGCATCTCCTGCTCAATGCCCCGCTCGCCGCCCGCGTCTTCCTCGCCGCGCTGGCTGCGATCGCCCCTGAACATTGGCGCCTCGCGGCCCAACTCGGCATGCCGCCCCGAGCAATCTTCCGCTTCATCGACCTGCCGGTCCTCATCCGCGAAAGCGCGGGTATCGCGGCGCTGATCTTTCTCGCTTGCTTCACCAGCTTCGCGATAGTGCTGGCGCTCGGCGGCGGCCCAGCCGTGTCAACGCTCGAAGTCGCGATCTTCGAGGCGATCCGCTTTGAGGGCGACTTCCAGCGCGCTGCGCTGCTGGCCGTGCTTCAAATCGCCATTAGCCTTGCGCTGCTGGCGCCGCTCATCTTCCTCTTCAGCCGCCGCGCGCCGGAGGCGATGCCCACCGGGCTCAGCGCTCTGCGGCCGGACATCGGTGCGACCACGACCAAGCTTGCCGACCGCATCATCCTCATTGGCGGCGGTGCGTTTGTGATTGTCCCGCTAGCAGCAATCGTGGTCGCCGGGTCTTCGGCGGTCGCGACGCTCGCTGTACCAGTCGTGGCAAGGGCCTTGGCCACCAGCGTTGCGATCGGCGTTCCAGCCGGCTTCCTTTCGGTCGGCTTGGCCCTGGCGCTGGCTACGCTTGGCCGTCATCTCCGGCTGCAATCGAGCCGGCGTCGGACCGCCGATCTCATCGGCCTCACCGCACTTCTCATACTGGTGGTCTCGCCGTTGACGCTGTCGGCAGGCCTGTTCGCGGTGCTGCGGTCGGTGGTCAGTCCTTTCGCTATCGCCATACCGCTGATCATCATCGTCAACGCGCTGATGGCGCTGCCCTTCACCTATCGCCAGATCGAGCCGCCGCTGCTGCTCGCGGCAGAGCGCTATGGCCGCCTCGCCGACAGCCTAGGCGTAAAAGGCCTGCCGCGGCTCCGGCTGATGGATTGGCCGCTGTTGAAATCACCGCTGATCGTTGCGCTGACCATGGCGATTGCGCTCTCCCTCGGCGATCTCGGCGTCGCCGCGTTTTTCGGCACCGGCGATCTGGTGACCCTGCCGGTGCTCCTTTTCGAGCGGCTCAGCGCCTACCGCACCGCCGAGGCCGCGTCGATATCGCTGCTGTTGTCGCTGTTGGTGCTGGCGATGTTCCTGATCGCCCAGCGATGGTCCGGAGGCTGGTATGCTCGAACTCGATAGCGTCCGCCTCGTCTATCCCGATTTCAACGTTGATTATGACCTCGCGGTTCCGGGCGGCGCGCTCTGCGCGCTGATTGGCCCCTCCGGCGGCGGCAAGACGACGCTGCTCCACACCATCGCCGGCTTCGCCAAGCCGGAAAGCGGCACCATCCGCTTCGGCGGCATCGATCTGACACCACTGCCGCCGGCCGAGCGACCGTTGTCGATCCTGTTCCAGGACCACAATTTGTTTCCGCATCTGAACGCGGCGCAGAATATCGGCCTCGGCCTCGACCCAAGACTCAAGCTCAGCGCCGAGCAGAAGCATCGGGTCGACGGCGCGCTCGCCCGGGTCGAGCTGGCCAGCCTCGGCGCGCGCCGCCCGGCGGAGCTTTCCGGCGGCCAGCGTCAGCGGGTCGCGCTCGCCCGCGCCCTTGTCCGCGACAGGCTGCTGATGCTGCTCGACGAGCCGTTCACCGGCCTCGATCCCGGCCTTCGCATCGACATGATCGGCCTGGTCGATGCACTGCGGAAGGAACGCGGCCTGACCGTGCTGATGGCAATCCACGCCCCGGAAGATGCCGCCCCTGTCGCTGATCTAATGGCGTTTATCGATGAGGGCCGGGTGGCGATTGTCGGACCGCCGGAGGAGATGATGCAGCGCGGCCGCTCTCCGGCGTTGGACCGCTATTTCCGGCGCTAGACCCGCGGCGGTAAGTCGGCGAAGTGTTTCTCACCTCCGAGCACTGCTTCCAGCTCGGCCAGTTCCTCGTCACGGCGATGATAGCCGCAGCTTTCGATCAGCTCACGGGCCGTGTCCAGGTTCTGTTTGGCTTCATCGACGAGGCGGTTCGCTTCATCGGCATCGGGGATCGTGGGCTTCGGCGGATTGGCTTCGAGCAGGCCGTTGAGCGGCGCGAAGGCCTCGATCTGGGCGAAGGCCGGCCGCGCCCGTTCCAGCGCCATGTCGTAGAGAAAGAGCTTCATTGGACCCTGCTCGGCGATTTCCTCAACCTCTTCGAGATCACGACCTGCGCTGTCCCAATCGCCAAAGCCCCGGTGAAATACGGCGCGGCCCAAGAGGCCCCTGGGAATATGTTCGGATGCCCCAGCGCCGCGCAGGCCCTCGACCGCTTCGTCAAGCCTAGCCCGGGCGGTTCGTACATCGTTGCGGGCATTGGATCCTGGTTGCATAGAGCGAGCCACCTCGAACGCCAATCCCAGACTAGCCCGTCCCAGCGTGAGCGTGTCGAGAGCGATGTCGAGCAGCCAGTGAGTTTCGCGGGCGATCACGATCGTCTTGTCGGCTCGATCACGCGCGGCCACCCATTCGCCGCGGCCAAGCAGCAAGTTGCAGTATTGATAACCCTGAAGGGAAGAGAGCAGGGGAAAGGTGGGCCGGTTCTTCTGCTGCCGCGTCTCGGCATCGGCAAAGAGCGTCTCGGCCTCCGCGAGCCGTCCGGCGCAGTGCATCGGCATGCCTCACGCGCTTAGTCGTCACATGGAATTCCACGCCGCTGCGGTCTGCATGTTCGACGGAGTTTGCAGCGTCGGACATGGCATTGGCGATATCGCCAACGAGCAACTCCGTTTCGCTCAGATTCGACGCGTCAATCGCCGCATTCGGCCAATCCTTTGCCGCTTCTCGGATGCGCTATCCGGCCCGTTGCGCCAGCAGGGCCTCAGCTAAGCGTCCGTGGGACCGAAGACCCGACGCGGCCAAGCCCAGCAACCAGCCTTGGTCGGGCTTCGACAGAGTCGCACTTGGGGTTTCGTACGGCCTGTCGAAGAACCAAGCCGACGGCAGCGAGGCCGGTCCCAATAGCACCGAGCATCTTGAGCGAATAGAACTGAGTCTTGCCATCGGAACCCCGGCGGCAGATGCGGTCAGCGTAGATGTCGTCAAGCGCCTCCTGGTGCCGTCCGGCGCGGCAGCCATGAGCGATCGCCTGATAGAGCGGCCCCAGCTGTTCCAGATTCGGCTCGGTTCCTTCCTCGGTATTGTCCCGCAAATGCTCATAGAGACGGCCATGGGGCCGCGCACCAGGCCTCCGGTCTTCCAACGCGCAGCCGCTCGCCGAACCAATCGCGGACCAGCGGGTGGGCGTCGATCGTATTCGGCTCGGCCGGGTTCATCGGCGCCAACAGCCGTGCATCACGTAGGCGGCTGACGCCGCGCTGCCAGTCCTCGTCAGAGAGGCCGACGATCAAATCGGTCAGGCCTTCGATGACCGGGGCGCGCAGCGCGCGCAAGCTGGCGCGATCCGCCGGCCGGTCGAACAGGCCCATGATATTCATGGTCGCTGAAAGGACCGGCTCGCCCGAGAGCCGTTCCTTCTCATAGGATTCCATAACCCGGCGGGCATGGTCATGTCCGGGATTCTCGGCATCCGCTAGAACCCCCCGAATGTGATCGCGCCGACGTACATCGCCATGCTGCGTTTCTTTCAGCAGGGTTGCCAACAGTGCTAGCGCCAGCGGATGGCCGCCGAAATTGTGCGCTGCCTCACGCAATTGCGCGTCGGTTCCCCAGACGCCATTGTCACGGAGCAACGCCGCACCGGCCTGGTCGGACAGCTGTTCGAGATCACGAACGGGAGCAACGCTGCCCTTCCATTCGCCGATGTCTTTAATCGCCAGTCGGCTGGTCAGCAGGATCATTCCTTGCGTCATCCTAGACGGCATTTGGGCGAAGCGACGGAGCAGGGCCCTGAGGCCGGGGTCCTTAAGCTGGCCCATCTGCGACCCTGGCCCATGCTGCAGCGGCTCGACGCCATCAAGGACCAGGAGTGTGCGCCTGTCAGCCAGTGCCGCCGCGATCGCCTCGCCCTTCGTGGAGGCACTGGTCGTATCAAGCGTGAGCCTCAACTTTCCTACCGCCCAATCGAGGAAGTTCTCGGCCGAGGTCGCGCGCTCCTTGGTGCCTTGGCTGTAGAAAAGACCAGCCGAGCACGGCGTCGGCACCGCGATATTCATCGGCCTGGAGTCGCATCAGCCATTCATTGACCAATGCCGATTTGCCGGCCCCGCCCCCGCGATCAGCGACAGGATATTGACTTTGTTGTCGGCCCAAGCGGCATCCAGCTTCGCTAGTTCCTTCTCGCGACCGACCAGCCGCTCATAGCCGGTTTCCGGCAAGCCGCCGATGTCGATCAGGGTCGGGGCGGTGGTGGCTCCTTCCGTCGCAGGCGCAGCCGCAATTGTTTTTGGAGCTGCTGTCGAGGCGAAGAATCCGACGATCTCGCGCTCGATCTCTACCATCTGTACGTCACGGTCGTGCTGGGCATAGGACGACAGGCCAAGGATGTTCTTCGGCCGCAAATTGCGATCCTTGATCAATTCCAGACCACTTTCAGGGCACGGTGTCAGCACGATGGGGTAGAAGAGGACGCCGTCGCCATTCTCCTGTCTCTTCCGGATCGCTGGTATTTCGACGTCAAGAATGTAGCCAGATGAAAGGGCGTCGGGCGATGCGAGCAGAATGAAGACGTCGCATTTGGCCAACTGTCTTTTTATCCGACGCTTCCAATCCACGCCGCCGGGCATGTCGGAATCGACCCAGGCCGCATAGCGGCCCGCCTTGATGCCAGGCTTAAAGAAGCGGTGGATATAACTCTTCCACGCCACCTCTTCGCCGCGCGGCTTCTCCGGCTCGTCCTTATGGCTGTAGCTAATGAAGATGACCGGCTCCTTGGTGCCGCCTTCGGCCATGTCGCAACCCCCTCCCAGAGCGTTGAAAGGGTGGCAGGCCGTCGAGTCAAGCCAAGCCAGGGTTGAATCGCCTTAAGCCATCTCCGCCTTGGCCCGTTGCGAGCGCTTGCGGAGTATCGGATCGAGCAAGGCCTTGCGGAGGCGGATTGATTTCGGCGTGATCTCGACCAGCTCGTCAGCGGCGATCCAGGCCAGCGCCTTCTCAAGCGTCATCTTGATCGGCGTCGTCAGGCGCACGGCCTCGTCCTTGCCGGCCGAGCGAATATTGGTGAGCTGCTTGCCCTTGAGAACATTGATCTCGAGATCATTCTCGCACGTGTGCTCGCCAACAATCATGCCGCGATAGACCTTCCAACCCGGCTCGATCATCATCGGGCCGCGATCTTCGAGATTGAACATTGCATAGGCAACGGCCTCGCCATTGCCGTTGGAGATCAACACCCCGTTGCGCCGGCCCGGGATCGTGCCCTTGAACGGGGCGTAGGCATGGAACAGCCGGTTGATCACCGCCGTGCCATGAGTGTCGGTGAGGAGTTCGCCCTGATAACCGATGAGGCCGCGGGTGGGCGCGTGGAATACAAGCCGCAGCCGTCCGCCGCCCGACGGCCGCATCTCGACCAAATCGGCGCGGCGCTCGGAAAGCTTCCGGACGACAATGCCTGAATGCTCGTCATCGACGTCAATGACTACTTCCTCGATCGGCTCGAGCAGATTTCCCGCCTCGTCGTGGGCGAAGACAACACGCGGACGCGACACGGCAAGCTCGAAGCCTTCGCGCCGCATCGTCTCGATCAGGATCGATAGCTGCAACTCGCCGCGGCCGGAAACGGTACAGGCGTCGGAGTGTGGCGCCGAGCTGACACGAAGCGCGACATTGCCCTCGGCCTCCTTGAACAGGCGATCGCGGATGACGCGGCTGGTCACCTTGTCGCCTTCGGTCCCGGCAAGCGGGGAGTCGTTGACCATGAAGGTCATCGACAGGGTCGGCGGATCGATCGGCTGCGCCTGGAGGGGCTGCGTCACTTCGGGCGCCGCCAGCGTATCGGCGACGTTGAATTTCGGCAGGCCGGCGATCGCGACGATGTCGCCCGCCACGGCTTCGTCGATCGGCGTCCGCTCGATACCGCGGAAGGCGAGTATCTTAGACACGCGGCCATTCTCGACCAGACCGCCGGTCCGATCGATCACCTTCACCGCCTGATTGGTCTTGAGGGAACCGGCGAAAATCCTTCCGGTCATCAAGCGGCCGAGATAGGGGTTGGCCTCACTCAGGGTGCCGAGCATGCGGAAAGCGCCGGCCTCGATCTTCGGCGCCGGCACGTGGCGCAGCACCAGATCGAACAATGGCGCCATTCCCTGATCGCTGGGGCCGTCGGCAGAGGCCGCCATCCAGCCTTGCTTCGAGGACCCGTAGATGATCGGGAAATCGAGCTGGCCATCGGTTGCGTCAAGCGCGGCGAAAAGGTCGAAGACTTCGTTGATAACTTCGGTGGGGCGGGCGTCTAGGCGGTCGACCTTGTTGATGCACACGATCGGCTTGAGCCCGACCTCCAGTGCCTTGCCGACGACGAATTTGGTCTGCGGCATCGGCCCTTCGGCGGCATCGACCAGAACGATCACCCCATCGACCATGTTGAGGATGCGTTCGACCTCGCCGCCAAAATCGGCGTGGCCCGGCGTATCGACGATGTTGATCCGCACATCCTTCCACACCACCGAAGTTACCTTGGACAGGATCGTGATGCCGCGTTCGCGCTCCAGATCGTTGGAATCCATCACCCGCTCGTCGACGCGCTGATTCTTCCGGAATGCGCCCGACTGCTGCAGCAACCGGTCAACTAGGGTCGTCTTGCCATGATCGACATGAGCGATAATGGCGATGTTGCTGAGAGCCATCGCGGGACCGGTCAGATGTATTCGGGGAAGCTAGACAGCGGAATATAGGGCTGCGACGGGCTTAAGCAAACTACCCTGAGCTCCGCCTAGGCCTGTTTGCCGCCAGACCAGGGACCGGGCGCCGCCGACCTCAGGTTTGCCTGGCCGAGCATCAACAGCTCGGAGAGATTCTCTTGCGAGACATAGCCTAGCAACCGGCCCTCTAGATCGGTGACGCCGACGATCGGCGCCCCTCCCTCGATGATCCGTCGAACGACTTGGGTGAGTCGTGTTCCTTCCTGGACATGCGGCACCTCGATCATCGCCTCCAGTGCCGGAGCGCCGCGGCCGCGCGCCTTCAGGACCGCCACAATCGCAGCGCGGGTGACCACGCCTCGCATCCGGCCGGAACCGTCGACCACCGGAAACTCATGCTGAGTGGTACGAAGCACGGCGTCGGCGGCGTCTCCGATCGTCGCTTGCGGCGACAGGCTCTCGAATGCTCGGACCATCGCCTTTTCGACCGACAATCGCGAAGCGATGTCCATCAGCCCGGTGTGGCTGGCCTCACTGGCAGCAGCGATATAGACGAACACGGCAATGAAAATCAGGATCACATTGCCCCAGATAAGACCGAGGAGCACGAAGACGAAGGCAAGCCCCTGGCCGATTCGAGCAGCGATTGCCGTTGCCCGCCGACGGCTCATGCGAAACGCCAGCGCCGCTCTCAGCACGCGGCCGCCATCCATCGGGAAAGCGGGGATCAAATTGAACGCAACCAGATAGAGATTTATCAGCGCCAACTGTGAGATGAAGCCCTGACCATAGCCGGTGATCTGTTCCGGATCGAGAGATATATCGGCCCCAAACAGGATGAGCACACCGGCGATCACGACATTGACCAACGGACCGGCGATAGCGATGACGACCTCCTCAGACGGCTTTTCCGGCATCCGCGACAATCGCGCCAACCCGCCGATCGGCAGCAGCGTGATATCCGGGGTGGTTATGCCGTAGCGCCGCGCCGCGATCGCGTGGCCGAGCTCGTGGAGCACGACGCAGGCGAAGACGGCGATGATGAAGAGGATGCTGCCGATCGCACCCGCCCAGCCGGCGGCGGTGTAGCCGGCAATGCCAAACCAAGCGAGCAGCAGGAGAAAGGTGAGATGGATTCGAATCTCGCTGCCGGCGATCCGAAACAGAGTGACAGACCAAGCCATCAATGAAGCGGTTCAAAATGGATCATGTCATAGATATGGCGATGCAAAGCGACCAAAGACAAGGCCGACGTCGCTCCCCGCCAAGGCACCTTGTTCCACCGCGACGGCGATCCGGCCGTTGACGGCGTTCGGGAACACGTCGATCCTGCGACTGAGCTTGGCCTCAGCTATTGCGCCGCCGGCCTGCCAGCGTCCGAAGTCTTAAGGCATTCAGCCGGATGAAGCCCTCGGCATCCTTCTGATCATAGGCGCCGCGATCGTCTTCAAACGTCACCAACTCGTCGGAATACAGCGATTGCGGTGATTTCCTGCCAACCACGATCGAATTGCCCTTGTAGAGCTTGAGCCGCACCGTGCCCTCGATCCGCTGCTGGCTCTGGTCGGCCATCGCCTGGATCATCTCCCGCTCCGGTGCGAACCAAAAACCATTGTAGACCAGCTCGGCGTAGCGCGGCATCAGCGAATCTTTGAGGTGTGCCGCCTCGCGATCGAGCGTCAGCGATTCAATCGCACGGTGCGCCGCGAGCAGGATCGTGCCGCCCGGCGTCTCGTAAATCCCCCGCGACTTCATTCCGACGAACCGGTTCTCGACCAGATCTACCCGGCCGATGCCATTGTCGCGACCAAGATCGTTGAGCGCCGCCAGCAATTTCGCCGGGCTCATCGCCTCGCCATTCAGGGAGACCGAGTCCCCCTTTTCGAAGCCGATCTCGATTTCTGTTGCCCGATCCGGTGCTTGTTGTGGCGACACGCTGCGCTGGAACACATATTCCGGCGGCTCTTGCCACGGATCCTCCAACACTTTCCCCTCCGACGATGAGTGGAGGATGTTGGCATCGACCGAGAACGGGGCCTCGCCGCGCTTGTCGCTCGGCACCGGAATCTGATGCATCTCAGCGAAGTCGATCAGATCGCTGCGCGATTTGAATTCCCATTCCCGCCACGGTACGATCACCTTGATGTCGGGATTGAGCGCATAGGCCGACAATTCGAACCGGACCTGGTCATTGCCCTTTCCGGTGGCGCCATGCGCAATTGCATCGGCCCCGGTCTCTTCTGCGATCTCGACTAGGCGCTTGGCGATAAGCGGCCGGGCGATCGAGGTGCCTAGGAGATACACACCCTCATAAAGAGCGTTCATCCGGAACATCGGGAAGACGAAATCGCGGACGAATTCCTCCCGAAGATCCTCTATATAGACCTCGCTGATGCCCATCAGTTCCGCCTTCTTCCGGGCCGTTTCGAGTTCCTCTCCTTGGCCGAGATCGGCTGTAAAGGTCACCACCTCGCAGCCATAGGCGGTCTGTAGCCATTTAAGGATGATCGAAGTGTCGAGCCCGCCGGAATAGGCGAGGACCACCTTTTTGATGTCGGTCATAGTTCGCTCGTCCGCGGTCCGAGGAAACGCGGGCATATAGGACGCGCTTGCCGATAGCGGCAACTCCTCAGGATGAGAACAACTTGAAGCGCTTGCCCTTGGCCGTTTTCGATGCAGCCGGGGCCGGGTCGGCATCGGGCGTCGGTCCCGGATCGTCGGGCTGGTGATTGTGGTCGACCTTCTCCTCTTCCCCGCCGCCATTGGCCGGCTGACCGTCAATCGTCTCTCCGCCGTTGACCTCGGCTTCATCGGCACCATTGGCTGCTGCGGCCGGCTCCTTTTCCGCTGAGATCACCGCTGGCAACAACGCATCCTGAGCAAGCTCCAAATCGTCGTGAGTTTCCTCCGGAGCGGCAAGACGCTCGGCCGGCGCCTTCCATTCGAACGCATCGATTCGGCCAGTGATCGGCGACACCGGTTGCCAATGATCGAAGACGTAGCCATCTGCCATCCACGATGGATCGCGCGGCGCCCTCAAGGCCCGGCCAAGCCAATCGCGAGCGCGGCCGATGTCGTCATGCTCGCGCTCCTCGATCTCAGCCATCAGCAGATAGACCCGTTCGGTCGGATGGGTAGCGAGAACACCGCCCAGCTCCTGGCGCGCAATGGCCCATTCCTGAGCGTCGACCGCCACGCGCGCCAGCGCCAATTGACCCTCAAGGTGATTGGCCCGGATCTTCGTCAAATGCCGGACGCGCTTCATCCGATCGCGACCGGACTCGCCTGGCCGCGCGTCCATATAGGCTTGGGCAAGCTCCGGGTGGGGCTCGATGCGCCACGCCGTTTCCAGCACTTTAGCCGTCCGTTTGCTATCGCCGAGTCGGATTGCCAGCCGGCTCGCCACCACCGCCGCCGGCACCAATGCGGGCGCCAATCGGTGGGCTTCCAGGGCAAGATCGCGCGCCGCCGCCGGATCGGAATCCTCCAGCTCCATCGCTCTTGCAACGCGCAGCACCGCTTGGAGCCGCTTGGCGCGCTCGGCGTCCATTGCGCCGGCACCAGTGAGGCTCGCCACTGTTTCCAGCGCCGCCGCCCATTCGCCATCGGCCGCATGATATTCAAGTAGCGCCGGTCCAGCCCAAGCCAATCCCGGTTTTTCCCGATCAGCCGCCGCCGCGAAACTTCGGGCCGCCTCGGCGTCACCACGCCGGCGCGCCTCGAGGAATAGACCGCGCAACCCTAGAACACGCGTCTCGGGCTTGGCTAGCATCGCTTCGAAAGCCGATCGCGCCCCCATATCGTCGCCGGTCAGTTGTGCGGTTTGGGCCGCCAGGAGCAGCGTAAGCGGCTCGGCCTGCGCGTAGTATCGCGACTCCGCGGCGTAGTGCGCGGCAACACTGGCGTCACCCGATCCGACAGCGATGAAGCCCTGAGTCAGTGCCTGGCTGCCCAGTTCGCGGCGACGATCGGCAACTTGCCGGCCAAGTCTTTTGGGAGCGCGCAATAGGGCTCGCAAGAACAGCCACAAGAGCCGTCCGACGACCAGAACAGCGACAGCCAAAATCGCCGCCGCCATGACCGTTGTCCGGACATCGAATTCCTGGAAGCTGAACGTCACCGAGCCCGGATTGTCCGCAAGCCAAGCGAAGCCGGCCGCCAGGGCGAAGATGATCAGAACATAAATCAGAACGCGAATCATGACGCTAGGGTTCACTCAGCCTGCTGGCGCAGAACCGCTTCGGCCAGCGCCGCGATCGCCGCGTCAAGTGCAAGGCGCTCCTCGGCTCGCGATGCCCAGCCGGCCAACGCCGCCAAACTCGTTTCGGGCAATCCCACCCGCTCGGCAAGGGCGGCTTCAAGATCACCGGCATCTACCGCAGCCTGCATCCGCGAAATGATCGCCGGCGGCGTGTCGGCCTCGATCGGAACGGTTGGCTGGACCACCACTACGCCTCGAGCGTTGTCCCAGAACCGTTCCCAAAAGCCGGCATTGGGATCAGCCTCATGGGCGGCGTCGAGAATGGCAACGGCAACGTCGCCGAAGTCGGCCGCGAGTTCGGCCGTGCTCGCAACCCGCCCGAGGGCTGCCGGCTCAAGCGCGGCCACCGCGCCTGGATCGGCGCCAAGCTGCGCCAGCGCCGCGAGTTCGGCGGCAAATCCGTCGCCGCGACCGGCCGATGCCTGAAGATTGCTCAAGGCCAATGCCCGCGCGGCTCCCTCGGCGCGATCGCGGTCCACGGCATCAGCCGCCAGGGCCTCAGCCTCCTCGGCCAGGGCGATAACTTCTCCGTCGAGCCGATCGAGCTGCTGCTGTAACGTCAACATCTGGGTGGATGGTCCGGCATTCTCCATCGCAGCCAGCCGCTGAGACAACTGGCCGATTTCTTCGCTTAGGCGAGCCGCCGCCTGCGGATCGCCAGCGGTGGCAGCCGCCGCCACAAGCTCCCGCCGCAAGCCCTCCAAATCATTGACAATGACGAGCCTGGCATCGCGATCGGACTGGATGTCGACCGCTAGCGCGTCAACCAACTCCCGAAGGCCGGTCAAGCCGCCGGCAATTTGTTCCAGCGCCGCGATCCGATCCGCCAATGGCGTCATGTCGTTTGTTGGCACCCCGGCGATATCGCGACGCAGTGCCTCGATCTCCTCGGTCAGGCGCTCGGTTTCCGACAACGCCGTCTCTGCCGTCTCCCTGCCCGGCGGCGGCATCAGATCGGTGAACATCAGAAGATAGCCGCCAAGCAGCACCACCAGCGCTCCGATTGCCGCAAAGGCGAGCATGTTGAAACCGCTCGCCTGTCGCGGAGGCGGAGAAATCCCCGAATTGGCCGAACTGACATCAGCATCCTGACCAGAGGCGGCTGCACTCGATTGCTCCGTCCGCGAAGGAGTGGCCGTCGCGGCCGGAGCCTCTCCGACCGTACTCACCGGCACCGGACCGGGCTGACCGTGCGGGCGAGCAGATTTCCCCTCGGCGACGCTGTCGCCGGGGAGATCAATAATGACCGCTCGTTTGCGGCGCGGACGCGACCCCGACTGAGCGCCACCGCGCTTAGATTGACTATCATTTGCCGCCATCGGACTGCACCTGTCTCAGAAATGGGGCCACATCGCCGGGACCCTACGAAGTCTCACTGTCCAACGCCTTAATGCTAGTCCCGGGTGGGATCAGGCTCAAAAGAGCATCCTCACGAGGCGCGGCAGCTACATCAATCCGGCCAACCGCGCGGCCGGCAAAAATGGAGGCGATCGTCGGCGATAGAGCGAAAATCCGAAGTTGTTGCAAGGCCCCCGTGAGCCCCGATTTATCGACCAGGCTCAAAAATGTGGCAGCACTCCGTTTCGAGTAGAGGAGGATGCCCGCCAGGGCGCCGGAGCGAAGCGCTTCGACAACGTCCGAACCCAGGCCTTCAGCGGCGGTCATTCGATACGCGACAGCGATCTCGATATCGAAACCCTCAGCACGCAGCATCTCTTCCATGACCAGTGACCGGTCTTCGGCGGCGGGATAAAGAACGCTCCCGCCGGCTGGATCGAGCGAACCGGAAACCAGCCGTGCCAACGCGGCACCATCGCCCTCGGCCGCCCGGACATCCTTGAAGCCGGCCGCGACGGCCGCACTCGCCGTCGCCGCTCCAACCGCAAATAGCGGTCGGTCCCACCACGCCGCCACCTCCTTCCAGGTTCCGATCGCACGAACCGTATTGCGGCTGGTCACTACGATCGCGGCAGGATCCACCTCGATAATCAAAGGCAGAAATTCAACTCGCAGCAGCGGCCGCACGACCACAATGTGCCCCATCGCCCGCAACCGGGATGCCGTTCGCTTAGCGTCTAGTATCGGCCGCGTCACCAGAAGATTCATCGGCCTCACGCCTCGCGGAAGAAATCCGGACCGCCACGCCGGGCGAGTTCGTCGCCGGCATCACGGCCCATCGCCTCGGCATCGGAGACGGCCCCGGCCCTCTCAACCCGATGAGATTGCTTTCCATCCTGGGTGACAATGATCCCACGGAAATCGATTCGATCGCCGTCGGTTTCCGCTAATCCACCGATCGGGGTGCGGCACGAGCCATCAAGCGCGGCAAGGAAGGCACGCTCCGCCATGATGGCGGCCAATGTTGCTGGGTGATTGATCGGCGCCAGCAATTCTCGCGTCCGATCATTATCGGCGCGCGCCTCAATTGCGATCGCGCCTTGGCCAACGGCCGGCATCAACGAATCGGTTTCAAGTAAGCTGGTCGCCTCCTGCGCCAAGCCTAAACGATTGAGGCCGGCTGCGGCAAGAAGGGTCGCATCGGCGAGACCCTCGCCGAGCTTGCGGAGACGCGTGGCGACATTGCCACGAAACTCGACCACTTTGAGATCGGGCCGGAGCATCAGAGCAAGCGCCTTGCGACGCAGGGACGAGGTGCCCAGTACCGCGCCTTCCGGTAGTTCCTGGATCGTCTGAGCGACCGGCGACAAGAAGGCATCGCGGACATCTTCCCGCGACGGCGTCGCTACAATCGCGAGACCAGGCGGAAGCAGCGTCGGCATGTCTTTGGCCGAATGCACTGCAAGGTCGATTCGGCCGTCCTTGAGTGCCTCCTCGATTTCCAGCGTGAACAATCCCTTGCCACCGAAATCAGCTAATGGCTGATCGACGATCGCATCACCCTTGGTCCGGATAGGAACAGTTTCGACTGCGTGATCATCCCAGCCATGGGCTTCGGCCAACCGCAACGCTACTTCACGCGATTGCGCCAAGGCCAGTGGGCTGCGGCGCGTGCCGATGCGAAGAAGCGCCGATTGCAAGCTGCTCGTTCCTGGTGCTAGGGGGCTGGATGGGCACGCATCCTAGAACATCCATCGCGAAAGTGTACGCGATTTTCCGACAACCCAGGGCGCCGGCAACAACAACGCGATCGCTGCTCTGGCAAACGGCCGCGAGGCGACAATCGACATGATCGTCCTCGGTATCGAAACCAGTTGCGACGAAACCGCGGCCGCAATCGTCGAAGGCAGCGGCGACGGTCCGGGCACCATCTTGTCTCAGATCGTGCTCAGTCAGGCCGATCACGTGGCCTTCGGCGGTGTGGTTCCGGAAATCGCGGCGAGAGCCCATGTCGAAGCGCTCGACAAGACTATCGCGGCCGTCATGTCCACAGCGGGGTTCGGCTATGACGAACTCGACGGCATTGCCGCAACCGCCGGTCCCGGCTTGATCGGCGCGCTTTTGGTCGGTCTCACCACCGGCAAGGCGGTTGCGCTTGCCGCCGCCAAGCCGCTCACGGCGATCAACCATCTCGAGGCTCATGCGCTTACGCCTCGGCTCACCGACGGCCTTGCCTTCCCATATCTACTGCTGTTGGTTTCCGGCGGCCATACCCAGCTGATCAAAGTCTCCGGGCTTGGCGATTATCGTCGTTACGGCACCACCGTCGACGATGCCCTCGGCGAGGCCTTCGACAAGACCGCCAAACTGCTTGGCCTCCCTTATCCCGGAGGACCGGCGGTGGAGAATGCAGCGGCGAGCGGCAATGCGGATCGCTTCACCCTACCGCGACCGATGGCGGGACGGCCGGGGTCCGATTTCTCCTTCTCTGGCCTCAAGACCGCCGTTCGGCTGAAGGCCGAGGCGATCGCCCCGATCAGCGACCGCAATGTCGCCGACCTTGCGGCGGCGTTCCAGAGTGCCGCCACCGCAGTCGTCGTCGATCGCACTCGCCATGCTATCGAGAGATTCACGGCCGAGGATAAGCCGGAACACCGGGCTTTAGTCGTCGCCGGTGGCGTCGCCGCCAATCGGGCGATCAGGGCCGCACTCGCCAGCCTCGCCGAAATCACCGGATTCGAGCTGATCACGCCGCCTTTGCAGCTGTGCACCGATAATGCCGCCATGGTCGCCTGGGCCGGGATCGAACGACTTACCGCTGGCCTGATTGACACTTTTGAGGTTGCCGCGCGACCGCGTTGGCCGTTGGATGCGAATCTCGCCGGCATCGGCGGTGGCGCCAAGGGGGCAAAGGCATGAGCATCGATAAGGTGGGGATTATCGGCGGAGGCGCATGGGGCACCGCGCTGGCCTTGGTTGCCTCGCGGGCCGGCCGCAGCGCCATCGTCTATGCTCGGGATCGGGCGACGATCGCAGCAATCAACGACGATCGCGCCAGTCCGAGTCATCTGGGATCGCCGTCGACTCCGATCACCGCGAGCGCCGACATCGGCGACGCAGCGGGCGCGGACATGGTGATCGCCGCTGTGCCGGCGCAGGAATTTCGGAGTGCCGCAGTCTCGTTGGCGCCGATGGTGCGCGAAGGCCAGCCGATCGTGATCGCGGCCAAGGGCATCGAACTCGCTAGCGGCAAGCGGCTTTCTGAGGTCTTGAGCGAAATCATTCCGAAGGCCGAGGCTGCGGTTTTGTCAGGCCCGAGTTTCGCCGCCGATGTCGCCAAGAACCTCCCCACCGCCGTCACCCTCGCCGCTTCGCATCGAGAGCTTGCCCTAACCCTATGCCGGGCGCTGAGCGGTCCGGCTTTCCGCCCCTATGCCGAGACCGACATAGTCGGAGTCGAGCTTGGGGGAGCATTGAAGAATGTGCTGGCAATCGCCGCCGGGATCGTCTCCGGGCGCGGTTTAGGCGCGAGCGCCGGCGCCGCCCTGTTGGCCCGTGGGTTTGCTGAGATGCGCCGCTTCGCTGAAATCTTCGGCGCCCGCCCCGAGACCATGATGGGCCTTTCGGGCCTCGGCGACATCGTCCTCACTTGCTCCTCGCCGCAATCCCGGAACTATAGCGTCGGTTTGGCACTTGGCGCCGGGCGGCCGATCCCCAGCCTCCTCGCCGAAGGCATGGCAACGGCCGCTATTGCCCACCGCCTCGCCGACGAAAATGGTATTGCGATGCCGATCACCGCGGCCGTTGCCTCGGTACTCGCCGGGACGCTCTCGATCGACGAGGCCATCGACGCGCTAATGAGCCGCCCGCTCAAGGCCGAGACGGACTGACGTTCTCGACGGCGTGCCGATGGTCCGCTAATTTACCAGTAGAATAGGAGACATGATGGCCTATTGGCTGTTCAAATCCGAGCCCAGCACCTGGTCATGGGATGATCATGTCGGGCGAGGTGGCAAAGGTCAGGAATGGGACGGCGTCCGCAACTTCCAGGCCCGCAATCACATGCGGGCGATGAAGAAGGGCGACCGTGGCTTCTTCTACCATTCCGGGGATGACAAGGCGGTGGTCGGCATTGTCGAAATCTCGGCCGAAGCCCATCCGGATTCGACCGACACTGCTTGGGAATGCGTCGACCTCGTTGCCGTTGAACCGCTAGCGCGGCCGGTAAGCCTTGCCGAGATCAAGGCCGATCAGACCCTGAAAGACATGGTGCTGGCCAAGAATCCAGGGCTGTCGGTGCAGCCGGTGACAGACGCCGAATGGAAACGAGTGCTGAAGCTGGCGGCATCGGCCTGAGCCTCGGCTCAGTAGCGGATCACCATCAACCGATTAAGACCCGATTCAGGCAGCCAGATCTCGCCCGGCCGCCCCAATATCTGTCGGACATTGCCGCCGCGGCCGCTGTTTGGATAGGTGGTGAATTCCTCGGTCGCCAAGTCGAAGGAATAGATCGCGCTGGCGCCGAAATCGGACACCCAGACAATGTCGCGCTCATCGACGTAGACCGCATAGATCGCTGGATCGGCGCCCGGCGTCTGCCAACTCCGCCAGCTGTTATCCGCCGGATCGTAGAGCGACAGCAGACCGGAGTTCCATTCCGAGACCCAGATTCGCCCCTGGCTATCCGACCATACCCGGCGCGCACCCTGTCCTCGTGTCGGCGGTTCGATAACAATTGCCTCGCCGGTGGCGCGATCGATCCGAGCAATGTGATTGCCCGCCAGCGAGGCGTAGTAGATCTCGCCGTCCGGCGTCGCGGCGATGCCATAAGGACCGCGGCCGCGCGGCGCCGGATAGACATCCATCGCACCTGTCACCGGATCAAGCCGTCCGTAGACGCCGCTCTGCCCGGTGAACCATAGAACGCCGTCACCATCGAAGGCGGCTGTGTTGAGATTGGCATTCCCGGCGCCGGCGGGCAGCGGCCATACGGTGATCTCCTCATTTGCCGGATTGAACCGCACGATCGCATTCTGGCCGCCATCGGTGATCCAGGCGGCACCGTCTGGACCCTGTATCACTCCATGCGGGCGCGAGCCTGGGCCCAGCGGGATTTCGCGGATATCGCCGGTCACAGGATCAAGAATCCCGAGCACCCCGCGGGCTTGCCCAGTGTACCAGACCAAGCCGTCTGGCGCCGGCGCTACATCGTGTGGCCGCGAGCCGGCGGGTACATTGTAGACTTGTACATTCTGGGCGAGGGCGGGAATGCCGGCGACCAATGCAGCGACAATCACAGCTGATGGCAACAGGAGGCGCATGGAGCATCCCTCCGACCTGAATTCGAACAAGGGGGGCAATATTAACACGCTCCGGCGCGATTGTGACGGCATCCGGTGGCGCAATTACGATTCATGGAGCCGGCCTCGGCACGGCCTTGAATCAATGGAAATTCCGGCCCTTTGGCAGCACCAACCGGGTTTCCTCGATGAGGCTGGCCATATCCGCCGGGATCGGCTCGTGGCGAGGATGGCGGAATGCGGCACCGCGTGGAGAGAGTTTTGCGCCGCGTTGATCTCGACCGGGGCGGCGAACTTCATCAGCGCGGGCCAAGGATTCCAGATCGGTACCGTCCTCGGTCAGCATCGCCAGCATCGCAGTCCGGTCTTCCATCCGGTCGGCAACGACATGGATGACGCCGCTCTCGTTCTGAATCTTGCCGGTGACGATGATGAATCGGCCACCAAGCACCACCGGCCGGAATTTTTCGAATGTCTTCGACCAGACGACGATATTGGCGATCCCGGTCTCATCCTCAAGCGTCATAAAGATAACGCCGCTCGCCGTACCCGGCCGCTGCCTAACCAGCACGAGACCAGCTACTTTGACCCTCCGCCCGGAGGCGATCTCAGGAAGTCGGTTACTTCCGCTGACGCCCATCGCCGCAATCTTCTGCCGTAGGAACTGGACTGGATGCGCCTTTAAGGACAGGCTGAGGAAACGATAATCATTGACCACATGTTCGCCGAGCGGCATCGGTGGCAGACCGAAATCGGGCTCTTGGTCGCGCGCCCCGGCAAGCTCCGGCCGATCGAATAGCGGCAACCGCTCACGCCCCGTGCCGGCATCGAGCGCCCGCGCCGCCCATAGCGCATCGCGACGATCGAGGCCAAGCGAGCGAAACGCATCGGCATCGGCAAGCCGCTCGATCGCGGCGCGAGTAAGCCCGGAACGGAGCCAGAGATCGCGTACCGAATCGTAGCCTCGGCCACGCATCTCGACGAGATGCTCGCCATCCTTCTCGGCGAAGCCCTTGATCTGACGAAGGCCCAGCCTGACGGCATGGGCTGATCGGATATCGTCACGCATCGATCGATGGGTTTTGTGGAGGCGACTAGGCCGCTCTGCATCCGCCTCCAGATTGCTGTCCCAGGAGGAAAGATTGACGTCGACCGGCAGGACCTCGACACCATGCTCACGGGCGTCACGAACGATCTGCGCCGGCGCATAAAAGCCCATCGGCTGAGCATTGAGGAGCGCTGCACAGAAGACATCGGGATAATGGCATTTGAGCCAGGCCGAGGCGTAGACGAGTAGCGCGAAGCTCGCCGCATGGCTCTCGGGAAAGCCATATTCGCCGAAGCCCTCGATCTGTTTGAAGCAGCGCTCGGCGAAGTCGTGATCATAGCCGCGGCTCGTCATTCCTTCGATCATTTTCGTCCTGAATGATCCGATCGTCCCCATGCGCCGGAAAGTCGCCATCGCCCGGCGGAGGCGATCGGCCTCACCCGGCTCAAAGCCGGCGGCGACGATTGCAATCTTCATCGCCTGCTCCTGGAACAACGGCACGCCGAGGGTCTTGCCGAGGACACGCTCCAATTCGTCTGCCGGACCGTGCTCCGGCAACGGCGATGGGTAATGTACTTTCTCCAGGCCTTGTCGCCGTCGGAGATAGGGGTGGACCATGTCGCCCTGTATCGGCCCCGGCCGGACGATCGCCACCTCGATGACGAGGTCATAATAATTGGCCGGCTTCAGCCGCGGCAGCATTGTCATCTGCGCCCGGCTTTCGATCTGGAATACTCCGATCGTGTCGGCGCGCTGCACCATCTGGTAGACCGACGGCTCTTCGGCCGGGATCGTCGCCAACGTCAGCCGTTCGCCGTAATCCCGCTCCAGAAACTCAAATGCCTTGCGGATGCAGGACAGCATTCCGAGCGCCAGCACATCGATCTTGAGCATACCGAGCGCATCGAGATCGTCCTTGTCCCATTCGACAGTTGTGCGGTCCTCCATCGCCGCATTGGCAACCGGCGTCACCTCGTCGAGCCGATCGCGGGTGATTACGAAGCCACCGACATGCTGCGACAGATGCCGCGGGAAACCGATCAACTCCTGGGTCAGCGCCAACGTCTGGCGGACGTTCCGCGCCTCCGGATCAAGGCCGATCCGCTCGGCCTCTTCCGGTTTGATCCCATCCGAAGACCAGCCCCAGATCGAACCGGACAGCGCACCGATCGTGTCTTCGCTGAGGCCGAAGACCTTGCCGACCTCGCGGATCGCCGAGCGCGAGCGATAGGAGATGACAGTCGCGGCGATGCCGGCGCGGTCACGGCCATATTTCTCGTAGATATATTGGATCACCTCCTCGCGTCGCTCATGCTCGAAATCGACGTCAATGTCGGGTGGCTCGTTCCGCTCCGGCGAGATGAAGCGCTCGAACAGAAGATCGATCCGGTCCGGATCGACTTCGGTGATGCCAAGACAAAAGCACACCGCCGAATTAGCCGCCGAGCCGCGCCCCTGGCAGAGAATGCCTTTGCTGCGAGCGAAGCGGACAATGTCGTAGACGGTGAGGAAATAGGGTGCGTATTCGAGCTGGGCGATCAACTTCAGCTCATGATCTATATGCGCTTGGATCTTCGCCGGTACGCCGTTCAAATAGCGAATGCGCGCGCCTTCCTCGGTCAGCTTTTCCAACGCCATCTGCGGTGTCGGCCCGGCGCCTGTCGGCTCATCGGGATATTGATAGGAAAGTTCGTCGAGCGAGAAAACGAGCTGCTCGAACACTGCATGGCTCTCCACCACCGCCTCTGGAGTGTCACTGAACAGTCGTACCATTTCGTCGGCGGTTTTGAGATGGCGCTCGGCATTGGCGGCAAGCCGATATCCGGCTTCGATCAGGGTCACATGCTCCCGGATCGCGGTGAGGACATCCTGAAGCGACCGCCGGTCGGGATGATGGAAAGTCACGTCATTGGTAGCAACAAGCGGCGTTCCGAACCGGATGGCCAACGCCTTCAGCCGCGCCAACCGCCGCCGATCGCCGGAGCCGTAACGCATCGCCGCCATCAGCCGGACCGAACCGGGAAACGCTTCGGCCAATGATCCAAGCGTTGCCGACAGTACCGTATCGAGCCGTATCGACGGAAGCACACCGAGCATCTGCCCCTCGCCCCATTCGAGGAGATCGGCGAGATTGATGTCGCATTCGCCTTTCTCGGCGCGGCGCTTGCCGAGCGTCAGCAGGCGGCAGAGCCGGCCATAGGCGGCGCGATCGGTCGGCCAGGCGATAATTTCCGGGTTACCGTCGTTGAACACGAGCCGGCAGCCGACGCGGTAGGCAAGACCGATCTCCTTGGCGATGAGATGGCCACGGACCACTCCGGCAAAGGAATTACGGTCGGCAATTGCGATCCCGACAAGGCCGAGTTCTCTCGCTCGCCGCACCAGTTCCTCCGGATGCGATCCGCCGCGCAGGAAGGAGAAATTACTGGTGACTGCGAGTTCAGCAAAGGCAGTCATGATTCCCACCATCACCGCCGTCGTTCGGCGGAAAACTCACCCGAACATCCCGTGCAGGAACCAACGAGGAGCTGCTGCCTCGCGCTCGTAAAGGCCTTCGCGATAAAGCCAGAAGCGATGACCGGTCCGATCTTCGACCCGGTAATAATCGCGAGTAAGTCCATCTTCGCGCCACCATTCGGCAGCGATCCGTTCCGGTCCTTCGGCCCGCACAACTTCGTAAAGCGCCCGCCGCCAACGGAAACGTAGCGGCGGCCCTTCCGGGATTTCAGCGATGGTCTCGACCGGCTCGGCCCGAGCGAATAGGCGGAGCGGCCGGTCTAGCGGTTCGTCCAAGATCGGCTCCGACCAGGCCAGCGCCGCCGATCCATGCACGGCCGAAATAGCGGCCACCGACCGCTCCGGCAAATGGCTTTCCCGCGGCGAGAGCCGGACGATCCGATCGAGCCCCAACCTGACGCCAATCCGGTCGATCAGCCGGGCAAGATCGGAATTGCCATCGGCTTCACCGGCAAGATCGATCTGCGCCGGCGTGTCGTCATCTGCGGCAAGCACCGACAAACGCATCATCTCGAAGCCATAGCCGGCATCGAAATCCTCGCCGAGCATCTCAAATTTCTCGGCAAAGAGCTCGCCGATCAGGCGGGGTGTGCGAAGCGGTCGGCCAGTGCCGATCGTCGTCCGGCTGACAACGCCGTCGATCCGGTAGAGCGCAAGCTCAAAGCTGCGACCGCCGGCACCGCGCTCCTCCAATCGCTGCGCCAAAGTACCGGCAAGCGATAAGACCGCTGCGGCGATATCGTCGACAAGACTAATCGGCTCGGCAAAGCATCGCTCGGCCATGAGTTCCGGCATTGGCCGGCGTGGCGAGACTGCCTCCTCCTCGAAGCCGAGCGCCTGGTCGAGCCGCTGGATCAGGCCGGCGCCGAAGCGTGCCGCCAGCGGCGCCCGCGGCTCACCGATGATCTGGCCGATCCGCTTCAGCCCGACCCGCTCCAGCATCGCCACCGTTTCGGCAGGAAGCCGAAGCGCCTGCATCGGCAACGGCTTCAGCATCTCGGCCGCGCATCCCGGTTCGACCACCGCTTGCTCGATAAACCGTGCCGCGGCCGAAGCGGCCCCCGGCGTATCGGCGATCGCTGCACAGGCAGCGAATCCCTGCGGTTCGAGCCGGGCGAGGAGATCGACGACCAGCGCTGCCTCGCCGCCGAACAGATGGGCGCAACCAGTAATGTCGAGCATCAGCCCGTCGGCGCCGTCGGTCGCGACTAGCGGCGTATATCGATCGGCCCAATCGGCGATCTCGTCGAGGAGAAGTGCATTAGCGGCCGGATCGGCTTCAACCGCTTCCAAGGGTGGATAGATTGCCCGTGCTTCCGCCAATGCCTGACCACGAATGAGGCCAAGCCGGAAGGCAGCCGCATTGAGCGCCGTAAGCCGCATCGCGCTCTTGATCTTGGCGACGACCGCTAGCGGCTGTTCAGCTAGCTTTCCTGAACGCCAATTCCGCCCCAAGGAGAGCCGCGCGATCCGGTCGGTCGACAGAAACGGCAGGACGAGCGACAGGATCCGTCGCGGCGGATTGGACAAAGCAAGTTCGGGCATGATCCCACTCCAAATCGAAACGCCCGGTCGGACCGAGGCGGCTTTTTTCCAACACCGCCCGCCAAGCCGGACGACCGATACCGTCGACAAATCCGTCCATCGCCGCCGCCGGCTGCGGCGCGATCCTCCAGCGGGTCGTCATCGCACCGGGTTCGGCCTCACCCGCCTGACGGAGGAGGAGCCCCATCACGCCATGCGTAGCGGCGCGAAGCGCGAGCCGCCGGCTGGCAGTAAGGTCGAGCATGCGGGGCGATTGACGAATGACTGCAAGCACCGCCGCAAGACCAGGACAGCGGAGACCTTCTTCAAGCGTCCACAAAGCGTCTTCCGGCCGACGAGCCCGGATCAGGATCAGCTGGCCGGGACCGAGGCCGAAACGAGCGAACCCGCTACCGAAAGGAAGCCCGGCTTCAGTGAGCGCCATATCCTCTTCGATCCAAAGGATTGGCTTGCTTTGAAAGCGTGCGAGCCGAGTCAGCAGCGCTGCAGCAAAACCGGTCAGCGCCCCGCTGTCGCGGGTCTCATCGCAGCGGATCTCATGCAGCGCCCCAATCGGCAGACCGCCGCTGAGCTGGTGGTCAAGCGGCTCAACCCCGAAGGCAATCCGCTTCGGCCGCTCTCGCCCGACAAATTGCTCTCGGCTCTTTTTACGGTCGACGCCAACTGCGAAAGCCTCCGGTCCACCTTCGACAAATCCGGCCGGCCGGCCTTCGATGGCAGCGATTTCGCGCCGAAGCGCGCTGATTTGCGCCTGTTCCATGAGCTTGCCGAAGGATGACGTCGCCTAGTGTTCCTATTTTGTTCTCCTATGGATTCCAGAGGCGGGAGAAGGAGTCAAGATGTCTTGATTGCAATAGGCGAAGTCGCCGACACTCAGCCTCAGCTTCGAGGGGACCTCCCCGCCATCGCGAGAACGAACGGACAAAATCTCTAGGGTCGGAGAGGCCGCTTATGACGATGCAGCCCGACAGCTCTCAGGCCGTTATATCGCCGGGCGACCAGCAGCGCCGAAGCCGTGCCATCTTTTCCTGGTATCTGTTCGATTGGGCGGCGCAGCCGGTCTCGACCCTGATAACCACCTTCGTTTTCGCGCCGTTCTTTGTTGATTACATCGCTTCCGACCCTGACACGGGCACTGCCCATTGGGGCTGGGCGCTTGCCGCCGCCGGGATTATCGTCGCTCTACTGTCACCGGTTCTCGGCGCTATCGCTGACGCCGCCGGTAGGCGGAAGCCTTGGATCGCGATCTTCTCGATCCCGCTCATCACCGGCGCCTTCATGCTTTGGTTCGGCGAGCCCGGCGCCTCTTATGCCGTTTGGGTTACCTTGATCGGCGTCTTCCTGGCAACGATCGGAGCTGAGTTCGCTACCGTTTTCACCAATGCGATGATGCCGAGCCTGGTGACGCCAAGCCATATGGGCCGGCTTTCCGGATCGGGATGGGCAATCGGTTATTTCGGCGGCGTGGTCAGCCTCATCATCCTGCTCGGCCTCCTGGTCGGCGATCCCGACGACGGCAAGACCTTCTTCGGCCTGTCGCCGCTCTTCAGCCTCGACCCGGCAAGCTACGAAGGCGTCCGCGCCGCCGGGCCGCTGACCATTATCTGGTATCTCGTTTTCGTCCCGCCGCTGTTCTTGTTCACTCCCGACAGGCCGCAGCTGATGCCAACGCGTTCAGCAATCCGGATCGGCCTTCGCAACCTCGCCGAAACGTTTCGGCATATCCGCCGCTATCGCAATGTCGTCCGCTATCTGATAGCCCGGATGATCTACGCCGACGGCCTGGTAGGCCTGTTCGCCTTTGGCGGCGTCTATGCCACCTCGACCTTCAGCTGGGGTACGACCGAGTTTTTGTTGTTCGGCATGCTGGTGGTCATCGCCGCGGTGCCGGGAGCCTTTCTCGGCGGTCGAATCGACGACCGAATCGGGTCGAAACCAGTGATCGTTGGTTCGCTGATCATATTGATTATCGCCTCGATCACTGCCTTGTCGATCACCTCCGATCGGATCTTGTTCTTTATCCCGGTCGATCCCCCTGCCGCCGGCGACGGCATGTTTGCCTCGATCGGTGAGCGGCTATATTTGCTGCTCGGCGCGATCATCGGCCTCGTCTCCGGCCCGCTGCAGGCGGCGAGCCGAACCCTGATCATCAAACTATCGCCCAAGGATCAGATCACCCAATTCTTCGGCATGTTCGCTTTGTCGGGAAAACTCACCACCTTCGCAGCAGCCGCATCGGTGGCGGCAATCACCTCAATCACCGACAGCCAGCGGCTCGGCATCTCGACGCTGATTGTGTTCTTTGTTGTCGGCGGCGTGCTGCTGCTCAGAGTCGATCCAACACCGCGGAACCAATCCGACTAGCCAAAGCTGGCGTCGACCGGAATTAGAGCGGCAAAGCCGGTCGCGGAGCCGGCAGCAGCCCGCTTTTCAGCGGATCGAAGCTCTCGAAGATCAGCCCATCGGCCCGACCGCGCACACGATCAAGGTCTTGAGCTGAACGAACCGTCCACGCCAGGAGTGGTCCGCCTAGACGCCGCCAAAGCCGCGATGCCGGCAATCCCAAACAGCCGACATGGTGGGCGACGAAGTGCGGCCGGCTGATCCGCAGCATCAGCAAATGCCGATGAATGATCCGATGCAATGACGGCAGATCGTGGCCGCGATAGGCGCCGGCAATCTGACCCCGGGTCAGCGTCGGTGCGTTCTCGCGGAACCATTGCATCGAACGTGGCGAGAAGGATTGCACCGCGGCCTGACCGGAGAAATGCTTGATCGCATCCTGAACCGCCGCTTCCAACGGACCCGGTCGGCCAATCGACTTAAGCTCGATCAGCACCGGCACCCGGCCATCGATGAATTCAAGCGCTTCCGGCAGGGATGGAGGCCGCTCCTCGGTGCCCGCGATTCGAAGCGTCTTGATCTCGTGAAGCGTCGTCGCCGCCACCGCGCGATCGAATCCGGTGAGCCGACCGAGATACTCGTCATGATAGACGACCGCCTGTCCGTCCTCGGTCAGGCGCAGATCGAATTCGATCGGCAGCAGATGTCGGATTGCTGCGTCAAATGCCGCGAGCGAATTTTCCGGAATGCCCGCGGCAAGATTATGCAGGCCGCGATGCGCGATCGGACGGTCGATCAGCCAATCCCTGTGACGCCGCATTCTATGTGATCCCCAGCCCATGCCGGCACCCTATCCTGCCAGCTGCGGCCGGATCCAGTACATCGAAAAATATGTCAACGGCGCGGATTTGGTGATCATGCCGTCAATGCCGGAAATGCCGCATGCCGGTCAGCACCATCGCTAGATCCCGCCCATCGGCCGCGGCGATGATGTCGTTATCCCGCATCGAGCCACCCGGCTGGATCACCGCGCTCGCCCCGGCATCGGCGGCAACCAGCATTGCATCGGCGAATGGGAAAAAAGCATCGGACGCGACCACGCAGTCTTTCGCCAAACTATCCTCAAGCCCCTCCGCCTTACCGGCCTCCTCGGCCTTTCGTGCGGCGATGAAGGCGGAATCGAGCCGGCTCATCTGGCCGGCGCCAATGCCGACCGTGGCGCTGTTTTTGGCCAGCACAATCGCATTCGACTTCACGTGCTTGGCGACGCGACAGGCGAACAGCAAATCGGCAAGCTCGGCCTCACTCGGTGCCCGCTTGCTCACGATTTTCAGTTCGGATACTGTGATTCGGCCAGCATCGCGGTTCTGCACCAACAGGCCGCCGGCCACCGAACGAACGACAATTCCCGGCGCCAGCGGATCGGGCAGGTCGCCCGCGACCAAAAGCCGAGGATTGCGCTTTGCCGCGATGATCGCTTTGGCCTCGTCGCTGACATCGGGCGCGATGATCACTTCGGTGAAGATCTTGACGATATCAGTAGCGACCTCGGCGTCGAGCGGCCGATTTACCGCGACGATGCCGCCGAACGCGGACACCGGATCACAGCGGAGCGCCTTGGCATAGGCTTCGCCGAGGCTGCTGCCGAGACCGACACCACAGGGATTGGCGTGCTTGATGATCGCCACCGCCGCGGTCTCGGCCGGGTCGAATTCCGCAACCAATTCATAGGCGGCATCGACATCGCTGATATTGTTGTAGGAAAGCTCCTTGCCTTGAATCTGGTTCGCGGTCGCTACTCCCGGTCTGGACTCGCCGCCGGCAAAGAAGGCCGCACGCTGATGCGGGTTTTCTCCATAACGGAGCGTTTCCCGAAGCTCGCCGGCAAAGGACCGCCATCGAGGCGCCTCCTCGCCCACGATCCGACCGAACCAAGCTGAGATCGCCGCGTCATAGGCAGCGGTCCGGGCGAAAGCCTTCGCCGCGAACCGGCGACGAAGCGCCAAAGGAACCGCGCCATCGCCTTCATCGATCGCCGCCGCCAGCTCGGCATAGTCAGCGGGATCAACGACGACGGTGACGTAAGCATGGTTCTTGGCGGCAGCGCGGATCAGCGCCGGGCCGCCAATGTCGATATTCTCGATAATCTCCGCATCGGACGCGCCGTTTCGTGTAGCCTCCTCGAATGGATAGAGATTGACCACGACCAGATCGATCTGTCCGATCTCCCGCGCCGCCAGCGCAGCGACGTGTTCTGGATCATCGCGAATGGCGAGTATTCCGCCATGAACGGCGGGATGCAGCGTTTTGACTCGCCCATCCAGCATTTCGGGAAATCCGGTGAGCGAGGCCACTTCAATTGCCTCAATGCCGGCTTCGACCATGGCCCCTCGGCTGCCGCCGGTCGACACGATCTCGACCCCCTTGGCGGCAAGTGCTCTGCCTAGAGTCACCAGATCGGTTTTGTCGGAAACCGAAATCAGCGCCCGTCTCACCGGGACCAATTCGCGAATGGGAAATGTCTTGGTGAGCGTGACCATGAAATGTCTGAAACCAAGCGACGCGAAGCCGGGCCGATAACATGATTCCCCCGACGGTCAAATCGGGGTTGTTTCGCCTATCCGCCGGCCCGTTTCGCCAGACCGACGCGCTGCAACCACCAGGCTGCATGGTCGCGGCCTTGCGGTCGGCCATAAATGACCAATTGCGTTGCCCGGAGATTTCCGTAGGTCTCCGAAAAGAAGATGCTCTCCTCCAACACAATTTCATGATCGGCGGCGAATTGCCAAATCTCGCCATCCGGCAACGACAATCGCGCCTGTCCCGATTTGGCCAGCTCGGCGTCGACATTGGGGTGGAGATGAAACCGAATCGCGAAGCCGTCCTTGCCGCCACGACTGAGCCGGCCACCCGGAGCCGGCAGAAATCGATCAACGCCGTCAAGCCGATGACCTGATTTGGAGAGTTTGACTCGTCGCTCGTGAATTAGCCCGAACCGATCCGCATAACCGCTATGGCTGGCGAAGACGATGTGGGCGCCGTCTTCATCCTCTGTTCGTTCGACCGAAGTCGAATCGGGACCCTCGACGATCACTTCGCCGAGCCGCCGCGCCATTGCCGATCCGATCAAGAAACGGCAGGAGGAAGTGTCATTCACCGTTGCTGTGCTTTGAGCGGCGGTGGTGCGGGACAGGCGCCGTAAGCGAGAGCCGACTTCTCCGCCGGTGCCGCAATTGACTATGATGCGATGGCGGCCGCTACTGAGTTCGATGGAAAGCCAGCCGGCAATGGCTTCACCGCTCAGCGCAATCGGCGGCGGCCGGCCAACATCGACGAGCGCCACGGTGTCACCCGCCGCCAGTCTTTGATAGCCGCTATGCGGCGCACTGCTGGGCGGCGCTCCTCTGGCATCATCATAAGCGAGCACCGTTGCGATCAGATCGACCGCGGTGTCGGAGGTACCGTTGAACCGGGCGAAGGCGCCATCTCGATGGCGAAAGAATCGGACCATCGGCATCATCCGGTCGATCGCGCCGATCATGCCGGCCAGCGGCTGAATCCCCCGTGCTGAGTAAGCTTGCCGGAGTGGCAGAAGATCGGCCAGCACTTCCAATATCGCCGCCGGACTGCGGCTGACATGTCCTCCATCTGGCAGGATCTGCCGCTGCAACTCAAGCTCCAAACGCCGCCCCGCTTGGTGAAGAAAGCGATCCTGATCCGGCAGCGCGATAGCCGCCTCGGCGACGGCGATCATCATCGTCAGGCGCGGCAATCCCGGCGGCCCGTCCTGTGCTATCCGCCGGAGCAGCCGGATTTGCGAGGTCAGCGACCGCATGAAGCGGCGGTAGAAGGCATGATCACTCCCGTCCAGCACCAGCGGCGATTGCGACAGCCAGGAGATGACCCGGCGGGCGACAACATCCGGCTGCCATGCGGTGGGATGATTATGGCTGCCCTGGCGGATCCAATCGCGCACCAGCGATCGGGCATTTGACCGCGATACCTTCAATTCGGAGGCACGCAAATGACGCAGCCAACCGAAGCCATGAAGCTCCCGCGCCCAGGCTACATTGGGCGGCTCCAGCGCAAAAACCGGCACCACGCTGGCATCGATGGCCACCCCGGCCAATACGAAACGGCCAGCGTAGATGTCATGCGCCAAGGTCGCATCGCTGGTGCGCAAATCGGTCGGAGCGATCAGCAACCGATCCGGCGTCGGCCCGGCATAACGCGGCCGATAGAGAACACTGCGATGGTAGCGGAGCGCGGCTTGTCTTAGGCCTTCGCTCAGCACGAAGGACCACATGCGCCGCCGTTCGACGGTAGAATCAGCTGCCATCCCGCCTCGAATCCGGTTTGTTCATGGCTCTGCGACCACTCACTTGGCGCCAGGAGTCGGGCAATGTAACGGCGGCTCCGTCAAAACCAAATTGTCAGAGCCTATGGAAGCGCGCCGCGAAGAATCCGTCAAGCCCACCACCAACATCCTCAGCGGGCCGATGGCAAGGAAGCGTCCGCAGCCAGCCATCGTCAATCCAATCGCCACGAAGCCCGCCAACCTCGCCTGCCTCGATCGGCCACGGCGTTAGTGGCAGCCCCGCCAGGGCAGCCAGCGCCTGGCCTTCGCCTTCTTCCGGCTGCAAGGAGCAAGTTGCAAATAGGACGGTTCCGCCCGGCCGCGTGAGCTTCGCAGCCTTTTCGATCATCAGCCGCTGTAGCCGAGAAAACTTGGCGATATCGGCCTCCTGTTTCAGCCAGGGAATATCCGGGTGACGGCGGACTGTGCCGGTTGCGGTGCAGGGGGCATCGACAAGAATCGCATCGAAGCTCTTGCCGGGATCGTAAGCGAGGGCATCAGCGACCACACTTTCCGCCCTGAGACCCAGCCGTTTGAGATTGGCCTCAAGACGCCCGACACGTTCGGCGGAGATATCAACGGCGGTGACCAACGCTCCCGCGTTTGCGAGCTGCACAGTTTTGCCCCCCGGAGCAGCGCAGAGATCGAGCACGGTCTTGCCGGCGACATCGCCGAGGAGCCGCGCCGGCAACGCCGCCGCCGCATCCTGCACCCACCACGCCCCCTCGTCATATCCCGGCCGAGCCTCAACCCGGCCCTTCCCTTGGAGTCGCACCGTCCCGGTCGGAAGCACTACGCCGCCAAGCCGGTCTGCCCAGACGGCTGGATCGGCCTTGATCGTCAAATCCAATGAAGGCTCATCGAGATGCGCCTCAGCAATGGCCCGCGTGGTCTCGGACCCGTAGGCATCCACCCAGCGGTCCCAGAGCCAGCCCGGGGTGTTTAGCCTCGCCGCATCCTGGTCGGCCAAAATCTCGTCGCGCCGGCGGATCAGGGTTCGGAGAACGCCATTGGCCAATGGCTTGAAATGACGCGCCTTGGCATCGGCATCGGCCATCTTCAAAGCGAGCGAAACCGCGGCGTGATCAGGAACTTCCATGAACAAGAGCTGCGTCGCGGCGATTTCGAGAACCCGCGAAAGAGCGCCGGCCCGTCGCGGCAGTTTTCGCTCGATCAGGACACCAAACGCCGCTTCGATCTGGCCATGCCGCCGCAACGCGGTTGAGACGATTGCACGGGCCAGTGCCCGGCCCTGCGGCTGAAGGTCGGCCAGCGGCGAATCGGAAGCCTCGATCACGGCATTCAACGATCGCCCATCATCAAGCACATCGGAAAGAAGACCGGCCGCCGCCACCCTCGCGGCCAACCCGAGAATCACTGCCGGCTCGTTCGGCCTTTCGCTCCCGGCCTGAGAAGGATGCTCCGCTCGTCGGCTCACCCCCAAGGACCACGCCGCGCCGAGATATCGCTTCTACCGATCCGAGGCGGTGAGACAGGCGTCGACCGAACGCCGGCGCCGCCCATCGACCGCTCCAGTTCGATCAGCTGAGCGACGCGATTTTCGGTCGCCGTATGGGTCGAGAACAGATTGTCCATTCGCTGACCGGACAAGGGGTTGATGATGAACATATGTGCCGTCGCCGGGCTTCTCTCGGCGTCTCGATTGGGAATTCTGGCGGCAATGTTGCTGATTTTCACCAGCGCGGAGGCCAAACCGCGTGGATTGCCCGATATCTCTGCTCCGCTCCGATCGGCGGAATATTCGCGCGCCCGGCTGATCGCGAATTGCACCATCATCGCCGCCATCGGTGCAACGATCGCCACGACTAATATGCCTATAAAACCGAGTGGATTGCTGCTGCCGTTCCGCATCCCGCCGAAGAAGAAAGCGAAACTCGCCAGCATCGAAATCGCGCCGGCGATCGTCGCCGTGATCGTCATCGTCAGCGTGTCGCGATTGCGGATATGTGCCAGCTCATGCGCCATCACGCCCTCGATGTCTTCCGTCTCCAGCCGAGCGAGGAGGCCGGTCGTGGCCGCTACCGCGGAATTCTCCGGATTGCGACCGGTGGCGAAGGCATTGGGCTGCTCATTTTTGATCAGATAGACTTTCGGCATCGGCAAATCGGCGCGCGCGGCCAGTCTTTGCACGATGCCATGGAGCTCCGGCGCCGTCCGGGCGTCCACCTCCTTAGGTTGGTACATTCGCAATACGATCTTGTCGGATTTCCAATAGCTGACGAGATTGATGCCGGCGGCGACCACCAGGGCGATCACCATGCCGCTGGTGCCGCCGATCAGATAGCCGATGCCCATGAACAGCGCGGTGAGAAAGGCCAACAAAATCCCAGTTCGAAAAACGTTCATTATCCTCTACTCGATATCCGCCCGCCGCCGGGCCGGCCTAGCCTTAATATGATGGGATTGCCGGCCCGGTCGGACAAGATCATCGTCGGCCGTATCGATTTGGTTGCGCACAAAGGAGCGCGCTCAGCGTCTGGATTTTTTTTGGCGCGTCGGGCATCACCGATCAGATACAACTTCACCCAATGAAATCGGTCGAAATGAAGATCTTCAGCGCCCTCACTATGCTGATCGTCATCCTCGGCGGCATCAATTGGGGCCTCGTCGGCATCTTCGAGTTTGACGTGATCACCGCCATATTCGGCGACGGCAATCATGAGACGGCGCCCTCCTCGGTCGTGGCGCGGGTAGTCTATGTACTGATCGGCTTCTCGGCGTTTTGGCAATTTAGCCTGCTGATCCGCCGGCTTCTTGTCCCGGTCGATCCTGAATAACTGACGCGCTCAGACCTCGACACGATTCATCCGATTTGCGACCAATTCCTCGACCACTGCCGGGTCGGCAAGAGTGGAGATGTCGCCGAGCGCATCCGGTTGATCCTCAGCGATCTTGCGCAAGATCCGGCGCATGATCTTTCCGGATCGGGTCTTCGGCAGGCCGGGCGCGAACTGCAGCAGATCCGGCGCCGCGATCGGCCCGATTTCCTTCCGCACCCAATTCCGAAGCTCGGTCCTCAGATCGTCGGACCATTCCTCGCCGGTCATCAGCGTCACATAGGCGTATATGCCCTGGCCTTTGACCGGGTGCGGATAGCCGACCACCGCGGATTCGGAGACCTTGGGATGCGACACCAGCGCCGATTCGACCTCCGCCGTACCCATGCGATGTCCCGAGACATTGAGAACATCATCGACCCGGCCGGTGATCCAATAGTCGCCATCTTCGTCGCGGCGGCAGCCATCGCCGGTGTAGAAGAAGCCAGGATAAGTCGTGAAATAGGTGTCGACGAAGCGCTTGTGATCACCGAACAGGCCTCGCATTTGCCCGGGCCAAGAATCGGTAATGACGAGATTGCCGCGCGCCGGGCCGTCCATGGTCTTGCCGTCCGCGTCGACAATCGCCAGCTTGACGCCGAAGAACGGCTTATTGGCCGAACCGGGCTTCAAATCCGACACACCGGGCATCGGCGTGATCATGAAGCCGCCGGTCTCGGTCTGCCACCAAGTATCCATGATCGGACACCGGCTGTCGCCGACGACGCGATAGTACCATTCCCACGCCTCGGGATTGATCGGCTCACCAACCGATCCGAGAAGCCGTAGCGAAGCCCGCGAAGTCCGGGTGACATGTTCGTCGCCTGCGCCCATCAGTGCTCGGATCGCCGTCGGCGCGGTGTAGAAAATGTTGACCTTGTGCTTGTCGACAACGTCCCAGAACCGGCTCGCGGTCGGATAGTTCGGTACCCCCTCGAACATTAGCGTGGTCGCGGCATTAGCGAGCGGGCCGTAGACGATATAGCTATGGCCGGTGACCCAGCCGATATCAGCGGTACACCAATAGATGTCGCCATCATGATAATCGAAGACCAGCTCGTGAGTCAGAGACGTCCAAACGGCGTAGCCGCCAGTAGTGTGGAGGACGCCCTTCGGCTTTCCTGTCGAGCCTGAGGTGTAGAGGATGAATAATGGGTCTTCCGCATTCATCACCTCCGGCTCGCATTCGTCGGACGCCTCGGCAGCAAGCTCGTCATACCAGTGGTCGCGGCCCGGCTTCATCGGCACTTCATTGCCAGTGCGGCGGACGACGATAACCCCAACCTCATGGCCGCATTTGACGATCGCCTCGTCCGTATTTCGCTTCAGCGGCACTATCCTGCCGCCGCGCACGCCCTCGTCAGCCGTCATCACCAGATCGGAGCGACAATCATTGATCCGGCCAGCAAGCGATTCCGGCGAGAAGCCGCCAAAGACGACTGAATGAACCGCGCCGATCCGAGCGCAAGCAAGCATTGCAAAAGCCGCTTCCGGGATCATTGGCATATAAATCGTAACCCGGTCGCCTTTCTTGGCGCCCCGAGCCTTGAGCACATTTGCGAACCTGTTCACCTCTTTGGCGAGCTCGCGGTAGGTGATCAGCCTTTGCTCGGCCGGATCATCGGCCTCCCAGATGATGGCAATTTGATCGCCTCGGGTGGCGAGGTGACGATCAATGCAATTGGCCGAAAGATTGAGTGCTCCGTCCTCGAACCATTTGATCGAGACATCGGGTGGACCGAAAGTCGTGTTCTTGACCTTAGTAAAGGGCTGGATCCAATCGATCCGCGCGGCGTGCTCGGCCCAGAACCCGTCCGGATCCTCGATCGAACGCCGGTACATCTCCTCGTATTTGGCCTTGTTGACATGGGCGCGCGCCGCCCATTCCGGCGTGACCGGATGCACATTCGCCATCATTCCGTGCCTCCCTCAAGCTCCGGCCGGCATTTCCACCGCAGCCGCGGTCGACATTATGCGAATGCACGGCCTGAACGTCTACCGGCTGGAGCAAAGAGCCGCGGGGCCCGCCGATGGCTTTCTGCCGTTTGCCTGTGTGGCGCTACTCTGCAGCCTCCGGCGCCGCCTTGCCGTCCGATCCGACATACCTCCGCAGCCGCTCGCCTTCGACATCGACATCGGGAAGGACCGCATTGAGCCAGCGCGGGATCCACCAAGTACCTCGACCAAGGAGGGCTAGCACAGCGGGAACGATGGTCAGTCGGACGACAAAGGCATCCACCAACACGCCAAAGGCAAGCGCGAAACCTATCGATTTGATGATCGGATTGTCGTCGATGACAAAACCCATGAATACGCTGATCATAATGATCGCGGCGGCGGTAACGATCTTACCGCTGAAGCCGAGGCCGTTGATTACCGCGTCCTTCGGCGCCGCACCACGGACATGTTCTTCGCGCATCCGCGTGACCAGGAAGAACTCGTAGTCCATCGCCAAACCGAACACGACACCGATCATGAAGATCGGCAGGAAGGAGAGGATTGGCCCGATCTGCTCGACACCGAACAGACCGGCCAGCCATCCCCATTGGAACACCGCGACGACCGCGCCGAAGGTCGCGCCGATGGTGAACAGGAAGCCCACCGTGGCCTTGATCGGTACCACCACCGATCTGAACACCAGGAGCAACAGAACCATCGCCAGGCCGACGACCACCATCAAATAAGGCGTCAGCGCTTCGCCAAGACGCACCGAAACGTCGATCAAGAATGCGGTCAAACCAGTGACACCGAGCGAGGCGCCGGTCTCCTCAAATAGCCTCTCGGAAGACTTTCGGATCGCTTTGACCAGATCGGTCGTCGCCACCGATGACGGCGCTGTCGTCGGCGTGACGGATATGATGCCAAGATTGACGTCGGGAATGACGCTCGGTGGCGTGGCAAATGCGACGCCCTCCATCGCCTCAAGTTCGGCCTTGATGGCACCCGCGGCGACCTCACCATCAACACCCTCCGGGATATCGATCACCACCAATAACGGCCCATTGAAGCCGGGGC
Source organism: Kaistiaceae bacterium (assembly GCA_963667605.2). Classification (GTDB taxonomy): domain Bacteria; phylum Pseudomonadota; class Alphaproteobacteria; order Rhizobiales; family Kaistiaceae; genus JADLGL01. The sequence continues at coordinate 752,422 of CAXXUZ010000003.1, forward strand.
CAAAGTTCTCGGCGATCAAATCATAGGCCTTGCGATTGGTCGAACTCTCCGGGGCGACCTCGTCGCCCGGAATCCCGAGTTCGAGGTCGATGGCCGGTATCGCCAATATTCCCAAGCCGATAATTGCCACTAGCAACACGATCAAGGGATTCCCGGTGACAAAGCGGCCCCACCGAATAGCTGGCGCCGGGCCCGAAACGGCCTCGTCCACCTCCACCTTGCCCTTGCGAACTTTGCGGCTAAGCACGCGCCGACCGGCGAAGCCAAGGATCGCCGGAAGCAGAGAAATCGCGATCAGGATCGCAAAGAAAACCGTCACGATCGCCGCGAACGCCATGGTGGTCAGGAACGGAATCCCGACCACCGACAGACCCGCCAGCGCAATCATCACCGTCGTGCCGGCAAAGACCACAGCGTTGCCGGCGGTGCCGGCGGCTGTACCAATCGCCTCCTCCATCGACTTGCCATTGGCAAGCTCGACTCGAAACCGCGAGACGATGAAGAGGGAATAGTCGATCGCAACCGCCAATCCCAGCATCATCGCTAGGATGCTTGATTCGGCGGACATGTCGATAAACCCCGTCGCGGCGGTAATCAGGCTAATGCCGATACCGATACCGAGAATGGCCATCAGTAGAGGCAACCCGGCCGCGATCAGCGACCCGAAGGTGACGGTGAGAACGACGGCAGCGACCGCAACGCCGATCAGTTCGGTAATCCCCTGCTCCACTGGCGCCTGGAGGGCATCGCCGCCAACCTCGACCTGAAGGCCGGCGGCACGCGAATCCCCTCCGGCGACCAGGAGGAACTCGCGGGTCTCTTCGGTCAGGTCGAACGACTGGACGCTGAACAGCACCTGGACTATGGCCACGCGGCCATTTTCAGATATCGCTTGCGTTTCAAACGGGTCCCTGACCTCGGCCGGTCGTTGCTGCTCGTTGAGCTCAACACCTTCAAGGTCCGGAAACATCGTTTCAATATTCGCCGGCCACGCCTGCAACTCCTCCAGTGTCAATTGGATCGCCGCTTGAAATTCCGGCTCGTCTATTCTCCGGCCCTCCGGCGCGGCGAAAACGAGTCGCGCCCGGGTGCCGCCTTCTGACAGCTGCGGAGCCCTTTCGGCCATCAGATCGACGGCATCCTGCGCCGGTGTTCCCGGCACCGAGAAACTCGCTGTCGTCTGACTGCTGAGGGTTTGCGCGGCAACAGCAGCTAACACCAGCATCAATAGCCAAACGCCAATCATTGCCCAGCGATTGCGAAAGGCGAATCGGCCGAGCCGGTAGAGATAGACTGCCACGGAAATCTCCTAGCTGTGCAGGGCGCCGGACGGCGCCATAAACGAAGTTTCGAACCCTAGTGTCGCTGTTGTGATGAACGCTCAATCAACTCCGACACGATTTCGGCTGCCGTTCGATGGAATTCGGCCATCTCGCGCAGTCGTCGCTTTGCCGTCTCACGTTTGGCGGGGAAGCTCTCGGCCGCCTCCGAGAACACTGTTTGGGCATGTTGGAGCGCACGCACTTTGCCGGTCAGCATGCGATGGAAGGGGTTGCTGGCGAGCTGATAATAGCCCTGCCGGTCCCCCGGTTTGGGCGCTCGCTCGACAATTCCAATTTCGGTCAAAATGCGGGCATTGGTCGAAACGCTGGCCCGGCTGACCTGCAACCGGTCGGCCAGTTGGCGAAGGCTGTATGCCCCGTCCTCTACGATAAGCAATCCGAACAGCCGGCCGGCAATGCGGGGCAGATTATCGGCCTCGCAGATCAGCCCCATTTGCTCGACAAAACGGGCGATCGGCTCCACTCCGACAGCATCCCTCGTGCTCATTTCGTCGCCGGAGGTGATTGCCTCAGTCTTCGCCATCGCCTCCACCTATATCTAATGCAATGGAAGCTCGATAATACTATCAGTTCGTTCAGTGTTGACTGAACGAACTTATCGTCACCTTCGATCGGTTCCACTCTCTCGCGCCCCCCGAACAGACGGCGCGCCGGCCCCGCGATCAGCGCCGGCAGGAAAATGAGATCGCCGATTAACGCTACGATCAGGCTCGCCATCGCCAGCAGGCCGAACAGAGCGATGGTGGCAAGGCCACTGCTTTGGGTCATCGCCATACCGCCAACCAGAACAAAGGTGGTGCCGATCAGAACCGGACCGACCTGACGCGACGCTGCGACTAGTCGGAGCCTCAAATCGGTACCGCGGGTCAGGAAAAGTATGTTGAGATAATGGATCGTGTCGTCGATCGCGATGCCGAAAGCGATGGTCAGAGACACCACGCTGGTCAGCTGCATCCCTTGACCGAGAACATAGAGAATCGTCCCGACCGCAACGATCGGCAGGATGTTGGGAATCGCCGCCACCATGCCGGCGCCGAAGCTCCGCAGCGCGACCGCCATCAAGATTAGCGCGGCCACCACTGCAAGACCAAGGCTGCGACTGAGATTGCCGATCGTCCTGGTGGCCTCGCGGGCGCCGACAACTGCGGCGCCGGTAACCACCGTGCCAGCCACGGCGGCAACCGCGGCCGCCTCGATCCGATCGATCAACGCGGCGGTTTCGGCCGTCGGTAGCTCGACGATATTGACCGTCACCAGTGCCCCGGGCTCACCGACGAACAGCCGGCGCGTGGCATCCGGGAGGTTGTCGAGCATACCGGCGGTATCCTCACCCTCGGCAACGCCCGCCCAGTTGGCCAGGCTCCACACTGACAGCGGCGGCGACGCCGCGCCAACATCGGCTACCGCCTGATGGACCGCCCGAATCCTGGCCAGCCCGTCGGCTGAATCGGCGGCAATTCCTCCCATCGGAACGATGATCTGGACCGGAAATGCTCCACCAAGTCGATCGTCGACGATCTTGAGCGCCCCGACCATCGAACTTCCGCGCGGCAACGTTTCACTCAGCGAGTGCTCCGCCGGAACGGTAAAGAAAGCGACGCCGAGGACAACCGTCACCGGCAGCGATATCAGAGCGATGGCACCGGCCCGCCCGGTCACCCAATGAGATAACGCCGCGCTCGGGCCAGCCAGCCGATTGAGCAGGCTTGCAGAACTGCGACCGTCTAGTCGCCAGAAACGCCCGATCGCACGCGCCCCGAGACCGTGCCCGACCAGTACCATTGCTGTCCCGAGGATAGTTCCCACGGCCCCGACCCGACCGAAATCTTGTACGATCCCGACATCGGACAAGGTCATCGACAAGAACGCCACCGCCGTCGTCAGCGCCGTGAGCATGCAGGCCGGACCGACCTCGATCAGAGCCAATTTCTCCGCCTCGACGATCGAGAGGCCGTTCTCCCGATGGCGGCGCCAGGCCGCGGTGAGATGCATGCCGTCAGCATAGCCGAGCACCATTACCAGCGCCGGCACGACGTTGGAGAGGATCGTCACGGGAATGCCGAGCGCGCCAGTCCATCCGAGCAGCGTCAGTCCGGCAAAGGCGGCAGGCGCCGCCGTGATCGCGGCCCCGACCCCAGACCTGAAGAGAATTAGGCTGAGGAAGAAACCGATGATTATGCCGGAGCCATTGAGCACGATCTGGTCACGCTCCAACAGGTCCACAATCTCCGTGCGCATCGCCGCGAACCCGGCGACCGTTGCATCAACATCGGAATTCCCAAGCCCCCGCGCGACAGTCTCTTTCACCGCGTCGATCAGCTCGTTGTGCTCATCCAGCGACGCCCTCGGCTCTGCGTGCGTGACAATGAACAACAGCACCGATCCATCGGCGGAGAGGATGTTCTGGCCGAGAATCGGATGGGACCGGATCGCGGCAACGAGGTCGGCATCAAGTCCAGCCGACGGATCGGCGATCAGCGTACGTGTGCCGCCATTTTCGTCCGGCGGCTGCCGTAGCGAAAAAGGCGAAAACACACTGCCGACCTGGCGCAGAAGCTGAAGGTCGAGATGGAGGTCGCGCAGCCTCTCGAAAGTCTCCGGACTGCCTAGATCAGCACCCTCGACCAACACCAGGATCTGGTTCTCCGGATCGGCGAACGCTTCGGCCGCTTCGGTGTAGGTCTGATAGATCTCGGTATCGCCGCGGAAGAGATCGCGAAGATCACGATCGATCGACACATGGAAGAAGCCATACACCGTCACGGCCGTGACAATGAGCACGCCAACCGCAGCCAGCCGAGGGTGGCGAAGCGCAACAAGGCCGATCCGGTCGAGACCGAAAGCCAGGGACCGGCGCGGTTGTCTTGGCGATGTCTTCAAAGCGCCATCGGCCTATCGCCCAAGCCAGCCTGACACAAGCGGTTCTTGGTCGGTCGGCGGCAATCTCCGTTGACTTGCCCCTCGCGACCCGGTTTCGTGGCGATCATGTCGGGACAGCCACAGAACAGAGCGATGTCCGACGTGAGGCAAGCCGAAATGCGGGCCCTCGCGACCGTTGCTGCTGAGGGACCGCGTCCCTACACCAATTTCCAATGGTATCTGACCGGAGCTCGCAACACAGTCTATTTCGCCGCCTTCACCCCTACCCTGCTGGCCCGTAGTTCGTTCCGCGGGATGGTCGAGGACGTGATCGGCTTGGCGCCGCAGCTTAATTTGCGCAATGACGACCGCCGCCAAGCTCACATCGACGCTCGACCGTTCGATCTCGAAGAGATCATTTCCTTTACCGAACTCGATAGCTTCGCCGGCTTCCCCGATTCCGTCCTCAGTCCAAACCAGGATCTGTTTCTCGATCCGCGATTGCCGAGTTTCCGGGCCGCCTGTTTCTCGCTGCGCAATGGGGCCAACGCCGACGGTAATCGCAGCTTCGTTCTGTACCGCGCCTCACACGCACTGATGGAGGGCGTCGACACGGCCCAGGTACTGCGCGGCCGGCCGTCAAAGCACGAGGCCCACCCGGCGCGGCAGGTGGCGCGCCCGCTCGGCCGGCTCGCCACCGCGATCGTCGCCACGCTGGCGATGCCGACCAATTTCGCCATCACCGCGTTTCATTGGCGCAACAACAACGATTGTTCGCTGCGGACAATCGCCTTGAGCCGGCGAGACCTGAAGCGGGTCGCGACGGAATTGGGAGTTCAGCAGCGGACGGTTATTTTCGCGCTGGTGATGAATGGATTCTATCACGCCAATAAGCGCCGCTCGCTGCGGCCGCGCTTTATCGGTTATTCCAATCTGTCGCCCCGCCGTTTTGACGGCGATGATGACTTCGTGAGACTGCGAATGCAGGTGACGACTATGCGCCAGCGTTCCAGTTTCGCCGAATACGCCGAGGCGCTCGATCTCAAATTAGCCGGAGCCGGCCGTGAATCCCTCGGCCTGCAAATGCACTATAATGCGATTTTCGGCTTCCATCGTCGCCTCGCCAAGATCACGCCGGCGCTCTACGGCAAGCGGTTCTTCGGCTTTGCTCCCTATGATTTTCTTCTCTCGCTTGTGCCACCACATACGCCCAGCGGCGTCTTCGCCGGGCTGGCGTTGAACGACATATATTGTGGCACCCACATGGCCGGCGTGAACTGCTGCGTCATTGTCCCTCAGCCGGACCGCATCAGCCTCAACATCTACTCCCCCACGCGGTTCGTTGACCGCATTTCGGATATAGAATCGCTGTTAGCGGCCGTTGGCATCGCCGTGGTCACGCCCGCCGGAGCGGATTCGGCAGCGATCAGCCCGCGCTCCCCGGCGGAAGCATAGTTGCGATCCCAACCAGCGAGGAGGTCTCGCATCCACCACACATACAACCGCGGAATCAGAGCGATGATCGCCATCGAAAAATAGCCATGCGGGAGTTGCGGTGCATCGGTCCGTGTGTCCAGCTCCCAGTAATTCTTGCCCGGCTTGATGTGATGATCGGAGTGGCGCGGCAGGTTGAACAACAGCCAATTGGACAGCCGCCGGCTTGAATTCCACGAATGCCTTGCCGCGACCCGGGTCCCCTCGACGCGCACGAGACCGTAATGCTCAATGTAGTTGGTCAGCTCAAGATAGAGCTTCGACCATAGCGCAATGACGGTGAAAGCCAGTACACCGACCCATCCAGCGGCCACGGCAAACAGTGCAATCCACAACATGGACATTAGTTGGCCGGTCAAGAAACGGTTGCGAAAGCTCCAAACCGCAAGGCCTTGTTTTTTTAGAAAGCGTTTCTCGATCCGCCATGCGTTGCGATTGCCGAGGTAGAGCATGCGGACATAGAATGCCCAAAACCCCTGGCCGCGCGGTGCCGTCGCCGGATCTCTTTTGGTGCCTATGTTCAGGTGATGGCCGTAAACATGCTCGAGCGAAAAGCCGGTATCCAAAGAGAAGGACAGCAGCCAACGGCCGACCAAAACCGGCAGTCGGCTATTGCGATGTACCAGCTCATGAGCGACGTTGATCCCCGCGATCGCGTAGAACAAAGCCATCCCTCCGGTGGTGAGGATCAAATGCCAAGTATCAGTCCTAGCGCGTGCGGCATCGATGGCCGATCCGAGGAATGTCCAATCGCTGAGGTAATAGGCAAAGAAGAAACTCGCCAATGACAGCGCCGGCAACTGAATATAGAGCAGCGCCTTCAGGAAGCCCGCATGACGCTCCTCCAGTCGCCGCGACCAATCATCTCCCACGGTCTCATCCAGCGGAACGGCGACGATCCAGGCCAGCAGCGCCGGCAGGGTCACCCATGACTCCCCAAGGAAGAAACAGCCGACTAACGACGCTGAAAGAACGGGAAGAGTTATAAAATACAAACAGTTACACCATTGATCAAAGCGTCAAAGGTTAATCATAGTCCAACCCGGCCGCTAGGAAAAGTGACAGAATGCTTTTTGCGTCGCTTTGCAGGTTCGGCAATCCCGATACTGAAGCAGAAGATTTGAATCAGCCGCGGAAACAGATGCGGAGCCTTGGTTTCGGCCTCGAGCGGATCGGACTCCTCGTCCTCGGAGCGCCGCGGCTATTTGCGGCATTGCTGTTGCTTGTGTTCGTCGCCGCCGTGTCGACCTTGCCGAGCACCTCCTTTGACGGCCGCCTGATCGACATCCTGTCCGAGCACCAGGCCTTTCGCAGCTATTCCGAGGTCAAAGAGAACTTTCGCGACGCCTCACATGATGCTTTTTTGATGATTGAATCGCCGGATCTTCTCACCGTCGACGGCATTGAGGCACTTCGCTTCCTGCACATCGATCTGTCGCTGATCGAATCGATCGAATCGGTATTCTCGATTTTTTCGCTCGGCGAGATCGACCCCGAGGGCGAGCGGTTCCGGCGGGCGCTGCCGCCGGTTTTCACGAGCGACCCTGAGATCAGGACCACCCTGGTCCGGTTGCATCAAGACCAGCCGGTTGCCCGCGCTCTCATCGACCCTGAGGCATCGATCGCTGTGATCGTGGCCACGCTCGAAGCTCCGATCAATGCCGACAATCGTGAAATGGCGGCGCTGGTCGCCGAACTCGGCATCGAGCTCGATCGCATTACGCCGGAAGGGTTCGCGATCACCGTTACAGGCATTCCGACAATTCAAGCCACGGTCGTCGACTCACTACGGGATGACCAATGGCGCATGGCGCTGTTCGGAATCCTGATCGGCTCGGCGATCGGCTATGTCGTGTTTCGCAGCCTGATCGCGGCGTTGGTCTGCGCCGCCCCCGCCGGCGTTGCCGTAATCTGGCTGTTCGGCCTTTTCAATGCGCTCAGCATCGAGATCAATTTCCTGTTCGCTATCCTGCCTTCGCTGGCGCTGATCCTCGCGCTGGTCGATTCCATCGTCTTCTTTTTCCATTGGCAGTCGGCCAACGCCGAAAATGGGAATCTTCGGAGCAATCTCAAAAGCTCGATTTTGCGAATCGGGCCCGCCTCGGCGATGACCTCGATCACCACGGCAATCGCTTTCGTCTCGCTCGCCTATGCTCAGAACCCAGCGCTGCAGACGCTGGCTTGGCTTGGTGTCGCCGCCGTCGCACTAGCGTTTCTGTCGTTCATTACCGTCCTCCCGTTGCTCTGCCTTGTCGTGACCCGATTGCCCGGCTCAGTGGGGCGGCGGAAGCCATCTTTTGCGCAGCTCGGCCAACCGATCGGCCGGTGGGCGATTCGCGCCCCGCTGCGACGCATCGGATTGGCAGTGTTGATCGTCCTGGTCCTGGGCACGATTCACTTCCAGGTCGACTCCAATTTCGAGATCGATCGTTATCTGCCGCCCGGCACCTCGGTGGTCGAATCGGAGGTCGAACTCGGCGATCGCTTCGGCGGTACGGTGCCGCTCTATGCCCTGGTCCAGATCCCGGACGGCGAGGCATTTCATGATCCGCCCTCCCGCGATCGCATCGCGGCCGTAACCGCCATCTTCGCCGAGGCCATCGGCGAGGGCCGAACGATCTCGCTCGCCAATTTCTGGGATAGTGTGGATGGCGCCCAAGCCAACTCAATCGGTGAGGCGTTAGCCGGAGCCGATCCGGCGATGCTCGATCGTATCCTGGCTCACGATCAACGATCGATGCTGGTGACGGCGCAATTGCCCTCGATTATGGACGGCGAGAAAGTCGAGTCCCTGGTAGAGGCCATCCGCAAAGGTCTGAGCGATGCAGGCCTCGCCGGAGAAGTAGTTCTCACCGGCTTTCCGGTGCTCTCCGCCGTCGAGATCCCGGCTTTGATCGACGAGCTTCGCTTCGGCATGCTGATTGCTGTGGTGCTCGCGGTGGCAGCGCTGGCCGTAGCCAGCGGGTCGCCCGGCCTCGCACTGTCGTGCTTGATCCCAAATATCCTGCCGATCCTTGCTCTGGAGGCGGTGCTTTGGCTGCTTGGCTACGATCACGATCTCACCAGCGTCGTCGCGCTAACCGTCGCCTTCGGCATCGGCATCGACAATGCGGTACATCTGATCAACATGTACCGCGTTAATCGCAATGAGGCGATGGCGCCGCCCGACGCGCTCGCTAACGCGGTTCGCATTGTCGGTCCGGCACTGATGGCGAGCACGGCGATTCTCGGCCTCAGCTACCTCGCCACCCAAACCAGCGCGATGCCGTCAATTGGCCTTCTTGGCCAGCTTATCATCGCAACCCTCGTGGCCGCCTTGATTGCCAATCTTGTCTTCCTGCCTTCCTTCATCACCCTTCTTGACCGGGCCTTTCGTCGTCATCGTCGCGGTCTCGTTGTTGCAGATTCCGGAGTGTCCTGATGCGTCCGATAGCCGTCTTATTGCTCGCTGTGTTGCTGCTGGCGCCAACCAATTCTCTTTCTCAGGAGCCCGATCTCACCCCCATCGCCAGCCGCGATGAGGCGATCGCGCTGATGCGGCTTTACGCCGGCGATTGGGTCGCCCGAGGCATGTCGCGCAACAATTTCGACGACGAACTCGAGGCTGCCGGCTGCAACATGCAGTCGCTCTTCGATCAGCCCAGCGCCACGCTAGCCAACACCGGCCGCTGCGCCAACACCCAGGGTGCGGTCAATCTCGATGGCGATCTAACTATAACTGAAGGGGGCGAACTAACTGGTGGCTATTTCAGCCGCTTCGAAAGGGCAGAATTACTGAGTTCGGACGGCCTGCTCTATGAGGAGGGATTCATCGTCCAGGCGCGCTATCGCGCCGAGATCCGGCAACAGCAGCAGGAGATCGAAGTGAGGGTCTCCGTCGACCGCCCGATCCTCCGCGAGGACGGCAAGACCGTCTTCGGCATGATTGTCGAAGTCCGCCACCCGGACACCGGTGAGTTCATCGAATTTTCATCGCTGGTCTTTACTCGTCTCGACTGACGAGGTCGCCCTTGCAATCGCAGAACTCTTCGGCGATATCGTCCGGATCGCGCCCGGCGCGACGGAAGCGGGTGTAGCTCAGGGGTAGAGCACAACCTTGCCAAGGTTGGGGTCGTGGGTTCGAATCCCATCGCCCGCTCCAAATCTCTTCACGTGGCAAAAGTGGCGGAAGACGGCCGTTTCTGAGGGGATCGGCCGCCCAGAAACGAGGCGTGAACGCGACCGCGAAAGGGCGTTTCGAGGGCGCTCGGTTACCGCTCGGTTACATCAAGAAGCGATCGGCGATTTCGCGACCTCATAGAAAGAGGTCCCGCATTGGCGGGACCTGATCCGTTTGGGGTGGGCACTGCGATCGTCACTCTCCAAAGTGGATATTCACGCCGCCACGGATTTGGGTGCCAATGTACCCACCGCCAATGGCCAGCACGGCCTTGGCCTCCCCGAACAGTGAGAGGTTACCGCCGATTCCGACTTCCAAACCGGCCCCGGCAGTCCAAATTGGAGCAAATAGATACTCGCCGATACCTGCCTCGCCATAGACCAAGAAATTGTCGCCAAGAATCCCGCCAAGACGGGCGTTCAGGCTTGCGTTGATCAGAGCCGCCGGGATGAAGGAATGAGTAGTCTCGACTTCGACGCCAGCGAGGAAGTTGCCGAAAACCATATTGTAGCCGACTTGGACCCCAGCGTCTCCCAATCCGAAGCCGCCAGTGAAGCCACCAAGGGCACCAAAATAGAGCCCGGCTCAGTCGAAGGGGCCGCCACCGGACATAGATGATGCTGCCCCGTCCGCGGGGTGATAGTTCACGCCCCCTTGAATCCTGGTGGTGAGATACCCGGCGCCAATAATAAATACAGCCTTGACCTCGGCGAACACCGAGAGAGCGTCGCCCACCGCGAACTCTACGCCGCCTCCAGCGGTCCAAATTGGAACCGCAATCCACGTCCCGATGCCTGCCTCGCCATAGACCAAGAATCGGTCACCAAGGATCGCTCCAAGACGGGCATTCAGCCTAGTGGATGGAATCTAACGCTTGGTGCCCGCATCTGACAGCGGCGATGATTTTGTCGGGATCCTTTGTCCAGATGAAGGGCTGCGGATCGTTGTTGGTGTGTTCGAGGAAGCGGTTGATGGTGGCCTGGAGATCGACGATCGAGTGGAAGACGCCGCGCTTGAGACGTTGCTTTGCGAGCTTTGCGAAGAAACCTTCGACGGCGTTGAGCCAGGAGCAGGATGTTGGGGTGAAGTGGAAGAAAAAGCGCGGATGGCACGTAAGCCACCCGCGGACCTTGGGATGCTTGTGGGCGGCGTAGTTGTCGAGGATCACATGGACCAGCTTTCCCGCGGGCACGTCGGCCTCGATGGCGTTGAGGAAGCGAATGAACTCTTGGTGTCGATGGCGCTGCATGCACTGGCCGATGACACGCCCTTCGAGCACGTTCAGCGCGGCGAACAGCGTGGTCGTGCCGTGCCGCTTGTAGTCATGCGTCATCGTGCCCGCGCGTCCCGTCTTCATCGGCAGCCCGGGTTGGGTGCGGTCGAGCGCCTGGATCTGGCTCTTCTCGTCAACCGACAGGACAACGGCGTGCGCCGGCGGATCGACATAAAGGCCGACGATGTCCCGCAGCTTGGGAATGAACTCCGGGTCACGCGACAGCTTGAACTGCCGGACCCGGTGGGGCTGAAGCCCGTGCGCCCGCCAGATGCGCTGTACCGCGCTGACGCTGATGCCGACCGTCTTGGCCATCGCCGGCGCCGTCCAATGTGTCGCCTCGTGGCGCGGCGCACTCAGCGTCAGCGCGACGACGCGGTCAGCGATTTCCCGGCCGAGCGGCGGAACGCGCGAGGGTCGCGTCTTGTCCCGCAGCAACCCCTCGACACCCTCGTGCATGAAGCGCTCCTGCCAACGCCAAACCGCTGTCTTGCTCTTGCCGGTGCGGCGCATGATCTCGACCGTGCCGAGACCATCCCCGCTCAGAAGGACGATCCGTGCCCGCCACACGTGTTTCTGCCGGCTGTTCCGGTCCGCAACGACCGCTTCGAGACGAGCACGGTCGGCGGTACTCACATCGACGATGATTCCTGGCCGCATGCGCCAGACTCGCACACGACGTGCCCGGCGAGAATCCCTCGCGGGATTCAAACGTCAAATTTTATCCACTAGCGTCAATAATGGTGCCAAAACCAATCAAATGATGTGTTTCAACTTCAGCGCCAGCCAGAAAGCCGCCTCTGACGAAATTGTAGCCGAACTGGACGCCATAGAACCCCGACGTCAGCACGGTATCGTATCCGCCCGAAGCGCCGGCATAAGGTCCGGCCCAACCAAAAACGGGGGCAGCCGGCGGCGCTGCTCCTACCGTCGGTACGGTCGGCAAATCTGCTGCCATCGCTCCGGAAGCGATCAATGCTGAACCCGCCACACCTAACAAGAATGCTTTTCCGATTCTCATCGCTCTCGTCTCCGAGGTTGCCTCAGCCGGTCCGTCCGATCGCGCCGAGTCATCGACTTTCGCCAGCTATTACCACGGATCCATTGCGCGGTGGTCGCTGGTTGGTGTCGCGCTCGGTAGTTTAACGGGCTTCGTGGCCGCAAGGACACAGCGGTTGCGAGGGTCGTGGGTTCGAATCCCTTCACCCGCTCCAAATCTCTCCACATGGCTAAAGTGGCGGAAGACTGAGGTTTTCGGGCTGATGGAAGGCTCGGAAACGAGGCGTGAACGAGGGCGCAGAAGGGTCCGAAAAGAGCGCTCGGTTACCGCGCGGTTACATCGAGAGGCGATTGACGATTTCTGAAGGCATTATTGGGCGATGGGATCTGAATGGGGAGGGTGGTTTTGGCCACACCGGACGCCGCCAGTCAGATTTGATCCCATAGATCGTCTGACATGCCTGGAGCGAAACGCCGGAAGTGAATTGGGGTACGCTATCTTTCGAACGGGTATCTTCCGTTCGTGACACTGATCACGTGTTCCTGGAACCTCAGGTTCGAGCCGGTAAGTTTGAGATTCGTGAATTTTTTGAAGCCCTTTGCCGACGAAAATATTCGGCGACGGTCGAACCGTTTCAGCCGCGAGTAATGGAGAAATACAGCGTTCTGAAGTTCGCTTGGATATAAGTGGTCTGCGATCGGATCGTTGGGAAAGTTATACCGCATCGGCAGCGCTTTCGTCGGCAGTGCAAGATCTGCACAGGTAAGGGCGAACGACACTTGCGGTCAAAACCAGTGGCCGATGATGTCGGCCACTCGGGACCCTATTGTTCGGTTGTGCTTGTAGAATTCCCTCAGCAATGTGGGCGACCCGATAAGCACGCCATCGTTGACATAGAACGGCGCGGTGGACGGTGCGTCTTCACCGAGCAAGGAGTAGCGATAGGGGCGGTCGATCGAGTGGCCAATGACGGAAGTGGCGATCTCTGGCCAATCAATGTCCGGGTCCCTCTCCCGCGCTGGCCATGGGAAACGCTTGTGAGCGACAACTCCAGCCAATGCCGGTTTGTCCATCAAAGTTCTTCCCAAGAGATCAAAGCGGCCTAGCGGGGCGACATCGGCATCGCACAAAACCGCCAGGTCAGCGTCATCCCTCAGGAGTTCGTACGGGCGAACGCACGTTGCGGCGAAACTTGACTTCGCGAATTCATGTCTTGCGACCCATTCAATCTCAATATTTTGGAAGTAGGGCGCCCATGGCCACTTATCGGGCAATTCCGAAATTTCGTCGTCACCAAAAACAGCGACTAATCGAGCTTTCTGGTAGGCGCCCCCGAGCGCGTTCAGACAGAGCCGAAAAAACGCAATTTGCGAGAATAAGGCTTTGGTCGGGCTGGCCAGGATAAGAAAGTCCAGCTTCAACGGAGTAACATCCCTTCGCTCAACGACTACGAAAAGAACCGGCGAACACTGGTCACGACGCGATTCAGCTGTTGTTCGGTGAGTTCCGGGTAGGTCGGCAGTGAAAGAGCCGTTTTGGCGAGAGACTCAGTAACCGGCATGGGGTGAGCTTTGAGTCTGTTCTGATACGCCGGTTGTTGGTGCACGGCGTAGGGATAATGCACGCCGGCAAAGACTTCATCTGAAGCCAAATGCGCAAAAAGGGCTTCGCGAGTTCCGGCGTCGCCCAGTCGGAGCACATAAAGATGAAATGAATGTTCGCAGCCAGACCGTCGTTTTGGTGTGGCGATCGGCAGATCGCGCAGCGAGCGGTCATAGAATTCGGCTACGTCTCGCCGTGCCTTGTTAATGGCCCGCAGGTGCTTGAGTTTGACCCCCAACACGGCGGCTTGAATGGGATCGAGCCGGCTGTTCCATCCAGGTACGACGGAGTGTTGGGGCCGATCCCAACCATATTGACCGAGCATGCGGACTCTTCCGGCGAGCTCTTCGTGATCAGTGACGACCATCCCGCCGTCTCCGATACCACCGAGGTTCTCGGTTGGAAAGAAGCTAAAGCAACCCGCCTTTCCGAAGGATCCGGTATTTCGCCCCCGAAATTCGGCTCCGTGGGAATGAGCGCAATCCTCAATGAGAAAAATCTGGTGCTCTTCGCAGATGCGAATCAGATTGCTAAGATCGGCGGGCTGGCCAAAGAGATGAACGGCAATGACCGCCCGTGTTGCGGAAGAGATAGCTCCCTCCACCGCGGCCGGATCGACGGTGAGAAAATCGGGCTCCGCGTGTACCAGGACCGGGGTCGGGCCACTCATCTCTATCGCGGCAACGGTCGCCACGGACGTGTATGACGCCGCAATCACCTCATCGCCTTGGCCGATACCGCACCCGCGAAGCGCCAGGTGCAGGGCGTCCGTGCCGCTATTCACGCCGACGCCGTATTTACAGCCGACGAAACTCGAAAATGAGTGTTCGAATCGCTCTACGGCCGGCCCGGCGCTGTAGTTTGTTCCCTGCAGAACTCCGGCGATCGCCTGGTCGACCTCATCCTTGAGGGCAAGATAGCTGGCGCGTGGATCTGCCGTGTGGATCGGTCGGGCTAAGTCGCTCATTGTATTCGCGTCTTTCGCCACCACACCGCGCCTAGCGGTCAACTCGGCCGCCTCAAAACCCCAGCGGCCGGGCTGCTGTCAAGACCGGTTCAACTGGCGCCGATCTCCGCACGGCCCCTTCCGGCCTTCGTTCAACCTCATTTCCAGGCCTCCCATTGGCTCAGAAACCGCCGTCTTCCGCCGTTCTAGTGCTATCGTTAGTGTTGGAGCGGCCGATGGGATTCTAACCGAGCGTGGAACGGAAGGTTGTCGCCACTTGAACACAGCGAGAGCCGCGCCCTTCCGCTTGATCACGGCAGGGGCCGTAGGCGTTGACCTGATCCAAATGTCCGCTTTGCGCCAACAGCGGGGCAATCGCGGGGGTGCTCATCGCCAACGACAGAATAGCCTGAGGGCCCCGCCGGCGCGTTGCCAGGACGGTCTTAGGATCGAAATCCCATCGCCCGCTCCAAATTCGCCGTACATCTTAAAAATGGCGTAAGACGGCGGTTTCTGAGGGTATTAGACCACCGGAAACGAGGCGTGAACGAAGGCCGAAAAGAGCTCGTTGAGGCCGCTCGGTTACCGCGCGGTTACATGGACGAGCGATCGACGATTCCTGGGGCGAAGGCCACCAACCGTTGATCCTAAGTCGCGGGTGTCGGAGGCGTGAACTCTATTTTCAGCGTGTAGGTGTCTGTCGCTGTACGGTTCAGAGCCGCCCCGATTGATCGTTGGGGTGCGGGAACCAAAGTGAGTGTAGGAGTCGCTCCGACCTTATGTTCAAACTTGAACTGCTGAGTGTACGTGTAGCCGGCCGCGTGATCCTGCTCGGCGTAATACGCGGCGCCCCAAAGCGCGTACAAAGCATTCTCCAGTACTAGTGGGGAGACGTCGAGAGCAGTTAAATGGCACCTGCTCAAGCTACGGAGCTCTTGAAAGGAGTATTTGATCGGTAAATTCTGAGTTCTGGTCGCCGTGCGTGTCATTTCCGCAGTCGGGGTCATTTTGGCGAGTAATGCCCCGAGTACTGGCATCGACCAAACAACACTAGAGAGGCCAATTGCGTTTGAGACGTTTTCTATAAGCTCGTAGGTTATCTTGACGGTCCAGCCGTTCTAAGCATTGTCAGGCAGTAGTGCAAGCATTGTCAGGCAGTAGTGGTTGAGCCAAAAGGTCATGGTGGAGGTCACAAGCTGCCGCGAATGCCACCCCACCGACGTTCACGTGCGGGCTGACGTCGCTGCTCATTCGGGGCAGAGTGCTGCAGCCCGAAAGGATCACAGCGCCGCAAATCAAAAAGGTACGCCCGACGCCATTCGGTAAGGCTTCAAGTCGTGCACCGGCCAAAGTCGTTCCTCCAGCTGAGTTGCAAGCCTTGACCCGGTCTGAAACACCTGTACGCAAGCAGGGTCTACAGCTCAGTCTCGACCGAGATCCTGAACGGTTGTGGTTGATTTATGGTTAACGCACCTCTGTCGATTGTGGTCTTCGGGTCGGAATCCCATCGTCCGCTCCAAATCGACAGAAGTCCCAAAAATGGCTGAAAACAGCGGTTTACAGGGGGTCGAGCCGCTCGGAAACGGGGCGTGAACGAAGGCTGGGATGGACCCTTGGAGGCCTCTCGGTTACCGCGCGGTTACATCGACGAACGATCGACGATTCCCGGGGCGATTTCGGCTCGCCGAAACGCGTCTTAAGCTGCGGCACCCACCGAGGGCTGTCTGTCGACAATCCGAACTCGCGATAGCACCGAGCGAGCCCGCCCGCGTTCGTCCCTTTCCGAGCCCCCAATCGGCCCAGAAACCGCTTGCCTGAATATGAACAAAGGTCCTGTTCTGGGACCCCGGTTGCGGATTTCCTACCGCTACACGTATTGGTAACCGCGGCGGAGGATGGTCCTCCGTTCACCGTCAGACTTGAGGCCCAACGTTTGTGGCAGGAATGGCGCTCGATTCAACCACGGTCGTGACGACACTCTCCTTTGTGGCGCTGATGAGTGGAGTATTCCTGCTCTTTATGGGGCGGCGATCCGACGCCACCGCGCCGGCGGTGCTGTGGGCTGTGTCCAACCTTTTCCTGGCGCTTGGTATCGCCCTGGTCCTCCAACAAAACACCCACGAGCTTGCGTTTCTGTGTGTAATCGTTTCGGCGGCGCTGATGTGGGTCTCAATCGCCAACTTCAACAAAAGACCGGTGGAGCCGATTTGGCTGATGGCTGGCGGCGTCGCTTGGGTATTCGTCAGCTACGGCCCCTTAGCGGATTTCGGCTTCCAAGCCGCAGCCTACATGGCGGTTTCGGCGGTCTATTTATTGGCATGTACCTGGGAATTGTGGCGCGGACGTGCGGAACAACTGCCAGCGCGGTGGCCCCTGCTCGGACTGGTTCTGATTTACGCTCTGACCCGCGCCTTTGGTGCGACGTTACTAATCCCCTATCAGGCCGCCTCCGAGATATCGGCTGGCGGAGGCCTGTGGCCCATCTATGTTGCATCAATAATATACATAATCGGCAGCACCGCTTTCTTGATGGCGATGATCAAGGAACGCACGGTTGCGGGGCATCAACACGCCGCACAAGTCGATTCGCTGACCGGTATCGCCAATCGGGGAGCGGTGATGGAAGCCGGCAGCATGGCAATGGCGCAGGCCTTCGCGCGCGGCAAACCGCTGGCCTTGGCAATCTTCGACCTCGATCGCTTCAAGGGGGTTAATGACACCTTCGGCCATCGCACCGGCGATTTCGTTCTGAGACGCTTCGCCGAAGCTGCTAACGCCGGACTGCGACCAAGCGATCTGATCGGACGGATCGGCGGGGAGGAATTCCTGGCCGTTATCCCCGGTGCAGGCGCAGAAGCGGCGGTAGCGATTGCTGAACGGTTTCGCGATATTTTTGCAGAATCGGCCATTTGGATCGATGGTAAGCCAGTGCAAGCAACAGTTAGCGCCGGGGTCGCGGTGGGACAGCCCGGTGATCAAATCGAGCGGTTGGAGGGTCTTCTGGACCGTGCTGACCGAGCCTTATATGCCGCGAAAGCTGCCGGCCGCGACCGAGTGAGCCTCAGCGTCGAGTCGGAAATTCCGCCGACTCGACGAACGTGGCGCGCTTGGCCTAAGGCCTCTAGAATCCACATCGCCAGCTAAGGTGTGCCAATCCCAGGCGCCACGGTCGTGTTCCCATGCCCTTGCATCCTGGCACCACTGACTTTTTCCGGCGAGCCGCGATTGTCCGATAATAGCCCGCGCTACACTATTCCTGAGGGATCGGCGCCAGTTCCATTATGTCAATCGAGTTGGCGGCGTCCGCCAGATGCGGGTGGTCGCCCAAGAGTCCCCTAGCCGACGCGACATCCGCGGCTTCGACGATGGAGTAGCCATTGACGTCGGTGTTTCCTCCACCATCTGGCAGGTGGCCGGAGGCAATTAGGGGCGCACTAAATTCCAGCACGGCCTTATCGTTCCTGGCGTACCAAGCATTCCATTGATCCATGACCTCCTTACCCATTTCAGGTGTGATCGACGCCATGTCTGGAGCTGGACCGCGATAAAGAAGCATGAACTTTGGCATTCACCGTCCTCCCGTTTCGATACCGAACTCTGTGACCGTCCGACGGAGCGGCCAAGGGAAAAAATAGCCGACAACTGTTGGCGGGGCCACCCTCCTTGTTACCAAGAGGGGTGTTGGGTCCATGGGTCGAAATCCCATCGCCCGCTCCAAATCTCTTCAAGTGGCAAAAGTGGCTGGATACGGCGGTTTCTGGCGGTGTCGGCCGCTCAGAAACGAGGCGTGAACGCGACCGCGAAAGGGCCTCAAATGGGCGCTCGGTTACCGCGCGGTTACATCGACGAGCGATCGGCGCTTTGAGAGCGGCGAAAAAGGCCTCGCCAACTTCATTCACACAATTGATGTTCGAGCACGCGGTGGCAACATCAGTGCGTTAGTCATGTTAGGCTGCTGTTCATGGTCATCTCAACGCCGATTGGACGCCGCCTTAGCTCCGCACTGATCGGTATGATCGTTCTGGCGACCGCCCCGGCGCAGGCGTTGTTCCTCGACGCGCTGACGTGTGAGTTGGACCCGCTTTACGATCGCTGCTTGGCGCTTGGGCTGCAAGATTTTGCAGAAAATCTGCCGCGGGGTGCGGCCAAGGACCGGGCCTTTGTCGCATCGTTCGCCGGATTGCACTTCACTGCGCGGACGGAGTCCGAACGTGACTTTCCGCCTGATCCCGCGGTCTGGACGGACGGCGTTTCAGAATTGATGGCTTCGGTGGTTCGAGTTCTCGATCTCGCCCTGCGACGAGAGAACTTTGAAGCCGCTGCCGCTGAAGTCGACGCGATCAGTCCCGGAACGGCTCAGTTATTGGCGCTTCGCTACCTGGGGGAAGCCCACATCCTCTTCGGCGCGCCGGCCGACGCTGTCCCCATTCTACAGCGCTACCTGGCGGACATTTCTAATATTTCAAGCCCACCCTCTCGACTCGGCCACTTGGGAAACGTGGCATGGCTATTGGCAGAGGCGGGCGACGAGGAATCCGCGGCGCAGGCGGTGGCCGCCCTACTTGAGATCGCCAATTCGCACCCCATTGCCCAGCTGCGCCCCATCTTCTCCATGGATGCAGCCGCCGCGGAGAGCCTACTCGTGGGCACTAGCGCGGGAGCTGCGCGGATCGAAGCGGCTCTTGACGCCCTCTACGCCCTGTCAAATCTGCCGCCAGGGTTCACTGTGGAGACACAAGCGATCGCCGTGAAGAACTACGGTCGGTTGGGGTTGACATCAGAAGCTGCGGGCGAGCGCTCGCACAACAAGTCCTGACTGCGATCGATGAAGTTGATTCGGACCGACAGGGAGAGGTACTGCGGAACCTGATGGAAGCGAGATTCCCCTTCTAGCCCAGACGGACGACAGAAGACTTAGTCGCGAGCCTGAGCAAAGGCTGGGTCAAGGGTCGAAATCCCATCGCCCGCTCCAATATCTTCGACATCGCGAAAGTGGCGGAAGATGGTGGTTTCTAGACCTGAAGAGGGCTCGGAAACGAGACCTGAACGCGGACCGAAAAGGGCCGGCCGCGCAATCGAGATCGCGTCAGACGGCACATTCGCTTCGGTAGCGGTACTATCGATTTGTGAGGCGGCCTTGCGCTTGCAATGGAATCCGCTGAGAAAAGCGTGGAGCATCTGCGCGTTTCAGAGATGCCCCACTACCCAGCAGAGTGCTCGATGGTCACTCGACGAACATTGTATCCAATCCGTCCGGCAGGAAGATAAATATCACCACGGGTTCGTCGCCAAAGTTGGCGTCGGCGTGAACTTGTCCGCCTGGCTGGAAGTAATAGGTTCCCGGCCCATTGCCATCTCCGGGCTCCTCGCCCTCAAGCCAATGGGTGTGCAAACCGCTAATGACGACGCCGCGGTAGTCCTGGCTGTGATAGTGCATCGCGCCCGGAAAACCAGCGGGAAGCCGGAGGAGCACACCGGCCGGGCCGTTCACCGGATCGCCCCATAGCACGGCGATTTCAACCGGTGAGCCTTCAGCCGTCGGGAAGAACTGTGCCTCTTCGAAGGGTATCTGGACAAAGTCCTGTGCGCTCACCGGTGTCGCGGCAAACGTGGCAATAGCCAGACAACCAGCGCCGGCCAAAGCCGAGATGTGCCCACTGCGCTGCAATACAGATCGTATGTTCATTGCATGTCTCCCTGTTGTCGCCGAACGCCAAACTCACCGTCTGGGCTTCCCAGCGGACGCCCGACCGCACAACTGACAGGTGAATCCAATCAGCATGTCATTTAACGTTTAAATTAAATGATCGTCGCTGGGTTGTCAACGTCACGGGACATCGGAGGACACGACAAAGCACCGGTATCGGTCTCAAGTTCCTTCCGTAAGCTCCGCGCTCGACATTTATGCCAGCGTCGCGGAGGCCGCGATAAAGTGCGTTGAGAAGGCCGTGGCCACCATTGACGGCCGCTGCTTCCGGTCGGACGATCGGCAGAACGAGGTAGTCCTGATCGAGCCACTTGAGCCTCGGCGGTAGTCCGGCGCGCAGAAGCGAGCTTTTGCCCGATCCGGATGCTCCAAGGATTTACCAGGAGCTTGCAGCCATCGCCATTACGAAGCTCGTCAAGCTGATCGAGCGCCCGGTGAAGGTCACCGTCGCGACCGAAGAAAACGCCCACCTCCGGTTCGTCGAGAGCTTGTAGACCTCACCATGCTTGGGTAGCCTCGACAGCGGAGGCCTCACCTGGCCGTCGGCGAGCACGCTCGCCATGCCCTATCTCGCAACGCCGCCGAACTGACGTGGCTTCCTTTCATTGTGGTACCCTCATGCCCGAGGAACAGGAGGAGACGTTATGCAAACCAGAAACATGATATTCGGCCTCGGTATGGCCGTTGCTGCCGCCGGCCTAACGGCCGCGGCGGTCGCCCAGAACAATGGCGAGGGCGAAATGAGCTTCTTCGTCACCAGCGTCGGCTCCGGAGAGGGCGGCAATCTCGGCGGCCTGGAGGGCGCTGATGCGCATTGTCAATCGCTTGCGGCGGCCGTGGGTGCCGGTGATCGCGTGTGGCGGGCCTATTTGAGCACCATCGACTTGGGCGGTGGCGAGGGGGGCGACGCCCGCGACAGGATCGGCGAAGGGCCCTGGTTCAATGCCGAGGGTGTGTTAATCGCCGCAAATCTGGACGATCTGCACACCGAGGGGGCCAACAATATAAACAAGGAGACGGCCCTGACCGAAGCGGGGGCGATCGTACCGGGACGAGGCGATTCCCCCAACCAGCACGATATCCTGACCGGGACGTTGCAGGATGGGACCGCCGCTAACGCCACCTGTATCAACTGGACCAGTAGCAGCAACGATCAATCGACCATTGTTGGGCACACGGATCTCCAAGGCAATCCGTCTGGGATCAACTTCTGGAACTATTCGCACGGCACCCGTGGTTGCAGCCAGGAAGCGCTGGTTAGAACAGGCGGCGCTGGCTACTTCTACTGCTTTGCTGCCCAGTGATCGATGGCGGAATGGGCTTCTAGAAACGTCTCCGTTCCCTCGTGGCTACATCGACAAGGGATCGACCACTTGGTACGCAATCGATCTTCGTGACGGTGTGGTAGTGTTCGACGGTTGCCCGCGAAAAGCGAAGGCCGTTGGGATACGACGGGATGCAAGATTTGCCGCGCAAGAGGGTGCCGCAACAGGCCGTGCGGCGTCTCAAATTCAAGGAGGCGTGGAGTGCAAGAACTAGATCGTTTTGGCGGTGGCGGATGGACCCCGGCTCGATTGCCGGACCTCAAGGGCAAGACCTATGTCGTCACCGGCGCGAATATCGGTATCGGGTTTCAGGCGACAAAATCTCTGACAGGCAAGGGTGCTCGCGTATTGATGCTCTGCCGCGACTTGGCGAAGGCAGAAGCAGCCGCCGCCGATATCAAAAGAGCGCATCGTAAGGCTGAACTGACCATCGTGCAGATGGACCTATCGGAACTGGCGTCAGTCAGGAACGGATCGGCGGAGGTTTTGAAGCATCTGCCTACGATCGATGGCCTGATCTGCAACGCTGGTATCATGATGACACCCACTCGGAAGCTGACCGGTGATGGGTTCGAGCTTCAGCTGGCGGTCAATCACTTCAGCCATTTTCTGCTTGCAGGAATATTGTTTCCTCAAATAGCCAAGGATGGCCGGATCCTGACGACTTCTAGTGTTGCGCATCGGTCGGGGCTTAAACGAATCAAATTCGAGGATATCAATTTCGCCAATGACTACCGCGGGTGGACAGCGTACTCGCAAAGCAAACTTGCCAATCTAATGTTTGGCCTCGAGCTGGATCGGCGGCTTCAAGCGACAGGGAGCAAGATCAGAGCAGTTGTTTGTCATCCCGGCATTGCTGCGACCAATCTCACAACGTCCGTGGGGCCGTTCTTGCGTCCGTTGATGAGGTTCGGGAACCTCTTCATCGCCCAATCGGCGACGAGAGGAGCTTGGCCGACCTTGCTGGCTGCGACCGACCCCGAAGCAAAAGGCGGTGGGTTCTATGGTCCAACCCGGCGCGGTGAGTCGGGCGGGCCCGTGCGCCAGGTCGCCCCCGCGGCCCACGCGCTGGACGAGGCAGCAGCCGCGAAGCTCTGGGAGTTGTCGGAGAAGAGTATCGGGATCAACTGGCCGGCCGGGTGACCTGGCAATACAGTGTAGGTCGGGGTAACGGTTTCGAATCCCGTGGCCCGCTTCAAATCCGGCGACATGACAGGTGCTGCCCGCCCCCCTTATCCCTAAGGACACGGCTTCAGAACGCCCCCTTTGTTGGTCACGGTGCCGCGTAGAACAGCGGATGTATCGCGCTAAACGACACTCCTTAGTATCGGAAAACAAGTCAAATCATTCCCAAGTGACCGATCCATCTGATGCGCCGCAAAACCCATGCCTGGCCTGACGACATTGTCTGGCCCGTTGAAAAGTAGAACATGAAATTCTCCCCGTCGGCGTATTCCTCACACTCGAACTGGTTAACTATTCCACTCCCACTGTAGTCGTATCGCGCTAAACGACACTCCTTAGTATCGGAAAACAAGTCAAATACAGCACCGTTGGACTCTGTGGTATGCGACAAACTCATTAGATGTCCCGCTTCATGATAAAATAGTCTTCCCCTGATCATTTTCAGAAAAATCGGTGTCATCTCGAAGCGCCGAAGGAACACATGAGGCTGTCGACCCTTCGACAAGCGGGCTCCCCATCAGTGTGGCGATTCCGTCAGTGAACTCCCCCTTGATGTAGTCGACACGTACAACGTTGAGCGCTCTATCTCGACCAAACCGCTGGTTTGCTATATCGCACAGACTACGATAATGGCCACTAAAATCCTCCAGATCCATTGTTCTGTGATACTTTTCTATTTCCACCTGCGTACCATATTCAAAGTCAATAGTTCCCACTATCATACTATGCCCAAAGAATATATTGTTTATCTCGGTCTCTATCCCATTCCTCGCCTTTGATTCGATCGTAGAGTCTAGCCCATCTATCATAACGAGAACGTTTATATCGATTGCCTGCACAGCACTTACGCTTCCCGAACGGACGAGGACTACCGCGTCGCTAATGCGACTTCCAAGATCTGTAGAGACAATAATAGTGTAAAGGCCCTCGGCTAGCGCAAAGCGTTCAGCAGTTGGCAAATATACTGTCACCTCCCTAACATCGGTTAGATTGTCTACAAATCCTTCATTTTGAAAATTGTCGATAGGCCAGTGTTGGTAAAGTGGCCCGCCAGGGCCGATTACTTCCCATATTGTAACGTTGTCTCGTTCATATTCAGCTCTTGCGTTGAAGAGAAACGATATGTCACCCTGCTCGATCCGGAACGAGAAACTTTGAAAACTGCCGGTTGTGACGAAACTAATACATCGGAGATCGGCACCAAGACTAGGGCATGCTGTTTGCTCGCTAACTTGGGCCGCGCTCGGCCCAACCGCCAGGAACAGTGGTATCAGCATCGCCAGAGTTCTTGTTGCGCGCATCGCCAAAGCCGTGCTGGCGATTGTCACATGCTACGCCCCCCCACCAGCAACAATAGCCGGCGACGCCGGAAGCTTGGTTCCAAAAGGTATAGAGTGGGACAGGCAATAGAAATAGAACACGACTGTAAGCAGGTTTGCTTTGATCGGCGAGTGCAGTATGAACCGTTCATCGCACTTGTCGTCAGCCTCTCTCGAGGCGGTCTCGGCGGGTGTTTCGCCAGGCTCGCGCTTGGCCACCATGTAGTACAAGGATATCAACGCTGTATTCGTTACGGCGGCGAGTTTGGCTTCCCTGTCGGATTCGGGAGGCACCTCCGCGGGAAAACGCACATGCATCCCGTCTGACAGTTCGACCGGGTTTGTCGTGACATTACATCCCGCCAAAGCTGCGGTGGCGCCAAGCAACAAAGCCACTTTGATTGATCGCATCGGACTTCTCCCTTTGTGCGATAGCCTCCCATTTGGCCAGATCAACGCACAGTCCGGGGGAAACGCCCCTGGCGCCAAGCAACCGGGGCTCAACCTAGAGTGTTCGTCGCTGCGTGATTCGCACTCAACTACCTGCTAACATTGATCGGGTCGGTACAACCTGAGTTCTGGCGCCCTTGGCTGCCAGTTCGATCGATCCAGCTCAGACCGAGCGGTCGGTTGCAGTTTCTGGAATCCGGTCCCGTCCGCTCGATTGAGGTGCACGTGAAGTTGCTGAGAAGCGGACGGCCGAGCGTGGCCAATGAACAAGCCGCGGTTGTCGCGTGGTCTGACCAGCCGCCCCGCGCTATATGAGACATCTGTTCGTCGAAGCCGAGGAACCTCGCCATGCCCATCTATGTCGACCGGCATGACATGCACGGCCTGTCGGCCGCGGAAATCGCCGAAGCTCATCGCCAGGACTTGGAGGTGCAGCAGCGATACGGGGTCAGATTTCTTACCTACTGGCACGACGAGCAACGCGGGACGGGGTTCTGCTTGATCGACGCACCGAATAAAGAAGCGGCAATGCGCATCCATGCCGAGACGCACGGAAATCTGGTGCAGGACATCATTGAGGTCGACCTGTCGGCGGTGCAGGCCTTCCTTGACAGAATAGCCGACCCTGCCGGCATCGACGGGAGAAATAAACCGTCAATTGATTCCGCGTTCAGGGCCATCATGTTCACCGACATCGTCGGATCCACCGAAATGACGGCCCGACTTGGCGATCTCAGCGGTGTTGAGATGGTCAGAGCCCATGATGGACTGGTGCGCCAAGCGCTGGTCGACTTCGACGGGCGCGAAGTGAAGCATCTTGGTGATGGGATCATGGCCTCATTCCTCGAGGTGACCTCGGCATTGCACGCCGCACTTGCTGTCAATCAGGCGATAGCCAAGTTCTGTGAAAGCAGCTCCGAGAAGCTCCAAATCCGCATCGGCCTCGACGCCGGGGAGCCGATTGAGGACAGCAATGATCTTTTCGGGGCCACTGTTCAGTTGGCCGCCCGACTGTGTGCGGCGGCGGCGCCGGACACGATCTTGGTTTCCAAGGCGGTCAGCGACGCAGCGTCAAACGCTTTCACCACAAAGGAGATCGGCGACCGCCAAATGAAAGGCTTCAAGGACCCGATCCCCATCTACGAGTTGGTGGCTGCTGCCTAGCAGACACCAACGCAGGCGTACCGCGAACGCAATCCTGATCGAGGGTTGGGCAAAAGCCGCCGCCCACTCCGGCGCCACCGACATCGCTGAAGTGGCCGAAGGAAGTCGCCATCCGCCGACTTCAATGCACAACCAGTCCTGACTGCGATCGATGATGTTGACCCGGACCGACGGGGTGAAGTGCTGCGGAATTTGATGGAGGCAAGGTTCCCCTTCTAGCTCAGATAATGAGGCGTTGCTCTCGGGCACCGCCTACCGGATGGCTACATCGAAGAGCGATCCGCTGCGCTCGGTCCCTCGCGGGCAGACATATCGGCAGTAAGACTGCCAAACAGAAGTGCCGCCGCCAGGGCGACCTTGACCGGAAGGCCCTCCAGAACCGGGGAGGCGCCGGTCACCGCGCCCAGCGCAACGACACCGATGAAAAGGCCCAAGGCGGCTCGCGAGGCCGCGCGTGGTTTTACGAACGACCACACGAAGAGTCCCGCGAAACCGGCGCCAATGATCATCGCACCGACAACGATCTGACCGGAGTCACTCCGGTTTATAGGGGTGAATGGACCTACCAAGTGGAGCAGGGTCAGCACCGCGATGGCAATGCGAGGTACCGCGTTCTGCATTTCGGCTTCAGCGCCCTTCGCAAGCACGAGCAATCGCCCGGCAATGTCGTTTTTTAATGTCGGTCGTCGAACTTGAGCGAATTAGTCGGGTCTTGGCTAGAGCAGGAGTATGTCACCTGCCCCAACACTCAACCCGTCGAGCAACTATCGCCGCTGCCTCGTATTCCGTTGGACACTCGGAATTGTCCACGCACTCGCGACGATGGTCACAGCTCTTTCTCAGCCAATTCGCGGAACTCGTCGGGAACCGAACCACGTTCCGCCAACGCAACCGACCCGTATCCAACCGCCTCTCGCCCAAAGCGATCACGTATCGCGTCGACCGCGCGGTCAGCCCCCCAACGCGCCGCTCCCCTCTTAGTGCCGGGGCGACGCTCCTCGTCTACAAGTCCCAGCGACAACTCCAGCTGCAGCACCGAATCGTATTCTAAATGCGACACCGAGATCGCCAGCAGCGAGATAGTCTGCTCCTCAGGATGATCGGCCAGAGCGGTGGCAACCAGCTCCTCGGCGATCTCGGCAAGAATCGCAGTCGCCGAAATCGCCGCGGGCAGCGTTGCCGAGCGAGTGACTGAGCGAAGGTCGGCGAACCGTACTCGCACCGTCACGGTCCGGCCGGCCCGTGACTTGGCCCGGAGCCGTGAGGCAACCCGATCAGCGAGATGGCGCAACGTTGGCACGATAACGGTCTCTTCTGCGGGCTTCTTGCCGAGCGCCGCCTGAGCTCCCACCGACCGGGTCCGGTGATGCGTCTTGATTGCCCGTGGGTCGCGACTCCATGCCAGCGCTGCCAGCTTGTCGCCCACCGCGTGACCGAGCAAGCGCTCCAGTGACGACCCCGGGGTCTCAGCCAATTGCCCGATTGTGAGCACTCCGGCCTCGGCCAGCCGCTCCTTGGCGACCGGGCCCACTCCCCACATCAGTTCGACCGGCAGATCGTGAAGGAAATCAAGTTCGGTCGCTGGGTCGACAACGACCAAGCCGTCCGGTTTGGCCACCTGCGAGGCAATCTTCGCCAAATGTTTGGTGCGCGCCACTCCGACCGAGATCGGGAGTCCTACCTCGGCTCGCACGCGGCGCCGAATCGTTTTCGCCATCTCAGCTGGCGAACCGAAAAGATGTTCCGCGCCCGCGACGTCGGCAAAGGCTTCGTCAATCGAGATCCGCTCCATGAGGGGCGTGAAATCACCCATCACTTTGATGGCCGCATCACCCAGGCGCTGATACTCGGCGAAGTGACCATTGACGAATGTCAATTGGGGACAGAGTTCCCGAGCGCGCCGGCCCGGCATCCCACCGTGAACCCCGAAGGCCTTAGCCTCATACGAAGCGGCGAGCACCACCCCTCCACCGACGGCGATCGGCTTGCCCCGTAATGACGGGTCGAGCAGCTGCTCGACCGAGGCATAGAAGGCGTCGAGGTCCGCATGGAGGATGGTAGCGGTCGCGGTCACGCCCGGACCGCGCTCCAGAGCTCGGTTGGAAAGGATCAGCCGCAGCTTGCTCTTGAGGTTCTCGGCCACGAGAACATAGGAAGAACAATAACGGCTATTGTCAAGCCACCGGCAAGATAGCGCTGCTCGGCGCAGCGCCGATAAACACCGGTCATGAACGGCATTTCCGGGGGCTCGCAGTCTGCTGCGGGCACAATCGGTATAGGCGCCTCGGCTAGCCCGTCCCCACGCTCGACCCTTCCAGCGGGTAGCCATGCGCGTCCCAATCCATAAGGCCGCCCGCAAATCGGCGTACATTCTTGCAACCACTCGCTCTCGAGAACCGATAGGCCCACAGGCTAGCGATTGATTGCACGCATGAGCAGTAGACGACGATCTCATCGTCCGGCCTCAGCGACTCCGCAGCTTGCCGGGGCGAGTGGCCGTTGAGCGACCCAGGTATGTGACTGATTTGGAAGGCCCAATCACTGACCGCCATAACCAGCTTGAAATCTTCGCTGCGATCAAGCTTAGCCTTCAACTCCTCGGCGCTGATCAGGTTCATACTCCGAACATAGGTCCGTCCAATAGTTCCACAAGTGTGGATTTGGTCGTGAGGTCTAAACTTGCGGCGCTGCCGCACCCAAATGACAGCGAACGCCAAGGTTGTTCCGGAATAGTTGTATCATGCTGTCGCTTCCGGAGAGCCTGATATCTCTCGATACAAATTCGGCTCGTTGCTGCCCGATTTCGGCGCCGCATCGATGCTCAGTTCCTCCTCACTCCAACCCACCTCCAAAATTGAGGAACCGAGATGCAACCGACTGCAAGAGTAGTCGCCCTGACTGCCGGGCTCACACTTGGCCTTGCTGCCACGACAGCAATCGTCCCCAGCTACGCGCAAGACCGACCAAACGTCGATGGCGAGGGACTGATCCAATGCCTTATGGCGCAGGACGGGGCAATTGTCGGCGATGCATTGCAACGATGCCTTGCCGGCTTTGAGCGGCGAGATGCCGCAAACGCGGATGGCGAACGAGTGCCGGCCCAACGGGTAGACGAGAATGCCCAACCAAACATCGCCAACGCAGACCGCGCCCGTGCGCAAGCACAGCAGGTCCAGTGCAACGTACACCGGATCACCCGCCAGGATTTCGCCCGCGCCGAAGCGCAGTTGCGGCAACTGGTCATGGCAGGCGAGGTCTCGGCAGAGGACGCCCGGACCCGTCTCGCAGCCATGGGGCGCACCAATCAGGCCGAGTGCGGCTCGGACCGCGATCGAGTGCAGGCGCAGCGGGCTGACCAAAATGCCCGGCAGCCCGGCGACGACAACGACCGGCGGCTTGCCCTTGCCCGAGAATTGATTGGGACCTACGACACCAATGGCGATGGCGTCGTCACCCAAGCCGAGATCGATGCGGTCAAGGCTGGCGAATTGGCCGCTTTCGATGCCGACGGCGATGGCATGTTGAACCTGGAAGAGTACCAGGCTTTTTGGGTCGCTCGTGTCTTTGAGCGGATCGTCGACGCATTCCAGGAGTTTGACGCCAATGGCGATGGCAAAGTCACTATCGAGGAGTTCAACGCGAACCTTGCCAATATTGTCGAGCGGTTGGACCAAGATGGTGATGGCGGCTTCGGTCGAGCCGATCTCGGTCGAGGTGGCCCGGACCGGCGCTAGATCGCGCTAGCACTGGTCCTTGGCGGCGTCGGGCACATTGAGCCCGGCACCGCCGCCATACCGCCGGAACGGCGGACGACGGCAGCCGAATCCATGGAGACCCGCGACCGAGCGACGATCCCGGGATCATTTCCGCCGAATAGCCGGCCGATCAACGAACCGCGCCCCACCCGATTTACAACGCCATGATACTGAGGCTAGGTGACCCAAAGGAGAGCCGATGCCCGATGAATGCACCCATCTCGCCGATATTCGCGATGTATTGCCAAGCGCACTTGGCTGCGAGGAGTGTCTCAAGAGTGACGATCGGTGGGTAAACCTACGCCTTTGCCGGACATGTGGGCATGTCGGCTGCTGCGATTCCTCGCCGACTAAGCATGCGACCAAACACTTCAAGGCTACCGGGCACCCGATCATCGAGGGCTACGATCCGCACGAGGGCTGGGGCTGGTGCTATGTTGATCAAGTCTCTGTCGACCTGGCCGGTCGGCAGACTCCCCAGCGCGGACCAATTCCGAATTATCGTTGAGAAGCTGGCCACATCGTCAGAGCCAACAACAGGCTGAGGCACCGATTCGCTGCCCATGACGCACTGTCGAGTTCAACCAAGGCGAGGGCGTTGCCATCCATCGGCACGGCTAGCTGATTGGCAACCGGATCATGGCATATCACCGCACCTGAGATGCCGCTGCCTATCGATTCGACCGCCTGACCCGGACGTATCGGGGAGATCAAGGCGGCGGTTTGGCTTGCTGACCAATTTGATCCACGAAACCCGATTGAAGATCCGCCGAGGAGCAGCCCTGCCGCTCCGCTGGACGTGACTTGAGCTGGGCGCGGATACAACCGATATTTCCGGGATGAAGCGGCCGAGAAGACTCACAGACGTGCAACGGGTCCTGATATTTACAGTGGCGGTCGCCGTAATGCTTGCCGCCGGTATTGCGTCGCTGTCCTAGTGGATAAAATTTGACGTTTGAATCCCGCGAGGGATTCTCGCCGGGCACGTCGTGTGCGAGTCTGGCGCATGCGGCCAGGAATCATCGTCGATGTGAGTACCGCCGACCGTGCTCGTCTCGAAGCGGTCGTTGCGGACCGGAACAGCCGGCAGAAACACGTGTGGCGGGCACGGATCGTCCTTCTGAGCGGGGATGGTCTCGGCACGGTCGAGATCATGCGCCGCACCGGCAAGAGCAAGACAGCGGTTTGGCGTTGGCAGGAGCGCTTCATGCACGAGGGTGTCGAGGGGTTGCTGCGGGACAAGACGCGACCCTCGCGCGTTCCGCCGCTCGGCCGGGAAATCGCTGACCGCGTCGTCGCGCTGACGCTGAGTGCGCCGCGCCACGAGGCGACACATTGGACGGCGCCGGCGATGGCCAAGACGGTCGGCATCAGCG
This sequence comes from Kaistiaceae bacterium, assembly GCA_963667605.2. Classification (GTDB taxonomy): domain Bacteria; phylum Pseudomonadota; class Alphaproteobacteria; order Rhizobiales; family Kaistiaceae; genus JADLGL01. The sequence continues at coordinate 783,379 of CAXXUZ010000003.1, forward strand.
TCAGCGCGGTACAGCGCATCTGGCGGGCGCACGGGCTTCAGCCCCACCGGGTCCGGCAGTTCAAGCTGTCGCGTGACCCGGAGTTCATTCCCAAGCTGCGGGACATCGTCGGCCTTTATGTCGATCCGCCGGCGCACGCCGTTGTCCTGTCGGTTGACGAGAAGAGCCAGATCCAGGCGCTCGACCGCACCCAACCCGGGCTGCCGATGAAGACGGGACGCGCGGGCACGATGACGCATGACTACAAGCGGCACGGCACGACCACGCTGTTCGCCGCGCTGAACGTGCTCGAAGGGCGTGTCATCGGCCAGTGCATGCAGCGCCATCGACACCAAGAGTTCATTCGCTTCCTCAACGCCATCGAGGCCGACGTGCCCGCGGGAAAGCTGGTCCATGTGATCCTCGACAACTACGCCGCCCACAAGCATCCCAAGGTCCGCGGGTGGCTTACGTGCCATCCGCGCTTTTTCTTCCACTTCACCCCAACATCCTGCTCCTGGCTCAACGCCGTCGAAGGTTTCTTCGCAAAGCTCGCAAAGCAACGTCTCAAGCGCGGCGTCTTCCACTCGATCGTCGATCTCCAGGCCACCATCAACCGCTTCCTCGAACACACCAACAACGATCCGCAGCCCTTCATCTGGACAAAGGATCCCGACAAAATCATCGCCGCTGTCAGACGCGGGCACCAAGCGTTAGATTCCATCCACTAGTGTCGACCTGAGTATTTCGTTGCCTAAAGAGCAAGGCCCCGCCTAAGCAAAACTTGTTCGCTGCTACCGTTCCGCGATGCCGTCATGCAGGAAAACATAATCGCCTCCTGGCGCACCTGAGTGGCAGCCGATGCACAATGGTGGCCGGCCGGCAAAGGGTATCCCGCGATCCGCAATCACCACGCCATTTGGGGTATAGCCAACGTAGAACCAGTCCATGTTTGCCGGGTCATATCCAGGTTCCCGCCGAAACATAACCGTTACGTTCTGAACACCCACGGCCGCATTTGCAACGATTTCGGCTCGTGTTGCACCCTCGCCATAGCCGCGCTTGACGATCGCCAACCCGGTGACACCCGCCACAGTAATGGTCGTTTCCAGCTGCACCAGATTGGCGCTATGGGGGCTATCCATGCGCGCGAAGGGAACGGCCCCAATTGAGTCGGGCCCGACCAGTCTGTGCTCAACAAGCTCCGCCCAAAGGTCAGCGGCAAAGTCGGAATCATTGTCTGCCTGACCAAAGGCCCAGCCGGCTGCCACAATTAACAATGCAGCCGCCCCAGCCACCCTAAGGCGTCTTCTCATGTCGGTCTCCCAGTGCGGATCGGTTCAATCCGACCGTACCATCGCGATCGGCCAGCTCAGAAATTGCCAGCGCTCAAATCCTCGCGATATCTGCGTCGCACTTGCCGCCGGCGTGGTGCCCTAGCTTCGCGCGTCAGCCGAAATTCGACGACGCCAGCGGCCGAGAGTCACGACGGCCCATACGGCCTCAACGACACCGAACAACCAGGTCCCGGCGAGGAACCCATAAACCGACGCTAGACCGCAAGCGCCGGCGAAGGCCAGCGTGTACAACTGGTGCCGGCCCTCGGCGGCATAAAACGCGACCATGGCGGTGACCGCCACTAGCCCATACAACGTCAACCAATCCATGAGCCCAGATACTCGACGTCAGTTCGCAGTGACAGGATCGCCTTCCCCGGCCGGCTCTTCCTCCACGCTGGTACCTTCCAGCGGGAACCCATGAGCCTGCCAGTCGTTGAGACCGCCGGCAAACCGGCGAACATTCTCATAGCCGTTCGCGATCAAGATTCCATAGGCCGCTCTGCTCGCGACACAATCGATGTTTGAGCAATAGACCACGATCTCATCGCCGGGACTCAACGGTTCTGTGGCCTCTTTCACGGAGTGAGCATTGATTGATCCGGGTATGTGCATGAGCTGGAACGCTCAATCACCAAGAACCATAACCAGCTTGAACTCGTCGTGGCTGTCTAACTTGGCCTTGAGCTCCTCGGCACTGATTAGGTTCATTCCACTCCTCCGTGCGGGATATAGAGCCGACCCAAATTTCCATTAGTATAGCATGGCGTCGGCGGTTCGAATCCTCATCGTCGGCGATTCGATTCAGCTATTTTCTCGAGGAGCTCTTTTGCCTGCTGGTCGACCAAACCAGCCCGCCCGAGCCGCGCTCCTGAGCTCGATCGGTGCCAGCGCCACCGGTGCGGATCCTGCTACCGAAGAGGATATTGGCATGGGAAAGCAGCGATCGTAGACTGCTCCGGGCGCAACCCAAGCGCTTGCCGGCACCTCGCGTAGGAGCACCGAAAAATGCCAACGGACAACATTGAACGCAACCTCCCTGTAACGGTGAGGTATTTCGCATCGGTCAGGGAAGGGTTGGGTATGGGCCAGGAAATGATCGATCTCCCCGATACGATTGCGACCGTCGGCGACTTCTTTGATTGGATGCGCTCGCGCGGCCCGGCCTATGACGCTGCGCTGAGCAAGGAATTGCGGGTTCGGGCTGCCGTCGACCGACTGCATGCGAACCATGAGACCAGCGTGCGAAACGCTGAGGAGATCGCGATCTTTCCGATGATGACCGGTGGATGATGTCGCCCGGCGGCGAACCCTGCCAAAGATAGGAGCCAGTCTCGTGCCGGGATCGATGGGTTGACCCACTCTCGCCGAGAAAGCCGCTTCTGGTGTCGGCGCGGATGCTGCCGCATCGTTCCTGGCCGGCGTTGACCGCCTGGGCTTGGGATCAACAATTGCTCCGGCCCCCGATCGTCGCACTTCGCGCCTGGACGAGTTGATGTTCGGTCAGCCATTCCTTCAGCCTCCGACTGGGCACTGTCCTCTCAGCTGCGGCGCTAACCCTAGGCGTGACCGTCGGCGCGGCTCAGGCCGCTCAGACTCAGCGCGTCCTGGTCTTCGCCGCGGCGAGCCTGTCGGAAGCGCTACATGCTGTGGCCGATGCGTTCACGGCGGAAACCGGGATATCGGTCGCCGTCAGCTATGGGGGCACCGCAATCATCGCTCGCCAGATCGAGCAAGGCGCGCCGGCCGACATCTTCATCTCCGCCGATGGCGCCTGGATGAATTATGTCGCCGATCGAGGTCTTATAGATCCCGCAAGCCGAACCGAGCTTCTCGGCAACAGCCTGGTGCTGATCGCGCCTGCGGCAACTGATTTCGATCTCGGCGAGGATATCGGCCCGGCCATCCGTGAGCTAATCGGCCCGGGCCGTCTCTTGGCGATGGCCAATATCGGCGCCGTGCCCGCCGGCCGCTATGGCAAGACCGCCCTTGAGACGCTCGGTGTCTGGTCAGACATTGCCCGCTTTATCGCCCAAGCCGACAGCGTTCGCGGCGCTCTCGCCTTTGTCGCCCGCGCCGAAACACCACTCGGCATCGTTTACGCCACCGACGCCGCCGCCGAGCCCCCGGGTGGTGGCGGTGCCGACCTTCGCCAGCGAGCTTCATCCGCCGATTATCTACCCGGCGGCGATTACCCGGGCCGGCAATGGCAACGAAAACGCGACCCGTCTGTTCGACTATCTTACGAGTCCGGAGGCCGCCTCGATTTTTTCCGGCCACGGATTTCTGACCTTTCCGGCACCGCGATAATGTGGGAACCGCTGACCTCCGCCGAATGGATGGCGATCGGCCTCAGCCTCAGGGTTGGCTTGGTCGCGACTCTTTTCGCGCTTCCCTTGGCGATCCTGATGGCGCTTGTTCTCGCCCGCGGTCGCTTCCCCGGCCGCACTTTGCTTGACGGATTGGTGCATCTGCCTCTGGTGGCACCACCGGTGGTGACCGGCTATTTACTACTACTCGCATTCGAGACGCAGGGACCGATCGGTGCCTTCCTTGCCGATCAGTTTGGCATCGTCATAGCGTTCCGCTGGACCGTCGCCGCCGTCGCGGCCGCGGTGATGGGATTCCCGCTGATGGTTCGCGCAATGCGGCTGTCGGTCGAGGCAATCGACCGCAGGCTGGAAGGGGCCGCCGCCACCCTCGGTGCTGGCCGGCTGCGAATCCTTGCCACCGTCACCTTGCCGCTGATGCTGCCGGGTATTCTGGCGGGCGCGGTACTGGGCTTCGCCCGCGGCTTGGGCGAGTTCGGTGCCACCATCACCTTCGTCGCCAATATTCCAGGCCAGACTCAGACCATCCCGACGGCCATATACACCGCGCTTCAGACTCCTGATGGCGAAGGACCGGCGCTGCGGCTCACCGTCCTGGCGGTTTTGATCGCCTTGGCGGCGCTAATCTCGTCCGAGGTTCTGGCTCGCCGCTTAGCCCGGCGGATCGCCCCGGCATGAGCATTCTTGTCTCCGTCCGCAAACAACTCGGTGATTTCCGCATCGATGCAGAATTCGCCAGCCGCGGCCATGTCACGGCCATTTTTGGTTGCTCCGGCGCCGGCAAGACAACTCTGGTCGACATCATCGCCGGCCTGCTGCGTCCCGACGAAGGGACGGTCAAGGTCGATGACGATGTGTTGGTCGACATAGCCGCTGGCGTGATCGTTCCCGCTCGTCGGCGACGGGTCGGTTACGTATTCCAGGACAGCCGCCCGTTCCCGCATATGTTGGTACGCAGCAATCTTCTTTATGGCCGCCACGCCGCGCCGGACACGAAACGATGGGCGCATATCGATCCGATCGTCGATCTCCTCGGTATCGGCCATCTCCTCGACCGGCGTCCGGCTTCGCTCTCCGGCGGCGAGAAGCAAAGGGTCGCTATTGGGCGAGCCCTGCTCGCCAGCCCACAGCTGCTTTTGATGGACGAACCGATGGCCGCCATCGACCAGTCGCGGCGGTCGGAAATCCTACCCTATCTCGACCGGTTGCGGTCGGAGATGCATCTTCCGATTGTCTATGTCAGCCACGCGGTCGAGGAGATTGCCCGGATTGCCGATACCGTCGTCGTGGTCGACGCCGGCCGCGTGCTTGCCACCGGGCCAACGGCAGACATTCTCACTCGCCTCGACCTGGCGCCTCTGGCGGAAACGGAGCCGGGCGTGATCCTGGCCGCCACGGTCACCATAATCGACACTGCCAGGCAGGTGGCCACTGTCGCTCATCCGGCCGGGCAGCTCAGCGTACCAGGTATCTCAGCGCCCATCGGCAGTGAGGTGCGCCTCAGAATTCATGCCCGCGATGTGGCCATTGCCATCGGCGAACTCGGTCGGCTATCCATCCGCAATCGCCTGCCGGCGACGATCACCGAGATCACCTCCGCTGATACCGCTGCGATTGACCTCAAGCTAGACATTGCCGGCAGCACATTATTGGCACGGTTGACCGCCGATGCCGTTGAAGATTTGGGCCTCACAACCGGGTCAAAGGTCACAGCGCTGATCAAGGCGATGGCAAGTGGAGGGGTCTTGACCTTCAGCCCGATTTGATCGCCTTCGCACCACCCCGCGTGATCGGCTCCGGTTCGGCCGACGCTCGATCGCGCCAGCGCCTTCTTGCATCGTCGTCCGCTTCCTTGGCCTCGACCCATTGCTTGGGAGAGCCGTCGACTAGATGCTCTTTCTTCCAAAAGGGCGCATCGGTCTTCAGGAAGTCCATAATGAACTCGGCGGCATTGAAGGCGGCGGCACGATGAGCTGAAACTGCTATTACCACGACGATCTCTTCGCCTGGGGCAATGCGCCCGCTTCTGTGGATCACCGAGAGCGCCTGAACCGGCCACCGCGCCGACGCTTCACCCGCTATTCGACCAATCTCCCCCTCGGCCATGTCCGGATAATGCTCCAGCTCGAGCGCCTCGAGCCAGCCGCCCTCATCACGACAGAGGCCAACAAAAGTAACGATCGCGCCGACATCGCCAAGACCGTCGATGAGGCTTTCGGTCTCGGCGGAAACGTCGAATCGCTGCCGCTGAACGGCGATCCTGGTCTTCACAGCTTTCATTCGCGGCGGACCAACTTCAATTGTTTGACGCGCACCGTCCGGCGCAAGGTTGCAGCAGTGGGTCCATCTGGTCAACGCGCCCGGAACATGGCGGGATTTGGCGGCTGGACCTCCCCATCGCAATGCGCCCATATGCCGGAGGCTACGACGCCCGCAGCGAAAGGCTTCAGAACATGGCAGAGCCCATCCCGATCGGAATTATCGTCGCTTCCAATCGCGCGAGTCGCGGCGACTATGTGGATCGAAGCGGACCGGCGATCGCCGACTATCTTAAGGCTCTGACCGTGTCGTGGCGGCAGGAATATAGGCTTGTTGCCGACGAACGGGACGTCATCAGCCGCTGCCTGATCGAACTCGCCGACGAGGTTCGATGCGGCCTTATCCTAGTGTCCGGCGGCACCGGTCCGGCTCCGCGCGACGTCACACCCGAAGCGACCGCCGACGTATGCGAACGTCAGCTTCCAGGATTCGGCGAAGCGATGCGAACTGCCAGCCTCGCCGAAGTGCCGACGGCGATCCTATCGCGGCAGCTGGCCGGAATCCGCGGGTCGAGCCTGATCATCAATCTCCCCGGCCGGCCATCGAGCATACAGACCTGCCTCAACGCAGTGTTCGCCGCGGTACCCTATTGCATCGACCTCATCGGCGGACCGCGCCTTGAGGTCGACCCGGCTGTCTGCAAGGTGTTCCGGCCTGCCAAATAAATGCCGGCAGTCAAGGGGCCGAAGCGGCATCCTCGGCCCGCCAATGGCCGGAACGACCACCGTCCTTTTCGACAAGCCGGATATCGGCGATCCGCATTCCGCGATCGATCGCCTTGGCCATGTCGTAGATCGTGAGGCAGGCCACCGACGCGGCGGTAAGGGCCTCCATCTCGATCCCGGTTCTGCCTGTCACTTTCGCCATTGCGATGACGCGAAGCCCCGGCAGCGATTCGTCAACGGCGATGTCCACGTCGATCTTGCTTAGCGGCAACGGGTGACAAAGCGGGATCAGCTCATGGGTTCTTTTCGCCGCCATGATGCCGGCGATGCGAGCGACCCCGATCGCGTCCCCCTTGACTATTTTGCCGCCGAGCACCGCCGCCAGCGTATCGGGATGCATGACCACCACCCCCTCGGCTCGAGCGGTTCTCGTCGTCTCCGGCTTTTCCGAAACGTCGACCATTCTGGCGCTACCGGTGTCGTCTAAATGAGTCAGCCGATCAGACATTGCGCTCACTCGGCGGGCGCAGCGGAGGCGCCGGCGCCGTTCAGAATATTCTCCGGGTCCCAGCGATACTCGATGGTCTCGGTCCTCAAATCGCGTCCGTCGATCAGCAACAGTCGACCGACTAGGCTTGACCCTATACCAACTATTTCCTTGATGACCTCCAAGGCTTGGAGGCAGCCAACCAAGCCAGTCATAACCCCGAGCACGCCCAACTCGGCACAAATTGGCGTCGATCCATCCTCCGCCGGCTCTGGGAAGAGACATCGATAGGTTGGATTTGGGCTTCCGTCTGGGCCGTTCTCATAGGGCTTCAACGTCGTGATGTTACCATCGAACCGCATCACGGCGGCGGTAACCAGTGGCTTCCGGGCGTGGAAACACGCGTCCGAAATGGCATAGCGAGCGTCGGCATTGTCGGTGCAATCGGCAATGATATCGTAGTCCTCGACCTGCGCGGCGGCGTTGTCGTCTGATATCCGGGCCTCAACCCGTTCAACCACGACATTGGGGTTCAAGCCACCGATCGCCGCCGCCGCGCGCTCGACCTTCGGCTCGTCGATATCGTCGACCCGGTACATGACTTGGCGCTGCAGATTGGCGAGCGAGACATGATCGTGGTCAACCACACCGATGCGGCCGATGCCCGAGGCCGCGCCATAGGATAGAACCGGCACTCCGAGGCCGCCTGCACCGATGACAAGGAGACTTGCCCGCTTCAGCCGCTGCTGGCCGGGACCGCCGACATCAGGCAGCACCAAATGCCGGGCATATCGTTCGATTTCCTCGGGCGAGAACTCCACAATCGACCTCCTGAGGGTGACTTACCCCCAGCTCCATTCCTTGTCGCTCGGCCGCAACCTGCTCCAGGCATAGTAGCCGCAAGAATGTCACGTCGCGCTGAGGTCGGCAAGGCGGGGTTGCCCAACGGATTGGCCAGCTTCTCGGCGGCGAGGATGGAAATCCCTGTCGTTTCAACGCTGTCCAAAGCGGGCGCAAGCCGGTATGGCTTGGGCCATACACTCTACAGCACTGCCTTGAGGCTTCACATGGACCTGCTCCCCGTCGATGTCGCTCGCGATCGGATTCTGAATGGTGTCGAGCCTCTTCCGGGAGAACAAGTGGCACTGTCGCGGGCGGGGGGGCGCGTCCTGGCCGAACCGTTGATCGCTCGCCGCCGGCAGCCGCCTTTCACCGCCGCCGCGATGGACGGCTACGCGCTGCGGAGCATCGGCACCGAGCCGGGAACACGGCTCCGGCTAGTCGGAGAGTCGGCGGCCGGGAGCGGCTTCGACAAGCCGGTCGGGCCGGGCGAGGCGATCCGGATATTCACTGGCGCACCGTTGCCGGAAGGAGCCGACGCGGTGATGATGCAAGAGGTGGCTGAGTTCGACGGCGACGATCTGTTGGTCAATGAGCCGATAACGGCACTCCGCCATGTTCGTCCTGCCGGCATCGACTTTGACATCGGCGAGGAGCTTCTGGCCTCCGGACGGCTGCTCGGGCCTCGCGAATTGGCGCTCGCTGCGGCCGCCAATTATGACTCCCTGTCAGTCCGCCGGGTCCCTCGCATCTCCGTCCTTTCGATTGGCGATGAACTGGTGCCGCCCGGATCCGAGCCCGAGCAAGATCAGACGATCGCCTCCAATGCGACGGCGATCACGGAATTGGCGCGAGCGGCGGGCGCGGCCGCCGGGGATCTCGGCATCATCGCCGATCAAGCCGATCGCGTGGCAGCTAGCGCGACCGAGGCTTCGGCCAACGCCGATGTCTTTGTCACCATTGGCGGAGCATCCGTTGGCGATCATGACATCACGCGTGCGGGCCTTGCAGATGCCGGAATGAAGCTCAGCTTTTGGCGGATTGCGATGCGTCCTGGCAAGCCATTGGTCTTTGGTGGCCTCGGCGAAATGGCGGTGCTCGGCCTGCCAGGCAATCCGGTATCGAGTTTCGTTTGCGGGCTGGTCTTCCTCCAGCCGCTGATCAGAGCGTTGCTGGGCCTCGGCCGTGATGACGGTCATGAGCCCGCTATTCTCGCCGTCGAGCTGCCGGCAAACGGCGCCAGAACGACCTACCTACGGGCGCGTCTTGTCGCCAAGACCAGCGGTTTGCCTGAGGTTGAACCGCTGCCGGAGCAGGATTCCTCCTTGCTTCGGGTTCTCGCCGAAGCGGATTGTCTTCTTGTGAGACCACCGTGGGCGGAACTTTCGTCGCCCGGAGGCCTCTGCAATATCATCCGGCTCGCAACGTCACGATGAGGGCCCGCTGGCCCGGCGATTTGCGCTAGAATCGCCCAGTGCTAATCTGTTTCAGCTCGGAGATCGGAGCCAAAGCCGTGCTCGACACAGACCCATCAGACAGCAGAAAGCTACCGGACGCGCAGCCCGGCTCATCGGGTGCCCGTCTGACCGATTCTTTTTGCAGGACGATCACCTATCTCCGAGTATCAGTGACCGACCGGTGCAATTTACGCTGCTTCTATTGCATGTCCGAGCACATGACGTTTTTGCCCAAAGCGGAGCTGCTTTCGCTCGAAGAGCTTGATCGTCTGGCGTCCGCCTTCATCGACCGCGGCGTTCGCAAGCTCAGATTAACCGGCGGCGAGCCTCTGGTTCGCCGTGGCGTCATCGGACTGGTGCGCGCGCTGTCGCGACATCTCGTCAGCGGCGCCATGGATGAGCTAACCATCACCACCAACGGCTCGCAGCTCAGCGGCTTCGCACATGAGCTGGCCGATTGTGGTGTCCGCCGAATCAATGTGTCGCTCGATACACTCGACGCGGCGAAATTCCGCGCCATCACCCGCGGCGGCGACCTAGCCAAAATAATGGAAGGCATCGCGGCGGCGACGGATGCCGGCCTTGCGATCAAGATCAATACCGTCGCGCTACAAGAGACCAACGAGTTCGAGATCCCCAATTTGATCAAATGGGCGCATGATCAAGGCCACGACATCACGCTGATCGAGACGATGCCGCTGGGGGATATCGAGCCGGATAGAACCGGCCAATATCTGCCTCTGTCGCTCGTCCGCTCCCGACTCGCGGAGCGCTGGACGCTTGAGGACATCGTCCACAATAGCGGGGGCCCAGCACGCTATGTCCGCGTGTCGGAGACCGGTGGGCGCCTCGGCTTCATCACCCCTTTGACCCACAATTTCTGCGAATCGTGCAATCGAGTAAGGGTTACGTGCACGGGCACGCTCTATATGTGTCTTGGCAAGGGCGATGCGGCCGATTTGCGCACGCCATTAAGGCAATCGGATTCGAACCAGGAACTGCACGCCGCCATCGACGAAGCCATCCTGCGCAAGCCCAAGGGCCATGACTTTGTAATCGACCGAAATGACCGCGGGCGGGAGTTAAGCCGACATATGAGCGTCACCGGCGGCTGATCTGCGACGGCCTCATTCCGAGATCCCGGGCAATTGAGAAAATAATAATTGGAGGAAAGAAATGCGTAGAAGACTGTTAGGCGCGGTCATTGCACTGGGATGCTTCGCTGTGGGCCCAGCTTCAGCGCAGCCGGCGGCCACCATTGAGACGATGGTCGCCGATTACCTCGATAACGCCGCAATCGATCTTCCCAGCTTCTTCATCGAGTCCGCCAATGTCTGCTTCCTGGCGACGGCCCGGGGCCTCGCAGCGGAAGATCAAGAGACCATACTCGCCGCGCCAGATTTTCTCGCCGGGATCAATGCCGTGGCCGCAGCCAAGCCAGAAATTCCAGCTACACTTTTTCCCGCGCTTGATTCCTGCTGGGGCACGATGACGGCGGGCGAGATCATGTGGGTATGGGTCCTAGCCGAATGGGACGTCGCGGCGGACGAAGAACGGGTCGTCATCGGAACCTGCCTTCTCGGCGCGATCGATCGGCTGGTGCTCGATGCCAAGCGCGGTATCACCAGATTCCGGTTCGGCGGCTTCGCCGAGGCGATCGACGCGATGCTATTGGAACGACCGGATCTTGCCGGCACAATAATCAAGGACATGGCCGCGTGCGGGGTGGTCCTTTAGCGAGGCGTTTCTCGGGGGCGCGTCGATGTTGATTCAGCCGCCAAGATTCACCGGTGGCGCCGGCCGAATAGGCCGCCGGCGATCGGAGCAACATATTTGAGATAGAGCGCCTTCAATGCCGGGCGGGCCCGAACCAGATAGGCCGCATAGAGCATCCCAATGAAGCTCAACGGCTTCAGATAGTCGAATATCGCGACTGTCTGATCGCTGAGGTCGAGCTTGTAGCGATCCGCTGGGGGCAGCAGGTCGAACACTTCAACGCCGTTCGCAATATCCCAAGCCTGAGCCTCGTCGACCTGTACCTTGCTGGGCGACTGGGAGACGAATCTTGGGTCTTGGGCGATGATATAAAGGTAGTGATGATGCCGGTAGTGGAACGCGATCTCGTACGCTGCCGGCTGACCGCCGCAAGTCAGAACGCCGGCGCCGACGCACCCGGTATCGAGGCCTTCGCCGGCGAAGGACAGGAGCAATTCATCGAGCCGCGGATCGGAAACCGCCTTGCTGAGCTGTCCGGCATCACGAAGCCACCGTCGTTTGAGGCGCATAGTCTCGCGAATGATCGACTCGAATTCCGGGCCACCAAACGCGGTCCGGTACTCCAACCCACCCTCAGCCTCAAGTTTCCTGCGCAGTTTCCTCCGCAGTTGTCGCCTCCGCGACGGCAGCGCATCCATCAACTCGTGATGGCTTTCAAAGCCGCCGATTTCGATGAAGCAAGTCACCCCCCGCCCAACCTTCCGGGTCGAGCCCTGGGTCAGGCAATCATTCGCCGGATCGTCCGCACGAACGCGGCGGAGAGCGATCGCGTCGATGCCGGCCAGCGCGGTCATATGGCGCCAAGCGCGGTCGAACCAAAAGGCACGATCGACATCGCGTGCGATCAGCGCACCACCATATTGCGGGAACGGGTCACCCAGCCATTTCAACATTCGGACCGGACCATGTTGCTCGATCATCATCGGCCAGAGCATCACCAGGCGACCCTTCTGGCGACCGGTGAGGATCGCGACGGTTTGGCTCTCGGCAGCCGGAATGAATCGCTCCGTCCAGCGCATGTTCCAGGCGAAGGACTGAAAGAAATTGAAGCCGGCCGCGCCCTCATCCTCAAGCCGGCGCCAATCATCGGCAAGCGCCCGCACGCCGTCGAGCGTATCGATTACAGCAAGATCGGTCGCGGTTATCGGATTCGAACTCGCCGCTGCTTCGATATCACGGGGCTCGCGGTCAATAGCTTCCCTCGCGCTAAAGGCAGTTGAGTGTGGCGCCATCCCCGTTTCCCTTTGCGAGCCGGTCCTGCGCGCCGGCGACGGCGCAGTGGGCATCACGGTCACACCTTCGTCGATGCGGGCAAGTTAGCGCCATCCGCCTTTACCGAGGCGGGGCGGCGGAAAATCTTCATTAGCTGGGTTCCATAGAAACGGATCGTCGGGATCGGATCCGACCATGACCAAGTGACGTGAACATCGGCGGCAAAGGCAGCGCCAATCGCGGCAGCCGCCCAGCGGATCGCTTGGCCGAACGTCACATCGCCATTTCGGATGCTAAAGCCCAGCCCCGACAAATCGCCGTAGCTCCAGACAAAACGGACCGACCGAACCGAGCGCAGCAACGGCTGTGACGCCTTGTCCGATTCGGCAAGTTCGAGCGCCAGCTGCGTTAGTTGGAAGCCCGCGCGCTCGACAAACACATAGCTGGCGCCGAACCGCGGATTGATCTCGAGAAAGCAAGATTCCCCCGTCGCCGGGTCATGGAGAAATTGCGCGCAGCCGATACCGGTATAGCCCAGAGCTTCGGTCGCCTTCGCCAGCATGGCGCTATGGACGGCGACCGGCGGCACCATCCGGCCGTCAATGGTCTGCCCGCTTCCGTCCCAGCGGTCGGTACGCAAACTCCGTGAATGAAGCTCTCGAATGAGCTTTCCGTCACGCGCGCCGAAATAGATGTTGTAGCGATCGCCGTCGAACCGTGTCTGGACGAGCAGTCCGTTCAGTTCTGACGGCCATGCCGGGAATGCAGCGCCCAGATCATCGAGATCATAGAGCGACACCGCCTTCCGCTTACCGATCCGCTTGCCGGCTTCGACCGGCCGGATCACAACCGGGCAGTCGACCGCCTCGATTGCTTGGCGCAGCTCCGCCAGCGAAACGGCTGTCTCGAACGGCGGCGTTTCGATGCCGGCATCGACGCAAATGCGGAGCCAGGAGAACTTGTCGTGGCAAATGCGGAGCACACTTCCCTGCGGTGCAGCGATGCGGATCCCGGGCGGCACGACATCACGCACCGCCTCGACTCGGTTCAGCATCAACTCGTTCATCGGCAGGATCACGCTGATGGTCTTGTCCGCACCAAGCCTCAGCTCAAGCGCGGCTCGAAACGCTTCGACCCCGAGCTCGGCTTCGGGCAGCCGCCACACCTCGTCGACGAAGCGAGAACTCTCGGCACCGATCGAGCCTGGCTCGGCGCCGAGTACGACCCGATATCCCATCGCCGCCAGACTGCGAGCAACAGCGATCGCCGGACGGTAATTCCCCGCCACCAGCGCGGTATCGCCGCGAGACGGTGACCGGCTCCTGAAGATGCTGTGCTGAAGACGGCTCATAGCGGCCTCAATCGGCTACTGATGCGGAGGACAGGACGCGGCCGGTTTCAACCGGCTCCCGGTCCTGCACAGCATGGAAGATCTTTTCCGGGAGATAGACGTGGCCTTTGAACAAGAGGCGTGCGGTCCTCACTACCGAGGTAACGAACTCCTCCCCTTGGCCCTCGCACTCCACCCGAAGGGTGCCGGCCGGATGCTCTACTTCCACCGCCAAACCCGGTGTCGTGAGAACCATTTGTGAAAGCGGCCGCGACTGAGCCGTCGATGCGGGTAGCGACGGCCGGGCAAAGCGCGCCTGTGACCGCGTGCGACCGATGGCAACGCCGCGGCATCAAATAGCGGGAATTGATGGTGCCGCTATGGCCCGGCGGCGATACCAGGGCTACCTTCGGCGCCACCGATCGCGAGACATCGCCGAGTCCAATCCGTTGTCCGGCGACGAGACGCATCTGTTCGATCCTGTCGAGCAGATCGCGATCGGCGTCGATCTCGGCGGGGCTCTCCTCACCAGTCAGGCCTAATCGGCTGGCTTCGACGATCATTACCGGAATGGAGTAGTCCACCAGCGACACCGGAATACCATCAATCTCCTCAACCGTCCGGCCGGTCGGCAGCAGATATCCGGTCATCGCACCGCCAGCATCGACGAATGAGAGACGGACCGGCGCAGCGGGCGTGGCAAGGCCGGCGATGGTCTGGTCGCCGTCATAGCGCAGCAATCCGTCCGGCGTATCCAGCGTCGCCAGCGCAATCGTGTCGGTGTTGACGTTGCGGATGCGGACCACCGTGGTCGGCGAACGCGCTGCAACCAAACCGGTTTCCATGGCGAATGGACCGACACCAGCGAGGATGTTGCCGCAAGCAGCCCTGGTATCGACCACCGGCTGCTCGATCCCGATTTGAGCGAACAGATAATCGACATCGGCGCCCGGATCGGCCGACGATCGCAACCTTCGAAGTCAACGGATTGCCGCCGCCGATGCCGTCAATCTGCAACGGATGCGGCGAACCCAAAGCCGACAGCAGCACTTGGTCACGCGTCACTTTGTCTCCTGGAAGGTCCCCGGCACGGAAAAACGCCCCGCGCGACGTACCGCCGCGAATCATCATGCAAGGAAGCGGCATGATCCCGCGGCTGGTCGAGAGCGAGCCGAAGGAACGCTCGCGGCTCGATGGCGGCATATGGTTCCGAGCCGACGACATCACGAGGCCACCGAGCTGGGAACGCCGCGGCGCGGCGGGCCGATCATGGAGAAGACATCGGAAACGAAGCCAATGCGGCGGACCTGGACTGCCAGCAGCGCCGCCCAAACAATCTGGGTGCTGACCATCGCCACTGCCGCACCGTTGAGCCCCAGCGGGGGGATGAATAGCGCGCTAGTCGATAGCAGGCAGAGGCCGGCCGCCAAGCTCGCCCAAGCCGCGGCCGCCTGGCCCCGAGCCAAGGTCAGGATCTGTATAGCCGGCCCGGCAGCCGCGATCAGAATCTGGCCGGCGAGGAGGGCCAGCAGAACATTGCGTCCTGTCACGAAATACTCGCCAAACAATGACAACACCAGATCGCTGGTCGCCAGGACGACGAGAAAGGCGAAGACGCCGACGCCGACGCCGATCATATTGGCTTGGTTGATCGTTCGTGACAGTCGGCGGCGGTCGCCGGCCATAATCGCCTCGGCCAGGTCCGGCTGCAACATCCTGTGGGCTGCGGTCTGGATGAAACCGACGACCAGCGCAACCTTCACGCAAACGCCGAAGACGGCCAATTCCTCGGTACCGAGAAACAGTCCGGGCGCGAGGATCGCGACATCGGCAAAGACGGCAGTGACCAGAATCACGCCAGTCAGCGGCAGCGCCGTCCCCAGCCACATCGACTTCAGTCGCTCTGCGCCGCGCGGGCGTTGCGCGCCGGGGGGGATGATTTTTCGCAGCACGCCAAACTGAAAGACGGCCTGAGCAGTCACCAATAAAACGAAGATCGCCAGTGTCAGCGTTAGGCTGACCTGTGCTGTCAGTACGCCGATGGTGACGACCGCAGCGAGAAAGAGAACCGGCCTGGCAACAAGATCGGGCAGATAAGCGAGCCGAAAGCGACGGTATGCCGTTGCGGCCGAACCCGAGAGGCGAGACAGGGCGAAGCCCGGCGCGGCGAGGCTTCCAATCAGCAAAGCGATTCGCTCGCCGCTGGGCAAGTCCGGCCGGAGCGAAATGATCGTCGCCGCGACAGCTGTTACCACCAGCGACGTCGTCAGCACCGTCCGCCGCGTCGTCGCCATGAACAAACCAGAATAGTCTGCCCGCTCTCGGCGACGATATCGAACCAGGAATCGCGTGGTGATGAGCGGGAGACCTCGCGTAGCGAGAATCGCTAAGAAGGCCGCCAGGCTGGTCGCGAGGAAGAAACTGCCGAGCGCGGCCGCCGAGAGCATCTGCGCCAGATAGATCTGCGTGATCAGACCGATCGCGGCTGCGCCCAGTCGTCCCACCGTCACCATCGACAGACCCGATAGGATCGGTCTCGAGGCCTCCTCCGCCGCAGTTCAGTCAAAAGATCTAATATCGAAATATCTTAGCTTAAAATGTAGAGTGTATAACATCGTACAGGTCAACCATTTACAATGTACCTTTCCGACCAGACCGAGTAACTATAATGAATAGTTAACCTTAACTGGCGATCTAGCTAAACTTCGATATATCTTTTTGCCATCTTCTAGCTGCGGTTCGCATTAAGGCGTGGCTGGGCGCATTATTTCGCGTCCGATCAGCCGCCGCCCTCATGCAATCCGAACCGGAACGGCTCTAATGGCGATGCTCGATCTTGCCAGGATCACCGCCGGCAACAAGCCGGAACGCGGGTCAGGCAGGGCGTCACCGGGGACCGATTTCCGAACGCTGGCCGGAACAATCCCCGATGACGAATGGGACCGCCGACTGGCTCGATTCGCCGATGCCAGCCTGGATCAGAGCGCAATCTATTCGCAATCGCGCTGGGGCAGCAATCGCGACAGCCATTTCACACTCATAGACCACGACCGGCCGGCCGCAATGGCGCGGCTTGTCACCTTCGCCGCACCAATCATCAAACGCGGCCTCGCTTTCGTGAAGTTCGGGCTGGTCTGGCGCTCCCTCGACGCGACCCCAGACATCGCGATCTATCGCCGGATGATCGCCGCTCTTTGCGCTGAATATTGCGAGCGCCGCGGCCTATTGCTCACCATTCAGCCGCGCCCCAGCCCGGTGACCCAGGAGGATGAGGAATCAGCGCTCCACGACCAAGACTTCGTGCAACGGCGACCAATGAAATCACCGGAGAGATTCTTCGTCGATCTCCGGATAAGCGCCGAAGAGCAGCGCAAAAGTCTTAGTCAGAAATAGCGGTACAATTTGAAGAAGGCGGAGAATGTTGGCGTCACCGTCGAACTGGCGGACGAGCGCGGCTTCGAGCTCTTTGCCGCAATGCATCAAGAGATGGTCGCTCGCAAGCACGCCGCCGACAGTGACCCAGTGGAGTTGCTTCCATCGCTGCACCGGCATCTGCTGCCAGCGCTGCGGCCGGTCACGGTAATCGCCCGCCATGAAGGCGAACCCGTTGCTGGCGCGATTATCGCGATCTTCGGCGACACAGCCTATTACCTATACGGCGCCAGCCGTGATCGGGCGCTAAAACTGGACGCAGGCTACGCCTTGCATTGGTGGATCGTCGGCTGGCTGTCGACCTCGAGCGCCATTTGGTACGATCTGGGCGGCGCGCCGGTCGGCTCGATGCTACGGCAGTTCAAGAGCGGACTGACCGGCAAGCAAGGTCGGATCATCTCGCAAATCGGCGAGCGTGATTATTGGGTTCGAGCTGATCAACGGATCGCGGCCGACGCTTTGTTCCGCCTCCGCGACGCCGGACAAACTCCGCGGCGTCAACTGGCCCGTTTGAAAGGCGAGCGTTCCCAAAGCCGAGCCGGCTGATCGACGATCACACCGCGGGCCGCAGTCGAATCGGCCAGTTTATCCTCAAATTGATCCGGTCGCAATTGATCTGAAAAGTCGGTAGTGCGTCAGTTTGAATCTGCCCCCTCGCCAGGCGTCTTATCTCCATGTATGCTTAGCGGGAAGCATGGGGAGGTCTCAGCGATGAAAGTTTCAATCAAATCCTTTGATGTCGAGATGGATGTGAAGTCCAAGGGAATAGAGTTTGAGGTACTGGACCCCAAGGGGAAGCTATTAGGTGACTGTTATTTGACGATGACGGGTCTTGTTTGGTGTAGGGGCAAGAAAGCCAAAGAGAACGGGAAAAAGATATCATGGCAAGACTTCATCGCAACGATGCAGAAATAACGTGCCTAAGGGACCACAAGGCCAGAAACGCCCCGCCGACGTGACCGGCAATGCCGTGCGCGTCATGGAGGTTGCCACAGGCCAGCGCGAGGAAGAATTCGAGGACGACGGCAAGGACCCCGCCGCCAAGGCGCTGGGCGCCAAGGGCGGCAAGGCTCGTGCCAAAAAGCTCACCCCTGAGCGGCGCTCCGAGATCGCGCGGAAGGCTGCGGCGAAGCGCTGGGTTCGTTAAGAAGGACTAGTTCGAGTTCCTGTTGCCCGCCGAACCGTTGGGCAATCTTGTTCTCGTATTCGTGTTTCGCCCCTGACGATTCCGCCATCTCCAGCACTCGTCCGAGGTGAATTCTTAGCGCGCGCGCTCCTATCTCATTGAGAAACTGGAACAATTTTTTCTGGCGGTCTCCATCCTTACCCTTGAGCGCCTTTAGCAGGATAAGGATGTTCCCCTTGCTTCTCGCCAAAGGGTGATAGATGTGCCGAACCGTCAGGTGCTTAAAGTACCATGGCTTCCCTCTGATCAACACGGGGATCCCGTATAGTCGGTACCACTCTGCGTAAAGTTCATTTGGGAATTCTGGCTCGTATTTCTTTGCTTCATCCTGAACATAAAGTTTGAACGCAGCGATTACTTCTTCGACGGTCGGATTATAGCCAGCCAGCGCATACACTAATTGCTTGATGCCTGACTTAGCCGACGCGCCGATGATGATGTGTGCTTGATCCGCTATCTTGGCAGTTCGTTGCGGGAGATGCCCGCTAGCTTCGATCTCGATAATGGCATTGCAGAGATCAATCAGCATCGCCGAATCAAAGCCGTGAATGGTAGTTCCCCGATTCTCGGCGCCGGGTTTACCCCATTGAAATTTCAGAGGATTCTCTATTTTTTGCCTTAGTTCGGCGCCGATGGCTTCGCGCATCACTTTACTGTCCACGAAACGTGGCAAGGCGTTGCCCCGCGATGAGAGACCAAGAGCACGGGCCATACCTGTCTGACTGATGACGGCCGTCTTTTCAGCGTCGTCAAGAACGTAGCACTCAACGTCAATGCCAAACATTTCCTGGAAGTTACCCCGATGCGAAGCACGCGCTCCCCACCGAGCCAGCGCTGCTTTACGCGCGATCTCACCGCGCTTTGAGGGCGGGAGCACTTCGGATCGGGCTTTGCCGCCAGCTTGACCCCTGACATTTTTCTCGGTCACGAAAGCATCCTCCATTCAAAATATGCTTGCATCTTAGGCGCTCCCTCGGCATCATGCAAGCATAAACGATGGACCAAGGTGCTTGCGAATGTTGCTTGACACTAAGCATCGTAGTTCATATATTAATGGCATGAACAAGCTGCCCCTGAAAACTCGCTCCCTGATTCTTAATATGCTTTGCGAAGGCCAGTCCATGCGGGCAACTGCGCGGCTGGCTGACGTGAGCTTCAACACCGTCGCCAAGCTGCTGATCGACGCGGGCATGGTCTGCGCTGAGCTGCATGACGAATTAGTGCAAGGCGTTACCGCCAGCCGCATACAGTGCGATGAAGTCTGGTCGTTCACCTACGCCAAGCAGAAGAACGTCGCTAAGGCGAAGGCCGCGCCCGATGAGGCCGGCGACACTTGGACGTGGACCGCCCTGGACAGCGACTCCAAGCTGATTGTCTCATGGCTAGTGGGCGGCCGCGACGGCGAGTATGCAATCGCCTTCATGGACGATCTGCGTAGCCGTCTGGCGAACCGCGTCCAGCTCACCACGGATGGCCACAAGGCATATCTGGAAGCCGTTGAGGGTGCGTTCGGGGGCGATGTGGACTATGCGCAGCTAATTAAGCTGTACGGCGAGCCTACGGGCCAGAAGGGGCACGAGCGCAAGTACAGCCCCTCGGAATGCACCGGGACACGCAAGCGCCGCGTCGAGGGCAATCCCGATCCGAACGCGGTCAGCACATCCTATGTCGAGCGCCAGAACCTCACCATGCGGATGCAGATGCGCCGCTTCACGCGGCTGACCAATGCGTTCTCAAAGAAGTTCGAGAACCACATGCACATGGTCACGCTCTATACCGTCTGGTACAACTTCATCCGCATCCACAAGACGCTGCGTGTCACCCCGGCCATGGCAGCCGGATTGAGCGACACGCTTTGGGATATGGAAGACTTGGTGCGGATCATGGATGAGCGCGCCCCGAAGCCGGGTCGGCCCAAGACCTACAAGAAACACATTTCAAACTGATGCACCACCGAAAAGTCTCCGTCAAATGCCGTCCATTCCAGCGAGGTCAGCCAGACATCGGGCTTGATTGCCGTTGTGTGTGTCGATCAATTGGTGGCCAAGCACCGGCGCGATCCGACCGGAAGACCCGATGCGGAGCGTTCAAGAGGAGGACAAAAGATGCTGAATTCGGCGCCCGTCGCCGCGACGATCGCGGTTCGTGATCTGGACAAAGCCACGAAGTTCTACGTCGAAATAGTGGGGCTCAAGATTAAGCGGGACTTGGCGCCCGGCGCATTCATTTGCGAAGCGGGCGCTGGCAGCATGATCCTCGTCTATTCGCGGCCAAACCATGTGCCGAGCGCCGCGACCGTGGCTAGTTTCGAGGTCACTAGCGCCGAGGACACGGTGCGCGATCTTGAGGCCCGCGGCTTAAGGTTCGAGGACTACGACCTTCCCGAGGTCAAGACCGATGCCAACCACATCGCAACGCTGCCCGGCGGGAGCAAAGGTGCCTGGTTCACCGATCCCGACGGCAACATTATCGCTGTTGCCCAGATGTAGAAGCGCCGCGACTCAAACGCTCAGTCGGCGCGAAATCTGAATACCTATCGGTCCGCAATCGCGCGCGCCACGATCCCAGCATCCTCGCCAACCCCGCTGAGCAAGGACGATTTTCGCTTGCGGAGAAAATGCACGCCGAGGAAATAAAGGCCGTCAACCTCGCTGCTGGCGCCATCATTCTGGATCGGAAAGCCGTCGGCATCGAACGCCCCGGGCCAGGGCATCCAAGAGGCGAAGTCGGGCCGAAAACCACCAGCAAAAAGAGGGGCTTATAAATGCTACCTGACGCCTGACCCCGGCGAGGGCACGGTGGCGGGAAAGTGGTGGAATGGACTGAAAAGATATTGGCTTGGGCCGCAGGACGCGCCGTCGAATTGGCGGCAGGCTGGACTGCTACGTTCACGGTGGTCGTTTTGCTAGGCACGATTCTCTTTGGCCGCAACTACAAAAAGCGGTTCGCGGCGCTTGAGGCGCGGTTCTCTATGCCCGCTATCACACAGACCTTCAATTTTAACGCCGTGGCTGATGCCAGAGATAATGAGCGTCAACTTCGGAACGCGGTAGAGGCGAAGACGAGCCAGAACTTGAAGGAGACGATCAAGTGTCTTCCTGAGCATCCGCTTGGCGATGGACACACGTATGCCCGGCTGCCGGATGGCACGAATATCGTGACGATGGCCGACGGTTCAATTCAACTTGCGCTTCCGGTTCGCATTGCGGCCAATATTGTCAGCGGCGGTGGCAGTATGTCGGTGGGGGTAATAAAGGTCACACCGCCTGAACATGAAAAACCAGATGACGGCTAACTTGACCAACCGCACACTATGGACGGGCGACAACCTGCCCGTCATGCGCGGCATGAACAGTGAGTCGGTGGACCTCATCTACCTTGACCCGCCGTTCAACTCAAACCGGGACTATGCCGCGCCCATCGGCTCGGAAGCGGCGGGTGCGGCGTTCAAGGACACATGGACGCTTAGTGATGTTGATGAAGCGTGGCACGGCGAGATCGCAGACCGGGAGCCTGCGCTTTACGCGATCATCGACGCAGCGGGTCTGTCCCACGGCAAGGGCATGAAGTCCTACCTCATCATGATGGCTGTGCGGCTCCTCGAAATGAGA
Organism: Kaistiaceae bacterium; assembly: GCA_963667605.2. GTDB lineage: Bacteria > Pseudomonadota > Alphaproteobacteria > Rhizobiales > Kaistiaceae > JADLGL01. The sequence continues at coordinate 805,340 of CAXXUZ010000003.1, forward strand.
CGGTTACTGAAGGACACCAGCTCAATATATTTGCATTGCGACCAAACGGCGAGCCACTACCTCAAGATGCTCATGGATGCGGTGTTCGGAAAGGGACAATTCCAGAATGAAATCGTCTGGTGCTACCGAAAGTGGACACGACGTGCGACACGGTTTCCGAGAGCCCATGACGTTATTCATCTGTACTCTCGGAGCGAGCGTCCGACGTTCAATGTTCAGCATATCCCAGTATCGAAAGGAACGTTGAAACGATGGAAGGGACAGGCACAAGATTCCGTATTCGTCGATGGCGTCAGGTTGCAGATAGCGACAGAGAAGGAGTCAAAAACGCCATGTCCTGATTGGTGGGAAATCTCCGTAATAAACCCCAATGCCAAGGGCGCGTAGGCTACCCCACGCAGAAGCCTCTCGCACTGCTAGACCGGATCGTAAAGACCAGCTCGAACGAGGGAGACATGGTGCTGGACCCGTTCTGCGGGTGCGCCACCGCCCTTGTAGCGGCGGACAGGCTTAATCGGCAGTGGGTCGGGATCGATCTATCGCCGCTCGCCGCCAAGCTCGTCCTGAAGCGTATCAGGGGCGACAGGGGCGAACTATTCGACGATGTGGCCCACCGCACAGACATACCGCGTCGGACGGACCTCGGCGACCTCCAGAACTACCGGACGCACCGGCACACGCTCTATGGCCGCCAGGAGGGGGTATGCGTGGGCTGCCATGTCATGTTCCCATTCCGTAACATGACGGTGGATCACATAGTCGCGCAGTCGCGCGGCGGCGGCGACCATCTCGACAACCTTCAACTGCTATGCGGCGCGTGCAACTCCATGAAGGGCGCTGGATCGCAAGAGCAGCTTGTCGCAAATCTCAAAGCCGGAGGTATCAGACAATGAGAGGAGTACCGACGCTTGATCCCGAGCGGGACTTGAAGGGCGCGACGCCAGAAACGCTGGCAAAGGCGCTCTTGCGCAACCGGCTACGACCGCGCGCCGCTCGAAAGCCCGTTGTCGGCAACAAGGTCGCGGAGGAGGAGGTTGCGCCCGACCAGCCGGGCGACGGTGTCCAGCATTTGGACGAGAGTGTCTGAGTCGCGGACGTTGTGCTTGCCCGCAAACTCGGAGACGTAGCGTTGCAAATGCTTCGGGCTGATTTTGTGGAAGGTGCCTTTATGCGCCCTTTTCAGCATGGACCAAAAACTCTCGATCCCGTTGGTGTGAGCCATGCCGTTCACGTACTCGCTGACCGAGTGCTTCACGCTTTGATGCGGGTTTGGGATGCCCTCGTAGGCGGCGGCATCATCGGTGTAGACCACCGCGTCGGGTTTGGCGTTCTCGGCCACGAAGCGTTGCAGTGTGGTCTTGGCGGTGTTCTCGATCACGCGGGCGTTGACCTTTTTGGTCGCCCGATCCTTCGCGCCTACGACCGCCACCATGTCCACAGGGCCGCGACCAGTCGCCGCCTTCCGCTTTGCGTTCGACATGTTGGCCCGCTTACTGCCGACATAGGTTTCGTCGAACTCGACCGGGCCGTCGAACGGGCCTTCGCCCTCCCCGCCCCAGGCTTCCCGGATGCGGTGCAGCATGAACCAAGCCGTAGGCTGCGAAACGCCGATATCCCGATGCAGCTTCATGCTGGCGACGCTCTTGAGGCTTGTCAGGCACAGGTAGATCGCCAGCGCCCACTTTCGCAGCGGAACGTTCGAGCGGGCAATCGGTGTCCCGGTTCGCACGCTGAAATAGGACCGGCAATCGGTGCACCAATAGGGCATGGGCTTCGCGTTCGGAACCTCGCGGGTCCGCATGCCTCCGCACTTCCCGCAGTGCCGCTCGCCGTCAGGCCAGATGACCGACTCAAACCACTCGGTTGCGGCTTCCTCGGTCGGGAACATGTCCATGAGCTGCACCAAGGTCAGTCCCTCGCAGTGCGCTTTTCCAGGTGCCTTTTTCGTCATTTCAACCCTCCTTTTCGACACTCTGAATATAGGGATTCCCGATGGTAACGTCAAGTAGCATTTATAAGCCCCCAAAAAGAACGGTGCCGAAATCGGCAAGGTCCAGTTCCGTCGACGCCGCCGGGTCGAATGGATCCAGAGCCTCGATCTTCGGGACCTCAAGTCCGTCGCGTTCAGCCACCGCCCCGACAAGGCCGCTAACTTGCTGATAGCGCTCGTCGCCCCACGCCACGCTGGCGGCCAAATCCGGTGCGAACCGCGCGATCCTGTCGGTAGCTCCAAGGAAGTGGCCGGTCAGGGTGACCCCCATCGCCCGGAGCGTCCTCAAATGCAAATCACGACCATTGCCATGCCCGGAGACGAGGATGTTGGCGAACAGCCTAGCCTCGGGGCCGGGCAATGAATCGATCGTCGCCTCCAGGAACCCTGATTCAGTGAGCCACCATACCAGATCGTGATCGCCGAAGCGGCGCGGGCCCCAGGGTGCTCGCCCGCATGCTAGCGCCACTTTTCGGCCGGCTTCCGTGAGCTCCTCGGCGATCTGGCAACCGGATTGGCCGCTGCCGATTATCAAGACGTCGCCGGCCGGCAGCGCTTCCGGATTGCGGTAGCCATCGATATCGATCTTGTGCAGCTGGCCGGGGAGCGACCCAGTTCCGGGCGGGCGATAGGGGCGCTGATAAGCACCGGTCGCGACCACCAAGAACCGACCATGAAGGCCCCCGGCGCTGGTCTCCACGGTAAAGCCGTCTCCATTACCGCCAGCAATGGAAGCGACTTCTACGCCCTCACGAACCGGGGCTTTGAAACTCGCTGCATAACGCTCAAGGTACGCGACGATTTCGTCGCGCAGCATGAAGCCTTCCGGGTGGGGACCATCATAGTGGTAGCCTGGAAGTTTCACCGTCCAATTAGGAGTGACCAGGCAAAAGCTGTCCCATCGTCGGCGCCACGCCTCGCCGATGCGACCTCGCTCCAGCACAACGTGATCAACTCCGGCGCCCGTTAACTCGTGACTGACAGCAAGGCCGGCCTAACCGCCGCCAATAATTATCACTTTAACGTCATTCATCCGCTCACAGACCTTCCATAATCTAGCTGATTGCGACCGACGTCGTAATCCAAAACCTACCAGACCGCCGAGGCGAAACCCATCCCACCGCTTGGTGATCGGCCGCCTCGACTGGCTGGCCTCGGTCGGTGCTGGCGCGTCGGGCAGGGAGATCAGCGTTGACCGATCAAAACAACCTCAGTTAGATTTCCGCCTGAACCCTTAGGCCGGATGGGTGGAAATCGGCGGGGGCCGAATCAAGGAATCTCGATGTGAAGATGAGGCCGTTCGCAATCGTGGCTGTCGCCGCGCTGCTGCTTGTTTCGCAACCAATCGCTGCCCAGGATCAGACAGCCCTCGACTTCGAGGCCTACACCCTCGGCAACGGCCTCGAGGTGATCCTGGTCGAGGATCACACCGCTCCCGTCGTCGCGATCGACGTCTGGTATCACGTTGGGGGCGCTAATGATCCGGCCGGGCGAAGCGGTTTTGCTCATCTGGTCGAACATATGATGTTCCAGGGCACCGCCAATATGGGCAAGGACGACCTGCAACGCCTGATCAATGACGCCGGTGGCAATTACAACGCCTACACATCAATCGACCAAACCGCCTATTATGAGACTCTGCCGGCGCATCAGCTGCCCCTTGGCCTTTGGCTTGAGGCCGATCGCATGGCTTCGCTGGCCGTCACACAAACCAATCTCGACAATCAGCGCGCGGTGGTGATCGGCGAATACCAGCAAAACTACGGCGGGGCTCCTTACGGCTTTGGCATCCTCGAACTGATTACCGCGCCCTATGATTATGAACCATATCAACGCTCGCCGATCGGCCGGATCGAGGACCTCAACCTCGCCACGGTGGCCGAGATCGCGGCTTTCCATGCCATCTATTACGTTCCCAACAACGCAACGCTGGTAGTCGCCGGCGATTTCGAGCCGGCCGCCGCCCGCGAGTTGATCGAGCTCTATTACGCACCGATCCCGGCCGGAGCAACACCACCAGCGCTACCCGCTTGGAGTCCGGTGCAGCAGGCAGAAGCAAGCTTTGTCACCCTTGAGGACGACCTCATTCGCATTCCGGCGGTATTGATCGGCTACGAGACACCACCGCGGCAGCATCCAGACTATCCGGCGATGGAGATCCTCAATTTCGTCCTCAGCACCGGCGACAGCAGCCGGATGCAGCAGAGCCTAATCGAGACCGGCTTGGCAATCGTCGCCGACACACTGATGAGCGACAATTTCGGGCCGAGCCTTTTCGGCGTATTGCTGCTGCCCAATCTCGGCACCATCGCACCGGCGGAACTGGAGCAACTCTACTACGCCGAGCTCGACCTCATCCTCGCCGAGGGCATTCCACAGGCTGATCTTGATAAGGCAATCAACATCCTTCGCGCCGGTAGTATATCGAGCCTGGAAAGTGCGTTCGGTATCGCAGAACAGGTTCAAACAGCCAATTTCTATTATGGTGATCCTGGAGCCGTGATGACCGAGATCGTCCGCTTCACCGCGGTCAGTTCGGAGGACGTCCAGCGCGTCATTCGAGAATATCTGTCTCCGGAGGATCGTCACGTCATCTATATCAATCCCGGCGCATCGGTTCAGATGGCGGAGCCCGTCCCCTTTGTCGGCTCTACCAACACTCCGGCCGACGACGCCTTCGACGCTGATTTCGCGCTGGCGATAACCGAACCGCCTTCGCCATTTGAAGAAATTGCCTTTAACCTGCCGACAATCACGGAGAATAATCTCGCCAACGGGCTCACGGTGGTCGTGATCGAGGCCCCCGAGTTACCGATGCTAACCGCCGATCTTATCTTCCGCGGCGGCGGCATGATCGCGCCGGCCGAGAATGCCGGCATCGTTGGCGTGATGGCAGATCTGCTGACCAAGGGCACAATTTCACGATCCGCCTTCGACATTGCCGTTGAGATAGAATCGCGCGGCGGCGCCGTGTATTCCTACGCTGGCTCGGATATGGTCGGCGCCGGCATCTTTGCGCTGATCGAGGATGCCGATTTGGCATTCGACCTACTCGGCGACATTGTCCTCAATCCACGCTTCCCCCAAGCTGAATTGACCGTTCAAATCACGCAGCGTCGAAGCAGCCTGGAGGCGGCTCTAGTCAATCCCAGGTCTCAGGCTGGACGCGCTTTTTCCCGCCTCGTCTACGGTGCTCATCCATACGGAAATCAACTCACCCTCGATACTTTGGCCACAATCGACCAGGCGTCGGTGCAGGCCCTTTACGCATCGATACGCGACCCGGCAAATGCCATTCTGATCATCGCCGGCCGTATCACTACTGAGGAAGCCCTAGCTTTGGCCGAAATCACTTTCGGTGGCTGGATCGGCGATGGCGATCCACCGACAATTGACTTCCCGCCCGTCGACAATGGTGTCGGCGCGCTCGACATTGTCCTGATTGATATTCCTGGTGCCGAGCAAGCGGAGATCATACTCGGCAATATCGGCATCCGAGGCGACGATCCCGACCGCTACGTCTTGTCGGTAATGAACAACATACTCGGCGTCGGCTTGCCCTCCCGCCTCAGCCAGAACATTCGCGAGAGTAAGGGCTTCGCCTATGGCATCGGCTCCAGCTTTTCGTTCCCTCGCGACATCGGGCTGTTCCGGGTGTCGACCAATGTCCGACCGGAGACGGTTGCCTCCGCCTTGACCGAGATCCTGTTCGAGCTAGAGCGGATGCGGACTGAGCCAGTATCCGGGGTCGAGCTGACCGGCGTTCGCGACGGTATGATCGGGCGATTTGCTCTTAGCCTCGAAACCTATCAGGCCCTCGTCGCCAATATCGCCGCATACATGATTCGGGGTCTGCCGATTGGCGATATTGCACTCTACCCGGATCGGATCGCCGAAGCCGACCCCGCATCGGTGATCGACCGCGCTGTCCGTTATTTGCCGACCGACCTCCTGGTGGTGGTAGCCGGTGACGCCGCGGTTCTGCTGGAGCAGTTGCAGACCCTTGGGCCGGTGACCATCGTCCAGCCGCAATAGCCGGTTCCCAGCGATCTAGTCCGCTCAGGGCCGATCTCATTCCATTGGCGCTCACCCGGATTGGTGCTGCGAAAAACTCTGGTCACGGGCTATCCAATTTCGATCATCGGAGGACAGTTCCGGGCAAGATGGATCGCCGCATTGCACGTATGGTTGTTTTGGGGAAACCCGATCAACAATGATGATGGAGGCACCAAATGTTCATCACACGCTGGCAGATCGACGCCCGATTCGGCCATAAGGACAAGGTGATTGAGCTATTGAGAAACTGGGATCGCGACATCGGCTCTCAAGCTGGTCTCCAAAACAACATCCAGTACCTGTCGGGCTCGATCGGCGCGAGGGAGGCAACGGTTGAGAACAATGTCACCGTCACCAGCCTCGCCGAACTTGAGGCCGGCTTCGCGGCCATTGGCCAATCCGACGCTCACAAGAAATGGGGTGAAGCGCTCGAGCCCCATGTCGTTTCGGGAACGTCGCACTGGCAAATCCTCCGGGTGCTGTAGCCGAGCAAACGACGGCTTCGGCGGGGCGGTCGCGGCCGCTTCCGTGCTGGCGAACCGCTCCGCGATTCCGGACTGGCACTCGAAAACACAGAATCTCCAATCACCATTTCGGGGCCATTGGCTGTCTTCGAGCCAATTGCCCCTTATCCGCCGCAATACCGGCCAGCGACGACCACATTTGCGATCTCTAACGAAATGAGCACAATTGCAGCGGAAATCGATCGTCAGGGCGGGGGGCGCGTCATCGCCGAACGGATCGCGGATAGGCAATGCCTTCCCACTCCGACGCGGCGGTCTTGTAGCTGAGTGGAGCGGCCCGCCCGATGATTCCAGATCTACCCGACGATCAGCCGCCGCCCGATAGCGAAGCCGCTCGCCCAACATTCGGCGACGCAACCCCCGGCTCCAACGATCCGGCACCGCGTTCGGAGGCAACTCTCGGCGCCGATGCCGCCGGGTCCGGTCTCCCTTCCACGCCGGAGCCCGAATTCGCGGACGCCACCAGCGGCTTGATCGACGAGCTTGAACAGATTCTAGGCGGTGATTTCGACACCGCCGAGCCGGAACCGGCAGAACTCGATCAGACAGCCGAGATCGCATTCCCGCTGGCTGACCCCGATGGCGAAGCGCACACCGACGATTATCCTGCGGCGTTCGGACCGGCGGAGGAATTCCCCGACGAACCCCATGCATCGGGCGATGTTGAAGCCACGAGCTCTGATCAACTACCGCCCACCGACGGCGGATTCTGGCATGCGGAGGAGCTTCAATCCGAAGCCGAACACCAGGCCCCGGAGCGACCAAGATTTGGTCGATCCCGAGACTTCGTGACCATCGCCATCCTGGTTGTGCTGATCGTTGGCGCCGGTGTCTATTCCGCGATTCAGTTGTCGCGCGATCCAGTGGTCGGCGTCTCCGAACAGGCCGACCTAGCCGCCGGCGGAGAACGTGATTTCGTCGCCGAAGCTGGTGCCCGAGTTCAGCCGATTTCAGGCGCACCGGCAGCACCGGTGGCGGACAATCAGCCTCCGAGCGCCGCCGACCCCGGCTACATCATCGCCGGCATCGGTGAACCTGGCGCAGTGGCGGTGCGAGGCGAAGCGGCCCTTGGCGGGCCTTTCATCGCCGACCCGGTTCTGCCGGAGGCGCCGCTACCGGATGCGGCGCCTCCGGATCCGCTCCCGGTACTCGCAAATCCACCGGCGGATGAGACACCTTTGGTAGCCGCCGACCCGCCAGCCGCGCCAGAACCGGCAGCGCCAGCTCCGGTGGCACCGGCCGGAAACCCGGTAACGATCTTGGCGACTACCAACGCCTTCGTGAATATGCGAGCGGGTCCTGACAATGACGCCCCGGTCATCAGTGTCGTCGCCGAAGGCGCGACGGTCGAGATCGTCGACTGCAATTTCTGGTGCGAGGTGATCGTCGACGGCACCAAGGGTTGGATCTATCAGGACTTCCTGGAGACGGCCGAGCCCGCGCTCTAGCCGATAATACTTGTTCGCCTCGCTCAGTCATCCGAGCCCTTGCATCGAGCGCGCCGACACGGTTCTTTCCCCCGGTGGCAAATAGTTGGTTCTCTCAATCGGCAGGCCTGAGAACAAAGCTTTGGCTGTTTCGCCAACGAGCGCGACCGATCCGAGCGACACTTCGCGACAAGGGGCCCGGGTAAATGGCGCCAGCGCCGTCCGTTGCCGTTCTTGGGGCCGGTATCCTCGGCAGTTCCGTCGCACTCTTCCTAGCGAGGCGCGGGGCGCTCGTTACCCTGTTCGACGCCAGGGATCGCCCCTTTGAAGGCGCCAGCCGCTGGAATGAAGGCAAGATCCATCTCGGCTATATCTATGCCGCCGATCAGACCGGAGCACCGCCCGACAATTGCTCCCGGGCGCCCTTGCATTCCGTAGCCTCGCCGAACGGCTGATCGGCCGCTCGCTGCAATCGGCCACGACCCCGGAAGACGATACTTTCTTGCTACATCGGCAGTCGGTGGTCGGCGCCGAGGAAACCGAGATCTATTTCGATCGCTTCTCGACCATGGCGCGGGAGCATCCTGGCGCCGGCGACTGTCTCCGTGATCTGACGGTCGCCCATGTTGAAAGGCTGAGCAGGAGCGAACTAGAGGCGATTGTGGCGGGCTACCGAATACCAGAGCGATCGGTTGACGCTCACTGGGTAGCCGAGCAGTTCATCTCGGCGATCGGCGCCGAGACGAAGATCGAGCTGGCGACCGGCCGAACTGTTGTTGCCGTGCGCGCCCTGGAAAAGATCTGCGATCCGAGCGCGATTGTGGCGGGCTACCGAATACCAGAGCGATCGGTTGACGCTCACTGGGTAGCCGAGCAGTTCATCTCGGCGATCGGCGCCGAGACGAAGATCGAGCTGGCGACCGGCCGAACTGTTGTTGCCGTGCGCGCCCTGGAAAAGCGGTAGGAGGGTCAATTCCAGGTCGACACCGATGACGGCCATTTCGGTCCCTTCGACAACGTCGTGAACGCATTGTGGGAAGGGCGGCTCGCGATCGACCAAACGCTCGGCATTTCCCCGCCATCCGAATGGTCCCATCGCTACCGACTCTCGCTGTTCGCTCGGACACGGTCGGAGGTCGATGCTCTCAATGTAGTCATCGGTGTTGGCCCCTATGGCGATATTAAGAACTACAACCGCCACGATCTCTATCTGTCCCGGTACCCGACCGGACTCCTCGTCGAAAGCAACGAGATCCTACCAACAGCGCCCGCCGCCCTTGCCGAGCCCGAAAAACGCATTTTGATTGATCGGATTCTCAGCCAGTTGACGGCGATCATCCCGTCGATCCAGAACCTGTGGGCGCACCTGGAGGAGGCAAGGCTCGACGGCGGCTGGGTCTTCGCCGCCGGCACTGGCCCCCTCGATCAGCGAACATCAACGCTCCACCGGCGCGACCAGATCGGGATCAATCGGCAAGGCGGATATTTCAGTGTCGACACCGGAAAATATTCGATGGCGCCGTGGCTGGCACTTCAAATCACGGACATGATCTTGCCAGGCTGACTGGGACGGGTCGCCGCCGAACAGGACGGCCTGCCCACTCGGCCGAGGCTTCTCAAGAAAATTTTGGGCCCGAAAGTGGCAATAGCCTGCCATTTTTACCAAGCTGAACAGAACATAACAACCGCCTCAGGCTGGGTTCAGCGCTGCTTTGTCAAAACCGCATCACCGAATTCAAACCGGTCGCAACCATCGACCCAAAGCTCTGAGGAACAAGACCATGAACATCTCCATGACCCTGATCGCAGCCACTCTCTCATTCGCCATGATCGGCGCCACCACCGCCACCGCTTCGGCCCACAGCTCAAAATCCCAGACCCAGCCGCAGCACCAAACCCAGGTCGTTCGCTCGTCCCAGGCCTGTGACATGTATGCCCGTGACTACGCCAATTGGCGTGCCGGGCATCGTGGCACTCGCGTCGCCGTTGGCGGTCTGATCGGCGCCGGCTTTGGTGCCCTGGTCGGCGGCTTCTTGTTCGGCACCCCGATTGCTGGTGCGGTCGTTGGCGCCGGTGCCGGCGTGGTCGGCGGTGCGATTGTTGGTCAGCCGCAATGGCAGGCCGAGTACAACAACGCCTACACCAATTGCATCTACGGTGCCCCGCTTTCCTACCCCTGGCTCTAACCCTTCAAAGCTGGCGGCGGTCCCTCCCCGTCGCCAGTTCTCACCCCAAAGTATTTCTTCGTCTTGCTCCCCTCCCTCCACCACTTGGCCCCGCCCGCTCCAAAGCAGGCGGGGTCCTTTTTCGGTGGTATCGGAGGTCGGAGTTTCTCACGCTGTCGCCGGGACCGCCGACCGCCGCCGTCTTTGAATCACGTAAACCAGGCCAATTCCAACCAGTGCCGGGATGAAAAACAGCTCCTTCGGCAACCGATCGGGATTAGGGACATAGATGGCGGTGATATCGAACCCTTGCTCCAACCCGTAGCGATGGGCTTGGCTACCGGGGTCCACCGACATTACTTGCAGTCGGTCGCCAATCGCGATGAGCCCGAGTCCCACTCCGAAGAATCTGTTTTCAACCGGTCCCTCTCGTCCCAAGGTCAGAAGAGCGGTCTGCGAGGCTTCCTCACCATCGAAGTCGATACCCTGAAACAAAAGCTTCACCGACTCCCCTTCCGCTAGCGGATCGACGATCTCCCGCACCGCGGTTACCGGAAGAGACAGTTCCTCCGATTCGATCAAATCCATCCAGGCCCCCGGCCGCAGCAATGTGAAGCAGGCGACGAGCAGGACCGCGGTCTCCCAAATCCGGCTGCGGACAAGGAACCAATGTTGCGTCGCGGCGACGAAGACCAGCATCGCCAGCACCACGGCAATGATGGTCAGTGCTCCGTGGATGAAATTGTCGATGCCGATCAACAGCAATTGTGTGTTGAACACGAAGATGAACGGCAGCAGCGCGGTGCGTATCTCATAGCGAAAAGCCTGAACCCCTGTTGTTATAGGCGACGCCCTCGAAATCGCCGCAGCCGCGTAGGACGCCAGGCCCACCGGCGGCGTCACATCCGCCATCAGCCCGAAATAGAACACGAACAGATGCGCTGCGATCAGCGGCACCGCCAAGCCCGAACTCGCCGCCAGATCGACGATCACCGGTGCCATCAACGTGGCGACGATGATGTAGTTCGCCGTCGTCGGCAGCCCCATACCGAGGATCAGACAAAACAGCGCTGTAAGCACCAGCATCACGAGGAGGCTGCCGCCCGCCACGGCCTCCACGACCTCGGTCATTCCGAGCCCGAGCGGCGTCGTCGCCACGGTGGCGACTACAACGCCCGCTGTTGCTGTGGCCACGGCGACGCCGATCATGTTGATGGCGCCCTTGCGGAGCCCCTGGGCGAGCGCCCGGAAGCCCGCCGCCAGATGCCGTCCGAAGGCGGTATCGCCGCGGAAGAACGCGGTAATCGCATCCTGCGTCACCAAGATCATGATAAGCGGCAGGATCGCCCAAAACGCCGAGAGGCCCGGCGACAGTCGCTCGACCATCAGAGACCAGACCAAAACGATTATCGGCAGAATGTAGTGAAGGCCGGTGCGAGCAACGTCGATCGCATCCGGCAACCGGATCTCTGCCTCTGGATCATCCCGCGGAAGATCCGGATAGCGCGCCCGCCAAGCGAGCAGCGCTACATAGACAATCAACAATAGCACCGCCAGGCTGATTGTCGCGGCATTGCCGAAGAGATCCTTGGTCCAGCCGATACCCCAATAAACGACATTGGCAATGATGAGGAAGCCGGAGATGCTGATCCCGGCCCGGATCAATCGCGCCGTCACCGGGCGGACCGTTAGGCGTGGCAATCCCTCGATCCCGGCCTTCAGTGCCTCGATATGGACGATGTAAAACAGCGCGATATAGGTCGCGATCGCCGGTACGAAGGCGTGGAGGATGACCTCGGTGTACGGGATGTTGACATACTCGGCGATCAGAAACGCGGCCGCGCCCATGATCGGCGGCATGATTTGGCCATTGACGGAGGCGGCAACCTCGAACGCGCCCGCTTTCTCCGCCGTGTATCCCACCCGCCTCATCAGCGGTATGGTAAAGGTGCCGGTGGTGACGACATTGGCGATCGACGAGCCCGACACCAGTCCCGTCATTCCTGACGCCACCACCGCTGCCTTGGCCGGGCCACCGCGAAGATGGCCCATCAGCGCGAATGACAGCTGGATGAAATAATTGCCGGCGCCGGCCCGCTCCAACAGCGAGCCGAACAGGACGAACAGGAAGACGAAGCTGGTCGAGACGCCGAGAGCGATGCCGAACACGCCCTCGTAGCCGATCCACTGCTGCATCATCACCCGATTGAACGAAAGGCCGCCATGCGAGATTAGTTCCGGCATGATCCGCCCGGCGAAGGCGTAGAACAGCATCGCCAGCGCGATGATCATCAGCGCCGGCCCAAGCGTCCGCCGTGTCGCCTCCAGGAGCAGCACCATGCCGATGCCGGCGACAAGAAGATCGGCGAAGGTCGGCGCCCCCGGGCGTAGCGCCAATTGCTCGAAGAAGACGAACAGATAGGCCGCGCTCGCCGAGGCCAGCAGCGCCAGAAGCCAATCGACACCTGGTACCTGATGAAGCGGCCTGGCGCGGTACGCCATCCACGCAATCACGTTTCCCATTCCCGCCATGAAGGCAAAGATGGGCCACTGATTATTGTCGTTCCCGAACAAGGAGATCGATTGAATCGCCAGCCCGATCGAGGCAATGAGCCAAAGTGCTGCGAAAACCGGCACCCGCCGCGCCTGGCGGACGATCGCGGGAAACAGCATAAAGGCGAGAAACAGTCCGAAGCCGAGGTGGATCGGTCGCGCCTGCGTTTGACTGACGATCATAAAGTCGAGCGCGAACGGGATCGGCGATGCGATCCACAGCTGGAACAGCGACCATGCGATCGCCGCCACAGTAATGATGGTTTTGGTGACTCCCTCCGGCGACCGCGCGCCGATCTCGGCGGCCACGGCACGATCAGTGCCATCAGCCCGGGTAATGACAGCGGTCGGATCAGCCATCAGAGTTGCGGAATTGAGCGGAAGGAAAGAACCCCGGGGCGGCAACCGCCCCGGGGATTTGCTGGGTCGCTCCTATCGGAGGCCAACCTCTTGGTAGTAGCGCATTGCACCTTCATGCACCGGCGCCGATTGGCCAGCATTGGCCATGCCCTCACGAGTGAGCGCCGCAAAGGCCGGATGGAAGCCGACAAACGTATCGAAATTGTCGAACACAGCCTTGACCACGGTGTAGACCGCGTCGGCTGAAGTTGCTGTCGACGAAACGAAGGTCGCCCCAACGCCGAAGGTCGTGATGTCCTCACCATTGTTGTACATGCCGGCGGGGATCGTCGCCCAGAAATAATAGGCGAACTCATCGACGATCTCGGCGATGATATCGCCTTCGACGTTGATGATCCGGGCGTCGCAGGTTGCGACCGGCTCGGAGATCGAACCGGACGGATGGCCGACGGTAAAGACGAACGCGTCGATCTGATTGTCGCAAAGCGCCTGCGCCTGCTCACGCGACGGCAACTCTGACGCAAGTGCGAAATCGTCCATTGTCCAGCCATAGCGCTCCATCACCAGCTCCATGGTGGCCCGCTGGCCGGAGCCCGGATTGCCGATGTTGACGCGTTTGCCGACGATATCCTCGAAGGTTTCGATGCCGGAATCGGCGCGAACGACGACGGTGAACGGTTCGGAATGAACCGAGAAAACGAACCGTAGTTCCTCGAACGGTCCGGCATCGGCAAACTGAGCCAGCCCATTGACGGCGTTAAATTGAACGTCCGACTGGACCACGCCGAAATCTAGCTCGCCGGCACGGATAGTGTTGGTGTTGAAAACCGATCCACCGGTCGATTCCGCCGAGCAACGAAAGCCGTGTTCGGCTCGACTCTGATTGACCAAACGACAGATCGCGCCGCCGGTCGGATAGTACACACCGGTTACACCACCAGTCCCCACCGTGACAAACTGCTGTTGCTGGGCGATAGCGACACCGGCGAAGACGATCGCCGCACCGGACACCACCGCGGCAACCGTTTTCTTTATTGAAAAGGCCATTCTCACCTCCGTTCTTGAGTTGGATAAGCAGGCCAACGCCGGCTCTCCATCGCAGCGAAGAGCGTTGCAACGATGGTCACAAACCGCGTCTGAAATGCCATTATGGCTTTCATCGCCACAAGCTAGACCGGCCAGCGGCCCTATTGCAACATTTCCCGAACATAGCGCGGCGACGCCGCCAGTTGTTTCGACCCCTCCGCGAGGCCTTCCTCTAGTCGCCGGGCCGATCCGGCTCAAGCGCCAGCGCCACGTATCGGACAGCGGCATCGCGGCACCTTCCCTGCTAAACGTCCTGAGATCTTCTTCGCTCAGTATTTCGCACGCAGGATGCGGCAACCGCTATGGCTGACCACATCCGGCACACATTTGCCAAAACCTCGACATCGATCACGGTCGACCCGTGCGGACGACTGTCAGCATAGGCATCGCAATCGGTCAGCCGAACGAGGGGATCGAGCGGCTGGAACATCTCTCGATTTCGCCGACCAAGCCCTCTACGCAGCTAAGGCCGGCGGCCGAAATGGCGTTAGTTTGGCAGCCGAGCCGATAGCCCCGGCCCGGCCAGCCTCGCGCGGATCACCTAAGCGCCAGCGCCGCCGACGCTTTGCACTGAGCTTTGCAGATCGCCGATGGTGGTGTCGATGATCATGCCTCCATCGGTCCAATAAAACCCGGTCCGACGAACGGCGATCCTCTCAACCGTACCAAGGACGCCATCGTCGACCCGCACCACCAGAACGATAGCATTGTCTCCCGTGAGATTGCTAACATCGATTATCATGCCGACGGTGACGAGGTCTCTCGTCCGAATGACGGTTCCTGTAACGCGCTCGAGCCGCACCGTGCGCGTCCCGCCGCCTTGAGTGTAGACTTCCATCGCTTCGAGGGGACCGCCATCGCACTCGCATCGGTCGAGGACGACGTCACCGTCGTCGGTCGTTGCTTCGCCGACGGTCACCGCAGCGCCGCCGCGCCCGCCCGGCTGCACGTCAATTGCAGCGGCCGGTACCATCACGATCACCGCCAAGCCAGCCGCCAGCGCGGCAACAGCAAGTAAGTTCTTCATCATCCCTCTCCACTCTCGGGGGTCGCCCATTCACCCTCGACGGGCACCATCGCCAGTTTGGAATCGATCAGAAGCCTATTATGAAGCGGGGCACGACACAACGAGACTTTCGTGCCGCCGATCCATCGTGACGGATTGATTGCGTATGAATGCCGTCACTCGAACCACACATACGCTCTGGCCCGAGAGAAAGCACGAAAATCTTTCGCCTTCAGCCAGGGGTACCCGATGTTGATTGCTTGCGTTATCACCCTATTTTTCGCAGTATCGATCGACATCAAATGAGCGGCGCTTTCCGCCGCCTGAAACCCGAAACGACAGCAATATGTGGAGCCTAGCGCAGTGGCACCCGACCCTATCCCCTCGAACAAGCAGCTAGCTGTTTCCTTCGAGTTCTTCCCGCCAAAGACGGCGGCGATGGAGGAAACACTGTGGCGTTCGGTCGAGCGCCTGGCTCCGCTCGCACCGGATTTCGTGTCCGTCACCTATGGCGCCGGCGGCTCCACTCGCCAGCGAACCCACGCCACCATTGCACGTATATTGAGCGAAACCGCCCTTGCGCCGGCCGCGCATCTCACCTGTGTCGGCGCCTCGCGGGCCGAAATCGACAGCATCATCCGCGAATACAAGAAGATCGGCGTTCAACGGATCGTCGCCTTGCGGGGCGACCCGCCGACCGGAGCCGGCACAAGATATGAGCCGCACCCGGACGGATATGCCGGCACGCCCGAGCTTGTCGCAGGAATCCGCGAAATCGGCGGCTTCGCGATCTCGGTGGCGACCTATCCGGAAAAGCATCCCGATAGCCCGTCGCTCGACGCCGACATTGAGATTTTGAAGCGCAAGGTCGACGCTGGCGCCAACGAGGCGATCACCCAATTCTTCTTCGACAGTGATGATTTCGAGGCCTATGTCGAAAAAGTGCGGGCGGCCGGGATTGATGTCCCGATCGTGCCCGGCATCCTGCCGATCCACAATTTCGCTCAGATGGTGAATTTCGCCGGCAAGGCCGGCGCCGTCGTCCCCGCGTGGCTTACCGACCGGTTCGAGAGCGTCGGCGATGATCCCAACGAGCATTTTCGTGTCGCAACCGACATCGCCGCCGGTCAGGTCCAAGATCTCATTGACCGCGGCTTTCGTCGTATTCATTTCTATACCCTCAACCGCGCCGCCCTCGTCAGCTCGGTTTTCAAGACTCTGGGCCTCGGCCCATCCTCCGATCAGCCCAGACCAACCCCGGCGGAAAGAACCGGGCCGAGCGCGCCATCGCTTTCAGCCAGCGCTGAGCCGATTGTCCCAACCCCTTTACCCAAACGCGACGCGAGAGCCTCGCTCACCGCCACCGCGACCGATCGCATTCTCATCATCGACGGCGCGATGGGGACGATGATCCAGAAGCACAAGCTCGATGAAGCGGCGTTTCGTGGCCAACGCTTCGTCGATTGGCCGCAGGATCTGCGTGGCAACAACGATGTCCTCAACCTGACCCAGCCCGACATCATTGGTGGGATTCACCCGGAATATCTGAAGGCTGGGGCCGACATCCTCTCGACCAACACATTTTCGTCGACCCGCATCGCTCAGGCCGATTATGGCCTCGGCGATTTCGCCTATGAACTCAACGTCGCCGGCGCGCGGATCGCACGCCACGCCTGCGATGCTGTGGCCGCCCCTGATCGTCCCTGCTTCGTTGCCGGCGCTCTCGGTCCGACCAATAAGACCGCCTCAATGTCCGCCGATGTAGGCAATCCCGGCGCTCGCGAGGTGAGCTTCGACGACCTTCGGCGGGCCTATGCCGAAGCGATCCGTGGGCTGATCGACGGCGGCGCCGATCTCCTATTGTTCGAGACCATCACCGATACGCTTAATGTCAAAGCGGGAAATTTCGCAGCCGAAGAAGTGTTCGAAGAAAAAGGAGTCAAACTGCCAATCATGATCTCCGGAACGATCACCGATCGCTCAGGTCGCACTCTTTCCGGGCAAACGCCGACCGCTCTGTGGCACTCGGTACGCCACACCCGACCTCTGACAATGGGCCTTAATTGCTCGCTCGGTGCCGAGGACATGCGATCCTACATCGCTGAGATTGCGCGCGAAGCGGACACGCTTGTCCTCGCCTATCCCAATGCCGGTCTACCGAACGAGCTTGGCGAATATGACGAAACGCCGGAGCACATGGCGACAACAATCGGCGAGTTCGCAAAATCCGGCCTGGTCAACATAGTCGGCGGCTGCTGCGGCACCACGCCCGAACATATCGCGGCGATCGCAGCGGCGGTCAAACAACAAACGCCCCGCGCCATTCCGACCAAGAGCCAGAAGCTGCGGCTATCCGGCCTTGAGCCATTTTCGGCGGACGCATGACCGCGGCGACCGGCTTCATCAATATCGGCGAGCGGGCCAACGTCACCGGCTCCGCTCGCTTTCGCAAGCTGATCACCGACGGCGACTTCGACGCTGCGCTCGACGTGGCGCGCAATCAGGTCACCAATGGCGCCCAGATTCTCGATGTGAATATGGATGAGGGCCTTCTCGACTCGGAGAAGGCGATGACCACTTTCCTCAATCTCCTCGCCGCCGAACCCGACATCGCTCGGGTGCCGATCATGATCGATTCGTCCAAATGGTCGGTTATCAAGGCCGGGCTGAAATGTGTTCAGGGCAAGCCCATCGTCAACTCGATCTCGTTGAAAGAAGGCGAGACGCTGTTTCGCGAACTGGCGCGAAAGGTCCGGCGCTATGGTGCCGCCGTGGTCGTCATGGCCTTCGACCAGGCCGGTCAAGCCGATACATATCAGCGTAAGATCGATATCTCAGCCCGCGCCTACCGCATTCTCGTCGAAGAGGAGGGCTTTCCCGCCGAGGATATTATCTTCGATCCCAACATCTTCGCCATCGCCACCGGGATCGAGGAACACAACAATTACGCTGTCGACTTCATCAACGCGACCCGTTGGATCAAGGCCAATCTGCCCTTCGCCCACGTTTCGGGCGGCGTCTCCAATCTGTCTTTTTCGTTCCGCGGCAATGACGCCGTCCGCGGCGCGATGCATTCAGTATTTCTCTATCACGCTATCGAAGCCGGTCTCGACATGGCGATCGTCAATGCCGGGGCGCTGCCGATCTTTGATGACATCGATTCCGAGCTGCGCGAGCTCTGCGAGGATGCAGTTCTCAACCGCCGACCAGACGCCACCGACCGTTTGCTGGAGGCGGCGCAGCGTCACGAGAGCGAATCGGGCGGGCAGAAGAAGATCGACCTCGCCTGGCGCCAATGGCCGGTCGAGAAGCGTCTCCAGCACGCTTTGGTCGCTGGCATCACCGAATTCATCGAAGCCGACACGGAAGAGGCAAGGCTGGCTCGCGACCGCCCACTGCACGTCATCGAAGGCCCGTTGATGGCGGGCATGAACGTCGTCGGCGATCTGTTTGGTGCCGGCAAGATGTTCCTGCCGCAGGTGGTGAAATCGGCCAGGGTTATGAAGCAGGCGGTAGCCTATCTGATGCCGTTTATGGAGGCGGACAACGGAGCGACCGGCCGGAGCAACAGCTATGCCGGCAAGATATTGCTCGCCACCGTTAAGGGCGACGTACACGATATCGGCAAGAACATCGTCGGCATCGTCCTGCAATGCAACAATTACGACGTCGTCGATCTGGGCGTGATGGTTCCGGCAAAGGACATCTTGGCGGCGGCACGCGAATGCAAGGTCGATGTCATCGGCCTCTCCGGATTGATCACGCCGTCGCTCGACGAGATGTCCAATGTCGCTGCCGAAATGGAGCGCGAAGGATTTGCGGTCCCCTTGTTGATCGGCGGCGCCACCACCAGCCGCATTCACACCGCACTCAAGATCGGCCCAAACTACTCTGGCGGAGCCACAGTCCATGTGCTTGACGCCAGTCGCGCCGTCGGCGTGACCGCCCGCCTCCTCGGCAAGGACAGCGATACCTATCGCCAGGAAGTCGAGGCCGACTACGCACTGCTGGTCGAGAAGCACAATCGCGCCCAGGCCGATAAGCAGCGCTTGACGATCGCCGCGGCGCGGGCCGATAAGTTCGCGATCGACTGGCGGAGTTACACGCCGCCACGGCCGAGCTTCCTCGGCACCCGAACCTTCAACGACTATCCGATCGCCGAGCTGGTGCCCTATATCGACTGGACGCCCTTCTTCGCTGCTTGGGAGATGATCGGCACCTATCCGCTTCTTCTCAACGATCCGAAATATGGCGAGGCGGCAACATCCCTATTCAGCGACGCCAAGACGATGCTGTGGCAGATGGTCGACCAGAGCTGGCTCTCAGCCAACGCTGTGATCGGATTCTGGCCCGCCAATGCCGATGGCGATGACATCGTCATCCACGCCGCCGACAGCCGCAACGAGCACCGCGCCAAGTTGTTTACATTGCGCCAACAGATGGCGCGCGCCAGAGGAACTCGGAAACACATCGCACTCGCTGACTTTGTTGCGCCGACCGCAACCGGCCTCGCTGACTATGTCGGTGGCTTTGCTGTCACCGCCGGGCTCGGCGAGGAGGCAGTTATCGAGCGTTTCGCCAAAGCTAATGACGACTATTCGAAGATCCTGTCGCAATCGCTTGCAGACCGCCTGGCCGAAGCTTTCGCCGAACGGATGCATCAGCGGGTGCGGCGTGAGTTCTGGGGCTACACACCGGACGAAAAGATGAGCGAAGCCGAACTGATCGCCGAGAAATATCAAGGCATTCGCCCGGCACCCGGCTATCCTGCTCAACCCGATCACACCGAAAAGGCAACGCTGTTCAGCCTCCTCGATGCCGAAAAGGAGACCGGCATCCGCCTCACCGAGAACTATGCGATGTGGCCGGTCTCTTCGGTCAGCGGCCTCTATTTCTCCCATCCCGAAAGCCATTATTTCGGAGTTGGTCGTATCGGTCGCGACCAGACCGAAGATTACGCCGAGCGCAAGAATTGGTCGGTAGCGGAGGCCGAACGCTGGCTGGCTCCGATCCTCGGCTACGAGACGGGTGTCGAGCGGGCCGCATGAGCGCCGCAAGCGGGCTTAAGGAAACATCGCTTGCCGGTCTTCATCGTCAGCTCGGCGGTCGCATGGTGCCATTCGCCGGCTGGTCGATGCCGGTGCAATATGGCGAGGGCATAATCGCCGAGCACCGCCACACTAGGAATGCCGCCGGCCTGTTCGATGTCTCCCATATGGGCCAGGCGCTGCTAACCGGACCGAATAACGCCACGGTCGTCGCGGCGCTCGAGTCGGTGACGCCGAGCAACTTCGCCGGCCTCGGGCCGGGCCGTATCCGCTATTCGATGCTGCTGACCCATGATGGCACCATCGTCGACGATATTATGGCTGCTCGTCTGCCGGAGGCAGCCGGGGAGGCGGCGCTCAGCATCGTCTTTAATGCCGACCGCGTCGCAATCGATGCCGACTATCTGCGCAGCGCTCTCCCCTCCGCGGTCGAGCTCGACCTGCCGCCGGATCGAGCGATGCTAGCTCTGCAGGGCCCCAAGGCGGCGGAGGTTCTATCGCGCCATGCAGCGATCGTTGATTTCCGCTTTATGGACATCGCGCCAGTTAACCTCGATGGCGTTGGCTGCACGATATCGCGATCCGGCTATACCGGCGAGGACGGGTTTGAGATCTATCTCCCCGCCGATGATGCCGAGCGAATTGCTCGCGCTCTCCTGGCCGAGCCCGAGGTCAAACCGATTGGCCTTGGTGCTCGCGATTCCCTCAGGCTTGAGGCGGGGCTGCCGCTTTACGGCCATGACATCGACGAGACCACAACGCCGGTCGAAGCCGATCTTGCATTCGTGATCGGCAAAAGCCGCCGCCTGGACGGCGACTTCCCCGGCGCCAACCGCATTTTGGACGAACTTGTCGACGGACCCGCAAGGCGCCGTGTCGGACTCGCGATCGACGGCAAGCTCCCGGCCAGAGAGGGCGCTCCAATTTTGACGACCAATGGCGAGCCCCTGGGAGCGGTGACATCGGGCGGGTACGGCCCCACCGTCGAGGGGCCGGTGGCGATGGGATATGTCGAACGGGCCTTCCCCAAGATCGGCGAGGCAGTCAATATCGAGGTCCGCGGGCGGTTGTTGACGGCAAGGATCGCCACACTTCCCTTTGTCCCTCATCGCTATTATCGACGGGGCTGAACACATCTCACCACGAGCTCGGCATGCCAACGCACTACACCAAGGAACATGAATGGATCAGCGTCGATGGCGCCGAGGCCGTCATCGGCATCTCCGGCTACGCTCAGGAACAGCTTGGCGATATCGTCTTTGTCGAGCTTCCGGAACTCGGCAAGCAACTGAAGAAGGGCGATATCGGCGCGGTGGTCGAATCGGTCAAAGCAGCGAGCGAAGTTTATGCTGCGGCGTCCGGCGAGGTAGTCGCGGTCAATGATGCGCTTGGCGACGACCCCGGCCTCGTCAATCGTGAAGCCGAGGACGGTGGCTGGTTCTTCAGGCTCCGGCTTTCCGACCCGGGCGAGCTTGAAGGACTGATGGACGCGAGCGCCTATCGGGCCCTTCTCGCCGCAATCGAGTGAGACCGGGCGAAACCGCCTCGACGACGAATAGGATCTGACGCCCTTGCGCTACCTCCCCCACAGCGAAGCCGACCGTGAGGCGATGCTGGCCAAAATCGGCGTCACCTCGGTCGATGACCTTTATGCCGACGTCCCGGCCTCAGCTCGGCTCGAGGGTCTCGTCGATCTTCCGCTCGGCAAGGGCGAATTGGAGGTCGAAAGGCATCTCGGCGACATCGCCGCCCGCAATCTCGCCGCCGGCGCATCGGCTTTCTTTGTGGGTGCCGGCGCCTATCGCCACCACATCCCGGCCACGGTCGACCATCTGATCCAGCGGTCCGAATTCCTCACTGCCTACACACCTTACCAACCGGAAATAAGCCAGGGCACGCTGCAGGCCTTGTTCGAGTTCCAGACCCAAGTGGCAACCATCACCGGCATGGAAGTCGCCAATGGCGGCATGTATGATGGTTCGACCGCCACCGCCGAGGCAGTGCAGATGGCCCGGCGGATCACAGCGCGCAAGAAGACAGTGCTGTCCGGTGGCCTCCATCCTCACTATCGTCAGGTGATCGAAACACTGGCCGGAATGTCGGGCGGACGGATCGAGGCGATGCCCTCGAACCCGGCAATGACGGAAGATATTGCCGGCCGGATCGACGACGACACCGCCTGCGTCGTGGTCCAGTCGCCATCCTTTTATGGCGAGTTGATCGACCTCGCCCCGATCGCCGATGCCTGCCACGCCAACGGAGCGCTATTGGTGGCGGTAGTCACCGAGATCGTCGCTCTCGGGGCGATCGAGCCGCCCGGCGCTCAGGGCGCCGACATCGTCGCCGCCGAGGGCCAGTCGCTCGGCAATACGCTCAGTTTCGGCGGTCCCTATGTCGGACTGATTGCGACCCGCGAGAAGTTCATCCGCCAACTTCCGGGCCGGCTCTGCGGCCAGACCGTCGACGCCGAAGGCAAGCGCGGCTTCGTCCTCACCTTGTCAGCCCGCGAGCAACATATTCGTCGCGAGAAGGCGACATCGAACATCTGCACCAGCTCCGGCCTATGTGCGCTCGCCTTTTCGATCCATCTTGGCCTGCTAGGTGGCACCGGTCTCGAGCGCTTGGCCCGAATCAACCACACCAACGCGGGCCGGATGGCCGATGCATTGACCGCTATCGACGGCGTCGAAGTACTCAACCAGACCTTCTTCAACGAGTTCACCATCCGGGTCGATGGCGACGCCGCCAAGCTGGTCGAAGCATTAGCGGAACGGAACATCCTTGCCGGCGTGCCGGTGAGCCGGCTCGAGCCCGCCCGACCGGACCTTCGCGATCTCGTTTTGATTGCCACCACCGAGCTCAATATCGGTGCCGACCGCGAACGCCTCACTAATGCGCTCGGAGAGTTGCTGCCATGTTGGTGACGGACCACTCCGATGCCACCGCATCGGTGGACGATAGTAAGCCGGACGGCGGCACCTTCACCGGCAATCGCGGGCTCCACATCGAGGAGCCGCTGCTGTTCGAGGTCGGCCAGGTCGATTCGACCGGCGTCGATCTGCCCGAGCCGGAACCGACCGGCAGCAGGCTCGGTGCCCACGCCCGGCGGACCCCGCTCGAGCTAGCTGGCCTCTCCGAACCGGAAGCCCTCCGCCATTATGTCCGGCTGTCGAAACAGAACTACGCAATCGACATGGGGGTCTATCCGCTCGGCTCCTGCACGATGAAGCACAATCCGCGGCTCAGCGAGAAAGTCGCTCGACTTCCCGGCTTCGCCGACATCCATCCGCTGCAGCCGCTTTCGACCGTGCCCGGCGCGATTGAGCTAATGCAGGAGCTCGCCGCTTGGCTGATGGCAATGACCGGAATGCCGGCGATTGCCCTTAGTCCCAAGGCCGGCGCTCATGGCGAGCTGTGCGGCATGATGGCGATCCGCGCCGCGTTGATCTCCCGCGGTGAGGATGTGACCCGAACGACGGTGCTGGCACCGGAATCGGCCCACGGCACCAACCCCGCCACCGCAGCCTTCCTTGGTTATAAGGTCGAGGCGATCCCGGCTCGGGATAACGGCACCGTCGATCCGGCGGTAGTGAGGGAGAAACTCGGCCCGCATGTCGCAACGATCATGCTCACCAATCCCAACACCTGCGGCCTGTTCGAGCCCGACATCGTCGAGATTGCTGATGCCGTCCATGAAGCCGGTGCTTATTTCTATTGCGACGGCGCCAATCTCAACGCCATCCTCGGCAAGGTGCGGCCGGGCGATTTCGGCATCGATGCGATGCACATCAACCTCCACAAGACGCTGGCAACTCCGCATGGCGGCGGCGGCCCGGGTGCCGGTCCAGTTGTGCTGTCGGAATCGTTGGCGCCCTTCGCGCCGCTGCCATTTATTCGCCAAGAGGGTGGCAAGCCAATTCTTGTCGAAGCCGAATCCGACGCCGTCGATGACAAGCCCCTCGGTCGGCTCGGCGCATTTCACGGCCAGATGGGCATGTGGGTTCGGGCCTTGGCATACCTGCTTTCGCATGGCGCCGACGGTGCGCGGGAGGCCTCGGAGAACGCCGTGCTCAACGCCAACTATGTCCGCGTCGGTCTCGCCGATGTTATGTCGCAGCCCTTCGGCGATCGCATCTGCATGCATGAAGTCCTATTCGACGACGCCTTCCTGGATGGCTCCGGCGTCAGCACGCTCGACTTCGCCAAGGCAATGATCGACGAAGGCTACCACCCGATGACGATGTATTTCCCGCTGGTCGTCCATGGCGCGCTTTTGGTCGAACCAACGGAATCGGAATCGAGGGCCGAGCTCGACCAATTCATAGCGACCTTGCGAGATCTCGCGGCGAGGGCGAAGGCAGGACCGGCCGACGCTTTCAAGGCGGCGCCCACCACGGCGCCGCGGCGGCGGCTCGACGAGACCCAGGCCGCCCGCCGCCCGGTGCTACGCTGGCGGCCAAAACCGGCGACCGAGCCGAATAACGAAGCCTAGCCGGACATCTGCTTGTTGTTCGCCAATGGCCGACGGGGGCTGGCTCGGCGCCGTCGGTCTGCCGGCCGATCGTCTTTGCCTCTGTCAACTTCCGGCGCTATCTGTAGCCGCCCGCAACGATTCGACATCTGACCGAATGCCGCAGTCAGCAACAACAAGCAGAGCCGGAAGACCGTTGGCCCCCGCCAAGGGTCTCGACGGCACCGCGTGGCGGCAAAAGCCGACGCAGGCTGGCGATCCGGCGGCCTTGTCGATCAGCGATTTACGCAAGGTCTACTCCAACGGCACCGAGGCCTTGCGCGGCGTGTCGCTGGAAATGCCCGCCGGCGATTTCTTAGCCTTGCTCGGCCCAAACGGTGCCGGCAAGACGACAATCATCGGCATCGTCACCGGACTGGTAAACAAGACCAGCGGCAAGGCTTCGGTCTTCGGCGACGACATCGATCGGCATCCTCAAACTGCGCGCCGTCATATCGGCGTTGTGCCCCAAGAGCTAAATTTCAACATCTTCGAGAAGGTGTTCGACATCGTCGTCAACCAGGCCGGCTATTACGGTATCCCACGCCGAACAGCGATGCCGCTAGCCGAACAGCTACTCGAACAGCTTGGCCTTCACGACAAACGCAATGACGTATCACGCACGCTGTCGGGAGGCATGAAGCGACGCCTGATGATCGCCCGGGCCCTGATCCACCGACCGCGACTGCTGGTCCTCGATGAACCCACGGCCGGTGTCGACGTCAAACTCCGCCGAGGCATGTGGGATTTTCTCATGCAGCTGACCGGCGGCGGCACCACCATCCTTCTCACCACGCATTATCTCGAGGAAGCGGAGAAGCTGTGCCGACATATCGCGATTATCAACCGCGGCGAGATTGTCGCCGCAGGGACGGTCCGCGATATCCTAAGCCGACTTCATACCGAGATCGTGGTCTTGGATTTGACCGAGGAGCGCGCCGATTCGGCGAGGGAAGCGTTGAACGATTACCAGCCTCGCATAGTCGACTCAACCACGGTCGAAATCGAAATCGACGGCGGCGGCACCGTCGGCCGAGCGATCACGAGACTGGAGAATGCCGGCATCGGCGTCAGAATGGCGCGGAGCAAAGCTGGCCGGCTGGAAGAAGTGTTTATGCGGCTCACCACCAATAATAGCGCCGACAAATGACGCCTTATGAGGCTTTCGTCTCTTTTTACACGATCGTCCGCAAGGACATGGTGCGAATCCTTCGGATCTGGCCGCAGACCTTTCTGCCGTCGATCGTCACCTCGGTGCTATATTTTCTAATCTTCGGCACTGTCCTGGGGAGCAGGATCGGTTCGTTCGGTGAGATCCCCTTCATAGAGTTCGTCATCCCTGGACTGATCATGCTGGCGGTGGTGACCAACTCTTTCTCCAATGTCGCCTTTGTCGTGTTCGCGTCGAAATTTTTCGCCCGCAATATCGACGAATTGCTAGTCTCACCAACTCCGCCTTGGGTCATCGTCGCCGGCTTTATCGCCGCCGGCGTGGTTCGCGGCGTGATCGTCGGCCTTCTTGTGCTGGGCGTCTCGATTCCTTTTGCCGGCCTTCACATCGACAACTTCCTGATAGTCATTCTGTTCTTGTTCCTGACTAGCACGGCGTTGGCTCTTGGCGGCCTCCTCAACGGCGTCCACGCGCAGAGCATCGACGGCATAAACATCATCCCCACCTTCGTGCTGACGCCATTGGTCTATCTTGGTGGCGTGTTCTACTCGGTCGAGGTGTTACCGGAATTCTGGCAGCCGATCACATTGGCCAACCCGCTATTCTACATCGTCGACGGCTTCCGCAATGGCATGCTCGGCATTGCCGATACGTCGATTTGGGTGAGCGTTGGCGTGTTGTTGACGCTCACCACCGTGCTCGCTTTGTTTGCCTGGTACGAAATCCGCGCCGGCCTAAGGCTGAAACAATAGCCCCGGCCACATCGCCTTCGGACCGGTCGAATCCTTTGGACGTTGCAATATCGGCCGCGCGTCGCCATTTTGCGAGTGATTAGCTTCCAGCCATCACCGGATGAATTCATGACCGACACCACGCTCAATCTTTCCGGCCGGCCCACAGGCGCCAGCGCCGACCACGTCGACGACCAGCTGGTCGTCGACACGACGACGGAGAATTTCGTCGCCGAAGTCCTCGATGAGTCCAAGCGGCGGCCGGTACTAGTCGATTTCTGGGCCCCCTGGTGCGGTCCATGTCGGACACTTTCGCCGATTATCGAAAGCGCCGTGCACGCAGCGAAGGGCAGGGTGAAGTTGGCGAAGATGAACATCGACGATCATCCGGCGATCCCAGGCCAGTTGGGCATTCAATCGATCCCGGCAGTGATTGCCTTCGTCGACGGCAAACCGGCCGACGGTTTTGTTGGGGCAATCCCGGAAAGCGAGGTCAAGGTCTTCATCGACAAGATCGCCGGACCAAGTGATGAAACCTCCGACGTCGAAGCCAGCCTTGAGCAGGCCGATCAGGCATTGAGCGAAGGCAGCACTCAGCGCGCTGCCGAACTCTACGCCGCGGTGCATCAATCCGATAATGAAGATGTTCGCGCCCTTGCTGGCCTTGCCCGCGCGTCGCTAGCCGCGGGTGACATCGAGCGCGCCAAGCAAATGCTGGCCCTCACGCCACCGACTAAGGCTGGCGACCCGGTAATCGCCGCCGCCAAGGCCGAAATCGAATTAGCGGAGCAATCCGCATCGCTCGGCGACCCCGCCGAGCTAGCTGCGCGGATCGAAGCGAACCCCGGTGACTACGCCGCGCGCCTCGATCTTGCCCTGGTGAACAACACCAGCGGTGATCGCGCAGCGGCTGCCGCTCAGCTCCTTGCCGTCATCCGCGCCGATCGCGAATGGGACGACGAGCGGGCGCGCAAGCAATTACTTCAATTCTTCGAGGTTTGGGGGCCGACCGACGAAGCGACGCTTACCGGCCGACGCCAGCTGTCGTCGCTTCTGTTTTCCTGATCGGAACGTCCAATGACTACTCGAAGCCGCCGATCCGCAACCGATCAACTGCTGCCCGACATCATCCCGGTATTTCCGCTCTACGGCGCCGTACTGCTGCCGCGGGGCCAGATGCCGCTCAACATCTTCGAGCCGCGCTATCTCGAGATGGTCGACGACGTGCTAGCCGGCGAACGGATTATCGGCATGATCCAGCCGCAAGATGATGGCTCCGACGACCCGGCGCCGGTGCTGCGAACGGTGGGTTGTGCCGGCCGAGTAACAACTTTCTCTGAGACCGATGATTCGCGCTATTTGATTACCCTCACCGGCCTTGCCCGATTTGCCTTGGTCGACGAAGTCGAGGGCGATGCACCGTACCGGCTTTTTCGTATTCGCACCGATCCCTTCACCGCCGATTTCGTCATCCAGGGCGAGAACGAGGTCGATCGCGATGACCTGCTCAGCGCCTTTCGCGCCTATCTCGACGCGAATGACCTTGACATCGACTGGGACACCATTCTCCGCGCCCCGACCGAATGGCTCGTCAATGCCGCGGCGATGTTCGGTCCGTACGGACCGGCGGAAAAGCAGGCGTTGCTGGAAGCTCCCGACCTCAAGACCCGCGCCGAAACCGTGGTCGCACTGACCGAGATGACCCTGGCGCGGGGTGCCGGTCACAAACCCAGTTTGCAATAATGACCGAACAGGATCGCCCGACCAAGGAGGTTGACCCCAAACTTCTGGAAATACTTGTCTGCCCTTTGACCAAAGAGACCTTGGAATATGACCGCGCCAATCAGGAGTTGATCAGCCGCGGCGCCAAGCTCGCTTATCCGATCCGTGACGGCATCCCCATAATGCTGCCCGATGAGGCCCGCCCGCTCAAGGACTGAGCGTTCTAGATCGCCTCGCCGCGCAGGAGACGAGGCGTTTCCTCCCCTTGACCAGCCGCCTGATTGATCATCAACCGCTTCAATGCCGGTAACCGGTCGACTAATCCGAGCCCGACATCGCGGGCCAAGCGCAGTACCGGATTATCGTTCGAAAACAATCGATTGAGCCCGTCGGTCAGGACTGCCATTTCGGCGGTATCAAATCGGCGCCAGCGCTGATATCGCTCCAACACGTCGATGGCGCCGATATCGAGCCCCAAACGCTGAGCATCGACCAAGGTTTCGGCGAGTGCGGCAACATCTCGCAATCCGAGATTGAGGCCTTGCCCAGCCAGGGGATGGATGGCGTGACCGGCATCGCCGATCAGGCAAAACCGCGGCTTGACGAAATCCCGCGCCACCCGAAGATCGAGCGGATATGCCTGGAGGCGGCCTTCGATCGTAATCGCGCCGAGATGATGGCCGATGCGTCGGACGATCTCCCGATTGATCGTCGGCTTGTCCGCCTCGACCAACCTCTCGCCTTCGGCCTGCGACTCGGTCCACACCAGCGACGACCGATCACCTCTGAGCGGCAAGACCGCGAATGGCCCGGACGGCAAAAAATGTTCCTCCGCCCGGCCATGGTGCGGCCGCTCATGCGCGATTGTAGCCACCAAGCCAGCCTGGCGATAATCCCAGCGAAGCACGCGTATCCCGGCCTGTTCGCGAAGCTGTGAGCGAACACCATCGGCAGCGACCAAAAGGGCCGGTTCGACGGCCGCTCCCGAACTCAATTTCAGCGAGGCGGCATGATCGCCGAGCTTAAAGCGGTAGACCGAATCGAGCCGAACCATTTCGACACCGCACTCCGCCGCAGCGTCTGCGAATGCGGAGGTCGTTGCCGCGTTGGGGACCATATGGGCGAATGGCTCGCCGCCGTCCAGAGCGCCGTCAAAAGTCAAGAAGACCGGCCGCACTGCATCGGCGGCACGGCTATCGGTTACGATCATCTCCTTGATCGGCTGGGCGGTTTCCGCAACGCGCGACCAGACGCCGAGCGTTTCCATCATATGTTGCGCGGCCGCCGCGATGGCAGAGGCGCGGCCATCGTCGACGCCGCCCGCCGCTGAGCGTTCGACCACCACCACATTGAAATCCGCTTTGGCCCGTCGGAGGGCCACAGCCAGCGCCATGCCGACAATCCCGCCGCCGGCGATGACGATATCGGGCTTCATATCGTCATTTCGGGGTTGCGAGCCCATTGTCTATCAGACCGACAAAGACGGCTACTGAACGGCCACACGACAATAAACAACGACCTCGAATTCATCGCTTTCCCCCCATCTCTGCTCGCCGGCGTGACACCGTCGCCGGCGCTTGTCGTTAAGGCGCGACTGCCTTCATGCGAGGCCGACATCTCTGCGCGCTTGACGATCCCCTGGCCATCCTCGACCTGGAGCCTCTGGAGGGCAACCTATTCCGTGGCGATAGTCCCGATGTCGGCTGGCCGCGGGTGTTCTGCTGACAAATCGTGGCCCAGGCCCTCACTGCCGCCTCGCGCACCATCGAGGAGCGCTATCCGCATTCGATCCATGGATATTTCTTGCAAGCCGGCGATCTCGAACGACCGCTCGACTTTCGCGTCGACCCTGTGCGCGACGGCAACACCTTCAGCACGCCTCTCATTCAAGCGCTCAAGATGAGGAGACCATCTTCATTGCGACGGCCTCATTCAAGCAGCCCGAACCCGGACTAGAGCACCACGCCAAACCGATCCCTGAGGGGCCTGACCCGGAACAACTGATGAGCGAGGCGAACATGAAGGCCGCCCTTGCCTCCAGTGCTCCGGCTTCTTTCCGGCGTTATTGGCAAACGCCAGGCCGATTGAGCTGCGCCCGGTCAGCCTCGAACGCTATCTCAGCCGAGCGCCGCTCGAGCCTGGCATCAAGACCTGGCTGCGCGCCGCCGGCACCCTCCCCGACGAACAACTGTGACCCACACCACAATTCTGGCCTATGCCAGCGACATTACTTCACTCGATACTGTACTTTTTTCCCACAGCCGAAGCGTTTTCGATCTCGACATGCAGGTCGCCAGCATCGACCATTCGATCTGGCTTCACAGGCCTGTTCGAATCGATGATTGGCTGCTTTTTGTACGGGATAGTCCGATCGCGTCCGCTAGCCTCGGCCTCGCACGTCGTCATTTTTTCGCCCGTGACGGCAGCATGATCGCGATCGTCGCGCGGTAAGGGCTGGTCCGCATACGCGACGAGGAAGGCTAAGAGAGCGCCAACACCGGCCACCGCGATTGGCACGCGGCTTGATTGTCTGTGGCCGACACTGGTTCGGCAAGATCCAGTAGCGGCCGCCCAAACCGTCGCGGGGCCACTTTAGCCCGCATTCCCCAAGTGACCGATCCATCTGATGCGGTTTCCGTCTGATTCCTGTATAAGAATCAGTGGATTAGATCAGACGGAGAGTGGGTCGAATGCGGAACCTGGAGGGTAAGTCGGATCGGGGGCTGCTGCGGGCGTTTTTCGACCGAAGACTGAAGTTCGAGTTCCACGGTTCGCGGATCACGTCAGACGCTGGTCTGCTCGCCTATCGTGAACTGGACGAAGCCCTCGGCCTGACCACGCTGGCCGGTGACGTTATTGCTGACAGCCGGACCGGCAAGAACGGTTGGCACGGCATCATCGGTCTCCTTCGCCAATCCGTCTATGGTCGTCTTGCCGGGTACGAGGACGTGAACGACGCCGACCGGCTGGGGCGCGATCCTGCGATGCGGTGGATCGTCGGCGGCAGGGCTGTCGAGCGCGGCGGCGCATCGACCAGCCAGATGGGCCGGTTCGAGACGGAGTTACTCGCCACCAATGACAACCTCGCCGCGCTCGCTGACCTTTTGGGCATCTGGATCGACCAGGTTAACGAGCGCAAGCCGCCGAAGATTATCGTGCTCGACATGGACAGCTCCGTCAGCCCGACCTACGGTGACCAGGAGGGCACGGCCTACAACGGTCACTTCGGCTGCACGTGCTATCACCCGCTGTTCGTGTTCAACCAGTTCGGCGATCTGGAGCGTTGCGCCCTGCGTCCGGGCAACGTGCACAGCGCCCATGAATGGCGCGATGTGTTGGACCCGGTGGTCGCTCGATACCGGAACAAGACACTCCGGCGTTATTTCCGTGGTGACGCCGCCTTCGCCTCGCCCGAGGTTTATGAGTTTCTGGAAGCGGAAGGCTTCAAGTACGCCATCCGGCTTCCGGCCAACAAGGTGCTGCACGACAGCATCGCGCACCTGCTCAAGCGCCCCGTCGGTCGGCCGCCGAAGGAAGTTCGTCGGTATTACGCGAACTTCAGCTATCGGGCCGGTAGCTGGACGGAGCCCCGCCGGGTCGTCGCCAAGGTGGAGTGGCACTCAGGGGAACTGTATCCCCGCGTCGGCTTCATCGTCACCAACCTGAGCCGTCCTGCCGAGCGGGTTGTTGCGTTCTACAATCAGCGCGGCACTGCCGAGCAATGGATCAAGGAAGGCAAGAACGCCATCAAGTGGACGCGGCTGTCATGCCGTTCGTTACGCAACAATGCCGTCCGGCTCCAGCTGCATGCACTCGCCTATAACCTCGGCAACTTCATGCGTACCCTGGCGTTGCCCGATACCGTGGAGCAATGGTCGCTGACGACGCTGAGGGAGAAGCTGGTCAAGATCGGTGCGAAAGTTGTCAGCCATGGCCGGTACGTCACATTTCAATTGGCCGAGGTTGCAGTCCCAAGAAGCTTGTTCCAGAAAATCTTGAGCCTGATTGATGATCTACGACGAAGACCCGCTCCGGCGTAGGCCGAGGGAATCGACGGCAAGGAGATTGCGACACGAGAGGTGTGTCTGGATGGCAAGAGAAACGACCAAATGGCCTTCCACGCGCTGGCCGATTACCAAAATCATGTCATCGGATGGCTGCAATGGGAACAGAGTTCCCTTGGAGATGGGGCCGTGGTAGGATTTCCGCGAATTTGGATGTCATCTGGGGAATGTCGGTCTAAGAGGATCGCGGTCAACGATGCTCAGATGACGCGCTCCAATTTCACTGGCGCCATCTTCAATCAAGGGCAAATGCATCGCGCCAATCTCCGAAATGCGATGCTTGTCGATGCGGACGTCAGGGCGGCCGATTTGTTGCGCGCCGATCTCAGGGACACCGACCTCACCGGCTGATTTTTCGATGTCGCGATTGACATTCGCTATCTTGGCGCGCGCGCTGTTGTCGATGGTGCAATCTGGACGGATGCGATGCTGCCGGGCGGGTTCAACCCGGATTAGAAAGATCGACTCGCCGGTGCAAATGAAGCGATGGTGAAGCGATATATCCCAATTTAGACAAACTCTTGTCCTGACGGACTAATACTAATTTAAGGCCACTTTGGCCTCATCCGACATTCGCTCAACCGTCCAGGGCGGATCAAACACCATCTTGACCTCAACCTCGCCGACACCGGGAACTGAGCGCACCGCGTTCTCGACCCATACCGGCATCTCGCCTGCCACCGGACAGGCTGGTGCGTCCTTGGTTCCTATGGGGGTCTTGGAAGCGGCATCCAGCAGGCCAATTCTGTCTCCGAGAGTATCTCGGGCTCGGAATCGGCGGTGATCCAGCATTTTTCGGGCTAGTGCTTGTGCTGGGCCCATCGAACCAAATCGACTTCTGCCGGCCACTGCTCGCTGGCATGGAGCACAACGAGGATCCGCTGGCCGTCCTTTGGCGCCGTCTCCATTGGTTGCCACTGTCCCGACGAGGTGGGGTCATGCTGTTGGTACATGGGGAAGTGCGCCTCACAGGTCTCCAAAACTTCTCACGTCCGTCGGGCATCCACGGCCAGGATTTTCAGCCGACGTTAGTTGTATCGTTCGCATGGCATAATTCTGTCTCAGACCACCGCCTCACGCACATCGGCGGACCGCCGTCCGACCGGCGACCTAACACGTCCTAGCAGGGTCGTTTCACGATCGCTGCCAAGGCCGCGTATCTAAGCGTCGCTGGTGTCTAAAAACAGGCAGTCCGGCGGATCGACGCCGCGTGGCCCAAGCCGGGGATCAAAGCGGAACTGCGTGGCGCAATAGGGGCAGAGGATCGTGTCCGCGGCACCGAGGTCTGTGTACACATGCGGGTGGTCTTGGGGCGCGGAAGCGCCCGCGCACTTGAACTCTCTTTGACCCCGATCCGGATCTCAGGTACGCCCTCGTCGTTCTTGAATTTTGCGTAGTTGTCACTGACCATCATTTATCGCCAGGCAGTTCTTGGTTATTGTGATCTCCAGGGCCTGCTGGTAGTGGCATGGTGTCCGACGAGCGTTACCGATGCACGGAACGTGCGTCGGCTTTGATACGCATGACCATCGCACGCAGTCCATTCGACCGTTGCGACGATAGATGCCCGGCGAGATCGAGTTCGGCCAATGGGGCCTCGGCGTCGATGGCCTCGATCTCCTCAGCGCTGCGATCGTCGAACAACGCGATCAACACGGGCATCAGACCTCGGACGATATGCGCATCGCTGTCGCCGACGAAACGCAAATGTTTCGGATCGGTGGCACCCGGCCTGGTCACTAACCAGACTTGGCTGGCACAACCACTTACCTTGTTGGTATTAATCCGCTCCGCCTTCGGCAACGGTTCCAGGCGTCGGCCCAACTCGATCAAATAGCGGTAGCGATCTTCCCAATCTTCGACATACGAGAAGTCATCTCGGATTTGGTCGAAGGTAACGCGGCGATCCACGGCAACGACGTTCATCTGCGCGAGCTCGCGGTCCAGTCAGGGATCGTTGTTCCCCGGGCCCAGCGCGGGCGCCGCCAGTCGCCGAAGAGAGCGCCAAGGAACCAGAAGGAGGGCAACACAAGGACGAAGAAGATGGCACCGGCGGCAACGCCGCCCCACGCCCCTAACGGATGCAACGACAGACCCTCCCAGAACACGTAGGCGAGCAAGGCTGCCTCGGCGATATAGAGTGGCGTTGATGTCAGCCCGGGATTGGGCCGGTAGCCCATAGCGTAGAGGATCCAGTGCGACACGATGCTGTCCGAGATGCGCGCACCGATTAGAGCTCCGAGCGCAAATGACGACCATTTCGAAGCAAGCGGCCAGCCGGTCATCCCCTGTACGGAAAGCGCCCACAAAACGAGGGTTAGGACGACGGTAAAGAGCAGGAAGCCCAGCCGGTCCGGCAGGCGAACTCCCACAATGGCGCCGAAAACACGCCACAACGGCACGGCTCCTCCCTTCCATTCCTGATAAACGTGAAAAGCCGTGAGAGCCAAACTGACCACCAGCAAAACGGAGAGCATTGCGCCGTCGCGCCCGAAGACGGTGGAGAATTCATCGAAATGGTCCAGCATCCTTGGCTCCATCCCGGGTGACGATGTCTAAACCAGTCGCGGCGAGAGTCGCTCAACTCAAATGGGGTCGCGCATCCGCTGGCTTTGGGCAATCGCTGGACCCGTCGTATTCCCCGTGTCGGGCTACAGAAATGAGCAGGCGGTCAGAGGCAATTCTTTCGGCCTGCCGCAATAACGCCGCAGCCCCAACAGCAATAGATCGAGCCATCGATCCAACGTTAGCCAGCATTCGACCGCACCATCACCGCGACTCTCGGCCATCCATTGAAGGGCGCGGGTGGTTCCAAATCGGAGACTGTGCGTCCCTAGGGGTGCCAGTTGAACCCGGCTTGGATCGTCAGAAGGCAGCAGCCGCCACCAAACGCGCCCAGCGCTCTGGCCTCGGCGAACAATGACAAATTCGTTCCAACCGCGACCTCCATGCCGCCGCCGGCGGTGTAGAAGAACGCCGGAATAACGGGGAGGTAGCCCGCAGCGGCCGCGCCGTACAGAAGAGCACGTTCGCCCACGAGGAAGCCAGCACGTCCGCCGACGGTGGTGAAGAATACCGGACCAGCAAACCCGACGCCGGCTCCCGCTTCGACCCCGGCGACAAAGCCACCGTTCACGAAATTGAAGCCTGCTTGGAGACCGGCGTCGCCAACAAGTCCGAATGTGAATCCACCAAATGCGCCGACATAGGGTCCAGCTCAACTGAAGACCGGTGCCGGAGGAGGCGCGGCCGGTTCGACCACCATAACCGGAAGATCTGCCGCGCTGGCGGCAGCAACGCTCGCAAGCACGAACCCACCGGCTACTAGTGGATGGAATCTAACGCTTGGTGCCCGTGTCTGACAGCGGCGATGATTTTGTCGGGATCCTTTGTCCAGATGAAGGGCTGCGGATCGTTGTTGGTGTGTTCGAGGAAGCGGTTGATGGTGGCCTGGAGATCGACGATCGAGTGGAAGACGCCGCGCTTGAGACGTTGCTTTGCGAGCTTTGCGAAGAAACCTTCGACGGCGTTGAGCCAGGAGCAGGATGTTGGGGTGAAGTGGAAGAAGGTCCGCGGATGGCACGTAAGCCACCCGCGGACCTTGGGATGCTTGTGGGCGGCGTAGTTGTCGAGGATCACATGGACCAGCTTTCCCGCGGGCACGTCGGCCTCGATGGCGTTGAGGAAGCGAATGAACTCTTGGTGTCGATGGCGCTGCATGCACTGGCCGATGACACGCCCTTCGAGCACGTTCAGCGCGGCGAACAGCGTGGTCGTGCCGTGCCGCTTGTAGTCATGCGTCATCGTGCCCGCGCATCCCGTCTTCATCGGCAGCCCGGGTTGGGTGCGGTCGAGCGCCTGGATCTGGCTCTTCTCGTCAACCGACAGGACAACGGCGTGCGCCGGCGGATCGACATAAAGGCCGACGATGTCCCGCAGCTTGGGAATGAACTCCGGGTCACGCGACAGCTTGAACTGCCGGACCCGGTGGGGCTGAAGCCCGTGCGCCCGCCAGATGCGCTGTACCGCGCTGACGCTGATGCCGACCGTCTTGGCCATCGCCGGCGCCGTCCAATGTGTCGCCTCGTGGCGCGGCGCACTCAGCGTCAGCGCGACGACGCGGTCAGCGATTTCCCGGCCGAGCGGCGGAACGCGCGAGGGTCGCGTCTTGTCCCGCAGCAACCCCTCGACACCCTCGTGCATGAAGCGCTCCTGCCAACGCCAAACCGCTGTCTTGCTCTTGCCGGTGCAGCGCATGATCTCGACCGTGCCGAGACCATCCCCGCTCAGAAGGACGATCCGTGCCCGCCACACGTGTTTCTGCCGGCTGTTCCGGTCCGCAACGACCGCTTCGAGACGAGCACGGTCGGCGGTACTCACATCGACGATGATTCCTGGCCGCATGCGCCAGACTCGCACACGACGTGCCCGGCGAGAATCCCTCGCGGGATTCAAACGTCAAATTTTATCCACTAGGTGAGGTCGCGCGGAGCTATCTAAACAACGGCAGACCGGCGTCCGTCGGTGAAACATCGATGCGAGACGCCCGTCTGGCACTGGAAGCCCAAGCCTATCTTAACGGCATCCAGCAAGAAGCGCCGCTTCGCACGGCTGCCCATGGCCACGCCATCTATATCGATCGAGGAACGACGGATTGGTCGGCATTCGAGATCACATCGGCCGGGTGGAAAGTCGAGCCCCGCTCGCCAGTTCCAAATCTGCGAAGCAAACGAGCTGCTGCCTTCGCGGAACCGACCGCGCCGGGGAGTTTTGCGCCCTTGCAGCGCTTGCTTGGTCACCTCGACAACGATCAGTTTGTTCTATTCGTGAGCTGGTGCCTCTGGGCGTTGTCGCCGACCGGCCCGTACCCAATCCTTATCGTCACTGGAGAGGCGGGATCAGGTAAAAACACTTTGGTCCGGCTCGCTCAGCGGCTTGTCGATCCCGTTGCCGGTGACCTGCTTCAGCCGCCCGATAATGACCGAGATCTCATCGCGGCAGCGAGACACGGCCGAGCGCTATCCTTCGACAACATATCGCGCCTTCGACCTGAGCTGGCAGACAGTTTGTGCCGGTTGGCAACTGGCAGTGAGATCGGTGGCCGGTCTCTTTACACCGACCACGACACCGCGACTTTTGCCGCCTGCCGACCGCTCGTCCTCAACGGCATTCCTGATTTAGCTGCTAGGGGCGATCTCGCGGACCGATCAATCGTGATCAGGCTGACGGCACTTCAGTCGCGAGTGACCGAGCGGGAATGGAAAGTTGAAGCAGATCGGATCGGACCGGCCACGATCACAGCCTTGCTCGACGCCCTGGTAACCGGCATCGCGAGAATCGAGGAGGTGACGACGGCGAACGTCCGCATGGCCGATTTCGCCAGCATGATCGTTGCCGCCGAGCAGTCGCTGCCGTGGAAAGAGGGTGCCTTTCTTCGTGCTTATGCGGATAACAGAAGGGATGTGGTCGACGCGCTCGTTAGCGGCGACGTCGTCGCCCTGATGGTCCTCAAGCACGTGGAGCAACATCCCATTGGATGGTCCGGCTTGATGTCCGACTTATATGACGAACTGACGGCAATAGCGGTGCCGGACGGTCGCCGGCCTGCCGATTGGCCGGGTAATGCTCGCTGGCTCTCCGATCGACTCCGCCGAACTGCGCCGGCTCTCCGGCAAAGGGGAATAGAAATCTCCGAGCGACGGGGTTCGGCTGGGGCGCGGATCGAGATCAAAAGAACCGCCGATCTAGCTACATTAGCTACATTCGCTACACAGACTGGGGCTGTTCAACCCCCCCAAAACCGCAGAAGATATAGCTAGTGTAGCTAGTGTAGCTAGAAACGAGCAAATTTCGGACAGCGGCGAGGACGGAGACGGCCACCCGCCGGTGAGGATAGTCGTATGAGCGCGGCAGCAGCTTTGAAACTGGCGGAGGCTGCTGGGATCGACATCATTGTCGACGGCCCAAACCTTCTCCTTGAAGCACCGGCGACGCCATCACCGGCGGTCGTTGCCGAGATCAAACGTAACAAAGCCGCAATCATTGAACTGTTGCGGCCGGCTGGCTCCGGTGCCGCGGTCCCCGCTGAGTGGATCGCGGGCCTCAATAAGCTCCGCACCGTCGATCATTTCCCCGGCTTCAGCGCCGAGCAATGGAGACAACTATGCGAATCCGGTGCCGCTTTTCTCGAACGCTGGGGAGCGACGGCTGACAAGGTGGGCTGGAATGAGATTGATATTTTTGGAGTGATTAGATCGCTCGGCAGCCGAGGCCAGACCTTGCGTCAAGTTGGGCAGCGGGTCGGCCTGGTGCCCCTGACACGCGATGGCGAAGTTGTCGAGATCGCCGCCGACCGTTCGACGATCCGCTACGCCTCCGGTTCGGAGTTGGTCTATCTCCGGCGGTCGGTCCGGGACGCGGTCCCGCTATGGGATCTGCTCGAATGAGTGGCAATCCTCAAGCGCATCTCGGCCGACGCTCCCAAAGACTTCGAGTTCATACCGGTCGGCGCCAAGAGGTTCCCCGGTCGCCACCATGTCGCAACTGGCAGCACGCGCGAAAGCAGGGTGCCGGTCGAGGTGTGGGCAAAAGGCCGAACTCGACCGGGTCGTCAATGTCGAGGTTCTTGTCAACCGAACGCCTATTCCAAACGGGCCGCATCGAGCAAGATGTTCAACTCCACTTCGGATGTTATCTCACCAGTAAAAACTGAAAACCAAATGTCGTAGTTGCCGGAGCTTGGGTCTAGGAGATCAATCAGCGGATTGATCTCCACCCCGCAATGCCAGTTGCCGTCA
The DNA here is from genome assembly GCA_963667605.2 of Kaistiaceae bacterium. GTDB lineage: Bacteria > Pseudomonadota > Alphaproteobacteria > Rhizobiales > Kaistiaceae > JADLGL01. Next base: position 844,550 of record CAXXUZ010000003.1, read on the forward strand.
GGATCCCGGACCACCAGCGTGGTGTCACTGTCGGCCTTCACCGATAGCCTGAGCTCATACCCGGCAGGATCCCTCTCGCCGAGTCTGAGCCGGAAGCTCGGAGCAGCGGAAATGAAGCCACGGCAACCGGAGCCGAGGTCAGCGCGCATTTCTGGTGGGACAACATCGTTCGGGAACGGAGTGATGATGAACGTACTAAACGTTTGCGTTTGAGCGGCTTTAAGCGTGAGCTCACCAAAGATCGGCGTTAGCGTTTCATCGATGAGGCCACCGATCTGCCGATCGGCGATGGCAGGCGGCGGTCTATCTAAGTCGGAATCCTCGGTTTATCGACTGCTCAAGGCCCATGATCTGATCACCAGCCCGGCCTTTATCGTCCTCAAGGCGTCCGACGAGTTCCAGGACAAGACCACGGCGCCAAACCAGCTCTGGCAGACCGACTTCACTTACCTCAAGGTCATTGATTGGGGCTGGTTCTACCTCTCCACCGTGCTCGACGACTTCTCGCGCACCATTATCGCGTGGAAGCTCTGCACCACGATGAAGGCCGAGGACGTCACCGATACGCTGGAACTGGCGCTCAAGGCGTCAGGTCGCGATCGGGCAACGGTCATTCACAAGCCACGGCTCCTGTCTGACAACGGCTCCAGCTACATCGCCGACGATCTGGCCAAATGGCTCGACGACCGCGATATGGAGCACATTCGCGGCGCTCCCTATCATCCGCAAACCCAGGGCAAGATCGAGCGTTGGCATCAAACCCTGAAGAACCGCATCCTTTTGGAAAATTACTATCTGCCTGGCGACTTGGAGACACAGATCGAGGCCTTCGTCGGCCACTACAATTATCACCGCTACCACGAGAGCCTGGGCAACCCCACGCCGGCCGATGTCTACTTCGGGCGCGGCCAGACCATCCTGTTGAAAAGAGAAAAGATCAAACAAAAGACGCTACAAACCCGGCGCTTGCAATACCGCAAAACCGCCGCATAAAATGACCAACCAGATGGGCCGAACCCTCTCTTAAATCAGGCCGCTCATCGGTTCCAAATTACCTGACGACGGACACAAAAAGTACTCGCCGAGCAAGCGTTCGCGCTAGACAATCAAACGGAGAAGGACAAAGCCTAACGAAGTCAATGCTAGACACGAGTTCCGCTAACTCATTGATTTCATTAATCGTTGGCACTCCCTAGGGGAGTTGCCGGACCGTGTCTGTTCAAGGACTTACCCGACATTCCCCAGATGACATCCAAATTCGCGGAAATCGTACCACGGCCCCATCTCCAAGGGAACTCTGTTCCCATTGCAGCCATCCGATGACATGATTTTGGTAATCGGCCAGCGCGTGGAAGGCCATTTGGTCGTTTCTCTTGCCATCCAGACACACCTCTCGTGTCGCAATCTCCTTGCCGTCGATTCCCTCGGCCTACGCCGGAGCGGGTCTTCGTCGTAGATCATCAATCAGGCTCAAGATTTTCTGGAACAAGCTTCTTGGGACTGCAACCTCGGCCAATTGAAATGTGACGTACCGGCCATGGCTGACAACTTTCGCACCGATCTTGACCAGCTTCTCCCTCAGCGTCGTCAGCGACCATTGCTCCACGGTATCGGGCAACGCCAGGGTACGCATGAAGTTGCCGAGGTTATAGGCGAGTGCATGCAGCTGGAGCCGGACGGCATTGTTGCGTAACGAACGGCATGACAGCCGCGTCCACTTGATGGCGTTCTTGCCTTCCTTGATCCATTGCTCGGCAGTGTCGCGCTGATTGTAGAACGCAACAACCCGCTCGGCAGGACGGCTCAGGTTGGTGACGATGAAGCCGACGCGGGGATACAGTTCCCCTGAGTGCCACTCCACCTTGGCGACGACCCGGCGGGGCTCCGTCCAGCTACCGGCCCGATAGCTGAAGTTCGCGTAATACCGACGAACTTCCTTCGGCGGCCGACCGACGGGGCGCTTGAGCAGGTGCGCGATGCTGTCGTGCAGCACCTTGTTGGCCGGAAGCCGGATGGCGTACTTGAAGCCTTCCGCTTCCAGAAACTCATAAACCTCGGGCGAGGCGAAGGCGGCGTCACCACGGAAATAACGCCGGAGTGTCTTGTTCCGGTATCGAGCGACCACCGGGTCCAACACATCGCGCCATTCATGGGCGCTGTGCACGTTGCCCGGACGCAGGGCGCAACGCTCCAGATCGCCGAACTGGTTGAACACGAACAGCGGGTGATAGCACGTGCAGCCGAAGTGACCGTTGTAGGCCGTGCCCTCCTGGTCACCGTAGGTCGGGCTGACGGAGCTGTCCATGTCGAGCACGATAATCTTCGGCGGCTTGCGCTCGTTAACCTGGTCGATCCAGATGCCCAAAAGGTCAGCGAGCGCGGCGAGGTTGTCATTGGTGGCGAGTAACTCCGTCTCGAACCGGCCCATCTGGCTGGTCGATGCGCCGCCGCGCTCGACAGCCCTGCCGCCGACGATCCACCGCATCGCAGGATCGCGCCCCAGCCGGTCGGCGTCGTTCACGTCCTCGTACCCGGCGAGACGACCATAGACGGATTGGCGAAGGAGACCGATGATGCCGTGCCAACCGTTCTTGCCGGTCCGGCTGTCAGCAATAACGTCACCGGCCAGCGTGGTCAGGCCGAGGGCTTCGTCCAGTTCACGATAGGCGAGCAGACCAGCGTCTGACGTGATCCGCGAACCGTGGAACTCGAACTTCAGTCTTCGGTCGAAAAACGCCCGCAGCAGCCCCCGATCCGACTTACCCTCCAGGTTCCGCATTCGACCCACTCTCCGTCTGATCTAATCCACTGATTCTTATACAGGAATCAGACGGAAACCGCATCAGATGGATCGGTCACTTGGGGAATGCGGGCTAAAGTGGCAGCCCCTTCACGTTTGGGACCAGGGGAGCCCGGCGACCTTCCAACCCGAAACCGAATTACGATGCCCGGTTCCGTCCAGAGGACCCTCAATACCCGGTCCGATGTTGTAGCAATTAACGTAGCCAGATGAAGTCGTTGCGATCGCTGCCGAGCGGCTCCGTGAGCCAGACCGGCAGACGAACAACAGCGGCGCTTCTTCGGCGACCCCACGTTTCTCCAACTCAGCACCGAGCAGCGACGTAAAACTCGGAACGATGGCATTGGTCGGAAACGTCTGCCACTCGATGAAGATAGGCGACTTGCCGATCGCTTCGAGTGATGGCACGCCGACATATGCCCATTCCGCTTGCGTGCGAACATCGATCAAATTGGCGCTAGCGTCGGAGCCTAGGATTTCCCAGGCTTCCTCGACCGTTAGGTCGCCACGATACCCTGCGCTGGCATGAGGCATAGATTGGCTGGCCCCTCGGAGTGATCCGAGGCGATGTTAGTTTAGGTCTGGTCGTGACGCCAGCCTTGGCGCGACTGTTAATCGAATCATCATCATCAGCGAGTGTTGTGTGAAAACGGTTTGATGCTCAGTTCAGCTTGGCGATTGAACGCGGCAATGAACCTCCAACTCGTGGGTCTTCCCCATAATGAGATGGGGTCATTGCTAGGCACTTGATTGGCGGGGTGTTGGGCAGCTATCAGGCCGCCTCGTGGAACCGGAAGCGCCGGGTGGTCGCCAGGGTTGAATTATCCCGGGGAACTGGTTCCCCGGGTCGGCTTCATTTGACCCGACCCGCCGAACGCGTGGTGGTACAACCAGCGGGGCTACGGCGGAACAGCATATCCATAGTCGTGAGCCACGGCCGGTACGTCACATTTCAATTGGCGGAGTTGCGGTGCCGAGGGAGCTGTTCCGAAAAATCCTCCGCCTCATTGGTGCGCAGGTCGAAGTGCGCCCTCACAATGCGGAGTGGTCATAATATTCCTGGATTATAATATTCCTTTCCGGAAAACAGCTTCAGGAGGCGACAAATGCCGAAGTACCTTATCGAAGCAACTTACACCGCCGAAGGTTTATCGGGCCTCATGAAGGACGCTGCCTCGGGCCGGAGGCAGTCTATCGCAGCTTCCATCGAGGGACTCGGAGGCAAGCTCGACAGCCTTTATCTGGCGCTCGGGGAGCGTGATATGATTGGTGTAGTCGATTTGCCTGACAGCGTCAGCGCAGCCGCGTTCGCTCTTACCGTCTCCGCATCCGGACTCGCTCGAACGAAGACGACGGCGCTCCTCACGATTGAGGAAGCCGATCGGGCCATTCAGAAGGACGTCACGTATCACCCACCGGGCAAGGTGGGTTAGCCGGCGGGATGCTACTCAGCCGCACGTTGCAACCGTGGAGGGGGTGCCGTAGTTTCCCTAACCACGCCGTCGATTGGGGAAGGTGCCGTCAAATGTTGGCCAACGTGAAATCGATGCTGCGAGCTATTGTTGTAGGGGCTGCGGTGCTGATGGTCACATCAGCTTCCGCGGTTGCGTGGGAGCGAGTGCCTTACTCCGCTGAGGCCGTTGCCGAAGCCCAGGCCTCAGGTGTGCCTTTCGTTATCCATGTGCACGCGATTTGGTGCTCGACCTGCCAGGCCCAGGACGAGGTCCTGGCCCAGCTGGCTGACGATCCTCGGTTCACGGACCTTCTGATAATCAGGGTGGACTACGACACTCAGAAGCATGTCATGAGGCTTTTCAGGGTACCGGAACGAAGTACTTTTGTTGCCTACCAGGGGGCCACCGAGATCAGTCGTCAATACGCGGAGACGAGCTTCGAGGGGATCAGGGACTACCTGCTGGCGGCGATGCAATAACGTCGGGGAAAGAAGAGCCGCCCTTAAGGGGCGGCAAGTGTGAAGGGCGACAGCGGTGCCTCCATAGCACTGTCGTCTTATTGCATTGTGCTCCGCTCTCGGCGAGCCGCGGCTGCTGAAATGCAAAGCAAGATGTCGGCATACAGGGCGCCTTCGTCGTCGCCGGTTATTCGAAATCAACGCATCAGAACACGCGCTCGCTCGGCCGCATTGCTGTCCTCAGTGAGCGGTCGTTACCGCAAGCGCTGCTCACCCACTATGTTCTCAAGTAACACCCCAAAAAAAGACAGAAGCGTTGATGAACTGAGGTAGACCGATCCCTGAAGCGTCGAGAGAGGGCAGAGTCATGGAGGTCGATAACATTCTGAAAGGGGCAAAATCAATGCTCACAGCCGGGCGGGTGTACGGGGCACCCGTCGAGCAGGACGGGGTAATCGTAATTCCAGCCGCGAAGATCACCGGCGGTGGAGGTGGCAACGAGGCTGACGTGAAGGGTCAGAATGGCGGAGGTGGCGGCGGCTTTGGTGTGATCGCTAAGCCCGCCGGAGCGCTGATCATCGAACCGGGTGGCAAAGTGAGGTGGAAGGGGTTCTTCGACCTCAACCGGATGATCCTCGGCGTGCAGATTGTCGGGATCGCGTTCTTTTTGTTTCTATGGCTGACCGAGCGATCCAAGGCACGCGCTGCCACGAAGGCCACGATCGCGCCGGCTGCAATCGACCGGGTCGGGCGCCCCGGAAGTAAACGGAGGCCGGGCGGGAAATAGGACGGCAAGTGTTTCGGTCGCCGCGCCATCCGGCAAGGCCCAACTCGCCAGCCCACGAACACCAGCACATTCTGGGTAGTTGGTCTTCGTTACCACGGCAAAGAAAAGCCGCCCCGAAGGGCGGCAAGGGTCGAAGGGCGACGAGGTAGCAGCGCGTCCGGAGTCGTTAGTGTGTGGTGTTCTTTGCGGGCGGTTGGAACAAGGCGTCCAGTTCCCGCAACCGCTGCAACTGCAAATTAAGGAGTGGTCGGCAAGCTGCGATCCTCCAGACGGGCGCTGACTGGCCAGCGGGTGGCCAGTAGAGACTAGGGGCCGCGTAGGTTCACGGTTCTCCTAGTGGATGGAATCTAACGCTTGGTGCCCGCGTCTGACAGCGGCGATGATTTCGTCGGGATCCTTTGTCCAGATGAAGGGCTGCGGATCGTTGTTGGTGTGTTCGAGGAAGCGGTTGATGGTGGCCTGGAGATCGATGGCGTAGCCTGACGGTCGATTGAAGACGCCGCGCTTGAGACGTTGCTTTGCGAGCTTTGCGAAGAAACCTTCGACGGCGTTGAGCCAGGAGCAGGATGTTGGGGTGAAGTGGAAGAAAAAGCGCGGATGGCGCGTAAGCCACCCGCGGACCTTGGGATGCTTGTGGGCGGCGTAGTTGTCGAGGATCACATGGACCAGCTTTCCCGCGGGCACGTCGGCCTCGATGGCGTTGAGGAAGCGAATGAACTCTTGGTGTCGATGGCGCTGCATGCACTGGCCGATGACACGCCCTTCGAGCACGTTCAGCGCGGCGAACAGCGTGGTCGTGCCGTGCCGCTTGTAGTCATGCGTCATCGTGCCCGCGCATCCCGTCTTCATCGGCAGCCCGGGTTGGGTGCGGTCGAGCGCCTGGATCTGGCTCTTCTCGTCAACCGACAGGACAACGGCGTGCGCCGGCGGATCGACATAAAGGCCGACGATGTCCCGCAGCTTGGGAATGAACTCCGGGTCACGCGACAGCTTGAACTGCCGGACCCGGTGGGGCTGAAGCCCGTGCGCCCGCCAGATGCGCTGTACCGCGCTGACGCTGATGCCGACCGTCTTGGCCATCGCCGGCGCCGTCCAATGTGTCGCCTCGTGGCGCGGCGCACTCAGCGTCAGCGCGACGACGCGGTCAGCGATTTCCCGGCCGAGCGGCGGAACGCGCGAGGGTCGCGTCTTGTCCCGCAGCAACCCCTCGACACCCTCGTGCATGAAGCGCTCCTGCCAACGCCAAACCGCTGTCTTGCTCTTGCCGGTGCGGCGCATGATCTCGACCGTGCCGAGACCATCCCCGCTCAGAAGGACGATCCGTGCCCGCCACACGTGTTTCTGCCGGCTGTTCCGGTCCGCAACGACCGCTTCGAGACGAGCACGGTCGGCGGTACTCACATCGACGATGATTCCTGGCCGCATGCGCCAGACTCGCACACAACGTGCCCGGCGAGAATCCCTCGCGGGATTCAAACGTCAAATTTTATCCACTAGCGAGTGACCGCAGGTCGGGAGCGAGTGTCATCCGGATGCAATAGATTGAGCCGAAATCAGGCGCGGGTTTGCCCACCCGATCGTCTAAAGCGGGGCCTGGGCACCTATTGGCTACCGGTCGCCACCGGTGCCGCGTCCGATTCGGGAATAGATTGCCCCAGATTCTCGCATCCGTTTCTCAATGACGCCGGGACTCGGGGGCAGTATCCCGGAACAGATCTCGTCGGCTCTAACCATCCACCTATAGACCGTCCTTTGTGAAACCTCGTAGCAGGCGGCAACCGTTTTGGCGGGATTGTTGTCAGGTACTTTCTGTCTATCTGCCCTCAAATAGAAGATCGCCATGGCAATGTGTGGGCGCTCGTCTGGCCATAATGGCCTGCCGGCGTTCGTAGGTGCCTCCGAAACGATCACGGGTAAACTGCCGGTAGCTATGCGCTCCGCCACCTTCGCCAGGCGCTTGACGGCATTGGCTGGATAGCGAGGATTGAGACCGCCCGCTTTTTGATGGTCGTACTCCACCAGCAATTCAGCGATCGCCCTCCAAAAGGATCGGACTCGAGACCCGTCGAAGTTGGCCCCCTCCAACTCTTCGGCGCCAGCCAGTCGCAATCGTTGACCAGCGACCTCTTCCTTGGCTACCAACAATTCCGTAATTGTGGTGTCCTGAGCGCCCTGTTCTCCCTCCTGTTGTTCGACCGGCTTTCGCCGGATTTCCAGTAGCTCTCGCTCCGCCTTGGCGAGTTCCAACCTCGCCTCCCGCAACCCGTCAACGTGGTCGATCGGCAGTGTTTCACCAGAGTAAGCTAGGTCGAGACCCGCCGCTCGCAGTCTGTCACCATGATCAATCGGCAGTGATTCACCTAGGTGTTCGATGGGAATCGCGTGCCGCTTTTCGTCGCCTTTGGGCCAGAGCCGTTCGATCTCAGCCCGAAAAAGCTCTCGCGCCTCCGTCGGGTCCGCAGCACCTTGATCATCGTCTTCGATCACCACCCGAATGGCGTCAGGGCCAATTTCCCACCCGGGCACAATCGCCAGCTCGAATTGGCCAAAATCGTGCCTCTGCAACTCAACACCCTCAAACCAACAGCAGCGTGCGATCGGCTCCCCGGCAACCGAAGCCAGAGCGTACACGGCCATGTTTGGTCCGACGCCGTCACGACGAACGACGTCTCCAACTGAGAGACCTTTTGCTGGCTCGGGCGCCTCGGTCACGCCCCGAGCCTCACGATCTTGGCGCCAGCGCGCCTGCCGCAAGCGACGCCCATGCCTCCATCATCGCCCGGCGCTTCTCGAACAGGTCTGTCCTGCGATAAGCCGCCTCGGCTTTGTTCTTGATCGCGTGAGCGAGTGCCGACTCCTTGACCTCATGGGGAAAGCTGGTGGCTTCCTCGGCCCAGTCGCGGAACGTCGAGCGGAAACCGTGGACTGTTGCCGACACCTTGAGCCGGTTCAAAACCGCCAACAACGTCATGTCCGAAAGAGGTCGCCCGGCCTTCGCAGATGGGAACACAAGTGCCTCCGGTCGGACGGACAAGGCCCGCGCGGACTCAAGAATTGCGAGTGCTTCGTGTGAAAGCGGGACGCGATGCTCGCGCCCTCCCTTCATCCGGTCGGCTGGGATGGTCCAGACGGCATTGGAGAGGTCAATCTCATGCCACGTCGCTCCCCGAGCCCCCCGATCGAGCCGCCGTCAGGATCGTGAAGCGAAGCGCAAGCGCGCCCATGCCTCGACAGGCGACAAGTCGCGGCATCAGGCCGGGAAGCTCTTGCCAAGGAAGAGCGGCGAAATGCTTGGGTCGATCACGCTGCCTGGCCGGGCCTTTTTCAACGCCTTCCACCGGGTTGATGCCTTCCCGGTGGCCGGCTGCCCGCGCCCAGTCGAGCACCGTCCTCAGCCTTTGTTTGATGCGTCGTGCCGTCTCGGCCTTCTCGGTCCAGATTGGCGCCAGCACGCGGAGCACGTCGGATTGCTCCACCGAGTGAATTGGCTTCGAGCCAATGATCGGGAACGCGTAGACCCGGAGTGTGGAGAGCCACTGGGCCCGGTGCTTTGCGTTCCTGGCGTTCGGCTCGATCTGCTCGGCGTGGACTTGGAGGGCCGCCTCTTCGAACGTGGGGGACGTTCGCTTGTCCCGGTCGCGTTCGGCTTTGGGATCTCCACCGGCTCTCGCCACTTTGCGTAGTTGTGCCGCCAGTTCCCTTGCCTCGGCGAGCGAAACAACCGAAGCCCCACCGAGACCAAGGTCACGTCTCCGACCGTGGACCAGCGTCCTCAGCAGCCATCGGCGAGCACCGGTATCGTCAACTTCGAGATAAAGCCCATTGCCGTCCGCGTGCCGACCCGGCCCGAGACTTCGCACGGCCGGAGCCGTCAGCCTCTTCTCTGGGTGCCTGCCTTTGGGCTTGACCCCGACCTTCGTCAAATCGTCCGCCATAGCCCGTACCCCTCATTATTCCCCCCATAAAATGTGGGATAGGATGAGCCGGGGTGCAACAGGCTGAAACTGCCATAGTAGCAGAAACGGCAAAACACTGTGGATTATGAGACAAGCCGAAACGGCGTGAAACAGGGAAGTGGCGGAAGGATCGTCCGCACGATTCCGCCGACCAGAGCCGCCGGCCACGATGCCGATCGTTGTTTTGCGCCGCTTGCTTGAATCTGGTCCATATCCATCGCCCGACTTTAGCCGTCAGGCGATCTCTGGGCGAGACCCGGCTTTGCTGCCACTATCGACCAGACTACAACCGGCTCCAGCCATGGCTGTCATCTTCGATCACAAGCTCGCCGATCTCCGCCGCCGCCGCGCTTTGGGTATCGGCAATCCGGACGCTGGATTTCTGCTTCAATCGGCGATCAGCGAATTCGTCGAGCGCCTCTCGGTCGTGCAACGGTCTTTCACGCTTGGCGTCGACCTTTTGACCCCGCTGCCCGATCTCGCCGAGGCCATCGCCGATACCGGCAAGGTCGAAGGACTGATCCGTCTCGACCGGCTGGGCACAACCAGAGGCAGGACTTCTTTTGCCGTAGCCGACGCCGAAGCAATTCCCTTGGGGGCCGATAGCGTTGATTTGGTCGTCTCCGCCCTCGGTCTCCAATTCGCCAACGACCTCCCCGGCGCGCTGGCGCAGATCAGATATTCGCTCAAACCGGACGGATTGTTCCTGGCGGTATTGATCGGCGGCGAGACCCTGACCGAACTGCGTCAGTCCCTCACTGCCGCCGAAGCTGACTTGCGAGGCGGTGCATCACCGAGAGTTGCTCCCCTTGCCGGGGTCCGGGAAATCGGTGCCCTGCTGCAACGTGCCGGTTTCGCCCTGCCTGTTGCCGATCAGGATCGGATCATGGTGCGCTACCGCCACATCGTCGCGCTACTGCACGATCTGAGAGCGATGGGCGCCACCAATGCGTTGGTCGAAGGTGATCGTCGACCCCTGACCCGTACGATACTCGATCGGGCGAGCGAGATTTATGCCGAGCGTTTCGCCGACGCGGACGGCAAGATCCGCGCGACCTTCGATCTTGTATGGCTGTCCGGATGGGCGCCGCATGAAAGCCAGCAGCAACCGTTGGCGCCGGGATCGGCCAAGGTCCGGCTCGCTGACGCACTCGGTGTCAGCGAACGTCCCGCCGGCGACAAGGCGGGACCGCGTTAGATTACGGGTTGAGGATGATAATGGGCTCGGTGTTGCCGACGGGGATGATCACTTCGGTGGTCACCTCATCAATGCCGTAGCCGGAGGTGGCCACTGGTGAGGCATCGGACAATTGCGCGAGATAGATGGCCGCTACTCCGAGCAACGCAACCAGCAGCGGAAGAAAGATCAAGACGCCGCCGGGTTTCCGCGCCGATAAAGTGGCCTCACCAAGACCTTCACGCACTGACATGTCCGACTCCAATCAACACACCAACTACCCGGCCGTGGCCGGTCGCGGCCAAAATCGATCATTTTTCACAAAGATTGAGTTAACGCTGCGACCAAAGGAACATCGGCGGACGGCATCGGATAGTCGCCGAGGCGGGAGGGGCGGACCCATTTCAGCGCCTGACCCTCGAGGGGACGTGGAATCCCAGTCCACCGGCGGAGGATGAACAGCGGCATCAGCAAATGAAAGTCGCCATAATCATGACTGACGAAACTGAGCGGCGACAGGCACCGCGCCCCGACCTCGATTCCCAGTTCCTCATCGAGCTCGCGGATCAACGCCATCTCGGGAGTTTCACCGTCCTCGACCTTGCCGCCGGGAAACTCCCACAGGCCCGACATCTCTCTGCCTTCGGGACGCTGACAGATCAGAACCCGCCCATCGGCATCGATCATTGCGCCGGCGGCAACGAGCAATAGATTGGTCACGTTCGATAGTCGGTGTTGATAGTGATATAGTCGTGGGTCAGGTCGCAGGTCCAAACCCGATCGCGGCCGGTACCGAGTCCGATATCGACCCGGATCACCAGTTCGGCGTTCTCCATATAGGCGGCAAGTTCGGCCTCCGAATAATCGGGGTCGCGCTCGCCGTCCCTGGCTACTCGATGCGAGCCGAACCAAATCGCCAATAGGTCGCGATCGGCTGGCTCGCCGGCTTTGCCGACAGCCATCACCACCCGCCCCCAATTGGCATCTTCTCCGGCAATCGCCGTCTTGACCAGGGGCGAATTGGCGATCGACATCGCAATTCGTCGGGCGGAAACATCTGAGGTCGCGCCGGCGACCTCGATCTCGACGAATTTCGTCGCGCCCTCACCATCGCGCACGACCTGCCGCGCCAAATCGAGCACCAGCCCATCAACCCGGTGGCGAAACTCCGCCAAACGGGGATCAGACGCGCTTTCGATCATTTCCATTTCCGCGGCGCCGGTGGCCACGAACAGGACAGTGTCGGAGGTAGACGTATCGCCATCAACGGTGATCGCATTGAAGCTGACCTTCACCGCGGCCGACAGAATGTCCCGCAGCGCCGTGGCAGCGATCGGCGCGTCGGTGGCAATGAAGCTTAATATCGTCGCCATGTCCGGGGCGATCATCCCCGAGCCTTTGGCGATGCCGTTAATCCTGACCGCAACCTCACCGATCTTGGCCGTCGCCGTCGCCCCCTTGGCGAAGGTATCGGTGGTCATTATCGCGCCCGCTGCTGATTCCCAAAGCTCCGCCTTGGCGTCGTGCACCATGTCGTCGACGACGGCGGAAAACTTTTCCGCCGGCAGCGGCTCTCCGATCACCCCGGTCGAAGCGAGCAACACATCCTCGGCATCACAACCCAGTGCGAGCGCGACCGATTCGGCCGAAAGCTGCACGGCTTGGCGACCGCGCCGCCCGGTGAAGGCGTTGGCATTGCCGGAATTCACCAGCACCGCCCGGGCGCGGCCCCGTGGCAACATCTTGCGGCACCATTCGACCGCCGCGGAAGGACATTTCGATTGCGTCAATACGCCGGCCGCTTGGGTGCCCTCGTCCAGCACCATCAACAGCACATCTTCGCGACCTTGGTGCTTAATACCCGCCGCCGCGGTCATCAATCTGACCCCGGCAACCGGCGGCAGCAATGGGAACGACGCCGGTGCGAGGGGCGAGACTTTTCCCATCTCGTTCGCCGGACCGGCTGCTCCCCTGGCTAATCGCCCGCCGGGAGCACTGGCCCTGGGGCCACCGGCCCCACGGCCGCTGGAGCCTCGCCCGCCGGAGCTTCGGCGGCCGGTGCCTCTGCCGGCGCTGCTTCGTCGGCCAGGATCTCGATCACCTCGGGCACGATCTCGACCACAGCATCCTCTCTGAGCGCTGCCATCGCGTCAGCATAAGCTTGGTTGATTAGACCTTGCGTGAGTGCCTCGCGCAGTTCGTCGAACGGCGGCGGCGGCCGCAAGCGGCGCTCATCGATTTTGATCACATGCCAGGACTCGCCAAGCGGAATCGGCACCTGGAACACCGTCCCCGGCTCGATCAGGAATACGACATCGTCGAACTCCTGGATCAATTCACCCTGCGCCCAAAACCCGCCGAGCAGGCCGCCATCCGCTCCGGTCTGTAAATCCAAGGAGAGGTCCCGCGCCAACGTCTCGAAGTCTTCGCCTGCGTTCAGTCGCAGAAGAATGTCATTCGCCTCGGCTTCGGTCTCGACCATGATGTGCCTAATCTGAACTTCCTGCGGCAAGGTCATGAGCGCCACCGCGTCATTATAGGCGGCAAGGACGGTCTCCTCGGTCACCAACGGCACGATGACGCCCGCGACATATTCCTCGCGCAAAGCCTGTTCCTTCACCGCCTCTATATTGGCGATGAACTGAGGCGTTTGATCCAGCTCCAGCTCCCGCGCCGCAGCGACGGCGAGCTTGAAATCGACTGCCACGTCGATCAACAACGCTCGCCATTCCTCCTGCCGATATTGGAACAGCGCCTCCCCGATCAATTGAGCCATCTGAGCCAGATCTGCCTCGGTGATCGGGATGCCATTGACGGTGGCAACCACGGTATCGGGGCCGATCTCCTCCGGCGCGGCAGGCTCTTCGCCCGCGACTGCAGGATCGGCGGGCTCCTCGCCCGCTATGGCAGGCTCCGGTTCAGCCGGTGCAGCAGGCTCGGCCGGTGCAGCAGGCTCGGCCGGTGCAGCAGGCTCGCCCGGTGCGGCAGGCTCGGCGGCCGGATCCGGGGCTTGCGCGATCGCTGGCGCCGAGACCACGACCAAGCCCAACAGTACTGCCAGGACCGCAAGGATCCGCAGGCCTCGGCGAAGATCACCGAAACCAAGGGTCGCAAATGTCATAAGACGCTCCCATATTCCAAACCTGTCGAGCGATCATAGGCTGGCCAAGACAGCCACAAATCGGCCGAAAACGCTCGCTGACGCCACGTTGACAACAAAACGCCCCCCTCTTATCTCTCTCCCAGCTTGGCGTCCACAGCGTACTGATCCAAGGCAGAAGGCTGGTCGCGCTCAGTTGCGAACCGGCAAGCCTGTTGGTATCGCCATTCGGTCGGATCATCGCCGCTCATCAAGGATCATCATGGCCAGTATCGGCTCTATTACCCGCAAAATATTCGGCACCGCGAATGACCGACGAATTCGTGGCTATGGCCCGATCGTCGAGGCCATCAACGCGCTCGAACCGGACATTGAGAAGCTGTCCGATGATAAATTGCGCGCCCGAACCGATCACTTCAAGCAGGAATTGGCGGGCGGCAAGAAACTGAAGGACTTGCTGGCGCCGGCCTTCGCCACCGTTCGCGAAGCGGCCAAACGAACCCTCGGTCAACGTCATTTCGACGTTCAGATGATGGGCGGCATTGTCCTCGATGAAGGCGCGATCGCCGAGATGAAGACCGGCGAGGGTAAGACCCTGGTGGCGACTTTGGCGGTCTATCTCAACGCCCTCGAGGGCAACGGCGTCCATGTCATCACCGTCAACGATTATCTCGCCCAGCGAGATTCGGAATGGATGGGCCAGATCTATCAATTTCTTGGCATGCGCGTGGGCGTGATCGTCCATGGCCTCGCCGACGCCGAAAGGAAGGAAGCTTACGCCGCCGATATCACCTACGGCACCAACAACGAATTCGGCTTCGATTATCTGCGCGACAACATGAAATACGAACTTAGCGCGATGGTGCAGCGCGGCCACCATTTCGCAATCGTTGATGAGGTCGACTCGATCCTGATCGACGAAGCCCGAACACCGTTGATCATCTCCGGTCCGCTCGACGACCGCTCGGAACTCTACAGCACAATCGACGCCTTCATCCCCGAACTCGCCGATGAAGATTTCGAGATCGACGAGAAGCTGAAATCAGTGACGTTCACCGAAATTGGCAATGAGAGGCTCGAAGAGCTTCTCGCCAAGGCGGACCTGTTGAAGGGCGAGTCCCTTTACGACATCGAGAATGTGACTGTCGTCCATCACATCAATCAGGCGCTGCGCGCTCATAAGCTGTTTGTGCGCGACAAGGATTACATCGTCCGCGACGACGAGGTGATTATCATCGACGAATTCACCGGACGGATGATGCCCGGGCGGCGCTATTCCGAAGGATTACACCAAGCGCTCGAGGCCAAGGAACACACCAAGATTCAGCCAGAAAATCAGACCCTGGCTTCGGTTACTTATCAGAACTATTTCCGCATGTATGACAAGCTCGCCGGCATGACCGGCACCGCCGTGACCGAGGCGGAGGAGTTCGGCAATATCTACGGTCTCTCGGTGGTCGAAGTCCCGACCAATGTCGACGTGAATCGTGCCGACGACAATGATGAGGTGTATCGCACCGCGACCGAAAAATTTGCAGCGATCATCGCGCTGGTCAAGGAGTGCCAGGAGCGCGGGCAGCCGGTTCTGGTCGGAACCACTTCGATCGAAAAATCCGAAGTGCTGTCGGAAACCCTGAAGAAGGACAAGATCAAGCATCAGGTGCTGAACGCCCGCTACCACGAGCAAGAGGCCTTCATCATCGCCCAGGCGGGTGTGCCCGGCACGGTGACAATCGCCACCAATATGGCCGGCCGTGGCACCGATATTCAGCTCGGCGGCAACCCCGACATGCGCATCCTTCACGAACTGGGCGAGATGCCTGAGGGTCCCGAGCGCAAGGCCAAGGATGATGCGATCCGGGTCGAGGTCAACGAACTCAAGGAGAAGGCTAAGGCAGCCGGTGGCCTTTACGTCATCGGCACCGAGCGTCATGAGAGCCGCCGCATCGACAACCAGCTCCGCGGCCGATCGGGCCGGCAGGGCGACCCCGGCCATTCGCATTTCTTCCTTTCACTACAGGACGATCTGATGCGGATCTTCGTGCTCGAACGGATGGACGGAATGCTGCAGAAACTGGGTCTCAAGGAAGGCGAGGCCATCGTCCATCCTTGGATTGATCGGGCGCTGCAGAAGGCGCAGCAAAAGGTCGAAGCTCGCCATTTCGACATCCGCAAGAACCTTCTGAAGTTCGACGATGTGATGAATGACCAACGCAAGGTCATTTTCGAGCAGCGGATCGAGTTGATGTCGGACGAAAATGTTAGCGAGACGATCGCTGACATGCGCCATGAAGTGATCGACGATCTCGTTGCCCGGAACATTCCCGAGCGCGCCTATCCGGAGCAATGGGATGTCGACACGCTGGCGCAAGAGGTGAAAGAAACCCTCAAGCTCGACCTCCCGATTCAAGATTGGGCGAAAGAAGAAGGGATCGCCGACGAGGAGGTCCAGGAGCGTATCGTCAAGGCCGCCGATGAGGGGGCGGCAGCGCGGGTGGCGCTGGTCACTCCGGAGGTAATGCATAAGTTGGAAAAGGCGATCCTGCTGCAAACGCTGGATCATGTTTGGCGCGAGCATCTATCGACGCTGGATCATCTTCGCCAGGTAGTCGGCTTCCGCGGATACGCCCAGCGCGATCCCCTGAACGAATACAAAACCGAGGCGTTCGAGCTTTTCGAGACACTGTTGTCCGATCTCCGCCGCACCGTAACCGGGCAATTGGCGCGGGTCGAGATCGTGCAGCGGCCACTTGAATTGCCGCCAGAGGGCAATGTCCGGCAGTTCCAGGCAACCCATATCGACCCGGTGACCGGCGAGAACGAATTGGCCGATGCACCGAGCCTAGCGCCGCAGCGCGCCGACAATGGCCGTTTGGCGCTGGCGGCCGGAGCGGCGAGGCGGCCGGCGCTCGACCCCAACGACACCTCGACATGGGGCAAGATTCCGCGCAACGCTCCCTGCCCTTGCGGCTCGAGTAAGAAGTTCAAGCACTGCCACGGCCAGCTGGTCTGATGGCGCGCAGAAGCGAGCGTAGCCTGCGGCCCAGTTTTGTCGGTCGCCAACTTGGCTCAGGTCCTTCGGCAGGCCCCCACGTTGACCACCTCTGCGCTAGGATAATCCAACGGCGGTTGCGCACGGGCCCCCCCGGGCGGCCTCCAGCGCATTCGCTATTCATCGTGTAAAGAACCGATCAAAGATCATTTGTGTCACCGGGTCCGGATCCTGCTCGCCCGCGGCGTTGGCGGTGAGGTCGACGGGTTCGGCCGGAGCAATGAAAGCGGCGACTAGCAGCGTTGCCGGTCCATCGCCCCGTTCGTTCGCAACGACGATCCCGGCCTCGGCTTGAAGCTCCGCCAGTGCGATCTGAAACGCCTCCTCATCCGCCTCCTGTTTCGCCGTTAGCGGCGCCAGAATATCTTCCGGGATGCGATAATCGGGACAGGCTTCGGTCGCGATGAAGGCGGCGCCGTCGGCCTCGGCGTTGAAGACATAACGTAACTCGCAAACCTCGATGTCCGGCACTCTCCGCGTCACCTCGAAATGATCATAGCCTTCCTTCAGCATCAGCCAGAACGGCATGTTGGGATCACCCCAATGACTAGCGAAGTTCTCCGGCGTCATCCGGAATGGAAAGGCATGAACATTGAAGGAGCGCTGGCCGCCGCGGAAGGCCTCTCGGGCGAGCGCGTAGATGATTTCGACCGTCTCGTCGGTCATCGCATAACAGCCCGCCGAAGAGCAGGCGCCATGCACCATGAGATTGGACCCGGTTCGGCCGAGCGCCTGATCGAAGACGTTGGGATAGCCGATGTTGAATGAGAGGTGATAGGACGAGTTTGGGTTCATCTGCGCCTGGCCAACAGTGTAGAAACCCTCCGGCGCCTGGCGATCGCCTTCGGCGAACTTCGGCCCTAGTACGCCCGACCAGGCGCAGATCTCGTAGGAATCAAGCAGCGCATAGGTGTCGTCGGGCCTCCGCTTCCACAGTTCGAACTCTTCCTCTTCCTTGAATATCCGGACGTAGATCGGCGACGCCGGGGTTGAGCCGATCGCTGTAACCTGGCGCATGACCTCATTGGGTATCGGCGCCAAGTCAGCCGGCAGGCCGCCTACTTGGCAAGCGCTGAGCAGCCCCGCGGCAGCCAAGACGAGTGCGACGCGTCCTCCCATTTGACGAAACGGCATGACTGGCATTGGTCCCTGTCGTCTCCCGCTGAAAGGGCTCCCCTTCGTGGGGGTGCCGAAAGAATCGCGGCAACTTGATTGACGAGCCGTTAAGGCTGCGCTCGCAAGCCAGCGCGGCCAAGCCTCAAAGAGTGCTGCCAATCGCTAAATACTTGTCCTTGCGGCGTTGCTGGACTTCGGCCGGTGGCATGCCCTCAAACTCGGCCAACGCCGCGGCGATGGCGTCTCCCGTGGCCCGGATCGTATCTTCCGGCGCGCGATGGGCGCCGCCCACCGGCTCCTTGATGATCTGATCGATCACTCCGAAGCGGAGAAGATCCTGGGCCGTGATCTTCATATTGGTGGCCGCATCCCGGGCCCTGGTCGAATCGTGCCATAGAATCGATGCTGAGGCTTCGGGCGACGCAACGGTGTAGATCGAATGCTCCAGCATCAGCACCCGATTGGCGACCGCGATCGCGATCGCACCCCCTGAGCCGCCCTCGCCGATTACCACCGCGACATTGGGAACGCTGAGTGAAAGGCAGGCGTCGATCGACCGCGCAATCGCCTCGGCTTGGCCGCGTTCCTCCGCGCCGATGCCAGGATAAGCACCCGAGGTGTCGACCAAAGATATCAACGGTAGGTCGAAGCGGTTGGCGAGATCCATGATCCGCACCGCCTTACGATAACCCTCAGGCCGCGGCATGCCAAAATTGTGCCGTATCCGACTCTCGGTGTCGCTCCCCTTTTCTTGGCCGAGTATCGCCACCGGCCGGCCTCGGAACCGACCGAAACCGGCAATCATCGCTTGGTCCTCGCCGAACTTCCGATCACCGGCGAGCAGGATGAATTCCTCGATCAGGCCCTTGAGATAGTCGACGACATGTGGTCGATCCGGATGGCGAGCCACCTGAGTCTTCTGCCATGGCGTTAGCTTGGCGTAGATCTCGGTCAGGGCCTGGTTGGCCCTTGCCTCCATCCCGCTGATCTCCTCTTCCACTGTGATCGCATCGCCATCGGTACTCAGCGATCGGAGTTCCTGAACTTTGCCTTGGAGATCGGCGACCGGCTTCTCGAAGTCGAGATAAGTCCTCATTCACATCCTCGCCGAAACACACTCGGCCAGCTCCCGTCGCAGGCGTTGAGACTGGCGTCCAGCCCTCTAAGTGTCAAGCACAGCTTGGTTTTTCCCCTGTCGCCAGCGCAACTAAATGCTCTGTTTCGACAATGGATGGTGCTCCACCACCAACCGTCTAAGCCGCTCTTCCAATACATGGGTGTAGATCTGCGTCGTCGAAATATCGGCATGGCCGAGCAATTGCTGAACCGACCTCAGATCAGCGCCGTTTTGCAGGAGGTGACTGGCAAAAGCGTGGCGCAATACGTGTGGCGAGACCTTGCCCGGGCTGATGCTGGCTTCGGCTGCCAACTGTTTGAGCTCCCTGGCGAAAACCTGCCGGGTCAGATGTCCCTCCCGTCCCGCCGCCGGAAACAGGAACGGGCTGTCGCTACCGCCGGCGCGTTTACGAGCGTCGACATAGGTAGCCACCGCATCGCGCGCCGTCGGCGTCAACGGCACCATCCGCTCGCGCCGACCCTTGCCCACGACCGTCACGATCCGCCGATCGCCGGCCAGCGCGCGCATCGGCAGGCCCACCAATTCCGAGACCCGTAGCCCGGTCGCATATAGGAGTTCCAACAACGCCTGAAGCCGCAGCGCCGCCAGACGCGTATGCGGGTCCTTGGCCTCCTTGACCCCGCGCGCCGCGGCCCCAATCAGCCGATCTACGTCGGCCTCGCTCAGCACTTTCGGAATCGACCGTCCCTGGCGCGGCCCCTCGATTGTTCCGGTCGGATCGTCACCGCGAACGCCCTCAGCAAAGAGAAAGCGATAGAATTGGCGAATCGACGAAAGTCGTCTTGCCACCGATCGCGCAGCAAAGCGCCGCCGGTCCAGATTGCCGAGATAATTCCGGATCGCGTCGGCGTCGGCATCGACAAGATCGGCGCCCACCGCGACAAGATGCTGGGCAAGGTCGGTGAGATCGCTGCCGTAGCCCGCCAGGGTGTTATCGGCGGCGCCGCGTTCAGCGCTCATCATCTCCAGAAACGCTTCGATTTGATGGAAGCCGGACAAAGGCGTCATCGCCGCCCCGACTGATCGATCGAAATCTCGATCACCCTCTTTCTTCGCTTCAGCTCGATGAGGATCGCCGACGTCCACGTCGCAATCGCGCCGATGATGGTGATGATGGACATGGCAACCGTCAACCGGATCGGTATCGCTATGTAAACGGATTCGACGGCTGCACGGTTTCGGCGGCCGGACGTTCTTGTGGCAAATTGATGTAGCAGCGGGCATGATCCGCGCAGCCGCCTTGACGCATCGTCCCGCGGCGTCCAATACCGCCTGATTGTGAGCTCTGAGGAAACCGCCCGATCGGATAGTACAGCGCCGGCCCCGCGGCCAAGCGCACTGGTGACCAAACTCGGCAACCGACCGATCGTGCTAATTGGCATGATGGGCGCCGGCAAAAGTTCGATCGGTAAACGGCTCGCCGTCCGTCTGGCAGTCCCGTTCATGGACGCCGATCCTGAAATCGAAACTGCCGCCAATGCCACCATCGAAGAGATCTTCGAGCAATATGGCGAGGAGTTCTTTCGCTCGGGCGAGCGACGTGTGATCCAGCGTCTGCTCGGCGGCGGCCCGGCTGTGGTCGCCACCGGCGGCGGCGCCTTCGTCGACCCCGAAACCCGCAAAGCGATCTGCGACACTGGGATCGCGATCTGGCTCAAGGCCGACCTTGAAATCCTTCTCGCCCGGGTACGCCGTCGTTCCAATCGACCCTTGCTCCAGGGGCCTGACCCCGAGGGCACGATGCGGCGGATGGTCGAGGAAAGATACCCGGTCTATGAGCAGGCGCCGATCCACATTCATTCCCGCGAAGTCTCGCACGACGTCGTCATCGAAGAGCTGCTTGTCGCCGTTGATCATTACCTCGATGAGCATCCCCCCAATGACGCTGCGTCGGGGTGAACGGCGACGATGACGGCGGGCGATGAGATCGAGCCGGTCGGCGCCGGCGAAATCGTTCGCGTCGAGCTCGGCGCCCGCTCCTATGATATTCTGATCGGTCCCGCTCTGACCGAGCGGGCTGGCGAGGAAATTGCCAAGCGGCTGCCCGAGTCGAATGCATTGGTGGTCACTGACCGGAACGTCGCCAAACATCACCTTGAGCCGCTTGCCGAGAGCCTCTCCGCTGCCGGCATCGCATTTAACAGCACGATCATCGAGCCCGGAGAGGCGTCCAAGGGCTTCTCCACCCTGGAACGCGTGGTCGATGCCATCCTCACCGGCCGTCTCGAACGCGGTGATGTGGTGGTAGCGCACGGCGGTGGCGTCATCGGCGACCTGGCCGGCTTCGCCACAGGGATAACCCGTCGCGGGATGAACCTGGTGCAACTGCCCACCAGCCTTCTGGCCCAAGTCGATTCCTCGGTCGGCGGCAAGACCGGGATCAACACCTCCCACGGCAAGAATTTGGTCGGTCTGTTCCTCCAACCGCAGCTGGTTGTTGCCGACACATCGGTGCTCGACACGCTCCCAGCCCGCCATTTCCGCGCCGGCTATGCCGAGATCGCCAAATACGGCCTGATCAACAACCCGGATTTCTTCGCGTGGCTCGAAGGCCACTGGCGAGAGGTGTTCGTTGGAGGGTCTTCACGGCAGCGCGCAATCGCCGTCAGCTGCGCCACCAAAGCAGTGATCGTCGCCGCCGATGAACGAGAGACCGGCCAACGCGCGCTCCTCAATCTTGGCCACACATTCGGGCACGCGCTCGAAGCGGCCACGGGCTATTCGGATCGGCTGATACATGGCGAGGCCATAGCCATCGGCATGGTGATGGCGGCCGAGTATTCCTCCACTCGGGGCCACTGCCCGGCCGATGTGCCGACCGCGATCCAGGCGCATTTTTACAATGTCGGTCTTCCGACCTCTCTCTCCCAGATTCCCGGCGGAACACCGACATCGGAAAAACTGATGGAATTGATCGCTCAAGACAAGAAGGTCACGCGCGGTCGTCTCAACTTCATTCTTCTGCGCGCGATCGGCGAGGCTTTCATTGCACGCGACGTCGCCGCCGATGACATTGCAACCTTCCTCGCCGGACAACCGGCCGCGTAAGCGCGGCTAGCGATTCTCGCCATAGGACGAGAGGATGCGCTGAATTTCGTCGCCGATCTCATCGGCGTCGACATCCTCATCTTCCGCTTCGTCCACATCCGGCGGCGGTTCGGCGCCACGCGCCAACTGTGTGTCGCGAACCCGCGCACTTCTGGTTCCCTTTGCTTCATCTTCTTCCAGACCATTGTCAGCAAGCACATCGACCGCATCGGCAATCGCCGATAGGATCGAGTCTTCCAGTTCGGCCTCGCGCTGCTGATCCGGATTTGGTGACGGTGGTCGCACCCTTGGCGCCGCGGGAGTAGCTCCGTTGCGGCCAACCCTCCGAGCATTCGGGTCGGCCGACTGCGACCGGATTTCGTCCGATGACCGGCTGCTTTCGTCGATCACCCGAATCGGCCTCGACGCCGCCCGCATTGGTTCGTTCGGCTCGGGAGCATCGACCCGCCGCCGCCCGGTCTCGACCTTCGCAGCTGCTCGCTGACGCGTTCGCTTCCGCGGTGTCTTGACGGCGGTCGGCTGCTCTCCTGGCTCCGACCGCGATCGCTGGGCGCGCTTTGACGGTCCGGCCGCCAGCGTTCGTGGCGGCTCACGTCCGACTTCAGCACCGGCCGGGTTCGGCGGAACAATCTCGGCCCCGCCTCGTGACGCGGGCCCGCCGGCGCCATCAGGCCGGAAACCAATGATCCAAGCCTGCACCAAACCTTTCTCCGGCTCGGTCAGGTCAATCTTGGCGTTCTCCACCAGATACAGCACCTGATCGCAAAAGGCCTCGGCCAGCATCTCGGGCGTGTCGTCGGCACCGAACGAGTGGCCGCGCAGCGCCAAGCCTTTGATCACGAAGCCAACCTGCCGCTTGGATACATTGCGGCCAAGCTCGTTCATGTCCTCGGCCACATTCTCGGCGATGGCCTGAAACTTGTAGCCCTTTTCGGCGACTTCCTTAGCCAATAACCGGAACAAATCTGCAAAGGCTCGCGGCGAAAACAGCGGGACGTTGGTTGCCTGGTGGATCCGGCGAACCAAGGCCGCCAGCGTTTCGCGATCGACCGGCTGCCGGGATTGGCCCAACGCTTGTCGCTCCGCTGCAATCGGCGGAGATCGGCGGGGCGTGGCCTTCGACTTTGCCACCGGTGCGGCCGGCTTCGTCGCGGCCGCGGCGATCCTGGGTGGCCTCGGGATCGACCCTTTCGGCACCACCACCGAGGTCTCGGATGGCCGCGACAGCACCTCGATCAATTTGGCTTCGTCGACGAAGCTGTCGGCAAATGTCCTGTAGCTCACCGCAGTGTCATCGTTCACATAGATGACAATCCCTTGGTTCAGCGCCCGCAACCGGAACAAAAGGGGCGTCAGATCGCTCTCGGCGGTGAGCAAAATGATCTCGTCCGGCTCAGACTCCGCCGTGTCCAGCGCATCAAGCACCATGTGGACATCGCCCGAGCCGCGAACCACGCCGGCCGGAGGTGTGCAATCAATGATCTGAGCACCATTGGCGGTCAGCCAGCCCCGATTCTTGCCCAACGTCTGCGATTGGCGTAGCAGCGCCTGGCCTGAAAACGGCGGCGGACGTCACTCTCGCTCTTGGCGGATTCGAGGATGTCACCGCCTTCGATTGCCTCGAGCCATATGCCAGTACGCGCGCCCAACAAATCGCCAACGCCCTGAGCCCGTTCGCTCAGACTGTGATAAATGCTGTCATAGTCGAACAGCAGAACGCTTTTGATCGTCTGCACCATAACCCACACTTGCGCCGCGACTGACGGCTAACACCGGCCCGCAAATCGCGACCAGCGCCCCACCAAACCTGTTTACAGCTTCCCCTCAAAAGCAAGCAAACGCTAGCATTATTGGGCGATGCTCTCTCTTCAGCGCCTATATCATCGGCACATTTTGTAACGAAAGCGCAAATATCGGTTCCGTTGCAACTAGAATCGCCGGATTTCTCGGCCGATCCGATACGCTGGCAACGTCCGATCGCACCTGTTTTGCCTCACTCGCCCGAAGCGCTACGCCAATCCGGCGGTGTTATTTTCAGACGGAAAAGCTCAAATCATACCGTCCCAACGCCGAGGTCCCTCGCCGCGGCAGGCCGAAATTGGCTGTGGGATGTCCCCCGCTGGCATCGTCGCCCCGTCGGGAAACATCACACAATGGCGTTTTCGGATAGTGACCCGTCAATCACCTTCAGTGCGAACAATCCCGAACTGTTCAGCTATCACGCGAAAGTGTCCTTCCGCCGCCGCAGTTCGGAGAACACCTCTGCCGGCGCGGCGTCCGCCATGCCGAGCGCCCGTCTCAAGCGCGGCTTGTCGGCCCGCAAAAACGGGTTGGTTGCACGTTCCTGGCCGATCGTCGTCGGCAAAGTCATTCCACCGCCCGCGCTCAATCGCCGGACCTCGCTGACACGCGCTTGCAGATCGAGATTGTTGGGCTCAATGGAGATGGCGAAACGGCCATTGGCCTCGGTATATTCGTGACCACAATAAACTTGCGTCTCGCGGGGCAATTGGGCCAGCTTGTCCAGCGAGTGCCACATCGTCGGCAGCGGCTCCTCGAACACCCGACCGCAGCCCAGTGAGAACAGGGTGTCCCCCACGAATGCCAATTCCTGCTCGCGGCTCCAATAGCAGACGTGGCCTGTCGTATGACCCGGCGTCTCGATCACTTTGAAACGATGTTCGCCGAGGGTAACGTTTTCCTCTCCCGACACCGAGCGGTCGATGCCGGGGATCCGGTCGGCTTCCTTCGCCGGCCCTATGATCAGGCATCCCGTCGCCTTCTTCAGCACAAGATTGCCGGCGGTGTGGTCACTATGGTGATGGGTGATCAGAAGGAGATCGAGGCCACGACCGCGCTGCTCAAGACGGGCCAGAATCGCGTCGCCATCCGGCGCGTCGATCGCCGCCGTTTGACCGCTGGATTGATCGTGAATCAGGACGCCGTAATTGTCGCGCCCGCAGATGAACGAATCGATCACCAAATCCATGGCTACTGGCCTTCGTCAAAACCGACTAGCGCGCTGGCGCGTGGAGATCCAAAATCGGATCCGGCTGGCTGTGGCATTGCCATGCTAAACTACCGGCCATGTATCTCGATGTCATCGACTTGAAGGCATTCTACGACAACCGGCTTGGTCGTATTGCAAGCCGGTTGATCGGCGGACGTATCCGCCGGCAATGGCCGAAAACAGTCGGCGATCGCATTCTCGGCATCGGCTACGCGACGCCCTATCTTGCCCAGCTTGGTGCCAACGCCGAGCGCTGCCTTGCCTTCATGCCCGCAGCTCAAGGGATCGTCGGCTGGCCTTCGGACCGCCCCAACACCGCGGCACTGGTGCGCGACGACATGTTGCCGTTGGACGGCGGCTCGATCGACCGCGTCCTGGCGGTGCACTGCCTGGAGCATGCAGAGAACGCTCATGACACCCTGCGCGATGTCTGGCGGGTATTGGCGCCCGGCGGCCGATTGTTGATTGTTGTGCCCAATCGCGCCGGAATGTGGGCTCGCGCCGAGCGAACTCCTTTTGGGCATGGCCGGCCCTTCAGCCGCGGCCAGCTAACTCGATTGATGCGCGAGACCAGGTTCGAGCCGTTAGGCTGGTCGACCTCGCTGGCAATGCCGCCGATCAAAGCTCGGTTTGTCGTCCACAATGGCGGCAATTGGGAGCGGATCGGCTCGCGGATTTGGCCGCGTGTCTCCGGCGTATTGATCGTCGAGGCCACGAAACTCGAGCACCAGCGCGTCGAGGCCCGCGCGAAGAAGCTGAGATTGCGGCCGGTGCTTAGCCCGACGATAGCGCCGAACGCCGGTCTGCGACTGCGAACGCTTGTCTAGCGGCGCAGCAGAAATACCGCCTGCGCTCCAAACAGATTCCACACCCACCACGGCCCGCGAAACGGGATCCTGTTGCCATGTCGATTAAGCGTCAGCGCCTGCTCGACGGTGATCTTCAACTCATCGCAAAGATCAACGAAATCGCGGATGGTGAAGAAGTGAATGTTCGGAGTGTCGTACCAGGAATAGGGCAGTTGGCGCGTAACCGGCATACGGCCGCCGAATCCGAGCGCTATCCTGATCCGCCAATGCGCGAAATTCGGGAACGAAACCACGGCCCTGGTCCCGATCCGCATCATCTGCTCGACCACCTCTCGCGGCCGATAGGTAGCCTGCAATGTCTGACTCAGAACGACAAAATCGAACGCACCGTCCGGATAGTTAATAAGATCGCGATCGGCGTCGCCCTGGATCACTGAAAGACCGCGGGCAACGCATTCATTGACGCCCTTCTGACTGATTTCGATACCACGGCCGTCAACGTCCTTGGTGGTTTCAAGATATCTTAGAAGCGAGCCATCGCCGCAACCAATGTCGAGCACACGAGCACCGGGCGTCACCAACTGCCCGATCAAAGCGAGATCGGCGCGGACGGAGACGGGTCCGTGAGCTGAGGTGCCTTCCATCAAACGGCGCCTCGTGCCCGTGCTGCGGCGCTGAGGAAACCGTCGATCGTCGCGAACAATTCCGGCTCCTCAAGGAGGAAGGCATCATGGCCGCCGTCGGTTTCGATCTCGACGAAGCTCACACTCGCCCCCGAGGTGATCATTGCTCGAACGATGATGCGGCTTTCCTCGGTCGGGAACAGCCAATCCGACGTGAACGCGATGACACAGAATCGCGTTGGCGACGCATCGAAGGCATCAGCCAGCCGACCGCCATGTTCGTTGGCCAGATCGAAATAGTCCATCGCCCGCGTCACATAGAGGTACGAGTTGGCATCGAACCGCTCGACAAATGTCACGCCCTGATGCCGCAAATAGGACTCGACCTGGAAATCGGCATCAAAGCCGAAGGCCGGCCTGTCGCGATCTTGCAATTGGCGACCAAATTTAGCGTGCAAAGCCCTGTCGGACATGTAGGTGATATGCGCCGCCATCCGTGCCACCGCGAGGCCCTTGCGCGGCCGGGTATCCTCGCTCAGATAGCAACCGCCGCGCCAGTCCGGATCGGCCATGATCGCTTGCCGACCGACTTCGTGAAAGGCAATGTTCTGCGATGAATGCCGCGTGCCGCAAGCGATCGGGATCGCGCTGAACACGCGGTCGGGATGAGCCGCCGCCCATTGCAACACCTGCATCCCGCCCATCGACCCGCCAACCACGGCAAGCGCCGTCTCGATGCCGAGATGGTCGAGGAGTTTAACTTGCGCCCGCACCATGTCGGCAATCGTGACCAACGGTAGATCGAGCCCATAGGGCTGATTGGTGGCCGGATTGATCGAGGCCGGGCCGGTGGTCCCCATGCACCCGCCAAGGACGTTGGGGCAAATGACGAAATAGCGGTTGGTATCGATCGGTTTGGCGGGGCCGACCATCCGGTGCCACCAACCCGGCTTGCCAGTTAGCGGGTGCGCATTGGCGACATGTTGATCACCGGTCAGAGCATGGCAGATCACCACCGAATTGCTGCGATCTTGATTGAGCTCGCCATAGGTCTGATAAGCAATTTGCAGTTGATCAAGCCGGCGTGTGGAATCGAGCACCAGCGGTTCGTCGGGACCAAATCGCACAAACGGACTTGATGGCTGATCGGCCTCGCGGCGAGCCCGGACAACGTCCACGCGGGGACTCTTTCCGGACCCTGCCGGAGTCGGATGGGTAGTCATAGGGGTGATAGCGCGTTGTCTTGAGGTGGCGGGATAGGTAGGGCTCGACCTGACGCGCGTCAACGTTTTCTTTGATTTCGTCGGGCCGCTTGCCTATGAATCGCGGCGCTTGCGGTCAGCCGAGCCGCCGACCTCAACCTCCTCCGCGAAAATTCAAGATCATGGCCGAACTCGGCGACAGCGCCCCGAAAAGTCTCAGCGATCTTCGTGCAAAGATCGACTTGATCGACGCGAAGATGCATCGATTGTTGATGGAACGGAGCTCGGTGGTCGATGCCTTGATCGCAGCCAAAGGCACCACTGACGGTCGACCGGCATTTCGGCCCCAACGCGAAGCCGAAATGATGCGACGACTGGTGAAACGCCACCAGGGCAATCTGCCGCTGGCGACAATAGAGCATTTGTGGCGAGAGATCGTTTCGACGTTCACCTTCATGCAAGCGCCCTTCCGGATAATTGTTTGCTACGGCTCCGACCCGGTCGCCATACATGACCTCGCCCGTTTCGCCTTTGGGTTTGCGGTTGAATTGGTGCAAGCCAGCGACCCAGCCGAATTGATCGCCGAGATCGCTGCCACGAACAATGATCTCGGGCTCATTCCGTTGGAAAAAACGCCGGCGCGGTCACCATGGTGGCGTAAGCTGTCGATGGCGAACGGCCCCCGCATCATGACGATCTGGCCGTTCATCGCCGGCAAGGGACGGCTGGCTGATGCCCCAGCGTTGATCGTATCGCCGGCGCTGGCGGAACCGACGCCACCGGACCTTTCGATCTATGCCGCTAGTGAGGGCGAGGGCTCGCCGAGCCGGGCCGGCATCATCACGCTGGCCGAGTCGCGGTCGGGTGGAAGGCGGGAGCTGCTACTGGCTACTGACCGAAACATCGATCAAGCGGCACTTGTCGCGCTCGACCTGTCCGACATTGTCGAAATTGGCGGCGCCGCGAGAGGGCTGACTCTGGCGACCAGGGGCGATGGATTGCGAACTCCGATCGGCGGCGGCGATCGACGCCAGGCGAAATGAAGATCCAACCACACCCCCGGCCCAGCATTTTCGACATCGATCCCTATGTCCCGGGACGATCGCGCGCTGGCGATATGCCGACACGACATAAGCTCTCATCCAACGAGACGCCGCTCGGCCCTAGTCCGGCGGCGGTTGGTGCCCACACGAAAGCGGCTGCTTCGCTTGACCGCTACCCCGACGGCTCCGCGACGCTGCTGCGCGAAGCGATCGCCGCCAAGAACGACCTCGACCCCGATCGAATCGTCTGCGGTGCCGGCTCCGACGAGATCCTGAACCTCATCGCCCACGCGTTTCTTGAGCCTGGCGACGAAGCGATCCACACCGAGCATGGATTCTTGGTCTACAGGATCGCGACGCTTGCTGCCGGAGGGCTACCGGTGGTCGCGCCGGAGACCAATTTGACCGCGAACGTCGACATGATGCTTGCCGCAGTCGGTCCGCGCACGCGGCTAGTGTATCTCGCCAATCCGAACAATCCGACCGGCACCTATTTGCCGGCAAACGAGATCGCCCGGCTGCATGCCCGTCTTCCGACCAACGTGCTGCTAGTGCTCGACGCCGCCTATGCCGAATATGTTCGGGGCGGCGATTATGATAGCGGCCTGAAACTCGCAACCAATGCCGACAATGTCGTCACGACCAGAACCTTTTCGAAGATTTTCGGCCTTGCCGGGCTGCGGATCGGCTGGTGCACCGGCCCTCCGCCGGTGATCGATGCGCTCAATCGCATTCGCGGACCGTTCAATGTCTCGGGGCCTGCGATCGTCGCCGGCGCCGCGGCGCTCGGCGACCTTGCTCATCTCGAACGGGCGGTCGATCACAATCAACGCTGGCTTCCCCGGGTGAGCGCCGCGATCGACGAGCTAGGCCTAACCGTCACGCCGAGCGTCGCCAATTTCGTCCTGATCCATTTCCTCGACGAAGCCGGCCTGGGTGCGATCGAGGCCGATGCCTTCTTGCTTCAGCGGGGCATCGTTCTGCGTCGAATGGAGGCCTATGGCGTACCAAACGCGCTGCGGATGACGATTGGTGGCGAAGACGCCAATCAGGATGCAATCCTGGCTTTCGCCGAATTCCTCAAACGGCGTGTCACCAAATGAGCCAGCCGATCTTCCCGCGACTGACGCTAATCGGCATCGGGCTGATCGGCTCGTCGATCGCTTTGGCGGCGCGGAAGACCGGCGCCGCCGGCCAGATCGCGATCCATAGCCGAAGCGCTGCCACCTTGGCGCGGGCAGAGGAACTCGGCCTCGGCGATTCCTATCATGCCGATCCGGCCGATGCCGTCGCCAACTCCGATTGCGTGATCGTCGCAGTTCCGGTCGGCGCAACAGCACATGTCGCCGCGGCCATCGGTGGCGCCTTGAAGCCCGGCACCATCGTCTCCGATGTCGGATCGGTAAAGGAATCGGTGATCCAGCAAATGGCCCCGCATCTGCCGGCGGGGGTCCATTTTGTCCCGGCCCACCCTGTCGCCGGCATCGAGCATTCCGGGCCCGATGCCGGTTTCGCCGACTTGTTCGAGGGGCGTTGGTGCATCCTGACACCACCGCCCGGCACCGATCAGGCCGTCATCGACCGCTTCGCCAAATTCTGGCGCGCCCTCGGCGCCGAAGTTGAGTTCATGACGGCCAAGCATCACGATCTAGTGCTGGCGATCACCAGCCATGTGCCGCATCTGATCGCCTACAATATTGTCGGCACTGCCGCCGATCTTGAAACCGTCACCCAATCGGAGGTGATGAAATTCGCTGCCGGCGGCTTTCGCGATTTTACCCGCATTGCCGCCTCAGATCCGGTGATGTGGCGCGATGTGTTTCTCAACAATCGTGAAGCGGTGCTGGAAATGCTCGGTCGCTTCTCGGAAGACCTGACGACCTTGCAGAAGGCCATTCGCTGGGGTGATGGCGATGCCCTCGAAGCTCTATTCACCCGCACCCGCGCTATCCGGCGCGGCATCATCGACGCCGGCCAGGAGACCGCCTCTGCGGACTTCGGCCGTCACCCCGAAATCGACGCTAAAGGAAGTGGTCAAGCGGACCGATCGAAGGAATCGTCAGAATCGGAATAAGCCCGATGTTGAGCGTGCCGTGCCTGATATTGATCCGCACTCGATGCGCGGGCTGGCCGTGCAACTCGATCGGCTGCGACATCGCCCTGATCGCATCAGCAATCACCTCGGCGTCACCAGCAAGCCAGGGAAAGATTGCCGCAACCAAGAGCGGCAGATCCGCCTCTCCCGCATAACGGACATCAAGATCACCGCTGAGCGTCCCGTCGACTTCCAGGATCATCGGCCCGTCCACCTCCGCGATCACATCGCCAGATGTCAGCGCCATGTGGTCGATGTTGAACTCGCCGCCGTTGCTCAGCCACCGCCCGATCAGATCGGACGGTTCACGATCGAGCCGATTGCCGCTGCCGCGAAGCGTCAGGGTCGCGGTGCCGGAGAGTTGTGGATAGGCGCCACCGGCCAGTTCGATCACAAGATCCTCCGCCGACAGGACCATAAGCAGGGCGTCCTCGTCGCCGTCGGCCGGGCGGATCTCAGTGGCCCAGTAGGCCGCTCCGGCGGACCAAATCGTGTCCCCGACAAGATCGCCGACCGTCAGTTTGAGATCGGCAAACGACGCTTGCAGTTCTCGCACACCGCCGAACCCGGCCATGAGTTCCAGCCGGCCATCGCGCCAATCGGAGCGGACATTATTATTGACCCCATTGAACTCGAAAGGGCCGGTTACCTCGGCTTCGACCCAGCCGGGATTGTACAGCGGCGCCGTCGCCGTCACATGGGCAAGGCTGGCGTGGGCCTTGTCCCCCGACGCCGCAATAGCACGATCGCAGTCGATGGTAAGCTGCAGTGGAAACCCGCCAAATCGGCGTTCGGCACAGCTCAGTGCGACCGACTGTGAAATGGCGGACGCCGGAGCCTCTGCCACGAACGTCTCGGCGAGGCGATAGGCAACATACCAATAGCTGGCCCAAACAATGCCGAACAGCACCAGCAGCAACAACAAGAACGGCCCAATCCGGCGGCGACGTCTACTCGCAACCCTGTCGTTACGACCTCGCTCGGTCCGTGCCGTCGGGTTCTGTGCGTCCAATGAGTGATCTCTGGGTTTTCGGCTATGGATCGTTGATGTGGCGGCCAGGTTTTACCTATGAAGACGCCATCCCCGCACGGCTCTATGGCGCAAATCGTTCGCTTTGCGTACTCTCCCACACATATCGCGGCACCGAACAACGGCCCGGACTTGTTCTTGGCCTCGATCACGGCCGATCGTGCCGGGGAATGGCCTTCCGTGTTGCCGAGGAAAACGGCGAATCGGTGGTCAATTATCTACGTAAGCGCGAATTGGACTCCACCGTCTATCTCGAAGTGCGGCGATCGATCCGGCTTGAGCGCCAATCCGGCGCAGAAGTCGAGGCATTGCTTTACGTCGTCGACCGCACGCACCCGCAATATGCCGGCGACCTCAGCCGCGCCAAGGCGTTGAAAATCGTTCGACGGGCTCAAGGAAATTCCGGTGCCAATCACGACTATGTCATCAATACCGCCGACCACCTCGCCAAACTCGGCATCAAGGACCCGATGCTGAATTGGCTGGCGCGCAGACTGCGAGCGCCCACTGTCTAAGCAGCTGCCAACCTCTCGCAGCGAAGGAGATCGGCAGTCAACCTCCGCCGAGCCCCGGTGTCGTCGGCAAGGAGATGAACATAGACAACCAGCCGTCCATCCCGCGCCAGAAGATGCGCGACATTGTCGATCGTCGGCTCGCCGGGATCGTCCGGACAGACAATTGCAGCGCCGCAAAGCCTAGCACCGTCCGCTCGCGCAAGCACGATCACGGCTTGACTGAAATCGGCCAGATCATTGGCGCCGACAGCCGTGAACAGGTAGCGGCGACCGGATCGTCCGCGCCAATATTGAAACCGCTCACCCAATCCGCAGCGCTGGGCAAATTTGGGAACGCCACCATCTTCAAGGGGAAACCAATCGTTGGAACTCATCATGAGAACAAAGATAGAACATCGTTGCCGAATTAGCAAGCGTCTGGTCGACTGTTTTTTGCGCTAATCCTTGCCCTAGGGGCGGCCTACGGCTTTGATCTCAGCCAGCCGCACGGTCGCTACCGGTCCGAAAGGCGGCCGTGGGATCGCCGCATCAGCCTCAAGCAGAAGCCGATCGGATTCCGCTTCGATCTGTTCGCTCAATGCGTCGAGGAAATCGCGCGAATTCAGCCCCGGCAGAATCGGCGGCAGAAAGGAAACCACGATCGTGCCGGGGAACCGCATGAACCGCCGCCGGAGCCAATATAGGCCCGAATTAAGCGCTGCCGGAACGACCGGCACGCCCAGTTCCCCATACAGGTGAACGACGCCGTATTTGTATTGCGCCGGCGCGCCCGTCGGTTTCCGCGTGCCCTCGGGAAAGATAATTATCGGGCGCCCCTTTGCCAGGACCCGCCTCGAACCATCGGCGATTTCCTTGAGCGCTGCCGAACGAGCGCCGCGGGTGACGTAGATCATCTGCGCCTTCCATGCCCACCAGCCCCAGATCGGCACATAGAGAAGCTCGCGCTTGGTCACGAAGGCCGGGTTCTCGATCACCGCAAACAGGGCGAAGGTCTCCCACAAGGATTGGTGCTTGCCGGCAAGAATATAGCGGCCATCCTTCGGCAGGTTCTCAATCCCACGGAAATCGACGTTGAGGCGGCAAATTACTCGCGCCAGCCAAAGGCTCCGGCGCGCCCAGCCGGCGACCACCGCCATGCACACATGCTGCGGCAGAAAGAAATAGACCGGCGTCACTACAGCCAGCACCGCCACCATGTGAAGATAGAAGGCCAGGTTAAACAGGACCGAACGCAGCCCGATCATGGCTGACGCGGATCCTTCCTCGCTGGCTTGGACCGGGTGAGCGTGATCGGCCATCGCATCCTCACTCCACCTGTCCGAGATAGCGGAATACCGTCAGCCTCGAAGTGATCGCGGTCAGCACCCCGATTGCGAAGGCGACACCAAGGGCCCCGAAATATCCCGTCGGACCCACCGAAAAACTACCAAAGAGCGCCGATATTTGCGCCCCCTCGGGCCCGTCGCCCAAACTTGCCATCCCGATGCTGACGACCGCGAACAACACCGCCGCCAACGCCGCGCCGGCCAGGCCGCCTTTAAGCCCCAGCAGCAAGAAATGGCGCTGGAACTCGCCGGCGACAAATCCGTCCTCGGCACCGATGAAGTGAAGCACTGAAACGATCTGCTGATTGCCGGCCATCGCCCCCCTCGTTGCGAAGACGACACTGAGGACGGTGGCGGCGAAGACCAACGCCAGCACCACAAAACCGACTACCACCGAGACATTGGCCATCGAGCGGAGCCGGTCGGTCCAACGACGATGATCGTCGAGACTAGCTCCGTCGACTGCCCCGAGCGCGACCGCCAGCGCGTCAAAATCAACCACATCCGGATCGTTGATCGAAATCACGATCAACCGCGGAACCGGCAGTTCGGCGATGTCGATACCGAGGCCGAGCCATGGCTCCAGCAGCGCCATATTCTCGGCCTCGCTGAGCGCGTGGACGTTGCCGACGCCCGGTGTTGCCGTGGCGATCGCGATCGCTTGTTCCACCGACGCGGCGACGTCGACGCCCTCGCGCGGAATGATCTGAACCGTCACCTCGCGTCTAATGTCGGCCTGCCAATTCTGTGCCGCATCCTGGACCAATGTCACTGCGCCGACTGTGATGCAGGCGAGAAAGCTCATGATCGCGACCACGGTCATCAACGCATTGCCGGCGATCGAATTGACTGGAACGATCGGGCTCGGGCCCGCCGACCGACGTCGGCGGCCGCGGCCCGGAAACAGGCGCAATCCCGGCGTTCGGATCGGCGTATCAGTCATGGATCTCGATGCGCCCATCCTCGAGCGCCATGGTGCGCGCCGGGAACCGTTGCATGAGGTCGACGTCATGCGTCGCGATCACCACCGACGTCCCGAGCCGATTGAGTTCGATGAACAAACGAAGCAACCGCCGTGACATTGATGGATCGACATTGCCGGTCGGCTCGTCGGCGAGCAGAATCTCCGGATGCCCAATCACCGCGCGGGCGATCGCCGCCCGCTGCTTCTCGCCGCCCGAGAGCACCGGCGGGTAGGCGTTGATCCGCTCGCCCAGGCCGACCCAATTAAGAAGTTCCACCACGTCGGCCCGATAGCGCGATTCCGGCTTGCCGACGACGCGCAGGGCGAGCGCGACATTCTCATAGGTGGTGAGATGATCGAGCAGGCGGAAATCCTGGAAAACAACGCCAATCCGACGTCTTATGCGCGGCAGATCGGTCTGACCAAGGGTCGAGGAATCGCGGCCGAAGATCGAGATCAAGCCGCGCGAGGGCCGTATCGACAGGAACAGCAACCTTAGCAAGCTGGTTTTGCCAGCACCCGACGGACCGGTCAAATATTGAAACGAGCGCGGTTCGACCCTGAAATTGAGATCGCGCAAGACCTCGGGCCCGATGCCATAGCGCAGTCCGACATTGTCGAAACGGAACACCTGCTTTGACCCCGCCGATCGGAGGAGAAGCACAATTGCCGCCTTCTTGCCGGGCTGACAATTAAGCTCCCTTTACGATCCGACACCACCGCGGGACAAGCCACCGGCGGCGCCGACCGTTCTTGGTTTCGCGAACGTTAGCGATTGCACCCTAGTGGATAAAATTTGACGTTTGAATCCCGCGAGGGATTCTCGCCGGGCACGTCGTGTGCGAGTCTGGCGCATGCGGCCAGGAATCATCGTCGATGTGAGTACCGCCGACCGTGCTCGTCTCGAAGCGGTCGTTGCGGACCGGAACAGCCGGCAGAAACACGTGTGGCGGGCACGGATCGTCCTTCTGAGCGGGGATGGTCTCGGCACGGTCGAGATCATGCGCCGCACCGGCAAGAGCAAGACAGCGGTTTGGCGTTGGCAGGAGCGCTTCATGCACGAGGGTGTCGAGGGGTTGCTGCGGGACAAGACGCGACCCTCGCGCGTTCCGCCGCTCGGCCGGGAAATCGCTGACCGCGTCGTCGCGCTGACGCTGAGTGCGCCGCGCCACGAGGCGACACATTGGACGGCGCCGGCGATGGCCAAGACGGTCGGCATCAGCGTCAGCGCGGTACAGCGCATCTGGCGGGCGCACGGGCTTCAGCCCCACCGGGTCCGGCAGTTCAAGCTGTCGCGTGACCCGGAGTTCATTCCCAAGCTGCGGGACATCGTCGGCCTTTATGTCGATCCGCCGGCGCACGCCGTTGTCCTGTCGGTTGACGAGAAGAGCCAGATCCAGGCGCTCGACCGCACCCAACCCGGGCTGCCGATGAAGACGGGATGCGCGGGCACGATGACGCATGACTACAAGCGGCACGGCACGACCACGCTGTTCGCCGCGCTGAACGTGCTCGAAGGGCGTGTCATCGGCCGGTGCATGCAGCGCCATCGACACCAAGAGTTCATTCGCTTCCTCAACGCCATCGAGGCCGACGTGCCCGCGGGAAAGCTGGTCCATGTGATCCTCGACAACTACGCCGCCCACAAGCATCCCAAGGTCCGCGGGTGGCTTACGTGCCATCCGCGCTTTTTCTTCCACTTCACCCCAACATCCTGCTCCTGGCTCAACGCCGTCGAAGGTTTCTTCGCAAAGCTCGCAAAGCAACGTCTCAAGCGCGGCGTCTTCCACTCGATCGTCGATCTCCAGGCCACCATCAACCGCTTCCTCGAACACACCAACAACGATCCGCAGCCCTTCATCTGGACAAAGGATCCCGACAAAATCATCGCCGCTGTCAGACGCGGGCATCAAGCGTTAGATTCCATCCACTAGCCTATCCGCCACCCCTACAAAGGAGACCTGTGGCACAATGGACCGTGGTGCAGAAGACGGCGAAGCGACCGCCCCATCCCGCGATCATGTCCAGATCGTGCCCCTTGTGCCGGTCGCCGCCCGACAGGCCGGTCCGGTAATCGACATTTCTCCCGGCTTCGATCGTCCCCGTCTGGCGCCAGTCCGCCAACGCGCCCTGCGACTCCCACGGACCTCGCTCTGGGCGGCGGTGATCGTGGTCTCCTTTGTCACCGCGCTGATCGCCTTTAGGGGTCCGATTGTCGAAGCGCTGCCCCCACTCGCCAGTGCCTATTCCGCGTTCGGCCTGCCCGCCGCTCAGGTCAGCCTTGAACTCGGCGAGATTCAGATCATCCGCATCTATTCGCGAGGCTTGGCGAAACTGAGGATCGAGGGTGGCATTATCAACCGCACCGGCCAGTTGACTGATTTGCCGCCGATCGAATTGAGCCTTCGTTCCGCCGACGGCGCCGCGATCTTGTCGTGGCAATCTATCATTCCGCAATCACAGCTTGGGCCGGGTGGCTCCAGCCGATTCGTCACCGAGATCAATGCCCCATCGGCGGGCGCAAATCATCTCTCGGTTCGGATCGGCGATGGGCCCGAGCAAATCATCGCGATAGATTAGACGGCGCCAACGCTGATGCCGGTTCGCGATTCCGGCCACCTCCGATCGCTCGCCTCGCAAACCGAGTCATCCGGGCCGGATTTTCTTTCGGCCGGGGCTTGGAATCGGTCCAGCTCCTATGCAACTGATCGGACTACGCTTGCCGCAACGCTAACTTGATCATCCTCGGAGACAGAACCATGGCCATGAGTCCGCCCGCCGCCGAACTTGGCATTGCCGCACCCGATTTCAGCCTGCCGGGGACAGACGGCAAGACCCATAGCCTCGCTGACGTCGCCGGACCCAAGGGTACCGTCGTTGTCTTCATCTGCAACCATTGCCCTTATGTGAAGGCAGTGATCGACCGCCTGGCTGAAGATGCTCGTATCCTCGTAGCCGAAGGTATCGGCTTTGTCGGCATCAGTGCGAACGACGCTACGACCTATCCCGACGACTCGTTCGACAACATGAAGCTCTTCGCCGAACGGCACCGCTTGCCTTTCCCCTATCTGTATGATCAGAGCCAGGAAATCGCCCGTGCGTATGACGCCGCCTGCACGCCGGATTTCTTCGGCATCGATGGCCACGGCAACATCCAATATCGCGGGCGACTCGATTCCGGCCGCACCGAGTCGCCGCCTCCGGGCGCCAAGCGTGAGCTGCTGGAAGCGATGCAGATGGTCGCGGCAACCGGCCAAGGTCCGGCCGAGCAGATCCCGTCGATCGGCTGCTCGATAAAATGGCGGCAAGCGGCCTGACCGCCGCTTGTCAAACGAGGAGTCCGGTTAGGGAGGACTGGCTATCGCCTGCCGTATCTCACCGAAAGCCCGCAGCCGGATTGCCTCCTCATAGATGATGTCGCCGTGAGCAAGGATGGCGATATCGGCAACGATTTCGTTGATGAGTTGGCCGTCGAAGCCGGGCCCCGGGACGACAAAGGCAACATCGGGTGAGATAAAATAGTTGACCGCACGGGCCACATTGTCGGGGACCTCACTTTTGCGCACCGGATCGAGGCCGACTATCAGCGCCACCGGCACTTCCTTCCGGCTCAAACTTTCCGCTATTTGATAAACTTTGCGCGCACCGACCGAATGTCCGATCAGGATTATTGTCGTGACGTCGCCATTTTGCCGATGGCGATCGACCGCGTCCCTGACGACGTTCCGCCACAAGACCGGGGGGTAGGCCTTCGCCGGTATTCCGTCGACTTCAAACAGGCGGTCGAGCGCTTGGAGATCGTCGAAGATCGCGGCGAAACCGGCCACGAAATAAATACTTGTGCTCTGGGGCTCGCCTTCTCCTTTGCCGGTAGCCTCTCGCGCCGGACTTGCTCCCGCCGCGACGCCCAGCAACACCGCGAGGAGAGCTCCAACGCCCTTCCGAGTCACGCTCACATGCAACCCCCAGCCCGCTCAACATCGCCGAGACGCTATCAGAGCAATTGCGGTAGCGCTAATTCTGCAACTGCGCAAGAACCAAATCGACCAAGTGATACTGGCGGGCATGTCGGCCAATTCGTGGGTCGAATCTCATCTCGCGAACTCTTGGGGCGGGGCTCCCGGAGGGAGACGGATATCTCGCCGCGATGATCAATTTCCGGTACATCGCCAACGCTGTCCGTCGTCAGGTAATTTGGAACCGATGAGCGGCCTGATTTAAGAGAGGGTTCGGCCCATCTGGTTGGTCATTTTATGCGGCGGTTTTGCGGTATTGCAAGCGCCGGGTTTGTAGCGTCTTTTGTTTGATCTTTTCTCTTTTCAACAGGATGGTCTGGCCGCGCCCGAAGTAGACATCGGCCGGCGTGAGGTTGCCCAGGCTCTCGTGGTAGCGGTGATAATTGTAGTGGCCGACGAAGGCCTCGATCTGTGTCTCCAAGTCGCCAGGCAGATAGTAATTTTCCAAAAGGATGCGGTTCTTCAGGGTTTGATGCCAACGCTCGATCTTGCCCTGGGTTTGCGGATGATAGGGAGCGCCGCGAATGTGCTCCATATCGCGGTCGTCGAGCCATTTGGCCAGATCGTCGGCGATGTAGCTGGAGCCGTTGTCAGACAGGAGCCGTGGCTTGTGAATGACCGTTGCCCGATCGCGACCTGACGCCTTGAGCGCCAGTTCCAGCGTATCGGTGACGTCCTCGGCCTTCATCGTGGTGCAGAGCTTCCACGCGATAATGGTGCGCGAGAAGTCGTCGAGCACGGTGGAGAGGTAGAACCAGCCCCAATCAATGACCTTGAGGTAAGTGAAGTCGGTCTGCCAGAGCTGGTTTGGCGCCGTGGTCTTGTCCTGGAACTCGTCGGACGCCTTGAGGACGATAAAGGCCGGGCTGGTGATCAGATCATGGGCCTTGAGCAGTCGATAAACCGAGGATTCCGATACAAAGTAGCCCTCTGTGTCTGTGAACCGGACAGCCAGTTCCCGCGGCGACAGATCCGTCTCGTCCAGCGCCAGCTGTACGATCCGGTCTCTCACCTCATCGGGGATACGGTTCCAGACTTGGCCAGGCCGCGAGCGGCGGTCCTCCAGGGCCTCCGGTCCGCCGGTCAGATAGCGGTCGTACCAGCGATAAAACGAGGTGCGGGGAATGCCCAACTGCGCCAGCGTGCGCTTGGCCGGCAGATGGGATCGCTCAACCAGCCGGATGATCTCCAGCTTCTCCGATAGTGGATACCTCATGCCTCCTCTCCCCCATCCGCGATCATGCTTTTTTTGAGTAGACGGTTGTCCAGCGTCAGGTCAGCAACGGCCTCCTTGAGTGCCAGTGCCTCACTGCGAAGATGCCGGACCTCATCGGAGGTAGCCTCACGGGCAGTGTCACCCGCCAGGCGCTTCTTCCCGGCCTCCAGGAAGTCCTTCGACCAGCGGTAATAGAGGTTCTGGTTGATCCCCTCACGGCGACACAGCTCAGCGATACTGTCCTCGCCGCGCAGGCCCTCCAGAACGATCCGGATCTTCTCTTCGGCGCCGAACTGCCGACGAGTCGCCCGCCGGATGTCCTTCACGACCTTCTCGGCCGATGCTTTCTGGTGATTGGTGTTCCGTCTCATCTTCAATCCCTCGTGGGTTAAGATGAGCCAGAAACCCTCTCTTGTTCAATCCGCCCAATCTGTCCCAGGGGCGCTGACGCCGGACAGTGAGCGATCTGCCGGCCTTGATCGTGGAGAGCGGCGTCTATCCGGTCCAATTTGCCAAGACCGAGGGTTCGATCTTTGTGCGCCGTATTCCGGCCATAGCGGCGCTTAGAGATAGGACCAGAAATGGGACCGACGAGGCCAAAAATAGGTAAAACTATGTAATAACAACCAGTTATAGCTTTGAGATGGTGGAGCCGAGGGGATTTGAACCCCTGACCTCCGCATTGCGAACGCGGCGCTCTCCCAGCTGAGCTACGGCCCCGCCGATCCTCGGCGGCCAGCATTTAGGGGGCCGGCCAAGAGGGTGTCAAGCATCGCCAGAGTTTCCTTAATTCGTTGGACGGCAAGGCCCGGCGGGTTGCGGCGACTCAGCGTCATCGCTACATCAACCGCGTTGCGGTCAGACAAGAAGTGAGCCGGACGCGAGCGATCCTCGACGTCATTGTTGTGGCAACTAGGCTGAGAGGCAGTCGATGATTGAACTTATTCTGTTCATAGGCAGACTGCTGAATCTCTACATCATCGTACTAATTGCGGCCGCGATATTCAGCTGGCTGTATGCATTCAATGTCGTCAACCCTCACAATCAATTCGTCAGAATGTTTGGCCAGTTCCTTTATGCGGTGACCGAGCCGGTGCTGCGGCCGATCCGCCGAGTGCTCCCGAACATGGGCGGTATGGACCTTTCGCCATTGGTGGTGATCTTCATCATCTGGTTCATCCAACAAGTCATCATCCCCATTCTGATCAGGATGTTCCTTTAGGCCACAAAAAGGTTTTGATCGGACGCTCCCCTTTCTCGTCGGCTGCCGATCATCTCCGCGTTAAGGTGAGGCTGACGCCGAAGGCGGCCAGCGACCAGATCGCCGGGATGGTGGTGCTGTCAGATGGGACTGAGGTGCTGGCGGCGCGGGTTCGCGCTGTCCCCGATTCCGACAGGGCCAGCGCTGCCCTCGAGAAGCTGCTTGCCGCCGCGCTGGGCGTGCCGCGCTCGACGGTGCGGGTCACCGCGGGTCGTAAGGCGCGGCTGAAACAACTCCGCATTGACGGCGATCCGGCGGCGCTGCTGGACTTGGCGCGGCGGTTGTGGCCACTTTGATCGGCGGCAAGGAGGCCGATGGATGACGCGGAAAATGCTCCGGAATTTGAGCCTGCTGGCGGCGGTGACGCTGTTGGCGATCCCGGCCGAGGCGGAAGAAAGCGTCTACACCTCGCTGGCTCTGGAAAGCTGCAAATTCGTTCCGCCCAGCCCGGACGATCCACTGCAGTCGGGCCTGTGGCTCTGCTCCGGCCATTCCGGCATCCCGGTCCGGGTCGCCGAAGGCGATCTCCGCTTTTTCGTCTCATACGGTCCCAACGCCGCATTTGAGCGCGCCGCCGGCCTCCCCTTTGCCACCATCCTTCGCTACTTCGCTGACTATGGCGACGGTGGCCCGCCGGAGCAGGTGCTGGTGGTGACCCGCCTTGGCGAGGAAGAGGTGTGCCACGTCGCCTATGTCAATGCATCGGCAAATCCCGACGCCAATCTGTTGGCTCGCCAGGCTGCCGATTTGATCGCCCGCAATTTCCTTTGCGACTTCCATCTCCCGGTCATTATTGGAAATCGCGGGCGGCTTTAGCTGCGTACCGTCTCTAGAGCTCGTCCCTCGCCCGGCTCAATTGGCTCTCGCCCAGGCAAAGGCAATTTTCGCCAACACCGTCTCGCCGAATTGCTCGGTGGACCTCGCCACTCTACGGCCGCCGGCATTGCGATAAAATTGGCAAGCGGGCTGATTGTCGGCCAGTGCCCACACCACGGCAGTTTCATAGCCATGGCGAGCCAGTTCCTTGCGGACGGCAAGGAACAGCCGAGTTCCGAGCCCGACGCCCTGATATTCCGGCAGCAAATAGATCTCGTAGACCTCGCCCTTCTGGGTGAGGTCGCGTGCCCGATTGGGGCCGAAAGTGGCATAGCCAGCGATCGTCCCGCCGACCTCAAGCACCAGAACAGCCGTGCCCCGGCGAATAGCGCGGTTCCACCAACGTGGCCCCCGGCGGGCAATCATCCGCGCCAGTTCCTGTGCCGGTATCAGCCCCTCATAGGCATATCGCCACGAGGCATCATGGACGGCGGTGATGCCGCCCACATCACCGCTTTCAGCCCGTCTCACGTCAATCGCGAGTGTGCTCATGGCGCCGAGGATATTCCCGCCTATCCAAACGGGGAAGCCCGTTTGGCATTTCTTTTTGATCGATTTTCCCAAAGGTGTTGCATCAGCGATTATCTAAGGCAGTTTCGACGTCCACGTGTCGCTGGCGCTTTGGCGTGACGATGGCCATATTTCCGCAGAGCCAGAAAGAGAGGCGCGAGTCGTGAGTGACACACCGCTCACCTTCCACAAGATGAATGGAGCGGGGAACGAGATCCTCGTCCTCGATCTCCGACGACGCCCCGTCTCCCTGGATCCGGTCGAAGTCCAGGATATAGCGGCTACCCCCGGCTTCGAATTCGATCAGCTGATGGCGGTACTGCCTCCAGACCGGGCCGGAATCGACGCCCGGCTCGAGATCTACAATCGTGACGGGTCCAGTGCTGCCGCCTGCGGCAATGGTACCCGCTGCGTTGCCGCCCTGATCATGGCCGAGTCCGGCACCGATGAGGCCCGTTTCGCGACCGAGGCTGGCGTCGTGCCGGCGAGGCAAGACGCCGCCGGCCGAATAACGGTCGACATGGGCGCGCCGCGATTTCGTTGGGACGAGATCCCGTTGGCCGAGCCGTTTCATGATCTAAGGGCCATCGAGCTACAAATCGGACCGATCGATAACCCGACCCTACACAGCCCAACGGTCGTCAGCATCGGCAATCCCCACGCCATCTTTTGGGTTGACGACGTCGATTCCTACGATCTAGCCCAGCTAGGTCCATTGCTCGAAAACCACCCGGTGTTCCCGGCTAGGGCCAATATCTCCGTGGCCGAATTGAGGAATCGCGGCACGATCAAGCTACGAGTCTGGGAGCGCGGCGCCGGGCTCACTCTTGCCTGCGGCTCGGCCGCCTGCGCCGCCGCCGTCGCCGGCGCATGGACCAAGCGGACCGACCGAAAGGTCAAAGTATCGCCTCCCGGCGGCGACCTCGATATCGAATGGCGGGAGAGCGACGGCCACGTTCTGATGACCGGCCCCTGGGAGCTTGAGCGAAGCGGTGTCTTAGAGCTCTCCGCCAACACCGCGTAGCGCCGCCAATCAATAGCGGATGCGAATACCGATAATCGCAGATTGGGATCACGGTAAACTGTCCAATTATTTCAATTGGTTAACCTGAGTACCCAGATTACATAATGATATCGGGTAAGCGTTGGGTAAGCAGTGCGACCGGTTTGGTGCTCCGTCTTGCCGGGCTGAGTCGGGTAGATGTGGGCGCGGGGTAGAGCTTGACCGGGAAGAAGGGAAACGGCGCTCAGCGGCTTCCTAAGGCCGAGCAACATCGTTCACACGCAGGAAACGCGACGACGTGGACGCATTTGCTATCTCGTCAAACCCGACCACGATGACGCTGAAATCGACCCGGTATTTGTCGTGCCTGCACTGGAAACAATAATCTCGATCCTTATTATTTTTCCTGCCCCGGACGCCGGAATTGGCCGCGGCGGCGGCGGATTAGCAAACTAGTGGATGGAATCTAACGCTTGATGCCCGCGTCTGACAGCGGCGATGATTTTGTCGGGATCCTTTGTCCAGATGAAGGGCTGCGGATCGTTGTTGGTGTGTTCGAGGAAGCGGTTGATGGTGGCCTGGAGATCGACGATCGAGTGGAAGACGCCGCGCTTGAGACGTTGCTTTGCGAGCTTTGCGAAGAAACCTTCGACGGCGTTGAGCCAGGAGCAGGATGTTGGGGTGAAGTGGAAGAAAAAGCGCGGATGGCACGTAAGCCACCCGCGGACCTTGGGATGCTTGTGGGCGGCGTAGTTGTCGAGGATCACATGGACCAGCTTTCCCGCGGGCACGTCGGCCTCGATGGCGTTGAGGAAGCGAATGAACTCTTGGTGTCGATGGCGCTGCATGCACCGGCCGATGACACGCCCTTCGAGCACGTTCAGCGCGGCGAACAGCGTGGTCGTGCCGTGCCGCTTGTAGTCATGCGTCATCGTGCCCG
Source organism: Kaistiaceae bacterium (assembly GCA_963667605.2). GTDB lineage: Bacteria > Pseudomonadota > Alphaproteobacteria > Rhizobiales > Kaistiaceae > JADLGL01. Next base: position 889,074 of record CAXXUZ010000003.1, read on the forward strand.
CGCATCCCGTCTTCATCGGCAGCCCGGGTTGGGTGCGGTCGAGCGCCTGGATCTGGCTCTTCTCGTCAACCGACAGGACAACGGCGTGCGCCGGCGGATCGACATAAAGGCCGACGATGTCCCGCAGCTTGGGAATGAACTCCGGGTCACGCGACAGCTTGAACTGCCGGACCCGGTGGGGCTGAAGCCCGTGCGCCCGCCAGATGCGCTGTACCGCGCTGACGCTGATGCCGACCGTCTTGGCCATCGCCGGCGCCGTCCAATGTGTCGCCTCGTGGCGCGGCGCACTCAGCGTCAGCGCGACGACGCGGTCAGCGATTTCCCGGCCGAGCGGCGGAACGCGCGAGGGTCGCGTCTTGTCCCGCAGCAACCCCTCGACACCCTCGTGCATGAAGCGCTCCTGCCAACGCCAAACCGCTGTCTTGCTCTTGCCGGTGCGGCGCATGATCTCGACCGTGCCGAGACCATCCCCGCTCAGAAGGACGATCCGTGCCCGCCACACGTGTTTCTGCCGGCTGTTCCGGTCCGCAACGACCGCTTCGAGACGAGCACGGTCGGCGGTACTCACATCGACGATGATTCCTGGCCGCATGCGCCAGACTCGCACACAACGTGCCCGGCGAGAATCCCTCGCGGGATTCAAACGTCAAATTTTATCCACTAGAGTGCGCTTGATAAACATCATTCCCCCCCAAATGTTTTCGGGTGCTCCCTGGATCAGAGCAAACGTTATCACTGGTATTCGCGCTGCACGTGTCTGATTTAACGACAGCTGTGCTGTCCCGGATTGCCCGTCGCCGGCGAGGATCGCCTTCGCGTGGGATTGCGACCTACAGAACCAACTATGGCGTTAACAGGAGGTTAGCGAATTGGGCGTCCAGTGGTTCTCCGCGCACCAGATGTCTTGTGCCGAAGGTGCCGGGAAGTCAGATCCTCTGGAGCCGACCGCTGGCCAAGCGATGTTGATCTTGATTGCGTCAATACCACTGGCACTGCAGCGGGTGGCTGTGACCGTGATCGAGCAGCTGGAGGCGGCAACGACCCGACCTTCGCTGTTGTTCTTGATCTCCTGAGTTGCCGCCCGCAGGTCCGAGCGCTGCGGGGTGTTGAGGACGTTGCGAAGTGCCACGTTGCCTCCGTCTCTTTTGAGAGCCGAAGATCGTCGGTGAGGAAGAGGCTGATCTGCCTTTCTCTCGCCGCACAACGATCATGCGACTCCGGGCGCCAAGACCGAGCTGCTTTTAGGGTGGGCCCTCGTCTTCGGGCGCTTCCACGCCAGGGTCGCTAAGGGTTCCGACTTCGCCGGTCGTGAGAAGACGCCCAGGCAATGGCCGCACAACGGCGTGTGCATCGGATCGGGGTTGGTCGCTGAAAAGAAGTCGGTGGCGGGGAGAACCTCCTGACAGCATGGGCAGGCGCGATATCTCATTGCAGCCTCCGTTGGTATTCTGGCACGACCATTGGAGAAGCAACCTGAACTGGGTCTTATTCCCTCCTTCACCCTCTGTTCAGGGACCCGACCATGGTGAGAGTGAAGCAGCAGCGAGGAATTGGTCTTGCGGTTGAGGAATGGACGAAGGACGGCAACGGCCTCATTGAAGGCCTCGCCCACCTGTCAGCGTCAGGCAACATTGGACATCAGGCGGCGCCCGATCATTCGATCAAATCCCAAAGCGCCACCGTGCCCCGGAAACGATCCGGCCGCCGGAGATAGACCAACTCCGAACCGGAGGCGTATCGGATCGTTGCTCGATCGGCGGTGATCTCTGCCACTTCGCCGTCGCGTATCATCGTCACCAGCCCGATCCGTTGGCCAACTTGGCGTAGTGGCTGGCCCCGTCCGTTGAGCGATTGAACGCATCCGAGGAGATCAATTTCGTTCCACCCCAGCCGAGCGGCCTCGCTGCCCCAGCGATCGAGAAAGGCAGCGGTCGCGGCGAGTAGCTGCGACCATTGCGCGATAGAAAAGCCGGGGACGTGATCGACTGTGCGGAGCTGGGCAAAGCCCTTGATCCACACGCTCGGCCTGCCGGTCGAATCGACGCTAGCACTCCGCTCAACGGTATCAGGGCCGATGCAGTTAGGGTTTTTAGTGCGGTTAGGGTCGGTTGAGCCCCCTTTCTGCACTAACTGCACTTTCTGCACCGGGGTAGTGTCGTCCAACAGAGCTAGCGCTCTTGCCAGCCAGTCGGCCATCAAGCGCCTCCGATCAACAGCGGATTGACCTCGTAATTCTTGGCGTGGCGACCGGGGTATCGCCCATGCGAGTGAATGCCGGGCGGATCAGGCCTTCCTCCACCAGGATGTCACAAGCCGCCTGCATCGCCGACGAGGCTTTGATCGGCCCACCGATCTTTCGACGGGTGCCTGAGGCATTGAACTCTCGGAGGCGGTTCCGTTTAAAATATAGAGCTAGGATGGCGGCTCCGCGCTCGGCGGCCGACGTAGAAGCGTCCCCATAGACTCGCTCGGCCATCGGTAGAAAATAACCATCCATCAGCGCGATCGCGGCGGTGATGGCCTTGACCGAGATTCGATCGGGCTCCGGTGCATCCGGCTCAGCACACCACCACAAATGCTCCAGGATGCAAGAGAGCCGGAGGGCCTGCCCGCGAGCCTTACCGATCGAACTCGCATAAAGACCTGTGGCACCGCCCGCCAGGACGATCATTGCCCTAGCGTATTCTTCGAGGGCATCGATCGCCTCCGGCATGAGGGGAATTTTCCGGGGTTCAGGCCCGTCATCACCTGGCTGCATGACAAGTTCGGTCAGCCGCGCAAATGAGTTCTTGGCCAGCCGATCGTCGTCGGGTTCACCTCGGACAATTTCAAACTCCGGCTGTTCGTCCGGCCAAGCAAACAAGAACCTGGATGCCAGTCCGTCGTCGGCACCCTTGTAAATGACCGGCAGTTTATCCGGCTGCATGCCGCCGGTCGCGGCGATGCTCAAATGCGAGATAACGATCGGCTTGGAGCTGTTCTTCCGATCGATGGGAAAGGCACCGCCGCCAAATGCCTCAATCCAAAACGATCTGTCGCCGCCACCCTTGTAGCGATCGTAGCTCTCGATCCACCCCGTCATCTCATCCCTGAAAAGGACGAGTCCGCGAGGTTGATCTGCAGCGACCGCAGCGGCCGCTTCGATGGTTGTATCGCCAAGTCGAATCCGCGGCCGAAGCACCGGAGAAGGTTCTTCGGCTTCGGGTGGCATCGACGGGCAGTCCCGGCCTTGTTTGACGGCTTCTTTGACTTGGCTCTCCCAAATGGCTCGGTGCTCTGTAGCCGCGATCCTCTTTGCCTCGTTCACCCTAACTTCCTGATCGAGACCGATCGCAAGCCGGCTCTCCGCGCACTGTAGGAGATCAAGAGGAACCCGAACTGCCGGAGACTTCCCCGAGCTGGGCGCGCCGATCGCGACGGTCCATATCACCGGCGGTTCCGTCCATGCCGAACCAGCCTTTGGCCATCGCACATTGGCAATTGCGCCGCCGGTACAGGACAGCAGACTGATGGCCACGAAGTCGATAGGCGCCGAGGCGCCCTTCGCTCGGAAGCCACACCATTGCGACCAGAACGGACCTAAGAGCGCGACGGGGAAATTCGGCGCCGCCTTTCGTTCGATGCCGGCGAGGTCGAGGTTCGGATTGTCCCAAGGGTCATCTTCACTGACTACTGGCACCGGTTTGATCGTTCGGCGCTGTTCGCCGTCAACTTCACCGCGCCAAGCTTGAGGGGCAGGCAGAACGGCGGGGAGTTCATCATCGCGAGGAAAAACCGAAGGAGCAGGAGGTATGTTCGTGGTCATGCTGCTCTCCTCCGTGCTACTTCGGGGACCATAATGACGGGGGGTGGCAGGCGAAGTCTTTGGCGAAGCTCCCTTGCGTGTGGTTGATCCTCCGCCTGGAGGGCCAGGCCGGAAAGCGGCGCCGCAGCCGCGTCAAAATCAATAATCACAGTTCCGGTCCTGCCGGCCCGAAGCCAACTCAACGGTGATCGGTGAACGGTGATCGACAACCCAGTGCCGCCGTCGCCCCGACCTATCTCGCCGAGATAGGAAGCAACACCCAGCCGACTTGCCACTTGCCCGGTCGCTGGCGCCCAGGCGACCAGATCGACGATCTCGCCGACGGCGATGGCGGGCAGGATATAGGAGAAGACACCAAGTCGGTTCGCGTGATATCGGCCGCAACCGTCGAAGACGATTCGGGAGGTGTGCACGGCCCAGGGCGACGACATCGCCGCCGCTGACACTCCCCGCTTAATCAACCAATTGAGCGCTCGTTGGCTGGGAGCCGACACCTCGTCGGTATTTCTCATAGAGGCCGGTGAGGACGATTATTGCGGCGCTCATGGCAGCACCAGGCCGCCGTTGGCCGCAGCCAATCGAGGCGCCGTGTGCAAAGCCGGCCATCGTCCGTCGAACTGGCCGCCTAACGGAGTCCGGTTGCCGGTCCGGTGATCGATGGTATTGATTTGCCACCGGCACCCAGCGGGAAGAACGGTGAAAATCTGGCATTGCAAGAGAGCAAGGAGATCGCTATTTGTGAACCTGATCTCGCCCTCAAGCTGATCAATCTCCGAAGCCGCCGTGCTGAAACTCAGCCGGCGGTTTCGTTCATCAGGAGGTGCTCGCATCGGCCGCCTCCATTCTCGGAAGCGAAGCCAGATACTCATCAAGGTCCGGCGCCAAGATAACAGTACGACTTCCAAGCTTGTGAGCCTTGAGCCGTCCGTTCTTTATTTCATCATAGACTTTGGTTTTGCCCGGCCCGCCGGCCTGCTTTATCTCGCCGGGGGCATAGGCGAGCTTACCTGTATAGGAGACCGTCAACTTTCATTCTCCATCCGGAACCGCGCCGGACGCGCACGCTCGCAACCATTTGCGAGCATGCTTGGATTCTGGACGGAGTTGAGGGGTGTGTCGGCCGATTAGGCCTGCGTAGGCCTGTGATTGCTTAGCCGGCCTTCAGGCGTTCGTGGAAAATGGAAAGGGCATCACTGACCTTCATTCTTATCCCGGATTCGCTCGGCTCTTTTCCCCATGTCGCCTCGCACCAAACGAGCATTCGTCTCTCCAGGTCGGCTTGAATCCAATCTGGGTCGGACCCCGGATCGATATTGCCCTCGTCTTCAAGTTGGCGAATCGCCTCTTCAATGAAGGCGGGCCAATCGTAGTGCGTCTTCCGGGGCTTTTTCTTCGGCGGGGTTGCCGGGAAGGTCTTCACAAGTTCCGCTCTTGAGACTCGCACATCCTCGTAGCGAGTCTTGTGGCGACCGAACATCTCATCAATCACTTCGTTGCCGTCGTTGTTCGCAAGCTGAACGAAAAGGCCGCTATCACCGTCGAAGATCGCAAAGTATGGCCACTCGTTGGCGGGAATCTGTTCTGGAGGGCCTTCCCTTGGTACCCCCAAAGCTATGCAGTTCTTGCTCGCCAGCTCACCAACAAGGAGCTTCTCTCCCTTGATGAGAGCGAATGTTTCAAGACGCCCATGGCGCGCCATTTAGCTTCGCGCTGATCCCAGGCCCTGCTGATGATGATCGGGCGTTCCGACACCCATCCACGACGGGAGGCGGCTTCGCCCGCACTGGGGCCGCGCCGTTCAAAATCCTCATCAAAAACAACTTCTTCGTTCCGAGTACACACCCAGGCCAGCGCCATCCCAAGGCTCCAGTATTGATCAGCTTGGAAGTGGTACTGCTGCTTAGCCACGGGTTTCAGCCGCCGCGCTGCATCTTCAAAACGTTGCTCCCGGCCGCTGGCTCGCAATGGCTTGCCCAAGCATCCATGAGCTTTCGACGCTTCTCGAAGAGGTCACCCCGTCGATAGGCACGCTCGACCGTGTTGGTGATGACGTGCGCCAAGGCCATCTCGCAAACTTCATGGGGAAAGCCGGTGGTCTCCGCCGCCCAGTCTCGAAAACTCGATCTGAATCCATGCACCGTAACGTCGCGCCGGCCCATTCGCATGAGCAGCGTCCGCATCGCCGGTTCGGATAACGGATGGTCGTCTCTACCACCAAAAACAAGGCCCTCACGGCCTAGGGATGACATCTCGTCGAGTATCCGAACTGCTCGATTTGATAGCGGGACCCGGTGTTCGCGTCCGCCCTTCGTCCGGATCGCGGGGATGATCCAAACCGCCTTCGCGACATCGATCTCATCCCAGGTAACACCGACTGCTTCGCCGGTGCGGGCAGCGGTGAGTATGACAAATTCCAACAGCCGGGCGGCGGTCGCATCTCGCCCTCTGAGTTCAGCGATGAAGTCGGGCATCTGATCGTAAGGCAGAGCTGCCAGGTGACCTCGCGTCAACCGTTGTCGTTTGGGTAGCAGCTGATCAAGATGTCCACGCCAGCGGGCTGGATTCTCGCCTGACCTGAGCCCTTTAGCCCGAGCGTGATCGAGGATACGCTCGATTCGGCCACGAAGTCGTTGAGCGGTCTCCGGTTTTACACTGGGTGCGGTGTCCGGCGTCAGCGCCCCTGGGACAGATTGGGCGGATTGAACAAGAGAGGGTTTCTGGCTCATCTTAACCCACGAGGGATTGAAGATGAGACGGAACACCAATCACCAGAAAGCATCGGCCGAGAAGGTCGTGAAGGACATCCGGCGGGCGACTCGTCGGCAGTTCGGCGCCGAAGAGAAGATCCGGATCGTTCTGGAGGGCCTGCGCGGCGAGGACAGTATCGCTGAGCTGTGTCGCCGTGAGGGGATCAACCAGAACCTCTATTACCGCTGGTCGAAGGACTTCCTGGAGGCCGGGAAGAAGCGCCTGGCGGGTGACACTGCCCGTGAGGCTACCTCCGATGAGGTCCGGCATCTTCGCAGTGAGGCACTGGCACTCAAGGAGGCCGTTGCTGACCTGACGCTGGACAACCGTCTACTCAAAAAAAGCATGATCGCGGATGGGGGAGAGGAGGCATGAGGTATCCACTATCGGAGAAGCTGGAGATCATCCGGCTGGTTGAGCGATCCCATCTGCCGGCCAAGCGCACGCTGGCGCAGTTGGGCATTCCCCGCACCTCGTTTTATCGCTGGTACGACCGCTATCTGACCGGCGGACCGGAGGCCCTGGAGGACCGCCGCTCGCGGCCTGGCCAAGTCTGGAACCGTATCCCCGATGAGGTGAGAGACCGGATCGTACAGCTGGCGCTGGACGAGACGGATCTGTCGCCGCGGGAACTGGCTGTCCGGTTCACAGACACAGAGGGCTACTTTGTATCGGAATCCTCGGTTTATCGACTGCTCAAGGCCCATGATCTGATCACCAGCCCGGCCTTTATCGTCCTCAAGGCGTCCGACGAGTTCCAGGACAAGACCACGGCGCCAAACCAGCTCTGGCAGACCGACTTCACTTACCTCAAGGTCATTGATTGGGGCTGGTTCTACCTCTCCACCGTGCTCGACGACTTCTCGCGCACCATTATCGCGTGGAAGCTCTGCACCACGATGAAGGCCGAGGACGTCACCGATACGCTGGAACTGGCGCTCAAGGCGTCAGGTCGCGATCGGGCAACGGTCATTCACAAGCCACGGCTCCTGTCTGACAACGGCTCCAGCTACATCGCCGACGATCTGGCCAAATGGCTCGACGACCGCGATATGGAGCACATTCGCGGCGCTCCCTATCATCCGCAAACCCAGGGCAAGATCGAGCGTTGGCATCAAACCCTGAAGAACCGCATCCTTTTGGAAAATTACTATCTGCCTGGCGACTTGGAGACACAGATCGAGGCCTTCGTCGGCCACTACAATTATCACCGCTACCACGAGAGCCTGGGCAACCTCACGCCGGCCGATGTCTACTTCGGGCGCGGCCAGACCATCCTGTTGAAAAGAGAAAAGATCAAACAAAAGACGCTACAAACCCGGCGCTTGCAATACCGCAAAACCGCCGCATAAAATGACCAACCAGATGGGCCGAACCCTCTCTTAAATCAGGCCGCTCATCGGTTCCAAATTACCTGACGACGGACAGTGCGCTCGCTGATCGCGGCAAGCACCCCTGACCAAATTCCCGAACCGGCGCCGAGCGGCGCCTCGAACAGAATGGTCGGTGAACCGGCTCCCCTGCATGTCAGGAACAGTTCGAAGCCGCCAACGTCGAACCTGCCTGCCGGACCGGCTTGCTGCCCTAACTCCGTCTGGCGGATGCTGGCCAACATCGCTTCCCACACCGGGACCACCTCCAGCAGAGCCTCCTCGCTCGGAACGGTGATCAATAATAGGAAGATATCGGCATCGTCGGGACGAACGGCTTGGATCGCCATAATCGGCTGGCCAAACTCGCTGGTGGCCCGGACCGAGAGTGCGGTGACGCCAGCTAACTCGATCTCGGACCGGTCGGTTATATCGGTCCAACCGAATATCCTGATGTTCAAATCGAGCAGGGCCTCGTTTGTCGGGTTCGTGCCAAGACCGATGTCCACCATGAACGACAATGAACGATGGTCGAACAGGATGGTGGCACCGGAGTATCGGCTCGAGTCGGGAGACAGGGCAATGTCGAGGTCCGCTTGCTGCTCCGCGATCGCTGTCACCGTGCCGGCGGTCGCTGTAGACCACCCCGCCGGGTAGTTTATGGAGTAGCCGAACCCCTCGAGCTTATTGCTTTGCGGCAGGTCGGGGGCCGCCTCGGTCCCGGACCGGTCGGTACCGGCTGCCTCCTCGGGCAAGGGGAGCGCCGCCGGCGTTGGTTCAGCGAGCCCTTGTCCAACGCCGCCGCCGACCAGCGCCATCAGCACAAGACCACCCAGAAGAGTCAGCGTTCGCATATCACGGCGCGCCTTCTTGCTACCGAACTCCACCGCAGAAAGCCCTTCAAGCGCGGCCGAGCCTACTCAAAGAACCGTGATTGCCGAAGGTTTCATGCGCCCAGGAGACTCACCGGCGGCGTTAGCGTTCTCGAGCACCGAACACCGGAGATGGCCCCTTGCCGCCCTGAGCGGCTTCACTGGCCTGCTTCTGTGAGTCTGCGCGGCCGCCCGGCGTACCTCAATCGCAATGGGCGAGCGCCAAGGCAGCTAGTTCCGTCTTACTGGCTGCTTGATCGTCGTATTGGCAAGGAGATCAGTACATAGTCGGTGCAACGTGGACAGGCCTACAGCAAACGAAAGATCGAGATTTCCTACGCGGAACGTGAGGATCGCCTCCTTTTGGTCCCGCCCCGGCGTAACGCCCAGTTGGGATGCCAGAATTGGGGTCGTCTGCATCGATTCTGGTTGCGAGCTTGAAGTTTGCTCCCTGGCGACCTTCTGAGCTTGGTTCAGCTGCAGAGCCACCAGGCGAGACAGTTCCTTGTTGGCAACGGTTACCGCGACAAATCCAGGTTCCGCTTTGGTCCGAAAGAAGACGCCGGTATGAGTTGAGTCGGGATCGACGTTCAGAGTAACCCCCGTGGCGACTGGTACTTCGGTCTTCGGTTCATCAGCCATCTATTTGCACTCCTGGCTCAGCCGCACTCGGGGCTACGCCCCTTATCACTGGGATCGGATCGAGATATCACATCCGGGACCATGCTGCTCTGTGTAGATCGAGCATAAGAGTCGCCGGTGGCGGCCAATGTCGTTAGGGGCCATTGCCGAGTTAGCTCAGGTGGGCCTGGATGCCATTCCAGAAACCATGGAGGCACCGATGACCGTCTACACGCCACGCACTTTGGCAAAGGAGTGGGGCTGCTCCGAGCGCCACATACGCAACCTTATTCAACAGGGTGAGTTGCCCGCTTTCCGAGCCGGGCACAGACTGCTTCGGATCACCAAGGAGGCAGTGGAGGAATATCAAAACCGATCCGTCGTCGAACCCGTATCCGATACCGAGCACGATGGTTTGTCGGGTTCAAAGACCAGCAAGGAATTCGAATGGCGATTGCCACGGCCGTTCAGGATCGCGGCCGCGGCGAGATCGAGATGATGGACGATGTTGCGAGGCATCGAGTGTGGGCTCCCTCAGACTTAGCAAAACTGTGGGGATGTTCGGAGAGGACGCTCCGAGCAAAGGCCCGTGAGCTGGGCGCCTGTCATGTGCTCGGTAAGACAATGTGGCTTACTGACGAAGACGTGGAGGCCATCCAAGAAGCGACAAGGCTGCGCCCCATGCCGCCTATCGGCGTGAAAGAAATTGGCATTACCGGGGGACAGTTGCCGGGAGCAGGTTACGAGGAAGTACGCGCACGACTGAGAAACGAACAGCGCAACGGCTCTCGGCGAAACAAGAAGCGAAACACTGGAAAAGTCATTTCGATGGCTCTGCATCGGTCCTGACCTTCGCCAATACGGCCCGGGGTCATCGGTAAGCATCGAGAAACTCATCCATTAGGCGGCATCAGCCGTACTTCGTGACCGGTTCCCTGGCCCAGGCCGGGTGCCCGCTATATAGACGGTCAACCCAAGTGTCTCCGGCTCGAAGTGAATGGACAAGTTGCGAGCTCCGACCCATCGCTTTTACCGGCTGCCTTCGTGGATCCAGTGGTCTGTCGCAGTGCTGCTATTTGCAGCTGCGATCGCGCCCTGGGTCGCCGCGTTTTATTGGCCTCTAATCCTCGTTGCTTTCCCGCTGCTTGTCTCGTGGCATCTGTTCAGCGCGGCTCCCATGATGACGCTCCTCGGTCTCTACCGATATTTCTCGCCATGCCTTCTAGGGCTTCGCCTCGGGCCTCGCTTGATGGACCTGCATATCGGAACTCTTTTCGACGATGTCTTTGGTCACCGCAACGCGCCGCAGCATGCAGAACACCGAGAAACAATCCTTTGCGTCTTCAGGGGGCTGCTCGCCATAACTGAAGATGTACGGGACGGGCGCATTCCGCGCGAGATCAAGATCCGCGGAATGTTGCTGTACTTCAACGCCCGCAACATGAAGAGCCTCGGATTCACGGTCGATATGATGGGCGTGGTCGATCGGTTGGTCGTCGCCTTCGGCTTCGTCCAAATGGCGATCAGGACGTCGATCAAGAGTCGTCGGTTTAGCCTCCCGCGCTTTCGGGAGTTCAAGCTGGCGTCGACTACCGGTAAGAGACTACTCGCGCATTCAGGCGATATCGAATTAATTGTATCCGGGCTCGAGGGGCCGCCCCGAAAGCCAACGACAACCCGTCACGCGATGCGGGAACTGGGCCGACGTGACCTGAACCATCGGTAGTGCGTCAGTTTGAATCTGCCCCCTCGCCAGGCGTCTTATCTCCATGTATGCTTAGCGGGAAGCATGGGGAGGTCTCAGCGATGAAAGTTTCAATCAAATCCTTTGATGTCGAGATGGATGTGAAGTCCAAGGGAATAGAGTTTGAGGTACGGGACCCCAAGGGGAAGCTATTAGGTGACTGTTATTTGACGATGACGGGTCTTGTTTGGTGTAGGGGCAAGAAAGCCAAAGAGAACGGGAAAAAGATATCATGGCAAGACTTCATCGCAACGATGCAGAAATAACGTGCCTAAGGGACCACAAGGCCAGAAACGCCCCGCCGACGTGACCGGCAATGCCGTGCGCGTCATGGAGGTTGCCACAGGCCAGCGCGAGGAAGAATTCGAGGACGACGGCAAGGACCCCGCCGCCAAGGCGCTGGGCGCCAAGGGCGGCAAGGCTCGTGCCAAAAAGCTCACCCCTGAGCGGCGCTCCGAGATCGCGCGGAAGGCTGCGGCGAAGCGCTGGGTTCGTTAAGAAGGACTAGTTCGAGTTCCTGTTGCCCGCCGAACCGTTGGGCAATCTTGTTCTCGTATTCGTGTTTCGCCCCTGACGATTCCGCCATCTCCAGCACTCGTCCGAGGTGAATTCTTAGCGCGCGCGCTCCTATCTCATTGAGAAACTGGAACAATTTTTTCTGGCGGTCTCCATCCTTACCCTTGAGCGCCTTTAGCAGGATAAGGATGTTCCCCTTGCTTCTCGCCAAAGGGTGATAGATGTGCCGAACCGTCAGGTGCTTAAAGTACCATGGCTTCCCTCTGATCAACACGGGGATCCCGTATAGTCGGTACCACTCTGCGTAAAGTTCATTTGGGAATTCTGGCTCGTATTTCTTTGCTTCATCCTGAACATAAAGTTTGAACGCAGCGATTACTTCTTCGACGGTCGGATTATAGCCAGCCAGCGCATACACTAATTGCTTGATGCCTGACTTAGCCGACGCGCCGATGATGATGTGTGCTTGATCCGCTATCTTGGCAGTTCGTTGCGGGAGATGCCCGCTAGCTTCGATCTCGATAATGGCATTGCAGAGATCAATCAGCATCGCCGAATCAAAGCCGTGAATGGTAGTTCCCCGATTCTCGGCGCCGGGTTTACCCCATTGAAATTTCAGAGGATTCTCTATTTTTTGCCTTAGTTCGGCGCCGATGGCTTCGCGCATCACTTTACTGTCCACGAAACGTGGCAAGGCGTTGCCCCGCGATGAGAGACCAAGAGCACGGGCCATACCTGTCTGACTGATGACGGCCGTCTTTTCAGCGTCGTCAAGAACGTAGCACTCAACGTCAATGCCAAACATTTCCTGGAAGTTACCCCGATGCGAAGCACGCGCTCCCCACCGAGCCAGCGCTGCTTTACGCGCGATCTCACCGCGCTTTGAGGGCGGGAGCACTTCGGATCGGGCTTTGCCGCCAGCTTGACCCCTGACATTTTTCTCGGTCACGAAAGCATCCTCCATTCAAAATATGCTTGCATCTTAGGCGCTCCCTCGGCATCATGCAAGCATAAACGATGGACCAAGGTGCTTGCGAATGTTGCTTGACACTAAGCATCGTAGTTCATATATTAATGGCATGAACAAGCTGCCCCTGAAAACTCGCTCCCTGATTCTTAATATGCTTTGCGAAGGCCAGTCCATGCGGGCAACTGCGCGGCTGGCTGACGTGAGCTTCAACACCGTCGCCAAGCTGCTGATCGACGCGGGCATGGTCTGCGCTGAGCTGCATGACGAATTAGTGCAAGGCGTTACCGCCAGCCGCATACAGTGCGATGAAGTCTGGTCGTTCACCTACGCCAAGCAGAAGAACGTCGCTAAGGCGAAGGCCGCGCCCGATGAGGCCGGCGACACTTGGACGTGGACCGCCCTGGACAGCGACTCCAAGCTGATTGTCTCATGGCTAGTGGGCGGCCGCGACGGCGAGTATGCAATCGCCTTCATGGACGATCTGCGTAGCCGTCTGGCGAACCGCGTCCAGCTCACCACGGATGGCCACAAGGCATATCTGGAAGCCGTTGAGGGTGCGTTCGGGGGCGATGTGGACTATGCGCAGCTAATTAAGCTGTACGGCGAGCCTACGGGCCAGAAGGGGCACGAGCGCAAGTACAGCCCCTCGGAATGCACCGGGACACGCAAGCGCCGCGTCGAGGGCAATCCCGATCCGAACGCGGTCAGCACATCCTATGTCGAGCGCCAGAACCTCACCATGCGGATGCAGATGCGCCGCTTCACGCGGCTGACCAATGCGTTCTCAAAGAAGTTCGAGAACCACATGCACATGGTCACGCTCTATACCGTCTGGTACAACTTCATCCGCATCCACAAGACGCTGCGTGTCACCCCGGCCATGGCAGCCGGATTGAGCGACACGCTTTGGGATATGGAAGACTTGGTGCGGATCATGGATGAGCGCGCCCCGAAGCCGGGTCGGCCCAAGACCTACAAGAAACACATTTCAAACTGATGCACCACCGAAATTGCTGATCCGTCACCAAGCTTCGGTTGACCGAAATGCGGCTTTCGGATGAAAGGTCTCGGCAAAGCCGATTTTCTGATAGGGCGGTATCGACCCCAAGGGACCTGCTACCGGTATGAGCGAAGGCCAAAGATACAGCGCCAAGGAAGCCGAACGGCGTTGGCAGGATGAGTGGTCGAAACAGCGCATCTTCGCCACTGACAACGACGACCCACGGCCTAAATACTACATCCTTGAGATGTTCCCCTACCCCTCGGGCCGAATCCATATGGGGCATGTCCGCAACTACACCATGGGCGATGTCGTCGCTCGGTTCATGCGGGTGCGCGGCCACAATGTCCTCCACCCGATGGGATGGGACGCCTTTGGCATGCCGGCGGAAAACGCGGCGATGCAGAATCGCGTTCATCCCAAGGACTGGACCTACGACAATATCGCCTCGATGCGCGGCCAACTAAAGCTGATGGGCTTGTCGCTCGATTGGGACCGGGAATTCGCCACCTGCGACATCGACTACTACAGTCAACAGCAGCGGCTGTTCCTCGACTTTTATGAAACCGGCCTGGCATATCGCAAGAACGCCAGGGTCAATTGGGATCCGGTCGATCACACCGTCCTCGCCAACGAACAGGTGATCGACGGCCGCGGCTGGCGCTCGGGCGCGCTGGTCGAGCAGCGCGACCTTACTCAATGGTTCTTCAGGATCACTGCCTTTAGTGACGAACTCCTCACCGCGCTCGATCATCTTGACCGTTGGCCGGACCGAGTTCGATTGATGCAGCGCAATTGGATAGGGCGATCCGACGGACTGCGCCTTCGATTCGAAATCGCCGAGGCCAAACGTACGGACATTGAGGATTTGGAGGTCTTCACCAGCCGCCCCGATACCTTGTTCGGCGCCTCATTCCTGGCGATCGCACCTGATCATCCGCTGGCCGATACAATCGCCGCAACAGACCCAATGCTGGCCGATTTCATCGCCGCCTGCCGTCGCGGCGACACCAGCGCCGCAACGCTCGAGACCGCGGAGAAATTCGGCCACGACACCGGGGTCAAAGTGGTTCATCCATTCCGACCCAGGGAACGCTTGCCGGTCTATGTCGCTAATTTCATCCTAATGGAATACGGCACCGGAGCTGTATTCGGCTGCCCGGCCCATGACCAGCGCGACTTCGAATTCGCCACTAAATATGGCCTACCGATCCGCGCGGTGGTGGCTCCGGTCGATCGTTTCGATAACGAATCGGATTTGGTGGCATGGCTTGAACAATTCATGGCCGGCGAGGAAGCCTATGTCGGTGACGGCCAGCTGATCAACTCCGACTTCCTCGACGGCCTTTCCGTTCCCGATGCCAAGGAGGAAATCGCCCGCCGGCTTGAAAACAGTACTCTTGGCGACGCACCGCAAGCGGTCCGCCAAACCAATTACCGACTTCGCGATTGGGGCATCTCGCGGCAGCGCTATTGGGGCTGTCCGATCCCGATCATTCACTGCGATAATTGCGGCGTGGTACCGGTGCCGATCGAAGATCTACCGGTGAAGCTTCCCGACGATGTCAGCTTTGACCAGCCTGGCAATCCCCTTGAGCGGCATCCGAGCTGGAGCCATGTGGCCTGTCCGAAATGCGACGGTCCGGCTCGGCGCGAGACTGACACGATGGACACCTTCGTCGATTCGTCGTGGTATTTCGCCCGCTTCACCGCGCCGCGAGCGAGCAATCCCACCGACCGGGCGGCCGCCGATGCCTGGCTTCCGGTCAATCAATATATCGGCGGCATCGAGCACGCGATTCTGCACCTCCTCTATGCCCGCTTCTTCACCAGGGCGATGGCGGCCACCGACCATCTCGGTCTGTCTGAACCCTTTGCCGGCCTGTTCACCCAGGGCATGGTTGCACATGAGACCTACCGCCGGATTGACGGCACCTGGGCCAGTCCAGCCGAGATCGTCATCGAGGAGAAGGACGGCCGGCGGACCGCGATCGACAAGGCGACAAGCGAGGCGATTGAGATCGGGCCGATCGAGAAGATGTCCAAATCGCGCCGCAACACCGTCGACCCGACCGACATTATCGAGCGCTATGGCGCCGATACCGCTCGCTGGTTCATGTTGTCCGACTCGCCGCCTGAACGCGACGTAATCTGGACCGAGGGCGGCGTTGAAGGTGCCCATCGCTTCATCCAGAGGATCTGGCGCATTGTGAGCGATGCGGCAACCGATCCGGCCTGGCCGGCCGGGACTTTGGCGGCGCAGCAGTCCTTCACACCGGCAGCTTTAGAACTGCGCCGCACCGCCCACCGCATCCTCAAAGCAGTCAGCGATCATTTCGCCGCCCTTCGTTTCAATGTCGCCGTCGCCAAAATTTACCAGCTGGTCAACGCCGTGGCCGCCGTCGAACCGAGCGCTCGCCGCGGCGACGTCAGTCTGGCATTGGCACATCGTGAGGCCCTGGAACTCACTGTCCAAATGATGGCCCCAATGGTCCCACATTTGGCCGAATCATGTTGGGAAACCCTCGGCTATTCCGACCTCGTTGCCACCCGTGACTGGCCCCAGCCGGACCCGGCGCTGCTGGTCGAGGACACCATCCTGCTGCCGGTGCAAATCAACGGTAAAAAACGCGCCGAGCTCACCATCACCGCCGGCGCCGCCGATTCCGATGTCGAAAACGCCACTCTGGCGCTCGAAGCCGTGCAGAAAGCGCTGGCCGGTAAACCGCCGCGAAAGATCATCATAGTCCCTGGGAGAATCGTCAATGTGGTGGTCTGAAGCGCCGGCCGAGTTGTGTCGGTATTTCGGTCCATTATATCAAGCAACTAACAGATCAGCCTGTTCACTACTATCGGTGTCAGGTCACAAATAGGTCACGAACCGGGCAAAATTGCCTCTGCCTTGAACGCCGATCTCTTAGCCTCGCGGCCGGCATAGGTCCTGCATTTTTCTGAACAAAAACGGGCATCGACTCTTCGGCCCGACCTCGCGCCGACCAAGAAGAGATTATCACATCTTTCGCATTCTCGATCTCGTGCACCACTAACGAGAATCATGCTGACCTCCAGCAACAGGTAGTCCCGGAGTTTTCGCGGGCTGAGTGAAAGTCGCGGTGTCCGAGCTTGTTCACCGGCGAAACCCAGCGTCGGCTCAAGTCCCATTGGTTGCCGCCGCACCTGACGAGATAGCCCGGGGACAAAGAACGAAAGTCCGCCGGTGTCCTTTTCCTCTTGAACTGACATAATTGTGTTGAGGATCTCGGCGGCACGGCGCGGTTCTTGTCTACCGGCTACTTTCACATAATCACGGAAATTGCTGGCTTCCTGCTGCATGAGCTTCACAGTCGGCTCTTCGGCCTCGGAGCTGAGGAATCCGTGTTGGGAGAAGAACGCAATCAACTTTGCCGGCGTCGTTGCGTTCACGAAGTCAGTGACGGTCAAGGTCCTGAGGCTCGTCAAAGTGTGAGGGACCGGCTCCCGCTGATTTGATCTGAATCGGAACGCCTCGATCGGCTCGGTATTGCCCTCCCCCTCGGGCAAGAGCTCCCCAAGCAGGCCTGATTGCCCAAGATCAACGCTACTTGGCTGTTTGACAACTATCTCGACGCCGTCCCGGCACCTGGATGTCCACAAACTCAGGTCGCTGATCCACTGCACTTATAGACCCTCCCACCAGCGTGTACCGGCTCTTTGTAGCACGGTGCCGTATAGTCTTATCTCCCACAGCACTCCATTGCAATAGCCTCTGATTCGGTTCAAGTTAGCCCTGTATCGGTTTTCTCGCGAAAGGCATCACAGATGAGCAACGACGTCATATTACCCCCTGGCGAACCTTGGTATCGGACCGAACCTGAGGCTTCTGCTTCAGCGGCATCAGCTCCGGCCGCTTCCTTTGCTGGCCCTCACGCAAGGGGCCCCCCGTTGGGGTTGACTGGCGCTTTCCTCAGCCGGCGGCAGGTTTGCGACGCCACCAGCCTCAGCTCGACGACAATCTGGCGGCTAACAAAAAAGGGAGCCTTCCCGAGATCGGTGCAGTTGAGTGGTCGTCGGGTCGGTTGGCCGGCGGCCGCGATCAACGATTGGATAGCTAAAAAGGCGGGGGCGGCCGATGCGACCGCCTAAAAGCAGATAACCCGACGCCGTGGGGGCGGCGCCGGAGCTCTCAAACGTTATTTACCTTGGACCGGTGAATGACACAGGACTTAAGCCCGCTCCCGCTCAAACGCAACTCCCGCAACTAAGGTGCCGTTTCACACCAAGCCCGTGCGGTGTCGATTGGGGCATCCATGTGATCGACACCTTTAGTCGTCGAGCCGAGCTAGTGGATAAAATTTGACGTTTGAATCCCGCGAGGGATTCTCGCCGGGCACGTCGTGTGCGAGTCTGGCGCATGCGGCCAGGAATCATCGTCGATGTGAGTACCGCCGACCGTGCTCGTCTCGAAGCGGTCGTTGCGGACCGGAACAGCCGGCAGAAACACGTGTGGCGGGCACGGATCGTCCTTCTGAGCGGGGATGGTCTCGGCACGGTCGAGATCATGCGCTGCACCGGCAAGAGCAAGACAGCGGTTTGGCGTTGGCAGGAGCGCTTCATGCACGAGGGTGTCGAGGGGTTGCTGCGGGACAAGACGCGACCCTCGCGCGTTCCGCCGCTCGGCCGGGAAATCGCTGACCGCGTCGTCGCGCTGACGCTGAGTGCGCCGCGCCACGAGGCGACACATTGGACGGCGCCGGCGATGGCCAAGACGGTCGGCATCAGCGTCAGCGCGGTACAGCGCATCTGGCGGGCGCACGGGCTTCAGCCCCACCGGGTCCGGCAGTTCAAGCTGTCGCGTGACCCGGAGTTCATTCCCAAGCTGCGGGACATCGTCGGCCTTTATGTCGATCCGCCGGCGCACGCCGTTGTCCTGTCGGTTGACGAGAAGAGCCAGATCCAGGCGCTCGACCGCACCCAACCCGGGCTGCCGATGAAGACGGGATGCGCGGGCACGATGACGCATGACTACAAGCGGCACGGCACGACCACGCTGTTCGCCGCGCTGAACGTGCTCGAAGGGCGTGTCATCGGCCAGTGCATGCAGCGCCATCGACACCAAGAGTTCATTCGCTTCCTCAACGCCATCGAGGCCGACGTGCCCGCGGGAAAGCTGGTCCATGTGATCCTCGACAACTACGCCGCCCACAAGCATCCCAAGGTCCGCGGGTGGCTTACGCGCCATCCGCGCTTTTTCTTCCACTTCACCCCAACATCCTGCTCCTGGCTCAACGCCGTCGAAGGTTTCTTCGCAAAGCTCGCAAAGCAACGTCTCAAGCGCGGCGTCTTCCACTCGATCGTCGATCTCCAGGCCACCATCAACCGCTTCCTCGAACACACCAACAACGATCCGCAGCCCTTCATCTGGACAAAGGATCCCGACAAAATCATCGCCGCTGTCAGACGCGGGCATCAAGCGTTAGATTCCATCCACTAGGGCCTCGGGTCGGAAGTCGTTGGGAAGCTGATCGCCTTGCCGGCGCGGCCGCAGCGTTCTTCGGCGGGAGGGCAATCCGATGAGAGCCGTAACCGTCGTAACGGCGACGCTCCCAACCAAACGCATCTCCGCTCACCCCGATGCCCGGAAAGTCGACGTCGACGCCGTCAAGGCGCTGGCCAACAGCATCGCCGAGATCGGCTTCATCAACCCGCTGCGTGTCCGCCAACTGGGGGACGCATGGCAGGTTATAGCAGGCGGGCACCGACTTGCCGCGGCACGGATGCTGGGCTTCGAAACTGTTCCCTGCCTCGTCGTTGATGACGACGATCTTCATGCCGAACTGGCGATGATCGATGAGAACCTTTGTCCGAATGATCTATCACCTTCGGAACGGGCGGAAGCCACAGCACGGCGCAAGGCGATCTATGTCGCGCTGCATCCGAAAACGAAACGGGGAGCAGCTCTGAAGCGAGGCGATCAATTCCCGAGTCGCCAAGTTGGCGAAACGGGGCCTGAACGCTTCACCGCCGCCACCGCCAAGGCCACCAACCTATCCGAACGGGTGATCCAACGGGATGTTGAACGCGGCGAGAAGATTGCCCCTGACGTTCTCGCCAAGATCGCAGGTACGCACCTCAATACCAGCGTCTATCTCGACCGGATGAAGGCAACTCCACCAGAGCAACAGCGGGCCAGGGTGCTTGAGGATTTGTCCGCGCCGAAGGCGCCGGTTCCGCAAAGACGGCTGGCGGGCGAAGCCCAATATGAGCGGCTGGTCCGCGCCTGGGGAAAAGCGTCCGTCGGCGTCAAGCAGCGGTTCCTTCTCAGTCATATCCGACGGGACGGGACGCCATCATGAGCGCCGACGCCGAAACCATCGCCCGAGATCTAGGCAGCGCTCGCCGGTCCGGTGATGCCGGGCTTTGTCGCTGTCCGTGTCCTGGTCATGGCCAAGGGCGAGGTGACAAGAACCCCTCGCTGTTGATCAAGAACGGGAACCGAGCGCCGCTCTTCACCTGTTTTGGTGGCTGCGACCGAGCCGACATCGCCGACGAGTTGCGACAACGTGGGCATGTAGACCGGATGCTCAAAGCGGTCGGCCGCCGCCTCGTCACCCGAATGCCCCCAGCCCCGAAAAATGATCCGTCGTCAGCCGCCGAACGACTGCAGATCGCGCGAGGAATTGCCGCCCGCAAAAGGCCCGCTGAAGGAACGATCGTCGAAAGATATCTTCGGGAAATGCGAGGATACGATAGGCCGATTCCTGCGACGCTCGGTTTCCTGCCCGCTACCGGCCGGTATCCACCCGCCATGATCGCTTTCTTCGGGATTGCAGGGGAACCGGGGCCTGGTGGGCTTGAATTGCCGATTGATCGAACTGCCGGGATTCATCTGACCCGGCTCCGGGCCGACGGACGCGGCAAGGCCGGCCACCCGGCCAAGATCATGATCGGCCGATCGACCGGCTCGCCGATCGTTCTGGCGCCACCGAACGACCTGCTCGGACTAGCGATCGCCGAGGGCATCGAGTCGGCTCTCTCCATTTATCAAGCCACGGGTTTGGGAGTTTGGGCCGCCGGTTCGGCTGGGCGGATGCCAGCACTCGCCGATGTCGTCCCTGAGTACATCGATACCGTCACCATTGCCGGCGAGGCGGACACGGCAGGGCGCAAGGGAGCGACTGAGCTGGCGCATCGACTGAAGGCCCTCGACATCCATACAGAGCTTCGCTTTCTCGGTGGCGAGGAGGCACAGGCGGCATGAGCAGGGATGCCAACGATATTCTCCTTGACCGTGGCGTCGACGGGTTGCGGCGGGATTGGGACACCTCCTTCGAGGTTAGGCCTCCGGATGACGGAGCAAAACTCCTTGATGACGTTCATGCCTTCCTAGGTCGGTTCGTCGCCTACCCATCCAAAGAGACTCATACGGCCCACACGCTTTGGATCGCCCACGCCCATCTGATGGAAGCTTGGGAGTCGACGCCGCGCATTGCATCTCTGTCTCCCGAGCCTAGTTCTGGAAAAACGCGGGCGCTTGAGATAACTGAACTGCTGGTGCCGCGGCCGGTGCAGGCCGTGAATGTCTCGCCAGCCTATCTGTTCCGTAAGGTAGCGGACCCGGAGGGTTGCCCGACCATTCTCTTCGACGAGATCGACACGGTTTTCGGGCCGCGTGCCCGAGACAATGAAGAAATACGAGGACTGCTGAATGCTGGACATCGCCGCGGCGCTGTCGCCGGTCGATGCGTCGTTCGGGGCAAAATCGTCGAGACTGAGGAGATACCCGCTTATTGCGCCGTCGCGTTAGCTGGATTGGGCGATCTGCCCGACACGATCCTATCGCGCTCGATCATCGTGAGAATGCGGCGCCGCGCTCCTCGCGAACACGTCGAGGCATCCCGACGACGAAAACACGCGCCGGAAGGTCACAAGCTACACGATCGGCTATCGGCCTGGGCTGAAGGAAAGCACGAAGCCTTGGCCGACACGATACCGGATATGTCGTCCGGTGTAGACGACCGTGATGCAGACGTTTGGGAGCCGCTCCTAGCGATCACAGATGCAGTCGGTGGCGAATGGCCAAAGCTATCCCGTGTTGCGGCTGTTGCGCTTGTTGCGCTCTCTAAGGAAGGCACACCTAGTGGATAAAATTTGGCGTTTGAATCCCGCGAGGGATTCTCGCCGGGCACGTCGTGTGCGAGTCTGGCGCATGCGGCCAGGAATCATCGTCGATGTGAGTACCGCCGACCGTGCTCGTCTCGAAGCGGTCGTTGCGGACCGGAACAGCCGGCAGAAACACGTGTGGCGGGCACGGATCGTCCTTCTGAGCGGGGATGGTCTCGGCACGGTCGAGATCATGCGCCGCGCCGGCAAGAGCAAGACAGCGGTTTGGCGTTGGCAGGAGCGCTTCATGCACGAGGGTGTCGAGGGGTTGCTGCGGGACAAGACGCGACCCTCGCGCGTTCCGCCGCTCGGCCGGGAAATCGCTGACCGCGTCGTCGCGCTGACGCTGAGTGCGCCGCGCCACGAGGCGACACATTGGACGGCGCCGGCGATGGCCAAGACGGTCGGCATCAGCGTCAGCGCGGTACAGCGCATCTGGCGGGCGCACGGGCTTCAGCCCCACCGGGTCCGGCAGTTCAAGCTGTCGCGTGACCCGGAGTTCATTCCCAAGCTGCGGGACATCGTCGGCCTTTATGTCGATCCGCCGGCGCACGCCGTTGTCCTGTCGGTTGACGAGAAGAGCCAGATCCAGGCGCTCGACCGCACCCAACCCGGGCTGCCGATGAAGACGGGACGCGCGGGCACGATGACGCATGACTACAAGCGGCACGGCACGACCACGCTGTTCGCCGCGCTGAACGTGCTCGAAGGGCGTGTCATCGGCCAGTGCATGCAGCGCCATCGACACCAAGAGTTCATTCGCTTCCTCAACGCCATCGAGGCCGACGTGCCCGCGGGAAAGCTGGTCCATGTGATCCTCGACAACTACGCCGCCCACAAGCATCCCAAGGTCCGCGGGTGGCTTACGCGCCATCCGCGGACCTTCTTCCACTTCACCCCAACATCCTGCTCCTGGCTCAACGCCGTCGAAGGTTTCTTCGCAAAGCTCGCAAAGCAACGTCTCAAGCGCGGCGTCTTCCACTCGATCGTCGATCTCCAGGCCACCATCAACCGCCTCCTCGAACACACCAACAACGATCCGCAGCCCTTCATCTGGACAAAGGATCCCGACAAAATCATCGCCGCTGTCAGATGCGGGCATCAAGCGTTAGATTCCATCCACTAGCCTCGGTATTCGTCTTTTGTCGAATATTCGTCAGGTGTTCGGCGACGACGAAGCACGATCAACCCAGTCGCTTCTCGCATTACTTCATGACCTCGACGAGTCGCCTTGGGGCGATATCAGAGGAAAACCATTAGATGACAGAGGGTTAGCCGCCCGTCTGCGTAAGTACCATATTCGGCCAAAGGTGTTCAGACTTGGAGAGGCGACACCACGGGGATATGCCCGCGTGGACTTCGTTGACACCTGGGATCGCTACCTGCCTTTGCCTCCCATAAGAAGCGCAACAAGCGCAACAAGCGCAACACAGCGTCCCATCTCGTGATTAGACCCCGAAAGGGCCACGGCCATTTCTGGTTGAGCAATCCCCTGTTGCATGGCTGGTCGGGACATGTTGAGTCAGTGCTCACGGCAACCTCCGGTCGGTAGCTGGACCATCGTTACGGTGCCGGTGGTTGGTGAGTCCGGTGTGAAATCCTGGGGGAGGTCGATGCGCCCTTTGGTCAGCTTGGTTGCCATCGTCGTTCTGGCGCTTGTGTCGTCTCCGACGTCGAGCCAGGATGTTGGACAGCCGGTTCCCGACCCGCCAGGTCCCGTAGCCGTATCCCCTCGTTGCGACCCCTTGAGTGCCATTGGCATCGTGGTGTCCCGGACTCGCGACACGCTTTACTTCCGAAGTCCTGCGGGTCTCCAGGGCATCACACTCGAAGGAGCACCCCTTCATGAATGGGTGTTCAACCCGGTTGATGGCGACTACCACAGCGCGGCCTGGGTTGGTCAGGGAACCCACGAATTTCAGTACGATGGGAAATGCTATTGGGAGGCTACGCAAGGGGCACAAGGCCCGCCGACCGTTTTCGACCGTGTGTTTCCTGCCGATCAATCGAATCTGGATGTCGTGATTAATGAGCTCAACGCGACCCAGGAATCGGGGTGGGTCCTTTTGGCACTAAGGAATGGCATCTATCGGTTTGGCGATTTGCTGATCAGGAATGACCGAGTCGTGGTGAGGGCCGAAAACTCCCACATGGCCACCTTGAGCGGCGAGTGGAACCAGGCCACCGCCGCCACTGCGGGTGTTGTTTGGAATGGGGTCCTAAATTGGATTGAGGAGCCCGATGACGTCTGGAGAACTGATTCCCCGCTGCCGATCACAATCAATCAAGTTCACGTCGAGATCGGTAATAATATAGAACGGCTGTCTGGGTCGCAAGCCGGAAACAGCTGTCTCCAGGACCCCAAATTCGACCAGCCTAGTGGATGGAATCTAACGCTTGATGCCCGCATCTGACAGCGGCGATGATTTCGTCGGGATCCTTTGTCCAGATGAAGGGCTGCGGATCGTTGTTGGTGTGTTCGAGGAGGCGGTTGATGGTGGCCTGGAGATCGACGATCGAGTGGAAGACGCCGCGCTTGAGACGTTGCTTTGCGAGCTTTGCGAAGAAACCTTCGACGGCGTTGAGCCAGGAGCAGGATGTTGGGGTGAAGTGGAAGAAAAAGCGCGGATGGCACGTAAGCCACCCGCGGACCTTGGGATGCTTGTGGGCGGCGTAGTTGTCGAGGATCACATGGACCAGCTTTCCCGCGGGCACGTCGGCCTCGATGGCGTTGAGGAAGCGAATGAACTCTTGGTGTCGATGGCGCTGCATGCACTGGCCGATGACACGCCCTTCGAGCACGTTCAGCGCGGCGAACAGCGTGGTCGTGCCGTGCCGCTTGTAGTCATGCGTCATCGTGCCCGCGCGTCCCGTCTTCATCGGCAGCCCGGGTTGGGTGCGGTCGAGCGCCTGGATCTGGCTCTTCTCGTCAACCGACAGGACAACGGCGTGCGCCGGCGGATCGACATAAAGGCCGACGATGTCCCGCAGCTTGGGAATGAACTCCGGGTCACGCGACAGCTTGAACTGCCGGACCCGGTGGGGCTGAAGCCCGTGCGCCCGCCAGATGCGCTGTACCGCGCTGACGCTGATGCCGACCGTCTTGGCCATCGCCGGCGCCGTCCAATGTGTCGCCTCGTGGCGCGGCGCACTCAGCGTCAGCGCGACGACGCGGTCAGCGATTTCCCGGCCGAGCGGCGGAACGCGCGAGGGTCGCGTCTTGTCCCGCAGCAACCCCTCGACACCCTCGTGCATGAAGCGCTCCTGCCAACGCCAAACCGCTGTCTTGCTCTTGCCGGTGCAGCGCATGATCTCGACCGTGCCGAGACCATCCCCGCTCAGAAGGACGATCCGTGCCCGCCACACGTGTTTCTGCCGGCTGTTCCGGTCCGCAACGACCGCTTCGAGACGAGCACGGTCGGCGGTACTCACATCGACGATGATTCCTGGCCGCATGCGCCAGACTCGCACACGACGTGCCCGGCGAGAATCCCTCGCGGGATTCAAACGTCAAATTTTATCCACTAGGGCAACGCTGAACCAACTCTCATCACTGGACTGGGCGAGCAAAAACCGCCGAAGCCGGACCTGGCTCAAGGCCGTCGCCAGCGTGATCTAGTTGGAGTGGGTGGCCAACCACCTCCAAGCCAAACGCCGGCCCTCGCCAATCTTGTCGCCGGCCATCTGTGATTCCAGGTCGTCCAAGGCCTTCTGAGCGCCACGGTTGCCGTTGACCGATGCGATGACGAGCCACATGTCGGCAAGGACAAGATCCACCGGTAGGCCGCGACCGGCGGCATACATGACGCCGAGATTGAATTGGGCGTAAACGTCGCCCTGCTCCGCCGCCAAGCCGTACCACCGCGCCGCCTCGGAATAATTTAGCGGCACGCCTCGGCCGTTGGCGTAAAGAACAGCGAGGTTCCGCTGCGCATTAACATCGCCTTGCGCGGAAGCAAGGCGGTACAATCGGGCTGCCTCGGCATAGTCTTGTGGCCCGCTGCGCCCGTTGGCATACATCCCAGCAAGGTTGTACTGGGCGCGAACATGACCATTCTCGACGGCCAATCGATACCAGAAAACCGCCTCCGCGAAGTCGGGCGGTTCACCGAGACCGATGTGGTGAATGAGACCCAAAGTGAATTGGGCTTCGGCATCGCCCTGATCGGCGCAGGGCCTCAGAAGTTCGGTTGCCCTGGCATGGTCGGCGGCCTCGATGGCGGCTTCAGCTGCCTGCGGGTCACAGTTGGGCTGGGCCGCCGCCGCGTCGACGAGGGCAATGGCGATCGCTGATGTCACTGCCGCCAGCTTGAGCATTAGAGCAGCCTTTCCGATCGTTGCGTTGAGCGTTAAAACATTTCGCGGCCGAGCGGCCAACCCACAAGCTCGATTGCAGCCCATACTCTCCGTTCGGAGTTTTCTAGGATTGGTGTCTATATGGAACAGCAGCATTCTGTCTGCAGCGCTCGGTCATCATGAATGCAAATGACTCAGTCCGAGACCTTTCCCGAATTCCGACCAAAGCGACACCAAGATTTCCTAGATGGGTGGGGTCGGCGCTTCTCTGGCGGCGATGTTGCCTCGCTGTTTATGGCAATCAAAGCCTGCCTTCTTTGGAAAATTCCGGTCTCCGGTTGGGTGATCGACGCCCTCTCTAGTGAAACCGACCGAGTCATAAGACTGGTGGTCGCTTCTAGATTGACAGCGCTTCGTGAAAGAGGGGGGAAACGTTTAGAAGTCTGGGCAAGGGTTCTCGAACTGAGGGCCCGTGGGGCCAAGCCCCGCAACATCTTCCGCTCGGTTGGTGGGGAATGTGGGGTCAGCAACGCCACAGCGAAACACTACTTCGATGATGTCCAAGAGGCGCTCAGGATTCCCGCGGGGCTTGAGTATTTTCAAGAAAGATCGCGGGAAGCGTCCCCAGCCTCCGAGAGTGCCTAAAAATCAGGCCTGGGAAGCCGCTCAGGACGCCGGGGTCGTCTCCGATAGTGGCAATGGCAGAGAATAGTGAGTTCTTCACGGTTCGTGCTCCCGTGCTGCCGCCCAAGCAGAGCACGCGCCGAGCGTCCTTG
Organism: Kaistiaceae bacterium; assembly: GCA_963667605.2. GTDB lineage: Bacteria > Pseudomonadota > Alphaproteobacteria > Rhizobiales > Kaistiaceae > JADLGL01. The sequence goes on from CAXXUZ010000003.1 coordinate 915,931, forward strand.
ACGTCGTGCCATCGGAGATGAGCCGCACCGTCAGGCCTGCGCTCACGAAACCACAACGCCGTTCATGGCAAATATCGGCCAGCGGCCCCACCGACGTCTGCGACGAGCCCTCGTGCCAACGGCAAGAATGCGTCGCCGAGCTGATTCCCGCTTTGATAGATAGCCAGCGATTGAACGTAGAACAAATATCCGTGTCTTCGGTGACCATGATCTGGAGTGCCGATCCGCCCCGCTCCTCCTTGCGAACAAACTGGCTGTCGACGAGCCGATCCTCACCGTCATCGTTGCCCGCCACCATATTAACCAGGCCAGACAGCTGGTTTGCGCCCGCCGTCAGCGCCCTTGGGACGATGGTGGTGAGTGAATAAGAGAGTATTTCTGGCTCATCGTAACACCTGGCTCTTCGACCGCGGTGCTTCCGAGGACCTAGTGGATGGAATCTAACGCTTGGTGCCCGTGTCTGACAGCGGCGATGATTTCGTCGGGATCCTTTGTCCAGATGAAGGGCTGCGGATCGTTGTTGGTGTGTTCGAGGAAGCGGTTGATGGTGGCCTGGAGATCGACGATCGAGTGGAAGACGCCGCGCTTGAGACGTTGCTTTGCGAGCTTTGCGAAGAAACCTTCGACGGCGTTGAGCCAGGAGCAGGATGTTGGGGTGAAGTGGAAGAAAAAGCGCGGATGGCGCGTAAGCCACCCGCGGACCTTGGGATGCTTGTGGGCGGCGTAGTTGTCGAGGATCACATGGACCAGCTTTCCCGCGGGCACGTCGGCCTCGATGGCGTTGAGGAAGCGAATGAACTCTTGGTGTCGATGGCGCTGCATGCACTGGCCGATGACACGCCCTTCGAGCACGTTCAGCGCGGCGAACAGCGTGGTCGTGCCGTGCCGCTTGTAGTCATGCGTCATCGTGCCCGCGCATCCCGTCTTCATCGGCAGCCCGGGTTGGGTGCGGTCGAGCGCCTGGATCTGGCTCTTCTCGTCAACCGACAGGACAACGGCGTGCGCCGGCGGATCGACATAAAGGCCGACGATGTCCCGCAGCTTGGGAATGAACTCCGGGTCACGCGACAGCTTGAACTGCCGGACCCGGTGGGGCTGAAGCCCGTGCGCCCGCCAGATGCGCTGTACCGCGCTGACGCTGATGCCGACCGTCTTGGCCATCGCCGGCGCCGTCCAATGTGTCGCCTCGTGGCGCGGCGCACTCAGCGTCAGCGCGACGACGCGGTCAGCGATTTCCCGGCCGAGCGGCGGAACGCGCGAGGGTCGCGTCTTGTCCCGCAGCAACCCCTCGACACCCTCGTGCATGAAGCGCTCCTGCCAACGCCAAACCGCTGTCTTGCTCTTGCCGGTGCGGCGCATGATCTCGACCGTGCCGAGACCATCCCCGCTCAGAAGGACGATCCGTGCCCGCCACACGTGTTTCTGCCGGCTGTTCCGGTCCGCAACGACCGCTTCGAGACGAGCACGGTCGGCGGTACTCACATCGACGATGATTCCTGGCCGCATGCGCCAGACTCGCACACGACGTGCCCGGCGAGAATCCCTCGCGGGATTCAAACGCCAAATTTTATCCACTAGGACACGACGAGGTTCTGTGCCTCACAGTGGACCTACAGGACCCATTTAACGACATTCTCTCCGACCGTTGGGCAGCAGAATCGTTGGCCGCATCAGAGGGGATAGGCGGATGGTATCGAGATGCCCCAAGTGAAACTGGGCCCGGAACTCTGTACATCAAACTGCCGAGTGGCGGCGATCCGAATGGCCTTGTTCATCTGGCCGGCAACTACGATCTTGCCATTGAATTCATCGGTTCCGATATTTGGGTAGAGGGCCTGAATGTAGAGTATTACGATGGTGTACCCGGTCCGAGTACACATTATGACCAATCGACAACCAGTGGATTTAAGTTCACCGGCGACAACATCACTGTCCGAAATAACACTTTTCGCTATTTGCGGACAAATGCCATCAATATCTCGGGAGTGCTGGCTGATCCAGATCCAGACGAGGGGCCGCCATTGCCATCGAACCCGGTCGAGAACGTTCTAATCGAACACAATAGGTTCCTCGACGGTCAAACCTACATGAGCTATCGTCAGACGAGGAACGGCGGCGGTGGAACTCCAGGCCGCGATGTTCCGGGCAGCGATGGTCCCCTTGGTATTGATGGAATACTGCTGGTCGGTGAACGCCGCGTCATGGGCGAGGACGAGAACCCCCTAGAAGACGAGGAGGCAAAGGAAGTATTTGTAGATGATACCAGGCAAAGCCCCTCGAACTTGGTGGAAGGCGGTTGCTTCGACGCCCAGGACAACCCCGTTGATGAACCCAGCACCGATGGTATAGTTGGCAACGACGGAATAGGGGGCACTAGCCACAAGCCCTCCGGGCATATCTTACTTAACGTCGTAAATAATGCGACGGTGCGCTACAATTATCACGATTATAATTTGTATGGGCTATTGATTGCTGGGGGCACATCTATAGATGTATACCGCAATTTCTATAGGAGAGTGAGAAACGTTCCAGTCATTATAAAAGATACCGACAATGCCGGACACGATGAGCGTATCGGAAATGGCATAACAGGTTGGGACAACATCTTTCAGGATGTGGGCTGGTCTATTCCCAGCAACGAGGCTACTGCACAAACCGGTCCTGTCTATTGGATCAACAACATCGTTCAAAATTTCGGTTCGCCTGGATCTATTCGTCTTTCTGGGTGGCCGGAAGCAGGGATCCCAAATCAGTCAATACTTGCGTCCCATGCAAATAGATATGGCGGCAGCTGTCCGAAACACCTGCCTTCATGCTTGCTTGGGATCCAGCGCGTGTACGACAATCTGATCGCGTCATGCGAGGAGCACCCTGAATTCGGCTCCTACCACGGTTGGAATACACCTGGAAAAGACTTTCACCACGGCAGCGCATTTTTCAACAATGTCTGGATCCTGCCCAATGTGCTTCCTGGGTCAAGGAACGTGATCTGGGGAGCCCACTCCGGCGGTCCCGGAGGTGTTGTAAGCATCGCCACCGCTGCCCGATGGGATTACAACCAATATTTTATGGATCCCGGTGACAATGAGCGGTTCGTCAAGGGCGCGTTTTGGACCCTGGAATTCGTGCGGACGAACGTTGAGGATCAGACAAACGGCCAGCACACATTTGAACCCCACGGCGCCTATTCAGATCCCGGTTGGACCTGCGGCCTGACCATCAGTAACCCTCTTCCAGAGAAAATGACGATTGACGGGGTCACGGACAACCTGATCCTGTTCCCACCGTAGCGTAGCGACCGCTGCTGGGTCTCTCGGCAGCGGCGGCGCGGTGGCCTCACCCTGAACGGGAGTTGTCTTGGACGTGAAGGTCATCCGAGCCGCTCTGCTCACGCCAGCGGCGGCCGCGCTGTTCTCAATCGGGCTGTCGTCAGCGAGCGCCCAGCCGATAAGCCTCTCCGGTGACTGTCTGCCGCTCTCAACGGCGGCCACCGAGGATAGCTTTGCCCGCCACCTCTACGGCGGCTCGCCAGACGGCACCGATCCGCTCGCGAGGCGTGGCTACGTCTTAGCTTACGATGAGGCCAACCAGGTGGCGGCGTGGGCCGCATGGCACGCCGACCCGACCTACCGCATCGGTCCGCCGCGCAAAGGTGTTTGGAAGACCTACCGATCAGATCCGACGATCGAGGCAGCCCCGTCAAAGGCTGACTATAACGGATGGTCCGCTCAGCTGGATATCGAACGGGGGCACATGGTTCCGTTCTTCATCAGCGGAGGTGACCGGGATGGCGATGGCCGTTTCGGCGTGCACCTAGGCACCGAAAATATCGACGATGTCGATGATGCCTGCACCGTCTATGAAATTAACATGATGTCCAATATCGCACCCCAGTTCGGCGACACCTTCAACGGAGCTACGGGTATTTGGTTTGCGCTGGAAACCGACGTGCGAGTATTGGTCGATGAGGGCAGGGATCTTCAGATCATCGCCGGGACAGTGTTCGCGTCGGAGCCAATTACTCGAATTGGCCCCATGGACGATCAGACGATCGGGATACCCCACGGCTACTTCAAAATAGTCATCGATCCCGACACCCTGAGCGCAGTCGGCTTCCTGTTCGATCATGATACTGACCTAGCCGACGGCTGCGACATCAATGTCGTAATCTTTCCCTCGCAGTGCATCGTGACGATCGAGGAGATTGAAGCCGCGACGGGGCTAACCTTCTTCCCTGAGCTGACCGCGGCGCAGAATCAATTCCTGCGCGATTCCAGCGCAAGCGAGACCTGGCTTCGCTGGCTCGGGATTATCGACTAGCTCACACGACGCTCTCACGCACGCTGATCGTCGATGCTCCACCAAGTCGGAGCCACCACCGTCCGAGCCGTATCAACAGAGCCGCAGGCTGAACATCGGAGCGGTCGTCGGTCCGGTCCGGCCAGGAGCGCCCCAGGCGGTAGGGCTGCCAGATCGATTCCGGCGGTATGGCGGCAGGTGTTGCAGTTCGCCGTCAGTTGGTAGTCGCGCTCAATGAACTCTGCAGCGGTGGCGATCGTAATCATCGGCCGATCCTACTTCTCAATCCTTTCAAGATCACTCCGGGGACGATCCGGGTGGCTCAGGGAACGCCAAGGGCTACCAGCTCAGTCAATTCGATGATGTTTAGACATTCGCGGCTGCGCAGGGTCAACGGATCAGCGGTCGGACTGAAAAAATGTCGCAGCCCTGTCGTCGATCGGGAAGTAGCTCTCGATGCGGATGTCCTGGAGAGTGATATCGAACGGCGCGCCCAGGGTGGCGATGGTGGAGAACATCCCGAAGCTTACCGACCCTCTTGCGAAGGCGACCGTCAGCATGGGCTGGCGCCAATCGAGATCGGTCCGGCTCCGCCAGTTCTGCGGAATGCCGTCATAGCCGGTGAATTCCTCAAGCAGCGCCCGCAACGGATCGTCGGGCGCAGCCGCCAACGCTTCGGCGCGCAATCGCCGCAGGAGGATAGCGGCCAAGTCATCCCAGTTCTCCATGGCCCCCCGGCATCCCTGCGGATGAAGGACACTGCGCAGCACGTTGCCGGCGATTGTCGGATCCGGAGCGCGTTCGGCGAACAGGAAGGCAATTAACCGCCGGGCGGCCCGGTTCGCCTGAACGATGTCGTACAGACGATCGAAGACAATGGCCGGGTAGGGCTCGTGAGCCACGAGGATTCTGGCAAGGGCCTCGCGGACCGGGGCCATTTCGGGAGCCTCCAGCGAAGTCCGCCGATATGTGGGCGCGAAACCGGCCGCCAGCAGTAGGTCGTTGCGGTCGCGCAAGGGACCGCGAGCGCTTCGCTCAGTGCGAAGATCATGACGCGGCTTGGATTGGCCAGGCCCGATTCGAGAAAACTGACATGGCGCTGCGAGACACCGGCCCGGCCGGCAAGCTGCAACTGGCTCATTCCGCTCGCCTGGCGCCAGCGACACAGCAGCGAGCCGAAGGTTACTTCGCTGGTTTGGGTCATCCTCATCGTCGGCCATTGTCGCGCTCCAACGAGGCGCCGACAATTACCACCCGCGTAATTGTTTGCCCTGCAAATCGCACCCATGTTGGCGAAAGTCATCATTGGAGACGGAATTTGACATGGACTACCAAACCACCAAACGGTTGGCCCTTCGCCGGGCGCTGGCGGCAAACGCTGCGTTCTCGGCTGTTAGCGGCCTAACGCTCCTTATTTTCAATGCGAACCTGGCCGCGCTCATTATCGACGCGTCCTCAATTTGGCCCTGGTTCGAACCGCGCGTCCTGTTGATGGTCGTCGGGGCCGGTCTGATGCTGTTCGCGGTCCTGCTCGCGGTCCTAGCAAGGCAAGCGATTCCGCCCTCGGTCTGGGTGCGCCAGGTCATCGTCGCCGATATCGGCTGGGCCGTGGCCAGCGCCGTTCTGGTGTTGGCGGCCCCTGGTGCCCTAACCGGCGCCGGGATCGCGGCGGTCGTCGCCGTCGCTGTGGTTGTTGCCGGTTTGGCGGGCCTGCAGTGGCAGAGGTTGGGATCGGCATAGGCCAAAGGGGCCGATTGCACCGCCTCAAGGAGGCCGCTGAGCGCCGTTTCCCTGTTTCAGGGTCACCGTTGTCCCTGAATCCCTTCCCCCGACTCAGCGCCGCTGTGAGGGCGTCCATCGGCGCGTCGGCAGGAATTAACACACCGGTGTTGTTGTCATTCTCCGCGAACTGTTCTACAGTAATCAATGAGTTGTGATGTAGCCGAGTAATGAATTCGCATGAACACTGTTGAACGGCTATGAAATACTGTGAAGCTATTCACTTCCGAGCGGAGGCTGACACGGCCGACTGGCTTCGAGACGAAGCCGAGCGTCGTGGTGAGACACTGTCCGAGATCATTCGATCGGCCTTGAACCAAGGGCGGCCCGAATCTTTAGCGAAGGGGACTAGATGATGGCCAGCTACCTGAGAACGGGCTGGAACAGGTGAATGACTAAACTAGCAAATGGACAATTCCAGCAAGGCTTACAATCTCCCGAAGTTGTTTCAACACGCAAGAAGGAACTGCCGGCGGCAATGCAGCCGTTTCGGTGGCAGCCGGGGCAATCGGGAAATCCGGCTGGTAGACCACCAGGCTCAAGAAACAAGCTCGGTGAGAAGTTCGTCGCCGACCTGTACGAGCACTGGCAGCGCAACGGCACCGAAGTGCTGGACAGAGCTGCCAAGGAAAAGCCAGCCGACTACCTCAAGGTCGTCGCCATGATCCTACTGAAGGATATCAGGGTGACGTTGGAGACAATGTCCGACAATGAGCTGTCTCGGAGGATCGAACAGCTCACCGACTCTCTTGGCTTGGAGATAGTCCAGAAGGCTCCGAAGACGATCGAGCAGGCTTCCCATGTCCTTCCCAAATGATGAAGTCGGGAATAAAGACACCGGCCAAGCCTAGCAGCGTCAACGCTTCTGAGTGGGCGGACCCTCTTACTGCCAGATAGAGAATCGCTGAATTCGTCGGTCGTCCGACGGCGTCGAACTAAACCAGATCCTCCGAAACCAGACCCCCTTATGGGGCACTTTTAGATTTCGGGACGGAGGCCACTAGCCCCTCCGCATATTTCCACCTCACGCGAGACTGGCTTGCACCGCCACCAAGTGTGAGCCTTGCCCAAGAGCAGATTGTTGCCGACGAAGCTAGCCACTGGGACATTCTTCACAGCTCGTTCGAGGCGCAGCGCATCGATCACCGCGTGGCCTACAGCCTCGATGGGGTCAACGCCAATTAGGCTGAGAGCTTCTTTAGCCGCTTGCCCCGTATGATCGCCGGCCAGCACCACCACGTCTCAGCGCGACACTTGCACGCCTACGCGGCTCAGGCCGCTTCGATGGAGGACCACCGTCGCCGCGACAACGGTGCCAACACATTCGGTGCGTTGGCCTTGGCACTAACGCGCGGTCAGCCGTCAATGGTGCGGATATTGGCAGCGAGTGCGTTGATCGACGTTCGCGACTGCCAATCCACAGCCTGGAAAAAATCGGTGGATTCACGCGAGTAAACGCTTGACGTGGCGATTCGTCACGTTTCCTTTACCAATGTTGCCGAAATACAACATCCTTACTATGTGTTGGGCTCGACCCGGTTTCTCGGCACTACCTGTAGTCTGAGCAGGCTTTGCCGCTCAGAACGGCCGACGCTCGAAAAAAAGATTCTTTCTCCATTTCAACGAATCAGTCACGCAACGCCACAAAACTACCCTGGAATGACCCAACGAACTTTTTGGTTGAAGTGTAAACACTCCTGACTAAAAAGGTACGGGAAGTGGGGGGGCCTTTAAGCGGGCTAAGAAACAGATGAAGCGCGACGATGGTACGGTTACAGACGAAGAACTGCTACGCCAGTGGTTTGGTCGAGAAAAGTTGGAAAAAGGCCTTCTCGATATGAAGTGCTTCATTGCCGATTCGGAGCGTGCAACCGTCGCCGAAGCCGTACGTGAGCTATTGGCACTAACCCAAGACGGAGGCCGGCAAGCGGTGCGTGTCGCGGCGGCGGCCGAAATTTAGATCGTTCCCAATCTCTTTGTTGCAAGCCCTTTAAGAGCCAAACTAACAATTGACAGGCAATACCTTTGCGGAGGCTGCGGCCCTCGCTCGAAACCTCCCTGAGCCGGGTCGCTCAACTAGAAGATACAGTGCTGGTGGACGGGCAATTGCCCGTTGCCATCGATGTCTTCACGCTCGCCCGCTTGGCCGAGCAGCAATATTCGCGTGAAGGCCTCTCCTATGAGGTCATCAAAAAAACCCCTGTTTTAGACGTCGTTCTTGGCAACTGATTCCGCTACTCTGACCGTGCAGAGATCAATGTAGCATCACGCCTGAACACTTGCTGGTTTAGGTTTGTTGCATGCAAAGAGCTGATGCACCTTATGTGCGACACTGAAGTCTCGCATTTTGCCAAAGACCCAGTCGAACAGATCGCAAACGCACTGGAGAAATCATATCCGAGGCGTCCTGAAGACCATCTAGATTCGGAAGATTTCGCCTATTATACCGCGCTGGAGTTTCTGTATCCGTGGCCGACGCGGTTCAAAACCACAGGTGATTTGGGAGGTTTGTCGCACTTCAAAGTAGCCGATCGGCTCAAAATACCTGAACGAACGATCGAACACTATCTCCTTTCGTCTTACGGAAAGCTGTCTGAGTTCGTCAACGGTCAGCTCTGACTAGCTCCCAAATCATGTATTGCCCAGTCCTTCGGCGGCGCACCAGCATTCCCCGCCGCCACGCGGGCCGGCGCTATGCTCGGGCCGCCGATATCGCGGTAACGTTCGAGCCCCGAGACTCCCCGCTAACGATCTCCTTCAACAGCGCAGCCCAGGCGTCCAGCGCTTGTCGCTTCTCGGCCAGATACGAATTTCTGTCATAGACGGCGGTGACTGCCGCAGCGCCGCCGGAATCGGAGAGCTGATTGAGCACGCGGCTGACCAAAAAACGCGAAACCCCGATCCGCTCCCTAGTAAGGTTGCTGGCTCCGGTGCGACGGAAATCGTGGGCTGTCGCGTCCTTGATCTCGTGCCGTCTCGTTAGCCGTCTCACCGCAAGCGTAAGCGCATCCCGCCTGATCGGCTTTTCTGGCGAGCGCGGTGAGGGGAAGCCAAACTCGCTTGGACCTGACCCGGTGAGAGTAAATGCCGTGCGTATTGTTTCCATAGCTGCATCAGAAAGCGGGACCGCGTGAGTGCGGTGGTTCTTTGTTCGATAGCCCGGAATCGTCCAGACCTGTGCCACCTCGTCAATCTCGCTTGCATGAAGTCCAACAACCTCCCCACCTCTTTGCAACGTCAGCATTGCCAATCGTATCGCCAGCGCTGTCCCTGGCGATACCAATCCCCCACGATCAGGATCTGCCGCCGTCCAGATCAGCCTTAGTTCCGGGTCAGAAAGGACTCGATCTCGCTGGCCGGGAGCCGGCAATTCCGTCAGCTGGGCCGGGTTGGCCTCCGCGATCTCCCGCCGGATGGCGTAATTGTGCGCCTGACGTATGACGGCACGGCATTGTCGGGCTGTCGAAGGCGCACCATCACCGACGTCATCTAGAAAAGATTGGAGCAGCGAGCGGATGAGCTCCGGAATATCAAGATTACCGAGGGCAGGCTTAATATGGCGCGCGAAATAGTACCGCTCGAGCGCCAGCGTTCTCGTCCGCTTCATCCTCGCGTTCGGCCGATGTTTGCCTCGCTCGCCGTCTCGAAGATATCTCTCGATAAGTTCGCCTACGGAGGCCACCCTTGGGGCGCTTGCAGATGCTCGGAAGGCCCGCTTGATACCGGCGGGGTCCAATCCCTTGGCCACACTACCCAGTACCGCCAGCGCTTCCTCGCGAGCCGTCGCAAGGTCTACTGCGGGGTACGCCCCAAGGCCCAGGCGCCGCTGTTTTCCGGCTGTGTTTCGATAGCGCAGCGTCCAGCTCTTCCCGCCCAGCGGTGTCACACGGAGGGCTAGCCCTCGCACCTTCGAATCGGGATACTCGACCTGGTGTTTCCCGACAGGCTTCGCAGCCTCCACTGAAGTCGCGATCGTTAGTTTTTTCAACCGAACCACCCCCTAGGTCTCAAATAGGTCACAAAAAAAGGAAATAGCATGAGCAGGCCTGCCACTCAATGAAACAACCAACAGACTTGTGCCAAACGCTTTTTCGTCGTGGTTGGTATTTAGTGAAATCGGCTGAAACGGTCGGATCGTCAATGTGGTGGTCTGAAGCGCCGGCCGAGCTCGACCTGAACCCCAGTCGATGACGCATCTCCGCGACGCCGAGATTGATCGTTTCCTCGCCCATCCGGCCGCGGATAAAGCGGTCGTTCTGTTTTTTGGGCCCGATCCCGGCTCCGTGTCCGAGCGGGCCGCGGCGTTGACACATCGCTTGATCGGCGACGATTTACTGGCGGTAAGACGCTTCGACGAGAGCGACCTTGCCGCCGAACCCGGCATGCTTGCGGACGAAGCCAATGGTGCGTCGCTTTTCTCGGGTCGGCGGGTGATCCGGATTCGCGCAGCCGGCAATCGATCGATAGCAACGGATTTGCGGCCCATCCTCGAGGCCCCACCGGAAAACACCTGGATCGTCATTGAGGCAGGCGATCTTCGCAAGACGGCAGCGCTGCGAAAATTGTGCGAAGACGACGCCCGTGCCGCAGCGATCGGCTGCTATCCCGACAATGACGCTTCACTGGGCCAGCTGATAGACACCGAAACTGCCGGGGCAGGCCTCCAAATTGAGCCGGAGGCCCGAGCGGTATTGGTCAGTTTGCTCGGAGCCGATCGTGCCGCTAGCCGCAGCGAAATCCGCAAGCTCTGTCTCTATGCGCAATCCGGCGACAGGATCACCATTGCCGACGTCACCGCATCAATCGGCGACGGCGCAGCCTTCGCGACCGACGACGTCGTCTATGCCGCCGCCATGGGCGATCACGCCGCCCTCGATCGTGGCTTCCGAAGGTTGTTGGCCGCGGGCACCGCAGCGTCGACGATCGGCACCGCCACAGAGCGGCATTTCCTGCTGCTGCACCGGCTGCAATCGGCAATCGATCATGGCACCAACCTCAGCGCTGCGACGCAGAGCCTTCGTCCACCGCCGCTGCCCTCTCGCCGGGTTCTGATCGAGCGCCAGTTGCAGCTCTGGCCTCTCGAGAGCTTGAACAACGCCTTGCAACGCCTGAACCAAGCGATGATCGATTCGCGGCTTCATCCGGCCATTTCCGGGGCCGTCATCGCCCGCTGCCTTGTCGCCCTGGCGGCGCTCGCCAAGCGACGCTCGCGGCGTCGAGCGGCCTAGAGCGATTGCAGGCGGCGGCAGATCTCATCCAATTGTTCAAGGTCGAGATAACCGATCCGGACTTCACCGGTGCCATTCGACCGGTGATCGACAGTCACTTTCAGTCCGGTGGCGTCCGAAAGCGCCCTCTCCAGCGCGACGGTATCTCCATCCTTTGCGGCGGTCCTTTTGGCCTTGCGACCACCCGTCGGCTTCCGACCGAGGCTCTCGGCGTCGCGAACCGAGAGGCCGGTCTCGACGATTCGCTTGGCCATCGCGGCCGGATCGTCGGCACCGATCAGCGCCCGGGCGTGACCAGCGGTAAGCTGGCCGGTACGGAGATAGGCTTGAACGGGCTCGGGTAACTTGAGAAGGCGCAGCATATTGGCCACGTGCGGACGACTCTTGCCGATCGACTCGGCAATGTCGGCCGGGCTGTAGCCGAAACTGTCCACGAGTTGGTGGTAGCCGGTCGCCTCCTCAATCGGATTGAGATCGGACCGTTGCACGTTCTCGACAAGCGCCAGCTCAAGCGCTTCCTTGTCCGACACTTCGTGAATCAGCACCGGCACTTCATGCAGGCCCGCCCGTTGCGCTGCCCGCCACCGGCGTTCACCGGCGATAATCTCGTAGGAACCGCTCGCGCCGGCCACCGGACGAACCAGGATCGGCTGAACAATCCCCTTTTCCCGGATCGAGGCAGACAAAGCATCGAGTTCATCGCCGTCGAATGCCATTCGGGGATTAGCCGGATTGGGCCTCAGGAACTCGATCGGCAACCTCCGGCTGGAGCGAACGCGGTCAAGCACCACCGCCTCGCCTTCGACGTCGCCGATTAACGCCGCCAATCCGCGTCCAAGAGCCCTTCGTCCGCCTTCGTCAGCCACTGGATTCTATACCTCGTTCCGTATCCGAATCGATCATGCGGCGGTCAATTGACGCTCGCGCTTTATGATCTCGGAGGCCAATCGCAAATAGGCTTGGCTACCGCTTGATTTGAAATCGTAGAGCATCACCGGCTTGCCGTGCGATGGCGCCTCCGAGATCCGGACATTGCGGGGGATCACCGTGTCGTAAACTGCGTGTCCCATCTGGGCGCGAACGTCGGCTGCAACCTGCCCGGAGAGATTGTTGCGGCTATCGAACATCGTGAGAACGATACCGTGAATGCTCAGCTCCGGATTCAACGCTCGCTGCACCTGCTGCACCGTATTCAGAAGTTGACTTAGTCCTTCCAGGGCGAAGAACTCGCATTGCAGCGGCACCAGAACCGAATGCGCGGCCGCCATTGCATTGATTGTCAGCAAATTGAGCGATGGCGGGCAGTCGATCAGCACATAGCAAAATTTTCGTGCCTGACTCGACCCCAGTGAGTCAATTGCCTGCCTCAAGCGGAACGATCGATCGGCATCGCCGGCGATCTGTAACTCGACGCCGAGCAGGTCGAGAGTGGAGGGCGCCACCCACAGGCCCGGCACCGCGGTCGGGACGACCACCTCGCCAAGGCTCACCTCGCCGACCATCGCATCGTACGTTGAAAGCTTGCGATCGCGGCGGTCAATTCCGAGACCGGTCGAGGCGTTTCCCTGCGGGTCGAGATCAATAATCAGCACGTCTTCGCCGGTGGCGGCAAACGCCGTGCCAAGATTGATTGCCGTAGTCGTCTTGCCAACGCCACCCTTCTGATTGGCAAGAGCAATCACCCGTGGGCGTTTAGGAAGCGCCATTTCTCAGTTCTCCGAACGGGCATCGCCGCGCGCCAGGCGCAACTCAACGATGACACCCGAACCGATTCGACTTGGATGTTCTACCAGAACAAAATCGGTTCGGTCAGGCATCGCGGCCAGCTCTTTCGCAAAGTCCAGACCTTTATGGAGATAGGCTGGCACACCTTTCGCCAGAATAGGTCGAAGCCAAACCGCCAATTGCCGCAGCGGTGCCAACGCTCGGGCCGAGATCGCGTCAATCGGCTCCGCCCATTGCTGCAAAATCACCTCGATCCGGACATTGTGGACAATTGCCGGCGCCCCCATAACCCGAGCAGCCTCGGCCAGAAACGCACATTTTCGACCATTGCTTTCGATAAGATGCACGGTCGCGCCCTCGGACTCCGCCAGCAAAGCGGCCAATACCATTCCCGGAAACCCTGCTCCGCTGCCAATATCGAGCCATTGCCGAGCGGCCGGCGCCAATGCGAGGAGTTGCGCGGAATCGGCAATGTGCCGCATCCAAATCTCGTCCAGAGCGCCGGGCCCGACCAGATTCTGAACCCTCTGCCAATCGCCGAGCAGTTCAACGAATCGATCAAGCCGCTGGGTTGTTTCACGTGAAACAGGCCCAATGCCGGCGGCCGCCAATGCCGCCTCGGCCTCATCCCTCGGCACGCCGCGAATTCTTTCGCGCCGACGCCAACAACAGCGCCAGCGCGGCGGGGGTCATACCTTCGATCCGCGATGCTTGGCCGAGCGACCGCGGCCGCACCAGCCTTATCTTCTCCCGCACTTCATTCGAGAGCCCCGAAATGGCGTCGACATCGATCTCAGGCAGCGCCGCGCCCTCCTCTCGCTCAAACGTTCTGACCTCACGTTCCTGTCGCCTGATGAAGGCTGCATAACGGGCATCAGTTTCGATCAATCTTTCCGTCGCCGGCCGGTGCGGCCCAATCTCCGGCCAAATCGCCCGGAGTCGATCGACATCGACTCCGGGAAACGAAAGAAACTCAAGCGCTGTTCGTCGCACGCCGTCCCGGTTAACGTGGATCCCCGCTGCTCTTGCCTTGTCGGGCGTCATCGTCAACTCGGCCAGCTGCGACCGCAACCGCTCCAGCTCCGCCTTCTTTTCCATAAACCGTTTGGCCCTCTCCTCACCAACAAGGCCCAAGCGGAGGCCAATCGGAGTCAGCCGCTGGTCGGCATTATCCGCCCGTAGAGAGAGCCGGTACTCCGCCCGAGAGGTGAACATACGATAGGGTTCCGAAACGCCCCTGGTCACCAAATCGTCAATCATCACACCGAGATACGCCTCGGCGCGAGAGATCACCTCGCCGTTGCCGCCGCCGGCGACTGCCGCTGCGTTGACGCCCGCAAGCACCCCCTGTGCCGCCGCTTCCTCATAGCCGGTCGTGCCGTTGATCTGCCCTGCCAGGAAAAGTCCCCGCATGCGCTTACACTCCAAAGTGAGTTCAAGCTCCCTTGGATCAACATGATCATACTCAATCGCATAACCAGGCTTGGTGATCCGGGCGCGCTCTAAGCCCGGTATCGTCGCCACCATTGCCGCTTGCACCTCTTCTGGTAGTGACGTCGAGATTCCGTTCGGATAGATGGTATCGTCGTCGATGCCCTCTGGCTCCAGAAAAATCTGGTGATGCTTGCGGTCTGCGAAACGGACAACCTTGTCCTCGATCGATGGACAATAGCGCGGCCCCCTGCTGCCGATCTGCCCCGAAAATAACGGCGACCGGGCCAAATTCTCCTCTATTAGGGCATGCGTCTCCGGAGTGGTCGCGGTTAGATGACAGTCAATTTGCCGGGCGCTGATCCTATCCGTCAGCTCGGAGAACGGTTCTGGTGGATCGTCGCCGCGCTGCCGCTCCAAACCTGCCCAATCAATGCTGTTCCCATCCAACCGCGGCGGCGTTCCCGTCTTCAGCCGCCCGAGCCGGAACCCAGCGCGCTCCAACGTCGCCGCCAGTCCCACCGACGGCGCCTCTCCCATCCGCCCGGCCGCGATCTTTCGCTCGCCGATATGGATCATTCCTCTCAGGAAAGTGCCGGTCGTCAGCACAATTGCGCCGCATTGCAGCACCACGCCGTCGGCAAACACCACTCCGACTACGCGGCCGTCCCTAACAGCCAGGTCTTCGACCGCAGCCTCGATTACAGTCAGATTTACCGTCTCTCTGATCGTTTGCCGCATCGCCGCCGCGTATAGCTTTCGATCCGCCTGCGCACGCGGCCCGCGCACGGCCGGCCCCTTGCTCCGGTTCAGAACCCGAAACTGGATTCCCGCGGCATCGGCGACACGGGCCATCAGTCCGTCCAGCGCGTCGATTTCTCGAACCAAATGGCCTTTTCCGAGCCCACCGATCGCAGGATTGCACGACATCGCTCCGACAGTGTCAAAACGATGCGTCACCAGAGCAGTCCTTGTGCCCATGCGCGCGGCCGCAGACGCCGCCTCGGTCCCGGCATGGCCGCCTCCGACCACCATAACGTCGAACCGGTCATCCTGTTTCACGTGAAACATCTATTTTCCAATGCAGAACTCACTGAAAATCACATCCAGCACTGCTTCTGAATCCACTCTGCCAGTGACTCGGCCCAGCGCTTCGCTAGCGTAGCGGAGACTTTCCGCAGTTAACTCCACCTCAGTTTGCTCTAGACCCTTTCGTATTGCCGCAAGCGCGCCCGCAAGTGCCACCCGATGCCGCTCCCGCGTGACCACTGGCGGATCACCCTTACTGCGATCAGCAGCCCATTCGCCGATCGCTTTCAGCAATTCGTCCACACCGCTGCCGCTCTGCGCCGATAACACAAAATCGGCCTCGCTTCCGGCACGAACCAATTCGGCTCCATCCAACAGGTCGGCCTTGGTTGCGATCGTCCAAACCTCTGATTCGGTATATGTCTCCAGGGTCGCCTTCTCCAATTGATCCGACAGCCAAAGTACCAGATCCGCTTGGCTCGCTCTCTCTCGAGCCCGTCTTATCCCCTCCCGTTCGACGAGCCCTTCCGCTGCCCTGAGCCCCGCGCTGTCGACCAGAATCGCTTTGAACCCACCCAGATCGAC
The DNA here is from genome assembly GCA_963667605.2 of Kaistiaceae bacterium. Lineage (GTDB taxonomy): Bacteria > Pseudomonadota > Alphaproteobacteria > Rhizobiales > Kaistiaceae > JADLGL01. The sequence continues at coordinate 932,007 of CAXXUZ010000003.1, forward strand.
CGGAACTTCTATCAGATCCCGCGTCGTTCCTGCCTCCTCGGAAACAATCGCTACCTCGCGCCCGGCGATCGCGTTAAGCAGCGTCGACTTACCCGAATTGACCGCCCCAAGCAGGACGATCTCGAGTCCCTCTCGAATCGCACGCGCCCGGCCGAAACCGGCGAGCGTCTTTTCCATCTCGCCCGCGATTTTTGTCGCCAGCTCCCGACCCTCGCGCCCCCAAACGCCATCGACGTCTTCCTCGTCGGCAAAGTCCAACTCGGCCTCGATCTGCCCTCGCGCCCTCGTCAACGACGAGGTCCAGGATTCATATTGCCTCCGAATCGATCCCTGCATTTGCTCAAGCGCACCCTGCCGCTGGGCAGATGTGTCGGCCGTGATTAGGTCCGACAGCCCCTCCGCTTCGGTGAGGTCCATCCGGCCTGCGACAAACGCGCGTCTGGTGAATTCTCCGGCCTCGGCCAGGCGGAATCCCGGTATCGAGCCAAGGGCCTCCAGCGCCGCCGAGACCACCGCTCGGCCCCCGTGAAGATGCAGCTCCAGAACATCTTCACCGGTAAAGCTATCCGGCCCCGGAAAGAACAGCACCAGCCCCCGGTCTATCATTTTCCCCGTCGCCGGATCGACGATTGATCGCAGCACCGCACGTCTCGGCTCCGGCGGCGATCCGGCCAGCCTCGCCAACGCCGCCCTGACGCCCTGCCCGGTGGCGCGGATAACCGCTATTCCGGCAGGAGGCGGCCCGCTCGACACCGCAAAGATGCTATCAAAGATCTCCTCACCGGCTTCCGAGGGAGCCAAGGCTAGCTCTAGCGCAGTCTCCATGACCGGCAATCTCCTTCGCAACGAAACCAGCCCATACCTCCTCCAACATGCCGACAACCCCGTGGCTTGGCACGCTTGGAGCCCCGAATCTCTCGCCAAGGCCAGACGCCTCAAGCGACCGATCCTGTTGTCCATCGGCTATGCCGCCTGCCATTGGTGTCACGTCATGGCCCATGAAAGCTTCGAGGATCCCGTCACCGCCGCGGTGATGAACCGACTGTTCGTCAACATCAAGGTCGACCGCGAGGAACGTCCCGACGTCGACCATATCTACATGGCCGCTTTGCAAGCGCTCGGCCAGCAGGGCGGCTGGCCGCTGACAATGTTCCTCACGCCCGACGCAGATCCAATATGGGGTGGCACCTACTTCCCGAAAACCGCCCGTTACGGTCGCCCGCCCTTTATCGAGGTCCTTCAATCGGTCGCCAGCGTCTTCGCCGAGCAACCGGAGCGGATCGAGGCTACTAAGACGGCATTGCTCGCCCATCTTCGCGCCGCACCGCAACTTGCTCGGGCCGAGCCCAGTCCGGCCTTACTGGACGCCGCCGCCAGCCTTGCCGCCGATCTAATAGACGAAGACCGCGGCGGCCTTCGCGGGAGCCCGAAATTCCCCCAGCCGCCCTTGATGGAATTCCTGTGGCGAAGCGCTGATCGCAGCAAAGACGTCACCTACCGCGAGCATGTCCTGCTGACCCTTCGGCATATGGTGCAGGGCGGGATCTACGACCATATCGGCGGCGGACTCGCCCGCTATTCCGTGGACGATCGCTGGCTTGTCCCGCATTTCGAGAAGATGCTCTACGACAATGCGATGTTTATCGGCCGCCTCACTGCGGTCTGGCTCCGCACAAAGGAAACATTGTTCCGCATCCGAATTGAAGAAACCGTTGACTGGCTTCTCCGCGAGATGACTACCGAGGGAGCATTCGCCGCCAGCCTCGATGCCGATTCGGCTGACGGGGAGGGCAGCTTCTACGTCTGGCGGCCAGACGAGGTCCGGCGGATCCTCGGTACCAAGGAGGGGGCTGAGTTCTCCGCCGTTTATGACATCACCGATGAGGGCAATTTCGAAGGCACCTCAATTCCCAACCGACTGAAGACTATGGCTTTATCGTCAGATCCGGTCGAAATAAAACTCGCCGAGCAGCGCGCGATTCTCCTAGTTGCGAGAGATCGGCGGCCCCGACCGGCTCGCGACGACAAGATCCTCGCCGACTGGAACGGCTTGGTGATCGCCGCTCTCGCCTCGGCCGGAGCCGCCTTGAATCGACCAGACTGGATTGAAAAGGCGGAATCCGTTTATCGTTTCATTACCGAATCGATGCAAGTTGACGGCCGATTCCGACATGGTCTCAAGGATCGACGCCTGCTGTCCGTTGGCTTCGCCAGCGACCAAGCAACCATGATTCAGGCGGCGATTGCCCTTCACCAAGCGACGCTGAGCGCCGCCTACGTCGCGGACGCCAGGCGCTTTGTTGAAACACTGGACCGTCATTATTGGGACGACGAGATCCGCGGCTATCGCATGAGCGCCGACGACGCAATAACCATGATTGCACGCCCGCTACCTCTATCCGACGACCCGGTGCCGAGCGCAAACGCCGTGGCTGCCGCCGCGCTGATCCGTCTCAACAGTCTCACCGGCGAAGAACGCTACCGCGATCGCGCCGACGCCATCCTCGCCGCTCATTGTGACGAGCCCCGCTCGGTTCTTGGCAAGGCCGGCCTGTTCAACGCGCTCGACCAAAGCATCGCCGCAGTCGATATCGTGATTGTTGTCCCTGCGGGAGCGCATGGTGACGCCCTCGTCGCGATCGTCCAAGACCATTGGCAAGAAGCCTACACTGTGCTGCGCATCGCCGCTGGCGACACCCTCGAGCGGAGCCATCCGGCTGCCGGCAAGACCACCATCGACGGGCACCCGACGGCCTATGTCTGCCGGGGTCAAACGTGCTCTGCGCCGGTGACCAAAGCCAGAGACCTTGCCGGTCTCTTGGGCTCGAGCTCACCTATTCGCGATTGACCATTGCCAGGATGAAGCCATCATGCCCTTTGACGCCCACGGTCTGCATTGCGGTTGCTGTCGCTCTTTTGTCGGTTGCCAGCTCATCGTTGAGACGCCGCAGGCCCAAAACATCATCATTGACCGTCTCCGAATCCGTGACCCTTCCACCTCTGACGATGTTGTCGACCACGATCATCGCCCCAGGCCGAGACAGTTTGACCGCCCAGTCAAAATATTCGGGGACACTGGCCTTGTCAGCGTCGATGAAAGTGAAGTCGAACGGGCCAAGGCCCGCTGCCCCGACCTTCGGCAGGAGCTCCAACGCTTGCCCGATCCAGATCTCCACCTTGTCCGTTAATCCGGCCTCGGCGAGATTGGCCTTGGCGATCTCGGCGATGCGCGGCGACCTTTCCAGGCTGATCAAACGACCGCCCTCCGCCAAGGCCCGCGCCATCCAGATCGCCGAATAGCCCCCAAACGTACCGATTTCCAGGATCGCCCGCGCCCCAATCGACGCCGCCAGAAGATGCAGCAATTTGCCCTGGCTTGGTGATACCGCAATGTTCGGAAGCCCGGCGGCCTGGCTCGCGGCGATTGCCGCGCTCAAAGCCGGATCATCCGGTATGAGTTTGCTCTCCAGATAATTGTCGATCTCGGTCCATCGCGTCAGCGTCACCTCACGCCTCCTCGGCTGCGACCATCAGGTGTTCATCTGTTCGAAAAAGTCAGCATTGCTCTTTGTCTGCCTCAGCTTGTCGAGCAGGAACTCGATCGCGTCGATCGTGCCCATGGGCATCAGGATACGACGGAGCACGTACATTTTCTTTAGCACGTCAGGCGCGGCCAGGAGCTCCTCCTTGCGGGTGCCCGACCGAGTGATATCGATTGCCGGGAAGATCCGTTTGTCAGCGACTTTGCGGTCCAAGATGATCTCGGAATTGCCTGTGCCCTTGAACTCCTCAAAGATCACCTCGTCCATGCGGCTGCCGGTATCGATCAGCGCAGTCGCAATAATCGTCAGCGAGCCGCCCTCCTCGATGTTACGTGCCGCACCGAAGAACCGTTTCGGCCGCTGCAAGGCGTTGGCGTCGACGCCGCCGGTCAGCACCTTGCCGGAAGACGGTACCACCGTGTTGTAGGCGCGGCCTAGCCGGGTGATCGAGTCGAGGAGGATGACGACGTCGCGGCCGTGCTCGACCAGACGCTTCGCTTTCTCGATTACCATTTCGGCCACTGCGACATGTCGCGTTGCCGGCTCGTCGAACGTCGAGGAGATGACCTCGCCATGCACCGAGCGCTGCATGTCGGTAACCTCCTCCGGCCGCTCATCGATCAGCAGCACGATCAGGAAGCATTCCGGATGATTGGCGGTGATCGAATGAGCGATGTTTTGCAAGAACACCGTTTTACCTGTTCGCGGCGGCGAAGTGATCAATGCCCGCTGTCCTTTTCCCAGCGGCGCAACCAGATCGATCACTCGAGCACTGAGATCCTTGCGAGTCGGATCCTCCATTTCCATCTTGAATCGCTCGTCAGGATAAAGTGGTGTCAAATTGTCAAAATGAACCTTGTGGCGAGCCTCTTCCGGATCCTCGAAATTGACCAAATTGACCTTCAACAGCGCGAAATAGCGCTCACCGTCCTTGGGGCTGCGGATATCGCCCTCGACGGTATCGCCGGTCCGAAGCGAGAAGCGCCGAATCTGCGATGGCGAAATATAGATGTCGTCCGGGCCGGCGAGGTAGTTGGCATCAGGCGACCTCAGAAAACCGAATCCATCTTGAAGTACCTCGACCACACCGGCGCCAATAATATCGGTGTCGCGACTGGCCAGTTGTTTCAAGATGGCGAACATCAGCTCCTGCTTGCGGAGCGTGCTGGCGTTCTCGACTTCGACTTCCTCGGCGAAGCTCAAGAGCTCCGCCGGCGATTTTCTCTTCAGGTCCCTAAGTTTCATTTCAGGCATGCAAGTTTCCTTCGCTCGGTCTCATGCCGATTGGAACAGGTAGCAGGAAAGCAGCAGAACTTTCGGCGCGTCGGGAAACCCGATGCCGCAGCGACGCGGGTTGTGCTGGAGAAGCACCCCGGTGCCCGTCTGCTTGATCAGATGGAGCTTAACATAGTCCCTCTCGGGCGGCCCGGCAAGAAGGACCAGCCGCGCCCCACCGCCTAGATCGGTTGGACGATCACGAGAATGACGATTCCTATCAGAAGGACCGTGGGAATCTCGTTGACTAAACGATAGGTCCTGCCCAGCTTTGTATTGGTGTCGAGGGCGACCCGCCTCCGCTGCGCCGCGAGCCAGAAGTGCAGCCCCGTCATCGCAACGACCAGAGCGAACTTCGCCATCATCCATGGTTGATCATAGACGTCCAGCCAAATCGCCAGGGCTATCCCAGAAGCCCAGGTCGCAATCATCGCCGGACTCATAATCGCCCGCAGCAGCCGCAGTTCCATCACTTTAAATGTTTCCGACATCTCCGAACCCGGTTCGGCATCGGCGTGATAGACGAACAGCCGCGGCAAATAGAACATTCCCGCCATCCAAGCGACCATGGCGATGACGTGAAACGCAACAAGCCAGTTTTGGCTGGTCACGGCGTGCCATCTCCCCAACTTCGCACTCGCTTCACCAGATGCTCGACATGGGCGACCGGGGTCTCCGGAACGATACCGTGGCCAAGATTGAAGATAAATTTGTTCCCTGACAATCGACTCATGATCCGATCTATAGACCGATCCAGCGCCAATCCCCCGGAGCGCAAGATCATCGGATCGAGGTTGCCCTGCACCACCACCTTCGGCTGCAATTTCTGACGTACAAAATCTAAAGGCACAGTCCAATCCAAACCGACTGCGTCCACACCCGTCGCTTCCACATACCGATCCATGTTCAACGCCGCCCCCTTTGGGAAACCGATGAACTTTGCCGCTGGGATTTGCTTCCGTACGCGCCCTATGATCTTCGCCGTCGGCGCGATGCACCAGCGCTCAAATTCGACCTCTCCAAGCACACCCGCCAAACTATCGAAGATCTGAACCAGATCGGCCCCAGCCTCCAGCTGGCCAATGAGATAAGCCGACGACGCAACAACCAATTGATCGATCAGACGATCCAGCACCTCCGGCTGACTCGCTGCAACCAATCGCGCAGGTGCCTGGTCCGGTGTTCCTCGACCAGCGATCATATAAGTCGCCACCGTCCACGGCGCACCACAAAAACCAATGAGTGCTTTCTCTTCCGGCAGGCTCTTGCGAACACGCGACACCGTTTCGAATATTGGCTTCAGTCGGTCTCGAACATCGTCGGTCTGTAGCGCATCGACACCATTGCTATCGATCGGATCCAATCGCGGTCCCTCTGCATCCACAAAGCGCACCGATCGCCCAAGCGCATCCGGCACGACCAAAATGTCCGAAAAGAGAATTGCGGCATCAAAATCAAATCGTCTAATTGGCTGCAGCGTCACCTCCGCGGCTAATTCCGGCCAGTAACACAGTCCCAAGAACGATCCGGCCCTTTCTCGAACTTTCCTATACTCCGGCAAATACCGTCCCGCTTGCCGCATTAGCCAAATTGGCGTATGGCCTTTTTCGCCCTTCAACGCTCGTAGCATTAGTCCCGTTTCGGTAACTTTGATCATATTTCTATCAAAAAAAGAAAAATATACTTTCTATTCTTCTTATTCTTGTCGGTGAATAGTGGGTATTATCTATATTCCAACACTTTCAACAAGTTGTAATCGTCTTACAGCATGGTGACAGCCAACAGACTGGGAAGATTGCTACCGGGGACAAAGATAACAATCTCATTGAGTCAGCCTGATAGCAGTCCTATTTCGAGCAATCTAGTTGTGAAGAGAATGTAGAAAAGTGGACATCATCCCTTTACGGTCGAATCGAAAATTAACGGGTCTCACCGACTGCAGCGGTGACCAACATATCGCAGAGCGGGGATCAATATGTCATCGGTGAAGGCAAGGCGCGACTTAACCCCACAGGTCCACAGGCAAGAAAAAATATCGGGGTCAATGACGGCGGTCGCTTTGCCAGCCCAGCGATTGGTAACATCACCTGACACGCAGGGGGTCCATTGGAGACGATCGTCCTCGCCTCAGACAGCAAGATCCGCAGACAACTGCTCGTCAAGGCCGGAGTGCGTGTTGTCAGCCTGGCCGCCGATCTCGACGAACACACATTGATAGAACACCGCTCGCTGGAAGACGCTAGGGAGATAGCGGTCCATTTGGCCGAGGCAAAGGCGAGGGCGGTGAGCACATTGCGTCCGGGGGCCATTGTTATCGGCGCCGATCAGACGCTGGAAATCGACGGCCAGTATTTGACCAAACCTGCTGATCTGGTGGCCGCCCGGCGACAGATAAAGTCTCTGTCGGGTCGAACCCATGCGCTTCATTCCGCTTTTGCCATCGTCAAGGACGGAAAACGATTGGCTCGGCAAATACGGACGGCAAGGCTTACGATGCGTCCGCTAGGCGATGACGAGATAGACAATTATCTCGATGCCGTCGGCCCGGTCGCCACCACCAGTGTCGGAGCCTATCAATTGGAGGGACTCGGCATCCGATTGTTCGCGCGGATCGAGGGTGATTATTTCACTATTCTCGGGCTACCGATGATTCCGCTTCTGGTCGCGTTGCGCCGGATTGGGGCGCTAGCTCTGTGAGCCGCCGCAAGGCCTGCGTCATCGGATGGCCAATCGCGCATTCGCGATCGCCGTTGATCCATCGCTATTGGCTAAAGCGCCTTGCAGTCGACGGGGACTACACCGCCGTCGCGGTTGAACCCGAACGGATAGCGAAGTTCTTTATCCAGTTTGCCGACAGCGGATTTATCGGCGGCAATGTCACCGTGCCGCACAAAGAGGCAGCATTCAGGGCGGTCGATGAGGCAGATGAGGTCGCGGCCGTGCTTGGCGCAGTAAACACGCTGTGGCTGCAAGATGGCAGGCTGCTCGGTAGCAACACTGACGTCCACGGCTTTCTCGCCAATCTCGACGGAGCAGTTCCGGGCTGGTCGGCGGAGGTGGGGGCAGCAATGGTGTTGGGTGCCGGCGGTGCAGCCCGGGCGGTCATTTGGTCCCTGCTGCAGCGAGGGTTTGATCCGGTCGTTGTGGTCAACCGGACTTTGGCAAAAGCCGAGCAACTAGCGAGGAATTTCGGCCCTGGAGTACGCGCGTCCGGCTGGGACGAGGTCGGAACGATGCTGCCGCTCTCGCGGGTTCTAGTCAACACAACTTCGCTCGGAATGCGAGGCCAGCCGTCCTTGCCGCTCGATCTCCGTCGAGTCCGAGACGACATGATCGTCAACGATCTCGTATATGTGCCGTTGGAAACAGGCCTTCTCGAGAGGGCACGGGATTGCGGCCTGTCGGCTGTCGATGGGCTTGGCATGCTCCTTCATCAAGCTGTTCCGGGCTTCGAGAAATGGTTCGGCCAGCGTCCCGAAGTGAGCGACGAATTGCGCAGCCTTATAGTCGCTGATTTGGCGCGAGACGCGTGATTGTGCTCGGCATCACCGGGTCGATCGCAAGCGGCAAGACCACCGTTGCCGCGCTGTTTGCCGACGCCGGTGTTCCGGTGCTCAATGCGGATGCCGTCGTACATTCGATCTATGCGGAGCAACCCGAGCTGATCGCCGGAGCTTTTCCCGCGGCGATGATTGGCGGCCAGGTTGACCGCGAGCGGCTAGCCGCATTTATCGAGCATGATCCGCCGGCGATCGCGAGGCTTGAGTCGATTGTCCATCCGATCGTGCGAAAACGAGCCGTAGCTTTTCTCGCTAACCAGCGCGACGGACTTCTTGCGGTTCTGGAAATACCGTTGTTGTTCGAAAGCGGCATCAACCAACTTTGCGATCGTGTCCTGGTGACAATCGCGCCGGCCGAGCTCCGCGGAGCCCGGGTCAGCGATCGCGGAACGATGTCGCCATCATTCTACCGCCAGCTCATGGCTCGGCACATGTCCGACGCCGAGAGGCAAGGCCGCGCCGACTATGTGGTGGATAGCAGCACCGATATGGATGAAATAAAGCGCGAGGTGGGCAATATCATTGCCAGTCTCGAAACCGCTGCCAAGGGATAACGATGCCCGCCACACGACGCGAGATTATTTTCGACACCGAAACGACCGGCCTTGATATTCGTGTCGACCGGGTCATCGAGATCGGGTGCGTCGAGCTTATCAATCACATCCAGAGTGGCAAGATCTTTCAAATCTATATCAATCCGGAGCGTTCCATCTCGATCGAGTCCTATCGTGTGCACGGTTTGTCGGAGGCGTTCCTTGCCGAGAAGCCGGTATTTGCCGACGCGATCGATGGCTTCGTCGCCTTTGCAGGCGATGATCCGCTGATTGCCCACAACGCCGAATTCGATCTCGCGTTTCTCAACGCCCAGCTCAAGCGAATCGGGCGGCCCGGCCTCGACCCGGGTCGGGTTGTCGATTCTTTGGCGCTCGCCCGGCAGCGGCATCCTGCCGGCCCCAATTCGCTTGATGCCCTTTGTGCCCGTTATGGCATCGATAATAGCAACCGCTCGTTTCACGGCGCCTTGATCGACGCCTCGTTATTGGCGGAGGTCTACATCGAACTGATCGGTGGTCGTCAGGCGAGCCTGGGTCTCAGCGAGGTCGAGCACCAACGTCTGGGAGCAGCTGTTGCGCGTTTTTCAGGGAAGCCACGGCCGGTTCCGTTGTCCTCAAGGGTGAGCGACGAGGATCGTGTCGCACACAGTGCCTTTGTCGCCAGCCTCAAGCATGGCGGAATCTGGGCCGACTATGGCGCCGGCCGCTAATCCGCCGGGGATCTCATCAGCTAGCCGTTGGCGGCGGAGTAATATCGAGGCCCGGACCGGAACCCTCCACCTCGCGCCGCAGCCGCTCCCGATAAAGGGCGACAAAGTCGATTGGCTCAAGCAATAGCGGCGGGAACCCCCCACCCCGCGTTGCATCGGCCATGATCTGGCGTGCAAACGGAAAGAGGAGTCGCGGGCACTCGACCATGGCCAGGGCCCCCACCTGATTGTCAGGAACATTGGCAATGCGGAAGAGACCGGCATAATCGAGTTCGACGGCGAACAGCACCTTATCTTTATCGGCGTCCTTGCCGGTGGCTTCTAGCTTGAGCGAAACCTCGAGGTCCGACTTCGTCATCCGATTGACGTGCACATTGATGCGAACATCGATTTTCGGTGGACTTGACCGCTGTGTCAGAGAGTTCGGAGCGTCCGGATTTTCGAACGAGAGGTCCTTCACATATTGGGCCATCACGTTCATTCGCGGCAGCGTGGGATCCTGCGCCGCCGGTGCCCCGGTTACCCGAGGCGGGGCTTCACCGGAGAATCCCGGGGCGTCACCGCCATTGGCAGATTTGCTCGTGCCGTTGTCACCTCCCTCGGCCTTGGCGGCCTTCTTGTCATCGTCCGCCATGATTCAACACCTCTCAACGCCCGGCCACCGGCTCCCATAATCGAGGCGGTGGCTAACACGCCTGTCTGGGTGAGACAAGCAAGGACCAAGGAGGCCGGCGAGCTCACCCTTGCGAATCCCTCGGGTCCTCCCGCGGAGGTTTGGCCACGACATCGATCACCGAATCGTAGTCAGCGCCGCCGTCGCCGGCGTCGGGCCACCGCGCCCAGCTGCCGCTAAGATGCGCGAAGAAGAACGGCGCGGCCACTCGCCACACCCAATCACGAAACGCCGGGACAAACAAAAGAAACCCAACCGCGTCGGTAACGAAACCTGGAGTGAGTAACATTACACCAGCGACGATCACCAGGACGCCATGGGCCATGGCTCGGGCCGGCATTCGCCCAGCGTTCACGTCTTCGCGAATACGGGCCAGCAGCTCGAAGCCTTGCCGACGCAGTAGCATTGTGCCGATAATGGCCGTGACGAGGATCAGCAGCAGCGTCCAGCCGATGCCGATGCGACCTCCAACCAATATGAACACCGCGATCTCGAGGATCGGGACCGCGAGCAACACTATCGGCAGGATGCGTATTGGCATTCGCAAGAAGCCCCTATGCTGCTAAGGCTGATTCCCGGCAGGGGTGGATTGGCCGCCCGACCACGCTTAGATAGTAAGTGTTGTCGGTTTTAGCACCCTTCTGGCGCAGCGTGTTCGCAAGTCCTCGATCGGAACTCCACTGAATGAACGGCTCTGACAATATCCTCACGATCATTTTCCTGGCGCTGGCAATCGTCATTTTCATCCGATTGCGAAGCGTTCTTGGTCGCCGCACTGGCAATGAGCGTGGGCCTTTCGACCCCTATGCGCGGTCCGATCGAGGCGGGGAGCAGGACGACAAGGTGATCGCCTTGCCACCTCGGCAGGGCGGAGAGACCGAGCCGCCAGCTACCTCGCAGGAGAGCGCGGTGGATATCGAAACCCGGGTCAAAGCCGTGGCTGCGCCCGGGAGCGCTGTCGGCAAAGGCTTGAAGGAATTGATCATCGCCGATCCGTCATTCGATCCTACAGCCTTCGTCGATGGTGCCAAGATGGCCTACGAGATGGTCGTCACGGCGTTCGCCGAGGGCGACCGGCGGACATTGCGGCAATTGCTGTCGAGCGATGTTAATGATGGATTCGTTGCCGCCATTTCCGAACGCGAAAACCGCGAGGAGACGATTGAGTTCAAATTCGTCGGCGTCAACAAGGTCGAAGTGACAGACGTTTCGATCCGGGCCGGCAACGCGCAGGTGACCGTCCGCTTTGTCTCGGAGCTGATTTCGACGACGCGCGACAAGGATGGCAAGATCGTCGATGGCGACGCTAATAAGCTCAGCGAGGTCACCGATAGGTGGACGTTCTCACGCGCGGTTGCGGCAGGCGATCCGAACTGGAAACTGGCAGCAACCGAGTCGGTCGAATAGCCGGCCGCCATCCCCGTGACGGCCAATCGCTACAGATCGGGCTCATTTCACGATAGTACGATTGATGGCAACTGGACGGCGATCGCTATCGGGCGAAGAGGCAGTGTTGTGGGAGAAGGTGGCGCGAACCGCCAAGCCGCTGCGGCGGCCGGGCTTTCAGGCCGGTAAGTTTCCCGCGACCGACAAGAAGTCTCACGCGGCTGAACCGAAGGCCAAGTCTCAGAGCGCTGCGACTGCTCCCTCAACGGTACCGAAGACACGGTATCGTCACGAGCCGACGCCGATTGACCGCCGCACCGCTCGTAGGATCGCTCGCGGCTCGATCGTCCTCGATGCCCGAATTGATCTTCATGGCGACCATCAGTCAGAGGCCTTCGAGCGCTTGTACCGGTTTTTGGCCGCGACCCAGGCCGACGGCGGTCGTCTCGTTCTGGTGATCACCGGCAAGGGTGGTCCGGGCTATGGCGATCGTGGCGTCCTCAGGCGGTCAGTGCCGCATTGGCTGGCATCGGCTCGATTTCGGCTGCTGGTAAGCGGCTTCGATCAAGCGCATCGGGCTCATGGCGGCACCGGCGCGTTCTATGTTCGGATCAGGCGGATCGTCGGCTAAAGGATGAACCGACTGAGATCGGTGTTCCGCGCTAGATCGCCAATCTGCTTCTCGACATAGGCGGCGTCGATCGCCAGCGTCTCGCCGGCCTGATCCGGAGCGGTGAAGCTGATATCGTCGAGGATGCGTTCCATCACCGTCTGCAGCCGGCGGGCGCCGATATTCTCGATCGCCGAGTTAATATCGACAGCGATCTGCGCGATCGACTCAATCGCGTCGTCGGCGAAGTTCAGCGTCACGCCCTCGGTGTCCATCAAGGCCACATATTGCTTGATCAAGCTGGCCTCCGTCTCTGTCAGGATACGACGGAAATCGTCCTTGGTCAGGGCCCGGAGTTCGACCCGAATCGGCAGTCGACCCTGCAATTCCGGCAACAAATCAGAGGGCTTGGCGACATGGAAGGCGCCGGAAGCGATGAATAATATGTGGTCGGTCTTTACCGGGCCATGCTTGGTCGCGACCGTTGTTCCTTCGATCAAAGGCAACAGGTCGCGCTGCACCCCCTCGCGGGAAACATCGCCGCCATAGCGGCCCTCCCGGGCGCAGATCTTGTCGATCTCGTCGAGGAAGACGATACCGTCATTTTCCACCGCCGCGATCGCTTCGGCGACCACAGCGTCGTCGTCGAGCAGCTTGTCGGATTCCTCTGCGATCAAGACATCGTGCGCATCGCGGACGGTCACCTTGCGTGTCTTGGTCCGGTTGCCAAAGGCCTTGCCAAGCATTTCGTTGATGTTCATCACGCCGACGGTCGCGCCGGGCATACCGGGAACGTCGATCGACGGCATGCCACCGGTGTCGCGCACCTGAATCTCGATTTCTTTGTCGTCGAGGTCGCCCGCGCGCAGCTTCTTGCGAAACGCATCCCGTGTTGCCGGGCTGGCGGCGCCGCCGACCAGGGCATCAAGCGCCCGTTCCTCGGCGGCCAGCTCGGCCCGCGCGGTGACATCCTTCCGCTTCTTGGCGCGGACCAGCCCGATTCCGATCTCGACTAAGTCGCGGACGATTTGCTCTACGTCGCGGCCAACATAGCCTACTTCGGTGAATTTAGTCGCCTCCACTTTCATGAACGGCGCTCCGGCAAGCTTGGCTAGCCGCCGCGAAATCTCGGTCTTGCCGACCCCGGTCGGACCGATCATCAAAATGTTTTTCGGCAGCACCTCTTCGCGCAGCGAGCCCTTCAATTGCTGCCGTCGCCAACGATTGCGAAGCGCGATCGCCACAGCGCGCTTGGCGTCATTCTGACCGATAATATACCGGTCGAGTTCGGAGACGATTTCCCGTGGCGAGAATTGCGATACGGTAATGCTGCCCTCGGATTTGGGTTCCGGTCTCGGAGCTGGCTTGGCCGCTGCGACTGTTGGAGTCATGTTTCCGTCTCCAAATATTCCAAAGTGACATTGTCGTTGGTGTAAACGCAGATCTCGGAAGCAATCTCCATCGCCCTGCGGGCGATCGCCTCGGCGTCCAAATCGGACTCGATGAGAGCCTTGGCGGCAGCCAGAGCATAGTTGCCGCCGGAACCGATTCCGGCAACGCCGCCCTCCGGCTCAAGCACGTCGCCGGTGCCGGTCAGCACCAATGTGGTGCCCTTGTCGGCGACAATCATCATCGCCTCGAGTCTTCTTAGATAGCGATCGGTACGCCAATCCTTGGCGAGTTCGACACAAGCTCGCGTTAGTTGATCGGGGTATTGTTCGAGTTTGGTTTCAAGCCGCTCGAGCAAGGTGAAGGCGTCCGCTGTTGCACCGGCGAAGCCTGCGATCACGGGGCCCTTGCCGACCGGCCGGACCTTGCGGGCATTGTGTTTGATCACCGTCTGACCGACCGAAACCTGTCCGTCGCCGGCGATGACCACTTTGTCGCCCTTTCGGATCGAGACAATGGTGGTTCCTTCCCAGCCCGGCCCTTGGGTCGGCGCCATCATGCGTCGGCTCCAGCAAGCGGTTCATCGCGCCCTGACAATGCCGCCAGAATCAGCGTCGATGGCGGGAACAACGCAGCCGTCAACATCCAGGCAGTGACGGCCCGGTTCTTTGATTGCGCAAGCTTTTGGGCGGAGAAGACCGCGACTACCGTCGCGGCAAGAACAACTACAAAAAGGGCCGGCAAGGCACCCTCCATTTTGTGTCCGAGCCGGCCCTCACATCGAGGCACCGGGCGGCGATCGATCACCAGATGTAGGCAGGACAGTCGTGAATGGGAAGGGGTGAGAGGGCTCGCCGGTCAGATGCGCTTCAAAGCCGTCTTGGCGGCGTCGGCTCCGACGATCGTGATGTCCCGGCCGACGGCCCATCTGAAACGCGCTCGTGGCCAGCGAATTTTGGGTCTGAGATCCAGTATTCTCGCCCTGCCGGCCGCGACGGCGCGGATATGGTCCTTCCAATCATTGTGGAGCTGGTCGATCCAATCACTCCGGCCGTAGGCTTGGAAGATCTCCCATTGGCGCGACTGGAACGTTGCTCGAAATTCGGCCCAACGCCGGGCCACCACGTCCTGTCGAAGGAGACCCTCGCGAAACTTCGGCGGCAGGTGACCGACGGTCCTGACAAAAAGCCAAGATGGACTGATCCCCGGCACGGGGCGCTGCGTTTCTCGGCCTCCGGCCAATCGCAAATGGCCCACGCCATGTTGTTTGGCCAGACGAGCCGCGGAAGGCCTCAGATTCACCACCGTTACCTGTTTTGCATGCTCCAAGAAACGCAAGACCGGATCCCGTGCAAAGCCCTTGAACTTCAGCCATCGCATGAGGTCGTAGTGCAGCAGCAGCCGTGTCCCCCGCGCGGCTGACTCTTCGATCGCCGCGATATCCTCTGCGCCATGTACACGCCAGCCATCGCCGACGACGGGTAGATGTGTTGCTACCTGCCGAGGGAGCCGCCGCGCCAGTAAATCCTGGATGAAAGTTGTCTTCCCGGCCGCCTGCGCGCCGGCAATGACGACCAAGTGGTCGATACGCGTGACCATCAGCCTCCGACTCTACTCCGGCACGAAATCTGCGCCGACCCTTACGCTCAGTTTCGCGCGAACTGGCGCCATTGCGCAAGACCTGGTAGAGCGGCGCGGCAATCTCCGCTTCAAATTGCTTGGATGGATGCGATGATGCGCAGCGCTGCAATTGAGCGCCGCACCAAGGAAACCGATATCGCCGTTAGCGTTGATCTCGACGGCACCGGCAAATCGGACGTCGCCACCGGTGTCGGCTTTCTCGACCACATGCTGGACCAACTCGCTCGTCATAGCTTGATCGACCTCAGCGTCAAGGCGCGGGGCGATTTACACATCGACCAGCACCACACGACCGAGGATGTCGGTATCGTCATCGGTCAGGCTGTTCGGCAAGCGCTGGGCGACATGCGCGGTATCGTGCGCTACGCCGATGTTCATCTGCCGATGGACGAGACTCTGACCCGTTGCGCCATGGATGTGTCGGGCCGGCCACATCTGGTCTGGCTGGTATCGTTCTCGCGCTCGAAGATCGGTGAATTCGATACCGAATTGGTGCGCGAATTCTTCCAGGCTTTCGCACAGCACGCCGCGATCACGTTACATATCGAGAACCTCTATGGCGAGAACAGCCACCACATCGCCGAGACTTGCTTCAAGGCGCTGGCACGAGCGCTCCGAACGGCGCTGGCGATAGACCCGCGGCAACCAGATAGCGTGCCATCGACCAAGGGGTCGCTGGGCGAGGGCTGACGCACGCCGCTTGAGGGCCTGGCCGAAATCCTGGCCGAAATCATGGATTGAGCAAGCTTGAGCATAGCGATCATCGATTTTGGCGCTGGCAATTTGCGTTCAGCAGCCAAGGCGTTTGAACTGGCGGTACTGCGGACCGGCAGACCGCAACCGGTCACCGTCACCAGCGACCCGGAGGTCGTTGCCGCAGCCGATCGGATCGTCTTGCCCGGCGACGGTGCCTTCCGCGATTGCCGGCACAATCTCGACTCGGTCTCCGGAATGATCGAGGCGATCGACGCCGCAATCGACGCCGGCCATCCCTTTCTCGGCATTTGCGTAGGCATGCAGCTGCTCGCCGATCGCGGGCTGGAGCACGGCGACACGAGGGGGCTCGGACGCATCCCCGGCGAGGTCGTGTCGATCGACCCGTCCGACCCGTCGCTGAAGGTGCCGCATATGGGTTGGAACACGCTCGACTCGAAGCGCCAACATCCGCTTCTGTCCGGCATCCCGCTCGGCCCGAATGGCCTTCACGCCTTCTTCCTTCATGCCTATGAGCTGGAGCCAGAGGAGGAAAGTGACCTCGTTGCGACCGCCGAATATGGCGGCGAAGTGACCGCGATCGCCGCTCGGGACAATGTTGCCGGTACCCAGTTCCATCCCGAGAAGAGCCAGAAGCTTGGGCTAGCCCTGATTGAGAACTTCATCCGGTGGAGCCCCTGAGCCACGATCGGAACAGTGAAGGAACGAGACCATGAAACAGCGACTGACCGCCGGCCTTGCAATTATCGCCCTTGTCTTGTCGTCGGCCACCGCCGTGCTAGCGCAAACAGAGGACGAAATCCTTGCCGCGATGGCGCGTTGGTCAGAGGTCTACGCGACCGCGACCGATGCGGCCGAGATGCTCGAGCTCTATCATTCAGACGCTGCGTTCTGGGGAACCGGGGCTCGCGTTCCGATGGTTGGCGCCGCCGAGTTCGCACCTTATTTTCAAAGCCAGTTCGACGGCTTCACCAACCGCGCCCATGCTTTCGTCGAACCCGTGATCAGGTTCTACCGCGATGGCCGGGTGGCGACTTCGACTGGGCTTTATCATTTCAACGTCACCCCGGTCGCTGGCGGTCCGCCGATCGAGGTGCTCTATCGCTTCAGCTTCAGCTATGTCCTGACCGATCGAGGCTGGCTGATCATTCAGCAGCATTCCTCGCAATTGCCCTGACGCGAAATGATCCTATTCCCGGCGATCGATCTCAAAGGCGGTGTCTGCGTTCGCCTGGAACGCGGCGAGATGGAGCGAGCCACCATCTTCAACCACGATCCGGCGGCGCAGGCGCGCTCCTTTGCCGAGGCAGGCTTCGAGTGGCTTCATGTCGTCGATCTCGACGGTGCCTTTGCTGGGCATTCGGTCAACGCCGATGCAGTGATCGCAATCCTCGCCACGGTCGATATTCCCATCCAGCTCGGCGGCGGCATCCGAGACATCGCGGCCATCAAAACATGGCTTGAGCGCGGCGTTAGCAGAGTGATCCTGGGCACCGCGGCGGTTCGTAATCCGAACCTGGTGCGAAGCGCCGCCAGCGATTTTCCCGGCAAAATTGCCGTTGGTATCGACGCCCGTGGCGGCAGGGTGGCGGTCGAAGGGTGGGCGGAAACATCGGAACTTGTGGCGACCGACCTAGCTCGCCGTTTCGAAGATGCCGGCGTTGCTGCGATCGTCTACACCGACATCGATCGCGACGGCGTCTTCGCGGGTCTCAATCTCGATGCGACCCTGACGCTCGCCAAGGCGGTGTCGATCCCAGTCATCGCCTCTGGCGGTCTTGCCTCGCTGGCCGATGTCGAGCGGCTGACCGAACCGCGCTATAGCTCCCTTGTCGGTGCCGTCGCCGGCCGCGCCCTCTATGATGGCCGGCTTGATGCGAAGGCGGCGCTGGCGCTCATTTCTAGCGCCGAGTCCAGTCGTTCCAGATCGGCCTGATCGCCTCGGAACGACCCAATATGTGGTGACGTAAGTACTGAAGACCTATGTGATTCCCTGCCTCGATGTCAAGGACTGCCCGTCCGCCCGCCGCGAGGCGAGGACGGACAATACAAGAAATGGCGGCCGGCTCACCGCACGATGGGTGTTGCCAACATGCTGAAAACCCGTGTGATTCCATGCCTCGACGTTAAGGATGGCCGCGTCGTCAAGGGCGTCAATTTCGTCGATCTCCGAGATGCCGGCGATCCGGTCGAGGCGGCCGAGGCATATGATGCCGCCGGCGCCGACGAGATTTGTTTCCTCGACATCACTGCCAGCCATGAGGAGCGGGCGATCCTCCTTGATGTTGTCGCCCGCACTGCCGAAGCTTGCTTCATGCCGGTGACGGTGGGTGGCGGTGTTCGCACCGTCGATGACGTCCGCGCGCTGATGCTCGGTGGTGCCGACAAGGTCTCGATCAACACCGCGGCGGTTAAGGATCGTGCGATCGTCGGCCGGGCCTCAGAGAAATTCGGCGCCCAGGCAATCGTTATCGCCGTCGATGCCAAGAGGGTCAGCTCTCGTGGCGAGTCCGATCGCTGGGAGATTTTCACCCATGGCGGCCGCAACCCGACCGGCCTGGATGCAATTGCCTATTCGGTGGAGGTCGCAGCACTCGGCGCCGGAGAGATTCTATTGACTTCGATGGATCGCGACGGCACCGGCGAAGGCTTCGACTTGGAACTCACGCGGGCGGTCGCCGACGCGGTGCCGGTGCCGGTGGTTGCCTCCGGTGGTGTCGGCAATCTGCAGCATCTCGTCGATGGCGTGGTCATCGGCCATGCCTCGGCCGTGCTCGCGGCGTCGATCTTTCATTTCGGCGATTTTTCGATTCACCAGGCAAAGGCTTATATGGCCAAACGAGGCGTGCCGGTGCGCCTCGATGGCTGAGGAGGCGCCGATGAGCGATTTCGACCTTTCCGATCTTGCAGCAACGATAGAGGAGCGTGCCCGGTCGCTGCCGGAGACGTCCTACACCGCGAGCCTGCTGGAGATGGGTCCGGCATATTGCGCGCGAAAATTCGGAGAGGAATCGGTCGAAGCGGTGGTGGCGGCGGTCGAGGGCGATCCCGATGCTCTCACCTCCGAATCGGCCGATGTGATCTATCACCTCTTGGTGTTGCTTCAGGCCTGCGGTGTTCCGTTTCAGTCGGTTATGGCCGAGCTCGGGCGGCGCAGCGGCCGCAGCGGCATTGCCGAAAAGGCTTCTCGCGGGGCGGATTAAGGCGGCATGAATGCGGAGCCCCCGGCGGTACACCCGCATCGCATCTTCGATCGGGAGGAATGGTCGAGCCTTCGCGCCGACACTCCGCTGACCCTGACCGCGGAAGAGGTAGAAAGGTTGCAAAGCCTCAACGATCCAGTGTCGCTGGGAGAAGTAGAGACGATATACCTTCCGCTGTCGCGCTTGCTCAGTCTCTATGTTGCCGCCACTCAAGGTCTGTTTCAGGCGACACGAACATTTCTGGGCGACCCCGGCGGTGTGACGCCTTTCATTATCGGCCTTGCCGGATCGGTTGCGGTCGGTAAATCGACCACCGCCCGGCTGCTCAAGGCGCTGCTAAGCCGTTGGCCAAACACACCGCGGGTCGCTTTGGTCGCGACCGATGGTTTCCTTTTCGCCAATGCGGTCCTTGAGCGCGAAGGCTTGTTGGAGCGCAAGGGCTTTCCCGAGAGTTACGACATGCCGGCCATGTTGGCCTTTCTCTCGGCGATCAAGTCGGGCGCGCCGTCTGCCGACGCGCCGGTTTACTCGCACCTCATTTATGACATCGTGTCGGACTCGGTCGACACCGTCACCCGCCCCGACATATTGATACTCGAGGGCTTGAATGTGCTGCAGACAGCACGGCCCAGAATAGACGGCAACGACACCCCGGTGGTGTCGGACTTCTTCGACTTCTCGATCTACGTTGATGCCGATGACAGAGTGATCGAGCGCTGGTATGTGGAGCGGTTCAAGCAATTGCGCGGCACAGCGTTTCGAGATCCTCAGTCATATTTTCACCGCTACGCCGAATTGGACGACGACAAGGCGGAGGCGGTCGCGAGCGATATCTGGCGAAGAATCAATCTGCCCAATCTGCATCAGAACATTCTGCCGACCCGCCCGCGGGCCGATCTCATCCTGCGTAAGAGCCTGAGCCACCAAGTGGAAGAAGTCGCACTTCGTCGGCTGTGACATCAAAGACCGCTTGATTTCTCTTGGCCGAGCACAGATATCTGGCCCATCTTTATTGAATGCGATCAAGCCGCGAGGATGGCATGAGCGACGACCCTAAGGCGAAGCCCGAGGACGCCGAGACCGAAGCAGCGATGGCGGAGAGCGATGAGACGCTGGAGCTGGAAGCGGAAGCCTCGGGGGAACCAAATCCCGACGGCGAGGCCGATGCTATCGAAGCCGCTCGGGCGGAGATCGCCGATTTTAAAGACCGCCTGCTTCGCGCCGCGGCGGAGATGGAGAATGTACGCCGCCGCTACGCGCGGGAAATCGTCGACGCCAGGCAATACGCGGTGACCGGGTTTGCTCGCGAAGTCTTGTCAATCGGCGACAATCTCAGCCGTGCCCTCGGTGCCGTTCCTGAGGAATCTCGCTCCGAGGGCGAAGCGATGAAAGCCCTGCTGGAAGGCGTTGAGATGACTGAGCGAGAGCTGCTGCGGGTGCTCGATAAGCACGGCGTGAAACTGATCGAATCTCACGGCGAGAAATTCGATCCGAATCTGCATCAGGCGATCTTCGAGGTCGAGCACGAGGAGGCGCCGCAAGGGACCGTGGTCCAGGTCGTCCAGCCCGGCTACACGATCGGCGAGCGAGTGTTGAGGCCTGCGATGGTCGGCGTCGCCAAAGCCGCGCAACAGCAAACGGTAAGCACCGAGCCGGCGGCGGTCGCCGAAACCGCTCCCGCCGAAACATCGTCCGACGCCGCAAATGAAGACTGAGACTAAGTTCCGCTGCCGCTGCCGCAGGCCCGGCGCTTGACCTTCAGGCGGACCGTCGCCGATTTCGCTATTGCCACCCTGCACAGGACCGCCCGTGTGCTCGGGCCGCGCTTCTACCGGCTTTATCTCGACGAACTCAACCGCCGCTACAATGATCATGGCGAGCGAGTTGCTGCCGAGATCGCCGGCGTCAGGGTCGCGTTTGTCTGCCCCAATCAGCTAACCCGCTGGCGGGTTGAGACGCTTTACCAAAAGGAGCCCGCGACCATCGCCTGGATCGACGGTTTCGCCGAGGGCGATGTGTTTTGGGACGTCGGCGCCAACATCGGTATCTACAGCCTATACGCGGCGCGGGCTCGTAATTGCCGGGTGGTGGCGTTCGAGCCGGCGCCCGCGAATTATGCGCTTCTGGCCCGCAATGTGGCGATCAACGATTTGTCTGCGACGGTGATGGCGTTGCCAATCGCCCTATCCGCCACCCGCGCCATCGCTTCGCTCGGAATTGCTGACGATCTTGCCGGCAGCGCCCTCGCCCATTTCGGCGACGGCCAGGATGACGCACCGCTCCGATTGGCGGCGCTCGGCATGTCGATCGATCAATTGATCTCCGGGTTCAAGCCGCCTTTTCCAAATCATCTGAAGATCGATGTTGATGGATCCGAGGGCGATATCGTCGCCGGCGCCAAGAAAACGTTGGCCGATCAGAGGCTGAAATCGTTGTCGGTTGAGCTAGATGATCAGCAGCCGGAGCAAGCTCAACATGTGATTTGGGTGCTGGCAGAAGCCGGTTTTCGCAAGATAGGCGCCCATCGATCGCCGATGTTCCCCGATTCACCAGCGCAAAATGTGCATTTCGCTCGATTGAGCAGCTAGGATTTTCACGCCGCCGCAGTGGTCGCTTTGGATGTGCTGAGCAACTCTCGCAGCATCGCCGGGGTAAGCGGTTTTTGCACGAAGCGATCGAAACCGGCGGCGAGCGCCGTTTCACGGGCTTCCGGCCGAGCATCGGCGGTGACCGCGATCAGAGTGGCGGCGGCGTTTCCATTCTCCTGCTCGGCCCGGCGGATCGCCTTTGCCGCCTCCAACCCATCCATCAGCGGCAGCGACAGATCGAGCAGCATTACATCGAAATCACCGGCCGATGCGCGCTCGACCGCGGCCGCGCCGTCGGCGACCTCAGTCGCCTCATGGCCCTGACGTTGCAGCATCGATCGAAGCAGCAGTGCGTTAATCTCGTCGTCCTCGGCGATGAGGACCCGCAAACGCGAACCCAACGCAAATTGGGGGGTATTGCTTGGCCGTTGGTCGCGCGGATCGGCTCCGAATATGTTGTCGTCGGTGATCAGTTGCTCCGCGATCCGGATTAGCGAGCAGCGTCGAATCGGCCGAACGAGATAGGCGCCGAACCCGCCGGCTCGCATCTCCTCTGTCGTCCTGCGGCGGCCGGGTTGGATCAAGATCGCCGCCGGCATGGGCCGGCCGGCAGCCTCCCGGATTGTTTTCAGTGCTGCTGGCGGGTCGTCGACGACCCGCTGATCGAGAAGTACAAAATCATAGTCCTCGCTGGCGGCGGCGGCGGCTCCCGCAAGTGCGGCTGCCTGGCTGAGATTATCGCTGGCGCGGGCAGTCGCGCCGCATTCCTCAAGCTGTTTGACGATCACCGCAGGCGCCAGACCGGCCGGGGCAAGGATCAGGCCGCGCTTGCCTGACAGCTCGGCGCTCGGCTCCGACGCTCCTCGCTCATTTTGGGGCATGGTTAGCGCGAAGGAGAACACCGAGCCGCCGCCGGGCCGGTCGCTCAACTGGATCTCGGAGTTCATCCGCTCGATTATTCGCTGTGCGATCGCTAGGCCGAGACCGCTGCCGGCAAACCGCCTGTCGGGGTCGGCTGCGGCCCGCTCGAATTCATTGAAGATCCGTCCGGCCAGCTCCGGCGGAATGCCGGGGCCGGTGTCTTCGACAGCAAAGCGGAGCCGCTGGGAATCGCTGGGATCGGGACCGATATTGACCGCCACGCCACCGGTCTGAGTGAATTTCATCGCATTGCCGATGAGGTTGATCAGCACCTGCCGCAGCCGCGGGGCGTCGACTGTGAACTGGTGCGGCGTCGCCGGATCGACATAAGTCGCAAGGTCGAGCCCCTTGGCCTCGCCGCGGCTGAAAAAGAGTTCTGCGACCTCTTCGAGATAGGGCTCCAGGTCGATCGGCGTTGGCGACAGGTCAAACCGGCCGACCTCAATTTTGGCGAAATCGAGCATGTCGTCGATCAGGCCGAGCATCAACTCCCCGGAGGTCCGCACCGCCTTGGCGAAGGTCTCCTGCTCGGCCGTCAGCGAAGTTTCCAGGAGCACGTTGGTGAGGCCCAAAATCCCGCTGAGCGGTGTT
Source organism: Kaistiaceae bacterium (assembly GCA_963667605.2). GTDB lineage: Bacteria > Pseudomonadota > Alphaproteobacteria > Rhizobiales > Kaistiaceae > JADLGL01. Next base: position 955,364 of record CAXXUZ010000003.1, read on the forward strand.
CTGAGCTCATGACTGACCGTAGTCAGGAATTGCGATTTGGCCGAGCTGGCCGCCTCGGCACGGCGCCGATTATCGGCATTCTGACGATAGTGCTCCGCGATTTCGCTGAGCTGCCAATGGCGATCGGCCGACACTTCCTCGTCGGGCGACAGCGCGACCAACAGTTCTTGATCCCGCGCCCGGCGCATCAGCATCGCGCCGATTGCGACGCCGAGGAAAATGGCCGCCGCCGCCAAATAAGGCGCGACCAATGGGATGAAGGAGGCGGATACGAACAGCCCGCCGGCGATGGCGCCGGCCGCGGCGGCGGCAAATAGCCAGCCGCGAGACCTCCGTCTCGGCGGATTCGAAGCGGCCTTGGCCGCGGCGTCGGAATCGAGATCGGTCGGTTGCGTCTGCATCAGGAGCGAGCTGTCGAGTTGGCGTGGCGTTGCCTTGCCCTTGGACAATCTCAAAACTTGCTTTCGATTTGTTTGATGCGCCTTGGAAAATCGGCTCGGTCGGTACTTTCGCCGCAGAGCGGGCTACGCGGCGAGTGCCGTCCGCGCGCCGGCGACGCGGAAGCTAAGCGCTTCAGCGAGGTGAAGCCGTCCGATGTTCTGGCTGCTGTCAAGATCGGCAAGGGTGCGGGCGATCTTGAGCACTCGGTGATACCCGCGGGCGGAGAGCCGCATCGACTCGGCGGCGTCGCGCAGCAAACTCAGTGCTGCGGCATCGGCTTGAGCGATCTCGTCCAACTGTCCCGGCGCACACTGCGCATTGGTGACGACTTCCGGCGAGCCTGGGGCCAAGAAGCGCTGCCGTTGGAGATCGCGGGCAGAAGCCACTCGCTCGGCGACGGCACTACTGGATTCCGCCGCACTCGGCTTGATCAAGTCGACTACGGTGATTGCTGGCACCTCCAGCCCGATGTCGATCCGGTCAAGAAACGGTCCGGAAAGCCGCGCTTGATAGTCGGCAGCGCAACGGGCGCCTCTGGCGCAGCTATGGCTCGGTTCACCGGCGAGGCCGCAGCGACAGGGGTTCATCGCGGCCACCAATTAGAACCGGGCCGGGTAGGTGACGCGATTATTGGCGTGGGCGATAGCGATCTCGCCGGTTTCGAGCGGCTGCCGCAGAGAGTCGGTCATCTGTGGCGCAAATTCCGGCAATTCGTCCATGAACAGGACGCCATTATGGGCGAGCGAGGCTTCGCCGGGCCGGATCCGGAGGCCACCACCAACCATCGCCGCCATCGAGGCGGAGTGATGCGGCGCCCGGAATGGCCGGCGATTGGACAAACGGGCATCGGTGAGATCGCCCGCGATCGAGGCGATCATCGAAACGTCGAGCAGCTCCGCGGGGCTGAGCGATGGAAGAATAGAAGGCAATCGCGCAGCGAGCATCGATTTGCCGGCGCCGGGTGGCCGACCATCAATAGATTGTGGCCGCCAGCCGCAGCGACCTCGAGCGCCCGCTTCGCGGTCTCTTGCCCCTTGATCTCGGCAAGGTCGGGAAGCGTTGCCGAAGGCTCGGCGATCGCCGGTGTCGGCCGCGTCATCACTTGCGTGCCTTTGAAATGATTGGCGACAGCGATCAGGCTTCGCGGCGCCAGAATGTCCATCTCACGGCTGGCCCAGGCGGCTTCGGGACCGGAACGAAGCGGGCAGATCAAGCCTCGGCCGAGAGCGTTTGCGGCGATGGCGGCAGGCAGAACTCCCGCCACCGGGGCGATTGTGCCGTCGAGCGATAGTTCGCCAAGGACGACATAATCGCTCAATTGATCGGCCGGCAGCGCCCCGATCGCGGCCATCAGGCCAAGCGCGATCGGGAGATCGTAATGACTGCCCTCTTTCGGCAGATCGGCGGGGGCGAGATTGACGATAATCCGCTTCGGTGGCAGCGCCAAACCGCTGGCGTGAAGCGCCGAGCGAACCCGTTCGGGGCTTCGCCGACCGCCTTGTCCGGCAGACCGACAACCGCGAAATGCGGCAGGCCGGGCGCGATCTACACCTGGACGTCGACCGGCATCGCCTCAATGCCGCGAAAGGCCACGGTGGTGACGTGGCTGACCATCAAGCGTTTCCCCATCGGCACCAGAAGTCGCTCAAGGTCAGTAGAGAACAATGAGTGAACAAAAGCAAGGGCGAGATTGATGTCTTGCCGGAACAACGCCCCGCGGCCAGCGCGCCGAGCGGATGGCGCCCAGATCGATCGTCGGCCAGCCGAAATCGGCGAGGATCGCGGTGACCTTTGCCTTCGCTTCGGCATCGTCTCCGGCGATAAACATATCCGGCGGGCCACCTGGCAGCTCCGGTCGGAACATCAGGCTGTGATTGACGATATTGAACGCCTTCACCAGTTTGGCGTCCGGCAGCAGCCGCTGCAACTTCTCGGCGCCGGAATCCTCGCCCTTGATTGCAAGGTCGGGATAGCCCTTGGAAAAGTCGAGCGGATTGGTGGCGTCGATCACGATCTTGCCGGCGAAATTCACCGGGTCGGCCGCCGCGACAACGTCGCCATTGGCAACGCCCTTGGTCGCGAACACGACGATGTCGCCAAACGTGGCGGCCTCGGCAAAACTGCCGGCCGATGCTTCAGGCCCCGCTGCCCCGGCCCAATCCAGCGCCGCCGGATTGGTTGCGCTCGGCGACCCCATCATCACCGAATGCCCCAACGTCGCAAATCCGCTCGCCAAAGCCCGGCCGACATCGCCGGTGCCCAGAACGCCAATTCTCATCGATTACCCTTTCAAGCTTACCTTCGTCGCCGCTAAATGGGGACGGCGACTCCTCAGCGCCAGCTCGTCACGAGCGGCGCGTCAGGCCGAGTCGGTTGGCGATCAGCCGGTCGAGGAGCCGGGTCGGCAGCCGTCGCATGATCCGCTCGGTGATCGGGTGAGGGGTTATCAAATAGCGCGGCCGCGGACGTTTGCTGCGGAGAATATGAAGCACTAATTCGCCGATTCTTTCCGCCGGAAGGCCGCCCTCGCCAGCGGCGCCGGCAGCCGTCCGGAAGGCGGCGAGTGATCGATCATAGATAGTGTGCCGATTGGCATGTGCTGCCTCGCCGGTCGCCTTCCGCCAAATCGGCGTCGCCACCCCGCCCGGCTGAATGACGACGACATCGACGCCATGGATCATCAGCTCGCGGCGGAGGCTGTCGGAGAGCGCCTCGACGCCGAACTTAGCCGCAGCGTACGGCCCGAGAAACGGCATCGCAATGGCGCCGCCGACCGAAGAAATATTGACGATCCGTCCGCGAGGGCGATTCGGCCGACCGGCACCCAACAGCGGCAGAAACGCTTGGGTGACAGCCAGCGTACCGATGACGCTTACCTCGATTTGCTCGCGGAGGCGCGCCAGCGGCAGATGTTCGAGCGATCCCGGCACCGCTATCCCGGCATTGTTGACCAGGCCAGCGACGGTACCCTCGCCGAGGGTAGCGCGGACTTGATCGGCGGCCGCGGCGATCGCGGATTCGTCGCGGAGATCGAATAGGAGTGCGGTGCCAAGCTCGCCGAACTCGGCCTCAAAGGCAGCGGCGCTCCTCACGGCGAACGCTGCCAAACACCGGGATGCCGGAATTGGCCAAAACCCGGGCAGTTGCGCGGCCGATCCCAGTGGAAACGCCGGTGATCACGACAGGCCGCATGGCCGCGATGGTCACACCGCTGCCGAGCGCTGCAGCCGCGCCACGATCGCGTCGAAGGTCAATGCCGCGATGTCGGCGCCGCCGAAGCGCTTTACCTCACGAATGCCGGTCGGCGAAGTGACGTTGATCTCGGTGAGCCAGCCGCCGATGACGTCGATGCCGACCAAGATGAAACCGCGCTCCTTGAGGTCAGGGCCGATCCGAGCGCAGATCTCAAGATCGCGGTCGCTGATCACGGCCGGCTCAGGGCGGCCGCCGACATGGATATTCGACCGAGTCTCGTCCTGCGCCGGTACGCGGTTGATCGCACCGACCGCCACCCCATCGACCAGTATTATCCGCTTGTCGCCGTCGCGAACCTCCGGGAGATAACGCTGCACCACATAGGGCTCGCGAAAGGCGCCCTCGAAGAGCTCCAACAGCGCCCCTAGATTCCGGTCACCCTCGGTAAGACGAAAAACACCGGCGCCGCCATTGCCGTAAAGCGGCTTGATGATGATGTCGCCATGCTCGGCCCGGAACCGCCGAATCTCCTCGCGATCGCGACTGATCACGGTCGGCGGCATCAGTTCGGGAAACTTTGTGACGAACAGCTTCTCAGGCGCGTTCCGCACTGCCGCCGGATCGTTCACCACCAGGGTCTTGGGATGGATGCGCTCAAGGAGATGTGTGGTCGAAATATAGGCCATGTCGAACGGCGGGTCCTGGCGCAGCAGCACCACATCCAAACTTGCGAGATCGGTGATCACACCATCGCCAAGATCGAAATGATTGCCGGGCTCGTCGCGTACCGTCACCGGTTCAAGCTGCGCTTCGACCCGGCCATCGCGAAGCGACAGTCGTTCGGGCGTGGTGTGAAACAACCGGTACCCGCGCTGTTCCGCCTCAAGCATCAACGCAAAGGTGGAATCGCCGCCGATCGAGATGTCGGCAATATGGTCCATTTGCACGGCGATTGAGAGGCTCATTCATCCTCCGTCGGTGCTGCGATATGCGCGGCTGCCGCAGCGATGGCAAGAGCCGCAGCGGGGCGGCTACGTTTGCCCGCCGCTGCCGAATGCGTTGCGAAGGTGATGCGGCCAGCCAAAGCCCGGCGGGATCACGATGACATCGAACCGCAGCTTCATGTCCGCGGCCCCGGGATAGCGCGTCAGCCACGCCTCCGCGGCGCGCGCTTATCCGAGCCCGCGCCTTGGGCCCGACCGCTTCCAGCCCGGATTCGTCACCGGATCGGGCCTTGACTTCGACAAAAATCACGGTGCCCCATCGGGCCACCAAGTCGATCTCGCCAATGGGGCCACGGAATCGCCTGGCGAGAACGCCGTAGCCCTTCAGCCGCAAATACCATGCAGCAATTGTTTCGGCGCGCCGGCCGCGGCGCTCGGCGGCGTGGCGAGCCTCGCCAGCGGGGCTAGGTGTCGGCATCGTTCTCGGCCTTGATCGCCAGGGCTCGGCGATAAACTGCATTTCGAGGCAGACCGCTATCGGTCGCGACTTCGGCGACGGTCTTGGTCAGACTCTGTCGTGCCAAGCCCTGACGCAAAGCTTGGTCGATGTCGGCGCTGCTCTCTTCGACAGGTCCCGGCGGACCGACGATAATTGTCACCTCGCCCCTTGGCGGCGGCTCATCAGCGTATCGGGCAGCAAGTTCCGCCAGAGGCCCTCGGCGAAAAGTCTCGAATATCTTAGTCAATTCGCGCGCCACCGCCCCGGACCGCGAGGCACCGAGTTGAGCTGCCATATCAACAAGGCTGGCGGCGACTCGTCGCGGTGCTTCATAGAAGATCAGGCTGGCTCGGATGCCGGCCAGATCTCGCAGCCGCTTGGTTCGGGCTGCGTGTCTTGGCGGCAGGAAGCCGGCGAAGAGGAATGTGTCGGTGGGGAGTCCTGAGCCGACGAGTGCCGCAATCATTGCCGACGCGCCTGGAATCGGCACGACTTCATGTCCGGCGGCGATCGCTTCGGCCACCAGCCGATAACCCGGATCGGAAACCAATGGCGTGCCGGCGTCGCTTGCAAGCGCAATGGCTTGACCGCCGGCAAGGCCTTCGAGAATCCGCGGCCGCTGCTGGGTGGCATTGTGCTCATGATAGGCGACAAGCGGCGTAGCGATCCTGTATTGGCGGGTGAGCCGCGACGTTATCCGGGTGTCTTCGCAGGCAATGATGTCCGCGGCGGCCAGAACGTCCAACGCGCGGAGGGTTATATCGCGGAGATTGCCGATCGGCGTGGCGACGACATAAAGGCCCGGCGGCAGCGCCGAGGCCTCGGCCTTGACGCCCTGCAACAGGTAGCCGCGATGCGGTCTCGACACAGCCGGTTTCACGCCTCGGTGCCCTCGCATTCCAGCCATCGATGACGCCGCCAAGACACATTCCCGTCACTTTGACAGGACATTTCCACCTCCTTAGGATCCCACCGGTTTTGTAGCAGGTCGTGGCAGCCCGTGGGCCAAGGAGTGGGGCATTGAACCAAATCAGTTCCCGGTCAAGCCGCCGGCTGTTCTCGACCGGTCTGGTCTCGGCCCTGCTGCTCTTGCTGGCCGGCTGCACAGTTGGCGGCGTCACTTTCACCGGTCCTGCCGCACCTCTGACAATTCCAGCCCAGCCGGTATCCGGCGAGGTCCTCGGCGATGGTTCAGTTCGAGTGGCGCTTCTGGTGCCACTTTCGGCGAATGGCAACGCCGCCCAGATCGCGCTAAATATCCGCAACGCCTCGGCACTGGCGTTACAGGAATTCCAGGGCGCCGACATCATGGTGTTGGTGAAAGATACCGGCGGGACGCCGGAGGGAGCCCGGGCCGCCGCAATCGCGGCGATCAGCCAAGGCGCGGAGCTCATCCTCGGGCCGCTGTTCGCCGATTCGGTTTCCGCAGCCGCCGCCATCTCGCGGCCGGCCGGGGTACCGATGGTGGCCTTCTCCACCGACGCCAGCGTTGCCGCTCCGGGGGTCTATCTCCTCAGCTTCCTGCCGCGATCGGACGTCCAGCGAATTATTCCCTTTGCCGCCACCGAAGGCTACACGGCAGTTGCTGCGCTTCTGCCCAACAATGCCTACGGCTTCGTCGTCGAGGCTGCGCTTCGCGAGACAATGTCGAGCACCGGCGCTCGCTTGGTTGCAGTCGAGCGCTACGAGCTTGAACGCGGAGCGATGCAAGTTAGCGCCGAAGTGATCGCCGACATCCTGCTCGCCGGCCAAGCCGATGCCGTCTTCATGCCTGACGGAGGCGACGCCACTCCGTTCCTGGCGCAGATCATCGCGGCCAAGCGTGTCGATCTTGGAACGATCAAGCTGCTCGGCAGCGGCCAATGGAACGATGACCGAATCAAGAACGAGTCAACGCTGGTTGGGGGCTGGTATCCCGGTCCGGAGGTCGGCGGCTTCGAGTCCTTTGCCTCACGTTATACCGCCGCCTATGGCGCACGCCCGTTCCCTACCGCCAGCCTAGGCTATGACGCGACGATTCTAGCCGCCGGGCTTGCCGCAAATTTCGGTCCGGCACGATATGCAGTATCGACAATCACCAATCCCAACGGTTTCCGCGGCATCAATGGCGCGTTTCGGTTTCTCGCCAATGGCACCAATCAGCGGACGCTGGCGGTGTATGAGATCGACCGCTCCGGCACTCAAGTCATCGATCCGGCGGCGACCGGCTTTGCTCCGATCATTGGCGGATTTTTCAACTAGGCAGCGAGATCGGCGACGACTGCGTCGAGGACGAACGCTCCGGCGCGAGTAACGCGGACGCGTTTGCTGGGGAGGGTCTCAACCATGCCATGGGCGGATAGATCAGCCAGTCGTGTCGGATCGAGGCCCCGGCCGGCAACTCCTTGGTAGCGGCCAAGATCGATGCCTTCGGCGAGCCGGAGGCCCATCAGCAGCATTTCGTCGGCCTCGTCCTCGCGGCTCAAAAGATCGTCCCGCTCCAGCCCGTCGCCCCATGATTCGACCCGGGCCAGCCAAGTCTCGGGATCGCGCATCGCCGCCGTAGCGTGGCGTCCATCGGCGAGCAGCAGCCGGCCATGGGCGCCGGGCCCGATGCCAGCATATTCGCCGTAGCGCCAATAAAGGAGGTTGTGCCGGCATTCAGATCCCGGGACCGCGTGGTTCGAGATCTCGTAGGCGGGTAGACCGCGGCGATCACAGACCTCCTGTGTGACCGCATAAAGATCCGCCGCGTCATCCTCGCCGGGACTATTCAGCTTGCCGGCCTGATGCAGCGCGAAGAACGGCGTTCCTTCCTCGATCGTCAACTGATAGAGAGATAAATGATCCGCCGCGCGGTCGATTGCCGTGTTGAGTTCCGCCGCCCAAGCGGAGGGTGATTGACCCGGCCGAGCATAGATCATGTCGAAGCTGATGCGGGGAAAGATACCACGAGCGGTCTCAACTGCTTGTAGCGCTTCGGCGGCATTGTGTAGCCGCCCGAGAAAGCGAAGATCGCGATCGTTCAGGGCCTGGACGCCGAGTGACAGGCGGTCGATCCCGGCAGCTCGATAGCCACGAAAACGCTCTGCCTCGACGCTCGAAGGGTTGGCCTCCAGCGTCACTTCCAGATCCGGCTGTAGCGGCCAGGCCTTCCCGATCGCATCCAAGATCACCCTGACGGTTGCGGGCTCCATGAGTGACGGTGTTCCGCCGCCAAGGAATATGCTGCTCACCGAACGGTCAGGAATCCGTTCCGCGGTTGAGGCGATCTCCCTGGCAAAGGCGGCAGCAAATCGCTGCTGGTCAATCAGTTGGTGCCGGACATGGCTGTTGAAATCACAATAAGGGCATTTGGCGGCGCAGAATGGCCAATGGACATAGACCCCAAAACCGGCATCTGAGGGATTTGCCATGACCGCTATCCCGCAATCTGAAGATCCTGCGCGAACCGGGCGAAAGCTTTGGCCCGATGCGACAGCGGCTCGCTCGGCGGTCGCCAGCCATGTTTCTCCTCGGCGCTCATTTCACCGAATGTGCGGTCATGTCCCTCGGGCCGAAACATGGGATCATAGCCGAAGCCCTGATCGCCCTGCGGCGGCCACACCAATTCGCCTTTGATCTCCCCTCGCCAATTATGCGTCTCGCCATCAGGCCAAGCAAGACAGAGCACAGCGACGAAACGGCCCGTGCGCGCCCACGATTCGACCGCGCCTGCCTGTTGCAGGCGCTCCTCGACAAGGCGCATCGCCCGGTTGAAATCCCGGTCCGGTCCGGCCCAGCGCGCCGAATAGACACCCGGCTTGCCGCTCAGAGCATCGACCGTCAATCCAGAATCGTCGGCGAGCGCCGGAAGGTCGGAGGAAATGGCAGCGGCCTTCGCCTTGATCTCAGCGTTTTGTTCGAACGTCGTTCCGGTCTCCTCCGGTTCAGTAAGACCGAGTTCGGCGGCCGGCACCGTAACAATGCCAAACGGCCGAATCAGCGCCACAATCTCGTTGACTTTGCCTGAATTATGGCTGGCGATCACCAACTGATCGCGGGCCTTCAACCGATTGCCACGATCTACGCTCAAGCCACCGCCAGCTTCTGCAGTTCGATCAGGCGGTCGATACCGGCCCGGGCAAGACTCATCAGCGACTGGAATTGTTCCGCGGTGAACGGTTCCTTTTCGGCGGTGCCCTGGATCTCGATGATCCCGCCATTGCCGGTCATAACGAAATTTGCATCGGTCTCCGCCTCGACATCCTCTGAATAGTCGAGGTCGAGGATCTCCTCGTTGCCGAAGATTCCTGCCGAAACAGCCGCGACGTGATCGTTCAACGCCGGTTTGGATGTCATGTCCCGGGCCTTGAGCCATTCGAAGCAGTCATGCAGCGCCACCCAAGCGCCGGTTATCGCCGCTGTGCGCGTGCCGCCATCGGCCTGGATGACATCGCAATCCACCTTGATCTGACGTTCGCCCATGGCGTTGAGGTCGACTACGCCGCGCAGCGATCGTCCGATCAGCCGCTGAATCTCTTGCGTCCGTCCCGATTGCCGGCCCTGAGCTGCCTCGCGCGCCATCCGGTGATGCGTGGAGCGCGGCAGCATCCCATACTCCGCCGTGACCCAGCCCCTGCCGCCGCCGCGGAGCCAGGCGGGCACGCGCTCTTCAACGCTTGCGGTGCAAAGAACCTGGGTCTCTCCGAATCGCACCAGGCAGGATCCTTCCGCATGGCGCGAGACTCCGCGTTCTAGACTGACGGGCCTAAGCTCGTCCGGCGCTCTTTTCGACGGCCGCATGGGGTGCCTTTCCGCTTCGAACCGGCCGCTTGGTGCCATCCTTCGCCATTGCGGTAAAGGCCTGCTTGCGGCTAAACGCATCTCCCCCCTTAATGTCTGGCCATGAACGACACACCGAAAGCGACCGCCGATAGCGCCAATGTCCCCGGCGGGGGACTGCCCGGGCTCGACGAGCGTGCCCGCGATATTTTTCGCCGCATCGTCGAGACCTATCTCGGCACCGGCGAGCCGGTCGGCTCGCGTAATGTCAGCCGGAGGCTTCCGGTAAGCCTGTCGCCGGCCTCGGTCCGTAACGTGATGTCGGACCTTGAGCAGCTCGGCCTCATATTTTCGCCGCACACTTCGGCTGGCCGGATCCCGACCGAGACCGGGCTGCGCTTCTTCATCGATGCTCTGTTGGAGATCGGCGATCTGTCAAACGACGAGCGCCGTCGTATCGAGGCGCAGGTCAAGGCGAAGGAACCCGGCCGGATCGTCGAGGACCTCCTCGCCGAGGCGAGCCAAAGCCTTTCCGGCCTGTCGCGGGGGGCGGGGATCGTTCTCGCCAGCAAATCCGACCTCAGGCTGAAACAAGTTGAATTCGTGCGCCTGGAACCAAGGAGGGCACTGGTGATCCTTGTCGGCGAAGATGGCTCCGTCGAGAACCGGCTGATCGAGATCGACCCCGGAACGATGCCCTCGGCACTGGTTGAGGCGGCGAATTATCTCAACACCGCGCTGCGTGGGCGAACTCTTTCGGAGGCCAAGACCGAGTTGGAAAGCAGCCGCGATGCCCTGCAGGCGGAACTCGATCAGCTCACCACAAGGTTGGTCGACGCCGGACTGGCGAGTTGGGCCACGGCTTCGTCGGACCGGCCTAAGACTTTGATCGTTCGCGGCCGGTCCAATCTCCTGGAGGATGTCAAGGCTGCCGACGATCTCGAGAGGATTAGGCTGCTGTTCGACGATCTAGAGACCCAGCGTGAATTGATCTCGCTGCTTAGCAACGCCGAATCCGGCGAAGGTGTTCGGATTTTTGTCGGCTCCGAATCGAAGTTGCTCTCGCTGTCCGGGTCGTCGCTTGTGGTCTCGCCCTATCATGACGGCGACCAGCGCATCATCGGCGCTCTTGGAGTGATCGGGCCGACCCGGCTCAATTATGCTCGTGTTGTGCCGATGGTGGATTACACCGCGAAACTCGTCAGCCGGCTGATCGGCTGATCCGCCGAGCTAGAGCGAGAAACCCTCCTGCCGCGCCGCGGCTTCCAACGAAATCATGGGCCGCGCACCCATATGCGAGATGACTTCGGCTGCCGCGAAAGAGCCGAGCGCGGCGGCGCTGGCCGGCGGTCGACCGCGGGCAAGGCCAAGCAAGAAACCGGCTGCAAATAGATCACCTGCACCGGTGGCATCGATCACCCTATCGATCTCGGTCGCCGGAACATGCTCAATCCCGGCCGGTGTGACCACATAAGACCCTTCCGCCGAGGCGGTCACCGCCGCCATCGTGGCGTCGCCGCGAAGCGCCTCCAACCCGGCATCGAGATCAGCGGTTCGGTACAGTGATTTCAGCTCCGCCACATTAGCAAGCACGATATCGACAGCTCGGCTTTGAATCAGGTCGAGAAACTCGTCGCGGTATCGATTGACACAGAAGGCGTCGGAGAGCGTCAGCGCCACCTTCCGGCCGGACCCATGGGCGAGCTCAGCTGCCCGGCGGAAGGCAGCCTTGGCCTCCGGCGGATCCCAAAGATAGCCCTCCAGGAAGATAATAGAAGCTGCAGCGATCTTCGCCGGATCGACATCATCCGGCGACAGCGCTTGGGCGGCGCCAAGAAACGTGTTCATTGTCCGCTCGCCATCGGGCGTCACCAGGACGATCGAGCGACCAGTGGGGGTCCCATCGTCGAGCGCCAGCGTATCATATTCTACGCCGATCGCCTTCATGTCATGGCGATAGATCTTGCCAAGTTGGTCGGCGGCGACCTTGCCGAGAAAGGCAGCGTGGCCGCCAAGCGAGGCAATGCCGGCGACGGTGTTACCAGCCGAGCCGCCGGAAGATTCCGTGGCCGGTCCGATGCGCTGGTAGATCAGCTCCGCTCTCTTGGCGTCGACCAAATGCATGGAGCCCTTGGTCAGCCCTTCGGCGACGAGGAAATCTTCATCAGCGCGCGCCATCACATCGACGATCGCGTTCCCGATGCCAAGAACGTCGAACCGCGCTGCTTCGGTCATTGGCCCGCTCCGTTACATACTCGCCCCAGCGTGCGATCTCAGCGATATCAGAAAACACTCGCCCGGACGAAGCGCCGATACCGCGCCGGAAAGCCGCGACGGAGAGCCCTGCGAGAGCCCCGCGAGAGCCCCGCAATCGGCCGGTCAAAGCCGGTTAATAGGCCGATTACTTCAGGGGAAGGGTTGGTTTGAAGCTCGGAGGCGAGAAGACCAGCAAGGTCATGAAAAGCTGTCGCGCCTTGGCCGGCTCGCCATTCTCCATATGGAGTTCCATCGCCCTCCGATAGACCGAGATAGCGCCTGCAGTCGCTCAATTATCGCCTAGCTATTCCCAGACAACTCTGGCAACTTCAACGAGTGTTACCCAGGTGTTACCAAAAGCAACTCAGGTCGCGCTGATTTGCGACCTAGATCTATAGGGAGGAATACAAATGAAAAGGATTGCTTTGATGGGGGCCGGTGCGGCCCTAATTGCGACGGGCGGTATCGTTGATGGGGGCCGGTGCGGCCCTAATTGCGACGGGCGGTATCGTTCGGCTGGCTCAGGAAGAGGCGACCCCGTTTGAGGCCGGCCCGGTGCTTGGTGTGAATGTTGACGACGTGTTCGTGCCGCTCTCCGACAACGTGAAGGTTTATGGCGGGATCGTTAATGCGGAGAGCTGCGCCTACGATCCGGTCGGCGGGCACATCGTCGCCATCAATCGGGGCGCATCAAATAACCGATTCCCCAACGACGGGTTTATATCGCTGATCAATTCTGATGGGACGGTACACGCGCCGCGCTGGGTCCGCTTCACCAACGACAATGGTGTGGTGATCAACCACCCGCTCGGTAGCCACATTGCCGATGGGGTGCTCTACATTCTAGATTATGATGGCGGCGAACGGACGCTTGTCGTCGGACGCAATGGTGCCGAGTTCGGCCCCAGTACCGATCGTGAGGCCCATGTTCGGATGTTCGACATGGCGACCGGTGCACCGCTCGGCGGTCTTATTGTGCCCGATTCCAGGGGTTTCAACGACCTCACAATCGCGGCGGACGGCACAATCTACGCCACGGAATCAAGCAGGCCAGGGCGGATCTTCCAAGTCAATACCGACGGGACTTGGTCCGTTTTGATCGAGGGCGACGTTCTGAACCGGCCCAATGGTATTGACTTCGACAATGACGGCAATCTTGTCGTGGTCATGATCGGAAGCGACGAGGTGCTCACTTTCAATTTGGCGGGCGAGTTGCTTATGACCGAACACGCTGTGCAATCCGGGAGTGACGGCCTGGTGATAATGGCGGACGGAACCAAGTATGTGAGTTCCGTGCGGCTCGGCGGCGTCTCGATGATTCCCCCGGGCGGAGAGGCAGTTCTTATTGCCGAGGGCATCCCGAATGCAGCATCAATGTGCTATGATTCCGGCGCCAATCAGCTAGTGATTCCGATGTCGTCGCGCAACTCATTCTCCTACATCCAGCTAGGTATGTAGGACCACCGCTGCCCGAAAAATATCCGCCGGCGTTCTCGGACGCCGGCGTTTTTTGCGCCGGCCCTGCCACCTGGTTTGCTGCAAATCGAACCGCGGCCGCAAGTCAACGAGCGGTCGCCGCCAGGCCATAGAATAACGCGCTCCCGGCATGCCAAGATGAACGACGTCGCGGCGACACCACTTCCAGATTGAATTATTCACCAGTGGGTCGCGTAGGTAGCACCTGCAGTCACACGATTATCGCCTAGCTATTCCAATACAACTCTAGCAACTTCATTGAGTGTCACACAGGTGTCACTACAAGCAACTCAAGTCACGTTGATGAGCGATCAAGATCTATAGGGAGGAACGAATGAAGAGGATTATCGGCATTGGAGCCGCGGCGGCTCTTGTCGTTGCCAGCGGAGTGGTTCTCGCCCAGGAGGGGATCGGTCGTAACGATCCGCAAGGAAACTTTCGCCCCCTCAGCGAGAATCTGCGGGTCATCGGCGGTTTCGACTTCGCCGAGAGCTGCTCCTACGACGCGTCCCGCGAACTAATCGTGGTGCCGAATATGGGCAACCGCGCCGGGGACGGGTTCTTCAATGATGGATGGGTGTCGCTGATCAATCACGACGGCACGGTGAATACCCTTCAGTGGCTCACGACCAATGAAGACACCGGCGCATTCGTCAACGATCCGTTCGGCAGAGACATCGTCAATGGTGTTCTCTACCTCGCCGATCGGACTGGCGGCACCGGCGATGATGATCCCAGCGTTGCCGTGGTCACCAGGTGGGATATGGCAACCGGCGAAATGCTTGGCTTTCATTCTGTGCCTGAATCGACTGGCTTTAACGACATTGCCGTGACCGAGGACGGCACGATCTATGCGTCGGATAGCGAAGCAAACCGTCTCTTCCAGGTCAATCCGGACGGCACGTGGTCGATATTGGTCGATGATAACGGCGAGAACAATCGCGAAGGCCCGGTCTTCCAGTTGCCGAACGGCGTCGCCATCGATGGCAACGGCAACATTGTCGTCGTGAATATCTTCTCGAGCAACGTTCACACCTTCACCCCGGGTGGAGAGCTCATCGGAACCACCAACACCGTCGACGGTGGTGACGATGGCATCGTGATCATGGCTGACGGCACCCAATATGTGAGCAGCGTTCGCTTCGGTAGCGTTTCTCGTATTTCGCCCGATGGCACGGCCGAACTCATCGCGGTCGGCATGCCGGGCGGCGCATCCATGTGCTACGATCCAGTCTCGAGTCAGCTGGTCGTTCCAATGGACAACGCCAACGCGTTGGTGTTCGTACCTCTAAACTAGTTGTCTAGCGTCTTCGACAAGTACAACCGTCGGCGTCTTGTGACGCCGGCGGTTTCTTTTTGGGGCGCGCCTACCTGTTCGGTCGCACGAGCACCAACGCTCCATCCTGAAGGCCGACGATGAAGACCGGCCGTCCTTCGGTAACCATTTTCCCGATCGCGGCGACGATCGGTGCACCCAGCGGCACCGATGCGATGTCGACAATCGAACTGCCGCGAAGGCCAACAATCCTGAGTGTCGATCGGTCGTCAGCGGGCAGCGCCAGATCGGCCAAGCCGTCACGATTGGCATCGGCGACAGCGGCAAGGCCGAGTTCGGTTGATCCGATTACATGGTTCGAAAAGCCTTTCGCGGCCGCCAGCAGCATCAATCGCCCGCCTCGCATCGTCCAAATGTCGAGCCGGCCGCCGATATGCGGCGTCTTGACGATCGCGATGTCGAGTGCGCCGTCACCGTTGAAATCGGCGATGCCGGCGACATTGAGCCAGCGATGGGTGAGCCCGATCGGTGGGATACTGGCTCGCTCAACCAGAGCGCTCCCCGGCACGCTATAGATCGCGATCGCCGCCCCGGTCGCCAGTCCGGACCGGATCACCACGACATCGTTGCGGCCATGGCCGTCGATATCGGCGATCCGCAGCGTTATATCCTCGAACACATGGCCAGGATCGAGGGTAATCGTGTTGCACAGGCCGGAATCGTCAACCACGATCAAACTCCCGCCCTCAATCCGATCGCCGAGAATACCGTGATCATAGCGGGTGGTCGGATTGCCATACCAAGCCTCGACGATGCCCGGCCCGTCGGCAGTGGCGATCGCTCCGCCAGGAATTCCGTCGCGGGCTGACTTATGCACCGGCGGCCGGCTCGGCGACAAACAAAGCACCTCGTCGCAGGGCATTGCTCGATACCAACGCCCGGCCTCCACATAGACCTCGTCGCCGATTTGACGGAGTGTCGAAACCGGCTGACCGAGGTCAACGATTTCAGCGCTCCAAGCGCGGGACTGCGCGGCAGGAGAGACGAGGGTAGTCGCCAGAGCACCGGCGCTCAGCAACAGCGCCGCGATCGCGGTGGTGGCGCGGAGTCGAGCTCTCGCGGGCAAGGTCAGACTGATGGCCCGCGGCCGATCGCGTCCAAGGCCGCAAATTCCTCGTCCGTCATTTGAATGGAAGCGGCAGCGACGTTCTCCTCCAGATGCGCGACTTTGCCGGTACCCGGAATCGGCAATATCACCGGGCTGCGCTTTAAGAGCCAGGCCAACGCAATTTGGCTCGGCGTGGCCCGCTCGGCCAACGCATCAAGAGAAGGACCGGCCGCTGCAAGATCGCCGGCCGCGAGAGGATACCAGGGCATGAAGCCGATACCTTCGGCTCCGCAAAAATCGAGCACATCCTCACTGGTGCGATCAGTGAGATTGTAGCGATTTTGCACTGTCGCCACCGGGAAGAACCGCAGCGCTGCCTCGATCTCCTCGACCGAGACTTCGCTCAGCCCGACATGACGGATGATGCCCGAATCGTGCATCTGTTTGATCACCGCGAACTGCTCGTCGCGTGGCACCTTCTCGTCAATGCGGTGAAGTTGCCAGAGGTCGATCCGCTCGACGCCGAGGCGTTGTATGCTTTTCATCGCCCTGCGTCGCAGATAGTCGGGTCGGCCATTTCTCGTCCACCGGTACTGCGCCGTCCGTTCCAGCCCCGCCTTGGTCGCGATGATGATCTCGCCATAAGGATGAAGTGCCTCGCGCAGGAGTCGCTCGCTGACTTCGGGCCCATAGGAGTCGGCCGTGTCGACGAAATTGACATTGAGTTCAGGCAACCGTTTCAACGTTCGTCTGGCCTCGTCCGGATCGTCGGGTTCGCCCCAGATTCCCTTGCCAGTCACCCGCATCGCGCCAAAACCGAGGCGATTGACCGTGAGATTGCCGCCGATCGCGAACTGTCCGGACAGGGCAGCGTAGGGAGACGGGCCTGATTCGCTCGTTCAGCGTGCCTTTCGCAAATGAAGGAATATCGCGCGGAGATAAGAGCACAGGTCAGCGTCCGCAAAGAAAAGCGCCAGGGACGCTTGACCCTTACCCAACGTTAGGCCGCATCTAGCTCAATGTCGCAAGGCAAAGGGACCATGAAACGGTATACTGTAAACCAAGTGGCGCGCCTCTCCCGCGTAACGGTCAGGACGCTCCATTTCTATGATGAGATAGGTCTCCTCAAGCCAGCCTATTATGGCGAAAATGGCTATCGATATTACGAGAACGAGCAGCTCCTCTTCCTCCAGCAAATCATGTTCTATCGCGAACTCGGCGTGCCGCTGGAGCAAATCAAGACGATGTTGACGAGCCCCGATTTCGATCGGCTTGAGGCCCTCAGGGCGCATCGTTCGAGATTGGAGGGAGAGGTCGAACGCTACGGCCGCTTGATCCGGACCATCGATGACAGCATCGACGAACTCAACGGAGCCTGGACAATGGCAAATGATCGTAGGTTCGAGGGCTTCTCGCCCGAGAAGCAACGGCAGTATGAACAACAACTTGTTGACCGCTATGGCGATGACGTCAAGGCCAAGATTGCCGGCAGTAGGCAACGGATCAAGGGCTGGACCAAGGCCGACTTCGAAAGCTCCCATGGTGCATGGACCGACTTCCTTGCTGCGCTCGGCTCATTGGCGCAAGAGGGCCACGCGGCCGATTCAGCGAAGGTCCAGGTCTTAATCCCGACCCATCGGAAATGGCTGGAATCCTATTGGACCCCTGTCCGCGCCTCTTATATCGGCCTCGGCCAGCTCTATGCTGGGCATCCGGATTTCCGCAAGCAATTCGACGCCGTTCATCTCGGCCTTGCGGATTTCTGCGCCGATGCGATGCGGGTCTATGCCGAGCGGGAGCTCAGCCAATAGCTGCGGTGGCCGTTTCCGGGCCGGCCCTCTGGGTCGTTGCGCGCCCTCATCGCGGCACGATTTTGAACACGCGGCCGTCAAGGGCGATGATGTAGAGTTCGCCCTCCGCGTCGACGCCGAAAGACGAGACCCGTCCGACATCACCGACGTTCCAGGAGGTGACATCGCTCACCGACCCTTTGACGTAGCGGAACGAGCGGACAAAGCCATTGCAATAGTCGGAGAAGAAATAGTGTCCGTCGAGTGCCGGGATCGCGGAGCCGCGATAGACATAGCCGCCGGTGATAGAGCAACCGGTTGAATGGGAATACTCATGGATCGGCAGGACCAAACCGGTCTCGTCGCACGCCCGGGGCTGGAAGCAGTGGGCGCCCTCCATGGTACTCCAGCCGAGATTGGCGCCGGCATCGGCGATGGTGATGATGCTCACCTCTTCCCAGGCGCCCTGTCCGACATCGGCGATATAAAGGTCCTCGCCGTCGAACGCGGCGCGCCACGGATTGCGAAGGCCCCACACGAACGCTTCAGGGACGCCGCCGCCATCGGCCCAAGGATTGGTCGGCGGGATGGCGTAGGGATCGCCATTGTCGATATCGATACGGAGGATTTTGGCGAGCAGGCTGTCACGGTTTTGGCCGTTGCCGAAGGCGTCATTGGCGGCGCCACCGTCACCGGTGGCGATATAAAGATAACCGTCCGGCCCGAAGCCGATCCAGCCGCCATTGTGATTGCCGGCCGGTTGATTGAATCCGATGATTAACACCGCAGATCCGTGATTGGCGCGGTTGATATCCGATGACGCCTGATATTCTACGATGCGCGTATCGCCGCCTCTATTGGTGTAGTTGACGAAGAACCGGCCATTGCTAGCGTAGTCGGCGTGGAAGGCGAGACCCAGTAGGCCACGCTCGCCGCCATAGCCGACGAGGTCACCGATGTTGAGGAACGGTTCCGCCAGCAATTCGCCATCATCGACGATCCAAATTTGGCCAGGCTGATCGACAACGAACAACCGATTGTCGCCCGGCGGCGAGGCAACGAAAACAGGAGCTTGGAACCCGTCCGCTACCAATTGAACGCCAATGTCCTGAGCGGCCGTCGCCATCGGCCAGAGGATCGCGATGAGCACCACAACAACGGGCTTTAATCGAGAACGCATCGGGAAGCCTCCGCCAATTTGGTGCCATGCTATCGCCACCCGCTCCGCCTGTCACCGGGAGTCGGCCCAACTAAGTCGTTCAAAAAACCGCGAGGCCTCGAACGGGCGGAGGCTGCGAATTGAAGGTAGAGGCCTCTTGCCGGTTTCCCCATGTGCATCTCGTCGATTGCCGGCGCCGCCGCGAAGGCGCGCGACATCCTTGATCACATAGCCATATTGGCCGTGCGCTCGGTGGCTGCTAATAGGGTCCAAGGCAGCGGGGACCAACGCCCCCGGAATCCATCAACGGTACCGGCCTCGCCCCAAGGGGCAGGAGTATTTCGTGAGTCATACCCTTCATCATTTGCGTAAAGCGCGGCTTCAGCGCAGCGAACTCGCAGTACCCGGCTCCAACCCCGGCATGATCGAAAAGGCAGCCGCCTCCGCGGCGGACTATGTCTTCCTCGACATCGAAGACGCTGTGGCCCCGCCCGATAAGGACGCTGCGCGGCGTAACATCATCGCCGCCCTCCACGAAATCGACTGGAAGACATCGGGCAAGACGGTCTCGGTCCGGATCAACGGCCTCGACACACATTACATGTATCGCGACGTCGTTGATTTGATGGAGCAAGCCGTGGACAGGTTCGATACAATCCTCGTGCCCAAGGTCGGCGTACCCTCTGATCTTTATGCTGTCGATATGCTGATCACCCAGATCGAGGCGGCGAAAGGTTACCAGAGCAAGGTCGGTCTCGAGGCGTTGATAGAAACCGCGCTCGGAATGGCCAACGTCGAGGCGATCGCGGCGTTTCCGGGTCGGCTCGAGGCCCTCCATTTCGGCGTCGCCGACTATGCTGCCAGTGTCCGCAAGCGCACTGTCAATATCGGTGGCCAGAGCCCCGACTATCCGTATGATATGTGGCACTCGGCACTGACCCGAATGACGGTCGCCTGTCGTGCCTATGGTCTTCGCCCGATCGACGGCCCCTTCGGCGATTTCAAGGATCCCGAAGGCTACAGCAGCGCCGCGCGCCGCGCCGCCGCCCTCGGGATCGAGGGCAAATGGGCGATTCATCCGAGCCAGATCGAGCTCGCCAATAAGGTGTTCTCGCCAAGCGCTAGCGAAGTCGAGCGCGCCCGGCGGATCATTGTCGTATTGAAAGAAGCCGAGGTCGAAGGCCGTGGCGCCGCGGCGCTTGACGGTAAGATGATCGATGCGGCATCCGAACGGATGGCCCGCAACGTGCTCCTGATCCACGATGCCATCGAGAGGGCCGCCGAGGCTGGATCCGGCGGCGGCTGAACGGACCCTCAATGGACATACACGAATACCAAGCGAAGGAGTTGCTCGCCCGCTTCGGCGTTGCTATTCCAAAAGGCGCGCTCGCCCGCACGGCGGCCGAAGCGGTGGAGCGGGCGCGAGAGATCGGCGGTTCGAAATGGGCGGTCAAGGCGCAGGTGCATTCCGGCGCTCGCGGCAAGGCCGGCGGTGTTAGGCTCTGCAATGACGAGGCAGAAGTCTCCGCCGCGGCCGAAGCGCTGATCGGTGAGACCTTGGTGACGACCCAGACCGGCCCGCGCGGCAAGCTGATTTCGAGCGTCTACATCGAGGCAGCGACCGACATCGACCGCGAGTTCTACCTCAGTTTCGTCATCGATCGGGCAACCGAGCAGGCGATGGTTGCGGCTTCGGCCGCCGGCGGCATGGAAATCGAGGAGGTGGCGGCAGCCAACCCGGACGCGATCATCCGAATATCGATTGGTTCCGCGGCCGGCATGCGTCCCTTTCAGGCGCGCGAACTTGCTGCCGATATCGGCCTTGGCGGTGAATTGATCGGCAAGGCCTCGATGGCGATCCTCGGTTGCTATCGCGCTTTCACCGACACCGACGCCACGATGCTCGAGATCAACCCGCTGGTGGCCACCAAGAACGGTGAGATTCTGGCGCTCGACGCCAAATTGTCACTGGATGAGAACGCGTTGTTCCGACATCCCGATCTGGCCGAGCTTCGTGACAAGACCCAGGAAGACCCGCGCGAGACTTACGCCAACGATTCCGGCCTCGCCTATGTTGGGCTCGACGGCACGATCGGCTGCATCATCAACGGCGCCGGCCTCGCGATGGCCTCGCTCGACATGATCAAGCTGGTCGGCGGCGAGGCGGCAAACTTTCTCGATATCGGCGGCGCAGCTTCGCCCGAACGGGTCGCCAGTTCCCTCCGCGCGGTTCTTCGTGATGCCAATGTCGGCGCCATATTCGTCAACATCTTCGCCGGCATCAATCGTTGCGATTGGGTTGCCGAAGGGATCATCAAGGCGATCGACGAGGTCACGATTTCGATGCCGCTGGTTGTTCGCCTCGAAGGTACTAATGTTGAGAAGGGCCTGGAGATTCTGCGCGCGGCGACGTACCCGATCATCATCGCCGATACGCTTGCGGATGGCGCCGAAAAGGCGGTCGCGGCATTGCGCGAGGTTGCGGAGAGCAAGCGGGCTAGAGGATCCGGATGACCGTTCTGCTCAACAAAGACACTCGCGTCCTGGTTCAGGGCTTCACCGGTCGCATCGGTAGTTTCCATGCCGCCGATGCGATTGCCCATGGCACCAATGTCGTCGTCGGCGTCACCCCCGGCAAGGGCGGCACCACACATCTCGATCTGCCGGTCTTCGACACGGTGAAGGAGGCGGTGAGAGCGACCGGGGCCGACGCCAGCCTGATGTTTGTGCCGCCGGCCTTTGCCGCCGATTCAATCATGGAGGCGGCCGATGCCGGCCTTCGCTTCAGTGTCTCGATTGCCGACGGGATTCCGACCCAGGACATGGTCGCGGTGAAGCGCTATCTGCGCCGCTATCCGGCGGACAGGCGCATGCGCTTTATCGGCCCGAATTGTGCTGGTGTCATTTCACCCGGCGTCGGCATGATGGGGATAATGCCGGCCAATATCTATTTGACCGGCCGGATCGGCATCGTCGCTCGTTCCGGAACTCTCAGCTACGAAGCCGCATCGCAGTTGAAGGCAAACGGTCTTGGCGTCTCGACCTCGGTCGGCATTGGCGGTGATCCGGTCAACGGCTCCTCGTTCAAACACATCCTCGAATTATTCGAGGCTGACCCGGAGACCGAGGCGGTTGTGTTGATCGGTGAGGTCGGTGGCCCGCAGGAGGTCGAGGCCGCCGAATATATTCGCTCAACGATGTCCAAACCGGTGATCGCTTATATCGCCGGAATGAGCGCTCCCAAGGGGCGGCGAATGGGCCATGCCGGGGCGATTTCCGCTGTAGGTGAAACCGCCCAGGACAAGGTCGAGGCTCTCGCAGCGGCCGGCGTTGCCGTTGCGCCGACGCCGTCCGAGATCGGCAACACGATGGCAACGGCGCTGAAAGTTGTGGCCTAGGCGACGTTCGTCCATTCGCCGCTAGCGAGACATCCGCCCGACGGTGTCCACTAACTCTTCGATCTTACCGCGCTGCTCCTCGACCGTGCCGTCGGTGAAGGCTCCAGCGACGCAGTGCGAGACGTGATCGCGCAGGATCTCCTCCTCGACTTTGTGTAGCGCCGCCCGAACGGCCGAAACCTGAGTGAGGATATCGATGCAATAGCGGTCGGCGTCGACCATTCCGGCGATGCCGCGCACCTGCCCCTCGATCCGGTTGAGGCGTTTGAGAACACCTTGCCTGGCCATTTGCTGCATCCTTGACCGATACCATATGGGGGTATATTAGTCAAGCCGGTCAATCATCGATAGCGAGGATATCGTCGGCATGAGCCACGATCACAGCCACCACGCCGATCACGGGGATGATCGCCACCATGATCATCACGATCACGGCCCCGGGGGGGATAATCTCGTCAAAGACCCGGTGTGTGGCATGGAGGTCGATCCAGACCAGGCCGAACATAGTGCCGAATATGGAGGCCACACATACTATTTCTGTTGCGACGGATGCCGCGAACAATTCGTCGCGGCGCCGGAGAAATATCTCGAACCGGCAGCGGCCGGGTCGTTGGAAATGCCTGATAAGCGTGACTTTCCAGATGTATCTGAGGTGCCGGCGGGGACGATCTACACTTGCCCGATGCATCCGGAGATCCGGCAAATAGGTCCCGGCAACTGCCCGATCTGCGGCATGGCGTTGGAGCCGGTGGTGGCCACCGCCGAGACTGGACCGAACCTCGAACTGATCGATATGAGCCGTCGCTTCTGGGTCGGCCTTGCTGTCACGATTCCGGTGTTCCTCCTGGAGATGGCGGGCCATGTTTTTGACCTTGGCACGGTCATCGGTCAGCAGACCTCCAACTGGATTCAGCTTGTGCTCGCCACGCCGGTGGTGCTGTGGGCCGGGGCACCGTTCTTCCAGCGCGGCTGGCGGTCGCTGGTGACGCGCAACCTCAACATGTTCACACTGATTTCATTGGGGACCGGCGTCGCCTGGACCTACAGTATCATAGCGACATTTGCTCCCAGTCTGTTCCCGGATGCACTGCGCGGCGACGGCGGTGCGGTCGCTACCTATTTCGAGGTGGCGGCCGTGATCACGGTCCTGGTGCTTATGGGCCAAGTGCTCGAATTGCACGCCCGCGACCGGACTTCAGGTGCAATTCGAGCTTTGATCGATCTTTCGCCGAAAACAGCGCGGCGGATCAATCCGGACGGCAGCGAGGCGGAAGTGCCGCTCGAGGCGATCGAGGTCGGTTATCGCCTGCGCGTCCGTCCCGGCGAGAAAGTGCCGGTCGACGGCATCGTGGAAGAGGGCAGGTCGTCACTCGACGAATCGATGGTCACCGGCGAGTCCCTTCCGGTCGGCAAGGCTGGCGGCGATCGCGTCATCGGTGGCACGGTCAATCAATCCGGCGCATTGACGATCTCGGCCGAGAAGGTTGGCCACGACACGCTCCTCGCCCGAATCGTCCAAATGGTTTCCGAGGCGCAAAGGAGCCGAGCGCCGATCCAGCGGCTGGCCGATCAGGTGTCGGGCTGGTTCGTGCCGCTGGTGATCCTGGTTGCGGCTTTGGCCTTTGCCGCCTGGTCGATTTGGGGTCCCGAGCCCCGCTTCACCTTCGGCTTGGTCGCCGCCGTAAGCGTGCTGATCATCGCCTGCCCCTGCGCGCTCGGTCTCGCCACCCCGATGTCGATCATGGTCGGAGTTGGGCGTGGCGCCGAACTCGGCGTCTTGATCAAGGATGCCGAGGCGCTCGAGAGGATGGAACGGGTCGATACGCTAGTGATCGACAAGACCGGGACGCTGACCGAAGGCAAGCCCGCCGTTGTCGCAATCGCACCGCTGGCAGGCTTCGACGAAGGCGAGCTTCTGCAACTTGCAGCGAGCGTCGAGCGCGCCAGCGAGCATCCATTGGGTGCCGCCATTGTCCGAGCCGCCGAGAAACGCGGTTTGGCACTGGCCGAACCAACCGATTTCGACAGCCCGCCGGGGAAGGGTGCAAAAGGCACAGTGAAAGAGCGACGGGTGTTGATCGGCAACGCCGCCTTCCTGACGGACGAGGGTGTTGCGGTCGCCGAGCTTGTCGATCAAGCCGATGGGATGCACGCCGACGGCTCGACGGCCATTCTGCTGGCGGTCGACCAACGGCCGGCCGGCGTCTTTGCGATTGCCGATCCGGTCAGGGAAACTACGCCTGAGGCGGTAGCGGCGCTGCATGGCGAGGGGCTGAGGATCATCATGTTAACCGGTGACCATCGGGCGACCGCCGAAGCGGTTGCCCGTCGGCTCGGCATCGATGAAGTGGAGGCCGAAATTTTGCCCGATCGCAAGGGCGAAGTAGTCGCTCGGCTGCGCCGCGATGGACGCGTCGTTGCGATGGCCGGTGATGGCGTTAATGACGCACCAGCACTCGCCGCGGCCGATGTTGGCATTGCCATGGGCACCGGCACCGATGTCGCAATTGAGAGCGCTGGCGTCGCGCTCCTCAGAGGCCATCTGCTGGGCATCGTCAAAGCTCGGCGGGTGAGCCAGGCAACGATGCGCAACATCCGTCAAAATCTCTTCTTCGCCTTCGTATACAACGCCGCCGGTGTCCCGATTGCCGCCGGCATCCTTTACCCCTTCTTCGGCATCCTCCTGTCGCCAGTGATCGCCGCCGCGGCCATGGCCCTGTCTTCGGTCAGCGTCATCGCCAATGCGCTCCGGCTGCGGGCGACTAAACTCTGAACCGGTACGCGTTTGATCCCGATCAAAGCGCCGTCGACAATTTGCCGCTGGACTCTCCCACGCTAGATTTATGGGAGATTCCTTCCGATGCCTTCAGATGCTGTGTTGGTCATCGTTTTAGTGATTGCTATGTTCCGCTTTTTCTCAGTGCTTTTGGAGTGGGCAAGCCGCAACTACTATGGTATGCTGGGGCGCTTGGCAGCGCCCCAGCATACCATTTTATCACTCACCGGCGAAGGAGACGCGGGTTTCGCCGGATGAACTTTTGCACCCATGTTTCGATGAACGAGTGTTCATCGCGGTGCAGATGCCACCAGCCAAAAACGCTGATTGCGGCTGCTCCGACGGTGTCTAATATCAAATCCCACATCGTATCGTTGAGCCCGCCGGATTGCATTCCCGAGCCGAACAACTGATCCATCAAGAATTCGAAGATCTCCCAAAGTGTGCCGACCGAGACGGCAAAAAGAAACGCGAAGAACGCGACGAAACCTGCCCGAATCTGTATGTCGATGGCGCGGTTTTCGCTGAGCACATAGACTACGACGATCAACCTACTTCTTGGCCTTCTGGCTCCCACCGTGGGGCGGGCCAAAGTTCTAGGTTTCGATATCGTAAGCCAGGCCGACGAGGTGCGGACACGCGCTGGCGCGCTCTTGGATCAGCCGGGGCTGTATGAGCAGCTCAGCGCCGAGACAAACCTCGAATTTTATGCCCGTGTCTGGCGAATGTCCGAAACAGATCGAAAGGACCGAGTTCGGGAATTGCTCTCCCACATCGGTCTCTGGGAACGTCGTAAGGAACGGGTCCAACACTGGAGTCGGGGGATGAAGCAGAAACTGGTGATCGCCCGTGCCCTGGTGCATCGACCATCGCTCGTCTTCATGGACGAGCCGACCGCAGGCCTTGATGTCATGGCGGCCAATGCGGTGCGAGACGACCTGGAGTCGTTGGCCGCCGACGAAGGTGTCACAGTCTTCCTGACCACGCACAACATGGCAGAAGCTGAGCGCTTGTGCAGTCAGGTGGCGGTCATTCGAGAGGGTCGTCTGATCGCAATCGGTCACCCCGATCAACTGCGCGCCAAAGCTGGCGGACCTCACCTTGAGATTGTCGGTCGGGGCTTCACCGATAAATCTCTGGGTCTTGTCCGGCGGCGCGAAGCCGTGTCCGCGGCAACCCTCCGCAATGGTCATCTGATCGTCGAACTCAAGGAACCGATCGACTCCGCTCCGCTCATTCGCGAACTGATCGAGGCCGGTGTCGAGATCGAAGAAGTCAGAAAGGGTCAGCCGAGCCTGGAAGAAGCATTCCTAGCGTTGCTGCTGGAGGACGAACAATGATTGCCGACATATTGACAGTTATTTGGAAGGAAAACATGAGCTTTTCTCGACTTCAAGGCAGCGTAGCAAAGCTGCTTCTGCCGCTGATTTGGTCTCCGTTCTTGGCGATCGTCCTCCCTTGGGTAATCGGTCCCAATTGGGTAACCAGTTTTTCCCCAATGTTTCTCGCGGTCCTCACGCCGATCGTGTTTGTCGGGTTGACGATTCCTGATTCTTTCGCCGGAGAAAGAGAACGGAACACATTGAGCACCCTGCTTGCGAGCCGACTACCAGACAGAGCCATCCTCATCGGCAAAGCGCTGCCGCTGATAATCGTCGGATGGGTGTTCTCGCTTATCATGCTCGCCATCGCCCTTCTGGTTGTTAATATAGTTCACGGGGAAGGTGAGCTGCTTTGGTATTCACCGATCGTTGCGAGCGCGACGATCGCCGTCAGCCTCCTCCTGGCGATCTTCACGGCGGTCCTGGGCGTTTTGATCTCACTGCGTATGGGCAGAGTACAGGAGGCCGCGCAGGTGCTGGTGGGAGCGCTGATACTCCCTCCTGCGGCCCTCGGGCTGGTTGTCTTCGTTTTCTTTCGCGATCGCATCGCCGAGGTTATGGGCTCGATCAGTCCGGGCGGAGCATTGTTAGTTTTCGCGACCATCCTGCTTGTGGCCATAGTTGGTCTTTCCGCTGCAGCCATGGCCAGCTTCAAACGCTCGAAACTAATTCTGGCGAAATGAGACCTCTCGCCGCGGCGAGAGGAGAAACGAGGGTCTCTTATGTCCGCCAGCGAGAGGGCAGGCCCCCCTCATTGGCAGAAATTTCAGTGCGTCCTTCGGCGAGGAGGCAGTTTGGGCGGAGCAACCAAGGCCCGCTCGGCGTTGGTCACACCAAAGCAGTCCCGCCTTCGTTGATCACATGGACGGAGCGACATATTCGGCTGCGGGGAGCTGACCACGGAGCTCGCCGCCCGGGTTTTGCGCGGTGTGGATGTTCAAATACAGGAACCCATTTTGTAGATCCGCCGCGATGTCCGCCGAGAGAGTCGCTTCGCCCGAGATGGGCGCCGTTAGATCGCCCTCTAGTGGAACGAGTACCCCCGCGTTTTCACCAGCTCGGGCCGGCCCGTGATAATGCGCCGCCACCGCCGGCCCGCTCAGGCCGCTATAGGTAATGACCCAACTAAGGACCATCGTTTCGGTGTCGAAGGTCGCCTCTAGCGTTCCGGTGGCCGAAGGGTTGTTGGCACTGCTCAGCGCCGCATTGAACGTCACCGTCTCCGCGGACACCGTTAGACTTGCCAACGGTGCCATCGCGAGCGCGAGCAGAACTACGTGTCTTTTACCGAACATTTGGCTCCTCCCGAGCGGCGCGAACACGATTGTCGTGTCCAGATCTCTTGCTTCTCGTTTTCAACATAGCACAATGATCCTAGTGTGAGCATCAACATTGCAGCCAGGAGTTTTCTGCGTGAATCGGTCGCCAGATCAGCGGGAGAGTATCCCGCGCTTCTGTCGTCGGCGGCGATGCAGCGCTTGGCTTGAACGGCAGTTTCCGCTCAGCCGTTGCCGTCGGGGCACCATGTGGTAACGCTGGGGCGCCTTGGCTTGGCAGCACTGACACGGGGATCCGCAAGTGTGCAACTGATCTGATCTGACGACCGGCGCTTGGATGGCGTCGCAACCGAACCGAGGATATTGAGCTGAGCCAGGATAGCGCCGGCAACGATCTGAACCGTCACGGCAAACCCAGGGAAAGACCCGGCTGGGCTACGCCGGATCGGCCATGTTGCGACGACAATCAAGAGGCCGCCGGTGCCAACGCCGTAGGCAACTGGTCGGAGTGGCCGACCCGTCTGATTTCCCTTCGAGCATTTTGCGCCAAGGGCCTTGCTGCTTTAGCGGCTCTCTTGCTCGGTCTCCCACAAGCCGCAGGCGCGGAGTTTCCTTTCAACGCCAGATTCGACTGGCAAAGCGAAGGCGATATCTATCAGGTCTGGTTCCATCGAGAGTTCGACGGTCGCCTGGTGCAAACGGCTCCAATCCAGATCAGCGGTGATCCGGTGTTGGTGGAGCTGCTTGAGGGCGTGTCAGTCGATTGCACTGCCAAGACGCAGATCGGACTCCCCAATTGGTCGGTCACCACGGGCATCTGCGCGTTGAGCCGTGGCGGGAGCCAAGTGATCATCGAGGTTATTGATTGCACGGGAACACAAAAACTATGCGAGGGGTATTGGCGGATAATAGATGCAACGGGTGAGTTCGTTGGGCTGTCGGGGTCTGGCACCATGGTCGGGCGTCTATTGGAGCCGAATCCGCTACCCTGGTTTTACAACGGACCCACGGTTGGCTATAATGAATTGTGGGGCACAATCACCATTCCCTGACTGTGATGATTGCTCGGCGCTCGATGTCTCACTGTGCCTCGATCGTTCCGCTAATCCCGCCATATGGAGAAGGATTGGTCGAACGCCACCCGGTTTCCCTCAAGAATCGACCGGCAGCGAACATTCCCCAGATCACCGCCATCAATATCGAACACCATGAAATTGTGCCGCCGCTCGGCGACGATGTTGTTCTGGCTGATACGACCCGGATTGGGCAGACTGTGCATCGAGCTTGAGGTGAACTCGAAGCTGCCATAGCCGAGCCATTGGTGATCGACCCGCCGGATCTCGGAGAAATGGACATCCCCCGAGATGAAGGCGACAGGCGCACTGGAGCGCGACAGCCCTTCGGTCAGTCGCCGCAAGTCGGCCGGATGATCGGATTCGACGGCCTCGCGAAGGAGATTGCTGCCAAAGAACTGCGTACCATTGATCACCCAGGCCGGCCTGGAACTCAGCCGAACATCGTCCAGCAACCAAGGCAATTGCGCGCCGCCCCAATTCTGTCCATCGATTGTGCCCGGAGGGTCCCTGAAGCTGCGACCGTCGAGCAAATAGAAGCGCTGGTTCAAAGCCTCCAATCGACTGCCCACACCGTGGCCTTTTCGCCAGGCCGAGTTATCGGTCGACCCCCAGAAAGCCCTGAACAACGGGCGCATGATTGCCGCCAACGGGGAGGTTCGGTCACCGTTGTTGTCGCCGAAATCATGGTCGTCCCAAACGGCAAATGTCGGAACGAGCCGCTCAAACTTGAACCACGAAAGCTGGCGCCGAGTTTCCGAATAGCGCCGTGCATAGCCCGACGCATCCTTGCTCGGGTTGCGCTGATCAGCGTAGCAGGTGTCGCCGTGGATGATGACGAAATCGCAATCTTCCCTTGCAAGCGCCTCCCACATTGTGACCGCATGATGCACAAAAAGGTCGTTCATGCAGCTGACTGCCGCAAAGCGGAAACGGGACCTGGTGAGATCCAGGGCTCGAAACAGCCGGCGATCGAAGTAACCATCCCCCTCCAGTTGGAGCGTGTAGTCGCGACCCGGCGTCAGGCTACCGGCAACGATCTCAATTGTGCTGAGACCGATCTCCGGCATGTCGTACCTCTCGACTATGCGCCAAGGCCGAGCATTTCCGGCATCGTCCATAATCAAGACCGAAAACGCCAGACCATTTGGAAGCAGGAGGATCAAGCTCGCTGATCGATGGTCGGTCGGCCCTTGAAGAACTGGCCATGGTGATGGATTGGCTGGCGGGTAGAGACCAGAGCCAACCGACCGGCGAAGCCCCTTGGCCAACGGCCGGCCTGGCGAAGAGGCGGCGATTGCTCCAGTCCCAACTATCCACAATGCCTCTCGGCGAGTGACGCCCATCTAGACTTAGCTTCCCTCCTCCGCGCGAACCGCCTGCGCGGCTCAAGCGAACAACGACATCGTTGTGACGAGTGTTTCTCACAGCGAACAGAGCATATTATCGAGTTGGTCAGAGGCTGTCTCCAAGTTACGCTCGTAACGCCCGCTCCTGACCGATCATGTCGAAGAACACGGCGGCAGGCGCTGAAAACGTATCGAATCGTCTCGGCTGGCAACTCTGGGGCCGATTGATACAAATTCGCCCCAATGCCGCCTGGCAGCGGCCTAGCGCATGAGCTATGGGCAATTTGTTAAACGCGGTGTCTTGTGAGGGATGAACCATGCGATTTTTCGGCCATGCGCGTCTTCGATGGGCGGGTTGCCTTCTCGCTGGGGTATTGTTCATTTCGAGCGAGACCGGCGCCCAGGCCCCAGTTGGCAACGCCCTGAGCTTCGACGGCCAGGATGACGGCGTGAATGTGCCTTACGATCCCTCTTTCCCGACCGAAGTTTTTAGTGTTAGCGCCTGGATAAGGACGCCCCAGCCGACGGGGAACGCTGCCATCATCGGTCGCGGCGAGGATAACAACTCATATAATTTCGCCTGGCAGCTCTATGTCAACGGAGCGGGCAATCTGACCCTCACTCTGGAGAACGAACGCGAACAAAACTTCTGTTATCCGGTGTCCTGCAGGGGAGGAGAGCCCGTATCGAACTGCGTAGTCGGCGATACACTTGTCGCCGATAACGAGTGGCACCACGTCGCTGCAACCCGCGACGCCGATGGCGTTCTGGCGATGTACGTCGACGGAGTCGAAGTCGTCAGCTGTTCCGATACCGGGGTTCCGTCGTCGAGAAACTTCCAGTTCCTGACGATCGGCTTCACACACTTCTTTATCGGCCGTCCCCCCGGAGGGGTCGAGCCACCGGCTTGGTTCTTCCCCGGCGAGATCGACGAACCCGCAATGTGGAACATTGCACTCACCGGTCAGCAGATCGCGGAAGTTTTCTTGGAGGGTGTCGATCCGAACGCCAATGGGCTGGTCGGGTATTGGCACTTTGATGAGGGAGCCGGCCAGCAGGTGACGGACCTTTCACCGTCTTCGAACCATGGCTTTCTCGGACATGAGCCAACGGTCGATGTTGCGGATCCGACTTGGATTGAGCTTTGATTGGTTCCGGGTCGCGCCGAAACAGCGGGATGCAGGGTCCCGCTGAAGTTTCCCGGCGACAGGTGCTACGCCGCGGCCTCGCGGCCAGCGTCACCGCAGCACTGCCAGCGGGTATCATATTTGGTCACGGGACACGGGCATCCGCGACCAGCGCGGTCAGCGTCTCGGCCAACATGATTGTGGGGACATTGCCGATCCCTGAAAGGGTGTTCGGGCCAAACTTCGACCTCGAGATGCGACCCGGGCAGCGGCAATTCCTGCCGGACAAGGTAACGCCGACCAAGGGGTACAATAGTCACTATTTGGGGCCGACATTGGTGTTTCGTTTAGGAGATGCCGTCACGCTTCGCGTGACCAACAACATCGGCGTCCAGACGACGACACACTGGCATGGAATGCACGTGCCCGCGGCTATGGATGGCGGGCCGTACCAACGGATCGAGCCGGGAGCCACGTGGACAGCTTCATTCTCTGTCCTCAATCGGGCGGGAACATATTGGTACCACCCGCATCCGCATCCGAGACTCGGCCAGAACGTAATCTTCGATCAGGAGGGAACCGGCTACCAAGTATATGAGGGGCTGGCCGGAATGATTATCGTAGAGGACGGCATTTCCGATGCGCTGTCGCTGCCGCGCCAATATGGCTTGGACGACATTCCGCTAATCCTGCAGGACCGTCGGTTTCACGAGGACGGCTCGTTGATGCACTTTCCAGATGACTTCAATCGCGCGAGGGATCCGGCGCTTCGGAAGGGCGGGCATTTCCTCGTCAACGGCGTCGAGGCACCGAAGATCACCCTGGGGGCACAAATTGTTCGATTCCGTATATTGAACGGCTCCAACGCTCGAATCTATAACCTCGGCTTCAGCGACGATCGAACATTTTATCAGATCGCTTCCGACGGTGGTTTTCTCCCCACGCCGGTGCCACTACAGCGACTCCTTCTGGCCCCCGGTGAGCGAGCTGAGATCCTCGTCGATTTTAGTTCAGGTGAGGGAGCTGCGCTCAATCTGCGGAGCTTCAACGCGGGACTGAGGACGACGCTTGTGCCCCGCCCGCTCCAGGATGCCTGGGATGTGGCGGACTTCGATCTGCTGGGGATCAAAGTGGGGCCGGCCCCGCCCGATCCTGTGGTCGAGATTCCGGCCGAACTGGCCGCGGTCGACCGGATCCCCGAGGCAGAGGCCGTCAATCCAGATAAACCAAGACCCTTTGAGCTCCAGGCGAATCCATTCGGGATCAACGGAAAAAGGATGGACATGGCCGTCATCGACGAACGCATCCGGCTCGGCGACACTGAGATCTGGGAAGTCACCAACCCAAATAGTCAGGCCCATCCATTTCACGCTCCTGGTGACTCTTTCCAAATCCTGTCTCGGGATGGAGTCTCTCCTCCCGAAAACGAGCTTGGCTGGAAGGACGTCGCGCTTGTCCGACCGTTCGAAACAGTCCGGATCATCAAGCGGTTCCGTGACTATGCCGACTCAGATCTCCCCTACATGTTCCATTGCCACATCCTTGAGCATGAGGATGTCGGGATGATGGGACAGTTCGTCGTCGAATAGACCTGCGTGGACCTGCCGGGGACGAGTTGTTGGCCACCTGACAGACGCGTCTGGTGCTCCGGCTATTGCCCAACGCCAGCCCAAGATCACGGTCTCGGGGCGGGGTTGTCGCCCACGGCCGGGTTCACTAACTCTAGCAACAGACTTCAGGCGACGCTTTCGTGCGCCAAGACATTACTGATTGACGGGGAGGCCCTTTGTCACTGCGACCAGTCAAGAGCATCGTCGACGCCAAGCCGACCATTGAAGGCGCGGGTGTCAAGCTTCATCGCGCGTTCGGGTTCGGCGACACAGAGGCCTTCGACCCGTTTTTGTTGTTTGACGATTTCCGCAATGAGCGCCCCGAGGATTATCGCGCTGGATTCCCTTGGCACCGGCATCGCGGCATCGAGACCATCACCTATGTTCTCGCCGGTACGGTCGAGCATGGCGACAGTCTCGGCAATAGCGGAAAGCTCGGCGCTGGCGACGTTCAGTGGATGACAGCCGGCAGCGGTATCATGCATCAGGAAATGCTGGCCGGCGACGGCCAAGGCCGGATGCACGGCTTCCAACTCTGGGCCAATCTGCCGTCTTCGCTGAAGATGACCTCCCCCCGCTATCAGGACATT
Source organism: Kaistiaceae bacterium (assembly GCA_963667605.2). Lineage (GTDB taxonomy): Bacteria > Pseudomonadota > Alphaproteobacteria > Rhizobiales > Kaistiaceae > JADLGL01. The sequence continues at coordinate 988,833 of CAXXUZ010000003.1, forward strand.
CCGTCGACGGAGATCCCGGAAGTGACCGACAATGATGGCGCCATCGTCCGCATTGTGTGCGGTGATTTCTGGGGCAAGAGAGGCCCGGTCGACGGTATCGCCGCCGATCCGCGTTATCTCGACATCTATGTCCCACCGGGGATCCGCAAGGTGCTGCCGGTCGAAACGACGCGCCATGCCTTTGCCTATGTATTTGATGGGTCAGGCTCATTCCGTGACGCCTCCGACCCATCGGGGGTTTTGACCGAACGCGGCACGCCGGACAATGAAGTTCTCGTCAGGGAGCAGACCGGCAATCGTTAGCTGGTCCTGTTCGACAGCGGCGACGAGATCACTGTCCAGGCAGGCGAGGAAGGCATCCGGTTTCTGCTGGTGTCCGGGCAGCTGCTCAAGGAGCCGGTCGCTTGGTATGGTCCGATCGTGATGAACACCAACACCGAACTTCAACAGGCGATCGACGACCTCCGCGACGGGACCTTCATCAAGCGCAGCTAAGCCGATCCCGGCCTTTCGTGGGAAGACACCTTCCCCTATATCAAGCGCGATCGAATCTGGCATTTTGGCCGGAGGCGAGGTTGTACGTTCAGCATTGGTTGCAAAGCGGAGCTTTATGGCAGCGATCGAGCTAGCCGGCGTCACCAAGAATTACGGCCGCAACCGAGGCATCGCCGATGTCGACCTCACAGTCGATGAAGGCGAGGTGTTTGGCTATCTCGGCCCCAACGGCGCCGGCAAGACGACAACGATACGCCTCCTCCTCGATTTCATCAGGCCTTCGGCAGGAACGGTCCGGGTTCTCGGGCGCTCGCCGACGGAGCCGGCGCTCCGCCATCAAATTGGCTACCTCGCAGGCGAGCTCGACCTCTACCCGCGCTTCACCGGCAAAGAGCTGATTAGCTACTTCGACAATCTGCGCGGCCACGGCACGCTCGGCCATGCCGAAGAGATCGCCGAGCGATTGAAGCTCGATCTCACCCGCCCGATCGGCAAATTATCCAAGGGCAACAAGCAGAAGGTGGGCGTCGTCCAGGCGCTGATGCACAAGCCGCGCCTCCTTGTGCTCGATGAGCCGACATCCGGGCTGGATCCGTTGGTCAAGGAAGAATTCTACGCCATGGTCGACGAACATCGCGGCGGCGGCGGCACCGTGTTCCTGTCAACGCATGTGCTCAGCGAGGCCGAGCGGATCGCCGAACGGATCGGCATCATCCGAGAGGGCCGCATTGTCGAAGTGGCTTCGCTGAGTGATCTCAGACGCAAGGCGGTGCGTGAATTCGAGGTCACTTTCGAGGAGGATGTTCCAGCGGGCGCCTTTGCCAGCTTATCGAGCCTCACCGATGTCCGCCTCACCGGGCGTACTCTCAGCTGCCGCGTGACCGGCTCGATCGACCCGTTCGTCAAAGCGGTCGCTGCCCACAAGGTCGCCAATTTCATCAGCCAGGGCGCGGATCTGGACGCGCTGTTCCTGGCCTACTATCGCGGCGACGCCAATGCTTCGTAACATCATCCTCAAGACGCTCCGGGACCGGTGGCGATCGCAGCTTTGGTGGTCGGTCGGGATCTTCATCTACACGATCTTTGTCGGCTATTTCTGGCCGATTCTGGAAGAGCAGCAGGAGCAATTGATAGCCCTTATAGAGGCTTATCCAGCTGAAATGTTTGGTCTATTCGGCTTGGAGAACGCCGAAGAGCTGTTCACACCGGCTGGATATCTCAACAGCCAAACATTCGGCTGGCTGGTTCCGGTCGCCTTCGCGATATTTGCCGCGGCGATGGGCGCACAGCTGATCGCCGGAGAAGAGGAGGCCAACACGCTCGATCTGTTGATGTCCAACCCGATCTCGCGAGCGCGGGTGGCGATCGAGAAGTGGACAGGAATGGCGGCGGTGATGGTGATCCTCGGTGCAGGACTGTTCCTCTCGTCGATCATTGCGGAGATTCTTTTCGACCTAGGCATCAGTTTCGACCGCTATGCAGCGGCGTGCTTCCAGGCAACCTTGCTCGGACTCTTGTTCGGCTCGGCGGCCTTTGCGATCGGTGCAGTAGGCGGCAAGCGCGGACTTATCCTGGGCGTCGTCTCCGCCATCGCCGTTGCGACTTTCCTGATCAACTCTCTCGGTAATCTCGCTGCCTGGTTGGAAACCGCGCGATATATCTCGCCTTTCTACTATTACGATTCCAATCGGCCTTTGTTCGATGGCATCGATTGGCTCAATGTCGGCGTCCTAACCGGGATTACCCTGATCGGATTGCTGATTGCGTTGTGGGCCTTCCCGCGCCGCGATATCGGCACCTAGCCGGCGCCCGATATGATACGGGTCGGAATCGGCGGATGGACCTACGCTCCCTGGCGGGGTGCCTTCTATCCTCCCGATTTGAAGCAGGCGGACCAGTTGGCATTTGCCAGCCGGCATCTGACTTCGATTGAAATCAACGGGACATTTTATCGCACCCAGTCGGCCGCAAGCTTCCGCAAATGGCACGATCAAACATCCGATGATTTCGTGTTCGCGGTCAAAGGCCATCGCAGTGTGGTCAACCAGCGCAAGCTGGCAGAAACCAAGGACAGCATCAATTGGTTCTTTGCCAGCGGCATCACGGAGCTGGGCCCGAAACTCGGACCGATCCTGTGGCAGCTGGCGCCGTTCAAACGGTTCGATGCCGATGATGTGGCGGCATTCATCGACCTGCTGCCGCGGGAAATAGAGGGTCGGGCCATATGGCACGCGATCGAGCCGCGGCATCGAAGCTTTCAGGACCCGGAATTCGTCCGGATCGCGTGAGATGCCGGCATTGCGATCGGTCAGGCCGACTCGCCCAAATACCCATCGGTCAGCGATCTTACTGGTGAGATTGTCTATGCGCGCCTGCAAAATGCCGTCGCCGACGAAGCGAACGGCTATTCCGAGACGGAACTCGACCGCTGGACCGAGCGAAGCCGGGATTGGGAGAAGGGCAAGCCGATCGACAGCGTCCCCTTGCTGCTAGAAGCCGGCAAACGACGGAGCAGACCGGTTTTCGTCTACATGATCATGGCGCCAAAGAGCGGGCGCCGGCGGCCGCGGCCGCCATGATCGAGCGGCTCAAACTGTAACCCAAGACTCTCATTTCGAGTCACCAAAGGTTTACCGCTTTGTCTGATAATCAAGAGATGAGTGCGAAAGAGATTGAGCCGCAGCTGAGCGAAGAGCGCCGCCGGCATGCCCGACGGCGAGTCCTTAAAGGCGCGCTGGTCGCATTCGACGCACCTAACAGCGTCTTCGAGTGCCAAATACGCAATCTCTCCGACGAGGGAGCAAAACTCACCTTAGGATCGACGCTGGGCGTTCCCGACCATTTCGACCTGTTGATTCCAAGCCAACAGCGCATTGCGCCGGCTAGGATGTTTGGCGTACCGAACACGAGTTGGGCGCGGCAATAACCGGCCCTTGGCGGCCGCATTCCGGCGGCGGGTGACGGCTAACCATCGCCGATCGCCCATCGAACAAACTAATGTTGGTGGACTTGGCTACCGCCGCCCAGTAACTTTACCCACCCTGAGACGGACAGCGCCATGGATTACCAGTCGATTTTCGCGGCGGCGATAGCCTCCCTTCATGCCGAAAAGCGCTACCGGGTGTTCGCCGATCTAGAGCGGATCGCCGGGCGATTCCCCAAGGCGATTTGGCGTTCCGGTGGCCGGCCACGCGAGATCACCGTTTGGTGCTCCAATGACTATCTCGGCATGGGCCAACATCCGGCGGTTGTAGGAGCATTGACCGAGGCTGCGCAGCGGATGGGAGCCGGCGCCGGGGGCACACGCAATATCTCCGGCACCAATCATCCGCTGGTCGAACTCGAGGCCGAATTGGCTGATCTCCACGGCAAGGAGAGTGCACTGGTCTTCACCTCCGGCTTCGTCTCCAACGATGCGGCGATCTCGACGCTGGCCAAGCTGCTGCCCGACTGCGTCATCCTTTCAGACGAACTCAACCACGCATCGATGATTGCGGGTATTCGTCGCTCCGGCGCGCAGAAGAAGATCTTCCGTCACAATGATCTTGAGCATCTCAAAGAGTTACTGTCCGCTGCCGGCAAGGATCGGGCGAAGCTGATCGTGTTCGAGTCGGTCTATTCGATGGACGGCGATATCGCCCCGATCCGGCAGATTGCCGACCTCGCCGAGAAGCATGGTGCGCTGACCTATATCGACGAAGTCCATGCCGTCGGGATGTATGGCGAGAAAGGTGCCGGCATCTGCGAGCGCGACGGCGTGATGGACCGGATCGACATTATTGAAGGGACCCTCGCCAAGGCATATGGCACACTTGGCGGATATGTCACCGGCTCAGCGGCGGTGATTGACGCGATCCGCTCATACGCCCCGGCGTTCATATTCACGACGGCCTTGCCGCCGGGCCTCGCCGCCGCCGCCACCGCTTCGATCAAGCATTTGAAATCTTCGGGCGTCGAACGCGAGCGCCAACGAGCTGCGGTAGCGCTAACGCAAAAGACTTTGGCTGCCGCCGGGCTGCCTGTGACAATCACCGACACGCACATTGTGCCGGTGATGGTCGGTGACCCGGAGCTCTGCCGCCGCGCCAGCGAGATGCTGCTGAGAGACCACAGCATCTATATCCAGCCGATCAACTATCCGACCGTGCCACCTGGAACCGAGCGGCTCCGGATCACGCCAACGCCTTTCCATGATGAGGCGCTGATCCAGGAGCTTGGCACCGCATTGGTAGCAGTATGGAACGCGCTCGGGATGCCTCTGTTCAATCGGGACCCGCCGGAATCACGAGATGCGCAGTCGGGAAGCGGTGATCCCGCCCGAGTCGCAGTGTTCTCGTCGGCCGACGGCTAGGCGAATCCTTGCAGAAAATCTTGATAGAGCGATAGTGGATTCGGCTGGCTCAGGAGCCTAAATAGTGCAGTTCGATCGATCTGGACTGGGCTTTTTGTCGGTGCTCGATCAGGAAGATCGACTGCCAGGTGCCCAGCGACAGAGAGCCGTCTCTTACCGGGACGGTGAGCGCTGTATCGTCGCCTGCCGCGTCGGATCGGCCAATTTACGCTCGTCCTTGATTGCGATTCGCGACAAGATGGCCCCCACGCCGCCTCTCATTCGCGACTAGTTGTGCATTGAGCCACGCCGCCTCTCATCGGTAGGCAAGCCGCGTTGACAATCGCTGTATCAAAGCAAGGCAAGTCCGATGGCGGAATCGGGAATCTGCTGCCCCGTGGCTTCACCAACTGGTTTGCTGGCCGCGGCTGGTCGCCGCGTGCGCATCAGATGGCGTTGCTGGAACATACGCGGCGAGGTCTGTCGACGCTGTTAATTGCGCCAACCGGCGCCGGCAAGACGCTGGCCGGCTTTCTGCCGTCACTGATCGCGTTTTCGGAGCAGGCGCCCGACGCAGGCAAGCGCGGACTCCACACACTCTATATTTCGCCGCTCAAGGCGCTCGCAGTCGATATAGCCCGCAATCTGGAAGCGCCGGTGGCGGAGATGGCGCTTGATCTCCGACTGGAGACGCGCACCGGCGACACGCCGCAGCACAAAAGGCGGCGGCAGAAATATGATCCGCCGGATATCTTGCTTACGACCCCGGAGCAGTTGGCGCTGCTCCTAGCGTCGGCGGACGCGGGACGTTTGTTCGCCACTGTGAAGACGGTGATCCTCGACGAGCTACATGCCTTGGTGACCTCCAAGCGCGGCGACCTTCTATCACTCGGCCTTACGCGACTTCGGCGGCTTGCCGGCGACCCAATCATGATCGGGCTATCGGCGACCGTCGCCGAGCCGGATGAGTTGCGCGCTTGGCTGAAGGGCCAGCCCGCGGCAGAGAACGTTCGGCCCGATCCGGCGGCCTTGTCGGAGCTGATTGTTGTCGATGGTGGAGCCAGTCCCGCAATCACCATCCTGCAGTCGGACGAGCGAGTGCCGTGGTCAGGCCACACCGCCCGCTACGCCTATCCCGAAATTCTTGCTGCCGTCGCCGCGCATCGACTGTCGCTGATCTTCGTCAATACCCGCAGCCAGGCAGAACTACTCTTCCAGGAGCTGTGGCGGTTGAACAGCGACGGCTTGCCGATCGCCATTCACCACGGGTCGCTTGATGTCGGTCAGAGGCGGCGTGTGGAATCGGCAATGTCGGCCGGCAAAATCTGCGCCGTCGTTTGTACCTCGACACTCGATCTCGGTCTCGACTGGGGCGATGTCGACCTTGTCGTTCATGTCGGTGTGCCCAAAGGCGCGAGCCGGTTGGCGCAGCGGATCGGCTGCGCCAATCACCGTCTCGACGAGCCATCAGAGGGGTTACTGGTGCCGGCCAATCGATTTGAGGTCCTGGAGTGCCGCGCGGCGCTCGACGCCAACTATCTCGGTGCTCAAGATACGCCGCCCATCCGGCCCGGCGGGCTCGATGTTCTGGCTCAGCACGTGCTCGGGATGGCTTGCGCCGAGCCTTTAGATCTCTCTGAACTTTATGACGAAATCCGGTCGGCATCACCCTATGGCGATCTCGATTGGGAGACGTTCGAGCGGGTTGTCGATTTTGTTGCAACCGGCGGCTATGCGCTGCGTTCCTATGAGCGCTTCGCCAAAATCAGGCGAGGCAAGGACGGGCGCTGGCGGGTTAGCAATCAGAGGATCGCGCAGCAATATCGGCTCAATGTAGGCACGATCATCGAAGTGCCACTGCTCAACGTTCGTCTGACGCGGATGAGCAAATCCGGCGTCGCGCTTCGTGGCGGCCGGGCGCTCGGCAAGATCGAGGAATATTTCATCGAGACGCTGGCGCCAGCCGACACCTTTCTTTTTGCCGGTCACGTTCTCGCTTTCAGCGGCATTCGCGACAATGAGGTGATCGCCACCCGCACCCCCGACGAGACACCGAAAATGCCGCTCTATGCGGGCGGCAAATTCCCACTCACGACCTATCTCGCCGAAGGCGTCCGGGGATTGATTGCCGACCCTAAATCCTGGTCGCGCCTGCCGGAGGCGGTGGCGGAGTGGCTGCGTCTTCAGAGAAACCGATCAACTCTGCCAAGGCTCGACCAGCTTCTGGTCGAGACATTCCCGCGCGGCGATCGTTTTTATCTGGTCGCCTATCCGTTCGAAGGACGGCTGGTGCATCAGACGCTGGGCATGTTGTTGACCCGGCGATTGGAACGCGCGGGACTCAAACCCACCGGTTTCGTCGCGACCGACTATTCACTCGCCACTTCGGCGCTTGAGGATATCGGTTCGGCCTTCGCCGAGGGGAAACCGACCGTTGATGAGCTATTCGACGAGGACATGCTTGGCGACGATCTTGAAGCGTGGCTGGCGGAAAGCTATCTCCTCAAGCGGACCTTCCGGAACACCGCGTTGATTTCGGGGATAATCCAAAAGCGGCATCCCGGTGAGCAGAAAACCGGCCGGCAGGTCTCGGTTTCGACCGACCTCATCTACGACGTCCTGCGCAGGTTCGAACCCGATCATATTCTCCTGCAGGCGACCTGGACCGATGCCGCGACCGGCCTTCTCGATATTGCTCGGCTCGGCGATATGCTCTCGCGCATCGGGGGCCGAATCATTCATAAGAGACTCGATCGAATTTCGCCCTTGGCGATTCCAGTGATGCTTGAGATCGGCCGCGAGGCAATCGACGGCGAAGGCCGCGAGGAGATTCTGCGCGAGGCAGCGGACGATCTGGTCCGGGAGGCTTCACGTTGAGTTTGGCGTTGCGGGGAGATTTGCCATTGCCAGTCGTGCCGTTCCCGACGCCGGCTATGCCTGCGTCCAATTTTTCGGCGCCGGCGATCACGGCCTCAGCTGAAGTCAGGATAGCCGGTGTTGCCTTCACCGCCTTGGCTAATGGCGCGCTATGGCAGAACTCAGATCGGCTTCTGATCGTCGCCGATCTTCATCTCGAAAAGGGCTCCTCTTTCGCCCGGCGCGGCCAATTGCTGCCGCCTTATGACACTGCGGCCACACTGGCGGCGCTATCGGAACTGGTCTTCCGCCTCGACCCGGCGGCGGTGGTCGCGCTCGGCGATTCCTTTCACGATAATGCCGGCGCCGAGCGGCTCGGCTCCTATGATCGCGCGGCGCTTTCGGCATTGCAGCGCGGGCGGGAGTGGCTTTGGGTGGCCGGAAATCATGATGACGATCTGCCGGCCGCAATCGGCGGCGAGCATGTCAGCAGCATCGCCATGGGTCCGCTGACCTTGCGCCACGAGCCGAGCGAGAGCGACGGCGATGGCGAGATCGCTGGGCATCTTCATCCAGCCGCACGGGTCGCCGGCCGGGCCGGGTCGGTGCGGAGACGGTGCTTTATCGGTGACGGAAGCCGCCTGATCCTCCCAGCCTTCGGTGCTTATGCCGGCGGGCTGAATGTGCTCGATCTGGCGTTCAGGTCTTTCTTCCCGCGCCGCTTCACCGCCTTTGTGTTGGGGAACGAAGCCGTGTATCCGGTGTCCCGCTCGCGGCTATGCGGTGGCTGATCCAGCCCCGCCATTGGTAAAAGCGCACTGTCGAGCCCGGCTGGCTCGATCAGCGGCCCGGCAATAGCAGGGGGCTCGGCGGCGGGCTCCAAACCGACCACCGGATCGCCATCGGCGGCACGCTCGACGGGCTCGGCGTCGACCGCCGGCTTGGCTGCCGCGTCCGCATCAGATCCGCCCTCATCGATGGCGACTGGGGGGCCCCGCTGCGCCCTCGTCTCCACCATTCTCCGGTCTGTCGTCGCAGCCCGAGAGCGCCAGCAACACTATGGCTGCCGGCGCAGCCGCGGCGAGCCCCCAAAGGCGCGCTTGCGAACGGACTAATGCGCGGGTAAACAAAATCGGCTCCGAAACGACTTTTGGAGTTGAGGTGCCTCGCGATGCCATCCGAATTGCGGCCAAGCCAAGCGCTCCGACTTTGGCATGACGTCATCCTGGATCTTGTGCGGGATGATGAACCCGATCTGTCGGCACGGCAACAAGCCGTCTTGATGACGGTCTATCTCGAGCCGCCGCCGCACACGGTTCGCGACTTAGCGGCCAAATTGAGCGTCACCAAGCCGGCGATCACCCGTGCACTGGACACAATGGGCCGGCTAGGCTTGTTGAAGCGCCGACGCGATCAGGCCGATCGTCGCAATGTGTTGGTGCTGCGAACGCTTGCCGGGGCACTCGCAGTCGAACGCCTCGGTGATGTCATTATCAAACGGAACCGGCAGCTACCGCTTTAGCGAGTGTTCGCAGCGCAAGCTCTATTGGAAGATGCCAATGCCCGCCAGATCGGCAGCGTCGGCCGGCAGCGCGGTGCCACCAACCTCCAGCCCGTTTTGCCTCAGAAGAAAGGCGACAATCGTCGCGTAATCGTCGTCGTTGATGTCGCCCCCGACATGGGGATCGGTGTCCCGCATCGCGGCGCGAAGATCGGCTACCGGCTGGTCAAACCAACGATCGACGAACGCATCTCCGACCAGCGCCGGCCCCTGCCCGCCCTCGGCGGCATCGCCATGACAGGCAGCGCATTCGAAACCGTATTGGCTCTGACCCCAATTGGCTTGAACCACGTTGAAGCCCACCGGAGATAGCGCAGCGCCCTCCGCTGGTGCCGGTTCCTCGGCCGAAGCAAGCGTTGCGAGATAGGCGATCACATCGGCCCGGTCGGTCTCGCTCGCCATGCCGCCAAACGGCATACGGTTCCCCGGCGCCGCCGCCTGCGGGTTTTCAAGGAAGGCGTTAAGCCGCTCCGCAGTCCAAGTCGCACCCCCGGCATTGAGCGCAAGGAGAGCATCGGAATAGTCAAAACCCTCGACCCCGCCGACCGACCGGCCAACAACGCCGAACAGGTTCGATCCGAGGATCGTCGGGCCGCCTTCATTGACGGAATGGCAGCCGAAGCAAGGGGCCGCTGTCCGCTCACCCGCCGCTGCGTCGCCGGCAGCCGGCTCCACAGCCGCAACAGGCTCCTCGGCGGGCGCTGGCAGTTCAGCAGGCGCTGGTTCTTCAGCGGGGGCAGGCTCTTCGGCCGGGGCCGCGGCGACTTCCGGCAGCGGCACGGGATCGTTGGACAGCGTTCGCAAGAAAGCAATAATGGCCGCGCGGCTATTCTCGTCCGCGACGGAAATGACCATCGCCGTCCCAGAGGCAAATGCCTGCGTGTCCGTCAGGAAGGCATCCAGCCGCTCAAAGGTCCACTCAGCGCCCTCTTCGTTCAGAGCAACCAGCGCACTGGAGTAGGAGAACTCTTCGCGACGGCCAATCGGCGCCCCGACGACGTCGAACAAATTCGGTCCGACAACCGTTGCACTACCCTCATTAATCGAATGGCAGCCCATACAAAGACCGGCCGCAGCTTGGCCGTCCGCCGGATCGATGGCGGCAATCCGCGCAGCCAATGCCTGGCCCGGATCGACCTCAAGCACCTCATTAACCTCGCCTACTTCCGGTTCTTCCGGACCAAACAGCTCCTCCGCGATGATCCTCAACACCAAGAGGACCAGCAAAGTGCCCAAAACCGCGCCAGCTATCTTGTTGAACATTGTATGCCCCACGTTCCGCAATCACCCTCAGGCACGCAGTCACCAGCCAGTCAGACCAAAAACGTCCCCAGTTCCCTAGTTTGTGCGCGGAAGCTATAGGGCTTTGGGGGTATGATGCAACAATATCTCCGCATTTTTCCAAGCCGCAGCATGCGACATTGTGGGAATGACCGTCCCATTTGGACGATGAACGGTCGCCGTTGACGTCGGCACCAGCCCTGGGATAGTCCGCTCGAGCGTTGGGAACTGCGGCATGCAGGCCACAGTTCGATCCAATCATGATGCACGGAGCGGGAATGCAAAGGGTTGTTTTCCAGGGAGAACCTGGCTCCAATTCTCATATCGCCTGCCTTGAAGCGTTCCCGGACGATGAGGCGGTGCCGCTACCGACATTCGAGGATTGCTTCGTGGCGATCTCTTCCGGAGATGTCGATGTTGGGCTGATTCCGATCGAGAATTCGCTTGCGGGCCGGGTCGCCGATATCCACCAATTGCTGCCGTATTCGGACCTTCACATCGCTGGCGAGCATTTCATGCCGATCCATTTTCAGGTGATGGCGCCCGAGGGAGCGACGCTCGGCAGCATCCGGACGATCCACAGCCACATCCATGCGCTCGGCCAATGCCGTCGGACGATTCTGTCGCATGGCTGGAAACCGATCATCGAAGGCGACACCGCCGGATCGGCGCGTGAGATCGCAGAGAAGGGGGACCTCACCGCCGCCGCCTTAGCGCCCCGGCTGGCCGCCGAACTCTATGAACTCTCGATCCTGGCCGAGGATGTGGAGGATGAGAAACACAATGTCACCCGTTTCATCGTCCTATCGCGTGAGGCGGCGACACCGCCGCGAGGCGGTGACGTTATCACCAGCTTTGTGTTCGAGGTCCGCAACATCCCGGCAGCATTGTACAAAGTGCTGGGCGGCTTCGCGACCAATGGCGTCAACATGACCAAGCTCGAATCGTACCAACTGGGCGGTCGATTCTTCGCCACGCAATTCTATGCCGAGGTCGAAGGTCACCCTGACGAACGACCGGTTCAGCTGTCGTTGGAGGAACTTGGCTTCTTCTCGGCGAAGCACCGGATTTTGGGCGCGTATCCAGCGAGTCCATTTCGGCGCCAACTGAGATCCGGCAGCGATTAATCGCCAGGGCAACCCTTGCTTCGACGCGGCGGCGTCATGATATGGTCGATTTCGGGAGGTTGGCAGTGGATGCGTCCCTCGCCAACCGGGTCAGGTCCGGAAGGAAGCAGCCCTAACGAGACCGGCGCGGGTCATGCGTCAGCCTCCCACCCTTTTGCCCCGCCGGCACGCAAGTTAGCCGGCCTTCATCGGCCTCTGTCCGATGATCGGCCTTGAGAGCGTCGATGAGCGCAACCCAGTCATCGGAGACCGCCGAAGCCTCGGTGCCTTACCGGGTCCTGGCGCGAAAATACCGGCCGCAGAGCCTTGCCGATTTGATCGGTCAGGAGCCGATGGTGCGGACCCTCACCAATGCGTTCGAGACCGGCCGGATAGCTCAAGCCTATCTGCTGACCGGCGTTCGCGGCGTCGGCAAGACCAGCACCGCCCGGATCTTGGCCAGAGCGCTCAATTACACCAAGGCCGGCACCGACCGGCCGTCGATCGATTTCTCCGAGATCGGCGAGCATTGCACGGCGATCATGGAGGGGCGGCACATCGACGTGATCGAAATGGATGCCGCCTCCCATACCGGCATCGGCGACATCCGCGAGATTATCGAGGCGGTCCGCTACAAGCCGGCGGCGGCCCGGTACAAGGTCTACATAATTGACGAAGTGCATATGCTCTCCAACCAGGCCTTCAACGGCCTTCTTAAGACGCTTGAAGAGCCGCCGGAGCATGTGAAATTCATCTTCGCGACCACTGAAGTGCGCAAAGTCCCGGTCACGGTCCTGTCGCGCTGCCAACGATTTGATCTGCGCCGGATCGAAGCCGGTCGCCTGGTCGCGTTGTTGGAGGAAATCGCAGCCAAGGAGAATGTGGCCATCGACCACGATGCGCTGGCGATGATCGCGCGGGCCGCAGAGGGATCGGCCCGTGATGCGCTCTCACTTCTCGACCAGGCGATCGCCCATTCCACCGGCGAAGACGGCGCGGCAACCCAGGCGATCAAGGCGGGAGAAGTCAGGGCGATGCTTGGGCTCGCCGATCGGAACCGCGTGATCGACCTGTTCGATCAATTGATGCGCGGCGAGGTGGCCAGCGCCCTCGGGACATTGGGCGGCCTCTACGAATCCGGTGCCGATCCGGCTACCGTGTTGGAGGATCTCGCCAATTTCACGCATGTCGTGACCCGGCTGAAATTGACGCCGGAAACCGCGCAAGACACCGGTCTCACCGAAGAGGAACGCGACCGCGGTCGAAACTTTGCCGAGGCACTGTCAATACGGCTGCTATCCCGCTGCTGGCAGATCCTCCTCAAAGGTATCGACGAGGCTCGGGAAGCTTCGCAGCCGCTCGCGGCGGCGGAGATGGTGCTGGTCCGCCTTGCACATTCGGCGGATTTGCCGACGCCTGACGAGGCTATCAGAGTGCTGACCGAGCGGAGCGATGATGATCGAAAGGCCGCCGCGGCGCCACCTTTGCCCGTCGGACAAAAAACGCCGGCGTTGACGCCTGCGCCATCAACAATGCAGCCGCAGCCGGCCAGATCGAGCCCGGTAAACCCAGCGGCGATCGCCAGCCTGCCGGCCGAGAAAGATTACCCCGAGCAAGAGGTCGACGCAGCGTCCAATGCGGTCAGGATTGAGCGCTTCGAGAATTTGATCGCGCTTGCCGGCGAGAAACGCGATCTTCAGCTCAAATTCGGACTGGAGCGTTTCGTCCGATTGATCCGATTGGAACCTGGACGAATTCAGCTCGGTCTCACCGAAGACGCGCCAGCATCGTTCACCAGCGACCTCGGCAATCGCTTGCATGAGTGGACCGGCCGGCGGTGGATCATCACCATCGACAGCGATGCCAACGTGCCAACTTTGTTCGAGAGGGAGGCAACCGCCCGGGCGCAATTGGTCAAGGACGCTAGCCGTGATCCGACCGTTGCAGCGGTGTTGGAGCGGTTTCCCGGCTCGGAAATCGTCGATATCCGGTTCGCCGGCGGCGACGCCAAGGCGGGCGCGGGGGCGGAAATTTCGAATGGCGCGGCCGATGTCGAAGTGCCGCCGGAAGGATTTGGAGACTGAAATGCGCGATCTGATGGGAATGATGAAGCAGGCGAAAGAGCTTCAATCGAAAATGCAAGCTGTGCAGGAGCAGATCGCCGCGTTGGAGGTCACCGGTTCCTCCGGCGCCGGGTTGATCGAGGTGACGCTCAGCGGAAATGGCATGATGAAAGCAGTGAAGATCGATCCTTCGCTGGTCAAACCTGACGAGGCCGAGATTCTGGAGGATCTAGTGCTTGCCGCCCACAATGACGCGCGGACCAAGCTTGAGACATGCACGGCGGAACTTGCGCAGGAAATGACCGGCGGACTTCAATTGCCGCCGGGAATGAAGCTACCGTTTTAGAGGCCGATGCCAAGGTGATCGCCACCACCCATTATCGACCCGGTGCCTGCAATATCGGCAGCGCCGAGATTCGGCGCCGCAGGCAGGGCGGCTGGGTAGGGCTTGTTGTTCTGATCGCCAGTTGGGCCGGCCTCGCAATCGCTGGCGCGCTGCCGGAATGGTACTTTGTTCTATTTATTCCGGCGATCGCCGCAGCGGCCGGTTTCGCTCAGGCGGCGTATCGTTTCTGTTTCTATTTCGGCTTTGCGTCACTGCTCAATTTTGGTGAGGCCGGCCAGCACGCCCGCGTTGCCGGCGCAGATGCCCGCAGAAAGGACCGCCGCCGAGCGCTCTGGGTGTTGACCATCTCCGCCCTGATCGCGCTTGGCCTGACCCTGATCGCCTATGGCACAGCAACTGTCTTCGTTTAGCCGGAGGCACGCCCGTTGAGCCGCGGGGTTGCCGGACCTGAGATCGAGCATCTCGTGCAGCTTCTTGCAAAGCTGCCCGGGCTTGGACCGCGCTCGGCTCGCCGGGCGGCGCTGCATTTGATCCAGAAAAAGGACCAATTGCTGATCCCGCTTACCCGGGCGATGGAGACCGCGGTCGAGCGCGTGGTGGTGTGTTCGACTTGCGGCAATATCGACACCGTCGACCCATGCTCGATTTGCGCCGATCCGCGGCGTGACGAATCGACTTTGATCGTAGTCGAGGACGTTGCTGATTTGTGGGCGCTGGAACGAGCGGCAGCACTCAACGCTCGCTATCATGTGCTCGGCGGAACCCTCTCCGCACTGGACGGAGTAGGGCCAGATGATTTGACGATCGACAAGCTGGTGCAACGTGTCGCGACCAGTGGCATCAAGGAGGTGATCCTCGCGGTCAATGCCACGGTCGACGGCCAAACGACGGCATATTTCATCACCGACCAATTGACTCCGACCGGGGTCAAGATCTCACGCCTTGCCCACGGCGTCCCGGTCGGCGGCGAACTCGACTATCTCGACGAAGGAACGCTGTCGGCGGCGATCCGAAGCCGGACGCCGTTCTAACGCCGGCCTGCGATTGGCGACAGCAGTTGCCGAATCGACCTCCGGCTGCGCGGAACGAGGCCGCAGGCTACTCTCCTGCCAAACGCAATTCCGACTCAGGCGGCGGCTCGCCGAAATCGAGCGAATCGATCTTCTCGCCGCGATTTGCGATCTTGCGGGTCGAAATGAGGATATCGTCGATATCGCGATTGGCCTGGCCGAAATGGCTATGCAGCTTCCGAACTCGGTCATCGAGCCGGCCGACATCCTCCATCAATCGGATTACCTCGTCGCGAACTAGATGCGCCTGTTCCTTGATCCGGCTGTCGCGGAGCACGGCTTGGATCACCTGAATCGACAGCATCAGCAGCGAGGGCGAGACGATCACCACACGCTTGCGATGAGCAAATTGGACGACGTCCTCGAAGCGCTCGTGAATGTCGGCGAAGATCGATTCCGACGGCACGAACATGAAGGCGGTGTCTTGAGTCTCACCGGCCAGAAAATAGCGCTCACGAATCGCGGTGATGTGGCCGCGGACATCCTGACCGAACTGCGACTCGGCGGTCTTGCGCGTGGCTGCGTCCTCCGCCTTGAGCGCATTCCACGCCTCAAGCGGGAATTTACTGTCGACCACCAGGGCCGGCGTGCCGTTGGGAAAATCGATCAGGCAGTCCGGCCGGCGGCCGTTGGAGAGCGTCGCCTGGAAATTGTAGCTCCCCCGCGGTAGGCCATCCTGGATAATTGCCTCCATCCGGCCCTGACCGAACGCGCCGCGAGTCTGCTTGTTGGACAGGACATTCTGAAGTTCGACCATCTGGCTCGACAGTTCGGTTATATTGGCCTGGGCGCGGTCGATCACCGCCAGCCGCTCATGTAATTTCGACAGGCTTTCATGCGTACTGCGAGTGGTCTCGTTCATCGATTGGCCGATGCGATGGCCGAGACCGTCGAGCCGCTCCGACACCGATCGGGCGAAATCCGCTTGTCGGCTACCGACCATTTCGACGATCGTCTGCATCCGCCCGGACAGTTCGATTTGGGCGCGAGCGAAATCGGCGAGCTGACCCTCGGTGGCAACGCGGTCCCGGCGGCGGCGGCCAGCCAGAAACACCAAAGCCAACACCAGAGCGAGCAACACCGCGCCGCCGATCAGCGCCATGCCGAGCGAAACCGACTGGGCGCCGATGGTCGCGATGATCAGGTCCATTGAACTAGCCTACGTGATTCGGCGTCGGGATCAAAACAGGAACATGCGGGATACTCCGTGCCGACGATGATCTCCGACAGCGCCGCCTGTGCGTTGACCCTGGCGCGCTCAAATCATATCTCAGTTGCATGGATCTGTTGGACATCATCACCATTCCGGACCGCACGCTCCGCAAGAAAAGTGACCCGGTCGAGCGTATCGACGACGATCTCAAGCGGTTCATGGACCAATTGTTGGAGACGATGTACGAAGCGCCAGGGATCGGCCTTGCGGCTATCCAGGTCGGTCTACCGCGGCGGCTGATCGCGCTCGACGTTGTGGCCAAGGAAAGCGAGGAGGAGGAGGGCCGCGAGCCGACCCGAGAGTCTATGTTCCTGATCAACCCCGAGATCATTTGGCGATCCGACGAGCCTTCCATCTATGAGGAAGGCTGCCTGTCAATCCCGGAATATTACGCCGAGGTCGAGCGGCCGGCGCAGATTCGCTATCGCTATCTCGACCGCGACGGCGAGCAACAGGAACAAGATGCCGATGGGTTGCTGGCAACGGTGGTTCAACACGAGGTCGATCATCTCGAGGGCACGCTGTTCATCGACCATATCTCGAAGCTGAAGCGGGATATGGTGATCAAGAGATTCACCAAGGCGAGCAAGCAAGGCACCAAGCTGGCGCTCTAGCCGGCTAGCTGCGCCCGGCCGTCCTGGACAAAACTTTGTTCGCCTGGGCGCACTCCCCTCGCCAGGATAGCTTCATGTCGCTTCGCATCATTTTCATGGGTACGCCGGATTTCGCGGTGCCGACTCTGAGCGAGATCGTCGGCCAAGGCCGAGAGATCGTTGCAGTCTACACTCAGCCACCTCGGCCAGCCGGCCGCGGCATGGCCCCCCAGCCATCGCCGGTGCAAGTGCTGGCCGAGCGTTTCGGGATATCGGTTTACACGCCAACCAAACTCAAATCCAACGAGGAGAAGGCGCGCTTCAGAAGCCTCGACGCCGACGTGACCGTGGTCGTCGCCTACGGACTGATCTTGTCGCAAGAGATCCTCGACGCGCCGAGGCTCGGTGCCTTCAACCTCCACGCTTCGCTGCTGCCGCGCTGGCGCGGCGCCGCCCCAATACAGCGCGCAATGATGGCGGGCGATCGCGAAACCGGGGTGATGGTGATGCGAATGGAGGCTGGGCTTGATACCGGGCCGATCGCGATGGCCGAGCGGACACCGATCGGCGCAGATGAGACCGCCGGCGAACTCCATCATCGGCTGGCCCGGCTCGGGGCCGATTTGATGGTCCGGGCGCTGGCGTCGCTGGAGCGCGGCACGCTCGAACTCTCGCCTCAGCCGGAGGCAGGCGCCACCTACGCGGAGAAGATCAAGAAGGGCGAGACGCGGATCGACTGGTCGCGACCGGCGTCGGAGGTCCACAACAAGATCCGAGGTCTGTCGCCATTTCCTGGGGCCTGGACGGAAATGACGATCGGCGGCAAGGCGGAGCGCGTGAAGATGTTGGCCTCCGCGCTTGCGGATCAGGAGGGTGAGCCGGGCAAATTGCTGGACGGCGAGCTCACAATCGCCTGCGGCGAGGCGGCGATCCGGATCGTCGAGCTCCAGCGCGCCGGTGGCAAGCCGATGAGCGCCGTGGAATTCCTGCGAGGTGTGGAGCTTAAGGCTGGTGCATGGCTAAGCTAGAAGCCCCACCAACCCCGTGTACGTCGCTGGGAACCTCTCCTCGTCATTCCGGGCGAAGGATGAGCATGAGACTCAGAATCTAAACGCCAGCCATAAGAGGTTCCGGCTCTTCGCTTAGCTTCGGCCGGAACAACGCAGGGTGCTCCCGACGAATTACCAAGAGCTCACTCCAGGAACACTGTCACGCGGTCCGATTGCCCCTTCCCGTCGATCACCGCGATGGTGACGAAGCCGGGACCATCGGGGAACCAGCTCTCCTCGCGTGCGAAGGCGGAGCGGCCGATCGGGAGGCCATTGGCAAGGAAAGTAAACGGCGGCGAGCCGTTGCGGATTTTGATTACCAGCGGGGTACCGGCTCCCGATCGGATGCCGAGATCGACTCTGACGCCGTCCATCGGATAGGCGATTTCTACTGCCGGATCGACCATCGCCACCGCCAGTTCCTGATTACGGAAGCGCCGGAGTGGCTCGGGCAGATCGGCAGTGGAAGCGATAATCGCGCCGGCCGGCGGCGGCGGCAGCGGCTCGGTGCGCCCACCGATGCGATCGAATGTCTGGAATAGGATCGGTGCCGCTGCGCCGAGACCGGTGAGGCCGGTGATCGGCGCGCCGTCGGGCCGTCCGACCCAAACGCCGACGACATGGCGACCGTCAAAGCCAATCGCCCAGGCATCGCGGTAGCCGTAGGAAGTGCCGGTCTTGTGGGCGATCCGGCCAAGGCTGGCTGTCGTGGGGGGCAGGATTCCGGCGAGGATATCGGCGACGTACCAGGCGGAAATTGGATCGGGCACCGGCAGCGGCGCTGAATAGCGGTTGGGCTCGGCAACTCCGTCCCGAACCACAACCGGGCGGCCTTGATTGGCGATCGCGGCGTAGGTCGCGACCAAATCGCGGAGGCTGATGCCGACACCGCCAAGCCCGATTGCAAGCCCCGGCGCAGTGAGATCCGGCAACGCCGGATCGGCACCAGCTCGGCGGAGGCGGGCCACGAGGAGTGCCGGCCCGACCTCGTGCAACACTACGACCGCCGGGACGTTGAGAGACTGCTCAAGCGCCTCGCGGATGGTAACCGTGCCACGATAGAAGCCATCGAAATTCAGCGGGGCATAGTCGCCAAAAGCGGTCGGGCGATCCTCAATCAGGCTCTCCGGCAGAGCCAGACCTAGTTCAAAGGCGAGGCCGTAGATCAGCGGCTTCAAGGTCGAACCTGGCGAGCGGATCGCCCGCGTCATATCGAGGAAGCCCTCGCGGTCCCGGTCGAGTAGCCCGGCGGAGCCCACTGACGCCAGGATCTCACCGGTTTGGTGATCGACCAGGATGATGGCGACCGATATTTCCTCTCCGAGCGGTGCTGCACGGTCGGCTGCGAGCCGCTCCAGGGCCATCTGTTTGCCGCGATCAATTGTCAGCTCGAGGATCTGCCGGTCGGGATTTTCAGCTATGGCGGCCTCCGCAAGATGGGCGGCCAAGATCGGGAATTCGCGCCGAGTAGTCGGCACCGGCTCGGTCTTGGCAGCCTCCGCCTCCTCGGAGGTGAGGACATCGGCAATGACCATGCGATCAAGGACGCGATTGCGCGCCGCCTCTGCCGCGCCTGGATCGCGGTCCGGGCGCCGAGCTTCCGGCGATTGCGGCAACGCCACCAACAGCGCTGCCTCGGCCGGGGTCAGCCGCCTCGGCTCCTTGCCGAAATAGGCGAGCGCCGCCGCCCTTATTCCTTCAAGATTGCCGCCATAGGGCGCGAGCATCAAATAGAGTTCGATGATCTCGGATTTGCTAAGCTCGGCCTCGATTTGGCGAGCGAAGGCGATCTGGCGGAGCTTGCCCGCGACGGTCCTGGTGTCGATGCCGTCGATCAGGCGAGCGACCTGCATGGTCAAGGTCGAGCCACCGGAGACGATCTCGCCGGCGAAGGCGAACTGCCCGGCGGCCCGCAGCAGCGCCAACCAATCGACGCCGCCATGATCGGCAAAACGTCGGTCCTCATAGGCGAACAGCATCTTGAAGAACAGAGGATCGACATCGGCCTCAGCCGCCGGCAGCCGCCAGCGGCCATCGCCGATGGTGAACGGCCGGAGCAGCAGCCCGTTGCGATCGACTACGAGCGGTGAAGTGGCAACGACGCTCGGATCGGGCACCGGCGGCAGTTCGGCCCGCAATGCCTGGATCGATCCGAACAGCCAGAGCAGCGCAAACAAGACCAACGCGCCGGCCGACCAAATGCTGAGAAACGCCACGGTCCATCCGAAAGGGTCCGCGCCTCTCGCCGCCGGGGAGAGGCCGACGCCCGGCACCGGGGATTTGGATGACCGACCGCTCATCGCCTCAGCGCGTCGGACCCACCACTTCGACCGTGGCGGCGGCGGTATTGGCCCGCCGCTCCGGCCGATACATATCTTCCACTGTCGCGCCCGGATGCACGAAGACGCCCGGTGAAACGGCGCGAACGGTGTAGGCTACGGCAAACTGCAGCGGGCTCGACGCGCGCCGAGTAAGTGCGGCAACGAAGCGATTGGTTCGGGCCTCACTATGGTCGATACGGGCTTGGCCGGTCAGCCAGAGATAGCGATCGATGTCACCGCTCAGCGAGAGGTTCGGATTCTCAATCTCGAAGCCGGCCGGAAGCGGATCAACGATCAAAAGCCTCCCGGCCCGTTCTTCGCTCGCCGTCACCGTAAGGATGACGACAAAGCGGTCGTTCTGGGCCACGGTGGCGATATCGGCAAGGGTGCCGTCGGGGAGATAGTGGCGGCGCTCGATGGTGAAGCCTTCACCGCCGGCAGGCGGCGCGACCAAAGGCACGCCGGTCACCGACACGGCAGCATCAACCGCGGCGTCACCGGTGTTGACGATCTCTACCGGCGCCCCGGCCAATTCATCGTCGGTGAAGCTGGCGAATAGTGGTCCGTCGAGCAATTCGCCATTGAGAGTGAGCCCGGCGCCTTCCGCCTCGGCGATCAGCGCCGCGGCGGCGAGCAGGCTCCAGGCGTCCTCTTGGATGCTGGTGTAGCGGCGCGAATCTCGCGCGTTGGCGAGCCGGTCAACCAGGCTCTGCGCGTCGACGGAGGTGATCCGATACTCCGAGGCCAGTGCCAAAACGGCCGCCAAATCGCGTAGATTGGTGCCATAATCTTCGCGGAAAAAGGCCGGGATGCCTGTTCCCAGCGACACGAGCGCCGCGTCGAAGGCCTGCTCGGCTCGGGCTAGGTCGCCATAGAGCGCCATGGCGCCGCCGATTTGCGCCTGAGCCAAGGCGGTTCCAAAAGGGGATTATAAAGAATGGTTGACAGCAGCGGGATATCAGCCATGATGGGCGGATGGAGTGGGGACAAGACGCATGGGCATGGCTCGTCCGGGAGGTCGCAGCCTTCGGCCTGCGCGACAGCTACCGTGAATAAGCGCGCCCCGCGAGCCGACGAGTCTGATGACGGCTAACTTCGCCAGCGGGACGGTCTGGACCGGCGACAATCTCGACATCATGCGAGGCATGAACTCCTCTTGCGTCGATCTGATCTACCTCGATCCGCCGTTCAACTCGAATCGCACCTACGAAGCGCCTATAGGGAGCAAGGCTGCGGGTGCATCCTTCAAGGACGCATGGACGCTTGACGACGTGGACGTGCATGAGCACGGTGAATTAGCCGATCGGAATTCAGCGGCCTCTTCCGTAATAGAAGCGACGCGCCAAGCACATGGCAAGGGGATGCGGTCTTACCTCATCTTCATGGCCGTGCGGCTGCTAGAAATGCACCGCATTCTCAAGTCCACCGGCTCGATCTACCTCCACTGCGATCCCACGGCCTCGCATTATCTCAAACTGCTGATGGATGGGATATTCGGGCAGCGGGGCTTTCGGAACGAGATCGTGTGGTGCTACCGGAAATGGTCAGTATCGGCGGACCAGTTCGTGCGAAACCATGACACGATCCTGTTCTACGCGGGCGAGAGACACACATTCAATCCACAATTCGTCGACCCTTCACCGGGGACAATGAAACGATGGAAAGGAAAACGCCAGCAGGCTGTTTTCGTGGATGGCGCACGTCAGGCGACATCTTCTACTGAGAAAGCACGATCTCCATGTCCCGATTGGTGGGACATCTCGGTTCTCAATCCGAATGCCAAAGAACGCACCGGCTACCCGACACAGAAGCCCCTCGGCCTTGCTGGAGCGCATCATACTCGCCAGCAGTGAACCCCGGGCGACATGGTGCTGGACCCCTTCTGCGGTTGCGCCATGGCCCTTGTCGCGGCAGATCGGCTGCAGCGGGAATGGGCGGGCGTCGACCTGTCGCCGCTGGCGATCAAACTGGTAGACGACCGGGTCGCCGAGGATCGCGGCCTGTGGGGCGGCGCAACGGCGCTTACCGAACCTCCTAAGCGCACTGACCTAGGCGACCTGCCGAACTACCGGACGCATCGCCACCGCTTCTACGGCGAACAAGAGGGCGTGTGTGTCGGCTGCGAGACTCACTTCCCGTTCCGCGTTATGGACGTCGACCACATCCTGCCCCAGTCAAAAGGCGGAACAGATCACCCTGATAACCTGCAACTGCTTTGCTCGGGCTGCAACCGCAGCAAGGGCGGGCGCACAATGGCCGAATGGAGGGCAGCAACATAAACCCGCATTCCCCAAGTGACCGATCCATCTGATGCGGTTTCCGTCTGATTCCTGTATAAGAATCAGTGGATTAGATCAGACGGAGAGTGGGTCGAATGCGGAACCTGGAGGGTAAGTCGGATCGGGGGCTGCTGCGGGCGTTTTTCGACCGAAGACTGAAGTTCGAGTTCCACGGTTCGCGGATCACGTCAGACGCTGGTCTGCTCGCCTATCGTGAACTGGACGAAGCCCTCGGCCTGACCACGCTGGCCGGTGACGTTATTGCTGACAGCCGGACCGGCAAGAACGGTTGGCACGGCATCATCGGTCTCCTTCGCCAATCCGTCTATGGTCGTCTTGCCGGGTACGAGGACGTGAACGACGCCGACCGGCTGGGGCGCGATCCTGCGATGCGGTGGATCGTCGGCGGCAGGGCTGTCGAGCGCGGCGGCGCATCGACCAGCCAGATGGGCCGGTTCGAGACGGAGTTACTCGCCACCAATGACAACCTCGCCGCGCTCGCTGACCTTTTGGGCATCTGGATCGACCAGGTTAACGAGCGCAAGCCGCCGAAGATTATCGTGCTCGACATGGACAGCTCCGTCAGCCCGACCTACGGTGACCAGGAGGGCACGGCCTACAACGGTCACTTCGGCTGCACGTGCTATCACCCGCTGTTCGTGTTCAACCAGTTCGGCGATCTGGAGCGTTGCGCCCTGCGTCCGGGCAACGTGCACAGCGCCCATGAATGGCGCGATGTGTTGGACCCGGTGGTCGCTCGATACCGGAACAAGACACTCCGGCGTTATTTCCGTGGTGACGCCGCCTTCGCCTCGCCCGAGGTTTATGAGTTTCTGGAAGCGGAAGGCTTCAAGTACGCCATCCGGCTTCCGGCCAACAAGGTGCTGCACGACAGCATCGCGCACCTGCTCAAGCGCCCCGTCGGTCGGCCGCCGAAGGAAGTTCGTCGGTATTACGCGAACTTCAGCTATCGGGCCGGTAGCTGGACGGAGCCCCGCCGGGTCGTCGCCAAGGTGGAGTGGCACTCAGGGGAACTGTATCCCCGCGTCGGCTTCATCGTCACCAACCTGAGCCGTCCTGCCGAGCGGGTTGTTGCGTTCTACAATCAGCGCGGCACTGCCGAGCAATGGATCAAGGAAGGCAAGAACGCCATCAAGTGGACGCGGCTGTCATGCCGTTCGTTACGCAACAATGCCGTCCGGCTCCAGCTGCATGCACTCGCCTATAACCTCGGCAACTTCATGCGTACCCTGGCGTTGCCCGATACCGTGGAGCAATGGTCGCTGACGACGCTGAGGGAGAAGCTGGTCAAGATCGGTGCGAAAGTTGTCAGCCATGGCCGGTACGTCACATTTCAATTGGCCGAGGTTGCAGTCCCAAGAAGCTTGTTCCAGAAAATCTTGAGCCTGATTGATGATCTACGACGAAGACCCGCTCCGGCGTAGGCCGAGGGAATCGACGGCAAGGAGATTGCGACACGAGAGGTGTGTCTGGATGGCAAGAGAAACGACCAAATGGCCTTCCACGCGCTGGCCGATTACCAAAATCATGTCATCGGATGGCTGCAATGGGAACAGAGTTCCCTTGGAGATGGGGCCGTGGTAGGATTTCCGCGAATTTGGATGTCATCTGGGGAATGTCGGATAAAATACATGCCGAAGCTTGATCCGAAGGTGGATTTGGTTGGCGCGACGCCCGAGACGCTGGCGCGCGCGCTGTTCCGCCGTGTCGAACCGTTACGACCGGCTCGCGTTCGAAAACCCGTTGCTGGCGATGAGGTCGCGGTAGAGAAGGTTGCGCCCGACCAGCTGGGCGACGGTGTGCCGCATCTGCGCAAGCGTTCCTGAGTCGCGGACGTTGTGCTTGCCGGCGAATTCGGAGACGTAGCGTTGCAGGTGCTTCGGGCTGATCTTGTGGAAGGTGCCCTTATGGGCGCGTTTCAGCATCGACCAGAAGGATTCGATCCCATTGGTATGGGCCATCCCGGAAACGTATTCGCCGACGCTGTGCTTCACAGTTTCGTGCTCGAAAGGCATTCCCTGATATCCACCGTGATCGTCGGTGTAAACCGTCGCGCCTTCGGCTGCATGATCACCGACGAAACCTTGCAATGTCTGGGCATCTGTTTCGTCAACAACACGGGCTGTCACCATGTTGCTGTTACGGTCTTTCATACCAACCACGGCGGTCTTGCCGACTGCGCCGCGCCCGGTGCCCGCCAACTCTTTGTGCTTTGCCTTGCTCATATTCTTGCGCTTGCCGCCGAAATAGGTCTCATCGACCTCTACAGGGCCGTCAAACTGATCGTCGTGTTCGACCGCCCATGCCTGCCGGATACGATGCAGCATGAACCATGCGGTAGGCTGCGAAACGCCAATGTCGCGTTGCAGCTTCATGGACGAAACCGACTTGAGGTTTGTCAGGCAGAGATAGATGGCGATGGCCCACTTGCGGAGCGGGATTTTCGACCGCTGCATGGCCGTGCCGGTCTTGATGCTGAAATAGGACCGGCAGTCGCTGCACCAGTAGGGCATCTTCGCGTGAGAGGCTTCGCGGGTACGGACCGATCCGCATTTGGGGCAATGGCGACCGTCCGGCCAGATGATGGACTCGAACCACTCGGTCGCGGCTTCCTCGGTCGGGAACATGTCCATCAGCTCAACGACGGTGAGTCCTTCGCGATGGGCTTTGCCGGGTGCTTTCTTCGCCATGACCATATCTCCCTTCAACACAATGGAATATAGGGAGTCTGGCTGGAAATGTCAACCATTCTTTATAATCACCAATATCATCACCGACACAGACGACGATCGCGTTCCTGAGACGATACGATCCTGCCTCGCCATGCTGGTCGCACAGCTGGGCCTGGTGAACCGACAGATCCTGGAGACCGATCGCCGCGTCGCTGCCGATGCTCGAGCCAGTGAGACCGGTAGGCGTCTGATGGAGGTGCCCGGCGTCGGACCGGTGCTTGCTAGCCCGATCGTCGCTGCGGTTCCCGACCCCAAGGCATTCAAGTCAGGCCGCAATCTAGCAGCCTGGATTGGTCTGGTTCCGCGCCAGAACTCCAGCGGCGGCAGGAAACGGCTCGGCGGCATCACCAAACAAGGCGACCGCTATTTGCGGCAGTTGCTGGTCGTCGGAGCGCTCTCAGTCGTCCGCCAGGCCATGCGGCACGGCACCAGGCGCTCCTGGCTGGTGCAGCTGTTGGCTCGCCGAACGCCGAAGATCGCTGCGGTCGCACTCGCCAACAAGACCGCCCGCATCATCTGGGCGATGATGACCACTGGGGATCGCTATAGGGAACCGCAATCAATCTGAGGAACAAGGAGTTTGGCCAGGGCAATCGCGATGTAATGCGTCAACCGGTCGATACCGGGAGATGGGACAACCCATTTGCGCCAGAGCGCTTCAAAGCGCGTGCTTTTGGTCGGGACCCGTCTTCGCGGAAGGCATTATGGCCAGCGGCTCATGCTGCCGCACCAACAGGTCGAACACATGGCCGCACCGACCAGCAGGCGCCGCATCAGGAAAACCCCTTGCCAACGGAGAGCCGTCCACACATGGCGCAAAGCGGATATTGGTGCTGCTCCCGCCACCAGGGGGGTAGTCTAAATCTCTAAACGCCCTCTTTTTTGTTTTGGGATAGGCAAACTCACCCAAAAAAACTGCGGTCGGGGCGTGAAACACATGACTAGCGCCGACGAATGTACGGGCGACCTGCATGTGATGGCGCCGTCGATCCCTTCTCGAAGTAACCGCGCGGTAACCGGACTCGGAAACAAGGCGTAAGAACGAGGGCTGGACGGCCGTTTCGAGGGCTCTCGGGTGCAGCTCGGTTACTTCGACGCGAAGCTGCCCGGGCCGAACACGCCGTCATATTGCGGTCGAAGCTGATTCAATCTAAAATTACTGACCGCCGTTGCCGCCAGCCACTTTGCGAGAGGGTGTCTAATGTCATTAGCACTCGCCAAAGCTGAGTGCTAATCCGCAACAGGCGCGTGGCGGGTGTCCGGCGTCAGCGCCCCTGGGACAGATTGGGCGGATTGAACAAGAGAGGGTTTCTGGCTCATCTTAACCCACGAGGGATTGAAGATGAGACGGAACACCAATCACCAGAAAGCATCGGCCGAGAAGGTCGTGAAGGACATCCGGCGGGCGACTCGTCGGCAGTTCGGCGCCGAAGAGAAGATCCGGATCGTTCTGGAGGGCCTGCGCGGCGAGGACAGTATCGCTGAGCTGTGTCGCCGTGAGGGGATCAACCAGAACCTCTATTACCGCTGGTCGAAGGACTTCCTGGAGGCCGGGAAGAAGCGCCTGGCGGGTGACACTGCCCGTGAGGCTACCTCCGATGAGGTCCGGCATCTTCGCAGTGAGGCACTGGCACTCAAGGAGGCCGTTGCTGACCTGACGCTGGACAACCGTCTACTCAAAAAAAGCATGATCGCGGATGGGGGAGAGGAGGCATGAGGTATCCACTATCGGAGAAGCTGGAGATCATCCGGCTGGTTGAGCGATCCCATCTGCCGGCCAAGCGCACGCTGGCGCAGTTGGGCATTCCCCGCACCTCGTTTTATCGCTGGTACGACCGCTGTCTGACCGGCGGACCGGAGGCCCTGGAGGACCGCCGCTCGCGGCCTGGCCAAGTCTGGAACCGTATCCCCGATGAGGTGAGAGACCGGATCGTACAGCTGGCGCTGGACGAGACGGATCTGTCGCCGCGGGAACTGGCTGTCCGGTTCACAGACACAGAGGGCTACTTTGTATCGGAATCCTCGGTTTATCGACTGCTCAAGGCCCATGATCTGATCACCAGCCCGGCCTTTATCGTCCTCAAGGCGTCCGACGAGTTCCAGGACAAGACCACGGCGCCAAACCAGCTCTGGCAGACCGACTTCACTTACCTCAAGGTCATTGATTGGGGCTGGTTCTACCTCTCCACCGTGCTCGACGACTTCTCGCGCACCATTATCGCGTGGAAGCTCTGCACCACGATGAAGGCCGAGGACGTCACCGATACGCTGGAACTGGCGCTCAAGGCGTCAGGTCGCGATCGGGCAACGGTCATTCACAAGCCACGGCTCCTGTCTGACAACGGCTCCAGCTACATCGCCGACGATCTGGCCAAATGGCTCGACGACCGCGATATGGAGCACATTCGCGGCGCTCCCTATCATCCGCAAACCCAGGGCAAGATCGAGCGTTGGCATCAAACCCTGAAGAACCGCATCCTTTTGGAAAATTACTATCTGCCTGGCGACTTGGAGACACAGATCGAGGCCTTCGTCGGCCACTACAATTATCACCGCTACCACGAGAGCCTGGGCAACCCCACGCCGGCCGATGTCTACTTCGGGCGCGGCCAGACCATCCTGTTGAAAAGAGAAAAGATCAAACAAAAGACGCTACAAACCCGGCGCTTGCAATACCGCAAAACCGCCGCATAAAATGACCAACCAGATGGGCCGAACCCTCTCTTAAATCAGGCCGCTCATCGGTTCCAAATTACCTGACGACGGACAGCGGGCGAAGATTTCCGGGTGTTCGGTGTCTTTGTCGCCTAGCAGCGGAAAGCCCTTGACCATCGCCAGCGCCTCGGCGATCGCCAGCGTCGACTTGCCGGCGCCACCGGCGGCGATCGTCATCGAGACGTGCTTGCGAATGTAGTGCTCACCGTAGACCCAAGCACGACGCGGAATGTCCTTCGGGTCGACCCGAAGGAACGGCGTCGCGACGAAGGCTTGCGAAACCTCGACCTCTTTGTGCTCGGCTTCCTTCGCCTTTTCCTCGGCCGCGGCGATGAACCGCTCTGCGATTTCCCCGCCCTCGGCGACAAGCGATTCGTCCGTCTCAGGTGGCCCCTCGGGGATCTTGCGCGGCTCAGCCGATCCACTGACAAGCCCGCTCCGAATAGTCGCGAGCGCCGCCTCGCGGCCATCCTTACCGACATAGCCGTTTGCTACCGCGGCACTATATAGCCGTTGCTCGGCCTCGCCAGCGGTGAGCACCCCGGCACCGACGAAAGTTCCGAGCGCAAAGGCCGTCGGCGGCGACGCGCATGGTCAGGATGATATCGGGGTTGGCCGGCGGCTCGCCGCGAGCGATCTGATCGACACAATCCATCCCGACCGTCACATGGCCCCAAAGAGTGTAGAGCCCATCGAGGAAACTCCCCTCATCGAACATGATGAAGAATTGTGAATTGGCGGAATCGTCGGCCGCGCCGCGGGCCATGCCGACCGCGCCGCGAACAAAGGGCTCATTACTGAATTCGGCCAGGAGATCGGGAAGCTGCGAGCCCCCGAACCCGGTCCCGGTGGGATCGCCACTCTGAGCCATGAACCCCTCGATGACGCGGTGGAAGATCATACCATCATAGAAGCCGGATCGCGTCAGCGCCTTGATCCGCTCAACGTGAAGCGGCGCCAGATCGGGCCGCATTTCGACGACCACGCGGCCGCAGGCGAGCTCGAGATAAAGGGTGTTCTCAGGGCCACCCAGCACCACCGGCTCTGGTTCAGCGATTCCAGCCACCTCTGGCTCGGCCGCCGCGAAAGACAACCACGGCGTTTCCGGGCACCGGACAGCGTCTACGGCGACTGCCGCGGTCCAAGTGGCCGCCGCCGCGTCCAATAACTGGCCAAATGATGGCCCTTTGGTCACAACAATCCGCGCCCAGGTTCCGTCGGCATATTTGAGCAGAAGCTCGATAGCTGAAGTCCAGTCAAGAAACGCTATCATCGCCAGCGGATCGACGGAGCGGAGGTCGGCAAAGAAGAAGCCCGACCCACCCTCTATCCAATCAAAGTCTTCACCGACCGAAATCAGAGTGACGGCGTCGACTCCATTGCTGAACGCATCCGCAGGCTCTAACGAAACATAGATCCTGCTCTGCGCGAAGCCAACGTCAATAAGAATGTCGCGTTCGGGCAAATCAAACCTGAACGCGAGTTCGCACCCCGCCGTGTACCATGTCGCTAAGGCCTCGGTTCGAGTCCCCCCATCATAAAGATACGCGGTCCGAGGGACCTCTAACGTCGGCGAGTCACCGATCGGGAAACCTGCGGAGACCGAACCCCAGGCGGAAAGAGCTTCCGAAAGTACAATCGCGACTTCGTCGTTGATGCCAATCACGACAAGCGCGTCGACCTGGTCGCCTCCTGTCAACAGAATCTCGATCGACCGAGACTGTTGCAATAACGCTAAGTCGAAAGCCTTCCACCGCAGCGAAGAAACAAGAATGAATTGCCCTTCCTCGTCATCATACCCGGCCTGCACGAAGCTCGTTTGACCTGAGCACTGAGAACCGCTCCGAGTCATGAACACTGTCTCAATGGTTCGCCGGTCGCTACCCCGAAGCAGATCGTCGTCGGCGCGAAAACCCAGAATCAGACGGCCATCGCCGTCATCGGCGGTCGGACCCAGGATGACGATGGTCCCGGTAATATCCCCGCCCCCAAGTTCGATTTGGCCGACCACGGCAAACACTCCATCTTCGTCTGTCACTCCCCATATTACCTCGCCTTGGACGTCCTGCCGCTGCCCATCTGGATCGACGACAAGGGCAGCGGAAGCCCTGGCCAAGATCGGTGGCGCGAAAGTTTGCAGAAACGCTCCCATCTCCTCGATCCCGTCCATCCCGGTTGGGGCGCCCCGGCTAATCGCCAATGCCTGAATCTCGTCTGCCGCGAATATGTGCATGTCGTCATGTGGTGTCCGCAACATGAGCGAGATTAACTCCTGGGGCGTTCCGAATTGATTCAGGAGTTCGAGCACGTCCGCCAGGATGCGCTGCGCATCCGGGTCACCGGAGGTGAATTGATGAACGCCAAGTTCGCCCAAAGCGAGTCGCTCAACGCCGGCCAGAAAGACGAACGCACAAGCTGAGTAGCAGCCAGCCCAACTGGGAATTATGGTCGTAAGGCCCGCCTGGAACACCTCGTCTGCCAATATAAGTGCTGTGTCCAAGAATCCACCAGGACTGTTGAGTACAACAATAGTCCCTTCGGGATGTGCCCGGCGTGCCCGCCGAAAATCTAGAACAGCGGTGTCGTCTATTGGACCGTTAAGGTACATTACGACCGGGGTCTCGCGATCCACAAGAAAGACCCCAAACTCCGCGAAATCCGGTTGGGCGGGGAGCCCGGGAGCTACAGCGGGAGGTGCTGCTTCCCTTTGGTACTGGTAGACACCGATCCTTGCTTGTGCGGGTGCCTCTCTTGGAATGGCCGCATCCCCGCGCTGAGCTGCAGCAGTGAAGCCGTTCTCTCGAAGGACGAAGGCGATTATGGCCGCGTAATCATCCGCCGTTACCTCATCCCCCGGATGCGGGCCAGCGTCGCGGATGACAGAAGCAAGGTTGGCAATTGATCGGCGGCCCCATGAGTCCATGAAGGCGGCGCCGGCAAGGGCGGGACCTAGATTGCCTCCTTCCAGTGCATCGCCGTGGCATTCGCCGCATTCGAAAGCATATTGCAGTTCGCCCCAATTGGCCTGCACGACGGTGAATGTGACCGGAACGAGTGTGATGGCGTGGCGGGTGACGAAAGCGTCGATGCCGGCAGCCAGTAGGCTCTGCCGCAATGCCTCGGCGTTGGCCTGGCCCACCATCGGGCCGAACTGGACCAAGAAGAACAGGCCCTGCGGCAAGTCCGCTCTTTGGATGACGCCCGGCGTCGCGCCAAAAAGGTTGGGTGACTGGGCCAACAGCTCGCGAAGCTTGGCCTGCGCCGCTTCTTCAGTTCCATGTGCCGACACTTGGACATAGTAGTCGGCAGCCGCTGGCGTAACAGGCTCGGCGACCCCTTTCCGCGTGCAATTGGCGACAGGCAATTCGCCGGTGGTTTCGTTCGCGGTGGCAAGTGCCACGACGCAGTTCGGTGGTACGAAATCGGCGCGGAGGAGGAAGTCCCCGGTAGCGCCGCTTGTCGCGAAGTACTCGGTGCCGACAATCCTAATCGTCTCGTTACCGCTTGAGTTGCGGCCCGAGACCACCAAACGCCCGTTAACGATCTCCGCCATGTCGACCGTGATCGCTGCCAAAGCCGATTGAGGCGCAAGAAGCGCCAACCATGCCGCCATCGCTGCGGCGAGCAACCTACTGGATAGCAATTTCCCCGGCCCGGCCGATGTTAGCATCTCTCAAGATCAGCGTCGAGGTCTATCGCCATTTGGCTACGATTGATGGCTCGCGATCGATCCAAGGCGGGGTGCGGCTATCCCAACGGTCTGTGAGGGACCGACGGTAGATCAATCAATAATGTCAGGTATGCTTGTGCCGGAATCGCGTAGGAACTGGTTCTGCTCCCCGTCAGCCGGGGAAGAGGTCAGGCCATTACGGTGTCTCTTCCCAGATGACACAACTAGTGGATAAAATTTGACGTTGCGGATCCCCGAGGGATTCTCGCCGGGCACGTTGTGTGCGAGTCTGGCGCATGCGGCAGGAATCACGTGATGGCGGTACCGCCGACCGTGCTCGCTCGAGCGGTCGTTGCGGACCGGAACAGCCGGCAGAAACACGTCTGAGCGGGCACGGATCGTCCTTCTGAGCGGGGATGGTCTCGGCACGGTCGAGATCATGCGCCGCACCGGCAAGAGCAAGACAGCGGTTTGGCGTTGGCAGGAGCGCTTCATGCACGAGGGTGTCGAGGGGTTGCTGCGGGACAAGACGCGACCCTCGCGCGTTCCGCCGCTCGGCCGGGAAATCGCTGACCGCGTCGTCGCGCTGACGCTGAGTGCGCCGCGCCACGAGGCGACACATTGGACGGCGCCGGCGATGGCCAAGACGGTCGGCATCAGCGTCAGCGCGGTACAGCGCATCTGGCGGGCGCACGGGCTTCAGCCCCACCGGGTCCGGCAGTTCAAGCTGTCGCGTGACCCGGAGTTCATTCCCAAGCTGCGGGACATCGTCGGCCTTTATGTCGATCCGCCGGCGCACGCCGTTGTCCTGTCGGTTGACGAGAAGAGCCAGATCCAGGCGCTCGACCGCACCCAACCCGGGCTGCCGATGAAGACGGGACGCGCGGGCACGATGACGCATGACTACAAGCGGCACGGCACGACCACGCTGTTCGCCGCGCTGAACGTGCTCGAAGGGCGTGTCATCGGCCAGTGCATGCAGCGCCATCGACACCAAGAGTTCATTCGCTTCCTCAACGCCATCGAGGCCGACGTGCCCGCGGGAAAGCTGGTCCATGTGATCCTCGACAACTACGCCGCCCACAAGCATCCCAAGGTCCGCGGGTGGCTTACGCGCCATCCGCGCTTTTTCTTCCACTTCACCCCAACATCCTGCTCCTGGCTCAACGCCGTCGAAGGTTTCTTCGCAAAGCTCGCAAAGCAACGTCTCAAGCGCGGCGTCTTCCACTCGATCGTCGATCTCCAGGCCACCATCAACCGCTTCCTCGAACACACCAACAACGATCCGCAGCCCTTCATCTGGACAAAGGATCCCGACAAAATCATCGCCGCTGTCAGACGCGGGCATCAAGCGTTAGATTCCATCCACTAGTACCCCGACGAGGTGCTGGCACCGCTTGGCGGCCGCCAATTGTTCTGCTAACGAGCCGATGCAGCCGCGTGGTCGCACGGGCTTTCTTGTTAACTTGCAGCCGATCACCATTGCCCCGACAGAATCTGTCTGATTCACATTGAGTCGCAATCCGTGAACCTCCGATGCGAGTGCCAGAAATCTGGATGAATCGTGGCCACAATCTTCAGGTGATATCCCATCGGAGCGATCTTCGGGCAATTTGCCGGAACGTGGCCATAGGGGGATCAGATGACTAGGAAGGGCGGTGACGTGGTAAACCTTCAGCGTGCCAGTCCAAAGGTGGAACCGAACCGCGTGAAAAGCGACGCTTACAAAACGGCGGGGGTCGACACCTTCGAAGCCGACGCCGGCGTTGGAGACCTCATCAGGGTTCTTCGGCGTACCTGGCCAGCTGAAGGCCTGGGTCGCGTCGTTTTGCCGCCGGACGTTCGGTTCTTTGCCAACGTGATCGATATTGACGGAATTGGGATCGCTCTCTGCACGGATGGCGTTGGCTCAAAGGCGATAGTGGCGTCTTTGATGGGCAAGTACGACACCATTGGGATTGATTGCGTGGCGATGAATGTCAACGACATGATCTGTGTCGGCGCGCAGCCAGTGTCGATGGTAGATTACCTGGCCATCGAGGAAGCAAATGCTGAAATGATCCGCGAGATCGGCGTCGGCTTGAGCCAGGGAGCAAGCCAAGCTCGGATTTCAATTTCTGGAGGGGAAACGGCCGAACTCTCGGAGACTGTCAATGGGTTCGACCTAGCCGGTATGTCAGTCGGTCGCGTCGACCTCGACGAGGTGCTCACGGGCCGGGACGTCGCGGACGGAGACGTCGTCATTGGTGTCGCCAGCAGTGGTATTCACAGCAACGGTCTTACACTAGCCCGCAAGGTGCTGATCGAAGACGGTGCTGGTGCAAATGGGGTCGACCGCTGGTTCGATGACCTCGATTGTACCGTCGGCGAGGAGCTGCTGCGCCCCACAGACATCTACGTTGTCGAAGCGCTGGAGATCCTCAGAGACGTCAGCGGCGTAAAAGCTCTCATCAACATCACAAGCGAGGGGCTCCTTAATCTGACTAGGATCGAGTCAAGTGTGAGCTTTAACATCGAGCATCTGATGGAGCCTCCCTCAGCTGTATTCCAGTTGATTCAGGATCTCGCTAAAGTATCTGACGGGGAGATGTTCAAAGTCTTCAACATGGGAATTGGATTTTGCTATGTAGTCACCTCTGAGGCTGCCGAACAGACTCTTGCCATACTCGATGCGCACGGTCGCAACGCTCAGAGAATTGGCTACGCCAGCGGAGACGGACGCCAGCTCGTTCGCATCCCCGAGAAAAACCTAGTTGGGTACCGCAAAACGTTCTCGAAAGACGGGGGGGTTGCCAGAAAGGTCGGCTGAAAGTGTCTGCCAAACAGGCGCAGGCACCAAAAAGGCTTTACTTGGAGGTCTCTGCAACGGCAGCGGTTGGACAGAAGATTACCGCCCTTATCGAGGGGGAAAATCTGGGGCCAACTTCAATCGAGTTAGGCGTTCCAGACACCGTTGTCGTTTCCCGGCCTCACACCGTGCTAGTGGATGGAATCTAACGCTTGATGCCCGCGTCTGACAGCGGCGATGATTTTGTCGGGATCCTTTGTCCAGATGAAGGGCTGCGGATCGTTGTTGGTGTGTTCGAGGAAGCGGTTGATGGTGGCCTGGAGATCGACGATCGAGTGGAAGACGCCGCGCTTGAGACGTTGCTTTGCGAGCTTTGCGAAGAAACCTTCGACGGCGTTGAGCCAGGAGCAGGATGTTGGGGTGAAGTGGAAGAAAAAGCGCGGATGGCACGTAAGCCACCCGCGGACCTTGGGATGCTTGTGGGCGGCGTAGTTGTCGAGGATCACATGGACCAGCTTTCCCGCGGGCACGTCGGCCTCGATGGCGTTGAGGAAGCGAATGAACTCTTGGTGTCGATGGCGCTGCATGCACTGGCCGATGACACGCCCTTCGAGCACGTTCAGCGCGGCGAACAGCGTGGTCGTGCCGTGCCGCTTGTAGTCATGCGTCATCGTGCCCGCGCGTCCCGTCTTCATCGGCAGCCCGGGTTGGGTGCGGTCGAGCGCCTGGATCTGGCTCTTCTCGTCAACCGACAGGACAACGGCGTGCGCCGGCGGATCGACATAAAGGCCGACGATGTCCCGCAGCTTGGGAATGAACTCCGGGTCACGCGACAGCTTGAACTGCCGGACCCGGTGGGGCTGAAGCCCGTGCGCCCGCCAGATGCGCTGTACCGCGCTGACGCTGATGCCGACCGTCTTGGCCATCGCCGGCGCCGTCCAATGTGTCGCCTCGTGGCGCGGCGCACTCAGCGTCAGCGCGACGACGCGGTCAGCGATTTCCCGGCCGAGCGGCGGAACGCGCGAGGGTCGCGTCTTGTCCCGCAGCAACCCCTCGACACCCTCGTGCATGAAGCGCTCCTGCCAACGCCAAACCGCTGTCTTGCTCTTGCCGGTGCGGCGCATGATCTCGACCGTGCCGAGACCATCCCCGCTCAGAAGGACGATCCGTGCCCGCCACACGTGTTTCTGCCGGCTGTTCCGGTCCGCAACGACCGCTTCGAGACGAGCACGGTCGGCGGTACTCACATCGACGATGATTCCTGGCCGCATGCGCCAGACTCGCACACAACGTGCCCGGCGAGAATCCCTCGCGGGATTCAAACGTCAAATTTTATCCACTAGTTGGCGAAGGCAATTTCCGACGGCAAGTCGACTGGCTGGTCCAGATCGTCAATGTCCCCGCTGTTGTCGAACTGAGAGCGTCGGACGCAACAACGGTTCAGATTGGGCTTTGCAAGATCGTCCGCTGACTCCCTTCCCCGAAACGATTTAACCCCCCGTCAGCTTCCCATATGCTTCCCAATCGGCGTTCCTGGGAAGCAGTGTAGAACTAAAAACCTATAACCTATTGAAATCACTGGCGCGCCGGAAGGGATTCGAACCCCTGACCCCCAGATTCGTAGTCTGGTGCTCTATCCAGCTGAGCTACCGGCGCTCGCCCGCGGCCGCAAACGGCAAGGCGCACGAGGCGCGGCATAGGTACTGACTGCCCCGTCCCATTGCAAGGTTTTGGCCCGCCCACAGGACGGGATCAAAGCAGCGGATCGAATATGAGATACCGGCCGTTGGGGTACGATCGGGCGCCACGAGCAGCGAACAAGGCCGCGAGTTCCGGGTCCTCGAATTGCGGTCCCACCCGGCTACGCGGGAGGTTGAATTTCAGGCAAAGCCGGCCGCCATGACTAAGCGCTTCATCCCGAAGATCGTCGAGTAGAAACGTCCAATCGGGGAGCTCAAACAAGGACCCGTCGGGGCGAACATTGAAGCCGATCCTGAACGCCGTCACGAGGTCAAATCTATGCGCGAATCGCGGCATCCGCTTAAACGGCCTGACTGCGTGGTCGATTGTTTTGACATCCATCCATTTCGTCATCGCCTTGAAGAATGGACTGTCCCCACGATCGAGCCCAAAGGCCTCATGGCCAGGGAAATTGCAGATGAAAGGGAAATGACCACCGCCGGTACCGATGTCGAGGATTCGCAGCGGTCGAGGAGCGTCGGCCAGCCCGAGCAACACGACCGGCTTCCATAGCTTGTTGAGATACAGCTCCGTTTTTAGATATTTCCCTTCAGCCCCTCGAGGTGCCGTGGCCTCCTCCATCCGGAGCAGCTCGGATTGATCGAGAACATCATTGGCGTATAGACGCAGCCCCTTGAATGTGTGCTTGCGCCGGCGGGCCGGCCGCCGAGATTTGATCGCGGTCGGCTCCTCCAAACCGCCCTTTGCGGTCGGACGCGAAGTGCCTGTCGGCGATCGTGAGTGAGCGGCATCGTCGTCCATCATGATCATCGTCGTCCCAGCCGGTGAGCGATGCTTGGTATTCGATAGCCGCCTCCACAGGGCAATCCGGTCGCCGCCCGGATGCGCCCACAGCAAGTTTTTTCATAGGGCGACTCGATCGGCTCCAAAGCAAACATTTCGCCGGCGCCCTCCGATTAGGCCGATGCTGACCTCGCTGCTTTGGCGAAATCGATTGGCCGATCAGGAAGCGTGATCGAGAACGTCGTGCCGGGTCCGGCCGAAGGAACGAGCTCGATCTCGCCACCGTGGGCTCTGACCAGTTCGGCCGAAATCGCAAGGCCGAGCCCGGTGCCGCCAGCCCTTCCGGATCCTTGAAACGGCTGGAACAGATGTTCCGCCGCTCTGTTCGGCAAGCCCGGTCCGGTGTCGCGAACGCGGATGGTCACCACCCCACCTTCGCGCTGAGCCTCTATCGACAGCCGTCGGATCACGGCATCTCGGGCATCGCTCTCCATCGCTTCGATTGCGTTGCGGCAAAGATTGATCAAGATACGGAAAAGTTGATCGGGATCAGCATCGACCTCGAGCTCCGTCGGCACACGGTTATCCCAAGCGATGCCGGAATGATCGACGAGGCCGAGGACCTCCGCGACTTCCTCGACGATCGCGTCGAGCCGAACCAGCCTCCGCTCTGGTGCCGCTTCACTCGGCTTGCCGTAGGCAAGCGTCGATTGTGCGAAGGAGATCGCTCGGTCGAGGGCCGCAATGAGCTTGGGGGCGAAGCGCTGAACCGACGGGTCGGGCAGCGAACTGATGCGATCGGAAAACAATTGCGCCGAGGCCAACATATTGCGGAGATCGTGGACGATCTTGGACACTGCCAGTCCGAGATCGGCGAGCCGACGCTGGTGCTGCAGCGTGTTGCGAAGGTCGCGCTCCATCGCCGCCAGGCGCTCTTCGGCGACGCCGAGTTCATCTCGCCGTTTGCTTGGAAGAATGATTCTGGAGGCGTCCTCGGGCCCGGCGGTGAAGGTCACCATATTTTGCGACATCCGGCGCATCGGCCGGACGAACAATCTGTTCAGGGCCAAGAACACCAGCGCCCCGGTCAAAATCGAGATGATTAGCGACATCCAGATTGTGTTCACCGAAAAAGCGATCATCGCAGCGTGCAGTTCTCTCTCATCCATGATCAGCTCGAGTTCGCCGCCACCGGGCGTCTCGCCGATCACCCGGAGGATCCGGTCGCCGCCGAAAAGGAGCGTGTCGACCGCGTCGGTGAAATTGCCGATCGTCGACGGCTGCCGCAGGTCAGAGGTCTTATCGACGCTTCGGGGCATGTCTGTCGAAGTGATCAATCGGCTGACATTGCCTTCACGGATAGCGATCGCCTCGGCCCCAATTACCTCCAACAATCGGTCTTGAATTTCCTGTGGAACCTCCATCAGATCCGTGGAGGTCAGGACGACGCTCGCCGCAGCGGCCGTGGCCATTCGATCGCTGAGCCGTACGGAAATTGGCGATCGACGGCACATAGATCAGCACCTCGCTCACCATCACGAAAATCGCAGTCAATCCGAGCAGCTTCCATGACAAGCCGAAGCGAACGCGTCTCGGCTTGTCCCGCTGGACGGAATCGGCGTTTTCCTGCACCGTTTTACGTGTTCCCAAGTGGCGCCGCCCCCGGCGGCTTTATCCTGCGCCCATGAGAAGGGCCGGTCAAACCTCCGGAGCGGGCTTGGCCGATTCGTTTGCGGCCCGCTTGCGCCGACGCGACCACCAATGGCCGAACACCGGGATGAGCGACAATAGCGCGATCACCAACCCGGCGATCACCGGCCCCGAAGTCATCGCCGAGAAATCGAGTTCGCAGGTACCCGCTGCTGCGCATCCAGGATTCGTTACTTCCTGGGCGCCGAGGATTTCGTCAATAGCGGCACCGAAGAAGGCGAAGCTAACGGTCCATGGTAGAAGGCCCACAAGCGTCGCCGCGATGAACACCCTCAGCCGGACCCCAAATAACGCAGGCAACGCATTCGAAGCCCAATAGGGCATGACCGGCACCAGTCGCAGCACGACGATGACGTAGAACGCGTTGGTGCGGAAGCCTTCGGCAAAGTTCGTCGCCCGTGTGTCGAGCTTGTCGACCCATCGCCGCATCCAATCGCCGAGCGCGGTTCGGGCGATCAGAAAGACGCACACCGACCCGAAGGTGACCGCGATCGTTGCGATCAACCCGCCGATCACGCCGCCGAATATGATACCGCCGAGAACCGTCAGCAAGAAACCGCCGGGGACCGAAAACACTACAGCCAATACATAGGCGCCGGAGTAGATGGCGATGGTGGTGGTCGGATGTTGTGCGAAATAGTCCAAGAGCGCCGAGCGGCCTTCGATTATCGAAGACAGCGACCAATCTTCGCTTAGGCCCAGCACCGAGATGGTTATGCCACCAAGGATCAGAAAGATCAGCGGCGCCCAGCGCAGCAAGGTCTTCACCCGGGTCGGCGAGCTCCGAGCCGCCCCAGCGTCGGCTGATGGGTCGTATTCTCCTTCAGATCTTGGGCCTTGGTCCGTCATCTTGCCACCGAGACTTCCCGCTTACGGTACACAGGTCAATGCGAGAGCTTGCGGCAGCGTGGGGGCGACGCCAAATCTAACCTGGTACGCGCGTCAATTGATCGTTAGCAAGCTGCATCGCATTGACCAGTCTGGACCTTGTTCGTATAAGCGCGGCTTACCGGGTCCGACCCTTGTCGGGTCGTCGGTCGGGCTGCCTGAAGCCAGGCATTTTGGTTGGCCGGCGATGACAGAACCGACGCCTGATCCAACAAAACCGCCTGTCTGGAGGCCATCGATGAAACGGACCTACCAACCCAGTCGGCTTGTTCGCAAACGCCGACATGGCTTCCGCGCACGGATGGCGACCCCTGGGGGGCGCAAGGTGATCGCGTCGCGACGCGCTCGCGGCCGCAAGCGGGTTTCGGCCTGACGCGGCGATCCGCCGCGCAAACCGACCGGAGCGGTGGATTGAGTGGATTGAATCGGCTGCGCTCACGCCCGGAATATCTGGCGATCGCCAAAGGTGCGCGCGTCGCACGACCCGCGTTTGTGTTGCAGGCAAATCGTAGCCGCCCTGGCGCTTCAGCCCGCTTCGGCTTTACCGTCAGCCGCAGAGTTGGCAATTCCGTCATCCGCAATCGGGTAAGGCGGCGTCTGAAGGAGCTGGTGCGTCGGGATGGCGGCGGCGCCACTGGTGTCGATTACGTGCTTGTCGGTCGCGCCGCTGCCACCAATAGTCCGTTCGCCGAGATGGCCAATCAGTTGGCGTCGGCGATGAGGCAGATCGGCAAGATGAAACAGCTGACCGGCGCGGTTCCGTCTTCGAAAGGAGAGGCAGCCTGATGGGAGGCGGTAACACCCGCAATTTTATCATCGCGATCCTGCTGTCGGTGGGCGTGCTCGTGGTGTGGCAAATGTTCTTCGCGCCACAGATCGAACAGGCGCAGCAATCGGCGCAGCAGCCGCAAGCCGAGGCGGTCGCGCCCGATATTCCGCAACCGGCGCTGGGCCAGGATATCCCTCAGCCGGAGGTCGGTCAGGACATACCCCAGCCCGGTGGGGTCGCGGCGATCGAAGCGCAGACCCGGTTTGACACCCATGAGGCGGCGGTCGGGGACGCCAGGCGGCAGTCTGTCCCGATTCAGACCCCGTCGCTGTCGGGATCGATCAATCTGGTCGGTGCCCGGATCGACGACCTTCGGCTGCTCAACTACCGCCTCTGCGTTGAAGGCGAGTCGAAGCTCTATCCATGCCCGGAACGAACGCCCGATGGCGGTAGTCCCACCATCATATTACTGTCGCCAATTGAAGGTCCGAACGGCTACTACGCTGACTTTGGTTGGGTGTCAGCGGACGCCGCAGTCCCGGGACCGACCACGCTTTGGGCTTCGGCGCCGGGTGCAGTGCTGAGCCCGGAATCACCGCTTGTCCTCACTTATGACAACGGGTCAGGCTTGGTCTTCACCAGAACCATTTCGGTCGACGACCGGTACATGTTCACGATTGCCGACGAGGTGGCCAACAACGGCGACGCCTCGGTCGCCCTTCGGCCCTACGGACGCGTCATTCGCTTCGGGGAGCCGGAGAACCAAGGCTGGTTTATCCTCCATGAGGGGATGATCGGCTTCCTCGCCGATCAAGGCCTCAAACAGGTCAATTACGGGGCGCTGGTCGACGAGAAGCAGGAATACGAGCCGACGACCAGCGGCTGGATTGGCATCACCGACAAATATTGGGCGGCTACTTTGATACCAGAGGCCGGTCAGCAATTTGTCGGTCGGTTCACCCGCTTCAACGATGACCAGGGGCTTCGCTATCAGGCCGATTTCTCTGGCCAGACCACCACAGTCGCCGTCAACGGTAGCGTCACCCTCACCAGCAATCTGTTCGCCGGCGCCAAGGAGGTCGCGGTCGTCGACGGCTATGATCGGGAGATGAATCTCGATCGTTTCGAGCTGCTGATCGATTGGGGCTGGTTCTATTTCATCACCAAGCCGATGTTCAAGCTGATCGACTTCTTTTTCGGCATGGTCGGCAACTTCGGCGTCGCCATCCTGTTGGCGACGGTGGCGATCAAGCTGGTCTTCTTCCCGCTCGCCAACCGCTCCTATCGCTCGATGGCGGGGATGCGGAAGGTGATGCCGCAGATCCAGGCGCTGCGCGAGCGCTACAAGGACGATCGCGCCAAGCAACAGCAGCAGATGATGGCAATCTACAAAAAGGAGAAGATCAATCCGGTCTCCGGTTGTTGGCCGATCCTGATTCAGATCCCGGTGTTCTTCGCGCTCTACAAGGTCCTGTTCGTCACCATCGAGATGCGTCAAGCGCCGTTCTTTGGTTGGGTCCAGGACCTGTCGGTGGCCGACCCGACCTCATTCATCAATCTCTTCGGGCTTCTGCCCTTCGATTCGCCGGTCTTCCTGCAAATCGGTGTCTGGCCGCTGCTGATGGGCATCACGA
Source organism: Kaistiaceae bacterium (assembly GCA_963667605.2). Taxonomy (GTDB): domain Bacteria; phylum Pseudomonadota; class Alphaproteobacteria; order Rhizobiales; family Kaistiaceae; genus JADLGL01. Next base: position 1,030,807 of record CAXXUZ010000003.1, read on the forward strand.
TGTGGATTCAGATGAAGCTGAATCCGCAGCAGCCCGGGACGCCGCAATTCATCTTCAACGTGTTGCCGATTGTGTTCACCTTTATGCTGGCCTCTTTCCCGGCCGGCCTGGTAATCTACTGGGCCTGGAACAATTTTTTGTCGGTGACACAGCAATCTTTCATCATGCGCCGGCATGGGGTGAAGGTCGATATCATCGGCAATATCCGCGATACCTTCAAACGAAAGCCGAAAAAGGCCGGCATTAAGAGCTGAGGCTGGGCTTTGCCCGTGCCAGTTCGAGCAACGCCTTCAGCCGCCGGCAGTCCCGCGTCGCCGAGCGGGTTTCCCGGCACGGTCAAATATCTTCTGCCGCCCACCGATCTGTCTCGACGCCAACAGCTTCGGCTATGGACGAGTGGCCGTGATTGGCGATCATCAGCGCGAGGCCGCGATTGAGTTCGTCAGCAAGGCCCTGTCCTGCGTAGATCATACCGGTATAGATCTGGACAAGATTGGCGCCGGCACTGATCTTGGCCCAAGCTGTCTCGACCGAATCGACGCCGCCCACCCCGATCAGCGGTAGATCGGGCCCGACCAGTTTACGCATACGCGCCAGCAGGACGGTGGAGCGCCGGAACAGCGGCCGCCCGGACAGGCCGCCGCTCTCCCGGGAGCGGCGCGAGGAATGGAGACCGTCGCGGCTGAGGGTCGTATTTGCAATGATCATGCCGTCAATCCCGTTGCCGAGCGCGGTTTCGGCGATCGATTCGAGAGCGACGGGATCGAGATCGGGGGCGATCTTGAGCAGGATCGGAGTCGACCGGCGGCCATTGGTGGCCTCGTCGCGAGCAGCGATGGCTCGGCGCAGCAATTCGATCAGCGCCTCCTTTTGCTGCAAATCGCGAAGGCCGGGTGTGTTCGGCGACGACACATTGATCGCGAGATAGGAGGCCAGATCGGCAAAGGCCTCGATGCCGGCGACATAATCCGCGATTCGATCCGTCGAATCACGATTGGCGCCGATATTGACACCGACGATCCCATGCCCTCTGCGTTGCGGCATCCGCTCGCGCACCGGAGCGATGCCGTCATTATTGAAGCCAAGGCGATTGATGATCGCGTGGTCCCGCTCGAGGCGAAACATTCGCGGCTTCGGATTACCCGGCTGCGAGCTAGGCGTCACCGTACCAATCTCGACGAAGCCGAAACCCAGCCGGAGCAGGCCGTCGATTGCCTCGCCATTCTTGTCGAAACCGGCGGCGAGGCCGACTGGCGACGGGAAGTCGAGATCGAATACTCGGCTTCGCAGCGGCCGGCCCGCCCGGGCTGCCGCCGGCACCAGCCCCAGCGCAAGCCCCTTGATTGCGAGCCGATGGGCGGTTTCCGGGTCGAACCGGAACAGCGCCGATCGCGCCAGCCTATCGAGCGGTCCCGGCATCAGTCGAGCACCGGCAAAACGCGACTGCCGTCGGTTTGGCGCGCCAACGGCTGGACCCACGCAACGAGATTGAGCGCGAGCGGTGCGCCGAGGTGTGGAAACATGCCGCCGCCACGTGATTTCTCCCAGATCAGCGAATTGCCGAGCCGATCGGCTTCGACCGCCAGGATCATCAGTTCGTCAACGTCCGCGAAATGCCTGGCGATTGTGCCTTCGACCTGCTCGCCGGTCGATAAATGGATGAAACCGTCCCGCAGATCATCGCCCGAACCGTCAAAGGCGCCGACGGCCTCGGCGGCCAGCCAGTCGGCCCGGGTGCAGATCTTGTAGACCGTCGTCATTTGGGTGCACTTGCCGACAGATCGTAACGCCATCTTGCCATGCCACTTGGCGGCAAGAAGCGCCGCGGTTTTCGATTCTGCCTGGACAGGATCGCATGATAAGGTCCAATCCTGAGATCGGAGGCAGGAAGAGAGTATCCCATGTTCCGCCTTGCCGCCGCCATCGGCGCGGTACTGGTGATAGCGGCGATCGCCTCGACCGTCACCGGTCAAGCGCAGACGCCCCTTGGCCGGTTTCAATTGACCGCCGAAGGCGACGGCTTCCTCCGCCTCGACACCCAGACCGGCGCGCTGTCCTATTGCAGCCTGGTTGACGGTCGCTGGCTATGCCGGCCGGCGGAGATCGAGCCGGCGGCGGGTAACAATCTCCAGACCCTCGGCGACCGGATCGAGGCGTTGGAGGCGGAAATCGTGGCGCTTGTGGCGCGGCTTTCTCCTCAAGCCGCTGAAGCGACGGCGGAAGCGCTGACAGCGCTTAACGAGCAGCTGGCGGCGATCGAGCCGCGGCTCGACGAGCTTGTCCAACCGGTTGAGATTGATATTGGTGCTGACTTGGCGCCGCTCGCTGCCCAGCTGGAGGCCCTCGCCGTCGATCAGGCGGCACTTGCAGAAATGGTGGCCGGGATCGCGGTTGAAGACCCGGCGATCAATGCGGCGCTGGCGGTGATTGCCGAGCGCCAGGCGGCACTCGAGGCGGTAATCGCCGACCTTGCAGCAGCACCGGCTCCAGACGCCGGGCAGGCGGACGCCCTGGCGGCGCTTACCGAGCAATTGGCGGCGATCGATGCCCGTCTTGACGAGCTTGGCCGGCCGGTTGAGATTGATATTGGCGCTAACTTGGCGCCGCTAGCCGCCCAGCTGGAGGCCCTCGCCGTCGATCAGGCGGCACTTGCAGAAATGGTGGCCGGGATCGCGGTTGAAGATCCAGCGATCAATGCGGCGTTGGCGGCGATCACAGAGCGCCAGGCGGCACTCGAGGCGGTAATCGCCGACCTTGCAGCAGCACCGGCTCCAGACGCCGGGCAGGCGGACGCCCTGGCAGCGCTTACCGAGCAATTGGCGGCGATCGATGCCCGTCTTGACGAGCTCGCCCAGCCGGTTGAGATTGATATTGGTGCTGACTTGGCGCCGCTAGCCGCCCAGCTGGAGGCCCTCGCCGTCGATCAGGCGATCTTGGCGGAGCTGGTGGCCGGGCTCGGGGTCGAAGACCCGGTGATCAATGCAGTACTAGCGGCGATCCAGGCGAGGCTCGACGAGCTCGCCCAGCCGGTTGATCTTGATATCGGCGCTGATCTCGCGCCGCTCGCTGGCCAGCTGCAGACCCTCGCCGTCGATCAGGCAGCACTGGCCGAGCTGGTGGCCGTGATTGCGGCCGAAGACCCGGCAATAAACTCGGCGCTGGCGGCAATCGAGGCCCGGCTGGATGGGCTCGCCCAGCCGGTTGAGCTTGATATCGGCGCCGACTTGGCGCCGCTTGCTGCCCAGCTGGAGGCGCTCGCTGCCGATCAGGCGGCTCTGGCGGTACTGGTGGCAGGGATCGTGGTCGAAGACCCGGCGATCAATGCGGCGCTGGCGGCGCTTACCGAGCAATTGGCGGCACTCGAGGCGGTGATCGCCGACCTTGCAGCAGCGCCGGCTCCGGACGCCGGGCAGGCGAAAGCGATAGTCGATCTCGTCGGGGAATTGGCCGAACTCAGGGTCGCGATCGAGCAGCTGCCGGTTCCGAACGACGCCGCAATCACCGCACTGCTGCTGGATCTGTCTGAACAATTGGCGGCCTTTGCCCGAGCGGAGGCCGAACGGCACTGTGCCGCGGATCGGCAATGGCTGGCGACCATCGAAGCGTTGACGGAGCAGCAAGCGGCCCTCGAGGCCAAGGTCGATGCTGCCGTCGTCGGTCAGGACAACGCCCGGACCCTCGAGGCATTGGCGGCGCTTGGTGCCCAGCTGGCTGTAATCGAGCAGATGTTTGGCGACCTCGGACCTCCGCCAGTCGACGCCGAGCTTCATGAGGCGGTTCAGTTCCTTGGCGAGGAGCTGGCTAATCTGCGTCAAGGCCAGGTGGAGTTGGTTGCAGGCATCGCTGGCCTCGTCGACGCCGATCCGGTTGTGCTTGCTGCCTTGGCGGGGTTGGAGGCACGGCTCTCCGATCTTGAGACCTTGGTGGCGGCGACTGCGGACGCGGCCCCCGATCTTCAGGCCCCGTTGGGCGAATTGCAGGAAAATGTTGCGGAATTGACGACAGCGCTGGCCGCATTGAGCGAGCAGATCGCCGCTCAACCGGGTGTCGACGAAGATCTCGTTCTGGCACTAACCGATATTGCTCAACGCCAGTCTGCGATCAAGGCCGCCTTGATCCTGGCTGATCCGACAGAGGCTTTGGCCACTCTGGTGGCGCGGCTGGAGGCGCTAGAGCAGCGCGTGATCGCCGCCCTCGAGCCAAACGCCGGGCGCCTGGACCCGATCCAGCAAGCTGTCGCAGCTCTCCAGGAGGCACAGGCCGCTGCCGATATCGATCTAGCCATCTCCGCATTGGCGGCGCAACTGGCAGCGATCAAGGACACTGTTGCCGAGTTTGCCGACCGGAGCCCTAACCTGGAATTTGCGATCGTCCTTGCTGGACTGGACGATCGGCTGGCCGGCCTGGAACAGGCGGTTGGCGCGCTCGCTTTGTCACCGGTTCCGGCACCGATCGAGACGGCGCTCAATCTGCTCTCGGAGCGCTTGGACGGTCTCATCGCCGAGCAAGGGATGTTGGCTGCAGCGATCGCCGGGGCCAAGCCCGTCGGCGCCGGCGCGGATATCGTCGCAGTTCTCCTTGCTTTCGACCAGACCGCCGCCGATATTCGCGCTGATCTAGCTGTTCTGATTGATGCCGGTTTGGTCGCCGCCGCCCAGATTGCCACACTCGAAGACCGCCAAGCCGCAATTGAAGCGCGGCTTGCCGAACTTGCGATTGCGTTGGTCGAAGGCGCCGCCGGTGAGGCCGAATTTGTCATGAGCGCCATCGAGCTATTGGTCGCGGAGCTCGGCACGCTTCGGGGTCAATTGGATCGGCGAGCGGCGGATGATGCCGAGCTGGCGGCAATTCTTGCCGATCGGCTGGCCGAGCTTGATGATCATGTCGCGGCGCTGGCTATGCTTTCGCCCGGCCTCGACCAGGGACTGGCGAATATCGACACGGAGTTAGCGCGCTTGCGCGGCCAGATCGCCGCGCTGGAAGATGATCCCGCGCTTGCCGCGATATTTGCCGAGCTGAGTGGCCGGCAGTCGGCCTTGGAAGCGGCGATCGCAGCGCTGATCGGCAACGATGAGGGGATCGCCGCCGAGCTTTTTGGAGTCCGGCGGGAGTTGTCGGAGTTGCAGGCGATGCTTGGCCGTCTTGGTGAAGCGGATCCTGCGGTGGAACCGCTGATGGTGGGCCTGGGAGAACAAATGGCCGGGATCGAGGCCGGGCTTGAACAATTGCGCGGCCAGATTGACCAGATGGGGTATGACCCCGCCATCGCTGAAATCGTAGCAATGCTGGCGGAACTGAGCGGTCGTCAGTCGGCTGTGGAGGCAGCGATCATTGCACTGCCGGTCGGCGACGATGAACGAATCATCGCTGAGTTGGCCGATCTCATGCAGAATCTGGCGGACTTGCAGGCGATGATTGGCCGCATGGCCGAGGCGGATCCTGGTGCGGCCCTGGAACCGCTAATGATTGATCTCGGCGAACAAATGGCCGGGATAGAGGCCCATCTCGTCGGGCTGGCTGAACAACCCGATCCTGAGGTCCAAGCCTTGATTGCTGCACTCACCGTCACCCAGCAAGCAATCCTTGCCGAACTCCAGCTTCTGACCGAGTTGATCGAGCTGCTGGCAACCATTGACGGAGAACCAGCGGCTGCCGCACCAACGGATAACTCCAGTCACCTCGATGGCGCAGCCGAACTCCCTCCGCCGGGATTTGGCGAACAATTGATGCTGCGGCTTTATGAGATCGTCGGCGGCCTCAAACGCGGCTTAAACGGGGAATAGTTGCTGAACCACCGCCGCAGGGGCGGCGGTGGTTCGCATTGCTAGTGCAGGCTCACCGTACGGAGATCGTGTTCCCAGGCATTCTGCACCGCGGCATCGCGCGAATCGGTGACCATGATCGGTGTGCCGTCGGCGTTGAGCAGAGCCCACAGCGACAGGCCCGGATCTAGCTCCGCTACATTCGGGAAGGCGGCGCCGAAGGCCTCGGACGTCATGGGCTTAACATAGGCGATCTCGCCCCCGCCCAATCGGGCAAAAACTTCAGGCGGCATATATTTATGCTCCATAGCACTCACTCCTAACACACCGAGCCGACGCGTCGGACCCGCAGATGGTGATCGTCTGAGCGCTCCGATCGACTGTCGTCCATGCCAATCGATCGACGGTAGCTATCGCAGCTAGCCGAAGTCCGTCTCCAACGACGAAAGCCTCTGAAGCGCGGCGATACCTCTATCGATATACGTTGGCTCCTGCTCTTTCGCTTGCCAGCCTTAGATCACAAGCTGGTTATTCGTGACCCGAGACTTCCGGATCCACGTCCGAACTAGCCAAACTGAGCTGGATCCCGACTAAGCGCTCGACATATTACAGGGAGTAGCCATCACCGCCCTTTCCGGCGGTCCGCCCCAGCTCGGGTCCGAGTCCTCAAGGCTCAGGAGACCGCGCTGGAGAATGTGATCATTGGCGTAACAAAGCCCTTGAAGCGACCTTGCATCGCCCGGACTCTCAAGGAGGCATCCGGCAACACCCATTGCTGCTTAGTTGGTCAATCGCAGCGCCAATTTCAAGAAGGTTGGCGCGCGACGCGACCGGGCCTTGCGTCGCCGATGATGTCTCTCAAAAGTCAATTGTCGAGTGGGTCGCAGAGTCTGCCCACAGTTGCAGAAAGTTTGACGGCTCAGTCGGGTCAGGTATGATCCACCGTGTCACCGAGTTCTACGAAACTCACCTAAGTCGGGGCTGCGCTGTTCCAGATGAATCGCTTCGCACTAGCTCTTTTTTCGTCTTTGGCGTGGGGAGTACGCCCGCGTTTTCCCAGGCGAAAGAGGAAGTTCAGCTGAGACTATGTGCTGGCATGGTCATCGAGCAGCGCCTTCCCTCGGGGGTCTGGGCGGACTGTGTGAGCGACACCCATGCCATTGAAATCGCTTGGACCGAGGAGTGGGCCGAGGCCGTTGGGTAGTCTCTGCACGACGCGGCCGAGTTGGCATTGGAGCCAGGGGTCATTTTAGTCTGCCGCAATGAAACGGCCCTGTGCATGGAACATTGGCTGCGCCTGGAGTTGACGCTGACATATTGGCAAATCCCCATGACGGTTTGGTTTTGCGATGTGCAGGCGCCAACACTCGGTGACTGCATTGAACGCCAGCTAGGGCGCTAGGTCAGGTCCCTGGGCGGGACCATCGCCAATAAGCCTATCTGCGGTTCGTCGATCTATTGGATCGAGGATTGAACCGGGAGACTCTTCGAGTTCCGGTCACTAACCTTGCGGGGGATTGGTGGAGCCAGACGGAATCGAACCGACGACCTCTTGAATGCCATTCAAGCGCTCTCCCAACTGAGCTATGGCCCCGACCGAGTTTGCCTGCGCCTTGATCCACAGGCGTGATTGCTTAGCGCGTCGCCGGACGCGGAATCAAGCGCCACCCCAACGCGACCGTCAGGTCTCCTCACCATCGACTTCGCCAATGATGTTGGTGACGTTGTTTTCTTCGTCCTCTACCTGTTCGAGGAAGGCATCGTCCTCGTCCCCGCCGATTTTGATGTCCTCGTCCTCATCGTCCTCGTCCGCTTTTGTACCGCTGGTGACCTCTTGGTCGGCTTCTTCCAGCGAAATGACCTCTGGGCCCTTTTCGGCTACCTCTTGTTTCGCCTCAGCCGCCACCGCCGCCGGCTCAGCCGCGACGACTTCCTTCGGGCTCGGTTTGGCGGACGCAGCCTCGAATGGGGTGCCGCATTTCGGGCAAACCGGCGGGGACTTGCCGAGGTCGTAATATCTTGTCCCGCAATTGGGGCAGAGCCGCTTAGTACCGAGGTCCGCCTTTGCCACTTTCTGCAGTGCCTCTATGTTCTCAAACGCGCCCCCAATATAGGCTGAATCAGGTGGTGTCAAAGGCCAAAGGATAGGCGACGGAGGTCGTTGGTGACGGGCCTTCGGGCCTGTGCTATCGGAACCGCCGAGCTACCCCTTCTCCGCAGCGCCATCGCCAACGCAGTCCCTTCGGAGTGCCTGTCAACGCCATGGGCATCGACCACCCACCAATCGCAATGAAGGCCGCCGCGACGGGACCACTCGCCGGTCGGGTGAAACTGCCAGGAGACAAGTCGATTTCGCATCGCGCAATAATGCTCGGTGCACTGGCGGTGGGCGAAACCGTAATCGAGGGCTTGCTTGAAGGCGACGACATTCAGGCCACGATCGACGCGATGCGCACACTTGGCGCTCGTGTCAGCCCGTCGGAGAAAGGCGTTCGGCGAGTGACCGGCGTCGGCGTCGGCGGTTGCCTCGAACCGGATCGAGTTATTGATTTCGGCAATTCCGGCACCGGCGCGCGGCTAGCGATCGCGATCGCGGGCAGTCACGCTTTCGCCACCACCTTCACCGGTGATACCTCTCTTTTGCGCCGCCCGATGGGCCGCGTGGTCGAGCCCATGCGGCGGATGGGAGCCCAAATCCTGGCCCGCTCCGACGACCGATTGCCGCTGACGATCAAGGGCCCCGATCGCCTGGTGCCGATCGAGTATCAGCTGCCGGTGCCGTCGGCACAGGTTAAGTCGGCCGTCCTTTTGGCCGGCCTCAACGCCCCCGGCGTGGTAACGGTCATTGAACCGTGGATCACCCGAGATCACACCGAAAGAATGCTCAAGGCATTCGGCGCGGCGATCGAAATCGAGCCTGGCGAAGCCGGTGGGCGCACCATCCGGCTCGAGGGCCAGCCGAAACTGAAGCCACAACAAATATCCGTGCCCGGCGATCCTAGTTCCGCCGCCTTTGCGATCGTCGCCGCCACGATCATCGAAGGATCCGACATCACGGTGGAGGGCGTTCTCCTCAATCCCACCCGCATTGGATTGTTCGATACGCTGAGGGAGATGGGTGCCAGGCTGACGATCGAAAACGAGCATCTTGTTGGCGGCGAATCGGTCGGTGATGTCCGCGTCCAGTCGGCCCGCCTCAAAGGCGTCAGCGTTCCGGCCGACCGGGCGCCGTCAATGATCGACGAATATCCGATCCTTGCCATCGCCGCGGCACTCGCCGAAGGCGATACAGTAATCGAGGGCGTCGGCGAGCTGCGGCTCAAGGAATCCGATCGCATTGCCGCAACGGTCGCCGGCCTCAGAGCCAACGGCATCGACGCCGAAGAGGGCGAGACCCGCATGGTGGTCCACGGCAGTCCCAGTGCACCCGGCAGTGGTATTGTTGTCACCCATTTCGACCATCGCATCGCCATGAGCTTCTTGGTTCTTGGCATGGTCGCGGAGAGTCCGGTGACCGTCGACGATGCGACTTCGATTTCGATCAGCTTCCCGGAGTTCAGGGATTTGATGACGATGCTCGGCGCCAGCATCTCGGAAGCCGCGTAGACTGCATGATAATTGCGATCGACGGACCAGCCGCGTCTGGCAAGGGTACGATCGGCCGGCGTCTGGCCGACTATCTAGGGTTTCATCATCTCGATACCGGACTGCTCTACCGCGCCGTGGCAGCGGAATTGCTTGCCGCTCGGCGACCGATCGATAATGAGGACGAGGCGGCTGCCCTGGCCCGCCGCCTCCCTTTGGACGAGTTCGATGAGCAGCGGCTCGGCGCGCCCGAGATCGGCGAAGCGGCGTCCAAGGTCGCTTCGATGCCGGGCTTGCGCGCTGCTTTGATCGACCGCCAACGAGATTTCGCTCAGCGTTTGCCCGGAGCTGTCATCGTTGGCCGCGACATCGGCACGGTCGTTTGTCCCGATGCTGATGTGAAGATTTTCCTGACCGCGTCGGCGGAAATCCGTGCTTCGCGCCGGTCGGACCAATTGACGATTCACGACGGCGCCGGACGTCAGCGGATATTGGAGGGCATCCGCAATCGTGACAATCGCGACATCAACCGGCCTATTGCGCCCCTTCGCCAAGCGGCGAAGGCGCGCTTGCTGGACACCACCGAGTTGGATATAGAAGCGGCATTCCACGCGGCCATTGAGATTGTCGACCAGGTCGCGGGGAAGACAATCTGACGGGAACGGCTCTTGCCGCGACCCGTTCTGCGTTTTCGGGTGGCGCGTGCCGTCATCCGCCAATGCGAACCCGACCGTCAGGCAGCGGCGGTTGGTGGGCCGCCATACACCGGACCATGGCGCCACCGACCTCATCGCGATCTGATCAACGCAACACCAACCGCTGGCCTTGGCCGGCCCGGACTGTTCAGGAGTATTGATGAGCGCAGCCAGCGTCGAAACACCCACCCGCGAAGACTTTGCCGCCCTCCTCGATGAGACCTTCAAGGCAGACGATCTCGCTGAGGGCAGCGTGATCAAGGGCATCGTTGTCGCGATCGAAAAAGATTTGGCCGTCATCGATGTCGGGCTCAAGACCGAGGGGCGGGTGTCGCTCAAGGAATTCGGGCTGCCTGGCGAGGAACCCAATATCAACCTCGGCGATGAGGTCGAGGTCTATCTCGAGCGGGTCGAGAACGCGCTTGGCGAAGCGATGCTTTCGCGTGAGAAAGCACGCCGCGAGGAAAGCTGGACCCGGTTGGAGGAATCCTTCGAAAAGGGCGAGAAAGTTACCGGCCAGATCTTCAATCAGGTCAAGGGTGGGTTTACCGTCGACCTCGACGGCGCCGTCGCCTTTCTTCCGCGGAGCCAAGTCGATATCCGTCCCGTGCGAGATGTCGGCCCGCTGATGCACACGCCGCAGCCCTTCCAGATCCTCAAAATGGACAAGCGGCGAGGCAACATCGTTGTCTCTCGCCGCACCGTCTTGGAGGAGACCCGCGCCGAGCAGCGTTCCGAGCTGGTCCAGAGTCTCGAAGAAGGCCAGGTCGTGGACGGCGTGGTCAAGAATATCACCGACTATGGCGCGTTCGTCGATCTTGGCGGAATAGACGGGTTGCTCCACGTCACCGACATCGCCTGGCGCCGGATCAACCATCCCTCCGAGGTGCTATCGATCGGTCAGACCGTCAAGGTTCAGGTTGTTCGCGTCAATCAGGAAACCCACCGCATCAGCCTCGGCATGAAGCAGCTTGAGGCCGATCCCTGGGAGGGCATCGAGGCAAAATATCCGGTCGGCACCAAATTCACCGGCCGGGTCACCAACATCACCGACTACGGTGCATTCGTTGAGTTGGAGCCGGGGATCGAGGGCTTGATCCACGTCTCCGAAATGTCCTGGATCAAGAAGAATATTCACCCCGGCAAGATCGTCGCGACCACCCAGGAGGTTGAAGTGATGGTGCTGGAGGTCGATCCGGTCAAGCGCCGCATTTCGCTTGGCCTCAAGCAAACTCTCGCCAATCCTTGGGAAGCCTTCGCCGAGGCCCATCCGGTCGGCGGCGAGGTTGGCGGCGAGGTCAAGAACAAGACGGAATTTGGTCTGTTTATTGGCTTGGAAGGCGATATCGACGGCATGGTTCACCTCTCCGACCTCGACTGGAATCGGCCCGGCGAGGTTGCGATCGAGGACTATGCGCGCGGCCAAGAGGTTAAGGCACGTGTCCTTGATGTCGATGTCGAGAAGGAACGCATCTCCTTGGGGATTAAGCAACTCGCTACCGATCCGTTTGTCGAGTCGAAGGAGCTGCGCAAGGGAAAGGTTGTGACCTGCGAGGTCATTGAGGTCAAAGACACCGGTCTCGAGGTCAAGATTGCCGACACCGAGTTGACAGCGTTCATTGGCCGCGCGGACCTGTCCCGCGATCGTGCCGAGCAGAGGCCGCAGCGCTTTGCCCCGGGTGAGAAGTTCGACGCCCGTGTTACCAATTTGGACAAGAAGACCCGCAAGATATCAGTGTCGATCAGAGCGCTGGAGATTGCCCAGGAGAAAGAAGCGGTGGCGCAATATGGCTCCACCGATTCCGGTGCTTCACTCGGCGATATTCTAGGCGCCGCCTTGAAAGCGCGGCAGGATGACGAACCGGCCGATGAAGCGGAGACTGCGCCGGTGGCCGAGGTCGAAGAGGCCGGTGAGGAAAAAGCCGCCGGCAGCGTTGATGATGCCTCGGTTGCGGACGAAGCTTCCGAAGAGAAGACCGACTAGCCCGGGTACTTGCCGCCTGGCGACCATTGGGTAGCGTCACAAAAGTGACGCGGTGCCAGAAAACTTCATCCTGCCATTGCCCTGTGCTTGACGGTGCATTGGCCGTTTGGCAGGGTCACAGCCTGTGATCAGAGCCGAGGGGGCCGCGCGATGATCAAGTCCGAATTGGCGCAGGCGATCGCTGGGGAGAACCCACATCTCTATCAGCGCGACGTCGAACACATCGTCAATGCTATCCTCGACGCGATTACCGGTGCGCTGGCGCGCGGTGACCGGGTTGAGCTTCGCGGTTTCGGTGCTTTTTCGGTCAGGAACCGGCCGGCGCGGATCGGTCGCAACCCGCGTACCGGCGCCCGTGTGCAGGTGAGCGAGAAATATGTTCCGTTCTTCAAGACCGGCAAGGAAATGCGCGAGCGCCTGAATCGGGGCAGCTAGGCCCTCCGGCGAGACAATGAAGCGAGCGTTCAAGCTCATTCTCATTATTCCCGTTGCGGTGATAGTGGTCGCCTTGTCAGTGGCCAACCGACACTCGGTGGTGTTCTCGATCGACCCATTTGGCGGCGACGATCCAGCATTCTCATACACAATCCCATTGTTTTGGCTTCTTTTCGGTGCTTTGGCGGTGGGCGTCATAGCCGGCGGTGTTGCCACCTGGATCGGTCAGTCGAAATGGCGCCGAGCGGCGCGCAATGACCGTGCCGAGATTGAGCGGACAAAGCGTGACAAGGACCGCGCGCAGTCGTCCACGTCCACACTGCCGATTCCAGCTGACCGGCAGCCCGCCGCCTGAGGCGCGCCGCGAGCCGGGACCGCCGTCGATCGTAGACAATTGGGCGGCAAACGTGCCAAAGCACCCACCATGACTTTGACTATGACGATCAAGATTTGCGGCCTGTCGGACGAACCGTCGCTCGAAGCCGCGCTTGATGCCGGGGCCGATATGATCGGCCTCGTCTTTCATGCTGCGAGTCCGCGCTTTGTTGGCACCAGCCAAGCCAGGGAGCTGCGCCACAGGATCGGTGGCCGAGCCGAGGCGGTGGCGCTCACGGTCGACGCGGCGAATGCCGAGCTTGACGAGATCGTCGCGACGGTCCGCCCGGATTGGCTGCAGCTTCATGGCCAAGAGACGCCCGATCGAGCGGCGGCGATTGGTGAACGCTATGGCCTTCGGGTGATGAAGGCGATCCCGGTTCGGGAGGCCGACGACGTCGGTGCCGCGGAAGCCTTTCGATCCGTCACAGACATGATCCTATTCGACGCCAAACCACCTGCGGGTGCCACTCGTCCCGGTGGCCACGGCGCGCCCTTCGACTGGGCTGTTCTACAAAAAGTTGAGCCCGGCCATCAGCCGTTCATGCTGTCGGGGGGTCTCAGCCCCGGCAATGTCGGCGAGGCGATCAAAATCGCGCGGCCCTCCGGTGTCGATGTTTCATCCGGAGTTGAATCCGCGCCCGGTCGCAAGGACCCCGATCTCATCCGCGCTTTCATCGCCGCCGCCCGGCTGCCGGTTGGGGCTCCGGCCGAGGCACTTACGTGAACGTCGCCAACACCTTCCGCTCCGGACCAGATGAGCGCGGGTTCTATGGCATTTACGGCGGTCGTTTCGTTGCCGAAACGCTGATGCCGCTGGTTCTGGAGCTCGAGCAGGCCTATGAGGCGGCCAAACAGGACCCGGCCTACAAATCAGAACTCGACGGCCTATTGGCCGATTACGCCGGAAGGCCGAGTCCGCTCTATTTGGCCGAGCGGCTGACTGCCGAGCTGGGCGGTGCCAAGATCTACCTGAAGCGCGACGAGCTAAACCACACCGGCAGCCACAAGATCAACAATTGCCTTGGCCAGATACTGCTTGCCCGCCGAATGGGCAGGACCCGGATTATTGCCGAAACCGGTGCCGGCCAGCACGGAGTTGCGGCGGCGACAGTGGCGGCACGGTTTGGTTTGCCTTGCGTCATCTATATGGGCGAAACCGATGTCGAACGACAGCAACCCAACGTCTTTCGTATGCGCCTTCTGGGAGCGGAGGTGAGGCCAGTGACGGCAGGCAACGGAACCCTGAAGGACGCCATGAACGAGGCGCTTCGGGATTGGGTGACCAATGTCGAGGACACCTACTACATGATCGGCACGGCGGCAGGGCCGCACCCCTATCCCGATATGGTCCGCGATTTTCAGTCGGTGATCGGTCGCGAGGCCAAGGAACAGATGCTGGAGCGCGAAGGCCGCTTGCCAGACATGGCTGTGGCATGCATCGGCGGCGGCTCCAATGCCATTGGTCTCTTTCACGCCTTCCTCGATGATCGCGAAGTGGCGCTATTCGGCGTCGAAGCCGGCGGCCATGGCATCGATGTCGAAAACGGCCATGCCGCCTCGATGACCGGCGGTCGCCCGGGCGTCCTCCACGGCAATCGCACTTATCTCCTGCAGGACAGCGACGGCCAAATTCTCGAGGGCCACTCGATTTCGGCCGGGCTCGATTATCCTGGGGTCGGCCCGCAGCATTCCTGGCTCCGTGATAGCGGTCGCGTCACCTACGTCCCAGCCACCGATCGGGAGGCGCTGGACGCGTTTCAGCTGTTGACCAGGATCGAAGGCATCATCCCGGCCCTCGAGCCGGCTCACGCCCTTGCCCATGTCGTCAAACTCGCTCCGACCATGGCTAAGGATCGGATAATCCTGATGAATCTGTGTGGCCGTGGCGACAAGGACGTGTTTACCGTCGCCAAGCATCTCGGCGTCGAAATCTGAGCGGGGATATGGCCGGGGAATTGAACGGCACGCGCATCGATCAGCGTTTTGCTGAGCTTGATGAGATCGGCCGGCCGGCCTTGGTGACCTTCGTCACCGCCGGCGATCCGGACACCGCAACCTCGCTCGAACTTCTCAAAGGCCTGCCGGCGGCCGGCGCCGACATCATCGAGATGGGGATGCCGTTCTCCGACCCGATGGCGGAAGGGCCGCCGATCCAGCGATCCTCACAACGGGCGCTCAAGAGCGGCCAGACCATGGCCAAGACATTGGAGATGGTCAGGGCCTTCCGGCGCGAGGACAATGATACGCCATTGATTCTGATGGGCTATTACAATCCGATCTATTCCTACGGCAATGAGAGCTTTCTCAACGACGCCAAGGCAGCGGGCGTCGATGGCCTGATCGTCGTCGACCTGCCGCCGGAAGCGGACGACGAGCTCTGCCTGCCGGCGATTGAGCGGGACATCAATTTCATCCGCTTGGCTACTCCGACCACCGACGACAAACGACTGCCTCGGGTCTTGGAAAACACATCGGGCTTTGTCTACTACGTCTCAATCCTCGGCATCACAGGAACCGCATCGCCGGACACCGGCAAGGTCGTCCAAGCAGTTGAACGGATCAAGCGCCACACCCATTTGCCGGTTGTGGTTGGTTTCGGCGTCAAGACCGCCGAACAGGCCTCGGCGCTCGGCCGCTCGGCTGATGGTGTGGTGGTGGGCTCCGCGCTCGTTAACGCGATCGCCGGGTCATTGGACGATGATGGCCGAGCAACTGGATTCACCGTGACGGCGGTGCTGAGTCTGGTAGCCGATCTTGCGGCCGGGGCCCGTTTGGCACGGCCGTAATCATGGGTTAGATTGGATTGCAACAGGCGCGATTCTTCCACGCGCCGCGGAGACCGCCAATGAATCACGGGACCGCCTCTTGAACTGGATCAACAATTTCGTCCGGCCGAAGCTCAAAGGCCTGATCGCGCGCCGCGAGGTGCCGGAGAATCTTTGGATCAAATGTCCAGAGACCGGCGAGATGGTGTTTCATCGCGACCTGGAGAACAACCAGTTCGTCGTGCCCGGCTCCGGCTATCACATGCGCATGGCGGCGCAGGTTCGGTTCGACCATTTCTTCGACGAGGCGTCCTGGGAGGAGATTCCGGTTCCCGATGTGCCACCCGACCCACTGAAATTCCGCGATGAACGGCGCTATACCGATCGCATAAAGGACGCCCGGGCGAAGACCGGCATGCCGGATGCCATTATTGTCGGTAGTGGCGCCGTCGAAGGCGCGCCGATTGTTGCGGGGGTTCAGGACTTTTCCTTCATGGGCGGCTCGCTGGGCATGGCGGCTGGGGAGGCCGTTGTCACCGGCCTCAATACCGCAAGAGCCAAACACCAGCCCTTCGTGATGTTCGCAGCGTCAGGTGGCGCGCGGATGCAGGAAGGCATCCTTTCGCTGATGCAGATGCCGCGCGCCACAATCGCGGTGCAACGGCTTCGCGAAATGGGTCTTCCGTTCATCGTAGTTCTCACCAATCCCACCACCGGCGGCGTCACCGCCTCTTATGCGATGCTCGGTGACATCCAGATTGCCGAGCCGGGCGCGCTAATCGGTTTTGCCGGGCCGCGGGTGATCGAGCAGACAATCCGTGAGAAGCTGCCGGAGGGCTTCCAGCGGGCGGAGTACTTGCGGGATCATGGCATGGTCGACATGGTGGTCCATCGCCACAATCTGCGCGAAGTCATCGCCAGGATTTGCCGCCTACTCACGACCGGAGCCGATCTGGTGGCTACGCCGGTGAAGGAGAAGAAGAAAAAGAAAGCCGGCCCCGCGGCAACGCCGGCCGTACCGGAACCGATCGAAGCCGAGACCGGGGCGGTGCCGCTGACGGAAGCAAAGGACACGGCTCAAGCGCAGGCCTGAACCTGCTGCGCCGGCTCAGGAAGTAGCCTCATCATGGACCGGTCAAGCCCCATCCTCGATCGGATGCTGTCACTGCATCCGAAGGAAATTGATCTGTCGCTCGATCGCATTCTTCGGTTGCTGTCGGCGATGGGACGGCCGGATCGAAGGCTTCCGCCAGTGATCCATATCGCCGGCAGCAATGGCAAGGGATCGGTAGCCGCGTTCCTGCGCGCGATTTTGGAGGCAGCCGGCCAGCGCGTTCACGTCTACACATCGCCGCATCTGGTGCGGTTCCACGAGCGCATGCGGGTTGCGGCGGCGGATGGGTCCCATTTTGTCGACGATGACAGATTGGCCGACGCCTTGCTTCAGGTCGAACAGATCAATGACGGCCAGCCGATCACCCATTTCGAAATCACCACCGCCGTGGCGATACAGATCTTCGCCGATGCGCCGGCCGATGTGATACTGCTTGAGGTCGGGCTCGGCGGTCGTCTAGACGCCACCAATGTCGTCGCCGATCCACTCGTCACATTGATCACTCCGATCGCGATCGATCATGAACGTTTTCTTGGCGAAACGATTGCTGAAATCGCTGGCGAAAAGGCCGGCATCATCAAACCGGGTCGACCGGCCATCATCGGGCCGCAACCAGCCGAGGCGCTGGCGGTGATCGAACGGATCGCGGCGTCGCGGCGGGCGCCGCTCTCGATCGCAGGCCAGGATTGGCAGGCCTATCCGGAACAGGGCCGTCTAGTCTTTCAAGACCATAACGGTCTGCTTGATCTGCCGCCGCCGCGGCTGATTGGGCGCCATCAATTCAGCAACGCCGGAACGGCCATTGCGGCCCTGCAGGCGGCGGGCTGGCGACTACCGAGTGAGGCAATCGAAGATGGGCTTCAGGCGGCCGATTGGCCGGCCCGGCTGCAACGGCTAACGTCTGGCAAGTTGGCTGATCAAGTGAAGAACGATATCGGTGAGTTGTGGCTCGACGGCGGGCACAATGCCGGGTCCAGCGTGGCGATCGCCGAAGTCATGGCTGACCTTGAGGATCGCACGCCCCGGCCACTTCATCTAATCATGGGCATGCTGACCACGAAGAACCCGGCGACTTTTCTCAAGCCTTTCGCCGGACTGGCGCGCTCGGTCATCGCCGTGCCCGTGCCTGGCCACACCGCTTTCGCGCCGCCAGAGTTGGTCGCAGCGGCCGCTTCCGCCGGGATTGAGGCAACGTCCGCCGAGTCGGTGCCGTCGGCGCTCGCCGCGATCGCCCAATTGGCAGGCGATATCCTTCCTCGGATATTGATTTGCGGCTCGCTATACCTTGCCGGTGATGTACTGAATCTCAACGGTACGCCGCCGCAATAAGGAAAAGGCCGCACATATTGCGCGGCCTTTCTCATCCACGGATGAATGCGGGCTAAATCGCCTTCTGGATCCAGTCGGAAAGCCGGCTCTTCGGCGCGGCGCCAACCTGCATTGCCATCGGCTCGCCATTCCTGAACATGATCAAGGTCGGGATCGAGCGAACGCCGTAGCGGATCGCAGTCTGCGGGTTTTCGTCGATATTAAGCTTGGCGATTCTGACCTTGCCCTCCAGCTCGGTCGAAAGCTCTTCTAGCGCGGGCGCGATGGCGTGACAGGGTCCGCACCAGTCGGCCCAAAAATCGACGACGACCGGCTCGGCGGATTTCAGTACGTCTTGCTCAAAAGAAACGTCGGTCACTTTGGTCTGCATAATTACCTCGCTTGGGAGAATTGAACGAGAAGGTAGGAACCGCGCCGTCCACCGTCAACCGGACCGGTGCGATGGAAGCACTGGTCGCGGACCGTTATGGCTCACGGTTCGGAGAGCCATTTTGCCGCTGATGCAAGGCTTTCCGCCGGAATCGGCATTAGCGCGGGGATGTCGGTCCATAGCAGCGCCGCCTGGACGGTCCGGTTGGGAAAGATCCGGCCAAGCACGCGGGTATAGAGCGCGAGCTGGGCCAAATAGGTCTGCGGCACCGAATCAAGCGATGTAGGCGCTGGCCGATTCGTCTTGTAGTCAACGATCATTACTTCGTGAGCGGTGACTGCCAGACGGTCGATACGGCCCGAAACGCTGACAGTAGCCCCTCTATCCTCGAGCTCAGCAGTGATATCGACCTCCGCCCGGCTTCCCGGCGCGAACACTGTCGCGAAGCCGGGGTCCTCAAGCACCGCAAGCGCCTCGCCGATCATCTCGGTCCGGACGTCGGCTGAAAGCTCGGGTGCGACAGCGGCGACATAGCGATCGGCCAAGGCCTGCCGTTCCAACGGCAGATGCTCCGGCAGCGCTTCCAGCAGCCGGTGGATGAGCTGTCCGCGGCGAAGGGCAATTTCGGTTCCCTCGCGTCGAGCTTCGAGAGTTGAATGGGCTTCTCCCGACGACTCCTCTTCGAAGATTTTGGAGGGCTTGATGGAGCGGATCAGCCTTGCCGGAGCCACGGAGCGACCGAGCCAATACGGCCTGGCCGGCGCTCTGGCTGTTGGCTCCGGCTCTACCCTTTCCGTCGGCGGCGGCATCTTGTTGTCTTCGGCGCGCCAAGTGAAGGCGCGAGATCCGTCGATTGCCGCCTCCTCCTCGGCATCTTCCAACAGCGCCGACGAGACCAAAGCATGCCAGCCGCCGGTCAGGTCGGTAGTGCTCTCTTTCAGAGTACCGCAGACGTAAAGCCGATCGCGCGCTCGGGTGGCGCCGACATAAAGCAGCCGGCGATATTCCTGCTTGGCGCGCTCGCGTTTCTGGTCGAGCAGCGCCTTGATCGCTGCCGGTCGCCTGCGGGTGCCGCGCGCCCAGACCAGGGGCGCCGGCTTGGCTGCGTCGGGGTCGTCGGTGATGGCAATGAAATTCGGGTCATGGCTCTGATGGGCCGGAGCCGACCCGTCATCGACCAGAAATACGACATCTGCCTCCAGGCCCTTGGCGCCATGGACGGTCATCACCCGCACTTCATCCAGGGCGCTGTCGGTCTCGCGGCGGATTTCGGTCGCCGTCGATCGGATCCAGTCGAGAAAGCCCTGCAGCGTTGGCGTCTGCAGCCGCTCGAAGGCAAGCGCCTGGGCCAGGAACTCATCGAGGATATCATCGGCCTCAACGCCGAGCCTTTCGGCGAACAGTCGTCTACATTGTTTCGGGCCGAGTACCTCCGCGTAGAAGGCGAACGGACCGACCGCATCGGCGCGAGAACGGAGCGCCTCCAGCATGCGAAAGGCCGCCGCGAAGGGCTCGGCGTCGGCCGCTTCCTTAAGCGTCTGCCACAGCGGTCGCGGCCCGCGGTCATAGGCGAT
This sequence comes from Kaistiaceae bacterium, assembly GCA_963667605.2. Lineage (GTDB taxonomy): Bacteria > Pseudomonadota > Alphaproteobacteria > Rhizobiales > Kaistiaceae > JADLGL01. The sequence goes on from CAXXUZ010000003.1 coordinate 1,050,798, forward strand.
GGCGAAAAGCGCGTCCTCTGAGAGACCGCAAAGAGGGCTTCTCAGCACGGCCGCGAGCGACAGTTCATCGCGATCCTGCAACACCACGTCACCCAGGGCGATCAGGTCCTTCACCGCGATGTGGTCAGCCAGAGCTAGTCGATCGGCACCGGCGACCGGAACGGCCGCCGCCTTGAGGCTCCGATTGATCGCTTCGCTGAGTGGGCCACGCTTTCGCGTCAGAATCAGGATTTCCCCGGCCTGTATTGTTTTACCGGTCGCCTCCAACCGGGCCGGTGCCTCCGGTTCGAGCCAAGATCGAATCGTCATCGCGATCCGGGTGGCAAGGACCATTTCCGGCGCCGATTCACCGATGTGGTCGAGTGGTTCGGCCCAGTCGCCAGGCTCCGGCTGATCCGGCACCGGCTCCATCGGCCAGATCACCACCATGCCTGTTTCGCCCCGTCGGATAGCTTCATGAACGGGCGGCTTGATCTCGCTGGCTAGGCCGGTGTGCGCGGCGGCCGGGTGGAAGATCTTGTCGATGGCGCGGACAATATCCGGTGTCGAGCGAAACGACACCTTCAGGTCGACATCGCTGAAGGGTTGTCCGGCCGCGCCTGCCTGGGCCGCGATATCGCGCTTGACGCGGCTGAACCAGGCCGGAATCGCGCCCTGAAATGAGTAGATCGATTGCTTCTCGTCGCCGACCGCGAACAGGGTGCGAGCGCCGCGAGGGGCGCCTTCACCGGCGAAAAACTCTTCGGCCAGCGTCCTGATCACACGCCATTGGGCAGGGCTGGTGTCCTGAGCTTCATCCAGGAGGATATGGTCGATCCCTTGGTCGATTTTATAGTGGACCCAGCCAGCGGCGCCGGAGCGCGACAAAAGGTCGAGCGTCTTGTTGATCAGATCGTCGAAGTCGAGGAGACCGTGTACCGCCTTCTGGTGCTCATAGGCCGCGAGCACCGTTTCGGCCAGGCGGAGCACCGCGGCGGTGACCTTATATAGTTCGGCGGCGTTGGCAGCCTCGATGAGTTTTTCCAGCCGCTGGCACTCGACCGCCAACCGCTCGTCCAGCCCAGGCCAAGCATTGCCAACACTATTGGTCACCAGCGTGCGGGCCTGCCGGACATTGCCATCTGATTTGCAGAAGAAATCGCGATAGGCGGCAAGGCGTCCCTTGTCGTCCAGAGCATGGAGATAGGGTTCAAGCCGCGCCTTTGCCTTCCGATCATTGGCGCTGCCGCCTTGGAGCAACTCGACCAGCCTGTCGAGTTCTCCGCGCTCGAACGGCGTGTCATTGAGGATCGCAGCTTCGACCTCCTCCAGCGACGGGGCCGCCTCGACCCCGAGCTCCCGGCGTAGCTCGGCCAGGGCGTTGTCGAGCGACCCGGTGCTGGCGATCCAGCGGTGAAAAGCAGCTCGGTCCTCGATCAATTCGGCAATTGCGTCCTCATGGCTGCGATCGCTGGTGCTAAGAACAACGGTGCGTAGCGCCTTGCCAAGCGGACCGCCAAGATCGGCCGCAGCCATGCCCAGCATCGTCCGGCGAGCCTCGCCAATAAGGACATCGGCAGCGTTTTCCTCCAGCACTTGGAAATGTCCGGCAATGCCGGCCTCGAACGGAAATTGATGCAACAGCCTCTCGCAGAAGGCGTGAACTGTCAGGATCTTCAGCCCGCCCGGTGTCTCAAGCGCCAACGTGAATAAACGTCGCGCCCGTGCTCGCCGCTCTGAGGACGGGTCACCGCTCTCCAATGCCTCCAGTGTCTGGTCGAGTTCGGCATCGGTCATTCGAACCCAGTCTCCAAGCATTGAAAACACCCGGATCGCCATTTCCGCCGCCGCGGCCTTGGTGAAAGTGAGGCAGAGCAGACGAGCCGGGTCGGCGTCGTCAAGCAGCAAACGCACCACGCGCTGCACCAGGACATGCGTTTTGCCCGAGCCGGCATTGGCCGAGACCCAGGCCGAGCGTTTGGGGTCGGACGCCTCGGCTTGAAGGCGCCGCGTTATCGGATCCGCCGTCCGTTTCAGGCCGCTCATTCCCTGCTTCTGCCGGCGAAGCGCCATTCGGCGACGCGGGCCAAATGATCGTAGTCACCCGGGAACCGCCGCTCGAACATGGGCCGTGCCTGAGAAACGTAGCCTTTCGTCGGGTCGTCATAGGCGGCAACAAGGTTTCTCAGCCGCCTCAGCGCTTCGGCCGAGAGCGCATCGGCATCGGTATCGTCATCGACGGCGGAGCGGAGCGGATCGGTCTTGCCGATCCGGGCAAGTCCGATCCAGGCCAATTCGGCGATCGATCGGTCGGCGAAGACGGGGCCGAAGCCACCGGCCCGAGCCATCGCCCCTTCCAGCGCCAATTGCGGTTGAAACAGCAGAACTTGTTTGGGGCTGGCGACGACACCGGTCTTATAGTCAAAAATGCTGATCCGGCCGTCGCGGCGAAGGTCGATACGGTCGGCGCGGCCGGTGAGGCGGAACCGCCCGCCGCGGGTCTCAAACGTATGATCGCCGGCGATTTCGGCGTGACGGGTGACCACATCCGAATGTCGCGCAGCTTCCCACTCGATCAGCCAGTCGGCGATCGGCTCGGCCCGCAACAACCACACGGCGTGCACCTCGGGATAGTTTTTGATCTCCTCGAAATGGTGCCGCCATAACGCCAGAAACCGAGCGCGCGCCCGATCGTCGAAGGTGGCATTCCATTGCAGTGTGAAATCCGCGAAGGCCTCGTGGATCAGCGACCCACGGATCCTGGGGTCCGCGCGCTGGCCGATAGGATCGAGCGGCTCCAATTGAAGGACCCGCCGAGCATAGACGGCGTAGGGATCACGGATCAGGTTTTCGATCGAAGTGATCGAAAGCTCGCGCGGCCGTGCTTCGAGCTTCGGCGCTGGCGCTGGTCTTGAGATCGGTATGACCTCCTCCGCCGACACGGCATCGAGGCCGCGCGCCAGCTGCAGCAGCCGGCTCCCACGCTCGGTCATCTCAGCGGTGCGATCCGGCCCGACCAGCACCTCCAATCTTTGCACCCATCGCGAAGCGACAGTGGGCGATCCGCCGCGTCGCTTCGCGCGGCTGACGATGACGTGTTCGGCAGCCATGGCTTCGATGAAATCATGCGCAGCAAGGCCGATCCCTCGCTCTGGCGGCGCTAGGCCGATCGCCTCCCGCATCTGCCGCGAAAGCCAGGCATCGGACCTGGTCTCGGTCGGCCAGACGCCCTCGTCGAGCCCGCCCAGGATCATGAGATCGACCGATTGCAGCCTCGCTTCGAGCGTTCCCCAAATATGGATCCGGGGATCGACGGCCAGTTCCGGAGTGATCGCAATGCCACGCATGGATGCGGCAAGGAAGGCCGGATATTCGCCGGGCGAAATTTGCATCCGCTTGGCGGCGAGCAGACCGCCGAGCAGCTCCGCCAGGGCCTCGCCGGCGCGGCTCGCCCACAACGCCCCGCCGGCCCCAGAGCCATCATCGGCAGCGGCGTCCAGCGCCGCGGCTAATAGCTCCGTCCCCTCGGCGGCCGAAATCGCAGAGCGCTCGCCGAGCGCTTCGAGCGGACCAATGGCAATTTCGAGCCGTCGCGCGAGGGCCTCGGCGGATCCCCAGTCTTGGCTCCGAAGGCGCCGGCGGGCGCGCGGGACGAAGCGGTCGGCCCTCATGTCAATACGGAATCGAAGATTGACCAACCTGTCGCTCAGCGTTCTGATCGGCCCGAAAGCGGTCGGTCCGCGCAGGATGGCGATCTCCAGAATCTCGGCGGCCCCGCGGCAGCGCCGCCGCGATAGACCGAACCGTGCCAGTGGATGCTTGGTGAGGGCGAGCAGTGCATTGACGTCGCCGCTGAGCGCAGCCTCGGCCAGAAGGCGGACGAAAACACCCTCGGGGGTTCCGTCCAGCGGCTGACCAGCGGAATCATCGATCCTCACATTCCAACGCTGGAGCTCGACCGCAACCCTTCTTGCCAGGGTGCGGTCGGGCGTGACCAACGCGGCGACGGCGCCCTGCGTCTCCAACGATTGTCGAAGCGCGATCGCGATCGCCAGCGCCTCATCCTGCTCGTTGCGGGCCGAGATCAGATCGATGCCGGCCAGCGCCTCGGCGTCGGTTTTGGCCAATTCGGCCCATTTCTCGGTCGTTGTCGCCGGACGCATTGCCTCCGCGATCAGGCCCGATCGCGTCGCTACCATCTTGGGAGCTTCGCCGAGCGGCTCGACCTCTTGTCGATCGATACCGATTTCAGCAAGGAGCAGTTTCAGCCCGAACTGCGGATGGCTGGGTACCCCGCCGGTCGCATCGGACGGATCGCCGATGGCGTTCCAAGCGCTCTCGTCGATCGTTCGATCCAGGCCTGGCAAAACCACGGCGCCCTGCGGCAATCCGGCGATCGCCTTCAGCAACTTCGCCGTCGCCGGGATCGATCCGGTCGATCCGGCGGCGATGATCGGGCCTTTTGGCGGGATGGCGGTGAGTCTTTCAGCGCTGGCTCGTATCAGCTGGTCACGGCGGACCGCTGGATCTTCGCGGCCCAACTCGGACAGAATCCGCGGCCATTGTTCGCTGGCGATCTTGAGAAAATCGATCGTGATTTGCCAATAGCCGGCATAATCATCCGGCAGCAGCTGTTCCAGTGCGTCCCAACCAACTCCGGCAACCTCGATATCGTCGATCAATCGAGCAAGATCGCCGGCAAGCTTGACCGCATCGGCGGCCGAGGCCGGGATCAGTATCCGCCTTTCCGCTCCCGGCTGTAGATCGCGCCGAACCGCCTTTCCCCAAGCGACAATCTGTTCAGTTAGGATCAGGATTCGCTCCAGCCTCGAGATCGGTGGCGGGAGTATCAGATGGTCAGCCGGGCCTTCCTCGCTGGCGGCGAGGAGATGTTCCTCTTCGTCGACATCCCCTATCGGCCTGATTCGCGGTAGGATCGCTGCCCGGGCCGGGCTCCGTTCCAAGAGAATCTGGCGAAGCGCCCGCGCCGATCGACGGGTCGGCAGCAGGATCGTGACCTCGGCAAGCGCCATCGGATCGGAGGCGTCGATCGATCCAAAACGGCCGGAAACTATCGCCTCGGCCAATACCGGCAGGAACGGCGCGCCGGTGGGTATGGAGTACACATTTGGGCGCCGCATTGGGACGCTTCACGCGGCGGAGCTGATGAGAACGCGTTCCGCTTCATCGATCGCCGCCGGCGTCCCGACGTGGAACCAAGTGCCGTCCATCGGTACACCGAACAAACGTCCGGCTTCGCTCACCTGATCGATTAGAAGGTTGAGAGAGAATGGCCCTTCAGGCGCATCGGCGAACATCGCGTCGGGATCGATGATTGCAACACCGGTATATACAAAGGGTGCGACCTCGTGCTCCGGCCGAGGCGTGAGGCGGCCTTCGCCGTTCATTAAGAAATCGCCTAGCCCATCATATCCGATCGCAGCCACGGTCGGGGCAAGCATCAGCAGAGCGTCCATGCGATCGCTTCGCCAAGCTTCCGCCAGCGCCGCAAGATTGGGCCTCGGCCCTTCGATCCAGAATGAATCGGAGTTGAGCAGAAGAAACGGGTCGTTGCCGAGCAGGGGGAGGGCTTGGACCACCCCACCGCCGGTTTCCATCAGTCGAGCACGCTCATCTGAGATTGCCACCTTCGGCCGTCGGCGAGGCTCCATATGGGCAACCAGGCGGTCGGCTAGATGGTGGACATTGACCACTGCTATTTCGACACCTGCGTCGACGAGGCGATCCAACGCGTGGTCGATCAACGGCCTGCCACCGACCCGAACCAACGGTTTTGGCACGGTCTTGGTGATCGGCCGCATGCGCGTGCCAAGTCCGGCGGCAAGCACCATCGCGGTCCTGGGTATCGATCCTCGGGGCAAGCGGTTCGATCCTTCCTGGTTCATTGTCGCCGCTGGCGCGTTGATAGCAAAGCTCCAGCGCTGACTAAACCGGGTTCCGCAAGCTGGATGTCGACCGCTCACCAAAGTCACCGGTGGAGAAACAAGCCAGCTTGACGCTGTGCAACATCAAACGCCTGGCCGTGACAAAGGCAGCAATCGGAGTCTGCGCCGCCAGGAGGCGCCGCCTGATATTGTGGCACGGCGGCCTGACTTCTCAACAGCAAGCGCGATCGACAGCGATTGCCGCGGCAGGCGTTCTCCGGCTCGGTCCGGCCATTCCACCAGAATCGCCGCAGGCGCCTCGGTCTCCTCGAAGCCGATTTCGGTCAGCTCATTTTCACCGCGGAGCCGGTTAAGATCGTAGTGGACAATCGGAATCGGCAGGTCCGGGTATTCCTGCAGCAGGGTGAAAGTTGGACTCGGCACCTCGATTTCGGTGCCGGCCAAGCTCTGAATAATGGCTCGGGCGAGGCTCGTCTTTCCGGCGCCAAAATCTCCCGAAAGTGCAATTACGTCGCCGATCTTGATCGCTTCCGCCAGCGCAATCCCAAGGCGTTTGGTGGCGGCCTCGTCAGGGAGCGATAGGGTCAACGGCCAATCGGGCTGCGTCATCGAAACTCGTGCCCGAGACCACCAAATGGAGTGCTATTCAGCAGCAATGCCAACCGGCTCCGGCCGGATTGGAAGCGTCACTCGGACGGTTGTCCCTTTGTCGCGGCGAGAGCTGATCGAAACCGTACCACCGTGCAGCTCAACGAAGCTCCTGACAATGGCAAGGCCAAGGCCAACCCCGCCGCGGGACGATCCACCCGCACGCGATTCGAACCGGTCGAACACAAGACCGAGGAAATCATCAGGGATTCCGACCCCCTCATCCTCAACGATGAGTACCATCTGCCCGTCGTCGCGGCGCGCCGATACCGATACCTTGCCGCCCTGGCTCGAAAAGCCGATGGCATTGGACAGGAGATTGTAGAGGATCTGGCGAAGGCGCTTTTCGTCGGCCAGCAGTGATCCGGTCCCGTCCGCAATCCGCGTTTCGAGCTTGACCTCACGCTCGGCTATTCGGTCGCGAACGCCCTCGACCGCCGCATCTATGGCCCCGGCGAGATCGACTTCGGCCAAATCCAACTCCATGATACCGGCATCGATGGTCGCTAGATCCAGTATGTCATTGACGATCGCAAGCAGCGACGCGCTCGAGGTCATGACATAGTCGATATACTCCCGCTGCCTCTCATTCAGTGGGCCGATATCGGCGTCGGCGATCAATTGGGTAAAGCCGATGACGTTGGTCAGCGGCGACCGCAGTTCATAGGAAACATGCTCGATGAACTCGTTCTTTAGCCTGTCCGCTGCCTCCAGGGCGTCGTTGCGGTCCACCAGCGCGCGCTCGACTCGGACCGAATCGGTAATATCGACGAAAGTCAGCATGGTCTGCCCTTCTGGCAGAGGCACGGTGGCGTAGTCGATCACGCGCCCATCGGTACGCTCCATCTGGCCCGAGACAGTCGCCCTGCTTTCATCGACGCCGGCGATAGCCGCTGTGAGCTTGTCGAAATCCGCAGCATCGGCCAACAACGGGCGACAGGCGGCGACGATCTCCGACACGTGCAGCTTGTCGGCCAGAAGCTCATTGTCGAGCCCCCAAATCGATCGGAACGCCGGGTTGGTCAGTCGCACCCGGCCATCGGAGCCGAATACCGCGACGCCCTCGCGTAGATGGTCGAGTGTTTCACCCTGGACCCGGATCAGCGAATTATATCGGGTCTCCAGATCAAGCCGCTCGGTGACATTCTCATAGATCCAAGTAACGCCCCCCTGAGGGTGGGGATTGGCGATTACCCGAAGCGTCTGACCTTCCGGCAGATGCCACAAATACTCCCGCGCTTCGACCGATTGATAGGCAGACTGAAGCTCGGCCTTCCAGGCCTTGAAATCAGCTTGCTCCGGGAGCTTCCGCGTCGCCCGCAGCTGGTCGAGAATGAGGCCCTCCTCCGGCATCGAATCGAGCACCGACGCATCGAGCCCAAACAACTCCCGATAGGCGGCATTGTAGGAGCGAAGCCGCTGGTCGGAACCGAAGATCGCGACCGCCGTCGCCAATTGATCGAGCGTGCGGGCGTGGAAGTCGACCAGCCGTTTCAGCGCCGCCTCGGACGCTTCGATCTCGGTGGCGTCGACCGCGATCCCGGCGCTTCCTGTAACGGTCGCGACATCGGTGACATCGAACAAGAGCCGACTGCCAGCCGAAACGATACTGAGGCGTTGATGGAATACCGGCTCGCTCTGATGCATCAGGGCAACGGCGTCTCGGCCCGCCTTGTCGATGAGCTCGATCTCGGAAGCGAGTGCCGAGTGGGCGTCGCCGGCCTCGACCGCATCGCGATAGGCGCTGTTGACCCAGACCAACTTTCCTTGCCAGTCACGAATCCAGCTTGGCAATCCCGCGCCATCGAGCACTGCCTTCAGCGCTTCCAGTTCCGCCGTCAGGGTGCGGTGCTTGGTTTGCAGCGAGGCGAGGGCAAGTCGATCGCCGCTGAGGACACGAAACCGTGCCACCACGCGCCCGCCGGCGGTGCGCCCCGCCGCCTCCAGATCGATACCGGTCTTGCTGGCAAGCGGAAGTGAGAACGGTTCACCATGATCGCGAAGCCGTTGGATCGCGCGTTCGAGTCGGGTCGCAGAGTCGGCCGTGAGCCATGCGCCGAAGGCGATGAATGATCCGCTATCGACGGGGATGTCGCCGACATTGGGCAGATCGCCAACTACAATTGGGCCCGCGGCCGACCCTTCCCAGACCATAAGCCGTTGATCGTCGGCGCTGATCAGAGTTTCAGCACGGTTGGCCACGGTTCGAAGATTGGCGTTTTCATCGGCAAGTTGGATATTTACTGCCTCGGTGCGATTCCGCGCGCGAATGAGAGCAACGGAACTCATTATCGCGAAGGAGACCGTTCCTATCAGAGCGGCGAGAATAACTATGTCTTCAGCGTTGATCGCTCCGCTCGCGGCGGGTTGGGCCAAGGCGGCGGGCGCCAAGCCGAACAGCGCCGCTGCCGCCGCCAAGCCTGCCGGCTTCAACAACCCGCTGATTCGCTGTCGTTTCCCGTGCCGCCGAAGCAACGCAACAGCCCCCGCCATTGCCACAAGGATGATAGGACCTCACGCCGAATGGGAGACGGCCAAGGCCCGAATCAGTTCACTGTAGCCGCTTGGCGAATCGGCATGAACCCCAGGCGAGTGGGTTCGGCTCGGCGCCGGCACCTCAAGTGCCGGAGCAACCCGGATTTATGGTTAACAATCAGTAACGATAGTGATCTGGTTTGAACGGGCCGTCGGCGGGTACGCCGATGTAATTTGCCTGCTTGTCGCTCAGCTTGGTGAGATGGACGCCGATCTTTTCCAGGTGCAACATCGCCACTCGTTCATCGAGATGTTTGGGCAGGACATAGACCTTGTGCTCATAGGCCTCCGGCCGGGTCCACAGTTCGATCTGCGCAAGCACCTGATTGGTAAATGAATTCGACATCACAAAGCTAGGGTGACCCATCGCATTGCCGAGATTCACCAGCCGGCCCTCGGACAGAAGAATGATCCGCTTGCCATCGGGGAATTCGATCTCGTCGACCTGCGGCTTGACGTTGCTCCATTTGTAATTGCGCAGCGCGCCGACCTCGATCTCACTATCGAAATGTCCGATATTGCAAACGATGGCGCGATCCTTCATCGTGCGCATATGGTCGATCGTGATCACGTCGACATTGCCGGTCGCGGCGACGAAGATATCGGCGCGGGGTGCCGCCTCATCCATCGTCACCACCTCGTAGCCTTCCATCGCTGCCTGAAGCGCGCAGATCGGATCGCTCTCGGAAACTAGCACCCGACACCCAGCGCTTCTGAGGCCGGCGGCCGAGCCCTTGCCGACATCGCCGTGGCCAGCGACCATCGCCACCTTGCCCGCCATCATCACATCGGTGGCGCGGCGAATGCCGTCGACCAGGCTTTCGCGGCAGCCATAAAGATTGTCGAATTTTGATTTGGTCACCGAGTCATTGACATTGATCGCGGGGAACAGAAGCGTTCGCTGCCGTTGCATTTCATAAAGCCGGTGGACGCCGGTGGTGGTTTCCTCGGTGACGCCTCGAATGCTGCTGGCCGTCTGGCCGAACCAGCCGGGGTTTTCGGCTAAAGTGCGCTTGATCAGAGCGAAGAAGGCGTCCTCCTCCTCGTTGTTCGGCTTGTCCAGGAAATCGGTGTCGCCCTGTTCGGCGCGAACCCCCAAATGGAGCAACAGCGTCGCGTCGCCACCATCGTCGAGGATCATATTAGGGGTGCCGCCGTCGCTCCATTCGAAGATTCGACGAGCGTAGTCCCAATACTCTTCCAGCGTTTCTCCTTTGACAGCGAAAACAGACGTGCCGGCGGCCGCGATCGCAGCAGCAGCATGATCTTGGGTCGAATAGATATTGCAGGAGGCCCAACGCAAATCGGCTCCCAGCGCCGCTAACGTTTCGATCAAGACTGCAGTTTGGATCGTCATGTGCAGCGACCCGGCGATCCGCGCGCCCGTCAATGGCTGTTTCGGGCCATATTCCTCGCGGATTGCCATCAGCCCGGGCATTTCGGCCTCGGCAATCGAGATTTCCTTGCGTCCCCAATCCGCGAGGCCGATGTCCTTGATGACACAGTCGGGCCCGGCATGCTGCGACTTGACCGTGGCTAAGTTCGACATATCGACTTTCATCTCCTCGATTGGACGGGGTTATTGTCCAGGCTGCTGAGTCTCGACCACCGGATCGATCGCAGCCCAACAAAGCAAGAACCATTGGCGAAAACTTGGATAAGGCGCGGGCTCCACAATACCGGCCAAGCCGGAGTCGGGCAACTCAATGAACTTAAAGTTGCCGGCAAGATCCTCGTGCCTCGCCACTACTCGTGTTCGCCGAACCGAGACCGGAGCAATTCTTCGAGCGCGTCCAAAGCCGCCTCCGCTTCATCACCCGACGCTGTCACGCGCACCATTGTTCCCGGTGCCGCCCCCAGCATCATCAATCCCATGATTGAATCGCCGCCGACCGATTGGCTATCCTTGGTGACCAGAATTGAAGCATCGAACCGCTCCACGGTCTGGACGAATTTCGCCGCGGCGCGGGCATGAAGGCCTCGCTTGTTGACGATCGTGAAATCGCGCGTCGGCGATCCGCTCGCCGCCTCGGAGCTCATGTCCCGGCCAGGACCTGGCTCGCCACGCTGATATATTTGCGCCCCGCCTCGGCCGCCGCCCGGATCGCCTCGGTGAGGGGCGTTTCGGCCCTGATACGCATCAGCTTGATCAACATCGGCAAATTGAGCCCGGCGAGCACTTCGACCCGGCCGGTCTCCATCACCGAGATTGCTAAATTGCAGGGCGTGCCGCCAAACATGTCGGTGAGAATAATCACGCCGGAGCCGAGATCGGCCCTCGCGACCGCCGCCGTGACATCATTACGGCGCTGTTCCAGGTCGTCATCCGGCCCGATCGACACCGCTTCGATCGCTTCTTGTGCGCCGACTATGTGTTCGACTGCCGCGGCAAACTCGACGGCCAGTCGCCCATGGGTGACGAGAACGATGCCGATCATGACCGTTGAGAGAAACCCTTAAGCTTGAAATTCTGGAAGACGCGCTGCTCGCTGGGACAAGAGCGCCTCACTGTCGGTCGATCTGGTTACCAAATCAAGTGTTTGTCCGTTGGCCGGGAATCTCCGATCGTTCTCGATTAACCCACTCCCGTAGCGCGAGTCTGACCCGCAATACACCGTCTCCGGCGCCAATCGGTAAAGTCAGCCGGGGGACCGACCGATCCATGACGCGTGCATTCCGGCCGTTTTCGTCTGGGAAACGAATGCATTCCTCAAGCGGCAGGAGATCGACCACCAACGCGATCCGGGCTTCTGGCTGACAGGGCGGGCGGAGCAAGCCGACGCCGCGCAGCTCGAGCAGCCCCGCGATCGCTACGGGAGGCCGCGCGACGAGGCCGTCAGCAGTGCTAGTCAGGAGGATGCGATCATCGCCGACCAAGCGAGCCAGGGACTGCGGATCGTCGATTAGTCCGAGTGCCAGTGACGATTTTCCAGATCCGGAGAGGCCGCGGATCAAAATCCCATCGTCTCCTATGGCAACGACAGTGGCATGGATGCAGTCCGGCCGAGGTCCTTGCTCGGTCAATGCGCTACCGCCGGCAGCCTGACGATAAAGCGCGCACCGGCGATCTCTGCCTTGCCCGCCTTAGCTGCCGGTGCGGCAATATTTTCTGCCCAAATACGCCCATTATGGGCCTCGACGATCTGCCTCGAGATTGACAGCCCCAGTCCGGAGTTCTGGCCGAAAGAATCCTTATCCGGTCGGTCGGTGTAGAAGCGCTCGAAGATCCGCTCGAATTGCTCCGCGTTGATGCCCGGGCCCTCATCCTCAACCAGGATCTCGACTTCATCACCGGCCCTTCGTGCCTTGATCCGGACTTCGCCGCGGGGTGGCGAGAACGAGCGCGCATTATCGATGAGATTGCTAAACACCTGGCTGATACGGACGTCATGGCCGATCACCCGACAGGTCTCCAGATCCGCCTCGGTGATCTCGAGTTTGATCGCAGGAGCGTCCTCATCCGCGGTTTCGTTGGCCAAACTCACCAATGTTTGCAGAAGTTTGGCAATATCGACCGGCTCCACGTCGCGGCGATACAGTTCGGCATCGAGCCGCGATGCGTCGGCGATTTCACTAATCAGGCGATCGAGCCGCCGCACGTCGTGCTGGATGACGTCGGTCAGCCGCGCTCGGCTCTCCAGCGTTTTGGCCAACGGCAAGGTCTCGACGGCGCTGCGGAGCGAGGTCAGCGGGTTCTTCAGTTCATGGGCGACATCGGCAGCGAAACTCTCGATCGCGTCGATGCGATTGTAGAGCGATGCCGTCATGTCGCGGAGCGCCAGGCTAAGATCCCCGATCTCGTCGCCGCGTTTACTGAAATCTGGAATTTGCGGCCGTGACTGCAGGCCCTTGCCAACGCGCTCGGCGGCGGCTGCGAGGCGGCGGAGCGGCGCCGCGATGGTGCCGGCCAGCAGGAAGGACAGCATCACCGACACTGCCGCGGCGACCGCGAACACACGAAGAATTGCGTTCCGCTCCTCGCGAATGATGTTGTCGATATCACCAGCTCTGGTGGTCAACAGCACCGCGCCTTGGATCGTTTGATAGCCGCGGATCGGCATCGCTACCGATACGATCAACTCGCCGGTTTGGGTCACGCGCGTTAGGGTGGCATGCTCGCCGGCAAGTGCGGCGACCACCTCCTCATAGCCCGCGCCCTCGTTCTGACCAAGCTCTTGATAGATCGGCAGATCGTCCCGCCGGAACCATGCCGTAACTCCGTTCCAAATGCGTTCGAGCAAAGAGGGCTGTTCCTCCCCCAGAGGCGGAAGATCTCTTCGGCGGATCTCACGAGAGTCGGAATCGACCAGCCGCGTTCCCTCGGTGTCGTAGACCCTGACTCGCGGACCGGCGGAGCTGGACAGATAGGTCACCAGAGTTCCGGCACGCACCGGATTGATTGGAAAATCGAGACCGAGAAAATCGGCGGCTGCGTCGAGATCGAGCAGCGCCTCGGGATCGACCCGAATAGGGTTGGACCGCAGGCCGTCGGTGGCTGAGGCTGCGATCGAATTGGCGATGAGTTCACCCTGCGCGGTCAGGCTCTTGACCTCGGCATCGATTAGGCTGCTGCGCGATTGATTGAGGATCAGTATGGCGACGACGAGCACGATCAACGCCACCAGATTGAGGAAGACGATGCGCCTGGTGAGGCTAGAGAATCCGCCGAAAGTAACCGTTCGCCAGACTCGGTCGAGCGCAACAATCAACGACCGCGGGCGCGTTTGCCGATGCTCGCTGCCTTGCTCAGTGTTTTCCGTATCGGTTCCGGCGGTCATCCAAGCTGCAGAGCCCCACAGAACGGGGCGCGTCAGACCTCTTTGAAGCGATAGCCGACGCCATAAAGGGTTTCGATCATGTCGAAAGCGGGGGCGGCTGATTTGAACTTCTTGCGCAGGCGTTTGATGTGGCTATCGATTGTTCGGTCATCGACATAGACTTGATCATCATAAGCCGCGTCCATCAAAGCGTTTCGGCTTTTGACTACGCCGGGCCGTTGCGCCAGCGCGTAGAGAATGAGGAATTCGGTGACCGTCAGCGTCACCGGCTGGCCATTCCAAGTGCAGGTGTGGCGTTCCGGATCCATCGATAGGCCCCCGCGCTCAAGCAGCTTGCCGGCGTCGCCGGGCTTTCCCGGGCTGGCCTCGCGATGCTGCGCTCGCCTCAGAACCACCTTGACCCGCTCAACCAGGAGTCGCTGTGAGAACGGCTTCTTGATGAAATCGTCGGCACCCATTTTGAGCCCGAACAATTCGTCGATTTCTTCATCCTTCGATGTGAGGAAAATCACCGGGACGTCGGATTTCTGCCGGAGCCGGCGCAGGAGTTCCATCCCATCCATCCGAGGCATCTTGATATCGAGGATCGCAAGGTCCGGGTTGGAGCCGTTGAATCCATCGAGCGCCGACATTCCGTCGGTATAGGTCATGACGCGGTAACCCTCCGATTCCAGGGCGATCGACACCGATGTCAGAATGTTGCGATCGTCATCGACGAGAGCGATGGTCGGCATGCCGTTTCTCCTATCCAGCGCCGGCGCATCGGCCGACGGCAAAAGGCTTTGCCGGGAAACTCGCGCGAAATTGTGTCAAACGGCAATCTAGCGGAAACCGAGGCCGTTAGGAAATCCGGCGGCGGCCGGCCTTATACCGGCCGCCATTGCTCTGCTTTTCGGCTAGCCCGCAGCCTTCTGCTCATCCGGCGCCCGCTTCTCGGGCGCGATCTTCTCGCCGGTTTCTTGGTTGACCATCTTCATCGACAGCCGGACCTTGCCGCGGTCGTCGAAGCCAAGGAGTTTGACCCAGACCTTGTCGCCTTCATTGACGACATCGTTGGTCTTGGCGACCCGCTGCGGCGCCAACTGTGAGATGTGGACCAGGCCGTCGCGGGCGCCGAAGAAATTCACGAAAGCCCCGAAATCGACCACTTTCACCACCGTGCCTTGGTAGATGACCCCGGCTTCCGGTTCGGCGGTGATCGATTTGATCCAATTGAGCGCCGCCTCGATCGCCTTGCCGTCGGACGAGGCAACCTTGACCGTGCCGTCGTCGGAAATATCCACCTTGGCGCCGGTCTTCTCGACGATCTCGCGAATAACTTTTCCGCCCGTTCCGATCACCTCGCGGATCTTGTCGGTCGGGATCGTGATCACCTCGATCCGTGGCGCATATTCCCCGAGTTCGGTCCGGGCTTCAGGCAGCGCCTTAGCCATTTCGGCGAGAATGTGCATCCGGCCTTCTTTGGCCTGAGCCAAAGCCACCTGCATGATCTCCTCGGTAATGCCCTGGATCTTGATGTCCATCTGCAGCGATGTGACGCCGACATCGGAGCCGGCGACCTTGAAGTCCATATCGCCGAGATGATCCTCATCGCCGAGAATGTCGGAAAGGACGGCAAAGCGATCGCCGTCCTTGATCAGGCCCATAGCGATGCCGGCGGCCGGACGCCTGAGCGGCACCCCGGCATCCATCAGCGCCAACGAGGTTCCGCACACGGTCGCCATCGAAGACGAGCCGTTCGATTCGGTGATCTCGGAAACCACTCGGATGGTATAGGGGAACTCGTGATGCTGTGGCAGCAGCGGTCTGATCGCTCGCCAGGCGAGCTTGCCATGGCCGATTTCGCGCCGACCCGGCGAACCCATCCGGCCAGTCTCGCCGACCGAATAGGGCGGGAAATTGTAGTGCAGCATGAAGGTTTCCTTGTACGTTCCCTCAAGCGCATCAACGAATTGCTCGTCATCGCCGGTGCCGAGCGTCGCCACTGCCATTGCCTGGGTCTCGCCGCGCGTGAACAGGGCGCTGCCGTGAGCCCGCGGCAACAGGCCGACCTCCGACGTGATTTGGCGAACGGTCTTGAGATCGCGGCCGTCGATGCGGATGCCCTTGTCGAGGATGTCGCCTCGTACGATCGCTTTTTCCAGCTTCTTGAACATCTCGCCAATGAGCTGCGGCGTCGGTCCTTCCTCACCGTCGACCGGAACAAGCGACTCGACGATCCGAACCTTGACCGCTCCGACCGCCGCATGACGCTCGGTCTTGTTCGGGATCGCATAGGCGCTACGAAAGTCGCCTTCGGCCAATTCGCGGACTTTTTCGTACAGCGACGAATGATCAACGACATCGATCGCGCGCGGCTCCTTGGCCGCCTGTTCGGCAAGGCGAATGATTGCCTTGATCACAGGCTGATAGCCCTGATGTCCGAACATGACCGCCCCGAGCATATCATCCTCGGAAAGCTCATTGGCCTCCGATTCGACCATTATAACTGCTTCATGGGTGCCAGCGACGATGAGATCGAGTTTCGATTCGATCAGCTCGTCGATCTGCGGATTGAGCACGAAGCCGCTTTCGATCAGTCCAACCCGAGCCCCTCCGATTGGGCCCATAAAAGGAAGGCCTGAAAGGGTCAACGCCGCAGAGGCGGCGACCATCGCAACGATATCTGGATCGTTCTCGAGGTCGTGCGCCAAGACAGTTATCACCACGTGGGTTTCGTTCTTGTAGCCAGGGGCGAAGAGCGGTCGGATCGGCCGGTCGATAAGGCGCGAAGTCAGTGTTTCCTTCTCGCTCGGCCGGCCTTCGCGCTTGAAGAAGCCGCCCGGAATCTTGCCGGCGGCGAAGGTCTTCTCCTGGTAGTTGACGGTCAGTGGGAAGAAGTCGATTCCCGGCCTTGCTTCCTTGGCTCCGACAACGGTGGCGAGCACACTGGTCTCACCATAGCTGGCCAGAACCGAGCCGTCGGCCTGACGTGCGATCTTGCCGGTTTCCAAGACCAGTGGTCGTCCGGCCCAATCGATTTCAATACGGTGGATATCAAACATAGCTTTTCCTTCAGTCGCTTAGGACCGGGCCAAGCCATGGACAAGACGGCAAGGCTCTCTCTCGATGGCAAGCGAGCGAGAGTCCGGCGATCCTGCCATGGCTCTGATGCGGTCCTAGCGTCGGTCACATGGCGGCCCATGCCGTCATGGCATATTGAGCACTCAGCGACGGAGGCCGAGACGCTCGATCAGGGCGCGATAGCGCCCCTCATTCTTTTGCTTGAGATAATCGAGAAGCCGCCGCCGTCGGCTCACCAAGCGCAACAATCCGCGCCGCGAATGGGTATCCTTGGCGTGGGTTTTGAAATGCTCGGTTAAAGTCAAAATGCGCGATGACAATACGGCTACCTGAACTTCAGGCGACCCTGTGTCATCGGCACCGGTACCATACTCCTTGATGAGCTCCCGCTTACGCTCGGGGGTTATCGACATCGATATGTCCTTCTAGCTTTCGAATCTAGTTTGCGACGCAGGGCCATCGCCATGCGGCCGATCAAGCGCCAAGATTGTCTAAGACACAGCTTGGTCCGCCCTGTCAGCCGGGATGTCGTCCAGCGCAGGGAAGACGATACGCTCTCAAAACCGGCAAGCCGGCTTCGGCGGGCGGAATATGTCTGAAACCACATCCGATTACCACCGAAAACGAACAGCAAGTGCGAAACCTCGGCCATGGGTGCCTCAAAGATGAAATACCCGCTTTGGTTGGAACGACCCGGCATCGATTGCGCCGATCGCCAAGAGGCGTCCTCCGCCGGTGGCGTAGGCCGGGCCAGGCGTGGGAATCTCGGCGCCGCGCAGCAACACCGACTGACCGCGCAGAACGCTATTGATATCATTATTGTGCAACGAAATGCGCGGGAGCTCGCTAAGCGCCGCTTCGACCGGCAGCAGTAGAGCGTCGCATGCCTCCGGTCCTTCTTCAGCCGCAATACGCAAGGAGGCGAGCGGAACCATTTCGTCTTCCGGAAACGGTCCGACATTGAGCCTGCGCAGCTCCGAGACGTGACCGAAAGTGCCCAGCAGACGACCTAAATCGCGGGCCAGCGACCGCACATATGTTCCCTTGCCGCAATCGATCTCAAAGATCGAATGATCCGGGTCGGGCGTAGCGATCAGCTCGAATCGATCGATCGTCACCTGCCGCGGTGGGAGCTCGGGCCGCTCACCTTCGCGGGCGAGATTATAGGCGCGCTCACCGTGGATCTTGACCGCCGAGAAGCTGGGCGGGACCTGCTCGATCTCTCCCTCGAATTCGGGGATGGCCGCCTCGATTGCCGGGCGGTCGGGTCTGGTCTGGGATGTGGCGACCGGGCGCCCCTCGGTGTCATCGGTGTTGGTTTCGACCCCCCAGGAAATTGTGAAGCGATAGGTCTTTCCCGCTTCCAACATTTGCGACATCGTTTTGGTTGCTTCACCCAGGGCGATCGGAAGGCAGCCCGAGGCCAATGGATCGAGGGTTCCGGCATGGCCCGCCTTTTGAGCCCGGAACAGCCGCTTCACCGTGGCCACCGTTTGGGTTGACGACATGCCCGCTGGTTTGTCGAGGATCAACCAGCCGAAGACTGGCCGCCCCTTTCTTTTTCGGTTGGCCATCGGCTTTGCGTCAGGAATCGTCTGCGCCGCGATCGGCGAGATCGGCGCGCAACTCCGGCGACCGAAGCAGTTCGTCGATCCGAGATCCGGCTTCGAAACTACGATCGACGCGGAAGCGAAGCTCGGGTGAGAACTTCAAATCGATCCGCCGGGTAACCGCGCCGCGCAGAAAGCGACGATGCCGTTGCAGTGCCTCCGCCGCCTTTGTCGCATCGGCATTGCCGAGCGGCATGACATAGCAGGTCGCCAGTTTGAGGTCGGGCGACATCCGTACCTCGGGGATGGTGATGGTCATCGCCTCGACGTCCGGATCGTGGACTTCTCTGCGGGCAAGGATCTCCGCCAGAGCGTGGCGTATCAACTCGCCGACGCGGAGTTGCCGCTGAGACAATGTCGCGCCACTACGCTTGGACTGTGTACGGGCCATCGCTGACAACTCGGATTGGTGGAGGCGCACCTGCCTAAAGCGACCGCGCTATCTCCTCGACCCGATAGCACTCGATGACATCGCCGACGCGCATGTCCTCATATTTTTCAAAGGCCATGCCACATTCCTGGCCGGCCGGGACCTCGCGTACCTCGTCCTTGAAGTGCTTCAGCGTCGACAGCTTGCCCTCATGGACGACGACATCGTCGCGGATCAGTCGGACCCCGGCACCGCGCTTGACCTTGCCGTCGGTGACCCTGCAGCCCGCTACCTTGCCGACCTTGGTGATGTTGAAGACCTCCAAGATCTCGGCATTGCCGAGCATGGTCTCCCGCCGTTCGGGCGACAGCAGGCCCGACATCGCCGCTTTAACGTCGTCGACCAGATCGTAAATGACATTGTAATAGCGGATTTCGAGACCTTCCTTCTCCGACACGCCCCGTGCCTGCTTGTTGGCGCGGACGTTGAAGCCGATAATCGTGGCAACCGAGGTTGCAGCGAGATTGACATCGGATTCTGTGATGCCGCCGACACCGGAATAGACGATTCGTGCGGCAACCTCGTCGGTGCCAATTTTCTCCAACGCGCCGACAATCGCCTCCACTGAGCCCTTGACATCGCCCTTGATAACCAGCGGAAATTCCCTACGACCGGCAATCTGCAGTTGCGACATCATCTCTTCCAGCGAGCCGCGGGCGCCGGTCAGTTGTGCCTGCGCCTTCTCAAGTTTCTGCCGCTGGCGGTAATCGGTAACCTCCCGCGCCCTTGCCTCTCTTTCGATTACCGAGACGCGGTCACCGGCTTCCGGCGTCCCTTGCAGCCCGAGCACCTCGGTCGGCGCGGCCGGCGGTGCTTCGGCGACCTGCTCGTCGAGGTCGTTGACCAAGGCGCGAACGCGCCCCCATTCTGAGCCGGCAACTATAATGTCGCCGATCTTCAGCGTGCCGCGTTGAACCAGCACTGTGGCGACCGGTCCGCGGCCGCGATCAAGCCGGGCCTCGATCACCGTACCCTCGGCCGGACGATCCGGGTTGGCTTTGAGCTCCAGGAGTTCCGATTGCAGTACGACGGCATCCAGCAGCTTGTCGAGATTGGTGCCTTTGAGCGCAGAGACCTCGACCTCGAGCACATCGCCGCCCATCGACTCGACGAACACCTCATGCTGCAGCAATTCGTTGCGCACTCTGGACGGATCGGCATCCGGTTTGTCGATCTTATTGATCGCGACAATGATCGGCACTTTGGCGGCACGGGCATGGTGGATCGCTTCGATCGTTTGCGGCATCACCGAATCGTCAGCCGCGACCACCAGCACGACGATGTCGGTGACCTTGGCGCCGCGCGCCCGCATCGCGGTGAAAGCGGCGTGGCCAGGAGTGTCGATGAAGGTGACTTTCTGGCCGTTATGTTCGATCTGATAGGCGCCGATATGCTGGGTGATACCGCCGGCTTCGCCCGAAACGACATTGGTCTTGCGGAGGGCATCGAGCAGCGACGTCTTGCCATGATCGACATGGCCCATCACCGTGACGATCGGCGGCCGGAGCTTCAGATCCGTGGGCTTGTCCTCCGGCACGAACAGCCCTTCCTCGACGTCGGCTTCCGCGACCCGGCGAGCGGTGTGACCGAGTTCCTCGACGATCAGCTGCGCCGAATCGGCGTCGATAACGTCGTCCAGCTTGACTATCTGGCCCTGCCTCATCAGCAGCATGATCACGTCGGTGGCGCGCTCGGCCATCCGATTGGCAAGTTCCTGGATAGTGATCGTCTCGGGGATGGTGACTTCGCGTGAGATCTTTTCGCGCGGCCCCTGTTGCAGGGTTCGCGCGCGCTCGCGTTCACGCCGGCGGCGAATCGAGGCAAGCGATCTTTCTCGCTCCGAATCTTCGAGCGCGTTGGCGAGCGTGAGCTTGCCGCGGCGCCGACCCTCCGCGCGTTTGACCGGCCGGACATCGGAAGGACGTGGCGTTTTCAGCCTCCCTTTCGCTCCAGGCCGCTCTTCGGCTTCTGACTCGCCCTCGTTTCTGAGGCCGGTCGGGGGGGTGGCTTCGCCCAGTTTCTGGCGCGCTGTCTCCTCCGCCCGCAGCCGCGCCTCTTCTTCGACGCGAAGCCGATCTTCTTCCTCGATCCGGCGGCGCTCAGCCTCGGCGCGCTCCCGTGCTGTTTGCTCATCCTCCACCGCTTTACGATGAGCGTCCTGCTGGGCGTTCAGCCGTTCTTCGGCCTCGCGAACCTTGGCATCGGCAAGTGCCTTGGCCCGGGCATCGAGCTCGTCATCCGACAGGGTGCGCAGAACAATGCCGGAGCGCTGCGATCCCGATGGAGCTGCTGGCACCAGCTCAATATCAGGTGCTGTTGGTTTTGCTTGCGGTTGTGTGCGTACCGGCGTCGGGGCAGGCACGGCTTCGGCGCTGTGCTCACCGGGCAAGACCAGGCGCCGTTTCTTCCGTTCGACTTGGACTGTGTTAGTCCGCCCGTGCGAGAAACTCTGGCGAACCGTGTCGCGCTCGGTAGTGCGCTTCAGCCCGAGCGTCTTCTTGGCCGTCACGGAGATCGTTTTGTCGCCGGTGTTGTTGGTTTCGGTCATATGTTCTGGTGCTCTGCGGTCGGATCCGCTTTCGTCATTGATCGCCGAATGTCGCCGTCCCGCGGTTCGTCATGAAACCGGGCGAGCTGGTCGATCTGTTTAAGGGCGTGACGGCTCGCTCGGCCCGCGAGCAGCGCTGCATGTATCACATGTGGCCTGCCCAATGCCAAACTCAATTCGCGTTCGGTTAAGCGCCGCAAACTGGGAATGCCGTGGGCGATCCCGAATCGACGCCTCAGCGACGACTGCAGCTTGCCGACTCCGTCTTCTCCCGCGTCGGCAGCATCGATCAAGGCCGCGACTTGCCCTTGCTTGATCGCTGCTGTTACCGCATCGAAACCAGTAATCAGTCCGCCGGCCTTGCGCGCCAGTGACAGCGAACCCAACAGCGATTGCTTCAATTGCTCTCCGGTTCGCTCAGCCAGGTCGCCGGCGACCCGTACTTGGGTCTTCATCGCCCGGGCGAAAAGGTTCTTTGCCGCCGCCGCGCGGATCAGGTCAGCTCGCGCCGAGATCCACACCCCCCTCCCCGGCAGTTGGTGCTTGAGATCGAGAACGATCGCGCCATCGGGATCAGCGACAAACCGAAGCAGATTAGCAACCGGTTTCACCTCGCGGGTGACTGCGCACATTCTGCTGGTTGGTTCGTTGCGGCGCGGCATTGCAAAGGGCCCGTCCGTTCCAGCTCACAACCCTGCGCCCGGTTGGTCGGCGACCCCGGCGCTGGCATCGGTATCCGTCTCGCCCTCGTCTCCGACTTCCGCGTCCGGCACCAAATCCTCTTCTGTGATCCAGCCGGCGCGGACGCGAGCGTCCATGATCATCGCCTCAGCGTCGACGCGGGTGATGCCCAAACCGTCCAGCGCCCCGGGTTGGAAGGTGGTCTCCCCTTCATTGCGCTCTGTGTAGCCAACCAGATCGTCGGGGATCGACCCGGCGAAATCCTCAATCGTCTTGATCTCGCTTTTGCCAAGAGCGACCAGCATAGCGGTCGTCATGCCAGGCACATCCCCAATTTCGTCGGCGACACCCAAAGCCTTTCGCTCGGCATCAAGCTCGGCCTCACGGCGCTCGATATATTCGCGCGCCCGCATTTGCAGTTCGCCCGCCGTCTCCTCATCGAAGCCCTCGATAGACGCAATTTCTACAAGCTCAACAAAAGCGATCTCCTCGACCGACGAGAACCCTTCCGAGGCTAGCAATTGCCCCACCATCTGGTCCACATCGAGCACCTGAACGAACAATTCCGACCGTTCCTTGAATTCCTTTTGCCGTCGCTCGGATTCCTCCTGCTCGGTGAGGATATCGATGTCCCAGCCGGTCAATTGGGAGGCAAGCCGGACGTTCTGGCCGCGCCGGCCAATCGCCAACGATAGCTGCTCATCAGGGACGACAACTTCGATCCGCTGCGTGTCCTCGTCTAGCACCACTTTGGCGACCTCGGCTGGCTGCAGCGCATTGACGATGAAGGTGGCCGGGTCAGGGCTCCAAGGAATGATGTCGATCTTCTCGCCTTGGAGTTCATTGACAACCGCCTGGACCCGGCTGCCGCGCATGCCGACGCAAGCGCCAACGGGATCGATCGAGGAATCGCGCGAGATAACGGCTATTTTGGCGCGGCTGCCCGGATCGCGCGCCACTGACTTGACCTCGATAATGCTGTCATAAATCTCGGGCACCTCCTGGGCGAAGAGCTGCGTCATGAATTGCGGATGCGTCCGCGACAGGAAAATCTGCGGTCCGCGCTGCTCGCGGCGGACGTCATAGACATGGGCACGAACCCGATCGCCATAGCGGAACATCTCGCGCGGGATCAGTTCGTTACGCCGGATGATCGCCTCGCCGCGGCCGAGATCGACAATGACATCGCCATACTCGACCCGCTTCACTTGGCCGTTGACGATCGCACCGATGCGATCCTTGTATTCCTCATATTGGCGGTCGCGCTCGGCCTCGCGCACCTTCTGCACGATCACCTGCTTGGCCGATTGCGCTGCGATCCGACCGAAATCTACTGGCGGCAAGGGCTCGGAAATGAAATCGCCAACCTGAGCGGCCGGATTGCGCTCTCGCGCATCTTCAATCGGAATGTCCGTTGCCGGTTCCTCGACTTCGTCGACGACTTTCAACAGACGCTGCAATTTGATCTCCCCGGTCTTCGGGTTGATCTCGGCCCGGACATCGGTCTCCAAACCATATCGGGAGCGCGCCGCCTTCTGGATAGCGTCTTCCATTGCTTCGATGACGATCGACCGATCGATTGCCTTTTCCCTCGCGACCGCGTCGGCGATCTGGAGCAACTCCAACCTATTAGCGCTGACAACCATGTCAGTCTCCTTTTGCGATCAACTCAGGGGCATCTGCGGCCCTTGCCAATTTCTTTGCTTTCGCTCGTTCTTTCTTACGCTGCCGCTCGGCGCGCAGCGCTTCTCCGATAATCGCATCGGTCAGCACCAGACGTGCCTCGGCAAGTTCGCCGAGCGGGAGGTCGGTATCGCTCTCGGCGTCATCCTCGCGCAACGTCAAGCTTTGTTCGTCGACGGCCTGGATGGTGCCACGAAAACGCTTACGGCCCGCGATCAGCCGGGCGAGCTCTATCTTGGCTACCTGTCCGACGGTCTCCTGGAAATCGGTGCGGCGCACCAGCGGCCGGTCGATTCCGGGTGAGGAGATCTCCAGCCGATAGGTCCGGTCGATCGGATCTTTTAGATCGAGCACCGGCGATAGATTGCGGCTTAGCTTCTCGCAATCCTCAATCGCCATCGTGCCGTCTGCCCGCTCTGCCATAATCTGTAGTGTCAGACCGTCGCGCCCTGATATTCTGATCCGAACCAGCCGATAGCCGAGCCCCTCGGTCACCGGTCCGACAATCTGGGCTACTCGCGCTTCAAGCCCGGTTTCCCTAATGATCCGGTCGTCAGTGAACGGTGCAACGCTCAATCGGCTACTCGGTCGGTTTGGATGAAAAAAAGAGCGGGTCCGGCGGGCCCACTCTCCAACGAAACCGTTTGTTTGAGATTGATGTTGCGAGATATAGGCCGTGGCTGCTCCGTTTGCAACCAGCCGATTGCAGCCGGTGGGGATCATCCACGCCGAAAGGCCAGATAGATCGGTGTCCGCCCAGCGCGGAGCGCCTTGGCCTCATACCGGGTACCCGGCCAACCGCGCCATGGTCGCCGCCAATCATCGGCGTTTGTCGCAGTCCATGCGAAATCGCGGCTTCGCAGCACTGCCAACAATGTCCAATCGGCATAGGCGGCAATGTCGGTCGCAACGCGGAGCGACCCGCCTGGTTGGAGCGCCCTGGCCATCCGTTCAAGATTGGCAACCGAGATGAACCGGCGTTTCCAATGTCGCCGCTTCGGCCATGGATCGGGGTAGAGAAGATCGATCCGGGCGAGCGAGATCTGCGGTAGCCAGTCGAGCAGGATTGCAGCGTCGTGCTGATAGACTCGGATATTGAGGTGGCCGCGATCTTCGATCGCCGAAACGGTCTTGGCCAATCCCTCCTGGAATGGCTCGACACCTATGAAGCCGCAATGCGGAGCCTGTTCGGCCTCATGAAGCAAATGCTCGCCGGCGCCGCAGCCGATCTCGAGTCTGATGTCGGTGACCGGCTCCGAGAATATCGATCTGAGGTCGGTGGGCGGTTCGGTGTCAGTATCTATCATCAGCTCCGGCAGCCGCCGGGCGACGATCTCGGCCCGCCGTGGGCTGAGAGGTCGTCCCTTTCGGCGGCCATGAAGCTTGTGCCGCCGATCGGTCACGCCGACCGGCCCCGGCTCAACTGAGTTCGCTGTCGATTCGGTCGACCAAATCGGTGCGCTCCCAGGAGAAGCCGCCATCCTCTTCCGGAGCTCGGCCGAAATGTCCGTAGGCAGAAGTCCGGGCATAGATCGGTCGATTGAGCTGGAGATGCTCGCGGATGCCTCGTGGCGAAAGACTCATCACCCGCCGCAGCGCCTGCTCAAGCTTTTCCTCCTCGACCTTGCCGGTGCCATGAAGGTCGACATAAAGCGAAAGCGGTTCCGACACGCCGATCGCATAGGCGAGCTGAATGGTGCAGCGATCGCCGATCTCGGCCGCGACCACATTCTTGGCGAGATAACGGGCGGCATAGGCCGCCGAGCGATCGACCTTGGTCGGGTCCTTGCCCGAAAACGCCCCGCCGCCATGCGGCGCAGCTCCGCCATAGGTGTCGACGATGATCTTGCGTCCGGTGAGGCCGGCATCACCGTCAGGCCCACCGATCAGGAATTTGCCAGTCGGGTTGACGTGCCAGGCGGTGTCATTGTCGATCCACTCCTCGGGAAGAGCCTGGCGGACATAAGGCTCCACCAACTCGCGGACTTCATCCGAGGTCATGTCGAAGGTGTGTTGTGTCGAGACCACGATCGCGGCGGCCCTAACCGGCATTCCGTCGCGATAGGCAAGCGTAACCTGACTCTTCGAATCGGGCTGTAGCTCTGGAGCCCGCCCTTGATGCCGCGCCTCTGCCATTAGCTCCAGGATCTTATGAGCGTAGTAGATCGGCGCCGGCATCAATTCCGGCGTCTCCCGGCAAGCATAGCCAAACATCAGACCCTGGTCGCCAGCGCCCTCATCCTTATTGCCGGCGGCGTCGACCCCCTGGGCGATGTCGGCCGATTGCTGATGCAGCAGCACTTCCACGTCGCACTCTCGCCAGTGGAAGCCATTCTGCTCGTAGCCGATTTCGCGGATCGCCTGCCGTGCGAGATCGGCAATGCGATCCTTATTGCCGGCGATTTCTGCCGGCCCGCGCACTTCTCCCGCAATTACCACTCGATTGGTGGTCGCCAGGGTTTCGCAGGCGACGCGCGATTCCGGCATCACTGCCAAGAACGCGTCGACAATTGTGTCTGAGATCCGATCACAGACCTTGTCTGGGTGACCTTCGGAAACCGATTCGCTGGTAAAAACGTAGGATGACCGCAAAAGGGACTCCCTCATCGATAAACGGAACAATACTCGGCCAGTTGGGTGGATTAGCCCTCTTGGCAGCGAATACCGAAGCCGTCAATCTCGACTGAAGTCAGCCCCCGGTGCCGTCACCCGCGAGCGATCGAACCAGATCGACGATCCGCCGTCGCACTTTGGAATCTGAGATACGGACAAAAGCGCGATTAAGCTGAAGTCCCTCCGAACTCGACAGGAAGTCGACCACGTAGCTACCGCTTTTCGAATCGGCCTTGCCCGTTTCGCCTTGTCCCGGCGCACCTTCGAAGAAGAATCCAACCGGCACCGATAAGACGGTCGCAATATTCTGCAAGCGGCTGGCGCCAATGCGATTAGTTCCTTTTTCGTATTTCTGGATTTGCTGAAAGGTGATGCCAAGCTGTTGGCCAAGCTTTTCCTGACTCATACTCAACATCATTCTACGAAGTCTGACGCGACCACCTACATGAATATCAATTGGATTTGGCTTTTTAGTTCCGGGCATTAAGTTCTCCATGAAGAAGCACTACAACGTAGCCGCACCTTGCGAAATAAGTGCCGACCAATTCGAACGTTGCTACAAAGCAGCCGGAGGTTGCAATGTCAATTGTATCGGCGAATTATCGACCGCCGGCCGGCAAGCGCGATTCCACCGACCAAAAGTAGCAGAATTCCTGGAATTCGATCGCCATAGCGGGCATAGAGCGTCATCGGTAGCGCCTGCGACAAATTGCCGTCAATCACTCCGACCTGGTTAAGATCAAGGCGTGCCGTCACTCGGCCGTAGGGGTCGACCATCGCCGAAATACCGGTATTGGCGGCACGAATGAGCGGCAATCCCTCTTCGACCGCGCGTAGAATCGCCTGTTGGAAGTGCTGCCGCGGTCCGGGCGTGGCACCATACCAGGCGTCGTTGGTGACATTGAGAAGCCAGCCAGGCCGAACTCCATCCTCGGTAACCTCGCCAGCGAAGATTATCTCGTAGCAGATCAAGGGTGAGAACGGCGGGGCGTCGCCGGCGATCAGCGATCGGCGCTCGAGCCCGGCGGCGAATCCGCCGGGAAGAGCGATCAATTGGCGGATCCCCCAACGCTGCAAAGTCTCCTTGAACGGGAGATATTCGCCGAACGGGACGAGATGGACCTTGTCGTAGGAATCACTGATTTCGCCATTGTCGGTGATCACCAGGACGCTGTTGGTGACCTCACCAGAACCGTTGGACCGACGCCTCGGCGCGCCGGTGATCAAAGTGGTGCCTGGCGGTAGCATTTCGGCAATCTCCGCCAGCGCCTCCGGCTGTTCAGTTAGAATGAAGGGCACCGCCGTCTCGGCCCAGATGATGTGCGTCGGCCCATCATTTCCTTGCGGCAAGGGCGACGACAGGCTGAGATCGATTTGGCGCTGGAAATTGGACTGCTCTTCGGCCGGATCCTGCTTCACCGCCTGTGGGATCGCGGCCTGAACGATGCGGAGCCGGACGTTCTCGACAATAGCGTCACCGGCACCGCGAAGGCGCATCAGGCCGAAGCCGATATTGGCGGCCATCGCGATGATAATTATCGACACGACCAGCCGTCGGCCTGGTCCCTGTTCGGCGCCGCCGATCAGTAGAGTCGGTGCCGCGAATACCAGGAAGGCGAGGAGCGTCATCCCCCAAAGCCCAACCAGGGAGGCCGACTGCATCAGCAGCGGGTCGGGCATTAGCGTGTAGCCGATGGCGTTCCATGGAAAACCGCTGAGAATGTGGCCGCGCAGCCACTCGACCAGGGTCATCACCACCGCGAAAATAAGAATGCGCGGCCAGCCATCGGTCCACAACAGCCGCGCCACCGCGACACCGACGCCCCACAGGACCGCGAGCCCAGCGGGGAGCGCGATCACCGCAAACGGCATCATCCAGCCGAAAGTGTCCGCGTCGACCAGGAACGAGGAGCCGATCCACCACAGACCGGCGATGAAATAGCCAAAGCCGAACCACCAGCCGATCGCAGCGGCCGATAACATTCGTCGTAGCAGGCCGGATCCTTGTGGCGTGGCCGAGCCATCGATCATCCAGATCAGAATCGGAATCGCGATCCATCCGACCGGGAGCGCGTTGACTGGCGCCAGCGTCAAAACCATGAGCCCGCCGGCAAGGAACGCCAGAGCGAGTCGCCGCCAGCCCCATAACAGGATGATCGAATCAGCCAGTCGGTTCATGGCACAAAGGGGGCGCGAATCGGCAGCGGATCGACCCCGGCTTGGGCGAGGAACGACCCGCCGTCAAGCGCCCGAAGCGGCCCGGGGGAGTGAGTCGACCGTGGACTTGTCGTCCGAAGCGCTATCGGCGTGAGGTGATGCGCTGATCTTCAGCCGGCGGATTCGCCGCGGATCGGCATCGAGTACCTCAATGACATATCCTTCGGGCAGTGTCACGGTCTCGCCCTTGGTGGGGATATGGCCGAGCCGGCGGAACACCAGGCCACCGATCGTATTGGCTACATCGCTACCATCGTCGGCAGCCAGCGTGCTGCCGATGGCTACGGCAACCTCGGCGAGACTGGCCCTGGCATCGGCGACGAAGCCGCCATCGGCTTGCGCAATGATCTCTGGCTCGTCCTGGTCATATTCGTCCTCGATCTCGCCGACGATCGTTTCCACCGTGTCCTCGATCGAGACCAGACCGTCGGTGCCACCATATTCGTCGATTACCAGTGCCATCTGAGTCCGCGAACTCTGCATCATCGCAAGCAGAGTGGCGACCGGCATTGACGGTGGTACGAACAGAACGTTGCGGACAAGGCCGGCGGTCGCGATGGTGATGCGAAGATCGAGCTTAGACAGGTCGATCTTCCTGGCATCTTTCTGCTCGCTACCCGCCTCGCCATTTCCGCTATGCGCCATGTGGCGGATCAGATCCTTGATATGGACCATTCCGACCGGCTCATCGAGGGTCTCGCGATAGACTGGCATCCGGGAATGCCCGGATTCACGAAACCGACCAATCAATTCGGCGAGCGATTGGTCGATCTCGATCGCCTCGACATCTGCGCGCGGGATCATGATGTCTCCGACGCGAACTTCGCGCAGGCGGAGAATATTGTTCAGCAGCCTTCGTTCTTCCGGGGAAAAGGCACCATCTAGTTCCTCGCTTTCCAGCGCTTCCTCAAGTTCGCGTCGGAAGGAGAGGCTCTTCAGCCCGACCGCTGCGCGCAGCCTGTCGAACCAGCCCTCACCTGCTTGACGGTCAGCCTCCTCGGGCCGGCCGCCGGTGCTACTGGGAGGTTCTGGGTTTGGTTCTTTGTCTGAACCAGACGGTTCTGATTTGTCGTTCATCATCCATTACCGCCGGCTGTTCCGATCAGCTCGGGCTCGCTGCCGGCATAAGGATCAGCGATACCCAGCCTGGCCAGGATCTCGATTTCTAGAGATTCCATGACCGTAGCCTCTGCATCATTCCGATGATCATAACCAAGGAGATGCAAAAGTCCGTGAACGAGAAGATGGGAGATGTGGTCGGTTAGCGTCAAGTGCGCGTCGATCGCTTCCTGCGTCACGGTCTCAAAACCAAGGGCGATATCGCCGAGCGATGAACGC
The DNA here is from genome assembly GCA_963667605.2 of Kaistiaceae bacterium. GTDB lineage: Bacteria > Pseudomonadota > Alphaproteobacteria > Rhizobiales > Kaistiaceae > JADLGL01. The sequence continues at coordinate 1,080,827 of CAXXUZ010000003.1, forward strand.
CACTGCGGACCGCCAGAAATCGGCGGCGCCGGAAAGGACAACACGTTGGTGGGTCCCATCTCTGCTCGCCAATCGGCATTCAATTGCCCGATCCGCCGATCATCGGTGAAAAGGAGCGATATCTCGCCATCGACCGGGAAACCGGCAACAATACCGGAAACGGCTTCGAAGACCCACTCGGCGAGACGCTTCAGTTCGGTCTCGCCGGGCCAATCGCCCGCCGCAACATTGATATCGATCGTCGCCGCAGACGATTCAGCCATTGCGACCATCGCCGTCTTTGCCCTCGGGATCATAGGCGCGCACGATTCGGGCTACCAGCGGGTGGCGGACAACATCTCTGTTGGTAAAAGCGATCTGTTTGATTTCCTTGACTCCGTGAAGGAGTTGCAGCGCCTCGGTCAGGCCGGATGCTTGACCATGCGGCAGATCGATCTGGGTGGGGTCGCCGGTCACGATCATTTTCGAGTTTTGGCCGAAGCGAGTCAGGAACATCTTCATCTGCATCGGCGTGGTGTTCTGCGCTTCGTCGAGAATGATCGCGGCGTCGGCCAAAGTTCGGCCGCGCATGAAGGCAAGCGGCGCGACTTCGATCATCCCGGCGCTCAGGCCGCGCTCGACCTTTTCCGCCGGGATCATGTCGTACAGAGCGTCATAGAGCGGCCGAAGATAAGGGTCGACCTTCTCCCGCATATCTCCCGGCAGGAAGCCGAGTCGCTCGCCGGCCTCGACCGCGGGACGCGATAGTATTAGCCGGGACACGATTCCGCGTTCTAGCAGGGAGGCGGCATAAGCGACCGCGAGATAGGTCTTGCCGGTACCGGCGGGGCCGATGCCGAAAACCAGATCTGTGCTTTCCATCGCCCTGATATAGGCGTCCTGTGCTGGCGATCGCGCCATGACCACGCGCCGCCGAGTCGTGATTTGAACCATTGCCAGTCGGCCCTTTGGCTCGATCGTTGGCAAATTCAGCTCCGCCTCGGCAGCAGCTGCCATGCGGATTGCGCCGTCGACATCGCCGGGCTCGACATCGTGCCCTTGTTCGAGCCGGCCATAAAGCATGTCGAGCGCTAGCCGGGCCTGGGCGCAGGCCTCCGGCCGGCCTCGAATCAAGACTTGATTTCCCTGCGCCACCGCCTCGACGCCAAGCCCCTGCTCGATCATCGCGAGATTCTGGTCGAATTCGCCGAAGAGGACCGTCGCCAGCCGATTATCGTCGAACGCGACCATCACTTGGGTCGGGTCGGCGACCAGTTCGGCAGCGTTGGTTGATCTGGTATCGATATCGGTCAAATCATCGCCTTGGCTGTCGGCGCCGCCACCTCCGGCAGGCTGCCAAACAGACTGTTGCTGCCCAGACCGTCGACGGTGATCGGCTCGATCGCGCCGATCAACGCCACCGGCGCCATCACCTGAACCGGTTGTAGCCAAGGTGAACGGCCGACGATCTGGCCGGCCTTGCGGCCTTCCTTTTCAAACAGCACTTCCATTTTCATGCCGAGCCGCGATCGATTGAAAGCGGCCTGTTGCTCGCCAAGCAGAGATTGAAGCCTGGCTAGCCGCTCTACCTTGACCGGCTCTGCGATCTGCTCTCGCTCTGCCGCAGGCGTCCCAGGTCGCGGGCTGTATTTGAACGAGAAAGCCGACGCGTAGCCGACGTTTTCGACGAGTTTGATCGTGTCCTCGAAGTCTTCATCGGTCTCGCCGGGAAAGCCGACGATGAAATCGCCGGACAGAGCGATGTCAGGCCTCGCCTGGCGGATGCGGTCGATCAGCTTCAAATAATCGGCGGCGCCATGCCGACGGTTCATTGCCTTCAGCACCCGATCGGACCCGGACTGCACCGGCAAATGCAGATACGGCATCAGCACCGCCAGATCGCCATGGGCGTCAATCAGCTCGTCATTCATGTCCCTCGGATGGCTAGTGGTGTAGCGAAGCCGGACGATGCCATCGATTTCGGCGAGACGGTACAACAGGCGCCCCAACCCCCATTCGTGGCCGTCCGGACCAGTGCCGTGCCAGGCATTTACATTCTGGCCGAGCAAAGTGATCTCGCGCACGCCATTGACGGCCAGGGTCATCGCCTCGGCGACGATCGCCTCGACCGAGCGCGAGAACTCCGCACCCCTTGTGTACGGCACGACGCAGAAGCTGCAGAACTTGTCGCAGCCCTCTTGCACGGTCAGGAAGGCCGAAACTCTTGGGGTTCGCTTCGCGACGATTCCGCCGAGCGCGGAGAACTTGTCCGCAGCCGTCAGATCATCGGCAACAACCCTGGCGCCACTCTCGGCCTTTTTCAATAATTCGGGGAGGCGATGATAGGATTGCGGCCCGACAACGAAATCGACCATTCGAGCTCGGCGTGAGATCTCTTCACCCTGGGCCTGGGCGACGCAACCGGCGACCCCGATTATCACCCGCCGGCCGTCCCGCTCTGCGACCTCCTTCAGAGGTCGCAGCTTGCCGAGTGCGGAATAGACCTTTTCCGAGGCCTTTTCCCGAATATGACAGGTGTTGAGGATGATAAGGTCGGCGTCCTCGGGTGAGGAGATCGCGTCATAGTCTGGCGCCAGCAATTCGGCCATTCGCTCCGAATCGTAGACATTCATCTGACATCCATAACTGCGGATGAATGCTTTGCGGCGCTGTCCTGAGGCTACTGACATCACGCAGTTGGTACTCGGCGATTGACGGCTGCGATCATTCTACCCAGCATAGTCGTACATCAAGCAGCCGAATCCAAACATGGCGATTGCCGAGGACCGTCTGACGACGTCCGCGCCGGATCATTTGCTTTCCGATTTCTTCCGCGGCAGGCCATAAAGCTCAAGTCGATGATCGACTAGCTTGAATCCGAGTTTGGAAGCGATCAGCTCCTGCAATGCCTCAATCTCCTCATTGCGAAACTCGATTACCTTGCCGGTGCGAAGGTCGATCAGATGGTCGTGATGCTCGTCGGGAATGGTCTCATAGCGTGCCCGACCGTCGCGGAATTCATGCCGGGCGATCACCCCGGCATCCTCGAACAGCCTTAGCGTTCGATAAACCGTCGAGATCGAAATCTTGGGATCGACCCCCGAAGCACGCCGGTAGAGTTCCTCGACATCGGGATGATCGGAGGCCGAGTCCAGAACTTGGGCGATCACGCGCCTCTGCTCCGTCATCCGCATGCCCTTTGCGACGCATGCTTCCAGGAGGCTTTGGGCGCTCTTCGTTTGATCCAAGATGCCTGTCTCGCTCTTTCGTTGCCGCTTAGAGAAGACGCAGGCGCATGACAAGCGCGGAACCTGACACCACGTCCTTCTTCTCATAGTAGCGCGAGCGCTGTCCGACCGTCTCAAAGCCGAGTTGCCGATACAAGGATACCGCGGCACGGTTGCTCTCGTCGACCTCGAGAAACAGCGCCTCGGCCCGGTCATGGTACGCGCGCCGCGCCGCTTCCTCGATCAATTGCCTTGCATAGCCGCGGCGACGACTGGGGGGGTCGACCGCCAAGGTCAGGATCTCCGCTTCGCCGCCGGTACTCCGCATGATCACAAATCCGGCAATGCGGGCCTGTTTGGGTGGCCCTCGTCGAACTACGATCGCCTGGACCTTAGGATAATCGGCCAGGAGTGTCGAAAGTTCCTCCGCGCTCCAATGACGTTCGAAACTGCGCTCGTGTACATCGGCCATCGCCGCCGCATCGGCCAGCACCGCATCTTCGATCGAGCTGCGATTTCCGCGGAGCGCCATCTTACCGCCGGGCGATTGCCGCCGGAGCTGCGACTGCCCCGGGAGCCTTTATATAGAGCGGCCGTGGCGGTTCGGTCGGCGCTTCGCCACGAAAAGCCAGGCGCAACAGCCCCGCCATGTGCGGCGCCGATTGTTCATGGGCAATCTTCAAAGGGGTCTCCGGCGACGATTCCGCGATCGCGGTAGCGCCGGAGCCGGCCAGAATTGCGCCGCGATCTGCGGCAAGTCCGGCGAAATCGGCGGCCGATCCGACCGCCGGCTCGGTCAGTTCGTCCCCGGCCGAGCTGAACAGCTGAGCGTAGACCTTGTCGCTCTTTGCCGGCAGAGCCGCCAGAATCGGCCGTCCTTCCGCCTTCAGTTGAGCGGTCTCGGCGTGGACGGCAAGGGTCGAGAACCCCGCCGTTGGAGCACCGGTCACCAGCGCGAAACCCCGGGCGGCAGCGATACCGACCCTGATGCCGGTGAACGAACCCGGCCCGATCGTGACGGCGAAACGGCCGATCGCATCAAAGCGAAGATCGGCGTCAGCCATTGCGGCTTGGATCATCCCGAACAACTGCTCGGCGTGGCCGCGCCCGATAATTTCGGATCGGATGATCGAACTCGCTGGATCGCCGGTCGAGAGACCGACCGAACAGGCTTCAAGCGCGGTGTCGATACCGAGGATGTTCATCTGCAGGACATGTTGTCGCCAGCGCATTGCTTTGGCGGAGATCGGTGCTTGGAACAAGCCAGCGATCGCGCGGCGTTTTGTCGACCCAAGCCTAGCTCGGCTGAATTTCCCGAACCTCAGGAACGAAGTGCCGCATCAGATTCTCGATACCGTGCTTTAGCGTTGCCGTCGATGACGGGCAGCCCGAACAGGAACCGCGCATATTGAGGAACAGCACACCGTCGCGATAGCCGCGGAAGGTGATGTCGCCGCCATCTTGAGCCACGGCCGGGCGAACCCTTGTCTCCAACAGTTCCTTGATCGTATCAACGATCTCAGCGTCTTCGGGGCCGAAGAATTCCTCTCCAGTCGGCTGTTCGGCGGTAGCTTCGACCACCGGAGCGCCCGACATGAAATGATCCATGATCGCGCCCAGTATCGCCGGCTTCAGATGCTGCCAGTCGCCGTCCGATTTGGTGACGGTGATGAAATCGCCGCCCAGAAACACCCCGGCCACGCCGGCAATGGCAAACAGGCGCTGCGCCAGCGGTGAGTCCACTGCTTCGCCCTCGCCACGGTATTCGGCCGTGCCGTTGGCTTCCAGGACCAACCGGCCCGGGAGGAATTTGAGTGTAGCCGGATTCGGCGTTGACTCGGTCTGTATGAACATGGGCGTCTCGACGGACCCAAGATTAGAATCGTCCAAACAGATAACCTATCCGACACCCAAATTCAAGGAAACTCAGGCAATCGACTCGATGGTCGCCTCGTCGAGCGATCCGGGCACCACAGTAAAATGGGGATGGCGAATGCCCCTGATGATCGCCCGACTAGAGTGGAGACCAGCGGCCCGGGTCCGTCCTTGCCAGCTCCCGCGGCCAAGACCAGCACCGCGATATCCTCATCGCCCTCGATCAATTGCGTGATCGCCGCGGCGGCATCGCCCTCGCCGACAGCTTGCTCCGGCTCGACCGCGGACCAATTGCGGACCATGTCAGCATAACGCCCGAGCGTCGACTCCGCCGCCTCTATTGCCTCGGCCCGCATGATGTTCTCGATCCCTTTCCATTGCTGAAATGCCGCCGTTGGGATGACGAACAGAAGAACCAGCCCTCCCTGTGTGTGGCCAGCGCGCAGCAAGGCGAAATGAACCGCCTTGGCGCATTCCGGAGTGTCGTCGATCACCACCAGCAATTTGCGGCGGTGTCCAGGCTGCAGCGCTTTTCGTTCGGCGGCCATAACGGCATGCTGCCATCGACGCCGCCAGCCGACAAGCAGCCATCAGCGCTACCGGATTAGTCCGACAATGTCCCTGACTTGGTTCATGGTTCGCTCGGCGAGTTCGGAGGCTCTGGCAGCGCCCTCCGACAGCATCCGGTCGATTTCGGCCGGATCATTCATCAACTTTCGCATTTCATTCGCGATCGGAGCGAGTCGAGCCACGGCCATATCGGCAAGCGCCGGCTTGAACACCGAGAACTGCGCGCCGCCGAATTGCTGCAGCACCACCTCCTTGGAGGTACCGGACAGGGCTGCGTAGATACCAACCAGATTCTCCGCCTCGGGCCGATTCTTCAGGCCGGCCTCTTCCGAAGGTAGCGGCTCAGGGTCGGTCTTCGCCTTGCGGAATTTGACCGCGATCGTGTCGGCATCGTCAGTGAGATTGATCCGCGAATATTCCGAGGCGTCTGATTTTGACATTTTCTTGGTGCCGTCGCGGAGACTCATCACCCTGGTCGCCGGCCCGGTGATCAACGGTTCGGGCAGGGGGAAATAGCCATCTTCGCCGAAGCCGTTGACGGCGATCGATTCGCCGTAGTCATTATTGAATTTCTGGGCAATGTCGCGGGACAATTCGAGATGCTGTTTCTGATCCTCGCCGACCGGCACATGGGTGGCGCGATAGAGCAGGATGTCCGCGGCCATCAGCGTTGGATAGGCGAACAGCCCAACCGAGGCGTTCTCGCGGTCCCTGCCGGCCTTCTCCTTGAACTGGGTCATCCGGCTGAGCCAGCCCATCCGCGCGATACAGCTCAAAATCCAGCTAAGCTCGGTGTGCTGCGGCACTTGGCTTTGGTTAAAGACGATGTGTGTTCTCGGGTCGATGCCGGCGGCGATGAAGGCGGCGGCGACCTCGCGGATATTGCGGGCCAGCTCGGTCGGCTCCTGCCACACAGTGATCGCGTGTAAATCGACCACGCAGTAAATGCAGTCATGGCTTTCCTGCATCGCCACGAAACGAGCGATAGCGCCCAGATAATTGCCGAGATGGAGATTGCCGGTCGGCTGAACCCCCGAGAATACGCGGGAAGGGAGTGTGAGCATGGACGTTCGATCTCAAGGAGGGGCAGCCAAAAAACTATGGCGAAGGCATGGAGCCGAAGCAAGCCAGCGCCACGGTGGCTAACGCCGTCGCGATCGCAGCGCCTTGCGGAAATCGACTGCGCCTGTCAACTGAACGAAGACGGCGAATACCAAAATCCCCGTTGCCACAATCGTCGCCAAGGCCGCCGACCTGACGAGTCCAGACGGATCGTCCAGCCAGCCATCGAACAAATCGACGCCGAAATAGAGCACAACACCCATCAGCATTGCGGCGAGCAGGATCAGGGGCACGCTCCGGCGGGTCTTAGCGTCGATCGGAAGCTCCTTCCGGCGCAACAATGCGAACGCCAGCAGCCCTGCATTGACCCAGCCGGCGGCCGACGTCGCGATCGCAATGCCGACATGCTGCAACGACGAAAACAGCGCAAGCGAACCGGCAATATTGACCGCCACCGAGACGCCGGCGAACCACATTGGCGTCTTGGTGTTCTCGCGGGCGAAGAAGGCCGGCTGCAGCACTTTGACCAGCACGAAGGCGGGCAGCCCGACCGCAAAAGCGATCAACGCCGAAGCGGTCGCCTCGGTATCGGCAGCGGTAAAGGCGCCGCGCTCGAACAAGACCGAGATGATCGGCTCGGCCACCACCACCAGCGCCACCGCCGCCGGGAGGGTGAGCGCCATCGCGAATTCGAGCGCTCGGTTTTGCGAATGAGCAGCCAGGTCCGGCCGGCCGTCGCGAATCTGCCGAGTGATGTCGGGCAGCAGCACGATACCGATTGCGATGCCGACGATGCCGAGTGGCAGCTGATAGATCCGGTCTGCATAATATAGATACGACACCGCCCCAGGCGACAGCGATGCAATGATAGTGCCGACGACGATATTGATCTGAACAACACCGCCGGCAAGTGCTCCGGGCACCACCAATCGGCCGAGCCGTCGCACGCCCGGAGTGAGCCTCGGCCGGACGAGCCGGAGATTGATGCCCGATCGCCGCGCCGCCCAGATCACCACCGCCAATTGGGCGAAGCCGCCGATCAGCGTCGCCCAGGCAAGGACCATTCCAGCGTTTTCGGTCCGAGCGTAGCCGGTGATCAGCACAAGGCCTATGGCCACGATGAAGACGACATTGAGGAGCGCCGGAGCGAACGCCGCCGCGGCAAACCGGCCGCGGGCATTGAGGACCCCGGAAAACAACGCCAGCAGCGATGCCAGCACCAGATAAGGAAAAGCTATCCGGGTGAGCAGGATGGCGAGGTCGAATTTGCTGGGATCTTTGGAGAAACCGGGCGCGAGCCCGTACATCAAGATCGGCATCAGAATCTCGGCGATCCCGATCACTATCAGCAGGAGCGTTAGGAGCGCGCTCAGTGCTTCATTGCCGAAGCGCTCGGCCTTGGCATCGCCGCCTTCCGCCAAGGTCCGCGTGAACAACGGCACGAAGGCTGCGTTGAAGGCGCCTTCGGCGAACAGCCGGCGGAAGAGATTAGGGAATCGGAAAGCGACAAAGAAGGCGTCTGCCACCGGACCGGTGCCGAGCGCCGCCGCCATCATCACGTCGCGGACGAAGCCGAGGACACGGCTGACGGCGGTGGCGCCACCGACGGTGACGAAATTCTTCACAAGCGACATTTGACGCCGTTCACCCAGACCGGCTCATCGGTCCCGGGGAAATTGCCTGGTGAAGAGTTAGAAACGGTAAATACGGCGCCTGAAGGCTTACGCCGCCCCGCGCTTCGGTTCGCGGTGCTCTTGTGGCGGTCCATCGAACACCGCTCCCAGACGCCGGCTAATAGCGGCGTCGCGCGCGGGGTTGGTGATCTTGGCGCCGGTAAGGTCAGTGACATAGAAAACATCGACGGCGCGCTCGCCATAGGTGGTGATGTGCGCCGAGCCGATATTGAGGTTGAGGTCGGACAGAGCGCGAGTGAGGTCATAAAGGAGTCCAGGTCGATCAAGGCCCGAAGTTTCGATTGCGGAATATTTGTTGGACCAGGAGTTGTCGATCCGAATTCGGGTTTCGACCCGGAACGGCTTGTAGCGGCTCTTGAGTTCGCCCTTGGTCGCGACATGTTCGGGCAGACGAATGCCGCCGGAGAGGGCCTCACCGATAATGCCGCAGATTCGCGCTGCTCGTCTTTCTTCGTCCTCGTCATGATCGAATTCCCGCGACACGAAAACGGTATCCAGCGCCAATCCGTCGACTGTGGTGAAGATCTGCGCATCGACGATATTGGCACCTGACACAGCACAGGCGCCGGCGATGAAAGACAGCAACCGTGGATGGTCGGGCGCCAGGATAGTGATCTCACTGACTGCCTGAAACGGCAGTAATGTGACGTTGGTGGCGAAGCGGCGTCCGCTTTCGTCTATCCGTCGGATCAGGTCGGCGTGGTCCAGCTTGTGTGGGAGGTCGACGCGCAGGAGATAGGCCGGATAGTGCCGCGCCACATAACTCCGGCGCTCCTCCATCGGCCAACTGTCAAGCGCGTCGATCAATTCGTCCGCGGCCTGCTCGACCCGATGCTCGCGGCTGATCTGGCTATGTCCGCCGGTCAACAGCGGCTCCGCCTCCCAGTAGAGCGTTCGCAACAGCTGTCCCTTCCAGCCATTCCACACCCCCGGGCCAACCGCGCGAATATCCGCCACCGTCAGGATTAGGAGCAATTTGAGCCGCTCCGTGTCCTGCACGATCGCCACAAAATTCTCGATCGTCTTGGGGTCCTGCAGGTCGCGTCTCTGCGCCACACTGCTCATGACCAGATGGTTTTCGATCAGCCAGGCGACCAGTTCGACCTGCGGCGGCGAAAGCCCGAGCCGTGGACAGAGCCGTCGCGCCACCTTGGCGCCGGCAATGGAGTGATCCTCGGGCCGGCCCTTGGCGATGTCGTGCAAGAGCACGGCGAGGTATAGGACCACTCGGTCCTTAACCGTCGAGACGATCTTGGCGGCAAGCGGATGCTCGTCGCTGAGATCGCCGTGCTCGATCCGCGACAGCTCACCAACCGCACGGATAAGATGCTCATCCACCGTATAGTGGTGATACATGTTGAACTGCATCATCGCCACGATTTTACCGAGATCGGGGATGAACCGGCCGAGAACGCCGGTCTCGTTCATCGCCCTCAGTGTCGATTCCGGCTGCCGCGGCGAGGTCACGATGTCGAGGAATAGCTTGTTCGCCTGATCGTTGTTGCGGAGATCGGCATCGATCAGCTTGAGGTTCCGCGTGATCTCCTGGGTCGCCTCTGGATGGAAAGGGAGATTGTGACTGCCGGCGAGGCTGAATATCCGGATAATGTTCACTGGATCGCGGTCGAACACCTCCTTGTCGGCCAGATTGATCCGGTCATTGTCGACGATGAAATCGGTCGACCCGGTGAGCGCGGCGCGTTTTCGCTTCCGTGACCCGACCAGCCGGTAGAGCGCCGAAGGCTGCTTGACATGACGCTCTTCAAGCTCGGCGCAAAAGATTCGGGTTAGATCGCCGACATCCTTGGCTACCAAGAAATAGTGCTTCATGAATCGCTCGACATCGGCCATGCCCGGATGGTCGGTGTAGCCAAGCCGCCCAGCCATCGCGCGCTGATGATCGAAGGAAAGCCGCTCCTCAGCTCGGCCGGTCATGAAATGAAGATTGCAGCGGATCGCCCACAGGAAATCCTCCGCTTTCAGGAAGCGACGGAGTTCGCTGCGGGAGAATACCCCGGCCCTGACCAGCTCATCGCTAGCGTTTGTGCGGTACACATATCTGGCTATCCAGAACAGGGTGTGCAGATCGCGAAGGCCGCCCTTGCTCTCCTTGACATTGGGCTCGACTAGATAGCGTGAAGATCCCTGTTGCTCATGGCGGAGATCGCGCTCTAAGAGCTTGGCGGCGACGAATTCGGCCGCGGTTCCGCTGACCACTTCGGAATCAAACTGCGACACCAATTTGTCGAATAGATGCCGCTCGCCGGTGATGAAACGCGCCTCCAGCACCGCGGTCCTGATCGTCATATCGCTCTTCGTCAAGCGAATGCATTCATTGATCGACCGTGTCGCGTGGCCGACTTTGAAGCCCAAATCCCAAAGGAGATAGAGGACATATTCGATGGTTTGACTGAGGCGAATCACAGTGCGCCTGGGAGCAATGAATAAAAGATCGATGTCGGAGCCCGGTGCCAGCGTTCCTCTTCCATAGCCGCCGACTGCGATCACCGCCATTTGGAGGCCAAGGCCGCTTCGCTGGGGCGGAAACACGCTCTCTAGGGCGAATGCGTGGGCGACCCGGATCAAATCATCCTGCAACTCCGACAGCCGATGGGCGCAGGCGGCGCCGCGGCCGTCAGCGAGAAGCCATTTCTCGGCCTCGGCGCGCCCATGTTCCGATGCTCGCCTGAGCCGATCCAGGACAGCTGCTCTGACCGTCTTGCCCGCCGCGCCGCCGGCGTCGGCGGCAGCGATCGCGTCAAGTTCCGCGCGGAGCGCTTGGGCGTCGATGAGAGGCGGCTTGGGGCTGATGAGGGGGCCCTTTCAGGCGTGGCAACGGGCGCGGACCCTATCCCGCTTCGGCCGAATGTGCCATTCCGCGCGGGGGTCTGGTGATGCCGATCGAGGTGGAGCCCTCTTTTTACAATGAACGCTGATTCTTGGGACGCAAACGACGCTGTCAGCGGCGGCACAACCGGACAAAAGCCGGCCTGGTGGGCGTTCCGTATCTGGACCGGGATGACTGCGCGAGTGTGGTTTCCGCTTTTGGCACGGCATCATTTTCGGGTCTCGCCATCGCGGCTTCCGTGGGCGCTGTCGATATCGCTGATCTCTTTGATAAGTTCCCTGCCCGCAGCGATTCAACGGCGTCGCCATGGGCCCGACATCGCCGCCGAACAGTTGTCGCCTCCGATTTTTGTCGTCGGCCATTGGCGTTCGGGAACGACGTTCCTGCATGAGTTGCTGGCGACCGATCAGCGGTTTCTGACACCGACCTATCTGGAATGCTTCGCCACCGATCATTTTCTGACGTGGGGTTGGTTGCTTCGCCGCCTCGATGGCTTCGTCCCGGCGCGGCGGCCGATGGACAATGTCGCCATGGGTTGGGACCGGCCGCAGGAGGACGAATTCGCGCTGCTGGCGACCGGGGCGCCGTCACCATATGAGGCGATATTATTCCCAAATCAGCGTTCCGGACCCCTCCGCCATCTCGATATTGAACAGGAATCGGCAGCAATCAGCCAAGTCTGGCAGGAAGCGCTGATCACCGTGATGAAGCGCGTGGCAAATGCGCGCCGTAGGGCACGTGGCCCAAACGATCCGGCGCCATTCTGGTTCCTCCTGAAATCACCCACTCACACAGCCCGGATCGCGCTTTTGCGTCGGATGTTCCCCGGCGCCAAATTCATCCATGTTGTCCGCGATCCGTTCGAGCTCGTTCCCTCTTCCGAGCATCTCTGGCGCCGGATGTTTGATAGCCAGGGCTTCCAGCGGGCGCGCTATGATAGAGCGGAGCTGTCCCTGGCCTCCTGCGTCAACGAAACCATGAGGGCGCTCTATCGGAATTTCGATCGGGACATTGGCCACTTGCCGAGCGGCAGCTACGCCGAGACCCGTTACGAGGAACTGGTCGGTGATCCGATCGGCGAGGTCAAACGGCTGAGGCAGGAATTGAGATTGCCTGACGGAGACGAGGCTGCCTTGGGACGGCATCTCGAAGAGGTCGGTCAATATCGCCGCAATCGACATCGGCTCGATGAGGCGGCCGCTGATGCGATCCGGCAGGAATGGGCTTGGTATTTCGACCGCTTCGGCTACCCGAAACACCGGCCGTAACCGGTCACCGATCCAACAGAGCCCGAAGACGATAGAGCGCTTCGAGCGCCTCGCGCGGCGTCATTTCGTCAAGATTGAGTTCGCTGAGCGTTTCGCGCAGTTGATCCTCCCCGACCGGCTCAATCTGTCGGCCCGCTGCAGAGGCGTTGAACAGCGGCAAATCATCGATCAGCCGGGTAGCGGCATCAGCACGGTCGCTGGCCTCCAACTGCTCCAGAACTTCTCGTGCCCGCGCGATCACCGGCTTCGGCAGCCCCGCCAGCCGCGCCACCTGCACCCCATAGGATCGATCGGCGGCACCGGTCGCGATCCGGTGCAAAAAGGCGATCTCGCCCTTCCATTCCTTTACTTCCACCGTGGCGTTGTGGAGCTGCGGCAGCCGCTGCGACAGCGCGGTAAGCTCATGGAAATGGGTGGCGAACAGCGCCCGGCTACGGTTGACCTCGTGGAGATGCTCGACCGTCGCCCAGGCGATCGAAAGCCCGTCGAAGGTCGCGGTGCCACGGCCGATTTCATCGAGGATCACCAGCGAATGCTCGCCCGCTTGGTTGAGGATTGCAGCGGTCTCGACCATTTCCACCATGAAGGTCGATCGTCCGCGGGCGAGATCGTCGGCGGCGCCCACTCGGGAAAACAGCCGGTCGACGATCCCGATCTTGGCCGCGTTCGCCGGGACGAAACAACCGGCCTGGGCAAGGATCGCAATCAAGGCATTCTGACGTAGGAAAGTCGACTTTCCGGCCATGTTCGGCCCGGTGACCAGCCAGATCCGTCCGGGCGCGCCAGCGCTTTGGGAAAGAATGCAATCATTGGCGACGAAGGATGTTCCCTCTCGCCGTAGCGCTTGCTCGACCACCGGGTGACGGCCCTCGGTGACGGTAAAATCGGTCGAGCGATCGACGGTCGGGCGGCAGTAATTCTCAGCCTCGGCGAGTTCGGCGAGGCCGGCCGCGACATCGATATCGGCCAAAGCGGAGGCGGTGGCACGGAGGGCGCTGGCGCTGGCGAGGATCAGCCGCCGGAGGCTGTCGAAGATATCGAGCTCGATCGACAATGCGCGGTCCGCGGCACCGGCGATCTTGGAGGCAAGCTCGGCGAGTTCGGTCGTCGCGAACCGAAGCGATCCCGCCATCGTCTGGCGATGGATGAAGAGCTCAGCGAAAGGCTCCGACAGAAGCTTGTCGCCGGCACCGGCGCTCACTTCGATGAAATATCCCAGTACATTATTGTGCTTGATCTTAAGGCCGCGAAGGCCGGTCTCCTCGGCATATTTCGTTTGCAGGCCGGCAATCACCTTGCGGCTTTCGCTGGACAGCGCCCGCGCTTGGTCGAGCCCGTCATCCGCGCCGGACCGGACAAAGCCGCCGTCTCGCTTCAGCAGCGGCAAATCGTCGGCCAGCGTCGCGGCAAGCCGTGCGCCTATCTCACCGGGCACCGCCACCATCGCCGCCTCCGCCTCGGCCAGCTCGGCCGGGCGGATGTCGCCTTCCGCCGCGAGCGAAGCAGCCAGGTCGACCGCCGCCGCGAGGCCATCACCGATAACCGCCAGATCGCGCGGACCGCCGCGATCGAGCGATAGTCGCGCCAGCGCTCGCGCCATGTCCGGTGCGGCCGTCAGCTTGTCGCGCAGCGCGCGTCTGAGGCCTTGCCGCTCGACGAGAAAAGCGATCGCGTCGAGCCGGGTCTCGATGATCGCCGGATCGGTTGCTGGGCTTCCGATCCGCTCGGCCAGGAGCCGCGATCCCGCGCCGGTAGAGGTTCGGTCGATCGCGGCGAGAAAGCTGCCCTGCCGCTCGCCGGCAAGCGTGACGGTGAGCTCGAGATTGGCCCGGGTCGCGGCGTCAATCTGCATCGTCCCGCCGGCGATTTCGCGTTTCGGCGGCGCCAGCGACGGCCGGGCCTTGATTTGTGTCTTGCCGACATAGGCGATCGCGGCGGCGGCCGCGGCCATTTCGGCGCGGGCGAATTGGCCGAAGCTGTCGATCGAAACCACCTCAAAGGCATCGCTGAGACGCGACGGGCCGGTACTTGAATCGAAGATCGGCGCCGGTAGCGGCGTGACCTCGCCGGGGAGATCGCGCCACAGCTCCTGCAGCTCCGGATCGGCGAACACCGGCTCCGACAGGATTAATTCGCTTGGTGCGATTCGGGCGAGTTCGGCGGCGAGCCCGGCCTGATCGGATCCGGTGACGCGGAAGTCGCCGGTCGAAATTTCGATCCAAGCGAGGCCGAACGGCGCCGGCGCGCCTTTGTCGCGAGCAAGGGCGGCGAGGAAATTACTCGACCGCGAATCGAGGAGCGAATCCTCGGTCAGCGTCCCCGGCGTCACCAGACGCACTACCTCGCGCCGCACCACCGATTTGGCGCCGCGCTTCTTCGCCTCTGCCGGATCCTCGGTCTGGTCGCAGACCGCGACCCGGTGGCCGGCGGCGATCAGTCTTTGCAGATAATCGTCGGCGGTGCGGACCGGCACGCCGCACATCGCTATATCGGCGCCGAGATGCTTGCCGCGCTTGGTGAGGGCAATGCCGAGCGCCTCGGAAGCGACCAATGCATCGTCGAAGAATAGCTCATAGAAATCGCCCATCCGGTAGAACAGCAGGCTATCCGGATTGGCCGCCTTGATTTCGAGATATTGCTCCATCATCGGCGTCGACCGAGGCGGGCTGCCTTTCTCCTGGGCACGGTCATCCATGGCGTCCGGCTTATCAGACCTGAGGGCTCGGTGCTCGGACGCACCGCAGAGTGAGATTGATCCGGCTTCCTTCCGGTAGCGGCTTGGGCAGCGGCGAGGTGCCGGGATAGATCCGGTCGACGCCGTGATAGGCGAGCCGGCTGTCGCCATTGATCACCACGATATCCCCTGATCTCAACCGGAATGATTGCGTCGGGCCGTCGCGCTCCGTCCCACCGACCCGGAACAGACATTCATCGCCCAGCGAAATCGACAGCACCGGCGCCTCGAAGGTTTCCTCGTCCTCGTCGCGGTGAAGCCCCATCCGCGCCGTCGCCGAATAGACATTGATCAAACAGGCCTCGGGCGGATGCGGATAGCCGGCGAACTTGTTCCATAATGCAAGGAGCATCGCCGGCATTTGCGGCCAGGGCTCGCCGGACACCGGGTGTTTGGCTTGGTAACGATAGCCGCCGTCGCGATCCGACACCCAGCCGAGCGCGCCGCAATTGCTCATCCTGACCGAGAACGGCTTGCCGGTCCGTGGCATTGTCGGAGTGAACAAGGGCGCCGCGGCGATAATTTCGGCGATCGCGGCGACCAGCGCGGACTGAGTCACCTGGTCGAGCGCGCCGGCATGGACCTCCAGCCCCGTCGGGAGATCTGGCGTCGCTCTGGTCAAAGCCAACCGATCATTGCCGGCTAGCCCATGGCCGTCGGCGGCTCATAGCCGGGAGGGGGCGTTGGAGGCCCAGGAATATCGGAGCGGGGTGTCGTCGATATTGTTCCGCATAGAATAGCCGTCGGCGGTCGTCGACAGGGTCCACGGCTCAAGCAATCCAAAGATCTGTCAGGGAACCGAATCGAGCATCCTGAGCGGCAGCCGCGCCAATGCCAAGTGCTAGCAAGCCGGCCGCCGAGGCCGCCAATATCAATCGACGCAGGGCGGATGTGCGGATCATGGCGGAACTCTCAATGCCAAGCCTATCGCAACAGTAAGCCACATCCGCGGGCCGGCGCCAATATCGGTTTCCAGGCCCGGAAGCGCTTGCCGAAAAAACGTCCACATCAGTTGCATTCGGCGCGCTTGCGGGCGCAAAACGCGCTTCTTATATACGCCCCAGACAAGGCCTCGGAGGCCGGACTTGTTTTGGGCAATTCAATCCGGGGATCGCGGTTTCATTGGGTGCTCGGCCTCGCCGATGCGAGGCAAGCTTTCAATCGACGAATTGGCGGGGGCCGCTGTGGACCCGTCGGGCGGTCTGCCAATAGGAGATGACGACTGATGGCAAAAGTGATCGGCATTGATCTGGGGACGACGAATTCGGTTGTCGCGCTCATGGATGGCAAGGACGCCAAGGTGATCGAGAACGCCGAAGGCGCGCGTACGACCCCATCGATCGTCGCTTTCACCGACAATAATGAGCGACTGGTCGGGCAGCCGGCCAAGCGCCAGGGTGTGACCAATCCAGAGGCCACAATCTTCGCCGTCAAGCGGCTGATCGGTCGTCGGCATGACGATCCGACCGTTGAGAAAGACAAAAAGCTCGTCCCTTACAGCATTGTCAAAGCCGACAATGGCGACGCCTGGGTCGAGGCCAAGGGCAAGAAATACTCCCCCTCGCAGATCTCCGCCTTCATCCTGCAGAAGATGAAGGAGACCGCCGAGGCTTATCTCGGACAACCGGTCGAGCAGGCGGTTATCACCGTCCCGGCCTATTTTAACGACGCTCAGCGGCAGGCGACCAAGGATGCCGGCAAGATCGCCGGGCTGGAGGTGCTGCGTATCATCAATGAGCCGACCGCAGCGGCGTTATCCTATGGCCTCGACAAAAAGGAAGGCAAGACCATCGCGGTCTACGATCTCGGCGGCGGCACGTTCGACGTTTCGATCCTCGAGATCGGCGATGGCGTATTTGAGGTGAAATCGACCAATGGTGACACTTTCCTCGGCGGCGAGGATTTTGACATGCGCCTGGTTAACTATCTCGCCGACGAGTTCAAGAAAGAACAGGGCATCGATCTCCGCAGTGACAAGCTGGCGCTGCAGCGTCTGAAGGAGGCCGCTGAGAAGGCTAAGATAGAGCTTTCCTCTTCGCAGCAGACCGAGGTCAATCTTCCTTTCATCACCGCCGATCAATCAGGTCCTAAGCACCTGACGATGAAGCTCACCCGCGCCAAATTCGAGGCGCTGGTCGACGATCTGATTCAGCGCACGGTCGACCCTTGCAAGGCGGCGCTGAAGGATGCCGGCCTATCCGCCGGGCAGATTGATGAGATCGTTCTTGTCGGTGGCATGACTCGGGTGCCGAAAGTCCAGGACGTGGTGAAACAGTTCTTCGGCAAGGAGCCGCACAAAGGTGTCAATCCGGACGAGGTGGTCGCCATTGGCGCCGCAATCCAGGCCGGCGTTCTGCAGGGCGACGTCAAGGACGTGCTGCTCCTCGACGTGACGCCGCTGTCGCTCGGAATCGAGACCCTGGGCGGCGTGTTCACCCGGCTGATCGATCGCAACACAACGATTCCGACGAAGAAAGGCCAGACATTTTCGACGGCTGAGGACAATCAGAATGCGGTGACGATCCGCGTCTTCCAGGGCGAGCGCGAGATGGCGGCCGACAACAAGCTACTCGGTCAGTTCGATCTCGTGGGTATTCCGCCTGCCCAGCGCGGCGTGCCGCAGGTCGAAGTCACCTTCGATATCGACGCTAATGGCATCGTCAATGTCTCGGCCAAGGACAAAGGCACCGGCAAGGAACAGCAGATTCGCATCCAGGCGTCCGGCGGTCTCTCCGAGGATGAGGTCGAGAAGATGGTGCGCGACGCCGAAGCTCATGCCGAGGAAGACAAGAAGCGACGGACGCTGGTCGATGCAAGGGTTGAGGCCGAGCGCCAGGTCCACGTCGCTGAGAAGTCGGTCGCCGATCTCGGCGACAAGGTCTCCGACGCGGACAAGTCTGCCATTGAAGCCGCGGTCGCCGAGGTGAGGTCCTCGCTCGAAGGCGAAGATGCCGAGGCGATCACCGCCAAGACCACCGCCCTGGTCCAAGCTTCGATGAAGCTTGGCGAGGCGATGTATCAGGCCGCTGGTGAAGCCGACGGCGGCGAAGAGGCCGCTGAGGCCGAGGCCGGCACGGAGGATGTCGTTGACGCCGATTTCGAGGAGGTCGATGACGACGAACAGAAGAAGTCGGCGTGAACTTTGAGCGAGAGCGGACGGCCCGCGACCGGCACGGCTTTCTGTGACCTGCCTTGCAGACTGATACGATCTCGATCGATTTACCTAAGCTTGGCCGCCAATCTATGCGGCCAAGCTGCTTTTGGCTGCTTGGCCTAGGGCCATCGGCGCGGATGTCTTTGGTCGGAAATAGAAGCTAAGAAACCCGAAACGCGGGTCGTTGAATCGCCAGTATGACAGACATACTGCAAAGATTCCGGAACGAATGAGCACGATGGCGAAGCGTGATTTTTACGAAGTGCTCGGTGTTGCTCGGGAATGCGACGCGACCGCGCTCAAATCCTCTTTCCGTAAGCTGGCAATGCAGTTCCATCCTGATCGCAATCCGGGGGATGCAACCGCCGAGGTGAGGTTCAAGGAGGTCAATGAGGCGTATGGACACCTCAGGGACCCGCAGCGCCGCGCCGCCTATGACCGGTTCGGCCATGCCGCTTTCGAGCGCGGCGGACAGGGCGGCGGCTTCGCGACCGATTTCGCCAGTTCGATGTCGGACATCTTCGACGACATTTTCGGTGACTTCATGGGGCGCCGAGGCGGCGGCAGTAGAGGCGGCCGCGAGCGGGGTGCCGACCTTCGCTACAATATGGAGCTGGCGCTCGAAGAGGTTTATGCCGGCAAGACCGCGCAGATCAGCGTTCCGACCAAGATTGCTTGCGAGACCTGCTCCGGCACCGGCGCCAGGCCGGGCTCATCGCCGAGCCGCTGCCCCAGCTGTGACGGCCGCGGTCGGGTCCGGGCCTCGACCGGCGGCTTCTTCTCGATCGAGCGTACCTGCCCGACTTGCCAGGGCCGGGGTGAGGTCATCTCCGATCCGTGCACAGACTGTGGAGGAGCCGGCCGGATCACCCAGGAACAGGCGCTCCAAGTCAACATTCCCGCCGGTGTCGAGGACGGCACCCGCATCCGCCTTGCCGGTGAGGGCGAGGCCGGGTTGCGCGGCGGCCCCGCCGGAGACCTGTATATCTTCTTGTCGTTGAATCCGCATGAATTTCTCCAGCGCGACGGCGCCGATTTGTTCTGCCGGGTCCCGATTTCGGTGACCACCGCGTCGCTTGGCGGGCAGTTCGAGGTTCCGACCATTGATGGCGGTCGCGCCAAGGTAAAGGTCGCCGAGGGCACTCAGAACGGCGAACAGTTCCGGCTGAAGAACAAGGGTATGCCGGTGCTGCGTTCCAGCAAGATGGGCGACATGTACATTCAGGTGGCGGTCGAGACCCCGCGCAAGCTGACCAAGCGACAACGAGAGCTGCTGCTGGAATTCGAAGCCGCCTCCTCGGATGAGAATAACCCGGATTCAACCGGGTTCTTCTCCAGAGTTCGTGAAATCCTCGGCGGCAAGACCGGCGCTTGAATGAGTGCCGGCGACATCGTCCGCTTCATTCGCACCTGGAGCACCACCGGCGCCATCGCCCCTTCCGGCCGCGCCCTCGCGCGTCGCATGGTAGCCCATGTCGATCCATCGGCCGACGATCCGATCCTGGAACTGGGACCGGGAACCGGGGTCGTCACCCGTGCCTTGCTCGAACGAGGCGTTCCGGCCGAACGAATCATCGCCGTCGAGTACAATCCAGAATTCTGTCAGATCTTGGGATCACGCTATCCCGGCGTCCGGGTTGTCCTTGGTGTGCCTATGATCTTGCCGCGACACTTGCCGCAGTTCATCTCGGTCGGTTTGCCGCCGCGGTTTCGTCACTGCCGTTGCTTCTGCGCCCCTCAGAGGACAGGGGCCGCTTAGTACTGGATGTGCTCGGGCGATTGGCGCCGAGTGCGGCGCTGGCTCAGTTCTCTTACTCGCCCAAGCCGCCGGTCCCGGCATCGCCTGCCGAATTTCGTCTTGAGGGCAGCGGATGGATCATCATGAACATGCCGCCAACGCGAGTGTGGACTTATCGTCCGCTAGAGAGTTGACCGGCGCGCGGGACCGCAATGGGATTCGGAAACCATATTCAGGAGGTCTTATCGGTTACTCGCGTGACGCCGTGTTCGAACAGCTACAGAGGGTCCTCGCCCGATTTCGCTATCGGACGCAAAGTGTAGATGCGAGCCAAAGAGCGATCGTGGCAGAGCGCGCTAAGGTCTTCGTCTCGCCGTTCCTGTCGAACTCGGGTCGAATCGCGGCGCGCGTCGACAGAGGCGCAGAGGGTGGCTCGCATTTGACGATCGAAAGCGGTCCGCTATACGCGACAGTCGGTCCTCTCGATCCATGGTTTCACAGGCGCGCGGTGAACCAACTATTGCGGGCTCTCCGCGACGCGCTCATCCCTCGGCAAGACGACGAAAAGGATACTATTCGCAATGGCTGAACCCGAAATCCTCGTCTTCGGTGGCTCGATCCGGACCGGCTCGCTCAGCGCCAAGCTGGCGGCGCTGTCCGCTAAGGAGCTGGCGCTGATCGGTGCCGAGGTGACGCTGATCTCTCTTGCTGACTATCCGCTCCCAATCTACAATGCCGACCTTGAAAAGGGGGAGGGTATCCCCGAAAATGCCCGGAAGCTTGCCGGTTTGATCGCCAAAAGCCGGGGCGTCTTCATTGCTACGCCGGAATATAATCACTCATTGCCGCCGCTTCTGAAGAACGCGATCGATTGGGCCAGCCGGCCGAAGCTAACGGCCGAATTCAATCATCGCGGCCGGGTGTATGCGATTGGTAGCAGTTCCAATGGAATGATCGGCGGGGCGCGGGCGTTGATCGATCTCCGCAAGGTACTGGCCACCGCGCTTGGCGCCTTGGTCATTGCCGAGCAGGTTTCGGTCTCGCTGGCCAATGCCGCTTTCGACGATTCCGGACATCTCATCGCCGAGCCGCCGGCAAAGCTGCTGCGGATGGTATGCCAGTCCTTGGTCGATAAGGCAGCTTGCTTCTGGCCCGACGACTGATGGCCGTGCAATCCTTAGCTCCGCGCGATCGCTTGATCGTCGCGCTCGATGTCCCGACCGCCAGCGAAGCCGACCAAATAGTCCGCCGGCTCGGCGATAGCGTCGGCGTCTACAAGATTGGTCTGCAGCTATTGTTCGGCGGCGGCATTGCCCTGGCCGAAAGGCTGGTGGGTGAGGGGAAGAACATTTTCCTCGACGTCAAGCTCCTCGACATCGACAATACTGTCGCCAAGGCGGTCGAGAACATTGCCCGCCTCGGCGTTCGTTTCTTGACGGTGCACGCTTATCCGAAGGCGATGCGGGCAGCTATCGCGGCGCGTGGGGAGGCTCCCTTGAAGCTGCTGGGCGTCACGGTGCTGACTTCCATGAACGACGCCGATTTTGCTGCCGCCGGCTATTCCGGCACTGTCCGGGAGCGCGTTCTTGCGCGAGCCAAGGACGCCAAGGCGGCGGGCATAGACGGTATCGTCGCTTCACCGATGGAGGCTGCAGCGATCCGCGAGGCCGTTGGCGATAACATTCTGTTGGTAACGCCGGGCATTCGGCCCTCTGGCGTTGATCTCGGCGATCAGAAACGGGCGGCGACGCCGGCAGCAACGATTTCGGCGGGGGCCGACTACCTCGTTGTTGGCCGCCCGATCCTCACCGCCCCGGACCCTCGCGCCGCTGCCGACGCAATTGTCGGCGAAATCGGCGAAGCGACACCTTGACGTCACGCCATCGCCTGTGACCTAACGCCAGAAATTCATTCACCGACGTAATCTATCCACCAGGACGACGGCGCCAAGCGGCGCCCCACGCCCATTAGACCAAGCGAGAAGACAGATGGCCGATATGCAGCTGGTGGTTGCTGGCGCCGACGGGCGAATGGGCAGAACGCTCATCCAGCTGATCGCCAAAGAGCCTGGTGTTGCCGTCGCCGGAGCGTTGGAGCGGCCGGGCTCGGATGCGATTGGTCGGGATGCAGGCGAGATCGCCGGCTTGCCGCCTCTTGGGATCGCAATCACCGACAATGTCGCAGGCGCTTTGGCAGCCGCCGGCGGCCTTGTCGACTTCACCGCGCCGGCCGCGACCGTTACTCTTGCCGCCGCGGCCGCTGACGCCGGTATCGTTCATGTGATCGGCACCACGGGCCTTTCCGAGACCGACCATGCGGCAATCGATGTCGCGGCCAACCGAACTGCAATTGTCCAGTCCGGAAATATGAGCCTAGGCGTTAATCTGCTGGCACAATTCGTCCAGCAGGCTGCGCAAGCGCTCGATCCGTCATTCGACATCGAAATTAACGAGATGCACCATCGCCACAAGATCGACGCACCCTCCGGTACTGCGCTGCTGTTCGGTCGCGCGGCGGCTGAAGGTCGAGGCATCGATTTGGAATCGCACTCCATCCGGGCACGCGACGGTCACACCGGCCCGCGCCGCGAGGGAGATATAGGCTTCGCTGCGCTACGCGGCGGTACCGCCGTCGGCTATCACACCGTCATATTCGCCGGCAATGGTGAGACGGTCGAGCTCACCCATCGTGCTTTCGACCGCGTGATTTTCGCCAGAGGCGCTATCAAGGCCGCACTTTGGGGTCGCGGCCGCAAGCCCCGACGTTATTCAATGGCCGATGTTCTCGGCCTCAACACGGAGATTCAATCCTGAGCGATCGTCTGCTTGTGCTCGTCCGCCATGGACAGAGCGAATGGAATTTAGCCAATGTGTTCACCGGTATCCGAGATATCGGTCTGACGGATCGTGGCCGGCTGGAGGCGCGCAATGCCGGCCGTCTGTTGGCCGAGCACGAGATCAAACTCGGCGTCGTATTCACCTCGGTGCTCAGCCGAGCCCATCAATCGCTGGGTCTAATGCAAGAGGAACTCGGCCTGCCCGATCTTGAGGTCATCAAGGACGAAGCGCTCAACGAGCGCGACTATGGCGACCTCACCGGCCTCAACAAGGATGAGGCGCGAGCGAGATGGGGCGAGAAGCAAGTCCATATTTGGCGCCGTTCCTACGATATCGCCCCGCCCGGTGGTGAATCGCTCCGCGATACCGGTGCGCGCGTCTGGCCATATTACATCCACACGATCCTGCCGCGCGTCATGCGGGGCGAGGGGGTGCTGATCCCGGCCCATGGCAACTCGTTGCGGGCGCTGATCATGGCGCTTGAGGGCCTAACCCCGGACGAGATCGTCCACCGTGAACTCGTCACCGGCGAGCCGATCGTCTACCGGCTCGCCGAAGACACCTCGATCCTGAAACACGAAATCCTCGAGCCGGCGGTTTCGAGGGTGACCGCCTAACCTGCTGCTAGCTCTCGATCGCGATACCGGCTTCCCACTGAAGAATTGCTCGCTTTAGGGTCAATCCCCAATGATAGCCGGTGAGGTTTCCGCCCTTGCCGATGACCCGATGGCACGGCACCACGAAGGAAATCGGGTTCCGGCCGACTGCCGCCCCGACCGCTCTGGCTGCGCCGGGATTGCCCAGCCGGGTCGCGACGTCGGAATAGGTTGTCACGCCCCCGAAGGGCGTTTCGAGCAGCGCTTCCCACGTCCGGATTTGGAAATCGCTGCCAATCAACACTATCCGCAGCGGCGTTTCGGCCCGCCATTGCGACTGGTCGAAAACTCGTTCGGCCAGCGCCTGGGTCACACCCTGATCCGCCATCAATCGAGCTCGTGGCCAACGCTGCCGGAACTCGGCGAGAGCGGCGTCTTCGCCGCCCGATTCGGCGAAATCAAGCCCGGCAAGACGACCTTGATGGACGACGACCAGTGCCCGGCCGAAGGGGGAAACATGGACTCCGTAGCTCATGGCCAGTCCGGCACCGCGATAGGCCACCACTAGCATCGCTTCATGAGCAACGAACATATCGTGCAGCCGGCTCGGCCCGGACAGCCCGGCGCCGAAGCTTGCGTCGTACGGCAAATCTGCAGCGCCGAATGGGCTGGCTCTCATGCGTCCCGCATTAGGGCAACCGGCCTTGCGACGCCACCCCGTTCTTTCGCCTCAGATGAAATCCTGGTTTCAGACGCCAGTCGGCGCGGTGCGGGCCATTGCCAGCGCCGTCGACAACGCCTCGGCGAAGGAGGCTCTGTCATCAGGGCTAAGAAATCCGCCGATGGCCAAACGGCGGCCGCTGCTCGCGAGCAGCAGACCGGCAACACCCCAGCTCCGCCGTTCGACGATGAGGCGGGTCCAATAGGGGTTGAAATCATATTCGATCGCCAGACCACGGGCAGAGACCTGCCGAACGTGAAGCCGCTGACGGGAGAGGTCGATCTGCTCGTAGGCGCGGGCATCGGCATAGTTGCGGCGGAAGGCAAAGTAGATCAGCGCCACATCCAAGCCGAAAAAGCCGAAGACCGGCCAAGCGCCCATCCGCAGGAAGGCGACACCGACCCAGAACGATACCCCGCCGATCAGCACCATCAGAATGGTGAATCCGCGGCGTGATAGCGACCGATGCGGCGACAGCGTCGCGGTGAACAACACCCCGTCGGAAACGTCGACCGTGTGGTTTTGGCTGGTTTGCGTCATTGTGCTGAACATCGAGGGACTATAACCAAACCTCAGCAAAAAGAAATTGATGCGACGTGGCAAAAAACGCGGTGGTGGCACAACGTAGCAGATCGGCGCGCCGGCTTACTAGAGCGGAGGCGGCCGAGATCTTTCGCAGATTTAAGGAGAACGATTCAGAACCTAAGGGCGAGCTGGATTGGGTCAGCCCCTACACTCTTCTGGTTGCGGTGGTGTTGTCGGCGCAAGCGACCGATGCCGGGGTCAACCGGGCCACCGGCCCGCTATTCGAGGTGGCCGACACGCCGGAGAAAATGGTGGCTCTCGGCGAGGAACGTTTGGCCGAGATGATCCGCACCATCGGCCTTTACCGGACCAAAGCACGGAATGTGATTGCTTTATCGCGGCAGCTGATTACCGACCATGATTCGGAGGTTCCGGTGACGCGGGCGGAATTGGAGGCATTGCCGGGCGTTGGCCGCAAGACTGCCAATGTCGTTCTGAACATCGCATTCGGCGAGCCGACGATCGCTGTCGATACTCATCTATTCCGCGTCGGCAATCGCACCGGCCTCGCTCCCGGTAAAACCCCGTTCGAAGTCGAATTGGGACTCGAGCGGATCGTCCCCGCTGCTGCCAAGCGTCACGCTCATCACTGGCTGATCCTCCAGGGCCGATATGTCTGTAATGCACGAAACCCGGATTGTCCGGTCTGCCTGATCGCCGACATCTGCCGCTACCCAGATAAGACGCCGGCTCAGAACAAGACCGGTACGGGGCGGCCTAAGGCAAGGACGATCAGATAGATCATTCCCAGCAAGATCGGCTGGTGGATCAGATAGATAACGAGGCTCCATCGTCCGGCGATGATCACACCACGCCCGACCGCCGACGTTGGCTGCCAGTTCGCCCATCGCGCATCGAGGCCGACCGACAAGGAGATGCGCGTTGCAGCGATGCCGACCAGGGTTGGGCCGACCCAGGGGAGTACCGGCTCATAGTCGATCATGTCCGGCACAAAGGTGCTGAGGCCGAGCCATAGCCAGACCGGGTCATTAAAGAACGGAGAGGCCAGCAGCGATGGCGCTGCGAAGGCGGCGACGGCGGCCACAAGAACCAGCCAGATCGGGGCGCAAAGAAATGCAAAGCCGATGACGCTGGCGGCGGCGATCGAATGGAGGATGCCAAAGCGGGCATAGGAGTGAGGGATCGCCAATCGGGTGACGATCGTGATCAGAAGCGCGGCGCCGATAATGATCGCGAGTCGTCGCAGAAATGGCTTGGGACGAAGGCCTCGTTGATGGGCCAGGACGAGGCCGACCCCGACCAGGAACAGAAAGCTACCGGCGATGGTCCGCGCGATGACAACGAGAATCGGATCTTGCGCCGCGTTGATGCCGATCAGACCGAAGAAATCCGGGCCGAGATCCCAAGTCGCGTGATAGAGCACCATCGCAATGATCGCGATGCCCCGTGCCACATCGATTATCGCAAGGCGGCGCCTGCCTGAGACGGCGGGCTCAGCCAATGATCGATGTCTCCGGGTCGTGGCCGCGATCGTGGGCTTGTCCCATGGGTTCAGGCAACGGACAAGTTACCCATAATTTCCGCTGAATCATTAGCCCGGCAAGTATTGTGACGGAAGCGCTCCACCGGAGCTCGGCGAGTCCTTCGTAGCGCGAAAACATCGGACGCCAGCCACCCGATGTTTGCCTTTCGTTCTCACCCCGTGCAGGATGGCAGAGCCATGATCACTGCCGATCCGCTCGCACCGCCAAATGATGGCCGCCAGTCCGAGACGGCGTTGATGATTCAGCGCGGCGTCGGCCGGTTTCTCCGCGCTCACCGCATGGTGATGGTCACCGAATTGCCATTGGCCTCGGGGCGCCGCGCCGACATTGTCGCCGTCGACGGCGGAGGCGAGATCTGGATCGTCGAGGTCAAATCATCGATCGAGGATTTTCGTGCCGATCTCAAATGGCCCGACTACCGCCAGCATTGCGATCGCCTGTTCTTTGCCACCCATGCCGGCGTGTCGGTCGACATCTTCCCGAAGGAATCGGGGCTGATCCTGGCCGATTCCTATGGTGCCGAACTGACCCGTCTGGCACCCGAGCACCGATTGAATGGCACGACTCGTAAGGCGATACTATTGCGTTTCGCCCACGCCGCTGCCTCGCGGCTGCACCAACTCTACGATCCCGGTGCCGGTGACATCGGCTGACTGTTGGCCTAGCGTGGCGCC
Source organism: Kaistiaceae bacterium (assembly GCA_963667605.2). Classification (GTDB taxonomy): domain Bacteria; phylum Pseudomonadota; class Alphaproteobacteria; order Rhizobiales; family Kaistiaceae; genus JADLGL01. Next base: position 1,107,894 of record CAXXUZ010000003.1, read on the forward strand.
CGCTTGGCCAGGATCCGTTGCAGAGTCCGGCGGTGCATCGACAGCCGCCGCGCCGTCTCCGAAACATTGCGGTCGCAGAGCTCGTAGACTCGCTGAATATGCTCCCATCGCACCCGGTCTGCCGACATCGGGTTTTCCGGCGGCGGCGGCTTCTCGGCCGGGTCGCGGGTCAGCGCCGCATAAACGTCGTCGGCGTCGGCCGGCTTGGCCAAATAATCCACCGCTCCGAGCTTTACCGCCGAAACGGCGGTGGCAATGTTTCCGTAGCTGGTGAGAACGATCACACGAGAATCTTCACGCTGCGAACGCAGGACCTCAACGACATCCATGCCGTTACCGTCGTCAAGGCGCAGATCGATTACGGCGTGAGACGGCGGGTTTAGCTCGACCTCGCGTATCCCTTCGGCCACCGTTTCAGCAGTACTTACGGTGAAGCCGCGCGCTTCCATCGCTCGGGCGAGGCGGCCAAGGAACGGACGATCGTCTTCGACGATCAGCAATGTGCGACCGTTTACGCTTTCCGACATCGACGACCCCTAGCCTTCGAGGGCTTCAACCGGTTTGTCTTCCGTCGGAGTGATATAGGCGGCTTCGGCCTCGCTGCCAATCGCCTCGCCAGCTGAGCGACCGCGACTCGCTTCGTGGCCGTAGACCGCTCTCGGCCAAAATATGCGAACGATGGCGCCGCTTGCCGGCGGGCTCCGATTCGCAAGGCGGAGGCGGGCTCCGCTCCGCTCCATAAAGGTCTTGGCAATGAAGAACCCTAGACCAAGTCCGCCAGCTTCATGGTCCGAGTTCTCTAGATCGCCGCGCCGCACGCGCGTCGTGACATAGGGCTCGCCGACGCGATCGATGATGTCCGGGGCGAATCCCGGCCCGTCATCGATGATCTCGATGGTGACATTGTTTTTGTTCCACGAGACAGTCACCTGGACCTTGCTTGTGGCAAAATCGGCGGCGTTTTCGATCAAATTACCGATCCCGTATAGGATCGCCGGTTTCCGCCGATCCATCGGTTCCGGGCCTTCCTTGGTTCCGGTAACGATGTCAATGTTGATGTCACCCCCGGCATAGGGCTCGATCGCCTCCGCTACCAGATGCCGGATGCCGCGACGGCCGTGGCTCCAGTCTGATTGCGTGCCCAGCGAGGTGAGCCGGCTGAGAATCTCGCGGCAGCGAGCTGATTGGCTGATCAACAAGGCGACATCGGCGGCCTGCGACGAATCTGGCTCGACCTCCTTTTGCAATTCCTTGGCGGCAACAGCGATTGTCGCTAGCGGCGTGCCGAGTTTATGCGCCGCGGCGGCGGCTAGGCCATCGAGGGCGGACAGATGGTGCTCGCGCTCCAACACCAATTCCGTGGCAGACAGAGCATTGGCAAGTTTACGCGCTTCGTTGGCGACTCTGAAGGTGTAAATCGCCGAGAAGCCCAGGGCGGAGAGGATCCCCAGCCACACCGCGCCGACGTAAAGCTCTGGCGAGTGGACCAATTCGCCTGGTTGCCAGGGCAGCGGTTGATGAAATGGCCATAGCAACGAGGTTACCACGACGGTGAGGATGGTCAGGGCAATTGTGTGCTTGAGCGACAATGCGGTGGCCGACACGATCACCGGCACCAGCAACAAGAGCGCGAAAGGGTTATGCAGCCCGCCGGTCAGAAAGAGCAGGCCGCCGAGTTGGACCGCGTCATAAGCAAGAAACAGAGCCGCTGGCGTGTCCCGCAACCGCAAACTCGACGGATAGCGGATCTTCAGAAACAGATTGAGCCAGGCCGACAGCGCAATCAGCACAAAACAGAGCGCCACCGGTAGCGGGAAATCGAGCCACAGCCAGACCACCAGAATTGCAGCGGTTTGGCCGCCGATCGCAATCCAGCGCAGCCCTATCAGCGTGTCGAGCTTGATCCTGCGCGACGTGATGCGCAACGCGCTATCCGTGTGGGCGGCCATCGATCGCCATGTCGTTCGAATAGGTTGAAATCGCACCATACCATCAATTCTTGCTCTGGCCTCTCTCCTTCTCGCCCCCGATCGTTCACGCTTTGTCTCTATGGGCGGAAGAAAAATGTGATCGCGGCGTCGGTCAGGACCAACTTGAAAGGGACCTACCGCTTCCCCAATTGAAATGCATCACTATTAGACAGGAGAGGAGATGTCGCACACTCTGACTATCAGACCAGCATGGACGCCTCTGACCATCGTTTTGATGGTTTTGGGCTTCATGTTCGCCTGGCCCTTGGGCCTACTGATGCTCGCCTATATTCTGTGGGGCGATCGGATCCCGGAATTCATGAGCAGCGGTGAGGCACACCGACAGCGCCATCGCTATCGGTATGGTTGTGGATTTGGATTCGATCGTTCGTCCTACGAGAGCGGCAACGTTGCTTTCGACGACTATCGCGACCAAGAATTAAAACGGCTCGAAGAGGAGCGCCGGCGCCTCGATGAAGAGCGGCGCGAATTCGAGGCCTTCCTGAGCAACCTGCGCCGGGCGAAGGACCAGGACGAGTTCGATCGCTTCATGGCCGAAAGGCGCAACGCCGAAAGTGAGAAGGGCGAATCGAAAGAACCGTAAGCGGATCGTCGGTTGCTGACCCCGAAATCCTTGTCAAGGATCCCGGCGGGCCAAAGGAAGGCCCGCCGTTTTTGCGTTTCCGTCTGGTGCCGGATTGCTGCTCGCGGCATGATCGGAATCCGTCGAATCATGGGTTCAGCCAAATGCCTTTCTTCACCCGAGCTAAACGGACCCAACGCCTTCCTGATCGGATAGAGATTTTTCTCGACGGACGAGATGTTAGCATCAGAGTACGACCCAATGCTCGGGCCCGGCGCTACACGCTCAATCTCGGCGTCGCCGGGGCCGACCCGGTGGTGACGATCCCTTCCGGCGGCAGCTCCAGCGGGGCCCGCTCCTTTCTCGAGCGCAACAGCGATTGGCTAGCCAGCCGCCTCAGCAAGCGTCCCGTGGCTCGGCCGTTCCGACCAGGCCGGATTGTCCCGGTCCGTGACGTCAAACACCGCATCGGCCATCGCCCCGGTGAGCGAGGCACGGTCTGGGTCGAGGCCGGCCCGAATATGCCGATCCTTGCCGTCGCTGGCGAGCGAGAGCACCTTCAGCGACGGCTCCTGGACTGGCTCAAACGCGAAGCCCGGGGTGACCTTGAGGAGGCGGTATTCGACTATGCGGCGGCGATCAACGTTCGACCCTCAGCGATTAGCTTACGTGACTCCAAAGGCCGCTGGGGTTCCTGTAGCTCTCGGGGGACGCTGTCCTTTTCCTGGCGTTTGATTCTGGCGCCACCGACCGTGTTGGATTATCTCGCCGCCCACGAGGTTGCACATCTCAAGGAGATGAGTCACGGCCCATCCTTTTGGCGCCTCGTCCACCGAATTTGCGACCACACCGATGAAGCCGAAGCTTGGCTCAAGGCTCACGGGGCGGGATTGCACGCTTTCGGCAGAAGCCAAGATTTTGGCCTTTGATCGCGATGCTGCCGCCACCCTGGATTAATCGCCGCCGAACAATCGCCGCAACATCCCGCCAAGTCCGACTCGCGGTTCCGCGTCGTCGATGGCCCCCGCATTGTTCGGCTGATAGGTGGGGTCGAGACGCGGATCGTACCGCGGATCATAGCGATCGGTTGGCCCCTGATAGCCATTCGCAGGGGCGACCACGCCACCCTGCGGTGCGCCGCGTCGGGTGATGATGTCGCTAATGTTCTGCGCCGCGGCGCCGTCCAGGGGATCACTTGCGTAATAGGCGCCGGGCAAGCTGGCGACCGGAATTCCCTCATGTGCCGCCGTCATGAACCGGCTCCACATCGTCGCCGGCAGATTGCCGCCGGTGGCCTGCAGGGTTGGCGAATTATCGTCGTTTCCGATCCAGATTCCGGTGACCAAATGTGAGGTGAAGCCAATAAACCAAGCATTCCGCCAATCCTGGCTGGTGCCGGTCTTGCCCGCCGCCGACCAGCCTTCGATCACCGCTCGTCGACCGGTGCCGGAGGTGACCGATTCGGCCAGCATCGCGTTCATCATTGCCACATATCGCGTCTGCACGACCTGGCCCGGCCCACTCCCGGATCGCTCATAGAGAATCTCGCCATCCTTAGTTTGAATCCGACGGATAACATAGGGGATCACGCCGCTGCCGCTATTGGCGAAAGTGGCATAGGCATCGGTCAGTTCCAGCAGCGAGACTTCCGAGGTTCCCAGCGCTATCGAAAGATGCGGCTCGATTTGCGAGCCGATCCCGAGCCGCCGAGCACTGGCGACGACGGCGGCCGGCCCTACCTCGGCGGTCAATTGCGCTGAGACCGTATTGAGCGATAGCGCCAATGCGTACTGCAACGACACGGGCCCCAGATACTCATCGGAGTAGTTCTCAGGTGTCCAGCCATCGATAGTCACCGGCTGATCGAAGCGGATCGTCTCCGGCGTGAGGCCACGCTCCAGCGCCGACAAGTAGACAAAGGGCTTGAACGCCGAGGCTGGCTGGCGCTGCGCACTGACCGCCCGATTGAACTGGCTTTCGGTGTAGTCGCGCCCGCCCACCATTGCCCGGATCGCGCCATCGACATTCATCGCCATCAGCGCCCCTTGGGTCACCCCGAGCGCTTCGCCATTCTCGCCGAGACGATCTTGGAGCGTTGCAGCCGCCTCGGCCTGAAGCCCGGCGTCGATCGTAGTATCGACGATAATGTCGCCGGGGATCGCACCGATGAAGCTGGGCACCAAATCCGCCACCCAATCGGCGACGTAATTGAGGCTGCCGGAAGCGGTATTGTCGACGGTGGTAACCTCCCCGACGGCGGCGAGTTCGGCCTCGCGCTCGGTGATGAAGCCGGACTCGACCATCGCCCGCAGCACCAGCAATTGGCGGGCTTTGGCGGCTTCTGGATTCGTGGTCGGGGCGTAACGCGAAGGCGCCGGCAGCAACCCCGCGAGCAACGCCGCCTCGGCGAGGGTTGCGGTCGATGCCGGCTTGCCGAAATAGACGCGGGCGGCGGCGTCGATGCCATAGGCTCCGGCACCAAAATAGACCCGGTTGAGATACATTTCGAGGATGTCGTCCTTCGAAAATTGAATCTCCAGCCAGACCGACGGGATCGCCTCCTGGATCTTACGTTCGACAGTGCGGTCCATGGTCAGGAACAGCGTGCGCGCCAATTGGTGGGTTATGGTCGAGGCGCCCTCAATCCGGTCCCCCGAAGTCACCGCTTGGAACAGCACCCGGGCCAGGCCAATCGGATCGATGCCGGGATGGCCGTAGAACCGGCGATCCTCGATCGCGACTACGGCCTGATAGAGGTAGGAGGGAAGTTCCTCCAACGTCGCATTCTCGCCGCCGGTATCGCCCCGATTGGCAATCAGGGTTCCGTCGGCGGCAAGGATTTTGATGTTGGGCGGCCGGTCCGGCACCACCCAGGATGTGATGTCGGGAAGCATCGCGGCGCAATAGGCGATTACCGCTCCGCCGCCGACCAGAACCAACACCAGGCCGATTAGGGTTACGCGGAGCGCCCGGCGAAGAGACCCGCGGCGCTTCGTTTTGGCCCGTTGTTGGGCCGCTATTATCCGGCCGCTGCGGCCAGTACCGCCCGATTTGCCGCGCCCTGGCGGCGCCGAGCGGCCGCCTCCGGAACGATTCGGGCTCGCGCGATCCCTCTGTGTCGGTTTGAGATTGGGTGGACCTTGCCTAGAGCCTTTCCGCCGCAGCGCCGGTTCGATCCGTTCGGCGCGGCGTCGCGTTTTGGCCATCGGCTCGGGATCGTCCATTGAGGCTCCGAGGCACGTTGCCGCCGGGCGAATTTTTCACGGACGCTAATTGCGGGTGTTTAACGGGTCGTTAAGGACAATTTTTCGGCGGTGAGGTAGCGAAGATTGTTGCAATCCGGCCCGGTGGTGGTGGCGTTGGCGGTTCGCCCGAGGCATATATGGCTGATGCCATCCCACCCAGCCGAAACTGCCGACTCGGTAACCGGATCAGCCAAAGGACGCGCGCCCGGACTGGGCGATCACGTCTTTCTAGTCGACGGCTCCTCTTTCGTGTTCCGGTCCTATTTTCAATCGATGAATCAAGACGCCAAATACAATTATCGCTCCGATGGGTTGCCCACCGGCGCGCTGCGGCTGTTCTGCACCAAGCTTTATCAATTCATCGGCGAGGGTGCGGTCGGTATCAGGCCGACGCATTTGGCGATCGTGTTCGACAAGTCCGAGGTCACTTTCCGCAACGAAATTTACCCCGACTACAAGGGGACGCGTCGCGAAGCGCCGGACGATCTCGTGCCGCAATTCCCGCTGATGCGAGGGGCCGTAGAGGCGCTGGGTCTGAGGCCGGTCGAGCAAGCCGGCTTCGAGGCCGATGACATTATCGCCACTTATGCCAAGCAAGCGGCCGCTACCGGCGCCGACGTGCTGATCATCTCCGCCGACAAGGATTTGATGCAGCTAGTCTCGCCCAGCGTGCAGTTTTACGATTTCGAATCCGGCTCCAGGGGACGCCCCGGCTACCGGCCCGAACGCCGAATCGATATCGAAGGCGTTATCGATTATTTCGGCGTACCGCCGGACAAGGTCACCGATGTACAGGCGCTAACCGGCGATGTGTCTGACAATGTTCCAGGTGTCCCTGGCATTGGCAAGAAGACGGCCGCACAGCTGATCGGCGAATATGGCGATCTGGAAATGCTGCTCGCGCAGGCGGGGGAGATCAAACAGCCGAAACGCCGCGAGAACCTAGTAAATTTTTCCGATCAGGCCCGGATGTCGAAACGCCTGGTGACGCTGGACGATGCCGTCGATGTCGACGAGCCGCTTGAAGCGGCTGCTATCAAGGAGTTCGATGCCCTTCGTTTCATCGCCTTCCTGAAGGCGATGGAACTGAACGCCATGGTCAAGCGGGTCGCCGAGCCCAGCGGTATCGATCCCGATTCGGTCGAGGCCGATCCGCGCCTCAAGTCAAAGGGGCGAGAAACGGCTGCCCACCCAGGTCAGATTGGGTCGATGGTCGATGGCTACACCAAGGGACCGGTGGCGGAGGCCCAGCCGCTTGCGCCTTCGGGCGGCGATTTGTTCGGCCGAATCGATGTTGTCGTCGAGGCCAAGGGCGACGACCCGGTTGTCATGGAAGTGGCCGCCGGGGCCGCGACCCTTGCCGGCGAGCTGACGGCATTGCCGTTCGAGCCGAGCCGCTATCAGGCGATCACCGATCTTGCCGAGCTCGACATCCTGCTTGCAAAGGCGACCGGTACCGGCCATCTGGCACTATTCATCGTCACCGATGCGGCGCCGCCGATGGCGACCGAACTAATCGGCGTTGCGTTGTCGGTCGAGCCAGGGAAGGCGAAATATGTTCCATTTGCCCATCGCACCAAGGATGACGATCTCCTCGGCGGTGGCCTCGTTGACGGCCAGCTGGTGGAAAGGGATGTCCTCGCCAAGTTGAGGCCGATCCTGGAAGACGATTCAGTCGTCAAGCTCGGCCATGATCTCAAATCGGCGACGCTGCAATTTGCGCGGCGAGGCATCGCCATGGCGCCGATCGACGATGTCATGCTGCTCGCCTATGCGCTCGAAGGCGGCCGCCGCGACGTCTCGCTCGCCGGCCTCGGCGAACGTTGGCTCGGGCACCGGCCCGGCGGCCTCACCGCGCTTATCGGCACCGGCCGCAACGCCGTTGGGGTCGATCGCCTTGAGATCATGGCGGTCACGCCGGTGGCAGCGGAACACGCCGATGTCGTTGTCCGGCTGGCCAAGTTGCTCCGGCCTCACCTCGTCGCGGGCGCCGTCACCACTGTTTATGAGACGCTGGAGAGGCCGATGGTGCCGGTACTGGCGGCGATGGAGCGCGAGGGCATCTTCGTCGATCGCCACATCCTCTCGCGCTTGTCGCATGATTTCAGCCAGACCATGGCCCGGCTCGAAGACAAGATCGCAACGCTCGCCGGCGAGCCGTTCAATATCGCCTCGCCGAAACAGCTCGGCGAAATCCTGTTCGACAAGATGAGCATCCCCAGCGGCCGCAAGACCAAGACCGGCGCATGGTCGACCAGCGCCGACATGCTGGAAGAACTTGCCGCCGCTGGTCACGAACTGCCAGCTCGCATCCTCGAATGGCGACAGGTTTCGAAGCTGAAATCGACCTACACCGACGCGCTGCCCGGCTACATCAATGCCGAAACCGGCCGCGTCCACACGTCCTACGCCTTGGCGGCGACACCGACGGCGCGACTGTCATCCTCCGACCCCAATTTGCAGAACATTCCGATCCGCACCGAACTCGGCCGGAAAATCCGTACCGCCTTTGTCGCTGAGCCCGGCAACCGACTGATCTCGGCCGACTACAGCCAGATCGAGCTTCGCGTGCTTGCCCATACCGCCGATATCCCGCGGCTGCGGCAAGCCTTCGCCGATGGCCTCGACATTCACGCCATGACCGCCTCGGAAATGTTCGGCGTGCCGGTCGAGGGCATGGACCCGTCGATCCGCCGCCGCGCCAAGGCGATCAATTTCGGCATTATCTACGGCATCTCGGCCTTCGGCCTTGCCAACCAGCTGTCGATCCCTCGCGGTGAGGCCAAGGAATATATTGAGCGCTATTTCGAGCGTTTCCCCGGGATCAAGGACTACATGGAGGCGACCAAGGCGTTCTGCCGCGAACATGGCTTCGTCAACACCGTTTTCGGCCGGAAATGCCATTATCCGCTGATCCAGTCGAAGAACCCTGCCGAGCGCGCCTTCAATGAGCGCGCTGCGATCAACGCCACCATCCAGGGCTCGGCCGCCGACATCATCCGCCGGGCGATGATCCGGATGCCAAATGCGCTGGCCGATGCCGGGCTCAATGTCCGGATGCCGTTGCAGGTCCATGACGAGCTGGTGTTCGAGGCGCCGGAAGCCGAAGCCGATCGGGCGATCCCGATTATTGTGGGCGTGATGGAGCACTCACCAGAGCCGGCGATGCAGCTATCGGTTCGGCTTCAGGTCGATGCTCGCTCGGGCGACAATTGGGACGCCGCTCATTAGCGCCGCCACACAGTCACGCTCAAACCAACGCTCGCATCGAGAATCTCGATCTCGCCCGGCTCAAGCCCCGCCCCATCGAGCACCGCCTCGGCCGACAAGCCCTCATCATAGCTGCTGAGCACTGGGATGCCGCCGGGCAGCAACACCATGGGCAGCCGGCTGAGATGAAAGGCGTCGAACCCGACTCCAAGAAAATAGTCGAACACTTCCCGCCCGCCGGGGATCGCGACCAAGCCACCGCCCGGGGCGGCCATGGCTAGCGCGTCGTCAAGCGGCACGTCAGCCGGGTTCCACCAAGTGCCATCTTCCCGCCGTTCCAATCGCTCGATCTGTCGCGACATCACCAGTCGGTTGCGGCCCTCGGGATTCGGCGTTGCTTCATGTGAGCGCCGCCCGATGACTATGATTGCAGCTTGATCGAGCGCCGCCTGGAATCGCGCCCAATCCGCCGGATGGCCGAGCACAGCCGGTTTAGTGCCTTCGGCATCGGCGATCTTGTCGTCGGCTGAGACGATCGCGTAGCCCTCGAATTGGTACAATTGAGCCACCGGCTCCCCCGCTCATCTCAGTGTCGAGAAGGATTCGCCGACTTCGTAGCGCGACGACCTCTACAATCGAAAGGCGGTACAAGGGAAGCTGCGCTTGAGAGCGACCCTGCGCCGCCGGTCGCACAGCCAACTTCTGTTAACATTCGTTAGGAAAACATCGCCGATGGCGGTCGGAATTAACTTCTTGTTTACCATAAACGCCAAATCCTCCCCAAAGAATCATCAACGCGCCGACGATCGAATGGCGCGATCTCGATACGCGGACTCTTCGACGAGCCGATGGGGTGGGCATGAATTCTGGCGAAACCCTGCCAAGGGCCGAAACCGAAGACGCGGAACTGGGCGAAGCCTTGCATCAGCGGCTGTCCCAGCTTGCCGCCCGCCTTGAGCGGCTGACAGGCGGACGCGATGTCAGCGCCCATGAAGCCGGCGAATCATTGTCCGACGCACGGCGGGCCTCGGATGTAGTAGCGCGGGACGCCGAGCAACGACATCGACCGGAGCCGCCAGCTCTTTCCGATCGATATAGCAGTCCAGCCGAGCGAGCTGTGTCGACGCCGAGCTACGGCTCAAGGCAAGATCCACAAAGCGTCGCCCAGATCGCTAAAGCGCTCCGCGATTTAGATGCCAGACCACCGATCCCAGCCCGCAAGCTCGAGCCAATCGCAGAGCCGCAATCGGATCATAGGGCAGCGGAACAACGCCTGCGCGCTGTTCGCGAGCGTATCGATGCGCTTAAGGCCCGGCACGCGGGACCGCCTGTCGGCGAGGCGGAAGCCGAGCTCGAGGAACCAAAGTCGAGGCGCCGCGGCCCGGATTTGAAATCAACGCAGAGTGTCGAGGCGGGGACCGCATTGCCGCCGGCAGATGAGCCCAAGCACGGGCCAAATAGGGTCGACTTCAATGCCGCCATTGCTGAAATTGCAGCTCGCCAGCGGATGATTGATGAATCGGCTGCCGCGGATCGGGTGGCTCCGGCCGACCCGGCCGCGCGGCCAACGGGTCGGACCCGCTTGGAGACCCCCGTTGGGTTTGGCGAAGAAGAACTAGCCAAGACCCTCACCAATTTGCGGCAGGGGGTGGATGACCTTTCGCGCTCGCTCGCTGACGACAGGCAGCAGGATCGGGTCGCGCCATTGTCCTCGCAGGAGCAATCCGCCGCCGCCAGCGGCGGAACGAAAGATCTAGCGCCGTTAAGCGCGCAGGCGGATCAGCCCACCGCTCCGGTCCGCTCGCCGGCAACCGGGATAAACGAGATCGCCCAACAGATTCTCCACCGCATGCCGTCGAGCGAGCGCTTCGACACGCTGTCGGCCGAGATCGATAGGCTGTCGGAGCGTATCGCCGCCGCCGATCATGGTAACGAACTGGAAAATATCGCGCAGAGACTGTCCTCTCTCGAGCAGAAGTTGGTCACGGCGGTCGAAACAGCAACCGTCGAGGCTCAGACGAAGCAAAGCTTTGCAGCCGAGATGGACAGGGTCAGGGAGGCGATCGAAGGCCTCCATCGCATGCTCCATAATAATAGTAGCCCGGCGCTAATGCGGCTCGAGGAGCGACTCAGCCAAATCTCCGATCGGCTCGAATCTACGTTGGAGGCCGCGCCTTGCGCCGACATGGTTTCCGACCTGTTCCGCCGCCTGGAGCTGATTGCGGCGCGGGGTGAAATCGCCCCCGCCGCGCTGGAATCGTTGGCCTCCGAGATTGCTGGATTGAGGGAGCGCGAGCGCACCGAATTGGCCAGCATTGACACCCACGTCCAAGCCAAGGCCCAGCGTCTCGACGACGCTATCAACGCACAATCTCACGGCGGCGTCGCCAGCGAGGATCTCGAGGCACGGATCGCCTCCCTGTCGCGCCGACTCGATGAACTTGCCGAGGCTGGCCCGACGATTGACAGCCGTGAACAGGTTCGGACCGTCGAGGAGCAGATTGCCTTTCTCTCCAACCGGCTGGACCAACTCGATGCCGGCGATTCCAGCTCGGAAGGACTGGTACGGATGGAGGAGCAGGTCCTATCGCTTATGCAGCGGCTCCAACTGCTGTCGACCGACCACGACACGCTGCGTACGGTCCAGGACAGCATGGCCCGGCTGGAGGCCATTGTCCTCGATTCCGAGGTTCAATCCTCCGACACCATCCATACCGCCGCGCGCGCGGCGGTAAGTGAGCTCTCGGCCGTCGCCGGCTCACAGGATTCAGCGGTTATCGAGGCGCTCAAAAGCGACCTCCGCGAGCTTCAGGAGGCTGCGCGCAGCAGTGGCGCGGAGACCAGCGATACGCTTGATCATGTTCATCAGACTTTGGATCGCGTCGTCAATCGGCTGGCCGGTCTCGAAGGTGAAGTTCGCGATCGTACCGGCGGCAAGACGGAATCTTCCGAGCCGACCCCGGATCGGTCACCCGCTGGCGAACCTGCGGAAATGCCCGCGGGACCGGCCCAGACGCCGGCATCTGCCGATCGACCGCTTGCTCCCGGATCGCAGCGACCCGAGGCGATCCCTGGGGCACTGACCGACCGTGATCGGCGGGCCGACTTTATCGCCGCGGCTCGTCGCGCAGCGCAGGCGGCCGCGGCCGAGCACGGTGCGACGAAGCGTTTATCGGCCCTTCCTTTGACGGAGGAGCCATTGGGGAACGGGCCGTTGGCACGGCTTGGCCGCGTCATCGCCGACCGCCGCCGCCCGCTTATGATCGCGGCCATCGCCGTCGTTCTCGCCATAGCCGCGATCCAGATAGTTCGACCCATTGGCGGGTCCGACCCCGCTGACACCGGCCCCGCGACGGTGACCGACCGAGTCGATGATGCGGCCGCCGCCGGCGCCCAAGCCGATCAACGGCCAGCGGCTCTTGCTGTCGGCAACGACGCCAACAATGCCGGCGTTGGCGATCCGGCCGCCGCCGGTGCGTCGCCCGGCGCGGCTGCTTTCATCCCGCCCAATGGTGTTGTCTCGCCGATGGCCGAGCCGGCCGGTAACGCTGCCGCAATTGCTGAACCGGCCCCTCCGGCAGCAGCTGCGAGCATGTATCCGATGCCCGATGAAGCCATCGGTTCGGTCAGGCTTCGCGTCGCTGCAGCCTCCGGCGATCCGGCGGCGCTTTACGAGGTCGGCGCCCGCTTTGCCGATGGCCGCGCTGTCGACCGAGACCTGACGGAAGCAGCGCTATGGCTGGAGCGCGCTGCCGAAGCCGGTCTGGCGGTGGCGCAGCATCGCACGGCGACGCTCTATGAGGCTGGTCTGGGTGTCCCGGAAGATCGCGCCATCGCCTATGATTGGTATTTGGCAGCGGCCGAGCAGGGCAATGTCCCGGCGATGCACAATCTCGGCGTCATGATGAGCCAAGGCATTGATGGCGCATCCGATTTCACTAATGCCATCGAATGGTTCACCGCTGCTGCTGAGTACGGCATTCGCGATAGCCAATACAATCTCGGCGTCATCTACGCCCGCGGCATCGATCAGGACCTGGCCGCTTCATATCAATGGTTTGCGTTGGCCGCCGCACAGGGCGACATCGACGCTGCTGCCCGACGGGACGACATCGCCGCTGAGTTGACGCCGGATCAACTCGCGGCGACGCGAGCCGCAGTCTCCGCTTGGACCGTAAAGGGGGCGTCGGCGTCCGCCAATACGGTCGAGGAGCCCGAAGGCGGCTGGGACGCGCTTGACGAAAGAGTCAGCACTGAAGATCGGCTGCAGCTGGTTCGTACCATTCAGGCCTTGCTCGCCGAGCGCGGTTTTGATCCGGGGCCGGCCGACGGCATCGCGGGGCCGATGACCATCGATGCCGTGCGGGCGTTCCAGGCCACGATCGGGCTCGAGCCGACCGGCAACGTCGACGAGACGCTGTTGGAGGTATTGGATCAGGCGGCCTAGCCGCTACTGCTGGCGCGCTTCCCTGCATTGACACGTCTTTGAGGCAAGCGCTCTATCGATCAAGGCCTCGGCCCGCTGACCGGCCGCTTGTGAAAATCCTGTCGATCCTGCGGTTGCGCCGCGCAGCTCTATCTCCCCATCGCTGAAATCCCAGTCAATGTCCTGCTGATCATTGGCATTGGTGCCGCTATCGGTTTTGTGTCGGGTTTGCTGGGCGTCGGGGGCGGATTTCTGCTGACTCCGCTACTCATATTCTCAGGGATCCCGACGGCGGTCGCGGTCGGTACTGCAGCAGCACAAATTGTGGCTTCGTCATCGTCAGCGGCGCTCGCATTTTGGCGGAGGAGTTCGGTCGACCTCAGACTGGCAGGCGTGCTCCTTGCCGGCGGGGCTATCGGCTCGGCGATCGGGGTACAGCTGTTCCGCCTCCTCCGTGATTCTGGTTAGCTCGACCTTTTCATCGCCGTCTCCTACGCGGCGCTCCTCGGCCTTGTCGGGGGCGCGATGTTGGTGGAATCGGTTCGCACCATCGTCGCGGCCAGACGCGGACGCCCAATGCCGATCCGGGACGAAGCCCGCCAGACGTGGATGCGGCGGCTACCGCTGAGAATGCGGTTTCGTGTCTCGCGGCTTCATGTCAGCATCATTCCCTTGGTCACGCTTGGTGCCGGTGTCGGCCTTCTCGGAGCCCTTCTCGGCGCTGGCGGCGGGCTTTTTGGTGGTTCCGGCGCTGATATAATTTCTTCCGAGTGCCGACCAATATCGCGATCGGCACCTCATTGGTGCAGATTGTCGGCGTGATGGCGGTGAAGACCTTTCTCCACGTCGTGACCAATCACAGCGTCGATGCAATCCTCGCCATTTTGTTGATGGAAGGCGGGGCGATCGGCGCCCAGTTCGGTGCTCGCTCCGCCTTGGTCCTTCGCGGCGAAACCTTGCGTGCGATGCTAGCTGTGCTGGTGCTGGCGGTTGGCGCCCGGTTCCTGGTTGATCTGGTCACAGCGCCGCCCGAGCCTTATTCGATCAGCGAGACGGTGGCATGATCCGTCTCGCCGGTGTGACTGCACTGGCGATGATCGGGGCGACAACCACCGGCTTGGCCGAGACGTTGATCGTCAGCCTATCGACCGACCAGGTAGCCATCGCCTCCAATTTCACCGGCGCCGGCCGAAGATGGTGCCGATCCGGTCGATTTGATTGTTCTCCTCCGCGGCCCGATCGAATCGGTGACGACAAGGCGGAAAGACCGCCTGCTCGGTCTGTGGGTCAACCGAGCCCAAGCGACGTTCGCCGATGTGCCCGCCTTCTACGCGCTGCACGCCATCGCGCCGCTTGCTCAACTCGCCGAACCCCGGATGCTTGCTGGGCTTGGATTGGGGCTTTCGACCATAATCGCCGTTACCGAAGTAGACACCGCTGAGCGCCGGGATTTTGCAACGGCGCTCGTTCGTTTGCGCCGGGATCAGGGACACTATTACGAACGCTTCGATCAGATCGGGCGGCCGAGCACCACCGTCTTTCGAACGTCCTTCGATCTACCGGCCAATGTTCCAATCGGTGATTATATGGTTCAAGTCTATCTCTTTCGCTCCGGCGAACTGGCCGCCTTCGCCAGCCTGCCTATGGAGATCATCAAGACCGGGGGTGAGCAGCTCATTTTTGACGCGTCACGCGACAGCCCCTGGCTCTACGGACTCGTAATTATCCTGGTCGCTGTCGCCGCGGGCTGGCTCGGCGGCGTGGTCTTCCGGCGCGATTGACCAATGACCGCGAAGGCAAAGACAAAGGACGACGGGAGCAAGGCAAGCCAAAGCGACAATGGCATGGCGCCGCTGCCGGCCGCCATTCTGGCCTATGGATCGCTGGCGCCGCTTGCGGCGGCATTGATCTTGATCTTGACCGATGGGCTGGACGTTGTGGAGGCCGCCGATGCCGTCGCCGGCCTTGTTGCCTACGCAGCTTTGCTGCTGTCGTTTCTCGCCGGCGCCCGGTTCGGCAGTGCGCTCCGCGTCACGGGAGCCCCGATGGCGGTGCTTATTACCGCCGTGCCAATCGCCGCAGCGATGGCGTCAATGCTTATCCCGAGCAAAGCAGCCGTCGCGTTGCTTGCGGCCGGCCTCGCCGCGCAGGGTGCTTGGGATGTTTGGGCCGCCGAACGGGCTCGGCTTCCCGACTGGTACGGCCGGCTTCGGCTGCGGGCTACCCCGATTGCGGTCCTGGTCTTGATCGTCGGATTTGTCGTGATCGACGGCGGTGCAAGCTAACCGCTTGTAGCCTGACGATCGCGACGACGCTCCATGTGAGGCTGATAAGAGACCCGTGAGTGATATTCGCAATAGGGCCCGGTCTCCCGGGGAGTGTGGCCGCAGAAGCAAAAATCTTCCTCGGTCGGGTCACCAATTGGCCAGCGGCAAGTCGTCTCGCTTAAGGTCAGAATGGTAGCCTTGAGCGGAATCGGCACGACGACATCTTCGATTACCGGCATCTGCCGCGGCTGCGGCGCGCGAAATAATTTCAGCGCCGTATTGCCGATCATTGACGGACGCGGCGCTCGCGGTGCCCTAGGGGCACGCGGACGGTGCAACCTTGGTCCACCTGCCGGCTTTGCCCGCCCCGACAACGACAATCGATGGACTTTACCTATCACAGCGTTTCGCGTGACACCGCCGAGTTCGGCTGCGACTTGGCTGGCGCTCAGCCCCTCTGCCCAGAGCCGCTTCAACATCTCCACGCGTTCGTCGGTCCAGCTCATCACTTGCGTCCTTCGATTTCTCGACCGTCTCGAATCCATGCCCGTTCGCGGCCCGTTGCCGGGACACGGTCGACGCATTACTTGTGGTACGGAGTTTCCGCCGCTCGATATGTCGTATCTGACGGCTTCGAAGCTACTATATGCCGGGAGACACTGACAAGAGTCGGCGGCGTTATCCCCCGCATCGTGAATCGACTGCGGTGAATTACGGGGGCCAAGGTGAATTGACTCAGCGGCGGAACGCCATGCTAGGCTGCACCGATGGTGTCGCCTCTCGGCGGCACCTTTTGGTTTTGCGCCTCATTTGAGGAAAGCGTCAGATGTCTGGAACTGCAATCTTCGACACCTATGCCAGAGTGCCGCTTGTTGTTGACAATGGCGATGGTGTTTGGCTGACCGCCACCGACGGTAGGAAATATCTCGATTTCACCTGCGGGATAGCGGTCAACGCGCTCGGCCACGCGCACCCGGCCCTGGTTGTGGCGCTCCAGGCGCAGGCCGAGAAGCTCTGGCATACCTCGAACGCGTTCCGCATTCCGGGGCAAGAGCGCCTTGCCGAAAGGCTGGCCGACATCAGTTTCGCTGATGAGGCGTTCTTCACCAATTCCGGCGCCGAGGCGGTTGAATGCGCGATCAAGACCGCGCGCCGTTATCACTTTGCCAATGGCCAAGCCGAACGTGGTCGGATTATCACCTTTTCGGGCGCCTTCCACGGCCGGACCCTGGCAACACTCGCCGCCGCGAAGAACCCCGCCCATTGCGAAGGCTTCGACCCTTTGCCGGATGGTTTCGATCAGGTCGAATTCGGGGACGTCAAAGCGGCGGGAAGGGCGATCGGTCCCCAGACCGGTGCCATCCTTGTCGAGCCAATCCAGGGCGAGGCCGGCGTGCGGTCGCTATCGACGGCAGCTATGCGTGAGCTTCGGCGGCTCTGCGATGAGCACGGGCTGCTGTTTATTCTCGACGAGGTTCAGACCGGGATTGGCCGCACCGGGCGGATGTTCGCCTATGAATGGTCCGGCGTGACGCCGGATATAATGGCGCTGGCCAAGGGGCTCGGTGGTGGCTTTCCTGTTGGCGCTTGCCTAGCGACCGTCGAAGCGGCCAAGGGCATGGTCGCCGGCGCTCATGGCTCGACCTTCGGCGGCAATCCGCTCGCCATGGCGGTCGGCAATGCCGTGCTCGATGTCATCCTAGCCGATGGTTTTCTCGATCATGTCAGGCAGCTCGGCCTCTATCTCAAGCAAAAGCTGGCGAGCGTGGTCGGCGCCCATCAAGAGATTGTCGACGGCATTCGTGGCGAGGGCTTGCTTATCGGTCTGCACTGCCTGCCGCCGAACCGGGAAGTGTTGGCGTCACTGCGCGATGCCGGCCTGCTGGCAATCGCCGCCAGCGACAATGTAATTCGCCTGCTGCCGCCGTTGATCGCCACCAATGCCGATGTCGATGAGGCGTCGGTGCGATTGGAGACGGGCCTGGCTGTTTTCGAGGCCAAAGCCTCGGCCACGGTTTGATAGCAGTCCGATGCCCCGCCATTTCCTCGATCTCGACTCCCTCGACTTTTCGGTTCTGCAGGCAATCCTTCACGATAGCCTCGAGCGAAAGGTGGGCCGGGCGTCGGGCCAGGTCGCGCCGTTGGCCGGCCAGATCTTGGCGATGATCTTCGAGAACCCCTCGACCCGGACCCGCATCTCATTCGATGTTGCCATGCGCTCGCTCGGCGGCGAGACCATCGCCTTGTCGGCCGACGACATGCAGCTCGGCCGTGGTGAAACCATCGCCGATACCGCCAGGGTGATGTCGCGATACGTCGATGCGATCATGATCCGAACGCCGGATCCGGCCACGCTGGCCGATCTCGCCGCTCATGCCGACATCCCGGTGATCAATGGCCTGACCCGCGCCTCGCACCCATGTCAGGTCATGGCCGATTTGATGACTTTGGTCGAGCGGCGCGGATCGATCGAGGGCGCCGTCGTCGCCTGGGTCGGAGCCGCCAACAATGTGCTGGCCTCCTGGATCCATGCCGCCGCCGGTTTCGGCTTTAAACTCACCATTGCGACACCGGCTGAGTTGGCTCCGGAATCATCATTGGTCGAAGCCGCTCGGCGGAAAGGCGCCGCGATCGAAACCTTTGTCGACGCCAAAGCCGCTGCCGATGGTGTCGACTGCATTGTTACCGACACTTGGGTCTCGATGGGTGATCAGGATGGCGAGCGCAGGCGACAGTCGCTCGGGCCCTATCAGGTCTCAGAAGAGTTGATGGCCGTCGCTAAGCCCGAAGCGATCTTCATGCATTGCCTTCCGGCTCATCGCGGCCAGGAAGTGACGGCCGCGGTGATCGATGGCCCGCGATCGGCCGTCTGGGATGAGGCCGAGAACCGGCTTCATGTGCAAAAGGGCATTCTCGCTTGGTGCCTCGGTGAGGCCTCGGAATGAAGGCGCAGCCTGCGGTTCAGCTGACGTCAATGGTCGGCGATGACGCGATACGGCCGTTCCAGGTCGAGGGTCTGGACGTGCGAGGCCGGGCGATCCAGATGGGTCCGGCCCTGGATGCCTTGCTCGGCAGGCACGACTATCCGCCCGCGGTGTCCAAGCTTGCCGCCGAGGCCATTGTGTTGACGGCCCTCCTCGGCGCGTCGCTGAAGTTCGAGGGTAAATTGATCCTCCAGACCCAGACCGATGGGCCGGTAAGCATGCTAGTGGTCGATTTCCGAACCCCAGGCGATCTCAGAGCCTATGCTTCCTTTGACGAAAAGGCGGTCACTGAGGCCGAAGTTGCCGGCGAGGCGAAGCCCGGGAAATTGCTCGGCCGAGGCACACTAGCCATGACCATCGACCAAGGCAGCGATATGACCCGCTATCAAGGCGTTGTCGCACTTGAAGGCGGCGGCCTCGAGGAAGCGGCGCAGGCCTATTTCCACCAATCGGAGCAGATTCCGACCAAGGTCCGGTTGGCAGCCGCCGAGATGCTCGTGCCGGGCGACGGTGAACCGCGTCGTCTGTGGCGGGCCGGCGGCGTACTCGCGCAATTCATGCCGGCACTGGCCGAGCGCTTGCCTCGCGTCGATTTGCCGGGCGGCGACCGACCGGAGGGAACCGAAGCTGACGCTGAGGAACCCGCCGAGGACGATTCGTGGCGCGAGGCTCAGCTTCTGGTGCAGACCGTCGAGGACTACGAGCTCGTTGACCCCGAGGTGCCGGTCGAGCGGCTGCTTTATCGCCTGTTCCATGAGCGCGGCGTTCGTGTCTATGAGCTGACGCCGATCCGCGACCGCTGCAGCTGCGATCGCGGTCGTATCGAAAAGATGCTGCGCTCCTTCAGCGCCGAAGCGATCGAGGAATCGATCGAGGAGGGCGCAATCCGCGTTAAATGCGAATTCTGCGGCACCTCCTACGTTTTCGATCCGGACGAGTTCCGCGATCCGCCCAAATCCGAGCCCTAGTTCAGCACGCGCTCGCGATCGGGAAGATCGAGCGAGAAGACCGGAATCTCGACGTCGAACGCCTCGCCCTTGTCGTTCCGCATTTCATAATGTCCAGCCATGATGCCCGACGGCGTCGTGAGCGGACAGCCGCTGGTGTATTCGAAGCTTTCGCCAGGCTGCAGCACTGGCTGCTTGCCGACTACACCCGGCCCGACCACCTTGTTGGTCTGACCATTGCCGTCGGTGATATGCCATTCGCGCGAGCGAAGTTGCACCACATCAAGGCCAAGATTGATGATCTCGATCGTGTAGGCCCAGAAATAGCGCGCCTCAGCCGGGGAGGATTGCTCCGCCTCATAGCTCGGCATGACCGTAACCTGGATCGATCGGGTGGTGGCTCGGTACATTGAGGGCTTTGTCGCGAGGGAGCAACGCTCAGTCTAGACCAAGCTCCTGAACAAAAATCAAGCTGCTTCGCCTCCCGGTGGTAACGACAGGCCGAGTGCCAACTGCGGTTTAAGTAGCACCGTTGATTTAGCCCACCCGATCCAACGCTTGAATGAGATCGGCGATAAGGTCGTTGGGGTCCTCCAGCCCCGCCGACAGCCGCAGCATCGAATCGGAAATGCCGAGCGAGGCGCGCACCTCCGGCGTCAGGCTTTGATGCGTCGTTGTCGCCGGATGAGTAATCAGGCTCTTGGCGTCGCCGAGATTGTTGGAAAGTCCAATCAGCTGGAGGGCGTTGGCCAGGCCGAACGCGGCCGCTTTGCCGCCCCTCAGCTCGAATGACACCAAACTTGATCCGGCGCTCATTTGCCGCCGCGCGAGGTCATGTTGCGGGTGATCGGAACGCCCTGGATAGAGCGTCCGCTCGACGGCCGGATGATCGGCAAGCGCGTCCGCCAGCAACGCCGCTGTCTTGCTTTGGCGTTCGATCCGCAGCGGCAAGGTCTCAAGTCCTTTGAGCAGTACCCAGGCATTGAACGGGCTCAAGCTCGGGCCAGTGTGCTTGAGGAAGGTATGGACCTTGTCGATGAAGTCGCTGTCGCCGAGTACCACGCCGCCGAGACATCGTCCCTGACCGTCGATGTGTTTGGTCGCCGAATAGACGACGATGTCCGCTCCAAGCTCCAATGGATGCTGCAATATCGGGCTTGCGAACACATTGTCGACCACCAGAGAGGCGCTGGCCTGGTGCGCTATCTCCGCCACGGCCGCGATGTCGATGATGGCCAGGGTCGGATTGGTCGGGCTTTCGAGGAAGAAAGCCCTTGTGTTCGGTCGCACCGCGGTCCGCCATTGATCGAGGTCGATGCCATCGACCAAGGTCGATTCGATACCGAAGCGCGGCAGCAATTGATCGATGATATAGTGGCAAGAGCCGAACAGCGCTCGTGCCGCCACGACATGATCGCCGGCCGACAACAGGGTCATCAAAGCAGTGTTGACCGCGGCCATGCCCGAGGCGGTGGCACGGGCGTCGTCGGTGTGTTCCAGAAGCGCCATTCGCTGCTCGAACATCCGCACCGTCGGGTTGGCATAGCGCGAATAGACGAAACCCGGCTCCTCACCCTTGAACCTGGCTTCGGCGGCCTCGGCGGTGGGGTAGAGATATCCCTGGCTCAAGAACAGCGCCTCGGAGGTTTCCCCGAATTGCGATCGCTCCGTGCCGCCATGCACCAGCCTTGTGGCTAGCGCCAAATCCCTCAAATCTCGCTTTTTCATCGGTGCCTCCGACAACAAAAAACCCGGCCTCACAGCCGGGTCGTTGTCCGCCCTGGCCTTTTAGCGATTTATTTTACGTGGCTGCAAGCCGGCCAGCTCAAATGACCACGACGTTTGGAACGCTCTTATTCCGGTTCCGCCTTGGCGTCAAATCCCGCATCGGCTAAGCCTGCCGCGCGGCAGCGCAAGGGGGGGCGACAGCGGTGACGGTAACGGCTGACGGGATCCTTCCAGCGCAGGCGATCCAGCAACTGATCGATGAAGGCGCAATCCGGGCGGGCCCACACCAATTCATCGTTCCCAAGCAAGATTTCGACGCTGATCAGATACAGCCGGCCAGCCTCGACCTTCGCGTTGGCGATCTCGCCACCCGGGTCCGGGCATCATTCCTTCCCGGGCCTGATCGAACAGTTGCCAATCGGCTCGCCGACCTTCGCCTGCACGAAATCGACCTCACCAACGGCGCGGTATTGGAGACCGGATGCGTCTATATCGTGTCGCTAATTGAGGGTCTCGCGCTGCCGGCCGACATTGCCGCCTCGGCCAATCCCAAATCCTCGACGGGTCGGCTCGACATCTTCACTCGGGCCATCGCCGACAATGCCCGGGCCTTCGATTCTATCCCAGCGGGCTATTCCGGACCGCTCTATCTCGAGGTCAGCCCGCGGACCTTCCCGATCGTCCTCCGCGCCGGCTCGCGACTGTCGCAAATCCGTTTCCGTCGTGGACAGGCACGGCTCGACGATTCCAGCCTTCTTGCCCTCCATCGGGAATCCGCTCTCATTGACGGTGAACCGGTGATCGACAATGGCTTGGTCTTATCGATCGACCTAAGCCAGCCGCGCGGCGGTATTGTCGGGTACCGCGCCAAGCGACACACTGGGCTGATCGATGTTGATGCCCGCAGTGCCCACGATCAGCTTGATTTCTGGGACCCGATCGAGGCCCGCGGCGGTTTCGAACTCATCCTCGATCCTGATCAGTTCTATATTCTGGTTTCGCGCGAGGCGGTACAGGTGCCGCCAGGTTACGCCGCCGAGATGGTGCCGTTCGATCCCTTGGTCGGCGAGTTCCGGGTGCATTACGCCGGTTTTTTCGACCCTGGCTTCGGTTATTCCGAATCCGACAGCAGCGGCAGCCGCGCCGTGCTCGAGGTAAGAAGCCACGAGGTTCCCTTCGTCCTCGAACACGGTCAGACCGTTTGCCGATTGGTGTATGAGAAGATGGCGGAACGGCCAAGCTTTCTCTATGGCGCCGACATTGGCTCTCACTATCAGGCGCAAGGCCTGAAGCTCTCCAAGCATTTCCGGTGATAATCCTGGATGAATGAAGGCGGTGGGTCGCCTGTGGCCGCGGTTGAGGACCCGGCGATGGTAGTAGCGCGATCAACGTCAACCTATGGTAATCGAGGATTGGTGTTTGCGATCGGAGGTGCCCCATGAAAGTCGCGGCGTTTAATGTGGAGAATCTCTTCAGCCGGGCGCGCGCCTTCAATCAGCCCGGCGAAAATTCCGCCAAGCCGATCTTGAAGGCGACGGCTGATCTGAACGCGCTTTTCGAAAGAGCGGTCTATTGCGCAGCCGTCGAGCGCCGAATGATCGAGCTGATGAAGGAACTTGGTCTGGAGAAGAGCGACCGGGGTCGCTTTGTCATTCTCAGGCGGATTCGCGGCAAAATCGTGCGGCGGCCGCGCGATGGCGCGCCGATAGAAATTGTCGCCAATGGCCGCGACGATTGGATCGGCTGGGTCGAGCTTCGCCGGGAGCCGGTGGACGAGATCGCGATCACCAATACCGGCCGCGTTATCCGTGATGTCGCCGCCGACGTCCTCGCGGTGATCGAAGCGGAGGACCGCGTTGCGCTGAAGCAATTCTCAGAGATCGTTCTGGACGAAGTACAGGGGCAGCCCTACGAGCAGATCATGCTCATCGATGGCAATGATGAACGCGGCATCGATGTTGGTCTTATGGCCAAACACGGTATCGAAATCGGTCTGATGCGCAGCCATATCCACGACCTCAAACCAGATGGGCTACCGATCTTCAGCCGTGACTGCCCCGAATATTCGGTGACCACCGCTGGCGGCGAGCTGATCTGGGTGCTGCCGAATCATTTCAAGAGCAAGTTCGGCGGCAACAACGCGGCCTCGAAAGCCAAGCGCGAAGCGCAGGCGCGCCGGACGGCGACGATCTGCGATGCCCTTCGGGCTCAGGGGCACGGCAAGATCATCGTGCTTGGCGATTTGAACGATACGCCTAACTCTGCACCGCTGCAGCCGCTCCTCGCCGGCACCGATTTGAAGGATGTATCCACGCATCAAAGTTTCGACACCGGGGTGTTTGCGGGCAAGGGTACATTCGGACTCGGCAATGACAGCCAGAAGATTGATTATCTTCTCCTGTCTCCTGCATTATTCAGTCGCGTGACGCCGTCAGGTCTCTTCCGCAACGGCGCGTGGCCAGGAGTCCGGCCACCTCGTCGGCCAGTCTACTCCGAGCTGACGCGAGAGGTCCATGCCGCAAGCGATCATCACGTTATTTGGGCGGAAATATCCGACGCCCGGTGAGGCTGTTTGGGCGAGCCAGGGGACCGCGATTGCAGGCGCTTTCGGCGAAGGCTATCTTTCGTCCGTGCGGGTGTAGCTCAATGGAAGAGCAGCAGCTTCCCAAGCTGAATACGAGGGTTCGATTCCCTTCACCCGCTCCACCACTGACTGCCGTTCGTTTGAAGTGCGCTATGACGAACAGCCGGTTTGTATTTCGTCGCCGATCGACCGCGGAATCCGATGCGACGGATGGTTAACATCGACGTGGCATCTTTTCGCCTGCACTGTCAGGATGTTGCCATGGGGTTGGATGTCGACCGGGCTGGAGCGACCTCGAAATCGTGTCTTTCAAGCAACGTTCTGAATTTGCAAAACGGTGCCGGGAAAAAGTGCCGAGCAGCTCCGCGTCCGATTCCTTGCGTCGGTCAAAGAGGTTAACCGAAGTGCGCCGATGCTTGGCGATCGGCAACCGAAATTGGTGCGTGCCACCCCATTGCGAAACCCAATCCACCCGTACTAGCTTCCCTGACGCGGAGGGGGCAGTCCAGTCTACCAGTTCCCTTCTGCGTTGAGGGCTGAGTGGCTTTAAGTATCTAGTGAGAGATATGACGGTTTCTATAGCTTTGGCTGTAGATTCTGGCCGCCATCATTAAGATAGTTCTGGCGTTATTTTTAGTCGGTAAATAGTTTTCAGTTCACGTCCCGCAGTTGGGAGCGGTCTTTACTTTTGCCTGCTGCGCTGGCTGACGATGGTCAGTGCAGGGGAAGGACGGGTGATGCCTGGCGCGAGCTATCGCGGAGACGTCACGGTTGAGGCGGCATGGGCGGCTTTAGGCGCCGAACCCGATGCGGTTTTGATCGATGTTCGCACCGAAGCCGAGTGGGCCTATGTCGGGGTCCCCTCGCTCGACGAGTTCGGTAAGACGCCGATCTTCATCGAGTGGCAAATGTTTCCGACGGGCGATGTCAAGCAAGACTTTGCTGGGCTCGTGCAGGCCGAACTGGAAGAGCGTGGAATAGGCAGGGAGGCGTCACTCTTTTTTATCTGCCGCTCTGGCTCGCGTAGCCGCTCTGCCGCGATCGCGGTGACCGCGGGCGGCTTTGCCAATTGCTTCAACATCGGGCCCGGCTTTGAGGGTCCGCTGAACGGAGATCGGCACCGTAGCGCTGTTTCGGGTTGGCGCGTTGCTGGGCTTCCTTGGTCTCAAACGTGAGGGAGAACCACTTTGGACAAACTCGCCCACCGCTCGAGCGCCCAGGAGTATGGGGCTGATCGGGCCGGCAAGATACCGGACGCCGCGGCGTCCGGGAAGGCCAAGGCAGGAGCTAAAGGGAGCGCTGCCAATTCCGCAGCGCCTACAGATGAGCACTGGGGCCGTGTCAAGGTCAGGCTCCGCGAAGCCCTCGGTGAGGATGTCTATGCAAGCTGGTTCGCAAGCATCGAGTTTGAGCACGGCGACGCTAAAACCGCCTATCTGTCGGTTCCGACCCGGTTTTTGAAATCATGGATCCAAGGTCACTATCGGGATCAGCTACTCGACCTTTGGCGAGCTGAATTCAAAGCGGTCAGGCGAATCGATCTCGCCGTCCGCAGCGCCACCCGGCCGAAAGTCGATGTCATGGCGGAAGGCGCGGTCAACGGACATCAGCGGCAGCCGGCAATGGCATCGGCATCACCGCGATTGCAGCCGGCACCTCGCCAGCAGCAGGTTTCCGGCCCGCTCGGCGGCTCACCGGTCGACGCTCGCTATACTTTTGAAAGTTTTTGCGAAGGCTCCGCCAATCGAGTCGCGCTGGCCGCGACCAGGATGGTCGCCGAGGGCAACCCGCAATCGCCATTCAATCCGCTGTTCCTTCACGCCGGCGTCGGTCGCGGCAAGTCGCATCTCCTCCATGCCGTCACTCAGGCGGCAAGGGTGACCGGGCCGCAGCGCAATGTCGTGTACCTGACCGCCGAGCATTTCATGTTCCGTTTCGTCGCGGCGATCAGGAATCAGTCTGGCGTCGCGTTCAAGGAGAGCCTCCGCGAGATCGATTTGTTGCTGATCGACGACGTTCAGTTCCTACAGGGTAAATCAGCGCAACAGGAATTTGGTCATCTGTTGAACGTTCTGATCGACGGCTCGCGTCAGGTCGTGGTCGCAGCGGATCGACCGCCGCCCGAATTGGAATCACTCGATGAGCGCGTTCGTTCACGGCTCGGCGGTGGCGTGGCTTTTGAGATCGGCCCACCTGATCTTGAACTTCGCCGCAACATTCTCAGGACCCGTTATCAAGTGGCTCGGGCCGCCATGCCAGGTCTCGATATTCCTGATCCGGTTCTCCAGTATGTCGCCCAATCCGTCGTCTCCAATGGTCGCGATCTTGAAGGCGCTCTGAACCGCCTGGTCGCGCAATGGCAGTTCACCAATGTACCGGTAACCATCTCATCGGCCGAGATCACCCTGCGTGATCTTATCGGCGCTCGCGAGCCTCGGCGGGTCAGAATCGAGGAAATTCAAAAGGTCGTCTCCCGTCACTTCAACGTCTCCAAATCAGACCTGCTTTCGAGCCGGCGGACCAGGACGATCGTTCGCCCGCGACAGATCGCCATGTATCTGGCCAAAGCGATGACGCCGCGCTCGCTGCCTGAGATCGGTCGCCGCTTCGGCGGCCGCGACCACACTACCGTGCTTCACGCCGTCCGGAAGATCGAGGAATTGATCAAGGCCGATCGTTCGCTCGGCGACGAAGTCGAACTGTTGCGGAAGATGATCGAGGATCAACCGATTCAATAAACGCATGTCGCCCTTGCTTTCGACGGCATTCGCAGTAGCTTCGCTGGCCCGATCACCTTCAGGCGATCCTCCATAGCTGCCGACCCCGGCGCCAAACTCCGTGGCGATGATGCGAGCAACCCTCGAGCGTTCGAACCTCCTGAAAGCCCTCAATCACGTGCATCGCGTGGTTGAGCGGCGAAACACGATCCCAATTTTGACCAATGTGTTGCTTCGAGCGACCGATTCTAGCCTGGCCTTAAAGGCCACAGATCTCGATCTTGAGATCCTGGAAACGGTCCCGGCTGAAATACCGCGGGAGGGCGTGACGACGGTCTCGGCGCATCTTCTTTATGACATCGTCCGAAAACTGGTCGAGGGCGCCGAAGTTTCACTCGAAACCGACAGCGACGGCCGCTCGCTTTCCATCCGCTCCGGCCGCTCCAATTTCTCCTTGCAGATGCTTCCCGATGCCGACTTTCCCGACCTTACCGTCGGCGAGTTCCCGGTTGCCTTCACTGTGGCCGGTACCGAGCTTCGCGGTCTCATCGACCGCACCCAATTCGCGATCTCTACCGAGGAAACACGCTACTACCTCAATGGCATCTATCTGCATCTGGTCACGGTCGGCGAAGCCAAGATGCTCCGGGCGGTTGCTACCGATGGCCATAGGCTCGCCCAAGCACAGATGCCGACTCCGGCGGGCCTTGACACGATGCCGGGGATCATCGTCCCACGTAAGACGGTCGGCGAATTGCAAAAGCTGTTGGAAGGCGTGGATGACGACGTCCGGGTCGAGGTCTCCGACAATAAGATTCGGGTTGCCATCGGCAATGTCGTCCTAACGTCGAAATTGATCGACGGCACATTCCCCGATTATGTTCGGGTGATCCCGCAAGGCAATGACAAGCTGATGAAGGTCGACCGCAGCGACTTCGCCGACGCTGTCGACCGGGTATCGACCGTTGCCAGCGAACGCGGCCGGGCAGTTAAGTTGGCTCTCGGCGACGGGAAGCTAACCCTTTCGGTCAACAATCCGGACTCCGGCAGCGCCACCGAAGAACTTGGCGTCGATTATTCCGCTGACCCGATCGAGATCGGGTTCAATGCCAAATATTTATTGGATATCGGAGCGCAGCTTCGTTCCGGCACGGCCGTGTTCAAATTGGCCGATCCAGGATCGCCGACCCTGATTCAGGACGACGACGATCCCAATGCGTTGTTCGTGTTGATGCCGATGCGAGTTTGAGCGACTACCTTGCGGCCCCAAAAGCGAAGGGCCGCCTTGAGGCGGCCCTTCCATTGTCCGGCCGCGAATATGCGGCTCGACCGATAGCGCTTATTCCACTAGATGCAGCGCCCCGAAGAGGCGAACGTCCTGGTCGAATTCGCCTGACGCGGCAGTAAACAATGAGACACTTGACCACCTCCTTTTGATTGTTTCTGGGAAGCTGAAATATGGCCAGTCTCGCCGATATGCGCAACCGCTCATCCCGAAATGGCGCTCGTGCTCAATACGACTGATCATCCAAAAGGTCGCGAGCCGAGTTCGCCCGGCAAAATCTACCTATCGTCACTGAAGCTCACCAATTTTCGTAACTACGACGAATTGACCCTTCGACTCGATTCAAGGCCGGTGGTGCTGACCGGACCCAATGGCGCCGGCAAGACCAATTTGCTCGAGGCTATCTCATTTCTGTCACCGGGCCGCGGTCTCCGGCGCGCGCGCCTGGCCGATCTCGGTCGGCGCGACGGCGACGGCAGTTGGGCGGTGGCGACGACGCTCGCCGGTCCCGACGGCGAGACTGATATCGGCACCGGCCTGGTCTTCGGCAATGACGGACCGGCGAGCCCTCGTGCCATCCGGATCAATCATGCACCGGCGCCCGGCAGTCGGACATTGCTCGATCATCTCCGAGTCGTTTGGTTGACCCCGGCGATGGATGGCCTGTTCACCGGGCCCGCCGCGGATCGTCGCCGGTTTCTCGATCGGCTGGTTCTGGCGATCGACCGGCGCCACGGCGAGCGGGTCGCCTCTTATGAGAAGGCGATGCGCGGCCGCAATCGCTTGCTTGAGGAGAATCACAGCGACGTGAAATGGCTCGACGCGATCGAGGCTCAGATGGCGGAGTTCGGCGTTGCCGTTGCCGCAGCGCGAAAGGAATGCATCGCATTATTGAGCAAGGCGATCAGCGCAACCAGCCATGACCAGACGTTCCCAGCCGCGCAATTTGGCATCGCCGGCACCGTCGAGGAAGCGCTCGACACCGCCAGCGCCACCGAGGTCGAGGATCAACTCATTCGGGCGTTCTCCCTGGGACGCCCGGCAGATCGTGCAGCTAGACGAACATTGTCCGGAACGCATCTGTCGGACTTGAAGGTCACCCATGCGCCGAAGCAAACGCTAGCGGCCGAATGCTCGACTGGTGAGCAGAAGGCGCTGCTGGTCGGGATCATCCTCGCCCATGCTGGCTTGATCGCCCGAATGAACGGCGAAATGCCGCTTTTGCTGATGGACGAGATCGGGGCTCATCTCGATTCGACCATACGGGCCGACCTTCTCGGGATTCTTCTCGGATTGGGTTTTCAGGTCTGGCTGACCGGCACCGAGCCGGGTCCGTTTTCGGTCCTCGGCGACGCCGCCCAGCACATCTGCGTCAGCGACGGCACAGTCAAGGTTGGCGCCACACTTGGCTGAGTCGGAACCGTCCGATAAGCCATTCAAGCGGCAGGATTTTCGTGAGGAGAAAAAGGCATACAGGGGGCGAATTCGGACCCGATATACCTTATATTGAAAGGGTGATTCTCAGCCGCGGACAGAATGGCCGGATTTAGCCATTCTTCGATTGTTTTCGACAACAGGCGGCGCCAGTTTTCAAACAGTGAAGCGTTTATGACCGAAATCCCGCCGGCCTCGCCGCCGACAGCCGCCGAATATGATGCCGAATCTATCAAGGTCCTCAAAGGCCTTGACGCGGTTCGCAAACGGCCGGGCATGTATATCGGCGATACAGATGACGGCTCCGGTCTCCACCATATGGTGTACGAGGTCGTCGACAACGCTATCGACGAAACTCTGGCCGGCCATGCCGATGAAATTCTGGTCACTCTGAACGCCGACGGCTCGGTGACGGTCAAGGATAATGGTCGCGGCATTCCCACCGAAATTCATAGCGGCGAAGGTGTCTCGGCCGCCGAAGTGATCATGACCCAGCTGCATGCCGGCGGAAAGTTCGATCAGAACGCGTACAAGGTCTCCGGCGGTCTGCACGGCGTCGGCGTCTCGGTGGTCAACGCGCTCTCTTCATGGCTGCTGTTGACGGTTTGGCGAAATGCCAAGATCCATCAGGTTCGGTTCACCGACGGCGTACCGGACGACAAACTGGCCGCGATCGGCGACTGGGATGGGCGCTCCGGCACCGAGGTCACGTTCATGCCGTCGCCCAAGACCTTCACTAGAATCGAGTTTGACTATGGGGCGCTCGAGCACCGTCTGCGGGAGCTCGCTTTTCTCAATTCCGGGGTCAGGATAATCCTAACCGATCGCCGCGGCGTCGAGGTCAAGACCGACACGCTGCATTATGACGGCGGCCTGACCGAGTTTATCCGCTGGCTCGATCGCGCCAAGCACCCGATCATGCCCGACCCGATCGTGGTCAAAGCCGTACGCGGGCCGATCACCGTCGAACTCAGCATGTGGTGGAACGATTCCTACCATGAGAACGTCCTCGTCTTTACCAACAACATCCCCCAGCGCGACGGCGGCACCCATCTGGCGGGGTTTCGCAGTGCTCTGACGCGGCAAGTGACGTCATACGCCGAACGGCTCGGCGGTGCCCGCCGCGAAAAAGTATCGCTGACTGGTGATGATTGCCGCGAAGGATTGACCGCGGTGCTGTCGCTCAAGGTGCCGGACCCGAAATTCTCATCGCAAACCAAGGACAAGCTGGTCTCGTCGGAAGTGCGGCCGGTGGTCGAAGGCGCAATCAATGAAACGTTGGGCGCGTGGTTCGAAGAGAATCCGGCGATCGCTAAATCGGTGGTCGGCAAGGTCGTTGAAGCCGCCGCCGCCCGCGAAGCCGCGCGCAAGGCTCGCGAACTAACCCGCCGCAAGAGTGCGCTCGACGTCGCCTCGCTGCCGGGCAAGCTCGCCGACTGTCAGGAGCGCGATCCGACCAAATCGGAGATCTTTCTGGTCGAGGGCGACTCGGCGGGTGGCTCAGCGAAGCAGGGCCGGCATCGTGAATATCAGGCCGTGCTGCCGCTTCGCGGCAAGATCCTCAATGTCGAGCGGGCACGTTTCGATAAAATGCTGTCGAGCCAGGAGATTGGCACTCTGATCACCGCGCTCGGCACCGGTATCGGCAAGGAGGAATTCAACGCCGACAAGCTCCGATATCACAAGATCATCATCATGACCGACGCCGATGTCGATGGCGCCCATATCCGGACCCTGCTGCTGACCTTCTTCTTTCGCCAGATGGGCGAATTGATCGAGCGCGGCCACGTCTTTATCGCTCAGCCGCCTCTCTACAAGGTCAAGCGGGGCAGTTCGGAGCAATATCTCAAGGACGAAGCAGCGCTTGAGGAGTTTCTGATTTCCTCTGGCCTTGACACTGCTTTCCTTGCAGTTGGGCACTGGCGAGGAGCGTGCTGGCGCCGATCTTCGTACAATCGCCGATGATGCCAAGCAGGTGGCCGCGATCCTGGATGGGCTCCATCGCCGTTACAGCCGCGATCTCATCGAGCAGGCGGCGATCGATGGCGCCTTGGACGCCACGATCTACGATGATCCGGAGCAGCCGGAGGCGGTGGCGATAAGGCTTGCGGCTCGGCTAGATTCCGTCGCCGAGGAAACCGAACGCGGTTGGGTCGGATCGGTCTCCGACGACGGCGGCTTGGTCTTCGAGCGCACGATCCGCGGCGTTCGCGAGGCTGCGATGATTGACCCCGCTCTGATCGACTCAGCCGACGCCAGGCGGCTGAGCAGCCATCATCATCGCCTCGGGGAGGTGTTCGCCACGCCGGCGATGCTCCGCCGCAAGGATGTCGAGACAGTGGTTCATGGGCCTCGAGACCTGCTGCATGCCGTTTTGGCCGCCGGCCGCAAGGGTGTGACGATGCAGCGCTACAAAGGTCTTGGCGAAATGAATGCCAGCCAGCTTTGGGAAACCACGCTCGATCCCGACGCCCGTACGCTGTTGCAGGTCAGGATCCGCGAAGGTGACGAGGCCGATGCGTTGTTCTCCCAGCTGATGGGCGACGACGTCGAGCCGCGGCGTGAATTCATTCAATCCAACGCGCTGAATGTCGCCAATCTCGACGTCTGACGGAGCGTTTTCGAATGTTTGCTTGCCAAGGACGACGATGTCTTGGCAATTGGCACTGAGGCAATGCAGAAATAAAGCGTCGGCGCGTGCGTTCATTCAATTATCAAGGCAGTCCCGCTCGTATTCTGTTCGGCTCCGGCGCGCTCGCCCAATTACCCGCCGAGCTCGACCTCCTCGGGCGGTCGCGCATATTGGTGGTTTCCACCGCTCAGCAGGCGGAGGATGCCGAGCGCATAACGGCGGAAATCAAATCGCATTCGATTGGTGCCTTCACCGACGCCGAGCTGCAGACCCCGGTTACCGTCACCCAGAAGGCGCTGTCGGTCATCAAGGACAGCGATGCCGACGGCGTTGTGGCGGTCGGTGGCGGATCGGCTATTGGTCTGGGCAAGGCGATTGTTTTGCGATCCGGTCTGCCGCTGATCGCGCTCCCGACGACCTATGCCGGGTCGGAGGTGACGCCGATGTTGAGCGAGACCGACAAGGGAGCCAAGCTGGTTCGGCGCGACCCCAATTTTGTTCCGGCAGTGGTGATCTACGATGTCGACCTAACGCTGGCGATGTCTATGAGTCTGACCGTCGCCAGCGCATTCAGCGCGCTGGCCCACGCCGCCGAGGCGCTTTATGCGCCCGGCGGCAATCCCGTCGTTGAATTATTCGCCGAGGCCGGAATCGCCGCCTTTGCGGGCGCGCTACCCGCACTTCACGATCGGCCGCACGATGTCGAGGCTCGCTCAAATGCCCTTTATGGGGCTTGGCTTTGCGGCACTTGTCTCGGTCAAGCGGAAACGGCGCTTCATCACAAGCTTTGTCACACGCTCGGCGGGTTGTTCGACTTGCCTCATGCCGAGACCCACGCCGTTGTTCTGCCGCATGCCCTTCGCTTCAACGCGTCGGCTGCAACGTCGGCGATGGAGCGGATTGAACGGGCGCTCAACGTCGCCAATGCCGCGACCGGCGTCTACGATCTTGCCAGGCAACTCGGCGCTCCGACATCGCTGCGTGAACTTGGCATGCCGGAAAATGGAATCGACCGCGCGGTCGATCTGGCGACGAAGGATCCCTATCCAAATCCCCGCCAGCTTACCAAGGACGGGATCCGCGGCGTCATTAGAGCGGCCTGGGAAGGCGCACGGCCTGGCGGCGCGGCTGTCGATTCGACGAGGTAGCCGAACACAGTCGAACTGGCCTGCTGCCGCGGCGGCGGAGCGAGGCCTTCCGCACCGTCGGCAGGAAAGCTAAGCTCGCCTCAATCTCGCAACGCGTGAATGGATCGGGACGATGGCCGGTCGGGACGAAATCATCGCCACACTGGCACAGTTCTCATTATTCGCCGATCTCAGCGGTCCCCAGTTGGAGGCAGTGGTCGGCCAGCTCGACGAAGCCTGGTTCGCCAACGGAACACGTATTCTCCGTCAGGGGTTGACCGGATCCGGCCTGTATTTCGTGCTCGACGGCGCCTGTGGCGTCGAGGTCGACGGCGAGGAACGCGCCCGGTTAAGCCGGGGCGAATTTTTCGGGGAGGTATCGGTGCTTCTCGGCAGCCCGCCCACGGCCGATATCATTGCCTTGGCCGAAACGCGCTGCATGGTCCTGGCAGCCCCTGGGGTCGAGGATTTCCTCACCGCCATCCAAGGCTGATGTACCGAATGCTACAAGTCCAGGCGCGGCGCCTCCGGGCTGCCAATAACTGGCGTAACTGATCGCATCGATGGCCGACGATCAACGCCCGTTTCCGCCCGGCACCTACCCGATTGTTGTCGTCGGCAGCGGGCCTGGGGGGCTGCAGCTCTCCTATTATCTGAACCGGCTCCGCATCAATCATGCCGTCCTGTCGGCCGACGATTCACCGGGCGGGATGTTCCTCAAATGGCCGTTGTTTCAGCGGCTGCTGTCCTGGACCAAACCATACGCACCGGACGGGCCCGGTTCACGCCGCTTCGAGCGGGTTGATTGGAACAGTTTGCTGGCCGAGGACCCTGAGCTGCAATCTTTGCAGGCCAAGCACATGGACGGGACTTCCTATTTCCCGTCGCGGGCTGAGATGGAGGCCAATCTTACCGATTTTGCCGACAAGGCTGGTATCAGCGTTCGCTACGGATGTCGTTGGGAGTCGACTGCACGGGTCGATGATGGCAGCGAGGATCGGTTCGTCCTCACCACTTCAGACGGCGACTATCGTTGCCGGATTGTTGTTTTCGCGGTCGGCGTCGCCGAGCCTTGGAATCCCAATATCCCCGGCGTCGAGCATGCCCACCACTACGCCGATGTCGGTCCCCCCGAAGGCTATGCCGGCCGACGGGTCTTCGTCATCGGCAAGCGAAATTCCGGCTTTGAACTCGCCTCGGGCATGCTGCCCTGGGCGCGGACGATTACGCTGGCATCACCCTCGCCGCCGAAAATCTCGGTGGTCACAAAATCGCTGGTCGGCGTTCGGGCGCGTTACGTCCAGCCATTTGAGGACAGCGATATCGGCGGCGGCTGCGCCATTGTCAACGCGGCGATCGAAGAAATCGCTCCCTCCGGCGAGGGCCTGCGGGTCACGTTCAAGCAGACAGCCGACGGCCAGATCATGCATGTCACCGCCGATGATGTGATCAACGCCACCGGCTTTGTGACGCCGTTGCGTGATCTTCCCGCGCTCGGCGTTGCAACCTTCGGCCAGAACAAGCTCCCGGCTCAGACCGATTGGTGGGAAAGCGCCACCGTTCCCGGCATTTACTTCGCCGGCACTATCACCCAAGCCGTACCTGGCCTTGGCAAATACGGCATTCCGCCGAATTCCGCCGCGGTTCTCGGGCTGCGCTACAATGCCGGCATTCTCGCCCGCCACATCGCCGAGACCGAGTTTGGCCACGTTCCGGCGACAAAGGCGGTCTCCTCCGACGATCTGGCGGCGATGCTGCTCGATGTGGCCGACCAGAGCCCGGCGCTTTGGCACCAGCGCGGATACCTTGCTCATAGCGTGGTTGCGTCACCCGATTCCGGCTTCAACGATCTCGGTGTCTGTCCGCTGACCGCCTTCCTTGACGGCGGCGGCGAGGATGGCGTGGCTCTGACCATGGAGGCAGACGGTTCCGGCGCGATCTATCCGGTGGTCTATGTACGCAAGCGCGGTTCGGCCAGCGAACATCAATTGCCACCGGTGGGACTCGCCGAATACGTCACGGCCGAGCATTCGCGCGCGCTGAAATCCGCACTCGACGTTCTGAGCACCTGAACGCAGCCCCTCGATCGCCTAGGCGCTTTCCAATCCGAAGGCGGCAACGACACTGGGTTGAATGGCCTTGGCATGAATTGTCAGCAGCACCAGCCGGGCATCAAGGCTGTCGGGGGCATCAAGCGCCGCCTCGATTCGCTGCTCGACCGCTTGAGCGAGGTCGTCATCATTGGTGGCCGCGAAGCCATCTGCACCGACGGCACAATAGCCGATCAGTTCGGCGGCCCGGCGATAGGCTTCAGATTCCGGCTCGGCGTCACCATGATCTTCTTTCAGCAGCCGAGCGACCGTCAGTTTGATCGCCTCCGACACCAGCCGCGGATGCACATCCACCGCCCGCAAAGCCTCGTCGAGCTGCCGCAGATCGGAGGAGCGGCCGAACCGGCCGAGAAAGCCCAGTGATGATCCGCGCGCGAATCTCATCGTGAGGTTTGGGACAGATAGCGCGGTAATTGCCGCTCGAATTCCGGGAAATAGCGGGCAATCACGGTGAGGTCGAAACGCCTCAGGATCGACTCCTTCGACTCACGATCCAGGAGGAAGCGGAAAGCGGCCTCGATCAATTGCGTCGGTGACTGTCCGCTTGCGGTCAATCGCGCAAGATCGGCGGCGCTAACGGTAACCTCATGGCGGCTCTCGCCAGCGCCTTCTGCGACAGTCACGTCGAACCGAAGCGGGTTTCCGCCCTCAAGCTGCGCTATCTTGATCACGCACTTGCCTTTCGGACAGGCTCTCTTTGATTTCCGGCCAGCCGAACCGCACCAGCATAGATGCCACTTCGGAGGCCGGTTTGGCTGGGCTGAAGAGGAATCCCTGAAACTTCACTATATCCGACTTCCTTCAGCAGATCGAGTTGCTTGGTGGTCTCGACGTCCTCGGCGGTCGTAGCCGTTCGCAGACCTTTGCCGAGCCCGGCAATTGCTCTGACGATGGCCATGCCGTCTTCGGCTTCGATCAGGCTGTGAACGAAGGACCTATCGGATCTTGATCTTGTCGAACGGGAACGACCGCAGATATCTCAGAGACGAGTATCCGGTTCCGAAATCGTCCATCGAGATTTGGGCCCCCAGCTCCCGAATTTGATGCAGGACCGCCACGGTTGCGCGATCCTCCTGGAGGAAGACCGACTCTGTGATTTCAAGGTCCAGCCGCAAGGGATGAAGGCCCGACGCCGAGAGGGCCCCCATGACCGTGTCGATCAGGCCGCGGTGTTTGACTTGAACGGGTGAAAGATTGACGGCGCCCCTGATCCCGGCCGGCCAGGTGGCGGCGGCGGTGGTACAGCTCATGGAAGGGCTATGGTATGTCAACCACCACACCATGCCGCATCCTAGTGGGGAACTTCGAGGTCAGCTAATCCCGCCCCAGTGGGCGCCTCCAAAGCTTTCGGTCTGGATCGCCGCGCCACCTTCGCTCCACAACCTCAGGATTATTATCCATGTGCCGCAATATCCGAACGCTATTTAATTTCGATCCTCCAGCGACCGAGGAAGAGATCAGGGCCTCTTCTCTCCAATTCGTCAGGAAGCTGACTGGTTTCACCAAACCATCAAAGGCAAACGAGGCCGCTTTCAATCGCTCCGTCGATGAAGTCGCGGCATTGTCGCGTGGGCTTCTGGCGTCGCTGGTGACCAACGCCCCGGCGCGCGACCGTGAGCAGGAAGCGATCAAGGCGCGCGCTCGGTCGGCCGCGAGATTCGGGCCGCGCCAGGCTACTTCGGTTGGCTAACCACGACGCGGTCGGCTTATTTCGGCGATCTCTAGGTTCGCACCAGGTACGCACGAGGTACGCAGCAACTCCGGCATCGTGACGAGCCGGGATTGGCGCGCTACATCGCCAGCGGCCTGCACCCGTTGACATAGGCCGGCATCCGGTGGAGCGGCTGCAAATATTCCGCGCTGCAATAGCCATCCGCACGGCCATCCTCATTGGTATCGATTAATGCCCAGCCGGCCTCGATCCCAAGCACATGCACCGTCTGGGCGATGCACAAATGCGCGATAACATTTCCGCCCGGTCGATCACGAACATTGAGCTCGGTGGCGGATACGAACATCCGCCGATCATACCTGAACTGGAGTTTGGCCCGATCATAACTGACGCGCGTGCCATACCGGTCGAAGGCACCGATCGAATCGAAGCGCGGATTGAGGATGTTAGTGTCAATCGGCACGCCGCCGGCGCTCATGATCGGGCTGTCCTCGATCTGCGTCTTGTTTTGATAGAGATGCCAGCGCTGGGAGTTAATGAACTGCCGGGTCCCGCCCCAAGCTGGCGCTTCGGCAACCCATGACATTGTCGCCACGCCGGCATTGATCGCGGCCAAGCAATGAGCGCCCGACCCATAGCAGCCGATTTCGTATCGGCCGCCGATCACCCGCCGCACAGCCGTCAGATAATCGATCACGGCTGCGTCGCTATGAGTATCGCTGTCGACGCCGAAGAAAATCGCCGTCCCCTGCGGCTGCCGAATCTCAGCCGCTCTGACAAGACAGAAATTAGCGTCCTCGATGCCCGAGGCCGCCGTGAAGCGATTGGTGAGATAGGCCTTGTGTTGATAGACGATGCACAGCGACAGCCCATGATCGAAGATCATGTCCCGCTCGCGCAGGGTTATGTTCTTGCCCGGTATGTTGTTTTCCTGTGCGTAGTAGCGAAGGATGGTGCGCACTCCATTCCCCGCCAGCGGGTGGAGGAAGGCTTCATGAGTGCCATGTCCGGTATCGACGATCTGGATGTTGCTGTCGTTATAGGCGGCTCCCGCCTGGCTTGGCCAGCGCGCAAAGGCCGAGGCGGACACCATTGCCGCACCGCCGAATTTCAAAAAGCCGCGTCGATTGATAGTCGGCGTCATCTGCTCAGTTCGTGCTGTCGTATCGCCAAGCTCGGAATGGCGCGGCGCAGGACTGGGCCGATGCCATAAGCGAACAATTCAGGCTTCGAATGATTGTGTTGAGTCAAATTCGAAAACGGACCGTTAAGAGTTTCGCCTTCACCACTCATTCTGGATCTTATCGCTTTGGCAAATCGAGAAAGGCCGAGATCCAGCTGCTTGCTTCGGCCGCGCGCTCGATCACCAGCATATGTGCGGCGTCGGGAACGATCAGCATCGCTGCACCGCTGATAGTTCGGCGTAACTTTTCGGCGGTCTCCAACGGCGTCGACAGGTCCATGGCCGCCGCCATTACCAGGGTGGGCGCGGCGATGTCGGCTATTATTTCGGTCAAATCCATAGCTGCGATCGCTTCGCAGCAAAGGGCGTAGCTCTCGCGATCGGTCTCAAGGAAGAGCCGGCGGGTTTCTTCGACGCGGTCCGGTCGAGCCGCCGCGAAATCCGCCATGAACCAACGAGTCATCGCCGCCCCGGCGATGGTCTCGAGCCCCTCTCTCCGGACATTGGCGGCCCGTTCCGTCCACGGCCTCGCATCCGGCATTTTTGGTGTGGTTGCGATCAGTACCAGCCGATCGACTTGCTCGGGATATTTGGCGGCAAAACACTGCGCGATCATGCCACCGATCGATGCTCCGACGATGGTGGCTCGGCTGACCGCGAGAGCGCCGAGCAATCCGGCGAGATCGTTAGCGAGCGATTGGATCGCCGGCCGCATCGCCTGGGCTGAAGAACGGCCGTGTCCATTGGCGTCGAAGGTCAGGCAGCGATAGCCGGCCGAGAGCGCCTCGACTTGTTCCCGCCACATCTCGACGGTGGCGCCGAGCGCGTTGATGAACACGACCACCGGAGCATCCGCGGGGCCAGTGAACTCACAATAGAAGTCGATGTCATTGGCCGACACTATCGGCATGGCCTTCCTCCCAACGGTCGACCGCCTGCAATTATGGCCCCGTCCGGGCGCCGGAGCCACCCAATCTGGGCGATCTCAGGAATGGATCGCAAGCTCTCGTATGGAAACGAGGCCGCCAGTACCGACGACCCATCATCTGATCTGCCCAAATAAAGTGCAGGCGCGCTGACGCTGCCGGCAGAATAGGCAAACAGCTGGTGCGGATCGCTCGGAGCGCCTCATATAACCTGGCACGGGACTTGCCAATTGCTCCTCAGCGCCCCCGTCGGGGCGTCTCAACAAGGAGTTTCATCAAATGGCGCTTTTTAGAAGGTCCTTCGCTGGCGTTGCGGCGGCTGCCATCGTTTTGGCGACCACACCCGCGATGCCGCAGGAGGATACGATCAAAATCGGTATTCTCCATTCACTCTCTGGCACAATGGCGATCTCAGAGACGACGCTTAGCGAAGTCATGCTGATGCTGATCGAACAGCAGAATGCGCTCGGTGGCGTGCTCGGCCGCATGTTGGAGCCGGTTGTCGTTGACCCAGCTTCGGATTGGCCGCTCTTCGCCGAGAAAATGCGCGAACTGGTCGAGGTCGAGGAAGCCGATGTCATCTTCTGCTGCTGGACCAGTGTGTCGCGGAAATCGGTGCTGCCGGTCGTGGAAGAGCTGAACACGGTGGTGTTCTACCCCGTCCAATATGAGGGCGAGGAAAGCTCACGGAACATTTTCTACACCGGTGCCGCGCCGAACCAGCAAGCGATCCCGGCCGTCGACTATCTGATCGACCAGGGCGTCGAGCGCTGGGTTCTTGCCGGTACCGATTATGTCTATCCGCGCACCACCAACCGGATCCTCGAGGCTTATCTTCTCGCTGCCGGATACGCGTCCGAAGACATCATGATCAACTACACGCCGTTCGGTCATTCCGACTGGCAGACGATCGTGTCCGACATTGTAGCCTTCGGCTCTGAGGGCAAGTTCACCGCGGTGGTCTCCACCATCAATGGCGATGCCAATGTTCCGTTCTACCGGGAGTTGGCCAATCAGGGCGTCGATGCGTTCGACATTCCGGTCGTGGCCTTCTCTGTCGGCGAAGAAGAACTTGCTGGTATCGACACCAGTACGTTGGTCGGCCATCTCGCCGCCTGGAACTACTTCCAGTCGATCGATACGCCGGCAAATGCAGCCTTCATCGAGGCTTGGCATGAGTTCACGGGCGACTCGAACCGCGTCACCAACGATCCGATGGAGGCGCATTATATCGGCTTCCAGATGTGGGTGCAGGCGGTTGAGGCAGCCGGTACGACCGATGCCGATGCTGTCATTGATGCGCTGATCGGCGTCACGGTGCCGAATTTGACCGGCGGCTATGCGGCGATGATGCCAAACCACCACCTAAGCAAGCCGGTCTTTATCGGCGAGATCCAGGCGGACGGTCAGTTCGAAGTGGTGTGGCAGACGGCCGGCTTGGTAGTCGGCGACGCTTGGTCAGACTATTTGCCGGATTCCCGTTGGCTGATTTCGGATTGGAGGGCGCCGCTCTCTTGCGGCAACTACAATGTCCTAATCGGGGCTTGCGGTGGGGCCGGCGCCGAATAGCCGGACCCATTGACGAGGTGAGGGGGCGGTGCGACATCGCCCCCTCGATTGTTCAGTCCATCGGACACATTGTCCAAGAGGCCCTGGTCGGCAATGAGACGATTCCTTCCCGGCGTCGCGACTGGTCGGTTGGCCCGAATCTGGCTGCAATTTGCGGCCGTTTTTATTTTCAGCCTACTCGCAACGGTCTCGCAGCCGAGGGCGCAGGAGGTTGCCGCCGACGCCGATCTGCAGGGCTTGATCCAGGAACTTGCTGCCGCCGAGGGTCGATACCGAGATATCGTCGGCATCGTCGAGCGGATCGCGGGTACCGGCGATCCTGGCGGCGTGCCGCTGCTCCGAACGCTTGAAGCCGGTAATCTGTATTTCCGCGACGCCGACATTGTCGTGTTTGGTGCCGAGGAGGGCGGCGAGGGCTTCATAATGCATGACCCGGTGACCGATGAGGTCCTGGGAGAGGTCGCGACAGGAGCCGCCACCAAAATAGGAATCAACAATTCGGTGCGCCGTGCAATCCGGTCCGCCCTCGGTAATCTGACGCTGCTGTCGCCCGATCGCTCGGTGAGGCTGGCGGCAGCCGAAGCGGTGCTTGCCGCGCGCGATCAGGCGGCACTGTCCCTTTTGATCGATGCGATCGAGGTAGAGACGGATGCGGCGGTTCGCACCGCGATGGAGGAGGCGCACGCAGCGATCATTGTCGGCGACAACAATGCGGAAGACGATGAGCGTTTGGCCGCTATCGAGATTCTTGGTGAGCGCGGGGATCAAGCAGCAGTGAATGTGCTTGCCGGAATAGCGCGGCAAGAAGGCTTGATCGCCGAGGCCGCGGCCGATGCTGTGGCCGTAATCGAGCAGTCGCTGGCGTTTTGGGGCATCGGCCAGAATATCTGGTACGGCATTTCGCTCGGCTCCGTATTGCTTCTCGCCGCCTTCGGACTTGCCATCACCTTCGGTGTGATGGGGGTCATCAATATGGCCCATGGCGAGATGGTGATGCTCGGCGCCTACACCACTTTCGTCATCCAGGAGCTGATCCGGGTCAATGCGCCGCAACTGTTCGACTGGTCGCTGGCTTTTGCCATTCCGTTGGCGTTCCTGGTCTCCGGCGGCGTCGGCATCCTTATCGAGCGTGGCGTCATTCGCTGGCTCTACGGCCGACCGTTGGAAACGCTGCTCGCCACCTGGGGCATCTCGCTAATCCTGCAGCAGGCGGTGCGGACCATCTTTGGTCCGACCAACAAGCTGGTCGGCAATCCGTCATGGATGTCCGGCTCTTTTGAACTCGGCCACATCACTGTCACCTACAGCCGGATGTGGATCGTGGCATTTGCGCTAGCGGTGTTCGCTGCGCTGATGGTGTTCCTGAGGCGAACGCGGTTCGGATTGCAAATCAGGGCCGTGACGCAGAACCGGCAGATGGCGAGCGCGATGGGCATTCGTACGCCCTGGGTGGACGCCCTCACCTTCGGTCTCGGCTCCGGCATCGCTGGCATGGCCGGCGTAGCCCTCAGCCAGATCGACAATGTCAGCCCCAATCTAGGCCAAGCCTATATCATCGACTCTTTCATGGTTGTCGTGTTTGGCGGCGTCGGCAATTTGTGGGGCACGTTCGTTGGGGCGATGTCGCTGGGTGTCGCCAACAAATTCATCGAACCCTATGCTGGCGCGGTTCTAGCTAAAATCCTCGTGCTGGCATTCATCATCCTCTTCATCCAGCGGCGGCCACGCGGCCTGTTCGCCTTGCGCGGGAGGTCGGTCGAACAATGATCGCCTTCTTCCGCAGCGGATTGGATTGGAAAGCGATCCTCGTCCTCGCCATTCTGGTGACGGCGGCAATCATCGTGCCGCT
The DNA here is from genome assembly GCA_963667605.2 of Kaistiaceae bacterium. GTDB lineage: Bacteria > Pseudomonadota > Alphaproteobacteria > Rhizobiales > Kaistiaceae > JADLGL01. The sequence goes on from CAXXUZ010000003.1 coordinate 1,150,343, forward strand.
CTTCGCCAATTCGCCCGACTCGCCGCTGCACCTTTCCGAGACCATGACACTGCTGGTCGGCAAGTATCTTTGCTACGCGCTGCTCGCCTTGTCGGTAGGTCTCATCTGGGGCTATGGCGGCATTCTCTCACTCGGCCATGGCGCGTTCTTCGCACTCGGCGGCTACGCGATGGGCATGTATCTGATGCGCCAGATCGGCTCGCGCGGCGTCTATGGCAATCCGCTGCTGCCGGACTTCATGGTGTTCCTCGACTGGGATGAGTTGCCATGGTTCTGGTACGGTTTCGACCATTTCTGGGTCGCGGCAATCATGATCTTCGTGGCGCCTGGACTGGTTGCGTTCCTGTTCGGCTGGTTCGCCTTCCGCTCCCGCGTGACCGGCGTCTATTTGTCGATCATCACCCAGGCGCTCACCTATGCGTTGATGCTGGCCTTCTTCCGTAACGAGATGGGGTTCGGCGGCAACAATGGCCTCACCGATTTCAAGGACATTCTCGGCGTTAGTGTTCAGGAGCCATCAACCAGGGCTGCGCTGTTCGCCGCCTCCGCGATCGCGCTCGCCATGGGCTATTGGATCTGCCGCTCGATCATCGTGTCAAAATACGGCAAGGTCCTAGTTGCCACCCGCGACGCCGAAAGCCGGGCGCGCTTCCTCGGTTACCGCGCCGATCGTTACAAGCTGTTTGTCTTCGTGCTGTCGGCCTGTATGGCGGGCCTTGCTGGCGCGCTCTACGTCCCGCAAGCAGGGATAATCAATCCGGGAGAGTTCACGCCGGCGAAGTCGATTGAAGTTGTGGTCTGGGTTGCTGTCGGTGGTCGCGGCACTCTGGTCGGTCCGATCATCGGCGCAATCCTCACAAGTGCCGCCAAGAGCTGGTTTACCACCGGCGCATTGGCGCAATATTGGCTATTCATTCTGGGCGGATTGTTTGTCGCCGCCACGTTGCTGTTGCCGCGCGGAATCGTTGGAACCATCGCCAATGGCTGGAATGCTTGGAAGGCCCGGCGTGAATCGATCAGGGCTGAGGAAGGACGCGACGCCGATTTGACATCGCCAGAGCCGATACCAGCATCCGAGTTGGAGGAGTCAGATGGCAAGCACGCCTAACTCGCTGCTTTATCTCGACGGCGTCACGGTTGGCTTTGACGGCTTTCGTGCTCTCAACGAGCTGTCGCTGATCATCGAACCTGGTGAGATGCGCGCGATCATCGGCCCCAACGGTGCCGGCAAGACGACGATGATGGATGTGGTTACCGGCAAGACCCGGCCGGACAGCGGCGAGATCATTTTCAATGGAACCATCGACCTCACCAAGCTCGACGAGGCGGAGGTGGCGCAGCTCGGTATTGGCCGAAAGTTTCAGAAACCGACCGTATTCGAGAATCACAGCGTTCGTGACAATCTCGAACTTGCTCTAGCCAACGATCGTTCTGTCTTCGCGACGTTGTTCCACCGGCGAACCAAGGCCGAGGATGAGCGGCTCGCCGAAATCCTCGAAATCATTCGGCTTGTCGACCGCGCGGAGGTTCGCGCGGCGAGCCTTAGCCATGGGCAGAAGCAATGGCTCGAGATCGGGATGCTGCTTGCGCAGGAGCCGAAACTCCTCCTCGTCGATGAGCCGGCAGCCGGCATGACCGACGCCGAAACCGAGGCAACGGTTGCGCTTCTTCGCGACATCGCCAAGACAAAATCCGTCGTTGTGGTCGAACATGATATGGGCTTTGTTCGCGATCTCGGAGTCAAGGTTACGGTCCTTCATGAGGGGTCGGTGCTGTCGGAAGGTTCATTCGAGCATGTCTCGAAAGACAGCAAAGTGATCGAGGTTTATCTCGGCCGATGAGCGACGAAAGCAAAGACATGGCCGTGAGTGCTGGCGAAGGTGCAACCAAGACTGTTGGTTCGAAGCTGAGCGTTGAGAAGGTCGATCTCCATTACGGCGCGGCGCAAGCGTTGCGATCGGTGTCGCTGATTGCTGAGTCAGGAAAGATCACCTGTCTCCTCGGGCGCAATGGCGTCGGCAAGACTAGCCTTCTGCGCGCGATCATGGGGATTCACGCGATCTCAAGCGGCGCGATCATCTGGGAAGACAAGCCGCTGGGCAGGCTGGCGCCCTATCAGCGGGCCGCTCGCGGCATCGCCTATGTGCCGCAAGGGCGGGAAATCTTCCCGCTACTGACCGTGCGGGAGAATCTGCAGACCGGGTTTGCCAACGCGCCTCGCGGCGAGCGCGACGTCCCGGACTATTTGTACGAGCTCTTTCCGGTGTTGCAGACGATGCTCAAGCGGCGCGGCGGCGACCTATCCGGTGGCCAGCAACAGCAGCTCGCCATCGGCCGGGCGTTGGTTGCTCGGCCACGGCTTCTGGTGCTCGACGAGCCGACCGAAGGTATCCAACCTTCGATCATCAAGGATATCGGCTGCGCCATAACCTTCCTTAAGGAGAAGGTCGGGCTCGCGATCCTGTTGGTCGAGCAATATCTCGATTTCGCTCGCGAACTCGCCGACACCATCGCCATCATGGATCGTGGTCAGATCGTCGTCACCGGCGCGCCCAGTGAATTGGACAAGCAAGATGCTCGCCGCCACCTCACCGTCTGATCGGCTAAAGGCACAATCGCCGGGGCCGCCAATGCAACGGGCGCAGGGTCATGTGCGCGCCCGGTTCATTGCCCGTTCGGGCCGGACCGAAATCAGCGAGTTGTTCCAGGACGGTTCAGCCAAATTGCGGATGCCGCGCTGGCATGGCGGGGCGGCCGAGGCGATATTGATCAACATGGCCGGCGGTCTCACCGGGGGCGATCGCTTCGCGACGACGATCGAAGTCGAACGCGGAGCAGATCTCGTCGTCACCACGCAGGCCGCCGAGAAGATCTATCGCCGCCTAGATGATTTCGCGCTGATCGAGACCAATCTCGCCGTCGCCCCCGGTGCTCGGCTCGACTGGCTGCCTCAGGAAACGATCCTGTTTGACCAATCTGCTCTGAAGCGGTCCTTCACCGTTGAACTTGATGACGGTGCCACCTTCCTCGCTGTCGAGTCGGTTGTTCTCGGCCGCCGCGCGATGGGTGAGCGCGTCGAAAGCGGCCATTTCCATGATCGCTGGCGCATCCGACAAGGGGACAAACTACTGTTCGCCGACGATCTCCGCTTGGACGGAGCGATTGACAGCATCGCGGCGGGCCAGGCGTCCCTCGGCGGCAAGGCGGCAATGGCGACCATCATCTATGTCGGTGGCGACTGTCAGCGATATCTTGATGCACTCCGCGACGTGATCGGAGCCAATGGCGGCGCCAGCGCCTTCGGTGGCAAGCTGATTGCCCGGTTGGTAGCGGAGGACGGCCTTGCGCTTCGTCGCGTCCTGATACCGGCTATCTCCCTGCTGCGCGAGGGTGTGGCGCTTCCCAAGGCTTGGCAACAATGAGGGGAGCCAAATGCATCTGACCCCGCGGGAAAAAGACAAGCTTCTGATCGCGACCGCGGCGATCGTCGCGCAGAGACGGCTCGAGCGCGGCGTCAAGCTCAATCATCCCGAAGCGATCGCCTTGATCAGCGACTTCATCGTCGAGGGTGCGCGCGACGGCCGGCGCGTCGCCGAGCTGATGGAAGCCGGCGCACATGTCATCACACGCGACCAGGTGATGGTGGGTGTCGCCGAGATGATCCGCGACGTCCAGGTGGAAGCGACATTCCCCGACGGCACCAAGCTGGTGACCGTTCATCAGCCGATCCGATAACCCGATTTGAGGAGACGAGCACATTGAGACACAAAGCCGCGAAGCACATCATGTTCACCGGCCTCGCGCTGATCTCGGGCGCCGCCGACGCGTTTGCTCATCTCGATCTGATCGAGCACGGCGGATTGGCTGGCAATCAGTCCCACCCATTCGACCTTAACCATGTTCTGGCGACGATCGCGGTGGTTGCGCTGGTGATTGGCATCGGTATTGGCGTGCGGAAAGGCCGGCAACGGTCGATGCTGTCTCAATCGAACAACAAATCCGAGACCGATTGATGACCCCCGGTGAAGTCATTTCGGCCGAAGCGCCGGACATCGTTCTAAACGAGGGGGCCGAAACGGTGACGCTGTTGGTGGCGAACAGCGGTGATCGGCCGGTGCAGGTCGGCTCGCACTATCATTTCCACGAGACCAACCCGGCGCTTTCATTCGATCGCGATAAGGCACGCGGAATGCGCCTTGATATCGCTGCCGGTACCGCGATTCGGTTCGAGCCAGGCCAAAGCCGGGAAGTGACCCTGGTGCCCTATCGCGGCACCCGCTCGGTCTGGGGCTTCAATCAGCAGATCATGGGAGAGCTGTGATGCCGGCCCAAATCTCCCGTGCCGCCTATGCCGATATGTTCGGGCCGACGGTCGGCGACCAGGTTCGGCTCGCCGACACCGAGCTCTTTGTCGAGGTCGAGAAAGACTTCACCATTTACGGGGAGGAGGTGAAGTTCGGCGGTGGCAAGGTGATCCGCGACGGCATGGGGCAGAGCCAAATCAGCCGCGCCGAAGGAGCCGTCGATACCGTCATTACCAACGCGCTTGTCATCGATCACTCCGGTATCTTCAAAGCCGACATCGGTCTCAAGGACGGGCTGATCGTTGGCATCGGCAAGGCCGGCAATCCCGATACCCAGCCGGGAGTCACCATTATCATTGGTCCTGCGACCGAGGCGATCGCTGGCGAGGGCAAGATTCTCACCGCCGGCGGCATCGACGCGCATATTCATTTCATTGCGCCGCAGCAGATCGAAGAGGCGCTGAACTCCGGCATCACCACCATGATAGGCGGCGGCACTGGCCCGGCGACCGGCACAAACGCCACGACTTGCACGCCGGGCGCCTGGCACATCGGGCGGATGATCCAGGCAGCAGACGCCTTCCCGATGAATCTCGCTTTCGCCGGCAAAGGCAATTCATCGCGACCCGAGGGGTTGATCGAGCAGGTCCTCGGCGGCGCGGCCTGTCTCAAACTTCATGAGGATTGGGGGACGACGCCGGCGGCGATCGACTGCTGCCTATCGGTCGCTGACGACTATGACGTCCAAACTATGATCCACACCGACACGCTTAACGAATCGGGCTTCGTCGAGAACACCATTGCAGCCTTCAAGGGCCGCACCATTCACGCCTACCATACCGAGGGCGCCGGCGGCGGCCATGCGCCGGATATCATTAAGGTCTGCGGCCTGGAGAACGTCATTCCGTCTTCGACCAATCCGACCCGGCCTTACACCGCCAACACGATCGACGAGCATCTAGACATGTTGATGGTGTGCCATCATCTCGATCCGTCGATCGCGGAGGATATTGCTTTTGCCGAGAGCCGCATCCGCCGCGAAACGATCGCCGCCGAGGATATCCTCCATGATCTGGGCGCCTTCTCGATCATCGCCTCGGATAGCCAGGCCATGGGCCGAGTTGGCGAGGTGCTGATCCGGACTTGGCAGACCGCGCACAAGATGAAAGTACAGCGTGGCCGGCTGCCGGACGAGACCGGTCCGAACGACAATTTCCGCGTGAAGCGCTACATCGCCAAAGTCACGATCAATCCAGCGATCGCACACGGCATTGCCGATCACGTCGGCTCGGTCGAGACGGACAAGCGCGCGGATCTCGTGCTCTGGGACCCGGCCTTTTTCGGCGTTAAGCCCGATCTCGTAATCATCGGCGGCACCATCGCGTCAGCCCCGATGGGTGACCCCAATGCCTCGATCCCGACACCACAACCAGTACACTACCGGCCGATGTTCGGCGCCTTTGGCAAGTCGCGTGCCGCCTCGTCGGTGACGTTCATTTCGCAGGCGTCGCTCGATGCCGGCCTTGCGGCCGACCTAGGCGTTGACAAGGCGGTGGTTGCTGTGAGCAACACCCGTGGCGGCATCTCCAAGGCGTCGATGATCCACAATTCGGCGACCCCGGCGGTGGAGGTCGACCCCGAGACCTATGAGGTTCGCGCCGACGGCGAACTCCTCACCTGCGAGCCAGCGACTGAGCTGCCGATGGCTCAGCGCTACTTCCTGTTCTGATGTCGGCTCCGTGTCTGATGATGTTGACGCAATGAGGGCGAGAGCCACCGACGATCGAGCGAGCGTCCGGTTGGCGATTGTGTCAGATTCCGCGGTCGCGCCCCTAGGTGCGGTGCAAGCGGTGCCGTCGCAACGCGACCAGCTCCTCCTTGCAACCTGGCTATCGCCTAGCTTTCCTGTCGGGGGTTTCTCCTATTCCCATGGATTGGAGACCGTCATCGTCGACCGGACATTGGCCGACGCCACCGCTCTGGAGGGCTGGATCGGCCTGCTGATGGCGCGTGGCAGCGCCTGGTCAGATGCGGTTGTTCTCACAGAGGCGTGGCAGGCCGCGTCCGAACTGGATGAAGCGCGATTGGCCTGCGTGGTAGAACTTGCCGAGGCGATGGCGCCGTCCCGAGAGCGCCAGCTCGAAACACTGAATCTCGGCGCTGCGTTTTTGCGGGCTGTGCTCGCCGGATGGCCCCACGACAGTTTCCGCAATCTTGCCGAAAAGAGCGCCTATCCGGTCGCTGTCGGTGCCGCGGCGGCTGTGCATCGCGTGCCGCTGGGGCCGACGCTCGCCGCTTTTCTCAACAATTTCGCCGCCAATCTAGTCTCGGTTGCGGTGAGACTTGTACCATTGGGTCAGACCGAGGGCCTCGAAGTGCTCGGGCGCCTGCAGCCTGTTGCGTTAGAAATTGCCGAGCGTGCCGTGACAACCTCGCTTGACCAGCTGGGCTCGGCGGCAATCCTTTCCGACATTGCCTCAACGCGGCACGAAACGCTCTATTCCAGGATCTTCCGCTCATGACAATCTCGCCTAACGGACCCCTTCGCGTCGGCATTGGCGGGCCGGTCGGCGCCGGCAAGACCAAATTGACCGAAATGCTGTGCAAGGCGATGCGCGATCGCTACTCGATCGCCGTCGTTACCAATGACATCTACACCAAGGAAGATGCGTTGATCCTCAATCGCGTTCAGGCCTTGCCGGAGGAGCGCATAATCGGCGTCGAGACCGGCGGTTGCCCGCACACGGCAATTCGCGAGGACGCCTCGATCAATCTCGCCGCTATTGCGGAGATGAGCCGACTCTTCCCCGATCTCGACATCATCTTCATCGAATCTGGCGGCGACAATCTAGCGGCGACATTCTCGCCCGAGCTCGCCGATATCACCCTCTATCTCATCGACGTCGCCGCGGGTGAGAAGATCCCGCGAAAGGGCGGACCGGCGATCACGCGGTCCGATCTTCTGATCGTCAACAAGATCGACCTCGCGCCCCATGTCGGCGCCGATCTTGAGCGCATGGAGGAAGATACGATCGCTGCGCGGGCCGGGCGGCCATATGTGTTCACGGATCTCCTCAGACGGCGAGGGCTTGATGCGATCATCGAATTTGTCGAGCGCTCTGGAGGACTTTCGATCGGCTCACGCGAAGCAGCCGAATGAGTGCGCCGATGCCGACCGCCCGCAAGGTGAGACCGGCCGGCGACTGGTCCGACCAACCGGTAGACACCGTCACTCTCGATTATGAACAACGCTATCGTCGCCGGATCGCCATGACTGGGCATGGCGGCTTGGCCTTCCTCCTCGACCTCGCTGAAGCAGTGTTGCTTCACCAAGGCGACGGCCTTGAACTAGAGGAGGGCGGCATCGTCAAGGTCGAGGCGGCCGATGAGCCTTTGGTGGAGATCATCATGCCCGATCGGTCGGCTTTAACCAGGATCGCCTGGCATCTTGGCAATCGGCATTGTCCGACTCAGCTCACCCGGGACGGCCTTCGAATCCGGCGCGATCACGTGATCGAAGCGATGCTTGAAGGGCTCGGCGGGTCGCTGAAGACCGTGTCCGCCGCCTTCGATCCCGAACAAGGTGCCTACCAGCACCACTGACTCAGCGCAGCTGCTGGCATTACCGAGTTCAGGGAATCGGATGCGATCCCACCGCCGTGCAATCCACTTCCGCCCGCGGCTACTGTTTGGATCGCTCGGATTCGCAACAATTCGCGCCCGATGGCGACAAACGAAAAGCCCCGCCGAAGCAGGGCTTTGACTGAGGTTCCTTGCTGAATACGCGTTAGTTGAGGTGCCAGTTGAGCGTCAACGTAACGCGATGCCCAGTCGCGCCGACATTCAGGCCAATTTCGTAGTCATACGCGAAATCGAGCGACAAAGCCGGGTCGATGACCACTTCGACGCCGGGGCCGACCGTTAGGTAATTGTTGCCTGCCTGGTAATGCGCGAAGCCGACCGCGCCATAGACCAGCACGCTTGGCGTCACCAAAAAACCGACCCGGCCCTCGCCGCCGATACGCCAGGGGAAAGTGGCGGGAGTAAACCACGTCGCGTAGATCTCGGCACCGGCGACCATGCTGGTGCCGATCGCGAAATTGCCGCCCACATACACGCTGAGGTGAAACTCTGTTAAGGGGAACGAAGACCACGCACCCCCGATGCCCGCGCCCACATAGAACCCGCCCCAACCGAAAGAGGGCTCCGCCGCAACCGCCGGAATGTCAACCATTAATGGGGGAAGTGGATCAGCTGCTTGCACCGCAGTGCTCATGCCAAACGATGCGACGGTGGCAATCGCTAAAATCCTAACGGGTTTCATCAACTTGGCTCCGGTTGTGTCAGATGAAACTCAGGGTCGCATGCGACCCTGCCCCTGACAAGCCTTAATCCCCCCTCTTCCCATACGAGCCCCTTTCTCAATAGTCGTTGTTTCCGTGCAACGGTGCGGGAAATCAGAGTGCGCTGCCCCGGAGCCGAGAGGAGCCAGATAGATCAAGCCTAGCGCCGCAATTGTCGGCAGCTCTGGTCTGGGTCCGGCAGCCGCCGACGGTCGACGGCGGGGATGGTTCGCCGGCTCAGCTAGCATTGACCCGGTCGCCGCTAGTCGCGGACTTGAAACGATCATCGGCGTTGCCGAAGTCACCTGCACCCCATGGCTCGGATCTGCCGGATCGCCAAGCCCGAGGCCCAACGCATGTTCCGGCCAGCTGCCACTTCCTCAGACCAAAGATTGGACATCCGATGAAGCGGCTTCTCGCGGGCTTGGCGCTGACTGCAATGCTGGGGGCAACGCCCTCGATGGCCTTTGACGCGGCGCAGTTTCGACAGCTCCTCACGACCAAATGGTGCGAAGGTTGCAACCTGATCGGCGCGGACCTGAGAAGCGCGGACCTGAGCGGCGCGGACCTGAGCGGCGCGAGACTGGGCGGCGCGAACCTGACCGACGCGATCCTGAGAGGCGCGGACCTGTTCAGAGCGGACCTGTTCAGAGCGGACCTGAGAGGCGCGATCCTTAGCGGCGCGGACCTGGGGGGCGGCGCGTTCTTTGACGGCCCCGAGCGGTGGTGCAACACCGCATGGGTGGACGGCACGATCTTGAACGCCGACTGCTAGCCTACCAATCAGCCTGACGGATCAAGCGTGATACGGACCGCCTGACGGGCCATGGTGGCCTTATTGGGCCAATGCCTCTGCGACCATGCGAAGGCTGCGCCGCGGTTTCTCTTTCGGCTTGCGGTAGAGGCGACGGGCGGCAGCAATAACCTCATCCGGAAGGTCTTGCGAAGCCAGACACAACGTGCCGTGGGGTGGCCATTGCTTGATACCGCCATCAGCTAGCAGAGGCTCATTATCCCCACAGCTTGATTCTTCGCCCCGCAGGAATTCTCAACAGAACCGGTGGGTCGTCGATGCCGCTGTGTCTGTCCTAGTCCTGACTGTTATCGACGCCGATCTCGAGATCGGGGTCATCGTCGCCGTGATAGCCAGCGGATGCGAAGCTGGTCAGGGCGCCGGCAGCCAGCCGAGCAAGGATGTTTTTGCCACAATAAAGTCAATGAACGCTCGGGCTGCCGCCGACTGATGGCGGTGGCTTGGATAAACCAGGAAAAGTCCGCCGGGCGGTGTTTGCCAGTCTGCGGGCGGTGTTTGCCAGTCTGGCAGCACGCGCGCAAGACGACCGGCGTTCACCTCCGGTTCGGCTATGCCGCTGGGCACCAGTACCAATCCCATTCCATCAATTGATGCCCGTAGCGCAAGCATCATCGAGTTAACAGCGATCCGCCCTGCAACCGCCACATGCTCCTGTCCGCTCGGCCCCTCAAGCAGCCATTTCGCCTTGTGGACGGACTTTCCGTGAATGATGCAATCGTGGCGCTTGATGTCGGCAATTGATTCCAGGGGCGGAGCCGATGCCAGATAACCGGGGCTGGCGCATACGATGCCGAATCCCGCCGCCAGTTTCCGAGCCATCATGCTGGAGTCTTCCAACCGTCCGGCCCGCAGGGCGATGTCGATGCGCTCACCAACCAGATCCAGCCGGTCATCGGTCAGGACGATCTCGATCGACACCTTATGATGGATCGCAAGAAATTCTGGAGCCGCTTGGGAAATGAAATAATCGTCAGCGGGTCCCGAAACGCGGATAGTTCCCGTGGGAGTTTCATGTTCACCGGCCGCCATCTGGTTGGCCTGCGCAAGTGCTGTGAGGTGGTCGTGGCACGCGTCGTAGTAGCGCTCACCCACGTCGGTTAGCGTCAACGAGCGGGTGATGCGATGCAAAAGCCGCACCCCCTGCGCCTTCTCCAATATGGCGACTTTCCGACTCACCGAGGCCCTGGGCAGGCTGAGCGTGCGAGCCGCACCGGTGAACGAGCCTGCACCCACGACCTCAACGAAAATAGCGATCTGGTTGAGGTCCATGATTTATTTGTTTTGTGAGACAACTATTCTCCATTATACTTACTACCACATCAATCTCAAATGCTCCACATGGGCCCCATCATAAACATTTGAAGCAAATCAAATGTCCAGGAAACTGAAAGTTCTCGTTACCGGAGCGACGGGCCAGCAAGGCGGCGCAGTCGCAAAGGTTCTCCACGGTGATGGCCACAGCGTTCGCGCTATTACCAGAAATCCCCAGGGCGATCAGGCCAAGCTTCTGGCAGACCAGGGCATCGAACTCGTCACCGGCGACTTCAATGACGGCCAGACCATTGTCAGAGCTGCCGAGGGAGTTGATGCCGCTTATCTTATGGGCACGCCGTTTGAAAGTAGTCCCGCGGCCGAAACCGAACATGGCCAGCAGGCCATCGACGCTCTAAAGGCGGCCGGCGTTGGGCACATCGTCTATTCCTCTGTCGGCTCCGCCGACAAGAAAACGGGTATACCTCACTTTGAAAGTAAGTTTGCCGTGGAGCAGCATTTGATTTCCTCGGGCGTGCCCTACACCATCAGCGCACCGGTGTTCTTCATGGAAAATCACACCTCGCCATGGACACAACCGCCCCTTTCCAGCGGCACACTTGCCCTGGCTATGCCAGCCAATCGGAAACTGCAACAGATAGCGGTCAGCGATATCGGCGCCTTCGGCGCCCTTCTAATCGAGCGGCGGGATTCGGTTTTCGGTAAGCGCTACGACATTGCCGGCGATGAGCTCACCGGTACCGAATCAGCGGCCGTGCTGAGCAAGGCATCGGGTCAGCCAATTGAATATTCCGAGGTGCCAATCGAGGTGGTCCGCGGCATGTCGGAGGATCTGGCACTCATGTATGAGTTTTTTGTCAGCGCTGGTTACTCGGCGGATGTGGAAGGCTTGCGCCGAGATTTTCCCGAGGTTCGCTGGCATCGCCTTGCCGACTGGGCGGCCGAACTTGACTGGACCGCCCTGGGCGCCCGGGCGGCAGCGGCATAGTCGTCAACCACAGTCACCATCGCGCCAGGTTGAAATTTATTCGGCCGGGCGCGACGCACTCGCGCATTTTCACGCCACGGCGTCTCTGTGAACGAAGCAGAACCAGCGCCTGAAGAAGGTCGTGCCCGACCTCGAGTTGGACAAGCTCATTTTGAAAAGGAGCCTCGTTTTTTTAAAACCCATCGCCTGACGACCTAGTGGATGGAATCTAACGCTTGATGCCCGCGTCTGACAGCGGCGATGATTTTGTCGGGATCCTTTGTCCAGATGAAGGGCTGCGGATCGTTGTTGGTGTGTTCGAGGAGGCGGTTGATGGTGGCCTGGAGATCGACGATCGAGTGGAAGACGCCGCGCTTGAGACGTTGCTTTGCGAGCTTTGCGAAGAAACCTTCGACGGCGTTGAGCCAGGAGCAGGATGTTGGGGTGAAGTGGAAGAAAAAGCGCGGATGGCACGTAAGCCACCCGCGGACCTTGGGATGCTTGTGGGCGGCGTAGTTGTCGAGGATCACATGGACCAGCTTTCCCGCGGGCACGTCGGCCTCGATGGCGTTGAGGAAGCGAATGAACTCTTGGTGTCGATGGCGCTGCATGCACTGGCCGATGACACGCCCTTCGAGCACGTTCAGCGCGGCGAACAGCGTGGTCGTGCCGTGCCGCTTGTAGTCATGCGTCATCGTGCCCGCGCGTCCCGTCTTCATCGGCAGCCCGGGTTGGGTGCGGTCGAGCGCCTGGATCTGGCTCTTCTCGTCAACCGACAGGACAACGGCGTGCGCCGGCGGATCGACATAAAGGCCGACGATGTCCCGCAGCTTGGGAATGAACTCCGGGTCACGCGACAGCTTGAACTGCCGGACCCGGTGGGGCTGAAGCCCGTGCGCCCGCCAGATGCGCTGTACCGCGCTGACGCTGATGCCGACCGTCTTGGCCATCGCCGGCGCCGTCCAATGTGTCGCCTCGTGGCGCGGCGCACTCAGCGTCAGCGCGACGACGCGGTCAGCGATTTCCCGGCCGAGCGGCGGAACGCGCGAGGGTCGCGTCTTGTCCCGCAGCAACCCCTCGACACCCTCGTGCATGAAGCGCTCCTGCCAACGCCAAACCGCTGTCTTGCTCTTGCCGGTGCAGCGCATGATCTCGACCGTGCCGAGACCATCCCCGCTCAGAAGCACACAACGACGATCCGTGCCCGCCACACGTGTTTCTGCCGGCTGTTCCGGTCCGCAACGACCGCTTCGAGACGAGCACGGTCGGCGGTACTCACATCGACGATGATTCCTGGCCGCATGCGCCAGACTCGCACACAACGTGCCCGGCGAGAATCCCTCGCGGGATTCAAACGTCAAATTTTATCCACTAGGATTTGCGCCAGACAGTCGTGCATGCGTGCCAGAAGCTTGGCACATCAGAGCGGCGCACTTGCCGGGACCAAGGCGGTAGGCTGTGGTCAACGGCCTTGATCGCTCACAGCCTGGCGGTAGCCGAGACTTGGCCTTTGCCCCTCCCGGTTGGCCTCGGCCGGATAAACATGCTCATACCGTTTTGGGGACGCAGGGTGATACGAGCGACGGGCGTCGGCGACCCTCCAGCAAGCTCAAACCGAAAACGCGGCAGGAGCTTCACTGTCCGACGTCAGCGCCCCTGGGACAGATTGGGCGGATTGAACAAGAGAGGGTTTCTGGCTCATCTTAACCCACGAGGGATTGAAGATGAGACGGAACACCAATCACCAGAAAGCATCGGCCGAGAAGGTCGTGAAGGACATCCGGCGGGCGACTCGTCGGCAGTTCGGCGCCGAAGAGAAGATCCGGATCGTTCTGGAGGGCCTGCGCGGCGAGGACAGTATCGCTGAGCTGTGTCGCCGTGAGGGGATCAACCAGAACCTCTATTACCGCTGGTCGAAGGACTTCCTGGAGGCCGGGAAGAAGCGCCTGGCGGGTGACACTGCCCGTGAGGCTACCTCCGATGAGGTCCGGCATCTTCGCAGTGAGGCACTGGCACTCAAGGAGGCCGTTGCTGACCTGACGCTGGACAACCGTCTACTCAAAAAAAGCATGATCGCGGATGGGGGAGAGGAGGCATGAGGTATCCACTATCGGAGAAGCTGGAGATCATCCGGCTGGTTGAGCGATCCCATCTGCCGGCCAAGCGCACGCTGGCGCAGTTGGGCATTCCCCGCACCTCGTTTTATCGCTGGTACGACCGCTATCTGACCGGCGGACCGGAGGCCCTGGAGGACCGCCGCTCGCGGCCTGGCCAAGTCTGGAACCGTATCCCCGATGAGGTGAGAGACCGGATCGTACAGCTGGCGCTGGACGAGACGGATCTGTCGCCGCGGGAACTGGCTGTCCGGTTCACAGACACAGAGGGCTACTTTGTATCGGAATCCTCGGTTTATCGACTGCTCAAGGCCCATGATCTGATCACCAGCCCGGCCTTTATCGTCCTCAAGGCGTCCGACGAGTTCCAGGACAAGACCACGGCGCCAAACCAGCTCTGGCAGACCGACTTCACTTACCTCAAGGTCATTGATTGGGGCTGGTTCTACCTCTCCACCGTGCTCGACGACTTCTCGCGCACCATTATCGCGTGGAAGCTCTGCACCACGATGAAGGCCGAGGACGTCACCGATACGCTGGAACTGGCGCTCAAGGCGTCAGGTTGCGATCGGGCAACGGTCATTCACAAGCCACGGCTCCTGTCTGACAACGGCTCCAGCTACATCGCCGACGATCTGGCCAAATGGCTCGACGACCGCGATATGGAGCACATTCGCGGCGCTCCCTATCATCCGCAAACCCAGGGCAAGATCGAGCGTTGGCATCAAACCCTGAAGAACCGCATCCTTTTGGAAAATTACTATCTGCCTGGCGACTTGGAGACACAGATCGAGGCCTTCGTCGGCCACTACAATTATCACCGCTACCACGAGAGCCTGGGCAACCTCACGCCGGCCGATGTCTACTTCGGGCGCGGCCAGACCATCCTGTTGAAAAGAGAAAAGATCAAACAAAAGACGCTACAAACCCGGCGCTTGCAATACCGCAAAACCGCCGCATAAAATGACCAACCAGATGGGCCGAACCCTCTCTTAAATCAGGCCGCTCATCGGTTCCAAATTACCTGACGACGGACAGCTTCACCAGCACGGCAGTGATTTCCAGCATCGCGAAACCCATCCCCATGCAGCTTCGGGGGCCGCTGCCGAACGGCAAATAAGCGAGCTTGTGTCGCGCCTTCGTGGCTTCTGGACTGAAGCGGTCCGGGTCGAACAGATCCGGCTCATCCCACAATTTTTCGGTGGCGATGGACCGCATAGACCGGAATAACGATGGAACTTCGGCGGGTGATATCGACATTGCCGATCTTTCCCTCGCGCACCGGCGTCCGGAGCAGCCACGGGACCGGGGGATAAAGCCGCAACGCCTCGCTGATCACCTGGCGGGTGTAGGCCAGTGATGAGACTCGCTCTGGGACGATTCCCTCAGCCCCGCCTGCATCTTCGATTTCTGCGAGCACGCGCTCCTCAACCTCCGGGTGGATGCTGAGCAAATAGAATGTCCAGGTGAGGGCGAGCGCGGTTGTGTCATGACCGGCGGACATGAAGGTGACCAGATTGTCGATGATCTCGGGGTCGCTCATCGCCTCCCCTGATCCCTCATCCCTCGAATCGATCGGAGATTGCAGCAGATCATCCTCGCGTGATTGATGGGTTCGGGCGGTAACGATATCGCTGGCGACGCGACGAACGTAATTCGCCGCGGCCGTAACCCGCCGCCGGCCGGGATAGGGGAAGCTGGCCGGCAGCCCGATATTGGCAAGCGCAATCACCCAGCCGGTTGAGCCAACCACTGTCTTGCTTGCTTCGATTTGTGCCTCGACGTCGAAGCGGTACGTGCCGGACAAGAACGTCGCCGCGAATATCTGAAGGGTTGTGAGCTTCATCTCATCGGAGAGGGAGATCGGCGTGCCTGCCGGCATTTTCGCGAGACGATCCGCCTCGCTCTCGGTGCTCGTCAGAATCTGCTGGACGTAGCTCTCGATCCGGTCGGGACGGAAGATCGGGGCCGCGATCTGCCGCTGATGCCGCCAATGTTCACCCTCCGATGTGAGTATGCCTTCCCCAAGGATCGGACCAAGCACACGGTGGAAGATCTCTGACTTGTTATAGCGCTCTCGATCTTCGACCAGCACCAGCCGGATAAGATCCGGATCTGTAACAAACACGCTCAGGCGCCGGTTTGCCCGCAGGGTATGAAGGCCCTCGCGATAGACAGCCTCCCAAAGAAGCTCAAGCGGGTTGCGTATCGCGATTCCCAACCGGCGCCGGCCGGCCACTGGTTCGGGCGGCGGGACTACACGTGCCGGACCGTCCGCGACGATGCATCGCTCCATCTTGTTCAGCCCACCAGCTTCAAGGCGCCAGCAAAGATGCGGGCAGCGCACTCACTTCTGCGCGAGACCGATGTCGTAGCAGGGCCCGCAACATCCACCGTTTACACATTACTGAGACAAACCTCCAGAGGACGAATCTGCCGGGTGGCTGCAGTCAGACGAGACGTACCTGGATACTAAAAGCCAGGCACATTCCGATATGTTGATCATGAGCGCTGCCTCCAAGGAGCCGATCAATGGCCAGCGAGGTTAGGCTCTTTCCTGAATGGAACGTCTTGAGCTCGGCCGAGCCGCGTCGTCATAAAGGTATTCGCGGCTGATCGGTACCGTGTCAATTCGCTTCGCTAGCTGCAGCTGCATTACCGCCACATCGCCGTGCTTGAATGCGATCTCGTTGAGTTGCAGATAGAACTCCCACATTCGGCAGAATCGCTCGTCAAACATCTGCGTAACCTCGCTTTGCCGCGCCTGGAAGCGTTCGTCCCAAGCTGCCAGGGTCTTGGAATAGTGGATCCGCATCACCTCCAAATCGGTGAGCCACATACGCTGTCCCTCGACGAGCGGGACTAGTTGCGACAGGCTCGGTAGGCAGGCGCCCGGGAAGATGTATTTCTTCATCCAAGCGTTGATAGATCGAGGCCCCGTCGTCCAGCTGATTGTGTGTAGAAGGGCTACTCCATCAGGCTTCAAGAGTCGTCTCAAATGTTCAAAGAACTCTCCGAAACTCCGTCGCCCCACATGCTCAAACATGCCAACCGAGACGATCCGATCGTAACTGCCCACCTCCTCGCGATAGTCGAGGAGCTTGAACGTCACTCTGTTGTCCAATCCCTCGTCTTCGGCCCGTCGAACTGAAATCTCATACTGATCCCTCGAAAGGGTCACCCCGGTGACATGGGCGCCGTAGTCAGTGGCGAGCGTAATCGCAAGCCCGCCCCAGCCCGATCCGATGTCCAGCACGCGCATCCCCGGCTCAAGGAGGAGCTTCGCCGCGATATGGTGCTTCTTGTCGATCTGCGCCTGGTCCAATGACTCCACACCATCTCGCCAGTAACCACATGAGTACTGTAGATCTTTATCGAGGAACATTTCATATAGTTGGTGGCCAATGTCATAGTGGTGCTGGACGTTGCGCGACGCCGTTTTCTTGTCGTTGCGACCGATCATGTTGGCTATCCTGAATAGGGCTGCTCCCACTGAGCCTCCAGGATCCCTGCCCTCGGTGGACACCACAAGTACCTCGAGGAAATCGCGGAGGGTCCCCGATTCGATCGAGTAGGCGCCGTCCATATATCCTTCGCCGATTGCAAGCCCGGGGTGTCGGAGGAGCCTGCGGATGAAGTGGCGATCGTGGATACGCACCGCAACTGACGGGCCTGAGCCGGCCACGCCGAATGTTCTGCGACGGCCCGCGTCGCCGATCAGTGTGATCTCGCCGTGAGTAATCAGGCGACTGATGAACCTATCGAACAATGGCATGATGTATCCCATACAAACATTGCGGAGCGCAGAGCATATAGCCGTCAGATGCAGTCGTCGGCCTGTGTAAGAATAAGCCTCGTCTACTCATGATTGGGCTGAGTTTTGGGCTTGCGCCCGCAAATGGGGCCCCATCACATCAGCCGCTACGGTCAAAGCTATTGGGTGAAATGGGAGTAGCGCAAGTCCTCTCGTACCGGCGTGTATAGTCTCAATGGCAATCGTCCCGCCTAAATGACGTGCGGCCGGAGGGCGCGCAGCATAGGAGTTTTCTGTGGTTAGAGAACCCATCTCGGTAAGAGCCATTTCCAAAAAGCGCGACTTGAGGAAGTTTATTAATCTGCAGTGGCACGCCAACCTGGCTAATCCGCTATGGGCTGGGCCATTGATCTCCGATGAACGGCGCAGTCTGAACCCTCACAAAAACCCTGCGCTTGCATATTGTGAAGTTGCGCTCGCGCTTGCCGAGCGAAATGGACGTTCGATAGGTCGGATAATGGGTATTATAAACAGTCGGCACAATGCAATGTCGGGGGAACGGGTTGCGCGGTTTAGCTCGTTCGATTGCGAGAATATCGAAGAGACCGCTCGCGCCTTACTAGCTTGGTTGGAGGAATGGGCTCGAGCAAACAACTGCGTCCGCGTTATTGGTCCTATGGGTTTTTCGGATCAAGATCCAGAGGGAATGCTCGTAGAAGGTTTCGACAAAGAGCCGGGAATCGCGACCCTGCACGGCCCGCGCTATCTGCCGTATTTCATGGAAGCGTCTGGGTACAAGAAGGAGGTCGATTACGTCACTTACCTCGGCACCACCGACATCCCGAAGCGCGTGGCAAAGATCGCGAACCGTGTGCGCAAACGGAGCAGCCTGAGGTTGATCGACTTCACGACAAAGAAAGAGCTTCGGGCAAACGCCCACAGGGTTCTAAGCCTGATGAATGACGCCTATGATGGGATTTACGGGTACGTGGCCCTAAACGAAGCTGAGAAAGCGGATCTTACAAAGCGGTTTATACGATACCTCGATCCGCGCTTTGTGAAGGTGGTCGAGCATGACGGCGACGCCGTTGGTTTTGTCATCGCGATGCCACATGTGGCACCCGGGTTCAGAAAAGCAAAGGGACGCCTATTTCCTTTCGGCCTGTACCACATTCTGCGTTCAATGAAGAACACAAATCAGCTCAATGCACTCCTGGGCGGCGTCAAATCCGCGTGGCGCGGTAAGGGTGTCGATGTGCTGCTCAATACCGCGCTCGCGGACGCTGCCCAGAAGGCTGGATTGACGGTGTTAGACTCGCAACACGTTCTCGAGACCAATGGCCCGATGCGGACCTATTACGAGAACTGGGGAGCGGTAATCTACAAGCGGCACAGAATATTTCAAAAGGATCTGGGCCTCGCCGTTTTGCCGGGCCAGGTCCGCCAGATCCGAAGCATAACCAGGGTCGACGACCTGCCTCTAACTTCGGCGATCGCGCCGATGACGCCTTCCCGCCAATATTTGCATCGACAAGATATCTAGCCAAGGGCACTCACACCTACACACTAGCGCGACCCTGGCGCTTCGGGTAAAAGTTTCAAGCAAATCACTGGCCTGAACTTTCTCTTCGCAACCCCCGAAAAGCCTTGCAAATCCGATCGACCTGCTCGTCGGTGTGCGCGGCGCTCACGCTAACACGAACCAACGGCCTATTATGAGGCGACGCCGGCGGAAAAATCAGATTCACATAGATGCCGCTCTCGATGAGCCCGGACCAGAGGCCGAGCGCCTGCCCTCGCGTTTCTAGTCGAGCAGCGATCAACGGTCCCCTCTCTGGTCCTACCTTGTAGCCAGCCTCACTCAGGCTATCGTACACTCTTTGGGCATTTTTCCACAGTCGTTCACGCAGCTCCAGGCCTCCAATTGATAACTTAAGGGCCGCCCTTGCTGAAGCAACGCTGGCAGGCGCTAAGGACGCGGTAAAGATATATGGTCGACTCGAGTATCGAATTGCATCGAGCTCAGGGTGATCACTAACACAATACCCGCCGACGCCGCCGAGGCTTTTGCTGAAGGTTCCGGTAATAAAGTCAACAAATTTACCGTTCTCCGAAAGCTCAACCAAACCTGCACCTGTATTGCCCAAAACACCCAGCGAGTGCGCTTCGTCGATAAGAAGGTAACTACTATACTTCTGTTTAATCATCAGAATCTGTTCAAGCGGGGCTCTATCCCCAAGCATACTGTATATTCCCTCCACAACTATCAGTGCCGATCTAGCCCGCTCTCCCAAGCTTCCGAGTCTCCTTTCTAAGTCTCTGATGTTATTGTGGCGAAATCTAACCATTTCCGCCCCACTCAATTTACACCCATCGTAAATACTCGCGTGACAATGCGCGTCTATGACAAGGACATCGTCCGGACCCGCGAGGCCAGATATCGTGCCCACATTTGCTTGGTATCCTGTCGAAAAAACAATACAATTTCGTCGCTGATAGAGGGTTGCCAATTCCTCTTCTAGGGCGCGATGCCCCTTATAGGTACCATTGGCCATACGCGACCCCGTTGTCCCCGTGCCCTCGCTGTCCACGGCAGCATGAGCAGCGGCAATACTCTCTGGCGCAAACGTAAGTCCCAGGTAGTTGTTGGTGCCGGCCAATATCATAACGCGCCCATCGATAGACGCCTCAGTAGGTGAATGCATCCGCTCGATAGTACTGCCGAATATCTCCGGCTTGATATCGAGAAACGGCTTCCTTTCTACTAGAAACATAGAGAACTTATCGAATAGTGCCATTGAATGAGTGCTCCGAGGAACTTCGGGATTGACCATCGAAAGCTTGCCAGAAAGTCCCTCCGGCCATCTGACAATTGACTAAGTTGGCATTCGTCAGAAATCTCTCGTCTTTCTCGACTAAATCTGCCCATTCCGCGCAGCCCGCCGTTGGGAGGCACGCGTGCACGACTGTAAGGACCACGTTCGATGTTAACGACTGCCCTGGCAACCTCAAGGGATCACGAGAAGCTGCCTTATTCGCGGGACCCCTACTGGCTGGCGCGGCACGTTCATTGGTGGGCTTCACTTGTCTCCCCACGAATCGAGACGCAACGATCGCCAAGGCGACCAAATCGCTGGAATGGCGGCCACACCGGGAAACAGCGTCAACGGATTGATCAACCCCACCGGTCAGTCTTCAGGATCGGCGCCTCCGGCGGCCTGATACGATTCCGCGCCTCGAAAGTCGATCGAGTTTGTTTGCGATCAAAACCCTGTCTATATGGTCATACACCCCCCAAAAACCGCCAACGCACGGTCGCCTCCAATATGCCTGTTGTCCTAATTACCGGCTGCTCAAGCGGATTTGGAAAGTCGATTGCAGCTCGGCTGGCGGCGTCAGATCACATTGTGTACGCAACGATGAGGTCTCTCGCAAAAAAAGGGAAGCTAGCTGAGGAGCTTGGCGAACGACGGACGACGGCGCGGATCTGTAGATTAGATGTCACTGACGATACTTCTGTCGAAAAGGTAATGAATAAGGTAGCTTCTGAGCAAGGTAGAATTGACGTTCTCGTAAACAATGCAGGAATTGGCGTTGGGGGGTTCTTTGAAGACCTGACTGAAAACGAGAACCGAGAGGTCATGGAAACAAACTTCTTCGGTGTTCAGAGGGTAACGCGATGGGCACTCCCACTGCTCAGGAATTCCCATGACGGAAAGATTATCAACATGTCAAGCTTGTCGGGTTTCACGGGTTTCCCGGGCTTGAGCGCGTACCATTCCAGCAAGTGGGCTCTAGAGGGTTTCTCCGAAAGTCTCCGGTTCGAGCTGTTGGCAATTGGAATTAAGGTGCATCTGATCCAGCCCGGCTCTTATGACACTGAGATCTTTCACAAAAACAGAAGAATGTCGGTAAACTTTCATCCAGACGACATCAGATCGAAGCGGATTGTCAGACTTGTGGAGGATCACCCAAGAAGCCACAGGATAGAAGAAATTAGTCAAACTGTTGAGAAGATCATCGACAACAGGCTGAAGGCCTTTCGCATTCGTTGCGGAAGAGATGCCAAGCTCGCAGCTTTCCTAAAGAGATATGTACCTTTCTTTTTGCTAGAGAAATTCGTAATGAATCGGACCAGCGGTCGAAACTGAAATCGGGTTAAGCCACAGTCAAAAGAGCTTGAGTTGTTCTGGCGCAGGGTGGGCGTTCCGCTGCCCCGCGTCAGTGCAGAACATCGGTTCTTCAGTATTTGCCTCGATGGCCCGCTTTGAGGCGTGCGGCTTGGCCCCATTGGGAGCGACCTTCAGAGCCCTGCGTCAATCACTGACAGAGAGTGATGGGTTATGTTAGCCAGACCGGACGTTGGACAGTACAATGTTGCTTAAGCGCACGCTTCGACGTGATACGGGCCGCCTGACGGGCCAACAGCCCGCGCTTGGCGGAAGCTTCGGGCACCCCACACTCCAGAGTGGCCCGCCAGCATGAGCCGATATCGGGCGATCCGTGCTAGGCGCAATCCGTCCTGGCTATTCCGGCTCGGTGCAACTTCCTTACGATAGCGAATTGGTTTGACCGTTGTCCGAAACGGACACTACGTTGATCACTGAAGATACCCGATTGCCAGCTGGGCGAGTTTGAGGCCCGCCATTGGGACATATCTGGCTCACGGCGCTGCGTTCATGCATATGCAATGTCGGCGGCGCGTACCGTTGTGCGCCAGGGGCCGCCCCCAAGCGGAATTAGTCGCGCCTCAAGAGAGTACGATCTACAATGAACAAACTGTCCGGCGTCAGCGCCCCTGGGACAGATTGGGCGGATTGAACAAGAGAGGGTTTCTGGCTCATCTTAACCCACGAGGGATTGAAGATGAGACGGAACACCAATCACCAGAAAGCATCGGCCGAGAAGGTCGTGAAGGACATCCGGCGGGCGACTCGTCGGCAGTTCGGCGCCGAAGAGAAGATCCGGATCGTTCTGGAGGGCCTGCGCGGCGAGGACAGTATCGCTGAGCTGTGTCGCCGTGAGGGGATCAACCAGAACCTCTATTGGCAGATAATTTATTCGTGTCGTTGTCTTGGTCTTGGTCTTGGAAGAAACCGACATTCCCCAGATGACATCCAAATTCGCGGAAATCCTACCACGGCCCCATCTCCAAGGGAACTCTGTTCCCATTGCAGCCATCCGATGACATGATTTTGGTAATCGGCCAGCGCGTGGAAGGCCATTTGGTCGTTTCTCTTGCCATCCAGACACACCTCTCGTGTCGCAATCTCCTTGCCGTCGATTCCCTCGGCCTACGCCGGAGCGGGTCTTCGTCGTAGATCATCAATCAGGCTCAAGATTTTCTGGAACAAGCTTCTTGGGACTGCAACCTCGGCCAATTGAAATGTGACGTACCGGCCATGGCTGACAACTTTCGCACCGATCTTGACCAGCTTCTCCCTCAGCGTCGTCAGCGACCATTGCTCCACGGTATCGGGCAACGCCAGGGTACGCATGAAGTTGCCGAGGTTATAGGCGAGTGCATGCAGCTGGAGCCGGACGGCATTGTTGCGTAACGAACGGCATGACAGCCGCGTCCACTTGATGGCGTTCTTGCCTTCCTTGATCCATTGCCCGGCAGTGTCGCGCTGATTGTAGAACGCAACAACCCGCTCGGCAGGACGGCTCAGGTTGGTGACGATGAAGCCGACGCGGGGATACGGTTCCCCTGAGTGCCACTCCACCTTGGCGACGACCCGGCGGGGCTCCGTCCAGCTACCGGCCCGATAGCTGAAGTTCGCGTAATACCGACGAACTTCCTTCGGCGGCCGACCGACGGGGCGCTTGAGCAGGTGCGCGATGCTGTCGTGCAGCACCTTGTTGGCCAGAAGCCGGATGGCGTACTTGAAGCCTTCCGCTTCCAGAAACTCATAAACCTCGGGCGAGGCGAAGGCGGCGTCACCACGGAAATAACGCCGGAGTGTCTTGTTCCGGTATCGAGCGACCACCGGGTCCAACACATCGCGCCATTCATGGGCGCTGTGCACGTTGCCCGGACGCAGGGCGCAACGCTCCAGATCGCCGAACTGGTTGAACACGAACAGCGGGTGATAGCACGCGCAGCCGAAGTGACCGTTGTAGGCCGTGCCCTCCTGGTCACCGTAGGTCGGGCTGACGGAGCTGTCCATGTCGAGCACGATAATCTTCGGCGGCTTGCGCTCGTTAACCTGGTCGATCCAGATGCCCAAAAGGTCAGCGAGCGCGGCGAGGTTGTCATTGGTGGCGAGTAACTCCGTCTCGAACCGGCCCATCTGGCTGGTCGATGCGCCGCCGCGCTCGACAGCCCTGCCGCCGACGATCCACCGCATCGCAGGATCGCGCCCCAGCCGGTCGGCGTCGTTCACGTCCTCGTACCCGGCAAGACGACCATAGACGGATTGGCGAAGGAGACCGATGATGCCGTGCCAACCGTTCTTGCCGGTCCGGCTGTCAGCAATAACGTCACCGGCCAGCGTGGTCAGGCCGAGGGCTTCGTCCAGTTCACGATAGGCGAGCAGACCAGCGTCTGACGTGATCCGCGAACCGTGGAACTCGAACTTCAGTCTTCGGTCGAAAAACGCCCGCAGCAGCCCCCGATCCGACTCACCCTCCAGGTTCCGCATTCGACCCACTCTCCGTCTGATCTAATCCACTGATTCTTATACAGGAATCAGACGGAAACCGCATCAGATGGATCGGTCACTTGGGGAATGCGGGACTAGGGCAATGGCAGGCCTTCCGACACTTTTGCCGTCTCTTGGGGCAGCGCAGTTCGGCTGGCCTACGTATCAGGTGCAGCCGGGGACTGTGCCTAACCCCGGCTTCCAATAGCCGCCGGGATATCAAGGTGCTCAGCCCCAGCCTCAGCCTCAGATCGCGCCAGTTCCTGGGCTACCCACTGCGACGACTGCGCCCCTCATGTCTGTCCCCGGACAAGCTCATCAGGGCCAAGCGCAGGGTCCGCCGCCGCCACAATTCCAATGGCCACCGAATTATCAGGGGTATCAGCAACCCGCCCCTGGCCTGCTTGGCCCCAAGATCAATCCCGACGACAATATTTCGGCCCGTGCAGGCGGTCCATCGGACGCTATCTCCGCACCAATCACGCCCAAGGTTAAGCCGGGCGGCCCGGAAGCTCAGCGAACGCCGATCCGGGACTTCTTCAATGAACGAGGAATAGGTGGCGGCCAGCTTCGAGAGATGTTCGGAGACGGTCAACTGCTTGATCGATTTAACCAAGTCATCACCGAAAACTCAGCGGCAATCTCGGCGTTTGCCTCAGGCCTCACCGGCGGCGGAACCACGCTTGAAAATATGTCCAACGCCTTTTCTGGGATGGCTCAGGGGCGGGTGTTTGATGAACAGTCAGCCCAGCAAAGACAAGCCGACGAAGCGCTGACGCAATTATTTCAAGACCCGGAATTTATGGCCCTCCCGGACTCAATGAGAAACTTCTTGATGAGCGATCTCGACGCTGGTCGAGAATTCGTAATGAGCCAGTTGATGAACCAGCAGGGGACGGCTGATCGTCCCTTTGAACAGGACCGAAACGGTGTGCTCCGCTATCTCGACAATGGCGAGCCCGTATTCCCCAACGTCGAGACCCAGCCAGAACCCGGATTCGGTCCTATCGTCACTGGGGAGACGGCGGCGGCACTTGGGCTCGACCCGACGAAGGCATGGCAGCAGGCCCCTGATGGCCGGTGGCAACAAGCCGGCGCTTCCGGTGTTAATGTCACGACCAACGTTGGCGGGGAAGGCTCGCGGTTCGGGGAACAATTGGCCGGGGCTCTTGGGGATGACTTTGTCGACCAGCGCAACGCGGCGCTCCAGGCGGTGCAGATCCTTACGACGGCACAGCTTGGCCGGCAGCTTCTCAACGAAGGCACGATTGTTGGTGCCGGGGCCAATTTCCTCTTGGCAATGGGCGACGGTCTGGAACGGCTCGGCATTCATCTTGCCGATGATGCGCGGGCTAACACCAGAGCCTACGCAGCTTTGATGGCCGGCGAGGTCGGTCGGATGATCCAGCTCTTCGGCGCCGGTACTGGGCTGAGCGATGCTGACCGAGAATTTGCTCGGCAGATGGCCGGCGGCGAGATCACCATGACCGAGCAAGCCCTTCGCCGGATTCTGGATATCAATGAGCGCGCGGCCCGCAACCTCATCGAAGCCTGTAATCGGCAGGCGCAACAGATCGAGAGAGCGCCGGGTTATGCCGACAACCCGATCGTGCCATTCCCGCTGACGATCGATATGCCGTTCGCGGGAGGGGCTGGAACTCCGGCTGCCGCCCCAGCAGCCAATGATCCGTTCGGTCTCGGTATTCTCGGCGGCGGGATTGAATATCTCGGCGTGCCTGGTTTGGAGGCTCGCTGATGGCTGATGCAGCACCCCTTCAAGGCCCGTTCACTCCGGTTGCTACCGGGGGGTTCTTTGCGCCCGATCTCGGGCTTGGCAATCAACTTGCGAATTTCCGCCAAGCTTATCCAGAGTAAGAACAAGCCACCGACAGGCAGATTCTGGAGGGCTTCTATCGGGAATTTCTCGCCCAACACATGACGAGGGAGGAATTCCAGGAGCGTCTGTTATCGCCAGCAGTCCCGACAGACACCGGGTTCGGGCCGGCAATCAATTTATCGAATTTTCGATCAGGCGCTCGCCGAAGTGGCGGGGAAGGAAATCACGGCCGCATATCGAGAGCAGCGAGCGGCAAGGCCGACAATTCAGAAGATCACCGATTACACGCGGGCATTTGTTCAGGGCCTTACCGGCCAACACGCGGACGATATCAAGGCGTGGTTTGCTCGGATCGGATTAGTTCCCGCTCCCGGAAACACTCCAGAAGAGCGATATCAGAATACCCTCGATTGGGAGCGATCTCAGGGGGCGGCTTTTCTAGCGGAGAACCCGGTAGGTGCGATAGGCGCTGAAGTGCTGGGAACAGCGCCTTATCTGTTGTCCTCGGCGGTGCGCGGACCCGGTGCCGGTGCATCAATACCGGAGCGCGTCTTTCATGGAACCTCGTTGGGTATTGGGGCGGGCGCTGTTTATGGTCATGGCGCAGCCGAAGGCGGGCTCTTGTCGCCCGAGCGGCTGGGGCGGCTCTTGAAACTGGACGAGCAACTGGCTTGGTTGGTGCCGCAGAGCCTTTTGCAGCCGAGGCAATCGCTCCGGTGATGAATTTCGCCGCCAACAGAGTCAGCGGGCCGGCAAGGGCGAGCCGCAACATCAACGACGCTCTGCAGTCATCCGGCACCAACCGGGGCGCGGTGGCTGATGCCATGGCCAGGAACCCCGAGCTGATCCTGCGCTCGATGTCGATTCGCCCGCGCTCAGGGGATAGCAACTCAGCCAGGGCCGGGACGGGGGGTCATCGAGGACGCGGTCAACGCTCGATCCACCCGAGCCGGTGCCGCGGTTAGCGGTGCGTTCGACGAAGCACTGGGCAGCGCCCCTAATGTCAGGGTGTTGTTGGAGAGCATCCAACAGCGTGTGCGTGCCGTCGGTGTTCAGTTTGACCCGCTGTTGGCTCAGGCCGGATCGGTCGATGTCCGGGCAATTGTTGCAGCGATCGATCGGCGACTGCCGAATGGTTAGCAGTTCCGTCATGCCGGGTCACCGCCGCCGCGGCGGCAACCACTCATCGGCGCTAGCGGTCGGTCCCCGCTGGCGCCAACTGTACGGCACCGCAAAGGAGACCGAAACAAAACTCGCAGGAACGTCCCGCACGGCCCTTTTCCACCGAACAGCCGCAAGATCCCAGGGTCGGCAATCCGTAAAGCGCAGCGACCGCCTCTCCGTACCGACGTGTCCAAATTGCATCCCAGAAATCCCTCCCTTAAGGCATCGGCTGAACACAGCCAGCGGCGGACAATGACCATTGCGCAGCAGTTTCTGCAAGCGAGAAGCAGCACTCGGCTTGACTCCACTTGCCTCCGTCGCAGCCAAGCGCACCCTCACCAACTGGTGACCGGACCCCTGCTTCAGCCGTCGCCGCGATATTGCGCGTCAACCACCGGCTCGAGCCAAGCGATGTGCTGGCCGCCCAGCGCTTCCTGCATCGCCAAGTGCGACATCAAATTGTTGGGGGCGGCGCCGTGCCAGTGCTTCTCGCCCGGCTCGATCCACACCACGTCCCCAGCCTTGATCTTGTTGATCGGCCCGCCCCAAGACTGCACCAACCCGCAGCCAGCCAAAACATAGAGCGACTGTCCAAGAGGATGGGTGTGCCAATTGGTCCGCGCGCCGGGCTCGAACCTCACCACCAACGCCCTCACCCGCGCCGGCTTCGGCGCCTCGACCACCGGATCCTGCCAGACCACCCCGGTAAAATGCTCCCCGGTCAATTCCTTCGACGCCACCGATCCATTGGGTTGTACTTTCAATTCGTCACCTTTCGGATGTTGCTGCCCGCATCGCATGCTTACGC
This sequence comes from Kaistiaceae bacterium, assembly GCA_963667605.2. GTDB lineage: Bacteria > Pseudomonadota > Alphaproteobacteria > Rhizobiales > Kaistiaceae > JADLGL01. The sequence continues at coordinate 1,178,364 of CAXXUZ010000003.1, forward strand.
TGTCAGCTTGCCACCGGCGCTTTCTCTGCTGCAAGCCTCGACGGTTGGAATTGCGCACCTGGACCCACCAGTTTATCGAGTGGTCACTTGGCGGCTGATCGCCCGCCGCTACCGGCGACAATTGCAGGCACCCGATGAAGGAATCCCCGTTCGCTGCCTCGGGCCAGCTTTTCGATGTCGGCGACGATCATCAGCTCTATGTCGAGGAGATCGGGTCCGGCCTGCCGGTGGTGTTTCTCCATGGCGGCCCAGGCAGCGGCTGCCGGCCGGAACAACACGCTCTGTTCGATCGCCGTAAATACCGGGCAATCTTCTTCGATCAAAGGGGCGCGGGTCGCAGCCGGCCGCATCGCCTGCTCTCGTCCAACACCACAGACGACCTCGTCAATGACCTTGAGGCAATTCGTAGCGCACGCGGCATCGCGCGCTGGCTGCTGGTCGGCGGATCATGGGGAGCGACGCTCGCCCTTGCTTATGCCGAGCGCCACCCGGACCGCGTCGCCGGCATCGTGCTTCGCGCAGTGTTTCTCGGCACTCGCGCCGAATTGGACTGGGCCTTTGTCGAGGGCCCCCGAAAGTTTCACCCCCGCCTTCTTGACGACTTCCTTTCGATCCTGCCGCCGGAGGAAAGAGACGACCCTTTGCCAGCCTATTGGCGCTGCATTCTCGATCCCGATCCGGCAATGCACCGCCAGGCGAGGTGGGCCTGGCATGACACCGAGCGGGTGCTGTCGGAACTAGCATCGCCCGCGACCCGAATAGACCGGCGGCATCAGCCTGCCGATCCGCTGCCGTCCACTCCGTTGTTCGAGGCCCACTATTTCAGCCATGATTGCTTTTTGACGCCCAACCAGCTCCTCCGCGAAGCTGGCCGGCTGACGGGCATTCCAGGGGCAATTGTGCAGGGCCGATACGACCTCCTTTGCCCTCCGACGAACTCGGCCGCGCTAGCCGACGCCTGGCCGGACGCCGAAGTGACGATGGTCGAAAGCGCGGGTCACTCTATGCGCGAGCCTGGCATTATGGAGGCTATGATCAAGGCGCTAGAGGCGGTCGCGGCAAGGGCGAGTTTCTAGCCCGTCACCGCCGTCAACACAGTGGAAACGGCTTAAAACGGGCACTATCAGTCATCATAGGCTATCCCGATAACAGACATAGATTTAACCGGAGGCGGTCCGTCTATAAGTGAACTCCTTGGCACCTGATTTCCTCGGTGCCGTCCTAGCGGCAATCACGCTGCATCCTGATGGAGGACAATATGGCCTGGAAGACCCCGAAGATCGCCGAAGTCTGCGTCGGCATGGAAATCAACATGTATGCTTGCGCGACCCGCAAGTAGTCACCTGACCCCCGTCGCACTCGAAGTGCCAATATGCTCCATGTGCTGGTTCTGGGAGCTGCGGCGGGGGGCGGTGTCCCGCAATGGAACTGTAACTGCACCGTTTGCAATACCGCTCGAGCGAGCAATCCTGGCCTGAGATCGACCCAGGCCTCCATCGCCGTAAGTGCTGACGGCGATAATTGGTTTCTGATCAACGCTGCCCCCGACCTGCGGCAGCAGATCGTCGACAATCCCAAGCTCCACCCAAGACACGATCTACGCGACAGCCCGATCGCCGGAATCGTCTTGACAAATGGCGATGTCGACGCCGTCGCCGGCCTATTACATTTGCGGGAAAGCCAGCGTTTCACGATTTACGGCCATGACCGGGTCATGGCCATGCTACGAGAAAACTCGATCTTCAACGTGCTGAACTCGGATTTGGTCAAACGCCAAAGCGTTGATCTCGAAACACCCTTTTCCCTCCGACTGCCCGATGGAACCGATTCCGGCATCGAGATTGTCGCCTTCGCGGTGTCGGGCAAGGTCGCGCTCTATCTGGAGAAGGAAGCGGACGCCCAGCATGGTTTCGGCAGCGCCGCCGGCGACACACTCGGGCTGCATGTCCGTAACCGGGCCAATGGCGCGCATTTCTTCTATTTGACCGCCTGCGCCGCAATGACCCCCGAGCTCGCCGACCGCGTCTCAGGAGCGCCGCTGGTATTCTTCGACGGCACCTTGTGGCGCGACGACGAAATGATCACGGCCGGCCTCGGCCACAAAACTGGACAGCGAATGGGGCATATGTCGATGTCGGGGACGGACGGCGCGATCGCCACATTTGCAGATCTTGGCGTCGGCCGTAAGCTGTTTCTGCACATCAACAACTCAAACCCGGCACTACTGCCGGACTCGGTCGAGCGGGCCGAGTTGAATCAGGCGGGTTGGGAGATACCAAGAGACGGGACAGAGATCGTACTATGAATATCATGCATCGGGAAGCATTGGAGACGGCTGACCAGATGGAGGCGCGGCTGCGCGAAATCGGCGCCACCCGCTACCACAATCTTCATCAGTTCCATAAGCTGTTGCATGGCGGAGAGCTGAACAAAGGTCAGGTCCAGGCCTGGGCGCTCAACCGCTACTATTATCAGTGTTCGATCCCGATCAAGGACGCGTATGTGATGACCCGCTTTCGTGATCGCGAACTGCGACGTGAGTGGATCCATCGCGTTGCCGACCACGACGGCGAACCGGGCGGCGAGGGCGGCATCGATCGCTGGCTGAAGCTCACCGACGGTCTCGGCATCGATCGCGCATATGTCGAATCGACCGACGGCATTTTGCCGGCGACGCGGTTCGCGGTCGACGCCTATATCAATTTTGTCCGCGATCGGACGGCTCTTGAGGCAGTGGCGTCTTCTCTCACCGAGCTGTTTGCTCCCGGCATTCATGAGGAGAGAATCACGGGGATGCTGGCAAGCTATGACTTCATCACCGATGACGTCATGGCCTACTTCCGCAAGCGGCTGGCCCAGGCACCGCGCGACGCCGGGTTCGCGCTGGAGTTCGTCAAGACGAACGCCAAGACGCCCGCCGAGCGTCATGCGGTGTGCGACGCTTTGATTTTCAAGACACAGGTGCTGTGGGTTCAGCTCGACGCGCTCTATCACGCTTATGTCGGCGGCCATATTCCACCAGGCGCCTACATCCCGGATCCGGAATGACCGACACATTGGCTGCATCGATCAACCCGACCCTGGACGAGAATAGCCGCCCGGTCCTGCCCCGCTATTCGCGACTGCAATTTGACAAAGCTCGCGATCGCTGGGTGTTGCTGGTTCCGGAACGCGTTCTGGTTCCTGACGAGACCGCCGTCGAGATTCTTCAGCTTTGCGACGGCGAAAGATCCGTCGCTGACATTATCGACGCGCTGGCAGCCAAATATGTGGCCGAGCGAGAGGCCATCGCCTCCGACGTAACTGCACTGTTGCAAGACCTTGCCGGCAGGGGGTTCCTCGCCGACGCCCGGGAGGACTGAAATGGACGACACGATCCACACTGTTTTGGACGAGACGCTTGAAGTTCTCGATGGACCGGCTGCGGCCGAACATGTCGACTACGGCATTCCGGCGGCGGTGCTGGCCGAGATGACCCATCGCTGCCCGCTGCAATGCCCCTATTGCTCGAATCCAGTCGAGCTGGAGCGCGCCAGTGCCGAACTGACCACCGACGAGTGGAAGCGGGTAATGAGCGAACTCGCCGATCTCGGTGTGCTCCAGTTCCATTTCTCCGGCGGCGAGCCGCTGGCGAGGAAGGATATCGTCGAATTGGTGCGGCACGCCCGCGAAGTGGGGCTCTACACCAATTTGATTACCTCAGCGGTGATGCTCACCGAGAAGAAGGTCAAGGACCTTGCCGATGCGGGCCTCGATCACGTCCAGATCAGCTTCCAGGGAAGCGAACCGGAAATCGCTGATCGCGTCGCTGGCTTCAAGGGCGGCCATGCCAAGAAGCTGGAGGCCGCCCGCTTGGTGCGCGAAGCCGGTCTGCCGCTCACCGTCAACGCGGTGATGCATCGGCAGAATCTGCATCAGCTGCCGGATATCATCGACATGTCGGTGAAGATCGGCGCCGCCCGGCTCGAGGTCGCCAATGTCCAATATTATGGCTGGGCGTTGAAGAATCGCGCCGCCTTGATGCCCACCGTCGAGCAACTCGATGACACCACGCGTCTCGTTGATAAAGCGCGCGAAAAGCTGAAGGGCGTTCTCGTCATCGACTATGTCATCCCCGACTATTATGCCGAGCGGCCGAAACGCTGCATGGGCGGCTGGGGCCGGCAATTCTTCAATATCTCCCCGGCCGGCAAGGTCCTGCCCTGCCACGCCGCCGAGACCATTACCGGGCTCAATTTCGATTCAGTCCGCGGCAACAAATCGATCGAATGGATCTGGAAAAACTCGGATGCCTTCGAGGCATATCGCGGCACCGGCTGGATGCCGGAGCCGTGCAAAAGCTGCGATTTCCGTGAGATCGACTGGGGCGGATGTCGTTGCCAGGCTTTCGCCCTGACTGGCGACGCCGGCAATACCGATCCGGCCTGCTCGCTGTCGCCGCTGCATGACCGGATCTTCAAGCTCGCCGAGAGCGAGGCAATCACCGACGATCGCGATTTCAAGTACCGCAATTACGCCAACGCCAAGGCCTTCGCGAAGACGGATTGAGCGGCATTGGGCCGGCGCGCTAGAAGTCGAACTGGCTCATCAATTCGCCGAAGTTCCGGCGGTGACGGATGAGCCTACGCTTGACGCCATCGACCATGATCTCCGGCGGGATCGGCCGGAGATTGTAGTCGCTGGCTTGGGCGAGGCTGTAGGCGCCGGCATCCATCACCGCAAGGAAATCGCCTTCACGCGCCATCGGCAGCGAGCGGTCGCGAGCGAGATAGTCTGACTCCTCACAGAGATTGCCGCGGACATCGACGGTCTCGGCCTTCGCCTTAGGTGACGACAAATTCAGTATCCGATGCTGACTGCCGTAAAGGGCCGGCCGGATCAGATGATTGAAACCGGTGTCGGTGCCAATGAAGACACGACCGCCGCCGCCGATTTTGCGATCATTGACCCTGGTGATGATAGCTGAACTTGCCGCGACGATATATCGGCCCGGCTCGAAGGCGATTGCGAATGGTCGCCCATTCTTGGTCCGGTAGCTGGCGACCAGCTCGGTCAAGGCCGCGCCAAGCGACACCAGGTCAAGAGGATGATCGTCAGCTCGATAGGGGATGCCGAAGCCGCCGCCGAAATCGAGGGCTTCGACGTCCGGCATCGACTGGGCGGCCTCGCACAGCGAGCGCGCCGCGGCCAGAAAAGGGTCCGGATCGAGCCAATTCGAGCCGATATGCTGCTGCAGGCGGGTGACCTTGACGTCGGCCGCAGTGGCAATTCCAAGCGCCTCGGCGATCTGTGAGGAATGGATGCCGAATTTCGATTTCGGCCCAGCGGTGTAGGTAAAGGCGTGCTCGGACGAACCGATGTCGCCATTGACCCTGATGCCGATACTGGTCCCCGGTCGCGCCGCGCAATATCGCGCCATCGCTCCCAGCGACCCCAACACGATGTCAACATCGGCTTCGATCGCAGTGGCCATGTCCTCCGGTGACATGCTGTTCTCTACATAGACGATATCGGCCGGCGGCACGCCGACACTGAGCGCCAGCTTAATTTCCAGTGGACTGACGGCGTCGATGCCGAATCCCTCGGCAACGATCTCGCGAACGATCCACGGATTGTAATTGGCCTTCGGCGCGTAAAGGAACTGCGCCTCCGGAAACGCGGCCTTGAGCGCGCGGCAGCGCTCGCGGATGATCTCGACATCGACGATCACCAATGGCGTACCAAATTCACTCACGATGTCACGCCAAACACCGGTCGCCAAGAGATCATCGAGAGTGCTCATCGGGCCAGCCGAAGAAGGAAGCGAAGGGGTGCGGACGGGTCACCTAGAGGGCGGTGTTTGTCAATGCTCCCGGTGCCACAATCGCGGGTTATTTCGGCTCAACCGCCGCGCTCAGAACCGCCTCGCGTGACTTCGCCTCGCCTTCATGGGTCACCCGAGCGGTCGCAAGCATCCGCTGCGCGATCCGGGCATGCAGGCGCTCCACCGACCGGCCATTGACCCATACCGAATCCTTACCAGCATTGCCGGGTTGATCGAACGCGGCAAGGATTCCGCGCGCCCAGGCGACCTCCGCCGCCGACGGGGTGAAGGTCTGGTTGCAGGCGGTCACCTGGTTGGGATGGATAAGCGACTTGCCGTCCATGCCGAGCATTCGGGCCTGCCCACACTCGGCCGCAAAGCCGTCGGTGTCGTTGAAATCATTGTAGATGCCGTCGATCATCGCCAGATCGTTCGCGCGCGCGGCTAGCACGCAGACTGACAGCCACGGTATCATCGGTGCCCGATCTTTTGCCGGCCGTACTTCGGTCTCCGCGGCAAGATCATTAGCACCGATGACAAGGGCCGCCAGCGCCGGCCCGATATCGGTGCTGACGGCGGCGATCGCCCCGGCATTGAGGATCGCCTGCGGCGTTTCCATCATCGCCCAGATCATCGTTGTTGGATCGGCACCGGCAGCCCTGAGTGCCGCCCTCACCCGCCGGATATCTTCCGGTCGCGATACTTTGGGAACCAAAATCCCGTGCGGCGTCGCTGGCGTCGCGGCGGCAATGTCGCCGGCAGCCCATTTGGTTTCGAGGCCATTGATGCGGATGATCAGTTCCTTGTCATGATAATCGCGATCGGCAACCGCATCGGCTACCATTCTCCGCGCCGTCTCCTTGTTTTCCGGCGCGACCGCGTCCTCCAGATCGAACACCAGAACATCCGCCGGAATCGTCTCGGCCATGCTCAACGCCTTGGCGTTGGCGCCGGGCAAGAACAAAACACTGCGACGCGGGCGGAGTTCTACAGACATGGGAACCAACATTGAGGCCGAATCTTTCAAATCATAGCGATGAGGCCTTCGCGTCAAGATTCAATCGTCTCGACATACCTTCTCGTCACCATTTGTTTCCCCGTCGGGCTTGACCTGAACCGCCATCACAGGCTTTGACGCCCCACCGACCGTTGGAGGCGAAATGACCAACTTCCCCGACCGCTTGCGTGCCGGATACGAGGCTTTCCGTGCCAATCGGCTACCCCGCGATCGCGACCGCTATCGTCGGCTAGCCGAGCGCGGCCAACACCCACAGGTCATGATCGTCTCCTGTTGCGACAGTCGATCCGGGCCCGAGACGATTTTTGACGCTGACCCCGGCGAGCTGTTCATCCACCGCAATGTCGCCAATCTGATACCGTCCTTCGACGTCGACGGCCGTCAACACGGCACCTCGGCAGCTCTCGAATTTGGTGTCACCAGGCTGAAAGTCCGGCACTTGGTGATCATGGGGCACGGACGCTGCGGCGGTGTCGACGTTTATCTTTCCCGTTCCGCACCCGACGGGACAGACTTTATCGGACGCTGGTTGGGGTTGCTGGATCCAGCCGCCGAGATGATCGCAGAGGATCCGGGCGACACGGCCGCACATCAACAAGCCCTTGAATTCGCCTCGATTCGCCAAGGCATTGCCAATCTGCAGACCTTTCCATGGATCGCAGCAGCTGAGAGCGAGGGAGCCCTGGCGATTCATGGGGCTTGGTTCGACATCGCCACCGGCGAGTTGCAGGTACTTGATCGCGGCAGCGGTGAATTCTCCGTTCTGGCAGTCAAGGATCAAGGGACAGCGGCGGAATGATGAAGCATTCCGCCTCAATCGAGATCGACGCCGCGGCTGAAACGATCTGGGCGATCATCGTCAACACCCCGAGCTATCCGAGCTTCGACCCGAGCTGTATTCGCGTCCAGGGCGGCATGGCTGCGCTCGATGTTAGGCTACGCGTCTACAGCACTTTCAGCCCCGAGCGCGCCTTCATGGTGAGGGTCACAACGTTCAGCCCGCCGCGTCAGATGGTGTGGGCCGGAGGCATGCCCTTCGGCCTCCTCAGGGGCGTCCGCTCATTCACCATCGACGAATTGGCGCACGGCCGCTGCCGCTTCAGGCTTGAGGAACAATTCTCCGGCCCTATGCTGCCTTTAGTCCGCCGTTCGATCCCCGACATGACCGAAGCCTTCGAGGGTTTCTGTGAAGGGCTGAAGGAGCTGGCGGAGGTTGCTTAGGCCGCTTCGCGCTTGGGCTTGATCAGATTGCGGTTGACCAGAAGCTCGGCGATCTGGATCGCGTTTAGCGCCGCGCCCTTGCGGAGATTGTCAGCCACCACCCATAGCGCGAGCCCGTTCTCGACTGTCCCATCCTCGCGGATGCGGGAGACATAGGTCGCGTCCTCGCCGGCGGTCTCGACCGGCGTGATATAGCCACCATCCTCGGCCTTATCGACCACTAGAATACCCGGCGCCTCACGCAGAAGCTCTCGCGCGTCAGCGGCCGCGAGCGGCTTCTCCAACTCCAAATTCACCGCCTCCGAATGGCCGATGAACACCGGCACGCGAACGCAGGTTGCCGTCAGCTTGATCTTCGGGTCGAGGATCTTCTTGGTCTCGGCGACCATCTTCCATTCTTCCCGCGTGAACCCATCCTCCATGAACTCGTCGATATGCGGAATGACATTGAAGGCGATCCGCTTGGTGAAGAGCTTGGCCTCGATCGGGTCGGCGACATAGACCGCCCTTGTCTGGTTGAACAGCTCGTCCATCGCCTCCTTACCGGCGCCGGACACCGATTGATACGTCGAGACCACGACCCGCTTGATCGTCGCCGCCTCATGAATCGGCTTCAGCACCACCACCAATTGCGCCGTCGAGCAATTCGGATTGGCGATGATATTGCGCTTGCCGAAGCCGACGATTGCCTCGGCGTTCACCTCCGGCACGATCAGCGGCACATCGGAATCAAACCGAAAGGCCGAGGAATTATCGATCACCACGCAACCGGCGGCAGCGATTTTGGGCGCAGATTCCTTCGCCACCGAACCGCCCGCCGACATCAGGCAAATGTCGGTATCGGAAAAATCGAAGTTTTCGAGGGCCTTGACCTTCAAAGTACGATCGCCGAGCGATACTTCCTTGCCAAGGCTGCGGCGTGACGCCAGCGCCACCACCTCATCGGCCGGGAAGCCCCTCTCGTCGATGATGTTCAGCATCTCGCGTCCGACATTGCCGGTGGCGCCGACGATGGCGATTTTGTAGCCCATGTAGTTCTCCTGAGCCGACCCCTCGGCCAGCGTCGCGCCGTTCTAAGCCAGTCGCCTATACTGTCAACGCTACGCCGCCGCGCGATCGAGTTCGGCGATGATCGCCTGACCCATCTCTGCGGTACTGACCTTGCTCATCCCATCGGTCCAGATGTCGGCGGTGCGGAGGCCGACATCGAGGGTGGCCGAAATCGCTTTGTCGAGAAGTTCCGCTTCCTCGATCATGCCGAAGGAATATCTGAGCGCCATGCCGAAAGAGGCGATCATCGCGATCGGATTGGCGAGGCCCTGGTCGGCAATATCCGGCGCCGAGCCGTGGACCGGCTCGTAAAGCGCCTTCCGCTTGCCGGTTGCCTCGTTCGGCGCACTGAGCGACGCCGAGGGCAGCATGCCGAGCGAGCCGGTCAGCATCGCCGCGACGTCGGACAGCATATCGCCGAACAAATTGTCGGTGACGATCACGTCGAACTGCTTTGGCCGGCGTACCAGCTGCATGCCGCCAGCATCGGCCAGCATGTGCTCAAGCGTTAAATCGGAATAGGCGTGTTGATGGACCGCGCTGACAACCTCGTGCCACAGAACACCGGACTTCATTACGTTGCGCTTGTCCATCGAGGTGACCTTGCGGCCGCGAGCCCGGGCAAGATCGAACGCCACCGTGGCGATTCGCTCGATCTCGTAGGTCTCGTAAACCTGCGAATCGACGGCGCGCTTTTGACCATTGCCGAGATCGACGATCTCTTTCGGCTCACCGAAATAGACCCCGCCGGTGAGCTCGCGGACGATCATAATATCGAGCCCCTCGACCACCTCCGGCTTCAGCGACGAGGCCGAGGCAAGAGCGGCGTAGCAGATCGCCGGTCTGAGATTGGCGAACAGCTCCAAATCCTTGCGAAGCCGAAGAAGCCCCGCCTCTGGGCGCGCATCATACGGGGTCTTGTCCCATCTCGGCCCGCCAACCGCACCGAAGAGCACCGCATCGGCGTCGTGAGCGAGCGCCATAGCCTCATCACTGATCGCGACCCGGTGGGCGTCATAGGCCGCACCGCCGACCAGATCCTCCTCAATGGTGAAGCCGGCGCCACGCCGGTTGAACCAGGCGATGACGGGTTTAACCTCGGCCACTATCTCGGGGCCGATCCCGTCACCGGGTAAGAGAAGGAGCTTGCGGTCTGGCATAGCGCGTTGTCCGGCAGTGGTCCCGGATTTTGGAAGCCGTGTCCTAGCCGCCCGGCTCGCACGCTTCAAGCGCGGCTCTGGATGGCGCCAATCTCCGACCGCACCAAGCGACCAAGCGGCACACCCATGCCAAAACCCAATAACGACCTACGGTTACGAACAATAAGGTCCCTCGAAAGCCTCCGAGAATTTTTTCGCCATATGGCCTTTCCGATCATCATTATGATACGGTTTTCGTTTAAGCCTGTTCACGGACACCCCGCGAACGATCAGGTGACCGGCGGCCGCTTCCATTGCCTGAGTCAACGGAGCCCCGCATGTCCCGACAATTTATCATCGCCGCTACAACGGCCGCTGCCACGATTCTCGGCGTTTCCGGTGTCTCCGCCCAGGATTTCACGCTGCCGCCGACGTTCGGCCAGGTCAGCCTAAATGCCGGGTTCACCCCCGACCCCCATTCGGTGGCAATAGTCGGCGGCGGGCCGATCGACGCCACTCCGCTTGGCGCCGGTTGTTGGGGCTCGATCGCCGACGCCCCCGACTATCGGCTCAATTATGGCGCAGGCGGTTTTCCGCTGATCTTCTCGGTGCTGTCCAACAGCGACACCACGTTGATAATCAACGACCCGTTCGGCAATTGGATCTGCGATGACGATTCCGGCAGCAATCTCAATCCATTCGTCGAGATCGCCAACCCCAGTTCCGGCCAATATGACATTTGGGTCGGCACTTTCGGCGGTGGCGCTGCCGATGCGACGCTGAACATTTCCGAACTAGGCACTGGTGGCGGCCAACCTCCGCCACCTCCGCCACCTCCGAACGCCGGCGGTCCGGACATCGGGCTGCCGCCGACGTTCGGCCAGGTCAGCCTAAATGCCGGTTTCACCCCGGACCCCCATTCGGTGGCAATAGTCGGCGGCGGGCCGATCGACGCCTTCGATGCCCTTGGCGGCAACTGCTTCGGGTCAATCGCCGAGGCTCCAGACTACCGGCTCAACTACAATGCCGGCGGTTTTCCGCTGATCTTCTCGGTGTTGTCCAACAGCGACACCACGTTGATAATCAACGACCCGTTCGGCAATTGGATCTGCGACGACGATTCCGGCGGCAATCTCAGTCCACTCGTCGAAATCGCCAACCCCAGCTCCGGCCAGTATGACATTTGGATCGGTACTTTCGGCGGTGGTGCTGCCGATGGGACGCTGAACATTTCCGAACTAGGCACTGGTGGCGGCCAACCTCCGCCACCTCCGCCACCTCCGAACGCCGGCGGTCCGGGCATCGGGCTGCCGCCGGCCTTCGGCGAGGTCAGCCTCGTTGCAGGCTTCACGCCAGACCCGCACTCAGTCAGTTTGATAGCTGGCGGTCCGATCAGCGCCTTTGACGCTCTTGGCGGCAACTGCTTCGGATCGATCGCCGAGGCTCCAGACTACCGACTCAACTACAGTGCCGGGGGTTTTCCGCTGATCTTCTCGGTCTTGTCCAACAGCGACACCACGCTGGTGATCAACGATCCCAGCGGCAATTGGATCTGCGACGACGATTCCGGTGGCAATCTCAATCCATTCGTCGAGATCGCCAGCCCCAGTTCCGGCCAATATGACATTTGGGTCGGCACTTTCGGCGACACCGCCGACGCGACGCTAAACATTTCCGAACTGGGCACTGGTGGCGGCCAACCTCCGCCACCTCCGCCACCTCCGCCTCCTCCGCCATCCCCGGGTGCCGGTGGTCCTGACTTCGCCCTGCCGCCGGCCTTTGGCCAGGTCAACCTCGATGCCGGCTTCACGCCAGATCCACACATCGTGAATTTGATCGCCGGTGGCGCGATCGACGCATTCGATGCCATCGGCAACGATTGTGTCGGCTTCATTGCAGAGACTCCCGACTATCGGGTCAATTACGGGGCCGGTGGCTTCGCGCTGATCTTCTCGGTGGTCTCGGCCAAAGACACCACGCTGGTGATCAACGATCCCAGCGGCAATTGGTTTTGCGACGACGATTCCGGTGGCTTCCCCAATCCGGAAGTCGAATTCGCCAATCCGCTTTCCGGCCAATATGACATCTGGGTCGGCAGCTTCGTCTTCGGCGAGAACCCTGAGGCGACTCTGAGCATTACCGAGCTCGGCGGCGGTGGTGGTTCGCCAGGCGCCGGCGGGCCAGACTTTGCCCTGCCTCCGACGTTCGGCAGCGTTACGCTGAACGCCGGATTTAAGCCCGATCCACATTCGGTCGGCCTTGTCGCTGGCGGTCCGATCGATGCCTTCAGCGCGCTCGGTGGCACTTGCGCCGGCATGATCGCCGAGGCACCTGACTTCCGGCTCGACTACAATGCCAGTGGCTTCCTACTGATCTTCTCGGTAATTTCGGCCGACGACACCACGTTGGTGATCAACGATCCCAACGGCAATTGGATCTGCGACGACGATTCCGGCGGCAATCTCAATCCGCTCGTCGAGATCGCCGGCCCCACCTCCGGCCAATACGACATCTGGGTCGGTACATTCGGCGCTGGCAATCCGGATGCGACCCTCAATATTTCGGAGATGGGGCCGTAGGTCAGCATAGACGAAGACGGCCCATCGAACCGGGGATACGGATAGATCGGTGGGCGCACCTCGACCATTGAGGCGCGCCGACCGGTCTGCGACACAGTCACCAACCAGTCGCAAAGGGGTCCGTTCATGGGTCAAACGCGGCAAATATTACCGCTCCTGACGATCGCGATCGCCCTGGCATGGCTGGCGGAAGCCGCGGCTTCCGATGCTGCCGCCACCGCGGGCACCCAGGCGCATCTGAAGGTGATTGTCACCGAATGCCGGGGCCAGCTTGGGCTTGGCGCACCAGAGTGCCTGTGCGTTTCCGACCGCGTCGTGGAGGAATTGAACCCGCTTGAGATCGAATATGTGGCGGCCAGGATCAGCGCCAATGATGCCGAGGTGGAGCGGCTACGAGAGGTTCTTCGATTCGGCGAACGGATGGTAATCCTGTGGAAGGTCACCCGCTCGATCGAGGATTGCGCCGATGGTGCGCCGATCAACAACCCGCTTTAGCTGCCGGTCGGCGACGATGGCTGTTTGTCCCGCGCTAGCAACATTCGCCAAGGCTTGCGACCGCCTCCAATCTGTCGACACTGTCGGGCAAATGGTGTCTTCCTTGCCTTTGACGCCGGAAGTCTTGTGGCTGGGCGAGAAGGACGGTATCAGCGGCGGGACCCGATCACAGCCGCAGCAATCAAATCAGAAACGGTTTGACCCGCCTCAGCGGCCTAGGCAGGTGAACATCCCATGAGACTGGTCTGGCTTACGCCTTTATTGGCGGTCGGTCTTGCCGGATGCGGCGCGATCGGCGCGATAGGGATCCCACTGGGCGGCGGCGCCGCCACTGATCAGCCCGCCGACTTCAATGCGCTCGATCCGTTGGCCGGCCCGGTGGAAACCGAGCAGTTGCCGCCGCTGGGCGGCCAACCCGCCCCGGGGGGCCAAGTTCCTATCCCGGTGCTTGACCCCCTGGCAGCCGCGGGTGAATTGGGCCAGCCTGATCAGGTCGCAGCCCTGGCAGCCATTGGTGAGGTCACAGTGGTATTCGACGATTTGCTCGGTGCCTGGACAATGACTATCGGCGGCGGTAGCTGCCAGCTGTTTCTCTCCGGCACACCTTGGGAGGATGGTTTCCGCGGCTCGACCAGAGACTGCCTGAGTGAGGTCTTGGCTGCGATTTCGTCCTGGCGCCTCGATGGTCAAGAGGTGGTGGTGTTTGCAGGCGGCGCTGCAGTGGCGCGCTTTTACGCGGTCAGTCTTCTCCGCAATGGCGGGCTCGTTGTCAGCGGCCGTTTCGAGGGCCAGATGGTCGTCGGCGGCATACCGGTAGCGTTTCTCCGATAGGGTCTTTCGCGATCGCCAGCCACCGATCGATGTTAAGGATGAGTTGAGAATGGCGCGAGCCAAAATCGCCTTGATCGGTGCCGGCCAGATCGGGGGCACATTGGCCCATCTGATCGGGCTGAAAGAGCTCGGTGATACGATGCTGATCGACATCGCCGACGGCGTGCCCCAGGGTAAGGCATTGGACGTTGCCCAGGCGGCGCCAATCCACGGCTATGACGCCAGCTTCGCCGGGGCTTCCAGCTATGCCTCGATCGGCGGCGCCGATGTCTGCATCGTGACCGCCGGCATGCCGCGAAAGCCCGGGATGAGCCGCGACGACCTTATCGATATCAATCTCAAGGCAATGGAACAGGTCGGCGCCGGAATTGCAAAATACGCGCCGGAAACCTTCGTGATTTGCCTTACTAATCCGCTCGATGCGATGGTCTGGGCGCTCCAGCGCTACGCTGGCCTACCCAAGACCAAGATCGTCGGCATGGCCGGCGTGCTCGATTCCACTCGGTTTAGGGCATTTCTGGCGGCCGAACTCGATATCTCGGCCCAGGACATCACCGCTTTCGTGCTCGGCGGCCATGGCGATTCGATGGTCCCGCTGACTCGCTATTCGACGGTCGCCGGTATCCCGCTTCCCGATATCGTCAAAATGGGCTGGATGACGGCCGATCGGCTGGCGGAGATTGTGGACCGCACCCGCCATGGCGGCGCCGAATTGGTTGCACTCCTCAAGACCGGTTCGGCCTTCTATGCCCCCGCCGCCTCGGCGATCGAGATGGCCGAGAGTTACCTTAAGGACAAGAAAAGACTGCTACCCGCCTCGGCCCATCTCGACGGCCAATATGGCGTCGAGGACCGCTTCATCGGCGTGCCGGTGGTGATCGGAGCAGGCGGCGTGGAGCGCATTATCGAAATCAGCCTCAATCGGACCGAGCGTGATCTCTTCGACAAATCGGTTGCGGCTGTCGACAAGCTGATCGATGCCTGCCGCCGGATCGCGCCGAGCCTCGCGGCTTAGCGATCCCGCCAGGTAGCGGCGTGCGGGCCGGATGAACCGTCGTCCTCCGCCGAGGATTCTGATCGATCGCCCGCCAATCGCATTACTGTCGTCGAGATCGTGCGGATGATCGGCAACTGCGGTACGATGGCGGCGATCTTCAGACGACAGCAGGTCTCATCCTCTGACGCTACGGATGTGGATAAAGGATCTCACTTAGGAGCTCGGCAATGGCGAGACTGACGAAACAGCCGGTGGCGAACGCCACCACCACCCGTAACCTCCTTCAGATCAGCCTGGCGGCTTTTGCGGGTGTGATGCTGATCGCGCTGCTGGCGACGCAGGCGACCGCCCAAAAACGGACGCCAGGGTCGACCAGCCTCATCGAGGACGGCATCGATCTTTGCGCGATCATTGAAGATTCCTATTCGAAGGGTCCCTTCGTGTGGGAGTTAGACGCCTCGAAGATCTACGATGACGGTACCGACGTGTTCCTCTTCGCGCTGATCGAATCCTATCCGAGCGGAGAGATCGGCTATTGCTCGTTCGACGCACAATATGTGCGGGTAATTCAGGGTCTTGAGTCCATCGCGGACCTTTATGGCGTCAGCGGCATTGTCGAATATGTCGATGGTGGCGCCTATGGCGCGTGGGAGAACATGGCTGATGACGGCGTCTATTTCCTGCTCGCTGAGATCATCGACGATTGCTTCTTCTTGCAGATGACTCGATTCTCCGAGCTGGGTGCGCCAGCCGTCGGCGGCAAATAATCACAAGAGGCGGCCGAAGCGGGCGCTAACGCCCCGACTCATCTGCCCGATCGCGGGTGCGCGCGGTCATAGACATCGAGCAAACGATCTGTCTCGACCGCCGTGTATATCTGCGTGGTCGAAAGGCTGGCATGGCCGAGCAATTCCTGCACCGTCCTCAGATCACCGCTCCCCGACAGGAGATGAGTAGCGAAGGAATGACGGAGGGCATGCGGCGTCGCTGCCGGAGGCAGGCCGAGAGCGACCCTCATTTTCTCCACCGCCTTTTGCACAATTCGTGGGCTGAGTGGCCCGCCGCGCGCGCCGACGAAAAGCGGCGCGTCCAGACCCGGAGCGTACGGGCATTGCGCGAGATAGCTTTCAACTGCCTCGGCCACCACCGGCAGCACCGGCACCAATCGTGCCTTGCCGCCCTTGCCGATAACTCGGAGCGTCTCCAAGCCAGCACGTGGAGCCTCGCCGCGCCTTAGCGACAGCGCCTCCGAGATCCTGAGACCGGAGCCATATAGAAGCGACAGCACCGCCGCGTTACGTGCTGCGATCCAAGGCGTCTCGGAAAGCTGTTCAGCCGGGTCGGTCAGTCTCTTGGCGCGCGCCACATCGATCGGCTTCGGCAGTGTCTTCGGTTGCCGCGGGGTCCGGAGCGCCCGCACCGCGGCAGTGCTGGCACCAGTGTCGCGTTCCAGGAACCGCATCAGCGATCGTACTCCGGCGAGACCGCGCGCCAAGGTCCTCGGCCCCACCCCTTCCCTTCGCCTTGCCGCCAGAAAGGCACGAAGATCGGCGGTGGTGAGATCGCTGATGTCAGAGACCGCTGGCACAGCGCCGAGATGGCCGGTCATGAAGGAAAGGAACTGGTCGACATCGCGGCCATAGGCTTCAAGCGTGTTGGCAGCGAGGCGACGCTCAGAGCCGAGATGCCAACGCCACCGGCCCAGCTCCTCGCGAAGGTCGGGAGCGGCAGACAACAACGGTTGGACTGTCGAATGTTTGCGAGGCACCAGACGAAACAGCTTCCTGATGGAGCGACGCACCATTCAGCGGGGAGCGACGGTTAACAATGTCCTTACAAAGATGGATGGCTTCGAGAACCGGGGGACATCCACCTGAATGACTGCTGGTAACCGCCAAGCGAACGCACGGGCGGCGGATGATCGAGCGTAGCAGTTTGCTCGTCTGAACGACAGCGGGAGGTCCGCCTCGGGCCAAGGTTCCGTTGCCACGATCATTGCCAGACGTTAGCTATCGACCGCTGAGAAATGCGGCAGCTTGGTGCCACACCACAGGTCCCGTGCCATGATCCGAGAGAGTACCATGCCCGAGGAGTCGCTGTGGGTCAGCTTCTTTGATCCGCCGCGTATCCTCAGAAGCCTGCTGTTGGAAGACTCCAGCGCCGATGTCGTCGAATTCGGGTGCGGCTCCGGCACGTTCACCACACCCGCCGCGCAGATGACGGGCGGCACGGTTCACGCGATCGACGTGGATCCGGCAATGATCCGAGCCACCAAGCTCAAGGCCAAGCAAGAGGGCCTGGACAATGTGCTCCTTCACCAACGCGATTTCGTCGCCTTGGGCACTGGTCTCGCCCCGGCCTCGGTCGATTACGCGATGCTTTTCAACATTCTTCATGCGCCCGAACCTGTCGCCCTTCTCCGTGAGGCGTTCCGGGTCCTTCGCCCTGGCGGCAAGGTCGGAATCATTCACTGGAAACCGGAGCAAACTCCGCGTGGGCCAGACCTCAGCATCCGGCCGCGTTCGGAGCAATGCGCGGCCTGGCTTGAGCAAGCCGGATTCGAAATCCTTCTGCCGCCGACACAATTGCCACCTCACCACTATGGTCTGATGGGACTGAGGCCACGGTGAACGGCGAGCCATCGGCGTCTAGCAATGCCCTGAGCTCTGACTCAGAACGCGCCGCTTTCGGAAACACAGGCACGGCTTCCCCTCGCGCCTTTGTTCCGGCATTGTTCCTCGATGGATCAGCCCTCCCCCGATTCGCCTGGCGCAAATCGGCACGCCGACGCCGGTCGCCCGACTAATTTGCCGCTGAGCCCGGCGCCGATCAGTTCTGGGATCGTCTCCGTCCTTCTACCCTATGCCATCGCCGGTCCTTACAGCTATCGCACGCCGGCCGAAATGCAGTTGGCGCCCGGCGACATTGTCGAGTTGCCGCTCGGCACGCGCGAGGTGATCGGCGTTGTCTGGGACGATCCGCCTGACCTTGATCGGACCTCGAATCGATTGCGGGAAGTCAACGCCAAATTCGATACGCCGCCTTTGTCCAAGGAAACCCGCAACTTTGTCGATTGGGTTGCCGATTACACGCTGGCAACACGCGGCATGATCCTGCGCATGGTGCTACACGCGCCGGGAGCGCTGGAGCCGGAACCGTGGCGCCAGGGCCTCCGCCTTGCCGGGCCACCGCCGGAGCGGATTACGGCGGCGCGCCGCAAGGTTCTCGACACAGTCGCCGACGGGCTCGCCTGGACGAAGAGCAGCCTAGCCGGCGCCGCCGGCGTCAGCCCAAGCGTCGTTCAGGGCCTCGTCGCAGCCGGGACATTGGAACCGATCGAGATTCCGCCGCCGCCGGTGGCGCTGCCGCCGGTCCCCAATTTCAGCCGACCGGAATTGAATGACGATCAACGGACCGCCGCAATAGCGCTCCGCGCTACCGCCGCCGACGGCTTTTCCGTAACCCTGATCGACGGCGTTACCGGTTCCGGCAAGACCGAGGTCTATTTCGAGGCGATCGCCGAAACGGTCCGCCTCGGCGGTCAGGTGCTGATCCTTTTACCGGAGATCGCTCTCACCGCCGATTTCCTCGATCGCTTCGCCGCCCGGTTCGGCCAGCGGCCTGGCGAATGGCACTCGGATGTCGCACCGCGAAGTCGGGAGCGACTCTGGCGCGGCGTCGCCTCAGGCGCGGTGCGCGCCGTCGTCGGCGCCCGCTCCGCCTTGTTCCTTCCGTTCCCCGACCTCCAGCTCATCGTCGTCGACGAGGAGCACGACCCGGCCTACAAGCAGGATGACGGCGTCAGTTACCACGCTCGAGATATGGCGGTCGCTCGTGGCCACATCGGCGATATTTCGGTGATCCTGTCCTCGGCAACACCGTCGATCGAGAGCCGGGTCAACGCCGAGCTTGGTCGCTATCGCCGGATCATAATGCCCGTTCGCTTTGCCGGCGCGGCGCTACCGGAGATGACAGCCGTCGATCTTCGGGTTGACCCGCCGGAGCGCGGGCATTGGTTGTCGCCACCCTTGGTAGCTGCGATCGGCTCGACTATCGCCGGCAATCAACAGGCTCTCCTGTTTCTCAATCGACGAGGCTACGCGCCGCTGACCCTATGCCGAACCTGCGGCCATCGCTTCCAATGCCCGAACTGCGCCACCTGGCTGGTGGAGCATCGTTTCCGCGGCCAGCTGGTCTGCCATCATTGCGGCCATTCCGAGCCACGTCCCGATGCCTGCCCAAACTGCGGTGATAGCGACAGCCTCGTAGCCTGCGGCCCGGGCGTCGAGCGCCTTGCCGAGGAGGTTGTCGAGCGCTTCCCCGAGGCACGGATCTCGGTGCTGTCGAGCGACATGCTGGGCGGCGTGCAACGGCTAATGCGTGAACTAGCCGCCATCGCCGAGGGCGAAGCTGACATCATCATTGGCACGCAGCTGGTGGCGAAGGGGCACAATTTCCCGCTGCTCCGCCTAGTCGGCGTCGTTGACGCCGATCTCGGCCTCGCCCACGGCGATCTCCGCGCCGCTGAGCGAACCTTTCAGCTGTTGTCGCAAGTGACCGGCCGCGCTGGTCGCGTCGGTGGATCCAGCCGCGCCATCATCCAGACCACCGCGCCAGACCACCCGGTGATGCTGGCGATGGTCGCCGGCGACACCGAGGCGTTCTATCGTGGCGAAATCGAGGAGCGGCGCTTGGCACAGCTGCCGCCCTTCGCCCGACTGGTGGCCGTCATAGTCAGCGGACCCGATCGCGATAGCGCGCGCGGATACGCCCACGCCCTCCGCCGGGCAGCTCCAACATCGACAGAGGTTTCGGTATTCGGTCCGGCTGAAGCGCCTCTGGCCGTGATCCGCGGCCGCCATCGATATCGACTTCTAGTCCACGCTCAGCGCATTTCGAACGTGCAAGCCTATGTCCGCAACTGGATTTCGGGAGCGCCCGAGCCGAAAAACTCAACCCGTATCGCAATCGACGTCGATCCGCAGAGTTTCGTCTGACTATTTCTCCAAGACTGATGATGATGCCTGCGGCGCCGACAACACGTCCGCCTCGCCCCTCAACGCGCAAGAGGATACACCTTACCAGGCGCGCCGCCGCCGACCAGCGCGGCTGGACGGGCCGGTGGAGCGGCCACATGCTGCATCATGACACTTTCCGCCGCAGTCCTTTCAGCTGACGCACGGCCTCGCCGGACTTGCCCACTCAATGCCCTCATCAGAGATGGTTCTCATGGCGCTCTGGCCTGCGGAAATCGAGCATTCGCGGACGTCCGTCATATTGCCCGGCTGAAGGGCCTATGCTAGGGAACGCGCGGCTTTCGGGCCGGGGCAGCTCCAAAAAGTGTCGGCTGAAGACATTTAACAATCAGATCAATGCCTTAGACGGCCTTAGCCAGCCATCGCGGGGTTTGGTCGCGGGAAGCGGTAAATCGAGTGGCGGATTCTGCGATCACCGTGTCCGGAGTCGCCGAGCGCTATGCCTCGGCTTTGTTCGAGCTGGCCCGCGAGGAAGAGGTATTGGAAGCGGTCGCGGGGGATCTCGATTTGTTCGAGGCCTTGCTCAATGAATCGAACGATCTGAACCGACTGGTCCGCGGCCCGGTTTTCACCGCCGCCGAACAGGTCCGGGCGATCGCCGCTATTCTCGACAAAGCCGGGATCAATGGTCTTGCTGCACGTCTGATCAAGGTCGCCGCAACCAATCGCAGATTGTTCGCGGTGCCAGACATGATCACCGCCTATCATCAAAAGCTGTCTAAGGAGCGCGGCGAGATCTCCGCCACTGTAACCAGTGCCGAACCTTTGAGTGATGCTCAGATCGATTCGGTGAAGCAGGCCCTTAAAGAGGCCACCGGCAAGGATGTGGAGCTTGACCGGAAGGTCGATGCGGCTCTGATTGGCGGACTTGTCATCCAGGTCGGCAGCCTGATGATCGACACGTCGCTTCGTACCAAACTCAACGCAATGAAATACGCCATGAAAGAGGCTGGCTGATGGATATTCGCGCCGCTGAAATCTCCTCGATCCTCAAGGATCAGATAAAGAATTTCGGCACGGAAACGGAAGTTTCGGAAGTCGGCCAGGTTCTCTCGGTCGGCGACGGCATCGCTCGCGTCTACGGGCTCGACAATGTCCAGGCCGGTGAAATGGTCGAGTTCCCCGGCGGAATTCGGGGCATGGCCCTAAACCTCGAGACCGATAATGTCGGCATCGTTATTTTCGGCAACGATCGCGACATCAAGGAGGGGGACATCGTCAAGCGCACCCAAGCGATCGTCGAGGTCCCGGTTGGCAAGGAATTGCTCGGCCGGGTGGTCGATGGCCTTGGCAATCCGATCGATGGCAAGGGCGACATCAAGGCCAAGGAGCGACGTCGGGTCGACGTCAAGGCACCGGGCATCATCCCGCGAATGTCGGTGCATGAGCCGATGCAGACCGGCCTCAAGGCGATCGATGCGTTGATTCCGATCGGCCGCGGCCAGCGCGAATTGATCATCGGCGACCGCCAGACCGGCAAAACCGCCGTCGCCCTCGACACCATCCTCAATCAGAAATCAGTTAATGCGACCGATGACGAGAAGAAGAAGCTTTATTGCATCTATGTCGCCATCGGCCAGAAGCGATCCAGCGTCGCCCAATTGGTACGCACGCTGGAGGAAAATGGCGCGCTGGAATATTCCATCATCGTCGCCGCCACCGCTTCCGAACCAGCGCCGCTGCAATATCTGGCTCCGTTCTCCGGCTGCACCATGGGCGAGTATTTTCGCGACAACGGCATGCACGCTTTGATTATCTATGACGACCTTTCCAAGCAGGCCATCGCCTATCGCCAGATGTCGCTCCTGCTTCGTCGTCCACCGGGCCGCGAGGCCTTCCCCGGCGACGTCTTCTATCTCCATTCGCGGCTGCTCGAACGAGCGGCGAAGTTGAACGAAGACAGTGGCTCCGGCTCGCTGACTGCGCTGCCGATCATCGAGACCCAGGCCAATGACGTTTCGGCCTATATTCCGACCAATGTGATCTCGATCACCGACGGCCAGATCTTCCTTGAGACCGACCTGTTCTATCAGGGCATCAGGCCGGCGCTGAATGTCGGCATCAGCGTTTCGCGCGTCGGATCGGCCGCACAGGTCAAGGCGATGAAACAAGTTGCCGGCCGGATCAAAGGCGAGCTGGCGCAATACCGCGAAATCGCCGCCTTCGCGCAGTTCGGCTCCGACCTCGACGCCGCGACGCAGCGTTTGCTCAATCGCGGCGCCAGACTCACCGAGCTTTTGAAGCAACCGCAATTCTCGCCGCTCAAGGTCGAGGAGCAGGTCGCGGTGATCTTTGCCGGCGTCAATGGCTATCTCGACCCTCTACCGGTCGATCGTGTCCGCGCCTTCGAAGAGGGCCTCCTTGCCACGCTGCGCACTGACAATGCCGATCTCCTGACCGCCATCCGCGACAAGGCTGATCTCAGCGACGATCTTGGCGAGCGCCTAAAGGTCGCCGTACAGACCTTCGCCAAGGGATTTGCCTGATCGTGACGGCCACCGCCTATTCCATTTGCCTCCGCGATAGCCGAGACTCGGTAGCAGCGCTCGCTTGCGTTCGCGATTGCTCCCGCCGCTCCGCGTTCGCGGGAGTGAGCGGAGCCAGTTGCTAGCCGATGTCGAGCCTCAAAGAACTTCGCAACCGGATCGCTTCGGTCAAAGCGACCCAGAAGATTACCAAGGCGATGCAGATGGTTGCGGCGTCGAAGCTTCGCCGCGCCAAGGCGCAGACCGAGGCGGCTCGTCCCTATGCCGACCGGATGAGCGCGGTGCTAGCCAACGTCTCCGGTACGGTCAAAGGCCAATTGAATGCACCCAAACTGCTGGCCGGAACCGGAGCCGATCAGACCCACCTCTTACTCGTCTGCACCGCCGACCGCGGTCTGGCCGGAGCGTTCAGCTCCTCGATTGCTCGCTTGGCGCGTAATCATGCCAATAAGCTGATCGCGGACGGCAAAGACGTGAAGTTCTTCTGCGTCGGCCGCAAGGGTTATGATGTCCTTCGCCGGCTCTTCGCCAGCAAGCTCATCGACAATATCGAGCTCCGCGGCGTTCGTCAGATCGGATTTGCCGAAGCTGACATGATCGGAAAGAAAGTGCTGGCGTTGTTCGACGAGGGCGCCTTCGACATCTGCACCCTTTATTTCTCGACCTTCAAATCGGTCATCAGCCAGATCCCGACCGCGCAACAATTGATCCCGGCCGAGATCAGCGACGAGGCCGAAGAACCCGCCGACGGCGCCTCCTACGAATACGAACCAGATGAGCAAGCCATCCTCACCGATCTGTTGCCACGCAACATCTCGGTCCAGGTGCTACGAGCGCTATTGGAGAATACCGCCGGCTTCTTCGGGGCGCAGATGAACGCAATGGACAATGCCACCCGCAATGCCAGCGATATGATCGACCGCTACACCCTTGAATATAACCGCAGCCGCCAGGCACAGATCACCAATGAGCTGATCGAGATCATTTCTGGCGCCGAGGCGATCTGAACAGGAAGACGAGGAAATCATGGCACGAGCGACGAAATCATCAACTAGTAAGGCCAAGGCTCCTGCCAAATCCACGAGCGGCGGGGTTGGCTCGGGCAGAGTTGTTCAAATTACCGGCGCCGTCGTCGACGTGCAGTTCGATGAGAATCTGCCAGCGATCTTGAACGCCCTCGAGACCGAAAACCATGGCGTCCGGCTTATCCTCGAAGTTGCCCAGCACCTCGGCGAGAACACCGTCCGAACCATCGCCATGGACGCCACCGAGGGGCTGGTCCGCGGCCAGAAAGTCATTGATATCGGCGAGCCGATCTCGGTTCCGGTCGGCGAGGAGACTCTGGGCCGGATCATGAATGTCATCGGCGAACCGGTCGACGAAGCCGGCCCGATCAAAACCAAAGCCCGGCGTGCCATTCACCAGCCGGCACCTGCCTATGTCGATCAGTCGACCGAATCAGAAATTCTCATAACCGGCATTAAGGTCGTCGATCTTCTGGCGCCGTATGCCCGCGGCGGCAAGATCGGCCTGTTCGGCGGTGCCGGGGTCGGCAAGACCGTCCTGATCCAGGAGCTGATCAACAACATTGCCAGGGCTCATGGCGGCTATTCGGTCTTCGCCGGCGTCGGCGAACGCACCCGCGAGGGTAATGATCTCTATCATGAGATGATCGAATCGGGCGTGAACAAGAAACCGACCGGCGGATCGACCAAAGGTTCGAAATGCTCACTGATCTATGGTCAGATGAACGAACCCCCCGGGGCCCGCGCCCGCGTCGGCCTCGCGGGGCTCACAGTCGCCGAGCATTTCCGCGACCAGGGCCAGGACGTTCTGTTCTTCGTCGATAATATCTTCCGCTTCACCCAGGCAGGGTCCGAGGTGTCGGCGCTGCTCGGTCGCATTCCCTCGGCGGTGGGCTACCAGCCGACGCTGGCCACCGACATGGGCGCACTACAGGAACGGATCACCACCACCAACAAGGGCTCGATCACATCGGTGCAGGCGATTTACGTCCCGGCCGATGATTTGACCGACCCGGCACCGGCAACCTCTTTCGCGCATTTGGACGCTACCACCGTGCTGAGCCGCGCAATCTCGGAGAAAGGCATCTATCCGGCCGTCGATCCGCTCGATTCCAATTCGCGCATGCTCGACCCGCGTATTGTCGGCGATGAGCATTATGAGGTCGCGCGGCGGGTGCAGGAAATCCTGCAGCGCTACAAGTCGCTTCAGGACATCATCGCCATTCTCGGCATGGACGAGCTGTCGGAAGAGGACAAACTTGCAGTCGCCCGCGCCCGCAAGATCGAGCGTTTCTTGTCGCAGCCCTTCTTCGTTGCCGAAGTGTTCACCGGTAGACCCGGCACGCTGGTCGACCTCGCCGATACCGTCAGGGGCTTCAAGGGTCTCGCCGACGGCGAATACGACCATCTGCCGGAGACAGCCTTCTACATGGTCGGCAGCATAGAAGAGGCGGTGGAACAGGCCAAGGAGATGGCGGCGGAGGCAGCGGCTTAGTCTGGCTGCGGTGAGTCCAAGGAGGCGATTTTGCCCGATCCGTTCCACTTCGATCTAGTATCCCCCGAGCGCCTCCTAATGTCGGAGGACGTGGAGGAGGTCATCGTGCCGGGCAGCGACGGCCAGTTCACGGTGTTCATCGGACACGCGCCGTTCATGACGACTCTTAAGCCGGGCGTCTTGCGAGTGACCCGATCCGGCAAGGAAGACCGCATTTTCATTCGACGCGGTTTCGCCGATGTCAGTGCCGGCGGCCTGACCGTTCTCGCCGAACAGGCGATCCCTCTGGCCGAACTCGACGCCAATGTCATCGCTCAACACATCCGCGAGGCCGAGGAAGATGCCGCCAACGCAAAGGACGAGGCCGCCAAGGTCGCCGCGACGTTGACACTCAATCAGCTCAAGGAAGTCCAGGCCGAAATCGGCCGCTAGAGCCGAGCCCGGCAGGTCAAAGCTCTCTCCGGCGGCGTTTAACCTTTGGCCGTCGTGAACCGCTCGAATCGCCTGGCCACCGCCTCATAGACCTCGCGCTTGAAGGGCACGATCAGCTCCGGCGCCCGGTCGAGGCGCTCCCAGCGCCAGGCCGAGAATTCCGGGGTGTAGCCGGGACCGGGATCATCGACATCGATTTCGCTGTCATCGCTCCCGAAGCGGAAAGCGATCCATTTGATCCGCTGGCCGCGATAGCGGCCCTTCCACGCCTTGCCAACCAACTCAGCCGGGAGGTCGTAGCGCAGCCAGTCCGTTTCTCCGAGATAGGAAACCGACCTGACATTGGTTTCCTCTGCAAGCTCGCGCCGAGCCGCGACAACCGAATCCTCGCCCTCTTCGATCCCGCCTTGCGGCATCTGCCACCGTTCGCCCGGCCCTTCGGCCTCGCTCGGCCAGTCGACGCGGCGGCCGATCCAGACCAACCCCTCGGTGTTGAAAAGGGCGATGCCGGCGCAGGGGCGATATGGCAGATCGGAAGGATCGACCCGACTAGTCAAGCTGAATCCTGACCGCATCGG
This sequence comes from Kaistiaceae bacterium, assembly GCA_963667605.2. Lineage (GTDB taxonomy): Bacteria > Pseudomonadota > Alphaproteobacteria > Rhizobiales > Kaistiaceae > JADLGL01. The sequence goes on from CAXXUZ010000003.1 coordinate 1,204,549, forward strand.
TCACCGGGTCGTTGGCGAGCGCAGAGACCGGCACCAGGACGATGCCCCTATCGGCTGCGCCCGCAGCCCAAAGCATGATCTGCTCGATCGTAACCGGGAAGGCACTAGCGCTAGCGATCGCCAAACCGCGCTGCCTCGCGATCGTCTCAAGCTGTGCCAGCCGAGCGGCGATCGCTGCAGGGTCGAGATCTTGATCCAACACCAAATCCGCCTTGGCGAACGGCAGAACGCCGGCTGCGGCATCGCCCGAGCGACTTAGCGCCGTTGACCCCTCATCGACGAACAGAAGCCCACGCGCAGCGATCGCGTCAATGATCGGTGCCATCGCGTCTTCGTCGCCGAGGAACCGACTCCCGGCATAGGAGACGACGCCGGCATAGGTGGCAAACTGCGCCATTAGCCAATTGAGCTGATCGATATTGTCGGCCACCGGGTCGTCCACCAGCAGCGTATGCGGGCCGGGATCGGTGAACGGGAAATCCAACGGCTCGAGCGGGATCTGAAGTAGGAGCTCGTGCCCGGCCTCCCTGCCTCGTGCGGCCCAGACCGCGAGATTGTCGCCGTATGGAGCCAGCGCCAGCGACACCTCCCCTGGCAGGCGCTCCAGAGCGATTTCAGTGCCTGCCTGGTTGATGCCGATACCGCCAACAATGATAGCGATCCGAACCGGCTGGCCGTCGATCGCGACCGACGGCCGGGCATATGCGTCGAACGGACGGCGTCCGTCATCGCTGATCCGCGGAAGCAGACCATAAGGTCCGGTCTCCAGCAGCGCCGATTCCGGGGTGGGTGAAAGTGAAATCGTCGCCCGAGCAGCAGGATCGCGGATAACCGCACCATTGCCGTCGACTACCAATCCTTCCGGCGTGGTGATGGCGACACCCGGGGCCTCGGCCTCCGCTGCCCGGATGATGACCTCGCCCCGCCCGGTGTCGGCAGCATTATCAGGGTCCTGGGCATCTACATCGAGGGTCGGTGCCGACCAGATAATCACCCACAGCGCGAATCCGACAAGCGCCACCGCCAGGACGGTCAAAAGATCCTCGCCAGCGGCAGGCCCTTCTGTCGCCGCTTGCTCGGTCCGAGGAGTGGCTTGGTCAGATCGTCCGCCATCGTGATTCTCGCGGCCGAGTCTAACGGAAAAACCAGGCCGAGACAGACCCCTCTTGGCCTGGGGCTGTTTTATTGCCGATTGCGGGCCTAGGGCGCCGGCGGAAACGCGGGATGGACCTCGTCGCCCCGCAACAAGCTCAACGCATATTGCAGTTGGACGTCTTCGTCGGGGTCGGACGGGATGACGTTGAAGGTCGCGATCAAATTGCCCTCATCATCAACCGGAGGATCCTCGCCCAACCGCTCGGCCATCGACGGCGGCAGTGGTTGTTCGATCACGATGTCCGGCTCGACGCCGATATCCTGAATCGAGCGGCCCGACGGAGTAAAATAGCGCGCGGTGGTGAGCCGAACCGCCCCGACATCAGCGCCGAGCGGAAAGATAGTCTGGACCGAGCCCTTGCCGAACGAAGTGGTTCCGATCACCGTCGCCCGGCGATGGTCCTGAAGGGCGCCGGCGACAATCTCGGAAGCCGAAGCCGATCCGCCATTGATCAACACGATCAACGGCCGCCCATCGATCAGATCGCCGGATCGGGCGTTGAAACGCTGGGTATCTTGAGGGTTGCGGCCGCGAGTCGAAACGATCTCGCCGCGCTCGAGGAAGCCGTCTGTGATGTCGATCGATGTATCCAATGAACCACCGCCATTGTTGCGGAGATCGAGGATAAAGCCCGAAACCTGATCCGGCCCAATCTCGGCCGTAAGCTCCAGCACCGCGTCCATAAACTCATCATAAGTCTGGGTGCCGAAAATGGTCAGTCGGATGTAAGCGATGTCGCCGAAAATCTGGGCACGAACCTGCGGGGCACGAATAATCGCTCGCACAATGGTTACCTCGAACGGCTCCTCGATACCTTCGCGCAGAATGGTAATGGTGATCGACGTGCCCGGCTCGCCACGCATGAGATCGACCGCATCGTCGAGCGTCATGCCCAGCACCTCGTGCTCGTCGATGGCGATGATCCGGTCCCCGGCCAAAACACCAGCCCGATCGGCCGGCGTCCCGTCGATTGGAGTCACCACCCGCACCAGGCCGTCATCCTCCATCGTTACTTCGATACCGAGTCCGCCGAACTGCCCGGAAAGACTGGTCTGGAAATCTCTATATGCTGCTGGGCTGTAATACTGAGAGTGCGGATCGAGGGCATCGATCATGCCATTGATCGCGGCCTCGATCAGCTCGACATCAGTTGTCTCATCGACATAGTCGGCGAGGATTCGCTCGAAAATTTCTCCGAAGAGATTTAGCTGACGGTACGTCTCGGAAACCTGGGCATTGGCCGACCCGCTCGTGAAAATCGATTGCTGAGTGACGCCGAACACCGCGACGGCGCCAAACAGGACGCCCGCGATCAGATATGTAGCCTTGCGAAACATCCGCCAACCTATGTCAGTATGGATCCGCCCACCATGGGTCTGGATTGATAGAGTCGCTGTCCCTACGGAATTCTACATAGAGTACAGGCCGCAGCATGCCTAGGGCAACGTCCGCGGCCGCAGCGACCTGCGGCGACCTCATCGCACCGACCGGCTCGCCGGCGAGAACGAACTGGCCCCGTTGGACGTCGATCCGCTCCATTCCCGCCAGGACGATACGGTAGCCGCCACCGGCATCTATGATCAAGAGATTGCCATAGGAACGGTAAGGACCGGCAAATTCCACCCAGCCATCGGCCGGGGCCGCCACCCGTGCACCCGGCCGGGTGGCGATCGAAATCCCCTGCGACAAGCCGCCAAGGTCGTCCTCGGCGCCATAGCCAATGATCAGATCGCCATTGGCCGGCCGGGGCAGCAGCCCTCGCGCCGAAGCGAACGGTAGCGCCGGACTGATCCGGTCTGCCTCGCCGAACAGGAGCGGCAGCCCCGGCTCGATCGCGCCCGCACCGGGCTCGACCGCTGCCAGTTGCACCCCGCCATCGGGACCATTCTCGATCTCGAAAGCACCGATCAATTCTTCGAGAGTCTGCGCCTCCAGGGCCAACGCGCCGAGGCGCTCCTGCTCGGCACGCAGCGATTCGCCGGTCTGATCGAGCGCTTGGCGCCTTTCTTCGACCAGCAATTCAAGTCTTTGATGCTGTTCGGCCATGTCATTAGCGGCCTCGATAACCAACGCGCGCTCGGTCTCCTGCTCCTGACGCAGAGCGATCAGCCGCTCGATATCAACCGCCAGGGCTTCAGCCTCGGTCCAAATCTCCGACACCACGGCACCAAGAAGGATCGCCGAACGAACCGCCGCGAGCGCGTCTTCTGGCTGAATGATTATCGCCGGCGGTGGCGCGCGGCCCATGCGCTGGAGCACCGCCAACACCTCGGCCAGCACATTGCGGCGCTCTCGGAACACGCGATTGAGATCTGCCTCTTCGACGATCAGCGCGTCCATGCGCGCTTCAATTAGGTCAAGGTCGCGCTCCAGCTGTTGGACATTCTGATTGGTCTCGATCAGCGCCTGATTGAGTGCTGCGCGGTCGCTATCAAGCTCGGCGATTTCCTGCCGAAGCTCGGTCTGACGTTCCTCGGTGATGTCGATCTCAAGCAGCAACTGCATCAATTCGGCTTGCCATCGCGCCTGTTCGGCGGCCGCGTCTTGCGTCAGCGTCGGCAAGGCCCAGGCCATGCTGAAAAGCAATGCCAGCGCGGTCACGCCAGGCAATGGCGGGCGGCATCGAACCGTGAGTACTGCCCGCGAAATGAACTGAGAGAATGGGGTCCGGTGCATGGCGCGTTTATAGGCCTGAATTTGGCGAAGCCACGACCCTCAAGCCGACGATCTAGGCTCGATGATAGGGATGCCCTGTCATGATCGTCATCGCGCGGTACAGCTGCTCCAGGAGCATCACCCGAACCAGCTGATGCGGCCAGGTCATTTGTCCGAACGCCAGGGTCAGGTGGGCACGATCAATGATTGACGAGGAAAGGCCGTCGGCCCCGCCAATAATGAAGGCGAGATCGGGAACCGCATCGTCCCGCCACTTCCTGACCTGGTTGCTGAAGGCTTCGCTGGTCAATATGACACCGCTTTGATCCAGGACGCAGACCATCGCTCTTGCCGGCACCGCCGCCAGCAAGCCGACCGCATCGCCTTCGCGCCGGTCCTTCAGGCGCGGGCGCCGACTTTCCGCTATTTCTCGGATCGAGATCCGAAGGCCAAGGCGCGATGCGAGTTGCCCCGCCTGCTTGAGATAGCGCGCCGCCGAATCGCGCTCGGCACCGAGCCGCAACCGTCCGACCGCGACGATCGTAAGCCGCATGATCGCTCGCCTCAGGCGCCGGGAATCGGTTCGGCGACCCGCTCCACTTGCCACATCTTTTCGAGATTGTAGAAGCTGCGAACTTCCGGCCGGAAAACATGCACGATCACATCGCCGGCGTCGACCAGCACCCAATCGCAATGCGGCAGGCCCTCAACCCGAGGCGGCCGTTCGCCGCCTTGCTTGAGATCGGCGACCAACCGTTCGGCAATCGCTCCGACATGACGGTGCGACCGACCGGAGGCGATCACCATATGGTCGGCCAACGGCGTCTTGCCGGTGATGTCAATGGGAACGATGCCCTCTGCCTTGGAGTTCTCAAGGCTCTGAAGGACTCTATTAAGGGCATCCCGGATTGGCACGGTTCGCGATCGCGGAACCCTCCGGGCGGCGCCTGGCTGCAATGCCGGTGTCAGTGCCCGTTCCTCTTCCTCACCCAAACCCCTTCCAGTCCGACGGCTCACATATACGAACCGATCTCGCAATCGCAATTAAGATAAGGCTGAAATGGCGACAGTTTCAAGACGACACCGGTCGGTCGCCAACTTTTCGAAGTTCCGTCGATGACAACGAGAGACGCGGTCCATGAAGAAAAACCCAGGCTGGTGGCTTCCTGTCGGCGAGCTCCATAGCCAGACGCTCGGGGAGTTGCGCATGCCTGAGCCGGCGGGCCGCAGGAGCCACCACAGCGGCCAGCGTGCTTCCCGGCCGATCGACAACGGCAAACGGAACCGTATTCACAATTCGCCGCCAGCCATGCCATTGATGGGAGCCGACGAGATTGTCGGCGCCCATGATCCACACCAGCGACCTCGATTTGAGCCGCTTTCTGAGCCAGACGATCGTATCGGCGGTATAGCGGCTGCCGATCTCCGACTCGATGCCGGTGACCGAGATATGGCGACCAGTCGTCATCGCCCGGGCCCGTAGAATCCTCTCGGCAAGCCCCTCGCTCGGATCGTCGGCCTTCAGCGGATTGCTCGGCGTCACCAGCCACCAGACCTGGTCGAGACCGAGCCGATGCCGGGCGGTTTCGCTGGCCGTAACGTGACCGCGATGTGGTGGATCGAACGACCCGCCAAACAGGCCAATCCGCATGTTCGGTGCCGAGGTCGGAAGGGCAAACGGCAATTTCCGCCAGCCTATTCAGCCTCGCCCGCCGCCAATGCCGCAACCCAGGCCTCGGCCGCGACGATGCCTTGATCGCGCTGTTCCAGCGTTAGCTGTCTTGCGATGTCGTTGACAGTGGAAAAGAGCGGGCCGGTCGTATCTTGGCCAGAAAGGAGATAGGCAACGGCAAAATGAAAGAAGCTCATCACCGGATCGATATCGACCCCCTGGCCGAGCACATAGGCAACCCCGAGATTGAAATGAGCGGCAAGAAAACCACCATCGGCGGCCCGATTGGTCCAGTCGATAGCCAGCAGGTAGTCTTGCGCCACACCCCAGCCGTTGGCGTAGAAAAGGCCGATATGATAGGCGGCCTCGGGCACGTCTTGCTCGGCCGCGAGTATGAACCAATCAAGCGCCTGGGCATAGTCCTGCTCGACGCCTTCGCCGTTCATATAGCGAAGGCCCAGGCCGAACTGGGACATGACAAATCCTTGCTCGGCGGCTTGGCCCAGCCAGTAGATCGCCAATTGCGCATCCTGTTGGACGCCGCGACCGGTGAGATAGAGCAGCGCTAATTCGTGTTGCGCGGCAGGGTCCCCGGCCTCGGCCAGCGGCGTCAGTATTGCCACGGCCTCGGCAAAGGCGCGTGCCTCGATACGGTCTAGCGCCGCGTCGAAATCAGCTGGCTGCGCCGTCACCGGTCCGATCTGGACGGCGATTAGCAAGAACACCGCAAGCACTAATCGAAGCATCAAAATTCTCCAGAATCCAACAGTCGGGCGCCGCTACGGCCTGGTCTGGCCGGAGCCGCGGACCCGATATTTGAAGATCGTCAGCTGCTCGACGCCGATCGGCCCACGGGCATGCAACTTACCGGTGGCGATACCGATCTCGGCACCCATTCCAAACTCGCCGCCATCGGCAAATTGGGTCGAGGCGTTGTGGAGGACGATCGCGCTATCCACTCGATCCAGAAACCGGTCGGCCGATTCCTGATCGTCGGTTACGATGCAATCAGTGTGCTGCGACCCGTATTTGGCGATGTGGTCGATTGCGGCGTCGACGCCGTCGACCAACTTGGCGGCGATGATCGTGTCGAGATATTCTGTCGACCAATCGGCCTCGGTCGCGGCCTCGGCGTAGGTCGCGGCTTGCCGCACTTCATCGTCACCTCGAATGGCACAGCCGGCATCGTGTAACGCATCCAAAAGCGGCCGCAGATGCGTCGCGGCTACCGCTCTATCGACCAACAATGTCTCCGCCGCACCACAAACACCGGGACGTCTCATTTTAGCGTTGACGGCGATTTGCTTAGCCATCGCAAGATCCGCTCTACCGTCGACATAAACATGGCAGATGCCCTCAAGATGCGCGAACACCGGCACCCGAGCTTCGCTCTGCACTCGGCTGACTAGGCTCTTGCCGCCACGTGGAATGATAACGTCGATCGAGCCGTCCAGACCGCCCAACATAAGCCCAACCGCATCGCGATCTTGGGTCGGCAGCAACTGGATCGAATCTTCCGGCAACCCGGTCGACCGCAGTCCCTGTCGCAGGCTTTCGGCGATCGCGGCCGAAGACCGACGAGACTCCGAACCACCTCGCAAGATGACGGCGTTTCCCGCCTTCAGGCAAAGCACACCGGCATCGGCGGTAACGTTGGGCCGGCTTTCATAGATCACGCCGATGACGCCGAGCGGGGTGCGCACACGCTCAATTCTCAGGCCATTGGGCCGCTCCCACGCCGCCATCACTGTGCCGACCGGATCCGATAGACCCGCGATCTCCGTCACCCCAAGCGCCATCGCCTCGATCCGCTCTCTGCCTAGCATCAGCCGATCCTTGAACGCATCGGTAATCTGCTTCGATCCGGCCTCGGCGAGGTCTTCCTCATTGGCGGCGAATATCGCGGGGGCGTTCGACCGGATCGCATCAGCCATTGCCGTGAGTGCGGCGTTCTTTTGATCAGTCGGCGCGGTGGCAAGCGTATTGGCCGACGCTCGCGCGTCGTCGCCGAGTTTCGCCATCAAGGCGGCAAGGCCGGCCGATGACGCCGCTTCGCCTTTTTCGTCGGATACAAGCTGGGCGACGGACATGCTCCCCACCGGAGTTGAACATAACTGTTGCTTGGTGCCAGGCTTGTTTGGCACGGCCCAAGCCGCCGATCAATGAGGACAAACCGTGATGGCCGGTTTGAGAATCGGCACTTCCGAACGGCATTGCCAGCAACGGATCGGCCCTTCTATCCGAAGGGAGCCTGAAGTAGAGCCTTCTCGCCGCCCATTCGCTGGTTCTTGGTGCATTCACAGGCGGCGCTGTGCCGGCGATTTTAGATTTGGAATCCGGCTCGGTGTCACCGCCGAAACCCATCGCTAATGGGCTGAAAAAATCCTTCGCCGTCAAACGTCTGTTTACCGTAACCGGGGAAGCTTGGGCGGCAATCGCGGCCATCGGCCCGCGTCGATTGGTGTTCGGGAGTTCGGTATGTTCGAGTTGCGTAGAGTTGGCGTGGCCGCGTTTTTCGGCCTCGTCCTGGTCACCATTCCAGCGAATGCGCAAGGGGGACGAGGAGCCGGCGAGCCCGCCGATCAATATCAGACGCTCTTGACCTCGATCCTTTCCGGAAACCAAACGATCATCGGACAGACGATCGCCTATCCCACGGCCAAGCCGCCGCATGTAACGGCCGCGATCGTTACCATCCCGCCCGGCGGTCAAACCGGCTGGCACATCCACGAGGTCCCGCTGTTCGCCTATATCCTCAAGGGCGAGATCACGATCAACTGCGGCACCGAGGGCACGCGGCTTTATGTCGCCGGCGACGGGTTCCTCGAAGCGTTCGAATGGCCTCACAATGGCGTCAACACCGGCTCCGCGCCGGTCAGCATTATAGCGATCTATATCGGTGCCGAGGGCCTCGACAGTACCGTGATGGTCGAGGCACCGGGCGGATCGGCTCAGTTAGGAACCGCCGAACACCATGTCGTCGCGATGGATCATTTCCGGTCGCCTCGCAAACCCCAATATCGCCTCGATTTCCGTACTGTTGCGGCCACGGATCCGTTCGGCATCACCAGCATCGAAGGCAACCAGACCGCACCCGATCTCCTCACCCTGGGGGCCTATGATCCGGATGGCGTCGCCGCGCTGAAACCGACCCTCGACCGCGATGACCCCGGCCGGCAGCAGGCTCTTTCCCGCACCCAGAGCCCGCGCCGCGCCTTCGTCAACCACCACCGCGCCACGGGTTTCAAGATGCCCGGAGATCCATTTCTTGCGCGCGGTTCCCGACTTGGTCTCGGCCAGAAACCAGGTGCAGCGTCCACCGGCGGACACGGCCGACAACGGGTTCATGCGGTGGCCACCGGCGATAACCATAGTAGTGCCAGAAGCACTGGCGATGCGGCCGGCCTCGATCTTGGTCTGCATACCGCCGCGGGAGAGATCGGTTCCGGCGCTGCCCGCCATCGCCTCGATCTCGGGCGTCACGCGCTCAACCAATTCGATGAACCGGGCGTCCGGATTGGCCTCCGGCTGGGCGGAGAAAAGACCGTCCACGTCCGATAGCAAGACCAGCAAATCGGCGTTCATCATCGTCGCCACCCGGGCAGCGAGACGATCATTGTCGCCATAGCGAATCTCGGTCGTCGCCACCGTGTCGTTCTCATTGATCACCGGCAAGCAACGCAATCGCAGCAAGGTGGCGATCGTCGCTCGCGCATTGAGATAGCGGCGCCGCTCCTCGGTATCGCCAAGCGTCAAGAGAATCTGACCGGCGGTCAGCCCGCGCTCGCCGAGAACTTCCGACCAGGCGCGCGCCAGCGCAATCTGCCCGACCGCAGCCGCGGCCTGACCCTCTTCGAGCTTCAGCGCCCGGCGACCCATCCCAAGCATGTTGCGGCCAAGCGCGATCGCCCCGGAGGAAACCACAAGCACGTCACGGCCACCACCGGCGAGGGCGACGAGATCATCGGCCAAGGCCCCAAGCCAGTCGCCATTGAGCCGACCGGTGTCGCCGTCAATCAACAGCGACGAGCCGATCTTGACGACGATGCGCCTGAAATCTTCCAGCTTGCGGATCGCGACCTCCGACAATGGGGCAATGAGTGCGTTGGGCGCGCAGCAGATACCCCGGCCAGAGGTCGGTCACAAGCCGATGCGTTTCACGGCCGCCAGGGCGTTGCCGGCGCATGGCGATCGGCCTCGGCCCGGCGGGTGGCGGCGGCGGCTTCGGCGACCGCGCGCAAAGCCTCAGTCACGCCGATGCCCGCGACCGCTGACACGATCAACGGACGGCGACCAGCCTCGGCCTCGATCGCCGCCATCTTCGCCGATTGCTCTTCCGTCGGCACGGCGTCGATCTTGGAAAGGACGACGATCTCGTGCTTCTCGGCCAGCCCGTGCCCATACTGTGCCACTTCGGCCCTGACCGTCCGATAGTCCGCCGCCACGTCCTCGCCGGTGCCGTCGACCAGATGAAGCATCACACCGCATCGCTCGATATGCCCGAGAAAACGATCGCCGATCCCGGCGCCTTCATGCGCTCCTTCGATCAAGCCCGGTATGTCGGCCAAGACGATCTCCCGGCCGTCAATCTCGGCCACACCGAGATTGGGGTGCAGTGTAGTGAACGGATATTCGGCGATTTTCGGCCTGGCAGCAGTCACGGCGGCGAGGAACGTCGACTTGCCGGCATTGGGCAGTCCGATCAAGCCGGCATCGGCAATCAACTTCAGCCTGAGCCAGATCCAGCGTTCCTGGCCTTCCTGGCCACTATTGGCACGTCGCGGAGCGCGGTTGGTTGATGTCGTGAAATGGAGATTGCCGAAGCCACCATTGCCGCCGCGGGCGAGCACAAAGCGCTCGCCGATTTCGGTGAGATCGGCGACCAGGGTCTCGCCGTCCTCCTCAAAGATCTGCGTGCCCATCGGGATCTTCAGGACCACACTCTCGCCCCCCGCACCGGTGCGGTTGCGGCCCATGCCATGGCCGCCTTTCTTCGCCCTGAAATGCTGCTGATAGCGATAATCGATCAGCGTGTTGAGACCGTCGGCCGCCACCGCGATGACATCGCCGCCGCGGCCACCATCCCCGCCATCAGGACCGCCAAATTCGATGAACTTCTCGCGCCGAAATGAAACCGCGCCAGCGCCGCCAGTGCCGGATCTGACAAGAACCTTGGCCTGGTCAAGAAATTTCATGGCGGCGGGCCCGCATCCGAACGATCCGGCGCGACGAACCGATCCAGCCCGCCGGCGCGGGCCTCCAGGACAATCATAGGCTGCCGGGTTCTCGCCTTCGCCCAGACGAATTCGTTATTCGGCCGCCTGGCTCGGAACCACCGAGACATAGGTGCGTCCGCCGCCCTTGGTGCGGAACTGGACCTGACCGTCGACTGTGGCAAATATCGTGTGGTCACGGCCGAGCCCGACGCCGCTGCCAGGGTGCCATTTGGTACCCCGCTGGCGAATGATGATGTTGCCGGCCGTCGCCTTCTGGCCGCCGAACAATTTCACGCCCAACCGCCGGCCTCGTGAATCGCGGCCATTCCTCGATGAACCGCCAGCTTTCTTATGTGCCATGGTCCGTCTCCTGCGCGTCGCCGCTCTTGGCGCCGGCCGCTAGGTTGTTGGCCTGCGTGATCCAATCGTCACGATCGATCCGTCCCTTGAAGTTAAGGAGTTCGTCGACCTTGGCAACATCTTCTGCCGAGAAGGCCGCTATCTGGTCGAGGCGGGTGATGCCGATGGCGTTGAGCTTGCCCTCCAAAACCGGTCCGACACCGGTGATCTTCTTCAAATCGTTCGGCTCGGCCGAGGGGCGGGCAAAGGAGGTCGCCGCGGCCGCCTGTTTCGACGGTGCCTTGGCGGCGCGCACCGTGGGCTCTGCAGTGGCTTCCGCGTTCTTTGCCGCAGGCTTCGGATTGGCCGCCGCCTTTCTCGGCGACGCCTTCTTGCCGGCGGCGAGGATGTCGGTGATCCGAACCAATGTCATATGCTGGCGATGACCCCGACTGCGACGGGAATTCTTCCGCCGCCGTTTCTTGAACACGATGATCTTGTCGCCGCGCTTGTGCTCGATCACCTCGCCAGCAACCGAGGCGCCGTCGACCACCGGGCTGCCGAGCGTGACCCCCTCCGGACCGCCCAGCATCAACACCTGGTCGAAATCGATCGCGTCACCGACATCGCTGGTCACGCGGTCTATCGAAATGACGTCGGCGGCGGCGACGCGGTATTGTCGACCGCCGGCTTTTATGACTGCGAACATCGGTGCTCTCTCGCGTGTTCTGCACCGCCTCCAAGAGCGGGCTTCTTCAGTCGATCAGACGAGAAATCGGGCCGCCAGCGACGCCGCCCGAATCGGCCCGCAATATCGTGACCAGGACCGCCCCTGTCAAGCAGACTCAGGCTCCCGGAACCTCCGCCAGCAACGCCTCGAGCTGAGGCATCACCTCCTCGAATAAGCGACGTTCGTCAATCGGCCCGATGATCTTGTGCCGGATGACGCCATTGCGATCGATCAGGAAGGTCTCCGGAACGCCATAAACACCCCAGTCGATCGACGCCCGTCCGCGCGGATCGATCCCGACCGCATCATATGGGTTGCCGAATTCGGCGAGGAACGCCAGCGCGTTCGCGGTACCGTCTCGCTGGTTAATGCCGACCACCCGGAAACGACCGTCTTCGGCCAACGCCTCGATGAATGGATGTTCCGCACGGCACGGCACACACCAAGAGCCCCAGACATTCACGACAGTCACCTCGCCGATGAGGTCAGCTGTACTGAAGCCTGGAACTGGGCCGTTGGAATTGGCGAGCCCCTCAAGCGGCGCCAAGTCGAAATCCGGAGCCAGTTGATCGATGAGGGTTGAGGGCAGCTCGGAGGGATCGTTGCCGCTCCTGAGTTGGTAGACGAAGACTGCTGCAATCGCCCCAAACACGATCAGCGGCGTCAGGCCGATCCATCGCCGTCGTCGCGGCTCGGCGCCGTTATCGGTGTTGCCGTTGCCCTGGCCGCCAAGGCGCCGCTCGGCTTCGTTCAAGCCTTGCCCTCCTGATCGGCGACCGCTGCGCCGGACTTCTTCTTGTCCGATCGCCGCCGAATGCCGCGGGCTTCGAGCTCGCAGAGACGGGCCTGTACCCGGCGCCCCTGTGCCAGCGACCAGACCACTCCGCCACCGGCGACGGAGAAGGAGATTAGATAGCCGGCTATAATATAGCCGGCATGTTCACCCAGTCCCATGGCTCAGGCCTCCTGGCCGGCGGCGCCGAGTTGCATCGTCCGCAGTCGGCGCCCTAAAATCTCGGTGCGCATGCGTGTCAGCAACAGGCTGATGAAGAGGAAGGAATAGCCACCCAGCATAAGGAAGAGCGGGGTCAGGAAAGCATCGTCCGTCGAGCCGGAAAGAATGCCAGCTCCCTGGTGCAGCGAATTCCACCAATCGACCGAGTAGTGAATGATTACGAGAAGCGGTGCGCCAACGAGCGTCAGCACCGACACGACGCGCCCCGCCCGGCCGGGATCTTCCATCGTCCGCCAGACCACTATGAGGCCGAGATAAACGAGGAACAAGAGGAGGAACGACACCAGACGAGCTTCCCAAACCCAGAAAGTGCCCCAGGTCGGCTGGCCCCAAAGCATACCGGTGACGAGACCAAGAAACGTGAAAGCGGCGCCGATCGGCGCGGCGGCTTTCTGGGCAACGTCAGACAGCGGGTGCCGCCAGACCAGCGTGCCGACCGCGGCAGCCGCCATAAGCCCATAGGTCAGGAGTGCAAGCCAATCCGCCGGCACATGGACGTACATCAACCGAACTGTCTCGCCGACATTGGTAGCGGCGCCGGGGGATCCCGGAAATGCGTAGTAGAGACCGGCGACGACAAGGATGATTGTAGCACCCCAAAGCCAGGGCAAGACCCGCCCCGAGATGGTGAGGAAGCGAGTCGGATTGGCAAGCTGAATGAGGGCCATATTCGGTGCCTTCAGGCGAATGGCTGGTTTCGCGGCATCTATGCGCCGCGCGCCGGGGTGCGGTCAAATATTCCAACGGCCGCCGGATTTCAACTTGCCGTCATTCTTCCGCGGCCCTGATTGCCGCAGCGCCGGCGAAAGGCCCGATGACAAGGCTGAAAAGCGTGAAAGCGCACAGGAACAAGAAGGGCTGTCCGAAACTGTCACGGTCGCTGACCCCGGCATTGGCAGCCGCTACTCCGAAGATTAGCACCGGGACCGTAAAAGGAAGGATCAACACCGCAATCAACATACCGCCGCGGCGAAGTGCAACCATCAACGCCGCGCCGATGGTGCCGATCAGGGTGAGGGCCGGGGTCCCGACCAGCAACGTCAGTGTGACAGTCCACAACGCCGCCGGCTGAAGGTTCAACAGCAGCGCCAACGCCGGTGCTGCGATCACCAGGGGGAGGCCGGTCGCCGCCCAGTGACCAATGGCCTTGGCGAGCACCATCGCTTCCAGCGACAAGCCCGACAGTACCAGATGATCAAGCGTGCCATCGTCGCGATCGTCCTGAAACAGGCGATCGAGACCCAGGAGCGTAGCCAGCAGCGCACCGATCCAAAGGATCGCCGGCCCGATCCGTGCGAGAAGATCTAAGTCCGGGCCAACAGCGAACGGGATGACAACGAGCACCGACAGGAAGAATAGGACGCCGATCAGCGCCCCACCGCCAACCCGATAGGAAATCGCGATCGTCTGACCGGCGACGGCGAGAAACGCTGTCAATTGCCGCTCCCCAGGCCCAGGCTCTGCGTCGATGCGACCGGGAGCTCCAAATGCGTCGCAGCCAGGACCAAGCCGCCAAACCCGACATGCTCGGCGATGATCTCGCCGAGCTCCGCCTCGGATTGTGTGTCAAGCGCTGCGGTGGGCTCGTCCAGTAGCCAAATCGGCCGGCTGACCGCGAGGAGCCGCGTGATCGCGACGCGACGTTTTTGCCCGGCCGACAAATAGGCAGCTGGCAAATCGATCAGATGGCCGAGCCGAACCCGGTCCAGCGCTTCCGGCGGTTCCAGCCCGGTCGCGCCGGCCGTCCGGCGCCAGAACTCGACGTTCTCGCCGACCGACAGCGCCGATTTCAGCCCATCGCGATGGCCCAGATAGTGCATCGCGACGCCGCGCTCGCCGTCCGGCTCCGGATCGAGTTCCACCGCCCCATCGCTGGCCGGCAGCAATCCGGCGACGATCCGAAGGAGGGTCGATTTGCCCGAGCCATTTGGACCGGTAATTGCGAGGAGATCGCCATCGCCAAGCGCGAAGGAAATGTCGTCGAAGATCAGTCGCCCACCGCGTTCGGACGCGAGCTTGGTAGCCGTCAGCCGCATGGCGCGAAATCTGACCGGAGCCCGGGTCGGCCGGCGTGGACCGACGGGGTTGCGGCGCAAAGGTTGTGAGGCACAGGAAATCCTGTTCGTCTGGCCCTCGATAGCATATTTCCCTATAAGCCCGACAATCCGCCGAGACTGGTCATTCTGCCGCGAGGCACGACGAGGCGAGGCACGTTCGGTCTGGACAGCAGGCCGCCCTTTGACGTCGCTAAGGAGTGTTTGTGACTGCTGCGCCGTCCCTCGACAGCTTCAACGCTCGCACAACACTGATTGTTGACGGACGGAGCTTCGACTATTTCAGCCTGCCGGCGGCGGAGGCGAGCGGGCTCCACGGCCTCTCGCGCCTGCCCTTCTCGCTCAAAGTCCTGGTCGAAAATTTGCTGCGGCACGAGGACGGGCGCTCGGTCACCAAGGACGACATCCACGCAGCGGTCGGTTGGCTCGACCGCCGGACCAGCGACCGCGAAATCGCCTTTCGGCCAGCGAGAGTGCTGATGCAGGATTTCACCGGCGTTCCCGCTGTCGTCGATCTTGCCGCGATGCGGAACGCCATGACCGCCCTCGGCGGCGATCCCGACCGGGTCAATCCGCTTGTTCCCGTCGACCTCGTCATTGACCATTCCGTCATGGTCGATCATTTCGGCAATCCGGAAGCGTTCCGGCGAAATGTAGAGCGGGAATATGAGCGCAATCGCGAGCGCTATGAATTCCTCCGTTGGGGCCAGCAGGCCTTCGACAAATTCCGCGTCGTCCCGCCCGGCACGGGTATCTGCCACCAGGTCAACCTCGAATATCTGGCCCAGACCGTCTGGACCCATGAGGAAGACGGCCGCACCTTTGCGTATCCCGATACTCTGATCGGCACAGATTCCCATACGACGATGATTAACGGGCTTTCGGTACTTGGCTGGGGTGTCGGCGGCATCGAGGCCGAGGCGGCCATGCTTGGCCAGCCGATCTCGATGCTGCTGCCGGACGTTGTCGGTGTCCGGCTCGGCGGGCAACTACCCGAGGGGATCACCGCGACCGACCTCGTTCTCACCATTACCCAGATGCTGCGAGCTCATGGCGTGGTCGGCAAATTCGTTGAGTTTTTCGGCCCTGATCTTGACCATCTTTCGCTTGAGGATCAGGCAACAATTTCCAATATGGCGCCCGAATATGGAGCCACTTGCGGCTTCTTTCCGATCGACGGCGACACCCTTGATTATCTCAAGGCCACAGGCCGCGACGCCGATCGGATCGCATTGGTGGAAGCCTATGCCAAGGCTCAGGGCATGTGGCGCGACAGCGATGCCATTGCTGTCTACACCGAAACGCTGGAACTCGACCTCGGCACTGTCGAACCATCCCTCGCCGGCCCCAAGCGGCCGCAAGATCGGGTACCTCTGGCAGACGCAGCGTCGTCCTTCGCCACGGCGCTGCGCGAAATCCGCGGCGGCCGCCTCGACCCGGCCTCATTGCCCGACGATCCGGCCGAGTCCCGGTTCGTCGGCGAGGGCGCAACCGGCGCCGACACCAGCGCCGACGGCCATTTCCTGGAGAGCGGCATTAAGGCCGGCGGTAAGCCGGTCGATGGCGTCGATTATCATCTTGCCGACGGCGACGTTGTCATCGCCGCCATCACCTCTTGCACAAATACCTCGAACCCTTCGGTGCTCGTGGCAGCCGGCCTCTTGGCGCGGAACGCCCGCCGCCGCAGGCTGGAAATCCAGCCTTGGGTCAAGACCTCGCTGGCGCCTGGTAGCCAAGTAGTCACCGACTATCTCACGGCAGCTGGGCTCCAGGATGATCTGGACGCGCTTGGCTTCGGCCTTGTTGGCTATGGCTGCACCACCTGCATCGGCAATTCCGGGCCGCTCGCCGAGCCGATCTCCGATACCATCACTGACCATGATCTCGTGGTGTGCTCGGTGTTATCCGGCAACCGCAATTTCGAAGGCCGCGTCAATCCCGATGTTCGCGCCAATTATCTCGCATCGCCGCCTTTGGTTGTTGCCTACGCGCTCGCCGGTTCGATGCGGATCGACATCGTCAAGGACCCGCTGGGTCGCGGTCCCGACGGAAAGCCCGTTCATCTTGCCGATATTTGGCCGAACTCACGTGAGATCGCAGACTTGGTCCGCAGTGTCGTCACCCCCGAGATGTTCGCCAAGCGCTATCGCGACGTGTTCAAGGGCGACAGATTGTGGCGCGGCATCACCGTCGGCGGCGGCAAGACATACGATTGGCGCCCGGCCTCGACCTATGTCCGGGAGCCGCCCTATTTCACCGGGATCGACTTAGCGCCGGCAGCGGTGACCGATATCAAAAAGGCTCGAATCCTTGGCCTATTCCAAGATTCCATCAGCACCGATCACATCTCGCCAGCCGGCAGCATCAAAACCGAAAGCCCGGCCGGTAGCTATCTCGTCGAGCATCAAGTCCGGCCGATCGACTTCAATTCCTACGGCGCACGTCGCGGCAATCACGAAGTGATGATGCGCGGGGCCTTCGCCAATATCCGGATCAGGAACCAGATGGTTCCCGGCACCGAGGGCGGCGTGACGATCCATCATCCATCCGGCGATGTTTTGACGGTCTTCGACGCCGCTATGCGCTATCGCGACAACGGAGTTCCGCTGGTGATCTTCGCCGGCCGCGAATACGGCACTGGATCATCTCGCGATTGGGCCGCGAAGGGCACAAGTCTGCTTGGTGTCCGCGCCGTGATCTGCCAATCCTTCGAGCGGATCCATCGATCCAATCTGGTCGGCATGGGGATCCTGCCGCTGACCTTCGCCGAGGGCGTTTCCTGGCCAGCGCTTGGGCTGAAGGGGAACGAAACCATCAGCATTGCCGGCCTCGGCAATGTCAGGCCGCGCTGTACCATGACGGCCCACATCCAGGCCGCCGGTGGCTCTGATCAGCAACTCGAGCTTCTATGCCGGATCGATACTGAGGATGAACTCGAATATTATCGCAATGGCGGTATTATGCCCTTCATGCTCCGCCGCTTGGCCGCGACCTGATCACTGAAACGACAGGCTTGATGCACTATCACAATGCACTGCACTCAACCGAAAGTGACTGGCGCGACCCAGTGCTCGGCCATAGCGTTGCCCATATGAGGATCGGTTGGATGCATCGGCGCTCAACCGCCCGCGACGTTATCGGACGACCGTTATGAACATGCCAAAGGCGCTCCGCGCTGGTGCAATCGCGATCTTGTCGGGCTTAGCTGCGGCGCTTGCCACAGGACCGGTAAATGCGGGGCCGGTGCTGATCGAGTTGTTCACCAGCCAGGGCTGTTCAAGTTGCCCTCCCGCTGACATCCTGTTTAGCCAATATGTCGACCGCGACGACGTCATCGCACTGTTTCTGCCGGTCGACTATTGGGACTTATGGGGTTGGACCGACACGCTTGCGCAGCCTGCACACACCGAAAGGCAGCGCGGCTACGCTCTGGCTCGTGGAGACGGTCAACGCTACACTCCGCAAATCGTCGTTGCCGGCAAATGGCACGTGGTCGGTAGTGATCGGGCCGCGATCGCGGCCGCCGCGGTATTGCCGAGCGTCGATTTGTCGATTGTGCCCGTTGATGGCGGGCTACAGATTGAAATCGGCGATGCAGTCGGCGACGGCCCAGTCGAGGGCACCTTGTGGCTGGTGATGTTCGACCAGTCCGAGACGGTGGACATCGGTCGCGGCGAGAATGCCGGACGCACCGTGACCTACCACCATGTCATACTTGAAATGCATCGCCTGACCATGTGGCGCGGCCAAGCATTATCGATCGAATTACCGCTTATGGCATTGATCGAAATCGGCGCCGATGGCTGCGTCGTCATCCTCCAGCAAGACGTTGCCAACGGCCTGCCCGGCCCGGTGATCGCCGCCGCGGCCTATGCCATGCCCTAGCTGAGGCTGGCCTCTAGCAGTTTCCCAATTCTGCGTGCGAAATCCGGCCCGTCATCTGGCGCCTCACCTTCGAGAATGCGGGCCTGCCCGAAGAGGACAAAAGCAGCATCGTCGATCACCTCGCCGCCGCCGGCTATTTTGCCGGCCAGCGCCCTAATCAACGCGTGGCTTGGATTGAGCTCCAGCACTGGCGCCTGCCCGCCCAGGCCGGCCTGCTGGCCAGCTAGTATCTTTTCAAGCTGGCGATCGGGGCCGACATCCGCTGCGACCAGGCAAACCGGACTGTCGGTTAATCGCTCCGATGCGCGGACTTGGCTGACCCGATCGCCGAGCGCCTGTTTGATCCGTGCCGCCAGGGTTGCAACCGCCGGCTTGGATGCCCGCGGTTCCTCAGGCTCGCCAGAATCCTCACCCTCCATCCCCGATAGGTCGGCTGCACCCTGGGTAATCGATTGGAACGATTTGCGGTCGAAGCCAAGCGCGGTCTGAACCCAGAAAGCGTCTACCGGGTCGGCGAGATAGAGTACTTCGACCCCGCGCCGCCGAAAGCCTTCAAGATGTGGACTGCCGGCGATCGCTTCGCGGCTGTCGCCAAGCGCATAGAAGATCGCGCTCTGGTTGGGCTTCATCGCCGCCACATAATCGGCGAGGCTCCGCCAATCATCCTCGGAACCGGACGTCCGGAACCGAGCTAGAGCGAGCAGCGCTTCCCGGCGTTCGGGCTCCTCATAGAGCCCCTCCTTCATCACCGGACCAAAGGCCTCCCATACCTTGATGAAACTGTCGCTGTCCTTCTTGGCCAATCGCTCCAACTCCGCCAGCAGCCGGCTGGTGGCGGCCTTGCCGATCTGGTTCAGAATCGGATTTGTCTGAAGCATTTCGCGCGACAGATTGAGCGGCAGATCCTCAGAGTCGATCACGCCTCGGACAAAGCGAAGCCAGGGCGGCAGGATTTCAGCGTCGTCGGTGATGAAGACTCGGCGGACATAGAGCTTGATCCGCCCCTTTCGCTCCGGATCGAACAGATCGAATGGCTTGATCGAGGGCACGAACAGTAGGCCTGCATATTCCTGCCTGCCCTCAGCGCGAAAATGCAGCGTCACCGCGGGCTCGTCATATTGCCCGCTGACATGATGATAGAACTCGGCATAGGCTTTGGCATCGGCTTCCGATTTCGGTTTCCGCCACAGCGCACTTCCATCGGCTAGAATCTTGACTGTGCCGTCGGCAACGGTGAGCCGGATCGGGACCGGGATATGTGCCGAATGCGCCGCAACCACCCGCTCGATCGTCGCTTCCTCGGTAAAGTCCTTCGCCTTATCGGAGAGTTGGAGCACCACTCGCGTGCCCCGGGCCGGCGCCTCGGCGACATCGAGGGGCTCTACGGTGAACGCGCCTTTGCCGTCCGAGTGCCAGCGCCAAGCATGTTCGCTACCGACCGGCCGCGACTGCACTTCAACGCTCTCCGCCACCATGAAGGATGAGTAGAAGCCGACCCCGAATTGGCCTATCAGCTGGCTGCCGTCCTTTTGCGCGCTCTCAAGGAATGCTCGTGTTCCGGATCGGGCAATCGTACCGAGATTCTCGGTCAACGCTTCGGCATCCATGCCAATGCCATTGTCTTCGATCGACAGCCGCATGGCCTTAGCATCGGGCGTCAGAGTAATCCGAAAATCGGTGTCACTGCCCAAGAGCTCCGGCTTCTCCAATGCCTCCATTCTGAGGCGCTCGCAGGCATCGGCTGCATTGGAGACCAGTTCGCGAAGGAAGATCTCACGGTTGGAATAAACCGAATGCACCATGAGGCGCAGCAGCTGCGAGACTTCGGCAGCGAAGGGCTGAGTGTTGGCTTCGGAGGTCGGTTTTTCGTCGCCCATAAGCGCTCCCCAGGCAAGAGGCCCGAACGGGCGGTGATATTGCGCGCGGTGCCGCCTCTTTCAAGGGTCGGCATCTCAATGCCGCAACAAAAAGGCCGGCACGAGCCAGCCTAGTGAACCTTTTAAGAAATCGAACCGCTAAGTCAGCGATCCGGTCCGACAGGACCCCGGGGGGCTGGGGGGGGCTGAGAAAACCGAAGCTCCGCCGAACCGGACCGTCTGAGGCAACAAGAATAATATTGGGTATCCAAGATGGCCGTGCAAGGGCTGAAAGACGGCGAAACTAAGGAATCATGAACAACGCCAAACGACACCGACTGCCGCCGCCGCTTGCCTCATGGCCGAAACAGCGCGATTATTGCGATAAGATGAACCTCCGGCAGAGGCGCTATGAGCGAGTGTGACGACGAAGAGCACTTTGGCGGCCGCCCGCAGAAAGGGATTTGGCCCGCCTCACTTACCTCGAACTCCACGGAAATCCGATTTGATCGGCGTGAGATAGATGCGATTTTGAGGGTTTATGGCCGCAAGGTTGCCGCCGGCGAGTGGCGAGACTACGCCATCGATCATCGGCACGGGGAGGCGGTGTTCTCGATCTTCCGCAGCAGCTCCGAAATGCCGCTTTATCGAATCGTCAAGAAACCGCAGGCAGCGCGCAGCCAAGGTGCCTATTCTGTCCTTGCCGCTGGCGGACTGGTGCTGAGATACGGTCACAATCTGCAGCAGGTACTGTTCGCGCTCGATCGCGGGCCGAGACTGATCGAGGCCTAACGCTCCTCCCGCAAAAAAACGCGGCCGAAGCCGCGCTTTTGTCAACATGTCGGCGGGGGGGATGAAGCGGCTAGCTGCGATTGCCGAACAGGCGAAGCAGCATCAGGAACAAATTGATGAAGTCCAGATAGAGCCGCAGCGCGCCCATGATCGCCTTACGACCGGCGACTGTCCCATCGTCATTGGCGTGGTACATTTCCTTGATCTTCTGGGTGTCATAGGCGGTGAGCCCGGTGAAGATCAAAACGCCGATCACCGAGATCATAAACTCCATTGCGCTCGACTGCATGAACATATTGACGATCATCGCTATGATGAGGCCGATCAGGCCCATAAATAAGAACGAGCCGAAACCGGTTAGATCGCGTTTGGTGGTGTAACCCCAAAGGCTCATCGCGCCGAAGGTTGCGGCTGTGATGAAAAATACTTGGGCGATACTGCCGAAATCGTAAACGATAAAGATCGACGACAGCGACACGCCGAGAAGTGACGCGAACACCCAGAACGTCGTCTGCGCGGCGCTGAAGGACATTTTATGGATGCGGAAACTGAGAAAGAAAACAAGGCCAAGCGGCGCCAGCATCACCACCCACCGCAGAGCGCTGGTGTAAAGTGTGATGCCGAGCCCGGTTAGATAGAGATCTTCACCAATCTGCGCGCCGCCCTCATAAGCAAAGTTCGGCGTGCCACTCGTCGTCGCCATGAAAGTGCCCACGGCGAGCAGACCGGTCATTGCCAGCCCGATCATCATGTAATTGTAGACACGAAGCATATGGGCCCTGAGGCCCTCATCGATCACGCCGGCGGCAGCTGCCGGAGCTGCGCTGCCATAGCGGTCGGTCGGATTCGGATAATCAGCCATCAAGTTCGATCCTCAATAGATTAACGGCAACGGAGTCTCACACCCCGCCTTTGGCAAGAATATGGTGACATCCTGGCAAGCAAGCAAGCCACATTGGCGTCACTCGGCGTTAATGATTGATTAACTGCCCACGATATTGTGCCTCGCGCGCCCCAACGGTGGCGCCATAGGCCACCCACCCCGTTTCGCGCCAACGTCGACCACCCAATGGTACCCACAGTCAGTCAATTCGTACCGAGGTTGCTATGCCACGCCTTTTCACCGGCATCGAGATCCCCGCCGCAACCAAAGAGGATTTGGCACGGATCAAGGGCGGTCTGCCGAGCGCCCGTTGGATCGACCCGGAAAACTACCATCTCACACTGCGTTTTATTGGCGACATTGATGGACGGATGGCGCCGGAGGTGGCCGAAATGCTGGCCCGGATTGACCGCCGGAGCTTCTCGCTCGACGTCGAAGGGCTGGGTACTTTCGGGTCCAGGCGACCCCACGCGATCATCGCCAGGATCGCCCCATCGCGAGCGCTGAGCGAATTACGGACCGAGCAGGAGCGGCTAATGCAGCGGATTGGCCTGCCGCCGGAGACCCGTCGATTTAGCCCCCACATCACCCTGGCTCGGCTCAAAGGCGCCAGCGAGCGCGATATCGCTGACTATTTGACGTTGACTGGCCCGCTAGCTATTCAGCAATTCGCGGTCGAACGCTTTGTCCTTTTCTCGGCCAAAGAATCCGTCGGCGGCGGCCCCTATGTCGTCGAGGAAGCCTATCCCCTGTTCGCCGGGACCGCTTGACGCCGAAGTAGCTCGCTTGCATTAACAGCCGAACGGTCCCTTTTTTCCTGCCGAACGGAGCCGGCCAAATGCCCAATCGCATCCATTATGGGGAGGTTATCGGAACCGACGAGCGCGAGCGGGAAGAAACCGTTCGCCACGGCTTCTGGCGCACCATCAGGCGGGCGGCTCGGCATATCTCGTTCATCGAAGATGTCGTCGCCGGCTATTATTGTGCCGTCGACCGTTCCACGCCGACGCGGGTGCGCACCACCATATTCGGCGCACGCGCCTATTTCGTCCTGCCGCTTGATGTGATTCCCGACTTTATAACCGGTATCGGCTTCACCGATGACATCACCGTGCTTCTCGGCACCCTGACACTAGTGCGCGCCCATATCATGCCGTCGCACCGCGAGGCTGCCCGCCGCGCGCTCGACCCGGACGGAAACGAGGCGGCCCAGCCAAACTCTCGCCCCAATTGAGCGGCACCCGATCGGCGGTGCTGGTGGCATTTCTGTCGAATTGCCGGACCGAAATTCACAGAAAAGTAACCATGTCGGACGCACCGTGACTGTCGCTGTTGTCGGGTTGATCGCGACAGCAAGATCAGGCGGCGCGGTCGAATGAAAGTCTCGTTTCTTGGCCTTATGTCCGCTGTCGCGATCCTGGTTGGCATTACACCAATTGCAGTGGCGCAAGATGGAGAACCGCTCGCCCGGTTCGAAAATTGGGATCTTCATGTCTTTGAAGACGCCGACGGCAAGACCTGTGTGGTCGCATCACACCCGATCGACAGCCAGCCTACAAATATCCTGCGGAGCGAAATCTTGTTCATGGTGACCGATTTCCCTGCCGATGGGGCTCAGAACGAGATTCACGTCGAAATGGGTTACCCGTTGGATAGCCCGGTTTCGGTGAATGTCGACGATAGGCCAACCTTCACGATGACCTGGGGTTGGGAGGGGCGTGAGGGCGCGTGGTTCGAGAATGAGGTCGAGAACGATCTCTTGATCACTGCAATGAAGCGAGGGCAGACCATGGTGATACGAGCGCGCTCGACCCGCGGCACTAATACCATCGACACCTATTCCCTGATCGGCATCACTGCGGCCTTGGCTCGGGCGGCGGAAGAATGCACATGACCGCCGATTGGAGATTCACCACCCACCATCAAGGACGACTATGCTGACACGCATCGCTGCCGCATTCATTTTTCTGATCGTCGCCGCCACCACCGCTGCATTCGCGCAACAGGATCCGGCCGAGCAGATTGCCGTGGAGAACGAATGGCTGGTCTATGTTGCCGATACCAATTCAGGGCGGGTTTGTTTCGCCGTTTCGCAGCCGATCAGCACCGAGCCAACCGGCGTCAATCGCGACGCGATCTATTTCATGCTGTCAACCTGGCCGATCCGCGGCGCCATAAACGAAGCCAGCATCATCATCGGCTACCCCTTCCAGCCGGGCTTGACTGTCACGGTGACGATCGATAATGGCGAAACATTCGAGTTCTTCACCATCGGCGACGCTGCCTGGCTCAGCGATCTCGATCGAGAGAATGACCTTGTCGTCGCCATGCGGCGCGGCCTCACAATGATAGTGCGAGGACTGTCGCAGCGCGGCACCAACACCATCGACACCTATTCGCTTCGCGGCGTGACGGCGGCGATCAACCGCGCCGGCCAGGAGTGCCAGTAGCAGCCAGGGTCGCCACCGCCAGCCGAGCCCACCGGCTCGTTACTTTTTCCCGGCGGAGGTATAGACCGCCGACCATGATCAATTCCGCAGCCGCATCAATGGTGGCCTCGAGCCGCCCCGATCCACCCGGTCCCGCTCCCCTGGTCGGGTTGTTGCGGGCTGCTTTGGTCGCGGCCCTCGGTGAAACCGGAGTACCCGACCGGCAGCAGAGGATGCGAGCGGCCCAGCTCTGGCACTGGCTCTATGTTAGGGGCGCCACCGATTTCGACGCGATGACCAACATCTCGAAGGAGCTCCGCGCCGCTCTTGCCGACCGATTCACCCTGGCTCGGCCGGAAATAGTCAGCGAGCAAATCTCGACCGACGGCACCCGCAAATGGCTGCTCCGCTTCCCGTCCCGAGGTGCCGGCCGGTCGGTCGAAGCAGAAACCGTCTACATCCCGGAAGAGGGTCGCGGCACGCTGTGCGTTTCGAGCCAGATCGGTTGCACTCTGACCTGCCCCTTCTGCCACACCGGCACGCAGAAATTGGTCCGCAATCTCACCGCCGAGGAGATCGTTGGCCAGGTTCTCCTCGCCCGCGACCGGCTCGGCGATTTCCCCGATATAGCGACCCCCGCAGGCGCGATCGTCCCGGAGGGAGGCCGCAAGATCACCAACGTCGTGATGATGGGAATGGGCGAGCCGCTGTATAATTTCGACAATGTCAGGGAGGCATTGCTGATCGTTTCGAACGGCGAAGGTCTCTGCCTTTCCAAGCGGCGGATCACCCTATCGACCTCCGGCGTCGTGCCGATGATCCCCCGTGCCGGCGAAGAGATCGGCGTGATGCTGGCGGTCTCGCTGCATGCGGTGCGTGACGATCTCCGCGACCAGCTGGTACCGCTCAACAAGAAATACCCGATCGCCGCGCTGCTCGATGCCTGCCGCGCCTATCCCGGCCTTTCCAACGCCCGGCAGATTACCTTCGAATATGTAATGTTGAAGGGCGTCAATGATTCCGTTGCCGACGCGCGCGAACTGGTGCGGCTGCTCAAGGGCATCCCAACCAAGATCAATCTGATCCCGTTCAATCCGTGGCCGGGCTCGGCCTATGAGTGCTCCGACTGGGGTGAAATCGAGCGCTTCGCCGAAGTGATCAATCGCGCCGGCTATGCCTCGCCGATCCGCACCCCGCGCGGCCGCGATATCCTCGCCGCCTGCGGCCAATTGAAGAGCGAGAGCGAGCGTCTCCGCGTCAGCGAGCGTTTGGTGCTGGAAGCGATGATCCCGGCGGAGTGAGCGTTAGGCTAGACAGGTCCTCGCCGTGCAGGCGAGGGCCCCCAAGTCCAGCTCCGGCGGCGGCCCTCACTTCCCTTCCGTCAGCGCCAGCCTCACCGCGAAGGCGCCCATCACCCCGGCGAAGACATAGTCGACCGCCCGCATCGCCCAACGCGAGCGCTTGAGGAACTGCGCCAGCGCTCCGGCGGCGAAGATCTGCGCGAGGCAGATCGGGGTGGCGATGACGATGAAGCCGATGCCGAAGACGATCAGCGTCGCCGTCGCGTTGGGGTCATCGACGGCGACGAATTGCGGCAAGAGAGTCAGGAAGAAGATCACGATCTTCGGGTTGAGGAGATTGACCAAGAGCCCCTTCACATAGAGCGGGCCGAGCCGCTCCCGCGCCACCGACGGCGCCAGCGCAAAGGCCGATCCGTGCCGGATTGCATCATATGCGAGATAAAGAAGGTAGAGCGCCCCGGCGATCTTGACGATCGTAAACGCCGTCGCCGAGGCGGCGAGCAGCGCCGACAGCCCCACCGCCGCCAACATCGTGTGCACCAGCAGGCCTGAAGCCGCGCCGGAATAAGCAATCAGCCCGGCCTTCCGCGACTGCGAAATCGCCTTGCCGAGATAAAGCACTATGTCCGGTCCGGGCGTCAGCGCCATCACTACAACGGTAACCACGAAGACGGTGAACGCGAGCGGGCTGAGCGACAAATCCGGCATGGCGGGAAGGTTGGCGAGGATAATCTTTTGCGTTCTATAGCGGATTTCGCGTCGAAGCACCTCCCCTGCACAAACAAGGCTGTCACCCGGGCAAGGGATGACAACACCGCGGCCGCGGCCTATGCCGTCCGCCCATGAGTGCCGAAAAGGACAGCCCTGCCGATCTGTCGACGCCAGGAAAATGGCGCTGGCCCTTCGGACCAGTGCGGACACTGCTAATCGTCAGCGCCACGCTGTCAGCGTTCTTCTTGTTGTTTTCCAGCCTCGACATTTGGTTCAGTCGGCTATTCTACAACGCTGAATTTGGCTTCCCGGCCACGCTTGTGCGGGTATTCAACTGGATGCGTGGGCTCGCCGACGCCTTGGTGTGGGCGATAGGCATCGCACTGATTGCATCGGTAGCGGTCAAACTGACCTGGCCTCTGCGATCGAGTTTGATCTCGCCGCGCACCTCGCTGTTCCTCGGCTCGACCCTGCTGATTGGTCCGGGTCTCTTGGTCAATGGCATCCTTAAGACCGCCTGGGGTCGGCCTCGCCCCACCGAGATCGTCGAGTTCGGCGGCGACCTTCCCTTTGTCGAGGTGTGGCGGATCACCGACTATTGCAGCAGCAATTGCTCATTCGTGTCGGGCGAGGCCTCGACGGCGGTCTGGCTGATGGCTCTCGCCCTGGTCGTACCGCTCGCTTGGCGAAATCGTGTCGCGGTCGGCGCGCTCATCCTAGCTGTGATCTTCTCGCTCAATCGCGTCGCTTTCGGCGGCCATTTCGTTTCCGATGTTCTGATTTCCTGGTCACTTACCTTGCTGATCGTCGCTATCGCCCATCATTATTTATTTCTGCAGCCCTTCCCGGGGTTCGCCGAGGAGGAGCTGGAGGCAAAGCTGACGCGCGCGGGATTGGCGATCAGAAGGATCGGCGGCCGACCGGGCGCTGGCGCGGAGGAGGGAACGTCGGCGGAGCGGGAGACGCCGGAATCCGAGCCGCCGTCGGTCAGCGCGGACGAGTGAATCTACCGGCTCGCGATCGTCGAGCCGATGCCGACGAGGTGCAAAGTGATCCGCCAAGCGATGGCGCTGCTGATTGTTGTGGTCCTGGCCTCGGCCGGGTCCGCGCGTGCCGCCCTACATCCTGGTCGACATCAATTCCGGCCAAGTGCTCGCCGAACGGCGGTCCGGTGAACTTTGGTATCCGGCATCGCTGGCCAAGCTGATGACGATCTATCTCCTATTCCAGGCTTTGGCCGAGGATCGACTGGAGCTCGACTCGCCGATCATCATCTCCGAGACCGCGCTGCGAGCGCCGCCGAGCAAGATGGGCTTTCCCGCCAGCACCATCATCACCGTCGAAAACGCGCTTAAGATACTCATCGTCAAATCGGCCAACGATGTTGCTATCGCGGCCGCCGAGATGATGAGCGGAACTGAACGCTCTTTCGTTGCTGAAATGAACCGGGCCGGCACCCGTCTCGGCATGATTGGAACTCGCTTCGCCAACCCACATGGTCTTCCAGATGACGGCCAATACACGACGGCCCGCGATATGGCGCTGCTGGCGCGGATGATCTGGCTCGGCTTCCCCGAATATCGCGACCTATTCGCCATCGCCGAGATCCGCTTTGGCCGGACGATCATGCCGGCCGCCAACAGCCTCCTCGAATTTTATCCCGGCGCCACCGGCATGAAGACCGGCTTCATCTGCGCTGCCGGTTTCAATTTGGTTGCGACTGCAACGCGGGGAGGTCGCTCGTTGATCGCAGTGGTTCTGGGCGCGGCAAGTCCGGTCGACCGCACAATAGAGGCGGCCTGGCTGTTCAACGCCGGCTTTGCCGGCCCGGCCGCATTGGACGCACCGGCCTTATCCGCCTTTGCGCCATTGTCGAGCGTTTCCACTCCGATCAGCCTCCGTGACACGATCTGCGCAGCGGGGGCAGGCAACAATCCCGAGCCCGCCGACCAACGAGACTTGCTCATCACCGCGCTCGGCGAACCAATGGTTTTGCCACCACCTGTGCCGGTATTCACCGGCGGTGCCGACTCGACAGCCTATCTCAGGATCTTCATCCCATTGCCGCCACCGCGCCCAACCAACGTCCTCGGCTTCACCCGAAACCCCATGGCCGAGGCCGGCGTGCCGCTGCCTCGACCGCACCCAATGGCGGAGCTTCGTCGTTGAATTCGCGCCTTCGGCTCGCCCAATGCTAAACTGGACCATCCGCATGCAGGAGGATCCGGTCTGTGATTGCTGCTGAATGAGTTTCGTCGATCGAATTGTCAGCGAAATAGTCTATCTGCGCGCCGCAGTCAGGATGCTACGCCGGGTGACGCCTATCGCCCGCCGCAAGGACTTCACCTTTCCCGACGCTGTCGAACAATGGGCAAAGGATTATGGCGACCGCGTCGCACTGATTTCCGACCAAGAGACGTTCAGTTTTGCCGATCTCAACGGCCGGGCCAACCGCTATGCTCGCTGGGCTGCGGCCAACGGCATCACCAAAGGCGATCGCGTCTGTCTGTTGATGCCTAACCGACCAGAATATCTATCGATCTGGATCGGCATCGCCAGAATGGGCGGAGTGGTGGCGTTGCTCAACACCAATCTAACCGGTAAGGCCCTGGCCTATTGCATCAATGCCGTCGAGCCATCTCATGCAATCGTCGCTGGTAGCCTGGCCGAGGTCTATCAGAGCGCCAAACCGTATCTCGCTGGCGACTTCACCGTCTGGTCGCACGGGCCAGGAGGCCAGGGCGAGCGCATTGACGAAGCCATCGCCGAACTGTCTGACGAGCCAATTGCCGATGACCAGAAGCCGGCACTGACGCTGAACGACAGATGCATCTACATCTTCACCAGTGGCACCACCGGAATGCCCAAGGCAGCCAACGTCAATCACTACCGAGTGCAGATCGCCTCGAACGGCTTCGCCGCCGCGATGAACGCAACGGCCGACGACAGGATTTACGTTTGTTTGCCGCTGTACCACAGCTCGGCGTGTCTGGTCGGTTTGGGCAGCCTGCTATCGGTCGGCGGCTCCGCCTTCATTGCCGAGCGGTTCTCTACCAGTCAATTCTGGGATGACATCGTCGATCACCGGTGCACCATTTTCCAATATGTCGGCGAACTCTGCCGCTATCTCGTCAACGCTCCGCCAAGCCCGAAGGAGTCGAAACACAAGCTCCGCCTCTGCGCTGGCAATGGGATGCGGCCGGACATCTGGCGAGACTTCCGAAACCGCTTCAAAATCAATCATATCCTAGAATATTACGCCGCCACCGAAGGCAATGTCGCGATCTTCAATTTTGATTCCAAGCTCGGTTCGGTCGGCCGTATCGCCACTTTGGCCAAGCGCCGCTTTCCCTATGAGCTGGTCCGCTTCGACGTCGAATCCGGCGAGCCGATTCGCGACGACAATGGCCGTTGCATTCCTTGCGTCCCGGACGAGGTCGGCGAATTGCTGGCCGAGATCGTCGACGATCCGCTGAAGCCGGCGCAGCGGTTCGAGGGCTATGCCGATCCCGAGGCGACCCAGCAGAAGATACTCCGCGATGTCTTCAAACCTGGCGATTCATGGTTCCGCAGCGGAGACCTGCTCCGGCGTGAGCGCGACGGCTACTACTTCTTCGTCGATCGGGTAGGCGATACTTTTCGCTGGAAGGGCGAGAATGTTGCTACCTCCGAAGTCGCTGAAGTAATTAATTTGTTGTCAGCGGTGCATGAAAGCGTCGTCTATGGCGTCGCCATCCCCGGCTATGAGGGCAAGGCCGGAATGGCGGCGATCGTTGCCGACGAAGACATCGATCTGGCGGAGATGCGCCAGCATATCCGCAACCATCTTCCCAGCTACGCTCGGCCTTTTTTCATCCGGCTCAAACAAGCACTCGACGTGACCAGCACCCACAAGCAGCGCCGCTTGGACCTTGCGGCCGACGGATTCGACCCGACCAAGATCGACGATCTGCTCTATTTCGATCACCCTGACGCCGACGCGCTGACGCCGCTGGATCAGCCGCTTCACCAAAGGATCCTGACCGGCGAGGTGCGGCTCTGACCGCCGTAAAGGTTAACGTCAGCTAGCTGATTATTAGGGTTGCCTGCCTGTTAACGTTGGTTGGCACAAGTCTAATGATCGTTCAACAAATTCTTAAAAACCAACGGCTATGACTGGCAACGTTTTCATGCGGGGAGAGGGCCAGTTGCGGCGGTCGGTTTTGGCGCTTGTCCAGCGGATACGGCCCGACCCGATGCGCGATCGACTCGGCGATTCCACGGCGGTCGTCGCCGCGACGATCTCAGCAAACGACGACCTTTCAGTCTCGCGCCGTGTCGCACTGCTGCCCTTCAACACGGGCGTCGTCAGCGCGTTGATCGCTCTCGGCTCGCAGGTGTTGATAGCGCGCTGGCTCGGCGAGCACGAATATGGCGTGTTCGTTATTGTCTGGGTAACCGCAGTTATTGTCGGCGGTCTGGCCAGCATCGTTCAACAAATTCTTAAAAACCAACGCTTTCAAGTTTCGCCACTTCGCTTCATCCCGCAATACATCGAATTGAAACGAGACGGCCTGTTGCGTGGAATCGTGATTGGTGCGCCGATCTTCGGTTTGGCGTCGGCCACTGTCATCGCCTCGATCGGCGCCGGCGCCTTGTGGTTGTTCGGCGACGTCCTCTCCAGCTACTACGTCATGCCGCTCTTCCTGGCGGCGATTTGTTTGCCAATGTTGGCGCTCAGCGAAATCCAGGACGGCATCGCCCGGGCCTTCATATGGCCCGGCCTTGCCCTCGCACCCACCTTCATCCTTCGGCCAGTTGCGATCATCGCCTTCATGTGGCTCGCGTTGCGCTTCGGTGGTCCGGCCAGCGCGGTGACGGCGATGTGGGCAACAATCGCCGCCTGCTATTTGGTGACGTGTCTTCAGGCGCTCGCTTTGTAGCGACGTATCCACGAGACCGTTCCCGCCGGTCCAAGAGTTTTCCAGCCGATCATATGGGTGGCGATCTCGCTGCCGATGTTTCTGGTCGAGGGCTTTTACAATCTCACGACTAACGTCGACATTATCGTGGTCGGTGTGTTGATGGAGCCGGCCAAGGCGGCAGTCTACTTCGCCACGATCAAAACGCTGGCGCTAGTGCATTTCGTCTACTTCGCGGTCCGGGCCGCGGCGGCCAACCGATTCTCAAAATATCACTATTCGGGCGACCGGCTACGCATGGCCGCCTTCCTGCGACACACTTTGCATTGGTCCTTTTGGCCGTCGATAGCGATTTCGATCGCCTTGCTAATAGTTGGCAGGCCGTTGCTGTCGCTGTTGGGCCCGAGTTTTGTCGAAGGCTATCCGCTCCTCTTCATTTTCGTAATCGGCTTGATCATCCGCGCTTCGGTCGGACCGGCCGAAAGCCTTCTCACCATGGCCGGCGAGCAACGTATTTGCACGATGGTCTATGTGTCGGTTTTCGCGCTCAATTTGGCGCTGAACTTCTTGCTTATTCCTCGCTGGGGGCTCCACGGAGCTGCTATTGCCACCAGTATCGCCCTCCTCGCCGAAGCGCTGGCGCTGGCGCTCGCGATCATTGTCCATTCCCGGCTCGGTTTCCGATGCTGGATCGGCTTCGCGATCAAGCCCTTGGACCGCCCGGCCGAGGCCAACTGAGATGACCCTGGTGAGCGCCGGCACGCCGGCAGAATCGAGGGCGTTCCCAGACCCGCCAGGAATCCTCGCTCGCGGCCGGGCAGAGACTATTGACCTGGACGATGCCGCTCCGCTGTGGCCAGCGCTCGCCGAGATGGCTGCATCGGACAATCCGTTCTTTGACCCCGGCTTTCTTGGTCCCGCCGCCGAGGGCCTCGGAGCTGAGATCGAAACGCTTGCGGTGAAAGCGCAGGACGGCGGACTGGCGGGGCTCCTGCCACTCGTCGCAGCTAGGGTGGGCCGCATCGCTCCGGCTCTCGCGGTCTGGGTGCATGAGTATGGCCCGCTCGGCACGCCGGTGGTAGCGGACGCCAGCACCAGCGAAACGGCCGCCGCCTTGATCGAAGGTGCCCTTGAACGCGCCGGCGCCGCCAGAGCCTTGCTCATACCCTACCTTCCCGTCGAGGGGCCGATCCCAGCCGCGGTGGCGGCCATGGCGGCCGCAGATAGCCGGTCGGTGACCCGGATCGACAGCCACGCCCGCGCTGCCCTCGACCGCACCGTCGACGGGACCGATCCGCGCCAAGCTTTACGTAAGAGACGGCGCAAGGAATACACTCGTCAGATGCGCCGGCTAGGCGAAATCGGACCAGTCACGATCGAGCACGCCATCGCCCCAGCCGACATCGCCAAGAGCTTCGACGAATTCCTGGCGTTGGAGACGGCAGGCTGGAAAGGCCGGCGCGGCACGGCGATGACCAAGCGCCCCGAGATTGCGGCTTTTGCCCGCCGGGCGATCGAAAATCTAGCACCGCGGGGCGCCGCATCGATACTGACCCTCCGCGTCGGGGAACGGCCGGCGGCGATGCTGATTTGCCTGCACCAGCATCGAACCGCGCTCACCTGGAAGATCGCCTATGACGAGACCCTGGCCAGGTTCTCGCCTGGAGCACTGCTGATGCTGGAAGCGCCGTCCCTTCTATTTGCGAACGATCGAATCACACGGATTGATTCCTGTGCTGCACCTAATCATCCGATGGTTGATCATCTTTGGGCGGGCCGCCTCCATCTCACCAGCCTAGTGATCGGTCCGTGAAAGGATCGTTTGATCACCAGGGTGGGGCTGGCAACTCACACTGCCGAGTCCGGCCTGCGCGGGCTCGCTCACGGCCTACTTCAAACGGTCCGGCGTTCGCGCCAATCTCACTAGGAGAGATCATGAGCTTGATTGATGTCGCCACCGCCGCTGACAAGATCTTCCCGGATGAACCGTTCCGGATCAATCATGCGCTTGTCGGCCATGAACTTCTGTCGCTGGAAGCTCTCGCCCGGCTGACAGGTCAGCTCGACCGCGACCGCGTCGAGTACAATTCCGGGCGGCTTATGCCCGACCAGCGCCCGGAGGAAGTGCCGGCGATTGATCTCGCCGCGGCGGAAATCGTCCAACAAATCGAATCCACCGACGCCTGGCTGGTATTGAAGAATGTCGAGACCATCCCCGAATACCGAAGTTTGATCGCTCGCCTCCTCAATGAGGCCGCCGCAAGGCTCGGCTATAACAGCGCCGCTGCCGCCGGGATGCGCGACCCCCAAGGCTTCATCTTCGTCGCTTCGGCCGACGCCGTCACGCCGTTCCATATCGACTACGAGCAGAACTTCTTCGTCCACCTCGCCGGCGACAAGGCGATGCATGTTTTCGACAATCGCGACCGGTCGCTGGTGCCCGAGAGCGAGCTCGAAGTCTATCCCGGCAAGCATCACAATCTGCGCTACCGGGAGGCATTCGAAGATCGAGCGACAGTTTTTACGATGAAACCCGGCGACGGCTTGTTTCTTCCCTATACTTGGCCGCATTGGGTGCAGACCGGCGATCGCTTCGCAATATCGATGGCGATCACCTGGAAGTCGAAGCGCGAACTTCGCCTCAACAGCCTCTATTTCGTAAATGCTATGATGCGGAAGATCGGGCTGTCGCAACCGCCACCCGGTCGCCATCCTTGGTATGACGGCACCAAGATCGCGGCCTATTCGATGGCGCGCGCCGCGATCGAGCCGCTCCGCCGCTCGGAGACCATGCGTCGCCGTGCGCCGGCTCCTGTTCGGACGCAAGGCCAACTATTTCTACCGCGAGAAGCCTGAGGCCTAACCCCCCGGTAGCCCGACCAGCAGCACCCAGAAGGTCCTGAAGGGGCTGTCGATATTGAAGGCGGTGGCGATGCCGATCTCGGTGATCAGCGGATCGACGAGAATTGCGAAGTGCGAGGGCGATGCGACCCATCGCTCGTACGCCTCGTCGATCAAGCGAAAACCGCCACCGAGATTCTCGCCTGCCACAACGAACTGATAGCCGCCCGCGGCGAGGCGCATTTGCAACGTGCTGTCGAGATTGTGGTGGACCGCGCCCGCCACCGCCAGAATTTCGGCGTAGTCCTTCGCGATCACGGTGAGGGTGGGGCTCACAATTACCGGCGGCAATCCGTGTTCGGCCCTGATCGCGGAAAAAATCCGCGCCGCCTCGGCCGGATTCACTTGAACCGGCGCGGTCGCCGGATTGCTGATGACTTCGATCTCGGGAGCTGGAACGCAACCGGCCAGGACCAGCAAGAACACAAGTGAGGCGATGCATTTCAGCGCCATTCGACTGGCCTTTATCTCGGATGCGGAAACGAACTCAACCGATTCGACCGGGCTCCGACTGCTTCGGACGCTCTGCCGCCGAATCGCCGGTTTGCAGCCCCAATATCTCGCTGAACGCGGTTGGCGACAACACGCCCCGGAACACGCCATCGGCATCGACCACCGGCACCGGATGGACGCTCGCCAGCGCCATTGGCAACGCCTCGGCCAAAGTGGCCGTGGGCGCGATCGTCGGTGACGCCTCGATCGCCCCGCTCAATGCATTGTCACCGTCCCCGCCTTCAAGCACCCGCCTCGATCGCCCCGCTCAATGCATTGTCACCGTCCCCGCCTTCAAGCACCCGCAAAGCTTGTTCCGTCACGATCCCACGATAATCCGAGCCGACCACAACACAGCCATGATCCGCCCCTGCACGCTGCATTTCAGCTAGCGCCTGTTCCAATGTTTCATCCGACAGAAGTACCTGCGGCGGCTGCATCACGATCTCCACCGTCAGCACTCGCGCTCGATTCTCGTCCTTGACGAAACTGCGGACATACTCGTCGGCCGGATGCAGCAGGATTTGGGTGGGCGCGCCGATTTGCACGACCTCGCCGTCGCGGAGGACGGCGATCTGATCACCGATCCCAAGCGCTTCATCCAAATCGTGGGTGATAAATACAATCGTCTTTTTCAGCTTCGCCTGAAGCGAAATCAGCAGGTCCTGCATTTGGCTTCGGATCAACGGGTCGAGAGCCGAAAACGCCTCATCCATCAACAAAATGTTGCGGTCGACGCAAAACGCGCGAGCAAGCCCCACCCGCTGCTGCATGCCGCCGGACAACTGCGACGGATACTGGTTCTCGAAACCGGTAAGACCCACCGCCTCGATCCAGTCCATAGCCTTGGCCTTGCG
This sequence comes from Kaistiaceae bacterium, assembly GCA_963667605.2. Classification (GTDB taxonomy): domain Bacteria; phylum Pseudomonadota; class Alphaproteobacteria; order Rhizobiales; family Kaistiaceae; genus JADLGL01. Next base: position 1,240,394 of record CAXXUZ010000003.1, read on the forward strand.
TTCCAGGCGAGGGACTTTCTGCAGCTCCAATCCGTAGGCGACGTTCTGCAGTACCGTGCGGTGCGGCAGAAGCGCGAAATGCTGAAATACCATCGCCAGCCTGTCCCGACGGAAGCGGATGAGGTCGGGAATCGACAGCGCCAGAATGTCGGCGCCGTCGATCATTATCGTGCCGGCGGTCGGATCGATCAGGCGATTTATGTGACGGATCAGGGTCGACTTACCGGAGCCGGACAGGCCCATTACCACAAAGATCTGCCCCTCCTCGACCGACAACGAGACGTTGCGAAGAGCGACGGTGTGGCCGGTTTTGGCCAGCAGCTCGCCACGACCCACCCCCTCGTGCATCCGTTTCAGCGCCAACTCGGGACGCCGGCCGAAAATCTTGGTAATGCCGCGAAGCTCAATCTTCGCCAAGCCGGTCAGCTCCTCACGCGCCTGTGGGCTTGCATCCGACCGCCCGCCGCCTGCGTTATGCGGTCGAAAATGATCGCCAGCACGACAACACCAGTGCCACCTAGCAAGCCCAGACCCAGCTGGTTTCGTTGCAAGCCGAGAAGCACCGTCTCGCCAAGACCATGGGCGCCGATCAGCGATGCGATCACCACCATCGCCAGCGCCGCCATAGTGGTCTGGTTGAGTCCTTGCAGGATTGTGGGGAGAGCCAGTGGAAATTGGACGCCACGTAGCATTTGCCAGCGGGTGGCGCCGAAAGATCGGCTCGCTTCCATCACTTGATGGTCGACCTCGCGGATGCCGAGATCGGTCAACCGAATGAGCGGCGGCGTCGCGTAGATCACGGTGGCAATAATCGCCGGCACTTTGCCCAGACCAAACAGCATCGCAATTGGGATTAGATAGACGAAGCTGGGGATGGTCTGCATCACGTCGAGCACCGGCGTGAGCGCGGCCTTGAACCAGTTGCTCCGGGCGCTGAGCACGCCCACAGGTGTACCAATAATCACTGCCATGAACACCGAGATGATCATGATCGAGACAGTCTGCATCGCCTCGGTCCACAGTTGGAGAGCACCCAGAAGATAGGCCACAGCAACAATCACGACGGTGAATACGATCCGCCGCGACGCGGCGAAGGCGATCAGCCCGATTCCCAGCAGCACGACCCAGGGCGGGGCACCGCGCAGCGTCTGTTCGACCCACAGCAGCGGCTGGAGGATGGTATCGGACATGGCACCGAAGAAATCGCCTGCATTTGTCACAAGCCAGGGCAGGAAGGCGTCGGCCTTTTCGACGAGCCCGGTGCCGATATCGGGAAAGTCCTCCGCGGTCCGCGGAATCAAGGCAGCCATGGTCCGCTCCTCATATGAAACGTCCGGCAGCTTTCGCCGCCGGACGCAATTGTCGCTCCGTCAGGCCGACCGGTCTACATCGCAAGTGCAGCGTTCACAGCCGCCGCGACCTCCTCCGACACCCAAGCGGTCCAGACATCCAGATTTTCGCGGAGGAACTCGACCGCCGCTTCCTCCGGCGTAACGCTATTCTCCTGCATGAATGCCAGATACTGGCTGACCATCAGATTGGTGGTCTCATAGGCTTCGAGAAAAGCAACAATGCCAGGCACCTCAGCGGCGAATTCCGTGTTGGCGCCGATGATCACATTGCTGATCGGATAGGCGGTGGCCTCAGTGGGATTGTCGGTCGCGTTCAAGGCATCCCATATCGCCTGATCGAAGGGGGACTCTTCAAGCCGATAGAAATCATATTTGCCGATTAGCCAGGACGGCTCCCAATAGTAGAACAATACCGGCTCGCCCTGCAGAACTGCCGACTCGACTACAGCCAATAGGGCCTGGCCGCTGGCGCGGAAATTGACGTAATACTCGTCAAGGCCATAGGCGACGAGCTTCTTGGAATTGATCACCTCGCAAACCCAACCGGCAGGACAATTGTAGAACCGGCCCTTGCCCGGCTCCTCCGGATCGGCGAACAGCGAGACATAGTCCGGCAGGTCGGCCACCGACCGAAGTCCGGGCGCAACCGCACCGGGTCCCTCGACGATGTAGCGCGGTACGAACCAGCCCTCGGTAGCGTCGGGGAAATTGCTGCCGACCGGCACCACGGTGCCGGCGGCCTCCGCATCAACCCAAGCCTGTGCCGGATTGGCCGTCCAGATCTCCATGATTACGTCGATATCGCCACGCGCGACACCGTTGATCAATGGGATCGTCTCGCCGGGAATGTCGTTTGTTCCGCAACCATAGCCCGCCTCGAGAATATACCGAGCAACGGCATTGTGGAATTGCGCCGAATCATAACCCAGCTGTGCGAAGACGATCGGACGATCGATCTCGCAGGCTGGAGCCTCCTGTGCAAGACTGGGCACAAATGCCGGAACGGCAAGCAGGATGCCGGCGGCAATCGCGATGATCTTCCGATTCATAGAGATGAATTTCCATCGGTTTGTCTGGCATTGCGGCGAGTACCGCCGCCGATGTCGATGCGCATATAACGTGTTTGGCTTGCCGCGCCTCTCACATTGAAGCGAGCGTTGGGTCAGTGGGACCTCAGTTGCCTCCGCAACCGGCGAAGGCTCGGCGCCAAGCCCCGAATTGTGCAGCCAGCCAAACACCCCAGCCAACATAACCAATCTGCGGCACAATTGGCAAGATGCGGCATTGCAGCGGACTCACCGCAACTTGATTTCCGCGCCCCCAGGGGCGCCGTCTAGTAGATTGGCGACCATTTTCGCGGGGCCTGGGGAGACGGCGGCTCGATGAACCAGCCAATTGCCAACGCTGATCTCGGGGCCCTGATGGCGGCAGTTCAATCCAGTGACACCAGCGCCTATCACCGACTCCTGACCGCTATCGCCCCGTTGATCAGGAAGGCAATCCGGGGGCAGGCTCGCGGGCTACACCCATCCGATCTTGAGGATCTGGTCCAGGACGCTTTGCTCTCGATCCATCTCGTCCGGGCGACCTATGATTCGCGGCGACCGTTCCTGCCGTGGATGAACGCGATTGCGCGACATCGGACCATCGACTGGGCTCGCAGGCACAGCCGCCGTACCGCGAATGAGACCGCCGACACCCACAAGGTTGAAACTTTCGTCGCCGAGGAAACGAACATGGTAGGCGATGGCATTGGCGACCCCGAGGCCCTGAGACGAGCGATCGTCGAATTACCGAAGGGACAAAGACAGGCGATTGAGATGTTGAAGCTCCACGAGATGACCTTGCGCGAAGCATCTGAGGTCAGCGGAACCAACATCTCCGCCCTCAAAGTCGCCTGTCAGCGCGGAATCAAGTCCCTGCGCTCGGTTTTGGCTGCCGAGATCTGATCGTGGAAACCGAGCAATTTGTTCGCCGCCTCGCCGCATCGGGGACCGCGATTAGGCCACTAGGCTCTCCATTCGACCAGACCGTCCTTTGGATCGGTCTCTCCCTTCCGTTTTTGGCGATTGCCGTAACCACAATCGGGCAATCCCCCAATTGGTCCCGGTTTGGCGACGAGCCGCAATTTCTGTTCGGGCAAACTGCTGCTGCGGCGACAGCGATCCTTGCCGCGATCGCGGCCTTTGCCAGCATCGTCCCCGGCTTCAAACGCTATTGGTTATGGCTACCGCTTTTGCCGCTGGCGCTGTGGTTGGCTAGCCTCGTCCAAGGCTATTTCGAAGATTTCGCCAATCTCGGGCGGAGGCGTTCGCCCTTCGCTTCGACGGTGATTGCATTGTCCTGATGATCCTGGTCGGCGCCGCACCGACAGCGATGATGATGACGATGCTTCGGCGCGGCGCGCCGTTGCGGCCACGCTTGACCTTGGCGCTGGCGGGGCTCGGGGTCGGCGGGCTCGCCAATGTGGCGATGCAAATGTTCCATCAACCGGAAATCAGTCTGATGGTGCTCGTCTGGCACCTCGGCGCGGTCGCGATGTTAACGGCCCTGGCCGCATACCTGGGGCCGACGCTGCTAAATTGGAGCCGCATCCGGGTCGGATAAGCCGACGAGACGCCCGATTCTCGTCGTCGACGTTCAACGCCGCCGCCGGCCAAGCGCCCTTTACCAATATTTGAGGTTGCTGCGCTAAGAATCTCAACTCGGATGAAAGCCTGTCCCATCTTCGCATCCGAGTTCAGCAGGTGCGAATGTTCAAATTGGGCAACGTGGCGTGGTTCCTCGGCCGGCTTCGCGTTCAATTCACCCTCTATATCGCGGCGCTGCTGGTGATCTTCACCGCGCTGGTGCTGGCCTTTAATTGGCGCGGCCAGGAAGAAATCGTCCTTGATCGGCTCGACGCCAATGTCAGCTATGTCGCTGCCATGACAGCGATATTGGCCGGCGATCGTCTGCAGGAGGGCGACGTCGCCGGACTGACGGTAATCGTCGGGGAGATCGTCGAGCTCGAGGACGCGATGTCGATCGCCATCCTGTCGCCCGACGGCCAGATTCTGGTCGAGGGTCGCGGGCTGGCGACCGCCGAAGACTTTCGAGCTTCTCCGGATGCACCCCTAGGCGTGCAAGCCGATCGCATCAATGCCGCCGCCGATGTCATCGTCGGCGGCGCAATCGTGGCGCAAATCTGTATTTCCCGCGCGCTACAAATGCCGGGCGCGGCCGCCGGCGGATCGATTCTCGGAAACGCGGCTTTCGGCGAGGAAGCCGCATCGTTTCACGCCGTTCTCGAGCGAAACCTGCTGATCGGCCTCATCATGTTCGTGCTGGCCATTCCGCTGGCGGCTTTCTTCATCAACCGAACCACAAGGGGGATTTCGTCGGTCACCAAAGCCGCCAATCAGATGGCGGCCGGTGATCTCGATGTCGAGATTCCTCAGTCCGGCACGGGCGAGGTCGCGGAACTGCAAAACTCGTTCCGCGTCATGCAGACCGAACTGCGCGACAATATCGGCAAGATCGAAGCCCTGGCCTACACCGACGGCATCACCGGTCTGGCCAACCGCGCCCGGTTTCAGCAAGCGTTGGAGGGGACGTTTCGCGGCGATCACGTCGCGGCCGGTGCCGTGTTGATGATTGACCTTGACCATTTCAAGGGTGTCAACGACGCTCACGGCCATCGCTTCGGCGATCGCGTTTTGGCCGCGGTCGGGACCCGGCTGGCATCTTTGATAGCCACCGAGGGCGCCGAGATCGGGATCCATAACAGGATACTGGCCCGCTTCGGCGGCGACGGATTTGCCCTGTTGGTGCGCGGGGCTGTTGACCGGCAGGCGCTTGAGCGACTGTCCGACGGCATCATCCGCGGATTGGAGGAGCCGTTCCAGATCGCCGGAATGCGCATCAACATCGGCTGCAGTATCGGTATCGCCCCGATCGACAAAGGGGCAAGAAGCCCGACGCAATTGCTACAACAGGTCGACCTTGCGATGTATTCGGCCAAGAACGACGGCCGCCGCCGGGCGCGATTCTTTTCGGCCGAAATCAGGGCCGCCGCCAAACGTAACGCTTCGCTTGAGAGCGACCTTCGCGACGCCATCCGCACAGATGCGCTTTTGGTCTATTATCAGCCGAAAATCCGTTGCGACACGCTCGCCATTGCCGGGGCGGAGGCGCTTCTGCGATGGCGCCATCCGACTGAGGGATTCATCAGCCCCTCCGAATTCATTCCGATCGCTGAAGGAAGCGGTCTGATCGCCGACACTGGCAATCGGGTTCTCGCTCAAAGCCTCAACGAATTCCGCAGGCTCTACGATGAAGGGATTGATCTCTCGCTCGCCGTCAATGTCGCAGCGCTGCAACTGCAGCGCGCCGATTTCGTCGCCAGCGTTGTCGGCGCGCTGACAGGTTCTCGATTTCCGCCAGACCGCCTCGAGCTGGAGCTCACCGAGTCGACCGCGATCCTGGCTTCTGAGAGGCCGGATCAATTGATGGCGCCGCTCCGCGAACTCGGTGTTCGCTTTGCGATCGATGATTTCGGCACCGGTCACTCAAGCCTGGGCCGACTCCCGAGCCCTCCCTTCGACATCCTCAAAATCGACCAGAGCTTTATCGCCGATCTCGCCGACAGCGCCGACAAACAAACCATAGTCCGCACGGTCACTTCATTGGCTCACGGACTTGGCCTCGAGATCGTCGCCGAAGGCGTCGAACGCGAGGAGGACTACCTCATCCTCCGCGAATGTCGAGTTCACTTGGCCCAGGGTTTCCTTTGGAGTCCGGCACTGCCCTTCGCCGAGTTCGCCACATTGGTCAGAGCCATGCGACCGGCCGAAACCGAGCCGGCCGGCGCCTCCAGCGGGACACTTGGCGCCTAGGCTCTCGGCGGTCCCCCAGGGAACATCCCGATCAAAATTCGGTAATAAAGAGCTAGGCTCACAAGCCGCTCCCCGGGCTGTAAGTGCCGATCCAAACATCGTAAAGCCCCGATTGCGGCTTGTTGATCGTGATCGACGGATTTAAGCCGCCACCGCCATCGTCATTGAAATGCCAAGCTCCCGACGGATCGTTGATCAACAAGATCGTATCGGTGTTGGACTGAACGTAGAACGTCAACGAGACGCCCGCGGCATTGTAATATAGGTCAAAATCGGGAGCCGCGGCGACATAGCCTTGCCAGTTGAACCCGCAGGCAAGAAGATTAAACCCGCCACCAGCAGTAACATTTCGAGAATAGGGGTCGGGCAAAAAGCCCGCATCCAGGGTGACCGCGCCGAAAGGAGGTTCAAGCTGCCAATCGGGGCAGGCTTCGGCCGCTCCGGCAACCAATGTTACACCAAGAATCGACGCACAAAGGGTCGTTACGAGCCTTCCGATCACTCTCGCCTCCATCTTTGATTCAGATAACCTACGCACGCTCGGAGAGGTTTGGTGCCGCACGCCGGATTCGAACCAGCGACCTCCGCATTACGAAGAAGAGGGGATGGGTTGTCAAAAATGGTCGGGAAGCGTCAACAAGTCATGTTAATTGCGCAAAACGCGCTGGACCATCATACCAATCTGGGCAATACTGCTCATGCGTCATCACAAGATTGCTTCCCATATGCTTCCCAATTGGTCCCGTGCGCTTCACCAAGCCTTCCATTGCGGTCCTCGAACTTCCGCCCGGATCATCGGACCGGATTATCTTTGACGACGCTCTGCCGGGTTTTGGAGTTCGTCTGCGAGGCGGCGGAAAGAAGACGTGGATTGTTCAATACCGCGTAGGCGCCAAACAGCGTCGTTTGACTCTCGGCTCACTGAACAGCTTGGACCTGGACGCGGCCCAAAGGGAAGCGCGGAGAGCGCTCGCAAAAGTCGGACTGGCGGTTGATCCGCAGGCCGAGAAGGACAAGAAGCGGGCGGAGGCATCCCTTACCCTCGGTGCTCTGGTCCAGCGTTATCTTAGCCTCAAGAAAGGTCAACATAGACCACGCACCTTTGTCGAAACCGAGCGCCACCTGATGAAGGGTTGGGCGCCGCTTCACGGTCAGCCAATAACTACGATCGGGCGAACCGACGTGGCTAGCAGGATCGGTGCTCTGGCGGAAGAAAAGGGGCCAGGATCAGCTGATCGCGCCCGCGCTGTACTGTCAGGCTTCTTTTCATGGGCAGTTCGTGAGGGCCTTGCTGAGACAAATCCGGTCACCGCAACCAACAGGCCGGCCATTTCGAGGCCCAGAGACCGGCTCTTGAACAACACCGAGATCGGCGAAGTGTGGAACGGCTGCCTGTCCCATGATTTTGGACGGATCGTCAGACTATTGATGCTCACCGGCCAGCGACGTGACGAATTGGGCTCGATGCGATGGTCCGAACTCGACGTCGAAAACGCACTTTGGTCGCTCCCGGGGGAGCGGACGAAAAACCATCGACCCCACGTCGTCCCCCTCTCCGATCTCGTGCTTTCGATCATCGCAGAGATCCCTGCAAGGGACGGACGTGACCTTGTGTTCGGTGAAGGAGCGGGCGGCTTCAGCGGTTGGAGCAAAGCCAAAGCGGCACTCGACCGTCGTACCAATGTCGAGCGCGACCGCCCGATGCCGAAATGGCGCCTTCACGATCTTCGCCGAACCGCGGCAACGGGGATGGCCGAGCTAGGCACACCACCGCACGTGATCGAAGCAGTTTTGAACCACGTCAGCGGCTCAAAGGCCGGCGTTGCCGGCATCTACAACAAGGCACTGCTCTTACCCGAGCGACGGCAAGCACTGACGCTTTGGGCAGAGCACGTTATCGGACTCTTGGATGAAAACAAGATCACCGTGATCCCGATGCAGCGTGCCTAGCAAATGAACAAGCTTCCGATCCGGGACGATCTAATCCGCCAGGTCTTGGGCGGGAAACTGGCACCTCACGAAGCCGAAGAAGAAGCTGACCGCCTCGGACTAACCCCGCTCCGGCACATTCCATATCCGCACGAATTTAACCCCGTCGATGAACCGTACTGGTCATTGCCTACGACATTGGCGTGGGCAATCAACCGCGATATCGATTCAGTCAGAGCACAATGGGACAAATACAGAGCCGCGTGCACTCATTGGGAGGAACTCTGGGGCGGCTTCCGGCTGGTGGCAGGCGCCAAAGCTAACCTAGTGAGCCTTTGGGCGGAGGCCCGAAGCGAATTGTCTGTGATGGACGCGTTCTCGGAGCTGAGTCGCGGAGCACTGGACGATAAGCCGGTGCTGATCGACTTTACCAAAGGGGAGCCTATCCCACCTCCACGTTGGCACAACGCTGTCCTGCAGGAAGTCAGTGGCAAGCTGGTCGTGCACCTCGAATCCGGCGCCAATTTGGTCGGCGTTTTCTTCAAGAACGAAGAAGTCCGGGCGGTGTGGCCCGATGCAGGGTCGGAAGAACAGCCCTCCGAACCTCCAGAAGAAAACAAGGGTGCAGGGAAGTGGGCTCAAGCTCATGCCCACCGGTTCATGAATGAAACCTACCCTGAAGGGCTGCCCGCCGGTATGCAAAAAACCAGGGCGTATAGGCAATACAAAGGGTGGAGCGTCGATCAGACCCCTCCTGAGACGCCATCCTCAAAACGGTCGTTTGATCGCGCACCTGGAAACAAATAATAGACAACACTAGACATTGGCTACTCTTGTCCATTCCTGTCTATCGCGCTGATATAATTGAGCTTCTAGGTCTTCTTATCATCAGGTGATATCGCCTGGCTGACATAGGAGACTGTCTTGACACACGTACACCCAACGAAAAGCGGACGCGGCGGAACGGCCCTTGCGGACGCCGCCAAGACTGATCAAATCGACACCGAGGAATGGCGGCCGTCCAAGCGAGTTAGCTCGTTCCAGGAGGTCGCGGATCAAAATGATCTCTCTATTGCAACGTTACGGCGCGAAATAGAGCGCGGCAAAGGGCCGAAAGTCACCCAACTGTCGCTGCGGCGGAAGAGTATTCGAGGCGACCACGAAGCCGAGTGGCTCAACTCCGGACTCATTTCGGAAAAGACGGAGGCATCATGATCGGATGCGGCTCCCAGATACGTCGAAACCCGCCTCTGCGGTAACAGAGAACGGGTTTCAGCGGTGCGGTCAGGTGGTGCCGATCGACCTCGCCAATACAACTTCTACGAACGCACTTCAAGAATTAGTCCTACGCCGCTTCGGAGTGCCGGAGCCGCGTGTCGGCATCGTGGCCGATCTCGTCTTTTGCCTCAAGGAGGCCGAGATGACGAAGAACGACATTCTTGAGGTCACACCGGTCGGCCGGTTCTCGATCGTTGAGCACCGAAATGATCAGGTCGAAGTGGTCGACCAGAACGACACCCGGGTCGCGCTCTTTGACTCTTGGAACGCCATAGAACGTCGATCTCGAGATCGATCGCGCTGGTTGTTAATTTGGGGCTCGGGACCCGGCCCAGGGCGGCCGCAATGACTGTGGATGCAAAATCGGCGACGCCGCCGACTCCGTCACACGCGGATCGGCAAATGCCTCGGGCCGTGGCGTTCGCGCTTCATCATCTTTGGCTACGCTTGGCATTGGCCCGCGTCCACATCGAATGGGCACAAGCTTCGCTCAGCGACGGCTTCATGACCCCGGAAATGGCGCTGGCGATCCTCGAGGATGCGATCGGCGAGATCGTCGGGGAGGCAGCCTGATGGAAACCGACATCGACGCCGTAAACGCCGAACTCGACGCCCAGGTGATACGGATTGACCGAGTGGCGGAAGGCGCGCCCTCGCTGCGAGTGATCAATCCGGCATCATGGGAAGGCCAGCCCGTGCCGGAACGGCGATGGATGGTCCAGGATATGATTCCCGCCGGTGCTCCGACGCTGCTTGGTGGCGAGGGCGCCGCCGGCAAGAGCATCATTGGCTTGCAGTTATGCGCCGCAATGGCAACCGGCAAGGAGTGGCTCGGAACCATGCCGACGCCCGGCCGGTCGCTGTACCTCAGTGCCGAAGATGACGTTGACGAGCTGCACCGTCGTCTCGACCGGATACGTAAGTTCCATGCCGCCGGATTCGCCGATCTCGGCAAAATGCGGCTTGTCGATCTTGTCGGCGAAAACGCCGTCCTTGGCAGTCAGGATCGATCAGGCTTGATCGAGCCGACAGAAATGTACCGGATGGTGATGTGTGAGATCAGCGTCTTCAGGCCGGACTTGGTGTTGATCGATGCCCTGGCCGATGCCTTCGGCGGGGACGAAAATAGCCGATCGCAGGCCCGGCAATTCAACAAGTTGAACGGCGCGGCCCGTCAATTCGGGTGCACATTTCTCGTCATCTCCCATCCGAGCCTCACGGGCATCAATTCCGGTTCCGGGCTATCGGGTAGCACAGCCTGGAACAACAGCGTTCGCAGTCGGCTTTATCTCGAAGGCACCAAGGCCGGTGATGGCTCCGAGCCTGATCCGGACCTTCGGATCCTCTCAGTCAAGAAGGCAAATTACAGTCAGGCAGGGAAAGTGCTGACGATCAAATACCGCGATGGCGTCTTCGTCGCGGTTAGGGACTCCACGACAACACTCGACAAGATGGCGCTTGAGCAGCGAGCCGATGAAACCTTCCTCCGACTCCTACGGATGTTCAACAAGCAAGGGCAGCATGTAGGCGCCAGCTCAGGTGCAAACTACGCACCGGCAAAGTTTGCCGAGCATCCCGAGGCAGGCGGTGTCGGCAAACGACTTTTCGCGGACGCGATGCAGCGCCTGTTGGCCAATGATGAGATCGGCATTGAAGAGTTCGGACCACCTTCGAGACGACGCTTTCGCCTCATTTCCCGGAATGGATAATCCAATTACCAACGCCCTACCAACGCCATTTTCCAACGGCTTCCAACGGCCTACCAACGCGCTTCCAACGGCCTTCCAACGGGGTAGCCACACACCCCCTTATACCCCCAGGGCGTTGGAAGCCCGTGAATGGGCTTCCAACGCCTGGGAATAGGGAATGAACAGTCGCGGAAATGTCCTCAAATGGGATTGAAAGGGCCGCACCATTCACGCTTCAACCATCGCGATGGCCCACGGTTGTAGCGAGGTGCCCAAGGCCGGGGCTGCAACCCCGGCTTTTTCCTGGGCAAGACAATTAACTCCAAACTTCCTCAGCCCAAACAGGCTGCGGGTTGGTGGAGAGCCGTCCACGGCATCAGAAGCGGTGACTCAGTAGTAAACAGAGAAGCCGTCCGCAGCTCCGTTAGACTGTGTTCGGCGTCAGCGCCCCTGGGACAGATTGGGCGGATTGAACAAGAGAGGGTTTCTGGCTCATCTTAACCCACGAGGGATTGAAGATGAGACGGAACACCAATCACCAGAAAGCATCGGCCGAGAAGGTCGTGAAGGACATCCGGCGGGCGACTCGTCGGCAGTTCGGCGCCGAAGAGAAGATCCGGATCGTTCTGGAGGGCCTGCGCGGCGAGGACAGTATCGCTGAGCTGTGTCGCCGTGAGGGGATCAACCAGAACCTCTATTACCGCTGGTCGAAGGACTTCCTGGAGGCCGGGAAGAAGCGCCTGGCGGGTGACACTGCCCGTGAGGCTACCTCCGATGAGGTCCGGCATCTTCGCAGTGAGGCACTGGCACTCAAGGAGGCCGTTGCTGACCTGACGCTGGACAACCGTCTACTCAAAAAAAGCATGATCGCGGATGGGGGAGAGGAGGCATGAGGTATCCACTATCGGAGAAGCTGGAGATCATCCGGCTGGTTGAGCGATCCCATCTGCCGGCCAAGCGCACGCTGGCGCAGTTGGGCATTCCCCGCACCTCGTTTTATCGCTGGTACGACCGCTGTCTGACCGGCGGACCGGAGGCCCTGGAGGACCGCCGCTCGCGGCCTGGCCAAGTCTGGAACCGTATCCCCGATGAGGTGAGAGACCGGATCGTACAGCTGGCGCTGGACGAGACGGATCTGTCGCCGCGGGAACTGGCTGTCCGGTTCACAGACACAGAGGGCTACTCTGTATCGGAATCCTCGGTTTATCGACTGCTCAAGGCCCATGATCTGATCACCAGCCCGGCCTTTATCGTCCTCAAGGCGTCCGACGAGTTCCAGGACAAGACCACGGCGCCAAACCAGCTCTGGCAGACCGACTTCACTTACCTCAAGGTCATTGATTGGGGCTGGTTCTACCTCTCCACCGTGCTCGACGACTTCTCGCGCACCATTATCGCGTGGAAGCTCTGCACCACGATGAAGGCCGAGGACGTCACCGATACGCTGGAACTGGCGCTCAAGGCGTCAGGTCGCGATCGGGCAACGGTCATTCACAAGCCACGGCTCCTGTCTGACAACGGCTCCAGCTACATCGCCGACGATCTGGCCAAATGGCTCGACGACCGCGATATGGAGCACATTCGCGGCGCTCCCTATCATCCGCAAACCCAGGGCAAGATCGAGCGTTGGCATCAAACCCTGAAGAACCGCATCCTTTTGGAAAATTACTATCTGCCTGGCGACTTGGAGACACAGATCGAGGCCTTCGTCGGCCACTACAATTATCACCGCTACCACGAGAGCCTGGGCAACCCCACGCCGGCCGATGTCTACTTCGGGCGCGGCCAGACCATCCTGTTGAAAAGAGAAAAGATCAAACAAAAGACGCTACAAACCCGGCGCTTGCAATACCGCAAAACCGCCGCATAAAATGACCAACCAGATGGGCCGAACCCTCTCTTAAATCAGGCCGCTCATCGGTTCCAAATTACCTGACGACGGACACAGTACCAAGTGTTTTTGGGCGGCGGGCTGGCTTCGTCGCAAACTCCAGAGTCACCGTCGAAGAAGAAAGCCCGACCCCGGTCGGAGGACTCCGATCTCACACCGTTTCTTTCCGATCCGTCAAAGTAGGGGCAATTGCCTTCCCTCGAAGTGCGCTCACTGTCTCGGAAGCCCCCGGCGAGGATTGTGAGCACCTCGCCGCCCTTACTCCCTATTGCACCAGCGTGAAGTGCAGCCAAACAAATCGATGAATTAGCGTTGTAGATTTGAGTTCCGATCACCCTGCCTCCTTCGGCATTGATAATGTCCGCGGACGGGCACGAGCAGCGAAAATAGTCGAGGTTTAGTTCCCGACCGCATTCCGGTGTTGCATCGCGTCGCTGCAAGTAAACACCAACAGCCATATAGACTGATGCAACTTCCTCTCCGGGCGGCAAAACCCTGATAGTAGGCAACGTGATCCTTTCGATCCGGCCCCCGTCGCTTGCAGCGATACGAAAGTCCAGTTCAGCGTCCATATGCAGATCGTAGCGATCGTAGAAGAGAAGAGCTCTCACATCCCCTGTCGGATCGATGGCCGCCTCCAAGAAGACCGTCCCGGCGCTGAAGCAGGGATTACTTTCAACGAACCTAGCGGTGAACGTCGACGACCCTGCCGCGTCTATCACAATGTGCTGCAGCCCGAGGCGGTCGCATGGCCGATATCCGTGAAGCGTCCAATCGCCGGCCAAGTCCGACGCTGACACGCGGTCCGGCTCCTGAGCCAGCGATCCCGAAGGGCCCCAAGTCAACATCCCAGCCAACAGCGCTAGTGCGAACGCTCCCATGATTGCTGGCATTTTCGGCGGAAGGGTAATCACGATCGACCCTTTGTCTTAACCGACATGCCCCGGATGAACAGTCCAGAGTAGCTTAACAAGTTTCTGCCTGCTCGACGAGTTTCAAGCCTCACATCGGTTCCCGGATAAATGGCCGTTTTGGGCCGCTCGCGTGAGAGCCGCATATGCGGAGGGGCTAGTGGCCTCCATCCCGAAACCAAAAAGTGCCCCCGTACGGGGGTCTGGTTTCGAGGAGGACGTGGTCGGATTCGACGCCGTCGCGGCTACGGGATAGTGACGCAGACTTCCCTGCATTTGCTCACGGTGAAATTGGCGCGGTCGCCGACTCTCTTACTGCGAATAAGAGAGTCCGCGGACCCGGAACCGTTGCTATTATTCGGTTTTGCCGCTGTGTTCGTTCTCATGATCCGGTTTGGGAAGCACATGGGAATCGAGCTCGATCGTTTTCGGAGCCAGTGGCACCAATTTGATGTTGAGAGAGCTGGTGAGCTGATCGATCTTCTTTGCCAGCTCCTCATCGCTCATCGTCTCCAACGTCACCTTGATATCTTTTGGCAGCACAATGGCGATGACCTTGAGATAGTCGGCCGGCTTTTCCTTCCTGGCCCTTTCAAGAACCTCGAAGCCGTGCTCCTGCCAATCGGCATAAAGATCGGCAATGAACCACTCAGCGAGCTTGTTCTTGCTGCCCGTGTGACGACCCGGTCCGCCTCTATAGCCCTTTAGGAATTGGCGGTGTTAACGGTTCGGTCCGTACCGTCTTCTTCCTTCTGGGTTTGCCGCTCTGAGGGCTCCCCTATCGCGTCGCCAGCCGTCAGCTCCTAGCTGCCACGGCTATTTTGTCCCGAATCTTCGAACAAGGCTCTTACGACCGTGTCCGTCAGCCACTCGTCTACATCGCCATCCCTTTGGACTTCGACACCGCCGCCATCGGCGGCGTCTTACCACCGGTCCACGTCACCCCGTTCATGCGCGTCGACGTCGACGGCTGTCCGTCGTCAGGTAATTTGGAACCGATGAGCGGCCTGATTTAAGAGAGGGTTCGGCCCATCTGGTTGGTCATTTTATGCGGCGGTTTTGCGGTATTGCAGGCGCCGGGTTTGTAGCGTCTTTTGTTTGATCTTTTCTCTTTTCAACAGGATGGTCTGGCCGCGCCCGAAGTAGACATCGGCCGGCGTGAGGTTGCCCAGGCTCTCGTGGTAGCGGTGATAATTGTAGTGGCCGACGAAGGCCTCGATCTGTGTCTCCAAGTCGCCAGGCAGATAGTAATTTTCCAAAAGGATGCGGTTCTTCAGGGTTTGATGCCAACGCTCGATCTTGCCCTGGGTTTGCGGATGATAGGGAGCGCCGCGAATGTGCTCCATATCGCGGTCGTCGAGCCATTTGGCCAGATCGTCGGCGATGTAGCTGGAGCCGTTGTCAGACAGGAGCCGTGGCTTGTGAATGACCGTTGCCCGATCGCAACCTGACGCCTTGAGCGCCAGTTCCAGCGTATCGGTGACGTCCTCGGCCTTCATCGTGGTGCAGAGCTTCCACGCGATAATGGTGCGCGAGAAGTCGTCGAGCACGGTGGAGAGGTAGAACCAGCCCCAATCAATGACCTTGAGGTAAGTGAAGTCGGTCTGCCAGAGCTGGTTTGGCGCCGTGGTCTTGTCCTGGAACTCGTCGGACGCCTTGAGGACGATAAAGGCCGGGCTGGTGATCAGATCATGGGCCTTGAGCAGTCGATAAACCGAGGATTCCGATACAAAGTAGCCCTCTGTGTCTGTGAACCGGACAGCCAGTTCCCGCGGCGACAGATCCGTCTCGTCCAGCGCCAGCTGTACGATCCGGTCTCTCACCTCATCGGGGATACGGTTCCAGACTTGGCCAGGCCGCGAGCGGCGGTCCTCCAGGGCCTCCGGTCCGCCGGTCAGACAGCGGTCGTACCAGCGATAAAACGAGGTGCGGGGAATGCCCAACTGCGCCAGCGTGCGCTTGGCCGGCAGATGGGATCGCTCAACCAGCCGGATGATCTCCAGCTTCTCCGATAGTGGATACCTCATGCCTCCTCTCCCCCATCCGCGATCATGCTTTTTTTGAGTAGACGGTTGTCCAGCGTCAGGTCAGCAACGGCCTCCTTGAGTGCCAGTGCCTCACTGCGAAGATGCCGGACCTCATCGGAGGTAGCCTCACGGGCAGTGTCACCCGCCAGGCGCTTCTTCCCGGCCTCCAGGAAGTCCTTCGACCAGCGGTAATAGAGGTTCTGGTTGATCCCCTCACGGCGACACAGCTCAGCGATACTGTCCTCGCCGCGCAGGCCCTCCAGAACGATCCGGATCTTCTCTTCGGCGCCGAACTGCCGACGAGTCGCCCGCCGGATGTCCTTCACGACCTTCTCGGCCGATGCTTTCTGGTGATTGGTGTTCCGTCTCATCTTCAATCCCTCGTGGGTTAAGATGAGCCAGAAACCCTCTCTTGTTCAATCCGCCCAATCTGTCCCAGGGGCGCTGACGCCGGGCAGGCTTTGCAGTACTCGATAAAGGACTGCCGATCGGTCATTCGAAAAAGCCGAAAGCGATTCACGAGTTGATCAATCAATCCGAGCCAGTGATCATACTCCTGACGACCTCGCGGCGCGTATAACGGGATGTCCGCCACGCTAAGAGACCGTGTTTGCACGTTGTTGATATCCAAGGCTTCGAGGACTGCATCCCCACGTCGTGTCAATCGCTTCGGCCGAAATGCAAGGGACGAAGCCAACTGTGCCCCTGGCTCTCGTACAATCGCGACGATCGGATCCGAAACGACTGCGGCAAGCATCGCTGTGTCATGGCCCATTACCGCCTCGACGCGCGCTACCGAGGCGATTCTCAGTGTGTCATTTCGCTCGCTGGGAGTCTGGCTTTTTTGCAGAGCGGCAGCCCCGCCCGCGGCGGCTCCGAACGGTTGCCGCCCTAGCGACGGCTTGACGACGGCTTGCTCGCGCCGTATAGTCGGTCGCTGAACCATTTGGGATTATCTGTTTTGCTGATACTTCATGTCGGAATGGGCAAGGTAGGCAGTTCCAGCATCCAATCCACTCTGAAGCTCAACCGAGAAGCTTTAAAGCGACAAGGCGTGGTTTGGCCCGACGCCGCGCAGGATCGGAATTGCAACTTCAGCACGTTGGCGAAGGCGCTCCTCGGAGGAATCCCAGATCAGCCGTTGAAACTGCTGCGCCGGACGATCGAAAACAACCCGGGCAGAACGGTGGCCATTTCGTCGGAGTTTCTTTGGAACATTGGTGCGGAGCGGGCTGCTTTCCTTCGCGAGTTTCTCGGCGCGCCCGACACGAAGATCGTGATCTATGTCCGGCCCTATACCCAGTGGATTAGATCGAAGTACCTCCAGAAATCGAGGGCAAGAGGGTCACCTGATTTCGATACGGTCTTCGCAAAGTCGTTCAACCGTCTTTCGATCAAAGCAGTTGTCTCCGACTGGGCCGAAGCATTCGGGAAAGGATCACTGCACATTCATCATGTGACGGCCCTTCCCGACAGGGATGTCGTCGCCGACTTCTTGGGCTTGGTCGAGGCGACGGTCCCGGATCCTGCTGAGGCCAACCGTTCGCCTCATTGGCTGACCTGCGAATTAGCCAGAGCAATGTTCGCGTATTCGTCGGCGTCTCGATCATTGTGGGAAAAGGGACAGTTCCGATCTTTTCTGGCGGAGATCGATCGAGTAGTTCGCGGCCAGATCCGATTTCCGGACACTAATTACCTCACCAACATCCAGCGGAAGGCAACGGTCGCGCGCTATCGTGAGGATGCCCAGTGGCTCTGCTCGTTCGCTGGTGTCCCGTTGCCTCCGGAGGAGGAATTGGCGGATGGTAAGCGCCCATTCCTGCCCTCGATCGAACGGGCACCGGCGGCCTTCTTCCAGCTTCTCGAGGACCGACTGGCCGAGACCGATCTCACGCAACGCGCTCCCTATATCGCCACGACACTGGAAACACTGCTAGCGGATAAACCGGGATTCCCCGGATTGCTTCTCCCAGCCGCCGACAATGATAGCAGAATGGGCATCCGACCGGGAATCCGGCCCTGAGCCGTCATGATAGGCTGTAGTCCGCACTTGATCGGGCTGATTTGGTGATGAGAAGCCCGACCCGGTGCTTCTCGCCATCATCGGCATGATCACGGGACGACTGCCGGCAATTCTGGGGGATTATATACCAAAGTCACAATCCGCTAGGCTTCCGCCTTCCCGAATGCGAACCCCGCAAAAGCAGCAATCAAGGTGGCCGCCTCGGATGAAAGCGCATCATTCAAGGCGAGCAATCCGACTGACGGCGGCACGATAGAATTCCGGGATAATCTCAGCACTACGACACGCACGACCAGAACTGAACGCGCTCACTGCGGCGGGACATAGGCCACCAAAAGGCTCCCACACCATATCCCCACGATCCGTGCACGCCTCGATTGTCATGTTCACGAGCGTCAACGGTTTCTGGCTGCCATGAAGACTCTTGAATTTCCACCGCATTGCTTGGCGGTCTCCGCTTATCCTCTCTGCGCCGCCGACATGCGGCTGTTGCCAAACGTTCGTCGTCCCAACTGGACAATGGAACTTCGCACGCTGACGCTCCCATTCGTCAGCCGTGAAGGGCCGCGCATCGTCCGCGCTGAAGTACGGCCTTCCCTTCGGATGGCCGTGGGTGTTGGCATAGGCCGCGAGTGCCACGAAAGCCGCCGGCGGCGGGAAATACCAGAGATGATCCGCCGTAAGGTATTTCCGGGTTGCAGCATTCGCTACGCCGCATGCCTCATTGGCCAAGCGGAGCGGCAGGCCGGAGCGGCGCCATTCGTGTCGGAGCCATTGTCGCATAGTCATCCCGTCAAACCGCGGCGGTTTGACGTACTGGACACAAACCTCCGTCGTAACTGGCAACTTCCGAAGCGAGCGGGTGTTCGCGTTCCCCGCAATATGCCCGAGACCCTTGTCCCACACATGGCAGCTTCGGTATTCCCAACCGCACTCTTCCAATACCGGATGAACAGTTGCCCAGCCGAGTTCTGAATTCCAAAACCAGAGCGTCGTTTGGGGTGTCGCTCGTGCAGACCATGTGCGGACATGCGGCCTGTACCAATCAGCCAACCCGGTAGCATCCCGAAGGTCTCCGGGAAATCCGCCTAGACCGTATGGACCATCGGCCACGATGCAGATCGGAGCATCCCAATCGGCGTATAGGTGTTCGGCGTATTCGAAGCTGATTTCAACTTGACCTCGGCGATAATCCATCTGGTCAGCGGTGTCTTGCGGCCCGGACGGCCACATCGCTCTTAGCCCTCCTGGCGGCTCTAAGGCTCGCTACACGGCGGGTCGAATCGAGCGCCGACCGGACATAGCGCGTGGTGATCTTCGGGTCCGAATGTGTCGCGTGCAGCCGCAGATCCTCGACCGTCGCGCCAGCGTCCGCGCCCTCGGTAATCCCGCCGGCCCGCGAATCCATGTTCCAGACGCCGGGAGGAACCTCGGCGGCGGTGGCGATGTCTCGCCAATGGGACCAGAAATTGCGCTGCGAATAGGGGAGGCCGGTCGATTCCGACACGATCAACGGCCCCACACGCCCTGCCAGGGGCTCGAACGCCTGGAGGGCGCACGAACACCAACGGATAACGGGACAGGTCCCATTGGCCCAGCGTGCCGGTCTTGGATGTGGTTTTCGACAGGACGAGGTCGGGACCGATGTCGGACCAAGCGGTGCCGCCGGTCCAGCGCATCCCCCTGGCGACGATGCCCTGCACCCTGGGCGTCTCGTCGTCGATCCATTCGCCGATGACGTCGCGTTGCCGTAGGCTGAGTTCGAATTGGAGCGCCTGGGCTAGCGCGATCGAGGGGCGGCCCTGCGCGATCGCGGTCTCGATGATCGCTTTGGCCTGATCATAAGCCATCGCCACCTTGCGTGGCGCCGGCGGCGAGAAGCGCATCTTCGACAGCATCACGGCTACCTCGGCGCACCTATGATAGCCGCTGGCGGCGCCATAATTGCAGACGATCCGCAGGAGTTTCATGCAGTTGTAAGCGCGGCGGAGGCGTTCACTTCCGTCCGGTGTCGCCGGTTCTTTGAACACCCGATACCAGCGGGCGAAGTCCTTGCCGGTGAGGGCATCGACGCGGCGAGCTCCGTAGGCGCCGGCGATCAAAGCCAGGATCTCGTCATAGTGCCGGCTGGTGTTCCACTTCACCGCGCGGTAGGGCGAATCCTCGTCGCGCTGGTAGCAGTCGATCAGGCTTGTCAGGGTGCCGTTGAATGCCTGCTTGCCGCCGCCGCGGCTGGTGAGCCATTCCTTGAGCTCGGCCGTCAGCCGCCAACAGCGAGCGCTCCGCTCCTCGTCGGTGTCGAAGTGCAGCCGAACGGTTCTGACCGGGTACTCCTTGACCAGCGGCGATTTGCTGGCATCGGAAGCGATCCAGTAAAAGGCAACGCTGCCGCCGCGCCGACGGCGGGCTCTAATTCCGGGCGCGTCTTTGTGAGCGGGCATGTTCGGGGTGTTTCTCACTCCGCCCCCCCCTGCAATAACAAGGGCTGGCAAGTACGGGCCGGGAACGGCTTTGCGCTCCTGGTGTGTCTCCTAGCCCACAGGTTCTCGCCTCGTTCTGCACGAACTCGCATGAGCCGGCACGATAGAATGGCCAGAATGCTTGGGTTTTGGCGGCGTTGATAGGGCGAGTAGGGCCCCTGTTGAGGGCACCGATCGCGCTTTGCGAAATGTCAGCCGCCAGAGCTTCGAGACGAATGTCGTCGAGTCAGGCGGGAAATTGCGCTGGATAGTTCTGACAGGATTGGGCGGCGGCCCGGAGCGCAGGCGATCAACCCGGCCGCGACAGCGGTGGCGACGAGCCTTCCCTTCACGCGAATCGGCTCGACTGAAGAGAGCCGCACAGCGCCAGCAGCGTTCCGTCGGTCAAGCCGCGGCCACCCGTCGCAGCCGCGTTGTGTTCGGCGGCGGAGTCTCTTAGCTTGCGTCCGCCTTCAGATTTGTGGGCCGCCCGAAGAACCGAGTTTGAGCCCCGACAAATGACCGACCGGACAACCGTCAGCAGCGACACCAATCCAGCGCCTCCGCCGGCGCCGTTGCGTCAACAATCCGTGCCGGCATGGCTTTGGGTGATGTTCGTCTTGATGCTGGGCTTGGCGGTACTCGGCGCTACCTATGCCACCAGCATGAGTCGGTTTCTGTCCGAGGGCGGCTATTTCATCGCCTATGGATCGCTCTGCAACACCGTCCCGATAATGGCCGGCTTGGACAGATTTGCCCCGTTGGTTCTGACTGCGGCTTGGTTGGGTGTCATCTTCTTCGGGGTCACGAAGAGTCATCTGTTCTATCGATCGGCGGTCACGGTTTCCCTGATATCGATCATCTATGGCGCGGCGGATCTGGTCGTCGGACCGTTCACGTTTCGTGTCGGTCCGGCGGATATCGACCCGGCCACGATGGAGTGCGGGCGCTGGCCGCTGGCGATCAGAGGGGACACCAGCCTCGAGATCATGCGGATGGATTGGCTAAATGTGCCGATCGGCACATTCCCGCTCGGCATGGTTCTCGTCGCGATGACGATATTCGTCTATCTCAGAATATCGAGGCGGGTCGCGGCGGTTTATCGCAACCCCGACTAAAATCGCTGATCCGACACGGGCCAACGCCGTGGCGGCGCGTTGGTTACAGCGCGCGCACCCGGGCGACGAGGCGAGAGACCTTACGAGCCGCAGTTTTCTTGTGGAACACACCCTTGCCGGCCGCACGCATGATCTCGGACTCCGCAGCATTCAGAGACTTGGCCGCAGTGTCTTTGTTGCCCGCAGCGATCGCCTCTTCGACCTTGCGGATGAAGGTGTGCACGCGGCTCTTTCGCCGCCGGTTGATCTCGGCGCGACGGATCATCTTGCGCGCGGCTTTCCGCGCGGAGGAGGTATTGGCCATCGGCGGCCCTTATCTTGTCAGTAAAAACGGCGGCGCTGACAGCCGCCGCCGCAATTGCCGTGCTTATAGTCAGCACGTCGCTGCTAGTCAACGCGATCTATCGTTGGCAGCTTGGGCAGTGGAATGTCGACCGACCGGACTGCAGGACCCGCCCTACCGTCCCGCGGCAGCCGGGTTTGCGGCAAGGCAGTCCCTCGCGGTCGTAGACTTTGAATTGATGCTGAAACGTGCCGAGCGAGCCATCGGTCCGGATGTGATTGCGAAGGCTCGATCCGCCGGAGGCGATCGCCGCTTTCAGCACCGACTTGATCGCTCCGGGAAGACGCTCGCAGCTGGCGCTTGGCCGGTCGCGGCGATCGACCAGACTTCCCGCTTGCCGCAACGGCGAGATCCCGGACCGCCACAGCGCTTCGCAAACATAGATATTGCCGAGGCCGGCAACGATCCGCTGATCGAGGAGGGCCGCCTTGACGGTCGTCTTCTTGCCGCCGAGCCGCTCGGCCAGATATTCGGCAGTCAGCTCCGGTCCGAGCGGTTCAATGCCCATCGCTTTGAACGGAGCACTGTCGGCGAGCGCTTTCGTCGTCAAAATGTCCATCGATCCGAAACGCCGAGGATCGTTGTAGATCACCTGCGCGCCGGAGCCGAGATGGAACACGACGTGATCATGGGCAGCCTCCGCCGGCGACGTTCCGTCCGATCGAACACGCCGCCTGCACTCGATCCGGAACGAGCCGGACATGCCCAGATGCATGACCAGCCAGTTGCCGTCATCGAGTTCAGCGATGATATACTTAGCGCGGCGGTCGAGCTTGACGATCCGCCGACCGGTCAGGCGCTTGTCGAATGCGAACGAAAAGGGTCGCCTTAGATCGCCGCGTCTCAGATCGACGCGCTTGATCGTCTGGCCGAGAAGGATCGGCTCCAGCCCTCTGCGAACCGTTTCGACCTCGGGCAGTTCGGGCATCGCGGCTCGCAATCCAGTGCCATGGCACTCAACAGACGGCTCCACTATGATAGCCGGCAACTCTTCGGCAATAACAGTAAATGTAACTAGGTTGGGCAAGAGCGGCGGTTGGCTCCGCTTTTCCGACAAGAGTACCGATGGACAGATCGTCGAAATCAAGCTCTCTCGGCCGCGATCCAGCATCGTTCGGCTTTCGCGATGTTGATCCCGCCGACAAGCAGGCGATGGTCGACGGCGTCTTCGATCGCGTTGCCGGCAGTTACGACCTCATGAATGATCTGATGTCGGGCGGCATGCACCGTCTGTGGAAGAGCGAATTGGTCGGCTGGCTCGGGCCGCCGTGGGCCTCGTCGCGGCCCTTCCGCGTGCTCGACGTCGCCGGCGGTACCGGTGATGTCGCCTGCGCGATCGCCGAGCGCTCGTCGACGGCGGAAATCACAGTCCTTGATATCAATCCGGCGATGATCGAACGGGGACGACTGCGAGCCGGCGAGCGCCAGCTCGGACGGCGGATTGTTTTCGTCGAGGGCAATGCGGAAGATCTACCCCTGTCGGCGGAACGTTTCGACGCGGTGACGGTCGCCTTCGGCATTCGCAATGTTCCGCGCATCGATGCCGCGCTGGCGGAAGCATTCCGGGTGCTGCGCCCTGGAGGGCGGCTGCTGGTGCTGGAGTTTTCCCGCGTCGATGTCGCCGGGCTCGACCGGCTCTATGACCTTTATTCCTTTAATGTAATTCCGCGGCTGGGCGAACTGGTCGCCGGCGACGAAGGGGCCTATCGCTATCTGGTCGAATCGATCCGGCAGTTTCCACCTCAGGAGCGGTTCGCCGAAATGATCCGGGCCGCAGGCTTCGGCCGGGTCAGCTATCGCAATCTCACCGGCGGCGTCGCTGCTATTCACTCAGGCTGGAGGCTCTAGTCCCTTGGGCGTGATGGCGCTCCTACGCCTAGGTCGAGCTGGCCTTGTGTTAGCACGCGAAGGAGCATTCGGCCTGATTGATCCCGAGCCATTGCCATTCCTGCCGCGGATCGCGGTCAAGATCGGACGCCGGCTGGAGCGTCGCCGCGCTGCCGGGCGCGACAGGCCTGAGCGCCTCACCAGGGCACTGAACCGCTTGGGCCCGTCCTGGGTTAAGCTCGGTCAGTTCTTGGCCACGCGTCCCGATCTCGTCGGGGCGGAGATTGCCGCCGGCCTCGGCCAGCTCCGCGACCAGATTGAGCCGTTCCCGCGGGCCGAAGCCGTGGCCACTGTGGAGCGGGCGTTCAAGGAGCCCTTGGACCAGCTCTATATCGACTTCTCCGAGCCGGTCGCCGCCGCATCGATCGCCCAGGTGCACCGCGCCAAGATCGTGGTGGATGGGGTCGAGCAAGACATGGCGGTCAAGGTTCTGCGTCCTGGCATCCGGCGACGGTTCGAGCGCGATCTTGAGACCTTCTTCTCGGGCGCGAGGTGGATCGAGCGGATCGATCCTGCATCCCGGCGGCTACGCCCGGTGGCGGTCGTCGACCGATTGGCACGATCGGTCACGCTCGAAATGGACCTTCGCTTGGAGGCTGCAGCGCTGGCCGAAATCGCAGACCAAATGGCCGCCGACGCTGGCTTCCGTGTGCCCCAGGTCGACTGGCAGCGAACCGCGCGCGATGTGCTGACGCTCGAATGGGTCGACGGCGTTAAGCTGTCCCACATCGATCAGCTAAAAGCGGCCGGATACGATCTCCCGCTTCTTGCCGAGCGGCTGATGCAGCTCTTCCTCCGCCAGGCGATCCGCGATGGCTTTTTTCACGCCGATCTTCACCAGGGCAACCTCTTCGTCGAGGCTTCCGGAACCATCGTGGCGGTCGATTTCGGCATCATGGGAAGGCTCAGCAAGTCAGAGCGTCGCTTCCTCGCTGAAATCCTTTATGGCTTCCTTCGCAAGGATTATATGCGGATCGCTGAGGTTCATCGCGAGGCCGGCTATGTCCCGGCTAAACACAGCATCGCCGATTTCGCCCAGGCGCTTCGCGCCATCGGCGAGCCGATCCACCGGGTTTCGGCCAAGGACATTTCGATGGCCCGGCTGCTGATTCAGCTATTCGAAGTGACCGAGATGTTCGATATGGAGACCCGGCCGGAACTGTTGCTGCTGCAGAAGACGATGATGGTGGTTGAGGGCGTTGCCCGTTCTCTCGATCCGGATTTCGATATGTGGTTGGCCTCGGAACCGGTCCTGGTCGAATGGGCCGGGCGCAATGCGGGTCCAATCGGGCTGATTGAGGATGCGGCGGATGGAATCGGCTCGCTCGGCCGGCTAATCGCCAGGCTGCCGGAACTCGGCGAACGCGCCGAACGTCTTTCCCACGAACTGGCTGAAATGAGTGAACGCGGCCTCCGCATCGATCCAGACAGTTTCAAGGCCGCCGCGAGGAGCCGGACGGGGCCGAATTTTTGGAGCCGGGGGGCGCTCTGGGTGATTGCGATCGCCTTGGTGGTGGTTGCTGTGGTGCAGTTGAGCTAGAAGACGCCCCATGCTGCAAGACAAGCGCATTCTCTTGATCGTCAGCGGCGGGATCGCCGCTTACAAATCGCTCGATCTGATCCGCCGCCTGCGCGAGCGCGGCGCCGGCGTGCGCGTGATTATGACCGAAGCGGCGAGGGCCTTCGTCACGCCGCTTTCGGTCGGCGCACTGACCGGCGAAGATCCGTTCATCGATTTGTTCGATCGCGGGCGCGAGCACGATATTGGCCATATCCGGCTCGCCCGAGAGGCTGATCTGATTATCGTCGCTCCGGCGACCGCCGACATCATGGCGCGGATGGCAACCGGACTTGCCTCCGATCTCGCCACCACGGTGCTGCTTGCCACCGAGCGGCCGGTGTTAGTGGCGCCGGCGATGAACCCGTCTATGTGGCGGCATCCGACCACGCGCCGCAACATTGCCGAGCTTGAGCAGGACGGCATTCAATTCATCGGACCGGAAATCGGCGAGATGGCTGAAGGCGGCGAGGCCGGCCTTGGCCGGATGACCGAACCGATGCAGATATCGGCCGCCGCGGAACGATTGCTTGAGCCGTCCGCCAAGACCGGTCCGCTCGCCGGTCAACGGGTTGTGGTCACCGCCGGACCAACGCATGAGCCGCTCGACCCGGTGCGTTTTCTCACCAACCGGTCGTCCGGTCGCCAGGGTTTTGCGATTGCCGAAGCCGCCGCCGCGGCGGGTGCGGATGTCGTGCTGGTTTCGGGTCCGGTCGCATTGGCCGATCCGCGCGCGGTTTCGGTCGTGCGGGTCGAGACTGCGGCCGAGATGCTGGCGGCCGTCGAACAGGCGCTCCCCGCCGACATCGCCATCATGGCCGCCGCCGTTGGCGATTGGCGGCTGGCCGAGCCTGGCGCGATCAAGCTGAAGAAGAACGGCAAAGCCGGCCTTCACCTCAATCTTGTTGCCAATCCAGATATCCTGGCTTTCCTATCGCAGCACCCCAGCAGCCGCCCGCGGTTGCTGATTGGCTTTGCCGCCGAGACCAATGACATCGCCGAAAACGCCCGCGCCAAGCTGCGCGCCAAGCGCTGCGATTGGATCGTCGCCAATGACGTTTCCCGGGCGGCCGGCGCCATGGGCAGCGAGCACAACGCTGTGCGTTTGATCACCCCCGAGGGCACCGAAGAATGGTCGCCATTGCCCAAGACGGAGGTCGCTGAGCGGCTGATCACAAAAATCGCGGCCGCCCGCAATTGGCCCAAAGCGGCCGAATGAGCGATCCGCCGAAGCTCAAGATCACCCGGCTGGCTCACGCCTCCGAACTTCCGATCCCGGCTTACAAGAGCACCGGCGCCGCCGGTCTGGACCTTTCCGCCGCCGTTCCCGCCGATGCACCATTGCTTGTTGCTCCTGGCGCCAGAACGCTGGTCGCCACCGGCCTCGTCGTGGCGATTCCGCCGGGCCATGAGGGGCAGGTTCGCCCGCGCTCGGGGCTCGCCCTCGAGCATGGTTTGACCGTCCTCAACACACCCGGGACGATCGATTCGGACTATCGCGGCGAACTCAAAGTGCTGCTGATCAATCACGGTGCTCGCGAGACCTCGGTCGTTCGGGGTATGCGGATCGCGCAATTGGTGATCGCTCCTGT
The DNA here is from genome assembly GCA_963667605.2 of Kaistiaceae bacterium. Lineage (GTDB taxonomy): Bacteria > Pseudomonadota > Alphaproteobacteria > Rhizobiales > Kaistiaceae > JADLGL01. The sequence continues at coordinate 1,267,327 of CAXXUZ010000003.1, forward strand.
AGTGCAGGCATCGATCGTTGAGATGGTGGACGAAGCCGAACTGGGCGCTACCGAGCGCGGGGCCGGCGGTTTTGGCTCCACCGGATCGAATTAGACCTCCGGCCTTGACCCCCGCTGGCGCGGAGATCGATTGGTATCGTTGCGAGCGAAAGAGGCAGTTTGAATGACTGATCACTCAAGTGCCGGCATCGGCCGCGGCCGAATCTACGATTCCATCACCGACACGATCGGCAACACGCCCATGGTTCGACTCGACCGAATTGCCGAGCAACATGACGTTGCCGCCAAGCTCGTTGGCAAGCTCGAATTCTTCAATCCACTGTCGAGCGTTAAGGATCGTATCGGCGTAGCGATGATCGATGCCCTAGAGGCCGAGGGCCGTATCAGTCCCGGCCAATCGACCTTGATTGAACCGACTTCGGGCAACACCGGGATTGCTCTGGCATTTGTTGCAGCCGCCCGCAGTTACCGCTTGATCCTGGTAATGCCGGCGACGATGTCGCTGGAGCGTGGGAAGATGCTCTTGCTACTCGGCGCCGAGTTGGAGTTGACCGATGGCGCCAAGGGCATGCGTGGCGCGATGGCTCGCGCGGAGGAGATCCGCGCGGAGATCGGCGACGCGGTGATCCCGCAACAATTCGCCAACCCAGCCAACCCGGCGGTTCATCGCCAGACCACCGCCGAGGAGATCTGGGCCGATACCGGCGGTGAAATCGACGTTCTCATTTCGGGAATCGGCACCGGCGGCACCATCACCGGGGTAGGACAGGTGCTGAAGCCACGAAAGCCTGCTCTCCACATTGTCGCGGTCGAGCCGAAAGCGAGCCCGGTCCTTTCCGGCGGCGAGCCCAGCCCCCACAAGATTCAGGGCATCGGCGCCGGTTTTATTCCGCCGATTCTGGATGTCGACATCTACGACGAGGTCGTGACCATCACTGATGAGGAGGCCATCGGAATGGCTCGGCTTTGCGCTCGGCTCGAGGGTATTCCGGTTGGGATATCCTCCGGTGCCGCCATTGCGGCGGCGATCGAAATTGGCCGACGCGACGAGATGGCCGGCAAGAACATCGTCATCATCATCCCGTCCTTCGCCGAGCGCTATTTGTCGACCGCCCTGTTCGAAGGTCTGCAATAGCGCCTGTTTCGGCGCTGCTACCCTCAGCCTATTGTAAAAGGACTGCGACGGCTCCATCCAGGGCCAATCAGGAGTAACCCGATGTTCCCCAAGCCGGTCGCCACCCTTCAGCCCAACAGCTTCGCATTCGAAACACAGCCTTTGGTGAAGCCAACCGGATTTCGCGAATATGACGCACGCTGGTGGTTCGGCCATCCGGGAAGCGATCACCTGCCGGAACTTAATCTCATGGGCGTCCAGGCTCTCGGCCTCGGCATCGGCCATTTGCTTCATGAGCTTGGCGTGCGGCCCGACATCGTCGTCGGACACGATTTTCGTTCATATTCCGCCAGCATCAAGCTGGCCTTGATCACCGGGCTGATGGCTTCGGGCTGCCGCGTCAAGGATATCGGTCTGGCGCTGTCGCCAATGGCCTATTTCGCACAGTTCGAACTCGATTGTCCGGCCGTTGCCATGGTCACTGCGTCGCACAATGAGAACGGCTGGACCGGCGTTAAGATGGGAGCGGACCGACCACTGACCTTCGGCCCCGATGAAATGGGCCGGCTGCGCGATATCGTCCTCGACGGCCAGTACCAACCCCGCGACGGCGGGGGCTACACGTTCGTCGGGGACTTCGCGTCGCGCTACATCGCTGACCTCGCTGACCGGCCTGCTTTGCGCCGGAAGCTCAAAGTGGTGGTGGCCTGCGGCAATGGCACCGCCGGCGCTTTTGCTCCGGTAGTGTTGGAGCGTGTCGGCTGCGATGTGGTGCCGCTTGACACCGAACTCGACCACAGCTTTCCGCGTTACAATCCAAATCCCGAAGACATGAAGATGCTTCACGTCCTGGCCGACACCGTAAAGGAAACCGGCGCCGATGTAGGTTTTGGCTTCGACGGCGACGGCGATCGCTGCGGCGTAGTCGACAACACGGGTCGGGAGATTTTCGCCGACAAGATGGGCGTGATCATCGCCCGCGATCTGGCCGCCAAATATCCCGGCTCGCGCTTTGTCGCCGACGTCAAATCGACCGGCCTGTTCAAGACCGATCCGGAACTCATCCAGCGCGGCGCCGAAACCGACTATTGGAAGACCGGCCATTCCTACATGAAGCGGCGCGTTAACGAGCTGTCGGCACTGGCCGGGTTCGAAAAATCGGGGCACTTCTTTTTCAACCGCCCGATTGGCCGGGGGTATGATGACGGGATTCTCACCGCGTTGGCCGTTTGTGATGTTTTGAGCGACAACGCGGATAAAAGCATGGCCGAAATCTATGACGCCTTGCCGCGCACCTGGGGATCGCCAACCATGTCGGCGCATTGCGATGATGAAACCAAATACGGTATTGCCGAGAAGGTCACGAAATGGTTTGCCGATCTACAACAGGCCGGGGAGCCGATCGCCGGTCACAAGATTGTCGATCTGGTGACGGTGAACGGTGTGCGGGTCGTTACCGATGACGGGACCTGGGGCCTTGTCCGGGCATCGTCGAACAAGCCTGAGCTGGTAGTGGTCATCGAAAGCCCGGTCTCGGCGACCCGGCTCGAGGAGATGTTTGCGGCGGTAGATTCCATCCTGCGTGAGAATCCCGGTATTGGCGATTACAATCAGACCATCTGATTCGGCTGTCATCGTGTTCCACTTCACCAAACGTCTGGTGCTTGCCGGCCTAGCGTTGCTACTTGCCGTTCCGATTGCATCGGCTCAGTGGCGCGAGGACTATCCAGTGCTCCGATTGGGAGTGGTCACTGGTCCCAACACCGCCTACGGCCGAGCTCGGGTCGAGCCGTTCCGATCTTACCTGGAGCAGCGCCTTGGCGTTTCGGTGGAGGTCGCCACAGCCGTCGATTACGCCAGCTTGATCGGCGACCAGCTTATCGGCCGGTATCACGCGACCTTTCTGAGTGCTGCAGCCTTCGCCGCTGCAAGCGCCGCCTGTAGCGCTTGCGTCGAGCCACTGGTAGCGCCGACGACCGTAGAAGGCGAGATCGGCTTCTACGCCGTCCTTCTGGTCACGCCTGGTAGCGCAATCGCCGATCTTGAAGGACTTGATGGTGCCAGGCTCGCCGTTTCGACGGACGATTCCTTGGCGGGAAGGCTGCTGCCATTGGCCCTTTTTGCCGAGGCCGGTGTCGATCTTGAGAATCTGGAACTGATCTCCTCACGGAACCCGGTGGCGGCCGTCGGCAGGCTTCTCGACGGCGCGGCCGATGCTGCGCTTGCCTGGACTAGCCTGTCGGGCGATTCATCGACCGGCTATAGCCGCGGCGTTCTTACCCAAATGATCGCCGATGGCGTGTTGACCATGGATGAAGTTGTTATTGTCTGGACGTCGCCGCTTATCCCGCACGGGCCACTCGCCGTCCTGACCAATCTTCCCGCTGACCTGAAATCGGAACTCAGCGCCGCGATGATTGAGATGAACACGGCCGCACCCGATGCCCTGGCGGTGATCAATGCGCTCGGCGGCGGATTCGTCGCGGCCGCCGCCGATCTCTATCAGCCCTTATTGCTGCTCGCCGATCCCGCGACGCTGCCGCGCTAAATCCGCTCGATCACATTCTGCAGCCGCGGACGAAGGTAGAATTCGTCGTGGAGGTCGAAGGAGCCGGTCAATGTGTGGCCGAAGGTAGGCGTGTAGAGATAGTGAACTTCCGCGACCACTATGAACGTATTGGGCTGGGTCACTCCGTCGGGAAGAACGATTGAAGCCCCTGCCTCATAGGCAGCGATGTTGCGGGCGTCGCTCCAGACCACCGTCGCAACGCCATCGCCGTCGACGGTGACTCCGGATACGATGATTGTCAGCGAATCGACCGGAAAGGGATTCATCACTGCGCTGGCGGCGTCGAGGACATTGCTCATCTCGGCATCGGAGATCTGATCGACTTGGGCCACGAGATCTCCAAGAACGCTGCTCGTATGGGTGACCTTGCGATTGATCATGAAGGCCTCGCTCACCTCGAACCCGCCGAGATAGAGTACCACCATGATGGGTAGGATCAGCGCGAATTCGAGCGCCGCCAGTCCCGACCGATCGCGGCCGAATCCGGTGATGATAGCAGGCCGGTGAAGCGCGTCACGGATTGCGATAATGCTCATCGTTGGCACCTAGAACGGCTCGTTGCGAAATGCGGTGGTGGCGGCGATCAGGTGCTTTCCGTTGGAAAGAGTGGCCAGCCCGAGCCCGAGAATATTCGTGTGGATCGGCCATTCATAGAACGCTCGCACGACAACGATTTCGCCGCCCTCGCCGGTATCGAACAGGAAGTCCTCGACCAGATTTCCGTCAACGTCGATCGGCTCGGTCAAGTCGACGGCGTCAAAATTGGCGAACGTGCGGACATCGATTTTGAGATTTTCTTCGCAATTGAACAGATTGGCCATCGCCTGGCAGATCTCGGTTCGGAATTCGTCGGCTCCAAGCCCCATTGTCTACGCTTGGCCGGTCCGGATCAGACGTGCGCCGCGATTGACCGCGGTCTCGATCGTTTGGCTGGCGAAGAAAGTCAAAAACGTTTCGAGGATCGCCATCATCAAGGCGAAGAACGGCAGCGCGATCAGTGCGAACTCAATGGCAGTGGCGCCGCGGCGGTCGCGGCCGAAGCGACGCAGCAACAAGCCCCGCCGGGCAGGCTTCCCAGGGCTGGCTATGTTTTCGGTAGAGGTATCGGTCATGCTGAAGTGTTAACAAACAGCAATTGAAGAACCGTTGCGCCCGCTAGTGGATAAAATTTGACGTTTGAATCCCGCGAGGGATTCTCGCCGGGCACGTTGTGTGCGAGTCTGGCGCATGCGGCCAGGAATCATCGTCGATGTGAGTACCGCCGACCGTGCTCGTCTCGAAGCGGTCGTTGCGGACCGGAACAGCCGGCAGAAACACGTGTGGCGGGCACGGATCGTCCTTCTGAGCGGGGATGGTCTCGGCACGGTCGAGATCATGCGCCGCACCGGCAAGAGCAAGACAGCGGTTTGGCGTTGGCAGGAGCGCTTCATGCACGAGGGTGTCGAGGGGTTGCTGCGGGACAAGACGCGACCCTCGCGCGTTCCGCCGCTCGGCCGGGAAATCGCTGACCGCGTCGTCGCGCTGACGCTGAGTGCGCCGCGCCACGAGGCGACACATTGGACGGCGCCGGCGATGGCCAAGACGGTCGGCATCAGCGTCAGCGCGGTACAGCGCATCTGGCGGGCGCACGGGCTTCAGCCCCACCGGGTCCGGCAGTTCAAGCTGTCGCGTGACCCGGAGTTCATTCCCAAGCTGCGGGACATCGTCGGCCTTTATGTCGATCCGCCGGCGCACGCCGTTGTCCTGTCGGTTGACGAGAAGAGCCAGATCCAGGCGCTCGACCGCACCCAACCCGGGCTGCCGATGAAGACGGGACGCGCGGGCACGATGACGCATGACTACAAGCGGCACGGCACGACCACGCTGTTCGCCGCGCTGAACGTGCTCGAAGGGCGTGTCATCGGCCAGTGCATGCAGCGCCATCGACACCAAGAGTTCATTCGCTTCCTCAACGCCATCGAGGCCGACGTGCCCGCGGGAAAGCTGGTCCATGTGATCCTCGACAACTACGCCGCCCACAAGCATCCCAAGGTCCGCGGGTGGCTTACGCGCCATCCGCGGACCTTCTTCCACTTCACCCCAACATCCTGCTCCTGGCTCAACGCCGTCGAAGGTTTCTTCGCAAAGCTCGCAAAGCAACGTCTCAAGCGCGGCGTCTTCCACTCGATCGTCGATCTCCAGGCCACCATCAACCGCTTCCTCGAACACACCAACAACGATCCGCAGCCCTTCATCTGGACAAAGGATCCCGACAAAATCATCGCCGCTGTCAGATGCGGGCACCAAGCGTTAGATTCCATCCACTAGCGTGATGCGGAGAGATCGCGGCAAGGTTTCCTTAACCACGGCCCCATGTTGGAATCGGCGAGGTCGACTAGGGGCCGAGTGCGAGCGCGGCCCGAGCCTGGATCTGCTCGGTGGTTGCCGCAAACGCTCCGCCAGCATCGCCGACATTGAGCGTTGGTGCGTAGATCGGAGTGCAGCTGTATGTCTGCCGGGTCGCCCGGCGATACACCGTGACCAGATTGGCCGCGCTTTGGACGGTTATCAGCTTGTCAATGATGACGTCGCCCGAAATGCTCAGTACGATCAGATTGGTGGTCCCATAGCTGCGCCCGGTGATCACCAGGGTCATATTGTCCAGGATCGTGGCATCGGCGATCGTTGGATTGCCGATCACTATGGCAGCAACGGGGTTCAGCAAGCGAACAACGAAAGCCTGATCGATGGTAACGAGGTATGTTTCCTGGGTCTGGGCGGATGCCGGGCTGAGCGCCGCAGCGAACCCCAGCGTTGCCGCCGCGACCAAGCCGGCGAAGCCACGCTTGGCGCGGGACCCAAAAGCACGGCCGTTGGTACGCATGATACTAGTTACTCCACAGGCCTATCTGGCCGCACTGTGCAGTGGATTGGTGAACCAAGCCTTAAGTCGGGCTCGGCTGGCCGAGCGCCAGGAGTGGAGTTCGTTCGCTTCAGCACGGATTGGCGCGTCAAACTAGCCAAAGTATTTCTGAAACCATTACAAATCGCCAAAATATCTATCCGACCGAAAAGCGGATTTCCTTAGAGGAAGCAGGGGATAGGCGGCGAATATCAACCTACAGGAGACAGTCACAGGGTTAATATTTCTAGAATTGATCTCAGGAATACTATAGCCCACCTTAACCAATGCTCAGCGTTTTCGTACTAAGTTCACATTCGGTCACGGCTCGCAGCAGAAGAATAATAGCAAGCACGGGATCGGAGCTGTTCAAACACGTGGACTAGGAGCCAACAAAATGAAGAATCTCGTTTCTCGCTTCGCCAACGATGAGTCCGGTGCTATGGCCATTGAATATGGCCTCATCGCTACTCTGATCGGTGTCGCCATTATTGCCGGCGCCACCGCGCTGGGTGGCGCTCTGGACGACACCTTCCAGGGCATCGCCGACGACAATTTCTAAGGATCGCGGGGACTGTCCCCGCTTTCAACGAGGAGGCCACTCTGGATGAGAGTCCGAGTGGCCTTTTCGATTCTCGCCGCAGCTTTGACCGTTTGTTCAGCACCGTGAGCTAGCATGATGCAGGACCGCGAAAACCATTTTTGGGTCCAGCAGGCCGGGACCGTCGAGCGTTATTCATGAGTATCTTCAACTACGCCGCATTCGCTTTGTTCCCGCTGACCATGGCCTATGCCGCCGCGTCCGATCTCCTTTCGATGACAATACCCAATCGGGTGTCGATCATCTTGGTTGCCGGCTTCGCGGCGTTAGCGCCTTTTGTCCCGGGGATGGATCTAGCTACCTTCGGTCTCCACTTAGCCGCCGGGGCGGCCGTCTTGGCTGGCGGTTTCATACTCTTTAGTTTCGGCTGGGTTGGCGGCGGTGACGCCAAAATTGCTGCGGCTGCGGCGTTGTGGCTCGGGTTCGGCAATACCGCCGAGTTTCTGATCTGGACGGCACTGTTTGGCGGGGCATTGACGTTGGTGCTGTTGCTCGCTCGGCGGCGACTATTGCCAGTCTTCGCGATCAGACATCAATGGATTGTCCGGCTGCACGATCCCGATACGGGGGTGCCCTACGGCCTCGCGCTCGGCGCCGCGGCTCTTATGATCTATCCGCAAACGGGATGGAGTAACCTAGTGTTCGGCTAGGTTCGGCGGCGGCGTCCGCGTGGTTAGGGCTCGTTAATTACAATTCCTCACACCTGATTAACCATAAGTACACCATTGCGTGGCGACAGTGCGCTACCGCCAGTCCGATTGGCTGCGGTGAGGCAGGTCGAAATGAATCTCGCGCGCATTCTTGTTTTGGTCATTGCGTTGGGTGCCGGTGGAGCCGCCGCATACCTGGCGATGAATATGATCAATCAGGAGCCGGCGACGATAGCCACCACAGTTGCCCAAGTGGTCGAGCCCGCGGCCCCCGCGATCGAGACCGAGGAAGTATTGGTCGCGGTTCGTGACATCCGGCTGGGAACCACGTTGAATACCAATTCGGTGGCATGGCGTGAATGGCCGCGCAGCGGCATCCCCGACACCTATATTATTCGCTCGCAACTGCCCGACGGCGCCGAAGAGGTCATCGGCGCCATTGCCAAAGCCACTTTTTACGCCGGAGAGCCGATCACACCGGCCAAGCTTGCCCGGACCGACGGCGGATTTCCTTCAGCCATGCTCCCCGCCGGAATGCGCGCGATCGCTCTACCGATCAACGCCGACACCAGCGCCGGCGGGTTCATCCTCCCAAATGACCGGGTCGATGTGCTCATGACGCGTCGTGGCGCCAATTTCGACGACGGTGCCGAACGGTATGTCACCGAGACGATTCTCAGCAATATTCGAGTTCTTGCAATTGACCAGACCATCCAGGAGCAAGACGGTGAGCCGGTTGTCATCGGCCGCACCGCGACCCTCGAACTTACGCCTTTGCAAGCCGAGATTCTAACTGTGGCCCAGCAGATTGCCGATCTAATCTTGCTGGCTTTGCGCAGCCTTGCCGACGTCGACGCGGCGGGCACTCCAGATGCCGTTCACCTCATCGATGGCGACACCCGCACCACCGGCGTGATCGTCGTTCGCAATGGTGTCGCGGTGCAGGTGAATCCAGGCCGATGAGCGATTTGATCGGCGTCTTCAAGGAGTCCAGTTCGAAAATATCTGCCCACCTCCTTCGTGCGGTCATGATCGCTTCTGCGGCCCTCGTCCCGATCGTGCCGGCGGCGGCTTCGCCCGACGATCCGACGAATCTCAACGTCGCTCGCTGTGAGGCAAGTGGGGTCAACGGTCATCGGATTTGCACGCTGCCGCTGAACAAGTCGCTGATTCTCGATTTGCCTAGCGACGCCCGCGACGTTCTGGTTTCCAACCCCGGGATTGCCGACGTTGTAGTTCGCACTTCGCGGCGCATCTATTTGACCGGTGTCGCTGTCGGGCAGACCAATCTGTTCGTGTTCGACGGCTTCGGCAACACCATCGTCAGTCTCGACCTTCAGGTGGAACGAGACATTTCCGGCCTTGAGGACACGTTGCGGCGGTTAATCCCGGGCTCGAGCATTGTTGTTGAGATGATCAACGACAACATCATCCTTTGGGGCTCGGTCCAGAATGCCGCCGACGCCATACGCGCCACCGAGCTGGCCAATGTGTTCGGCAACGCCGGCGCCGCGGGCGCCGTCGCACCTGCGGCCGATGCAGCAGCCGATGGGGTCAATATTCAGATCGCCGGAGGTCAGACCACTGACGTTCGTACCAGCTCGATCGTCAATCTTCTGACAATCGAGGGCGAAGACCAGGTCTTCCTCAAGGTCACGGTGGCGGAGATCGAACGGAACACGGTCAAACAGCTGGGCATCAATTGGAATCTTGAAAACTTCCAGGTCGGCGGCGGGATGGTGTTCTCCGCCATGACCAGCTCGGTGTTCCCGGTCAATATCCTGCCCCCGAACCGAAATTTCGTGGGCGAAATTATCCAAAACATCGCCGTACCCGACTACGGTGCCGCCGCTGGCGAAATGCTGAACGCACGCAGCGCCATCGGGGCAACGATCCAGGCATTGGAAGAGATCGGGTTGTTTCGGACGCTCGCAGAGCCGACCTTGATCGCCATCTCCGGCGAAACGGCTTCATTCCTGGCGGGCGGTGAATTCCCGGTTCCAGTTCGCGCCGACGCCAACGGTAATGTGGTCGTCGAATATAAGCCCTTCGGCGTCAGCCTCACCTTCACTCCTGTTGTGCTGTCCGAAGGCCGCATCAGCCTTCATATCGAGACCGAAGTGTCTGAACTCACCGGCCAAGGTGCGCTGCAGGTAGGCGGAGTAACCCTTCCGGGTCTGAAAGTCCGCCGTGCCGAGACCACGCTGGAGATGCCATCCGGTGGAGCCTTGGTAATGAGCGGCCTCCTTCAGGATCAAGTCGGCGAAGTCATCAGCGGCCTGCCCGAGGTCCGGCAGATACCGATCATCGGGACCCTGTTCGGCAGCCGCGACTTTCAGCGCAATGAGACGGAGCTTGTGATCATCGTCACGCCCTATCTGGTGCGGCCGGTCGCGCGCTCCGAATTGGTTCGGCCCGATGACGGCTTTGCTCCCGCAGGGGATGTCGGCGCCAACTTCTTCGGCCAACTGAATCTTCGCTATGGCGCGCAGGGTGAGACCGACCCGCGGGCGGGCTACCACGGAAACCCAGGCTTCATCATCAAATGATGAGTCTCGACATTGAGTGGAGTGAATGGCGATGAGTGAGATTGCGACGGTTGGCGGGGAGCGCTCTGATTGCAATTGGTGGCCTAGGGCGCTCGCGATCGGTTTGCTTTGCCTCAGTGCTGCTGCGTGCAGTGGAACTTACCGTTCGGCAGTGGTCGGAGCGGTACCGGACGACTACCGCCTTAACCATCCGATTACCATATCGGAGGGCTTGGCGACCCTCGATATTCCGGTGGGCATGGAGACTCGCTATCTTCCGCGGGGTATGGAGGACAACGTCACCGGATTCGCACGCGTCTTCATGCAAAGCGGGAGCGCAATCATCGCGATCGTCTTGCCTGCCGGTTCGGCCAACGCCTATGCCGCTGCGGCGATCGCAGTTCAGATCGAGCAGATTCTCCTGGCTGCGAGCGTGCCGCTCGAATTGATCCAATATCGATCATATCCGGCGCAGCCGAACGAAACAGAAGCGCCAATTCGGCTCGCCTTCGTACAAATCATGGCCAACGCCTCGCCCTGCGGACCTTGGCCCGACAATGTCGCGCGCAATTTCAATAACCAACACTACGCTAATTTCGGCTGCGCTACGCAGAACAACTTAGCCGCAATGATCGCAAATCCGCTCGATCTTCTCTACCCGCGGGTAATGCCGCCGCCCAATGCCGCGCGTCGTGGCGACGTGCTTCAGAACTATCAGAACGGCCACGCCACAGATACCGACTATCCCGCGGATTTTGGTGGCGGCATAGCGGCGGTGGGGCAATGATGACCGACCTCGCCTTTGGCGATCAGCAGCCTGCGGATGATGAGTCCGAATCGGCGAAGCAGACGGTAAAGGACGCCAGCGACATCCGGCCCGTACCGAGAATATCGATCCAGGCTTTCTGCGAATCGCAGGAGCTGGCCGATGCCGTGAACCAGGCCGCTGCCGATCGACGGATGAGTCGCGCCCATGTGAAGGTACACTCGGGCGGAGTTTCTGCCGCGACCGAGTTCTACGGCGCCGCTCCCACTCCCAATTTGATTATCGTCGAAAGCAAACTGCCCCACGACCGGCTGATTGCGGAGTTGGATCATCTCTCAAATGTTTGCGACCCGGGATCCAAGGTGGTGGTGGTCGGACATGTCAACGATGTTCAGCTCTATCGCGAGTTGGCGCGGCGCGGGGTCAGCGAATATGTAGTGGCGCCGGTCGATGCCGTTCAACTGATCGGCACGATCTCCGATCTTTATGCCGAACCCGGGGCCGAACCGCTCGGGCGGACGGTCGCCTTTCTCGGCAGCAAGGGCGGGGTGGGGTCGTCAACCGTGTCACACTGCGTCGCTTTTGGGCTGGCGCAAACCTTTGACACCGATGTCCTCTTAGCCGATCTTGACTTTTCCTTCGGCACCGCTGGCCTCGATTTCAACCAGGATCCGACTCAAGGTATCGCTGAGGCGATACACGCCCCCGAGCGTCTTGACGATGTTTTTCTCGACCGCCTATTGGCGCGCTGCACCGATCATCTGAGCCTGTTGGCTGCCCCGGCGACGCTGGATCGAACATTCGATTTGGGCGAGGCCGAACTCGAACCGATAATCGAGCTTGCCCAAGCGAACGTTCCGACGGTGATCCTCGATTTGCCGCATGTCTGGACCAACTGGCTTAAACACACGCTTGTGGCCGCCGACGAAATCGTCCTCACCGTGGAGCCCGATCTCGCCAACCTGCGCAACGCCAAGAACTTGATCGACATGTTGCGTCAGGCTCGCAAGAACGATCGGCCACCGCTGGTCGTGATCAACCGGGTCGGCATGGCCAAGCGTCCGGAAATCAAAGTCGATGACTTTGCCGGGGCACTCGAGGTCGAACCCCTCGCGGTGATACCGTTTGACGCCCATTTGTTCGGTACCGCTGCCAATAATGGACAAGTCGTCGCCGAAGTGGATCCCAAGGCAGCCATCGTGGAATCGTTCAATGTGATCGCTCAGGCTGTTTCAGGCCGCCAGGAGATCCGTCATTCCAAGCGCCAGGGTCTGCTCGCCAGGCTCCGCCGCAAGAAGATGGGCAAATAAGGCGTCATGTTCGGCAAAAGGGGAGCATTCGAATCGGACGGTGGTGGTGGGAAAGCGACAATACCGCCGGTCCCGCCGCCGCCAGCAACGCCGGAAATTGACGAGAGCGCCGAACAGTTGTCACCGCTCGATCTCGTCGAGCCCGCTACCAAGCCGGGCCCAGCTCCCGATGCCGCACAAGTAGCCCCGACATCCCGGGGTCAAGTGCCCCGCTCCGAAAACTACTACGACGTTAAGTCGACGATTTTTGCCGCTCTTCTCGACACAATCGACCTGTCGCAGCTCGCCAAGCTCGAAATGGAATCGGCACGCGAGGAAATCCGGGACATCGTCAACGACATCATCGGTCTCAAGAACATCGTGATGTCGATTTCCGAGCAGGAGGATCTGCTCGAGGACATCGGCAACGACGTTCTTGGACTTGGGCCCTTGGAGCCGCTACTGGCACGAGACGACATCGCTGACATCATGGTCAACGGCGCCAACCGAACCTACATTGAGGTCGGCGGCAAGGTTGAGGCCACGGCGATCCGGTTCCGCGACAACACCCAGCTGATGAATATTTGTCAGCGGATCGTCAGCCAGGTCGGCCGCCGCGTCGATGAGGCCAACCCGATCTGCGACGCCCGTCTTCCGGACGGGTCGCGCGTCAACGTCATATCCCCGCCCTTGTCGCTCGAGGGCCCCACCCTCACAATCCGGAAATTCCGCAAGGACAAGCTGACCTTAGAGCAGCTTGTCGGCTTCGGAACGATCACGCCGGAAGGCGCGACCATTCTGGAAATCATCGCTCAATCGCGCTGCAACATTTTGATCTCCGGAGGCACCGGCTCAGGCAAGACGACTCTACTCAATTGTCTTACGTTCTACATCGGACACGACGAGCGCATCATCACCTGCGAAGACGCCGCTGAGCTCCAATTGCAGCAGCAACATGTCGTGCGGCTTGAAACACGCCCGCCCAATATCGAAGGCGAGGGCGAGATCACTATGCGTGATTTGGTTCGCAACTGCCTGCGTATGCGCCCAGAGCGAATCATCGTTGGCGAGGTACGCGGTCCCGAAGCGTTCGACCTCCTGCAGGCGATGAATACTGGCCATGACGGATCGATGGGGACACTTCACTCTAACTCGCCGCGAGAGGCGATGTTGCGTCTTGAATCAATGATCACAATGGGTGGTTTCAATCTCCCATCCAAGACCATTCGGGAGATGATCTCCGGATCGATTGATGTGATTGTTCATGTCTCGCGAATGCGCGACGGATCGCGCCGTATTACCCACATCATCGAAGTGACGGGTATGGAGGGCGAGGTCATTATCAGCCAGGATTTGTTCGTCTTCGAGATTTCGGGAGAGGATTCCAGTGGGCGGATCCTAGGAAGCCACCGTTCCACTGGCATCGGCCGGCCGGCGTTTTGGGAACGGGCTCGATACTTCAATCTTGAAAAGAAGCTTGCCTCCGCGATCGACGCGTCGGCTGACGCCAACCAGTCGGTTTGAGTATGAGCGAGTTACTGACGCCTCAAATGATGATCGTCGCGCTGGCAGTGCTGGCCGCACTTGCGGTGGGCGGGATCGCTTACGCGATATTCTATGGCCGCATACGCGGGTCGACGGTGGCCGAACAGCGGCTCGGTCAGCTCAGGGACAAAACCGAGAGCACCGCTCCGGTGATCCGCACCGCTGATGCCGCTGCCAAACGCCGAAAGGCGGTTCAGGATTCTCTGAAGGAAATGGAAGTGAAGGAACGCGCCAAAGCGCGCAACCGTTCGTCACCGCCGCTGGATCTCCGACTCACGCAGGCAGGCCTAACTTGGTCCAAGCAAACCTTCTTCATCTTCGGGGCAATTTCTGGGGTGGTCTTCTTGGTGCTGGCTTTGTTCATAGGCGCACCGATCTATGTGGCCGTGGGGCTTGGCGCAGCCGGGGCGGTCGAGTTTCCTTTTTGGGTAGTCAATTTCCGTAGGAAACGCCGTTTCAAAGCTTTCCTCGCGGAGTTTCCCAATTCAGTCGACATTATCGTCCGCGGGGTGAAAGCGGGCTTGCCGCTCAATGATTGCCTTCGGATGGTCGGCACCGAGGCGGTAGATCCGGTCCGTACGGAGTTTCGGACCATCCATGAACGGCAAGGCTTGGGGATGACGGTCGCCGAAGCGATCGCCGAAATGCCGGAACGGGTGCCGCTGGCAGAGGCCAACTTCTTCGTCATCGCGATCGCTATTCAACAACAGACCGGCGGCAATCTTGCCGAGGCGCTTGGCAATCTGTCCAAAGTGCTTCGCGAGCGAGCCAAAATGAAGGGCAAGATCAAGGCGATGAGCATGGAGGCGAAAGCCTCGGCCTGGATTATTGGCGCGCTGCCCGTGATCGTGATGGTTCTCGTCTATCTCACCAGTCCCGACTATATCATGCTGCTGTTTACCGAATCCCTTGGCAACGCCATTCTGGTAGCCTCGGCATTTTGGATGATGATCGGCGTCTTTGTGATGCGCAAGATGATCAATTTCCAAGTATAGCTCGCGATGTTTGGCTCGATCATCGAAAGTATCTCCGATCCGCAAATCTTGGTGGCCGGATTCGCGGCAGTCGCCGTGATCGCCACTATAATCACGGTGGCGATGCCATTGCTGGCGACAGACAAGTTGACGCGGCGCATCAAGGCGGTGGCGATCGAACGGGAGCAGATCCGCACTCGCGAGCGAGGGCGACTCACAAATGAAAAACAACGGGCCAGCGTGCGCAACGTGGAGCCGACCCGCTACATCCGCGGCATTGTCGATCGGTTCAATCTACGCAAGGCGCTTGCCGACGAGGGAACCATCGCCCGACTGCGGGTCACCGGCTATCGCGGCCAGGCGCCGCTTTTCGTGTTTCTGTTTGCCCGCTTGGTGCTGCCGCTGGTTCTGTTCGTCGGCGCAATCATCTATCTGTTCTTCGTCGGCGAATACGACCAGCCGCCGCTGTTCAAGATCATCGTCGCGATCTTGATCGCTTATGTCGGTTTTTACGCACCCAATCTGTACGTCCGCAACCGCGCTCAGAAGCGGCAGCTGTCGATCAGACGCGCCTGGCCCGACGCACTTGATCTACTTCTGATCTGCGTTGAATCGGGAATGTCCGCCGAAGCCGCGTTCTGCAAAGTATCGGAGGAAATAGGGGTCCAATCGACCGAGCTCGCGGAGGAGTTGATGCTGACGACCGCCGAATTGTTATACCTCCCGGAGCGTCGCGCGGCCTATGAGAACCTGGCCGCCAGAACCGGGTTGGACGCCGTCAAGTCGGTGACTCTGGCCTTGGTTCAGTCCGAGCGCTATGGAACCCCTCTTGGACAGTCTCTACGGGTGATGGCCCAAGAAAGTCGCGACATCAGAATGAATGACGCTGAAAAGAAGGCTGCGGCCTTGCCGCCTAAATTGACGGTTCCGATGATTCTGTTTTTTCTGCCGGTACTCTTCGGCGTCATTCTCGGACCGGCGGTGATCGAACTGATGGGCGAGGGCTTCCTCTAGCCCCACCAGATCAAAGGGCGCCGTCGCCCTGAGCCAATTGACTCCATGCGTCCTGGCTGGACAGCATAGCTCGCAGATATGCGATATTGGCTTCGGCCTGCTCGGGCGACAGTTCCTCCCGCGCGATCTGCTCGGCTTCCTCGAAACGCCCTTGCAGACCCACAACCAACGCCAAATTCTGTCGAACCCGGCTGTCGGCGGTCGGCAATGCGACGGCGCGCCGCAAATGTTGCTCCGCGGTCGCCAGTTCGCCCGTCAGAACGTACGACATGCCGAGATTAGACCACAGCGAGGCCTCCCCAGGCTCCAGATCGATCGCTTGGCTGTAGCGCTGCCGCGCAGTCGCAGCTTGTCCGAGCTGATCCAGGATCGCCGCCTCGGCGGAAAGAAGTCGCCAATCCGGCTGGTCGGGCAATTGTGCTCGGCGGATAATGGTCAACGCTTCGTTGAACGCGCCGAGGCTCGCCAGCGTTTTGCCGTAAGCGGCCATGATTTCTCGGTCGTCAGGATAGTTAAGAGTAGCCCGTTGCAGCACTGCCGCCGCCTGCTCGAATCGATTGAGCCGCATTAGCACCGACGAATAGCTAAGCGCGATGCTGCGGTCGTCGGGAGCGGCGGAGTACAGCTCGTCCCAATGGGCGACCATTGCATCGAGGTCGTTTTCGCCGATCGGATCGGCGATCGCACCGGTCGTCGTTGGGTCGACCATTGCCGCGCGCTGGGTGTTGCAGGCGGAAAGCGGAAGGATCAACGCGAGCGGGACCAGCATCGTCGTCCACAGGAGGCTGCCGGTTGAGCGGCGTGTCGGAGGCACTGAAGGCGGCATCACGATTGCCGTGTCACCAAGGGACCAGGGAGAAATCCAATTGACGCGTCAATAGAACGTTAACCCTAACGGATGGTTAACTAGCGACCCTCGGCACCTTGCTACCGGACTCCCGCATCGACATGATCGCGGACTCCAGGGAGGAGAACCAACATTGTCGGAAACCAAGCTGATCGATCCGGATCGTGACCTATCGTCGATCCCGGTGGTAGCGCTGTCGCCACAAACGCTGGCGCAGAGGGTGCCGGGGTTCGATCCAGCGGCAATGGCTTGGATCGGTACGACCGGGTTCAACGCAAAGGCCGGGGAGATCTCCCTGCTGCCGGATACATCCGGCGGCATCGCCACAGCGCTGCTCGGGCTCGGTGCCCCCGGCTCGGTGGAAGGTGGCCCGCTTATCGCCGGGCACCTTGCCACCAAACTGCCGCCGGGCACTTATCGTTTGACCGAGGGCTTCCCCGATCCCGGCCTTGCCACGCTCGCCGTCGGCCTTGGTGGCTACCGGTTCACCCGACACCGGGCATCGGAGAATGGCGAGATTCGTCTAATCACGCCGGACGGTGTCGACGGCGATGAGATTCGCCGGATCGTGGCCGCAGTGACCCTGGCAAGAGACCTAATCAACGCGCCGGCCAACCGCATGGGACCGGCCGAGCTTGCTGCTGCCATCGCTGCGATCGCGGCGGAGAACAACGCCGCTTTCGACGAAGTGAACGGCGATGCCCTGTTGGCGCGGCGCTTGCCGTTGATCCACGCGGTCGGAATTGCCGCGGCGCCGGATCGTCAGCCGCGGCTGATCGATCTAACCTGGGGCGAAGCGAACGCGCCGAAGGTCACTTTGGTCGGCAAGGGCGTGTGCTTCGATACCGGTGGTCTCGACATCAAGCCGTCCTCCGGCTTGCTATTGATGAAGAAGGATATGGGCGGCGCCGCCAACGCTCTGGCGCTCGCCTCTTTGATCATGGGCGCGGAGCTCCCGGTGCGCCTTCGGTTGCTAGTTCCGGCGGTGGAGAATTCGGTCTCCGGAGCTTCGTTCCGCCCCGGCGACATTCTCGACAGTCGGAAGGGATTGTCGGTAGAAATCGGCAATACGGACGCCGAAGGGCGACTGGTTTTGGCCGATGCGTTGACGCTTGCCTCAGAAGAAACGCCCGATCTTCTGATCGACTTCGCGACATTGACCGGCGCTGCCAGGGTTGCGCTCGGGCCCGATGTGCCGGCGATCTTCACCACCGATGACGGGTTGGCTTCTGAGCTGGCGATTTGCGCCGAGGCGACGGCCGACCCGCTGTGGCGAATGCCATTGTGGTCGCCCTACATGTCGATGTTGGATTCGAAGATCGCCGACATCAACAATGCCGGCAACGGCGGCTTTGCCGGCGCGATCACCGCTGCTTTGTTTCTTTCACGCTTCGTCGGCGCGGGGCTTACTTGGCTCCACGCCGATATCTTCGCCTGGAGCGCCAATGCCAAGCCGGACTGCCCGGAAGGCGGCCAAGCGCAGACCATCCGGGCGTTGTTGGCGCTGCTAAAGAAGCGCTACGCTCGACAATAGGCGACTCGCAGCTGGAGGGCCGCGCCCCGCCAAGATCCTTGCTGCCAAACGGTCGCTGAACTCGCCCTGAACCAATCCTTCAGGTGAAGATCAATCCCACAGGCGAGTCAGCGCCCACCGCCATTCGTCGGCCGCCTTGCCCAAGGCCGGGGGCCGGCAGGCGCCTCGCGATTATCGTCGATCGGTTGCAGATAAAGCGGCACCTCCGGCCAAACCCCCCGCTCCAGCCCCTTGCGCAGTTTCGGGTCGTCGATCACGAACGCGTCGAAACCGACCCGCCGCATATATGGCATCTGATCGGCAAAGAATTTACCAAAGGCTCTGATCTCACCGCGATAGCCGTCGCGATCCCGAAGCAGCCTTGCGATCGAGAATCCACGACCATCGGCATATTTCGGGAAGGCAATGGCGATCACCGGAAACCGCGAAAGATCGTCTTTTATATCATCCCAAATAGCATCCGGCTGGAATGTTAGTCCCACTGGCGCATTGCGCGCGGCAAGCACATCCCGATCGCGACGCCAACGGCGGAGGCTGACCAGCGTCGGCTTATCGCCGGCAAGGCGCTCGTCGTCTTTCAAGGTGACCCATTCGTCAGCGGCAAAGCCGCCATCTTTCCAGATCTCGCTCAAATCCCGCTGCCGTCGCTTTCAAGGCCGAAATGAATGCCGCATTCGTCCTTGTCGCTGCCGCGCCACCGCCCGGCCCGTTGATCCTCGTTGGGCAAGACACGGTCCGTGCAAGCAACGCAACCGATCGACGGATAGCCTTTTGCCACCAGGGGATGGGGTGGCAAATCACGCTCCTCAGCATAAGCAATGAGTTCCTCCGCGCCCCATTCCGTCAGCGGGTTGATCTTGATCCGACGACCGTCCGCCTCGAACATCGGGAGGCCAGATCGGGCGTTAGTCTGGAATCGCTTGCGACCGGTGAACCACGCATCGAAGCCTGTAAGCGCCTTGCTGAGCGGTTCGATCTTTCTTATCCGGCAGCAAAGATCGGGATCGGTCATCCATAGCGCCTTGACCGGATCGAGTGCGGCAAGCCGCTCTCCCGACGGCTGAATCGTTCTGACGTCCCGAAGTCCTAGCCGCTCTGTGACCGCCTTTCGGTATTCCAAAGTCTCCGGGAACAACCTCCCAGTATCGACGAACAACACCGGCACGTTCGGATCGATCTCGGACAGAAGGTGCAGCAACACCACCGATTCAGCGCCGAAGCTCGACATTGCGGCGACCCGGCCGGTAAACAGCTCTTCCACTGCGAGCGCGATCACATCGCTCGCGGACAAACGGCCGTAGTCGACATTGAGTGCCTCGGCTCTCGCTGCGGTATCGTCGTCGGGCTCGGCGACGATCGAGGCCGCTTCAAGCACTGACATAAAGCGCCTCCTTGAACGGATCCTGTCCGAGCCGTCGATAGGCGGCGAGGAAAGTCTCGTCGCTGCCGTGGCGATGATCGAGATAGATCTCGACGATGGCCTCAACGGCGTCGATTACCTCGTCGGCTGAAAAACCTTTGCCGATAACTTCGCCGATCGAGGTATTCTCATCCGCCGAACCGCCCAGGGTTATCTGGTAAAACTCCTCGCCTTTCTTTTCGACGCCGAGAATGCCGATATGGCCGACATGATGATGGCCACAGGCATTAATGCAGCCCGATATCTTGATCTTCAGCTCACCGATATTCCGCTGCCGGTCGATCTCCTTGAAACGCTCCGAGATTTGCTGCGCGATCGTGATTGATCGGGCATTGGCAAGGCTGCAATAGTCGAGCCCAGGGCAGCAGATAGAATCGCTAATCAGCCCCGCATTGGCGGTGGCAAGGCCGTTTTCCTGAAGGACGGCGAAGACTTCCGGCAGATCGTCCATCGCAACATGCGGCAAGATCAGATTCTGCTCATGGCTGACCCGTACTTCGCCATGGCTGTAGCTCTCGACGAGGTCGGCGATGACACCCATTTGGTCCGCCGTAGCATCGCCCGGAGTGCCACCAATCGGCTTCAGCGAGATCGTCGCCAACGCGTATCCCGGACGCTTGTGAGCGACAATGTTCTGATCGACCCAGACATCCAACGCGGCATCGGACTGACGCGCGGCCCCCAGCTTGGCGGAGTCGGCATCAAGATCCGCCAAATCGGGCGGTGAAAAATAGGCCTCGATCCGCCGAATCTCTTCCGGCGGCAGCGCCAGCGCGCCATGACGGATACGCTCCCACTCTGCCTCGACCTTGTCGCGGATCACCTCCGGCCCGGTCTCGTGGACCAAGATCTTGATCCGCGACTTGTACATGTTGTCGCGCCGGCCTTCGAGATTATAGACCCTGAGAATCGCCTCCATGTAGGAGAGGAGGTCTTCCTCCGGCAGGAACTCGCGGATCTTGTGCGCAATCATCGGCGTCCGACCCAGGCCGCCGCCCACATATACCGCAAAGCCGACCTTGCCGCCCGGCCCGACCTTGGCGTGGACACCGATATCGTGCACCTGCACGGCGGCGCGGTCGCGCTCGGCGCCGGTCACCGCAATCTTGAACTTCCGCGGCAGGAAGGCGAATTCAGGATGCAGCGATGACCATTGCCGGAGTATTTCGGCATAAGGCCGCGGATCGAGGATCTCGTCGGCGGCGGCGCCGGCGAAATGATCGGCGGTGACGTTGCGGATGCAGTTCCCAGAGGTCTGGATCGCATGCATCTCCACCGACGCGAGGTCCGCCAGGATGTCGGGCACGTCCCTCAGCGCCGGCCAGTGATATTGAAGGTTCTGCCGGGTGGTGAAATGGGCATAACCGCGGTCATATTTGCGGGCGATGTGCCCCAACATCCGCATTTGCGCCGCGCTGAGCGTGCCATACGGGATTGCCACCCGCAGCATATAGGCGTGCAGCTGCAGATAGAGGCCATTTTGCAGCCTCAACGGACGGAATTGATCTTCGCTCAGCTCGCCGGCTAGGCGGCGCTCAACCTGTTCCCGGAACTGCGCCACGCGGCCGGTGACAAAATCGCGATCGAACTTGTCATAGCGGTACATCGCTTCACCTACTCATCGTCAATCCGGGGCCGCTAAGCGGAACCCGGACCCTAGTCCTTAGTCTCCGCCTCGTCGTTCCTGCTCTTCGCTTTCGCTTCGGCCGGAACGACTGGTCCCATCACTCGGCGGCGGCCAGATCGGGGTCCCGGTCCAGCCATCTTCGTTCTTCCTCGCCATAATCGACCGAAGGGCCGACCACCCGGATCTGCTCCCGCAGTCGCATCGGCACCGGACGACCGTCCTCGATCGTCACATCGACCGCATAGGGATCGAGAATGCGACGCGCTTCGATTTCAGCAGCGCCAAATTCGAGAGCTTGGTCGAGCGCCGGCCCGTCTTCGAACACGGCGGCATCAAGAATGTCGGTCACCCAGCTCGGTCCTGGTCCGACGAAAATCACCACGCCGTCGATCAGGCGGTTGGCGATCACGATCTTTTCCGTGCCGGCAATCGCTGGGCGATACATCGGCTTCGCCTCCTACGCCGCCAGTTCGGACAGTGCCGCCGGCTTGATGGCAAGGCGACCCTCCGCCACGACCTCGCCAATTACGAACAGCGCCGGCCCAGCCCGGTCAGTTTCCGATGCAATCCTGCTGAGTTCATCGAGCCGGCCGGCGAAGGCCCTGCGCTCCGGCAGAGATGCGTTTTGGATCACCGCAACCGGGGTCACGGGCGGGACACCGGCTTCGATCAGCCGATCGGCGACTTTGGCCGCAACGCTGAGGCCCATATAAACCGCGATCGTGGTGCCGGTGAGCGCCAGCCCGGCCCAATCCGGCAGGGTCTCGCCATTCAAATCATGCCCGGTGACGAACACCAATGATGATGCGACCCCGCGTAGCGTCAGTGGGATCTCGGTCTCGGCGGCGGCGGCGAAGGCAGCGGTGATACCGGGCACGATGTCGAACGAAATGCCGGCAGCGCGCAGCGCATCGATCTCCTCGCCGGCTCGTCCAAAAATTAGCGGATCACCCGATTTCAACCTGACCACACGACGGCCAGCCCTTGCGTGACGAACTATTATCTCGTTGATCTCGTCTTGGGAGACGGAATGGGCACCTTTCGCCTTGCCGACGAAAATTCGCTCGG
The DNA here is from genome assembly GCA_963667605.2 of Kaistiaceae bacterium. Classification (GTDB taxonomy): domain Bacteria; phylum Pseudomonadota; class Alphaproteobacteria; order Rhizobiales; family Kaistiaceae; genus JADLGL01. The sequence goes on from CAXXUZ010000003.1 coordinate 1,289,754, forward strand.
CATCGCGACGACCTTGAGAAACAACGGCCTCCGGCACCAACCGGTCATAGACGATCAAATCCGCCTCTTGCAGTACCCGCTGGGCGCGGAGCGTCAGAAGATCGACAGCGCCGGGCCCGGCACCGACCAGCGACACATGGCCGGCTTCCTCGCCTTCGCCGATCGCCCTCGTAGCTTCAGCATGGGCGTCAGCCATCCTGCCGGCAAAGACCTTTTCCGCAATCGGTCCGCCGAAGAACCGTGCCCAGAATTGCCTCCGACTCTCGCCGCTCGAAATCGCCAATGAAACCGTTGAACGAATTTGTTGCGCCAGGCTGGCGAGGTCGCCGAAGGCCGGCGCCAGCAGGGTCTCGATCCGTGCTCTAACATGCCGGGCCAATACCGGCGCCTGGCCGCCGGTGCCGACCGCCACCGCCAACGGCGCCCGGTTGACGAGCGCCGGCGTGTGGAAATCGCAAAGATCAGGGCGGTCGACGACATTAACCGGCACGCCGGCTTCCTTCGCCAACTTATGCGCTGCGCGGTCGGCAGCCTCCTCACCGGTAGCGATGAAGGCGAGCACGGCGCTCTTGAAGTCCGCGACTGCCGGCAGAAATTGGTGCAGTCTCCCGCCGGCCGCAACAAGGTCGTCGAGCAAGCTGTCGGAGGGCTCGGTGGCGTAGACCTCGATCAAGGCATTGGTCTCGCCGAGCAGCCTCACCTTGGCGGCGGCTTCTTCGCCATCGCCGACGACAACAACCCGGCGTCCCTCGACCGGAAAGAACGCCGGAAAAAAGCTCAGCTTTCTCTTTGAGGTCGACATTGGCAACTCCGTCGGGCAAACCCCGGCCAGGCCCGAATTTGCCAGCTGGCATTATTCTTTCACGTGAATCTAGTGACGGGCTAGGGATCCTGCGAAGCCGCTGATTTCAAACTCTTTCCAAGCGGTGAAAAAGATTTTCTCCTGTTGCCGCAACCTTAGACAACCTTATCGATCCGCTCAATGATGCGGCATTAAGGTCACAGCTGGTGCACCGTCTTCTTTCGGTCGTGCCGAGGCCTCTTTTCTGCCAGTTTCGGTTGCGTATCCGAAGGCTCCAGCGCGGCTCACTCCTGGCTGGCCCCGGGTGGGCGTATCTTGGATGATAGGCGGAGGCGAAAAGATGATCGGCACTAGGCGGCGTTTATGGACCCTGCTCGCCGGCGGCATCTTCGCTGCTTTGACGCAGCTACCGGCGCACGCCCAGGAGGACCTTCTGCGCCGGCTGATCATCACCCAAGACGCCGATTACAACGGTTTCGACTACCAGACGCTCCGCGAAGTTGACCGCGACACCTGCGAGGCTGCTTGCCTCAATGACAATCGTTGCCGGGCATTCACGTACAACACCCAGGCGCAATGGTGCTTCCTGAAGTCTGACTTCGGAGCCCTGACGTTTGTCCCCAATGCGATCGCCGGACGCATCGTCGTTGGCCCGGCGCTCTCCGAGAGCACTACGCGCCTGCGCGAAAGCGAACTCACGGCGTTCCTGGCGCTGGACTTTGTCGATGAGGCCCGCCGCCTCGCCGGTGGGCTCGACAACATTTTCGCGCCGGGTAACCGTTCCTTCAGCGATCTTCTGAGCGCCGCCGGCGCCGCGCGCAGCGACGATAATCCGGCGCTGACGGCCAATCTTTACGGCGCCGCGCTTGCCATTGCCGACGAGGATGTGAAGGTTTGGCTTGGATTCGGGCGCGCAACCTTGCTGCGGGTCGGGGCAAGCGCCTCAGAGAGCGCCGAAATCCGAACCCGCGCGACCTCGGCCGTGATCAACGCCTTTCTCAGGTCCGAGTCCGACAACGACCGGGCCTCGGCGCTGGTGCTTTTGGGCGCGGCACTGGAGCTGCGCGGGCTATGGCGACCTGCGATCAAAGCCTATCGCGCCAGCCTTGATCTAGTTCAAGACGAACTGGTTGCCGCAAATCTCGAAACTCTCGTTGCCGAACATGGCTTCCGAATCCTCAGCCATGAGGTCGATGTCGATGCCGAGGCGCCGAGAATTTGCATCGTATTCTCCGATCCGCCGCCGGTGGCCCGTCCAGGGCTGGCCGATTTCATCAGCGTCGAAGGCGCCTCCGGTTTGGCGATCGAGCCTGAATCCGGCCAGATCTGCATCGACGGTGTCGCCCATGGTGGTCGCTATCGCATTCAGGTGCGCGCCGGCCTGCCTGCGGCCGATGGCGAGGTTCTGGCCAACACGGCGATCCTCGAAGTCTTTGTTCCGGATCGTTCGCCCTGGGCTGGATTTGCCGGCAACGCCTATGTCCTTCCCGCCGGGCCGCAATCAACCATCCCGATTCAGTCGGTAAACACCGCGGCAGTCGAAGCCGAAATATATCGGATCGGCGATCGCAGTCTCGCTTTCGCCCTGCGCGAGGGCATCTTCCTTCGTCAGCTCGAATCGTACCGCGCTCAGGAGATCGCTTCGACCGGCGGCCAGTTGATTTGGACCGGAATCGTCGAGACCGATGGTCCGCTCAACGAATTGGTCACGACCGCGATCCCGGTGACCGAGGCGCTCTGCGAACAGCTGCCGGGCGTCTATGTGATCACCGCGCGGCTGCCGGACGAGCGCCGCAACTATTGGGACCCCGACGCTACCAATGGTTTGTCATTTCCGATCTTGGGCTGACGACTCTGAACGGATCGGACGGACTGCACACCATCGTCCGTTCGCTCGCCAGTGCCGAACCGATCTCCGATGTTCGACTGCGTCTCATCGCGCGGAATAATGAGATCCTCGCCGAGGCGATCACCGACGCTGACGGCTACGCCAGATTCGATCCGGGCTTGGTTCGCGGCAGTGGTGGCCTCTCGCCGCAACTCGTCATCGCCGAGACCGATGCCGGCGACTACGCGTTTCTCGACCTCACCCGAAGCACTTTCGACCTGACCGATCGCGGCGTCGATGGTCGGCCGTCGCCTCAAGTGGTCGATGCCTATCTCAGGACTGAGCGCGGGGTCTATCGCCCCGGCGAGACCGTTTACGCCACCGCGATCGTTCGCGATTCCACCGCATTCGCTCTCGCTGATCTGCCCTTGACCATGGTGGTTGAGCGCCCCGACGGCGTCGAACATGGTCGGGCGCTCATCGTCGACGATGGTCTCGGCGGCTATCTCTACACCCTTGCACTTCGCTCCGATGCCATGCGCGGCTCGTGGCGGCTCCGACTTTACACCGATCCCGACAGCCGGCCGATCAGCGAGGAATCCTTCCTAGTCGATGATTTCGTACCCGAACGGCTGGATTTCGAACTCACCGCCGATGCGGAAGCCTTCGATCCCGCCGGCCCGACCGTGATCGAAGTCACCGCTCGTTATCTTTACGGCGCAACCGCTCCCGGCCTTACCGTCACTGGCGATATCGCCGTAAGCCCGGTCGATGTTCTGGCGGCCTATCCCAATTATCGCTTCGGTCGCGGCGACGACACGATGCGCCGGATCGCTCGGCCGATTGACGACGCGCCCGAGACCGACGAGGCCGGCAATGCGTCTGTTACCATCTTCCTCCCCAACTTGCCTCAGACGACTCGCCTGTTGCGGGACCAAGCCGTCATTCGCATTACCGATACCAGCGGCCGCGCGGTTGAGCGTCAGTTGAGTTTGCCGGTGACGCTTGATGGACCGCGGCTCGGCGTTCGGCCGCTCTATGAAGGATTCGGCGTGCCCGAAGGTGGGCCGGCCGAGTTCGACTGTCATTGCCATCGATGCCGATACCGATGGCACCGCGATCGCCGATGTCGAGTGGGAATTGCTGCGAATTCGCAGAAACTATCAATGGTATAGCGTCAACGGTGTCTGGCGCTGGGAGTCAATTACCACCACTCAGCGCGTCGCTTCCGGGGTCATCGACATCGGCGCCGATGGGCCGGCCAGGATCAGCGCGCCGGTCGATTGGGGCCGTTATCGGCTCGAGCTCACCTCCGGCGGTCCCGATGCGACCTCGACGACGATCGATTTCTCTGCCGGCTGGTACGTCGCTGATGTCGGGACAGACACGCCCGACGTTCTTGCCGTGGCGCTCGACAAAGCGGCCTACCAGATTGGCGAGATCGCCAAACTCAGGCTCGATCCGCAATTCGCTGGGGTCGCGCTGGTGACCGTACTCGACAATCGTCTGGTGACAATGACCATGGTTGAAGTGCCGGCTGAGAGCACGACAGTGGAACTGCCAGTAACCGAGGAATGGGGTGCCGGCGCCTATATTACCGCCACGCTCTATCGGCCGATGGATCTCGAGGCCGGGCGGATGCCGGCTCGGGCCCTCGGCCTCGCTTGGGCGGCCGTCGATCCGGAGGATCGCGACCTCAAGATCGCCGTCGATCTCCCGACCGAGCTGCGCCCGCGCGGGCCGATAACGGTCCCGGTCGAAATCACCAATCTGGAACCGGGCACCCAGGCCTATGTCACTGTCGCTGCGGTCGATCTCGGCATCCTCAATCTGACCAACTATCAGCCACCGGCGCCGGATGATTGGTTCTTCGCCCAACGCCGCCTCGGCATTGAGATCCGTGATCTCTATGGCGACCTGATCGATACCACTCAAGGTGCACTCGGCCGGATTCGTTTCGGTGGCGATGGTGGGCCGGGTCGCCTCGGTGCGCCGCCGCCGACTGAGGAATTGGTGGCCTTCCACTCCCGCATCGTCCGGGTCGATGCCGATGGCCGCGCCACCGTTTCCTTCGACATGCCTGACTTCAACGGCACCGTGCGAATCATGGTCCAGGCTTGGTCGGCCCAAGGTATCGGCCACGCTGTTCGCGATGTCTTCGTTCGTGACCCGGCGGTGGTCAATGCCAGCGTGCCGCGCTTCCTCCACATCGACGATGCCTCGTGCCTGCTGATCGAGATCGACAATGTCGCCGGGCCGGCGGGCGATTACCGCCTGCTGGTCGATCCCGATCCCGGAATCGGCATCGGGATCAAAGCTCGGCTCTTCGACCTCGTGCTGGAACAGGGAGCGCGAACGACGATTGTCGTTCCGATTATCGGGGAGGCAATCGGCGATCATCAGATCCGGCTCACTCTAATGACGCCGGAAGGCGAGGTGTTCCTCAAGGATCTGACTCTCGGAGTTCGTCCGGCGGGAGTGCCGATGACGACATTGACCCATCTCGAGATCCCGGCCGGCGGCACATTGACGCTCGATGTCGACGCCTTCGCCAATTATTTCCCGGGTACCGCTTCGGTGAATGTGTCGGCCGGCGGCGCTGCGCGACATCGTCGGGATGCTGACTGCGCTCGATCGTTACCCCTATGGTTGCGCCGAACAGACCACCAGTCGGGCCTTGCCGCTTCTATTCCTCAACGATGTCGCAGCATCGGTCGGCATCGGAGCCGATACCGGTCTTGAACGGCGAATTCAAGATGCAATCGCCTCGTTGCTGTCGAAGCAGACTGGGTCCGGGGCTTTCGGTCTCTGGGGTCCGTTCTCGAGCAGCGATCTGTGGCTTGATTCCTATGTCACCGATTTCCTCACCCGCGCTGCCGCGGCTGGCTACGAAGTGCCGCAACTGGCGCTCGCGATCGCGCTCGACAATCTCGCCAACCGCATCGCTTATTCGTCCGACTTCTCCAATGGCGGGGAGGGCATCGCCTATGCACTCTACGTTCTGGCCCGCAATGGCCGGGCGTCGATCGGCGATCTCCGCTACTACACCGATGTCAAGCTCGACGATTTTGGAAGGGGATTATAAAGAATGGTTGACATTTCCAGCCAGACTCCCTATATTCCATTGTGTTGAAGGGAGATATGGTCATGGCGAAGAAAGCACCCGGCAAAGCCCATCGCGAAGGACTCACCGTCGTTGAGCTGATGGACATGTTCCCGACCGAGGAAGCCGCGACCGAGTGGTTCGAGTCCATCATCTGGCCGGACGGTCGCCATTGCCCCAAATGCGGATCGGTCCGTACCCGCGAAGCCTCTCACGCGAAGATGCCCTACTGGTGCAGCGACTGCCGGTCCTATTTCAGCATCAAGACCGGCACGGCCATGCAGCGGTCGAAAATCCCGCTCCGCAAGTGGGCCATCGCCATCTATCTCTGCCTGACAAACCTCAAGTCGGTTTCGTCCATGAAGCTGCAACGCGACATTGGCGTTTCGCAGCCTACCGCATGGTTCATGCTGCATCGTATCCGGCAGGCATGGGCGGTCGAACACGACGATCAGTTTGACGGCCCTGTAGAGGTCGATGAGACCTATTTCGGCGGCAAGCGCAAGAATATGAGCAAGGCAAAGCACAAAGAGTTGGCGGGCACCGGGCGCGGCGCAGTCGGCAAGACCGCCGTGGTTGGTATGAAAGACCGTAACAGCAACATGGTGACAGCCCGTGTTGTTGACGAAACAGATGCCCAGACATTGCAAGGTTTCGTCGGTGATCATGCAGCCGAAGGCGCGACGGTTTACACCGACGATCACGGTGGATATCAGGGAATGCCTTTCGAGCACGAAACTGTGAAGCACAGCGTCGGCGAATACGTTTCCGGGATGGCCCATACCAATGGGATCGAATCCTTCTGGTCGATGCTGAAACGCGCCCATAAGGGCACCTTCCACAAGATCAGCCCGAAGCACCAGCAACGCTACGTCTCCGAATTCGCCGGCAAGCACAACGACCGCGACTCAGGAACGCTTGCGCAGATGCGGCACACCGTCGCCCAGCTGGTCGGGCGCAACCTTCTCTACCGCGACCTCATCGCCAGCAACGGGTTTTCGAACGCGAGCCGGTCGTAACGGTTCGACACGGCGGAACAGCGCGCGCGCCAGCGTCTCGGGCGTCGCGCCAACCAAATCCACCTTCGGATCAAGCTTCGGCATGTATTTTATGTTGCTGCCCTCCATTCGGCCATTGTGCGCCCGCCCTTGCTGCGGTTGCAGCCCGAGCAAAGCAGTTGCAGGTTATCAGGGTGATCTGTTCCGCCTTTTGACTGGGGCAGGATGTGGTCGACGTCCATAACGCGGAACGGGAAGTGAGTCTCGCAGCCGACACACACGCCCTCTTGTTCGCCGTAGAAGCGGTGGCGATGCGTCCGGTAGTTCGGCAGGTCGCCTAGGTCAGTGCGCTTAGGAGGTTCGGTAAGCGCCGTTGCGCCGCCCCACAGGCCGCGATCCTCGGCGACCCGGTCGTCTACCAGTTTGATCGCCAGCGGCGACAGGTCGACGCCCGCCCATTCCCGCTGCAGCCGATCTGCCGCGACAAGGGCCATGGCGCAACCGCAGAAGGGGTCCAGCACCATGTCGCCCGGGGTTCACTGCTGGCGAGTATGATGCGCTCCAGCAAGGCCGAGGGGCTTCTGTGTCGGGTAGCCGGTGCGTTCTTTGGCATTCGGATTGAGAACCGAGATGTCCCACCAATCGGGACATGGAGATCGTGCTTTCTCAGTAGAAGATGTCGCCTGACGTGCGCCATCCACGAAAACAGCCTGCTGGCGTAGGAGGTTCGGTAAGCGCCGTTGCGCCGCCCCACAGGCCGCGATCCTCGGCGACCCGGTCGTCTACCAGTTTGATCGCCAGCGGCGACAGGTCGACGCCCGCCCATTCCCGCTGCAGCCGATCTGCCGCGACAAGGGTGGCGCAACCGCAGAAGGGGTCCAGCACCATCACTGCTGGCGAGTATGATGCGCTCCAGCAAGGCCGAGGGGCTTCTGTGTCGGGTAGCCGGTGCGTTCTTTGGCATTCGGATTGAGAACCGAGATGTCCCACCAATCGGGACATGGAGATCGTGCTTTCTCAGTAGAAGATGTCGCCTGACGTGCGCCATCCACGAAAACAGCCTGCTGGCGTTTTCCTTTCCATCGTTTCATTGTCCCCGGTGAAGGGTCGACGAATTGTGGATTGAACCGAATGACATCCAAATTCGCGGAAATCGTACCACGGCCCCTCTCCAAGGGAACTCTGTTCCCATTGCAGCCATCCGATGACATGATTTTGGTAATCGGCCAGCGCGTGGAAGGCCATTTGGTCGTTTCTCTTGCCATCCAGACACACCTCTCGTGTCGCAATCTCCTTGCCGTCGATTCCCTCGGCCTACGCCGGAGCGGGTCTTCGTCGTAGATCATCAATCAGGCTCAAGATTTTCTGGAACAAGCTTCTTGGGACTGCAACCTCGGCCAATTGAAATGTGACGTACCGGCCATGGCTGACAACTTTCGCACCGATCTTGACCAGCTTCTCCCTCAGCGTCGTCAGCGACCATTGCTCCACGGTATCGGGCAACGCCAGGGTACGCATGAAGTTGCCGAGGTTATAGGCGAGTGCATGCAGCTGGAGCCGGACGGCATTGTTGCGTAACGAACGGCATGACAGCCGCGTCCACTTGATGGCGTTCTTGCCTTCCTTGATCCATTGCCCGGCAGTGTCGCGCTGATTGTAGAACGCAACAACCCGCTCGGCAGGACGGCTCAGGTTGGTGACGATGAAGCCGACGCGGGGATACGGTTCCCCTGAGTGCCACTCCACCTTGGCGACGACCCGGCGGGGCTCCGTCCAGCTACCGGCCCGATAGCTGAAGTTCGCGTAATACCGACGAACTTCCTTCGGCGGCCGACCGACGGGGCGCTTGAGCAGGTGCGCGATGCTGTCGTGCAGCACCTTGTTGGCCGGAAGCCGGATGGCGTACTTGAAGCCTTCCGCTTCCAGAAACTCATAAACCTCGGGCGAGGCGAAGGCGGCGTCACCACGGAAATAACGCCGGAGTGTCTTGTTCCGGTATCGAGCGACCACCGGGTCCAACACATCGCGCCATTCATGGGCGCTGTGCACGTTGCCCGGACGCAGGGCGCAACGCTCCAGATCGCCGAACTGGTTGAACACGAACAGCGGGTGTAGCACGTGCAGCCGAAGTGGACCGTTGTAGGCCGTGCCCTCCTGGTCACCGTAGGTCGGGCTGACGGAGCTGTCCATGTCGAGCACGATAATCTTCGGCGGCTTGCGCTCGTTAACCTGGTCGATCCAGATGCCCAAAAGGTCAGCGAGCGCGGCGAGGTTGTCATTGGTGGCGAGTAACTCCGTCTCGAACCGGCCCATCTGGCTGGTCGATGCGCCGCCGCGCTCGACAGCCCTGCCGCCGACGATCCACCGCATCGCAGGATCGCGCCCCAGCCGGTCGGCGTCGTTCACGTCCTCGTACCCGGCGAGACGACCATAGACGGATTGGCGAAGGAGACCGATGATGCCGTGCCAACCGTTCTTGCCGGTCCGGCTGTCAGCAATAACGTCACCGGCCAGCGTGGTCAGGCCGAGGGCTTCGTCCAGTTCACGATAGGCGAGCAGACCAGCGTCTGACGTGATCCGCGAACCGTGGAACTCGAACTTCAGTCTTCGGTCGAAAAACGCCCGCAGCAGCCCCCGATCCGACTCACCCTCCAGGTTCCGCGTTCGACCCACTCTCCGTCTGATCTAATCCACTGATTCTTACACAGGAATCAGACGGAAACCGCATCAGATGGATCGGTCACTTGGGGAATGCGGGTTGAATGTGTGTCTCTCGCCCGCGTAGAACAGGATCGTGTCATGGTTTCGCACGAACTGGTCCGCCGATACTGACCATTTCCGGTAGCACCACACGATCTCGTTCCGAAAGCCCCGCTGCCCGAATATCCCATCCATCAGCAGTTTGAGATAATGCGAGGCCGTGGGATCGCAGTGGAGGTAGATCGAGCCGGTGGACTTGAGAATGCGGTGCATTTCTAGCAGCCGCACGGCCATGAAGATGAGGTAAGACCGCATCCCCTTGCCATGTGCTTGGCGCGTCGCTTCTATTACGGAAGAGGCCGCTGAATTCCGATCGGCTAATTCACCGTGCTCATGCACGTCCACGTCGTCAAGCGTCCATGCGTCCTTGAAGGATGCACCCGCAGCCTTGCTCCCTATAGGCGCTTCGTAGGTGCGATTCGAGTTGAACGGCGGATCGAGGTAGATCAGATCGACGCAAGAGGAGTTCATGCCTCGCATGATGTCGAGATTGTCGCCGGTCCAGACCGTCCCGCTGGCGAAGTTAGCCGTCATCAGACTCGTCGGCTCGCGGGGCGCGCTTATTCACGGTAGCTGTCGCGCAGGCCGAAGGCTGCGACCTCCCGGACGAGCCATGCCCATGCGTCTTGTCCCCACTCCATCCGCCCATCATGGCTGATATCCCGCTGCTGTCAACCATTCTTTATAATCCCCAAACAAAAGACGCTACAAACCCGGCGCTTGCGATACCGCAAAACCGCCGCATAAAATGACCAACCAGATGGGCCGAACCCTCTCTTAAATCAGGCCGCTCATCGGTTCCAAATTACCTGACGACGGACAAACTGAAGGACCCTAATCGCCTGGTGCGAAAGCGGCACAACGTGTGTGTGGTGGTTCTTGGTTCGCTCGCCTGGAATAGTCCAGATACGGGAGAATCGATTGATCTCGTCGGCATGAATGCCGGCGACCTCACCTCCGCGTTGCAGCGTTAGCATCGCGAATGGCGTGGCCAGTGGTCCCCTGCCCCAAAGCCAATTCTCCTGCCGAAACCCAGATTGCCTTCAATTCAGCGTCGCCCAGTACTCGCTCGCGCTGCTTGGGCGCTGGCAATGAAGCCAACTGCGCCGGATTGGCCGTCGCGAGTTCGTTTCTGATTGCGTAATTGTAGGCTTGGCGCAGCACTGCAAGACAGTGACGGGCCGTTGAAGGCGCGTGATCGCCCACTTCGTCGAGGAAGCGCTGCACTTCGCTGCGCGACAACTCCTCAATTGCGGTGTGGCCAATTGCAGGCTTGATGCACCGATCAAAATAATATCGGTCGAGGCCCATCGTCCCTGGCCGCTTTGGTCTCGCATTGGGCCGGTGTCCTCCCTTGGCGGCATCGTCGAGATACCTATTGATGAGTTCGGCAACTGTAACTGGATGATGAGCTTTCGCGGCTGCCTTGGAAGCTCGCTTCAGTTTTGCGGGGTCCAAACCACCAGCCGCTTTGGCAAGGGCCTCAAGTGCGGCCCTGCGCGCCGCCGATAGGCTGACAGCTGGGTATCTTCCCAAACTAAGTCGTTTCTGCTTCCCCTCGGCGTTGCGATAACGGAGGGTCCAGCTCCTGCCACCAGCGCTCGTGACCCGGAAAGCAAGACCATGAACCTTGGAGTCGGGATACTCGACCTGTTTGCCCGGGACCGGTCGAGCAGCCTCGACGGATGCGATCGTAGTCAGAGACTTCAATTTGCTCATTCCAAAAAAGGTCACGTATAGGTCACAGATACACGAAATAGCATGAGACGGGCTGAGACACAATGAGTGGCAAAACGGTATGATACGCCCCAATTCGTGGAGACTGATGAATCGAGTTGAAACCCGCTGAAACGCTTTGTCCACCAATCACGAATCTGGGGGTCAGGGGTTCGAATCCCTTCCGGCGCGCCAATGACTTCAGAGAATCTGCGCCGAAACCCTAGTCTGTCATCAGCGTGGGGTAATTCCTCAGGCAACAAGATTTCTGTTATAGGTTTCAGAGGAGAGCGCCATGCCCCTCACAACAGCGTTTCGATTGACTCGATTTCTGGCGGCCACTGCGATCGTGGTTCTCCTGCCCGAGCCGGCGACGGCGCAGGCGAACTGGCGGCTAGAAGCAACCGGCGTTGACTGCTTGATCGGAGTTGATGACCTCCCGATATCCTGCAATGCCACCGCCCTCGCATATCGGCCCTCGGACGGCGAGATCTACGCCTGTAATGCGTTTGTATCCTTCGCCCGCGAGCTCGGGACACCCACGGTGACTTGTTTTGCACCAACTCACCCTGTGCCCGGACCAATTGCGATCGGCGCCGGTCCCCAAAATGCCGAGGTCCCGGGCCTTATCACCTACCGAGCCGAGATCTATTGGGTGATCGGCAGCACAATCGAGAGCCTCAGAGCCTGTCGAGGGTTTCGAATTCCCCAGTGCAGCGGCCCCCCGATGATCGGTGATTGAGGCGCAGCAAAACGCGCGCCTGCCTGCGGAGCAACACTTGTCTTTGTGAACGTCCGCTTCCGGCTAGATGCCGATCCACATACGCACCGGGTTCGCTGGATCAAGCAGCAGCCGGACCGCGAGAGCAATGCACATGGTCACCAGCATCGGCTTTATGAGCCTGGCGCCGCTTTTCATCGCGAGTGCGGAGCCGAGCCGCGCGCCGAGAAGCTGCATCGCGCCCATGACCAGGCCGATCTTCCACGCCACGCTGCCCAACGCCGCGAACACGATGAAGGCCCCGACATTGGAGGCGAAGTTGAGCACCTTGGTGTGGGCGGTCGCTTTGAGGATGCCGAAGCCGGCAAGGCCGACATAAGCGAGCATTAGGAACGACCCCGTCCCCGGGCCGAACAGCCCATCATAGAAGCCGATCAATGGCGGTACGGTCATTAGGAAGGCCGCCGACAGCATCCGCTCTACGCGGTCGGTGTCGCTCAGAGTTGTCTTGAAGGCGAAATAGGCGGCGATGGCGATTAGCAGGAGAGGAAGCACCGCTTCCAAAATCTCTCCCGGCGCGATACTTGCGACGAGCGCTCCGACGCCGGACCCAATTAGCGCCAGCGACGCGGCGGGAATCTGGCGCCTCGGATCGACGTAGCCCTTGCGGGCGTAAGCGAAGGACGCCGAGCCGGTGCCGAACAGCGCCTGGAGCTTGTTGGTACCGAGAGCCTCAACTGGGCCCAGCCCGGCCAGCAGGAGCGCAGGTACCGTGATGAGCCCGCCACCGCCGGTGATCGAATCGATAAACCCGGCGACGAAGGCGGCGACCGCGAGCAGCAGAATCGTCTCAAGTGGAAGATCGATCATCCGGTCATGTCATATGACGCGGGACTGGCGCAGGCACGCGGAAATGATTGCCGCCGGAATCGTAAGGACGCAATCAAGTTCGGCGAATTTGTCCCTTACGGAAGACAAACGACCCGTCAGTCAATGAGCTGGATCGGCGTCTAAGCCGTTGCCGGCAACACGACCACACGCGTATCGACCGGCGTCCGGTTGTAGAGATCGATGATGTCTTGGTGCAGCAGACCGATGCACCCGCTCGATACGCCCTGCCCGATGGTCCATTCATAGATGGTCCCATACAACGTACAGAGCGTATAGACGCCGTTCTGGTAAAGGTAGAGTGCTCGCGATCCGAGAGGGTTGTCGAGACCCGGTTGCATTCCGCCGGCGTACTGCACCAATGTGGGATCGCGTCCGATCTGGTCGCGCGTCGGTGTCTAAATCGGCCACTCGGCCTTGCGCCCGATATACGCATCGCCGCTCCAAACAAATCCGGCGCGACCGACATTTGCGCCGTACCGTGTGGCGAGGCCGCCTTCCTCCACACGATAGACGTAAAACGCACTGGGATCGACGATGATTGTCCCGGGCGGTTCGATCGTGTTGTAGCGAACAACCTTCCGAAGAAAGTCCGGGTTGACCTTGCTCAGATCAACCGCCGGGATTGGAAACCGCTCATTCGGAAGGGCGGCATACATTTGGGCGATCGAGAGACCGTCGCCAAACAGGCCGCCGACGCACCCGGAAAGGCCAATTGCTCCGACGGAGCCAAGGGAGCCCAATAGGAACGGCCGTCGGTTCAGCGGAGGAACCGGGCGGTCGATAGCAAGATCAGTGTCTATGATGTCGGAAGTTCCCCAAGCGATGGTCCAGGCCGGCTCTTTGCCGTTCGGCGCACATAATATGTCACGAATTTCTGTCCCCTGTACCCAGCCTCAGTCGATTTTGTTTGGTTGTGTGTCCGCGGCGGCACAGTGACGCCTTTGCCGAAATCCTGGATCGCTTTTGTCGACTCGCAATCGAGGTTTTACCGCTACACCGCGCGATCATCGACAAAATGATTGGTGACGAGGTAATCGCTTCCTTTGCCCGATGGGGAGCCAGAGCTATCGTGCAAACGCGGTAATCGCGGGGTTCGAACTGATGGGTCGATTCCGGGATATATTGCCCGAAGAAGAAGTGCCACGCCTTGAGTCAGCGGCGTCGCAGTTTCCCGATGCCGAGCAAAGGGTCGTCCAACTACGCGGCGCGAAGACCCGATGATTGTCCGCGTTCTCATAGTCGCAGCAACCTATTTCGGCGCGGTCGCCGCCGTTTGTTGCGGAAGGTTAGTAGAAGCCGTCTGAAAGGCGCGTTGCCAGGATCGCTAACTGGGGGAGCGTCGCCTTGGTCGGCGAGCCGAAACTGGAATTGAGAGATGGTTGCGCCCGTTTAGACAAGTGGTGCGATTGAGGCGCTGCTCGCAAAGGCGGGGATACCGGGCGCTTCAGCTGCAGTCGTGGATCGTGAGATACTTCTTTGGTCTCAAGGCTTTGGCCTCGCTGATATCGAGACTTCCCGGCCTGCGCGCGAGTCCACAGTCTATCATTTGTTTTCTGGCACGAAGATTTTCACAGCCGCCGCTGTGCTGCGACTGGTCGAGAACGGCGCTCTGGATTTGGATGCCGAGACGACGAGCTATCTGCCAGACCTGCCGCAACTTGATGGCATCAAGCTCCGTGAATTACTCGGCCACTCGTCGGGCTTGAAGGATACCCTCCGTGGCTTCATGGCGGTCTATTTCCCGGGCGAAGATCCGCCGACCACTGCGCAAGCGTTGAAGGGCTACAAGCTACAAAGCGGGGGAGGTCCGGGGGGCAAGGCCCAATACAGGAACGTCAACTACGCCATACTCGGAGAGTTGGTGAGTCGCGTCTCAGGTCTCGCTTATCCCGATTATGTTCGGCAACACATTCTCGCACCGCTCGCCAGCGAAGCCGACTTCGAGGCGGTCGGCAAGAGAACCGAAGAAATGGCGACCGGGTATATCGGCCGGTGGGACCCCACCCGGCTGATGCTTCGCCTGGTGATGCCGACCGTTTCACGCCGTCTCTACCGGGAACAGACAAAAGGGCTCGTCGCTCTGAATGACTACAATTTGGCTACCCAGGCGATTGGAGGACTAGTGGATAAAATTTGACGTTTGAATCCCGCGAGGGATTCTCGCCGGGCACGTCGTGTGCGAGTCTGGCGCATGCGGCCAGGAATCATCGTCGATGTGAGTACCGCCGACCGTGCTCGTCTCGAAGCGGTCGTTGCGGACCGGAACAGCCGGCAGAAACACGTGTGGCGGGCACGGATCGTCCTTCTGAGCGGGGATGGTCTCGGCACGGTCGAGATCATGCGCTGCACCGGCAAGAGCAAGACAGCGGTTTGGCGTTGGCAGGAGCGCTTCATGCACGAGGGTGTCGAGGGGTTGCTGCGGGACAAGACGCGACCCTCGCGCGTTCCGCCGCTCGGCCGGGAAATCGCTGACCGCGTCGTCGCGCTGACGCTGAGTGCGCCGCGCCACGAGGCGACACATTGGACGGCGCCGGCGATGGCCAAGACGGTCGGCATCAGCGTCAGCGCGGTACAGCGCATCTGGCGGGCGCACGGGCTTCAGCCCCACCGGGTCCGGCAGTTCAAGCTGTCGCGTGACCCGGAGTTCATTCCCAAGCTGCGGGACATCGTCGGCCTTTATGTCGATCCGCCGGCGCACGCCGTTGTCCTGTCGGTTGACGAGAAGAGCCAGATCCAGGCGCTCGACCGCACCCAACCCGGGCTGCCGATGAAGACGGGACGCGCGGGCACGATGACGCATGACTACAAGCGGCACGGCACGACCACGCTGTTCGCCGCGCTGAACGTGCTCGAAGGGCGTGTCATCGGCCAGTGCATGCAGCGCCATCGACACCAAGAGTTCATTCGCTTCCTCAACGCCATCGAGGCCGACGTGCCCGCGGGAAAGCTGGTCCATGTGATCCTCGACAACTACGCCGCCCACAAGCATCCCAAGGTCCGCGGGTGGCTTACGCGCCATCCGCGCTTTTTCTTCCACTTCACCCCAACATCCTGCTCCTGGCTCAACGCCGTCGAAGGTTTCTTCGCAAAGCTCGCAAAGCAACGTCTCAAGCGCGGCGTCTTCCACTCGATCGTCGATCTCCAGGCCACCATCAACCGCTTCCTCGAACACACCAACAACGATCCGCAGCCCTTCATCTGGACAAAGGATCCCGACAAAATCATCGCCGCTGTCAGACGCGGGCATCAAGCGTTAGATTCCATCCACTAGTTGGCTCAGTCGAAGATTTCGAGCCGTTTGTTCGGTCTCAGCTCGACGGTGGCGCGCCGCTGCTGTCCGAAGAATCGACACAGCAGATGCAATCCTTGGTCGCGAAAGGACGCGCTGGTTTTGAATCTCGGTTGGGGGTCGGTCTAGGATGGAAGATCGGAATGACTAACAATCACCTGTTCCTGAATCATGAGGGAGGTGGTGCCAGCTTCACTAGTGAGATGCGCCTTTATCCCGACGCTGGGATCGGCATCGTGCTGGCAATGAACCGCTCGTCGATGACGAAGACCATGGGTGTAGCACACTCGATTTGTGAGCTGATACACCGTCACCATCGGTCGGGTTCGTAAGACGAAAAGGGGCACCAGCATGAAAGCGATTGTCGCCACAAGATACGGACCACCGGAAGTTCTCAAGCTCCAGAAAGTAAACAAACCCGTTCCGAAGGACAGTGAAGTACTTATAAAGATTCACGCAACAACTGTAACAAAAGGGGACGTAAGAATGCTGGGATTCGACGTGCCGCTCCGGCAATGGATCCCGGCGCGAATATTTTTGGGTATCAGAAAACCGAAACGCAATATTCCTGGGATCGAGTTATCCGGACAAATAGAATCGGTGGGCAAGGATATCAAGCGATTTACCAAGGGTGATCAAGTCTTCGCATCCACTGGTTTTGACGGCGCCTATGCTGAATACAGTTGCCAGCCTGAGGATGGTAGCGAAAAATGTTACGACAATAATACCAAGGAGGACTTGGCCGGAGGTGGTGACAGCTATGACCTTGTTTTTGATGCGGTTAGTAAGAACGTTCTCGTAGCAGGGCGGCACTGAGGAAAGGTGGAATATTCCTATCAGTAAATGGTTCGGCAACGCTGGAAGCAGAGGATCTGTCATTCCCAAGGAGGCTCATCGAGGCAGGGGAACTGAAAGCGGTCATAGATAGGAGCTTCCCATTGGAGTAAGCCGCCGAGGCACACCGATATGTCGAGAACGGGCACAAAAAGGGCAATGTAGTGCTGACGGTGCAACGTAGCAACTAAGCTATGAAAGCGGTCGTATGGACTGGATCCGGATCCCCCGACGTCCTTCAGCTCCGCGACTTGGCGAAGCCTACGCCGAAAAACAATGAAGTGCTGATCCGCATACACACCACAACCGTAACATCGGGTGACTGTGAGATCCGTGGCCTCACAGGCCTTTCGTGGTACTCACTACCCCTCCCAGTATACGTAGGGCTGAGAAGACCATCCAGGATAACTATACTCGGAATGGAACTATCCGGCGTCATTGAATTGGTCGGAGATGACGTAAAGCAATTTTCAGAAGGTGACCAAGTCTTTGGCGCCACCGGTTTTGTCGGTATGGGCACTTGCGCGGAATACATGTGTCTGCCTGAGGAACCCGAAGGCGGGGCGCTGGCCGTGAAGCCGGCGAATATGACCCATGACGAGGCCGCGGCCGTTCCTGTTGGCGCACCTGAAGTGTTTCGTTTTCTTAGGCAAGCAACTGCTCAAAGCGGAGAGCGAGTACTGATCAATGGTGCCGGTGGAACGGTTGGGATGTTTGCGGTCCAGCTAGCCAGATACTTTGGGGCCGAAGTGACTGCGGTTTACCGTAAGAACAAATTGGATCTGCTTCGCTCGATCGGCGCTAACCAAGTTATCGACTACGCCAGAGACGATTTGACAAAATACTGTGTGAGCTACGATGTAATTATCGACATGGTGGGCAAGACTACGTTCTCCAGTATTGTGGGGGTGCTAGCCGAAAGTGGACGTTATCTTATTGCCAACCAAACGGTGTCACGGATGTTGCGAGGACGATAGAGCTCGGCAACCGGCCACAAGAAAGTGCTACGCGGCGTATCACACCCAACGACAGAGGACCTCTGTATTCTCGCGAAATCGTATTGAGGAGGGGAGTGTTAAGCGGTGATCGATAGAAGATATCCCCTCGAGAAAACTGCGGAGGCTCATAGATATGTTGAACAAGGCGAGAAGACAGGAAATGTAGTGATAGCGGTGGCGGAGCGTGAATTGGCAAGGCCAACAAGTTAATTGGCGGTAGTTTCGACGGCCTCGCGGATCGCCATCAGGAACGCCCCAGCGACGGGGACGTGACGCGACGACCAGGAGTTGATTGCGTATTCGCCAACATTGGCCAGATCGTCCCTATATTGCCCCGCCGCAACGACGCGCTCGACCGCCTCATCCAGCAGCAGTCGATCTTCGGAGGCGGCGGCCCAAATCCCGATCAGCACCGGCGTTTCAAGGGTGTCGTTTAACACCGAGCCGCCCGAGGATCGCTGTGCGCCGTCGCAGTCGGAAGTGAAATAGACCAGACGACCGGCCCGGTTCAGCAGATCGCGGACGGTGCATTCGCTCACCGTTTTGGGGTGCAATGTGCCACCTTCGGGATTGAGAACCAGATAGTCCTGACTGTGGACCACCGAAACAACCTTGGTGTTTTCGGCCACGGCTTCGCCCAGACCATCGGCAATCTGGTAGGGCGCCACCGCCATACTGCTATCCAACCGCACCAGCGCCCAATCATTCACCAGCCTGTCTCCAAGCGTCGGACGCGCCGCTGAATCACAATCGATTCCGATCGCCAGGATTTCGGTCATCATCGCGGTCTCAACCACGCCATTGTTGGTGATGGTGAACTGGCAGTTGCTCGGTGACGCCTTTTCTTCGCAGATGAACGGATCAATGAAGATGTGACCGGAAAGCGTGACCAGATCCGGTAACGCCGTCACTTGGCCTGTTGATATGCTGGTGCGCGATCCCCATTCAGGATCTTCCCAATTGCAGGTAACAACACCGGTGGCGGCGTAGCGCGCTTCGGCCTGCGCCGGGTCGAGATGCTTGACCTCCGCCCATTCGGCAACAGTGTTTCGATCGGGCTCGCCGATCACGGCGGCCCCAGTGGGCAGCGTCTGCACCGCCACCAATCCGGCCCACGCCACAAGTCCGAGGATTGGGATATATCGCTTCACCATCGCTTCATTTGCACCGGCGAGTCGATCTTTCTAATCCGGGTTGAACCCGCCCGGCAGCATCGCATCCGTCCAGATTGCACCATCGACAACAGCGCGCGCGCCAGGATAGCGAATGTCAATCGCGACATCGAAAAATCAGCCGGTGAGGTCGGTGTCCCTGAGATCGGCGCGCAACAAATCGGCCGCCCTGACGTCCGCATCGACAAGCATCGCATTTGGGAGATTGGCGCGATGCATTTGCGCTTGATTGAAGATGGCGCCAGTGAAATTGGAGCGCGTCATCTGAGCATCGTTGACCGCGATCCTCTTAGACTTAGATCGGCGCCAGTGAAATTAGCGTCATTGAACTGAGCATTGATGAAATCGGTCGTAATCGCCACCGCGTCAACGACTGTCGCTCGCGCGATTGTGACTTCGCCCGGCAAATGCGCGGGAGGAATTCATGCCCGTGGCCCAGAGTTCCAACTCGTTGTCATATTCGAAATAGACCTCGCGAAACCCGGTCTCGGGCTCAGCGCGACAACGATCGAACTCGGTCCAGGCGGACAGGAGAATCGACGGCGGCCACCATTGGTGCCGCGAGCGAAGACGGCATACCCGTCGATCGGCAGTTCGACCGCATGAACGCCGATCTGGAGGTGAGCTGCGATCGGCACCACGGAAGGCCGCCACCGACCCGCGCGCCAAACATCGGTCATATCGACGCTGGCCGGCGGAGGGCATTCTTCGTCCCGGGAACGGCTGATAGCATCGTTGGGTGGGGCAGCTCAGTTGGTTGTGACGAAAGCGTCGATACCGACCGCGATCAGGCTCTGCATCAAATTGTCGGCCTCGGCCCTCCCTGGCAACGGGCCGAATTGGACCCGGTAGAAAATCCCTTGCGGCAGGTCCGCCCGCTGAATCACCGCCGGCTGCGTGGCAAGAATATCCGGGGCACGAGCTTTATATTCGGCAAGCTGGTTCTGTGCCGCTTGCTCGCTTCCCTGGGCCGACACTTGAACGTAAAAGCCTGGCGCTATGGCGCCGCCAGCGATCGGTGGATCATCCAAGGCCGCGACTTCCGCCGGCGGCGCGGCCTCTGCCTCGGGTGCCTGGACCGGCACCGCCGCGACCTCCTGAGGAGGGACCGCCGCTTCGGCGGGTACAGCAGGCACAGCCAGGGCCGGATCGGCCAGCGGCGGGTCCGCTGGATCGAGGATCCTTCCGTCGGCCAGAACCGTCACGACGCGAACCAGGCGCGAAAGCTCGTCCGGCGGCACCCCGGCGGCCACCTCTCCATCGATCTGAGGCGCCGCCTCCAGTTCAGCTAGTCGCACGGCATCAGCCGCCGGCTCCTCAGCCGCGACCGGGTCGTTGGCGCCAGGATCGTTCGCGGCAACGATCGCTGGCGCATCGGGGTCGCTGCCACCTTGCGTCGCTAGAATTGCCGCCGAGCCAATCGTGATCAGCGCGATGACGCCGACCACCGAATAAAAGCGTGGACCGCGCCGCGGCGGCGGATCGCCGGCAGTGTCGTCGGACCCCGCATCGAGCCGATGATCGCGGTGCCGGCGCGGCTGCGGCGTGGCCGCTTCATCGCGATCGCCGGCGCCGGACAGCTGCGTTTCCGATGCCATTAGATCCGCCGGCTCGATGATCGGAGGGAAGAGACCGGCGCCGAAAGGTGGCTCCTCCTTGTTCGTATCAAAGGATTGACGATCGAGATCGCCTTCCTCGGCGATCGGCGCCTCCCGGCCCGCCTCGGCGGGTCCGAAATCGGGCGGCGCCGTTTGAGGATCGTCGGCACCATTTGAGTCATCGAACGCTCCCGCCGAGAGCTCTGGGGCTACGGCGCCCTGTCCCGAGTGGCCGGCGGAGTGACTGTCATCCCCCGAGCGCGGATCCTCTTGGGTTTCGAATTGGGCGGGCGGATCGACCGGCGCGTCCTCCACTGCGTCAGAGAGCGGCGCATCACCATCCTGGCCACCGTCATTCATGGCAGCGATTGTCGCCTGGAGGTCGCTGATAAGTTCAGCCTCGATGTCGCGCGCGAGGTCGGCCTCCGTGAGTCGGTTGTCCTCTTCGAAGACAGCTCGGCGCCGTTCGTCCGAGCCCGTTCGCCCAGAGACAATCCTGGCCAATTCTACCAGTGGATCGTCTTCGACTGGATCGGGCCCACTGCCGACATTTGGGCGAACCTTGGCGGTGATGGGACTTCGCTCATCCATTGCGATGTTGAAGCCGATGCTCCGTGCCGTGGGGCCTCTCGCCCATTTGTTGCCGCTGATACTACCGCATTTCATCAGCCACTTGAACCGGCAAACCCTTAGCCTTCAACCAGCGGCCGGGTTGAGGCAGAATGGGCCGGTGACGCGAGCGTCGCTACAAGCGCGCCGATCGGCCCGGCAACTATCGACCGGTCTCCACCCAAGGCGATGACTGACAATAGCGACGATCTGATCGACCCAACCGAGCCGACGGATGACCAATCTGATGACGTGCTCACCCCTCGGATCTACTGGGGGATGTTGATCGTCCTCCAAACCGCGATGGCAATCGAGTTGGTGCTTTTGTTGTTCGAGCAGCAATGGCTGAACGCGACCTTGGTGCTCGGGAGCATCGGGCTGACGATGGCCCCGGCGATGCTGACGCCCCGGCTTTATGTCAGGATCCCCGCCGAGTTCCAGTTGCTTGCCATCGGGTTCGTTTTCGCTTCGCTCTTCCTCGGCGAGAGCCTCAGCTATTACGACCGTTTCCCTTGGTGAGACACGTATTGCGCCTATAAGTCATTGATCGAACTCCTTATTTCGACTTTGTGTTTTCGATTGTGCCCCTGGTGTGCCCAAAATCCGCTCAGTCACCGTTTCGTCGTCCATGGCATGTCCGTAGGTCGAGAACACATGCTGGGGCGATTTCCAGCCTCCGAGCTTGGCTGTCGTCACAGGATCTACGCCAGCATGAAGCATGGCCGTAGCGAAGCCGTGGCGGCAGGAATGAAACGATAGCGGTTTGATGCCAGCCCGCTCGGCTGTGCGCCTCCACGGGCGTTCTGGGGGCCACGCGAGCTTGAACACCCGTTCCTTGCGGTTCTGAATGTTGGCGATGGCTGAAAAGAGTGGGCCGGGAAGGTGAGCCCAGCGCTCGCTCCCTACCTTCGTCTGACGAATGAGGGCGCGGCTGCGCTTGAAGTCGACATCTTCCCAAGTGAGGCCGATCGCCTCAGAGATCCGGGCGCCGGTCAGAAACATGAAGCAGGCGAGCGCGCCCATACGTGGTGACGCTTCCGCCATGAAAGCCTGTATCCATTCCCAAGTGGCGGGCTCTTTCTCCCTCGTTTCCGTCGGAAATCTTTTGACTCGCAGTCGCTGGCAAAGCCCTTGCTCGGCCACATGGTTTATGACGGCCTGAGTCGGAATCAGAACCGCTCGGTTGCGAGTGGCATTTGACACATTGGGATAAAGGTCAATCGCCGATTGCCGGATCGCACCCGCCGTCATGCTCTGCACTGGCGTTTCCTCCCAGTAATCGGTTAGGCGGCCGAGAAACCGCGATGGCTTACCGGCGTCCAGGTAAATATGAGCAGCGTCCACGAAGGTCAGGACCGATGCAGGGCCATCGAAATGACTTTTCCAGTGTTTCGCTTCTTGTTCCGCCGCGAGCCGTTGCGCTGTTCGTTTCTCAGTCGTGCGCGTAGTGCCTCTAAGCTTCCTCCCGGCAACCGTCCCCCGGTAATGCCAGATCTTGCCTCGTTTGTAGATGGTGAGGGGCATGGTTGAATCGCCTTCCAAAGAGCTTGTTTGTCGTCTTCGTCAAACCTCATCGCCTTTCCGAGGATGTGACAAGCGCCGATCTTGCGGGCCAGTTGACGAATTGACCGTTCCGACAAGCCCCACTCCTTTGCCAAAGTGCGTGGCGTGTAGACGGTCATGCCCAGCGTCCGCCGAGCTGTGAGCGCTCGGCTTCTTCGACCAGCCTGTAGACTTGGCCGACGACGAACTGCTCGTTGACGATGTTGTGGAACCTTTGCAAGGGCTCCATCGCCTCGCCGTTCCAGCGGAATAGGATTGGCGCGGTCATTGTTAGCGCGCCTTGAGATCGTCGCGCCAAAAGGCGGGAAGCTCAAACGTCTTGTCCCATCCCATCGGCATAACGACGCCAAAAGCGTGATCGACGCTGCGCCACAGAACGAGGCCTGGACCGTCTTTCTCGGCAAATACAATCTGCATCGCCTTTGCGTCGAGGCTCTCGCCAACGCGAGCCATTCGAGCCAACAGGTGCGGAGCCACGATTGGTCCGCCCACCGGATCGCCGTGCTGTGGGACCGCTCGCCGCCAGTTCGGAAACTTGCCATCGATCTCAAGGTCGGCGTCATCGAAGAGGTTGAGCGGTTGGCCGTCGTGCTCGATAGTCGCCGACCCGTCATCAACAACGATGGACGACCCAGAGGCGAGGTTTCGCGCCCTGTCTGGCTCCAGCTTGATGATGACCTGCTTCTCAGCGGAGCCGCTGAGATCATGGATGCAAATCAAGGCGTGGCCGTCGGTCGCGACCAGAAGAACGCCACTTTTCGGGTGAGGTTCAACAAGAACGCCGGTGAAATAATGCCGGGCTACGTCTTTGCTCACGAATGGCCAAGCGATATTGTAAAGGTCTGCCGAGAATCTGATCACGCCGCTTCTCCCGCCACTGATTGCTGCAGGGCTTCCCTGAGCGTCGGCGTGGCCTCATAGCTCCGGACGCGCTCGACTAATGCCTCGAGTTCTTCGTTGAATTGGGCGATCGCGCTGGCGAGATCGCGGATGTAGGCTTCGTCACTGTCCGGCGTCAGCGCCTCTGGGACAGATTGGGCGGATTGAACAAGAGAGGGTTTCTGGCTCATCTTAACCCACGAGGGATTGAAGATGAGACGGAACACCAATCACCAGAAAGCATCGGCCGAGAAGGTCGTGAAGGACATCCGGCGGGCGACTCGCCGGCAGTTCGGCGCCGAAGAGAAGATCCGGATCGTTCTGGAGGGCCTGCGCGGCGAGGACAGTATCGCTGAGCTGTGTCGCCGTGAGGGGATCAACCAGAACCTCTATTACCGCTGGTCGAAGGACTTCCTGGAGGCCGGGAAGAAGCGCCTGGCGGGTGACACTGCCCGTGAGGCTACCTCCGATGAGGTCCGGCATCTTCGCAGTGAGGCACTGGCACTCAAGGAGGCCGTTGCTGACCTGACGCTGGACAACCGTCTACTCAAAAAAAGCATGATCGCGGATGGGGGAGAGGAGGCATGAGGTATCCACTATCGGAGAAGCTGGAGATCATCCGGCTGGTTGAGCGATCCCATCTGCCGGCCAAGCGCACGCTGGCGCAGTTGGGCATTCCCCGCACCTCGTTTTATCGCTGGTACGACCGCTATCTGACCGGCGGACCGGAGGCCCTGGAGGACCGCCGCTCGCGGCCTGGCCAAGTCTGGAACCGTATCCCCGATGAGGTGAGAGACCGGATCGTACAGCTGGCGCTGGACGAGACGGATCTGTCGCCGCGGGAACTGGCTGTCCGGTTCACAGACACAGAGAGCTACTTTGTATCGGAATCCTCGGTTTATCGACTGCTCAAGGCCCATGATCTGATCACCAGCCCGGCCTTTATCGTCCTCAAGGCGTCCGACGAGTTCCAGGACAAGACCACGGCGCCAAACCAGCTCTGGCAGACCGACTTCACTTACCTCAAGGTCATTGATTGGGGCTGGTTCTACCTCTCCACCGTGCTCGACGACTTCTCGCGCACCATTATCGCGTGGAAGCTCTGCACCACGATGAAGGCCGAGGACGTCACCGATACGCTGGAACTGGCGCTCAAGGCGTCAGGTCGCGATCGGGCAACGGTCATTCACAAGCCACGGCTCCTGTCTGACAACGGCTCCAGCTACATCGCCGACGATCTGGCCAAATGGCTCGACGACCGCGATATGGAGCACATTCGCGGCGCTCCCTATCATCCGCAAACCCAGGGCAAGATCGAGCGTTGGCATCAAACCCTGAAGAACCGCATCCTTTTGGAAAATTACTATCTGCCTGGCGACTTGGAGACACAGATCGAGGCCTTCGTCGGCCACTACAATTATCACCGCTACCACGAGAGCCTGGGCAACCTCACGCCGGCCGATGTCTACTTCGGGCGCGGCCAGACCATCCTGTTGAAAAGAGAAAAGATCAAACAAAAGACGCTACAAACCCGGCGCTTGCGATACCGCAAAACCGCCGCATAAAATGACCAACCAGATGGGCCGAACCCTCTCTTAAATCAGGCCGCTCATCGGTTCCAAATTACCTGACGACGGACAGTCGGGTGCTTCCTCGACGCCTCGACGCCCCCCAGCCCCTTCAACACGCGAGGAAAGCGACGACTACGGTAAGGTCGTCGCCGTCCTGGACCACCGCTGGCGCGTCATTGAATGTCGAGACGGCCTTCAATGGATACTTCAGCGCTGCCGGGGTCATCGAGACGGCCTACCGGCATGGCGCGGTGAGAGCTTCTGTCGGACCAAGTCCGCTCTCCTACAATGCATCCATGAGAAATGCGGTGATGTCGATCTCGGTGTGGTCCCAGATCTGCCGGACCGATTTCGGGGATTCGATGAGCTGCCTGCAAACAAGGGGCTTGAGCATACCGCTGATGGGATGCTCGTCAAATGACCGGGCGGTTCTTCCAGATCGACCGCAGGAGCTGGCGCAAGGCTTGTGATGTCGGTCTCAACGCCGCCGTTGCCTATTTGGTGCTGGCAACCGGCACCGGTGGAGACAACCGGACGACATCTTGGTCGGCAAATGCGATTGAGCAGCGTACCGGCGTCAGTCGTAGTCGCGCCTATGCGTCGATACGGGTGCTTCAGGAGACTGGCCTCATTCAATTCAAGCGCGGTGACTCACGCCCCCAGCACTTTCTCACTCCGGCCGATAAGGTGGCTGGCATTGGCGGGCATGCGCATCCTGAATGGATTTGGCTCCCGAACACTCTGGTGAATGGCGCGGCCAGCGAAACACCGCCGGTCGAACGTCTCCGTCGCCTTGGCGATATCCGGCCGCTCAAGCTTCTAGTCGAACTCTATCATGAGCAATTGCTTGCCGATAATGGCGGCCTCCATTGGCGGCTGATACGGCAGAACTTCCAGCGGGAGAAGGTCAGTGAAGCCGGCCACTACACTTTCTGGAGCTTCGTTGAGGGTACCGACGCGCTTTGGTGGGATGGCCCGTTCGAATCATTTCGAACCGGCAAGACTAGTGAAAATGGGCGTGATTTGGGTAGCGAAGACGTTTGGGCTGCATTGCAGGCAATTCGGGACAGCGGGCTGGTAGAATGCGTCCCTCATCTGGTCGAAGCCGATAGCGACGAAGCGGAGATCATTCACCCGTGTCCGATCGATATCGGCATCGATGTCGAACAAAGGCTCGGGGCGGCGGTCAGAGTATTCACCGAGGCCCTGGCCGGCTCTATGACGCAATCGATCATCGGCTTGGGCGAAGACGTCATCGCCGTCAACGCCGCCTTCCCCAACGTCGAGATGGTCGGCATCTATCGCCTGCATTATCGGCCTCAGACCCGGGGCACGGCAGCTTGGTTTGCACAGTCGTCGATGTGGGAAGACTGGATCGGCGGCTACCACAAGCTAACCGCCGACCCGAAAGCCGCGAGTCCCCTCGTGAGATCGCCCAACTTGCAATATCAAGGGATATCAAAGGAGATCAAGGGAGTTCAAAGAGCGTAGTGTTGATCAAAGAGATTCAAAGAAACTAGTGACAGGTGCGCTGCGCTCCGCAACGCACTCCACAAACATATGACGCGATGACGAGACCAGATTGGTACTTCGAAGACCGCTGTGAGCGCGGAGTTGGGCAGGGAACGAACAATATCTTGAGGGCCCCCCAACCCGAGCCTCGGCCGCTTTCTCACGGACCATTGGAACTTGATGGCGGTTGCCTGCTCTTCCGGCCTGTCTTCTCCAAATACGGCGATAATTCGAAATCAAAATCTCAGCGCTCGACATGGGAGACGCGGTCTTGATACCGGCCGAAGTTAAGACGACGGTTTACGGCGGCCTCCCCGCGAATGACACGCGAGGATAAATCATGCCCCGAGGACGCCCATTCCAGATTGGAAACCGCCTCGCCGCTTTAGGCGATCATAGCACTCCCCGCGCTTTCAAGCGCGAGCTGACGGTGGCGGTCCATGAGACGGATGGCGACGCCACCAAAATGCGCCGAATCGTCGTGGCGCTGATTGCGAGAGCGATCGCGGGCGATGTTTTGGCTATCCGGGAGATCATGGATCGCGTCGATGGAAGGGTGCCATTGGCAAATCCGAGCCTGGATGAGCCGCCAGAGGATCCGATCACGGTCATCGAGCGGGTAATTGATTCTCCCGGAGAAACGAGTGTCTGATCAACCTCGGAGCCGAGCGCTCCAATCGACGGTGAAAATGTGATGTCGCGACCCAGACAACGCGTGTGCCTGGAAGAGGGCCTTAGCCTCGACATCAATAGGCTAATCAAAAAGGCTTGGATCATTCCCGGCGCCTTTTCGCATTGTCGAGTGAATTGGTCATGGGGCTATACACAAGAGTGGGTCGCCTCAGCCGATCTGTCGGCCGCGATGATTAGTCTTGAGCGAAGTTGGCTCATGATCAAAACCGGTGATGTCGACCAGCGGGTCGCACTGACCACCCGGCCGAGACATTTTGGCGGACACCAATGGTATTTTGTCTGCCCTCAAATGAACCAGCTGGCATCTGTGATATGGAAGCCTCCCGGAGCGCGGAGCTTCGCCTGCCGGCAGGCCTGGGGCAGCCAAGTTGCCTACCGATCCCAATTCCAGAGTCGATATGACCGAGCATTATCGGCCGCTCAGAGCATCCGCTCTCAACTCGGCGGACCCGAATGGGCGGGCCTGGATGGCAACGATCCACCCAAACCCAAATGGATGCGGCGGGCGACCTACCGGCGACTATTAGAGCAATCCTGGGCCAATGAAGACATCGCCTATGAAAAACTAGTTAAATTGACCGCCAGGTTGATGGGGCGGGGTTAGCCAACAGCTTTCGATATTCGCCGGCTCGCCGCGGCGGCTGGATGACCGCATGGTCCAAGAGCGACCACTGAATTCAAATCGAATTCAGATCACATTGATCCCCTGCAGGGCATTTTCAAACTGCGCGATTGGCCGAAGCTTAAATCCTTCATCCAACCGCTGAATACTATCAATACGATCGCATCGAAATGTGCGCGCATCCGCTCGAAGATGATCCCACGCGAGCACATACCAAACCGGATAATTGAGTAGCAAATAATGCGGCTCAATTACTCGCTCGGTTTTCACGCCGTTTTCTGCGCGATAGTTAATAGCAATTCTTCCCACCATCACAAAGGCTTGGTGCAGCTGCTCGACCATTTTGCGGTCCGGTGCGTTAAAGGCGGATAGTACAAAAAGCGAAGCGGACTCCCCGATCAGGATGCGGGCCTTCAAGCCCTTGACCTTGTGCTTTGTAGCTGGCGAAAAAGACGCCATAAGTTTTCGGCGGATCGGACCCAAATGGGCCATAAAGAGCGGCGATTTCATTTGCTCCGCGACCGCCAGACTAACGAGCAAGTCGACTGCCTCGGAATAGGCAAGGTTGACCCGACCAATGCCCCAGTGACGGTCTAGACGCACTCCTCCACCGCGCCCCCTGTCCGCGTCAATTGGCAGGCCCTGGTCTCTCAGAACCTGAATATCTCGACTAACAGTTCGTACGCTTACCCCGAAGTTGTCGGCAATTTCGCCTGTCGTCAAAAGCTCATCGTCTTTGAGACTGGCAACTAGATCTTCTAACCTTTTCAGCCGGTCTGCGGTTGATGCGCGCTTCATCTAATCAAATAGGACATATAACGGCGTATTTGTCGATACCCTGTCGATGCAACCCAACCTGACACCAAGGACGACAC
Source organism: Kaistiaceae bacterium (assembly GCA_963667605.2). GTDB lineage: Bacteria > Pseudomonadota > Alphaproteobacteria > Rhizobiales > Kaistiaceae > JADLGL01. The sequence continues at coordinate 1,318,788 of CAXXUZ010000003.1, forward strand.
CATGAAGACGCCTATTACAGTACTAGCCCCCATCAAACTGGCTGCAGGCAAAACCGAGGCCGATCTTCTGGCTGCTTCCGATCGATTCCAGGAGGAGTTCGTCAGCAACCAGCCCGGTGTTCTCCGGCGTGAATTAGTTCGCAAGGCAGCTGGCGAATATATCGATATTGTTCAGTTTCAGAGCTCTGAAGACGTGGAAGATGTTACGGACAAGGAAAAAACCTCTACCGTATGCCAAGCCTTTTTTGCGGTGATGGACATGAGTGATATGGACGAAGCCGCTGACCTTGATCTTTATCCGTCTCTCGCCACCTATCCATGATTTTCGTTCACCTGGCTGTCCGGCGTCAGCGGGCGGCACGGACAGTTGCGTATCAAAGCACGAGACCGTCGAGGCTTGGTTTGTGGATCACCTAGTGGATAAAATTTGACGTTTGAATCCCGCGAGGGATTCTCGCCGGGCACGTTGTGTGCGAGTCTGGCGCATGCGGCCAGGAATCATCGTCGATGTGAGTACCGCCGACCGTGCTCGTCTCGAAGCGGTCGTTGCGGACCGGAACAGCCGGCAGAAACACGTGTGGCGGGCACGGATCGTCCTTCTGAGCGGGGATGGTCTCGGCACGGTCGAGATCATGCGCCGCACCGGCAAGAGCAAGACAGCGGTTTGGCGTTGGCAGGAGCGCTTCATGCACGAGGGTGTCGAGGGGTTGCTGCGGGACAAGACGCGACCCTCGCGCGTTCCGCCGCTCGGCCGGGAAATCGCTGACCGCGTCGTCGCGCTGACGCTGAGTGCGCCGCGCCACGAGGCGACACATTGGACGGCGCCGGCGATGGCCAAGACGGTCGGCATCAGCGTCAGCGCGGTACAGCGCATCTGGCGGGCACACGGGCTTCAGCCCCACCGGGTCCGGCAGTTCAAGCTGTCGCGTGACCCGGAGTTCATTCCCAAGCTGCGGGACATCGTCGGCCTTTATGTCGATCCGCCGGCGCACGCCGTTGTCCTGTCGGTTGACGAGAAGAGCCAGATCCAGGCGCTCGACCGCACCCAACCCGGGCTGCCGATGAAGACGGGATGCGCGGGCACGATGACGCATGACTACAAGCGGCACGGCACGACCACGCTGTTCGCCGCGCTGAACGTGCTCGAAGGGCGTGTCATCGGCCAGTGCATGCAGCGCCATCGACACCAAGAGTTCATTCGCTTCCTCAACGCCATCGAGGCCGACGTGCCCGCGGGAAAGCTGGTCCATGTGATCCTCGACAACTACGCCGCCCACAAGCATCCCAAGGTCCGCGGGTGGCTTACGTGCCATCCGCGCTTTTTCTTCCACTTCACCCCAACATCCTGCTCCTGGCTCAACGCCGTCGAAGGTTTCTTCGCAAAGCTCGCAAAGCAACGTCTCAAGCGCGGCGTCTTCCACTCGATCGTCGATCTCCAGGCCACCATCAACCGCTTCCTCGAACACACCAACAACGATCCGCAGCCCTTCATCTGGACAAAGGATCCCGACAAAATCATCGCCGCTGTCAGACGCGGGCATCAAGCGTTAGATTCCATCCACTAGAATGATCGCTGTTGACCCAAAGCGGTCGTTGGGCGAATGACTGCTTCTGACCCAAAGCGGACGTTCCAGGGCGCCCATCCGGAGACACCAATTGGGCGGGATCCTGCAAACGCCGGGCCGCGGCTTGTAATTGTGGATTTTCATCCGCGGACGTGGAAGCCACCCACGATGACGTTGCTCGAGTCAGGTTCCTCTCTCCTGATTGCTTCAGCTTTTGCTTCACCGTAACAACATCCCGGTAGCCACGACCATCCGAAGGGCGCGCGCAGCATGGCCGAGGGTCACCTGGGGGCAGTTTCGGCATCGAGTTACCATCGCCGCTTCCTCGCCCCAATAGTGCAACTGTTGGTGCCTGACGACGAGACGCATTCGCGGAAGGTGATTGGGAATGGAACTTGGAATCTACAGCTTCGCTGAAAAGTCGCTGGCCCTAGGGCCCACTGGGGAATCCTTTGCGCAAAGGCTTGGTGACCTGCTCGAAGAGATCGAACTGGCGGACCAGGTCGGGCTCGACGTCTATGGTGTCGGCGAGCATCACCGCCCGGATTTCGCTGTCTCGGCGCCCGCCGTGGTTCTTGGGGCTGCCGCGGTGCGTACCAAGCACATCCGGCTGACCAGCGCGGTCTCGGTGATCTCCTCGGATGATCCGGTGCGGGTATTCGAAGAGTTCGCCACCGTTGATGCTCTCTCCGGCGGGCGGGCGGAGATTATGGTAGGGCGGGGTTCATTCATTGAATCGTTCCCGTTGTTCGGCCACGACCTCAACGACTATGATGAGCTCTTTTCCGAGAAGCTCGATCTCCTTCTCCGCCTCCGTGCCAGCGAGAGGGTTACCTGGTCCGCAGGCAAGCACCGAGCGCCATTGCCGGGTCTGGGCGTCTATCCTCGGCCGCTCCAGAATCCGCTGCCGGTGTGGATCGCCGTCGGGGGCACGCCGGCGTCGGTAGTGCGAGCCGGCAACCTGGGGCTACCGCTGGCGTTGGCTATCATCGGCGGGGACCCCAAACGGTTCGTTCCGTTGGTGGATCTATATCGCGATGCGGCAACTCGCGCCGGACATGATCCCTCCACCCTTCCGGTAAGCATCAACTCCCACGGCTTCATCAGCGAAGATTCCCAAGCTGCAGCCGACATCGCCTTCCCGCCCTATTTCGATGCCTTCAGCCGTATTGGCCGCGAACGCGGTTGGCCACCGCCAACACGGGCTAAATTCGAGGCAGAGCGGTCTGCTAATGGCTCAACGTTCGTCGGCAGTCCGAGCGAGGTAGTCGACAAGATCCTGCACGAGCACGAGCTGTTCGGACACCAGCGTTTCCTGGTCCAATTCAGCGTGGGCCCGATGCAACACGACACGCTGATGCACTCGATAGTACTGTTTGAGACGATCGTCGCACCCGCAGTGCGGAAGGCGTTAGGAGTGACGGCGTCCGCTGGCACCGGCACCGTCGTTCGGGCCAAATGAAGGGCACCGGTCAATTGACAAGGAAGAGGGAGAGTCACTCCTTCCTTCAAGGCTCGTCCCAAAGAGCGATATTCGCCAATGACCGTTTCTGTCCGCAACAACTCGAGGACTTCGATGCCAGAATTCGACAACGCAGCCCCCGTCTTTCGGGTCAATAGTGTTGTGACCGCAGCGCACTACTATCGTGATGTCCTAGGCTTTCAATTCGATCAGATCCACGGAACCCCGCCCAGCTTTGTGGTTCTCCGCCGTGGCGAGGCAGAAATCATGTTGTTCTGCGGCTGGGATTCATGGATCCGCGGCAAGCTCGCACGCGGTGTTCTGAAAGCGTTCGGCGTCGGACCACGACCGAACGGCCCTCGAAACTGGGACGCATATCTTCGCGTTTCCGATTTAGGAGCTCTGCACGACGAAATGATCGCGGCGGGTGCGCGAGTTGTGCAATCGCCGAAAGAAAGAGGGGGTCGGTTCGAAATGGAGGTTCAGGACCCGGACGGCCGTCTGCTATGTTTTGGTCAGAATCAATGAGCGAGTCTCCTATTTCGCGCGGCTTCAGAGCTCGCAGGCCAGCAAACAGCGAGGCAGACAGGGTGCCGCCCGGCCAGCATGTAACGGCCGACTTCCCTGTACTGTCGGCCGGACCGACCCCGAAGAGCAACCCTGAGAGTTGGCACTTCACCCTCCGCAGGAATGGCGCCATCATTGCCAAGTGGAGCTGGGCCGAATTCGAGGCCCTGCCACAGACCAACGTCAACGTCGACATCCACTGTGTAACCACCTGGTCGAAACTCGACACCAATTGGCGCGGGGTGACAATCGACCCGCTCTTTGTGGCGGCTGGCCTCGCCGAGCCGCCCACTCCATTCGCGCTCATCCATTGCGACGGCGGCTATACAACCAACCTTCCGATGGAGGATCTTCTGCATGGCAAGGCGATGATCGCCACCCGCTATGAGAATGTCGCGCTCGTGCCAGTTCATGGCGGCCCGGCGCGCCTCCTAGTCCCGCATCTGTATTTTTGGAAGAGCGCCAAATGGGCGCGCGAACTTGAATTCACAGATACCGACGACCCCGGCTTTTGGGAATCTCTTGGCTACAACAAATACGGCGACCCCTGGCGGGAGCAGCGTTATGCGGGCGACTGACGCGCCCGCGGCCGTCGAGCGGCCCCTCTCCTGGGTAAATGCCGAAGTGGTCGAACTCTACGAACAATCGCCAAAGGTTCGAAGCCTGTTCCTCGACGTGCCCAGCTGGCCTGGCCACCGCGCCGGCCAGCACCTCGATCTGCGCCTCACCGACGAGGCCGGCTATAAGGCACAGCGATCCTATTCGATCGCCTCTGCGCCCAGGGCGGACCGACTGGAACTGCTGGTTCAGCGCCTCGATGATGGCGAGGCATCACCCTATCTCACCACGGAGCTGCGGCCGGGCGACTTCTTTGAGATCCGCGGGCCGATCGGCGGCCATTTCGTTTGGACTTCCTCGATGAGCGGACCACTTTTCCTCATTGCCGGCGGCTCAGGCGTCGCGCCCCTCATGGCGATGCTTCGCCATCGCGCGGCGGCCGGCAGCACGATTCCGGCGATACTCCTATTTTCCTCGCGCACACTTTCCGACATCATTTATCGTGAGGAGCTTGACCGACTCGCGGCGGCCGACAGCGGTCTCCAGATCGTCCACACGCTCACAGGCGGATCGACCTCTGATTGGTCAGGAGAGACGGGCCGTATCGACCGCGATATGCTGGCGGCGGCTGGGTTTCATCCGAGCGAGCAGCCGCGCATCTTCGTATGTGGGCCGGCCAGCCTGATCGAGGATGTTGCACGCCATCTGGTAGTGCTGGGCCACGAACCAAGAATGGTCAAGACTGAGCGATTCGGGCCGACAGGAGTCTAGGAATGACCGACACGCCGGCAGGGAATGACATAGCTCCGTTGGACGGCAACGCCGCCGCAGGGCTGCTCAGCGAGTTTTTCGCCGTTGACATTACCACTGCGACGCTGACGTGCGGCCGGTGCGGAGCTATTGAGGAGATCGGTGCAACCCAGGTCTATGGCGGATCGATGGGTGCGATCTTCCGCTGCATCCGTTGCGATAACGAAGTAATGCGATTCACGCATACGTCCGGCAGATTCGCACTCGACTTGCGGGGGGCAAAATGTCTTTTTCTGAAAACATGAGCTGACGGGCGTCCCCGAGAGCCTACGGTCGATGTGTCTCGCCTCAGCGCACCGCAGACGAACGACCGCTTTTGATGCCGTGGACGGCTCTCCATCAACCCGTCAGCCTGTTTGGGCTGAGGAAGTGTGGAGGACGTCATGGAAACGGCAGTCACGATTGGAATGGATATCGCAAAGTCGGTCTTTGTTGCTCACGGTGTCGATGCGGCTGGTGAGGTGGTTGCTCGCCGGCGGCTGACGCGAAGGAGGGTGCTGCCGTTCTTTGGGAAGCTATCAGCGTGCCTTGTCGGCATCGAAGCTGGCGCGGCCGCTCATTACTGGGGCCGACAGCTCAGGGAACTCGGTCACGAAGTGCGGCTAATGCCGCCGAGCTACGTGAAGCCGTATGTGAAGCGACAGAAGAACGATGCAGCTGATGCCGAAGCGATCTGTGAGGCGGTCACACGGCCAACGATGCGCTTTGTCGAGATCAAGAGCCCGGTGCAGCAGAGCGTTCAGGGGCTTCACCGCGTCCGGTTGATGCTGATCCGCCAGCGCACCCAACTCGCCAATGCCATCCGCGGACATATGGCCGAGTACGGACTTGTTGCGCCGGTTGGACGCAATGGGCTGGCTCAATTGGTGAATATCATCACCGACACAGACGACGATCGCGTTCCTGAGACGATACGATCCTGCCTCGCCATGCTGGTCGCACAGCTGGGCCTGGTGAACCGACAGATCCTGGAGACCGATCGCCGCGTCGCTGCCGATGCTCGAGCCAGTGAGACCGGTAGGCGTCTGATGGAGGTGCCCGGCGTCGGACCGGTGCTTGCTAGCCCGATCGTCGCTGCGGTTCCCGACCCCAAGGCATTCAAGTCAGGCCGCAATCTAGCAGCCTGGATTGGTCTGGTTCCGCGCCAGAACTCCAGCGGCGGCAGGAAACGGCTCGGCGGCATCACCAAACAAGGCGACCGCTATTTGCGGCAGTTGCTGGTCGTCGGAGCGCTCTCAGTCGTCCGCCAGGCCATGCGGCACGGCACCAGGCGCTCCTGGCTGGTGCAGCTGTTGGCTCGCCGAACGCCGAAGATCGCTGCGGTCGCACTCGCCAACAAGACCGCCCGCATCATCTGGGCGATGATGACCACTGGGGATCGCTATAGGGAACCGCAATCAATCTGAGGAACAAGGAGTTTGGCCAGGGCAATCGCGATGTAATGCGTCAACCGGTCGATACCGGGAGATGGGACAACCCATTTGCGCCAGAGCGCTTCAAAGCGCGTGCTTTTGGTCGGGACCCGTCTTCGCGGAAGGCATTATGGCCAGCGGCTCATGCTGCCGCACCAACAGGTCGAACACATGGCCGCACCGACCAGCAGGCGCCGCATCAGGAAAACCCCTTGCCAACGGAGAGCCGTCCACACATGGCGCATAGCGGACGTTCGCCGAATGGCGGACGGGCGTGCAGCGGTCACCGGCGCACCGCTTCAAGGCTGCGCCGCATCATCCTCGACGCACGATCCTGAAGCGGCAACATGGTGCTGCTAAGGCGCTCGGGCAGGCCGCGATCGGCGGCCTGTCGCAAGAAGTTTCATTAGACTAACGCCATCTTGAATCCAGCAATCACAAGCACGACTCCAAGCGCCTTCATGATTACGGTTGGGGCGATCCGTACGCCCAGCGTTGTCCCGACAATCGCCCCAGCCAGGACGGCGGCTGCAAAGATCGGGATGTTGGGAGGCAGCGATCCGATGATCGTGTAATTGCCCGCCAGACCGGCCAGAGAATTGCCGAGGATGAAGACCGCGACGACCCCCACGGCGATCCGGACACTTGACCAACCCAAAAACAGAAGAATGGGCGACAAGAAAATTCCGCCGCCGGTTCCAGTAAGGCCAGAAAGGAGCCCGATGGCGACGCCGACCAGAATTCCGGCAATGACGGGTGGATCGCTCGGCTCGAGCGTCCGGCTTAGTTCCTTGGGCCAAAGCAGCCGAGCGGCAGCCACTAGAAGCAGGACGCCGACGAGTGGTCGGTAAACCTCGACCGGCAGTTCAATTGTGCCGCCGACGAACGCCATCGGGAGGGCACCTGACGCGACCGGCCAGAAGGTGCGCCAGCGAAAGAATCCGACGCGCAGGTACCGAAAGGACGTGAAGCTCGCGACCAGAACGTTGAGGACGAGAGCGGTCGGTCGCATGATCGCCGGTTCGATTCCGAAGAGCGCCATCAGGGCGAGATAGCCGGACGCTCCGCCGTGCCCAACGGACGTATACAGCGCCGCTGCAAGAAACATGGAGAAGGCAAGAAAGGGCTGCAGGTCACTTGACAGTGGCATTTCCTCGCGGCGGTCGGTTCCGGCCCCGCCGTCCCAACCACACCCACCGAAGAATCGGGCTGGAAAGATAGGATGTCGGAGTGCCTGGGGAAGTCCTGCTATCGCGGTGACTGACAGACGACTCAGATCCGGCGATCTTATGTCGCTCGATCCGATGATCGCAAACTAATCGCCGTTGCGACGTTTGGCCGCTTTTCGAGCGATACAGCGGCCGAACTCCGCGACGGCTGCTCTACTAGATCTGGCTGCCCTGAGGGCCCGCTAGCCAGAGAGGATTGCATTAGTCGCGCGTGGTCCCGAAATTGGCCTTTAGGGCAAGCTGTTGTATTGGCTTTGAGGAATGGGAGATGAACAAAGAGACTCTCCTTAAATACCCGACCCCGCTGCCCCATTACACCAGCCACCCGACTGCTCCGCATTTCTCGCCAGCGGTCGGCTCGGAGACGTATAGTGGTTGGCTCGGTTCATTGAGGCCTAGCGACTCGCTTTCGCTCTATTTCCATGTGCCGTTCTGCCGGTCACTGTGCTGGTTCTGTGGTTGTCACACCTCGGTTGCGCGCGATCCACAGATCACGACGGCCTACGCCGAGCTGCTTGTTCGCGAGCTTCGGCTGCTGGCGAAGGCAATGCCGGCCGTGGTACCGGTTAATCACATTCACTGGGGTGGAGGAACGCCGACATCGATCGGCGCGGCGGCACTGTGTCAAGTGATGGAGGAAGCCTCGACGCGTTTTGGGTTTGCCGAGATGTTGAGATAGCGATCGAAATCGATCCGAGAACACTGATGCCCGACATGGCCAGGACCCTCGGCATGCTTGGCTTCAATCGGGTCAGCCTCGGCGTTCAAGACCTCGATCCGACAGTCAGGCAGCCGTCAATCGGATCCAACCGCTCGGCATTACCCGCGCGGCAGCGGAGGCACTTCGGGACGCCGGGATACAACGGTTCAACGTAGATCTGATGGTCGGCTTGCCGAGGCAGACCGAAGAAGGCGTCCGTCGATCGGTGTCTGCCGTGATCGACAGGCTGTCGCCGGACCGCGTTTCCGTCCTCGCCTACGCCCATGTTCCGTGGATGAAGCGGCACCAACGTCTGATTGATGAAGCGGCACTTCCCGATGCTCTGGCTCGCCTTTCTCAGGTCGGTATCGCGGCGGAGACGATTATCGCGCAGCGTTTCGTCGCGATCGGACTTGACCATTTCGCTTGCGCCGAGGATTCGCTCGCGAAGGCTTCGCAAGCGGGGAGGCTCCGGCGAAATTTCCAAGGATATACGGTCGATCAGGCAAGCGTCTTGATCGGATTGGGAGCCTCGGCGATCGGCTCGCTGCCGCAAGGATACGTTCAGAATACGCTTAAGGTCGCGGATTATCGTCGCGCCATCGAGAGTGGCATCTTCGCCGTCGTTCGCGGTTTTGAGCTCACCGACGCCGACCGCCTTCGCCGCGACGTGATTGAAAGGCTGATGTGCGATCTGAACGTCGACCTCGATGACGCTGCGCGCCGTTGGGGGGGCGTCTCCGCGTGATTTCGATGACGCCGTCGCTGCGCCCAAGCCATTGAGCGAAGATGGTCTTGTCAATCTGTCGGGTTCTCGGATCGAGGTTCCGGCGGATGCTCGCCCGGTCATCCGCTCGGTGTGCGCGGTCTTCGACAGCTACCTTCGCGCCTAGTCAGCGCGGCACGCCGCCGGAGTTTGAGCGGGTGTCGGCGATTCGATCACACCTGCTGGAGGGGCACTTTTGGTCTGCTGGTCACGCCATGATAGGAACTACGGCCGGGGTAGCAAGAAATGGCAGAAGCCGCTGAGCTAATCGCGTATGCCTCGCAGCCCGCCTTCGTTGTCGACGGGCGGCAGAAAGTCCTTGCCTTCAACCGGGCCGCTGAAGAATTGCTGGACCACAGCCCAGAAGGGGCAATGGCGCTCACCTGCGATCAGTTGTTAAGGGCGGTCCAGCCGGACGGCGGTGCAATGTGCTGCGGCCAGTGCGAGGGCATTATCGGTCTCAGAGCGTGCCGGCCCTACGCCAACGGACACTGCTTTGTTCAACACAAAGACGGCAGTCACGTTTCCGTGGCGGTGAACACCATCGCAATGCCAGGGAACCCGCTCGATTTCGATCGGCCGGTGCCGATTATCTTCATCTCCACCGCTGACTCGGCGTCGGTCACGGAGGTGGAAAACGATACCCGACTGCATATTCATACGCTCGGGCGGTTTGCGATTTCGCTCCGAGGCTGCTGTCTGCCGATGGAGCAGTGGCCGCGGAAGCAGGCGGTGCAACTCCTGAAGTTCCTCGCTGCACATGCTGACCGGCCGCTGCACCGCGAACGGCTGATCGAGCACCTGTGGCCAGATGCCGACGAGCAGAGCGGCTGGGCGCGGCTCAAGGTCACGGTGCATTTCCTACGCCAGAGGTTACGCGAGGCCGGCTTCCTGCAGGATGTCATAATGACCACTGATTCTTCCTATCTGTTGCGGCAAGATTGCGTTTGGATCGACTCGGCGGCGTTTGAGGCGCTGGCACGCGAGGGCCGTGCGCAGCAGCGCGCCGGCGCGGTGGCCGATGCCATCCACAGTTTCGATGAGGCAAGGCGTCTTTACAGAGGCGACTTCATGGAGGCAGACCTCTACGCAGATTGGTGCGCTGAAGACCGCGAGCGGTTTTCCGAGCTCTATATCGAATCGCTCAACGCGCTGGCTGAACTCCACTTCGCCCGTGGCGAATATGCAGCGGCGGCGCAGGATTGCCACACCGCACTGGTCCGCGAGCCTTGCCGCGAGAGCGTCCACCGCCTGTTGATGCAGTCGCTTATCGCGTTGCACCGGCCCGAAAGTGCGGTTCGGCAATACCATCGCTGCGAAAGGACCTTGCAGACCGAATTGGGCGTGTTGCCGGCGGCCGAAACTGTCGCCGTCGTCGCATCGCTTCTCGGCTCAGGGTCGGCGGCGTCAAGCCACATGCATCCGCGCCGCTCGACTCCGCACTAACAACTCTCGCCTTCTCTGAGGTCGTTCTGCGGCAGCCAATGGCCGCAGCAACAGACTGCGATCTTTTCTCGCCCGTATCCTACAGTCTTCGGCCTGTTACCAGAGTGTTACCGCGCTGCGTAGGCTCCCCTCTGAACTTAAGGAGGTAAGACCGAGTGGCGGGTCAGTCCCAAGATAGGGGGTCAGATACCCCGACCTTCGTAGCTCGCCTCTGGTTGGAGAAAGGGCCGCGCAACACGCTGTCCTGGCGTGGGCGCGTGAAGCATGTGCAAGGCGATCGGGAAGCATATTTCGGCACCCTCAGAGAGCTGCGCGCCTTTCTCGAAGAAATCAGTGGCGTTCCGGCGCCAACCGACAACGACCGCGGCGACGGGCTGGCGGCAAGCAGAAGAGGGCTGAAATGATCGCGTTCTCGCCTGAGCAGGTTCGTGACCTGCTTCGCCAGGTTCCCTATCCGGGGTTCTCCTGCGACATCGTGTCGGCCGGTTTTGTCAAGGACATCGACATCAATGGGCCGAGCGTGGTGGTGCATTTCACGCCTAACTCCACCAATACCGGTAAGATCGAACAGATGGAGAGCGGTATTCATGATGCGCTGGAGCGCGCCGAAATTGAGGATGTCAGGATAACAACTTCGCTTCCGTTCGACGAAGACGACATGGCGCTGCGCAAGCCGATCACGACGGAGGATGATTCGGACTACACGATCGACCGGGCGCTCACCGGCGATGGCGCGATGAACCCGCTTCAGGCTGAGCTCAGGGAAGACGGGATCGTCCCCGAGGTCGATGTGCTGCGCGCTGACATGTCGGGCGCCGCGCCCGGGCCGGGAGTTGGCGTCAACGACCCCGGAGTCGGCCTCGGCGAGGACGAACCGCAACCGTTCGAGGGACCTTCAGGACCGCCCGGCGAGGATTATGACGGTGCTCTACCGGTGTTCCAGTGGGAAATCGATCCGCACGATTCGTCGGCAGAAAGCGTCGAGACCAGCATTCTGGTTGACGATTGGGAGGTCCGGGTTTGGTGGCAGGTCCATTCCGGCGGCGAGCTGGTTTACGCCTCGCTGCAGGCGATGCACGACGATGGGGCTGATCACGATGGGGCGGCTCGGCCGCATCCGGTCGGTCGTTCGGCGGCAGTCAATCTCGTCTTCGATCGCGGCCGCGAAGCCGTGGTGGCGATTTACGGCACGGTCAAGGATTTCCGCCCCTTCGTCGAGGCGTTTAGACGCGCCTTGGTCGCTCAGTCCGATAATGAAGAATGAAACAGCGAGGAGAGTTCACAATGAGCAATGACAACGGCTCACGCTGGTTTCGAGTTCTCGATGAACCTCGCGGATGGGAGGAGTTCTATCGTCGCCGCTGGAATTACGACAAATCCGTTCGCACCAGCCACAGCGTCAACTGCTCCGGCTCATGCTCTTGGGAAGTGTTCGTCAAGGACGGGATGATCACTTGGGAGCTGCAGAAGACCGATTGGCCGCAAATAAACGACGAGACCCCGAATTACGAACCACGCGGTTGTCAGCGCGGCATCTCCTCGTCCTGGTATCCCTACAGCCCGGTACGCCCAAAATATCCTTATGTTCGCAGCGTCCTGCTCGACTTTTATCGGGCCGAGCGTGAGGCCGGCAAGGATCCGATCGAAGCCTGGGCGGCGATCGTCGAGGATCCGGCACGCTCCAAGGCCTATCGCAATGCGCGCGGCAAGGCCGGTTGGCGTCGCGCCAGTTGGGACGAGTCAACCGAGATCATCGCCGCAGCGAAGCTCTATACGATCAAGAAGTTTGGTGCCGACCATCTGGCATCGTTCTCGCCGATCCCCGCGATGAGCATGGTCAGCTTCACCTCAGGGCAACGGCTGTCGAACCTTCTCGGCGGCACCATGCTGAGCTTTTACGAATGGTATCACGATCTGCCGCACATCATGCCGATGATGTGGGGCGATCAAACCGACGTTCACGAATCGGCCGATTGGTATCAAAGCGCCTATTGGATCGTCATGGGCTCGAACCTGCCGATGACGCGGACGACGGATGCCCATTTCGCCTCCGAGCACAAATATAATGGCGGCAAGCTCGTCAATTTGTCGCCCGACTATTCCGACGTCACCAAATTCGCCGACCTTTGGGTCCCGGTTCGTCCGGGGACCGACACAGCGTTCCTACTCGCCTGCATCCATGTCATTCTGAAGGAATTCTACGTCGACCGGCAGACCGACTACTTCCGGCAATATATCGCCCAATATACCAACCTTCCCTTCCTAGTGGATGGAATCTAACGCTTGATGCCCGCGTCTGACAGCGGCGATGATTTTGTCGGGATCCTTTGTCCAGATGAAGGGCTGCGGATCGTTGTTGGTGTGTTCGAGGAAGCGGTTGATGGTGGCCTGGAGATCGACGATCGAGTGGAAGACGCCGCGCTTGAGACGTTGCTTTGCGAGCTTTGCGAAGAAACCTTCGACGGCGTTGAGCCAGGAGCAGGATGTTGGGGTGAAGTGGAAGAAAAAGCGCGGATGGCACGTAAGCCACCCGCGGACCTTGGGATGCTTGTGGGCGGCGTAGTTGTCGAGGATCACATGGACCAGCTTTCCCGCGGGCACGTCGGCCTCGATGGCGTTGAGGAAGCGAATGAACTCTTGGTGTCGATGGCGCTGCATGCACTGGCCGATGACACGCCCTTCGAGCACGTTCAGCGCGGCGAACAGCGTGGTCGTGCCGTGCCGCTTGTAGTCATGCGTCATCGTGCCCGCGCGTCCCGTCTTCATCGGCAGCCCGGGTTGGGTGCGGTCGAGCGCCTGGATCTGGCTCTTCTCGTCAACCGACAGGACAACGGCGTGCGCCGGCGGATCGACATAAAGGCCGACGATGTCCCGCAGCTTGGGAATGAACTCCGGGTCACGCGACAGCTTGAACTGCCGGACCCGGTGGGGCTGAAGCCCGTGCGCCCGCCAGATGCGCTGTACCGCGCTGACGCTGATGCCGACCGTCTTGGCCATCGCCGGCGCCGTCCAATGTGTCGCCTCGTGGCGCGGCGCACTCAGCGTCAGCGCGACGACGCGGTCAGCGATTTCCCGGCCGAGCGGCGGAACGCGCGAGGGTCGCGTCTTGTCCCGCAGCAACCCCTCGACACCCTCGTGCATGAAGCGCTCCTGCCAACGCCAAACCGCTGTCTTGCTCTTGCCGGTGCAGCGCATGATCTCGACCGTGCCGAGACCATCCCCGCTCAGAAGGACGATCCGTGCCCGCCACACGTGTTTCTGCCGGCTGTTCCGGTCCGCAACGACCGCTTCGAGACGAGCACGGTCGGCGGTACTCACATCGACGATGATTCCTGGCCGCATGCGCCAGACTCGCACACGACGTGCCCGGCGAGAATCCCTCGCGGGATTCAAACGTCAAATTTTATCCACTAGTGACCCTCAAAGACGAGGGCGATCATTACGGCAGTGGGCGATTCCTCCGCGCCAGCGACATCAAGGCCTATGCCGGCGAGGAGAACGCCGAATGGAAACTGCCGCTGTTCGACAGCGACGGTGAGCTTAGGCTGCCCGGCGGATCGCTCGGCTTCCGCTGGGAGAAGAAGAAGGTCGGTCGTTGGAACCTCAAGAAAGAGGACGTCACCAGCGGTGATGCGTTCGAGCCGATGCGCAGCCTTGCCGACGGCAAGAATGAAGATGTTCAGGTCGAATTCGCCGATTTCACCCACACCTTCAACACCACGCTTGGGCAAAGCGAAGGCAAGGGCGCCAAGGCGACTGGGAGCCGCCGCGGAGTTCCCACTCGGATTGTCGAGACCGTCAATGGTCCGGTCCGGGTCACCACGGCATTCGACTTACTGATGGCCCAATTTGGCGTCAACCGCGGTTTCTCCGGCGACTATCCGGAGGATTACGACGACGCCACACGGCCCTACACGCCAGCATGGCAGGAACAGGAAACCGGTGTCAGCCGCAATCTGGTTCTTCGGGTGGCGCGCGAATGGGCCGACACGGCGGAGAAGACCAAGGGCAAGTGCTTGTTCATCACCGGTTCCGGCATTCTCCATTGGTATCATAGCGGGTCACTGACCTACCGCGCCGGGGCGGTGATGGGGATTCTCACCGGCTGTCAAGGCGTCAATGGCGGCGGCTTCGCCCATTATGTCGGGACCGAGAAGATCCGGCCCTTTGCCGCGCTCGGAACACTCGCTGCCGCAACGGATTGGACCGGACCGCCGCGGCACCAGAACTCGACTTCCTATTTTTATTTCTACACCGATCAATGGCGCCATGACGGAATATCGCTCGATCCGCTTTGGGCGCCGCGAGCCGAGGTGTTCCCGAATAAGGGCAAGCATGCCGCCAACCTCAACATGATGGCGGTTCGCAATGGCTGGCTTCCGTTCAACCCGCAATTCGACAAGCGCAACCCGATGGATGTGCTGCGCGAGGCGAGAGCCGCCGGCTGCAAGACCGAGAAAGAAGTCGGCGCCTGGGTCGCCAAACAGACCAAGGAAGGCAAGCTCGATTTCGCCCTGGCCGATATCGACGCACCGCAAAACCATCCCAAGGTTCTATGGATCTGGCGCGGCAATCTGATCGGCACCTCGATGCGCGGCCATGAATATGCGCTCAAGCACCTCCTCGGCACCCACAACAATGTGCTCGGACCCGATCGTGCCAAAGGAATGGTCGACGACATCAAATGGCATCGGGATGCGCCGCTCGGCAAGCTCGACCTCATCTATAATGTCAATCTCAGGATGGATTCCTCGGCCAACTATTCCGACATCGTCCTGCCGACGGCGCATTGGTACGAGAAGTACGATCTCACCTGCACCGATCTGCACTCGTTCTTCCATCCCTTTACCCGGGCCCATGACCCGGCCTGGGAGAGCAAGGATGATTGGGAGACGTTCAAGATGATCGCCCAAAAGATCAGCGAGCTCGCCAAGACTTTCATGCCCGATCCGGTCGAGGATCTAGTCCTCAACGCGCTGATCACTGACACACCGGACGAGATGGCTCAGCCGATGGGCGAGCTCAGGGATTGGAGGTCGGGAGAGGCCGAGCCGATCCCCGGCAAGACCTTCCCCAATGTGAAAGTGGTCGAGCGCGACTATACCAAGATCGCCGACATGTCTGTGACTCTGGGCCCCAAGGTCGCGCAGCCGGACGGTTATGGCGCCAAGGGGATCAAGGGCGACCTCACCGAGGTCTGCGAAGAGCTCAAGGAAAGCTATCTGGTCGGCGAGAAGAACGGCCTGCCGTCACTGGAGGACGCCCGCCAGGTTGCGGAAGTTATCCTTCGCATATCGCCGGCATGGCGACCGACGGCGAGATCGCACTGCGGAATCAGGCACTGGTCGCTTTCACCTACGTGACCGGCATCAGGGACGGCGCCATAGCGAGTTTGCGCCTTAAGCATGTCGACGTTGGTCGCTTGCTCGTCGTCTAGGACCCAAATGAGGTCAACACCAAATTCTCGAAACTCATCGAGACCTTCTTTTTTCCGGTTGGCCCAGAGTTCGAGCAGATCGTCATCGACTGGATCCGTTTCCTGCGCGAAGGGAAGCTGTTCAACGACGACGACCCGCTGTTTCCGCGGACGCGCATCGGGGTAAATGAAGAGGGGGTCTTTGCCGCGCAGGGCATAGAACCGCGCTTTTGGTCGTCGGCGGCCTCTATTCGAACAATCTTCAAAGAATCGTTCCAGGCAGCCGGCATTTATCCGTTCACGCCGCACAGCTTCCGTACGACCCTAGTTCGACTCGGCCAACGCCTTTGCCGAACGCCCGAGCAGTTCAAGGCGTGGTCACAAAATCTGGGTCATTCCGACCCGCTGACCACTTTCACAAGCTACGGCCGAGTGGATTTGGCGCGGCAAGGGGAATTGATCCGTTCCTCCACCGAGCAAACTGACGATCCGGCCTTGATCGAACAGATCCGCCGCCTGGTCGCCTGAGCGAGCGGACCATCTCGCAGCCTGCACGGCAAGACTGGACACTGGAAGTCCGGTTCATACGAAAGGCAATGCGGTAGCTGCAGGAGAATCGACATGAACACACTGCTTTGGGTTGGTCTCCCTTATCTCGCCATAACGCTGTTCTTCGTCGTGCCGTTCATCCGGATGATCTATCGACCCTTCGGGATCACCACCCGAGCGAGCAGTATGTTCAATCGAGGGGTACTCGGTACCGCCTCGCTGCTTCTGCATTGGGGCATCATTCTCCTCTTTATTGGCCAGTTGATCGGGTTCCTCGGCGGTCTCTCCGGATCGGCTATCGCGGTCGATATCTTCTTCTATGTCGGCCTGGTCGGCGGGGTGATGGCGATCGCCGGTTCGGTGATTGCGCTGATCCGTCGGTTCTATGTTCCGGAAGTCCGGGCACTCAGCCAGATTGACGATTACATCGTCCATTTCTTCCTGATCCTGATCATCGGCGTCGGACTTTATCAGGTAGTCATCGACCAGATCTGGGGCGCCGCGTTCGCCGGTTCGGCCTATTTCGTAAGCCTCTTCCGGTTCAATCCCGAGCCGGAACTGATGGCCGGTGCCGGCTTCCTGACGCAGATCCACGTCCTGGCCGGCTTCGTGTTCGCCGCCTATTTCCCGTTCACCAAGCTGATTCACGTTTGGACCTACCCGATCAACTTCGTCGTCCGGCCTTATCAGTCGATGCGGACGGTGGCCAACAAGTTCAACCGGCGCTGGGAATTTCCTGCTGAGAAGCGACAAGTCGTTCCTGACCTATTTCGCCGCCTCTCTCATCATTATCCTCCTCACCGTAGCGTTCCTGACACGCCAGCCGAGCCTTGACGGCTTTGACGTGGCAATCGCCGCCGAGGATGGCTTTGCCGTGGCTACCGATCATGGCGAACAGACCGGCTTTGCTCTTTATGTCAGCCAATGCGCGCGCTGCCATGGTGTCGATGGTGATGGCAACGGTCCGCCGGTATTCCCAATGGTGTGGCGCCGTTGATGCCGGCCTTCAGCTACCTCGCTCCTGACGAGATCTGGGCGATCGTCGCCCACCTCCGACGCAACATCTTGCCGCGTTCGCTGACAGTGGGCGCGCGGTAGCGGGCTGGAGCGGGCTGGAGCGGGAGAGATGACGGAGGACGACCTCAAGGGCGTCGGCAAGGGTCAGCAATATAACGCGCTCGGTCTGAGCACGCTGGCCTTCACCATCTGTTTCGCGGTCTGGACGATCTTCTCTATCATCGGCGTCAAGATCAAACAGGATCTGGGCCTGTCCGAGACCCAGTTCGGCATCCTGGTCGCAACGCCGGTTCTCACCGGCTCGATCAGCCGCATTTTTCTCGGTATTTGGACCGAGCAATTCGGTGGCCGGATCATCTTCCCGCTGCAAATGCTGACGACGGCGGTCGCCTGTTTCCTGCTGTCGACGGTCGAGACCTACGAGATGTTCCTCGTCGCCGCCCTCGGCGTCGGACTGGCCGGTGGCTCTTTCATCGTCGGCATTACCTATGTCTCGCACTGGTTTCCGAAGCGAGCACAAGGGGCCGCGCTGGAAATTTTCGGCGCCGGCAATGTCGGCGCCGCTGTGACCAATTTCGGTGCGCCATTTTTGGTTACTTCGTTCGGCTGGGAACAAACCACCCAGATCTATGCGGTCATCCTTGCGATCATGGCGGTGGCGTTCTTTATCTTTGCCCGGGACGATCCGTTACGCATCTCGCGTCGACAGAGTAGCGAGCGGGTGTCGATCGCCAAGCAATTGGAGCCTCTCCGCAACCTCCAGGTCTGGCGGTTTGCGACTTATTACTTCTTTGTCTTCGGTGCCTTCGTCGCGCTCGCCAGTTGGCTGCCGCTCTTTTATGTCGGCGCCTATGGGTTGGAGCTCGCCGCTGCCGGCGGCCTGGCGGCAATGTATTCCCTGCCCGGATCGGTATTCCGCGCATTGGGAGGCTGGATGTCCGACAAATGGGGCGCCCGCTTCGTCATGTCTTTGACGTTCATCGTGTCGCTGATCTGCCTGCTCGCGCTCAGCTATCCCGAAACCCAGTACATCATCAGCGGTATCGATGGTCCGATCGAGTTCTCCTTCGGCTTCAGCCTGCCGTTCTTTGTCATCCTGACGATCATCCTTGGCTTCGTCATGTCGCTGGGCAAGGCCGCGGTCTACAAGCACATCCCGGTCCACTATCCCCATCATGTCGGATCGGTCGGCGGGCTGGTCGGTATGATCGGCGGGCTCGGCGGCTTTGTGCTGCCGATTCTCTTCGGTGTCTTAACCGACATTCCCCAGATGACATCCAAATTCGCGGAAATCGTACCACGGCCCCATCTCCAAGGGAACTCTGTTCCCATTGCAGCCATCCGATGACATGATTTTGGTAATCGGCCAGCGCGTGGAAGGCCATTTGGTCGTTTCTCTTGCCATCCAGACACACCTCTCGTGTCGCAATCTCCTTGCCGTCGATTCCCTCGGCCTACGCCGGAGCGGGTCTTCGTCGTAGATCATCAATCAGGCTCAAGATTTTCTGGAACAAGCTTCTTGGGACTGCAACCTCGGCCAATTGAAATGTGACGTACCGGCCATGGCTGACAACTTTCGCACCGATCTTGACCAGCTTCTCCCTCAGCGTCGTCAGCGACCATTGCTCCACGGTATCGGGCAACGCCAGGGTACGCATGAAGTTGCCGAGGTTATAGGCGAGTGCATGCAGCTGGAGCCGGACGGCATTGTTGCGTAACGAACGGCATGACAGCCGCGTCCACTTGATGGCGTTCTTGCCTTCCTTGATCCATTGCCCGGCAGTGTCGCGCTGATTGTAGAACGCAACAACCCGCTCGGCAGGACGGCTCAGGTTGGTGACGATGAAGCCGACGCGGGGATACAGTTCCCCTGAGTGCCACTCCACCTTGGCGACGACCCGGCGGGGCTCCGTCCAGCTACCGGCCCGATAGCTGAAGTTCGCGTAATACCGACGAACTTCCTTCGGCGGCCGACCGACGGGGCGCTTGAGCAGGTGCGCGATGCTGTCGTGCAGCACCTTGTTGGCCGGAAGCCGGATGGCGTACTTGAAGCCTTCCGCTTCCAGAAACTCATAAACCTCGGGCGAGGCGAAGGCGGCGTCACCACGGAAATAACGCCGGAGTGTCTTGTTCCGGTATCGAGCGACCACCGGGTCCAACACATCGCGCCATTCATGGGCGCTGTGCACGTTGCCCGGACGCAGGGCGCAACGCTCCAGATCGCCGAACTGGTTGAACACGAACAGCGGGTGATAGCACGTGCAGCCGAAGTGACCGTTGTAGGCCGTGCCCTCCTGGTCACCGTAGGTCGGGCTGACGGAGCTGTCCATGTCGAGCACGATAATCTTCGGCGGCTTGCGCTCGTTAACCTGGTCGATCCAGATGCCCAAAAGGTCAGCGAGCGCGGCGAGGTTGTCATTGGTGGCGAGTAACTCCGTCTCGAACCGGCCCATCTGGCTGGTCGATGCGCCGCCGCGCTCGACAGCCCTGCCGCCGACGATCCACCGCATCGCAGGATCGCGCCCCAGCCGGTCGGCGTCGTTCACGTCCTCGTACCCGGCAAGACGACCATAGACGGATTGGCGAAGGAGACCGATGATGCCGTGCCAACCGTTCTTGCCGGTCCGGCTGTCAGCAATAACGTCACCGGCCAGCGTGGTCAGGCCGAGGGCTTCGTCCAGTTCACGATAGGCGAGCAGACCAGCGTCTGACGTGATCCGCGAACCGTGGAACTCGAACTTCAGTCTTCGGTCGAAAAACGCCCGCAGCAGCCCCCGATCCGACTCACCCTCCAGGTTCCGCATTCGACCCACTCTCCGTCTGATCTAATCCACTGATTCTTACACAGGAATCAGACGGAAACCGCATCAGATGGATCGGTCACTTGGGGAATGCGGGCTTAAACATATTGCGCTGCTGGCCATGCCCACACTCGGCTTCCCGGCATCGCTGCGTGCGCTCACTTGGATCGAGGACCTCGCGAACCGCTGAGGGTCCTTTTACAATTTCGATCAATCGGGACGGCGCGACCAATTTCGAATGGCAAGCGTTCGGAGACGATTCGGCCTCGGCCGCGCGCCAATGCCAACCACTCTGCCGACCGGTTCATCGATAGCTCTGCCTCCGCAACCAGTGAATCCGTGGCGGCAGGGGCGCTCTATTCCGGGCATGTTCCGCCTCCATGTCGGGACCTCAGCATCTGCTTGGCTGCCTGCACCCCAGCACGGCAGAACCGTGCTAATCACCGCTCCAGCTTGGCGAAATGATCCAATGGCAACAGGACTGTTTCAGCTGTGCGTGAGAGCCCAAACAGAAATGACAAAGGGGAAGCCGATCGATGGAAGCAGAGAGGAACGAGGTTCCCGCCCATCCGCTACTCGGATTCCAGCTTCTTGAGAATCCAGACCAACCTACGCTCGCCATGATCGCATTTGAAACAGAGGCTGGTCCATCGCTCTTCACCGTCACAAAAGAGATCCTTGAGGAGCTGTCAGATGCGTTCAGACGGCTGGCAGAGAAGATGGCAGACGAGAATAACCTAAACTAGGCTTCGGAGGGTCCGCCTGCGTGCCGGCGCGGCCGCGTTGGTCGAATGGGTCGTGCCCCCAACCGGCGCCAAGGGCCTTGCCGCCGGCGACTGTCCGTTATCTGGCCGAGGGGGCTCTGATCGAGTGTTATGGCCAGCGAAATGCCGCCGGCCTCAACGCCTAACTCAATCGGGGCCCACTCAATTGGGGCCCACTCAATCGGGCAACCCGGCCGGATTTGGAAGACGGGGCGTTTCTGGGTGGATGCAACCCGCTACAGGTGTCCGGCGTCAGCGCCCCTGGGACAGATTGGGCGGATTGAACAAGAGAGGGTTTCTGGCTCATCTTAACCCACGAGGGATTGAAGATGAGACGGAACACCAATCACCAGAAAGCATCGGCCGAGAAGGTCGTGAAGGACATCCGGCGGGCGACTCGTCGGCAGTTCGGCGCCGAAGAGAAGATCCGGATCGTTCTGGAGGGCCTGCGCGGCGAGGACAGTATCGCTGAGCTGTGTCGCCGTGAGGGGATCAACCAGAACCTCTATTACCGCTGGTCGAAGGACTTCCTGGAGGCCGGGAAGAAGCGCCTGGCGGGTGACACTGCCCGTGAGGCTACCTCCGATGAGGTCCGGCATCTTCGCAGTGAGGCACTGGCACTCAAGGAGGCCGTTGCTGACCTGACGCTGGACAACCGTCTACTCAAAAAAAGCATGATCGCGGATGGGGGAGAGGAGGCATGAGGTATCCACTATCGGAGAAGCTGGAGATCATCCGGCTGGTTGAGCGATCCCATCTGCCGGCCAAGCGCACGCTGGCGCAGTTGGGCATTCCCCGCACCTCGTTTTATCGCTGGTACGACCGCTGTCTGACCGGCGGACCGGAGGCCCTGGAGGACCGCCGCTCGCGGCCTGGCCAAGTCTGGAACCGTATCCCCGATGAGGTGAGAGACCGGATCGTACAGCTGGCGCTGGACGAGACGGATCTGTCGCCGCGGGAACTGGCTGTCCGGTTCACAGACACAGAGGGCTACTTTGTATCGGAATCCTCGGTTTATCGACTGCTCAAGGCCCATGATCTGATCACCAGCCCGGCCTTTATCGTCCTCAAGGCGTCCGACGAGTTCCAGGACAAGACCACGGCGCCAAACCAGCTCTGGCAGACCGACTTCACTTACCTCAAGGTCATTGATTGGGGCTGGTTCTACCTCTCCACCGTGCTCGACGACTTCTCGCGCACCATTATCGCGTGGAAGCTCTGCACCACGATGAAGGCCGAGGACGTCACCGATACGCTGGAACTGGCGCTCAAGGCGTCAGGTCGCGATCGGGCAACGGTCATTCACAAGCCACGGCTCCTGTCTGACAACGGCTCCAGCTACATCGCCGACGATCTGGCCAAATGGCTCGACGACCGCGATATGGAGCACATTCGCGGCGCTCCCTATCATCCGCAAACCCAGGGCAAGATCGAGCGTTGGCATCAAACCCTGAAGAACCGCATCCTTTTGGAAAATTACTATCTGCCTGGCGACTTGGAGACACAGATCGAGGCCTTCGTCGGCCACTACAATTATCACCGCTACCACGAGAGCCTGGGCAACCTCACGCCGGCCGATGTCTACTTCGGGCGCGGCCAGACCATCCTGTTGAAAAGAGAAAAGATCAAACAAAAGACGCTACAAACCCGGCGCTTGCAATACCGCAAAACCGCCGCATAAAATGACCAACCAGATGGGCCGAACCCTCTCTTAAATCAGGCCGCTCATCGGTTCCAAATTACCTGACGACGGACAGCATCTGTAATCATCCCTGATGAGTATGCCGTTATCATTGAGGGCGTGCCGTTGAAATCACCATTCGTACCGCCTCGATGACCAGATCGGGCTCATCCCACATAATCGCATGTCCGCTATTCTCGGCAACGATCAGCTCGCTATTTGACGACAAACTCGCCAGGCGCGCCTCAAGAAATGGATCCGATGGCGTCGAGGAGCGCCGATAGCCTCGATTGAGCCCCTCAGTCCGATACGAGGATTAGTCGGCTCTTCGCCACCGCCTGATCCGATGAAGTGGATTTCGTTTGCCGATGCTTTTGGCACGTTGCGATCGCCCGCTTCGATCGGTGTATGGTGGCGTTTTCCTCGAGGAGGCTTGTTATGACCAAGGGCGACGATCTGTGGGGCGACCAACCGGCACTCGGCCCCGGCTCAAAGTTCGGCGGAGTATCTGCGGGCGCCACTTCTGATCTTACCGCCATCAACACCGACGATGTTCCTACCCCCACTCCGACGCGGTTGGATATCGAAGGCGATCGGATCGATGGCATGAGCAATGTCGATTTGGCCAAAAAGCAGGCATTTGAACTCACGGCAATCCGATTGCTGCTCGAGCGGTTGAGCGATCAAATGGACGAGGCGAGAGGCGTGAATAGGCCAGAGCCAACCGATACCGAGTCGAAGACACTGCCCTAAGCGGCGTTGGTCGGGCGGCAAGCGTCCGTAGCGGCGCGATGCGGACATAGACAATCACAGCTAAGTTCTTAGTTTGTTCTCACGATCGAGGGCGGCCGAAGCAGACTCAAACTAATTGTCTCGGTGGCCCTTTCCATGGTCCCTCGTCAATTGCGACGACGGTACTCCGAGAAGCTCAACATCATTTCTGATCCGGCCAAGGACGAAATCGCTGAGGGTGTTGCACACAGCGTTTCGCAGAGCTTTGATCTGACAGAGAAGCCGGTCGAGTACGGTCCTCCGCTCGGCTCGCTCAGGGACTCGAAGGGGCCAAAGCGCCCCACTGAAAACAACGAATGAACAGTCAGAACCTTTGTCCCGAGCGCGGGACATCTTGGCGTCGGCTTAAAGAAAAAGGCTGAAGGATCAAGTCGATTCGCAATGGCCGATATCTCAAGGCTGCCCGTGTCCTCGCTGGCATGACCCAAGCTCAGCTCGCCGACGAAGCCGGCCTTCACACCAACAGTGTCAAGCGGTGGGAACGATCGCCAGAGCGTATCGGCGGCTATGCCGTCTCCCGCATGGTCGCCGCTCTAACCGACAGCGGCATCGATATCCGCGAAGGAATTATCGTCATCAACGACTGATGTATTCGTCAGGGACCATTTCTACAGGGCTATGGCGGCAATTTGCTGGCCATGACGGATCGTTTCGGGACCAATACGCACACACGCGAGGGAAATTCGATCGATGAAGGCGATGGATAGGCCGCCCTCTACGAGGGCTTTGCGAAGCGTTAGGGACTGATGGACCATAGCTGCTAGGATAGCAGAGCGCGGTGACCCCAGGCGCGGCGAGAGAAGATCATGCCGAAGAAGAGCAGCGTTTTTCGAGCGTTTGCCGAGGATCATGTTGTGCGTCTGACAGGGCTGTCCAAGGGGCAGCTTCGGGCGTGGGATCGGCGCGGCTTCTTTTCACCGGACTACGGGTACGAACCTCGCAGAGCGCCATACAGTCGTGTCTATTCGTTCAAGGATGTTGTGGGCCTTCGCACAATAGCGGTGCTCATGAAGGAATACCGCGTTTCGCTCCAGGAGTTGCGAAAGGTTGCGGCAGAACTGGTTGGGCGGGGTTATGGCCATTGGGCGACCGTCAAGCTCTATGTCCTGAACAAGCAGGTTCACTTTCGGCCCCCAGGAACGGCTGACGTTGAAGGTGTATGGGATGGGCAGCTGGCGATGGTCCCCGTAATCGATATCATCCACGATGTGGAGGAACGTGTGCGCGAAATTCAAGAGCGATCCGACGACAGCGTCGGCCGGATTGAGCAGCATAAGTTTGTCGCGCGCAACGCGCCGGCCATCGCTGGAACGCGAATCCCAACTGCTTCCATTCGACGGTTTTATGAGGCGGGGTATACCGTGGCCCGGATTCTCCGAGAGTATCCGACGCTGACAGAAGCGGACGTGAATGCCGCCATTGCATATGAAGAAAGACTCGCGCGGAGCGCGTAATCCGCCGTAACGTTCGGCGCATGCAGTTCCTGCTGGATGAGGGCGTGCCGGTTGCCGTGGCCAGGATGCTTCGGCGTCATGGCCACAGTACTAGTGGATGGAATCTAACGCTTGATGCCCGCGTCTGACAGCGGCGATGATTTTGTCGGGATCCTTTGT
This sequence comes from Kaistiaceae bacterium, assembly GCA_963667605.2. GTDB lineage: Bacteria > Pseudomonadota > Alphaproteobacteria > Rhizobiales > Kaistiaceae > JADLGL01. The sequence continues at coordinate 1,343,936 of CAXXUZ010000003.1, forward strand.
CCAGATGAAGGGCTGCGGATCGTTGTTGGTGTGTTCGAGGAAGCGGTTGATGGTGGCCTGGAGATCGACGATCGAGTGGAAGACGCCGCGCTTGAGACGTTGCTTTGCGAGCTTTGCGAAGAAACCTTCGACGGCGTTGAGCCAGGAGCAGGATGTTGGGGTGAAGTGGAAGAAAAAGCGCGGATGGCACGTAAGCCACCCGCGGACCTTGGGATGCTTGTGGGCGGCGTAGTTGTCGAGGATCACATGGACCAGCTTTCCCGCGGGCACGTCGGCCTCGATGGCGTTGAGGAAGCGAATGAACTCTTGGTGTCGATGGCGCTGCATGCACTGGCCGATGACACGCCCTTCGAGCACGTTCAGCGCGGCGAACAGCGTGGTCGTGCCGTGCCGCTTGTAGTCATGCGTCATCGTGCCCGCGCATCCCGTCTTCATCGGCAGCCCGGGTTGGGTGCGGTCGAGCGCCTGGATCTGGCTCTTCTCGTCAACCGACAGGACAACGGCGTGCGCCGGCGGATCGACATAAAGGCCGACGATGTCCCGCAGCTTGGGAATGAACTCCGGGTCACGCGACAGCTTGAACTGCCGGACCCGGTGGGGCTGAAGCCCGTGCGCCCGCCAGATGCGCTGTACCGCGCTGACGCTGATGCCGACCGTCTTGGCCATCGCCGGCGCCGTCCAATGTGTCGCCTCGTGGCGCGGCGCACTCAGCGTCAGCGCGACGACGCGGTCAGCGATTTCCCGGCCGAGCGGCGGAACGCGCGAGGGTCGCGTCTTGTCCCGCAGCAACCCCTCGACACCCTCGTGCATGAAGCGCTCCTGCCAACGCCAAACCGCTGTCTTGCTCTTGCCGGTGCGGCGCATGATCTCGACCGTGCCGAGACCATCCCCGCTCAGAAGGACGATCCGTGCCCGCCACACGTGTTTCTGCCGGCTGTTCCGGTCCGCAACGACCGCTTCGAGACGAGCACGGTCGGCGGTACTCACATCGACGATGATTCCTGGCCGCATGCGCCAGACTCGCACACGACGTGCCCGGCGAGAATCCCTCGCGGGATTCAAACGTCAAATTTTATCCACTAGGAGGCTGCTTAGTAAGGGAATTATATCCTTGACTATGCAGCCAATGTTTCCTATATTAGGGCATAGGAAGTGAGGCGTGCAATGGCACAGAGCGCACCCGGCAAGCACTACAGAGATGGAATTTCGCTGGTCGAGTTGTTCGCGAAGTTCCCAGATGATGCGACCGCTGAAGGGTGGTTCGAGGAACAGCGCTGGGGAGCGGCTGGCAATCCTTCATATTGTCCCATGTGTGGTTCGACCGAGAAGCTCAGGCCTGTCCCCTCAGGCAAGCCCCTGCCCTACTGGTGCGGCGATTGCCGACGCAATTTCAGTGTCAAGACTGGCACCGTGATGCACCGTTCCCATATCGGCCTCCAGAAATGGGCCATCGCGATCTATCTGTGGTCGGTCTCGCTCAAGGGCGTGTCAAGCATGCGCCTTCACCGCGACCTCCAAATAACTCAGAAATCGGCCTACTTCATGGCCCAGCGGTTGCGCGAAGCGTGGTCAGATAGCCCCGGCGGCATGCTCGGGCCTGTCGAGGTCGACGAGACATTCATTGGCGGCAAGGAGAAGAACAAGCATGCCAGCAAGAAGCTCAAGGCTGGTCGTGGCACCGTTGGCAAGGCTATCGTGGTTGGTGCCAAGGATCGCGAGACGAACCGCGTGAGCGCCGCCGTGGTGAGCAACACGGACGCCCAGACGCTTCAGGGCTTCGTAGTTTCACGGGCGGCTAAGGATGCAACTGTCTACACGGACGATCACGGCGGATATCAGGGAATGTCATTCGAGCACGAAACCGTGAAGCACAGTATTAGCGAGTATGTGAATGGGATGGCACACACCAACGGGATCGAGAGCTTCTGGGCCACACTGAAGCGCGGCTACGACGGCACTTTCCATCACATCTCGCCGAAGCACCTGCATCGGTACGTCAACGAATTCGCGACGCGCCACAACATGCGCCCAATGGACACACAGGCCATGATGGCCGAGACCGTTGCTCGGATGGTGGGAAAGCGGCTAATGTACCGCGACTTGGTGGCCGACATTCAGTAGTACCAAATCGGCACTTATTGCAGGCGTGCCGGGGGGGGGCAGAACAGGGTGTCGAGATACCCTCGACATACCATATACGGTGTGTCTAGGGTGCCTCGTCACACCGTATATGGTATGACAAAGAAGGAGCAATTAAGCCTGTCGCTTTCGGGCAACCCGCCAGACGTTCTTCAAAAGCTCGGAACGCCACGAGACATATGGCTTCAGATGAATTCTGAGCTTGTTTCTCATCTTGTTGAAAATAGGCGCGTTGAGTTCAAGTCGTTGTCAAGAATCGACTTCGACAAAATCTCAGAATACCTAAGCATGTATAGCAATACCTCAGACGGTGGAGTCTTGCTGTTTGGTGTTGAAAATGATGGAACCATCAACGGATGCTCAGACCTAGGCGAGGACAAGCTCAATAGGCTTGAAAAAATGCATCTACAGTGGTGTCCTCAGGCTCGACCGGAGTTCAAGAGGATACCCGTAGCTGAAGGTAGTTCTGAATTTTATTACGCAATCTTTGTGCCATATATAGGTGTGCTTGTAGAGAATAAGAATGGTGATGCATTTATACGATATGGTGACAGCAAACACCGGATGAGTGCATCTGAAAAGGACGACTTTCGTTCGACGCGGCATGAGCGGTCTTTTGAGCGTCGTCTATGTGGGCTTAAATATCCAGATGATTTTGATCCAGAAATTTTGGATGAGTTCTGTCGTCAGTTCACGCTGCGGGAGCCGCGCCCGGGATGGTCAAGGGAAGAGATTCTTGGCGACAGGCTTTTGGGAGAAAGAGCACCTGATGGATCGTTTAAACCGTTTAATGCTCTCGCGCTGCTAGCAGCAAACAGGCCGCGAACAATAATCCCTGGCTGCCGAATCCGAATACAACGCTTCCCCGGTACCGATGAAGGAGTTGGAGCGACCTATAGCCCGACAAAAGACCGCTATGTAGAAGGCAACATTGTTCAGTTGATTGAGCAATCCAAAGGTGCCATTTCAGAGGCTATGTACGATGTAACCTGGCTCGGCCAGGATGGAAAGTTTGTTACAACCCCAGAGTATCCTCATTGGGCATGGTTAGAATGCCTCGTGCACGCATGCGTTCATCGATCATATGCATTTAGCGGTTCGGAAATAACTATTAAATTCTTTCAAGATAGATTGGAAATTGAAAGCCCCGGCGGCTTTGTGCCTCCAGTAACACCAGAAACGATCTACGATCTGAGAGCATCGAGAAACCCCTATCTCATGGATGCGCTTCGCAGCCTTGGGTATGTGAGGATGGCTAGAGAGGGGGTGCGCCGAATTCGTTCTAGCATGAAGGAGTGGGATTTACCGGACCCAGTGTTTCAGGAAGAGGAAGTTCATGGCGTGGCGGTCAGAGTGACACTCCGCAACGATTTCGAAACGCGAAAGAGGACGACAAATCGGGAAGTCGCGCAGCATTTTGGAGTTGATGCATGGAGCTCCCTTAGTGAACATGAGATTGCCATTCTGGCCTACGCCTTTCATAATCAAACTATTAACGTATCCGAGGCCCAGCGGTTGATCGGGAGAACGTGGGCAACATCAAAGAAAGACCTAGACCGCTTGACAAATCGCGGATTTTTGACTTTTGCCCCGGGAAAGTATGTGCGGGATGCTACAGTTTAGCAGAACCTCGCGAGGTATTTGGAAATGGGAAGTCGAGTATCGGCGACGAGACGTAAGCCCTCAAAGCGTGCTCAAAAGAGCGGAACAAGTAGGAAAGCTGGCAACAGGCCGCCGTCCTTTGTCACCCTCCCTCCCACCCTCGACGCAACGCCCGAGGAGATAGTACAAACGCTGTTTCAGAGGCCGCCGCTGAAGAAGCAGACGCCGAGGCGGTAACCCCGGCGTTTCAATTAATCCGAGACGGCAAAGCTCCGCACAGAGTGCGACGCAGATCATATCCAGATCCGCGCGTGCGTCAGGCGTGTCGTCTCACCACACCAGGGGAGCGCCATGCCGGACGAGAATGGGAAGCTGACAACGGACGAACGAAGGAAGGTGGAAGAATGGGCTCGCCAGAAAATTCCAGAAGGGGCGATGTGCCCGACATGTCACACGAACAAATGGCATCCCGACATGTTGATGACGGCGCAACCTCTGGCGACGGGGGGACAGAGTGCCTCAATCTCCGGGTTTGTATTCGGTCAACCTAGTGTGCGAAGAATGCGGGACGTTGCTCTCTATCGACGCGAAGGTCGCGGGCATCTTATAGAATGCCCGAACTGTGGGCATCGCATACACCATGCATAGTTAGGGATATAATTCCCTTTCTTTTTGGGGCTCTTCTTTTTGTTCTAAGGAACTATAGGAGGTAGAGTCTTGTGGTTCTGCGCGCGATGCAGCGTCACATGTGACGCTTTGTGACGTTACATGTGACGCTTGTGACGCCTGTGACGCTTGTGACGTTACATGTGACGCTTGTGACCCTTGTGACGGTGACGCCTGTGACGCTTTGTGACGCTTTGTGACGCTTGTGACGTTACATGTGACGGTGACGCCTGTGACGCTTGTGACGTTACATGTGACGCTTGTGACGGTGTGACGCTTGTGACGTCACGGTGACGCTCTCGCCATCGACGGGTTCTCTCGGCTCCGGCTGATCGTGGCTTTGTCGCCTCTTCATCCCTCTTGATTCGCTCCGTCGCCTCGACCACCTCTTCGGCGGTCATGCCGGTACGCAGGAGCTCTCGGAGAACGGCCGCCGTTACCGGCATCACGGCGCTCCCTCGAGACTGTCGTGCGGTTCGTGTCGCTGAGCCATGACGGCGTGCGATGTGTTCTGCATCAGGACGCCACCGGCGCGATGTACTGTCGGTAGGGCCGGACGAAACGCTCGATCGCCGCACTGCAGGCAAGGCCAGGCCAACGTTGCCCCCGCGGCGGCCGAGGCCGGACCAGCGTCACCGCGAAGCTGACTTTTCCGCTCAGTCCTTCGACGTCTTTCTGCAATCGCAGAATGTTCTTGTCCCCGCGCACGACAATTGAACGGGGAGTTTCCAAAATCGGCTGGGGCCGATCACGTCGCGGCCGCAGCGTGGAGGTCTTGATGACGATCGCTCGGTAGCGGGAGACGGTGCCCTTTGCGACGCCAAACTCGCCCATGATCTGCCGGATGCTCGCACCGGCGAGGATGCGTTCCTGAATAGCCATAGCGATCTCTGCGGTGAGCACGCGCATCACGCGGCCTCCACGCGCACTTGCAGCCGCGGCCTGTCGCTGTAGTGCTTTCTGACGCAGCCATCGACGATCTGCTTGTCGTCGCGGAAAACGATCTCGTTCAGCGCATCGAGCGTCTTAGCTAGATTGTCGAAGTCGGGCTTGGTCGTCGGCCGGATCCGGCCGGCCAACGCATCGCCGCGCTTTCGCTTCGACCAGCTCGCCGGCACCGGCATGAACGCCAGGATCAGCACGGCGACCGGCCCCTCGATCGGTCGCCGCCCCCGCATCGCCTCGGAACCAGCGGCGCTCAGAGCACCCTCATAGGAGCGCGTCTTGTCGTCGGTATAGGTCCGCACGAATGAGCCCATGCGCGCAAATCGCGGCCGCCCCTTTCCCTTCGGGACACCGGCGATCTCGATGACAATGGTGCTATCGAGACACGGCTTCGTCAGCATCTCTGGCGGCCTCGTCCAGCGGCATTTGAGGTTCATCCGGATCGGGGGTCGCTGTCTCCCGCTCACCGAAGAACTCGGTGTGATCGGCCAGCACGATCAGGGCGTTCGCGCCTTGATGATCGGCAAGAGCGATGATGTTCGATTCGCTGAACACCGCCTCGAACTGGCCCTTCACTTCCCGACCATTGACGCCGAACTTGCCGAGCATCACCGGAACCGCGTCGAAGCCGCTGCGAGCGATTAGCGCCGTGCCCCGGCGAACCATGTCATCCGCCAGATTTTCGATCGCGTCGATCTTCTCTTGCTGCTTCGCCTCGCCGAGCTTCTGCCAGACGTCCGGCATTGCCCGGATGTGGGTCAGGATCGTATCGCGGAAGTCACCGGCCAGCGTCCGCAGCCCAAGATCTACCTGCCGCTCCCGCTTTTCCCGATCGATCTCAGCTTCCGTCTTGGCCCTTTCTTCGCTCACCGCCGCTCTCCTGCTTGGTGGTTGCCTCAGTCGAGACCGAGCGCCGCCTTCGCGCGCGCCAGGTCCGCCTCCGCCTCCGCCAGCGTGTCGTCACGAGGATCCACGCCAATCGTGCGGAGGATCTGTAGTTCATGTTCAAGGTGCCGCACCTCAGATTCCAACCGGCGAACCAGGGCAGCCCGTAACTTGCCTATCGTCTCGCCGTCAGCCCGCTTCCGTCGCCGATACCACAGCCCCCAAAGGGTCCAAAAACCAACGCCAGCCTCGGCGCTGACAGCAGTGGCGGTGCCGCGCCATCTCCTGGTGGCGAGCACCAGGGCCAATGCCATTTGCCGGCACGCATGGCAGGGTGCTCGCAAGAAAAACGACTTCGGTGCGGTCAAGAGTAAGTTGGAAGAGGTTATTCGGCTTCAAAGAGAGACTAGCCAGGCGCTCGGTGACGCATTGGAATTGGGGCCTTACGACGCGCTCCTCGATCAGTATGACGTTGGATTGACGCGAGGGTTGCTGGATCGGCTGTTTGGTTCAGCGCGACAGGTCCTCCCGGACTTGATTCAGAAGGCGGTCGAGCGGCAGAGGAGCAATCCGGACCCAGAGAGGGTGGAGGGACCCTTTTCCGCCGAGATTCAGGAAAGGCTTTGCCGGACCGTCCTCGACACCATCGGTTTCGACTTTGAACACGGTCGACTGGACGTTAGTGCCCACCCTTTCACCGGCGGATCGTTTGGCGACGTTCGGGTCACTACTCGTTTCAATCAAGACGAGTTCATTTCTGCCGTAATGGCGGCGGTCCACGAAGGCGGTCACGCCCTTTATGAGCGCCGGGCAAACGCTCGTCGAGGTCTCGAAAGAGATCCTGAATACGGCGAGCGTTGCTGCCGAAGTCGTGGTCGAAGACGCGGCTGGCGGATCGGATAGCGACAACGGTTCCGGTCGCCGCGGTGGCGATGCGGATGGCGATATCTTCGCGGAAGCCGAGCAGCGGCGTTCGCGCGACCGCCTCGATCAATCCGGGTGTGACCAGAGCGAGACCCGGGGGGTTGGCGACGGCGCCCCCTCCTGGCCCTGGTGGGGCAACGCCGTCGATCAGCTCAGTTTCGGCAAAGACCGGTGGCTCCCGAAACAATATTGTCCATCCCCTGGCTTCGACCAGGCGAAAGAGTTCGCCGAATACAAGGTCGGCGTCCGCTGCATAGATTCGGGGAGCAATGTATGGATAGGCAGCTCGCTGCGCCGCCAACTCAGTGTCTGAAACGGCCGGATGAGGCCAGTCGATCGCGACGAACTGCGGAATGTCGTCGAAGTCGGTGGTGATATCGGCGATCGCCGGTAGCGTGAACAGCCGCACAAAGAGCACCGACGGATAGCCAAGAAGCGCAAGGCCGACAACGAGGCCGAGCATGGCCGCGCCGAAGCCCCTGCGCCCGTCCTTCCAGATACCACCGAAGGCAATAATCGCCGCCGACACCGCATAGACGGCCGAGGTCAGGCTCAATGCGAGCAGCGCCAGTGTGAGCTGCGATTCGATCGCACCAACTCGGTGTCCGATCATTGCCGCCAACATCGCCAGCACTGCCAACAGAGCCGCTCGGCGGCTCCACAAAGCAAGCCGGGACCGCCCTATCCGCGTTTGAACCGCCATCGGCCTAGGCCACTCAGTCCTGCGCCGGCAGCGAGTATTTGCCCTGCGCCGGCAGCGAGTATTTGCGAAACATTTGATTCATTCGATTCGGGTATCGTCATCTTGGCCACGCCTGCCGAGGCAGGAAAGCCGCTAATATGTCAGGCATAGATCAAAGACCGATGATCAAGAAACCTAACGATCAACCGTCTCGCTCCAGGGAAGAAATCGAGATGGAGCAAGCCTTGGCGAACCGATATCGTGAACTCGGAAATGCCGAGCTTTTGGCGGCAATCGCGACCGATTATCACGATAGCGACCAGCCCGCCCACTAACGGCCCGCTCGGCGCTTTCGCATAAGGCAGCTGGCGTTCGCCGAGACACCACACGTGTCCCCGCTTTCCAGGCCTTCCGCAGAGCGCTATCCTTGCCGGCATGGGTTCACCTCCAACTGCGACCCCGTTTCCAAGAATCGGCGCCAGTGTGGTCCTTTGGCAAGGCGATGCCGTTCTCTTGGTGCGCCGCCGCGGCGGCGCCTATGCTGGCAAATGGAGCCTTCCCGGCGGCCACGTCGTTTTCGGCGAGCGTTTGGTCGCGGCCGCAAAACGAGAGTTGTTGGAAGAGACCGGCGTCTCGGCGACGATCGGCAGCGCGGTCGGCATTTTCGAGATCGTCATGGATCAGCCGAGACCGGCCCATTTCGTGTTGATGACTTTCGCCGCTGTATACGAATCGGGCGAAGCGAAGGCTGGCGACGACGCCGAAGCGGTTCGGTGGGTGCCGGCAACGGAATTGGCTGAGCTCGACATCACCCCGCAGAGCCGCGAAGCCATTGCCCGTTCGCGACCGCAATGACATGCTGATCAGGTGGCGGTGGCTTCGCCTGATCGGCTACACCATCTTGCTTTGCAGCGCACTTGTTCGATCACCCTCTGCCTCGCCACCTTTTGCGGCCGAGATGGAACGCTTGGCTGAGATTCTCGGCTCTCTCCAGTTCTTAACCGAGCTCTGCGAAGACGAGCCAGCGCCGTGGCGCGACGAGATGGAGGCGCTGATAGCTCTGGCGGAGCCCGACGAGGTTTGGCGCCTCCGTCTCATCGATCGCTTCAATCTCGGCTATTCCAGCTTCGCCATTGTCTACCGGCTCTGCACTGCTGCCGCTGCTCTTGCGATTACCCACTATCGCGACGAGGAGGCCGACATCGCGGTCGGCATCGCCGCGCGCTTCGGCGCTGCCGCGGCACCGGTCGCTCTGTCGCTGGAGGCCGACCGCTGAGGTAAATGATGCATTGATGCAATAGGTCGTCTTTTTAGTGGTCTGTTAACCGGGCTTTCACCAATCGCTATCCGTCACCAGCGATTCTGCTAGGTTGGTGCCGTCAGATTCGGCTCGAAAGCAGATGTTGCGCCATGCATGATCATGAAGATAGCGATGATGACGTTCCGATTTCGGAGCAGAAGAGGGTCGCTCTGGCATATCTGACACAGGCCTGGGGCGAAGCAGAGGCCGACGGCGTCGATTCGGATGTTCTGGCTCATACGGCTTTGTTTGCCGCATTGTCCGATTTGGTGTTGACCTATGGCGAGGACGCCGTGGCCGAGTTGGCCGCCGGTTTCGAGACTCGTATCCGCAATCGCGAATTCACACTCGGACGGACGATACAGTAACGCCGGCCGCTATTTGCCCGGTCGAACCCCGGCGAACCTGATCGGCCGGCCATTGTTCGCCGTCACCAGCTCGCCTTCCCACATCACACGCTGCCCGCGGATGATTGTGCCGACTGGCCATCCGACGACCTCGCGCCCATCATAGGGCGTCCAGCCCGATTTGGAAGCGATCCACTCATTGCGGATTGTCTGGCGGCGAGAGAGGTCGATGATGGTAAGGTCGGCATCATAGCCAACCGCGGTCCGTCCCTTGGTAAGGATCCCGAACAGGCGAGCTGGACCGGCGGAGGTCATGTCGACCAGACGTTCAAGGCTTAGCCGACCGGCGGCGACATGATCGAGCATGATCGGCACCAAGGTCTGGACGCCGGTCATCCCGGACGGAGAGGCTGGATAGGGATTCGCCTTTTCCTCCAGCGTGTGGGGGGCGTGATCAGAGCCGAGAATGTCAGCGATCCCGTCTGAAAGACCGGACCACAGGCGCTTTCGGTGGCGCACCGCCCGCACCGGCGGATTCATCTGAATTAGAGTCCCCTGCCGCGGATAATCCTCGGCCGTCAAAGTCAAATGATGCGGCGTTAGCTCGACCGAGGCTACGTCCTTGTGATGGGCGAGGAAGTCGATCTCTTCTGAGGTCGATACGTGAAGCACATGGATTTGGGCGCCGGTTCGCCTCGCAATCGCGACCAAGCGCTGAGTTGATATCAAGGCGGTGGTCGCATCGCGCCAAACCGGGTGCGAGGCCGGGTCGCCCTCGACCTGTCGTCCAAGCCTCTCGCGCAGCCGCGGCTCATCCTCGGAGTGAAACGCGGCGCGGCGCGAAATGCGGGACAAGATCGCGGCAACGCTGTCGTCATCTTCGACCAGGAGATCGCCGGTCGAGGAGCCCATGAACACTTTGACTCCGGCAACGGCCGGCAATCGCTCCAATTCCGGAAGGTCATCGATATTCTCGTGGGTGCCGCCAATCCAGAATGCAAAGTCACAATGCATCCTGCCCTCGGCGCGGCGGACCTTGTCGGCCACAGCATCGGCCGAGATCGTTGGCGGGCGGGTATTTGGCATTTCGAACACCGCAGTGACGCCACCCATGACGGCCGCGCGGGAGCCGGATTCGAGATCTTCCTTGTGCTCCAGACCTGGCTCACGGAAATGCACCTGTGTGTCGATCACGCCTGGCAGAATATGGAGGCCGGTGCAGTCGATGCGTTCGCCGGCATCGCCCGCGATAGCACCGATTGCAGCGATGCGGCCATTGCGGATGCCGATATCTCTACCGCCGACGCCATCCTGGTTGACGACGGTGCCGCCGCTTAGAACTAAATCGAAAAGTTCGGGCACCAAATCCCCCGTCAGGCGACCTTGCGGCCCCTTTGAGTCCGGCTTAATTAACGCAGCAAGAGGACGCAAGCGAGGTAGGGCCGAAGCGCCGATGAACAATGCAAGCTGGACGCGGCTGCCGGAGCGCGGTGTCGTCGCAATCCGCGGTCCCGATGCTGGCCGATTTCTGCAGAACCTCGTCACCAATGACATGGACAATGTGCAGCCGGGCGCGGCCAGCTACGGCGCCTTGCTGACACCGCAAGGCAAGGTGCTGTTCGACTTCATCGTCTTTGCCGATGATGATGGTTTTCTGTTTGACCTGCCGCGCGAGCAGGCGGGCGATTTCGCCAAGCGGCTCACTTTTTACCGGCTTCGAGCAGCGGTCGAGATCGCCGATTTGTTGTCGGAGCGGCAGATTGTCGTGTGGTGGGGGGGCGATCTCCATGAGATGGCAAACGCCAATTCCACACCCGATCCGAGATTGCCTGAAATGGGCTTTCGTGCGGTGTTAACGCCGGGTGCCGATATGACGGGGCTGGGGACCGAAGTCGATCCGACTCGATATGAAATGCATAGGATTTCGCTAGGCATGCCCGAAGCCGGCGCTGATTTCGCCTTTGGCGACATCTTCCCCCATGACGTTGATATCGACCAGCTCGGCGGCGTCGATTTCGCCAAAGGCTGCTTTATCGGCCAGGAGGTGGTTTCGCGCATGGAGCATCGCGGTACTGCCCGCAAGCGGATCGTCCAGATACGGGGGCAGGCAGAGCTGGAAACAGGAGCCAACGTCACCGCCGACGGAGAAATTCTTGGCTCGGTTGGATCGGTCGACGGTACAAATGGACTGGCGCTGTTGAGACTCGATCGGACCGCTCAGGCGATCGGCGAGGGTAAAACGATCACCGTGGTCGGCCGACCTGTGGATCTATCGATTCCGCAATGGGCGCGGTTTGATTGGCCGGATCGCGCAAACAAGTCCCAGCCCTCATGAGTCGGACTGGATCGGAGCCTCGACCGACGCCTATCGGGGAGCCGGAACCGCGCGCCTGGCAGCGCATGCTTTCGGGTCGGCGACTTGACCTTCTCGATCCATCACCGCTCGATGTCGAAATCGAGGACATCGCGCACGGTCTCGCGCGCGTCGCCCGCTGGAACGGCCAGACCGTCGGCGACCACCCCTTCTCGGTGGCCCAACATTCGATCGCGGTAGTGGCCATCACCACGGCTCTTTCTCCGCAAATCGGCTCCGTCGGCCAGCTAGCTGCGCTGCTCCATGACGCGCCCGAATATGTGATCGGCGACATGATCTCACCGTTCAAGGCGGTGATTAGCGTCGAATATCTTGAGGTCGAAAGACGGCTGGCGCGAGCAATCCATCGTAGATTCGGGCTGCCCGATATACTCCCGGATTCATCCGCCGTAACGATCAAGGTAGCTGATCGGATTGCCGCCTTCCATGAGGCGACCAAGCTTGCTGGATTCGACCATACGGAAGCGCGAAGGCTTTTCGGTCAGCCGCGGATCAGCGCCGAGCGCCTCGATCTCGAACCGTGGCCAACGGCGGAGGCCGAAGAACGATTCCGAGCGCAGTTCAATGTGTTCTCCGCTCTACTGTAGAGCCAGCCGGGGTAAACGCTCCGAAACTGCCGAGTAGACCGTATGCCGCGTATTCATGTGTGCTCCCTGTCGCGAATGTCGGCGACCGTGGCGGCCGCCGGCGCCAGCCACCTTGTGACACTGATCAACAGCGGCACCCCGGTCGAGCGACCGGGCTCGATTCCAGCCGAGCGGCACCTCATGCTGGGCGTCAGCGACATCGTTGCGCCGATCGAGGGTTTGGTCCCACCGACCGAGCATCACATCAGAGACTTAGTCGCCTTTGTCGACGCCTGGGATCAGGCGCAGCCGCTGGTGATCCATTGCTTTGCCGGGATAAGCCGCTCGACGGCCGCGGCCTATATTACTCTTTGCCAGCTTGCGCCGGATCAGTACGAGGCGGATATCGCCGCTCGGCTGCGGCAAGCTTCGCCGGCCGCATCGCCGAACCCACGCTTGGTTGAGCTTGCCGACCGCCAGCTCGGCCGCGATGGGCGGATGATCGACGCGGTCGCGACAATCGGGATCGGCGTTGGCGCCTTCGAAGGTGAACCTTTCTGGCTGCCGATCCGCGATCGGCGATGATCGGTTCCGACCGCACGGAAATCGAGATCGGTCTCAACGCCATCATCGTTGCGGTCGAAAACGAAACGCCTCTAACCTTGGTGGCGAGAGCCTCTGGCGAAGGCAGCGAGCCAGACTCCCTTCCCTTCGGTCCGTTCGATCCGATCCGCCACCGGACGTTCGAGACCGGGCTCCGCAGTTGGGTGAAGGAGCAGACAGCACTCAGCCTTGGCTATGTTGAGCAGCTGTACACTTTCGGCGACCGCGGCCGGCATGCGAGACTTGGCGATCGCGGCCACGCGGTATCGGTCGGCTATCTCGCTCTGACTCGCCGCCACTATGGGGCAGATAAATTATTGGCCGAGACCGGGGCGCGTTGGCGACCTTGGTACAACTATTTCCCCTGGGAAGATTGGCGGTCCGGCCGTCCTTCTATGCTGGATGCAATTATGTTGCCGAGATTGCTGGCCTGGGTAAAAGCCGATCCGGCCGGCGCGCCTCCGGGCCGAGCTCTCGGCCGACAGGACCGCCTTCGCCAGGCCTTCGGCGACAACGAAATCGATTGGGACGAAGAGCGTGTGCTCGATCGCTACGAGCTTCTCTACGAAGCCGGCCTGCTAGCCGAGGCTTGGCGCGACGGCCGCACATCCGCCGGGGAGACCCTGCCGGCCCTCGGCCTGGCGATGGTTCATGACCACCGCCGTATCCTCGCCACCGCAATCTCGCGGCTACGGTCCAAACTGAAATACCGGCCGGTGGTTTTCGAACTCATGGCACCGGAATTCACTTTGACCGAATTGCAGCGAACCGTGGAAGCGATAGCCGGCCGTCATCTCCACAAGCAGAATTTCCGCCGGCTGGTCGAAACCGCACGACTGGTCGAACCAACCGGAGGCACCAACACCAGCACGGGCGGCAGGCCGGCGGCCTGGTTCCGATTCCGGCGTGAAGTCTTGCAGGAGCGGCCTGGCGCCGGCCTTCGCTTCGGGCGGCGTGGCTGAGCACACCGTCGGCTCCGATACGATTGGCGGCGATGCCCGCGGACAACCTAAATCAACGCCACTGACCGCCGTAGTCAAGCCGCAAAGATACCGTCCGGTGCCGGATAGGTGTTAACCGGTCTTCAAGGTTAATCGACTCAATTTGATCGAGCGGGGCCAGCTTACCGGATCCTGGCGTGTGTTGAGTGAGCGTGGAGTAAGCGTTGCCACCGAGAGGAGTGCGGCCTCGGGGCCTACGAGAGTTGACTTTTCTTGCCCGAACGGCGTCAGCGCTCGGGTTCTTCTTGCTATCAACGACGCCACTCGCCATCCAAAGCCAACTGGCCGCCAACGCCGAGACCGGACCGGCGATCGATCCAATCCAGACCGCCGCCCTGGCCGTTGAGATCGTGCCCGAGAGCGTCAGCCGCGACGCCAACGCCGATTTGCCGATGGTGGAAGCATATCGGGCCGCCCCAGCCGTTGTTCCCGCCGATCTCGGCGCGTTCCTCCTCGCCATCGGCAATCGGCCAAGACCGGCCGCCCACAGCTCTCCGGCCAACAGTATGATGGCCGCAGCATTGGCCGTTCGGCCTCACACAATTGGCTCCCGACCCGCACCTGCCGAGGATCCACCGGCGTCAGCGTTCGACCCGAACGCGCCGATCGCCTATGCCGATCCGGCCCGAATCGAGGATTTCGAACGCCGTTCCGCGCCTTGATCGACGCACCCGCCAAGCCGGAGATGGACATCCATCAGCCTGACCCCGCTGCGGACCATGATTGGGTGACTAATCCCATCCCGCGCCGCGCCAAATCGGTGGCGGAGAAGCGATGCCTTGCCGAGGCGATCTATTTCGAAACGCGCAGCGAGCCGATCCGAGGACAGCTTGCCGTGGCCCAAGTGGTGGTCAATCGGCTAAAGAACCCGGCTTATCCCGGAACCATCTATGGCGTGGTCTATCAAAACCGGCAGTATCGAAACGCCTGCCAGTTCTCGTTCGCCTGCGACGGCGTTCGCGATGTGATCCGCGATCATCCGGCATGGGAAACGGCCCAGGAACTCGCTCGCGCCGTCCTCGATGGCGAAGCGATCTGGTTGGAAGAGATCGGTTCGGCGACCCATTATCATGCCAATTATGTGTAACCAAGTTGGGCGAGGCAGATGCAGCTTATGGCGCAGATCGGGGTCCACATCTTCTACCGCACCTATGGCGGCGGATGGATTTGACGTCGCCTAACTTACTGAAGAATTGGCTATAATGTCCAAGGCGACGTCAAGCGACGGCGCCGACTGAGTGATCCAGCCGGAAGAAATCACGTCGACGCCGGTCTCGGCAATCGCCCGAACATTGCCGATGGTGACGCCTCCTGAAGCCTCGACTATCACGCGGCCGCCAACAAGATTTACCGCCTCGCTGAGCCGATCAGGCGTCATATTGTCTAGCAGTATGGCATCGGGAGCGACCGTGATCGCCTCTGCCAATTGCTCAAGGCTGTCGATTTCGATTTCGACTTTGACGAGATGGCCGACCGCTCCTTTGGCCGCCTTGATCGCCGGAGCAACGCCGCCGGCGATGGCAACATGATTGTCCTTGATCAGGACTGCATCATCCAGGCCAAAGCGGTGGTTTGAACCACCTCCGCAGCGGACCGCGTATTTTTCAAATGCCCTCAGACCGGGCGTGGTCTTGCGGGTGCAGGTAATCTTAGCGCCGGTACCACGGACGGCGTCAACAAAGGCGGCGGTCACAGAAGCAATACCGGACAGGTGGCCGAGGAAATTGAGCGCCGTCCGTTCGGCTGTGAGAATCGATTGCGCCAACCCTGTGACATAGGCCAATACGGTGCCAGCCGACACCGTCGCGCCATCCTCGACCAGAGCGTCGAAAGCGATGGTGGCATCCATTTGCCGAAAGACCTCACGGGCGAGCGGCATGCCGGCGATGACCCCGGGTTGCCGCGCGGTGATCGCCGCTTTGGCCCCAGCATTGACCGGAATCGTGGCCGCCGACGTAATGTCACCAGCTCTACCGAGATCTTCCGCCAGCGCGCCGCGAACCGCTTCTTCGATCCGATGGGGCGGCAGAATCATCGACGGCATCGACGGTTCCCCTCACCCGACCGCAAGCGCTTCACGCGGGGCTTGGTCGACGACAAGACCGACCAACTCGGCTTCGGCGTCGACAAGGGTGAGATAGTTACGGCGCGCCAATTCGGCCCTCGGTTCGGGGAAGTCAGAGCGGAAATGAGCGCCACGGCTTTCTTCCCGCCGCAGCGCGGCAACGGCGATGAGCTTGGCGGTGATCAGACGATTGCGCATCTGTCGGCTGATCGACTTCGCCTCAATCGCGGAAATCACCTCAAGCGCCCGAATGAGGCCCCGGCGATCACGGACGACTCCGACATGATCGGTCATCGTGTGGCGAAGCTCGGCCACATCGCGGGAGTCGTCCGGCTCGCCTGATTCCGAGCTTATGGTGTTGCGGTCGGTCCAGCCCGATTGCCGTGTCGGCAGCAAACCCTGAATGTCGCTAGCGATCCCGGCGGCGAAGACGACAGCTTCCAGCAGCGAGTTGGATGCGAGCCTATTGGCGCCATGGGCACCGGTGCTTGCAGCTTCGCCGCAGGCCCAGAGGCCGTCGACGGTCGAGCGGCCATTGGCGTCCACCAGGATGCCGCCCATGTGGTAATGCGCCGCCGGCGCCACCGGGATCGGCTGGCGGGCAGGGTCGATGCCCGATTCCAGGCAATAGCGAGTGACGGTCGGGAACTGGCTAGGAAAAGAATCGCCGAGCGCTTCGCGGGTATCGAGAAATACCGAATGGCCAGCCGCGATGTGGCGATAAATCGCGCGGGAGATGACGTCGCGCGGTGCCAGCTCCGCCAGCGGATCAACGCCTTCCAGAAGACGAGCGCCGGTGTCGTCCACCAATATAGCGCCCGCGCCGCGGATCGCCTCAGTCGCCAACGGCGCCGGATCGCGGTCGACCGCCAGCGCCGTGGGATGGAACTGAACGAATTCAGCATCGGCGATCACGGCGCCGGCCCGGGCCGCCATTGCCAGCCCGTTGCCCTCTGATTCGCTCGGGTTGGTGGTCACCTGATAGAGATGACCGCTGCCGCCAGTGGCAAGAACCACCGCCCGCGCCGGAAAGAAGATGCGATCGCGACGACCGCGTAACCTCGCGGTGATTCCGGTGAGATGATTACCCTCTTGGTGAAGTGACTCGCCGACCATACCCTCAAGCAGTCGGATCGACGGCGTTTGCCGCACGGTAGCGATGATCACGGCCATGATCTCCGCGCCGGCGCGGTCGCCGCTGACGCGCACCACCCGCGCGGTGGTGTGACCGGCCTCCAGCGACATTTCGAGCTTGCCTTGACGATCACGGTCGAAGGCAATGCCATAAGCGAGAAGATCCCTAACCCGGTCCGGCGCCTCTTGGACCATCATCTCGGCGATGCTCTCTTCGACGATCCCCGCTCCGGCGGCGATGGTGTCGGCGAGATGCGCGGTGACACTGTCGCCAGCGTTGAGCGCGGCTGCGATTCCGGCCTGCGCCCAGGCCGAAGAGGCGCCCTCGCCGAGCGCGGCGGCGGCAAGCACCGTAACCGGCCGCGGCGCTAGACGCAGGGCGCAGAACAGACCGGCAAGGCCGGCGCCGACGATGATGACATCATCGAGTCCGGCCCAGGATTGCGGCGGGAACAGGCTGTCGGTCTCGGCTTCAAGCATGGCCTAGTTCCACCTGTTGAATTTTTTTCGGCCGGCTAGTTGTTCAAATTGATCATGCGCTCGACCGCCCGGCGGGCGGGAGCGGCGATCGCTGGATCAATCGTTACCTCCTCTTGGAGGTTGACGAGGCTGTCGAGGATCTTCGGCAGAGTGATCCGCTGCATATGCGGGCAGAGATTGCAGGGACCAACGAAATCGACATTCGGCAGCTCCGCCTTCACGTTTGACGCCATCGAGCACTCGGTGACCAGCATCGCTTTAGGTGGCTTCGACGCGCGGATATGTCTGATCATCCCTGAGGTCGAGCCGGTGAAATCGGCGATCGCGATCACTTCGGGCGGGCATTCGGGGTGGGCGATGATCTCGGCGCCAGGATGCGCTTCCTTGAAGGACAAAAGCTCCTCGGCGGTGAAGCGCTCATGGACCTCGCAATGGCCTTTCCAGGTGAGGATCGTAATTTCGGTCTCCGCCGCGATGTTCCGCGCCAGATACTCATCCGGGATCAAAAGCACTCGATCGACGCCGAAGCTTTCGACCACCGCTTTCGCGTCCGACGAAGTGCAGCAAATATCGCTCTCCGCCTTCACCTCGGCCGAGGTGTTGACGTAGGTGACGATCGGAACACCGGGGTAGCGCTCGCGCAACAGCCGGACGTCGGCGCCGGTGATCGACTCGGCGAGCGAGCAGCCGGCACGCAGATCAGGTATCAACACCGTCTTTTCCGGGTTCAGGAGCTTCGATGTCTCGGCCATGAAATGGACGCCGCATTGGACGATGATTGCGGCGTCGGTGTCGGCGGCCTCGCGTGCCAATTGCAGTGAATCGCCGACCACATCGGCGACCCCAAAGAAGATCTCCGGCGTCTGATAATTGTGGGCGAGGATGACGGCGTTGCGAACTTTCTTAAGATCGTTGATCGCCTTCACATAGGGAGCGTGGACCGGCCACTCGATCGCCGGGATGACATACTTCACCCGCTCGTAGAGATAAGCGGTCTGCCGCGCCACCTCCTCGGTGTAGTCGAGCGAGGGCATCGGCAGCGACGCCGCTAAATCGCCGGTTGGCGTACCGACTGTCACCAGGGTTTCACTCATCGTCGCCTTCCTTCCGCTGGTAGAGCGATAATATACTCACAATGAGTATATGTAGCCCGTCCGTCAGGAACGCAAGCTCGTGCCGTGAGTATAGCCGGCAGACGGGGCGATTCAAGGCGGTTGTGCGCAATCAGTCGAACTGCCGCGCCGCCGCGTGTGACGTATCAATCTTCCACTGTCGTTCCGGCCGAGGCGAAAAGGAGAGCCGGAACCTGGCGAACGGCATCGCGGCGAGATTCCGAGTCTCGGGCATGAGCCCCCGCCCGGAATGACGGCCGCTTATCCACGCCAACTCAGCTTTTGCCGCGGCTCAGCCCTCGATTCTGGAGAAATCCGCAACCGTCCGCATCGCCTCGCGGATGCGGTTGAGGAGCCGGAGGCGATTGGCCCTGGTGTTCTCCTCGGGCGCATTGACAAGCACCTTGTCAAAGAAAGTGTCGACCGGTGCGCGGAGCTCGGCGAGCGCTACCATTGCGGCGGCGAAATCTTCCGCCTCGATCGCACCTGCGGCATCCGCTTCGGCGGTTTCGATCGCATCGTGCAGCGCGATTTCCTCCGGCTCGGTCAGAAGGTCGGCGCTCACCTCCCCGGTGAAGCTCTCGCCGGATTTCTTCTCCTCGTCGCGGATGATGTTCACCGAGCGGCGATGACTGGCGAGAAGGTTCTGGCCATCCTCGGAATCGAGAAACGCGCCCAGCGCCTCGACCCGGCGAACGATCATCAGGAGGTCATCCTGGTTACCGAGGGCAAAGACGGCATCGACGAGATCATGCCGTGCGCCCTGCTCGCGCAGCTGGACTTTGAGGCGGTCGGCAAAGAAGGCGAGGAGGTCGGTGGCTAAGGGCGCCGGAAAGACCTCGGTCTGCGGTGAAACAACGATCCTCCTGTCGAGATTTGAGTGCGGATCAAGTGGGGCATATCCCCAAATCCAATACTCTCCATCCCGCTCGCGCGCCAATTGCTTCGCCGCCTCGGCGAGGACGTTAGAGAGCGGCACTCTCAGATCATTCTCCAGCGCGATCCGAATGATTCCGAGCGCGGCGCGGCGAAGGGCATATGGGTCCTTCGAGCCGGTCGGCTTCTCGTCGATCGCCCAGGACCCAATCAGGATGTCGAGCTTGTCGGCGAGGGCCACGGCGATCGCAACCGGATCAGATGGCACGGTATCGCCTGGCCCATGCGGCTTGTAGTGATCCTCGATTGCCGCCGCTGCAGATGCGTCTTCACCCTGGGCCGTCGCATAATAGCGGCCCATCAGCCCCTGCAATTCCGGGAACTCGCCGACCATCTCACTGGTGAGATCGGCCTTCGCCAGTGCCGCCGCGCGCGCTGCCCTTTCGGGATCGGCGCCGACCGTCGGCGCGAGTTCGCGTGCCAAGCGGACGAGCCGTTCGACGCGCTCGCCCTGGGTGCCGAGCTTTGGCTGTCCCGTCTTGGCGGTTCCAAGCTTCACGTTGAACACCACATTGGTCGCCGCGAGTTTGGCCATGCGCTGGTCGAGCGGCTTGGCGAGGTCGAGGCGCAAACCCTCGGCCGCGCTCCGCATCGCCTCGCTCTCATGGTCAGGCAGCGGCTTCTGGTCGGTCTCCCAGAAATGGCGGGCATCGGCGAGGCGGGCGCGGATGACGCGTTCATTGCCGGCGACGATCTCCTTCCCGCCATCGCTGGCCTCGATATTGGCGATCATGACGAAACGATTGGCGAGTGCGCCGGACTTGGGATCGCAGAGCACCAAGCATTTCTGATTGGCGCGGATGGTGGCACGGATCACTTCCGGCGGGATGTCGAGAAAGGCCTGGTCGAATGCGCCGACCAGAACCACCGGCCATTCATTGAGGCCGGCAACCTCGTCAGCCAGATCTTCGTCCTCGATCAGTTCAAAACCGAGCGCGAGGGCCCTGTCGCGGGCATCGTGCAGAATGATATCCTTGCGGCGGTCGGCATCGAGTACCACCTTGGCGCCCTGAAGTGCGTCCTGATAATCGTCGAAGCGTCGGACCTTGATCGGCTCCGGCGCCATGAAACGATGGCCAAAGGTCGTGTCGCCGGATTTGACGCCGTCAATGCTGAAATCAATCACAACCGGGTCCTCGGTTTCCGGTCCGAATGTGGCGACGATCGAATGCAGCGGCCGCACCCAGCGGAGGCTTCCCGGTTCAGCCGATGCCGGGCCCCAGCGCATCGATTTCGGCCAAGGAAAATCGCCGATGATCTTCGGCAGCGCCGCGGCAAGCATCGCCTCCCCGGTGACGCCCGGCTTCTCGATGATGGCGACATAGAAATCGCCCTTCTTTGGGTCGGAACGCAATTCGGCTTGATCGATCGAGCCGAGACCGGAGCTGTTCAAGAAGCCAGCGATTGCCTGCTCCGGCGCCCCGACGCGCGGGCCTCTCCTCTCCCTCCGGACATCCGGCGAACGCGCCGGGATCCCGCTCACGGTCAGCGCCAACCGCCGCGGCGTGGCGAAGCCCTTGGCGCCCTCATAGGTGAAGCCGCCCTCGACCAGGGCATCGGTTACGAGGCGGCGGAGATCGTCGGCCGCCTTCCGCTGCATGCGGGCCGGGATTTCTTCGGAAAAGAGCTCAAGCAGAAGATCAGGCATCGGCGGTGACGCCGCCGGCTTCGGTCGCGAGCCAGGCAGCGCCGCAAGCCTTGGCGAGTTCGCGAACGCGGAGGATGTAGCTCTGGCGCTCGGTAACCGAAATCACGCCGCGCGCATCGAGGAGATTGAACGCGTGGCTCGCCTTGATGCAATAATCATAGGCCGGCAACACCATCGAACTGCCGCGATCCTCGCCACCGGCCGCCAGCAGCGCCATGCATTCGGTCTCCGAATCCTTGAAGCGCTGGAACAACAGCTCGACATCGGCAAACTCGAAATTGTGGCGCGAATATTCCTGCTCGGCCTGGAGAAAGATCTCGCCATAGGTCACTTTGTCCGCGCCGATACCGCCATTGAAGTTGAGATCGTAGACGTTGTCGACGCCTTGTACGTACATCGCCAGCCGCTCAAGCCCGTAGGTGAGTTCACCGGAGACCGGTCCGCATTCCTGACCGGCGACCTGCTGGAAGTAGGTGAATTGCGACACTTCCATGCCATCGCACCAGCATTCCCAGCCCAGGCCCCAAGCGCCAAGCGTCGGGCTCTCCCAATCGTCCTCGACAAAGCGAACGTCATGCAAGGCGAAGTCGATGCCGATTGCTTGCAGCGAACGGAGATAGAGGTCCTGGAGATCGAGCGGGCTCGGCTTCAGAATCACTTGAAATTGGTAATAATGCTGCAATCGGTTCGGGTTCTCGCCAAAGCGTCCGTCGGTGGGACGGCGCGTCGGCTGCACATAGGCCGCTTTCCAGGGATTCGGCCCGAGCGAGCGCAAAGTCGTCGCCGGGTGAAAGGTCCCTGCCCCCATCTCCATGTCATAGGGCTGGAGGATGATGCAGCCATAGGCTGCCCAGTATGACTGAAGTGTCAGGATGAGGTCCTGAAACGACCCACGCGGATTGAGATCGACGGTCATGAGGCGAGCCCGGATGCGGCGGAAAAGGCAACGGCGAGCTACCCGCCAAGCTGCTCGCGGTCAAGCAACCGGTAAAGATATGCCGGCTAGTCCCGCTCGACTGAGCGATAGACACCGGTATTGGGATCGGGCTCCAACGTCTTTGCATTGTGCTTGGGCATAGAATCCGGCGGACGTCGACCGATCGCAGGGCCCAAATTGCGCCAAAGCAGCCAACCGACGATCGCCATCAGGCCGAGAATAGCGAGCTGAATCATGGCGTGCCTATAATCCGAAGCGCTTCCATTGCGAGTGCTCCTCCAAGGCTGTGATCATCGCACCAAGTGTGTCCGGCCTCAAGTGCATGCTGATGCCGCGGCCGGCCCAACGCTGCACCAGGCTCTTGCGCTCGGTGAAGACGGGGAGCCAAACCTTGTCGCCATATCGCTGACGCAGGAATGAACGAAGGTCGCCGAGGTGATCGACAAGGCCGTACTCCTTCGCCTTCGCTCCGGTCCAGAAAGCGCCACTGTACAAATCCGGCTTGTCGACCAGGCGAGGTCGCCGTTCACTTACCAAGGCGATAAATGATTCGTGAATCTCCGCCTGCAGCGCCTTCAAATGCTCAATGTCGGCCTTTTTCTCCGGCTGGAACGGATCGAGCATCACCTTCTGTTTGCCGGCGGTGTAGACCCTACGGTCGACGCCGATTTTCTCAATCAAGTCGGTGAAGCCGAAACCGGCCGAGACAACGCCGATCGACCCGACGATCGAACTGGCATCGGCAACAATTTCATCGCCGGCAAGGGCGACCATATAGCCACCGGAAGCGGCGACATCCTCCAGGAACGTAATTACCGGCTTCTTCTTTTCGGCCGAAAGCGCCCTGATCCGTTGATAAATCAAATTCGTCTGCACTGGCGCCCCGCCTGGTGAATTGATCGCGATCGCTACTGCTGGGGCCGATTTGACGCCGAAGGCCCGCGCCAGCGGCCTGGCCACCGATTCCAGGGTTAGGTTCGGGCGAAAGCCGCCGCCCATCCCGATCGCACCGATCAGCCTAACCACCGGGACAATCGGCGGCCGGCGCAAGACCCGTCGGATACGACTAGAAGGAGTCATTCTGGTCCCGCCATCCCCACGCACACCGCATCAAGATGGGATGGCGCTGACGCCCTGCCAAGGCTTGTGCACCTCACCCAGGCCGGCGCCTTGCCGGAGAATGGCATCGATGGGCGGCCTGAACTCCGCACCGTCGGCTCCATGAAGGACCAGGCCGGGGAGCACCGTCATTGCTGCGCGGCTTCCCTTCGCCGCGTGCACCATAAGCCTCTCAGCAGCCTTGTCGGGGCGGGGATGGATCGGCAGCAAAGCGGCACCGCCGAAGCGGCCGGCGAGCGCAGCGAGCATGTCCGGCAACGCCGACGCCAAAGTCACAGCTATGACGACCCCCTTGGGCCGAAGGGTCCACGCGGCCGCCCGAAACCAGGCATCGAAGCCGGCCTCGAGAATATGCGCCGCGGCCCGGCCGGGTGCCGGCGAGGCACTGACCGCCGAGGCAGCGTGGAACGGAGGGTTGATCAGTACGGCAGCCGCTTCTCCTCTCGGCAGCCCAGCGGCGATGCGATCGTCCTCGGGCGCGGTGATATCGACCTCGACGATTCGTACTCCGTTTGCCAAACGTCGATTGGCAGATCGCTCCAGCGCCGTTCGCGCGCATCCGGTCAAAACCGGGTCTCGCTCCGCGAGGATGATCTCGCTGTTCACACAACGCGCGGCAGCGCAGAAGCCGGCTACCCCGCAGCCGGCACCAAGATCGACGATCTTGCCGGCAATGGCTGGATCGAGTGCCGCTCCTAAGAGCACCGCCTCAAGGCCGGAACGGTGATAGCCCGTCGCTGGCTGAACAGCCTCAAGCCGGCCGCCAAGAAAGGCGTCCACCGTTGCCTCGAAGGGCGCTAGCGCCGAGGTCACTCCGACACTGTCGGCTTGACCAATTCGTCACCGATCCCGGCATCGCTGAGAAGCCTCCGGGCCTTGCCAGCTTCCGACTCGGGAACCAGTAGCCGACGCGTCAGCACACCGATCGATCCCTCCAATACGCTCATATTTTGGTCGAAAACATGCGTCGGGACGCCGGCTTCCTTGAGCAACGCCTCAGCGAAGGAAAGCAGTACGGCGTCGTTGGTCCTTAGCAGCTCTTCCATTTTCGCCCTTCACTCGGTAGGTCGCCAGAGAATCTAGGCCTTCGTTCTACACCAGGCAATCCAAGTGAGCGGCATGGCTTGTTCCAATCGAGCCGCCTGCCTATGGTCGCGCCGACTTTTTTATCGGTGGGAGTGTCAGGGTTTGGGTGTCGTAATTGCCCTTGAAGAAGAGAAACGGTCGCGGTCGGGGATCGAGCCGTTGGCGGAGCTTGTCAAAGACGACTTGGAGCGGGTCAACCGTCTGATCGTCGTCAAAGCGGGATCGGACGTCTCCATGATCCCGGACATCGCCAATCACCTCATATCATCGGGCGGCAAACGCCTGAGACCGATGTTGACGTTGGCCGCTGCTCGAATGTGTGGCTATGAGGGCGACGGCCATATCCAGCTCGCGGCCGGGGTTGAGTTCATGCACACCGCGACCCTGCTCCACGACGATGTCGTCGATGGCAGCGATCTGCGTCGCGGCAAGCTCGCCGCGCGAATGCTGTGGGGTAATCAGGCGAGTGTCCTGGTCGGCGATTTCCTGCTCGGCCAAGCATTCAAGATGATGGTTGAGGTGGGCTCGCTCGAGGCCCTGGCAATCCTCTCGAACGCGGCGGCGGTGATCGCGGAGGGCGAGGTCCGGCAATTGGCCGCGTGCAAGAACATGGCGACGACGGAGGACGAGTATCTCTATGTCGTGTTCGCCAAGACTGCATCGCTCTTTGCAGCCTCGGCCGAGGTCGGACCGGTTCTCGGCGATCGGCCACGACCTGAGCGGGCGGCGTTTAGATCCTATGGCGCAAATCTGGGATTGGTGTTCCAGCTAATCGATGACGTGCTCGATTATGGCGGCAATTCCAGTGACCTCGGCAAAGCGGTCGGCGACGATTTCCGTGAAGGAAAGATCACGCTGCCGCTGGTGCTGGCCTATCGGCGAGGCTCTGACAAGGACCGCGCCTTCTGGCATCGGGTCGTCGAGAAGAACGATATCAAGGATGGTGACCTTGAACACGCGATCGATCTCCTCAGGCGGCACCGAGCGCTTGACGACACGATCGACCGCGCCCGCCACTTTGGCGCCGTCGCCAGAGACGCCCTGGCGCCGTTCCCGCAATCGGCGTTCAAGGCCGCACTTCTGGCAGTGGTCGATTTCTGCATCGAGCGCGCCTATTAGATTTCCGGCAGTTGCAGCGGTTCGGTAAAACAGCCATTCTGACCATACGATCCGCCAGCCAGATTTGAGGGACCATGCACGTTCGGCTTCGATCAGCTCTTACCCATGCCGCGGCCGCGATGATAGCTGTTGGTCTGGCATCGACGCCGAGCGCCGCCCTGGCTCAAGTCGAGTCGATCGGCGCTAGCTCCGCCGGCGCCTACCTCGCCGCCAGGGCGGCCTCATTTCGTTACGACCTAGTCGCGGCGGCTCGTTTTTATCGTAACGTATTCGAGCGCAATCCGAGCGATATCGGGCTGGCGGCAAGGATTCTATCGCTCTGGGTTGACGCCGGCGAGATCGACCAAGCTGTGCCGATGGCTGAGGTTGTGAGATCGGCGGATCCTGGCTACGAGCCGGCGCGGCTGGTGCTGGCCGCTGCCGCGATCAAAGATGGCAACCTTGGCCTTGCCCAGATTCAGCTCGAGGCCATAGCCGGTGATTCCTTGTCCGATTTGGTCACTGGCCTCCTCGTTGCCTGGATCAAATTCGGTGAGGGCAATGTCGATCCGGCGCTGACGATGTTGGATAGGATGTCGAGTTCGGGTTTGTTGGTCGGGTATCACGCAGCTTTGATCGCCGATCTCGATGGCCGCACCGAAGAAGCACTGACCTTAATGGCGCCCATTTACGACCCGGAGGATTCGACGCAGCGCCTCAGCGAGGCCTTCGCCCGGCTGCTGGCACGCGCCGGCTTCGCTGCGGAAGCCGAAGAGATGATCAGGGATTACCTCAGGACCGTGCCCGATCACCCAAGGCTTTCTCAATTGCTGGTGCAAATCCGGGCCGGTGACCCGATTGCGCCGATGATCGAAAACGTTCAGCAGGGTGCGGCGGAAGTGTTCTACGGCCTCGCTTCGTCCATGCTTTCGAGAGACGATTACGACACGGCCACGGCCTTCCTACAATTCGCCCGTTATATCGGAGCCGGTAGCGATCTACCGTCGGTGTTGCTTGGCCAAATCCTCCAGGCGCAGCGGCGCTTCGATGAGGCCGTAAGGGTATTTGACTCAGTAGAGGCGGACTCGCCCTTTTATGTTCTTGCAGCCATCGGCGCGTCGGTCAGCGACAATAGCCGCGGCCGCGGCGACGAGGCGGTGGCCAGGCTTGCGCCGATTGTGACCGCCGATCCAGGCGTCGTGAGAGCGGCTGACGCTTTGGCAGGAATCTATCGTAGTCAGTCGCAATATGCCGAAGCCAATGCAGTGCTCGTGGCGACGATCGACACCATCCGAGCTTTTTCGGCGAGCAATTGGCGTTTGTTCTATGCGCGCGGGATCACGTTCGAGCGAATGGGACTATGGTCGGAGGCAGAGGCCGATTTCTTCCGCGCCCTGACTCTCTCGCCAGATCAGCCGGACGTGCTCAACTACCTCGGTTATTCATGGTTGGAGCGGGACGAGAACTATCTTGAGGCGTTGGAGATGATCGAGCGGGCGGTCGAACAGCGCCCCGAAGCAGGCTACATTATCGATAGTCTGGGTTGGGCCTACTACAAGCTCGGCGAATACGAGGTGGCCGTGGCAACGCTTGAACTGGCGGTCGAGCTGACGCCCAATCAGAGCGACGTGCATGAGCATCTCGGCGATGCATATTGGCGTGCGGGACGCACGATTGAAGCCGGGTTTCAGTGGAGCCACGCGCTCGAATATGACCCGGAACCGGAAGCGATAGATCGGATTCGGGACAAGGTTGATAACGGCTTGCCCGAGCTGCCCGAAAACAGGCCCGCTGACGGCGTACTTGAAATCAACTGATGCCGCCATTGCCGACAGTCAGAGCAGCGCGGCCAATGAGGCAGCGCCGGCCAAAGTCAATCTTGCGCTCCACATCCTGGGCCGCTGTGCCGATGGCTATCACGACATCGATAGCTTGGTTGTCTTTGCCAATGCTGGCGACAGCATTGGCGTCCGGTCAGACGGTCCGCTAGCACTCGAGCTAGATGGTCCTTTTGCCGGAGAGCTCGCTGCCGCGACCTCGGCCGGCGACAATCTCGTGCTCCGCGCCGCTCGCGAGTTGGCCTCTTTCGCCAAGCGTAAGGCGGAAGGCCTAACGCTAACGCTCACCAAGGCTCTGCCGGTGGCCGCGGGCCTCGGGGGTGGTTCGGCCGACGCAGCAGCAACTTTGCGTCTGCTCAACCGTTATTGGCGGCTCGACGCTTCTCCGGAAGACCTTGCCGAAATCGGAAGCGCACTTGGCGCCGATATACCAATGTGCCTCCGATCGACACCGCTGCGAGCAACTGGCAAAGGTGAAATCATCGCGGCGGTCGCCGGCATGCCGCCACTGCCGTTGGTGCTGATTTTCCCCGGCGTCGGCGTCAGCACCGCGGCTGTTTTCGGCACCAAGCAGGGTCCGTCGGACAGGACGCTGCCGCCCTTGACCGGACGATTCGTATCGATTGAGGGAGTGGCCGATTGGCTCGGACAAACGAGAAACGGACTCGAAGAGCCGGCACGGATTAAGGCTCCGGTGATCGCTGAGACCCTCGGTACGCTCCGTGCCGCGCCGCGATGTCTGATCGCCCGGATGAGCGGTTCCGGATCCGGTTGCTTTGGGCTGTTTCCAACCATCTCGGCTGCCCGCAGCGCGGCCCGGTCGATCAGCGCCACCCGAAAGGACTGGTGGGTCAAAGCGACGACGACGGGTGCTTCAAGCGAAACCCGATGACCGGCGATCGCCGGTCAAATGCTTGATACTTGTGCTTGTTTTGTTCTATCAGAGGGGTTATTGTCCCTTCCATGTCCTCGGCTGTTCATCACCGATCCGAACCCAACCTGCGTCCGCTAGTGGATGGAATCTAACGCTTGATGCCCGCGTCTGACAGCGGCGATGATTTTGTCGGGATCCTTTGTCCAGATGAAGGGCTGCGGATCGTTGTTGGTGTGTTCGAGGAAGCGGTTGATGGTGGCCTGGAGATCGACGATCGAGTGGAAGACGCCGCGCTTGAGACGTTGCTTTGCGAGCTTTGCGAAGAAACCTTCGACGGCGTTGAGCCAGGAGCAGGATGTTGGGGTGAAGTGGAAGAAAAAGCGCGGATGGCGCGTAAGCCACCCGCGGACCTTGGGATGCTTGTGGGCGGCGTAGTTGTCGAGGATCACATGGACCAGCTTTCCCGCGGGCACGTCGGCCTCGATGGCGTTGAGGAAGCGAATGAACTCTTGGTGTCGATGGCGCTGCATGCACCGGCCGATGACACGCCCTTCGAGCACGTTCAGCGCGGCGAACAGCGTGGTCGTGCCGTGCCGCTTGTAGTCATGCGTCATCGTGCCCGCGCGTCCCGTCTTCATCGGCAGCCCGGGTTGGGTGCGGTCGAGCGCCTGGATCTGGCTCTTCTCGTCAACCGACAGGACAACGGCGTGCGCCGGCGGATCGACATAAAGGCCGACGATGTCCCGCAGCTTGGGAATGAACTCCGGGTCACGCGACAGCTTGAACTGCCGGACCCGGTGGGGCTGAAGCCCGTGCGCCCGCCAGATGCGCTGTACCGCGCTGACGCTGATGCCGACCGTCTTGGCCATCGCCGGCGCCGTCCAATGTGTCGCCTCGTGGCGCGGCGCACTCAGCGTCAGCGCGACGACGCGGTCAGCGATTTCCCGGCCGAGCGGCGGAACGCGCGAGGGTCGCGTCTTGTCCCGCAGCAACCCCTCGACACCCTCGTGCATGAAGCGCTCCTGCCAACGCCAAACCGCTGTCTTGCTCTTGCCGGTGCGGCGCATGATCTCGACCGTGCCGAGACCATCCCCGCTCAGAAGGACGATCCGTGCCCGCCACACGTGTTTCTGCCGGCTGTTCCGGTCCGCAACGACCGCTTCGAGACGAGCACGGTCGGCGGTACTCAACATCGACGATGATTCCTGGCCGCATGCGCCAGACTCGCACACAACGTGCCCGGCGAGAATCCCTCGCGGGATTCAAACGTCAAATTTTATCCACTAGGCTGTCCGAATGCGACCATCCCTTGTCGGTCCGTTTTCAGCCGTTTGTGTCGCGTTGCTTGGCGTCCTGGTCGTGGTCTCGCATACATTCGCCGCCACCTACGATCCGCCTCCGCTGGCCGAGAGGCTAACCCCCGAGCTGGTCGAGCGAGTTTTTCCCGGAGCCGAGCGCCTTGGACCGGAGGAAGGCGCACCGCCGTCTATCGCTGTCTACCGGGGCGAGGAGATCGTCGGCTATCTGCTGTCGACGATCGATGTCGTCGCCGCGCCCGGCTATCCCGGCGTGCCGTTCGATGTGATCGTTGGCGTCACGGTAGCTGGCAGGATCACCGGGGCCGAGGTGATCTATCATCACGAGGCATTCATCGAGCGCGATCCGGTGCGCCAGGTACAGATAGCTGAATTCCTGCTGCTGTTGGCGGGGACCGACCGGAATACGCTCGGTCGAGACCTGATCCATCCGGATTTCGTCGATGGCGCCACGGTATCGGCCAGAAGCATGCGGATCGCCGTCTGGGATTCGGCGCGGTTGGTGCTACGTGCTCGAAGCGGTCGGCCGCTCGTGACCGAGCCGACGCTCGATATTGACTATTTCATCCCCCAAACCTTGGACGAACTGCTGGCGGCTGGCGCGCTGGAACATATCACGGTCACCAATCGTGAGATCACCGAACGTTTGGCCATCGAAGGGGGCGAGGGCGCGACCTTGGATGCGCGGATTGGTCGTTATCCCGACGATGACTATGTCGACATGTTTGTCGGACTTGCGACTCCGGCCATGGTGGGCCGCTCCGTTCTCGGCCCAACCAAATACGAAGCCTTCTTCGGCTCCGATCCACAAATTGCGGTCTTGTTCGTTAGCAGGGGTGACTTTAACCCGCGGGGCGTTGGATATCTGAACGCATCGTCGGGTTACCGGCTGGACCGCCTCCGCCTGATTCAGGGCGATCTTGAGCTGACTTTCGTCAAAGATGATTTCGAGCGCGTTTCAGGCCGGACCACCAGCATTTCGGACGCTCGCGACGCCGGTGTCCTGTTTCTTCCTGAGAATTCCGGCTTCGATCCGCTGCAGCCCTGGCGCCCTGAATTCCTCGCCCACGGCACCGATTCGATGGGCGAGCCGATGACTCTCGTGATGCCGGTCGGGGGCGGACCGTCCAGCGCTTTTGTCTTGATGCCGGAATCCGAGCCACCGCCGGCTTGGGTTGAGGCGTGGACGGAGGCGCGATCGGACCTCATTATTCTCGGTTCGGCGCTGACGGTCCTGACGCTGGTACTGGCCTTTCAGCACTTATTCACGCGATATCGTAGGCTGTATCGATGGCTCCGCAATGGGTTCTTGCTCTTCACCGTGGTCTGGCTTGGTTGGATCGCTGGCGGTCAGCTGTCGACATTGCACCTGCTTAACTATGCATTTGCGCCGTTCAAGGATTTCGGCTGGGCGTTCTATCTGGCCGAGCCATTGATCGTGGTGCTGGTGATCTACACGATCATCTCACTCCTCGTTCTTGGTCGTGGCGTATTCTGCGGTTGGCTATGCCCGTTTGGGGCGTTGCAGGAGCTTCTCGCCAAGGTCGCTTGGTTCTTTCGAGTGCCGCGCTGGAACCCTTCCGATCGGTTTCAGAGCAAGGCATGGATCGGCAAATATGTCACCGCCGCCGGGCTGGTGATTGTCGCGATCGGCTGGCCGGAGGCCGAACCGCTGGCGGCTGAAGTCGAACCGTTCAAGACCGCGATCACCTCAATGTTCTCCCGCCCGCTACCCTACGTCGGATATGCCGTCGTCCTGCTCGGATTCGGTCTCTTCACTGAGCGAGCCTATTGTCGCTTCCTCTGCCCGCTCGGCGGTGTGCTGGCCGTGCTTGACCGGCTACATCTGGTGAACCTGTTGAAACGGCGGCCCGAATGCGGCACCGCCTGTTCTCTCTGCGATCGGTCATGTCCGGTGAAGGCGATCAGGCCCACCGGCGAGATCGTGATGGCGGAGTGCTTCCAATGCCTTGATTGTCAGGTCGAGTATCATGATGATCGGCGGTGCCCGCCTCTCGCCAAGCAACGCAAACGGGGGCAGCGGGCCGCAAGCTTGCCGCCACTTGGTCAGCCGATTCCGGCCTATGCAGACTCAGGTCTGGTGGCAAGTCCTGAGCGATGAGTCATCGCCAGAACGAGCATTCTGTGCGGATTGTGTTGGCTTTGTCCGCGGCGAATTTTAGCCCGGTGTGGGCCGGCCCAGCGGGCCGCGTTGTGAGTGGGTGCAAGCTGGAGCGGGCGGCATCACCATGCTAGGGCTGTTTTGCTTGAGACAGGCCGTCGGCTTGGCAAGCGCTTGGAAAGGCTAGGCGAGGTGAACTGGCGGATCATCCCGATAGCTTCGCTCGTCGCGGCGGCGATCCTGACACTCGCCGGATGTGGTGATAGCGAAGAAACCACTCCGGCCAGCGAGCCGGAGGCAGCAGCTCCGGCGCCAGCCGAACCTGCACCGGAACCGGCGGGCGGCGATGCTGCGATCGAGCCAGGGCTTGCACCGGGCGATCCAATCATTGAGGCTCATGAGCTCAACGATTGGTACCGCGCCGTCCTGATTGACGAGAAC
This sequence comes from Kaistiaceae bacterium, assembly GCA_963667605.2. Classification (GTDB taxonomy): domain Bacteria; phylum Pseudomonadota; class Alphaproteobacteria; order Rhizobiales; family Kaistiaceae; genus JADLGL01. The sequence goes on from CAXXUZ010000003.1 coordinate 1,376,176, forward strand.
GCAATAACTGATCCGCGCGAACTCGAGGCGATCGCCCGTCCCTTCTGCGAAGGACTGGAGCCCTGCCGAGTTGGCCTTTGGTACGATCGCGCCGATTTTCCGACCCAACTGCCGGTGGCCGAAGTCCAGCTTCGCTACCAGGTCTTTGCGCTGGGCCGGACGATAGACGGCACCGAGAACGTGCTCTGGAACTGTAATGTCTTTCCCGAATTCGAGGCCGAGCGCTTGTGTCTGCCGCGGCCGATGAACTAGCCCGCGGTCATCTCCCGAACGCTGCCATCCGCCATTGAAGCGGTGCGTCGAACGCGTTCTCTATAGGGTAACGCCCGCCAACGCCCGGATCGCCGCCCAGCGGCGGACTTCGCTCTTCATGGGTTTGGATCATCCGATCATGGCAAGATGGGCAGCAGCGGCTCGTTCGGCGGCACGACATCTGGCGCCGGCTCGGGCGGTGGCACAAAGAGCTCAGTGAGATCCCGGTTCAATGCGGCCATGCGGTAGGACGGCAGCTGGAACGCCCAGTTTTCGGTGCGTGCTCTGATTTGCTGCGCTTCTTCGACCGCCTCGCTACCTTCCTCGGCAGAAACCTTGTAGGCCACCCAAACCTCATCATCGGCCTCGCCCAGCGTCACATCCACTTGAAGCCCAGCGCGAGTCACGAAACGAACCGTGCGCGCATCATCGGCGAAGGTGACGCCTTCGATTGGCCTGGTCTTGTCGAAAGAGGTGGACACGACGCCCTGGGTGACGCTGCGGATGCCGCCGTCATTCGCTGTGCTGCCCACCGGTCCGACGGTTTCGCTGAGATAGGACAGCTCATAGTCGGCGGTATTGAAGTCAACTTTCTCGGCGTCCAACAGGATCTCGTCACCAGCTAGAATGGCGACGCGGGCCACTTCCGGGCCAGGGATATGGACGATGACTTCGAACCAATCCTGCAGGAAGCCCGGGACTCCCCTGATCGTACCCTCAACCAGCCAGGCTTGATCCTCGTCGGCTCGACGGACGAAGGTGCTGCCGTAACGCGAGAAGCCGATGCTGATGCTCTCAAAACCAAAAATCGCATCGGCCAGGACATCACCGTCTGTTGCCGAAGCTGTTATCCGAATGCCGACGGCGCCCTGCTCCGCGCCCGGCCCGGCGACACCGATGAAATCGTACCAGTCAGAATTGGCGGTTTTCGGCTCGACCGTCGTCATAGCGGTCAGCGCAGCGATGATCTCAGCAACCGGCTCGGCATCGGTGGGGTAGTCGCCGAGCGCCACAGCCAGCCAAGTGTTGTCTCGGTACTCCAGCACCAGGCGATAGCGCGGCGTCTCGATCACGATCTGGCCGAGATCATCGATGCGGTCGACCAGATCGGGGAACATCGGGTCCCCGCCTGCGTCCTGCACGCGCGCCGAAACCTGCTCGATCACCACCAGCACAATGGCCGCCACCAGCGTCAATGTGGCGGCGGCTATCAGCGATACGAAGGCTCTTGGCGACATCGCTACGCCCCTCCCGCCGTCGCCTGCCGGCCGCGGAGATAATGGGCCAAACGAACGTCCCGCCACACGAATACGCCAACGCCGATGATGACGACGATGACGGGCACGGCAAGGATGTTGATCAGTTTGAGCCAAATATCGAGAGAATCGATTTCTTGCCGCAAGGCGCCTCGAACGTCGCGCAACTCCTGGCGCAATTCGATGCTGCGTTGGTTGAATTCGGTAATCGCCTCCTGCTGCTGCCGGGTCAACGCTCCAAGCTGCCCTTCCGCGTCAATCGGCGCGCGCAGCTCGGTGAGCCGCTCCTCGACTTCGTCTAATTCGGCCTGAAGCCTCTGTTCAGTGTCGAAATACACCTGTTCCGCCGCGGCCTCGAACTCATCCACCCGAGTGAATGGCCGGAATACCAACCCCAGGCCGCGAAGGCCGATCAGTTTGGTCCCTCCGATCAAGCTATCCAGGGCGTTGACGACGAAATCGGAGTTCTGGGTGCTTTGACCACCGCTTTCGGCGACATTGTGGTCATTGGCCAACATGTCCGTATCCGCAACGATGACGACAGCAATTGAGCCGACCGACTGCGTGATCAACTCCGGCGGTTCCGGCGGCGCCTCTTCGTCCTCTCTCGGCTCGGGCGGCGGCGGCGCACCCTCCGGGAAGGCGGTTTCAACCGGGCCGACAATGCGCGCCGCCACGACCTGTCGCGTGCCCGAGGGCTCGAACATAGTGATCAGCGTGGTCGGATCGAACCGGCGCATGATCGTTGCTTGCTCATAGAGCATGCTCTCCGGTGTCGTTTGTATAAGCGGTGTGATGACCGTGGTGGCGTTTGCCAGGCGCTGCAGCGTACCAGCGGACGAGATTCGCATCAGACTGAGCTGAGCTGTGATGACGTCATCGCGATTGAGATTGTCTTGATCGACGATTAGCCATGGCGGGTATTCGGCGATAACAATCTGGTCGCCGGCTTCCCCACGGACCTCGAGCGCCATGTCCATGTCGCCGACGACGAGCTCGGGCAGCATCGTCACACCCCATGCGGTCAGCAGGGGTTCCAGTGTCGAATCCGGGAATTGGGGCAACGCTCGGTTGGTCGGGCTAGGCGGCGAATGCTCGGCAACAACGTCGAGGAACACCAGCACCGGTCCGCCGCGGATCACATATTGGTCGATCGCATAAAGCGCGGACGGGGTGAGATTGTGCGGATGGATGATCACCAGCGCGTCGATGTCGTCTGGGATAATCGTCACGTCGGTGGCCATCTGCTCGAGTTCGAAGTCGTCACCCAGCCGCTCGATCATCGCGGCCGGAAAACGTCCGAGTGCAACGCTGCCAAACAGGCTGAGGCCGTCGAAGACCCCGATCTTTGGCTCAGTCGGGCTTGCCAGACGCGCCACCATCCGTGTGAGGTCGTATTCAAGATACGCCTCGCGTGCGGGCGAAACGAGCCGGATAACTTCAAGCTGGTCGACGGTATTGGTGCCGACAAGCCCGAAATAACCTTGTTCGCCGGCGCGGCTCAGATTGAGGCTGAAAAGATTGTATCCGATTGCCCTGTCCTCAGCGGTCGAGAACGGCACCGGATCAATTTGCTCGAACTGGACCAGCCCGCCGGAGAGCTGCTCATAGGTGCGCAGCATCTCAGTCACGCGGTCGGCGTAGACCCTCGCGTTTGGTTCCTCCGCAATCAAACCCGACGACAGATAGAGACGCAGATTGATCGGCTGGTCGACAGACTCAAGGACCGCCCGGGTCGAATCCGACACTTTGTATATCTGGTTCTCAGTGAGATCGATGCGGGCGGTTTCGAACGCCAGTGAGGCGATCAGGTTGACGCTCAGGAATAGGACCACAGCCACGATGACGGCGATTGTGGCCAGCGTACTTCGATTTAATTGCTGAAGCTTATCCCACATGGCGCTAGCCAGCTTTCCTGATCTCGACGACCTGCCGATTGACGAACAAGAACAGCAAGATCAGCGATAGGAAGAACGCAATCGCGCCAACATCAAGCACCCCGCGGGAGATGGCGCTGAAATGGGTCAGGAGCGAGAACGAAGCAACCAGATCAACCAAATATCGCGGCGCCCAACCGGAAAATGCGTCGGTCACGAGATCGAGGCCGGCCACCATCAGCAGGAAGCCGAGTGTGACACTAAAGACGAAGGCAACGACTTGGCTCTTGGTCGTCGCGGAGATGAAGGAGGTTCCAGCCATTAGCGCTCCGGCCATCAGGAAGGAGGCGAGATAGCTGGCGATGATCACGCCATGATCGGGTTCACCGAGATAGTCTACCGTGATCCAGATCGGGAAAGTGAGGGCGAGATTTGCGCCGATGAAAAGCCATGCCGCGAGGAACTTGCCCATCACCGCTTGCCAGGGGGTGATCGGCAGCGTCATCAGCAATTCGATCGTGCCTTGGCGGCGTTCCTCCGCCCAAAGTCGCATGCCCACCGCCGGGACCAGCACCAGGAACAGAAACGGTTGGAAGTCGAAAAACGGAGTCAGATCAGCTTGCCGGCGCTCCATGAAACCGCCTAAGAAAAAGGTAGCAGCACCCGAGCTGGCGACAAAGGCAACCATGAACACATAGGCCAGCGGCGTTGAGAAATAAGCGGCCAGTTCCCGCCGAGCGATGGTGAAGGTTACGCGCATGCTGTCGCTCTCCTCAGCCGTCGCTGCCGGTGGTGACGGCGCGGAAGACATCGTCGAGCTTGCCGATCACGGCATGAAGGTCAACGGCGGTGATGTTGGCCTCGCTGATGTTCTTGCCAACAATGTCGGCGATGAACTGGCCGTTACGGGGTCGCACCAGTAGTGCGTTGGCCTCGCCGGCCGGGCCGGCTAGCTCGACCGAGGCGATCTCCGGCAGTCCCTTCAGCAATTCGACGGTGCGATCGGTATCGGTGCTCTGCACCTTCAACGAAACCGCATTGTAGTCCGGCGAGCGGGCATGCAGCTGGGTCGGGGTGCCGTCGGTGACTATCCGGCCATGATCGATGATGATGGCGCGATCGCAGACCGCATCGACCTCTTCGAGAATATGCGTCGAGATGATGATCGCCTTGGTGTCGCCCATCGAGCGGATCAGCTCGCGCACCTCGTGCTTCTGATTGGGGTCGAGGCCGTCGGTCGGCTCGTCCAGGATCAAAACGTCCGGGTCGTGCAGGATCGCCTGGGCCAGGCCGACCCGGCGGCGGAAGCCCTTGGACAGGGTCTCGATCCGACGATGCAGAACCTCTTGCAGCGCCATGCGATCGACCACATTGGCGATCGCCTTCTTGCGGGCGCTGCGGGACATCAGCCGGGTGCGGCAGACAAAATCGAGGAACCCCTCCGGGCTCATGTCACCATATAACGGCGCCCCCTCCGGCAGATAGCCGAGCTTCCGCTTGGCTCCGATCGGGTTGGTGCGGATGTCCTCGCCGCAGACGATCGCGGTGCCCGAGGTCGCCGGCAGAAAGCCGGTGATCACCTTCATGGTGGTCGATTTGCCGGCACCATTGGGGCCGAGAAAACCCAGCACCTCACCACGCTCGACCGCGAAGTTGATGTCGTCCACGGCAATGACGGCGCCGAACTTCTTTCGCAAAGAGCGGACTTCGACCAATGGCGACATCGTACTCAAACACTTGATTTCGGCCGGCGGGGGACCGGCGCGCCCAAATTGGAGGCGACATCCCTATCGGGGATTGACCGTCTCTGACAAGGGTAAAGCGGCATGCGTTACGATCTTGTCATGTTCCCGATCAGATCATCCCGGCCTCATCAGACCACTTCTTGGTCGCGAATGGCCGATCTGTTGTTGGCGAAGCGTCGACGCGGAATCAGCTTAACGGTTACCTTGTGCGATCGATAAACGAAGTGCACATTGGCGGCTCGCATCCAGTGGGCCGCCGCGAGGTCGCGGCATCCGGGCTCAGAAATTCGGGACTGGAACTTATTGCATTGCAGAAGGAGCTTGCATGGGCATCGAGTTATCAACCCACCGCCGCGGCCAATCCGAGAACCGCGGCCCAGTGACTCGCCACACCGTGCCTGGCCGCAGATCCTTTGCAAAGTTATTGCTGGCTGCCTTGGCGATCCTTTGCCTGGCTGTGTCGCCGGCGAATGCGGGAAGATGGATCAATGGCGGAACTTTTGACCCACAGCGCGGCGTCGGGGTGAATTTTCTGAGGTTTCTCGCTGGAGAGGGCGAGGGCCAGATGACCATTCGATGCGATGCGCTGGACGGCTTGTGGATCGACGCCGGCGTTGCCGGCAACGCCGAATTACCGGAGGGTATCGAGTACGGTGGGAAAATCGAAGCCGACTTCACCTTCGTGCAAGGTGACGAGAGGCAGAGCGTCACCACCATCGGATCGGTGATCATTCGCCAGGACGGCGCTGTTTTGGTATCGATCGTGGGAGCCAATGTTGCACCGCTGGGCCGGCTTTTGTTGCTGCCCTTCGAAAGGCTGGACATCACCGTCGCCGGGATCACGCGTCCGGTGCCGCTTGAAGGGCTGCTCGAAGACCTTCAGGCGCTGGCGGATCGATGCGGAGCCTGGCCAGCATGAGTTGCGCGACCGCCGAGGTCGTGCGACTCCGCGACCGGAGCGCCGCGCCGACGCGACCGATATTCGCCGAAAAAAAGACCGTAATGCCGAAACCAACAACAATCGCGGTGAGACTGTCCGGGGCGACAATTGGTCTCACGCGTTGGAGCCATTGGGGCCGGTTGGAAGGACTTTTTCGGTTTCTATCCGGGGGGATTGGGCCTATTGTCTACATGGCACGTGGAGCGCGTCTCGGGAGATTGAAGCATGCCGCGCGCTGATCCAATCAGAAGTGAACTTACGCGGCGATTATGGAGCGTGCCTGATGGGACGCTCCGTCTTGGGCGGTCATGCATCGCGCGGCCCCCTCTCCGAGGCGTTGTCACCAACACCAACTCGGAGGAGACACCATCATGAAGAGGCTTCTAACGACCACCGCCGCAGCAGCGGCGCTCATGTTACTGCCGATCTTGTCGCAGGCGCAAGAACCCCGCGGGGTTATTGCGGGAGGGGGCCCGGTCGATCTGTGGCTTGAAGTTACGGCTGGGCCGAACGGTGAGCCGATCCTGTCGGCCAATGAGTTCGTCCTCGAAACCGGCGGTTATTACCGCCTCAATTTCGTCTGTCCCGATCCAAATATTGATGACGCGACGGGATTCCACTTCGAAGCGACGGGCCTGATCCAGAATTCGCATATTCGCATCCTCAGCGTCGGCGATATTGAGTTCTACATGCAGGGACTGACCTTCCGCGCGATCGAGTGTGACGAAACCGGTGCGGCTCGCTTCAGCTTCCATCCGATGCGTTCTGGCGTTTACGATCTTTATGTCAGAGATCATTCCGATCCGCCGCAGGAGGCGTTTGGCCTGTTCATCGTTGAGCGCGCCGAATAACCTGATTAGCCCCGGGCGGCAGCTGCCGCCCGGGGCATTGTCGGTTTAGGTACGAGGAAAATTAGGACGGAAAGTGAAGCCGCTCTACACCGGTCTTGCAGCGACGGCAATGCTATGGGCGACGGCGACAGTGGCTTTCGACCCGGCGGACCTTGAGGCTGTCCTGGCGACAAAGCATTGCTTTGACTGTGACCTGACGGACGCCGATCTGGCTGGCGCGGACCTGGCTGAGGCGTATTTGACATACACAAATCTGTCCGGGGCGACCATGATTGGCGTCGACTTGGCGAATGCCTATGTCCGTTTTGCAACTCTACGAGAGGCGGACCTGACGGGTGCGAATCTGGATGGTGCGGCGCTGTGGGATGCGACCTTGACGGGCGTGATCCTGGTGAACGCGTCCATGAGGGAAGTAGTGCTACGCGGCGCGACTTTGACAAACGCGAACCTGACGGGCGCGATCCTGATTGGTGCGTATCTGACCAACACGAATTTGCGGGGTGCGATCCTCGGGGACGCGGACCTGACTGGCGCGGACATGACTCGGTCGGCCCTGCAAGGCGCGGATCTGGCTGGCGCAACCCTCGCAGGCACGATCCTTGCGCACGCTGGACTGCAGCGTGCGGACTTGACGGATGCGAATCTGATTGGCGCCAACCTTGAGGGCGCCGACGTGACGGGCGCTATCTTTTGCAGAACGACAATGCCCGACGGCAACATCAACAACGCCGATTGCCCCTGATTTAACTTCACCACGACCAGATCGGAATTTCGGCCATGGCTATGACCACCGCCAACAGTGTGGATTTGTAAGACAAATCAACAGGGAGATCGAACCATGAAGCTTCTTCTCGGTACCGCGGTCGCCGCTCTCATCGTTGGTGGCACCATCGTCATCGCCACGGCGCAGCCCCGGCAGCCCCAACCATTTCTCGCCGGTCAGCCAGTCGGCGTCATCACCCGCGGCGAATACACGCCCTTGTCGGACAATGTGAGGGTCTTTGGCAGCCTCGTGGCGGTCAAGGGCTGCGCCTATGACACCGATCGCGGCCTCATCGTCGCCTCCAGCGGCGGCTACGGCCAGAACTTCGTCCCAAACGACGCCTACGTGTCATTGGTTAACCATGACGGCAGTGTCCACACGCTGAGATGGATCGGCGTTAATCGCAATGGTGGCCTCGTTCTCAACCAGCCGCTCGGCAGCACGATCGTGAACGGGACGCTTTACATAGCCGATATTGATGGCGGCCTACGAGGTCCAGCTGGTAGCCTGAACACGCCCACCGTCTCGGTCATCCGAATGTTCAGCATGGCAACGGGTGCGCCGATCGGCTCGATCACCACCGACGCGTCCACCGGCTTCAACGACATCGCCGTTGCCGCCGACGGTACGATTTATGCAGTTCAGAGCGGCCCGCTGGGGGCGTACCCGCCGCCAGAGAGCATGCGTATATACAAGATCGCGCCCGACGGTACCCAGTCAGTTCTGATTGAGGGCGAGCCGCTGAGCCGCCCCAGCGGTATCGCGATCGATGGCGATGGAAATTTGGTCGTGGTGAATAACCGCACCGACGATGTGCTCACCTTCTCGCTAGACGGTCAGCTATTGCTCACCGAGGATGCGGCCGCAACCGGCGCCGCCGCCTCAGACATCGAAGAGGGAAACGTTGGGATCGTCGTCACGGCCGATGGGACCAAGTATGTGGGCAGCAACCGGACAGGTGTGATTACTCGAATTCGTCCAGGGCAAGCTGCCGAAGTGGTCGCCAGCGGCATTCCGGGCGCATGGTCGATGTGCCACGATACCGACGCCAACCAGCTCGTCGTACCGATGGACGGCAACGCCTTGGCTTTCGTCCCGCTCGACTAGGACGACGCGTACCGTCCCGCAGTACGGGCTCTTGTGATGACGTGTCCCGCAGTGCCGGTGCCCGGACACTTCGAGGCGGTGTTGACGCCGCCTCATCACCTCCGTCCGGTGCTTGGGTTGGATTGACGAAAAGGGAATAAAGATGAAACGGCTTTTCGTTCTGATCGCGTCAACGGGTCTATTGAGTGCGGCGGCGGCGTTCGCGTTCGATCAGGCGGAACTAGACGCATTTCACGCCACCAACGCATGCGAGGGATGCGACCTGACCGGAGCCCTGCTGGGCGGGAGGGACCAGTCGGATGCCAAGCTGGCCGGCGCCGATATCAGCAACACCTTCATCCGCCAGGAGACATTGGACCGGGCAGATCTGACCGGCGCGAAAATCGAGGACGCCTTCTTCCTTGAATCCAGGGCAATCGCCGCGATCTTCGTGGGCGCTGATATGACTCGCGTCGGCGTGGAGAACACCGTGATGATGGAGGCAGACTTCAGCGGCGCGGTCCTGATCGAAGCCAACTTCAACAATGCCGACCTTCGCTCAGCGGTTTTCGTCGGAGCCGATTTGACGGGCGCGCATCTGACAGGCTCAGTGCTGAGCGGCGCCGATCTGACCGGGGCCAACCTAACTGGTGCGGTCATCGACCGTAGCATCCTGACAGACGTGAACTTGACTGACGCCAACCTAACGGATGCAACAATTGCCCGTACCGGCCTCACGACGGTTACTTTCTGTCGGACGATCATGCCTGACCGCACCGTCAACAATGAGGGGTGTCCATAACCCATCAGCACGGCCCCCGATTTTCGAAGGGAGCGACGGTGAGAAGCTGAGGCCGCGTTGCTGGCGAATGCAGTACTCGTTTGGGCGGCGTTGCTCGCCGATGAGACCGACCGGCCTGCGATTCTCGCCGCCGGCGACCTCCAGTGACCGACTGTTTCGGTGTGTTTGCTTTAGGGCTCCGACAAATGTCTTGACCAGCGCTTGATGACCTTCTCCGGTTGGCGCTTCTCTGGGTTTGCCAAGCGCGTTCGGTGGGCGATCACCAAGGCCGTCTGGCGGTCTCCGGATTCCATCAGGACCTTGGCAAAGCCCAAGGTGGCTTTGGTCAGGGCCGGATTCAGAATAGCGGCAGCGGCTAGCAACGCCGCCGCCGATCCGGACCCCTGTTTAGCCGCGTGGCCGCCTTCAACAAACAGCAGCTCGCCAAGAGCGCAGAGGATCCATTCTTGGAGTTCTTCATCCATCGTCTCGATTGTCCGGCGTCAGCGCCCCTGGGACAGATTGGGCGGATTGAACAAGAGAGGGTTTCTGGCTCATCTTAACCCACGAGGGATTGAAGATGAGACGGAACACCAATCACCAGAAATCCCCGCATCGGCCGAGAAGGTCGTGAAGGACATCCGGCGGGCGACTCGTCGGCAGTTCGGCGCCGAAGAGAAGATCCGGATCGTTCTGGAGGGCCTGCGCGGCGAGGACAGTATCGCTGAGCTGTGTCGCCGTGAGGGGATCAACCAGAACCTCTATTACCGCTGGTCGAAGGACTTCCTGGAGGCCGGGAAGAAGCGCCTGGCGGGTGACACTGCCCGTGAGGCTACCTCCGATGAGGTCCGGCATCTTCGCAGTGAGGCACTGGCACTCAAGGAGGCCGTTGCTGACCTGACGCTGGACAACCGTCTACTCAAAAAAAGCATGATCGCGGATGGGGGAGAGGAGGCATGAGGTATCCACTATCGGAGAAGCTGGAGATCATCCGGCTGGTTGAGCGATCCCATCTGCCGGCCAAGCGCACGCTGGCGCAGTTGGGCATTCCCCGCACCTCGTTTTATCGCTGGTACGACCGCTATCTGACCGGCGGACCGGAGGCCCTGGAGGACCGCCGCTCGCGGCCTGGCCAAGTCTGGAACCGTATCCCCGATGAGGTGAGAGACCGGATCGTACAGCTGGCGCTGGACGAGACGGATCTGTCGCCGCGGGAACTGGCTGTCCGGTTCACAGACACAGAGGGCTACTTTGTATCGGAATCCTCGGTTTATCGACTGCTCAAGGCCCATGATCTGATCACCAGCCCGGCCTTTATCGTCCTCAAGGCGTCCGACGAGTTCCAGGACAAGACCACGGCGCCAAACCAGCTCTGGCAGACCGACTTCACTTACCTCAAGGTCATTGATTGGGGCTGGTTCTACCTCTCCACCGTGCTCGACGACTTCTCGCGCACCATTATCGCGTGGAAGCTCTGCACCACGATGAAGGCCGAGGACGTCACCGATACGCTGGAACTGGCGCTCAAGGCGTCAGGTCGCGATCGGGCAACGGTCATTCACAAGCCACGGCTCCTGTCTGACAACGGCTCCAGCTACATCGCCGACGATCTGGCCAAATGGCTCGACGACCGCGATATGGAGCACATTCGCGGCGCTCCCTATCATCCGCAAACCCAGGGCAAGATCGAGCGTTGGCATCAAACCCTGAAGAACCGCATCCTTTTGGAAAATTACTATCTGCCTGGCGACTTGGAGACACAGATCGAGGCCTTCGTCGGCCACTACAATTATCACCGCTACCACGAGAGCCTGGGCAACCCCACGCCGGCCGATGTCTACTTCGGGCGCGGCCAGACCATCCTGTTGAAAAGAGAAAAGATCAAACAAAAGACGCTACAAACCCGGCGCTTGCAATACCGCAAAACCGCCGCATAAAATGACCAACCAGATGGGCCGAACCCTCTCTTAAATCAGGCCGCTCATCGGTTCCAAATTACCTGACGACGGACAATCAACGAAAATGGACTCGACAATCGCCCAGGCAATCTCAAATGGGACACGCAGAGGAACAATCAAAACGATCCAAGACTGTCCGCCTATCGTCGAATTCGTGTTTCGCCGAAGTCGCCATCAGTATTGTCTAGTCGCGCGAAGAGAAGAGGCATCTATGATAGCATTCTTGATCTTGCGCTTGATCTAAGACGACGCCGGTCGAACAACGACAATGCCGACAAAAAGGTGGCGGCATGAGCTTTGCGCCGCTTCCGACCGGGCTGTTCGGAACGATCCTCGCTGACCCGCCTTGGGCTTTCCGTACCTTTGGCGGCGCCGACGTCACACCGCACCGAACGAAGGCCGACCACTACATGACGGCCGGAGTCTCGGCGCTCTCGACAATCCCTGTCGCTAGCGTGGCGGCTCGGAATTGCGCGCTGTTTATGTGGGCAGTCGACTCGCATCTTGACCAAGCGATCGAATTCGGCCGGGCTTGGGGCTTCAACCGACATTCCCCAGATGACATCCAAATTCGCGGAAATCGTACCACGGCCCCATCTCCAAGGGAACTCTGTTCCCATTGCAGCCATCCGATGACATGATTTTGGTAATCGGCCAGCGCGTGGAAGGCCATTTGGTCGTTTCTCTTGCCATCCAGACACACCTCTCGTGTCGCAATCTCCTTGCCGTCGATTCCCTCGGCCTACGCCGGAGCGGGTCTTCGTCGTAGATCATCAATCAGGCTCAAGATTTTCTGGAACAAGCTTCTTGGGACTGCAACCTCGGCCAATTGAAATGTGACGTACCGGCCATGGCTGACAACTTTCGCACCGATCTTGACCAGCTTCTCCCTCAGCGTCGTCAGCGACCATTGCTCCACGGTATCGGGCAACGCCAGGGTACGCATGAAGTTGCCGAGGTTATAGGCGAGTGCATGCAGCTGGAGCCGGACGGCATTGTTGCGTAACGAACGGCATGACAGCCGCGTCCACTTGATGGCGTTCTTGCCTTCCTTGATCCATTGCCCGGCAGTGTCGCGCTGATTGTAGAACGCAACAACCCGCTCGGCAGGACGGCTCAGGTTGGTGACGATGAAGCCGACGCGGGGATACAGTTCCCCTGAGTGCCACTCCACCTTGGCGACGACCCGGCGGGGCTCCGTCCAGCTACCGGCCCGATAGCTGAAGTTCGCGTAATACCGACGAACTTCCTTCGGCGGCCGACCGACGGGGCGCTTGAGCAGGTGCGCGATGCTGTCGTGCAGCACCTTGTTGGCCAGAAGCCGGATGGCGTACTTGAAGCCTTCCGCTTCCAGAAACTCATAAACCTCGGGCGAGGCGAAGGCGGCGTCACCACGGAAATAACGCCGGAGTGTCTTGTTCCGGTATCGAGCGACCACCGGGTCCAACACATCGCGCCATTCATGGGCGCTGTGCACGTTGCCCGGACGCAGGGCGCAACGCTCCAGATCGCCGAACTGGTTGAACACGAACAGCGGGTGATAGCACGTGCAGCCGAAGTGACCGTTGTAGGCCGTGCCCTCCTGGTCACCGTAGGTCGGGCTGACGGAGCTGTCCATGTCGAGCACGATAATCTTCGGCGGCTTGCGCTCGTTAACCTGGTCGATCCAGATGCCCAAAAGGTCAGCGAGCGCGGCGAGGTTGTCATTGGTGGCGAGTAACTCCGTCTCGAACCGGCCCATCTGGCTGGTCGATGCGCCGCCGCGCTCGACAGCCCTGCCGCCGACGATCCACCGCATCGCAGGATCGCGCCCCAGCCGGTCGGCGTCGTTCACGTCCTCGTACCCGGCGAGACGACCATAGACGGATTGGCGAAGGAGACCGATGATGCCGTGCCAACCGTTCTTGCCGGTCCGGCTGTCAGCAATAACGTCACCGGCCAGCGTGGTCAGGCCGAGGGCTTCGTCCAGTTCACGATAGGCGAGCAGACCAGCGTCTGACGTGATCCGCGAACCGTGGAACTCGAACTTCAGTCTTCGGTCGAAAAACGCCCGCAGCAGCCCCCGATCCGACTCACCCTCCAGGTTCCGCATTCGACCCACTCTCCGTCTGATCTAATCCACTGATTCTTACACAGGAATCAGACGGAAACCGCATCAGATGGATCGGTCACTTGGGGAATGCGGGATAATTCCCCAACTAAGGGCAGAGTGCGTTGCGCCCTTTGCCGGAGTGACGATCCTCCCGCAGCATGGCGCTCACAATCCTCGATGCCGAACGGCGCACGCGGTACACCCCGGCCGTCAGCACAACGGACTATTCGGTTGGCTTCGCGATCTTCGGCGACGCCGACATTGAGGTATGGCACGACGATGTGATGCTGGCCGCGCCGGCTTACGACGTTCAGTTGGGCGTTCTTGTCGACGGCTTCTACCAATCCGCCATGAAATGACCAATCAGAGAGGCCAGAGTCTCTCTTAACCTACCGCCGTTTGTTCCGGAAGCTTTGATGATGGCAACTTTTATTACACATCGATCCCGACTATTGAGGCCCGAATAGTACACTGAAATCGCCCCTCGAAGCAGCAGCCAGGCCGTTTAAGGCGTCGTCACAGACGGGCGGCCACACATCGCGATTGGCGCTCTGCAATAGGGCCTCGGCCTCCAATCGAGTTGCGGCCGTCACGGCATCTACATCCGTGGCGGCGGTGATAGGGACCCCGAACCGATTACTGAACCCAGCTGTTGCTTCGGCGTAGTAGGTCTCGATGACGTTGACCGGTGCACCAATCTCTCCCTTCGTTTTGATCGAGCATGCCTCGGCCAACGCTACCGCCCGTACAAGGCGCCCGGCTGCCTCGAAAGCGGCATCGACGTCGGGCATTTCGTCGATCGCATTTGTATTGGTTGGTTCCATCTGGTGGGTGCCGTCGTCGTATCGAGTGAACAAGCGGCCGCAATAGCCTTGTCGGCCAGCGTCGCTCTCGCAAACCTGGCGGGCAGTGGCCCGGGCTTCGGCGGCAGCCTCCATGCCGCACGCGAAGCCACGCGCGCCCACTTCGGAATCACTAGAAAACGAGACCCATCCTGGATCATTGCACTGAATTACGACTCTTGCCCGCCCTCGTTCCGTTGCGATCTGGCCAATCATGTCCTCAAGACCAACCTGGTCCGGAGCGACCACCCATTGGGTGTGGGTCCGGCCAAAATCAACCAATGCGACCGCGGCAAGTGTTGCCGATGGCGTGGCGAAACCAAAGAGTAATGCCGTGAATACTAGCAACGTCCGATGCATATCGACCCCCTCGTGCCGCTTCGATCCGGCCCATTGTGCAACGCTTGCGAACAGAGCCGAACAGCGAACGAATGGATATGAGCTCGCGGCGCTGTCAAGAACGGCTGCGAGGGGCAAGAGTGCCTGAGCAATCGTGCCGGTCGAAAAAGACAAGGACACCGCTGAGGCTATAGCGAGCTTCTTCATGTGGGCCGAAGGCTACACCGACGCGGATCGCCTGGCCATATGGTAACGCTGAATCGGTGTTTGGACATTCACCTGCGCGGCTCAGGACAGCCGAAAGGCATTCATCCGTTCCAAATACTGCTGTCGGCTTTTAGCCCGCTCCACCACAACATCGTGGGCGTATAGGCAGTTGATCGGGCAAACGGGGGCTAGCCCCCCATGACATGGGCGCGAGTGCGTTTTTGATTGCGTAATTGTAGGCTTGGCGCAGCACTGCAAGACAGTGACGGGCCGTTGAAGCCGCGTGATCACCAACGTCGTCGAGGAAGCGCTGGCTCTGGCATTGGGCCTGTGTCTTTCTTTGTAGGCATCGCCGAGACACCTCTTAACCCGCATTCCCCAAGTGACCGATCCATCTGATGCGGTTTCCGTCTGATTCCTGTATAAGAATCAGTGGATTAGATCAGACGGAGAGTGGGTCGAATGCGGAACCTGGAGGGTAAGTCGGATCGGGGGCTGCTGCGGGCGTTTTTCGACCGAAGACTGAAGTTCGAGTTCCACGGTTCGCGGATCACGTCAGACGCTGGTCTGCTCGCCTATCGTGAACTGGACGAAGCCCTCGGCCTGACCACGCTGGCCGGTGACGTTATTGCTGACAGCCGGACCGGCAAGAACGGTTGGCACGGCATCATCGGTCTCCTTCGCCAATCCGTCTATGGTCGTCTCGCCGGGTACGAGGACGTGAACGACGCCGACCGGCTGGGGCGCGATCCTGCGATGCGGTGGATCGTCGGCGGCAGGGCTGTCGAGCGCGGCGGCGCATCGACCAGCCAGATGGGCCGGTTCGAGACGGAGTTACTCGCCACCAATGACAACCTCGCCGCGCTCGCTGACCTTTTGGGCATCTGGATCGACCAGGTTAACGAGCGCAAGCCGCCGAAGATTATCGTGCTCGACATGGACAGCTCCGTCAGCCCGACCTACGGTGACCAGGAGGGCACGGCCTACAACGGTCACTTCGGCTGCACGTGCTATCACCCGCTGTTCGTGTTCAACCAGTTCGGCGATCTGGAGCGTTGCGCCCTGCGTCCGGGCAACGTGCACAGCGCCCATGAATGGCGCGATGTGTTGGACCCGGTGGTCGCTCGATACCGGAACAAGACACTCCGGCGTTATTTCCGTGGTGACGCCGCCTTCGCCTCGCCCGAGGTTTATGAGTTTCTGGAAGCGGAAGGCTTCAAGTACGCCATCCGGCTTCTGGCCAACAAGGTGCTGCACGACAGCATCGCGCACCTGCTCAAGCGCCCCGTCGGTCGGCCGCCGAAGGAAGTTCGTCGGTATTACGCGAACTTCAGCTATCGGGCCGGTAGCTGGACGGAGCCCCGCCGGGTCGTCGCCAAGGTGGAGTGGCACTCAGGGGAACCGTATCCCCGCGTCGGCTTCATCGTCACCAACCTGAGCCGTCCTGCCGAGCGGGTTGTTGCGTTCTACAATCAGCGCGACACTGCCGGGCAATGGATCAAGGAAGGCAAGAACGCCATCAAGTGGACGCGGCTGTCATGCCGTTCGTTACGCAACAATGCCGTCCGGCTCCAGCTGCATGCACTCGCCTATAACCTCGGCAACTTCATGCGTACCCTGGCGTTGCCCGATACCGTGGAGCAATGGTCGCTGACGACGCTGAGGGAGAAGCTGGTCAAGATCGGTGCGAAAGTTGTCAGCCATGGCCGGTACGTCACATTTCAATTGGCCGAGGTTGCAGTCCCAAGAAGCTTGTTCCAGAAAATCTTGAGCCTGATTGATGATCTACGACGAAGACCCGCTCCGGCGTAGGCCGAGGGAATCGACGGCAAGGAGATTGCGACACGAGAGGTGTGTCTGGATGGCAAGAGAAACGACCAAATGGCCTTCCACGCGCTGGCCGATTACCAAAATCATGTCATCGGATGGCTGCAATGGGAACAGAGTTCCCTTGGAGATGGGGCCGTGGTACGATTTCCGCGAATTTGGATGTCATCTGGGGAATGTCGGCTTTATGATATCGGCCACTGTGACCGGGTGGTGGTCTCGTGCGGCTGCTCTAGTGGATAAAATTTGACGTTTGAATCCCGCGAGGGATTCTCGCCGGGCACGTCGTGTGCGAGTCTGGCGCATGCGGCCAGGAATCATCGTCGATGTGAGTACCGCCGACCGTGCTCGTCTCGAAGCGGTCGTTGCGGACCGGAACAGCCGGCAGAAACACGTGTGGCGGGCACGGATCGTCCTTCTGAGCGGGGATGGTCTCGGCACGGTCGAGATCATGCGCCGCACCGGCAAGAGCAAGACAGCGGTTTGGCGTTGGCAGGAGCGCTTCATGCACGAGGGTGTCGAGGGGTTGCTGCGGGACAAGACGCGACCCTCGCGCGTTCCGCCGCTCGGCCGGGAAATCGCTGACCGCGTCGTCGCGCTGACGCTGAGTGCGCCGCGCCACGAGGCGACACATTGGACGGCGCCGGCGATGGCCAAGACGGTCGGCATCAGCGTCAGCGCGGTACAGCGCATCTGGCGGGCGCACGGGCTTCAGCCCCACCGGGTCCGGCAGTTCAAGCTGTCGCGTGACCCGGAGTTCATTCCCAAGCTGCGGGACATCGTCGGCCTTTATGTCGATCCGCCGGCGCACGCCGTTGTCCTGTCGGTTGACGAGAAGAGCCAGATCCAGGCGCTCGACCGCACCCAACCCGGGCTGCCGATGAAGACGGGACGCGCGGGCACGATGACGCATGACTACAAGCGGCACGGCACGACCACGCTGTTCGCCGCGCTGAACGTGCTCGAAGGGCGTGTCATCGGCCGGTGCATGCAGCGCCATCGACACCAAGAGTTCATTCGCTTCCTCAACGCCATCGAGGCCGACGTGCCCGCGGGAAAGCTGGTCCATGTGATCCTCGACAACTACGCCGCCCACAAGCATCCCAAGGTCCGCGGGTGGCTTACGCGCCATCCGCGGACCTTCTTCCACTTCACCCCAACATCCTGCTCCTGGCTCAACGCCGTCGAAGGTTTCTTCGCAAAGCTCGCAAAGCAACGTCTCAAGCGCGGCGTCTTCCACTCGATCGTCGATCTCCAGGCCACCATCAACCGCCTCCTCGAACACACCAACAACGATCCGCAGCCCTTCATCTGGACAAAGGATCCCGACAAAATCATCGCCGCTGTCAGACACGGGCACCAAGCGTTAGATTCCATCCACTAGAAGCTCGTTTGAGCTTGGCCGGGTCCCAAACCGTCGGCAACCTTGGCAGGGGCCTCGTGTGCGGCACATAGTGGTCGCACGACATGCAGACTCCGCGATGCGCCATGAAGGAGGCGTCCATGCCCTTCCACTTGACCAGCCCCGCCTTCGCCGATGGATGTCCGATTCTGAAACAGTACACGCGTGACGGCCACAATCCGTCGTCGGCGCTCGAATCAAGCGACTCCCCGGACAGAACCCCGAGCTTTGCTCCCGTCATGGTCCGGACCGAGGGGCGCACGGCCTCAAAGGGTTGTTGGAGCGCTAAACTGGAAGGCTGTCGAATCGGCGGCCGTGCGCAAAAGGAGATACGCTTATGTTGAAGCGAGTACTGCTTGGCGGCTTGACCGCGGCGTTCGTCGCCGGGGCATCCGCATCCGGGATCGCGCAAGAAACGGTCACGCTGAGGATACAGCACTTTCTGCCACCGCAGGCCTGGATCCCGGCCAACTTCGTCGAAGCTTGGGCCGAGAAAGTGACGACCGAATCCGAAGGCCGGATCCAGTTTGAGATCTTCCCGGCCATGCAGCTTGGTGGTGGTCCGTCGGATCTCTACGACCAGATGGTCGATGGGCTCATCGACATTATTTGGGTGCTCCCCGGATATACTCCCGGCCGGTTCCCGATGACCGAGGTGTTCGAATTACCTTTCATCACCTCCAACGGCGAGACCACAGCAGGCGCCATGTGGGCCTTCTACGAGAACAACCTCGCCGACGAATACGACGAGGTGCACATGATCGCCTTCTTCTCGCATGGTCCCGGTGTGCTTCACTCCAGGCAGCCCATTGAGACGCTGGAAGATATAAACAACATGGCGGTTCGCGGCCCGACCCGGACGATCAACTGGATGCTGGAGGAACTTGGCGCTGAAGCGATCGGCATGCCGGTCCCACAGGTGCCTGAGAATCTGGCTCGCGGGGTTATCGATGCCGCGGTGATCCCCTGGGAGGTCACGCCAGCTGTCCGTTTGACGGAACTAATCGGGAACCACACAGAGTTCACCGGCGATGAGTCGCTCTATGTCGCGACGATGATCTTCGCCATGAACGGCGCGGTTTATGACGCGTTGCCCGACGACCTGAAAGCGGTCATTGCCGCCAATTCCGGCGTCGAAACATCGCAATGGGGAGGCCGGGTGGCCGACGGGGGTGACGTTCCGGGTCGCCAAATCGCTGTTGATGCAGGCAACAATATCATCATTCTGGATGCTGCTGAGACGGCTCGCTGGAAGGCGGCCGCCCAACCGGTCTATGACCGCTGGATACAGATGATGAATGGCCTCGGCTTCGACGGGCAAGCGTTAGTCGACGAAGCCAGAGCACTTGTTGGCGCCCAGGGAATGTAGACAGTAGCAGCCGGCCCCTCGGCGGCCGGCTCTCAGACGATCTGGGGCTCCGCCGGATCACTTCGGCGGAGCCCCTTCGTTGAGAGGAAAGCCGGGTTTTGTTTGCACGGTAGATGGGCTGATGAGTTTGGCTTCGAACACGTCAAGCAGGGGGCTTGCCCCGAAGCTAGAGACGCGCATCGGTGGAATCATCGGGAGATGGGCTCTGTGGCTAGCCGTTCTCGGCGGCTTGTTGCTGGTGGCACTGGCGTTGCTCACGATCGTTTCGGTGGTCGGCCGCGGAGCTTCTTCCAGTTTCGGCGTGCTCGGGCCGGTTCGAGGCGATTTCGAGCTGGTGATCATGGGTACGGCGATCGCGGTGTTCGCTTTCCTGCCTTATGCCCAATACCGCCGCGGCCACGTCGCGATGGAAATCGCGACCAACTGGACGAGTCCGCATACCAAGGCTCTCTTGGCCATGATCGCCGATGTCCTGATGACTGGCGCGGCCTTTCTGATTGCCTGGCGACTTCACGCCGGATTGCTGGACAAGATCGGCAACGGTGAAACCACATTCATTGTCGGGATTCCGACTTGGTTGGGCTATGCGGGCTCCGCCGTCGGCGCTTGGACGATGGTGGCTGTCAGTCTCTACACTGTTTGGAGAAGTCTCAACGAGTGGCTTGGCGGGGGCGAACAGTAGATGTCCGGCGTCGAGATCGCGGCTCTTTCCTTTGTCGTCTTTCTCGCGTTGGCCGTCATCCGCGTGCCGATCGCTCTGGCAATGCTCCTTTGCGGCGTCGTCGGTACAACTATTCTGACCGGCTCGGAAACCGCCGTTCTGGCGTCATTCAAGTCGCTCGCCTACAGCACTTTCGGCAACTACACGCTGACGATCGTCCCGCTGTTCCTGCTGATGGGTCAGTTCGCCAGCCGGGGCGGAATATCACAGGCGCTCTTCCGCGCCGCCAATGCGTTTCTCGGCCACTGCCCTGGGGGCCTGGCAATGGCGGCGGTTGGCGCTTCGGCCGGGTTCGGCGCGGTCAGCGGATCCTCCATCGCCACCGCCGCTACGATGGCCGAAGTGGCGATGCCCGAGATGAAGCGCTTCGGCTACGCTGGATCGCTTTCTACGGGCAGCCTAGCCGCCGGCGGGACCTTGGGCGTTCTAATTCCGCCGTCCTTCGTGCTCGTGATCTACGCGGTTCTGGCCGAGCAGAACATCATCAAGCTGTTCATCGCGGCGATCGTTCCGGGCGTTCTCGCGGCGGTGGGCTACATCATCACCATAGGCATCGTCGCGCGCTTGAAGCCTGATCTGGCGCCGCGGCAGGATCGCGCCAATTGGCGCGAACGGTTCCGAGCTCTAATCGACGTTTGGCCGGTTCTTTTGGTCTTCGTCGTGGTAATCGGCGGCATCTACTGGGGCTGGTTCTCACCCACCGAGTCGGCGGCTGTCGGCGCAGTCGCGACAGGCACAATCGCCGCGGTCAATGGCGGGCTGAATTGGAGATCCTTCTTCGAAGCGCTGCGTCAAACCGCTGTCTCCGTCGGAATGATTTTTTTCATCATTCTCGGTGCCGCGGCCTACAACACGTTCTTCGCGTTCGCCGGGCTCCCGCAGAGCCTCGCCGAATTGGTACTGTCGGCGAGTGCAAATCCGTTCCTGATCGTCGCCGTGATCCTGCTCATCTATTTCGTGCTCGGCACAGTGATGGATTCGCTCTCGATGATCTTGCTCACCGTACCGATCTTCTTCCCGCTAGTGATGGGCCTCGACTTCGGAATGACCGCGGACGACACCGCAATCTGGTTTGGTATACTGGTCCTGATTGGCGCTGAAATCGGGCTGATCACACCGCCCGTTGGAATGAACCTCTTCATCATCAACTCGATGTCCAAGGGGGTACCAATTTCCGAGACCTACCGCGGCGTTCTACCATTCATAGCAAGCGACATTGTCCGCACCGGGCTACTGCTGACCTTTCCGATTCTGACGATCGGTTTGGTGCGACTTTTGTTTTAGACAAATTCCTGTGAGCGCCAACAACCTACTGATTACCCGATGACCGATCCATGCCAGGACGTTGCACATCTTGGCCAAGTTGAGATTTATACTGATTAAGTTCGACGAAAGGGGGGATTTCTACCCGCGGATCTGTGGGCTGACCGAGAGCGGAGGTGATCAACACAGCGCCGACCTCCGAGCCTGGGACGACTACGAATTCCACACGCCCGGCCCACATCCAACAAGCGGGACATTGTCCGGCGTCAGCGCCCCTGGGACAGATTGGGCGGATTGAACAAGAGAGGGTTTCTGGCTCATCTTAACCCACGAGGGATTGAAGATGAGACGGAACACCAATCACCAGAAAGCATCGGCCGAGAAGGTCGTGAAGGACATCCGGCGGGCGACTCGTCGGCAGTTCGGCGCCGAAGAGAAGATCCGGATCGTTCTGGAGGGCCTGCGCGGCGAGGACAGTATCGCTGAGCTGTGTCGCCGTGAGGGGATCAACCAGAACCTCTATTACCGCTGGTCGAAGGACTTCCTGGAGGCCGGGAAGAAGCGCCTGGCGGGTGACACTGCCCGTGAGGCTACCTCCGATGAGGTCCGGCATCTTCGCAGTGAGGCACTGGCACTCAAGGAGGCCGTTGCTGACCTGACGCTGGACAACCGTCTACTCAAAAAAAGCATGATCGCGGATGGGGGAGAGGAGGCATGAGGTATCCACTATCGGAGAAGCTGGAGATCATCCGGCTGGTTGAGCGATCCCATCTGCCGGCCAAGCGCACGCTGGCGCAGTTGGGCATTCCCCGCACCTCGTTTTATCGCTGGTACGACCGCTGTCTGACCGGCGGACCGGAGGCCCTGGAGGACCGCCGCTCGCGGCCTGGCCAAGTCTGGAACCGTATCCCCGATGAGGTGAGAGACCGGATCGTACAGCTGGCGCTGGACGAGACGGATCTGTCGCCGCGGGAACTGGCTGTCCGGTTCACAGACACAGAGGGCTACTTTGTATCGGAATCCTCGGTTTATCGACTGCTCAAGGCCCATGATCTGATCACCAGCCCGGCCTTTATCGTCCTCAAGGCGTCCGACGAGTTCCAGGACAAGACCACGGCGCCAAACCAGCTCTGGCAGACCGACTTCACTTACCTCAAGGTCATTGATTGGGGCTGGTTCTACCTCTCCACCGTGCTCGACGACTTCTCGCGCACCATTATCGCGTGGAAGCTCTGCACCACGATGAAGGCCGAGGACGTCACCGATACGCTGGAACTGGCGCTCAAGGCGTCAGGTCGCGATCGGGCAACGGTCATTCACAAGCCACGGCTCCTGTCTGACAACGGCTCCAGCTACATCGCCGACGATCTGGCCAAATGGCTCGACGACCGCGATATGGAGCACATTCGCGGCGCTCCCTATCATCCGCAAACCCAGGGCAAGATCGAGCGTTGGCATCAAACCCTGAAGAACCGCATCCTTTTGGAAAATTACTATCTGCCTGGCGACTTGGAGACACAGATCGAGGCCTTCGTCGGCCACTACAATTATCACCGCTACCACGAGAGCCTGGGCAACCCCACGCCGGCCGATGTCTACTTCGGGCGCGGCCAGACCATCCTGTTGAAAAGAGAAAAGATCAAACAAAAGACGCTACGAACCCGGCGCTTGCAATACCGCAAAACCGCCGCATAAAATGACCAACCAGATGGGCCGAACCCTCTCTTAAATCAGGCCGCTCATCGGTTCCAAATTACCTGACGACGGACAGTGTCCGGCGTCAGCGCCCCTGGGACAGATTGGGCGGATTGAACAAGAGAGGGTTTCTGGCTCATCTTAATTCGGACAGCACCATTGCGTCCGGTATTTTGGGGACTTTGAGTACCGGGTGCATTTACAGGCGGGGTGCGTCGCGAGATATTTCGGCATGACCAAAAACGTGATCCCCCAGCTCGGCCGGCCTGCTTATTCAGTTTGGCGCGGCTATTCTTTGTGGGCGGGCTCGCGCTCCCCCATTCAATGGAGGGCTTGAAACGTACTCTGGCAGCAGGCCATCTCAAAAATGATGCGGGGTAGAATGAGGGGTGCGCCGCAGCTTCCATCGCTATTAGATAATCAGACCAGATATTTAACGGAATACGATCCTCCGCCCAACTGTCTCGCTTGCGGAGTTCCTATCTTGAGCGAGGGCGCGCTCTGCTCCTCCTGCTGGAACCGGCTGCACTTGATCGAGCGGCCCTATTGCGAGTGTTTGGCTATTCCTTTTGCCTATGATTTCGGTGCCGGTGCGTTGTCGGCTGAGGCGATCGCTGATCCGCCACCCTTCGAGCGAATGCGGGCGGTGGCGCTCTATGACGGCGTTGCTCGCGAAATTGGTACACGGCCTCAAATACCGCGATCACCTGGAACTGGCCGCGTGGATGGCTAAATGGATGGTGCGGGTCGGTGGGGACGTGGTCGCTGACGCCAATGTGATCGTGCCGGTTCCGCTTCATTGGCGGCGGTTGTGGTGGCGCCGGTTCAATCAGTCGGCGGCGCTGGCCGCGGCGATCGCCAGACAGACAGACAAGCCAGCCGCGCTGGGCACGGTCCGGCGCACGCGGTCGACGCGAAACCAGGTCGGACTCAGCCGAAATGCAAGGGCCGTCAATGTTCGTGGCGCTTTCCGCGTCGATATGGCAAACAGGATTGATGTCGCGGGACGCCGGGTGTTGATTGTCGATGATGTCTGCACCACTGGAGCAACTATCAAGGCGGTGACCCGGGCGATCAGGCGGGCAGGAGCGGTGGCCGTGGACGTGTTGGTATTTGCCAGGGTTGCGCAGGGGCCGATTTGAACGATCTATTAGGGCCTTAATGCCAACCTTGCAGGGTTCGCCATGCCTGAAGTCGTCATATATTCGCGCCCCTTTTGCGGCTATTGCGACTTGGCCAAGCGTCTGTTCGAGCGAAAGGGCGTGACCTATTCCGAATTGGATGTATCGACGGATCTTTCTTTGAAATCGGAAATGATCGGCCGCTCGGGTGGCAGGATGACCTTCCCGCAGATCTTCATCGGCAGCCGGCACATCGGCGGATACACCGATTTGGCCAGTCTCGATCGGCGGGGCGGGCTCGACGAATTGCTCACTGCATGAGGCGATTACCATGAACGAACGATTCACCGCGGGCTTAGTTCAGATGCGAAGCGGACGAATCCCAGATGCCAACATCGCCGTCGCGGAATCGTTGATCCGGGAGGCGGCCGCCGAAGGCGCGGACTATGTGCTGACGCCGGAGATGACCAATATTCTCGACCGCGACGCCAAAAGCGCGCTGGCGGCGGCGCAGGTCGAGCAGGAGGATCCCGCGCTTGCCCGGTTTCGAATTCTCGCTGAGGAGCTTCGGATCTGGCTCCATATAGGCTCGCTTGCGGTTCGTGACGCAGAGGGGGTGGCCGATCGCGGCTATCTGATCGGGCCGGACGGAACGGTCAGTGCTCGCTATGACAAGATCCATATGTTCGATGTCAATTTGCCCGGTGGCGAAAGCTGGCGCGAGTCGCGTCTTTATCACCCCGGCAATGAGGCGGTGGTCGCCGATTTGCCGTGGACGCGGATCGGCCTGTCGATCTGCTATGATCTCCGCTTCCCGCAGTTGTTCCGGGCCCTGGCCCATGCCGGCGCGACGGTGCTGGCGGTGCCGGCCGCTTTCACGCGGCAGACGGGGCGGGCGCATTGGCATGTGCTGTTGCGTGCCAGAGCGATCGAGACAGGCAGCTATGTCATTGCCGCTGCGCAAGGCGGCAAACATGAGGACGGCCGCGAGACCTTCGGTCACAGCCTGGTCGTAGATCCTTGGGGGCGGGTGTTGGCTGAAGCAGAGGAAGATCCAGTGGTGATCCTGGCCGAGATCGATCCCGCGGTGAGCCTTGCGGTCAGGGCACAAATTCCGGCGCTCGAACACGACCGGGACTTTGCCGTGCCATCGCCGGTCGAGATCGCTGCAGCGTCATGATCCGCTATCGTTTGGTCTGTGGTCGAGGTGATGAGTTCGAAGCCTGGTTTCGCGGCTCGGACGATTGTGATGCGCTGGCGGGGGCTGGCCAGATCAATTGCCCGCTGTGCGGTTCGACCGATGTCTCCAAGGCGCTGATGACGCCAGCGGTGCGCTCCCGGAAACGGCGAAAGACGACGCCGAACCAGGCTTCGGAAGAGCAGGAAACGGCTCCAATTACCGAAGGCTCCGACAATCTCAGGCTGGCTGGCGGTTCCGATCCGTCTGTTGCAGAAGCGATGGAGGCCGAGCGTAAGCTGAGCAAGCACATCCGCGAGAACTCGGAGGATGTGGGCAGGCGCTTTTCGGAGGAAGCGCGGAAGATCCATTATCGCGAGGTCAAGCCACGTAGCATCATCGGTGATGCGACCATGGCCGAGGCCAAGGAAATGCTCGACGAAGGCATCGAGTTCCACCCTCTGCCGGTCCTGCCGGAGGAGCGAAACTAACGGCCGCGGGCGATGCGGAATTTGAAGAAGCTCGTGTTGGGTGTCGCCGGATCGGCGTTGATCTCGGCGGCGGCCACCGGGGCAATGGCCGCCGGTCCGATCGCACCGGCCGTTGTGGTCGTTGAGGAAATCGCGGCTCCTTCCTTCAGCTGGGACCGGCACTATGTCGGCGCCTATTTTCGTCGTCGGTATTGATCTGATGGCCGGCGTCTACAATTTTGGTGCCATCGATTGGGAGACTTATGCGCTGGCGCGCGCCGGTGTGATCCTCGGCGGGCGGGTTCTGCTGTTTGGCGCCCTGGGCATTGGCTGGGACGGTCCGGTGGTTCCGGCCGCGGCGGCCGGGGTCGAGATCGGCCTAAGCAGCGCGGTGAGCCTTCGTGGCCAGGTGCTTCTCTACGACGCTTTCAACAGCCCCGACATCGCGGGAGTGTTCGGCTTCGCCTAGCATTTCGGCGGTCCGTGAGGTCGACCGACGCTATCTGACACGAGTCAGCCGGCGCCTATCGGGCGCCGGTTTCGTTTCGGCCTTAGGCGATCCTGAGCGATCGATCGGCGGCGATCAAATAGTTCACACCGGTGTCGGTTTCAGACAGTTTCCACTCGCCGCGAAGCGGGTCGAAGATCATGCCTGCCGACCGGCCGGGCGCCAGGCCGCATCCCTCGAATGCTTGCCGCAGCTCATCCGGCGTCACGAATTTGCTCCATTGATGGGTCCCGCGAGGCAGCCAGCGCAGGACATATTCGGCGCCGATGATCGCCAGGGCGAAGGCCTTGGTGGTGCGGTTGATGGTCGAGACCACCATCAGCCCGCCCGGCTTGAGCATTCCGCCGCAGATGTTAATAAAGGCTGGCACGTCCTGCAGATGCTCGACTATCTCCAGCGCAAAAACGGCATCGAAACGCTCGCCGGCGGCGGCAAGATCCTCGGCGGTGGTAGTGCGATAGTCGATTGCTAGGCCGCTCTCACCGGCGTGGAATTTGGCGATGTCGATATTGGTTGCCGAGGCGTCGGCGCCGATAATTTCGCCGCCGAGCCGGGCCAGCGGCTCGCTGAGGAGACCGCCACCGCAGCCGATATCGAGTACGCGAAGGCCGGCGAGGATGCTGATAGCCTTGGTATCGCGGCCGAAACGGCGACAGATTTCCTGGCGAATGAAGCCGAGCCGGATCGGGTTGATTTGATGTAGCGGGCGGAATTTTCCGTTCGGATCCCACCATTCGCTGGCTATTGAAGCGAACCGCTCGACCTCGATCGGATCGACGGTGCTGACTCTGTCTTCGGCGCTCATCAGACTGGCCGTCGCCACACCGCAAGGGCGACGATCATCTCTCCCTGATAGGGAAATGGCTCGCTAATGAGCCGCAGGTGGCCGTCTTCAAAATGGATCCGCCTTCGCTGATCGGTGCCGGCCCAATTGGGGAAGGAGGCGATTTCGACGTGATGAACGACGTGATCGCCACGGTGCTCATAGCGGCCGGAATAAGAGACATGGGTCTTCATCGCCGCTGAATCCTCTTCGGGAGATCCGGAGGCCATGTCGTCGATGCGATAACGCTGCCGGTCGGCCTTGGCGAGATGGGCGAACATGAAGCCGTCTCCGGAGTAGTTGATGAAACCGGTCGCGTCGGCACCGAACGGCTCCGTGATCCCGCCACCGGCGGCTTCATTATACCACCGGACCAGTGTCCAGGTGCCGAGCAGCGGATTGTCGGTCATTTGTGATTTCGGCCTCGGCGGGACAACGCGATTTGGATCAGCTCCGCGAAGCGCGCTCGATCGCTTCCTCGATCAGCCGGCGGGCCGTGTCGGCGTCGCCCCAGCGCACGATCTTCACCCATTTGCCCGGTTCGAGGTCCTTGTAATGGGTGAAGAAATGCTCGATCTGCTTGATTGTGATGTCGGGCAAATCGGAATGGGTTTTGATCGAATCATATCGCTGGGTGAGCGTTCGGGAAGGGACGGCGACGATCTTCTCGTCCTGGCCTTCATTGTCCTCCATGACAAGGACGCCTACCGCTCGGGCGCTGATTACCGCGCCGGGAATGATGGCGCGGGTGTTGGCGACCAGAACGTCGGCCGGGTCGCCATCGCCGGAGAGGGTGTGGGGGATGAAGCCATAATTCCCCGGATAGCGCATTGGCGTGTAGAGGAAGCGATCGACGAACAGCGCTCCTGACCTCTTCTCAAGTTCATATTTGATCGGCTTGCCGCCAATCGGGACTTCGATCACGACATTGACGTCATCTGGCGGGTTGTCGCCGATCGGGATCGCATCAAGGCGCATTGGCTCGTCTCGCAATAGTTCGGCTGGCCGTGATGCCCAAACGGCGGCTGAGCCTTCAACATTGCCGTCATCGGGTCGAACCGCTAATAAGCCGCGGAAATCACGGCGTGCCGACCCGACCCGCAATGCCCTTGTCGATCAAGGACTTTCCATGGCCCGGCTGGTGATGAAATTCGGCGGGACTTCCGTCGCCGACATCCCGCATATCCAGAACGTCGCGCGTCACGTCAAGCGCGAGGTCGATGCCGGCTACGAGGTCGCCGTCGTCGTCTCGGCGATGAACGGCGCCACGGATCAGCTCGTCGCCTGGACCCGTGAGATCGCGCCGTTCCATGACGCGCGTGAATATGACGTGGTCGTTTCATCTGGCGAACAGGTAAGTTCGGGTCTGTTGGCGTTGGCGCTGCAGGAGATCGAGGTCAACGCCCGTTCCTGGCAGGGTTGGCAGGTTCCGATCCGCACCGATGGCGTGCATGGCGCCGCGAGAATCGAGGCGATCGGGGCCCAACCGCTGGCCGAACGGTTGGGGGAGGGGCAGGTTGCCGTGGTTGCGGGGTTCCAGGGGATTGCCCCGGACAATCGCATCTCGACCTTCGGCCGCGGCGGTTCCGACACCTCCGCCGTGGCGTTGGCCGCGGTGATCGGTGCCGAGCGTTGCGATATCTACACCGATGTCGACGGCGTTTGCACCACCGATCCCAGGATCATACCGAAGGCCAAGCGACTGGAAAAAGTGTCGTTCGAGGAGATGCTAGAAATGGCCTCGCTTGGGGCCGAGGTGTTACAGGTGCGTTCGGTTGAGCTGGCGATGGTGCATGGCGTTCGGATTCTGGTCCGATCCTCCTTCGATCCGCCGGATGCGGCGGCAGGCGGAGAGCTGCTGGGAACGCTGATCTGCGGCGAGGAAGAGATCGTGGAGAAGAAGACGGTTACCGGAATCGCCTATTCCAAAGACGAGGCGCAGATCACTCTGCGCCGGGTCGAGGATAAGCCGGGCGTGGCGGCGAATGCGTTGGGGCCGCTGGCCGATGCCGGCATCAACGTCGATATGATCGTTCAAAATGTCTCGGAGGACGGCTCGACCACCGACCTCACCTTCACGGTGCCGGTCGCCGAATATGATCGCGCGACCAAGGTCCTGGAGGACGCCAGGGAGTCCATCGGCTACCAGCTATTGCAGGGAACGCCTGATGTTGCCAAGGTCTCGGTGATCGGGATGGGTATGCGCTCTCATGCCGGCGTAGCGGCAGAGGCTTTCCGCGCGTTGGCGGCGCGTGGGATCAACATCCGTGCCATCACCACCTCGGAGATCAAGATATCGATGCTGATCGAAGCCTCTTTCACCGAGCTTGCGGTACGGACTTTGCATTCGCTATACGGGCTCGACAATTGATGCCGGTCTGTCCTCGCTGAGAGTCGACCGGCGGATGCGGCTGCCAATTCTGGGATAGCGACCAATGCGAGTGCCACTCGCCGGGCCGCGCGTCTTGCTCCGCCGCTTGCGCGAGTTGATGGCGGAGCCGATCGACGCGCAGGTCCGTCTCGACAAGATCGTGACGCAGATCGCGGCCAATATGGTGGCCGAGGTGTGCTCGGTCTATGTGCTGCGCGCGGACGGTCAGGTGGAGCTGTTCGCGACCGAGGGCCTGAAGCACGAAGCCGTTCACAATGTCACGCTGCGAGTGGGACAAGGTTTGGTCGGTCTGATCGCGGCCGAGGCGACGACCTTGAACCTGCCCGATGCTCAGGAGCACCCGGCCTTTGCCTTCCTGCCGGAGACCGGCGAGGAGATCTATCACAGCTTCCTCGGCGTGCCGTTGCTTCGGGCCGGTCGCATGCTGGGGGTGATGGTGGTGCAGAACAGGGTTCATCGCAGCTACAGCGACGAAGAGGTCGAGGTTCTGCAGACGATTGCGATGGTGTTGGCCGAAATGATCGCGGCCGGCGATCTCGAGGGCCTGTCGCCGAAAACCAGTTCGCTCGATCTCACTCGACCGATCTCGGTCAGTGGCGTTGGCTTTTGTGAAGGGGTCGGCCTTGGCCATGTCGTGCTGCATGAGCCGCGCGTGGTGGTGACGAGGCTGATCGCCGAGGATATCGGCGAAGAGGCGGAGCGTATCGATCGGGCGATCGATAGCCTTCGGATTTCCGTCGACGACATGATGAAACGGGGCGATCTTGAGGTCCATGGCGAGCATCGAGATGTGCTCGAGGCCTACCGTATGGTTGCCAATGATCTCGGTTGGATGAGGCGGATGCACGAGGCGATCACCAATGGCCTTACCGCCGAGGCTGCGGTCGAAAAAGTGCAGAGCGACACCAGGGCCCGGCTGCAGCGACAGACCGATCCCTATCTCCGGGAGCGGCTTCACGATTTCGACGATCTCGCCAATCGGTTGCTCAGAACGCTGATGGGCCAGGACCACGAGGCGGTGCGTCAGCAGCTACCGAAAAACGCGATTATCGTCGCGCGTGGCATGGGGGCAGCGGAGTTGCTCGATTATGACCGCGAACGAGTGCGCGGCCTGGTGCTGGAGGAAGGAGCGCCCACCAGCCATGCGACGATCGTCGCCCGCGCCCTCGGGATCGCCACCGTCGGTAGGGTCGATGCAGTGGTTTCGCTGGTCGAAAATGGCGATGCGATCATCGCTGACGGTGAGACCGGGGACGTCCATATCCGTCCGACTGCCGACGTCGAACTCGCTTATGCCGAGAAGGTGCAATTCCGCGCCGAGCGGCACAAACGCTATCGGTTGCTCCGCCGCCGTCCGGCTATCACTAGGGACGGGCAGGCGGTGTCGTTGATGATAAATGCCGGGCTCTTGGTCGATCTGCCGCATGTTGCCGAATCCGGTGCCGACGGGATCGGTCTGTTTCGCACCGAGTTGGAATTCATGGTGGCGTCGACACTGCCGCGAGTCAGTCAACAGGCGGCGCTTTACAAAACAGTGCTGGACGCGGTCGATGGCAAGCCGGTGACCTTCCGCACGCTCGATATTGGCGGCGATAAGGTGTTGCCCTATCTGAAAGTGGCGGATGAGGAAAACCCGGCGATGGGCTGGCGGGCGATCCGGCTCGGGCTTGACCGGCCGGGGCTGCTCAGGACCCAGATTCGGGCGTTGCTGCGCGCCGCTGCCGGACGCGAACTTCGCATCATGCTGCCGATGATCACCGAGGTGGCGGAAATGGCTCTGGCTCGCAAAGTCATCGATCGGGAGATTGCTCATTTCGCGCACCACGGCCATGAGACTCCGTCGGAGATCAGAGTGGGCGCCATGGTCGAAGTGCCGGCGTTAATGTGGCAACTAGACGAGTTGATGACGGTGTCGGATTTCGTTTCCGTCGGCACTAATGATCTGGTGCAATTCACCATGGCGAGCGACCGCGGCAATCTCAGAGTTGCCAGTCGTTTCGATCCTCTGTCGGCACCGTTTCTGCGGGTGCTCCGGCAAGTGATCCGCGCTGCCGAGAAAGCCGATATTCCGGTGACCCTTTGCGGCGAACTCGCAGGGCAGCCGCTGGCGGCGATGGCGTTGATCGGCCTCGGCTATCGCGCCCTTTCGATGGCGCCGGCGGCGATTGGACCGGTCAAAACGATGTTGCTGACGCTCGATGCCGGGGCTCTGGCGCCGACGCTGAACGATCTCATCGATCAACCGGCGACCGGCAACTCGGTCCATCAGGAGCTGCTTTCAATCGCCGATGCGAGGTCGATCCCGGTATAGAGCCGCCGGAGTGACATAGCCAAACTGGTCGGAGATCAATGCTTTCAACTCAGAAGATCGATGGTCTGTTGAAACGTGCCGAGGGGATCGACGCCAAGCTTTCTGAACCGCTCGACACCGACACGCTGATCAAGCTTAGCCGCGAGCGCGCCGAACTTGAGCCGATCGTCGACGCGATCGGCCAGCTGAAGTCGGCCGAGTCGGATTTGGATGGCCTCACAACCCTGCTCGACGATCCCGAGTTGGGTGAGATTGCCAGAGAAGAAGCCGGCGATCTGAAGGAGAAGATCGACGATCTCAATCTAACGCTAAGCCGGCTGTTACTGCCCAAGGATGCCGCCGACGAGAAGAGCGCCATCGTTGAAATCCGAGCTGGCACCGGCGGAAATGAAGCGGCGTTGTTCGCCGGTGATCTCTTCCGAATGTATCAGCGCTATGCCGATGTCCATCGTTGGAAGATGCAGGTGCTGGACGAAAGCCCGGGCGACGCGGGCGGATACAAGGAGATCATCGCCGAGATTACCGGCAAGGGCGTGTTTGCCCGGCTGAAGTTCGAGTCCGGGGTTCACCGGGTGCAACGGGTGCCGGAGACCGAAGCGAGTGGCCGGGTTCACACCTCAGCGGCCACCGTCGCGGTGCTGCCGCAAGCCGAAGAGGTCGATGTTGCGATCAGGCCGGAAGACATTCGTCTGGATACCAGTCGGGCATCGAGCGCTGGCGGTCAGCATGCCAACACTACCGATTCGGCGGTTCGCCTCACCCACATTCCGACCGGGATCGTCGTCACCGCCAACGAGAAATCGCAACACCAGAACCGGGCGCGGGCGATGCAGATCCTTCGGGCGCGTTTGTTCGATTTGGAGCGGCATAAGCAGGCTCAAGATCGTGCCGCCACCCGGCGCGGCCAAGTTGGCTCCGGCGATCGGTCCGAGCGGATTCGTACCTACAATTTTCCACAAGGGCGGGTGACCGACCACCGGATCAGTCTGACGCTGTACAAACTCGATCAAATCTTGCTTGGGACCGCGCTCGACGAGATCATCGATTCGCTGATCACCGATCATCACGCCGATCAGCTGGCAGCGATCGAGACGGAAGAAGCATGAATATAGTTGCCGCGGTCGAGCGGCCGGTCACAATCGGACGGCTGAGGCGCGATTTGGCGTTGCAGCTACAGTATGCGTTCGGTGCTGGCGACAAGACGCGGACGCCGGCGCTCGACGCGCGACTGATCGTAGCCCATGTGCTCAGCATTGCTCCTCCGTCTGACTTGCCGCTCCATGACGATCGGGTTCTTTCGTCGGACGAGATGACAGCAGCTAAAGCTCTGGCCAGGCGACGGGCCCGGGGCGAGCCGGTTGCTCGTCTGACCGGATGGCGCGAATTTTGGGGTATCCCGTTTGCGCTTTCGCAGACGACGTTGGTGCCGCGGCCGGAAAGTGAGACCTTGGTCGAGGTCGTCCTGGAATTCGTGGCTTCCCGGCGAGACGATCGCCTGCGGCTCCTGGATCTTGGCACCGGCTCGGGATGTATCTTGCTTGCGTTGCTGAGCGAGCTGCCTGCGGCGGAGGGGATCGGGATCGACCTTGACGAAGCGGCGATCATCACCGCCCGGCAAAACGCTTGGCAACTCGGTCTTAGTGCGCGCGCCCGTTTCCTGGTCGGCGATTGGGCCGACGCAATCACCGGTCGGTTTGATGTAATCGTCTCCAATCCACCCTATATTCCGTCAGTTCAGATTGCCGGCCTAGCGCCGGAGGTCCGGAGCTTCGATCCGATCGCAGCGCTTGACGGCGGATCTGATGGGTTGGATTCCTATCGGAGCATCTTGCCCGATCTTGCACGACTGCTGGATATCGGTGGCGTTGCTTGCGTTGAGGCCGGGGACGGTCAAGCGGTGGATATTGTCGCTCTCGCCGGCCGATCGGGGTTGACCGCCCGGACCCGATCGGACCTTTCCGGTGGTACGCGGGCCGTTCTGTTAAGGACCATCGTGGGCAAGTCGGACGTTGCCAAAAAATCTCTTGGAAACCGGACGCGGAGCGTCTAGGGTTTAGTTACCGAAGCAAAAGGCCTTTGCGCCTGACGTTTGGGACAATCAAAATCTCCGAGACGTTTCAGAGCCGCTTAGTAGCCTTGATTTCCACGTCCGGCCGGACGTTGGTCCGGCAAGATGAGGTGTGGCGCCCTGAGAGGGCGCCGGTGCCGACGAAGTAACAGCACTGGGCTGGAGCCGAGCACAATAGCCGGTCGAGACGCGATCCACCGATGGTCAAGGCCTCCTTTGGAGGCCGGCGACGTTGTGTGGCCAAAAACCAAAATGCAAAGAGAGTCATAATGAGGCAAGGATACAACAAGCGTATGCGCGGTCGAAATCGAAGGGGACCCAGCCCCCTTTCACGATCCTATGAAAGCAATGGGCCGGACGTGAAGATTCGCGGGACGGCGCTGCATATCGCCGACAAATACGTGATGCTCGCGCGTGATGCCTCTTCCTCGGATGATCGCGTTGCGGAGCAGAGCTATTTGCAGCATGCCGAGCACTATTACCGCATCGTTGCCACGGCGCAGGCGCAGATGCCCCAAATCCAGCCGGTGCAGCGACCGGAAGACGAAGCCGGCGAGGATGGCGAGGAGCGAATGGAACAAAACGGCCTAGCGGCGGCGGCTCCTCCCGCCGAAGGGAGGCAGCCGGCATCGGGGGTTTCCGACCAGCAGCCTCAAACAAACGGCGGCGAAGGCAATGGCCAGGACGAGGGGGCCAACGATGCCGGTATAGCCGCCGGTGGATTCGAAGGAAGCCGATCGGATGGCGAGGTTCAAGGGCACACGGCGAGGCGGCCCAACCGTCCGCGGCCGCAGCGAGTCGAGGCCGAGGCTTCTGGTGACGATGTAGGTGCGTCCACTGAGGACTAATCGCCCCTGATTGTCTCGCCTTGCCGGTGACGCCAGCCCCTTGCGGCGAGACCCCGTCAACTCAATATCAAGCTAGCGTGGTCTTGTTGGAGACACGTACCGGGCAAAGGTTCGTCGCCGCGCCGAAATGGGTGGCGGAAGGATCGTCAGGAGGCTTGAATGAATATCGAAACCTATTCCGAGCGGGCGCGGGGTTTTATCCAGTCGGCCCAAACTGCGGCGCTGACCCGCGGTCATCAGCAATTCACCCCCGAACATCTCCTGAAGGTTCTCCTCGATGATAGCGAGGGCTTGGCGGCTGGGCTTATCGACAGCGCCGGCGGCGATTCGCGTTCGGCTCTTGCCGGCACCGAGAAGGTGCTCGACGAGCTGCCTAAGGTTGAGGGTGCCGGGGCCGGCCAGCTCTATCTGGCAGGGCCGACCGCCAAAGTGTTCGATGCTGCCGAGAAGCTTGCCAAGGACGCCGGCGATAGCTTTGTTACTGTCGAGCGTTTGCTGTTGGCGTTGGCGAATCAGAAGGACGCCAAGAGCTCCGGAATACTCGCCGATGCTGGCGTCACGACGGCCAAACTCAACGACGCGACCGTTGCATTGCGCCAGGGTCGCACCGCCGACACGGCCTCGGCCGAAAGCCAATATGACGCGCTAAAGAAATATGCCCGCGATCTGACCCAGGATGCGCGGGACGGCAAGCTTGATCCGGTGATCGGCCGGGATGAAGAAATCCGCCGTGCGATTCAGGTGCTGTCGCGCCGGACCAAGAACAATCCCGTGCTGATCGGCGAGCCGGGCGTCGGCAAGACCGCCATCGCCGAAGGGTTGGCGCTCCGCATCGTCAATGGCGATGTGCCGGAGTCAATGCGCGACAAGCAGCTCCTCGCCCTCGATATGGGCGCCCTGATCGCCGGCGCGAAATATCGCGGCGAATTCGAGGAGCGCATCAAAGCGGTGCTGTCCGAGATTCAGGCGGCGGCGGGTAATATCATCCTCTTCATCGACGAGATGCACACGCTGGTCGGGGCCGGGCAGGCGGAAGGCGCCATGGACGCCTCCAATCTTCTGAAGCCGGCGCTGGCGCGTGGCGAGCTACATTGCGTCGGCGCGACGACGCTCGACGAATACCGCAAGCATGTCGAAAAGGATGCCGCCTTGGCGCGGCGGTTCCAGCCGGTCTATGTCGACCAGCCGACGGTCGAGGACACGATCTCGATTCTCCGCGGCCTCAAGGAAAAGTACGAACTGCACCACGGGGTACGGATCACCGATTCCGCCTTGGTCTCGGCTGCAGCGCTTTCCGATCGCTACATCACCGACCGATTCCTGCCGGACAAGGCGATCGACCTGGTCGACGAGGCGGCGTCTCGCCTGCGGATGCAGGTCGATTCTAAACCGGAAGCGCTTGACGAACTCGACCGCCGCATCATCCAGCTCAAGATCGAGCGCGAGGCGCTGAACAAGGAGCAGGATCAGGCGTCGAAAGATCGGTTGCAGCGGCTTGAGCGCGAACTAACCGATCTGGAGGAGCAATCGCGGGCGCTGACCCAGCGTTGGGAGAAGGAGAAGGACAAACTGTCTGCGGCGCAGAGGTTGAAGGAACAGCTGGACCAGGCCCGAGCCGAACTGGAACGGGCGCAGCGAACGGGCGATCTCGCCCAAGCCGGCGAGCTTGCTTATGGTCGCATCCCCGAGCTGGAGCGACAGGTTGAAGCGATCGAGACAGACCATGTCGCAGGCAACATGGTCGAGGAGGCGGTGACGCCGGACCACATCGCTTATGTCGTTTCACGCTGGACCGGGATCCCGGTCGACAAAATGCTTGAAGGCGAGCGCGATAAGCTGCTGCGCATGGAAGATGCGTTGTCGGCCCGTGTGGTCGGCCAGACCGAGGCGGTTCACGCCGTCGCCACCGCAGTTCGACGCTCCCGGGCCGGCCTCCAGGATCCGAGCCGGCCGATCGGTTCGTTCATGTTCCTTGGTCCGACCGGCGTAGGCAAAACCGAGCTGACCAAGGCGGTGGCCGAGTTCCTGTTCGACGACGAGACGGCGATGATCCGGATCGACATGTCGGAATATATGGAGAAGCACTCGGTGGCGCGATTGATCGGCGCGCCTCCCGGCTATGTTGGCTATGAGGAAGGCGGCGCGCTCACCGAGGCGGTGCGGAGACGCCCTTATCAGATAATCCTTTTCGACGAGATCGAAAAGGCGCATTACGATGTCTTCAATATCCTACTGCAGGTGCTCGATGACGGACGGCTGACCGACGGCCACGGCCGCACGGTCGATTTCCGCAACACGCTGATCGTGATGACCTCCAATCTTGGTGCGGAGCACTTCTCCGGCCTCGGTGAAGACGAGGATTCGGATGCCGCTCTGTCGTTGGTGATGGATTCGGTCAGAGCGCATTTCCGTCCGGAGTTTCTCAACCGCCTGGACGACATCATTCTGTTCCATCGCTTGCAGCGAACCGACATGAGCAAGATCGTTTCAATCCAGTTGGTGCGGCTGCAGCAGCTTCTTGCCGATCGTAAGATCACTCTCGATCTCGACGAGACCGCCGAGGCCTGGCTGGCCCAGAAGGGTTATGATCCGGTCTATGGCGCGCGGCCGCTCAAGCGCGTGATTCAGCGGGAGGTCCAGGATCCGCTGGCCGACAAGATCCTTGCCGGCGAAATCCTGGATGGCGCCTCGGTGCGGATCGTCGGCGGCACCGAGCATTTGCTTTTCATGCCCAGCGAATCGGAGGAGGCGGCCTGAGGCAGCGTCCTCAGCGATTGTCCGCGAGTTTGGTCCCGTCGTCGTCGACGCCAATAAGTTCGATGATCTGATCGCGCTGTACGTGGAAGGCGGCGAGCGTCTCGCCGGCCAGAACGCGGCCCTGTGGCAGCCGGATGGTCACCGGGTTCACGGTCTGGCCGTTGATCCTTACTTCATAATGCAGATGATTGCCGGTCGAGAGACCGGTGGACCCAACATAACCGATCACCTGCCCCTGCCGCACTATCGCACCCGGCTCGATGCCGGGGGCGATCCGGCTTTGGTGGGCATATGCGGTCTCATAGCCATTGGCGTGCTGGATCACGGTGTAATTGCCGTAACCTCCTGAATTGTATTTGGCTTCGACTACAACGCCGTCTCCGGCCGCGACGATCGGGGCGCCGTAGGGCGCCGTCCAGTCGACACCATTGTGGAGGCGATAGACGCGGAGGATCGGGTGAAGCCGGTTGCCATAGCCTGACCGGTATTCACCGCCGCTCATCGGCTTTCTCAGCAGGAAATTGTCGGCGCTGCGGCCCTCGGCATCGTAATATTTGACCACACCGTCGGGAGTCTGGAACCGGTAATAGCTGTTGGCCACCCCCGCCAAGGTCACGGAGGCGAAAAGGATCTCGTCCTGGTCGCCGTCTGTCACGCCGACTTCCAGCAACCGGCAGAACAACCGCACCGAATCGGCCGGTCCGATCCTGGCCTGCATGTCGAGCTCGAAGGCAAAAATACGGATTAGATCGTTAATCTGCTCCGGTGGCATTTCCTGTTCGATGCCGGTCAGAAAAAGCGCCTCGTACAGCCGCGGCAATACCCCCGATACAACCCGGCTGGTGTTTTCTTCCATTTCGGGGAGGGGTGCGGG
Source organism: Kaistiaceae bacterium (assembly GCA_963667605.2). Taxonomy (GTDB): domain Bacteria; phylum Pseudomonadota; class Alphaproteobacteria; order Rhizobiales; family Kaistiaceae; genus JADLGL01. Next base: position 1,414,791 of record CAXXUZ010000003.1, read on the forward strand.
CTCGTCAGCGCGAACGAAAACATTGTCGTCGTTCCGGGCGACCGTCGCCTGGTGGGCCTCGTTTTCGTATATGCTGACGCGCAGGACCAGTGGGCCGCCGACGGAGGTCGCTGACGGTGCGAAGGCGATGCGCACTCGGTGTTCGGAGGTGAGGACCGCAAGCTCGATCAACCCATCCATCACCGAAATCGCAGCTGCGATGGCATCGTC
>CAXXUZ010000003.1:1422500-1979321 GCA_963667605.2 Kaistiaceae bacterium
CGCTGCGGCGATCTCGGCGTCCTCGGGTGAGACAGCGGCCATGAGCTTGCTGCCAACAGGTACCTCGCGGGATCGGATCTCACGGATTGTGCTCTCGCCACGTTCGGTGGCGGCGATCAAATCGGACCGTCTATGTTTCGGATTGACAAGTGACTTAACAAGAGAGCGGCCCTTCAGCTCATTGACGGCGGTTTGGATATGCTGCCGCGACATATTTCGGGCCTTGGCAATAGCTGGAACAGCGGCGGGACCTTTGTCGACGATGTGCTCGAGGACCGGGCGCATCGGGACGCTAAGGCCGGCGGCGGCGCTGAGAACTTCACCGATTTCGGCGAGTAAAGGCGACAATCGTCGGATCTCTGCGATGATAGCGGGAATTGGCTTCAGCCGTGGCGACGGATTCATGACAGTACAATTGTCATAATAAGGTGTCTTGGTCAATTGGCCCCTTGAGGGTCCTTTCACTCGACGCGCTCGGTCCCACCGCCGAAGCGCATGAGCGCTGCGACGCGGTCCTTGATCGAAGGGTGGCTGGCGAACATCCGAGCGAACCGGCCTTCACGCTGGTGATCGAGCAGCATGGCCTGGATCTCCTCAGGCGCCTCGATCTCGGAGTGGCCCGCGATCTTCAGGAGCGCGCCGATCATCGCGTCCGGGTTCTTGGTCAGCTCGACGGCGCCGGCGTCGGCGAGATATTCGCGCTTGCATGATATGGCGAAACGCAGCGCAATGGCGAGGACCCACGCGATGACGAAGATGGCGATCGCGATCAGGATGAGAAAGCCAGCGCCCTTGCCACCGGACGAGCCGCCGCCGCGGCGCCCCGATCGGACCAAGATGCGGGGGCTGCGCATCATCAAATGGGCAGAAAACGAAATAATTCCGACGAATATCGCGGCGACGACGAGCAGTTGAACGTCGCGGTTCTCGATGTGCGTTAACTCATGGGCGAGGACCGCCTCCAGCTCCTTGTCGTCGAGCGTGTCCATCAGGCCGCGGGTGACGGTGACCGTGTATTGTGACTCCCGCACGCCGCTGGCGAAAGCGTTGCGCGCGCCGGTCTCGATGATTTGCAGCTTTGGCATCGTGACGCCGCGGCTGATGCACAGGTTCTCCAGCAGATTCCAAAGTCGCGGATCGGCGCGCCGATCGATCGCCCGCGCTCCGGTGACCGCAGAGATGATCCTCCGATTGGCGAGCCACGCGATGAAGAACCAGATCAAGGCGCCGACGATCGCCCACGGAACAATCCGCGGAAGCATCGCAAAGGCGGTCTCGAAGCCGGCGCCAACGCCGTCCGGATTGCCGTAGGCGGAAAAGAGCAAGGCGAATGCGAAGGCGATCAGCAAAAGCAGGAAGGGAAATCCGGCCAGCAACAGAATCGACTTCAGCCGATTGTTCCAGATGTGAGTGCTAAGGCCATAAGCAAACAAGCCGGTCGACCTCCACCGCGTCCTCTAAATCAATATGCCAGCACTAGAACTTGACCTGCGGCGGTGTCGCAACGGCGACGCGTTCGCCCTCATCGAGTTCGAAAAAAGTACCTTGGGTGAAGCCGAGTGAACCAGCAATCAACACAGCGGGAAACTGTTGGATCGACGCGTTGTATTCCTGGACCGAATTATTGAAGAAGCGCCGCGATGCGGCGATCTTATTCTCAATGTCGGCGAGATCGGACTGAAGCTGGAGGAAGTTCTGGTTGGCCTTGAGGTCGGGATAGGATTCGGACAGGGCAAACAATTGCCGCAAGGCCCCGGTCAGCATGTTCTCGGCCTGAACCTGGGTGTCCGGACCGGAGGCGGCGATGGCGGCGTTGCGGGCCTTGACTACCTCGTCGAGCGTTTCGCGCTCGTGTGAGGCGTAGCCCTTCACGGTCTCAACCAGGTTCGGAACGAGGTCGTGGCGTTGCTTGAGCTGCACGGAGATGTCCGACCAAGCCTGATTGACGGTCTGTCGTAGACTGACAAGTCGGTTGTAAAGGACAATCAGCAGCAGGGCGATCACCGCTAGTATGCCGATTATTACCCAGCCGGTCACACTCATAATTCGGGACTCCTCGGCTCAGTGATCGCGGGTTGTTCCGCCGCGGGACGCTTACCATAGGCAATTGTCGTCGGCGGTAGAGTAGTCGGATTTAAGGCTGCAGGTAAACCGCGATCACATTGTGGAATCAACCGCGCCGGAATCTGCCCACCGTCGGATGGAGCGCCGGTCGATGTCCACGCCGGTCCACGGAAGCGTCAACAACCAACCCTGCTCGCTCCTGCATCGTCGCTAGGCCCGCTCCAAGCCGATGACGATCGGTTCATCGTTCAGTTTGGCGTTGGACACCGTGCCCGCTCGGTCGGTGTCGCCGAAGGCCAACGAGAGCGCCAGAGTTTCACGCTTGATGAGATGCTTGTGAAGCTCGAGCAGCGCCCGCAAAGCTTCGCTGACTGCGATTGTCATGTGGATCCGGTCGGAGATTTCGAAGCCGGCATTTTTGCGCGCGACCTGAACAAGCCGAATGAAATCGCGGGCGACACCTTCGGCTTCGAGTTCGGCGTCGACTTTGGTGTCAAGCACGACGACGCCGGCCGAGCCGGAGAACGCGACCGCGTCAAGACCTTCGCGCGGCCGAAAGCGGAGTTCATATTCGTCGGCCCGGAGCACCTCGCCGGCGGCCTCGATGGCGCCGCCGCCGACGTCGTGCCAATTGCCGGATCTGGTGGCCGCCAGGACATCCTTCATCGCCTTGCCAAGCCGCTTGCCGACTAGCCGAGCGTCGACCGCAGCTTCGGTTGCGCCATAAGCGGCCGGGTCGGATTCGATCATCACTTCCTTGACGTTGACCTCGTCAGCGATCACCTCGCGGAGCGGCCGCAGAGTGTCATTGTGCGGATGGGCGATGGTAAGCCGACGCAACGGTAGGCGTGTTCGCAGGTTCTTCGCCATGCGGATCGACAGCGCCGCCGAGGCGGCGTTGCGAGCAAGGTCCATCCGGTCGACCAACGCTTGGTCAGCCTGGAGCGCCTCCGCATCCGGCCAATCTTGCAGATGCACCGACTCGCCGTTCACCAACGCGCGGTGGATCGTCTCGGTAAGGTAGGGCAGAAACGGCGCCAGCGCGCGTGTGGCGGTGACCAGAACGGTGTAGAGCGTATCATAAGCCGCCTTCTTGTCGGCATCGTGCTCCGACTTCCAGAAGCGCTCGCGGCTGCGGCGGATGTACCAATTGTTGAGCGCGTCGATGAATGGTAGCGCGGCGTTGCAGGCGGCGGCGAGATCGAGCTTGGACATTGCCGTGTCAATTGCGCGGATCAGCTCTGCGGTTTTGCCGAGGATGTAGCGGTCGAGTTCGGCTACGGCGCTCGTCACCATCTCGGCGCGGATGCCGTCGATGTTGGCGTAGAGCGTGAAGAACGAATAAGCGCTCCACAGTGGCAGCATCACCTGCCGGATCGGCTGGCCGATCGCCTTGCCGTCCTTGGGCAAGGCGAGGTCGCCGCCGGAAAGCAGCGGTGAGGACACCATGTACCAGCGCAGTGCGTCGGCGCCATAAATGTCGAAAACCTCGAGCGGGTCGGGGTAGTTCTTCAGCCGCTTGGAGAGCTTCTGTTTGTTCTCGTCGAGGACGATGCCGTGGCTTACGGCGCTGCGGAACGGGGCGCGGTCGAACAAGGCCGTTGCCAGCACCATGAGCGTATAAAACCAGCCTCTTGTTTGGGCGACATATTCGACGATGAAATCGCCCGGGAAGTGGTTCTCGAACCAAACCTTGTTTTCGAACGGATAGTGGATTTGGGCGAAGGGCATCGAGCCGGATTCGAACCAACAATCGAGCACGTCCTCGACGCGGCGCATCGTCGATTTGCCGGTCGGGTCATCCGGGTTCGGCCGGGTCAATTGATCGATGCCGGGGCGGTGGAGATCGTCGAGCTTGACCCCGAAATCGCGTTCTAGCTCGGCAAGCGATCCATAGACATCGATCCGCGGATAGTTTGCATCGTCGGACTTCCAAACCGGGATTGGCGCTCCCCAATAGCGATTGCGGCCGATATTCCAGTCGCGGGCGTTGGCAAGCCAATTACCGAACAGTCCGTCGCGAATGTGATCTGGGACCCAATCGATACCCTTGTTGAGCTCGACCATGCGGTCGCGGAAGGCGGTGACTTTCACGAACCAGGACGGCATTGCCTTGTAGATCAGCGGTGCGTCGGTCCGCCAACAATGCGGATAATTGTGGTCATAGGTCTCTTGGCGGATGACCGCGCCGGCCTGTTTGAGGTCGCGGATGATATCCTTGTTGGCGTCGAAGACATTCATGCCGGCATAGGGCGGTGCCTCGGCGGTGAAATTGCCGGCGAGGTCGACCGGGTCGACGCTGGGGATGCCGGCGGCGGAGGCGACGTTCATATCGTCCTCGCCGAAGGCCGGGGCGATGTGCACAACACCGGTGCCTTCACCGAGTTCGATGAACTCGCCGCCGAGGACGACAAAGGCGCCGGGTGTGTCGGCAAAGAAAGGGAACATCGGTCGATAAGTTCGCCCGATCAGGTCGGAACCCTTGAGCGTTCCGACGTGGGCGGCGTCGGCAAGCTCCTTGGCGTAGTGCTCGCGCGATGCATCGGCGAGGATCCAATGCTCTCCGTTCCGCTCGAGCATCGCGTAATCGGCGTCGGGATGGACGGCGAGAGCGAGGTTCGACGGCAGCGTCCAGGGCGTCGTCGTCCAGGCTAGGAGCTTGGAGGCGATCGTCTCGCCGGCCCTGGCGTGCAGTTGGAAGGCTACGGTCAGCGCCGGGTCCTGGCGCATACGGTAGGAATCGTCGAGCCGGGTCTCGAAATTGGACAATGGCGTCTCCGCCGCCCAGGAATAGGGCACAACGCGGAAGCCCTCATAGATCAGGCCCTTGTCGTGGAGTGTCTTGAACGCCCACATTACGCTCTCCATGAAGGAGAGGTCCATTGTCTTGTAATCGTTGTCGAAATCGACCCAGCGGGCTTGGCGAGTGACGTATCTTTCCCAATCTAAGGCGAACTGCATCACCGAGGTACGGCAATGGTCGTTGAATTTGTCGACGCCATAGTCGGCGATCGCCTTGCGACCCGAGAGCTTGAGCTCCTTCTCGGAGTGCAGTTCCGCCGGGAGGCCGTGGCAATCCCAGCCGAAGCGGCGCTCAGCGATCTTGCCGCGCATGGTCTGGTAGCGCGGAACCAGATCCTTCACGAAGCCGGTGACGAGATGACCGTAATGCGGCAAGCCATTGGCGAAGGGCGGGCCGTCATAGAAGACGAACTCCTCGGCACCCTCGGCCCGACGGCGGTCGATCGACTTATGAAAGATGTCTTCGGCCAGCCACCAAGCCGCGATTTCCTCTTCCATCTTGGGGAAGGAGGGCGAGGCATCGACGGGCGGGTAGATTGGCGTCTTCTTCGGTTCGGTCATTACTCGGACAATGTCGGCGCGGGTGTTGCAGCGGCAGGACTGCGAGGCGATCAGGCTAGACTAAGGTGGCGGAGCGATAGCGGTTTTCAAGCGGCGATGCCAGTGTCGGCGGCTCACTCAGGTGCAGTGGAAACTCAGAGCGGCACAGCGGGTTTTTTTGCAAACCCTTTGGCTGACGATGCGCGTTGAAGTCGCCGGAGGGCGAGGCCTGGCATTGCCGGCAGTCAGCCGGCGAGCAGCGTCCGCATTTTGGGAGCGGGGAGGATCTCCGCTAGCCGTTCGGTCAGGTCGGCATAGGATCCAATAGAGTTCGGCCGGCCGATATAGAAACCCTGAACGCCGCTGCAGCCAGCTTCGGCGAGAAAGTTGAATTGGTCGATGGTCTCGACCCCTTCGGCGACGGTCGGAAGCTTGAGAGTGCGACCGAGCTCGATAACGGCACTGACAAGCTTCCTGGCTTGCTCGTCGCGATCAAGACGCTCGGTAAAGGACTGATCTATCTTCAGCTTGTCGAACGGGAATGATTGCAGATAGCAGAGCGAGGAATAGCCGGTGCCGAAATCATCCATTGCGATTCGCACGCCCAAATTCTTGATCCGCCGCAATATGCTGAGCGCGCGTGCATGGTTGTCGATCAAGACGCCTTCGGTGATCTCGATCTCCAATCGATCCGGTGTCAGCCCGCTCTCGAGCAGAATCTCGTGAATCATCGCCGTAAGGTCGCCATGACGGAATTGGATCGGCGAGACGTTGACCGAAATTGCCAGCGGATTGGACCAGGACGCCGCTTCGCTGCAAGCCCGTCGCAATACCCACTCGCCGATCTCGATAATGAGACCGTTATCTTCGGCCAGAGGGACAAACTCAGTCGGCGGGATTTCGCCAAAGGTTGGATGAGCCCAGCGGATAAGAGCTTCGAAGCCGGTGATTTCGCCGTTCATACGTGCTTGGGACTGGTAGCATAGCGTCAGCTCGTCGTGCGCCAGGGCAACGTGGAGATCCTGGGCCAGCTGTCGATGCTTATGGGTGCGCTCGTCCATCGCCTGCTCGTAGAAACGAACGGTGCCGCGTCCCTCCTTTTTAGCGCGATGACGAGCGGCGTCGGCGTTGTTGAGCAAAGTCGTGGCGTCCAGGCCATCGTTGGGATAAATCGCGATGCCGATCGAAAGGCTAACCAGAAGCCGCTGGCCGCCTACCATCATTTCGCCGGACGCCTCGTCGAGCAGGCGCTCGGCCATCGCCGCGGCTCCGGTCCGCTGGTCTCCGTCGACAACGCTGAGAAAGATGAATTCGTCGCTACCAAGCCGGGCTGGAAACGCGTCGGCGGCGATCTTGCGAAACCGATCGGCGATCTTAAGCAAGAGGGCGTCGCCGATTGAGTGACCGAAGACGTGGTTGATGTCTTTGAAGCGGTCCAGATCGACTGAGAGCAGCGCGAAAGATCCCTTGTCCGCTCGAGCCTCGGCAAGGGCCGCGGCGAAACTGTCCTCGAAGGCGGCGCGGTTGGGCAGGTTGGTCAGCGAGTCGTGATGGGCGAGATGGGCGACGCGGCGTTCGGCCTTCACTTGGGCGGTGATGTCTTCCTGAGTGGTAAGGATGAAGTCGTCATTGAGGGGCGCATCGCGCACCGCGATTACCTTGTCGCCGATCACGATTTCTGCGGTATGGGAGCGGCTGGCACTTAGCACCCGTGTCAGCTCCTTGAAGTACAGCTCCGGATCCTCTTTCGATTCACTGAAGGCCCCCTTCTTGATCAGCTCGGCGAAAGTTTGACCTTGGTCGTTTGAATCACCGAGCTGATGGATTTCCCGGAACTTCTTGTTGAGCAGGACAGCTCTGCCGTCCATTCGGGCGATCGCTATCCCGATCGGCATGCTCTCGAACGCGACCTCGAGCATCGCCAGGCGATCGGTCGACTTCTTTGCTTCTTTGTTGCTGCTTTTGTTCGCCATTTCCGCGCAAGCCCGACAACCAGTGCATGAGATGCACTACTTCACGGCCTATGCGTTTAGGAATGATGAACGGCGTTCGCCATGGTTGCACTTCATTACGCAACTATAGCGTGAAAAGCACGGGCACGGCTTAGCTGGTGCGCCGTTCCTTACTTGGATCGCCCTTGTCGCGATTGAGTTCCATCGCCTTGCTTACCATTGCCCGGATTTCCGCCTCATCAATGTCGTCGAGGGTCCGAAGCTTAAGATGCGCCATTTTGTCGCCGCTGCGCTCAAGCCGAGGGCTGAGCTTGCCGAGTTCGGCGCCACGCCAAAAGCCGAAGGTGACGTGGTTCTTGCCGGCGCGAAAATAGCACACCGGGCCGCCTGAGCTGTACACTGGCTGGCCCCACTTTATTGTCTCGCCTAGCTCCGGTGCGATTGTCCGCAACAGATCGCGGAGCACAGCTGCGACTGCTCCGGGCGTGCCCTCGAGTCCGGCTAGATAATCCTCGACACCGCGTTCCAAGACAACCTCCTGCCAGCCTGCGATTGCGATAATAGGCCAAGCCCGGCGCTGATTCTATAGGCCATAGATCGGGGCTTCGGAACGATCGCCGTCAGACACTAAGGTTCAGGCGTTAGCCGCTCATTGAGGTCGCTGAAGGCGTAGCCTGCCTGCGGTCCGCCCGCGATGACATAGATCAGGCCGTCGACCACAGCGGCGCCGAGACCGTGGCGAGCAGTGGGCATGTCCGGCAACCTTTGCCAGCTGTCGGTGGCGAGGTTGTAGCGCTTGGTTTCGGCGAAGGTGCTGCCGCCTCGATCGAATTGCTCGCCGCCAAAGAGGTAGGCCTTGCCGTCGAGCGCGATCGCGGCGATGCCGCTACGACCGGTGGGCACGTCGGCGCCCCTCCGCCAACTGTCAGTCGCGGCATTGTAGATCTCGTTGGTCGTCAAAGTGAACGTATCGCTGGTCCGTCCGGCCAGGACGACGATCTGGGTGCCGATCGCCGCGGCGGCGAGGTGCTCGCGCGGCGTTGGCATGTCGGCGGCAATGGTCCAGCGATCGCTGGCCGGGTCGTAGATCTCATGGGCGCCGGTTTCGACGTTGCTCTGCGGCGAGCCGCCGATCGCATGGATGCGGCCGTCGACAATGGCGACCGCCAGAGCGCCGCGCGGCGTCGGCATGGGCGACCCCTCGCGCCACTGATCGGCGACGATGTCATAGATCATCACGCGATCGGTGGGGATGAAGCTGGCGCGGGCATAACCGCCGACGACGTAAAGTGCGCCGTCGAGATATGCCAGCCCGGCGTGGTTTACTCCCGATGGGAGGTCGGTGAGATGAGTCCACGCATCCTCGATTGGCTCGTAGCTGTAGACCGCCAAGGGGGCGATCGTCTGGCCGTCCGACCGGGCAAAGCCGCCAAGCACAAACAATCGCTGATGATCGGCGGCGACGCCGACCTCGGTTCGGCTGTCGGGCATCGGCGCAAGGGTCATCCATACGCCGCGGGCGCCGGGCACCTGTCCGAGCGCGATGGTTGACACAAGAGCGACGACTGCAATCGCTGCGACGGCGATGGTGGAGTTCCGAAACACAGTTGTGATCGCCTCCGGTTCGGCGGATCGAGGCAGGCTAGATTCGACGAGCGTTGGGATCAAGGCCGATGCCGCGAAAGGTGCGGGACAGGTTGTTCTTATTCGTGTTTTTTCGGCTGCGGAATTAACGGAAACGCAATCGCGGCATCGGATTGTCGCAGATGAACCCAAATAACATGCCGAACCACTGGCGATACCTGCCAGGCGCCTCAGAGGACGGAATGCAGCTGAACTCGCCGCACGAGCTATTCGTGGAGTCTGTCGGGATTGACGACGCCATTGGGCGCGTCATTGTCGTACGTGGCTCCAATGCCAGCATCGGGCTGCGCAAGGGCAGGAACCAGGACGCCGGTTCCCAGCGGGTTACGGTCGGCGATTTCCTCGGCATTCGCAGCGGCCGGTCCCTGGTCATCGGCGTGACAACGGAAGTGTCGGTCGAGACGCGGTCGCTCGCTGGTGAGCAGGGCCTCGGTGTCACCGCGACGATTGACATGGTCGGCGAGATCAAAGCCGACGCCAATGGCGAGCCCTTTTTCCAGCGCGGCGTAACCGTCTACCCTGCGATTGAGGATCCGGTGACGATAGTCACCGACAAAGAGCTTTGCCTGATCTATGGGCTCGGCGGCTCTGATGTTATCGACATCGGCCAACTAAACCAGGACGTCGGGGTCAGCGCCTATGTCAATGTCGACGAAATGCTGTGCAAGCACTTCGCGATCCTCGGCACCACCGGTGTGGGTAAGTCGTGCGGCGTCGCCGTCGTGCTCCGCGAGGTCATGGATCGGCGACCGGACCTCCGGATATTCCTGATCGACACCCATAATGAATATGGCCGCTGTTTCGGCGAGCGAGCGCAATCGCTGACGCCGGCCAATTTGAAGCTTCCCTTCTGGCTGTTCAATTTCGAAGAGATCATCGATGTCTTCTATCGCGGCCGTTCCGGGATTGACGACGAAATCGAAATCCTCTCCGAGGTGATTCCGCTGGCGAAGAGGATGTATGGCCAGGCGTCTGGGCGCCTGCGGGCGACGGCCAGAGGGACCGATCCGGGATATTCGGTCGACACGCCGGTGCCTTACCGACCGACAGATTTCGTCGCGTTAATCGACGACCGCATGGGAAAGCTCGAGAACCGCTCATCGCGGATGACTCACAACAAGCTGCTGCAACGCATCTCCAGCATCGTCAACGATCCCCGCTACGCCTTCATGTTCGAATCCGCGAATGTCGGCGGCGACACGATGGCCATTGTGCTCAGCCAGTTGTTCCGGCTGCCGATCGAAAAGCGACCGATGACGATCATGCAGCTCGCCGGTTTCCCGGCCGAGGTCGTCGATTCGGTGGTGTCGGTGCTCGGCCGAATGGCGTTCGATTTCGGCCTGTGGAGTGACGGCGCCCTGCCGCTTCTGTTCGTATGCGAGGAAGCTCATCGCTATGCATCGGCCAATCGCGATGTCGGCTTCGCGCCAACCCGAAGGGCGATTTCACGCATTGCCAAGGAAGGGCGCAAATATGGTGTGTTTCTTGGCCTGGTTAGCCAGCGCCCAGCCGAGCTAGATGCAACCATCATCTCGCAATGCTCGACCTTGTTCGTGATGCGGATGGCGAATGAACGCGACCAGGGAATCGTGCGCTCGGCGGTTTCCGATGCCGCAGCCAGTTTGCTCAGTTTCGTGCCGTCCCTGGGCACCCGTGAGGTATTTGCCTTCGGCGAAGGCGTGGCGATGCCGACTCGGCTGAGGTTCAAGGAATTGCCGGCGGATAGCCTGCCGCGAAGCGAGGCGATCAGCGACGCCAGTACCGATTTCGGCCGCACCGTCGATCGCAATTTCATCGATGTGGTGATTGATCGATGGCGCGGGGCGACGCTGAACAATCGGCTTGGAATGGGCGAGGACGGGGTTACGGATGCCGAACGGGCCCCGCCGACACGGCCGCTCGATCCTGAACGCTACCGCATATTGAAGAGGCCTGGCGGGACCGACCCCGGGGCGCCATCGGGGTGATCCGGCCGGTTGCGCTCGGCGCAAGTCATTGAGACAATGGATATAACGGGACTCTGAAGACTGTAAGCCGCCGGAGAATGCGAAGGCGAGTTGATTATGTGGTCGGCTCTTACTCGCGGCTACCCGCGGTGGGCTAATTCGCCAACCATACGCGTCAAATCGGAGAAGTGTCCGTCGTCAGGTAATTTGGAACCGATGAGCGGCCTGATTTAAGAGAGGGTTCGGCCCATCTGGTTGGTCATTTTATGCGGCGGTTTTGCGGTATTGCAAGCGCCGGGTTTGTAGCGTCTTTTGTTTGATCTTTTCTCTTTTCAACAGGATGGTCTGGCCGCGCCCGAAGTAGACATCGGCCGGCGTGAGGTTGCCCAGGCTCTCGTGGTAGCGGTGATAATTGTAGTGGCCGACGAAGGCCTCGATCTGTGTCTCCAAGTCGCCAGGCAGATAGTAATTTTCCAAAAGGATGCGGTTCTTCAGGGTTTGATGCCAACGCTCGATCTTGCCCTGGGTTTGCGGATGATAGGGAGCGCCGCGAATGTGCTCCATATCGCGGTCGTCGAGCCATTTGGCCAGATCGTCGGCGATGTAGCTGGAGCCGTTGTCAGACAGGAGCCGTGGCTTGTGAATGACCGTTGCCCGATCGCGACCTGACGCCTTGAGCGCCAGTTCCAGCGTATCGGTGACGTCCTCGGCCTTCATCGTGGTGCAGAGCTTCCACGCGATAATGGTGCGCGAGAAGTCGTCGAGCACGGTGGAGAGGTAGAACCAGCCCCAATCAATGACCTTGAGGTAAGTGAAGTCGGTCTGCCAGAGCTGGTTTGGCGCCGTGGTCTTGTCCTGGAACTCGTCGGACGCCTTGAGGACGATAAAGGCCGGGCTGGTGATCAGATCATGGGCCTTGAGCAGTCGATAAACCGAGGATTCCGATACAAAGTAGCCCTCTGTGTCTGTGAACCGGACAGCCAGTTCCCGCGGCGACAGATCCGTCTCGTCCAGCGCCAGCTGTACGATCCGGTCTCTCACCTCATCGGGGATACGGTTCCAGACTTGGCCAGGCCGCGAGCGGCGGTCCTCCAGGGCCTCCGGTCCGCCGGTCAGATAGCGGTCGTACCAGCGATAAAACGAGGTGCGGGGAATGCCCAACTGCGCCAGCGTGCGCTTGGCCGGCAGATGGGATCGCTCAACCAGCCGGATGATCTCCAGCTTCTCCGATAGTGGATACCTCATGCCTCCTCTCCCCCATCCGCGATCATGCTTTTTTTGAGTAGACGGTTGTCCAGCGTCAGGTCAGCAACGGCCTCCTTGAGTGCCAGTGCCTCACTGCGAAGATGCCGGACCTCATCGGAGGTAGCCTCACGGGCAGTGTCACCCGCCAGGCGCTTCTTCCCGGCCTCCAGGAAGTCCTTCGACCAGCGGTAATAGAGGTTCTGGTTGATCCCCTCACGGCGACACAGCTCAGCGATACTGTCCTCGCCGCGCAGGCCCTCCAGAACGATCCGGATCTTCTCTTCGGCGCCGAACTGCCGACGAGTCGCCCGCCGGATGTCCTTCACGACCTTCTCGGCCGATGCTTTCTGGTGATTGGTGTTCCGTCTCATCTTCAATCCCTCGTGGGTTAAGATGAGCCAGAAACCCTCTCTTGTTCAATCCGCCCAATCTGTCCCAGGGGCGCTGACGCCGGACAGCTGGTACCGATTACGGTCGAGCGACTTGTAAGCCGACGACGCTAGTGGATAAAATTTGACGTTTGAAATCCCGCGAGGGATTCTCGCCGGGCACGTCGTGTGCGAGTCTGGCGCATGCGGCCAGGAATCATCGTCGATGTGAGTACCGCCGACCGTGCTCGTCTCGAAGCGGTCGTTGCGGACCGGAACAGCCGGCAGAAACACGTGTGGCGGGCACGGATCGTCCTTCTGAGCGGGGATGGTCTCGGCACGGTCGAGATCATGCGCTGCACCGGCAAGAGCAAGACAGCGGTTTGGCGTTGGCAGGAGCGCTTCATGCACGAGGGTGTCGAGGGGTTGCTGCGGGACAAGACGCGACCCTCGCGCGTTCCGCCGCTCGGCCGGGAAATCGCTGACCGCGTCGTCGCGCTGACGCTGAGTGCGCCGCGCCACGAGGCGACACATTGGACGGCGCCGGCGATGGCCAAGACGGTCGGCATCAGCGTCAGCGCGGTACAGCGCATCTGGCGGGCGCACGGGCTTCAGCCCCACCGGGTCCGGCAGTTCAAGCTGTCGCGTGACCCGGAGTTCATTCCCAAGCTGCGGGACATCGTCGGCCTTTATGTCGATCCGCCGGCGCACGCCGTTGTCCTGTCGGTTGACGAGAAGAGCCAGATCCAGGCGCTCGACCGCACCCAACCCGGGCTGCCGATGAAGACGGGACGCGCGGGCACGATGACGCATGACTACAAGCGGCACGGCACGACCACGCTGTTCGCCGCGCTGAACGTGCTCGAAGGGCGTGTCATCGGCCAGTGCATGCAGCGCCATCGACACCAAGAGTTCATTCGCTTCCTCAACGCCATCGAGGCCGACGTGCCCGCGGGAAAGCTGGTCCATGTGATCCTCGACAACTACGCCGCCCACAAGCATCCCAAGGTCCGCGGGTGGCTTACGCGCCATCCGCGCTTTTTCTTCCACTTCACCCCAACATCCTGCTCCTGGCTCAACGCCGTCGAAGGTTTCTTCGCAAAGCTCGCAAAGCAACGTCTCAAGCGCGGCGTCTTCCACTCGATCGTCGATCTCCAGGCCACCATCAACCGCCTCCTCGAACACACCAACAACGATCCGCAGCCCTTCATCTGGACAAAGGATCCCGACGAAATCATCGCCGCTGTCAGATGCGGGCACCAAGCGTTAGATTCCATCCACTAGCAGCAAGCCCTTGGTCATTGCCGGGAACAATTCCGGGCTATGTGCGAGGCTGTCTTCGATATCGGCTGTTACTGACCCCTTCTTGGCTGACCGTGGGTTCGCCGCGAGGTCGTCGGTGTCAAGAAGCTGGACAAGCGACTTCGGCGGCAACAGACCGTTTAGCTTTCGCACGGTCCCGACAACCTGCTCGCCGCATTGGTTGATTCTAATGGTGAGGGACTTGTTTGGTCCTCTGAGATTTTGAGGACCGACCCCGGAACGGGACTGACGCGCCGTATCTTCGGCTCGGGTGATGTATCCATTTCCGAAACCAGTCCAGGTTTCTATACCGGTCCCCATCCGGGACCCTACTCGCCCTATCAACGCCGCCAAAACCCAAGCATTCTGGCCATTCTATCGTGCCGGCTCATGCGAGTTCGTGCAGAACGAGGCGAGAACCTGTGGGCTAGGAGACACACCAGGAGCGCAAAGCCGTTCCCGGCCCGTACTTGCCAGCCCTTGTTATTGCAGGGGGGGGCGGAGTGAGAAACACCCCGAACATGCCCGCTCACAAAGACGCGCCCGGAATTAGAGCCCGCCGTCGGCGCGGCGGCAGCGTTGCCTTTTACTGGATCGCTTCCGATGCCAGCAAATCGCCGCTGGTCAAGGAGTACCCGGTCAGAACCGTTCGGCTGCACTTCGACACCGACGAGGAGCGGAGCGCTCGCTGTTGGCGGCTGACGGCCGAGCTCAAGGAATGGCTCACCAGCCGCGGCGGCGGCAAGCAGGCATTCAACGGCACCCTGACAAGCCTGATCGACTGCTACCAGCGCGACGAGGATTCGCCCTACCGCGCGGTGAAGTGGAACACCAGCCGGCACTATGACGAGATCCTGGCTTTGATCGCCGGCGCCTACGGAGCTCGCCGCGTCGATGCCCTCACCGGCAAGGACTTCGCCCGCTGGTATCGGGTGTTCAAAGAACCGGCGACACCGGACGGGAGTGAACGCCTCCGCCGCGCTTACAACTGCATGAAACTCCTGCGGATCGTCTGCAATTATGGCGCCGCCAGCGGCTATCATAGGTGCGCCGAGGTAGCCGTGATGCTGTCGAAGATGCGCTTCTCGCCGCCGGCGCCACGCAAGGTGGCGATGGCTTATGATCAGGCCAAAGCGATCATCGAGACCGCGATCGCGCAGGGCCGCCCCTCGATCGCGCTAGCCCAGGCGCTCCAATTCGAACTCAGCCTACGGCAACGCGACGTCATCGGCGAATGGATCGACGACGAGACGCCCAGGGTGCAGGGCATCGTCGCCAGGGGGATGCGCTGGACCGGCGGCACCGCTTGGTCCGACATCGGTCCCGACCTCGTCCTGTCGAAAACCACATCCAAGACCGGCACGCTGGGCCAGTGGGACCTGTCCCGTTATCCGTTGGTTGTTGTGCGCCCTCCAGGCGTTCGAGCCCCTGGCAGGGCGTGTGGGGCCGTTGATCGTGTCGGAATCGACCGGCCTCCCCTATTTGCAGCGCAATTTCTGGTCCCATTGGCGAGACATCGCCACCGCCGCCGAGGTTCCTCCCGGCGTCTGGAACATGGATTCGCGGGCCGGCGGGATTACCGAGGGCGCGGACGCTGGCGCGACGGTCGAGGATCTGCGGCTGCACGCGACACATTCGGACCCGAAGATCACCACGCGCTATGTCCGGTCGGCGCTCGATTCGACCCGCCGTGTAGCGAGCCTTAGAGCCGCCAGGAGGGCTAAGAGCGAATGAGCACGATGACCAAGGGTGAGCGCGACGACCTGCTTCGGTTGGTGAAGAAACGAGAGGCGGTCCTGAAGAAGGCAGCCCAACAACGCTCGGCCCAACTCTTGTCTGATTTTGAAGCGCAGTCCGCAACGATCTACTCGTTCGATGACGACGCCGTGTGGCGACAGGCATATTCAGAAGCCGAGGCTGCGATTGCAGTGGCCCAAAAGGATGGGGAATTATACGCCTAACGGATTCTGGCTGGCGGCGAGTTCACAGGTGCGCCGAATCGGACTATTTATGCGGCATCAGGCAGCAGACGCACCAAGTCTGATCATGCCCCTGGAATGTGGAGCGTACGCGATGAACGCGACTCCACAATTCAGGAGAGAACTGGCATGGTCACAGGCTCATCGCCACCGGGGCTGCCTTGCAACAAACTCGGTGACGCCGGCGCCTCCGCGCCAGGAATGTCGATTTCATCTTCATCAAGATGCACACCTCTCCCGTGGTTTTCGCTGGTGGGCATGACAACCGAGCCGCTCACGCCGGCGCTGGAGCGCAGGTCCCGCTCCCGGTAACGCTCAACGACAGGCTCCAGAACGCCTCGCCATCCGTCGGCGCTGTGAACGTTGCCCGAACGAAGTTCGCTGCGTTCCAGATCGCCGAACTGGTTGAACACGAACAGTGGATGGTAGCAGCTGCAGCCGAAATGGCCATTGTAGGCGGTGCCCTCCTGATCGCCATGGGTCGGGCTGACGCTACTGTCCATGTCAAGCACGATTGCCTTGGGCGGATGCTGCGAGTGCACAAGGTCGATCCATTGCCCTGACAGATCGACCAGCGCGGCAAGGTTCTCGTCGGCGGCGAGAAACTCCGTCTCGAGGCGCCCCATCTGGCTGGTGGCCGCGGCCTGCTTTGCAACAGCGCGACCGCCGACAATCCAACGCATCGCCGGATCACGTCCCAGGCGGTCGGCGTCGTTCACGTCCTCATAGCCACCGAGGCGGCCGAAGACGGATTGGCGAAACAATCCCGTCATCGCGTGCCGGACGTTCTTGCCGGTGCGCGGATCAACGAGGCATCGCCAATCATGTCGGTCAACCCGAGCGCGTCATCAAGCTCTCAGTAGGCAAGCAAGCCGGCGTCGGTGGTGATCCTGGAATCATGAAACTCGAGCTTCAGGCGGCGGTCGAAATCGAGCCTGAGGGGGCCATCGACCGATTCACGCATGGGTCTTCCATGGCAGCCTCATGCGATCCAGATTAAACGATTGATTATTACATCTGAATCGAGACGAAACCGCAGCAAATTACCACGTCATTCGGTGAATGCGGGTTGATGCAAGCCGCCTCAGCAGAACATCGAAGTGGGTTGCCGTTGTCTTAACCTCCCTCTTCAGTCCCAGATGATTCTTCAGTACCTTGTTGATTATTGGTCGCAATGTTTTCGCTGTAGGTGTTTTCATCGGATTGAGTTTCAACAGACTTTCGAACAGCAACCACCCACGCAGCAAGTGGGCAAAGAACGGGTCGTAGGAACTCCGTCGGGTTAGGCCGAGCATTCTTGATCTGTGATCAAGCTCGAGCACGTAGGCGACGAAATTTGTGGCAAGGGATCGTGTCTCAGGCGGTATCTGCGGCTGAAAGACGAAGGCAAGGAACCTCGCCCTTACCTCATCGACAGTCAATTTCTTGGAGCCCCGCCTTCGATTATATCTGTCGATCAGCCAGCGAAGCTTAAGGCCGGCTTTTCGCACGATCGGCAGCGCAAACTGCGCTTCAACTCTGTCGTCGAGTCGCAAGAACGAGCGAGCAGGGCGAGAGAGTGTAGATATGTACTACCCTTCCGGACACTCCTATCGTTCGGAAACGACCTCAAAGGAGTGTGGGCATGATTTCCGGACAAGTTTTGCTCGGCGGCTCGCAATTGATTAATGGCTCAGTTTTAGGGGGCAGGGACACGCTCGCCGACCTTCGTTTTTCGGACATGGTTCGGACACGAACGAGGACGCCCCGGAGGTTTGTTCCAGGCTTTTCATAAGTCACTGATAAGTCGCTGTAATTTGGTTGCGGGGGTAGGATTTGAACCTACGACCTTCAGGTTATGAGCCTGACGAGCTACCGGACTGCTCCACCCCGCGCCAAAATGCGGAAACGGGCCTGATGGCCCGCCCCGACTTGCCTCATATAGTCCGATCGCGGCCGGGTGAGAAGGGGGCGGCGGCTATTTCCGCCATCGGAAATGTCGCCTGCGCGATCGTCCGTCTGAAATCGATCTCAGCGCCTGCGCCAGGTGAAAAAGCTTGAGGCGGCGAAGTTCCAGACCACGCCGATGAGCGCGCCGGTCAGTGCCGCCAGCCACCAGATCGGCGTATCGTTGAACACCAATTGCGCCACACCGACATTGGCGACGGCGCCGGCCGAGCAAACGACATAAAACGATGCCAGCCCACGCAAAAGTCTCCAACCGCGCAGACGGCGGTCGCGATAGGTGATGAGATTGTTGAGGAAGAAATTCCACGTCATCGCTGCGATCACGCCGCCGATCTGCGGGCCGATGAAGGCCGCCGGGTCGGCGGCGTTGGTGGCACCGAGCAGCGCGGCAAAGGTGAGATGAACCACCGTTCCGGTGCCGCCGACCAAGGCGAAAAGGAAAAAGCGGGTCGGGATCCAACGGCCGACAATCTTGTCGAGTAGGAGAAGGCCGAACTCCCAGGCGGCCTTCGTGTCGAGCTTGCTCTCGCCATGCTGGCGAGCGTGAAACTCGCAAGGCACTTCGGAATAACGCAGCGGCCGTTTGGCCGAGGCGAAGATGTCGAGGAGGATCTTGAAGCCCTGGAGCGACAAATTCCGCACCGGTTGGTCGAAGGAGGAGCGGCGCATGACGAAGAACCCGCTCATGGGGTCGGTGAGGTCGGCCTTGAGAAGATTGCGCGCCAGCCAGGTGCCTAAACGGCTGACCCTCAGCCGAGCACGACTGAGGCCCTCGGTGTGAGCGCCAGCGGTATAGCGGCTGCCGACCACGACATCGAGATCGTCCTCGACCAGTCGTTTGATCATCTCGTCGAGCTTGGAATCGTCATGCTGCAGATCGGCGTCCATCACCGCGAAAACCGGCGCCGACGAGGACAGGATACCTTCGACGCAGGCGCTGGAGAGGCCACGGCGGCCGATGCGATGGATCAGGCGGACGCGGTGCTCATGTCGGGCAATTGTCCGCACCGCATCGGCGGTGCCGTCTGGCGAATCATCGTCGACGAATACCACTTCCCAATTGTGTCGGTGCAGCACCGCCCCAAGCCGCTCAACCAACAAAGGCACATTCTCGGCCTCATTGAAGCTCGGCACGACGATGGTGATGTCGGGGGTCAAGCCGCCGCTGTCACTGTTTTCCTGGCGAGCGGTGCTGGCGGCAATTTTGGTCGACACGCAACCCTCTTTTGGCGAAAGGCAATTGGCACCGGGCAGGACGAGCACGCTGGTCATACCGCCATCCAACGCCGAGCCTTCTTAGACGAATGCATGACCGTCGGAAAGCTTCCGTTGACCGGTGGCGTTTTTGCGCCAGCGGGTGGATCAGTCGTGGTCGCCTTGGTGGGGATTCGGTCGGCGTGATAACACCGCGAGGAAAGGTTCTCCATTTCTTTCGCAGCGACCGGATGTCATCAACGGCGACAACGACCTTTCCGACAGAAGCCGATCCCGCCAATGCCGGGCGGGGAACCGATAGGCTTGTCCTTGTCGCAATTGGGCTGACCCTCATCCTGTTGGCGTTTCGGTTGGTGATGATCGGCCAGTTCGATCTCCTCCATGACGAGGTCTATTATTGGCTTTGGTCCGATGAGCTCGCGGGGAGCTATTTCGACCATCCGCCGACGGTTGCGTTGTTCACCTGGCTCGGCACGGCGATCTTCGGCGACACAGAATTCGGGGTTCGGGTAGTCGGTGCCGTCTCGGTGACCATTGATGCGGTGTTGGTCTATGGCATTGCCAAGACATTGACCGACAGCCGCCGAATCGCCGCCTGGGCGATGATGCTGTCGAATGTGACGACGCTCGCGGCGATGTCGGTTTCGATCGTGCCCGATCAGCCAATGGTGATGTTCTGGCTGATTTCGTTCTACGCGATGGCGAGGGTCGCGAAGGGCGGCGCGCCGCAATGGTGGCTGTTGCTCGGCCTCGCCGGCGGTCTCGCCGCCGCATCGAAATTCACCGCCCTGATAATGGCCGTAGCAGTTCCGATATGGATCCTGGCCGTTCCGCAGATGAGGCGTTGGCTTCTTACTCCTTGGCCGTATGCCTCGTTGGTCATGGCGTTGCTTGCGTTCTCGCCGGTGTTGATTTGGAACAGTCAGCACGATTGGGTGTCATTCGTGCACCAGCTCGAACGCCTTCGCTTCGACTCAGTCCGTTTTGACAGCTTCCTACAATATCTCACTCTGTGGCCGGCGATGGTGACCCCGCCCATTCTGATTCTGGCCGGCGCAGGTCTGGCGGTGTTGCTGAAACGCGGTTGGCGGCAGGATCCAGCCCGAGCGCTGTTGGTGATCACACCGATCCCGATGTCGCTCTACTTCGCGTATCATTCGTTCCAGGAGTGGATCGGTCCACATTGGTTTTCGACCCTGGTTTGGATCGCGGCGATCTATGCCGCAATCGGCGTCGACTACATCGCAGCCGGTCGATTCTGGCAGTGGTTGTTGGGATTTTCGCGCCGGATCGCGGTGCCCGTCGGCCTGGGCGTCATGGCGGTGTTTTACTTCGCCCTGGTCGAGACCATCTTGCCGCTTTCGCGCGCGACCGATCTCACCGCACGGTTTCGCGGTTGGGAAGCCTACGTCACCGACCAGGAGCGGTTGCGGGAGATGGTCGGCGCTGACTACATCCTCGGTCCTGACTATTACAGCCTGGCCTATGTCCGCTTCTATCTCGATGATCCGCCGCCGGCTTATCAGATCGGCGAGTTTGACCGCTGGAGCCATTTCGATGGGTTGGGGACGGCCGATCCGGTGCTCGCTACCGCTACCGCAATTTATGTCGGCAAATGGAGCATCGAATATGAGACGGCGTTCATCGAGCGGTATTTCAACCGGATAGAACGCATCGGCGATATCGTGCGACCGCTACGACCGGGGATGATCATTGAGGACCCGGTCTGGCTGGTGAGCGATCCAACGCCGGAGGCGATGCTGCTATTCGGGCCGCCAGTGGCGGACGACTAGGTCCGTTTACCGCGATTCAGCAGCATCCAGCCGGCCGGGATGGCGAGAGCCGCGATGGCAATCTTGAGGCCGTCGGCGAGGAGGAAGTCGGTAACGCCATTGGTCCAGGCGCTCGCTGCCCCGATGCCGGTGGCACCACTCGACAGCTCCGCGAACCACGCCAGCCAGACGAAGCCGAGCAGGAAGACGAAAGCGTCGCCGACGATCATGGCAGCGCCGAGCCTAATCGGCGAGCGGTCCCAGCCACGGTCGGCGGCAAGGCCGACAATGTAGGCTGCAATAACGAAACCAACCAGAAAACCGCCCGTCGTACCGAGGAAATAGGACGGCCCCGCTAGCGTGGGTATGGCGAACACCGGAAGCCCGACAAAACCCTCGGCGAGATAGGCAAGTACCGTGGCGACCGCCAGCCATCTTCCGTAAGCGGCGGCGATGGCCATAATAGCCAATGTCTGCAACGTCATCGGCACGGGCCAGAACGGCACGCTGATCTTGGCGGACAGCGTCAGGATCCCGGTGCCGACCAACACAAGAACGATGTTGCGGACCCAAGGATTGACGCTGGCGGGCCACAGGGCCGGCGCCAGCGCGGAGCCGGAGGAATAGTCGGTGCGCATGAGCGATTGCCTCGGTTCGTCTCAGAGAGCCCTTACTAAGGGGAACGGCCGCTTCCGACAACCGCCATCCCGCTCGGCCGGCATGCCTATCCGCAGCGACTATCGGAATTCGCATGGTCCATCCGGGTTTCCGCCGTTGCTGGCTCGGCTGCGGCAGATGATCGGACAGACGCGACGTCGTCTCCGAGATTGCGGGCAAAGCCGATGGCCGCCTCAGTTTTCGCGCGGCGCGGCGCTTTCGTGCCAGCGGCGCATTGCCAAATGCGAGATCAGACTGGTGGCGAAGAAGATGCTGATGCCGGTAAGGGCGAGCAGTAGGAGAGCGGCAAAAACGCGTGGAGTATCGAGCAGGAACTGGGCCTCGAAGATGCGAAAGGCGAGACCCGAACGCCGCCCGGCCGATCCAGCAGCGAACTCAGCAACGACCGCCGCGATCAGCGCCAAGCCGCCGGCAATCTTGAGGCCGGTGAAGAAATAAGGCAACGCCGACGGAGTCTTGAGGAGCCATAATGTCTGCCAGCGCCCCGCACCATAAAGATCAAACAGATTGAGGAGATTGTGATCGACTGATTTCAGTCCCTGGGCCGTGTTGGACAGGATCGGAAAGAAAGCGACGATCCAAGCGAGAATCAAAAGAGCGGTCTGGGTCTCCGGCACCCAGATCAACAACAGCGGCGCGATGGCGATGATCGGCGTCACCTGCAGCACCACCGCATAGGGGTAGAGGGCGAACTCGATCCAGCGCGATTGAATCATGAACACGGCGAGTGCTACGCCTCCCACCACCGCCAGCAGCAGCGCCAGCAAAGTGAGCTTGACGGTGATCCAAAGTGCCGGCCCAAGGATGGCCCAATCTTCGACCAGGGCAGCGATAGTCTGGGCCGGGCTCGGAAGTATGAAGGTCAGCGTTGCGGCTGCGGAAATGTGCCACACGATCACGACGAGCACCGAAATCGCCAGCGGAACGGCAACGCGCAGCCATGATAATCGGCTACGATTCATCGATTTCCCGCCTCAGGATCCGATGACATGACTTTGTTGAGCGCGGCCGAGATGTCTCGGCAGATCTCGTTGTAGGGCTGGCTGGTGCGATAGGACTCGCTTCGCGGATAAGGAGTTTTGACGTTGAATTGTTCGGCGATCCGACCGGGACGCGGGGTCATCAGCAGAATTCGCTGCGATAGATAGGCGGATTCGAAAACCGAATGACTGACGAAAACGACGGTCCATCCGAAGCGGTGCCATAGCGCTAGGAGATCGTCATTGAGGCGAAAGCGAGTGATCTCATCAAGCGCGGCGAAAGGCTCGTCGAGCAGGAGCAGCCTCGGCTTGGTCACCAGCGCTCGCGCGATCGAGGCGCGCATCCGCATGCCACCCGACAGTTCCCGTGGATGGGCGCGTTTGAAGTTGGTGAGACCGACCAGTTCGAGCGCCTCGCTCACCGCATGGTCCGCCTCGGCTCCATTGGTGCCGATGATACGAAGCGGCAGCCGGATATTGTCGGACAAAGTCGCCCATGGCATCAGCGTCGGGTCCTGAAAGACGTAGCCAATGCGGCCTTGGGTTTGCTTCGGCTGCGCGTCGCTGCGCCAGCTGATGATGCCGGCGGTCGGCTGGCCGAGGTCGGCAACCAGCCTCAGAAGAGTCGACTTGCCGCAACCGGACGGTCCGAGCAATCCGACAAATTCTCCATCGGCGATCGAGAGGCTGACATCATCGAGCGCGGCGGTGCCATTTCGGTAGGTCTTGCCGACATGGTCGAGGCTGACAATCGGTCCGGCGGGGGACCGGTCGTCACCGACATTTCGATCAATCAGCGCCTTGGGCCTTCAATCGCATTCCAACACCGTTGCAAACGAATCGATTGGTGTAGAGCGTCGTGAGGTCGAGGCCCTCGGGAACGACACCAGCGGCGGCCATCGCCTCATAGAAGGATCTCACCTTGGTATCGTCGAAGCAGCCGATACCGTTCTCCAGCGCGACGCCGGAATCGACCAAACCGCGCGAGCGCATCTGCTCCAGAGCATAAGCCAGCAGCTCGTCGGTCATGTCGGGATTTTCTCGCTTGATCAGCTCATTGGCGGCGGTGTTGTCGCCATAGAGGTAATTGTACCAGCCGATGATCGAGGCATCGACGAACCGCTGCACGAGGTCGAGATTGGCTTCGACAAAGTCGAGGCGTGCTTCGATCATCGTCGAAGGAGTGTCGAAGCCGTAATCGGCGATCAAGAAAACCAACGGCTCCACACCGCCCTGGCGGGCGATAGTGAACGGCTCGGAGGTGACATAGCCTTGTTGCGCTGATAGCGAATTGGCGAGGAAGGGAGCGACGGTGAAAGCGTAAGGGCGGAATTGATCGTCACTGAAGCCTGACCAATTGGCCTTCATCCATCGGAAAACCGAGACAAAGACATCGTTGGCCATATAGAGGGTCGGCAGATTGGCGAGATCGGCGAAGGTTTCGACGCCGGCATCGGGATGAGCGATGAAGACTTGCGGCTCCTTCTGGAAGATCGCAGCGATCTCGATGAGCGGCGGGACGTCCTGCGCCATCGCGTTCATCGGCTGCAAGAGATTGCCGGACATGTAGAACTGGACGCGGCCGGAAATCAGCAGGCTGCGATTGGGAGACATCGGCCCGCCTTGGAGGATGGTGACGTCCAGCCCGTATTCCTCATAGGTGCCGTCGGCTAAAGCCTGATAGAAGCCGCCATGCTCGGCCTCGGCCAGCCAGTTGGTGCCAAAGACGATCTCGTCCAGCGCGCTGGCCGGTTGCGTCGAAATCGCGGCGACCGCGAACGCGGCGACAAATAGGGTGCGGTTCAGATACATTTCAGCGATTCATCAATGGTTGAGCAGCCCAAACTTGATCTCGGGTGGCGACAATGGACAACAAACATGGGCCTGATCTTAGCGACGGACCAACCGAATGTTGCGACCATCGTCGGTATAATCCGAAAACGGATCATATCAAGGCCGGTGGCCGATCCGGTCATCGTCAAATCGATAGAGGGCCCAGAGGGCCCTGGCTTCTGCCGGGCATCGGCACCATGCTAATCCGGCTTGGGCTCGGCCGATTGTTGGCCGTGCCAAGCGTTTGAGACTTGCCGCATGAGCCCGCAATCGCCCCGTCGCACATGGAGTGAGATGACCGCCGAGGAGATCCGGGCGGGCAGCCCAGCCGATTGGGTGGCGGTGATCCCGCTCGGTGCGATCGAACAGCATGGCCCGCATCTTCCGTTGATCACAGATAGCCTGATCGGCGCTGGGCTGCTGGCACTGGCCTTCGACCTGTTGCCGGAAGATGTGCCGGCGACGGCACTACCGATGATTGAGATCGGCAAGTCGGACGAACATTTGTCATTCCCCGGCACCCTGTCATTCAGTGCGGCCAATCTGACCGCGAACTTGATCGGCACCGCGGAGGGAGCGATCAGGGCAGGGGTGAAGAAGATCGTCTTCATAAACGCACATGGCGGCAACAGTCCGGTCGTCGATATCGTCATCCGAGAATTGCGAGTCCGTCATCCGGTTCTTGCTGTCGCCGCCGCCTGGTCGCGTTTTGGTGTTCCTGATGGGTTGGTGGACGAAGACGAAATCGCCTTCGGTATTCATGGCGGGGCGATCGAGACCTCGTTGATGCTGTATTTGCGGCCGGATCTGGTGCGGATGGAGGCGGCTGAGGATTTCGGATCGCTGCAGGAGGAACTCGCCTCCGACTTCGAACATCTGCGCGCTTATGGGCCCGTGCGGTTCGGCTGGTTGGCCGCGGATCTCAATCCTGCCGGCGTGGTCGGCAATGCCGCCGCGGCGTCGCCCGAAATCGGTCGCACGATCGCCGGGCATCAAGCGGCAGGCTTCGCCAAGCTTTGCGCCGAGGTTCACGACTTCGATCTATCACGCTTCGCCGGCAGCGATGGATTGCCGGAATAAGCTGGGCAATGGCGAGGCGAGCAGGGCGAGGGCCGTTCTGACCAGCGCCATAACCGATCAACAGTTCGAAATTGCCGGGTGCCGGTGTGGCGCAGGCACCGACGCCGGCCTATATCCCGCTGCATAGTTTGAGATCATTCGAGGTAAGTTCATGAGCCAGGCCCAAATTCCGGTCACCGTTCTCACCGGCTATCTTGGTGCCGGCAAGACGACCCTCCTTAATCGCATCCTCAGCGAGGAACACGGCAAACGCTACGCCGTGATCGTCAATGAATTTGGCGAGGTCAATATCGACAATGATCTCATCGTCGAATCCGACGAAGAGATCCATGAGATGAATAATGGCTGCGTATGCTGCACGGTGCGGGGTGATCTGGTGCGCGCGGTTGAAGGGCTGGTGAAGCGCCCCGGCGGCTTCGACGGGATCCTGATTGAAACCACCGGCCTCGCGGACCCGGCACCGGTGGCGCAGACCTTCTTCATGGATGAGGAGATTGCCGAGCGGGCGAAGCTTGATGCGGTGGTGACTGTCGCCGATGCCAAGCATCTCTTGCTCCGGCTGGACGACGCGTCCGAGGCCGAGGACCAGATCGCCTTTGCCGACGTCATCCTCCTCAACAAGGCCGATCTGGTTGATCCGGCGGAATTGGCGGCGGTTGAGCGGCGGATTCGCGCCATCAATCCGAGCGCCATCATTCATCGTACGGAGCGCTGTGATTTGCCCTTAGAGCTTGTGCTCGATCGCGGCGCCTTCGATCTTGACCGGATCCTGACGCTCGATCCTGACTTTCTCGATGAAGACGAGCACGATCATCGCCACGATGACCATGAGCATGGCCATGACGATGACCACGATCACGGCCGGCATGATCATTCGGTGACTTCGGTATCGCTGATCGGCGGCGAGATGCAGCCGGAGAGGTTCTTCCCCTGGATTCGCGAAGTCACTCAGGTTCAGGGGCCGGATATTCTTCGGCTCAAGGGGATCTTGGCTTTCAAAGGCGACGATGAGCGTTACGTGCTGCAGGGCGTTCACATGATCATCGAAGGCGACCACCAGCGACCCTGGCGCGACAGCGAGGCGCGAATGAGCAAGCTGGTCTTCATCGGCCGCCATCTCGACGAAGAACAACTTCGCGCCGGCTTCGATGCTTGCCGCGCGGCGTAGCGGTCGGTCGTTAACCTTTCATTAACTATGATTGGTCGAGGCAGCCTTGAACCAGCCCAATAATCGTGCTATTACAGTTGGTTAGCTAGTTCTAGGCCTTAGACCACTCGGCTGATAGGTCACATATAGGGCACATTTCGTGGAAATTCGCCTGCGTTAGGGGGAGGATTTCAGCTCAGCCTCCTGAGCCGCTTCTCTGCGCTGGAGGTAGTAATAGCCGCGATGTAAATCCCGACAGAATCGGGAGGTTGAACGGCGGCCGGTGCTGGAGCCGGTGAGAAAAATCTTTTGGCAATAATCGCACCGCTTTGTGCTGGCACCACGGACGACGATCATCGCCGCCTCCAAAAACATAAAATCGAGGAGACTCCGCGGCTTCAGTACGAATTTTGGGTTTCCGTATTCTGGCTGGCTCGTGTTGCGATCGACTGAGAGCGTTCTCGTCAACGAAACTTCAAGGCCCATCGGTTGTTGTTGCGGTGGCAACAACGACTTCCCGCTCAACCTGCCCAAGAAGTCCGGCACTGTGAGTTCCCAGCCTTTAAGCAGGCTGTTTATTCGATCAATTGCTCCGTCTCGATCTTTGCCACCGGCTTCCTCAACCTGCGCCGTGGCCCAAAGGGCGATCAGACGTACATAGCGCACGTCGAAATATGATGATTGATCTAGAAGCCCTTGTTGACTGAGGAATGCGGCAAGCTTCGCATCCTGGGCCGACTGATCTGCCTCATCACCGATATTGGCTAACTGGACGATCAGCGGGTCATCGAGCCCGGCGAGCCGATGTCTTACGACCTCTCTTCGCTCGGTCCTGTACTGGAAGACCGGTATTTTTGCTGGCTCCGTCGTGGTCGGATTATCAATCTCGAAAATCGTAACGCCGTCTGGGCAACGGCGAAAAGCCACCTCCAAGTCGAGCATTCCACCACTCCCTTTAACCGCGTACAACGCTAATTCGTGCATCGCGATATGGCTTTGTAGAACAGGCCATCAGGGGTTGCAACCTTCCTCAGCCTCATCCATCATTTGACAACGATAACCGAAATGGAGCCGCTGTTATGGACCCCACTGTCGATGATGGATTGGCCGCCAGGAAGAAGGCGGCGAACACCGAGAAAATGCGGCGCATTGTTGAGGAGCGAAAGCAAGAGCGCCTCGTTGGTAAAGCCGAGGTTTGCTTCAGACTCGGCATTTCGCCAGCAACTTTGTGGAGATGGACCCGATCAGGCCGGTGGCCAGCGCCGATCGAACTATCGCCGCAATTAAAGAAATGGCTGGAATCGGTTCTTGATCGAGAGATCGAGAAGATAAAGGAGGCGGCCGATGTCGATCCGCAGACCGCCTGATGAGCGAAGCCGCCGGCTGGGGCACAACGCGACGGCTTCTGAGATTGATCCGATTGGTAGTGAGATCAAATCCGAAGATAGATATTTTCCGACATTCTGGCAACAGGCGCTCATTCCGAGAAACAGTGCCACGGATCTCAGGCTGCAAAGGCTGGCGCAAAGGCTCCATGAACAGGGGCAGCGGCCGCTGTACGAATTCCTGCGAGAAATATTGGGCGGCGATGTCGATATCTGGAAGCAGCTAGTGGATGGAATCTAACGCTTGATGCCCGCGTCTGACAGCGGCGATGATTTTGTCGGGATCCTTTGTCCAGATGAAGGGCTGCGGATCGTTGTTGGTGTGTTCGAGGAAGCGGTTGATGGTGGCCTGGAGATCGACGATCGAGTGGAAGACGCCGCGCTTGAGACGTTGCTTTGCGAGCTTTGCGAAGAAACCTTCGACGGCGTTGAGCCAGGAGCAGGATGTTGGGGTGAAGTGGAAGAAAAAGCGCGGATGGCACGTAAGCCACCCGCGGACCTTGGGATGCTTGTGGGCGGCGTAGTTGTCGAGGATCACATGGACCAGCTTTCCCGCGGGCACGTCGGCCTCGATGGCGTTGAGGAAGCGAATGAACTCTTGGTGTCGATGGCGCTGCATGCACTGGCCGATGACACGCCCTTCGAGCACGTTCAGCGCGGCGAACAGCGTGGTCGTGCCGTGCCGCTTGTAGTCATGCGTCATCGTGCCCGCGCGTCCCGTCTTCATCGGCAGCCCGGGTTGGGTGCGGTCGAGCGCCTGGATCTGGCTCTTCTCGTCAACCGACAGGACAACGGCGTGCGCCGGCGGATCGACATAAAGGCCGACGATGTCCCGCAGCTTGGGAATGAACTCCGGGTCACGCGACAGCTTGAACTGCCGGACCCGGTGGGGCTGAAGCCCGTGCGCCCGCCAGATGCGCTGTACCGCGCTGACGCTGATGCCGACCGTCTTGGCCATCGCCGGCGCCGTCCAATGTGTCGCCTCGTGGCGCGGCGCACTCAGCGTCAGCGCGACGACGCGGTCAGCGATTTCCCGGCCGAGCGGCGGAACGCGCGAGGGTCGCGTCTTGTCCCGCAGCAACCCCTCGACACCCTCGTGCATGAAGCGCTCCTGCCAACGCCAAACCGCTGTCTTGCTCTTGCCGGTGCGGCGCATGATCTCGACCGTGCCGAGACCATCCCCGCTCAGAAGGACGATCCGTGCCCGCCACACGTGTTTCTGCCGGCTGTTCCGGTCCGCAACGACCGCTTCGAGACGAGCACGGTCGGCGGTACTCACATCGACGATGATTCCTGGCCGCATGCGCCAGACTCGCACACAACGTGCCCGGCGAGAATCCCTCGCGGGATTCAAACGTCAAATTTTATCCACTAGAGCGCTACGCTCGGCTGCCATCGGGATTCATCCGGGCACTTGGTGCCGATCAACTCGCGACAACGATAACGATCGTGCCGCCTTCGGAGGAAGCGGCATGACGGGCGCCATGAACGGTGACGGGCTTCTGCGGCGCGCTCTTGAGGAAGCTCGCTGTGAAACCGGCTGCAGCCGCGACGATCTCACTGTCCTGTCGCCGCAAATCGATCCTTACCGGTTCGATACCCCAGCCGGACACCGCAACGGCGCCTGGCTCGCCGAACAGCTCGATCGAGCCGTCGGCGACACGAGGCGAATTCACTGGCGAGGATTGCACTACCTAATTGTTGCCGCCGCAGACATCCGAAAGCCAGATGGCGAGATTTATCGAAACACCGATGAAGATTGGAAATGGCTCTCCGGAGCCGCCGGCAAAGCGGCCCGGTGGCTGGGCTATATCGACTTCGAGCGGATCATCGACAACCGCAACTCGGAGCCAGCGATTCATCGTAAGGCAAGGGTTGCACCCGAAACCTGGATCTCCGTCGGACTCAACGTCACCGTCCCCGATATCGAGGAGCTGGATCCCCATCCCGAGGTCATCGGGTTCGAAGGTCGTCAGCCATACGGACTGACCATCTTCGGCGAAAAAACCAGCCTCGAAGAGGTCCTGCTCCCGTTGGCGGAGCGATTTGAAGCCGACCTCTATTTACCCGCCGGCGAAATCTCCGACACGCTTCTCTTTCGTATGGCCAAGGATGGTCATGAAGACGAGCGGCCGATGGTCGTGTTCGTCATTGCCGACTTCGACCCAGCCGGGCACCAGATGGCCGTGTCGATTGGCCGGAAGCTCCAGGCACTCCGCGATCTCCGCTTCCATGATCTTGAGTTCGAGGTTGTGCCGGTGGCGCTCACAGTGGAGCAGGTCCGGGAACTGAGGCTGCCATCGACGCCCCTGAAGAAGACGGAGAAGCGGGCTAGCAAATGGAGATCTGAATTCGGCGTCGAGCAAACCGAGATCGATGCCCTCGCTACGCTCCGGCAGAGCGACTTCGAGGAGATCGTCGTTGATGCCATCTCACCCTTCCACGACTTCTCGCTTGCCAACCGGGTGGCCAAGGCCAGGGCGGAATGGATGGCCGCCGCGGAGCGGTCTCTGGAAGAACAAACGGACGGTGAGGCACTAGACGGCATTCGAGAACAGGCCGTTGATCGCCTCGCCGATCTGGAAGCCGAGATCGAGATCATCAAACAGCAATTGTGGTTGGAGTCTGCGGATCACGTCAGCTTGCCCGAAGCCGAAATCCCAACGGCGGACATCGACGAGGAACTTGCAAGGCAAAGCCTCCTTAGTTTCGTCCGAATGGTCCTGGGCCGAGGCGACACGAGCTCTTAAAGCCCGCAAGGTCTACGGAGGCGACGAATGAGCGCCGCCGAAACCATCGCCCGCGAGATGGGCAGCGCTCGCCGATCCGGTGATGGCTGGCTTTGTCGGTGTCCGTGTGTTGGTCACGGCCAAGGCAACGGTGATCGAAACCCGAGCTTGCTGGTCAAGGATGGCGATCGCGCCGTTTTGGTCAAATGCCTCGCCGAATGCGATTCCGGCGACATCA
This sequence comes from Kaistiaceae bacterium, assembly GCA_963667605.2. GTDB lineage: Bacteria > Pseudomonadota > Alphaproteobacteria > Rhizobiales > Kaistiaceae > JADLGL01. The sequence goes on from CAXXUZ010000003.1 coordinate 1,453,347, forward strand.
TCGACGAGCTACGCCGTCGTGGCCTGCTCGGCGGCCATGGTCCTCGCCCTCGACGAGAATATCGGAAACCGGAACTCCAGCCGATCGAGATCGAGCCGGACCCGAAGGCGCTTGCGATCTGGCGCAACTCGGTGCCGATCGAGGGGACGCTCGCCGCTCGGTATGTCGCCGATCATCGCGGCATTCCCGGACCGCATCCGCCCTCGCTTCGGTTTGCACCATCACTCCGATATCCGCCGACAGGACTTCACTTGCCGGCAATGGTGGCGGCCATTCAGGCACCCGATCGGAAGGTCGTGGCGGTGCAGTCGCTATTCCTTCGGGCCAGTGACGGCCGCAAGGCCCCCGTCTCGACGCCGAGGATAAACACAGGCGCGCTTGGCACCGGCACTATTCGCCTGGGGGCCGTCGATGATGTTCTCGGGCTTGCTGAGGGCACGGAATCAGGGTTGAGCGCCCAGTTCCTGACTGGCATCCCGACGTGGTCTTGCCTCGGCGCCGCCCGGATGCACCGCGTCGCGGTTCGGCCGTCCGTTCGTGAGCTTCACCTCCTCGCCGATGATGATGAATCTGGCCGAAAGGCGGCCGAGCGAACCGCAGATCTTCATCGGCATCTGAAGATTGAAATCCGATATCCGCCTCCAGACTTCGGTGATTGGAACGAAGTCGGAATGGAAAGGTTGATGGCATGACTGAGCCAGCCGCCTTTTACCCCGGCGAACAGCGTCGAACGATCGAGCCAGAACCGGCTCCAGAACCGCTCCGGCTGCTGTCACTGCCGAAGCTGTTGTCGATGATCATCCCTCCGCAACCACAGCTCCTCGCGCCCATTCTGCGCGAGAGGGGCACGATGATGGTCCATGCCAAACGAGGGGTCGGCAAGACGTACCTGGCCCTCGGTATTGCCTATGCCGTGGCGTGCGGCGGCAGGTACCTTCGTTGGGAGGCGCCAGCGGCGCGTAAAGTCCTCTACATCGACGGAGAGATGCCGCTAGTCGTGTTGCAGGAGAGGCTAGCGGGCATTGTCGCCGGAACCGACAAAGAAGCTCCAGAAAATAATTTTCAAATCCTCGCCGCCGACTTTTTCGCCGAGGGATTGCCGAACCTTGCCTTCGAGGCAGGTCAGGCCGCGATCGAACCGTTCCTCGAAGGTGTTGGACTTCTTGTGCTCGATAATCTCTCGACCTTGGCATCCACCGTCAGAGACAACGACGCCGACTCATGGTCGCCGATGCAGAGATGGATTCTCAACCTCAAGCGCCGGAGCGTCTCAGTCCTTCTAATTCAGCACTCCGGCAAGAGCGGCGCGCAACGAGGAACTTCCCGCAAGGATCCTCGATACCATCGTCGCTCTCAGGCACTCAGACGACTACAGCCCCACCGAGGGAGCCCGGTTCGAGGTCCACTTCGAGAAGGCACGAGGCTTCTACGGTGACGACGCTCAGCCTTTCGAGGCGAAGCTTGAAAAGAGGGGCGGCGAAGTCGCATGGACCACCCGCGACGTTGACGACTGCAAGATGGCACAGGTCGAGTCCCTATCAGAAGAGGGGCTCACCGTTCGGCAGATCGGGGTTGAATTGGGCCTGTCGAAATCGGCCGTTCAGCGACTCAAGACAAAGATCGCCGTGAACGGTTCGGGCTCAATCCAGACAGCCGAATGACTGTCCGTCGTCAGGTAATTTGGAACCGATGAGCGGCCTGATTTAAGAGAGGGTTCGGCCCATCTGGTTGGTCATTTTATGCGGCGGTTTTGCGGTATTGCAAGCGCCGGGTTTGTAGCGTCTTTTGTTTGATCTTTTCTCTTTTCAACAGGATGGTCTGGCCGCGCCCGAAGTAGACATCGGCCGGCGTGAGGTTGCCCAGGCTCTCGTGGTAGCGGTGATAATTGTAGTGGCCGACGAAGGCCTCGATCTGTGTCTCCAAGTCGCCAGGCAGATAGTAATTTTCCAAAAGGATGCGGTTCTTCAGGGTTTGATGCCAACGCTCGATCTTGCCCTGGGTTTGCGGATGATAGGGAGCGCCGCGAATGTGCTCCATATCGCGGTCGTCGAGCCATTTGGCCAGATCGTCGGCGATGTAGCTGGAGCCGTTGTCAGACAGGAGCCGTGGCTTGTGAATGACCGTTGCCCGATCGCGACCTGACGCCTTGAGCGCCAGTTCCAGCGTATCGGTGACGTCCTCGGCCTTCATCGTGGTGCAGAGCTTCCACGCGATAATGGTGCGCGAGAAGTCGTCGAGCACGGTGGAGAGGTAGAACCAGCCCCAATCAATGACCTTGAGGTAAGTGAAGTCGGTCTGCCAGAGCTGGTTTGGCGCCGTGGTCTTGTCCTGGAACTCGTCGGACGCCTTGAGGACGATAAAGGCCGGGCTGGTGATCAGATCATGGGCCTTGAGCAGTCGATAAACCGAGGATTCCGATACAAAGTAGCCCTCTGTGTCTGTGAACCGGACAGCCAGTTCCCGCGGCGACAGATCCGTCTCGTCCAGCGCCAGCTGTACGATCCGGTCTCTCACCTCATCGGGGATACGGTTCCAGACTTGGCCAGGCCGCGAGCGGCGGTCCTCCAGGGCCTCCGGTCCGCCGGTCAGATAGCGGTCGTACCAGCGATAAAACGAGGTGCGGGGAATGCCCAACTGCGCCAGCGTGCGCTTGGCCGGCAGATGGGATCGCTCAACCAGCCGGATGATCTCCAGCTTCTCCGATAGTGGATACCTCATGCCTCCTCTCCCCCATCCGCGATCATGCTTTTTTTGAGTAGACGGTTGTCCAGCGTCAGGTCAGCAACGGCCTCCTTGAGTGCCAGTGCCTCACTGCGAAGATGCCGGACCTCATCGGAGGTAGCCTCACGGGCAGTGTCACCCGCCAGGCGCTTCTTCCCGGCCTCCAGGAAGTCCTTCGACCAGCGGTAATAGAGGTTCTGGTTGATCCCCTCACGGCGACACAGCTCAGCGATACTGTCCTCGCCGCGCAGGCCCTCCAGAACGATCCGGATCTTCTCTTCGGCGCCGAACTGCCGACGAGTCGCCCGCCGGATGTCCTTCACGACCTTCTCGGCCGATGCTTTCTGGTGATTGGTGTTCCGTCTCATCTTCAATCCCTCGTGGGTTAAGATGAGCCAGAAACCCTCTCTTGTTCAATCCGCCCAATCTGTCCCAGGGGCGCTGACGCCGGACACATAACTACCGCAAAGTCTTGGTAGTAGCTTCCGCCAATGATCGGGGCTCCACCTTGGGTGACAGTATTTGCGTTACCGTATATGCTCGGCCCGAGGTAGTACGCGGAGAAATCCGTCGAACTCGTAATCGGCGTGAACCCAACGACGCGAACATCGTTTTGACTCGCGGCGCCTGCAATGATGAATGTGTCGAATCCCCTGCGAATTGTCTCGACGGCAACCTGCTGCAAAGCCACTCGCTGGGCACCAGCTCGCCCGCATACAGGAGCAGCACTCGTCGAGACGATGATCTCGTTTTGAGATATCGGCGTGATGTTGGTGGCTCACGCATCCGGAGACGACAACGGCCAGCCCCGCGCACAGAATGAATGTCGCCTTCATCGCTTCCTCCACAGTATTTCTCGTCAGGCCTCAGATTACCACGAGAAACCGGGGCTTTCTATCCGGCCAGCGTCGGATGTAAGTCTTTGTGGGCCCTCAGACCATCCGCACCCATTCGATATGCGGAACTTGTGTCAGCGGCTTCACTTGCCTGCCGCCATTCGAGGCCTGTCATCGCCCGACTTCACGCCTGCTGCCGATATCGGCGTAACGTTCGCGGATCTTGGCTCCCCGGAAACGATCTCCATCAACAGCGCTGCCCATGCTTCGAGCGATTTCCGTTTCTCGCCAGATACTCATGGCAGTCATAAATGGCTGTGACGGGCGCAGCGCCGCCGCGGTCAGAGACCTGATTGAGTACGCGGGAAACGATGAAGCGGGGGATACCTATGCGCTCACTGGTGAGGAAAGTTGCGCCCGTGCGGCGGAAATCATGTGGCTTCGCGTCCTCGATTTCGAGCCGTCCTGTCAGCTCCTTTAACGCCGCGCTGACGGACCCTCGGTCCAGGTGTAGACGCTTAGAACCCCGCTGGGCAGGGAAGGCATAGCCTTGCCAATTGTCACCACCGAACGCCATGTGCAACACGTTTAGCCGACATTCCCCAGATGACATCCAAATTCGCGGAAATCGTACCACGGCCCCATCTCCAAGGGAACTCTGTTCCCATTGCAGCCATCCGATGACATGATTTTGGTAATCGGCCAGCGCGTGGAAGGCCATTTGGTCGTTTCTCTTGCCATCCAGACACACCTCTCGTGTCGCAATCTCCTTGCCGTCGATTCCCCGGCCTACGCCGGAGCGGGTCTTCGTCGTAGATCATCAATCAGGCTCAAGATTTTCTGAACAAGCTTCTTGGGACTGCAACCTCGGCCAATTGAAATGTGACGTACCGGCCATGGCGACAGATTTCGCACCGATCTTGACCAGCTTCTCCCTCAGCGTCGTCAGCGACCATTGCTCCACGGTATCGGGCAACGCCAGGGTACGCATGAAGTTCGAGGTTATAGGCGAGTGCATGCAGCTGGAGCCGGACGGCATTGTTGCGTAACGAACGGCATGACAGCCGCGTCCACTTGATGGGTTCTTGCCTTCCTTGATCCATTGCCCGGCAGTGTCGCGCTGATTGTAGAACGCACAACCCGCTCGGCAGGACGGCTCAGGTTGGTGACGAGAAGCCGACGCGGGGATACGGTTCCCCTGAGTGCCACTCCACCTTGCGACGACCCGGCGGGGCTCCGTCCAGCTACCGGCCCGACGCGGCGTAATAAACTTCCTTCGGCGGCCGACCGACGGGGCGCTTGAGCAGGTGAAGCGAAGGGGCGTATAGCCTTCCGCTTCCAGAAACTCATAACCTCGGGCGAGGCGAAGGCGGCGGCTCGGAGTGTCTTGGTATCGAGCGACCGGGAATTCATGGGCGCTTGCACGCCCGTGCGCAACGCTCCAGATCGCCGAACTGGTTGAACACGAACAGCATGTGGTCACCTAGGTCGGGCTGACGCTGTCCTCGAGCGATAATCTTCGGCGGCTTGCGCTCGTTAACCTGGTCGATCCAGAGCCCAAAAGGTCAGCGAGCCGGCGAGGTTGTCATTGGTGGCGAGTAACTCCGTCTCGAACCGGCCCATCTGGCTGGTCGATGCGCCGCCGCGCTCGACAGCCCTGCCGCCGACGATCCACCGCATCGCAGGATCGCGCCCCAGCCGGTCGGCGTCGTTCACGTCCTCGTACCCGGCAAGACGACCATAGACGGATTGGCGAAGGAGACCGATGATGCCGTGCCAACCGTTCTTGCCGGTCCGGCTGTCAGCAATAACGTCACCGGCCAGCGTGGTCAGGCCGAGGGCTTCGTCCAGTTCACGATAGGCGAGCAGACCAGCGTCTGACGTGATCCGCGAACCGTGGAACTCGAACTTCAGTCTTCGGTCGAAAAACGCCCGCAGCAGCCCCCGATCCGACTCACCCTCCAGGTTCCGCATTCGAACTCTCCGTCTGCCATGTGACGGAAACCGCATCAGAATCGGTCACTTGGGGAACGGGTTTAGTGCCGCGTCCGACAACGGCACAACATGGATCCTGTGATTTTTCACGCGAGCGCCGGGCAACGTCCATAGACGAGCCTTTCGGTCGATTTCTCGGGCGTGAATGCCGGCAACCTCGCCGCCGCGTTGCAGGGTCAGCATCTCTAACCTGATCGCTAGAGCGGCTTTCGAGCCGGCGGCGATCAGTTCTTCAACACCGTTCCATATCGACTTCAGCTCGGCGTCGTTCAGAACCGGCGCCCGCTGATTGGGGGCCGGCAGAGCAACAAACTGAGCCGGGTTCGCGGTCGCGATCTCGTTTCGAATGCCGTAGTTGTAGGCTTGACGGAGGACGGCGCTGCAACGGAGGGCAGTGGAAGGTGCTCTGTCGTCGAGTTCGTCCAGAAACCGTTGAACCTCCGAGCGGCTCAATCTCTCGATGGCGAGTTTGCCGAAACGCGACTTGATATGGCGCTCGAAATAGTACCGCTCAAGCGCCAGGGTCCCCGGCCTCTTCGGTCTGGCGTTCGGCCGGTGTCGCGCTTTCTCGGAGGCCGCTAGATAAGACTCGATAAGATCAGCCACGGTGGCCGCCGTCCCTGCCTTCCCCGCTGCCTTGGCGGCTCGTTTGGTGCCGGCCGGGTCTTTGCCAGCCGCGATCTTGGCGAGGGCGTCGTTAGCAGCCATTCTGGCAACTGAGAGGCTCACCGCAGGATACCGACCCAGGTTTAGCCGTTGTTGCCTTCCGTCATCATTGCGATAGCGGAGTGTCCAGCTCTTGCCGCCGGCCGGCGTAGTCCGGAGCGCCAAGCCCCTTACCTTGGTGTCCGGAGTGTCAGTCTGTCCGTTGGGATCGGGCTTAATTGCCTCAACCGAGGCAATGGTTGTGAGCTTCCGCCGCTTCGTCGTCATCACTGGTATTTCCAGAATAGGTCACGCACAGGTCACAAATAAGCGAAATAGCATGACGCCGGTTGAACAGCAAGGAACAGCATAATGCGTTGAGTCAGTGGATAGTTTGAGTGAGGATGATATTGTGTGAAATCGGCTGAAAGGCTAACTCTGTCATTAACTATGATTGGTCGAGGCTGAGGGTCGTGGCGGTTAGGCGCTCAATGTCAAGCGCTCAGGCCGCGAAAGCCGCCGCCAGCCCAATCTCCAAATCGTTCGGGACCGCGAGATCGGCGACCGGGGAGTGCGGGATAGCCATTGGCTTGCTGACTTCTCCAAATGTAGGGCGGCATTGCCATCCGGTGCCGTTCTATCGGACAAAGCCCGGATCAAGCGGAGCGAACACACCCAACATGCCGACAGTCCAGCGCCTGCCGTTCGATGCCTTCGTTGTCGCGGCTGACTTCATCGATGATGTCGCCGCCTTCGCCCTCGGCGATGGCACGGTGCGACTGCTGAACGGCAGCGCCGCCGACTCGGTTGGTGTCCATGACGGTGCGGTTCTGGTCGCGGTTCGGACCCTCGACGCCAAGCATCTCGTTACCGGCGGTGATGACGGCCGGGTCGCGATCACCGATGCCGCTGGAAAGATCGACCAACTTGCTGGGCGGCCGAGGAAATGGATCGATGGGGTTGCGGCCGGGCCACATGGCGCAATCGCCTTCGCCGTCGGCAAGCAAGCTATTGTCCGCACCGCCGACGGCAAGGAACGGATATTCGACCACGAGCGAGCGGTTACCGGTCTTGCCTTCGCGGCAAAAGGCATGCGCCTTGCGGCGGCCCGCTATGGTGGCGTCTCGCTATGGTGGGTGAATAACGAGGCGGAGCCGACGGAGCTCAAATGGGCCGGCGCCCATCTTGGCGTCACCTTCTCACCGGACGGCCGGTTCCTGGTGACGTCGATGCAGGAGAATGCGCTGCACGGCTGGCGGCTGCCGGAGGGCGGCGATCTGCGGATGACCGGCTATGCGGCTAAGCCGCGCTCGCTCTCATGGTCGATGCGGGGTCGGTATCTCGCCACCTCCGGAGCCGATGTCGCGATCCTGTGGCCGTTTCATTTCAAGGACGGACCTCAGGGCAAGGAACCGCTGCAGCTCGGCGCTCGAGACTCTTTGGTGACACGGGTTGCATGCAATCCGAAGGACGAGATTGTCGCGATCGGTTATCGCGATGGCGTGGTCGCGATCGGGCCGTTCGACAAAGGCCAGGGATCGATTGTGCGCCCATCCGGAGATGGCCCGATCTCGGCGCTTGCCTGGGATAGTCGCGGACGCCGACTTGCCTTTGGCACCGAAGAGGGCGCGGCCGGCGTCATTGATTTCGAGGCCTAGATCGCCAGAAGCAGAACTCCAGCCGGGCATCGAGGTCGCCGGCGAGATCGGGCCTGGTCTCGATCAGTATCTCGGTGCCGTCCTCGAAATCGGCGCCGAGAAATATGATCTGCTTGGCTTCGGTCGAGAGTGGGCGAATTGCTTCCATCAGACAAATGGCGATGACGGTCTGAACCTCCAGTGGTCCGTTTCGACCCTCGGCTTGGACCCAGGGCCAGATTTGTCCGCCGACCAGCATCGTTTCGACGCAGAGCTGGAGTTCCGGCATCAAGGCGTCAACGGCCTCCGGGTCCTCGGCTTCCAGTGCGCTCAGACCATCCTCGATGCCGCCGGCGTCGATAATAACGAGCTGGGCCGGCTCGGGCATCGCGACAACAAGTGGGGCGATGCAGGCGACGCCATACTCCCGCACGATTGTCGGGAAATCGGTCGCTTCCTCTTCGAGCCAAGCCTGAACGAAGCCAACAATCTGAGCGGCGGCGGACTGGGCGGCGACCGGTGAAGCCAACAATGCGCCGGCGATTAGTGCGGTGAGGTAGGCTTTGATCTTAGCCAGATCGACTCCTTGGAATCGGGCTTCGACGACGGCCGGTCGCCCACGCGAATCAGCTTGTCCCGCGCCCCGGCGAGACTGCTCTATTCGTTTATCGGGTCGACAATAAGGATGTAGAGTTCCCGCGTCGGGTGGAAGTTCGTTTCTGTGAGCTCAAACACAGTTGGCGCGGTTTTGGTGACGCCGGTGCCGCAGAAACTCACCATGGCACTCTCGCTGCCCTTGTCGATGGTGAGGTGAAACGTGCCGATCGGTGACGCCCAATTGGCCGCCGGCGTCAGCAGATATTGGATTCGTCGCTCGTCGAGCATGGGGAAATCGGGGTCAGTGCCCATCATTCCACGGGTGGCGTTGATGAAGCCGGCGTCCATGCAATAGCGGTCGAGATAGAACGGATCGTCGAACTGAAAATCGCCGAAGAAGCCATAGCCAACCACCGGCTGATAGCGATGTTCGACAATGACGTCCTGCCCGACCGGGAAAGTCATCTCCCAATAGAATGCGGTTTCGAGGGTCCAACTCGGCAACGTGCCCCATTGCTCGACCATAATCAGGCCGAGGCGGCGAAGCTCCTCGATCGTCTCGGGTGGCAGATTTCGGAGCGCGTCGAAGAGATCATAAGAGACCGGGTTGAGCGGCAGGCCCGCGGCCCTGATGATTTCAGTGCGGTCGACACCGAGGGCGCTGACGCGGCTATAGACTGACGGAATTACAGGCTTGCCGTTGATGGTCAGCTCGAAATTGACGAAATTCTCACTGTTGGGGTCGGCAAGCTCGACGCCGGCATCCTGATATTCGCGCCCATCTAGGGCTGGCAACGGGAAGGCTACTGTAACTGTGACCGGCGCATTGGTGATGTTGCGGAAGCGGTAGGCCACGCGGATCTCGTCGGTTGAGACGAATAGATCCTCTGACACCACGGCGATCGCCGAATTGTAGACCATATGTAGCCCACCGACGCCGATCTCCACGGTGGCGTCATTGGCGGATGCAGGCGGGGTGAGAAGGGCTGTGGCCGTTAAAGCCACGCCGAGGATCGTGCTGCTTAGGATTGCTGCCACGTTCGACCTCCGTCTCAACGAACTGGTCGGCAACAATATGGGCCCTGATCTCACGCGAGCAAGACCCGATCTACCGCACCAAGACGTTCCTGAATTGCCAAGGGTCGGTCGTGTCGATGTCCTCGGGGAAGAGGCCCGGGCGGCCGGCCAATGGTGTCCAGTCGGTGTAATAGCCCTTCACCGGGCCGAGATAGGGTAGCTGCACTTCGAGGCAGCGGCGATAGTCCATCTCGTCGGTCTCGACGATGCCGCGGTTCGGATTCTCCAGCGCCCAGACAATGCCAGCGAGAACGGCGGAGGTCACCTGTAGGCCGGTGGCGTTTTGATAGGGCGCGAGATCGCGAGTCTGATCGATCGATAGCTGCGAGCCGAACCAATAGGCATTCTTGGCGTGGCCATAGAGGAGGACGCCGAGCTCGTCGATGCCATCGACAATCTCATCCTCGTCGAGGATGTGCTGCTTTTTTTGCGGCTCGCCGGCGCGGCCGAACAATTCATCCAGCGACAGAACCGCGTCATCGGCCGGGTGATAGGCGTAGTGGCAAGTGGGGCGGAAAATAACATCGTCGCCATCGCGGAGAGTGAAATAATCGGCGATAGAGATCGATTCATTGTGGGTGACGAGGAAGCCATATTGCGGGCCCGGCGTCGGGCACCAGCTACGGATTCGAGTGTTGGCGCCGGGTTGGGGCAGAAAGATGCCGGCCTTTGCACCATATGAATGGCGCCGGGCGTTTTCGGGCATCCAACGTTCGTGGGTGCCAAAGCCGAGTTCGGCCGGCTGCACTCCTTCGGAGAGAAAGCCCTCGACCGACCAGGTGTTGACGAAGGTGTCGAGTGGCTTCGGCCGCTTTGAGTGCTGGGTGTCGTGTTCGGCGATGTGGATGCCTTTGACGCCGAGGTCGCGCATGAGAACCGTCCAGGCCTCACGATCGTCCGGCCCGGGCTCGGTGAAGGCGTGACCGAAATCGGTGGCCAGATTCACAAGAGACTGCTTGACGAACCAAGACACCATGCCGGGATTGGCGCCGCAGCAGGAGATGGCGGTGGTGCCGCCGGGATTGGCCGCCTTTTCTTGGCGCGCGGTCTCGCGGAGCGCGTGATTGGTCCGCGCCTCCAGGTCCACATCCTTGGAGAAATAGAAGCCCGGCCAAGGCTCGACCACTGTGTCGATATAGGGGACGCCGAGTTCGCGGCAGAGCCGCATGATCTCGAGGGAGGACGTATCGACCGAGAGATTGACGCAGAAGCCCTGACCTTCGCCTTCTTTGAGCAGCGGGGTCAGCAACTCGGCGAAATTGTCTGGTGTCAGTTCGGCTTTGATGAAGCGAACGCCATGTTCGGCTGCCAGACCGGCGTTGGAATCATCGGGATCGAGGATCACCATCCGCGATTTGTCGAAGTCGAAATGCCGCTCGATCAGCGGCAGCGTGCCGCGGCCGATGGAGCCGAATCCGATCATCACAACCGGGCCGTCGATGCGGCCATGGACGGGCCAGTCGGTTATTTGCGGGGCTCCAATTTGGTAGTCCTTCGCCTGACACCCCTTGCACCTCCCAGCACCGGTTCGATGTCTTGAAGCCGCTCCACTTTTTGCGGCCAATTGAGTCTGAAGGCGAGGATCGACAGAAGCGCGAGCACCAAACCACCGAGATAGAACGGCCAAGGCAGCCGCAAATTATTCCGAGCCACGATGATCGGTATGGTGAAGGCGAAGGTCGTTATCGATCCCACGGCGTTTTGGATGCCAGTTGGAGATGTTCTTCTTGGCGCCGTTCGACGTAGTTCTCGACGGCCGAAAGGTCCAGCGCAGCAAATGATTCCTCCACGGACAAGGTGCCTCCTTGGGAATCGGATGCGTACAGTGCCGCAGACGTACTCGCTCTACCACGACGCCGGAAGGGCCGCCCGCTCAGATCACATAAGATTTGAGCGGGGCGATACCGTTGAAGCCGACCGAGGAATACATCGCGGTGTAGGCGCCGGTACCTTCGATCAGGAGCTCATCGCCGATCGACAGCGAGATCGGCAGTTCGTACGGCGTCTTCTCATAAAGGATGTCGGCGGAATCGCAGGTCGGGCCGGCAAGGATGCAGGGCGATGACGGACTGCCGTCGCGCGGTGTCTTGATCGGATAGCGGATTGCTTCATCCATGGTCTCGGCAAGGCCGTGGAACTTGCCGATATCCAGATAGACCCAGCGGGTCGGATCTTTCTTCTCCTTGCGCGAGATCAGCACAATCTCGGTCTTGATGATGCCGGCGTCGCCGACCATGCCGCGACCGGGCTCGATAATCGTCTCCGGTAGGCGGTTGCCGAAATGTCGTCGCAGCGCGCCGCCGATTGCCATCGAGTAATTCTGGACGGTCGGGATTTCCTTTAAATAGCGGGTCGGGAAGCCACCGCCGAGATTGACCATTTTAAGCTGAATGCCGCGCTCGCTTAGCTCGCGGAACAGCGAGGCCGATGCGGCGAGGGCCCCGTTCCAGGAATCGACGTGGGGCTGCTGCGAGCCGACATGGAACGACACGCCATGAGCGACGAGGCCGGCGTTGTGACCGCGCTCGAGAACCTCGATCGCCATTTCCGGCGAGCAGCCGAACTTTCGCGACAGCGGCCATTCGGCACTACCGCTGTCATAAAGGATGCGGCAGAAGACCATGGCACCTGGCGCTGCACGAGCGATCTTGTCGACTTCTTCGGCACAATCGACCGCGAACAGACGCACGCCCAGCTCGTGGGCGCGGGCGATGTCACGCTGTTTCTTGATCGTGTTGCCGTAGGAAATGCGGTCGGCGGTGGCCCGGGTCGCCAGTACCGCCTCGATTTCGATCGGTGAGGCGCAGTCGAAACTGGAGCCAAGCTCGGCAAGCGTATTCAGGATCTCGGGCGCCGGGTTTGCCTTCACCGCATAGTAGATGCGTGTGTCGGGCATCTCCCGCGCGAAAGCCCGATAATTGCTGCGGACGACGTCAAGATCGACAACAAGGCATGGTCCGTCCGGACGGACGGTGCGGAGGAACTCAAGAATACGATCAGTCATTTGCCGGGGCCTCCCAAGCGACATGAACAAAGCGCCGGAAACGTTGCCGGCCCCGGCCGCTTTGGAGACGACGTTCGGGAACAAGCAATGTGACCGACAGCCGGCTCTCACCGGCTGGATCAGGGTGGCGGTTGGGCGAACCGAACAGGGCTGTCCGTCCACCTGCCGCCGCCGTCGCTTGGTACGAGAGGCCACTCGAACCGCTCGCCCGGCAAGGAGGTAGTGCCTCTTTAGTGACCCCGGCCTTTGGAGAGCCGGAAGAGACCAAAAAAGCCCGCTACGTCGTTGCTTTAAGCCGCGTCCTTCGAAGCAATCCGGGTTTTAGCTCCCGGTTGTTCGCCCTCGGACGTTCGATCGGCCACAGGCACGTGCGAATTTGAGCGATGCATACATACGCGTATTTACCCTTTGATTCAAGTGGAACGCGGTGCTCTTGGAAAAAATTGACCATGATCCGCGCTGTCTTGTCGCTTCACCTGATTGCCGGTGGGAGTATCCGGGTGGTCAGGGGTTTCGGGTCGTTCTAATCTCGGACCGATGACCCAGCAGAAATCGATCAAACCCGTCCCCGGCCAGTCCGCTCGGCCCGCCGACCATATGTCTGTGGCCTCGGGCGGTATTGGCGTGCTCTTGGTCAATCTCGGAACGCCCAACGCCACCGATTATTGGTCGGTGCGGCGATACCTCAAGGAATTTCTGTCCGATCGGCGGGTGATCGAGATGCCACGAGCACTTTGGTGGTCGATCCTCAATCTCATCATTCTGACAATCCGTCCGAACCGCTCCGGCGCCGCCTACAAATCGATCTGGAACGAGGAGCTCGACGAGTCGCCGCTGCGGACGATCACCCGGGCGCAGGCTGCGAAGTTGGCGGCCTGCTTGGCGACCGCTCCCCGGGTCAGGGTCGACTGGGCGATGCGCTACGGCCAACCGGCGATCGGCGACCGGCTGCAGGCATTGCTTGAGGCCGGCTGCGATCGTGTGCTGCTGGTGCCGCTCTATCCGCAATATAGCGCCTCGACCACTGCGACGGTGATCGACAAAGCGGCCGAGCAAATGGCGAAGATGCGATGGCAGCCCGCCGTCCGGACCTTGCCATCTTACTATGACGAAGAGGCCTATATCGATGCGCTGGGCCAATCGCTCGAAACGGGCCTGGCGGCGCTCGATTTCGAGCCGGAGTTGGTGCTTGCCTCCTATCACGGCACGCCGCGCTCCTTTCTCGAAAAGGGCGACCCGTATTTCTGCAACTGTATGAAAACGAGCCGGCTGCTGCGGGAACGGCTCGGCTGGCCGGAAGAGCGGCTGCGGACAACGTTCCAATCTCGTTTCGGCAATGCCGAATGGCTGAAGCCTTACACGATAGACACGGTGATCGAGCTGGCAAGATCCGGCACCCAACGTCTGGCCGTGATCACGCCGGGCTTCGCCGCGGATTGCCTGGAGACGTTGGAGGAGATTGTCGTGGGAAATGGCGACGCGTTCAGGGAGCATGGCGGCGAGCATTTCGCCTCTATCCCGTGCCTCAATGATTCTGATCCCGGCATGACGATGCTGGAGCGGCTGGTCCGCAACGAACTCAAGGGATGGATCTAGGCACATGCCAACAAGGCCTCCTTTCGGCCTCTACGCGTGACTCATCGAATTGAAACTATTTGGTGCCAAAGCCATCGAGCGATTTGCTTAACCGGTTGAAAGGAGCCCGCTTATGGGTGGCTTCGATATCGTCGTTCTCGTGCTGGTCGCGCTGATCGCGCTGGCTCTGTTTGCCGGCATCAAACAGGTGCGGCAGGGATACAATTACACCGTCGAGCGGTTCGGGCGTTACACCAAGACGCTCAAGCCCGGGCTCAATCTGATCGTGCCGTTTATTGATCGGATTGGCTCCCGGATGAACATGATGGAGCAGGTGATGGACGTCCCGACCCAGGAAGTCATCACCAAGGACAACGCAACCGTCGCCGTCGACGGGGTCGCCTTCTACCAAGTGCTCGACGCGGCCCGAGCGGCCTACGAAGTCAACCGTTTGCAAAACGCGATCCTCAATCTGACCATGACTAATATCAGGACGGTGATGGGATCGATGGATCTTGACGCGCTGCTGTCGCAGCGTGACGATATCAACGATCGCCTCCTTCACGTCGTCGATGCCGCGGCCTCGCCGTGGGGTGTGAAAATGACCCGGATCGAGATCAAGGACATGGTTCCGCCGCGCGATCTTGTCGACGCCATGGGCCGGCAGATGAAAGCCGAGCGTGAAAAACGCGCAGTTATCCTGGAAGCAGAGGGCGAGCGGCAGTCCGAGATCTTGAAGGCCGAGGGCGGAAAACAATCGGCGATCTTGGAAGCTGAGGGGCGCCGAGAAGCGGCGTTCCGAGATGCCGAGGCGCGCGAGCGGGAGGCTGAGGCCGAGGCAAAGGCGACTGAGTCAGTGTCAAAGGCGATTGCGGCTGGCAACGTCCAGGCGATCAACTATTTCGTGGCGCAACGCTACACCGAAGCGCTAGAGAAGATAGCCTCGGCTCCCAATCAGAAGGTGCTGATGATGCCGCTCGAGGCTTCGTCGCTGATTGGCTCGCTCGCCGGAATCGCCGAGATTGCCAAATCAACGTTTAGCGATGAGCCGACGCGCCGCGGCGGCGGCGTGGTGCCGCGAACTGGGCGTTCGAGCTGACGCGATGATCGAGGATTTCTTCGAGCAACTCGGCGAGTGGACCTGGATCGTAATCGGTTTGGTGCTGCTGGTCCTGGAGATCTTTCTCACCTTGCCGGGGTCGCTGTTTCTGTTCACCGGCATAGCTGCAATAATCATCGGCGCCTCGGCGCTGTTGTTCGATTGGGCGTGGCAGTTCCAATTGGTCGGCTTTGCTGTTCTGTCGCTGGTGTTGGTCGTTCTCGGCCACCGCTTTTTTGCCCTGCCCGGCAAAGATGAGGACGATGTTGGCCTCAATGAACGGGCAACACGTCTGATTGGCACAAGTTGCGTGCTGGTCGAGCCGATAATTGGCGGCCATGGTCGGGTGAAGGTCGGCGATTCGACATGGGGTGTCACCGGCTCCGATGCGCCGGCGGGCGCGAAAGTTCGAATCGTTAGTGCCGACGGCGCCGCGCTTCACGTTGAGTTGGAGCAGCCGGCCTAGCCCCAGCAGGCCGCTCTCGGGACACGAGCGCACGGTTGCGGCAGGGCGTAGCCCTTCGAGCCGGCAAGGATGCGTTAACCATAGGCCTTTACGATTCGGTAACTCTTGGCGGGAGTTCTCGCCGACCGAATTTGTTGGCCCATGCACCGATTGCCAGTGCTCCTTTTCGGCTTGGCTTTGGCGAGTCCCGCGCTCGGCCAGACCGTAATCGATCCATTTGCGCCGATCGGGATCGAGGCAGGGCGCTTCACCGTCTTTCCGGCGGTCGTTACGACGGTCAGCGTCAATGATGGCGCGGCCGGCCGGTCGGTGGTCATCTCGCCCGAACTCTTGTTCCAGTCGAACTGGGCCCAGCACTCGGCCGAACTTTTGTTTGGCGCCGACTTCACGCCCGATGGCGGCCTGGCGATCGCGACCATCGCAGATCTCAGTCTTCGTTTCGATCTCAATGCGCTGTGGTCGCTCGAAATCGGTGCCAGCCATCGGATCGCGGCCGAGGACGTCCGCGACCCGGCCCTGCCGGCGGGCGCCGATGTCGCTCCCGATGTCCGCACAATGGCGGCTGATATCGCCGCGGGTGGGCCGATCGGCAATTTCGTCCTGCGCCTTGGGGCGGCGGCCGAGCGTAATGTCCATGGCGACGTGTTGGTTGGTGGCGTTCTCACTGATCAAAGCGAGCGCGACAACACGGTGATCGCTGCGACGTTGCGTCTCGAGCCAGCTACTGGCGCGCTGCTAACGCCGTTCGTCGAAGCGACTGCGGGACGCCGAATCTTCGATCAGACCGTTGGCAGCGACGGTTTCCTTCAGGCCGGCAATTTCGTCGGCGCCCGAGCCGGCGTCGTCTATGATTCGACGCCGGTACTGAGCGGCGAGATCGGCATCGGCTATCGCTGGGAGATCCCGGACGATCCGGCTCTGGCCACCAACGCCGGAGTCACGATGGACGCCAACGTTGTCTGGTCGCCACGCGAGGTGATCAGTTTCACGCTTGCGGCCCAGACTGCGTTCGATCCCGATGCCTCGCCGCTGATGGGCGGTTCGGTCAGCCGCGACGTGGCGTTTGGCGGCGTGTTGTCGCTCCGCCCGAATGTATCGCTTGGGGCGGACGGGGCGTTCGGGATCCAGACCTTCGCCGACGGAACCGTCGAGCAGTCGGCGTCCGCCGACGCCCGTCTGACATGGATTCCGGACTATTGGCTACAGCTCAGCACCAGCTACAGCCGGAGCTGGCTATGGAGTCCCGATCCCGCCCGGGCCGAGACCACCGGCATATTCGCGCTTACCGCTCGGGTTCAGCGCTGATTGGCCGTTCGGTCAGCTCAGCTTAGCCAATTCCTCGCGCAGCTCGGTGGCAATGTCGTCCCGCTCCATCGCGAAGGCAAAATTGGCCGCCAGGAACCCGGCCTTGGAGCCGCAATCGAAAGCCCGGCCGGTGTAATTCACGCCGTAGATCGGCTGCGTTTCGGCCAGCTTCCTAATCGCGTCGGTCAACTGAATCTCGCCACCGGTGCCTGATTCTTGTCTGTCTAGGTGACCGAACAGCTCCGCCTGAAAGATATAGCGGCCATTGATGTATAGGTTTGACGGCGCATCCGAGGGCTGCGGCTTCTCGACCATTTCGGTGATGTGAAAGGCGAGGCCTTTAGCCTCGCCGAGGCGACGATGCCATATTGGTCGGTTTTGTCCGGCTCGCACTCGGACAGTGAGATCAGATTGCCGCCGATCTCATCATAGACGGCGGTCAACTGGGCAAGGCAGCCCGGGGTGCTCTGCATAAGCATGTCCGGAAGCATGACTGCGAAAGGCTTCCGGCCAACGATCTCGCGGGCGCACCAGACCGCGTGGCCGAGACCGGCGGGCAATTGCTGTCGCGTGAAACTGGCCGCTCCCGGCGGCGGTCTGTCGATCTCGAGCTGCGCCAGCTCTTTCTCCTTGCCGTTTTTCCTGAGCGTCTCCTCGAGTTCGAACTGTCGGTCGAAATGGTCCTCGATCACTTGCTTGTTGCGACCGGTGACGAAAACGAAATGTTCGATTCCAGCCTCCCGCGCTTCATCGACGGCATATTGGATCAGCGGCCGATCGACCACCGGCAGCATCTCCTTTGGAATCGCCTTGGTGACGGGAAGGAATCGCGTACCGAGACCGGCGACGGGAAAGACTGCGGTGCGGATAGGTTCGGTCATGAGGCGTGAGATCGAGCTCCGTGGAGCGCTATTATGGCATCGACCGAGAGTTGGTCATTGGCTAGGGATAACAAAGCATCAACAATCTATCTTCATAGGTACCGATCTGCCGAGGGGCAAATCGGAACATCATGACCGTGCTCGTTACCGGCGGTGCCGGATATATTGGAAGTCACACTGTCTGGGACCTGCTCGACGCCGGTGAGGATGTCGTCGTCCTCGACGATCTTTCGACCGGATTTGATTGGGCGGTGGCACCGGAAGCGAAATTGATTCCCGGCGACGTTGGCGATCAGGATCTAGTCCGCGGTCTAATCGCCGATCATCGAATCGATGCGATCATTCATTTCGCCGGTTCGGTGGTGGTGCCGGAGTCGGTGGTCGATCCGCTCCGCTATTATCTCAACAACACAGTGAAATCGCGAGCGTTGATCGAGGCGGCGGTCAAGGGAGGCGTGCCGCATTTCGTGTTCTCTTCGACCGCGCGGTCTATGGTATGGCGGGGGACGAGCCAGTCAGCGAGAGTGTCCGCAAAGAGCCGCTGTCGCCCTATGGCCGGTCGAAATTGATGACCGAGATGATGCTGACCGACACTTCGGCGGCGCACCCTCTCCGCTTCGTTGCGCTACGCTATTTCAATGTCGCCGGTGCCGATCCCAACGGTCGAACCGGGCAATCGACGACATGCGCAACCCATCTTATCAAAGTTGCCGCCGAGGCCGCGCTCGCCAAGCGGCCGGGCATTGAGATTTTCGGCAACGATTATCCGACCCCGGACGGCACCGGCTTCGCGACTACATCCATGTTACCGATCTCTCCCATGCGCATCTGTCGGCACTGGCCCATCTCAAGCAAAGCGGCGACAGCCTGACTGCCAATTGCGGTTATGGCCACGGAACTTCGGTGCGGCAGGTGATCGATGCGGTCGAACGGGTGTCAGGCCGGAAGCTCGATGTTAGTTTCGGGCCGCGTCGCCCAGGCGATTCGGCGTCGGTGATTGCTGATCCGACCGTGATCCACCGTGAATTTGACTGGGTGCCGCAGCACGACGACCTCGATTTCATCGTCCGCACGGCACTTGATTGGGAGGAGTCGCTTGAGCGCCGGAACCAACATGATTGAGATCGGTTGGATGTATCGGGGATGTGCCACCCGGCTGACGGTTGTTTTGGCTGCGTTGCTTGCGCTGATCGTATCGGTGATGCCAGCTCAGGCGCACACGGCGTCGGATCGGTGGGTGCAGTCGTTCTGGTCGCAGGCGCAACAAGCCGGTATTTCCTCGCAGACCTATTGGGCGGCGCTGGGTGATTTCGAGCCCGATCCAACGGTCGTTCCGCGCGCAACCAACCAGCCTGAATTCGTGCGCCCAATCTGGGAATATCTCGATGCGGCGGTATCGGAGTTGCGGATCGCCAACGGCCTGGCGAAGATTCCGGATTGGGGTCGGCTGCTGGCTGAGCTTGAACAGCATTACGGCGTCGATCGCTATGTCATCCTGGCGATCTGGGGCATGGAAAGCTCCTATGGCGCCATTCTCGACAACACAAATCTGGTCAAGCCAACGATCCGATCGCTGGCGACGCTGGCCTATATCGGGGGCACGCGGCAGGCGTATGGCGAGCGCCAGTTGATCGCGGCGCTGAAGATTCTTCAGCGCCGCGACATCACGTTGGCGGCAATGACAAGGTCGTGGGCCGGGGCGATGGGGCACACCCAATTCATCCCCACGACCTATGAGGCATATGCGGTCGATTGGGAAGGCGACGGCCGGCGCGACATCTGGACCTCGCCAGTGGATGCGCTCGCTTCCACCGCAGCATATCTCGCCGCGATGGGCTGGGAGGACGGTAAGACATGGGGCTATGAGGTCGTCCTGCCCACCGATCTCGACCATCGTCTTGCAGACAGCGGCGAACGGACGTTGGCGTCATGGCAGCGACTGGGCATCGCCAGAGCCGCCGGTATTCCCTTCCCGCGGCCAGCCGACATGGCGACCCCTTTGGGTGCCGTCAGGCGCTCGACCGCGCGGTGGACCAGCGTTTACTGTTGCTGCACAATTCCAGTGTCAGCTCAGAGCGCGTAGCGTGTCAACGCCAACAGCTCATGCGCTAGTGGATGGAATCTAACGCTTGGTGCCCGCGTCTGACAGCGGCGATGATTTTGTCGGGATCCTTTGTCCAGATGAAGGGCTGCGGATCGTTGTTGGTGTGTTCGAGGAAGCGGTTGATGGTGGCCTGGAGATCGACGATCGAGTGGAAGACGCCGCGCTTGAGACGTTGCTTTGCGAGCTTTGCGAAGAAACCTTCGACGGCGTTGAGCCAGGAGCAGGATGTTGGGGTGAAGTGGAAGAAAAAGTCCGCGGATGGCGCGTAAGCCACCCGCGGACCTTGGGATGCTTGTGGGCGGCGTAGTTGTCGAGGATCACATGGACCAGCTTTCCCGCGGGCACGTCGGCCTCGATGGCGTTGAGGAAGCGAATGAACTCTTGGTGTCGATGGCGCTGCATGCACCGGCCGATGACACGCCCTTCGAGCACGTTCAGCGCGGCGAACAGCGTGGTCGTGCCGTGCCGCTTGTAGTCATGCGTCATCGTGCCCGCGCGTCCCGTCTTCATCGGCAGCCCGGGTTGGGTGCGGTCGAGCGCCTGGATCTGGCTCTTCTCGTCAACCGACAGGACAACGGCGTGCGCCGGCGGATCGACATAAAGGCCGACGATGTCCCGCAGCTTGGGAATGAACTCCGGGTCACGCGACAGCTTGAACTGCCGGACCCGGTGGGGCTGAAGCCCGTGCGCCCGCCAGATGCGCTGTACCGCGCTGACGCTGATGCCGACCGTCTTGGCCATCGCCGGCGCCGTCCAATGTGTCGCCTCGTGGCGCGGCGCACTCAGCGTCAGCGCGACGACGCGGTCAGCGATTTCCCGGCCGAGCGGCGGAACGCGCGAGGGTCGCGTCTTGTCCCGCAGCAACCCCTCGACACCCTCGTGCATGAAGCGCTCCTGCCAACGCCAAACCGCTGTCTTGCTCTTGCCGGTGCGGCGCATGATCTCGACCGTGCCGAGACCATCCCCGCTCAGAAGGACGATCCGTGCCCGCCACACGTGTTTCTGCCGGCTGTTCCGGTCCGCAACGACCGCTTCGAGACGAGCACGGTCGGCGGTACTCACATCGACGATGATTCCTGGCCGCATGCGCCAGACTCGCACACAACGTGCCCGGCGAGAATCCCTCGCGGGATTCAAACGTCAAATTTTATCCACTAGATGATCAACAAGTCGTCCGCCGGCTCAAGGCCCGCCGGAGCTACAGCACCGCGTCAAGCCGCGCCAGTTCCGTTCTCGTTAATGACCGCGATCCGGAGCATGTTGGTCGTGCCGGGTCGCCCCATCGGAATACCTGCGGTGATGATAATCCGGTCGCCGGGATGGGCGAAGCCCTCGCGGACCGCGACCTCGCAAGCGCGATCGACCATGCCGTCGAAATCCTCGGCCTCTTGCCCGAAGACGCAGTGCAGCCCCCAGCCCAGCGCCAGGCGCCTGGTGGTGCCGATAACTGTCGAAAGAGCTATGATCGGCGTTTGCGGCCGCTCGCGCGAGACCCTTAAGCCGGTTGCACCGGAGCCAGTGTAGCAGCAGATCGCTGACAGTTGAACGGTTTCGGCGATCTGCCGAACCGCGGCAGCGATGGCGTCGGCACCGGTGGCCTGGGGCTCGGCCCGCTGGCTGTTGATGATGCCGGCGAAATTGACGTCCCGCTCAACCTCCATAGCGATCCGATCCATGGTCGTGACCGTCTCGACCGGATAAGCGCCAATTGCGGATTCGGCCGATAGCATGATGGCGTCGGCCCCCTCGAAAACGGCGGTGGCGACATCGGAAACTTCGGCACGGGTCGGCGCAGGTGCGCTGATCATCGACTCCAGCATTTGGGTGGCGACTACAACCGGCTTGCCGGCAAGGCGGGCGCCGCGGGTGATGCGCTTCTGAATGCCGGGCACTTGCTCCAGCGGCAGTTCGACGCCGAGGTCGCCGCGGGCGACCATCAAAGCGTCGGCGACCTCGATGATATCGGTCAAATGTGCAACCGCCTGAGGTTTTTCGATTTTGGCAAGGATGCCAACCTTGACCCCACAGCGCGAGCGGATCTCGTCAAGGTCGGCCGAGCGTTGGACGAAGGACATCGCCACCCAGTCGACTTCGGCTTCAAGCGCACTGTCGAGGTCGACACGGTCTTTTTCGGTCATTGAATCAATGTTGATCGTCGTATCGGGAACGCTCACGC
The DNA here is from genome assembly GCA_963667605.2 of Kaistiaceae bacterium. Lineage (GTDB taxonomy): Bacteria > Pseudomonadota > Alphaproteobacteria > Rhizobiales > Kaistiaceae > JADLGL01. The sequence continues at coordinate 1,475,465 of CAXXUZ010000003.1, forward strand.
CCTTTTTGTCGGAAAGCTGCGCTCCGAAAATGACTTCGGTGACAACGCGCTCGTGGGTGCCCTCTTTGGCCAATAGCGTCACCCGACCATCGTCCAGGAGAAGCTGGTCTCCCGGCGCGATCGCCTGGAGAATCTCGGGGTGGGGGAGGTGCACCCTGGCCTCGTCTCCCGGCGCCGGGTCGGAATCGAGCGTGAAATTCTGGCCGATCTTGAGTGACACCTTCTGGTCGGCGAAAGAACCGATGCGGAATTTGGGTCCCTGCAGATCAGCGAGGATCCCAATCGGCCGTCCGGATCGGACTTCGACCCTGCGAATTCGATCGACCAGCTGCCGCAGCAGCTCGGGCGATGTATGGCTCATATTGATGCGGAAGAGATCAGCGCCGGCTGTGGCAAGCGAGGCCATCATCTCTTCGGAGGAAGAGGCCGGGCCGAGCGTCGCCAGAATCTTGACCTTGCGCGATCGCCTCATCGGCTGCCGACACCTTGTTGATCGGTTAGCTGAACGATATGGACCGTCCGATCGCCGGTATCGATCTCAACAAATCCAGCCCGGTCATAGCCGTGCGCAACGCAGTCTTCAACACCACGGATGGTGAATTCTTGGTCGTGGGTGCACATGAAGGTATCGCCGGCCCATTCACCGCCGAGCGTATAATCTAAGGCGTAGACGTAATAGAGGCGCGATTGCAGCGGTTCTAAAATGACGGTGGCGCAGTCATTATTAGCGTCGCGGGGCGACAGGTTCCACCATCCCTCGGTGATCTTTGTATCGCCGTCATTATAGCCGACCGCGACACCGATGCTGCTGTTGGTGAGATTGCAAACCATCAAGCCCGTCGCTGCCTGACCTACCACCGCTTCAGGACTGGCGGCATCGATTGTTGCCTCCGCACCATCGACTTCGTCTTCCCCTGATGAACAGGCAGCCATGCCGAGGCCAGGGATCACAGCCAAAAACAGGGCAGCGCTATCAAGCCGCACCCGCCGATGTGCTGTGGCCACCGGTGAAAGGCGGGGAGAAGAAATCGGATTGTGCATCGGTTGTGACGGTAAGGGCGCTGGTGCGTTTATGCCGCTGCCGATTCGGCGATGTCAACGCGGATCGCGGGGAGAGCGCATTGATTGTTCGCGGCTCTCTGCCGCGAGCGTCTCCGGTCAGCCAGCGGTCCCCGATGTTCCAGCACGATCGTCGACAGGCCTTGACCATCGGCAATTGCTCCGGCACTCAACGCCGCCTTCAAGATTATACGAGGGAGTGAGTTATGGCCGAACCGGGCGGGATTGCGGCGGCGCAGCTGAAGTCGATCATCGAGCGGATCGAGCGACTGGAAGAGGAGAGGAAGGCGCTGGCGGACGATATTCGCGACGTCTATGCCGAGGCCAAATCTAATGGATTTGACACCAAGACCCTCCGCTCGGTGGTCCGGTTGAGGTCACAGGATCGCGCCGAGCGTGAAGAACAGGCTGCGCTACTCGACCTTTATCTTCATGCCCTCGGGATGATTCCCGATAGCGACTGATCGCTATCTTGCCTGAGCCACCGTGGTCAGGCGGAACAAGTCTATCATCGCCACCGGTACCACCATCGGACCTTCGAATCGGGCACTGCTGGCAGTTGCGGCTGGCTGCAGGAAGCCGCCGGCGACGACGCGTTCAGGCTTGGCTAGGAATTGCGGCGAGGCGGTGACATTGGGGGCGGTCAGCAGGGCAAAAGCCGCCTGCCTGGTGGTGGTTGTTTGATCGACAATGGGCAAATCGCTGCCGGCAACCGAGGGCGCGGTGATCACCGCCAACGGGTCATGCCAGCGACGCTGAATTGGCGGGGCGATGGTCGGTGCTGGTTTGGGAGCCGGCGCGGTCAGGGCGGTGGCGATTGGAGCCAATGGTTCGCTGAGAATGGCGAGTGGGTCGCGATCGATTTCGGTCGCTGGAGCGAAGGCGAGGGCCGGCATTTCCGGTTCGGTCACGCGGACGCCGGGGATGTCGGCTCGGGCCGGCGGCGGTTCGGCAATTCTGGTGGCCGCGGCGAGGGCAACGGCAATGGCGGGCTCGATGGCCGGCGCCGGCGCGGGATCGCCTCGATCGAACAATGCGGCAAGGCGCGGGGTCGGACCGGCGTCCACGGGATCGGTGAACAGCGCCACCACCTGGTCGCCACGTTGCTGGTAGGCGAGCTGCGCTTCTTGGTAGCCGGCAAGCGGAGTACCGTCGGACGGGACGTGCAGAGATTGCCCGTCGGGAAATACTGCCGCCAATTGGCTGCGGGACATGCGGGGCCAGTGACGTACCGAACCGGTATCGATGTGGATGAATGGCGAGCCGGAGGTGGGGTAGAAACCGACGCCGCCGATCTGCATCCGCATGGCGACGTTGCGAAGGGTAACCAGATCGACATCCGGGAACTGAATGTCCATCGCGTTCCCGTGAATATGCTGGCTGTTCTGCGCCACACCGTTCGATAGCGAGCGCAACATTGCATTGGTCGTGGGCGAGCGGTAGCCGGAGATGATGTTGATCGGCTGCGTGGAACCGGTCTGCTGATAGACCTCCCAAACGAGATCTAGCAGCCGTCGGTCCATTTCCACGGCTTCGTCCTGGCGCCAATCGCGCAGAATGAAGTCTAGTTCGGCAAGGCCCTGCGGCAGATACCGACCGTCGCGCATATAGGTGACGGTCACGGTCTCGCCGGTGTTGAGATTGTGAAAGCTGAGCGTCCGATCGAACGCGGCCGAAGCGAATTGGGTGATCGCCGCCGAGAGACAGACAAAGGCGACGGTCAGAGGTAGCCGAAACCACCGCAGAGCGAGTCGCGACAGGGCACCGCCTAGGTGGTGACGCTTAGCTTCCAATCTGATCCGCCGACCCGCCGGCCCTCCGGCATCCCCCACGGCCCCAGTGTGGATCCCTATCGTTAACCAAAAGTATTCGTGCCGCGCCCAAGACCCCAGGCGGTGTCTGTCCGCCCGGCAAGGCCAAGACACCCGATTATCGAGCAAAATTCAAGGCTTAAGATCGCGATCGCGATCTCAGGTAACAACCTTCGGGCCGCAACCGGGCGGCTTGGAGAAGTGTTGCAGCTTGCCCTCAGAGACCCAAGCGCTGGCGCACAGCGGCGCTGTGACCGTAAATGTCGTTCTTAAACTGGACGTTTCCGTCGGCATCGACGACCGCAGTGAAGTAGGTGATGTGGACCGGAATATGAGTGTCCAAATTCACTTGGCGCTCGCGATCGCCGAACAGCACAGCGACCCCATCGGCGTCCCATCCGTCGATATACGACAGCAAAGCGTCGGCAAAATCCATCGGGTTCATGACTCTGATGCAGCCATGGGAGAAGCTGCGGACGTCGCGCTGGAAAAGGTTCTTGGTCGGCGTGTCGTGCAGATAGATTGCATGCCGGTTGGGGAATATGAATTTGACCTGGCCCAAAGCATTGCCGCCTCCGGGCCGCTGTCGCATCGATACCATGCTGGCCGATACCATCGACCAGTTGATCCGGTAGGGGTCCACCTGTTGGACTGCGCCGTCAAAGCGTACGAAGACATCGAAATTGTTGCGTACGAAATAGCCCGGATCACTGCGGAGGATAGGCATATATTCGGCGGCGATGATCGATGCGGGCACGTACCAAAACGGGTTGACGACGATGTACTCGATCTCATCGGAAAAGATCGAAGTTTGGTTTGAGGCGAGGCCAACGATCACCCTAGTCTCATGGATCACCCCGCCCTCGTCGAAGACGCGGATCATGAATTCGGGCACGTTAACGTTGACATAGAACTCGCCGAAATCGCGCGGCGCCCATCGCCAGCGCTCCATATTGGCGATAATCTCGGCCTCGGGATCAACCGACGGGCCGTTAAGGGCTCCCAGAGTGTTGGGGCCAACAATACCGTCGGTGACGAGACCAACCGCGCTCTGGAAGTCGCGGACGGCCGACACCAGCTCCTCGTCAAAAACGATCGCGGCCTCGTCGCCGGCAACCGGCAGATCGAGACGCGTGCGCAGGATTGCAATCCGCTCGTCCTCGTCGCCGAGGCGCAGCATCGGCCCCTCCGGAACGACGATCCGTTCCTCGGTATCCTCCGATCGAACACGAGCCAGTTCCGCGCGTAGGGAGAGATAGCCTGCATGGGTGGGATTGAAGCCGTCCAAGGTGGCGACCGGGTCGTCGGCATTGGCGACAGAGAGCACCGCGGCGGTGGGGTCTGGATAATGAGGTGCGAGGTCTATATCCGGGCTGATCGTGCGGGGATCGATCCGGCCAGCATAGGCTTCGCGGGCATGGGCCGCGATCGCAACACTAAGGAGAATATCGGCCTGGGCGAGGACGACGGCTTCGGCGCTGGAACGCAGTCCGAGACTGGTGTCGGGGGTGTGGTAAACCGAAGGGTCGAGCCCGTCGGCGTCGGCGCTGGCGAGGCGATCGATGATCGCCAGTGCATCAGCGGTCAGCTTGCCGTCGGCGGTCCAGGCCGGCTCGTAGCTGCGCGTTTGGTAAAAGGCGATCACGCCTTCGACATCGCGCTGGCCGAGTGCATCCTCGCCGGCGAGATCGGCGAGCTGGTCGCGAATCGCTTGCTCGACCGGTCCGAGTTCGAGTTGGAGGGTGGCTGCAGCGGCACCGCCGCGGAGCGCAAAATCCGGACTATCGGCGAAATACGCCTCTGCCCCAGTGACCTGGACCGCAGCGATCAGCCCGCCACCAAACACCGCTCCCAATACCCTACTCAACATCGTTTCATTCCTTCGCCGCATCGTCACTAATCTAGTCGCGAACCCTAATCTTTTCGGAGCCGGAATCTTCACAAAGGCATCATTCGGCGGCGACATCGGTGGCCTTCGGATCCAGTTCCCGGAGCTTACGATATAGCGTCGAACGGCCAATGCCGAGCCTTCTGGCGACCAAGGACATCCTGCCGCCATAATGGTCGAGCGCCAGCTTGATCACATCGGTTTCTATGTCGCTGAGCGACCTCATCTCGCCACTGCGAATGGCCGCGACTCCGGGCTCGGCGGATTGGGCAGATGGTACTGTTGGAGTTGCTGGCGCGGATGAGAAGCCGCTGTCTTCGGCGCTGGAAGCGCCCATTTGAGCGGCGATTTGTGGGAATTCCTGCAGCGTCAATTGCTCGCCATCGGCAAGGACGACGGCGCGGAACACTGCATTCTCGAGCTGGCGGATATTGCCCGGCCAGTGATAGGCCGAAACCACCGACATCGCGGCAGGATCGATTCCGCGGAGATGCGGCTTGCCCTCTTCAGCGGCGAAGCGCGCGATGAAGTGGCGCACTAATTCGGGGACGTCCTCGGGTCGCTCGTGCAGCGGCGGCACCCGGATCGGGAAGACGTTCAGCCGATAATATAGGTCGTCACGGAATTCGCCGGTTTCGACCAGTGTCGCAAGGCTCTGATTGGTCGCCGAGATCAGCCGAAAATCGATCTTGAGCGGCCGCCGCGACCCGACCGGATCGATCTCGCCGTCCTGCAACGCGCGCAGGAGCTTGACTTGTATCTCGGGCGGTAATTCGCCGACCTCGTCGAGGAACAACGTGCCGCCATGGGCCTCCCGGAACTTGCCAGTATGGCGCTCATTGGCACCGGTGAAGGCGCCCTTCTCATGGCCGAACAGGATGCTCTCGACCAGCTTTTCGGGAATCGCGCCGCAATTGACGGTGATGAACGGCTTGGCCTTGCGGTCGCCGGTGCCCTGGATGGCGCGGGCGATGAGTTCCTTGCCGACGCCGGACGCGCCTTCGATCAGGATCGGGATATGCGATTTCGCCGCGCGCTCGCCCAGCTCGATCACCTGCTTCATTGCCGGGCTGCTGGTGATGATGTCGCGGAAGGTGAGGGTACCGGCGGCGCTTTTCTTGATGCGGGTGATTTCGCCTTCGAGCGCGCCGAGCTTGAGCGCATTGGCGATCGAGATCTGCAGCCGTTCCGGCGATAATGGCTTGACGATGAAATCGACCGCGCCGGCCCGCATCGCGCCGACGACGGTATCGGTGCCGCCATGAGCGGTCTGGACGATCACCGGTAAATGCCGGCCGGCCTCGCGGAGACGTTCAAGGACGCCCATGCCGTCGAGGTCAGGCATCACCAGGTCGAGAATGACCAGAGCGAAGCGGTCGCCCTCGGCGCTGGTCAAAAGCCGCACTGCCTCTTCGCCGCCCTCGACCATTGTCGGCGCATAGCCAAATTTGGTCACCGCCGCCTCCAGGAGGCGGCGTTGGACCGGGTCGTCGTCGACGATCAAGATCGCGGTGGGCATGAGATGACTGCCGCTGGATTTGGGAGGCCCGGTTCGGCGCCGAGTGCAGGCCTCCTGTTTCCGCCATGATCGAACCGCGAGGGTTAACGCGGCCTTGACGGAGAGCCCGTTCAGCCGGTTGATGTGTCAAATTGGGCCCGAGGACGAGCGCTCGCGGCGGAGTGTGACATTGATGCACTGGACTGGCCGGATGGCGGGGACCTCCTCGCGTGCCGCTTGAGCCTTGGCTCTCGCCCGGCCAAATAGGGGCCTTCGATCCTCAACTCCGGAGCCGACATGCCCAGCACCAATGCCCCCGCCGATGTTGCCGCCGCGGCCGACCAGCCCGTCGATCTTGGAATGCTGCCGGAGTGGAATCTCGACGATCTCTATCCCGGCATGGAATCGGCCGAATACGTGGCCGACCTCGCCCGCGCTGTCGCCGATTCGGCGGATTTCGAGCAGCGATATCGTGGCAAGCTAGAGGAGTTGGCGAATGCCGAAGGCGGCGGCGACAAGCTCGCCAAAGCAGTCAAGGCCTATGAGGCGCTGGAGGACCTTCTTGGCCGGATCATGTCCTATGCCGGGCTGATCCATGCTGGCGATACTAGCGACCCGAAACGGGCGAAATTCTTTGGCGACGCCCAGGACAAGCTCACCGGCCCTTCGACGCAGCTCCTGTTCTTCACGCTGGAGCTGAACAAGCTTGACGACGATCTCCTCGAAGCGGCGATGAAAGGCTCGCCGGTGCTCAATCATTACCGGCCGTGGATCGAGGATGTTCGGCGCGAGAAGCCCTATCAGCTCGAAGATCGGATCGAGCAATTGTTCTTCGAGAAATCGGTAACGGGCGGCGCCGCCTTTAACCGCCTGTTCGACGAGACCCAGGCGAGCCTTCGCTACCAGGTGCTGGGCGAGGAGCTGTCGATCGAAGCGACGCTGTCGCTAATGCAAGACCCGGACGGCAAGAGGCGGGAGGCGGCCTCCCAAGCGATGGCCGAGACCTTCGCCGAGAACCTCCGGCTGTTCACGCTGATTACCAACACGCTGGTCAAGGACAAGGAAATCTCCGATCGCTGGCGCGGCTTCAAGGACGTCGCCGATTCACGCCACCTTGCCAACCGCGTCGAGGCCGAAGTGGTGGCGGCGCTGGTCGAGGCGGTGCGTGCGGCCTATCCGCGACTGTCTCATCGCTACTACAAACTCAAGGCGAAATGGTTCGGGACCGACGCCCTCGACCATTGGGATCGTAACGCGCCGCTGCGGGAGGCACCGACAAAGCTGATCGGCTGGGACGAGGCACGGAGAAAGGTGTTGTCGGCCTATAGCGATTTCTCGCCCGAGGTAGCCGAGATTGCCGACCGGTTCTTCGTCAAACGTTGGATCGACGCGCCGGTGCGATCTGGGAAGTCACCGGGTGCCTTCGCCCATCCGACCGTGCCGAGCGCTCACCCCTATGTGCTACTTAATTATCAGGGCCGGCCGCGAGATGTAATGACCTTGGCGCATGAGCTTGGCCACGGCGTGCACCAGGTGCTGGCGGCGCCGCAGGGGGCGCTGATGGCGCCAACGCCGTTGACGCTGGCCGAGACCGCCAGTGTGTTCGGCGAAATGCTGACCTTTCATGCTTTGATGGCCGAGACCAAGGAGCCGGCGCTCCGCCGGGCATTGTTGGCCTCCAAGGTCGAGGATATGATCAACACCGTGGTCCGGCAGATCGCCTTTTATGCCTTCGAGCGCAAGATTCATGTCGAGCGGCGGGAGGGCGAGCTCACAGCTGATCGGCTCGGCGATTTGTGGATGGAGATTCAGGCAGAGAGCCTCGGCGATGGCGTGCGGCTCCGGCCCGGCTATGAGACCTTCTGGAGCTACATCCCGCACTTCATTCACGCGCCATTCTACGTTTACGCCTACGCCTTTGGCGATTGCCTGGTGAACTCGCTGTTCGCCGTCTATCAGTCGGCCGAGAAGGGCTTTCAGGAGAAATATATCGACCTGCTGAAGGCCGGTGGCACCAAGCATCATTCGGAATTGTTGGCGCCATTCGGTCTAGATGCCGGCGACCCAGCCTTCTGGCAAAAAGGGCTTTCGGTTATCGCCGGCATGATCGACGAATTGGAGGCGATCGAGGTGGACTGATGCTTTGCGACAGTGCCCCAGCCGACAGTTCACCACCGCTTGGATAGTAGCTTGCCGTTGCATCCGGACGGCCTATAATCGGCTGCTTTTCCGCCGGGGACAAAGCTCCAATGGCCGAATCGAAAAGCGCGCCCATTGCCATCGTCATGGGCAGCCAATCCGACTGGGCAACGCTCATCCACGCCGCCGACACGCTGGAAGCCCTCGGGGTCGCGCATGAGGCGCTTATAGTCTCAGCGCACCGCACTCCTGATCGTTTGGTCGCATTCGCCAAGGGTGCCAAATCAGCCGGCCGACAGGTGATTATCGCAGGCGCGGGTGGAGCGGCCCATCTGCCCGGCATGCTGGCATCGATGACTTCGCTGCCGGTGCTCGGCGTTCCGGTTGTTACCGAAGCGCTGCGGGGCCAGGATAGCCTTCTTTCGATCGTGCAGATGCCCGCCGGAGTCCCCGTCGGGACGCTCGCCATCGGGCGTTCCGGCGCAGTCAACGCCGCCATTCTCGCCACCTCGATCCTAGCCCTCGGTGACCCCGCTTTGGCGGAGCGCCTCGACGCTTGGCGCGGGGCTCAAACCGCGGCCGTGCCCGAGCATCCGACTCGTGACGTCTGACACGCCGCTCCCACCTGGATCGACGATCGGAATCCTCGGCGGCGGCCAACTCGGGCGGTTGCTCGCCATTGCCGCCGCCGAACTCGGATTTAGCGTTCACATCTTTGCCCCGGCCGGCGACAACCCGGCTATCGGCGTTGCCGAGGCTGCGACCGTCGCCGATTGGCTGGACGAGACTGCTCTCGCCGTCTTCGCCAATGCTGTCGATGTCGTCACCTATGAGTTCGAGAATATCCCCGAGGAGACGGTCCGACGATTGGCCGAGATGGTCTCGGTATATCCCGGCGTTAATGCGCTGGCGATCGCCCAGGACCGACTCGCGGAAAAGACCATGGCGACGAGCCTCGGCCTTGGGGTCGCTCCCTATGCGCCGATCGACAGCGCCGCCGATCTCGCGGCGGCCGCTGTCAAGTTGACCTTGCCGGCGATTCTGAAGAGCCGGTGGCTTGGCTATGACGGCAAGGGCCAGGTACTGATCGAACGACCCGAGGACACAGACGAAGCTTGGCGGATCGTTGGCGCCGTGCCCGCCGTTGTGGAGAGCCGAGTTGCGTTCCGCACCGAGATCTCGGTGATCCTCGCCCGCGGCAGCAACGGTGAGACGCGGGCCTTCGACATCCCCGAGAACCGGCACGAGCGAGGGATTCTATCGACTTCGACCGTTCCGGCGGCCGTCCCGGTGGTGATCGGCGAGCGCGCCATTGCAATCGCCGAACAAATCGCCGCGGCACTGGACTATGTCGGCGTGCTGGCGGTCGAGTTGTTCGTCGTCGGCGAGGGTGATAGTGCCGAACTGCTCGTCAATGAGATTGCGCCACGGGTTCACAATTCAGGTCACTGGACCAGCGATGCGTGCCTTGTTTCCCAGTTTGAAATGCATATCCGCGCGATCGCCGGTTGGCCTCTCCCTGATCCGATACGCCATTCCGACGTGACAATGACCAACCTCATCGGTGCAGATGTCGAGGGTTGGCCGGAGCTGGCTGCGGAGCGCGGTGCTCGGCTCCATCTTTACGGCAAGAGCATCGTGCGCCCGGGCCGTAAAATGGGCCATCTCAACCGGGTCACACCCCGTCGCAATTGAACGAATCCGGGCCTCGGCGTCTTTGACGAACCCCGGGGGCCTCTGATACACAGCGCACCAATCCATTGCGACGCGCGCGTGTAGCAACTATTGCCAAAAACCGTCGGAAGAATGGGCACGCAAAGAGGCGGAAGCCGGCGTACTCGTAAACTTGCCGGAGAAGGGTTCAGCGAAGACTTTTGCTGGTCGTGGTGATTGATTAGCCCTCTTTTCGCCGGTTTCTTTGCTGAGGGTTCGGCCGCACGCGGAGCCGATCCGAGACGGTTTCGGAGGATCGGTTTTGAAGGCAGCGGCGAACACCATGCAAAGCAGGCGATATTTCCGAGCGGCCGGGTTGCCGGCGGCCATGATGATGCTGGCCGCGCTGGCTGCGTGTCAGACCACCGGCCCGGCCACACCGCTGCCTGGTGCCAACCCGGCGGTTGGCTCGGACGCCAACCTTCAGTCATTGAGTGATGTCGTCGGTCGTAATCCGCTGGATCCCAACGCCTATAATGTGCGCGGTATTGCCTATGCCGAGGCCGGGCGATCACAAGAAGCGCTGGCCGATTTCGGCCGCGCTATCGAGCTGAACCCGTTCTTTTTCCAGGTCTACGCCAACCGCGCCCTCGTCCTTATGAATCTCGGCCGGCTCGACGAAGCCCTCGCTGACTTCAATCGCGCGCTTCAGGTCAATCCGGGTTATGCCAGCGCCTATGCTGGGCGCGGCAGTGTTCTCCAGGATATGGATCGGCCGGATCTCGCACTGGTCGACTACAATCAGGCGCTGGGGCTCGATCCCGCCGATGCTCTCACCTACTACAATCGCGGGTTAATCTATCAGAGCCAGGGCCAGGAAGAGCTCGCCATTAGCGATTTCACCTCGGCGATTTCTTTCGAACCGAGGGTGTCCGAACCACACGCTGCCCGCGGCATATCCTATCTGGTGCGGCGGAACTATGATGCGGCATTCGAGGATTTCTTTCAGGCCATTCAGCTCGGCGGCGGCACCGCCCAAAGCTGGACCAATCTCGGGCTTGCCCTGGAAGGGCAAGGTGATTTCGTCAGCGCTCACACCGCGTTCACCAATGCCACCCGGTTTGACCCAAATTACCAGCCGGCCCGCGACGGCATCGCCCGCAATGCGGCTTACGCCACGCAGGCGGCGGCCGCGCAAGTCAATTAGGCGGGCTCACTCGGTTTCGGCGGAGGACTGCGGTGCGGTCGGCTTGCATCCGTCGAGGAAATCAATTGCTTCGCGAAGCTCGGCAATGTGTTCCTCATCGCTCGATGATTGGCTCCAGTAGGCGTTGTGAGCGAAGAATCGTTTGCTCACGTTGCCTTTGAGCGGCACGTCCTTGATCCCCGGGCCGAATAACCTTGCGGCCGAACCGCCGATCGGGTCGCCGATGAGCGCCCCGCGCGACGGCGCGAAAATGTTGGTCCAGCGCACCGCCGCGAACAAAGCGGCGTGATGCGGCACACACAGCCCGTCGGGTTTCATGCGGTAGCTGAAGGAACCACCCTTTTTTGCCTCGTCGTCGCAACGATCGAGGAACACCTTTTCGGTTTGCGGTGGGCACATCGGAAATTCACGCTGATTGGCGCGGACCGCGAACAAAGTCGCCACTCGATCAAAGGCGGTCTTTTCTTGCTCGGGCTTGGCAAGGCCGAGATACTGCCCGACCCAGCCCCTTTTCGCCCGCTCCATCTCGCTTTCGAGCGGTTCCTCGCTGTCGTCGACCATCAGATAGGACGCATGAGTAAGCGGCGAGCCGAGGGTGACGAAATCGGTCACCAGCCAGTGGCGCTTGGAAACTACTGCAAGCGTGTCGGCGTACTTGTGTTGAGCAAGGTGATAATCCTCGACCGACAGCTCGGGCACGCCGTCGGCGTGTCGGACGCCGGCCGCGGCATCCTCGATAGCGCGAAGGGCTTCAGCGTCGCTGCCCTCGTGCTCAAGCGTCTTGGCGATGTCGGCCCAATAGAAGCTCAATATGTCGTACCCAATCACGGCGCCGAGGCTGTGACCGACGACGATGATCCGATCGTAGTCGCTCCCTTTTTCCGGGTCGTGAAGTGCCCGGAGTAGATTTAGTCCCGCTTCTCGAATTCGCGTCCGCGCTGCTATATTCTCCGGCGATGCGGTGAGGTAACGGGCGGCGTCTCCGACGACCTCGACCAAGACTCGGTGCCGGAGATACCACAGCAAGACAGCAAGGACCGGAGCGGATACTATCGAAACGCAAACCGTCACATCATCCAGCGATGTTGGATGATCTCTGGTCGCGACCCAAACAGTCGCTCCCGCGATCCCCGCACCTACAACCAATAAAAACGAAGCCAGGAATGTCTGCGCCGGAAGCACCAGTACTGCGACAACTAACAGCGTAAGCATCAGCGCTATAAGAGGGGCGCCAAGGACGGGGACCCATGCTGGCCAAGGCGACGACGACCACCATGTGTCGACCGGCGCCAAGAGCCACCACCCAATCCCCGCCATGACCGCGCCGGCGGCCACTATCAGGACCGACGCTCCGAAAGCTCGATAGAACAAAGTGACAATAAGAAGAAACAACAAAGGAACCAACGGCATATAAACCGGCCAGGCAGCGAGCTGGTTCGCATTAATTAGTGCCAGCACCGACCAAACGATGGAGAGCAGGACCAGGGTCAGTGCTATAATCACCAGCCAGCCGACAAACCACCTCTGGCGCAGGCCCTCCGGCACGCGGCGGAACCGCCTGACGAACAGATGCTTCAGCCACCACAGCACACTGGAGAGCCGGGTGCTGTGCATCATATGTGCCCAATAGAATTCGAAGAAATCGGTTCGGATGTCGCACTTGTCTTGTTGCGTCGTGATCCGCCTCACCTCGCGCGAATCGAGGCGTGCGTCGGGCTTGGTCCAAGTGTCACGCCCGTCGTCGCATAGATCTGGATCCCTGGTCCAAACCTCATCGACAAAGCCGCGCAAGGTCGCCATCGGCGATTGGTTGCCCATGCCGTGGATCAGGATCACGGCTCGCTTCTTGTTGTTGGATTGGCCTGCTTGGCCGCCGCCCGGATCGTCCACCATTTCAGCCTCCCATATGGGAGGCTACCACCATGACTAGCAGTTGGACGCGACTCGCGCGGGTTGGCGCTAGAGCGACCTGACGAGGCCCTCGACCATCTTCTTGGCGTCGCCGAGAAGCATCATCGTGTTGTCGCGATAGAACAGCGGATTGTCGATGCCGGCATAGCCCGATGACAGCGACCGCTTGACGAACATCACCGTCCCCGCCTTCCACACTTCAAGCACCGGCATGCCATAGATCGGCGAGGATTTGTCGTCCTTCGCCGACGGGTTGGTGACATCGTTGGCGCCGATTACGAAGGCGATGTCGGCTTGCGCGAATTCAGCGTTGATCGTCTCAAGCTCGAATACTTCGTCGTAGGGCACGTTTGCGTCAGCGAGGAGGACATTCATATGCCCAGGCATCCGGCCGGCGACCGGGTGGATGGCGTATTTGACCTTGATGCCCTCGTCCTTGAGCGCGTCGGCCATTTCACGGAGCGCATGTTGTGCCTGGGCGACGGCCATGCCGTAACCGGGAACGATGATCACACTATTGGCGTTCTTCATCATGAAGGCCGCGTCCTCGGCCGAGCCGAGCTTCACTGGCCGCTGCTCTTCGCCGCCCGAGGCAGTGACGGTTTCGTTGCCAAAGCCTCCCAGGATTACCGAGATGAAGGATCGGTTCATCGCTCGGCACATGATGTAGGAGAGGATAGCTCCGGACGAACCGACCAGGGCGCCGGTGATGATCAAAGCGGTGTTGCCCAAGGTGAAGCCGATGCCGGCGGCCGCCCAGCCGGAATAGGAGTTCAGCATCGATACCACCACGGGCATGTCTGCCCCGCCGATCGGGATGATCAGTAAGAGGCCGATCAACAACGCCGCGGCGGCGATCAGCCAGAACAGCACCGGGCTTTGAGAAATCGCGAAGGCGATGACCAGGGCAACCAAGGCAATGCCAAGCCCTGCGTTGATTACATGCCGGCCGGGCAGAAGAATCGGCTTTCCCGACATCCGGCCGTCGAGCTTCAAAAAGGCGATTATCGAGCCGGTGAAAGTGACGGCGCCGATCGCCACGCCGAGCGACATTTCGATCAGGCTCGCTCGATGAATTTCGCCGGGAAAGCCAATACCGAATGCAGTCGGGGCATAGAGCGCCGCCGCGGCCACCAGAACCGCCGCAAGGCCGACCAGGCTGTGGAAGGCCGCCACCAATTGCGGCATCGCCGAGATTGTGATCCGGCGAGCTGTCACTGCGCCCACCGCTCCGCCACCGGCGAACAATGCGAGGATCAGCACAAAGGTGCCGAAGCTCGGCGTCGCGTTGACAAGCGTCGTTACCACCGCGATCGCCATGCCAATCATGCCGAGGAGATTGCCGCGGCGGGAGCTCTCAGGATGCGACAGGCCGCGAAGCGCCAGGATAAACAGCGACCCAGCAATAAGATAGAGAAATGCGGTGAGATCAGCGGACATCAGGTTCGTCCGGCTTGGGCTTCTTCCTATAAAGGCTAAGCATCCGCTGAGTGACCATGAAGCCGCCTATGATGTTGATTGCAGCCAGAGCCAAAGCGACACCGCCGAATATTCGCGCCAGGCCGGAGTTATCTGAACCTCCCGACTCGGTGAGCAACGGCACGATCTCGGTGCCGACAGCCAGCAAAGCGCCGACCACGATCACACTTGAGATTGCGTTGGTGACGCTCATCAGCGGCGTGTGAAGCGCTGGCGTCACCGACCAGACGACGTAGTAGCCGATGAAAATCGCCAGCACGAAGATCGAGAGCTGGAAGATGAACGGGTCGGCGACCGCGACGGCGAGTTCGGCGGGGTTAACGACTTCGACTACGTCATCCATGCTCGATTTCCGTCAATGGCTGCAGCGACTGGTCAAGTGCCGGTGAACATCGGATGCACGAGCTTGCCGCCCTGCGTCAACAGCGTGGCCTTGACGAGATCATCCTCAAAATCGACGGCGACTTCACCCTTCTCGTTGTCAATCAACGTCTCGGCGAATGCGTAAAGATTGCGTGCGTAGAGCGCCGAAGCCGTGGCAGCGATCCGGCTTGGCATGTTGAGATAGCCGACCACCGTGACGCCGGCCATCTCGACGACTTTTCCGGGCTTTGAACCCTCAATATTGCCCCCGCGCTCGATCGCAAGATCGACCATCACCGACCCCGGACGCATCGATTGCAGCATCTTTTTGGTCACCAGTCGCGGCGCCGGCCGGCCAGGAATAAGCGCTGTGGTCACCACGATGTCTTGCTTGGCGATATGGGTGGCGACGAGTTCGGCTTGCTTGGCCTGGTACTCTTTGCTCATCTCCTTGGCGTAGCCGCCGGCGGTCTCCGCCTGGCGAAACTCATCATCCTCGACCGCGATGAATTTCGCGCCGAGGCTCTCGACCTGCTCCCTGGCTACGGGACGAACATCGGTCGCCGACACGGCCGCGCCGAGCCGTCTGGCGGTCGCGATCGCTTGAAGGCCAGCGACACCGGCTCCCATTACGAACACCTTCGCGGCCGGGATCGTGCCGGCGGCTGTCATCATCATCGGCAGCGCCCGGTCGTAGGCCTCGGCAGCGTCGATAATCGACTGATAGCCGGCGAGGTTGGCCTGGCTCGAGAGGACATCCATCGATTGAGCGCGCGTGATTCGCGGCATTAGTTCCATCGCGAAGGCGGTGACGTTCGCCGCGGCGAGTTCGGTCAGTTCGTCCTCGTGGCCGTAGGGATCCATGATCCCGATCGCCAAAGCGCCCTTTGCGGCGCCATTAACAAGGCCGGCGCTCGGCCGGCCGACGGTCAAAATAATATTCGCATCCTTGACCACAGCCGCCGGGGTCTTAAGCACCTTGGCGCCCGCTTCGACATATTGCGCATCTGGAAAGGACGCAGTAACGCCGGCTCCGGCCTGGACGGCTACTTCCGCGCCGAGGCCGATGAAACGCTTGACTGTGTCGGGCGACGCCGCGACGCGGCGCTCCTCCCCGCCCGATTCGGTCGGCACGGCAATCTTCACGCCGATATCCTCGGAGGTACGCCGGGGCGATTGGGAGCCCGGCAATGGCCGGCGACCGCCGGCCGGTTCGCCTAGTTGAGCGCGAAGAACAGGATCGCCAGGACGACAGCGATGCCAGCACTTGTATATTTGATAAGTTCGAAGAACCGGGAATAGGTCGCCCGATGATGCTCCACGTCAGCGGCGATATCCGCAGAGCTTGCCGTCGAAACTTCAGTCTGGCTGGCCATTGTTATTGTTTCCTCATAGTAGCGTTGGCGTTGAACCAAGGCTCATAGCCAAATCCGCCGCCGACGGCAATCCATCTCTCGCAGGGGTAGTGCCTCAGTTTGACTTGGGCATTGCCCTTTCAGGCGATGATGTCTGGTAGGAGCCGATCTCCAATTTGGCGATCCGATCTTTCAGGGCCAGCTTCTCCTTCTTCAGACGCTGGAGGTGAATGGATCGGTCTTGCCGTCCGCGGACAAGACTTCGATGCCGGCGGCCAAATTGCGGTGTTTGTGCCGCAGCCGCTCCAATTCTTCACGGATCTGGCGTTCGGTGCTCTCGTCCATATGGCCGCCAACTCCGGGGGGACGGTGCACCTCCGAGTATCGGACAGGCCAACTATACCACAAGGCGAGTTTTGTCGCGGTGGAATCAGGTCTGCTACCCTTTGCCTTGTGAAAACAACTAGTTACGGCCACCCAGGTAATGATCTAAAACAGCGGGGAAGCCGGCGGCAAAAGCTTGAACAAAGCCGAGGGTAGTGTCACACTTTGATCATTCCGGACCAAGAAATGGAGGCTCTGCATGTCGACAGAATCGCATCTTGACGAGCTTGAGCGTCGCCACGCCGATTTGGAACGTCAGATCGGAGAGGCGATGAGCCATCCGAGCGCAGATCCGCTCGAACTGACTGACCTCAAGCGCCGCAAGTTGCGGGTGAAGGATGAGATCGCCCGGCTAAAAAGCGAGGTGGTCTCCGTACATTGATCCTCAAGGGTACTGGAAAATGTTGAAAGCGCCGCGGCGAGCCGCGGCGCTTTTTTGATTCCGGCCAGAAGACGAGTCAGTCCTGGCTGGAGGACGGCGGTGGCTCCGGCTCTCCCTGATCTTCGCCTTCGCCTTCGGCGTCGGCGCTCTTCATCGATTTTAGCTTGGCAAATACCGCGTCGGCATCGAGCTCGGTGTCGTCGGTCGGCTCGGCCTCAGCCCCGGGTCGGCGCAGGGCAGCCGCAGCCAATGCGTTGGCGGTTGTGGTCTGTTCCGCCGGCAGCAGAGTGGAACTCGGCTCCGCTGTTTCTGGCTGAGCCGGCGCGTCTTTGGCAGCCTTTTCGACTTCCATATCGAGGTCGATTTGGGTGCAAAGACCGAGCGTTACCGGATCCAACGGCTGCAGATTATTGGAGTTCCAATGGGTACGGTCGCGGATGGCGTTGATAGTCGGCTTGGTGGTGCCGACGAGGCGGGATATCTGGGCGTCCTTGATTTCGGGGTGGTAGCGCAGGAGCCACAGCACCGCATTCGGCCGATCCTGTCGCCGCGAGACCGGGGTATAGCGGGGGCCTGTGCGCTTGGCCGTCGGGACTCGGACCTTCGGATCGGAGATCTTCAGCTTGTGGCTGTGATCCTGCTCGCCCTTGGTGATCTCTTCGCGGCTAAGCTGACCGGTTGATACCGGGTCAAGGCCCTTGATGGTCGTGGCAGCGTCGCCATCGGCGATCGCCTTCACCTCGAGCGGGTGCAGCGAGCAGAAGTCAGCAATTTGCTGGAAACTAAGCGCGGTGCTGTCAACCAGCCAGACGGCGGTCGCTTTGGGCATCAATAGTGTCGTGGACATAAAGTCTCCTCGTCGCTCCGCTTTCCACGGAGCCCCAGCCAAGTGTTGTCGTGCATGGGGATGGTCGCCTATATAGGCAGCGCCCGACCAATTGGCAAACGGCAGCCTATGCGTGCACAGCTCATGGGTGCGTCACCTCCAGCACGATCTTGCCGATGTGATCGGGCGCCTCGATTCGACGATGCGCCTCGGCGGCGTCGCGGAGCGGGAATGTGGCGTCGATCACCGGCTTGATATTTCCAGATTCAATCAGGGGCCATACCTTTTCTTCGAGCGCGATAGCGATCGCGGCTTTGAAATCGGCCGAGCGCGGCCGTAGCGTCGAGGCGGTATGGATCAGTCGCTTCCGCATCAGAGGCCAAAGATCGACGCTGGCCCGGCCGCCGGCAAGAAACGCGATCTGGACGATACGACCGTCCTCGGCCGCGGCCTTGTAATTACGTTCGACGTAATCACCGCCGACCATATCGAGAATGACGTCGGCGCCGCCGGCAAATTCCTTGACCGCGGCGACGAAATCCTCGGTGCGGTAATTGATGGCGCGGTCGGCGCCGAGAGCAAGGCAAGCGGCGCATTTCTCATCACTGCCTGCGGTGACGATTACCGTGGCGCCAAAGGCCTTGGCAAGCTGGATAGCGGTAGTGCCGATGCCGGAGCTGCCGCCATGGACGAGCAATGTCTCGCCTGGCTGGAGCCGGCCGCGGTCGAACACGTTCGACCACACAGTGAAGAAAGTCTCGGGGATCGCCGCGGCTTCGACTAGCGACAGTCCGCGCGGCAATGGCAGCGCGCTGCGGCGATCGACTGTGCAATATTCGGCGTAGCCGCCGCCGGGAACCAGAGCGGTCACCGAATTGCCAAGCGCCAAGTCCTGGACCGACGGGCCGAGGCCGACAACTTCACCGGCGATCTCAAGGCCGGGGATGTCGGTCACGCCCGGTGGCGGGGGATAATTGCCGGTGCGTTGGGCGACGTCGGGTCGGTTGATTCCGGCGGTGGTGACCTTGACCAGGAGTTCGCCCACGGCCGGATGTGGCATCGGCCGTTCGACCGGTATCAGAACGTCCGGGCCACCTGGTTCGCGAATCGCGATCGCGGTCATGGTCTCGGAGAGAGCCATGGCTAGTTCGCAATCCTCAGCATGCGATGGCCGGGGCCGCCGCTGTCGGGCTCACCGATTTCGACGGCCTCGAATCGGACCTCGCCGGAGTCGCCGATATAGGCCAGGGCTACGCTGGTGTCGGTCCCGATGGGGGCCCGGAAGTCGGCGACCCGCTGGCCGGATATCGACGCGTTGAGGAAGACCCGGCCGTCGCCAAGTTCGGTTCTGGAATGGCCGGTCTCTTGATCGCGAAAGGTCCAGGAAGGCGCTTGGAGGGACCCGTCATCGGCGGCGCAAAGCTGCTGCTGGCGGCTGACAATAAGTCCGTCGCGGGGAGAATGCTCGTTCGGTCGTGTCGAGCGAAGAACGACGCGGCCGGGCCTGGAAATTGGCGTCTGCTCGCCATCGGCCTGAACCGTCATTTCGCCGCAAATGGCGAAGTTCTCGCCGTCGATCCCGCCGTCCCATCCGATCCGTTCGTCCGATCCCGGCCGAAACGCGTCGACCCAAGACCTGCCCCAAAACCGTACCAAGCGGGCGTTAGGTTCGGTCGTTTGCGGCTCGGTATAGGGTGCTGCATCATTAGGACCGGTGCGGCCGCCGCCAATGTCGACTGAGTCTCCCACCTCGTGGCACAGGATTGACCTTGTCGCGAGCTTCCGGGCGCCGATGTCGAATTCAAAGTCGGGTGCGACAGAGCCGCTATCGCGGCTGCCGAGGCGGAGCTGGGCATCCTCTATCCAAAAAGTGTTGGTCGGAACGTCATAGCGGAACCGGTCGTCGACATGTTCACGACCGGCGCTGTCTCTGAGAACGAGCTGATAGCTGTTCTGCTCGCCGGCAGGCAGAGCCGGCCGGGCGAAAGCGCCGATTCCGACCAGCGCCGCCCCCACAAGAAATTCGCGGCGCCTGGTATCTGATTCCGTCAAAAGACTATCTCCTCTTATTGGTGCAGGCACATCCATCGTCGGACGGGTTTGACATTTCCCGCTGCAATTAAACAAGCCCAGCAAGGCGGATCCACGGCGAATACGGTAACGCTGACTGAACTCTCCCCAACCGCTAAAATGGTCGCCAAAACCGGGGCCGTTGATGCGGATTTTTGAGGAGGACGCCGCTGGCGCGAAGCAGTCCGCTCATCTGATCGGCGTGGATCTGGCGACACTTTCGGAGGATGAACTGGCATGAGCGGATTGCGATCATAATGGCCGAGATTGTGGGGCTGAAACCGCGCTTGCCGCCAAGTGGGATGGTCGCGAAATCCGCATCCGATTTTTCAGAACGCCGAGGTTCCGGGTCGCAGCCGCAAAACTGCGCGGATGGATTAACCAATTATTAAGCTTTACGGTGCTTTACTAAACAGCGTCCAGTCACCTGGATCGCGAGTGGCCTGTCCACTCTGTTTGACGCCTCCCTGTTAACTGTCAGAGCCGCGCATCAGCGTGGCTCTTTTTTGTTCCGATCTAGACGGCTATTGTGCTTGATGGTGTGGCCGTCGACGCAGCGGCTGGATCGCGGCGGGGCAATCGATGGCAGGTGGCGAAGAAATGGCCGACAAGGTTGACCGAACAGCACGATCGGAGGGAACGGCCGCATTCGGTCCGCGTTTTGCGGAGTCGGAGACCTTCAAATCTCTGTTTCGTGATGGGATGGCTCTCGTTGAGAAGACAGCGTCCTACCTCGATGGTGACGGTCGCAAGGATTCCAAACAGTTGTCGCGGCTCGGCGGGCTGACCTATGCCACCGAGTCAATGCGGCTCACCAGCCGGCTTATGCAGCTGGCCTCATGGCTACTGCTGCAACGGGCTGTGAACGAAGGCGAGATGCATGTCGATCAGGCGCGGCAGGAGCGCTCGAAGGTCCGGCTGCGTGGCTTCGACAGCGGAATGTCGGGGCCTGGATGGGACGATTTGCCCGAGCGCCTCAGGCGGCTGATCAGCCGATCGATGCGGCTGCAGGCGCGGATTAGACTGATCGATGAGGCGATCTATCAAGATGATCCCAAGGCTACCGCCAATGTGGTGATCGAGCAGATCGGCCGGCTTACCGCCGCCTTTAAAGACAAATAGCTGAACCGGTTCGTTATTTCTTCTCGCCCATCAATCCCTTGAAGCGCGAGTTGAATCGCGACACGCGGCCGCCGCGGTCGACCAGATGCTGACCACCACCGGTCCAGGCCGGATGAGTCTTCGAGTCGATATCGAGTTTCAGCGTCTCGCCCTTGTTGCCCCAGGTCGAGCGGGTCTCATATTCGCTGCCATCGGTCATGACGACTTTGATTAGGTGATAATCGGGGTGAATGTCTTTTTTCATGTCGGACGATCCGGCCTTCGGCTGCGCGCCGGCGGGATATAGCCGTCGCTTTGCCGCAGGACAAGCGCAGGGAGGCGGAATAGTTGCCGGAGCGCGCGTCCTTGGCTGCAAAGTCGCGCAAAAGAAGCCGAGCACCGATATCAGTGCAGCGAGACGATCTCGGCGCCGAGGACCCGGCTGCGGTTGGCCGCTTCTGATACGATTGTGACGATCGGGCCCAGACAAACGCCCTGACGATCGGGAGCATAATCGGCTCGCCGGGCTCGGCCTTCATTCCGTCAGTTTCAGTTCGATGCGACGGTTGCGGGCGTATATTTCCGGGGTATCGCCGGCCTCTAATGGCTGGAATTCGCCATAGCCGGCGGCAACCAGGCGGTTGGGGGAAACACCTTCGTCAATCAGTAACTTGACCACCGAGATCGCGCGCGCCGCCGAGAGTTCCCAGTTGCTCTCGAATTGTCCGCCCGGGCGGATCGGCTGTGCGTCAGTGTGGCCGTTGACTTGCAGCACCCAGGGAATGTCATCGGGGATTTCGGTTTCAAGCTGCCGGATCGCTGTCGCCAGTGCCAATAATTGGTCGCTACCGTCCTCGTTGATCAGGGCGGCGCCGACGGCGAACAGGACCTCAGACTGGAAAACAAAGCGATCGCCAACAATGCGGATGTCCTGACGATCGCCGAGGATCTCACGCAGTCGGCCGAAGAAATCGGAACGGTAGCGCGACAATTCCTCGACTCGTTCCTGTAGCGCAAGATTGAGCCTGGCGCCGAGGTCCTCGATCACCAGCAGGTTCTCGGCATCCTGCGCCTCGGCAACCCCGAGCGCCTCCACCACCGCCGCCAGCTGGGCGCGAAGCGCTGCGATCTGAGCGTTGAGGATCTCAACCTGAGACAGCGCCCGCTGGGTGAGCTGCTGTTCGTTATCGAGCTGGCCCTGCAGCGCAGCGACCTGACCGCCGGCGGCCTCGGCAGCGGCGGCTTGCTCGCCGACAAGGCCGGCGAGCCGATCACGCTCATTCTCCGAGGCGGCCAAATTGTTCTGTAACAAAGCGAGCGTGCTGGTGAGATCGAAATTCTCGGTGCGCTCAAGCGCCAGCGCCTCGCCGAGCTCTTCGATCTGGGTTCGGAGTTGGTCGAGAAGGGTGTCGCGGCCGCTGATCTCCTGCGACAGGAAGAACTGTACCAGCGCGAAGATCGACAGCAGGAACACAAATACCAGGAGCAATGTCGACATCACATCGACAAAACCCGGCCAGTAATTCGGGCTATCGCGGCGGCGGGCGCGGGCCATGGCCATTGTTTATTCGGCTGCCGGTGTTTTCAATGCCTCGGCGATCACTTCGAGCAGTTCGTGGATTTCCCGCTGCTGTTCGGCTTGGGTCTCAACCCAGCTGCGTACCACCTGCTGCTCGCTGCGCATGTGCTGAACGAGGCCTTGAATGCCTTCGGCGAGATTGGCCATGGCGCTTGTAGCGCGATGGGTGGTGGCGTTGGTGGTGGCCCCGCTGGCTTCGGCCACGACCCTTGATAGGCGCTCAATCACGACCCGGAGATCCTCGGCGGTGGTGATGCCCATGGTGTCGATTGCGGTCGGATCGAGATCGGCGACGGTCGAGAGCCAATCTTCAAGGTCGTTGTAGAAGACGCTCTGCGCCTGGCCGGCCTGCAGATCGAGGAACCCAAGCACCAATGAACCCGCCAGGCCGAATAGGGACGACGAGAAAGCCGTACCCATGCCGCCAAGCGGCGCGGCGAGGCCGTCTTTGAGGTTGTCGAAGATGAGGGCGGTATCACCAGCGCCAACGTCGAGGCTTTGGATCGTGTCGCCGACCGAAGTCACGGTCTGCAACAGGCCCCAGAAAGTGCCAAGCAGGCCGAGAAAGACCAGGAGGCCGGTGAGATATCGCGAGATATCGCGGTTCTCGTCGAGCCGCATCTGAATCGAATCGAGGATCGACCGCATCGTTTGGGTCGAGATCGCCATTCGCCCCAGCCGATCGCCGAGCAAGGATGCCATCGGCGCCAGCAAGACCGGCGCCCGGTTGACCTCGATCCCGGGCTCGGCGACGCGGAAGGTATTGACCCAGCGAATCTCAGGAAACAGCCGAATCACATGGCGGAACGACAATAAAATGCCGATCAAGAGCACGGCAATGATGAGGCCGTTCAGGCCGGGATTGGCCATGAAAGCGTCGGCGACGGACTCAAACAAAATGACCGCAACAAAGGTGACGATCATCAAGAAGATCATCATCCGCCATAGATAAACTAAGGGACTTGCCAGCTTATAGGGATCATAATCCCGCTTGCCCGGCCGTCGCACAACCACGCGTCATTTCCTCGATTCGCCCAGGACAAGATGTAACGTGAAATGTGGCCGAATCGAAACCGCGTTCATGTGGTTTAACGGGGATCATCCCCCAATACGCGCATCGGTGAGCTTCTCAAGCAGTGTTTTATGGATCGTCGGATTGCCGGCGACGACGCCGCCGGTGGCCAGAATCTCCTGGTTGCCATCCAAATCGCTGATGAGCCCGCCGGCCTCCTCGATCAGCAGCATCCCGGCAGCTATGTCCCATGGCTGAAGACCGCGTTCCCAGAAGCCGTCGAATCGACCCGCTGCGAGCCAGGCAAGGTCGATTGCGGCGGCGCCGCAGCGGCGGATGCCGGCCACTCGCGTCATCAAATGCGGCAGCTCGCGCTGGAACTCGGCATGGCCGGATCGGCCGCGATGCGGGATGCCGGTTGCGATGACCGAATCGGCAAGTTCCGCGCGCTGCGCCACGCGGAGGCGTCGATCATTGAAATATGCGCCCTGGCCCCTTTCGCCTACAAACAGCTCATTGGCGACCGGATTGAGCACCAGTCCGGCGATGATTTCGCCGTCACGCTCCAGGGCCACGGAAATCGCGAAGATCGGGATGCCATGGAGGAAATTGGTTGTGCCGTCCAACGGATCGATAATCCAGCGATGCGAGCGGTCCGTGCCGGGAATGGTGCCGGCCTCCTCGGTGAGAAAGCCGTAGCTGGGCCTGGCGCGTTGTAGCTCGGCAACGAGGGTCCGTTCGGCTCGATAGTCGGCCGCCGAAACGAAATCGGCGGGTCCTTTGATGGAGACCTGAAGGTTCTCGACCTCACCGAAATCGCGGGAGAGGGTGCGACCGGCCTTGGCGGCGGCCTGGACCATAACATTGAGGAGGGCGCTGCGCGGCATTGGTGCGAGTCTTGTCGGCGACCGCCCTAGGTTAGCGGCTCGGCGGGAAGGCGGAAGCAGCGAAAATTTGGACGGACGCCTGTGCAGCACAAAAGTGTTGACCCGGCAAGGTCTATATGCCGCGTAGGGCCATCGTGGCGGCATCGTCGGCGGCGCGGATAGCGGCCAGTTGCTCTTCCTCGCTAAGATCGGCGAAGAAGTCTCGTAGCCAAGGATCATCGAGGCCCGCGGCGCGGGCTAGCAGATAGTGCTTCGCGGCCTCGATATTGTCCTGCGCAACGCCAGCGCCATTAGCCAATAGCAGCCCATAACGGGCGTGCCCGACAGGATTGCCTGCCAAAGCCGCACGCCGAAACCAGGTTGCCGCTTCCGCCTCGTCGGCCGCCTCTCCCACGCCGTTGAAGACGCGGATCGCATATTCGATCTGTGCCTCGACGAGGCCGGATTCGGCGGCAAGCCTAAGCCAGCGATTGGCGATCACGTTCGACAGAATGACGCCCTCGCCCACGATATAGAGTTGAGCCAACATATACTGCGCCTCGACGATACCATCGCCCGCGGCGCGGCTGAGATAGTCGGCGGCGAGTGTGAAATCCTGCTCCCTCACCTGGCCTTCGAGATAGAGAATGCCGAGATTGTACAGGGCCTCGGCGACACCCATCTCCCCTGCCATCTCAAAATAATCGGCGGCCCGTGATCGGTCGGCCTCGACGCCGGCGCCGTCGAGATATGCAAGACCGAGTTGAAGCTGAGCGGTGGCGTCGCCGGCGTTGGCGGCGAGTTCGAACCAGCCAGCGGCCTCGACGAGATTTTGGGGGATGCCGAATCCTTCAATGTAGAGCATCCCCAGAAGCGTCTGAGCGGCGGGGTTGCCGGCCTCGGCCAGGGGCAAAGCGTGTTCGAAAGCCTCGAGAAAGTGGTAGCGCTGGTAGGCGCCAAAGGCGAGGTCGATCGGTTGCTGGCTGGGGGCGGCTGGCGGTACAGCATCAGGGGGGCTTGCCCGGTCGACCGCGGCCGCAGGCGGATCGTCTGGCTGATTTTGGAGGTCGGGAACGGCTTGGACGGCCGCAATCTGGTTGCCTGGCTGGGCCGTGCCACTGTCGCGCGAAACGAGGTAGACCGTCGTTGTAACCACCGCGACGACCGTCAGGGCTATCAACGCGATGAGAGCGGTTCTCTGCGTCATGCGGTGCTCGTCCGATCGAGAATAGCGTTGGCTTGGGCGACCGCCATGGCCGCCCCTTGCGGATGGTTCCAGACCGCATTTCGCAGGGCAACAAACTCGATGCCCGCCCTCCGTGCCGTTTCCACCGAGCTAACATCGCTTCCTCCCATGACCATGGTCGGAATCTCAAATAGGTCACACGACCATGAAGCCAGTTCCAGCGCCGTGGAATGGATGGCAAGTTCGCTATCGTCATCGATTCGGCCGAAAAAGAGATAGTCGGGCATACACTCACCAAGCAGCATCGCATCATGTCTTGATCTTATCCCGCCGGCGCCGACGATCCGGTCGTTGCCGAGTTTGATGCGGGCGGCTTTCAGGTCGGCCGTGCCGGTCTCGATTTGAACGCCACCGATTCCGGCGATGTCTGGATCGCCCAAGGCAATGGCGGCGACGTCGTGGGCCATAGCGATCGAAATGGCCGCGGATGCCGCGGATCGGTCGCTCTTCACCGCGATCAGCAGCGAGGTGATATCGCCGGCGGCGAGGGCGGCATCCATGAGGCGATCAAACCCGTCCGCAATCACCTCGGGGGTCACCAGGCAGAGCCGCGTTTGAACCATCGGTGCCACCAACTCGTCGGATTGTCTTCACGTGGCCGGCATCGGCAGGGCCACGCCGATCAATCGACCTGTCCTTTCGAACAGGTGTAGCGAGAGTGATGATTTGCCATAGTTCGTTCGGACTTAGGAAGCGGCGGACTTGGTAATTCGGCCGGCTGGCCCCTTAGGGGTTCGGCCGGCCGAACCATTTTCGGATCCCGCCTAAGGGCCGCTCTGTTCAGCAGCTTTTGACCAATTGCCCTCCGCCGCGAGGCTGTTCATCTTGGCGCGATGAGCGAATGCGCGTTGGGCCGCCGCCACGTTTTCTGTCTTACCCGCCCAGGTGGTCATCGCTGCATGCTGCAGAGCGCGGCCATAGGAGAAAGAGAGCTGCCACGGCGTCGGCCCGAGATTGTTAATCAATGACAGATGCTCGGTCGCCAATTCGTCCGACTGGCCACCCGACAAAAAGGCGATGCCGGGGACTGCGGCCGGGACACAGGCATTCAGCACGCGGAAGGTCTTTTCGGCGACTTCTTCCGGGCCGGCTTGTTTCGACGAATTCTTGCCGGCGATCACCATGTTGGGCTTCAACACCATGCCCTCCAGGCTCACATTCGCCTCGTAAAGTGCTTGGAAGACCGTCTTCAACGTCAATTCCGTGACGGTGTAGCAGGTGTCGGCGTCGTGACTGGCGTCCGGACCGTCCATCAGCACTTCGGGCTCGACGATCGGTACCAGACCAACCTCTTGGCAGAGCGCAGCGTAACGGGCCAGCGCGTGGGCGTTGGCGCTGATAGCATTGCGGCTTGGCCGACCCGAACCGATAGCAATCACCGCGCGCCATTTGGCGAACTGGGCGCCGAGCTTCCCATATTCGTGCAGCCGCTCGCGAAGGCCATCGAGGCCCTCGGTGATGGTTTCGTTGGAGGCAAGAGCGAGCGGCTTTGCGCTGGTGTCGACCTTGATGCCCGGAAAACCGCCAAGGTCCCTTATCAGTTGCGGCAGCGGTGTGCCGTCGGCGGCCGTCTGACGAATGGTCTCGTCAAAGAGGATCACGCCGGAAATATTGTCGCGCAGCGCGGTTCCGGAGCGGAACAGCATCTCGCGATAATCACGGCGCGTTTCATTAGTCGACATTATGCCGAGAGCCTCGAACCGCTTAGTGGCGGTGCCGCTGCTCTCGTCGGCAGCAAGAATCCCCTGGCCGGGTGCAACCATTTTGGCAGCGATGTCCTCAAGTGTGTCGGTCATAGCCCTCTCCCCGTTCGGGCGCGTTGTCGCCAACGCGGACCAAAGGTCCGGTCAGCCCTGGCGCAGCGCCTCGACGCCAGGCAGCGGCTTGCCCTCAAGCCATTGCAAGAACGCCCCCCCAGCAGTGGATACATAGCTGAACTGGTCGGCGACTCCTGCGTGATTTAACGCCGCAACAGTATCACCGCCTCCAGCGACGGAAAGAAGGTGGCCATTGAGGGTGGCCTCGGCGGCGTGCCGGGCCGCGGCGACGGTCGCCTTGTCAAACGGAGCTAGTTCGAACGCACCTAGCGGGCCGTTCCAGACCAGGGTCGCGGCTTTGTCGAATGTTCGCTTTACCACCTCGATCGAATCCGGTCCGATATCGAGGATCATCGAATCGTCCGGTACCGCATCGATCGTGACTGTTTCTGTCGGCGGGTTGGCCGCGAACTCACGGGCGACAACGGCGTCGACCGGCAGCACGATCTCGCATCGGCCCTTGTCGGCAGCCGCCATGATCCGGCGCGCCGTACCGGCAAGGTCGGGTTCGGCCAGCGATTTGCCGACGGCCGCACCCTGGGCGAGCAAGAACGTGTTGGCCATGCCACCGCCGATCACCAGCGCGTCGACCTTGTCGAGGAGGTTCTCCAGAAGGTCGATCTTGCTCGACACTTTAGCGCCGCCAACAACGGCGACCACCGGCCGCGTCGGGCTACCAAGCGCGGCTTGAAGCGCATTCAGCTCCTTTTCCATCGATCGGCCGGCATAAGCGAGGAGACGGTGGGCCAGTCCCTCGGTCGAGGCGTGGGCACGGTGGGCGGCGGAGAAGGCATCATTGACATAGGCATCGCCGAGCGCCGCAAGAGCGGCGACGAAGGCGTCGTCATTGGCTTCCTCGCCGGCGTGGAAGCGCGTGTTTTCGAGCAATAGAATGTCGCCCGGGGCCATCGCCGCGACGCCGACTTCGGCGGGTTCGCCGATACAATCCTTGGCAAAACCAACCGGCCGATCGAGCGTGGACGCGATTGCGCGACGGACCGGCGACAACGACATCTCGGCGACATAGGTGCCCTTGGGTCGGTCGAAATGCGCGAGCAGGATAACCTTGCCGCCAGCATTGGCGACATCGGTGATCGTCGATGCGGCGGCCTGGATGCGGGTCAAGTCGGTGACCTGGCCATCCTTCATTGGGACATTGAGGTCGACCCGGACAAGCACACGCTTGTCCACAAAATCGGCACCATCAAGCGTTCGATATGCGGCCATACGCTGAGCTAGAGCAGCTTGCCCATGGCGACCGCTGTGTCGATCATTCGGTTGGAGAAGCCCCACTCATTGTCGTACCAGGCCATCACTCGCACCAGGGTGCCGTTGACAACCTTGGTTTGGTCGATTGCGAAATTGGCCGAATGAACGTCATGGTTGAAATCACTGGAGACGTTGGGCTCTTCGATTATCGCAATGATGTTTGCCATCTCCTGCGCTGCTGCGGCCCGCGTCATCGCCTCGTTGATCTCTTCAATCGTGGTCGCTCGCTTGGCGTTGAACTTGAAATCGATTGCCGAAACGTTCGCCGTCGGCACCCGAATGGAAACGCCGTCGAGCTTGCCGTTGAGTTCGGGGAGCACCAGTCCGACGGCGCGGGCGGCACCCGTCGAGGTTGGGATCATCGATAAAGCAGCGGCGCGGGCGCGGTAGAGGTCCTTATGTATCTGGTCCTGCGAAGGCTGGTCGTTGGTGTAGGAGTGCACTGTGGTCATGAAGCCATTTTTGATGCCCACAGCGTCGTGCAGCACCTTGGCCACCGGGGCCAGACAATTGGTGGTGCAAGAGGCATTCGACACGACCGTATGATCCGACGTCAGCTTGTCGTTGTTGACGCCGTGGACGACTGTGAGATCGGCATCGCCGGCGGGAGCTGAGATCAGCACGCGTTTCGCGCCTGCCTCCAGATGGGCGGCGGCCTTTTCTCGGGCGGTAAAGATGCCGGTGCTCTCAAGGGCGATATCGACGTCGAGCTCCTTCCATGGGAGTTCGGCCGGATTGCGGATTGCGGTGACCCGGATCGGCCCGGTGCCGGCGTCGATTGAGTCGCCGTCGACGGTCACTTTACCTGGGAAGCGGCCATGAATTGAGTCATAGCGGAGGAGATGGGCATTGGTTTCAACCGGACCCAAATCATTGAGCGCGACGACCTTTATGTCGGTCCGGCCGTCCTCGATGATGGCACGGAGGATATTGCGACCGATCCTCCCGAAACCGTTGATCCCCACACGAATTGTCATCGCTTCCTCCCCAATACGCTACCGCTGGCGGGCTTCTCCGAGGTCCCGTCAAAAGAGCGGACCTATAGAGACGGTCCGCTGAGCAAGGTCAATGCGGCAGTCTCTCGCACCGGAACTGAGAGACGCCCATCTGTCCATGTTCGATTGGGGTTAGTTCACCCCGGCCCGCTCCGCGCCTCACCTAGCAGGTCGTTCAAGCAAACCAAATATGCGGCGAGGGGCGTCGGTGCACCGGCTCGGCCGATCTCAGTGGATGTCTCCCTTGGACGGCATTGACGTTAAGTTCGTCCGCTGTCACACCATTTGATCGTAAGCCTTTGCATGGCCTAATTCATGAGCGCTTCATACCGCCGCCGGCGGCGGTATCGGCAAAGGAATCGACAATTATGTCAGGCGATTCGCCCGTAATGGCTGCGCTGCGCAAGCTAGAACAAGCGCTTGGTGTCCTGGACGACGCCATTGAGCGGCGCGAGGACGAGGAGCGCGGGCGGGTGGATTTGGAGGCCGAGTTGCACCGCGTTGGCGCCGATCGATCTCGGTTGGCTCAATCCCTCGATACCGCCGAGGCGAAAGCATCGCGGGTCGAAGATGCCAATCGCGAGGTGTCGTGGCGCTTGGTTTCGGCGATGGAATCTATTCGCGGGGTGATCGCCGGCGACAACGGATCGGAGTCCTAGAGCGATGCCGTCTGTCAGCGTGATGATCAACGGTAAAAGCTACCGGATGGCTTGTGACGAGGGCCAAGAGCGACATCTTCTCGACCTTGGGGCAACCCTTAATGAAGCGATCGACGATCTGCGCGGCGCCTTCGGCGAGATCGGCGATCAACGGTTGATCGTCATGGCGGCGATTAGCCTTGCCGACAGTGCGGCGGAAGCGAGCGATCGGTTGGCGCGGGCGCAATCGGAACTTGGATCGCTCCGGGATATTGCGGCAGCCCGCCCCGAGCGCGATCTCGGAGCCGAGGCGGATCTGGCAGCTACGCTCGGGGGGGCGGCGGAAAGGATCACGGACATCGCCCGGCGCCTCAATGCCAGCAAATAGGTTTGGCTGTCGATCTCCCGCCCGATAGCTTTCACGTCGAGACCGATCAAGGGCCCCTGACTTGGCTAAGGTGACCGTGCGGGTCGAGTTTCGCCTGCGAACGAACTGACCCCGATCCGCGTCTCTGCTCGTCGGGCAACGACCGGTTCGCTGCCAAGCTTCCCGGGGCTTGGCCCAGGCGGCCGGCACTATCTTGG
Organism: Kaistiaceae bacterium; assembly: GCA_963667605.2. Lineage (GTDB taxonomy): Bacteria > Pseudomonadota > Alphaproteobacteria > Rhizobiales > Kaistiaceae > JADLGL01. Next base: position 1,506,598 of record CAXXUZ010000003.1, read on the forward strand.
ACCTTGCAGGCACCAGGCGAGAAATTGGGGCTCGCCCCGCGCCGACGCGCGCTCCGCTGCTCAATCGGTTGTGTCGATCACAATGATATCCGGGCACGTGACGCGAACAAAATTACCGCTGTTTGGCGGGTCCTCATTGTAGCAATTGTAGCTTCCTTCGCTGACCGGAACTTCGGCCCCGAGCGCCATGACTTGCGCTCACGGCACGAATTGCTGCCGTGCTACGAGAGCGGCGATTTCAGCCGCTGGTTGCACAGCATTATTGTCCGGCTTGGCGACGATGACGTCGGGGCAGGGGACTTCGACTAGCGTATCGGAATCCTTATTGTAATATTTGTCCTGCTGCGGGTTCATATTCAGCAGGAGGTTTCCCACGACGACGATCAGGCGGTCGGTAGGATCTGCTGGAACCGCCCTCAATTGTTGGGCGCTTGCATTCGCGGCGGTTAGCGACATCGCTATCGACAGCGTCAAGGCTTGCGGGATTCGCATGCTACACCTCGCTTTGGAGTGGCGCCCCCCAACGACCACGATAGCTGGCACCGCTGCGGGTCTCACCTGGCCCTTCGGACAGGTCGACGCCGACATTGGGTAGGCGACCGACAACACTTTTGTCGTGATCGCTGGCATACACTCGGGATCGGACCTATATCGGCCTCTGGTGAGTCCTGCGTGGTTTGGCAGGAATAATGTATTCCCGGGGCCTTATCGATCCTAAAGGGAGCTGTCCCTGTCTGGGCTCGTGGGCCTGGACACATGGCGCCCACCTACGCTGTAGGTTCCCGGGATCGACATTCCACCGGCCGGTGCGGGGCTCGCCTCCCACCGTCGCGGCCGAACGACCAATGCTCGGTTCCGCGCGGGCCGGAGCAGTGCGTGGTGGCACCATGTTCCGGGCACAGATGATCAAAGCAGGACAAACTATTTTGCGATGTCTGCTGGGTACCGGCAAGCCTGGCCGTTCGACTGGCGGACAGCCGGTTGCCATAATAATGGCGGCGGGCGATGGAGTTCGTTGGCGCGACCATCTCGGTGTGCCCAAGCATCTGGTGTCGATCGACGGTGAGACTCTTGTTCATCGCACCGCTAGGCAGGCGAACGATCGGGGTTGGAGGGTGGATGTTGTCGGTCTCGACAAGCGCTACTCCACCCCACACTCAAAACTGCATCTGTTGCCGGACGCGGCGCGATGGCCCACGGGAACGGATGCCGACAAATTTCTGAGCTCGCGGTATCTATGGAGTCCGGACGGCCGGTCGATCGTCCTTTATGGCGACGTCTTCTTCACCGACGAGGCCATGAACCTGATCGCGAATTTCGCGGTCCGCGATTGGACCCTCTTCTGCCGCTTCGGGCCCAACAAGCTCACCGGGCACAAGGCGGGGAATGCTTCGCTCAATCGTTCTGGCCTGAGCAGCAAACGCGGCATTTGAAGTTGCTGAAGCGCGGCGGGGATTTGGTGAGGAGGGGCAAGTTGCCGCGCTATGGCGGCTGGGAGCACTATCGGCTGATGGTTGGCCTTGACCCGAAGCAACATGTCGAGAACGGCCAGTTTGTGGAGATCGACGATTGGACGGACGATTTCGACACGAGGGGCCAATTTGACCGATTCATTCGCCGGCGGGAGGCTGCGCGCGCCAAAGGCCGTCTGCCGGCGAATGAATCTTTTGAAGCCTTGCAAGGCGCGGTCGGGCGCGCGGATTGAGGTGAATGACGAACCGACCGATAGCCGACCGCAAGGCCGTCCTCCGCCGGCAGGTTCTCCAGCGTCGCGACGCCTTAAGTGACGCAGAGCGGGAGAAATCATCACGGAGAATTGCCTGGAGACTCTCGGCCCTTATGCGCAAATGGGCGCCCGGTTGCGTCGCCGCCTACGCCCCGATTCGCAGTGAAGCCAATGTTTTGCGGGTGCTCGCCGGCGCAGGCGATCTCGATATCGCCACGGCGTTGCCGGCGGTCTCGGATGGGGAAATGCTGTTTCGGCAATGGCGGCCCGGCGAAGCGTTGACTCAGGCCGCTTTCGGCGTCCGCGAGCCGTCGGTTCTGGCGTTGGTGGTCATCCCCGATGTCATCTTCCTACCGGTTGCCGGCTTTGATCGTCATGGCGGCCGTCTCGGCTATGGCAACGGCTTCTACGACCGCGCCATCGCCAGGCTCGCCGCAGCAGGATTCAATCCGCGGCTTGTCGGTATCGCCTTCTCGGTGCAGGAAGTGGAGCGAATCCCGGTCGAGCCGCATGATGTAGCGCTCGATCATATCGTAACCGAGAACGAGGTCCTGGGCTTCGGCGACCGACGCTCGCTCGCCCCCGCGCGCTGACCGGGCAATTGCCGGCACCGTCCACGGCCCGCCGAGGAGACTGACGAATTGCGGCTCTTGTTCATCGGAGATGTGGTCGGCCGCAGCGGTCGTAACGTGGTCGCCGACTTGCTGCCAGAACTGGTTGAGAAACACCGGCTCGATTTCATTGTCGTCAATGGCGAAAACGCCGCCGGCGGGTTCGGCATTACCGAGGATATCTTCCAGGGGCTCCTCGACTGCGGCGCCGATGTAGTCACCACCGGAAATCACGCCTTCGATCAAAAGGAAGCGCTGATCTTCGCCGACCGGCAGGAGCGGTTCCTGCGCCCGATCAACTATCCGGATGGCACGCCTGGCCGCGGCTCCGGCCTGTTCACGGCGCGGAACGGAGCGCAAGTGTTGGTGATCAACGCAATGACGCGGCTTTATATGGACCCGCTTGATGATCCCTTCGCATTGATCGAGCGCGAGCTGGCATCGGCGCCGCTCGGCAATTCGGCTGACGCCTTGATAATCGATTTCCATGGTGAGGCGACCAGCGAGAAGCAGGCGATGGGCGTGTTCGTGGATGGCCGCGCCAGCCTCGTCGTCGGCACCCACACTCATGTGCCGACGGCAGACCACAAGATTCTGTCCGGCGGCACCGCCTATATGTCCGATGCCGGCATGTCCGGCGACTACGACTCAATCCTCGGCATGGATCGCGACGAGCCGATGAAACGGTTTTTGAGCAAGATTCCCGGCGGACGGATGAGCGCCGCGACCGGGCCGGGTGCGCTTAGTGGGGTTGCGGTCGAAACGGCGGATGATACCGGGCTGGCCACAATGATCGCTCCGCTCCGCCTCGGTCCCGGTGTCGACGAGACCGTACCACCGTTTTGGGATTGAGATTGGCAGCGACACCGCCGCCGCTGTTAGCTTCTGGCAATCGGCGCTGCCGCCACGCTATAAGCGATTGCCGAACGACCTCGCGAAGGCACAGGCATGGCCGGACACTCGCAATTCAAGAATATCATGCACAAAAAAGGTGCGGCCGATGCCAAGCGCGCAAAGGTGTTCTCCAAACTGGCCCGCGAGATTACGGTGGCGGCGAGGCTCGGAGCGCCCGATCCGGGGATGAATCCGCGGTTGCGGCTAGCGGTTCAGAATGCGCGCGCCGAGAACATGCCGAAGGACAATATCGAGCGGGCTATCAAGAAGGCGGCGGGCGGCGAGTCTGAGAACTATGACGAAGTCCGCTATGAAGGCTACGGCCCCGGCGGCGTCGCCATGATAGTTGAAGCGCTTACCGACAACCGGAACCGGACGGCGAGTTCGGTTCGTGCGATCTTGTCCAGGGCTGGCGGTGCGCTTGGCGAAACCGGTTCAGTCGCCTTCATGTTCGACCGGGTCGGGCAGATCAACTATCTCGCCTCCGCGGGCAGCGCCGACGAGGTGCTGGACGCCGCTATCGAAGCCGGGGCAGACGACGTTCAGAGCGACAACGATGGTCATGTCATCATCACCGCTTTCGAGGATCTCGGCGATGTTGCCAAGGCGCTGGAGGAAACGCTCGGCGCGGCCGAGTCGGTGAAGCCGGTTTGGCGGCCACAGACCTCGACACCGGTCGATGAGGATACCGCGGCAAGCCTTCTCAAACTGATCGACAATCTCGACGATGACGATGATGTCCAGACTGTCACGACTAATTTCGAGGTGTCGGACGAGATCTTGGCCAAGCTGACGGCAGCTTGATCCAGACACTGTTTTTCCAACTGCGGAATCGCCTTCGGGCTGAGACGTGGCGCGCGCTCCGCGTTAAACCAGTGTGATGTCAAGCCCGATTCGCATACTCGGCGTCGATCCGGGTCTTCGCCGCACCGGCTGGGGCGTGATCGACCTTGCCGGCAGCGGACTTCAGTTTGTTGCCGCGGGAACGGTGATGTCCGACGCCGGCGACGATCTCGCCGTGCGGCTCCTGGCGCTGCATGAAGGTCTCGGCGAAGTCGTTAGCGCCTTCTCTCCTGCCGAGGCGGCAGTCGAGCAGACTTTCGTCAATCGCGACGCGGCGGCGACGCTGAAACTCGGACAGGCGAGGGGGATCGCGATGCTGGCGCCGGCGCGAGCTGGGGTCACGGTTGCGGAATATGCGCCCAACGCCGTCAAGAAGGCGGTGGTCGGCTCGGGCCATGCCGACAAGGCGCAGATCAGGATGATGGTCCGAGTGCTTCTCCCTCGCGCCCTATTCGACGGCGACGATGCCGCCGATGCTCTCGCCATCGCCATCACCCATGCTCATCATCGCGGCTCGGTGGTGGCGCGGTTGGCCGCTGCGGGGCGCTGAGATGATCGGCAAACTCAAAGGCGTCATCGATTCCTATGGTGAGGACTTCGTCATCCTCGATGTCGGCGGGGTCGGCTATCAGGTCCTTTGCTCGACCAAAACGTTGCAATCGCTGTCGGCGCCCGGCGAGGCAGCAATTCTGTCGATCGAAACCTATGTCCGAGAGGACGCGATACGGCTTTACGGCTTCGTGTCCGATGTCGAGCGGGAATGGTTCCGACTGCTGATGACGGTTCAAGGTGTTGGGGCGCGAGTGGCGCTCGCCGTTCTCGGCGTTCTGGGTCCAGGCGATCTTGCCACCGCAGTCGCGCTCTCCGACAACGCTCAGATCACGCAGGCGCCGGGCGTCGGCAAGAAGGTCGCTGAGCGCATTATTGCCGAGCTACGTGACAAAGCGCCGGCCTATTCATCGGTCGATCCGGCCGTGATTCATCTTCAAACCGATCTTGCCGAGAAACGCGCGCCGCAGCCGATTGCCGATGCCGTTTCGGCGCTGACCAATCTCGGCTACGGCCGGCCGCAGGCGAGTGCCGCCGTCGCCGCTGCCGCCCGCTCGGCCGGTGAGGAAGCGACAGCCGTGGCGCTGATTCGGCTTGGCCTCAAGGAACTGGCGCGATGACCGGATGGCGGCCGCTCAGGACGGCGTTGTTCTTCGGTTTGGTCGGACCCTTTATTGGGGCGGCGCTGCTCCTGGTCGTGGTCGAAGAACCGGCGGCCGGTCAGCGGGCGCTGCAATCGTCCGCTTTGCTCGACCTCCTGATCTCCGGCTATGTAATCGGCCTGCCGCCGATGCTTGCCATCGGATTTCTGGTGGCGACCAGCGCCCAGCGGGGCAAGAGCTTCTTTGGCTTGATCGCCCTTGCGGTCATTCTTGGGGTCGTCTTCGGCGCGCTCTCGGCATTGCTGTGGGTGTTTCTCGGACCGGTAGGCGTGGTTCCGAGTTTCGATTTGGTCGCGGCCCTTGCAATCGCCGGCGGTGCGGCCGGGTTCGGCTGCACATTGCTGCTCGGCCTCCGTTCACTATTTCGCCCTCGGAGTGCCGCACGATGACCGCGATCGCCGGCGGCGCGGGCGAGACGCCGCCGCATGATAGTGAGGGCGGAATGACCCGCCTCGTTGCCCCGGAACTCCGCGAAGATGACGCGGCCGATGTGACGCTTCGGCCGCAGCGCCTCGATGAATTCATCGGCCAGGCGCAGGCTCGGGCCAATCTCTCGGTGTTCATCGAGGCGGCGCGAACACGCGGCGATCCGCTCGATCATGTGCTGTTTGTCGGGCCGCCGGGGCTCGGTAAGACGACGCTAGCGCAGATCGTCGCCCGCGAGCTCGCGGTCAATTTCCGTGCCACTTCGGGGCCGGTGATCGCCAAGTCCGGCGATCTCGCTGCACTTCTCACCAATCTCGAGGACCGCGATGTCCTCTTCATCGACGAGATCCACCGGCTCAATCCGGCGGTGGAGGAAATCCTCTACCCGGCGATGGAGGATTTCCAACTCGATCTGATTATTGGCGAGGGGCCGGCGGCGCGGTCGGTTCGTATCGATCTCGCCCGTTTCACTTTAGTTGGCGCGACGACGCGGCTCGGGCTCCTCACCAATCCGCTTCGCGATCGCTTCGGCATTCCGATCCGGCTCAATTTCTATTCGATCGAGGAGCTGGAGGAGATCGTCCGGCGCGGGGCGCGGATACTCGGCGTTAAGATGACGCCGGCGGCGGCCGCCGAAATCGCCCGGCGCTCACGCGGTACGCCACGGATCGCGTCGCGGCTTCTTCGCCGGGTCTCCGATTTCGCGCTGGTTGAGGGTGATGGCGACATCGACGACAAGATCGCCGACAAGGCGCTCCAACGCCTGGAGGTCGACACGCTCGGCTTCGATCAGCTCGACCGGCGGTATCTCACCACCATCGCCGACGGCTTCGGCGGTGGGCCGGTCGGGGTCGAGACCATCGCCGCGGCGCTTGCCGAGCCGCGCGACGCGATCGAGGAGATCGTTGAGCCGTTCCTGATCCAGCAGGGTTTCGTCCAGCGGACACCGCGCGGTCGGCTGCTGACGCCCAACGCCTTCCGCCATCTCGGCCTCGATCCGCCGAAGCGGGCGGCCGGGCAGTTCGGGCTGTTCTCGGAGGGGGAGGACTAGCGCTTCTCATTTGCGGGGGCCGTCGCTAAACGGGGACGGTGATCCCCAGCGTCCAGGCCTCGATCCGTGCTCCGATCCCCCGCTCTCATCTTCGACATTGACGGAACCTTCTCGGAGACCGAGGAGACCCATCGTGAGGCCTTCAACCGGACCTTCGCCGATTACGGCCTGCCATGGGTTTGGGACCGGCCGCTGTACAAGAAGCTCTTGGAGGTGACCGGAGGTAAGGAGCGGATGCGCCATTTCGTCGAACGGTTCGAGCCGGAGGGCGGCGAGCGGGCGCTGCCCTTGATCCCTGAAATTCACGCCGCCAAGACCGAACGCTACACTGCGATGATTGACGCTGGAGCGGCGCGGCTTCGTCCGGGCGTGCAGCGGCTGATCGACGAGGCGAAGACCGGCGGGTCTCTGGTAGGGATCGCGACGACGACGAGCTTGCCCAATGTAGAATCCCTGATCATGGCGACGCTCGGATCGAACGGCATGAAGCTGTTCGATGCGATCGGAGCGGGTGACGTCGTCAAGCGGAAAAAGCCGGCGCGGGACATCTACAACTTTGTGTTGGCCGAGCTTGGGATCGGACCGGAGGAGGCGATCGCCTTCGAGGACTCCGTCAACGGACTGCGCTCGGCAAGCGGCGCCGGGCTCCGCTCAGTGATTACGCCGAGCATCTATACCGACGACCAGGATTTCACCGGCGCATTGGCGGTGATGAGCGATCTGGGTGAGCCGGGCCGGCCCTATCGTCATATTGCCGGCGCCGGGGAGGAGGATCGGATGGTGACGCCTTTGGCGATCGAAAAATGGTTGTCGCAATGACCGAGTCCGGAGGGCAACAGGCCGATCTCTCCGGAACGCTTGCCGAGGACCGGCATGTCCTGCCAATGCGGGTCTATTACGAAGACACCGATTGTGACTATAAGTCATTGATCGAACTCCTTATTTCGACTTTGTGTTTTCGATTGTGCCCCTGGTGTGCCCAAAATCCGCTCAGTCACCGTTTCGTCGTCCATGGCATGTCCGTAGGTCGAGAACACATGCTGGGGCGATTTCCAGCCTCCGAGCTTGGCTGTCGTCACAGGATCTACGCCAGCATGAAGCATGGCCGTAGCGAAGCCGTGGCGGCAGGAATGAAACGATAGCGGTTTGATGCCAGCCCGCTCGGCTGTGCGCCTCCACGGGCCTTCTGGGGGCACCGTGAGCTTGAACACCCGTTCCTTGCGGTTCTGAATGTTGGCGATGGCTGAAAAGAGTGGGCCGGGAAGGTGAGCCCAGCGCTCGCTCCCTACCTTCGTCTGACGAATGAGGGCGCGGCTGCGCTTGAAGTCGACATCTTCCCAAGTGAGGCCGATCGCCTCAGAGATCCGGGCGCCGGTCAGAAACATGAAGCAGGCGAGCGCGCCCATATGTGGTGACGCTTCCGCCATGAAAGCCTGTATCCATTCCCAAGTGGCGGGCTCTTTCTCCCTCGTTTCTGTCGGAAATTTTTTGACTCGCAGTCGCTGGCAAAGCCCTTGCTCGGCCACATGGTTTATGACGGCCTGAGTCGGAATCAGAACCGCTCGGTTGCGAGTGGCATTTGACACATTGGGATAGAGGTCAATCGCCGATTGCCGGATCGCACCCGCCGTCATGCTCTGCACTGGCGTTTCCTCCCAGTAATCGGTTAGGCGGCCGAGAAACCGCGATGGCTTACCGGCGTCCAGGTAAAGATGAGCAGCGTCCACGAAGGTCAGGACCGATGCAGGGCCATCGAAATGACTTTTCCAGTGTTTCGCTTCTTGTTCCGCCGCGAGCCGTTGCGCTGTTCGTTTCTCAGTCGTGCGCGTAGTGCCTCTAAGCTTCCTCCCGGCAACCGTCCCCCGGTAATGCCAGATTTTGCCTCGTTTGTAGATGGTGAGGGGCATGGTCGCATCGCCTTCCAAAGAGCTTGTTTGTCGTCTTCGTCAAACCTCATCGCCTTTCCGAGGATGTGACAAGCGCCGATCTTGCGGGCCAGTTGACGAAGGGACCGTTCCGACAAGCCCCACTCCTTTGCCAAAGTGCGTGGCGTGTAGACGGTCATTGGACGGTCACCCATTGCCGCCGCTCAGCCTCGGCCATCACCTTGTCGCGTAGGGCGTCCATCCGATCCGATCCGCCGATGATTTTTCGCTGCGATTTTTGCGCGTCGCTGTTCCACCACTCCCCGAGCTGCGCGGCCGTGGCGTCCTCGGCGAGCACCATTTGGACGTGCTGCTCATAGCCGTCGATCAGGTCGGAATTGTCGGGGGCGGGGCCTTTGTCAGCAGCCGTGGCGGGTTGCTCGTCAACCCCGCCCCCTTCCGCATTGGAGGTCCTTCTGGCCCCCTCCGTTGCGGAACCGATAAGTTTGCCGGCGTCAGGCGTCTCGCTCGCGTCATATGGCGTTGCCGCCTCGGCCTGGCCGTCAATCTCGAGCCCGCGATCCGGCGTGATCCAGGCCGGCTTTGCGTTCTCGTCGACCGCCTCGTCCATGCGCGCGGCCGTCTGCATGATCGACATCGGCAGCGATCGCGCGAGACGGCGCTTGGCCGTCTTTTCACACATCGCCGGGAAGCCGATCTTCGCGTCGTTCCAGGGACTATCCGAGCGCCGAGCCCCGGGCGATCGCTCCTTCACCGCCATGAGCTCGTCGATGCCCATGATCTCGATCACCGGCGGTCGATCGGCGTGGTTGGCGCAGGCCCAGGCGGCAACGATGCGGCGCACCGCGGCCCCTTCCAACAACGGCTTGTGGCGGACGAAGACGCCCGAGCCCTTCTCATATTCGAAGGCGTCGCCCTCGCGGACCACGGCGCCAGTGATGGTGATGCCGGAGCGGGCGGCGAGGGTATTGAATCCCCTGTAGCCAATGACCAGCTGGGCCCGGTTCTTGAACGGGATCAGGAAGGCCTGCCCGGTGACGCCGTCGACCTCGAGCCCGAGGCAGGCCGCCGACATCGCGGCCATGAAGATCGACTGGCGGTCGCATTCGAGGAGCTTGGGCAGTCGCTCGACCGAAACCATGACGGTGCGGATCAGGCGCTGGACCGGCATCATGCCCGCCAGCGCCGCCTCGAAGCGCGGGGCGAGCGGCGTTAGTTGCTCCTCGAGCGCGATCAGGGCGGTGTTGGTCGACGGAGCGGTCATGCGCTCATCCTGTCAGCTCGGCCTTCTTGACGGTGTCCATCAGCTCGTCGGGCAGGACCGGCGGCACCGAGGCCGATAGGACGGTGCGGGTGAAAGGATCGCGGGTCGACGCGGGGATCTTCGACTGCGAAACCTTCAAGCGAATGCCGCCGAAGCACTCGGCCGCGGAGGCGTCGCCCAGTGCCTTAAGCAGCTTGACCTTGGAGCTGTCGGCTATCTTGGAATGGCTGCGCGCCTGTGTCTTGGCCCAGTTGAACATCCGGGCTTCCTCGGCGATGTCGACATCGTCGGTGAGGTCGATCACTTCGCCGGTGCGCTCGATCGCGTTCAGCATCGGCAGCTCGACGGCGAGCCCGAACGGATCCGGCTCGGCGCCGGCGGCTACCGCGGCGAAAAAGGCTTCGGCTTCGGCCCGCAGCGCCTTCCACAGCTCCTCAACCGGGTCGCGGCGGAGATAGTGGACCTCGCCGGCAACCCAAACCGCGATGACGCCCCAACGGAACGACTCGCCGGTTTCGCCATCGCCGACCAGCATTTGTTCTTGCAGTTGGATCTCGTAGTGACGGGGCGCGGTCCGGCCGCCATCCCATGCGCTCATCCAATCGCGATAGTCGAATACGACTTTGGTCTCGAGTGCCCCGGGCCCAAGGGTCGGGTCGATCACGATCGCATCGCGGGTGCAGCCGAAGAGACCACGGCGCTCATAGATATCACCCTCGTTCGGCCGGATCTCGAGCGATAGATCCTCGGCCGCCTGCTCGAGGATCAAGGGCTGCAACTTGAGCCCCCAGGACATCCGGGCATCGGCCGCTTTGTCGAGCTGCATTCCGTTGGTGAAGTGCTGATGGAGCATCCACCGCGTCAGCCAAGGCGAGGCGTTCCACAGTGCGGGCGCCTGCGTGGCCGAGATTGTTTTGCCGGTCGAATCAGGCACGGCCGGCTCTGGCCACAAGGGCTTCCTGCGCCTGCGCCATGGCGAAGGTCAGAACGTTGGCGTAGCGCTTCGCGTTGTGAGCAATCGCCGCGTCTACCGGTGCACCTTGGCGCGCCAGTTCGAATCCAAGCACGACGGTGCCCACATCATCGAGGAATACGAGCGCTCCGTCGGGGTTATCGCTTTCAGCGATGAGCTCTTGCGCCGCATCCATAATGCGGTTCCACGCCTTGCGCCGGCGCGCCTTTTCCTCGGGTCCGACTGGTGCGTAGCCGGTCGGCAGGTCGTCATCATTCGACGGGATCCGCCACTCCGCCTCGGCGGCGGCGCGGTAGGCGGCTACGCTAATCGAAGCGGGGTTGGTCATCGGCACCCTTGCTGGTTCCGCACGTTGTGTTGGAGCCCTTGGACAAGACCCCTCATCCGGGCTCGGCAGATCACATGGGCGGCGGTGAAGATCGCCATTTGCCGTGATTCGACCGGGCCGACGGCATCGACGAGCTCGGCCGCGTCGGTGAAATCATCCGTGGTCGGCGATACAGGGTTGGCCTCGTCGCCCTGCTCGATGTGCCCACGGGCGGGAGGGTGCGCCAACTCGTGCTCGTGCTGGCGGGCGACGAGGCCCGTCACCGTTATTCCCTCGGTCCTTCGGGGCCGCGTTCACTAGCAAATCCGCCGATGTCGGCTTTCGGCTCTGGCGCGTGGCGGGTCTTGGGGCGGACGTCGATATGCTCGAGCGCCATCAGCTCAAACAGCGGGGCCACGTTGCGATCCTTCGCCGCTTGCACCGCCGCGATGGCTCTTGCGTGAGCGTCAAGATCGCTCGGGTCTACCCTCACGAACCCTTTGATGGTCACGGCATATCCGGTCTGCATTGGCATTTCAGGCCTCCTAATCCAGATGAACGATGCAACCCCAACGGCCGTCGGCCGCCCAGGCCTGGCGACCGCCGAAGAAGGGGTGATAGTGGGTTTTGGCCACTAGCTCGGACGTCGCCGCGCCGGTGTGGGTGCCGGTGTATTCCACGTGGGCGTGGCCGTGGACGGAGCTGGTGACGGTAAAGACGACGCCGGCCTTTTCGGCCTCGGTGCGGTCGTCCAGCTCGGTCGCGCCCTCAGACATCGTCGCCGTCTTCGTCCGGGTCGAACGTCGCGCCCGCATCGAGATCGTCTTGCGGCTCGCTCAGAAGATAGTCGTCAGGGTCGCGACCAACGCCTGGGTCCTCGTCGTCGGGCGACATCGCCAGCGCGAGTTCGGCCTTGCGGAGCGCCGAGTGCGGGCCCTGCAACAGATCGTTGAGCGCATCGAGAACTGCGCCGGCCGGATTGAAATGGCGGGTCATCAGGCGGCCTTGGCCGATCGTCGTCGGTGAGGGCGACCATTCGCTCGACAAGAACGAGTGCGGACTGTTGAAGCTCAGTGACGGTGTCCCCGGCAGCGCCCCAGGCAGCGGCCCAGATAGCGGCCCAGGCAGCGGCCCAGGCAGCGTCCCTGGCAGAGGCCCCGGCAGCGTCCCTGGCAACGGCCCAGGCAGCGGCCCTGGCAGCGTCCCCGGCAGCGTCCCTGGCAGCGGCCCAGGCAGCGGCCCTGGCAGCGTCCCCGGCAGCGGCCGCTTCCTTGCGAACGGCCTCTAGAGGCAGCGAAGGCGCTTGGGCCAAGCTGGTGATCTCGGGCAACGCCTCTAGCGTGGCCGCTTGGTCTTTCAGGCCGGCTGATCGGAGGCACGCCGGTGCATGCACTCGCACCAACCAATCGGCCGCCATTAGCGAGCGGCGCTCTTCAAGAGCAGCGAGGCCCTTGGTGCCGACAATTGCAGGAACAAACGGGAGAAGCAGCCGTGTGCGATCTTCGTCACTCGGGAGACCATCGTTCCAGCCCCGCATGAATGCGCCAATGACCGGGCAGGTGCATTCCGGATGATCGGACCAGGGCTCGCCGGCGACAAAGGCCGCAGCCTCCATAATGCAGGCCTCGAAATTGCCGTTTGGTGCAGAGTGCGCGCCGGAACTCAGCGCGGTCACGCTGGCAAGGCGGTCCTGATTGACGAGATCAGCTGCAGCCATCGTTCGCCTCCATTCCCTTTCATCGGGTACGGAGGGAGTTTGCCAACTGGCAAACCAGCTGTCAAGCGAAACTTGCCATATGGCAAATCGTGGCTATTCTATTGGGAATTATATCGCAAAGTGCCGAAGCCGGCGGGCGCGGGTTCCCGGGTCCTAGCCATTCTTGCTACTCCTGATAGACAATCCATATCTGGCAGAGACAGGCCGGTCTGCGGCAGGAAGCCGTACCGGCCTGAGATGAGCAGGGCAAGGCAGGGTGTTGCGCTCGGAGGCGCAACAGGACATCACGTCCTGTCCTGACAGGGGGAGGAACCGTTATGGACAGGGATCGGAAGGGGTTCGGTAACCCAGCAGCCCACCAGCCCAACAAGGCGGAACTCGAAGAGGACGTGAGCATCGACGCCACGCCCGAAGCGCTGGCCTGGGCGGTCACACGGGGCGGCGCCGATCGCCGAGAAGACGAAACACCGAAGACTATGACTCGCTGTTTCTGGAGATCGCCATGACTATCAGCGCAATAGCTAGTGGCGCCTTCATATGCCGTGAATCAGGCTGGACCACCACCCAATTGGCAGTGCAAAAAATCCTTTATATGGCCCACATGGTCCACATGGGGCGCGATCTTGGTCCGCTGGTGGACGGTCTATTTGAGGCTTGGGACTACGGGCCTGTCCATCCGCTATTGTACCATCGAATTAAACCGTTCGGCTCACGCCCAATACCCGATGTTTTCAACATGCGCAACGATCCGCCTGGGCCAGAAGCCGGAACGCTCAAAGAAGCATGCGTACAGCTTCTTGATAAGACTCCAGGAGATCTTGTCAGGAATACTCATAGGAAAGGTGGCGCCTGGGCCCGCCACTATATTCGGGGTTCGCGGAATGTGCCAATTCCCAATTCTTCGATAATAGATGAGTATAGAGCGCGAGTGGGGGCTTGAGTCTTCTGATGGCGATCAGGAGACCGTGGATGTTGCGAGCGAAGTCGCCGCAGCATACGAGGGAAAACTACAGGCGGAGAATGATTCTCGGCAGGGAGAACGATTCTTCTGGATATTCGCTCTAGTTCTTTGTATCGACGTGCTTGTGTTTCCAAGCTTGTCATGGGGTGCATTACGCGTTTTTCTACTGGAAGTGGTGTTCCTTATTGGTCTGGCCCACTATCTTGGTGTCGATATTGTCGTAGTTCTACTATATCGTATTTTCAACAGATATATCAACAAGTGATCGCAAATCCCGCCTATCCGACGAGAGCCGGACACTTAAGACACTTATTAGGCATTTGTTCAACAAGTTTGCTCATTTGTTTTATGGTGTCGTCATCGGGGGCATTGTGCCGCCCTGCAAACTCCGTCACATAGCGATCAAGATGCTTGACGCTGAAATGGTGGAAGGTGCCCTTGTGCGCCCGCTTCAAGGTGGCCCAAAAGCTCTCGATCCCATTGGTGTGCGCGCTTGGTCGCGGACGTACTCGCCTACGCTGTGGCGCACGCTCTCGTGATCGTAGGGCATGCCCTTGTAGGCCGCTGCATCGTCGGTGAAGACGGTGGCTCCAGGAGCGGCGGCGCCGATCACGAACTCCTGTAGGGTCTCGGCGTCCGTCTTTTCGACCACCTTGGCTTTGACCTTGTTTGTCCCGCGGTCCTTGGCGCCAATCACCACAGACTTGCCAACGCCGCCGCGGCCGGCCCGTAACTTCTTCTTGCCGTGCTTGTTGCGCTCGCGGCCACCATTGCTTGGATCGAGGCAGCCCTCAACCTTTATTCCGAGAAGGTCGTCCCGCCTCTTTCTGTCCTCGGCGATCGGGCGCGTCATGCGCGGATCAAGGTCATCGCGGCACCATAATCTTGACCCTGGCCGCCCATTCGACCGCGGTGTCAAGGATAGGCTCTTCGGTATTGGACAACAGGTGGTAGAGGCCATTGGTCCGGCTTGGGCGCAGCTTCTTCACCAACACACGGTCATCGGCGAGGCCGATGATACAGAGCCGGCCCATGAGGTCCTGGGTCACCGGCTCGCGGCGATCATCGTAAAAGACCAGCCATCGATCAAAGAGAGCGCCAAGCGATTCGCCGCGGATTTCCACAGCCACTGTTGATGGTGTTGCGCCGTCCGGGGCAGGCACCGTTTCGTCTGGATCGTCAGCCGTGCCGTAGAAGTGAGCCTCGGCACCGGCGCCGACATAGCCGACGAGGGGGACCTCCTCGGGAGCCCGGAAAAGTTCAGCGATGCCGACATCTAGCTTCTCGGCAAGGCGCTGCAGCTCGCTTGCCTTCGCTTCGCGCTCGTCCCGTTCAATGCGAGACAGCTGCGATACTGATATTCCGACGTCGAAAGCCACCTCCTCGAGTGACAGCTTTCTCTCGAGTCTCAGTTCTCGGATAGCGAGCCTTGCCATCCGGCAATTTTGAGCAACCAGCATCAGTTCCTCCATAGCCAGCTGGCAAAAACCGCTTGACACAGTTTGCCGTATGGCAAATCATGGACTGATGAAGTTGTCAGTCTACCTGTCCGAAATGGGCCTGACGCCCAGCGCCTTCGCAGCGCAAATTGGCTCGCCGGCTTCAACGGTCACGCGATTGCTGAGGCGGGAACGCGCCCCAAGCCTCGAACTTGCTAGCCGTATTCGCGAAGCTACCGACGGGGCTGTAACCCCCGACGATCTGATTGCGGGCACACCTGCCGCACAAGGGGCTGTTTCATGAGCCCTGCGGCCTACATCGCGGAGCTCGTTAGTCGTAGCTCGCCGGATCCTGATGAAGATCGCGCGATTGTGTCGCGAAGCCTCGTATCGAGGCGGCCTATGATCTTCGTGGCGCTCTCAGGGTCAGCGGCAATCAAGTCGTCGAGTCCGGCCACCAATAGGTGGCGCAGCACGATCTCCAAGCCGGCAACGGTTTCGGCAATTTCCTGTTCATTTTCATCCATCCCGACATTCTCGCACGGACGGCGCCGGATTGGCGATTCGCGTGCGATCAGTTCCTTCCTGAGCGATCACTCCGATCGCCACCTTGCCGGGCCTAGCCCGGCCTTTTCTTCGTTTGCCCCGGCCTCTGGTTATCGGACGGCGGCATGAACGCGCCCTATCCCCAGCTCGTCGAAGTCCTTCGCGACCGTCGTCGAGCGCTAGGCCTCGCTCGCCGCGAGCGCATCCGCTATCGGTTTCAGCCGCTCGTCGGAGTCAACCGGCGCTTCCGTCGCTATCTCGTGCAACTCGCTCGCCAGGCGCTCCAGCGCCGCGGCTCCTTCGGGGCCGGGCATGAGCGCCGCGACCAGCGCTTGAGCAAAGGCGGCGAGCGTAGCGCCGACTTCATCCGGGGTCATCGCGACCCTCCTTCGCGGGGGGCCAAGCCGTGATCCTATCGCGCCTCCGTCCATCATTCGAGTCTCCCGCCGGCCGCTGCCGTCCACAAACTGCTCGGCCGCGCGGGTACATCTCCCCTCCCCAGTCAACATGACCGAGGAGAAGTGGAGTGTCTGTCCATAATTCGTGGAGATCGGATCAAGGAATGAGTTCGACCGACCTTGCTAGCGACTATGCGAGACGCCTCGTGAAGCGCGAGCGGGCCAAAACGGCAGGAGTAGAGAGTGCGATGCACAATGTCAGCGCCGAGGCTGGCGTTGGTTTTTGGACCCTTTGGGGGCTGTGGTATCGGCGACGGAAGCGGGCTGACGGCGAGACGATAGGCAAGTTACGGGCTGCTCTGGTTCGCCGGTTGGAATCTGAGGTGCGGCACCTTGAACATGAACTGCAGATCCTCCGCACGATTGGCGTGGATCCTCGTGACGACACGCTGGCGGAGGCGGAGGCGGACCTGGCGCGCGCGAAGGCGGCGCTCGGTCTCGACTGAGGCAACCACCAAGCAGGAGAGTGGCGGTGAGCGAAGAAAGGGCCAAGACGGAAGCTGAGATCGATCGGGAAAAGCGGGAGCGGCAGGTAGATCTTGGGCTGGGGACGCTGGCCGGTGACTTCCGCGATTCGATCCTGACCCACATCCGGGCAATGCCGGTCGTCTGGCAGAAGCTCGGCGAGGTGAAGCAGCAAGAGAAGATCGACGCGATCGAAAAGCTGGCGGATGACATGGTTCGCCGGGGCACGGCGCTAATCGCTCGCAGCGGCTTCGACGCGGTTCCGGTGATGCTCGGCAAGTTCGGCGTCAATGGTCGGGAAGTGAAGGGCCAGTTCGAGGCGGTGTTCAGCGAATCGAACATCATCGCTCTTGCCGATCATCAAGGCGCGAACGCCCTGATCGTGCTGGCCGATCACACCGAGTTCTTCGGTGAGCGGGAGACAGCGACCCCCGATCCGGATGAACCTCAAATGCCGCTGGACGAGGCCGCCAGAGATGCTGACGAAGCCGTGTCTCGATAGCACCATTGTCATCGAGATCGCCGGTGTCCCGAAGGGAAAGGGGCGGCCGCGATTTGCGCGCATGGGCTCATTCGTGCGGACCTATACCGACGACAAGACGCGCTCCTATGAGGGTGCTCTGAGCGCCGCTGGTTCCGAGGCGATGCGGGGGCGGCGACCGATCGAGGGGCCGGTCGCCGTGCTGATCCTGGCGTTCATGCCGGTGCCGGCGAGCTGGTCGAAGCGAAAGCGCGGCGATGCGTTGGCCGGCCGGATCCGGCCGACGACCAAGCCCGACTTCGACAATCTAGCTAAGACGCTCGATGCGCTGAACGAGATCGTTTTCCGCGACGACAAGCAGATCGTCGATGGCTGCGTCAGAAAGCACTACAGCGACAGGCCGCGGCTGCAAGTGCGCGTGGAGGCCGCGTGATGCGCGTGCTCCCCGCAGAGACCGTTATGGCTATTCAGGAACGCATCCTCGCCGGTGCGAGCATCCGGCAGATCATGGGCGAGTTCGGCGTCGCAAAGGGCACCGTCTCCCGCTACCGAGCGATCGTCATCAAGACCTCCACGCTGCGGCCGCGACGTGATCGGCCCCAGCCGATTTTGGAAACTCCCCGTTCAATTGTCGTGCGCGGGGACAAGAACATTCTGCGATTGCAGAAAGACGTCGAAGGACTGAGCGGAAAAGTCAGCTTCGCGGTGACGCTGGTCCGGCCTCGGCCGCCGCGGGGGCAACGTTGGCCTGGCCTTGCCTGCAGTGCGGCGATCGAGCGTTTCGTCCGGCCCTACCGACAGTACATCGCGCCGGTGGCGTCCTGATGCAGAACACATCGCACGCCGTCATGGCTCAGCGACACGAACCGCACGACAGTCTCGAGGGAGCGCCGTGATGCCGGTAACGGCGGCCGTTCTCCGAGAGCTCCTGCGCGCCGGCATGACCGCCGAAGAGATGGTCGAGGCGGCGGAGCGAATCGAGAGGGATGAAGTGGCGACAAAGCCACGATCAGCCGGAGCCGAGAGAACCCGTCGATGGCGAGAGCGAGAGCGTCACAAGCGTGACGTCACAAAGCGTCACAGGCGTCACCGTCACATGTAACGTCACAAGCGTCACAAAGCGTCACACAGCGTCACCGTCACACGTCACAGGCGTCACAAAGCGTCACATGTAACGTCACAAAGCGTCACAGGTGACGCTGCATCGCGCGCAGAACCCCAAGCCTCTACCACCTGTAGTTCCTTAGAACAAAAAGAAGATCCCCAAAAAGAAAACCCCCCTACGGGGGTCAAAAGAAAAAGGGTCAGTGACGCGGGAACACGCATCCCTGCCGACTGGTTGGCAGACGGTGAGACCGCAAAAGCCGAGGGGCTTAGCCAGCAGGAATCCACCTATGAGGCCGATCGGTTTCGCGACTATTGGCGCGGCATACCCGGCCGCCACGGTCGCAAAGTCGATTGGTTGGCGACATGGCGCAATTGGTGCCGGAAGGCGGCCGAGGAGCGATCGCGGGGTCCTCGAGGCCAACCTGACCGACCTGGCGGCTTCGCAGCCGTGCGGGCTGAGATTTTGAGCGGCGGTGACTTGGACGACGATGGCAAAGACGACGACAGCGGTGGCGAATCGAGGGGGCAAGGGCCGGATCCCAGCTCCGATATCCTCGATCTTGTGGCGGAATCTATCGTACATCCGCAACGCGATTGAGCGAGACGATCTTGGCCGGGCGTTATTGCCGGCCGACCGGAAGCCCGAGGGAGCGCTGCGCCAGTCGCTCAGCCATCGGGTCGCCTTGCTTTCGGATCAGCTCGACAAGCGGAGCCTGAGGCAGCTGGCCGTCATCATCACCGAGCTCATGGACAAATGGACGCGGCGGACCGGCGAGAGCGAGGCCCGGCAAACGACGACGGCCTTTGTTCAAGCGCTGCAGGATCTACCACCTTGGTGTGTGGCCGAGGCGGCGGAGCGATTCGGCCGCGGCCTGGTCGCCGGTCACAACATCGCATGGCCACCCTCGGCGGCGCAGGTCCATGCGGAAGCCCGTAAGATCGTGCAGCCATGGCGCGACGAGCGAGCAGCGATCCTCGAGGTGCTGCAGGCGAGGATCGCTGCTACGCCGATCGCCGCCGGAGGAAAGGGCGCGGGTGATCGCTGGGCTCGGAAAGCTTCGCAGGGACGTAGCAGCCAGCGCTGCCGCTGCTGCGGCCGAGGACAGGCAGCGCAACGCCGATCGGCCGGATGTGTTTGCAAAGTACCGTCGGCGGCGATCACCGGAAGCAGCGGGCCAATCATGACAGGCTCGTCGACGGTCAAACTCCCCGATGAGCTGATCGCGGCCGTGTTGATCGAGCAGGAGAAGACCGGCGCGGTCCAGTTGGCGGTGAGCGTGCTCGAGCGGCAAGTGAAGGCTCGGGAGAGGACCCGACGATGGCGAGAACGAAAGAAAGGTGTGACGGTTGGTGACGCGTCACAAGCGTCACCGGGGATCGCCCTGGGAACAGCGAGGACCTACAAGAAACTGGTGTCGATCCTGGTGAGGCGGCGCAAGGCGCTCGGGATGTCGCAAGAGGAACTCGACACAAAAGCCGGCTTCACCGACCGCTATGTTTCGAAGCTGGAAGCCTACAAGGGGATTAGCGGCCGGACCATGGGCACGATGTCAATGCCGACTTGGCTGGGTGCGCTTGGCGTCAAGCTAATGGTCGTCGTGAAGCCGGAAGATGACTAGATTAAAGTCACGCCGGTCAATGTTGGGGGCTTATAAATGCTACTTGACGTTACCATCGGGAATCCCTATATTCAGAGTGTCGAAAAGGAGGGTTGAAATGACGAAAAAGGCACCTGGAAAAGCGCACTGCGAGGGACTGACCTTGGTGCAGCTCATGGACATGTTCCCGACCGAGGAAGCCGCAACCGAGTGGTTTGAGTCGGTCATCTGGCCTGACGGCGAGCGGCACTGCGGGAAGTGCGGAGGCATGCGGACCCGCGAGGTTCCGAACGCGAAGCCCATGCCCTATTGGTGCACCGATTGCCGGTCCTATTTCAGCGTGCGAACCGGGACACCGATTGCCCGCTCGAACGTTCCGCTGCGAAAGTGGGCGCTGGCGATCTACCTGTGCCTGACAAGCCTCAAGAGCGTCGCCAGCATGAAGCTGCATCGGGATATCGGCGTTTCGCAGCCTACGGCTTGGTTCATGCTGCACCGCATCCGGGAAGCCTGGGGCGGGGAGGGCGAAGGCCCGTTCGACGGCCCGGTCGAGTTCGACGAAACCTATGTCGGCAGTAAGCGGGCCAACATGTCGAACGCAAAGCGGAAGGCGGCGACTGGTCGCGGCCCTGTGGACATGGTGGCGGTCGTAGGCGCGAAGGATCGGGCGACCAAAAAGGTCAACGCCCGCGTGATCGAGAACACCGCCAAGACCACACTGCAACGCTTCGTGGCCGAGAACGCCAAACCCGACGCGGTGGTCTACACCGAAGATGCCGCCGCCTACGAGGGCATCCCAAACCCGCATCAAAGCGTGAAGCACTCGGTCAGCGAGTACGTGAACGGCATGGCTCACACCAACGGGATCGAGAGTTTTTGGTCCATGCTGAAAAGGGCGCATAAAGGCACCTTCCACAAAATCAGCCCGAAGCATTTGCAACGCTACGTCTCCGAGTTTGCGGGCAAGCACAACGTCCGCGACTCAGACACTCTCGTCCAAATGCTGGACACCGTCGCCCGGCTGGTCGGGCGCAACCTCCTCCTCCGCGACCTTGTTGCCGACAACGGGCTTTCGAGCGGCGCGCGGTCGTAGCGGCTCGACCCGGCGGAACAGGGCGCGGGCCAGCGTCTCGGGCGTCGCGCCCTTCAAGTGCACTGCCGGGTCAAGAACGGGGACTCCTCGGGTCATTGCACCACCCCTCCCAACCCTTGCTCATTGAGCCTCTCGCGCAGCGTTTCACGCCTCGCCCATGCATCGGAAAGTTGAGCTATGGCATCCGCCACATTCGTGTCGTCAATCTTCTTCAGAGCGTTGGACATTTCCGTTGCGACCAGTCGGGAATCCTTCTTCTCGTCCATGAGCACATCCGCAATGGCCTCGGCCGTGCGCCCTAGCTTCGAGGGCAAGCAGCCAATTTGCTCGCGGTGTTCCATGTATTCCCGCAGAGTTCGGCCAAGCTCTGCGTCTCTCTCATTATCGGTCATTGCGCGGCCCTCCATTCGGCCATTGTCCTTCCGCCCTTGCTGCGGTTGCAGCCCGAGCAGAGCAGTTGCAGGTTGTCGGGATGGTCCGTCCCGCCCTTGGAGCGGGGCAGCATGTGGTCTACGTCCATGACGCGGAACGGGAAGTGCGTCTCGCAGCCCCCACAGACGCCTTCCTGCTCGCCGTGCTCCCGGTCGCAAAGCCGGTGACGGTGCGTCCGGTAGTTCGGGAGGTCGCCGAGGTCCGTGCGCTTGGGCGGGGCCGTGAGGGCCGTTGCGCCGCCCCACAGGCCGCGATCCTCGGCGATCCGCTCGTCAACCAGCTTGATCGCCAGCGGCGACAGGTCGATCCCCGCCCATTCACGCTGTAAGCGATCCGCAGCCACAAGGGCCGTGGCGCAGCCGCAGAATGGGTCAAGCACCAAGTCGCCGGGGTTACTGGATGTTTTGATGATTCGCTCCAACAGGGCGAGGGGCTTCTGTGTCGGATAGCCGGTGCGTTCTTTCGCTTGCCCCTGTATCGGCACGATGTCGATCCAGATGTCCTGAATCGGAACGCCGGCCATTTCGTCCAGATATCGCTTGTATCTCGGGACCACGCCGGGGCGTGCTTGAACAATGCGCCCAGCGTCAATCAGGCGCTGCATTTCCGCTTCCGAGTACCGCCAGAATCGTGTTACGCCCATGACCTCGTATTCGGGGCTTCCCTTAGCTGCGCCGCCCGGCCCGGTGATGTCGCCCAACGTATAACGGCGGCTGGAACCCTCCTCGATATGCCGATACGTCCGCGAGATATATTCGTCTGAATATGGAACAAATTGCGGGTTCCACGTCCACTTCCGGCCCATCGTGTAGTAGAGGATGTTGTCTTGAATCCTCCCGTGCTGCTTCCTTCCCTGTTTCCCGTCGCTATGTGCAGACGATCGTTTCCAGGCAATGGAACTGCGGAAGTTCAACACACCAATAATTCCGGCCAAGAGCAGTTTGAGGTATGCGAGGCGGTCGCCGGTCGCAGTGCAGATAAATGCCTCCCGTTGGCTTCAGTATCCGGCGCATTTCGAGAAGCCGCACGGCCATCATGACGAGATACGCTTGCATCCCTTTCCCGCCGCGCTTGGCGCGGCGGCCTCGATTACGGAATAGGCGGCGGGGTTGCGGTCTGCGAGTTCGCCGTGCTCATACACGTCGGACATCGCATCAACGTCCACGCGTCCTTGAACGCGGCCCCGGCTGCCTTGCTCCCTATCGGTGCCTCATAGTGCCGGTTCGAGTTGAAGGGCTTGGTCGAGGTAGATAAGGTCAACGCACTCACTGTTCATGCCGCGCATGATATCGTTGTGCCGCCGGTCCAGACCGTTCCGGTGAGTTGCCTTGAGTCATCGGAGCTAGCCTCCCTGTGTGTTCGGTCGTTCCCCCGGGGGGAACCAAAAGGCTCCGACCATCCGGCCGGCGATGTCGGGACAATAGGGACGGCAATCTCGCCCCTATCTGTCAAGCGGTTCGAGAGACTATCGCTCCATGATAATACGGTGTCCGACAAGGGTAGTGTCGCCACGCTCAACAGTCCGATAAAAGCGGACAACTGCCGGCCGTGAACGCTCTATCGACCGAATGACACGGAAGTCGAGCTCGCTATAAAAACCGGCGCTGCAAATCTGGCCAAGCGGCAAGAAACGTGCCAACTGTTGTCAAGCGTTTCGGAGCCGAAACAATCAAGCGTCCGCGCCACTAAGTTCCAGTGCGTTGAAACGTGATCGCCGATCGAGCAACCATCCGAATCAGGGTCGCGCGCGGCTCAGCTCCCAAAGACCTCCGCTTGCGCCCGTCCCCTACGCTCTTCCGGCGCCTACGCTTCCTCAGTGCGTTGCCGATCGGCCCGAACGCCCCGCATCCTCCCGGCCATGTCCGCAGCCGTCGCAACCGTGCTTCCGCCTCCAGTTCGTCCGCCAGGTCGGCCGAAGAAAAACCGGCGAGCCCCGATCGGTCTTTCCCCTCGCGTCCGGCAATGCCTCGAGCTGATGGTGTTCGGCAACACCAACAGCGAAATGCCCGGCGTCCCCCTGACAAGACCGCAAGCAGCCCAAGCCGTTGGAATGCGTGACGATAGCCTTCGCATCGCCTTCCGAAACCCAGTTGTTGTCGCTCGGTACAACGAGTTGTTGCAGGTGCTCCGAGAGAGCAAGAGACCGCGCGCGATCCATGAGATCGGTCAGCTATCCGAAGCCGCAGCATCCGAAGCGGTGAAGCTCAACGCGTCTAAGTATCTGGATAGCAACGGAGAAAGCGATCGGCCCGGCTCCGTCAATGTGCAGGTGAACGTGCAGCAACCCGGCTATGTGCTCGGGGTCGATCCTCGCTTCGCTGACGTGATCCCAGCACAGCAACAGCTTACTAAGCTGGCGACAAATGAGCATAAGCCGCTGAAAGATAAGGGCAGCGTTCTGGCCGAGTCATGAAGAACGGCACCCCGCCCCCTCGATCTGAGCAGCCGCGCCAGGCGACCCGGCCCCCAAAAACGGCGAGCGGTATCTCAATTCGTAGTGCCAGCGAGAGTTTTTTCCTGAAATCGGTTGGAGGTGGTTGATGGCTGACGTTAAGGCCGCAATCCAGTTGTCTCGTGGATCCGGCCCGCCGATCAAGACTTTGCGGCTCGGATGACGGCAGCGGGCGCCTATTGGGCTGGCGAGCGGGCGCATCAGCTTGAGGCGATCCGGCCGGCGCGGCCGCAGGTCGAGCGCGACGCCCATGGCCGCAAGATCTACACACCCGACGGTCGGGAGCTGACTCGGTTCTTGTTCGATCGGTCAGAGCTGGCGATCATTCGAGGACCCTGGGGCTCCGGTACGTCGACTGCTTGCTGTCAGCGAATTTGGCAGCACGCTGTTGAGCAGAATCGGGGCGAGAGCGGTAAGCAGAAGTCTCGCTGGTTCGTGATGCGCGACACTTACCCGCGGATCGAGACGACGACGCTGGAAACTTGGCTCGAATGGTTTCCCGAGGCGGAATACGGGAAGCTGTTCACGGGTAGTCGGCCCTATCTGCACGAAATCAGGGTCGGGGATATTGAGCTCGACGTCTGGTTCGCGGCGATCGACGACACCAAGGCCGAGGCGCAGTTTCGATCGCTCGAGCCGACCGGCTGGTGGTGGAACGAGCTCGAGTTTGCCGACATGCCATCGTTCTTCGCTGGTCACGGCCGGGTAGGGCGCTATCCCCGCGCAATCGACGGCGGCTCGCGATGGTCAGGCACGATTGCCGATCTGAATGCGCCGCCCGAGAGCCATTGGCTTCCGAAGATCACCGGCGAGGTGCCGCTGCCTGATGATATGTCTCTGGACGATCGTATGGCCTTCGAGCGGCCGCCGGAGCTCGCCTATTTCGTGCAGCCGCCGGCGCTCCTCGAGGTTAAGGACGGCAGCGGCCGCGTTGTCGACTGGCGCGTCAATCCCGAAGCCGAAAATCTGAGATGGCTCGCCGACCAGAACGCCGACTCGCCTGAGGAAATACCGGGCGAGAATTACTACCGACGTGCGCGGCGCGGCAAGCCGATCCGATGGATCCAGGCCAACCTCGCCAACAAGATCGTGCCTCGAGTCGAGGGGGATCCGGTGTGGCCGAGCTTCGACGAGCATGTTCACATGGCAACCGAGCCGCTCGAGCCCGTGCCCTATCAGGACGTCGTAGTTGGCATGGACTTTGGCCGTCGGCCGGCGGCGGTGTTCTCGCAGACGATCAATGGCCAGCGACAATATCAGTTTGATGCCGCGCTCGAGAACGCGGGTGCCACGAAGTTTGCGCCTGTGGTCCGGGAGGTGCTGGCGTTGCACTACCCATGGGTGCTGGCGCGGAAGGGTGAGCTGCGGATATGGGGCGATCCGAAAGGCCAGGATCGGACGCAAGCAGACGAGCACACGGCCTACGATGTGTTTGATCGTCATGGCTTGAGGGTGCAGCCGGCGCCGGTGCCCGGCAACAACATCCAGACCCGAATTGAGGCGGTCGAATACAAGCTCGATCTGTTGGTGCGCGGCCGCCCGGCGATCGTGATTAGCCCGCGTTGCACGCGCCTGAAGATGGCGTTGAGTGGCGGCTATCACTTCCCGAAGGAACAGGCCAACCCGACCAACGAGCGGAAGCCGGTCAAGGACAAGCATTCCGACATCGCAGACTCGGTTCAATACGCCGAGCTCGGCGAGGGTGCGGGGCTGGCGATGGTCGGGAGGGGAAAGAGGCCGCAGCCGGTCAATTTGGTGCCACGGCGCCGCTCGAGACGGAGGGGCAGGGGCTGAGGCAACCAAACCCGAAAATGGCGATTTTCTGTCAACCGTGAAGCAGCGACGCATAGAAAGCCGCATTCCCCAAGTGACCGATCCATCTGATGCGGGTCTGATTCCTGTGTAAGAATCAGTGGATTAGATCAGACGGAGAGTGGGTCGAATGCGGAACCTAGAGGGTGAGTCGGATCGGGGGCTGCTGCGGGCGTTTTTCGACCGAAGACTGAAGTTCGAGTTCCACGGTTCGCGGATCACGTCAGACGCTGGTCTGCTCGCCTATCGTGAACTGGACGAAGCCCTCGGCCTGACCACGCTGGCCGGTGACGTTATTGCTGACAGCCGGACCGGCAAGAACGGTTGGCACGGCATCATCGGTCTCCTTCGCCAATCCGTCTATGGTCGTCTCGCCGGGTACGAGGACGTGAACGACGCCGACCGGCTGGGGCGCGATCCTGCGATGCGGTGGATCGTCGGCGGCAGGGCTGTCGAGCGCGGCGGCGCATCGACCAGCCAGATGGGCCGGTTTGAGTTACTCGCCACCAATGACAACCTCGCCGCGCTCGCTGACCTTTTGGGCATCTGGATCGACCGGTTAACGGCGCAAGCCGCCGAAGATTATCGTGCTCGACATGGCAGCTCCAAGCCCGACCTACGGTGACCAGGAGGGCACGGCCTACAACGGTCACTTCGGCTGCACGTGCTATCACCCGCTGTTCGTGTTCAACCAGTTCGGCGATCTGGAGCGTTGCGCCCTGCGTCCGGGCAACGTGCACAGCGCCCATGAATGGCGCGATGTGTTGGACCCGGTGGTCGCTCGATACCGGAACAAGACACTCCGGCGTTATTTCCGTGGTGACGCCGCCTTCGCCTCGCCCGAGGTTTATGAGTTTCTGGAAGCGGAAGGCTTCAAGTACGCCATCCGGCTTCCGGCCAACAAGGTGCTGCACGACAGCATCGCGCACCTGCTCAAGCGCCCCGTCGGTCGGCCGCCGAAGGAAGTTCGTCGGATTAGAACTTCAGCCGGGACCGGTAGCTGGACGGAGCCCCGCCGGGTCGTCGCCAAGGTGGAGTGGCACTCAGGGGAACTGTATCCCCGCGTCGGCTTCATCGTCACCAACCTGAGCCGTCCTGCCGAGCGGGTTGTTGCGTTCTACAATCAGCGCGATCACTGCCGAGCAATGGATCAAGGAAGGCAAGAACGCATCAAGTGGACGCGGCTGTCATGCCGTTCGTTACGCAACAATGCCGTCCGGCTCCAGCTGCATGCACTCGCCTATAACCTCGGCAACGAGATGATGCGTACCCTGGCGACGGCAATGGTCGCTGACGACGCTGAGGGAGAAGCTGGTCAGATCGGTGCGAAAGTTGTCAGCCATGGCCGGTACGTCACATTTCAATTGGCCGAGGTTGCAGTCCCAAGAAGCTTGTTCCAGAAAATCTTGAGCCTGATTGATGATCTACGACGAAGCCGCTCCGGCGTAGGCCGAGGGAATCGACGGCAAGGAATTGCGACACGAGAGGTGTGTCTGGATGGCAAGGAAACGACCAAATGGCCTTCCACGCGCTGGCCGATTACCAAAATCATGTCTTGGCCAATGGGAACAGAGTTCCCTTGGGATGGGGCCGTGGTACGATTTCCGCGAATTTGGGTCATCTGGGGAATGTCGGTCGACAGTAATCAAGTCCGCATGTACTTTTACTTCAGCATGGATTTCGAACACGCCAAAGGCGTAATCACTATGAACGTTCGGATGAAAATAGCAGGTGTCGTTGCGGGCGCGGTCGTCTCGCTCGCGGTCTTGGGCGCCGCGTTCGCGCAGCAGGAACCGGGCCGGGTCGGCTCGGGGCCACCCGAGGACTTCACCATTGAGGTGTCATTTGCGGCCGACGGCACCATGATCGTGTCGCAGACCGAAATCCATCTCGCCTGGGGCGGCTACATCGTCTCAACCTCGTCTGCCCCGCGGGTGTGGAGAACGAAGCCGGGGTCACCTTCCAGGCGCCGCGATTCGCAGAACATGCACATCCGTATCGTTAGCGTCAGCGATCTCAACCCCGAAGGCGCCTTCCAAGACGTCGCTGAGATCAACTTCCATATGCAGGGGCTGACCTTGCGGCAGATCGACTGCGAGGGGTTGGGACTGGCGGCACGGATCAGCTTCCATCCGATGCGCAAGGGCGACTACGTCTTCACTGTCATCGATGACACGGTCGAGCCTAACGTCGAGGTGACGGGGATGTTCATCGTGGAGTGACACTGTGGGGCGTGATGCAGGTGGTGCTGGAATTGCGACGGCCAAAGGTAGAGCGGCCGTGACCACCTGCGAACAGACAGCCTGAATCAGGAGGGAGCGGCCAGCCAAGCGTTCGAAGCCGACCGCTCCCTGGATGCGCCCGCCCCGCTCGAATTGGATCAATAGGTTCAAGCTCGCGGCGTCATTCTGAAATTGTAGTTGTAGCTGCTCGTGAAATTGTCTGCGTTTGAGCCTCCGGAACATCGGCGGGGTATCCCAGAAAGCCGCATAATCCGAGGCCGTTTTGCAAATGTGGAGGCCGATCGAAGTCCGACCAGCACAGTGGTTCATCTGCTTCCGGCCGAGCTCACCGCTTTGGTGGGTCGAGATGATCCCCGGGCGGTACAAGCACGTCTCCGCTTTCGGTTACGTGCCGGTGCAAAAACTTTGGGTGTTCTACGGCTGGACCTTCCATGGGACCGAATTCGCGGTGATGCACGAGCGGCACGCCGCGACTGCGATCGACACCATGATGAAGGACTGCCTAGTGGTCGAGTATCTGCCGGCAGACACAAGTCAGCCCGAGCGGATTTGGTGGCATCCGGTCAATTATTGCGTCTCGAAGATTATCGACATCACGGGCATACCGTCCCGTGCGTTGCGCCCCGATAGGTTCCTGCAAGACTGCCTCGCTCACGGTGGCAAAATCGTAGCGGGGACGACGGTTGGCGCGGATCAGGAAAAGGCGGCTGGAAGCGGGGAAGCCGCTGCTCTTTCCCAACCTCGGGAAACGCAAGACGCTCGCTGATTTTGGTGAGGTCGAGGGCAGTCCCGTCGTCAGCCCTGCCGAAACCGTCATCCCTCAGAACGAAGAAGAACTGAAGGCCGAGCAGCAGAAGATCTTGGCGACCGAGGAGGAGCGCGCCCGCCTCGCCCGCATTGCGGCCGTCCGTGACCGCGTCGAACTCCGCAATTCCTTCCTGCTTCGGACGTTCGGATCGAGATCCGGTGGCCGTCCACCAATTCTTGGGTTCCGGCGGTGACCACACTCCCAGTGGTAGCGCCACCAAGGGCAAAGACCGAGAATGAGTGGCTGGCTGACGAAGCCGAGGCGCGGCTGGCCGACTGCCGCAAGCAAAAGCAGATCGTCAACGACGACGTGCGCGAGGCCTATTTCTTCACCCGCCCGCGGCTGTCTCGTCGCCTCAGCTCGGACAACCAGCCGGATTTGCAGTCGCGCGAAGGCGATGAGGATGAGCTGGTAACCGGTGTCGGCAGCGAGGTCTCGGAGGACTTCGCGACCGAGGTTATAGCCGCGTTCTTCCCGGCAAAGATCAACTGGGCCACGTCGAAGGCCGCCGGCGGTGTGCCGGAGCCGGTTTGGGAGCAGATCAAAGACCGCGCGCTCGAAAACGATACCGAAATCTTCAAAGAGATCCGCTCGTCCAATTTCGATGCCGAGCTCGCCACCGCGCTGGTGCCGGAGGCGGGGATCGGCACGCTGGCCCTGTGGATCGACGAGACCGCGGGCCACAGGCCGATTGGGGTTCAGCATGTGCCGCTGCGAGAGCTCGAAATCAATATCGGCCCGGATGGCAACGTCGACGATCGGTTTGTCGTCCGCCATGTGCGAGCTGCGAAGCTCGAATCTGTGGTGCCGCCAGATGTCATCACTGGCGCATTTCGTGACTTGATACGCGAAGATCCGAAAGCCTGGGTTCGGGTGAGCTGGGGTCATTGGCGAGTTTGGTCCGAGCGGACCGACATTGTTTGGCAGCGAGTCCTGATGCTGGACGAAACCGTTGTCGCTCACGGGAGGACCAGGGGCGAGGGGTCCTGCCCACTGATCGTTTTCCGCTTCTCACCCGACAGCCAGCACGCCTTCGGCAACGGGCCCACGATCGACTCGCTGCCAATGCTGCGCGTGATCGACTCCTTGACCGAGGCGCAGGCGAATCGGGCCTCAACTGCGATGAACCCGCCATTTGCGTTTCCCGATGACGGCATTCTCAATTTCGAAGGCGGGATCGAGGATGGCAAGGGCTACCCGCGCCGGCCGGGCGGCCGCGGTGATGAGATCACGCCGCTCTACTTCACCGGCGATCTTGATTTCGGCCTGTTCACCATTGCCGACCTCGAGCGCTCGGTTCGCCGGAAGCACTTCGCCGACTATCCCGATCAGCAAGGCAAGACGCCGCCGACAGCGACCCAGTGGATCGACGAAATGGTCAAGGCGCAGCGTCGAATCGGGACGCCGGGTCTTAGGTTCTTCTTCGAGGGGCCGGCACAGATCTTCGCGCGGTTTCGATATTTGTCGCTGCTCCGGGGTTCGATCCAGCCGCTCGCCATTCAAGACGTCAATATCGCCACCGAACCATCAAATCCGGCGACCAAGGCTCAAGAGCAGCAGGAGGTCCAGATCGCGGTTCGCTTCCTCGAATTGATCAACACGTTCTTCCCGCAGCTCGCCCCAGCGGTCGTCGATCCGCTCAAGACGGCGAAGGCGATCAAAGACAAGCTCGGCGACAAACTGGTCGATCTTCGTAGTGAGGACGAGGTGAAGAAAATGGTCGAGCAGTTGATCCAGGCCGCTCCCGAGTTGGCTGGTGACGCCGGGCCGGTGACGCCGGTGCCGGATGGTGGTGACGCCGCCGCCGGATGGTGCCGCATGAGCCAAGGGAGCTGGAAAGACCCCCCTCTTATGGAGGCATGGGCGGACACTTTTCGCTCGGCAAACGGGCCGGCGCTGGCCGAGTCATTGAGGCGCGTCGCCGCCGAAATCGGGCCCCTCGGGTCCAGTGCGTTGCAGGCTCACAACGGGCGTCGCAGTTTTGCGACCGAATTGCTCCGAATAGCGGCCGGCCGCGAGCAAGCGTTTGTCCACAATGAGGACAAGGCAGCAAAGCCGAGCAAGGGTCGCATGAAGGGCCGCAGGGTGGGACCGGAAGCGTGACGACGAGACTGCTTGACAGGTTGATGGGCACGACTGCGATGGCCGCGCTGGCGCCTGACGACGGCACCAGGGCTGGCACCGGTGCCGGCACCAGGGCCGGCACCGGTGCCAGTGCCGTCGGCGAGCCTCCCGCGCCGACCCGCCCGGAAGCTTTCGGCGAATCCTATGATCCCTATTGGGACGACAAGGCCGGCGTCGATCACGCTAAGTTGGCCACCGATCACGACGAGCTCGTAAAGTACAAGGCCGACAATGATGATGCCGTCCAGGCCTCAGCCGCGCGTCAGGCCGACGTGCCCGAGGAGTTGGACGGCTACGAGCCGGAGCTGGCAGACGATTTCCAGCGACCCGACGGCTATGAGTTCGACATTCCGACCGATGATCCGGTGCTAGCGGCCGCGCGGGAATTTGCCAAGAAGGCAAATCTGACGAAGGCCGAGTTCAAGGAAATGATGGGGCTTCGCGCCGGTCTCGATCTTGCCGAGACCGAGGCCATGGTCGCCCAGCAGAAGGTGGAGCTGGAGAAGCTGGGCACCGAGGGCACGGCTCGAGTCGATGGCCTGCAAAAGCGTCTCGACGCCAGAATCAAGGGCGATGGCGAGAGCACGCTGAAAGGGCTCCTGTTCACCGCCGCGCAGGTCGAAGAAATGGAAGGCCTGGTCAAAGCCGGCGAAGGTCAGGGACCGGGTTATTCCGGCGCCGGCCGAGACACCGAAGATCCGCCGACATTGACGCCCGAGAAGCGGGAGAAAATGAGCCCGGCCGAGCGATTGAACTATGCCCACCAAAACCCCGTGACCAAGCGGGAGGCCGCTTAGGAGCCCCACAATGGCCTTGATGACACTCGTCGAATACGCAAAGGGCCTCGATGACGGCGACATCGCCAAGCCCGTGATCGAGATCTTCGCCGCGTCGTCCGACATCATGAGCGCGATACCGATCGCCGGCTTCTCCGGTGCTCAATATGAGCACTATCGGGAGTCCGAGCTTCCGAGCACGGTCGCGTTCCGCGGGATCAATGAGGCGCCAAGCACCGGGCTTGGCAAGATCGAAGCTTTGTCCGAGCCGTCATTCCCGATCGACCATCACGCCGATGTGGATAATGCGATTGTTCGCCGGCACGGCGTTGAGCGCCGGGCGATCGAGGAAAAGCTGAGCATCGCCAAGGTCGGCCGCGTTTGGGCCGCCACATTCGTCGCCGGCGACAACGAGACACAGCCGCGCGAGTTCGATGGCATCCAGAAGCGCGTCGCCAAGTATGGTGCCGACACTGTCGCCAACACGCGGCTCGCTCACAATTCGACGGCGTCCGGTGGCGCGGCGTTGAGCTTGGCCAACCTCGATTCCATGCTCAACATGGTCAACGGCGCAACCCACATCCTGGCGCCTCGATCCTCAATTCCGCTGTTTATCGGCGCGGCGCGGGACACCACCCTCACCGGCTTCGTGATGCAGACCTGGGACGAAGCCGGGATGCCTAAACTGTCCTACGCCGGCAAGAAACTTCTGTTCGGCTACGAGCGCGAGATTGAAGGCGATCTGACCGATTTCAACGAAGTCGCCAACGGCGGCGGCGCCGCGGTCACCGGCTCACTGTACGGAATGAAGCTCTCCGAGGATGGCCTTCACGGAATCCAATTGATGGACATCGACGTGCAAGACAAGGGTCTGATCGATGACGGCATCACTTGGCGCACTCACGTCTCCTGGGACGTCGGATTGGTCGATGAACATCCGTTCTGTCTTGCTCGGCTGACCAGCATCACCAACGCCGCCATAGTCGCGTAATCAACGGCTGGCGATAATTAGGACGCGCGACCGACGCGCAACGAAACGGAGAACGATATGGGCCGTCGCGTTTTCAACTTTGACGCCGAGCTCGAGCTGAAAGACGCCGGCCTCGTCGCCGCTTCCGCCGCCGCGCAGGCCGACGACGCCGCCAAGATCATAGACCTCGGAGTCGGGCGGTTCGAGGGCATTGTCGTTTTCGACCTGACCGCGGTCGAGATCGCGTCGAACAATGAGCTCTATACGGCCCTGGTCCAGGGCTCCTCGAGCGCGACCT
The DNA here is from genome assembly GCA_963667605.2 of Kaistiaceae bacterium. Classification (GTDB taxonomy): domain Bacteria; phylum Pseudomonadota; class Alphaproteobacteria; order Rhizobiales; family Kaistiaceae; genus JADLGL01. The sequence continues at coordinate 1,539,570 of CAXXUZ010000003.1, forward strand.
TCGCCTCGGACGTTCAGAACCTCGCGCAGCTTGATTTCGGCGCGACCGAGGTCCGGCTTGGCAGCGCGATCGACAGCCTGGCCGGCCGTTACGAACTGGCCTTCACGAACGAGCAGAAGGACCTCCAATACCGCTATCTACGGCTTTGGACCGTGGTCGCCGGCTCGATCGCGACCGGCATCAACTACACCGCGTTCGTCTCGCGTGGCTGGCGCTTCTAGGGGGTTTGAATGCCAACAAAATTCACCCTTTACGATCTGGTCGAGGAGATCACGCTGGTTAGGGCGGCGGTCACCGCAAAGGAAGCGGTGCAGAATGATCCTGACCGCTACACGCTAACCGAGCCGGATCCCTGGCCGCCCAAGCGCGTAAGCGGGGAAAAGCAGAAAACCGCCAATAAGCCGCCGGAGCCGAAGGCCTCAGCGCATCACCGGCGACGATCTGAGCATGATCAAGGGGATCGGCCAGAACCTCGCCAAGGCCCTCAATGAGGCCGGCATCCACACCTTCGCTCAGATCGCGGCGTCCGACGAAGCCACCTTGGCCAACGCGCTCGATATGCCGGGCAAGAACGACGCGATCATCAGGCGGCTGGATCGAACAGGCCACTTCGATATTTTGCCGAGGCCAAGCGTTCTGGCACAAGATTGCAATATGAAGAGAGGCGCGTCGGGACTGGCGGCACATATCTCGGCAAGCCATTCGAGCCTAACGGCATCATCAAAAACGATATCGAGTTCATTCTGATGCTGCGCAAACCGGGCGGCTACAGAAGCCCGACCTCGGCTGCCAGGCTTCTGCAGTGTAATTTCGGCGGATGAGGCCATGGTAGATGGTTCCGGCAGATTTGTTCAGACTGGACCATCCGGCGCCATTGGAGCCGACTCGCCGACAGGCCACTTCGATCCGTTTCCGTCCGTTAACGAGGCCATGCAGAGCGTTCGAGGGTGGAACGGTATCGCTCCGAGCGGACATGGGCACGGCTGAACGATGATCTCGTCCCTGTCTGCCGGTCCTGCAAGCACCTCGTCCGACTCTGGCGTAGTGCGTTGTGGCGGCGCTCCGCCTCGTCGATGTTCCGGCGGATAGGAGCTCGGCGCCTTGGACAAGCTGACGATCATCAACCGCGCGCTTGTTGCCACCAGCAACGGCACCGTCACGCTGAACGATGGCACGCCGGAATGGCAGGCGGCCGATACCGCTTTTGATCGAGCGGTCGAGGAACTGATTTCAGAGCACGGCTGGCCGTTCGCCCGAACGTCGGCCGATTTGGTCAAGGCCGCCACCAATCCGTCAAAAAAATGGGACTACGCCCATCGATTGCCGACCGACGTCCTCCATTTGAAGGGGGTCTATGTCGGCGGCTCCAAGACCGAGAATTTCGAGATCCTGGGACGCCTGGTCTGTCTGGATGCCATCAGCGGCGTCTCGGTCGAGTACATCGCCAACCCATCGGACACCTCGGCCTGGCACCCGCAAGCGAGCGCCGTGCTGACGCTGATGGTTGAGGCCGGCGTGCTGCGTGGTCTCAACGAAGATTTTACCGAGGCCCGCCTGAAAGACGGCGATGTCGAGCTCAAGCTCGGCAAGGTACGATCGCTGGTCGATGGTGAAAATCCGGGCCACAGCACCTTCCGCGGCGGGGCTACCGTCGCTCGCCGGCGGAGGCGCGGATAGTGGCCATCCCTAGTTCGATCCGGCGCCAGCGCAATTTCGTGGCCGGTCAGGTCAGCCCCGACGCCGAGCGCCGCTCGGATCTCGACATTTTCGATGCGGGCTTGAAACGGGCCCGTAATGTGCGGGCTCTGGATACCGGCGCTCTCGGCCGCCGCCCTGGGCGCAAGGTTCTCTATTTCGACGGCGGGCAACACGATTTGGTGCGCCCGATCTCGCCGACCATCTTCGATGTGACCTTCGATGCCGGCCGGTTCACGGCGCGGCTGCAAAATGGCGGCGTCGTTTCCAATATCACAGGGTGTCCCTGGACCGCGGCGATCTTGCCGACCATCTCGTGGCAGGCGGTCGGCAAGCGAATCTTCGTCACCGCGCGCGGGATGCAGCCTCAATATCTCGAATATGATGACGCGACCGGCGTCTGGTCTCTCAACACCTTCACGTTCCGCACCGGCGTTGCTGGGCGGGTGATGGCCCCGTTCTACCGCTTCGCTGCCTCCGGCGTCACTATGAGCCCCAGCGCTCTCACTGGGTCGATTACGCTCACCGCGTCGGCTGCGGTGTTCGAGGCCGGGCATGTCGGGGTCCATTTCACCTACATGGGCCGGGAACTGCTCATCACCGCGGTTGCCGGCGGCGGCCTCAGCGCCACAGCGAGTGTGATCGAGGATCTGCCGCCGACGTTCCGGCTGACGCTCGACAACGTCGACGGCTTCTCGGTCGGTGAAACCGTCGAAGGCGAGGACTCGAACACCGTCGGCGAAATCACCTCAGTCGATGCGCGCCGCAAACATGTCTACGTCACGGTCTCGAACAATTATTCGGGCTTCGACATTGCCGGGAAAGAGTACATCGTTGCCGATGAGGGGCGCGGGAAGCTCTCAGCCCAGTCGGCCGACACCACCCACCGCGCGATCCTGCAGTGGAAAGAGCAGTTCATGTCGGCCCACCGGGGCTGGCCCGGCTCGGTCTCCTTCGACGCGCAGCGCCTGATCCTTTGCGACTTCCCTCAGATAGAGGAAGCTGTGATTTGGAGCGCGATCGACGCTCCCGACGACATCGACACAGCCAGCTCCGCCGCCGATGCGGCGATCTTCACCTACGTGCCCCGAACCTGCCGGGTCTACCAAGTCATCGGCGGCGCCGATCAATTCGTTCTGACCGACGCCGGCTGCTTCTACGTGCCGATCTCGGCATCGGCGCCGCTGACCCAGGCCAACGCCCGGTTCCGGCCGATCACCAGCAACGCGGCCGCCAATATCCGTGCGGTGCTTGCCGAGGACAGCGTGATCTTCGTGGGATCGGAGCTCAATCGGCTGTTCGCGCTCTACCCGACCGGTCAGAATACCGCTCCCTACAAGGTGGTCTCCCTCACCGACTTTCACGCGGAACTGTTCTCCGGCCCGGTCTCGATCGCGGTCGCCGACGGCTCCGACGCTGCGCCGGGCCGGCATATCTACGTCGTCAACGATGATGGCATGATGATCGTTGGCCGCTACCGCCAGGGCGAGGATTTCGTCGGCTGGTTCCCCTGGGACAGCACCGGGTTGGTGACAGCCGTTGCGGCCCGCTTCGGATCCGTCATCGTCGCCGTGACCTATTCAGCCGGCAATACCGTCGAAGCGCTGGACGACACCAAGAAGCTCGACGGCACGATCGAGCTCTCCGACTTCTCCGGCAACGACGTGATCGCGCTTTCGACCGGCGAGGCCATCGGCACGTCGACGGGCGAGGAGATCGTCACCGAATCGGGGGCGCTGATCCCGTTTGCCGGGACGACGATGTACGGCTGGGCCGATGGCTTCTATTTGGGCGAGATTCCGGTTGACGCCGAGGGCCGGGTTGATTTCCCGACCGGCTACACCGATCGCGAGGTCGGTTGGCTGTTCACGCCGGAGGTCGAGCCGTTCGTCCCGACCTTCGAGGGCGGCGAGGATTTCGGCCAGGCCGCCCGGAGGCGCAAAGTCTCGCGCGTGATCGTGACGGTCCGCGACACGCAAACATTCATCGCCGACGGGCACGAGTTCAGCCACCAATTCGCCAGCTACCAGATCGGCGACGAGATGGGCGACCCGCGGCCGGCGCGGAACGACACCTATCGCTATCGGCAATTGGGGCGAAGTTTCGACCCGCGCGTGAACATCCGGCAACCAATCCCGGGCGGCTTCACCCTGGTCGAGCTGTCGGTGCAAGTGACGATATGACCGAGGGAGCAATGAATGGCTAACGCACCTTGGATCCTCCCGGCGATCGGCTTGGGGCTCACCGGCACGTCGATGATCCTGAAGGGCGTCGGCCAGAAGAAGGCGAACGAATCGGAGGCCGACAAGTCGATCTTCGCCTTCCGGGTCGGCCAGGTGCAGGCCAAGCAGACCGACACGGCCCTTCGCAACGAACTGGCAGTCACGCGAAGCAACATCCGCGCGATCATGGCCTCGCGCGGGTCCCCGGTCGATAGTCCTGCCGCCGAGGCCTTCATCCGCGGCGAGGAAACAGCATCCGATCGAGACCGGCACATTGCAGTCTCCAATGCGCGCCTGCAGGCCAATGCGTCGGGTCTGGACGCCTTTGCGTTCAGGCGTGCCGCCAGGTGGTCGTTGATAGGCGGGGTGGCCGGTGGCCTTGGCCAGTTCGCTCAGATCGGAGGGCTCAACTTTGGCTAGGCTCCCGCAGGTTCCTCGCCGAGGAGTGACACTGCAGGCACCGTCATCGCGGGCGTCTGGCGCGACGATCGCCTCGCCCTATCAGGTCATGGCCGAGGCCCTTGGGTCGATCGGCCAGACCGTCAAAGGGGCGGCCAACGCCGAGGCGGGCATCCAGGGCCAGAACGCGATCGCGCGGGATGTGGATGGCAGTCTCCGCGTCCAGTTCATGTCGAACGTGACCGAGTTCGGGCGCAACTATAACCGCGCCGCCTCACAGGCCTATCTCGCCCGGCTGTCGAACGATATGCGAGACAAGGCGCAGGCGCTCTCCCTCGAGGCGAACGGCGACGTTGCCTTCTTTCAGGAAGCGTGGGTCGGCTATCAGACCGGCATTCTGGACCTGGCGCCGGCCGAGACCCAGGGCGCCGTTCTGGCGATGCTCGAGGAGATCGGGGGCCAGCAATATCGCGGCATCGAATCGGCCCGCTACAACGCCGACATCGGCGAGGCCCGCGATACGATCGTGGCGCAGCGCGGGATCCTCGCGGAGGAGCTGATGGTCCTGGCCGAGGCCGGGCAAATCGATGATCCCGAGGCCCTATCGCTGGTTGCTCAATACCGCGACTTGGGGCTCGAGCTCGCCGACAATCCGGCCTTCGGGGTGGCGCTGGAAGCGCAGGAGTGGGCGGACGACAAGTTCGAGGCCAATCTGCTTGCCGCCAGGGTTCGCGGCGAGGTTGGACGGCTTTTCCCGACCAGCCCGAGGGAAGCATTGGAATATCTCCATCGAAATTTGATCGAGCCAACCTATGACGAGCTGCCGCTGAGCCCGGAGGAGAGGCGCGCGGCCGTCAATGCGGGGATGCAGCAATACAGTGCTTCCTCGTCCGCCTATCGGCTGGGGATCGATGCCAACCGCACCGCCACCGATGCGATCCTCTCGATGCTCAAGGACAGCCAACTGCCATACAATCTGCAAGAGGTTGCCGGCGCGATCGAGGCCAGTATTACCGCCGGCGACTTCGTCCGAGCGGTAGAGCTGCAGATGTGGGCCGCCATCCGAGAAAGCGTCGGCGGCCTGATCCGGCAACCGGCGGCGGCTGCCGCAGCCGAGGTCGAAGCCCATTTTGCCGTCGCAGGCGGGACCACAACCGGGTTTCTCGAAGATCGCGGTGCCGGCCTCAACGTCGAGGGGATCAACCCTGTCTTTGCCGCAAATGTCGCACTGGCGCTCGAGGCGGCCGAGATGGCGACCGGCGAGAGCGCTCAGATCAATTCCCTGGTCCGATCAAATGAGCGGCAGGCCCAGCTTTACGCCAACTTCACGCAAGAGCCGGTCGTCTACAATGGCATCACCTACCAGCCCGGCGCGGCCGGGGGGCTCGCCGCGCCGCCGGGGGGCTCGCGGCACAATGTCGGAGCGGCGGTCGATATTCAGGCCGGCGCGGTTCTCGATTGGCTGCACGAGCACGCGGCCGAGTTCGGCCTTGAGTTCCTGCCCGGCAACGCCTTCACCGCGGATCCGGGCCACATGCAGCTCGCCGGTGGCATACCGGCGGCGAGGATCCCGATCACGCCGGAGCTGTTGCGGGCGCAGCGCGACGCTTTGCGGCCGATCTTCATCGGAGCACTGGAACGAGCCGAATTTCTCGTCCGAGAGAATTTCGGCGCCGATTTGAACATGGTGGACACGCTCGTAAGTCTGAGACGAGCGGTCGATGATCCGGCCCTGACGCGACGGCTGGCCGACGTGATCGTGCGCTCGATGGGCAATGGCATGGTCAACGGGATCACCGCAACGCAGGGCGAGCTGATTCTGGGCGATCTGACGACGTCCGGTGCTGCCGGTGATGAATATGTCAAGGCGCTATTGCGCGACCAGATCGCAGCCAATGTGGCCCATCATGCCGATTTGCTGGAGAACAACCCTTACATGCTCGGCCTCGAGCGTGGCCTGTACGACTTTGCGCCGATCGATTTTACAAGCAATGAGACGCTGAGCGAATCGCTCGGCCGGCGTGAGGCCGAGTTGGCAATGTTGCCGGAGGCGCTCGACGGCCGGATCTTCGGCCTGCTGATGCCGGAGGAGGTCACCCAGCTCGCCCAGGAATTCGCTGCCAGGCCGATCGAGCAGCAAATCCCGCTGGTGGCCGGCGTGGTCGGAGCGATCGGCGATCCCAATGTGCTGACCGCGACATTGGCGCAGCTCGGCGGCGGCGAGGGGCACATGCTGGCGTTTGCGGGCGGTCTCTACCGGTTCGACCCGGAGGCCGCCACCGGGATCCTTCGCGGTCGGAGGCTCGAGGCGCTTGAGCCGGACCGCGCCCCCCATCAGGTCGATTGGGAAAACCGGATGAACGCCGACCTCGACCCCGAGATATTCCCGCTCGGCGTGGGCGGGGTCGAGATGCGAAACCAACTCATCGAGGCAATCCGTTTCCGGTATATCGACCTTGCTTACGGTCACGGGCTCGAGAAAGGCATCGTGAACGCTGGACTTGCCCAGCAAGCGATCGCCGAAGTCACCGGCAACCTACTCAACTTCAACAGCCGCCAGATCGTCGCTCCCGTCCACGGAATGACGCAGCGCCAGTTCGACAATCTGATCGGCCGCGTGCCTTCGGCGGCGATGGCGGGGGCGACCACCACCAATGGCCAGCCGGTGACCTGGCGGTTTCTCACCGGCAATTTGATCTTCGGAGAGCAGCGCTACCTTCGTAGCTTTGGCGACGGGACCTACATCATTCAGCTCGGCGGCGATGTTGGCGCTCAATTCGTCAGTGACGGCGAGGGCGGTCTATTCGTTCTCGATCTCGGCGCCGTCGTGCGTGGCGAGTTCGGCACCCGGCCTCCTGCCGAGGTCGCGCCCGACGCAGATTTTGAGGTTGACCCACCAGCCGGCGCCCCGCGGCCAGGCGGTTGGCCCGAGGTTGGCCCCGAGGTTGGCTCCGAGGTTGATCCCGAAGTCGAACCGTCTCCCGGCGAGACGCCACCACGCGGTCTCGACCCCGCCGCGCTCGAAGAAATCGGCGTTGATCCGGCCGCTCTAGCGGCGGCGGGGGTCAATGTGGCGATGCCTAAGCCGCCGGCGCCAGGCCAGCAGGGTCCAGACGAGACAGAGGACACTTACCGAGCGCGGATTCGGCAATGGTTTGAGGGCATGACGCCGACGCAGCGGGCTACGCTCGAGAGAGACTTCACGCTCAATGACGTTCAGCGTGAAGTGCTGCGAGAGATCGGGGAAGGGGCGGGACCGATGCCGGAGAAGGACGAGCAGGTGCAGCCCCGCCCCTGGGTGAATGTGCAATTCAACGATGTAGGCCCCGACATGGTGGCCGAGATCGAAGCCTGGGCGGCCGCCAACGACCGTACGGTTGAGGAGGTGATCTGGGATATGGCCGCGCTCTACGGACGCCAGCCGGCAGAAGTTCGCGCCAAACTGGGGCTCTAGGAATGCCGCCCGACGCTGGCCCCGATGCTTGATCTGTTCGCCGATGCCCAACGTGCAACGCGCGCCTTCGGTGGCGCGCGTCTGGCCGAGGATCTGCGGCCGACGCCGATGGAAACGATCGGCGCCGGCATTGTCCGTCGGATGGTCACGGAGCCGCAAATCAGCGAGATCATCCGCTACGAAATAGTGCAGGAACGGATCAACGAATTCTACCGGGAGACCGGCCGGGACGAAATCCGCAACCCGTTCACGCTGTCGCTGCCGGGGGCCTGGGAGAACGCCAGCCGGCAATATAACGAATGGGCGGCCGAGACCGACCGCGATCCGTTCCCGACCGAAGAAGAAATGGACGGCCTGGTGCTGGACTGGCAGCGCGGCGTTTACCAGGAAAAGACCGAAACCCTTGAGGCGGGCGGCGGCTTGGCCCGGTTTATCGGTGAAGTCGGGGCCGATCTTGGCGATCCGATCATTGCCGGAAGCCTGATGTTCGGCGCCGCCTGGGCCACCGGAATCATCAAGACCGCCGTCACGGAGGCGGGGCTGGGGTTTGGGGCCGAAGTCGTTTCCGGCCTGCTCCGGCTCGGTCAAACGCAGACGCTCGATCCCGATTTCACCTTTGGCGATGTCTTGCGCGAATCGACGACCGCCGGAGCGGGAGGTCTCGTTCTCGGCGGCGGGATCAAAGCGATAGCGGCGGTGTGGAATTTGGTGCGTGGCGCGAGGACCTGGAACGCCACCGTTCGCGATGCCGGCGAGATGACCGAGCGCGCCGCTGCACGAGCGGTTCCCGGCCGAACGCCCCAGCAAGAGCAAGCCAGGGCCGAGGCCGCAGCTCAGGCAACGCTTGATCTGCAAGCGGAGATGCCGATCACCCGCCCGCCGGCGGCCGTGGCCGACGCCAATGCTCGGGTCGGCAGGGTGTTCGATGCGTCGGGTCGAGAGATTGAGGTCGAATATCAGGTTGTCGAGCTCGCCGACCTGATCGTGTCCAATCTTCCCGATTTCAGGGTCAATCCGCATTTCCCGGGCCATCTGCAGCCACGGGATCGGACCCGAGCGCCGAGCCAGGATCAAGTCACCGACATCGCGACGAACCTTGAGCCGGAGCGCCTTGGAGTGTCGGCCGAAGCGGCCGGCGGAGCGCCGATCGCCGGGCCCGATCTTGTTGTCGAGTCCGGCAATGCGAGGGTGCTGGCGATCCAGCGCGCCTATCGATTGGCGGGGGACCAGGCGGCGGCCTATCGAGCCTTCTTGCAGCGCCAGGGGTTCGACGTTTCCGACATGGCCGAGCCGGTGATGATCGCCCGCCGGGTCACCGATCTTGATGATGCCGCACGTCTGGACTTCGTGACCGCCGCCAACCGATCGCAGACCCTTCGCATGGGCGCGACCGAAACCGCGCTGGCCGATGCCCGGCTGCTCGATGAGACGCTGATTTCTCGGCTGGTGCCCGGTGACATCGAGGCCGCCGCCAATCGTCCATTCGTCCGTGGTTTTGTGGATAAGTTGCCGTCCGGTGAGCGCGGCGAAATGATGGGCGCCGGCGGGACGCTCAGCCAAGAAGGGATTCGCCGGATCCGTGGCGCCCTGCTCGGCCGAGCCTATGGCGATCCAAGGTTGCTCGACCGGGTCCTTGAGAACACCGACAGCAACATTCGCTCGATCGGCAACGCAATGGCCGACGCCGCCGGGCCCTGGACGATCATGCGGGACGCCGTTGCTCGAGGTGATTTGCCTCCGGGCATGAACATCACCGAGGACCTGTTGGGCGCGGTTCGGGTCGTAATGCGGGCCCGCGACGCGCGCCGGCCGATCGCCGAGTTCGCCGATCAAGGGGAGTTCCTGGGCGGCCCGTCCGAAATCTCGAAGCTGCTGCTGCGAGGGATGTTCCGCGCCAATTTCAAGAGCCCGGCGGCCCGGCCCAAGATCGCGGGGATGCTCCGCTTATATACCGATGAGGCGCTGAAGAATACCGCCGGCGGGCGGCTGTTTGGCGAACCGCTGGGTGCCAACGCCGTGCTGGCCGCGAGCCTTCGAAAGGCTGAGCGCGAGGATCTGTTCGCCGCGGCGATGGAGCAAACGACACCGGAGAAGATCGACGAATTGTCCGAGTCGGCCGAGGCAAAAGAAGCGGTGGTTCGTCAGGCTGAGGAATTGAGCCAGGGCGACAAACCGGTCATGGTGGCGCGAGGGCGTGGCGACGATGCCGACGGGGACGCCGTCTATGAGGGACGGTCTCTGGATGAGGTGTTCGACGAGGTCGATGGTGAGATCGTCACGGCGAAGGACATCGAGGACTGCGCCACCGGCAAGCTGGTCGATGAGGACTGATGTTTCACGTGAGGCAAAGAGAGAACGAGGGGCGGCCGACGTTACTTTTTCCCGCCTCGAATGAGGGACCAAAAAGTAACGTGGTGCCAAGCATAACGGTCAGATCATGGCTTCGGTGATCGCCAATTGCCTAGCCCGACTGGTCCGCGCCGGCCGCGTGAGCCAGAAGGCGGCCGATGCCGCGATGGCGCTGCACGAAGGGATGCAGGGCCAGCTATGGCATGGCATGGGCCCAATCCACGGCGATGCGGCCTCGGCCATTGCGGTCGCCCGTGCGATGGCCGAAGCGGCGCATCGGCGGAAATATGAGTACGCCAAGGACGCTCTGGCGCAGGTCGGAGGCGAGGAGCGGATGGCGGCGCACACGCGCGGCGAATCGGCGGGCCTATCGGCGATGCTGCAATTCGATGTGTGGGCCGATGAGGCGGCCGCGGCCGTCACCAACATCAATGTCGAGAGCCACGCCGAGACGATCCTGGGCAGGCTGTTCAAGCGGGTCGGCCAGGGGTTCGAGCCCTACCGGTCGCGGATGGCCGGGTTCCGCCAGGACACCATCGGAATCCGCAACGTGATCCGAGAGCGATATGGAACCGACACCGGCGATCCAATCGCCAAAGCCGGGGCGGCCGCCTGGCGGTCGGCGGTCGACGAAGGCGTGTTGCTCGCGCGCCGCGGCGGCAAGGACTTCTCCCCGCTCGAGGACTGGCGCTTTCCACAGCATTGGGAGCGCATTCGGGTGAGAAAATTCCGGGGCGAGTTCGTCGATGAGATACTGGCCGAGGTCGATGCCGGCACGGTCTCGATCATGGACAAGATAACTGGGCTGGAAGCGACCCGACTGCAGGCGCCCGCGATCGTTCGCCGGGCGATGGACGACATCATCCACGGCACCAGCCGAGGAGCTTCCGGCCGGGGCTTCCAGCGCGACATGAGGGTGTTTCGGATCAACGATGCCGAGTCGTGGCTTCGGCTTAACGACAAGTACGGGTCCGGCGCCCAAGGCCTCTATGGAATGATGATCGGGCACATGCGAGCGATGGCCCGCGAGATCGCGTTGATCGACGTGCTGGGCCCAAATCACGGCGGGGTGTTCGATACGCTGCTCAAGGTGGCGCAGCGTTCCGAGCGCGGCGGCAAGGTGGCCAGGACGCTCACCGGGGCGCGAATGGCCGAGCTCGCCTACAAGGATCAGTCGGGCCAACTCAGCGCCGTCAAGGGCGATTTGATCGGCGGCATTTTCGGTGGGCTCCGAAACATCAAGACGGCAACCAGCCTCGGCTCAGCGGTTATTTCCGCGATTCCCGGCGATACGATCACGACCTTATGGGCGGCCCGAGCCAACGGGATCCCGGCGGTCCGGGTGCTTACCCGCGCGGTCAATCTGATGGTCGCCGACAATGCGACCAAGCGCGAACTCGCGGCTCAGATGGGCATCGTGTCTCACGCGGTCACCGATGCGACGCTCAGCAGTCGACGCTTTGAGGATCAGGTGGTCGGTTCGAACTGGACCGGCCGGCTGGCTTCGAGTTTCATTAGGGTGTCGGGATTGCAGGCCTGGACCGAAGGTCTCAAGCGGTCGTTTTCGATGGAGTTCCATGGCGTGATCGCTCGTCAGGCGGATCATGCTTGGGAAAATCTCGACCCCGCCTTCCAAGGCTTCCTGCGCCGATATGGTTTCATCGAGGCCGATTGGGTCAAGCTGCGAGAAACCCCGCCGCTTGAAATCGAAGGCGCCAGGTTCTTCGATACCGAGGCCGCCGGCGCCCTTGGCAAAAGGCTTAACAGCGCGATCATCGACGAACGCCATTTCGCTGTGATCGAGCCAACCGCATTGGTGCGAGCGGTATCCTCGGCAGGGCAGGCGCGCGGCACGATCGCCGGCGAGGTATCGCGCTCGAGCTTCATGTTCAAATCGTTCGCGATGACGATTCTGCTCACCCATGTGATGCGAGCCGCGACGAAGGGGCCATGGCATCAGAGGGTGTTCCGCACCTCGGCATTCATCGCCACCATGACGCTCGCCGGCGCGGCGTCGTTGCAGGCCAAACAGATCCTCGCCGGCCGCGATCCCAGAAACATGCAGACCCCACAATTTTGGTGGGCGGCGTTCGCCCAGGGCGGCGGCGCCGGCATTTATGGCGACTTGGTCTATTCGGCCACGACGCGCGGCGGTCAGGGCTTTTGGAGCACGGTGGCCGGGCCGGTGCTCGGGGAGATTCCGGGCACCATCGACGTGCTCAACTCTATCGCCCGCGGCGGCGATTACGGCGCGGCGCTGGCGCGATATGTGAAGCGCTGGACGCCGGGGTCGACGCTCTGGTTCGCTCGGCTGGCGATCGACCGAGAGATCTTCGACTTCATCCACTCGATGCTCGATGAGGGCGGGGCCAATGCGGCCGCCCGCCGTCAGCGGCAGACATTCGAGCGCGAGTTCGGGCAGGACTTTTGGTTCGCGCCTGGCACCCGGACGCCCGATCGAACACCCGATCTTGGAGCCGCCATACCCAACTAAGGGGGCCTAACTAGACGATTTTCCTTGCGCCCAGATTAAGAGGTTGCGCCATGGACTTGGTGGCTTAGCCGCTCATGGCGCAGAATCTGTTCTGCGACCACAGCGATCTTCGCAATGAAGCGGACGTCAGCAGAACTTCGCGCGCCGCCTGATCGAAGCGCTGCGCTATTCGGATACGGCAATACGGCCAAAGGCGGCACTGGAAGAACTCTCGATCGGAGAGGTCGGAGAGGCCGAGTGGCACCGCCCGGACTTTGCGATGAAGGCTGCGGGGCACATCCGCTGGATGCTTGAGGCAAAGGCTCCCACGGAACAGCTTGGCAGGCACTTCAAGAGGGGAGATTCGGAAGTGTTGACGTTCAACGCAATTGACGTCGAAACCGCCAATGCGGACCGTGCGGCTGTCAAATTGGCATCGTTCACGTTCGGGACGGTGAGATTGAGGATCGATGGCAAACCCTGGTTAACCCGGAGGACTGGCGATCCGTGGAATGTGTCAATCCACGGGATCGACGAGGACGATGTGCGGGATAGTCCTACGCTTCCGGAGGTTAGGGCGGAGTTGTGCGCGATTGCGCGGGTCGGTCCTTGTTAGTCACACGTCGTTCGACCGTGTTGCATTTGAGCGGGGCATGGCGCGGTATGACCTTGAACAGCTTCAGGTCACATGGCTTGACAGTGCCAAAATCGCCCGGAGGGCATGGCCGGATAGGTACAGACGGCGCGGCTATGGACTCAAGAACATTGCCAGAGACCTCGATATCTCGTTCCGGCATCACGACGCGTTAGAAGACGCCAGAGCAGCGGCAGAGATCGTGCTCCGAGCATGTAGTGCAGCCGAGATGGACATAGAGGGTTGGCTACGCCGGGTCGAGCGCCCCGTCTCCTCGTCTTCCGGGTCGGCGAAGCGGGAGAGGAACGCGGATGGAGCGCTGTTCGGTGAAATTATCGTGTTCACCGGTACGCTTGCAATCACGCGACAGGAAGCGGCAGACATGGCGGCGGAGGCTGGATTGGGAGTTGCCGACAACGTCAGCAAGAAAGTTGCGATGCTCGTGGTGGGCACTCAGAACAAGAGCCACCTGAAGGGGTACCGAAGAGCAGTAAGCACCGGAAGGCGGAAGCGCTGATCGAGAAGGGTGTGGAGATCCAAATCCTCTCGGAGAGCGACTTTTCCGAACTCATCGGTGTGGATCTGGCGACACGCGAGGAGATTTTGCGGTATAGCAAGCGCCGGGTTCGTAGCGTCTTTTGTTCGATCTTTTCTCTTTTCAACAGGATGGTCTGGCCGCGCCCGAAGTAGACATCGGCCGGCGTGAGGTTGCCCAGGCTCTCGTGGTAGCGGTGATAATTGTAGTGGCCGACGAAGGCCTCGATCTGTGTCTCCAAGTCGCCAGGCAGATAGTAATTTTCCAAAAGGATGCGGTTCTTCAGGGTTTGATGCCAACGCTCGATCTTGCCCTGGGTTTGCGGATGATAGGGATTCAAGCAAGCGGACGGCTACTGCGAGGCGCTCAACAACTCATATGCCGCGGCGGCCCAGTCAGGTATTTCGTGCTGTCCAACGGACTCGAAACCAACATCTACGAGCCCGGCAAGGAACAACCAGCTTTGGCCTTGGGCTTCAAACTCGAGGGAAACACCAACTATCGACAGCTCAAAGAGATGTTGCAGCCGATGGCTTTCTCCAAGAGCCGCTCCAAGCCCGACACTCAGAAAACCATCCACTTCTCCAAGCCGTCGATTGCGGAAGTGAATCATGTCTTTGCGAAGTGTCACCAGCATATCCACCAGTCCGACAAGATCAGTCAGGCGAAGGGATTTGAGGAATTCGTAAAACCCATCACTCTCAAACTGCTGTCGGACAATGCCAAGGCGTCTAGTTAGGCGTATAATTCCCCAACTAAGGGCCGAGTGCGTTGCGCCCTTTGCCGGAGTGACGATCCTCCCGCAGTATGGCGCTCACAATCCTCGATGCCGAACGGCGCACGCGGTACACCCCGGCCGTCAGCACAACGGTCTATCCGGTTGGCTTCCCGATCTTCGGCGCCGCCGACATCGAGGTATGGCACGACGATGTGATGCTGGCCGCGCCGGCTTACGACGTTCAGTTGGGCGTTCTTGTCGACGGCTTCTACCAATCCGCCAATGTGATGCTCGATCCCGGTGTGACCGGGACCGTCGATATTGTCGGCACGAGAGCTCCATCGCGCACCACCCAATATGGCGAGGGCGCCGCCGTCCCAGCCGCTGATCTCAACCGCGATCAAAACCTGCTACAGGCCAATCTCCGCGAGCTGTTCGATATAACGCGGCGAGGCCTCTACAAGCCGCCGGGGCAGACGATTGGCGCACTGCCGGCACCGGCGACCGGAAAGACGCTCCGATGGGCCACCGGCGGGGATCTTGAGAATGGACCGACCCAAGCCGAGCTAACGGGCCCCACGGGTGCCACAGGGCCAACGGGCGCCACAGGAGCGACCGGAGCGACCGGAGCGACCGGAGCGGTAGCTGCGACCGGCCCCACGGGTGCCACCGGTGCCGCAGGCCCCACGGGTGCCGCAGGGCCGACGGGTGCCACAGGGCCGGCGGGCGCGACGGGCCCTGCCGGGACCGGTGCCACAGGGCCAACTGGGGCGACCGGACCCGTTGCGCCTGACGCTTCGCTCATGGTGAAGGGCAAGGCAGAGACCGCAACTGCCGCCGAAATTCTCAACGACACTCAGAACGCAGCGCTGTTCATTTCGCCGCAATATCTCAACGATGCTCTGGCATTTGCTCCATTGTTCGATTCGTCGACCGTCTACGCCAATATGGACTCTGGGTTGAACTTCAAACTTGCTGCAATGAGAGGCAACAGGACACTCGGAAACCCAACGAATGAAGATGGTCGGTTCGGTCGTGGTGGAGTTATCGTGATCGTAGCGAATGGCGGTACTCGGACACTCTCCTTTGGGTCGCAGTGGTATGTTGACCCTGCTATCGCGCTACCCGTCAGGATTGCTTCGGGAAGGAGGGCGATCATCACGTACGTTATCGAAGCAACAAGCGTGTTTTTGGTGACGGGCATCAGTATAGACTTAACGTAAGGAGACGAGGATGGAGGGTGTAGCAAGAAAAGACGATCAAGGTGTCTGGCAGGTGTGGGAAGGCGGTATTGTACAGAGGGAAGATCGCTCTGTCTCGATTGTGCAGCGTGGGCCAAAAGAAACGGCTTCTACGATTGATGAAATCAACGCCGGCGGCCTAGTTCTTGTACCGATTGAAGTGCCGGTATTTGATGATGTTGGGGAGCCAGTGTTGGAACCGGGTGGTTCTCAATCATTCACGTTGGACAAGCTGGTGCAACTTGTTCAATCAGATGCAGGCGCGAACAAGATAACAGGGGCTAACATCGATGATATTGCGGCGGGTACTTTGTCGCTTGTGGCGACTGTTTCGGAAGAGAAGTTAGATGCGCGTCAGGTGCAGAAGTTTGTGAAGGCAGGGACATGGACGCAAGCGGACGATCTAGATCAGTACGGGATCAGGCTATTTGAGAACATGGACATTCCCGAGGGGAGGCAGACAGTCGAGGGGACGCTAGTTTTCATAGAATCTGGTGGAGTTCTCACCCGCGGCGGTGACCTTGAAGCCGAGCCGCCCCCACCGCCCCCGCCGACATTGGAAGAGAAGATCAACAGTGCTGCTATAAATTTGGGTCTGACCAAGGCTGAACTTGTGGAAGGGCTGGGCCTCGATGCACTTGAGGCTCGCTTGAAATCTACAGAAGATAAAGTCAAAGTGCTCCGTCCGCCGGTAAAATAGCTATGTTTGAACCGGCCCTTCCTCCAGTCATTAAGACGCCTACCGTGATGCCGGCGCCGGGGATCGTCCAACCGGATTATCATTGGTTGACGCGGATGGGCGAGCTGCACGATCGTAAAAAATACGCGCGCCTACAGACGTGGCAAAAGGCTGCGATAATGGCGGAGCGAAATCGAATTGGACCGTTGATCGACGGTCCTGTTAGAGTTGGCCAGACGAGAGGGACTGCAACCCAGCGCGCGGAGCTAAACGAGGTGGCGGGGTGGGTCGGCTTTAGGCAGCATGAACTCTTGCCGATTATGCCGGTCGTGTTTGAGAAGCCCAAAGATTTACCAGAGGATCACCCGCCGCTTAAATGGCCAAGTGTGATGTTGGGCTCTAGTCTTCATTTTGGACAAGTTGCTGGTTCTACTCCCGCGACTGAAATATCCTGCGACCCGTGGTCGATCTACTTCAACGGTGCCAATGATTTGACTAGCACTGGCCATCTGGGGAGCGGTGACGGAGATTCGATAAAACTAGCAGCTTCGATTTGGATGAGGTTCGAGGACGGTGGGAATCGCGGGCTGTACTCGAATGGTGGTCAGCGCTTGAGGTGTGAGCGCCGCTCTAGAAACAACAAACTTACTATTCAATTGCGGACTGACGCGCCTGCTGTGAGCTATGAATGGCAATCCGCTGGGGACTATGACCAGGCGGACGGCTGGATCCATTGGATGTGGAGTTTGAGATTCGGCGCGTCAGCTGATGTGCACATGATAAATGGCACACGGGACACTACAGCGGCCTCTACATATATAAATGGCAGCAATGCGGCCCTGCGCCTCTACAATATCTTCTGCGGATCGCAGGGAGGCAATTGGTTTATGCTCGGAGATATAGGTGAGCTTTGGTTCTATGAGGACTGGCTGAACCCTGTATCTAATGTTGGCAGCTTTCTTAGTGACGGCTTACCCGTTGATCTTGGGGCAAGGGGTTTGAACACGGGTCACCACCCGCATCAATACTATTCGGGGGATATCGACGAGTTCATCGACAACAAGGGTAGAGAAGGTTCGCAGTGCGATCTAGCCGTCCCGGGCGGAGGCGCGGTTGTCACGACAACATCCGCTTGCATGAACGTCGGGGATTAGTCGGGCCATGCGCTTCCACGTCGTCTCCCTTCCCCACACTCAGGCCACGGCCGAGTTCTCGGCCTGCGCCTACACGATGAAGGTCATCGGCTTTTGCCGGATGATGAAGTCGCTCGGGCACACCGTGTTCCTCTACGCGGCCGGCGCCAAATCGGATGCGCCAAGCGACGAGCTCATTCCCTGCCTTAATGGGACATCCCCCACCTCCGTGGCACCCTCTTCTACGAACTGGTGACCAAAGTAGTGACTGGTGACTCGTAGTTGCCTATTTTCCCGACGCTTCAAAGCGGACCAGCAATTCGGCGATAATTTGGTTGGGGACGGAATTTGTTGCAACCTGCTTGCGTGCTGATCACTATTAAATGACGTCCGTAGAATCAAAGATCCAAAATTCAAATCATGGTCGCGGCCACAATTTTAACGCCCGCTCCAGCAACTCGTTTGATCGGTCGGTGATAGCCGCCTCGTTCCAGACATCCTGGTCGTGAAACTGCTGGTTAATCGGCAGCAGCGAGTGATTCAATAGCTCTGGCCTTTTTTCAACCCATGAACCGTTGGACACGGCGGAATTGAGCTCCTGCGTCAAGATCGTCAAGTTTCCAAGGGTCTGGAGCGCGGCGTCTCTTGCCCGGGTTTTCGCTGCACGAGGCTCACCTTCCTCAGCGTCCATCAACTCGATGAATTGCATCCCGAAGCTGCCGTCCTCGAATGGCCAATGTTTAATCCATTTTTGCGGCATGATGTGTTCGACCGTAAGCGCACTTTCAATGGAAACCTCTTCCATCTTGTTTTCATAGTAAGTGTCATTCAATCGCTTAAGGATATGGACTATCTTTGCGTTGTTCAGCACTCGGTAGGCGTGTGCAGTCCGCCACGACTCCGCGAACGCTGCATCGGTCGGCCACTCAACTGAATCGCCGGCCTGTGCCGCGAGTTGCCTATCCAGATTTTCCGGTGTCACGCCCTCATCACGCAGATTTCGAGTCATCAATAAGAAAATTCGGTTGTAGTTCTTCGTGGTCATTCCACAGATGCCCCGGCGTAGCAAATAGCTCTCTAGCGTAACCGAGACCGACCACCACTCATCCTCATCGAGGCCCGCGTCGAGTAGCATCAACAACAAAGGATAGGGCGTGCGCACGTCGAAAGCGTCAAGAAAGGTCGCAAGGGAGTATACCGGATCAACCTTCTTCGGCCGGATGATTCTGCGGAAATATTCGCCCTGGCGCGCAAGCGAGGTCAACTCTTCGGACACCGTTCCGAACGGCCTATCACGTTCAATCCAGTATTTGTACTCGACGAATAAATACTTGATCGGGATACCATAGGTTTGTTGGCTGGCGAGAAAATGCTGGATGAACAGGTCGCTGAGCGGCCGCAGCAGGCGACCTTGCTTTACCTCTTTACGCCAGAACGGTTCGTCGAAACGTTTCCAATATTTCTCGTACAACTCTTCAACCGGCTCGTTGTTTCGCGCCGCTCGGAGGAATATGTAGTTGCGCAATAAGTCGGCAGGAAGCAGGGGTTCACCACGAGCGTTGAGGGTTTCGAAAATGACCTGCGCATCGTCATCTTTTTCCAGATCGATCGTCACGACTTGGAGCGTATTTCTGAGTGCCTGAAAACATTCCTCAAGGCGAGCCGAGAGCTCAACCTCCCTTACGAGAGGTGGCTTGTCATTGCTTCGAAGGAAGAAGTCATCGATCATTTTCCGAAAGAATAGATAAGCCTCGACCATACGTGGGCGCGGGTCGTCCTTTCGTGCATACCTCTTACGAACCAACGGATGGCGCCGTTCCAGTTCTTCTCTAGAACCGGATGAAATGACATCGGTGAATTGCGTTCGATCGAGATTAGTCGGCCAAACCTTGAACTTATCAACGTCCGGTTCGGCCATCATGCCGCGGTTGAGTGTAAAACCTTCGCATTCCTTGGCTAGTTCCTCACATTCTTGATCATCACAGAAATCCCTGAACGCGGACAGGAATATCTGTAGCGTTATCAGCCGCTGTTGTCCGTCGATAACCTGCCGCTTTTCGACATGGGTCGTTGGCGTGTACTTTTGATCCAGCACGATCGCTCCAAGAAAATGCACCGGCGTATCTTTCCGTCCCTCGAGGTAGTCGGTGAATTTACGCTCGATATCTTCCCAGAGCGGCTCCCATTGTTGCACTTTCGTCCAGACATACTGCCGCTGAAACAGAGGCACTTCCAGCCGCATCTTTTTCTCAAAAATCGCAAGCAACGGAACGGCATCGGCTTTCATTTGGTCGCCCTCGTGTTCTCGAAGTTGAATGTGTCGAGATAGCGGACTTTCCTGCTCGCTATTTGAACCGACATTCCCCAGATGACATCCAAATTCGCGGAAATCGTACCACGGCCCCATCTCCAAGGGTACTCTGTTCCCATTGCAGCCATCCGATGATATGATTTTGGTAATCGGCCAGCGCGTGGAAGGCCATTTGGTCGTTTCTCTTGCCATCCAGACACACCTCCCGTGTCGCAATCTCCTTGCCGTCGATTCCCTCGGCCTACGCCGGAGCGGGTCTTCGTCGTAGATCATCAATCAGGCTCAAGATTTTCTGGAACATTCCGGTATGTGATCCGGTGTTGGAAGGCGCGGGACGCGAACGATTCAAGCCGGTCGAGAGTATGGTTCTCGACGTTGCCTTCATTAAGCCGGAACGTGCATTCGTTCGCGTAGCGGGCCAGATGTTTGACGGAGACGTGATGCCAAGTACTGTGAATGCCGCGCTTTAGCAACGTCCACATCGACTCAGTGCCGTTGATGTGAATCTCGCCGTCCCGGACTTGCGGCGGCATTTCAAAGCACGCTCTGACTGTGCGTTGCGGCGCGTCGACGCTCGGCCATTGTGCCCCGCATGGTTGCCGAGAATCTTCCTGCTGCGCTGGACGAAACCTGGGGCCACGAGGGCGGTCTGTCGCTCGACCCAAACGATCGCGGCAATTGGACCGGCGGCAAGAAAGGTGTCGGTGAACTCAAGGGCACGAAATACGGCATCGCCGCCCACGCCTATCCATATCTCGACATCCGAAATCTGACCCGGGCCGCCGCCGCCCAGTTCTACCGCCAAGATTATTGGAACAGGGTGTGGGGCGACGACCTTCCGAGCGGGCCCGACGTCGTCACCTTCGATGGCGCAATCAATAGCGGGCCTGGCCGATCGATCAAATGGCTGCAGGGCGCGATCGGCACCAAGGCCGATGGTGGCTTCGGGCCAAAGACCATGGCGGCGGTTGAGGCCGTCACCGACTGGCCGGCCGCGATCAAGCGGA
This sequence comes from Kaistiaceae bacterium, assembly GCA_963667605.2. GTDB lineage: Bacteria > Pseudomonadota > Alphaproteobacteria > Rhizobiales > Kaistiaceae > JADLGL01. The sequence continues at coordinate 1,560,420 of CAXXUZ010000003.1, forward strand.
TGACGGCCAAAAGGCTGTCGTTCCTGCAGGGGCTGACTTCGCTGTTCAAGCGCTATGGCCGCGGCTGGACCGCCCGGGTGGCGCGGGTCGAAGCGTTCGGGCTGGGATTGGCTTTGCTGGCGCTCGGGCGCTCTCCAGCGTCGATCTCGACGGTGGCAGAGATTGAGGCGGAGACCGCAGATCAATCGCGACGCCGCGATAATCAGAAGGCCAGCGGTGCCGGCGGTGTTGCTGCGGTCGATGGCACTGTCGCCGCGACCGGAGGCGAAGCGGCGGATGCGCCAGTGCCCCAGACCGACTGCACGCCGACCGATTGGCCAGACCTGGCCGCAATCCCCGCCGACGGCTTCCCCTGGCTGGAGCTGCTGTTGTGGGGTGTGCTGGCGGCCGCGTTGGTGGCGGCCGCCTATTTCCTGTGGCGCGCCCACGGTCAGAAAATGCGGGTGACCGCGCTCCGCTCGCTCGCCAATTCGCAAAAAGGACAGACCTGATGCCAGCGCTACTCGCCGCCGCCGCCCGTCGCCTGTTCCCGATCTTGGTCCAGTCCGGTAGCGGCCTCCTTGCCAATATCGTGCGCCGGCGGGCGCCGGGTGTCGCCACAGTGATCGAGAAGATTTCGGGCGCCTTCGGGACCGCCGCGACGGCCGACGCGATCGCCGACCGCTTTGAGAGCGCTGACGTTCCGGGGCGCGCACAACTCCTGCGGATGGTTCGAGAGGTTGAGGATGACGGGCTCGAATATTGGCAGGGGATGGTCCAGGACATCAATCTGTCGATGCGAGCCGAGATGAAGGCGAAGGACTGGCTGCAGCGCAATTGGCGGCCGATCTTCGCGCTGTCCTCGATCGTTCTGATCCCGGTCTATGTGGTGCTTCTGTTCTGGCTGCTGCTCACCGGCCGGGTTGAGGAAGGTGGCGTTTTCTCCGGCGTGTTGATGCTGCTCCTGCCGCTGCAGCTCGGCGTCCTCGGCGTCTATGCCGGGGGAAGATCCTATGAAAAGGCTCGGGGCGCCGACTGATGGACGGCGACCTGATGGCGTCCATTGGGCTGTTGCTGGCGATCGCCGGCGGCATGGTCGTCCGCGACCGTTTCGTCACCAAGTCGATTCGCGATGGCGACGACCAGCTCCACAAGCGGATCAACGAGGTCAAGGATGTCTATGTTCGGCGCGACGATCTCAACCAACACATCACCCGGCTTGAGCGAGCGGTCGAGGATGTGAAGGGCGAGCTTCGCGAAATGCGGCGCCACCACGAGCTCGTCATCACGACGATGCAGGCCAACACCGAGCTCTTGAAAACGATCGCGAAGCATCAGGCGCCGAGTTAGAGGCCAGTGCGTTGCGAGTGAGCGCTGGGCGGGTAAATCTCTCGCTCAAGTTCTGAACCGAAGCCGCCGCCAGGGGTAGTAGGCCGTGGTCAAGAAAATCGGCGAAATGCTGCCGGTCCGCACGGACTGGAACGACAACTACAAGTTCCCGATGTTCGATTCTGGGGATCCGGCCAATCCCGATCCGCAGGGTAGCTTTTTGCAGCTCCGAACGGGCGCGGCGACCCTCACCAACAAGACGCTCGGCGCTGGCACAATCTTTTCGGTCGTGCCAACTGCATCGATCAACGCTGGCACCGTCCCCGGAGGTACGGTCGTTGCCACCGAATATGGCGATGGAACCCGCTTCCGAACCAGCCTGGCGCTGACGGCGTTTGATGCCGGGGACAGCGGCGGCAATGCAGCCAAAGCGATCGGCGCGCTGCTTTACACCCTGCCAGCCGGCGTCATCATGATCGAAGCTGCGCATATCGCCGTGGCTACGACCATTGCTGATGCGGTACAGACCGACACCCCGGAGATCGGCATTGGCAATGTCGTCGCCTCGGGCGTTGTCTCGGTGCTCGGCGGCACTCCTGGGTTTGAAAACGTCTACATCGGCACCGCGATCGCCGACGTGGCAGGGACGACCTACACCGGCACGAAACTACCGACGGCTGCGGTGCCTCTGATCCTCGCGGCCGGGGATCCGCACACGCTGTATCTGAACTATGCCGACACCTGGGCCAATCTCACCGCGGAATCAGAGCTCGCCGTCACCGGAACGATCGTGCTGCTCTGGCGGTTCCTGATCTGATTTCGCCTCCGGTGTGTCGGGGAGCGCCCTCACATTTGCCCGGGCGCCAAGCGACCCCAACATCATCAAAATCCACGCGGCCGTCGCCTACTGGCAGAGCGTCAAACGCTCTGCAAGCCACTCATACTCTTCAAGTTTCTGAATAGCGTGCAATACTGACCTTTGCCTCTCTTTTCAGTTTGGGGATAAGCACGCCTATGATTGCGGCCGTCGCGAACAAGCTCGTCGAACAGCATCACGCCGACGCCGATATATCCTGCCGCGTCAACGCGAGACAGGCCACGGCGAGGTTGGTGGTCGTTAGCTGTGGTCATGGCGGCTAAGACCACCGACAGGCAGACTTAAGGGGAACCAACAATTCGGACAGCCCAGACAGGGTAAAGGTTGCGTATTGTACGGCACCAAGTTCATCTGTTACCCGCACATAGAAGTCTGTCGCTTCCTCTAGCTGGCGAATTATGTTAATGCTTGGTGCTCCGCCAGGCGCGAGAAACGGTCTGGTAATCCGCGCTGATTGTCCAAGCCCGTGTATCAACTGGAGCGTTGTCGCCTATACGATATTGTATTCTCGGATTCTCACTAACGTTGATAATCATGCTGGGGAAAAGTATAAAAACGTTTGTTCTGCTCTCATAACACCGCAGACCAAGCCCCGCGATTTCGCAGTCAAACTGGCCGCAATTTGCTTCATCATTCACGCGTGACAAAAGCACGCGCGTCGATCGATCGAGGGGTGAAACATCGATTAATGAGGTCCACACACGAAGCTCTGCCATAAGGTCGGCTTCATTTGGGGCTGGATCAACAATCAATGCTAATTGGTCGAAGCAGGTAGCCGCTCTGTATCGTCAGCAATTGCCGCCACACGACAATCGCGTCTATCGCGGCCCCTTCCTGAGCGACGGTAGGTTGGGCGATTAGCGACAGCCCAGCTAACAAGATTGAACCTCGGAGTATGTTAGCGACCGGGGTCGTGATTTGAGACATTTGACTAGACTCCCTCCCTAGATCAACTGAACCATGACTACCGAGTGTATGCTGATCAGCTTGTTGCCGGCAATTGGAACGGCCTTCGCCGGGTTGTGCTGCCAGAGTTGCAGCACATTGTTCTTCCAACCATCGAAGCGCTTCACCAGCCCTGACGGAGGGTCCCTATGATTTTATGTCAAAAGTCCGACGGCGCTCTCTATGAAAATTTCACGACAGGGCATTTATCAGGCTCTTGAAGCCCGGCGACGCGCCTGCAAAAAGCGATTTCCTATGTGCTCCTTATAGTCATTCTACTGTCGATCCTCGCACTGGTGGTCGAGGAGCGCCTCCCGAATGTCTCGGAAGAATTTGCGGGTCTGCTCATTGCGCTCGACGTGATCCTCGTCGTCTTCGGTGTCGAGTACATCACCCGCCTTGCCGTTACACCAAAGCCGTGGAGATGTACGCCGTCAGTAAGGAAGGGGTCATCGACGTACTCGCCTTTGCCGTCGGCGGTCAGCCTGGTCGTACCGGCGCTTTGGAATATCTCGTGGCTACGTGCGCTACGTCTGTTCCGTTTCCTCCGCGTGCTGAAACTCGCCGAGCAGGGTGTGCGCTCGAGAGCCCTCTGGTCCGGCATCCTCGCACGCATCGGGCCATATATTGGCGTCGCCCTCGCCTTCAAAGCGGTGGCGCTCGCTTTCGAAAAGCATGGTGGCCGGCGATCGGCGATCTCAAGACCATGCTGACAGTCGTCGGCTTTGCTATCGGCGTATTGCTGGCTACCAAGCTCGCCTCCGCACAGCGGCGGATGAACGAGGTTGAGATCGCCGTCTGCAATATCGTCGGCGCACTGAACGCACTGCGCGACAGCGTGCCAAGTGCTCTCGGCCTGAGGGAGTGGGCACTGAATCTAGAGCGGGTTCTCACCACTGGGGAGGGCACCGCGTCACTCGAGACGGCGACAAGAACGCTCGGCAGCGAGATTGCCCGTCGGGATGCGCCGGCACCCTATGTCTTGAGCCTGCAGCAGGCCACGACCCTCGTGTTACACCGGGCCATGGCGGAGACTCCAGACGCATACGACCGCTTCCTGCGATCTACGTCACGATTGTCTACACGATTGCCGTCATCATCGTCATGCCGGGCTTGGTTGGCTTCGTCTCGGTGGCGCTGGTAGTCTATGTCTTGGGCGGTATGTACTTCCTGATCGAGGACATGGATCGGCCCATCGATCATCAGCGTGACGCACTGATTGACGCAGATATCTCGCCGCTCTTGACCTTAAACAAGACGTGGGTTGAGCCCGTGGTCCCCGCGGAAGAAAAGTTGGCTGGTCAATGATGGCGATCGGGATTCCCCGGATTGCTTCTCCCAGCCGCCGACAATGATAGCAGAATGGGCATCCGACCGGGAATCCGGCCCTGAGCCGTCATGATAGGCTGTAGTCCGCACTTGATCGGGCTGATTTGGTGATGAGAAGCCCGACCCGGTGACCACTCCGCATTGTGAGGGCGCACTTCGACCAGCAATAACGTCACCGGCCAGCGTGGTCAGGCCGATTCGATCCGTTGGCGCACCTGTGAACTCGCCGCCAGCCTGAATCCGTTAGGCGTATAATTCCCCGTTTTTCCTAACGTCACCCAATGAAAACAATGACTTGTCTCAGCCTTCCAAGCTGATGACGGGGCGCTCACCCTTGGTCATCGTGCTCATTCGCTCTTAGCCCTCCTGGCGGCTCTAAGGCTCGCTACACGGCGGGTCGAATCGAGCGCCGACCGGACATAGCGCGTGGTGATCTTCGGGTCCGAATGTGTCGCGTGCAGCCGCAGATCCTCGACCGTCGCGCCAGCGTCCGCGCCCTCGGTAATCCCGCCGGCCCGCGAATCCATGTTCCAGACGCCGGGAGGAACCTCGGCGGCGGCGGCGATGTCTCGCCAATGGGACCAGAAATTGCGCTGCGAATAGGGGAGGCCGGTCGATTCCGACACGATCAACGGCCCCACACGCCCTGCCAGGGGCTCGAACGCCTGGAGGGCGCACGACACCAACGGATAACGGGACAGGTCCCACTGGCCCAGCGTGCCGGTCTTGGATGTGGTTTTCGACAGGACGAGGTCGGGACCGATGTCGGACCAAGCGGTGCCGCCGGTCCAGCGCATCCCCCTGGCGACGATGCCCTGCACCCTGGGCGTCTCGTCGTCGATCCATTCGCCGATGACGTCGCGTTGCCGTAGGCTGAGTTCGAATTGGAGCGCCTGGGCGAGCGCGATCGAGGGGCGGCCCTGCGCGATCGCGGTCTCGATGATCGCTTTGGCCTGATCATAAGCCATCGCCACCTTGCGTGGCGCCGGCGGCGAGAAGCGCATCTTCGACAGCATCAAGGCTACCTCGGCGCACCTATGATAGCCGCTGGCGGCGCCGTAATTGCAGACGATCCGCAGGAGTTTCATGCAGTTGTAAGCGCGGCGGAGGCGTTCACTTCCGTCCGGTGTCGCCGGTTCTTTGAACACCCGATACCAGCGGGCGAAGTCCTTGCCGGTGAGGGCATCGACGCGGCGAGCTCCGTAGGCGGCGGCGATCAAAGCCAGGATCTCGTCATAGTGCCGGCTGGTGTTCCACTTCACCGCGCGGTAGGGCGAATCCTCGTCGCGCTGGTAGCAGTCGATCAGGCTTGTCAGGGTGCCGTTGAATGCCTGCTTGCCGACGCCGCGGCTGGTGAGCCATTCCTTGAGCTCGGCCGTCAGCCGCCAACAGCGAGCGCTCCGCTCCTCGTCGGTGTCGAAGTGCAGCCGAACGGTTCTGACCGGGTACTCCTTGACCAGCGGCGATTTGCTGGCATCGGAAGCGATCCAGTAAAAGGCAACGCTGCCGCCGCGCCGACGGCGGGCTCTAATTCCGGGCGCGTCTTTGTGAGCGGGCATGTTCGGGGTGTTTCTCACTCCGCCCCCCTGCAATAACAAGGGCCGGCAAGTACGGACCGGGAACGGCTTTGTGCTCCTGGTGTGTCTCCTAGCCCGCAGGTTCTCGCCTCGTTCTGCACGAACTCGCATCAACCGGCACGATAGATGGCCAGAATGCTTGGGTTTTGGCGGCGTTGATAGGGCGAGTATGGTCCCTGGTGGTGACACGGTGGCTGGTCGAAATGCTGACGACGGCGTCGAGCAGTTCCTCGGCGAGATGCGCGACCGATGGCTGGAGCTGCGCGGTTGCCGGAGCAACGGCAAAAACGACCCAGAAACCGATCGCGAGAGCTCGGACCAGACCGAGCCTGCCCATGCCACCAATTGCAGCTCTTCCCATCACCGCATTCCTCTCGATAGGCCGGCGCCGGTGGCCATCGATCTCAGCCGCGCAGAAGCCACACAAGCACCACTCCCAGCGACAGCGCCGCGAGTCCGAACGATCTCAGCGTCGTCTCGGGCAATTCGAGCGCAAGGCGCATCATTGCCTGCATCGACCTTGGGAAGGCGGCGTAGAGTAAGCCCTCGATCGCCAGCGCAACGCCGAGGCCGAGTAGGAGTGTGCTCACCCGGCCTTGCTCGCCTTAGGGCGCCGCTGGGGCAGGCTCCTCGGCTGGCGCTGCTTCCTCTGCCGGGGCAGGTTCGGCGGCCGGTTCGTCAACCGGCACAGGGTCCGCCGCCGGTATTTCTGCGTCCGGGACGACGACCGGATCGGGCGGCACCGGCAGCTCCGGCGGCAATTCCGGGGCAAGCAGTTCGGGCAGTACCTCGATCGCTCTGATCTCGTCGAAGAAACGGAAGAAATCGCCGTTGGGCGATAGCAGCAACGTCGTGGTATCGGGGGTTAGCGCCTGCAAATAGGCCTGCATTGATATGTAGAACTGGAAGAAGTCTGGGTCCACGCTATAAGCTGCAGCGTAGATTCGGTTGGCTTCGCCGTCACCGGCGCCGCGCAGGGTCTGGGCATCGCGATTTGCATTGGCGATGGTGATCGTCACGTCACGGTCGGCCGCGGCGCGAAGCCGGCGAGCTGCTTCGTCGCCCTCGGCCCGGATCAACGCCGCTTCCTGTTGACGCTCTGTCTGCATCCGCGCGTAGATCCGGTTGGCATTCTCCTCCGGCAGGTCGATGCGCTGAATCCGGACGTCGACAATTTCGACGCCAAGATTGGTTGCTGCCTCTGCCACCCGCAGTGTGATTTGATTCATCAGCGGTGTCCGATTGTCGCGGATGATATCCTCAAAGTCGGCGTCGCCAAGGATACTGCGGACCGAGGCGTCGAGAATGGCGAGGAGCCGCGAATTCGCCACGGCAATTGTTCCCACAGCTTCAAAGAACCTCAGCGGATCGACTATCCGGTATCGACCAAACGCCAGCACATTGATCCGAGTTTGGTCCCCGGCGACAATTTCGTTTTCCTCCTGAAGCGTCGCCTGCGGCGGCGGCGAGAACCCAATGATCCGTTTATCGATATAAACGACGTTGTCGATGAAAGGCACCTTCAGATTAAGGCCGGGCTCCAACGTGGTAGCCACCGGGTCACCGAACCGGAGTACCAACGCGAACTGCGTTGGATTGACGATGTAGATACTCTGTAGGCCGAGAATTGCGAGGACGACGACAAGGATCGCGCCGCCGATTGCGAGGAAGCGACGACGGGTCATTGGCCGCCTCCCGGTGTTAGTTGGTTGAGCGGTAGATACGGAACGATTCCGGCGCCGACGGCCTCATCAACGATGATTTTGTTCATATCGGCGAGGATGATCGCCATGGTCTCGAGATAGATTCGCTCACGGATGATCGCCGGCGCGGTGGCATAGGTCTGGTAGATCTGCAGAAACCGGTCGGCATCACCTGTCGCCGCGGCGATCACCTGCTGGCGATAGGCCTCGGCTGCCTCGGTTATTTGAGCCGCCTGGCCGCGAGCCTCCGGGGTCACCCGGTTGGCATATGCGTTTGCCTCGTTTTGGAACCGCTCATTGTCCGCTTCCGCGGCCTGCACGTCGCGGAACGCATCAACCACTTGTGGCGGCGGATCGACGGCTGAGAGGTTGACCCGGACGATCTGAATGCCGGCGCCATAGTCGTTAAGAACCTGTTGGGTCTTCAGCAGAACCGCTTCCCTGGTCGCGTCGCGGAGCCTCGTCTGGAGCGGTTCCAAATCTTCTCGTCCAATGGCCTCGCGCATCACGCTCTCGGCGACGTCCCTGATCGTGCCATCGGGATCGGCAAGATTGAACAAGTAGGCGCGGGCGTCATTAATGATCCAGACGACGGAAAAGTGCACGTCGACGATGTTCTCGTCGCCGGTCAGCATCAGGCTTTCGGCGGGGGTTCCGATGCTCGCTGGATTGCGATTGTTTGCTGTGGCATCGGCCTGAGTGAATCCGATCTGGACTTGGGTTTCGCGGGTGACCGCCGGTGTGAACACGGTCTCCGCGAAGGGTAGCTTGAAGTTCAGGCCCGGAAGCACGGTGCGGTCATATTGGCCGAAGCGAAGAACCACGCCAACCTCATTAGGAGCCACCGTAAAAGTAAATGCCGAATAGGCAATGACGCCCAGCACGAGGATCACGATTGCGACGATCGCCAACGGATTGATGCCGCCGCCGCCGCCGCGTCGACCCGGAAAGACACGGCGAAGCCTTTCCTGACTGCGGCGAAGAAGCTCCTCAAGATCGGGCGGGGTCGATCTACCGCCACCACCGCCGCTGGTATTGCGTGGGCCTTGGCCCCAGGGGCCGCCATTGCCGCCGCGCCAACCGCCGCCGCTCATTTCGTGAACCGTCCGCATTCTGTGACCTTCTATTGGACGCTGCCGATTTGATTTCGACTCGTTGCTGAATTCATCAGCTTCTTGAATTTTCTGCCTTATAGGCGAAAGCAGTTACCGCCGCAAACCGAGAAAAAACTCTCCACATGCGAGTGATCCCGCGCTGTGTGACGGCTTTTTGAGCGACCCGGAAGGGGTTGCCCCCTGCCCAAATTGGGACCGGGCATCCGGTCCGTCAAGCTCTCATGCTCCGATGACGCTCATAGACGGTGAATTGGGTGGCATAGCTGTCACGTTCGCCGGCCGAAATCGTCTCACTGGCGACGACTTGCCATCGGCCGGGATCGATGGGCGGGAAATGTGTGTCGCCCTCGACAACGGCCTTGATATGGGTGACGTAAAGCCGATCGGCCTGTCCGATCATGGATCGGTATATATCGCCGCCGCCGATCACCATGATCTCATCGCCGCCGGTTTCATCAAGCGCGGAGACGGCGACTGTGAGCGCCTCCTCAAGCGAGGTAACGCGGAGAAAACCGGGCGTCGTCAAGACTTGAGAACTGAGGACGATGTTGGTGCGTTCGACCGGGGGTTCAGCCAGGCTTTCCGCAGTCTTCCTGCCCATGATCACTGGCTTTCCGATCGTCAGCCGCTTGAACCGCCGCATGTCGGTCGACAGGCGCCAGGGCAATTCGCCGCGGCGACCGATCACGCCGTTTTCCGCTACCGCGGCAATGAGGGAGAGTGTTGCTTTCATGGATCCACGAATGGTGCTCGTGTTTCAGTAAGCCAATGTGGCTGCATGTAAGCTGATCGGTTAATTAGTCCAATGGATTGACGGGGGTTGCTATCTTATTTGCGGTAGCCGTGCGCGCGCCTCCGGTGCTAGAAGCGGTGGTTCCTATCGCGGCTTTGTAGGGAAGTGGACATGCTTTTTTGGCACGATATCTTGGTTTTTCTCCATTTGATGGGGCTTGTCGTTGGCCTCGGCCTGGGGGTGGCGAACATGTTTATCGTCCGGCAGGCCAACTCAACCGAGAAACCTGAGATCGAGGCGGTGCTCCGCGCGTTGCCGATGACTTTGTCTCGGATATCCACGATGGCACTGGGTGTTCTTGTCGTGACCGGGATCCTGTTGCTGTTCGACAGCTTGAGTCCGAACCCATTCGGGGACTTTTGGTTCTGGCTGAAGCTCGTCGCCACTGCGGGAATGATTGCTGTTTCCTATCTCGTTTTACAGGCCCAGGCGCAGATCCGCAGGGCAGAGACCCCGCAATTTGCTGCATGGTTGCCGAGAGCAGGGCCAATCATGGGCGGATTGGCCGTGCTGGCGACTGTGTTCGCTGTCTTCGTGTTCCACTAGCGGAACGCCCAGCCGGTTGCCTTGAACGACCGGCCTTGGGTAGATACATCCTCGAAGTGGGTAGATACATCCTCGAAGTGGGCTTAACCTCGTTTTTATCGGCTGCGGTGTAGCGTAGTCTAGCAGCATTTCGAGCAGGGCGTTGACCGGATGATCGTTGCAGTGACGACAGGGTCTGACAGATCGAATGCCGCAAGAGCGGCGGTCGACGCTCGCCCTTTCGGGACACTTCTCCTCCTTAGCTGCCCCTGAGCGCTGCAAGCTCCTCGCGAGCAGGCCACTCAGGGGATGGCACGAACCACCTGATGAGGGCTCGCCCAGCGGGGGTTAGGAGCTAAGCGAGAAGGACCAGTTCAATGAGTGGCAAGGACAAATCCGGCGTAAAGCCAGCTGCCGGAACGAGCCAGGACGACGGCAAGGACCGGGTCGTCATCTTCGATACAACGCTGCGCGACGGCGAGCAATCGCCGGGCGCGTCGATGAATCTGGAGGAAAAGCTCCAGATCGCAGATGTGCTCGATGAGATGGGCGTCGATATCATCGAGGCCGGCTTTCCGATTGCCTCACAGGGCGATTTCGAGTCCGTGATGGAGATCGGCAAACGAGTCAAGAAAGCCGTTGTCTGCGGGCTCGCTCGCGCCGGCTTTCAGGACATCGATCGAGTGGCGGAGGCGCTGAAAGGTGCTCAGCGCGGTCGGATCCATACCTTCATCGGCACCTCGCCGGTGCATCGGAAATATCAGCTGAAGCTCGACGAGGACGAGGTCTATGAGCGCGTGATTGCCTCAGTGACCCGCGCTCGCGGCTACACCGACGATGTCGAATGGTCGCCGATGGACGCGACCCGCACCGAGCATGGTTATCTCTGCCGAGTGGTCGAAGCGGCGATTACCGCCGGGGCGACGACGATCAACATTCCCGACACGGTCGGCTACACCACGCCGGAAGAATTTCGGGCGCTGATGGAGATGCTGATCGAGCGGGTGCCAAATTCCGACAAGGCCGTCTTCTCGGTCCATTGTCATGACGATCTCGGTATGGCGGTTGCCAATTCGCTGGCCGGTGTTATCGGCGGCGCGCGGCAGGTCGAATGCACCATCAACGGCCTCGGCGAGCGTGCCGGCAATGCGGCGCTGGAAGAGATTGTGATGGCGATCCGGACGCGCTCCGATGTCCTGCCTTTCGTCACCGGTATTGACGCAACGATGCTGATGCGGGCCTCGAAATTGGTGTCGGCAGTGACCGCGTTTCCGGTTCAGTACAACAAGGCGATCGTTGGCCAGAATGCCTTCGCTCATGAGTCAGGCATCCATCAGGACGGGATGCTGAAAAACGCCCAGACCTTCGAGATCATGAAGCCTGAGGATGTCGGGGTGAAAACGACCTCGCTGGTGATGGGCAAACATTCCGGCCGCCATGCCTTTCGTCAGAAGCTAGTCGAGCTCGGCTATGAGCTGGGCGACAACGCTGTCAACGATGTGTTTGGCCGGTTCAAGGCTTTGGCCGACCGCAAGAAACAAATCTTCGACGATGACATTGTCGCGTTGGTCGAGGACGAAGTCGCGACCGCCAGCGAAGCCGTGAAGGTGGTGGCGCTCACCGTGATCGCCGGCACCGGCGGGCCGCAAAAGGCGATTGTTACGCTCGACGTCAATGGCCGACACGAGACCCGCGAGGCAACCGGCAACGGCCCGGTCGACGCCACTTTCAACGCCATCAAGATGATCATGCCGCACGATGCGCGGCTGTCGCTCTACCAGGTTCATGCCGTCACGGAGGGCACCGACGCCCAGGCCGAGGTCTCGGTGCGGCTGGAGGAGGATGGGCGGATGGTGATGGCCCGCGCTTCAGATCCGGACACGATGGTGGCTTCAGCCAAAGCCTATGTCTCGGGGATCAACAAGCTTGCGACTCGGCGTGGCAAGGCCACGGCGGAGACGCTGAAGGCGGTCTGAGGCCGGGCGGCGGTCGCGACTGCCCCGCTTCACGCGTGCGCTGAATCGCGCAATTGACGAATGCGTCTATGGGCAAGATTGGGCGAACGCGGTGCCGTGCCGGCGCCCGCCTTCATCTCCGCATCCGCCTGATTACTCGTCGGGGGAATCCTGCTTGCTCGGACCACGAGAGCCGCTGCGACCGCCAACTGGGACCGGGGGCGACGTCGAAATCGGCGGGGCGGGCGGCACGTCTCCGGGTTCAGCGAAGTGGATCACATGCTGCGGGAATGGAATTGTCAGGCCGGAATCTTCGAGCGCACTCTTGCCGCTCTCGGTCAGGTCCCATCGCGTCGCCCAAAAGTCGGGCGCTTTCGACCAGGCGCGCATCTGTAGCACCACCGAACTGTCGCCGAGGGTCAGCGGCACCACTTGCGCCGCCGGCTCGGCGAGGACTTGCGGGTGTTTGGCGGCGACCTCGGCGAGGATCTCACGGCCCTTGCTGATCTCATTCTCATAGGCGAGCCCGAATTCGATCAGGATCAGCCGGGTCGGGTTGCGGCTGTAATTGGTGATGGTGGTGCTCCAGAGCGTGGAATTGGGCACGAATTTGTTGACGCCGTCCCACGTCCGGATCCTGGTGCTGAACAACTGCACTTCTTCGACCGTGCCAGCGACGGCGCTGGTGGCGATATATTCGCCGACCTGGAATGGACGCAGCCACAACAGCATTAGCCCCGAGGCGATGTTGGAAAGGGTTCCCTGCAGCGCCAAGCCGATTGCAAGTCCGGCTGCCCCCAGCGCGGCGAGGAGCGAGGCGGTTTGCACGCCGAGCTGCCCAAGCGCGGCGACCAGCGCCATCAGGATGATGGCGTAGCGAATAACGGAGCGAATGACTGGTTTTAGGGTGTCGTCCAGCCGGCCGGTGCGGTCGGTGAACCTGATGACGGCCCTGGCGATGATACGGGCAAGGATATAGCCGATGATGAGGATCGCCAACGCGCCAGCGATCCGGGGCAGGAAATCCAGCAGCCAATTCCAGGCATCGGTGGCGAAACCGGCGAGATCTTCCGAGATGGCGCTGCCTCCGTGACAGATTCGTCCTGAATGAACGGAGGATGCGCCTAGCGGTTCCGGTCGCAAGGGGCGAAACCAGGTTATCCAGCGATTGCTCGCCGCTGGCCGGCGGGACTGCGCCTGGAGCCTTGCGGGGCGGAGATGGCGTTCCTATAAACCTCGGCGGCGGGTGTATAGCTCAGTTGGTAGAGCAGCTGACTCTTAATCAGCGGGTCCACGGTTCGAGTCCGTGTACACCCACCAATCAAATCAAAGGATTAGATCGAATGTCGAAAGAACGGCTTTTCCTCCAGTAAGCACATAGTAAGCACACCGGAGGAAGCGAGGGGCGCACTAGGTCCGGTGTGCTGGCTCTGTGTTCGTCGCGACGACCGCAATTGGCATAGGGGTCATAGGGTCCGTGCGACGACCTACGTCCAGGGGTATCAGCCTCGATGTCCTTCCTGCTTGGCCGATTCGTCCGCTACGCTGCTCGCCGGATCGCGCATCCGAACGCGAGAGAGGCTGCCGCGAGAGTCGCTCGGCGTGCCGCTGATGAAGGGAAGGCAATCATTGCGGACGACCTGTCCGAGCCGCTGGTCGGTCTATCCGGCGCTTGGGTAAGAATCTGCCCCCTAACTCCAGTGACGATTAACGAGAACCGTCGGCGACCCAGACGAGAGTTACCCCACCGTTCGTGCTCCCAATCCGATGCTGCTTGGGGAGTCGGCACCGGGCCTCGGCCAGGAGGTTGCTTATCTCGTCAGCCACCCAGTCGATGCCGAGTTCAGCCATCTCCATCGCCACCTGCTTCTCATTAGCGAAGCTATGCAGTTGATAGACGCCGACGATGCCGGCCCGCGAGCCGGAGGTATTCTCGCCATTCAAGTCGGCGACGGCGCCTTTAGTCGAGCTTTGGCGGGCTCATCGAATCGCGTGCAGGCAACCGCCCCCGATCCCTAACTTAGACCCACCCCCATAGGGCAGATGCTGGAAGCCGCTGCTGGGGCACATGCCCCTCCCCATATTTCGGGCCTCACGCGACCGCCGCGATCTCTTCTGGCGTTCCCAATTCCTGAACGGCGCGGGCTCTAGTTATTGAGTTGGTGCTGACATTGAATAGAGCGGCGGCTTCCGGCATCGTCAGTGTTGTTGCGGCTATCTCTTTTGGAATAGCCGTTGCAACTCTTTGTTCTCCAACAGCATTCTCCGACATGTATCGAACATTTTGACCTGATTTTAGCTTGGCAAACTCATTAGCAATCATGGCTCGTTGGCCGGTGCTGAGATGACGGCGATGAAGGTTCTTATCGACCACGAAACTGATCGGTTCGGCGGATTGTTCTGAGTGCCGCAACAGCTGGTTTTCTGGCTCTGCGGGCCCGAGAGTCCGCTTTACGTCAGGCATGGTCGGCGTCGGTTGTTATTCTGCGAACCCCATCGCGCGGAGTGCTTCGGGATTATTCGGCGCCGAACTGCCGACGAGTCGCCCGCCGGATGTCCTTCACGACCTTCTCGGCCGATGCTTTCTGGTGATTGGTGTTCCGTCTCATCTCCAATCCCTCGTGGGTTAAGATGAGCCAGAAACCCTCTCTTGTTCAATCCGCCCAATCTGTCCCAGGGGCGCTGACGTCGGACAGAACGTACAAACTGGATAACTCTTGTCGCTGGGCCAGCATCCAATCGTACTCATGTCCGAACATGAGGGGCCCCTCGTAGAGAGACAGCGCGTTTCGCAAATCCTGCTGGTCGCGATCGGACAAGACACCTGTCGTGGGAAACAGCCATTCCGCAATCCTTCCAAACTCAACAACGTCGATGCGCACGCTTGCATCCTCTGCGAGATAGATATCGCCTGCCAAAGTGCTACGCACTAGTGGATGGAATCTAACGCTTGATGCCCGCGTCTGACAGCGGCGATGATTTTGTCGGGATCCTTTGTCCAGATGAAGGGCTGCGGATCGTTGTTGGTGTGTTCGAGGAAGCGGTTGATGGTGGCCTGGAGATCGACGATCGAGTGGAAGACGCCGCGCTTGAGACGTTGCTTTGCGAGCTTTGCGAAGAAACCTTCGACGGCGTTGAGCCAGGAGCAGGATGTTGGGGTGAAGTGGAAGAAAAAGCGCGGATGGCACGTAAGCCACCCGCGGACCTTGGGATGCTTGTGGGCGGCGTAGTTGTCGAGGATCACATGGACCAGCTTTCCCGCGGGCACGTCGGCCTCGATGGCGTTGAGGAAGCGAATGAACTCTTGGTGTCGATGGCGCTGCATGCACCGGCCGATGACACGCCCTTCGAGCACGTTCAGCGCGGCGAACAGCGTGGTCGTGCCGTGCCGCTTGTAGTCATGCGTCATCGTGCCCGCGCGTCCCGTCTTCATCGGCAGCCCGGGTTGGGTGCGGTCGAGCGCCTGGATCTGGCTCTTCTCGTCAACCGACAGGACAACGGCGTGCGCCGGCGGATCGACATAAAGGCCGACGATGTCCCGCAGCTTGGGAATGAACTCCGGGTCACGCGACAGCTTGAA
Source organism: Kaistiaceae bacterium (assembly GCA_963667605.2). Taxonomy (GTDB): domain Bacteria; phylum Pseudomonadota; class Alphaproteobacteria; order Rhizobiales; family Kaistiaceae; genus JADLGL01. The sequence continues at coordinate 1,576,127 of CAXXUZ010000003.1, forward strand.
CTGCCGGACCCGGTGGGGCTGAAGCCCGTGCGCCCGCCAGATGCGCTGTACCGCGCTGACGCTGATGCCGACCGTCTTGGCCATCGCCGGCGCCGTCCAATGTGTCGCCTCGTGGCGCGGCGCACTCAGCGTCAGCGCGACGACGCGGTCAGCGATTTCCCGGCCGAGCGGCGGAACGCGCGAGGGTCGCGTCTTGTCCCGCAGCAACCCCTCGACACCCTCGTGCATGAAGCGCTCCTGCCAACGCCAAACCGCTGTCTTGCTCTTGCCGGTGCGGCGCATGATCTCGACCGTGCCGAGACCATCCCCGCTCAGAAGGACGATCCGTGCCCGCCACACGTGTTTCTGCCGGCTGTTCCGGTCCGCAACGACCGCTTCGAGACGAGCACGGTCGGCGGTACTCACATCGACGATGATTCCTGGCCGCATGCGCCAGACTCGCACACGACGTGCCCGGCGAGAATCCCTCGCGGGATTCAAACGTCAAATTTTATCCACTAGTGCCGATGTTGTGAATATGGAACGTAACTGTTGTGCTGTCACCCGCCGCAAGCGTGGTGTCCGTCACCTGAGTATTGTCTGCAGTCAGGTCAACAGTCATCGATGTGGTCCAGGCAGCCGTGTATGGTACATATGTTTCGCCGGTCTCGCTCCAATTTCTTTCTGCTATGGGTTGAGCCCAAAGAAAGCGCCACTTTATGTGGTACTCCGCCGGCTGCTGCGTAAGTGGTCACTTGCGGAAATCCGCACGGATAGGCGCCTCCGCTACACCCGCATAAGCCGCGCCGTCACGGCCTTCACATCAGCGCCAGTCCCTGGGGCTTAAGGGCGGCGTTGTCGCCGAAGCCATGATCCATTTGATCCCCGGCATGCGCCGGCCGGACTGAACACCAAACACAATTCGGAGAATGCCATGAACGCGGTCGTCGCCGTGAACGAGGTCGATTATTCGGTCGCCCTCGAGGTCGCCTCGCATGAGGCCGTGATCCGGCAGGCCTACAAGGACTCGGTCGGCATTTGGACCTGGTCGGTCGGACTGACCGGCGCCACCGGGCACGACGTCGAGCGCTACATCGACAACCCGGCCTGGCTGCAGCATTGCCTCAACATCTTCGTTTGGGCGCTGCGCAACTACGCCGCTCAGGTCAATGATGCTTTCCAGGGTCGCGATCTGACCACGGCGCAATTCGCTGCGGCCGTCTCTTTCCATTGGAACACTGGGGCGATCGGCAGGGCTGAATGGGTAAAGCTCTGGAATGCCGGCGATCACGACGGCGCTCGGGCGGCGATCATGAATTGGGTTACGCCACCGGAGCTCAAGGGCCGGCGCGAAAAAGAGCGGGATCTATTCTTCGACGGCGTTTGGTCGAACGATGGAACGATGGCGGAATATACCCGGCTCTCTTCTCGGCACACGCCGGATTGGTCGAGCCGCCGGCGCATCGATGTTGCAGTGGAGCTCCGCGCCGCCTTCGCTACCGCGCCTGAAACTATCCCGGATCGTGAGCCGGAGCCCTATTCGACTGTCATTGTGCCGACACTTACCGCTGGCGATGAGCCAGCAGGCTATCCTCCGGGGGAATACTCACCGGAGCTCGAGCAGCTCAAGCGCGTTCTGCAGGATGAGTATCCCGAGGTCGGCCCGGCCGATGGGCTGCCCGGCTCTCGCACCTTTGGGGCGTTGAGCGCTTTCCGGTTCGACAATGGCCTGCCGCAGACGGATTCGCTCGTGATCACCGACGACGATCGGCTGGCACTGTTTGCTGATCTGCCGCGCCCGCCGTCGACCGCGCGCGTCACCGTGACGGCGAGGGATCTGGCTAAGGGCGGATCCCGGACGATCAAAACCGCTAACCAGGCGACCGTGGCGGTCAGTGCAGGCGGCTTGTTCGGGGTCCTCGGTACCATAAGCCAAACGGTGAGCAACGCCGCCCAGCCGGTCACCGAGGCCGTCAACGCCATTCAGCCGGCCATCGATGCGATCGAGCCGGCCATCAGCGGCTTTCAGCGGATCCTGGGCGCCGTCGGCGACTTTTGGTGGATCCTCGCCATCCCGATCGTCGCCTTTGCGCTCTGGCAGCTTTGGAAGAACAAGCAGGCCCGCGTCGACGATCAGCGCCGAGGCATTCACGCATGAGCATCGCGGCGATCGGTGCCGGAGCTCTCGGCTTCCTCAAGACACCGGCCGGCAAATGGCTTGCGCTGATCGGCGGTGCCCTCTTGGCGCTGTATATCGCGCGCGAGCAAGGTATCGCCACCGGCCATGAGGAGTGCCAGCGGGAGGCCTTGGAGGCGGCACTTTCATTTGAGCAGAGCCAGCGGGTGATCGCCGAGGACGCGGCGGTCGCAGGCGCGGAGCGCGCCGCCGAGCTCGAGGCTCACAACGGGCAATTGGAGACCATCGTCAATGAAACAAGGACCGCGCTGGCGGACGCCGATGCTGCTTGTCTTCGCACTATCGATGGGTTTGAGCGCTTGTGCCGGGTCAACCCAGACCTTTGCGCCGGCGGCGGTTAGCCTCCCGGCGCCGCCGAGTTGTATGGCGCCGGTGACGGTGCCGCGCGTCGCTCTCGAGGAAGATCCGCGCCTTACCGAAATCAGACTCGCCCAAGCCCTCACCCTGGCCAATTTGCGGCTCGGCTGCTCGCTCGGTTGGTATCAGGACATTGTCGCGGCCTTCGCCGCCGCCGGCGCTGAATAGGGACAGCGCGGGATGGCAAACGGCAACGGCAACGGGCTCGGAAACAAGGTCCAAAGCTGGGCGACCAGTCCAGGTGGCGCGGCCGTTGCCCGCCTTTTTGCGATCGGTGGCGGTATCCTGATCGTGGTCCTCGGGTGGTTTGCCAATAATTGGGCCGAGGCCATCGACCGCCGAATGATCTCACTCGAGGAGTTGGTGCGGGCGAACGGCTCGGCGATCATCGAATTGCAGGTGCAGGTCACCGAGCGAACCGCTGATCGCTACGCCGCCCCCGAGGCATTAGCTCGAAACCAAGACGTCGATCGACGCTTCGAAGGACTCGATGGCCGGATCGATCGGATCGAGGATCGGTTGGCCGCAGACTAGCTCCGAAGCTTTTTAGAACATGGCAAGAACGGATTCCGGATTCCGGGACTATTCCGGGACGCCTTTGTCCATCTTTGTCCATTTTTGTCCTGTTTTACCGGTTTGTTCTCTTTTTGCCCGTCTTGACCGGTCACTCTAAAACGGCCAAAAGCCTAAGGAACGTAGCCGATCGGGGCATGGCGCAGCCTGGTAGCGCACCTGCTTTGGGAGCAGGGGGTCGCAGGTTCGAATCCTGCTGCCCCGACCAAAAAATGCCCTGATCAGATGGGGTACCGGTTTTGATGGCAGCACGCATATTTCGACCGTCCAAGACGGCCATGCAGTCCGGTCGAGGCAAGACCGGCCGTTGGGTGCTGGTCTGGGATGCCGAGGAACCGCAGTCGGTCGAGCCGCTGATGGGCTATACCTCCGCCGCCGACATGAACCAGCAGATCCGTTTGATGTTCGATTCGCTGGATGAGGCAATAGCTTACGCCGAGCGCAAGGGTATCCCCTATGAGGTCGATAGCGAGCATGAGCGGCAAAGGCGGGGCGCTTCCTACTCCGACAATTTTCGCACCAATCGCCGCTCTCCCTGGACGCATTGATCGCCGGCTCGGTTCGTCGGAAACTCAAATCCAAACGGCCCCGTAGCTCAGCTGGATAGAGCAGCAGCCTTCTAAGCTGTTGGTCGCAGGTTCGAGTCCTGCCGGGGTCGCCATTTTCGGGCTCGGCCCACGAGGTGCAGCCGGCGCCTTCAGTCGATGTCGAGCGCCCCGACTGGCGCCACGACCACGCCGGGCAAGACCATCCAGCCGCATCACGATTCACCTCACGAAATTCGGATGCCCCCTGAGGCAAATTCGCGCCATCTCGTCGCGTCGACAGGCAGCTTGATGCCGCCCTCGACCCGGTGCTGAAGCGCTGACAAAGGAATCATTTCGCGACGGGTCGTCATCCCGTCGCTGGCCTCGGCCTCGACTTCACCGCCGGAAGTGACATGATCGTCGGATGGCCGACCGGTTCGACACCGCCCGCGCGACGGACCCCCAGGCAAGCCCGCTTGCAAGGTTCCTAAAGGACGGCCTGTTCGCCAATTCGGCAATGGCATGGGCAAGGCTCCGCTCGTCGCATCGCGGCCCGGTCCCGCGCGACGAACTGCACGACCTTTCCTGGGCGTTCTGGCTGATCATGGCCGTGATCGCCGTAGTGCAAATCGGCTTGATCTTCGACGAAAGCTCGGTCGCCTGGGCGGCGGCGCTGCCCGGGTGGGTTCGAGGTCTCTTCGAAGTGATCTCCGACGGCGGGCAATCGCAATGGATCCTGGCGCCCACCGGAGTTGCGGTTCTCCTTCTTCTACTCGGCAGATGGAACGCGATCCGGCGCGGCCTGCGCGCCGCCTGGTCGGAAGTCGCATCGCTGCTTGGCTATGTCTTCTTCTCGGTTGGCGGCGCCGGAATGGTCACCAACATCTTAAAGCAAATCATCGGGCGGGGACGGCCGATCGGCTTCGATGACAATGGCTGGCTATTCTTCGACGCCTTCAACTTCAACTACGCCCATGGCAGTTTCCCATCCGGCCACGCCACCACGGCGGGCGCCGCCATCGTCGCCGGAATTTTGGTCTTTCCAAGATTCCGGATGCCGATCATAGCGGTCGGGATCCTGGTCGGCTTCAGCCGCATCATCGTGAGCGCCCACTATCCTTCGGACGTCATCGCCGGGCTCGCCGTCGGCGCGGCCTTTGCTTATGTCACCGCTCGTTTCCTCCTCCGCCGGCGGATCGCTTTCGCGGTCGATCGTGAGGGGCATATCCGGCTTAGGGTCGCAGCCTTGGTTGGCGCCTTTCGTCTGCACGGAACAACGATCATCGCGGCGCCATTCCGCGCGCTAATCGGCGTCACCAGCCGTCCGTCAACCATAGCGGCGGGCTAGCCGCCGAACCGAGCGAGCGCCGCCTCGAGGTCGGCAATCAGATCGTCGGGGTCCTCCAATCCGACGTTGAGTCTAATCAGGGGTCCTTCGGCATCGAAAGGGCGTACGGACCGCGCAAGGCTGTGGCTGCCGATGGTCGCAAGGCTCTCAAAGCCGCCCCAGGAATAGCCGAGCCCGAACAGCTCAAATGCGTCGAGCACGGTAGCGGCTTCCTTTTCGGTTCCGCCGTTGAAGATGAACGAAAACAGCCCGCTCGAACCGGTCATGTCTCGCTGCCACAGCGCATGCCCAGGATCGGCAGGCAGCCCGGGGTGGAGAACCCGTGCCACCTCAGATCGGCTGGCCAGCCACTCCGCGATCCTTAGTGCCGATCGCCGATGACGCTCAAGCCGGACCTCCATCGTCCGCAATCCGCGCAACGCCAGATAGGCATCGTCCGGGCCGACGCAGAGGCCGGTCGAGCCGTGAAATTGCTTCAGCCTTGGCCACATTGCGGTGTTGGCGCCGACCGTGCCCAGCATCAGATCGGCATGACCGCCGACATATTTCGTCGCCGCCAGGACCGTCAGATCGGCTCCGAGCTCAAGCGGGCGGCAATAGATCGGCGTCGCCCAAGTGTTGTCGGCGATCACGATCGCATCGCGTTGGTGAGCCGCCGCCGCGATCGCCGGAATATCCTGCATTTCCATCGTGTTCGAACCAGGACTCTCGACATAGACAGCACAGGTCTGCGGTGTAATCAGTTCGCCGATCTCGCTCCCGAGAGTCGGGTCATAGAAGGTTGTCTCGATTCCCAAGCGATCGAGCACGTCCGTCGCGAAGACACGCGTCGGACCATAGACGTTGTCCGGAATCAGTATGCGATCGCCCGACGAGACCAGCGCGAGAATCGCGGTCGAAATCGCGCTGAGGCCGGATGGACACAAGACGGTCCCAGCCGCGTCATCGAGTTCGCTGATCGCCGTCTCCAAAGCCGCCGAAGTCGGCGTGCCACGCCGGGCATAGACATAAGGAGTCTTGCCGGATTGCATCTCCGCCACCGAGTCGAAAAGGACAGTCGAGGCGTGCACCACGGGCGGGTTGACGAACGGTGTAGCTAGGTCCCCGCCACGGCCGGCCCAAACCAGTCGCGTGCCGCGACCGACCTTCTTCGATGGTGATTTGCCCATGCTTGCTCCGATCGCCGGGGTGCCGGCTTGACCAATGGCGGTCTGCAATTTGCCCCGCCCATTCGCTAGCCGAGTCGCTCACGCTTCGACGAAGGGCGGCTCCAAGGCTCCGGCAGGCTGGTCGAGCCATGCCGGCACCGGCAGTCTCTTGGCGCGTAGAAAGGCTGGGTTGAACAGCTTCGATTGGTAGCGCGTGCCGTAGTCGCACAGCACAGTCACGATGGCACGGCCGGGCCCGAGCTCCTTTGCCAGCCTGATCGCGCCGGCGACGTTTACACCGGTCGAGGCGCCAACACAGAGCCCCTCGTGGATCAGAAGGTCGAACGCAATCGGCAATGCCTCTTCATCGGGGATTTGGAAAGCCACGTCGACCGAAGCCCCTTCGAGATTGGCGGTAATCCGGCCTTGACCGATCCCTTCCGTGATCGAAGAGCCCTCCGACTTCAATTTACCGGTGGTGTAATAGCTGTAGAGCGCTGCGCCCGTTGGGTCGGCGAGCCCGACCACGATATCGGCATTACGCTCTTTGAGCGCTTGTCCCGTACCGGCGAGCGTGCCGCCGGTTCCGACTGCACAAATGAAGCCGTCGACCCGACCGCCGGTTTGCTCCCAAATCTCTGGCCCCGTGGTGTCGGCATGCGCCCGCCGGTTGGCGACATTGTCGAATTGGTTGGCCCAGACCGCCCCGCCTGACTCCGAACTTGCCAGTTGCTCAGCCAGCCGTCCCGACAACTTCACGTAATTGTTCGGGTTAGAATATGGGACTGCCGGCACCTCTACCAGGTTTGCGCCGAGGATCCGGAGCGCGTCCTTCTTTTCTTGGCTCTGAGTCTCCGGGATCACGATCACGGAGCGAAGCCCGAGCGCATTGCCGACCACGGCAAGGCCGATGCCGGTGTTGCCGGCGGTTCCTTCAACGACCACACCGCCGGGCTCGACCAGACCACGATCGAGCGCGTCGCGAATGATAAACAAAGCCGCCCGGTCCTTGACCGACTGGCCCGGATTCATGAACTCGGCCTTGCCGTAAATTTCGCAGCCGGTTTCGGCGGACGCCTTGGTCAGTTTGATCAAGGGTGTACCGCCGATGGCGTCGATGACGGAGCCGGACATGGATAGCCTTCCCGTCTGCGGGGCCAAGGCACGTACTACCGGCTGAGGCTTAGCGGGTGCCCCGAGAGGCATCAAGCAGCCGCTCGGCAAGCGGAGCCGATGTACACAGGCTCAGACGCCTCGGAGCTGGCCGGTCTGGCCTATTCGGCCGGCGCCAGCCGAGTGGGCCGATCAGGAAAATAGGCCCAGCGTGGTCGCTCGAACAAGAACCGAAACCAGGTGTTGCGAACAGTCCAGAACAGGATCAGTGGCACCACCGACGCGACCACCCACACGATCACCGACATCAACCCGATATCGGTAACGATTCCGAGCGAAATCAGCACCTCGTGGGTTGCCGCCATCGGGATGAAGAAGGCGAGATAGAGAACAATCGAATTGGCACCACAGTAGCGCACCGGCGCCATCAGATCGCTTGTCGACAACAGCGAGGCCGCGGCAACAACAGCGGCGGCGCCGGCAAGGCCGAGCGCCAGCGAGATGCCGGGAAGCAGTGCGAGGCCGGTGAAGACGAGGGCGCCATTGCTCAGAGCCCAGCCAACGAGCAGCAGGCCGGCGAGCCAGCGTCGATCGATCGCCTGCTGCGCCAAACGGAATATCTGCGGTGCGAAGATATAGCCGGTGTAGAAATAGACGAAGCGCGAGGCGAATTCGTCGATCACCATCCAGCCGGTATTGATCGGCGCGATCTGTAGTGCGGCCGCCACCAACCAGACGCTCCACCATGGGAAGCGCCGGGTCAGCTTGGAGACGACGAAGAAGATCGGCAGCACATAGATGAACCAGAGGACGCCGAAGGGTTCGATGAAGGAAAGCAAGAACAGCTCACCGACGCCGCCCCAGCCCAACTCCGTGGCCATGCTCGGTGCCTTGAAAGCGAAATTTAGGATCAGCCAAAGAATGTAGAAATAGACGTAATGGACGACCTTCTTATCGAGATAATGCCGCCAGTCGCGATCGATCGCGCGGGCTAGGAATAGGCCGGCAATCAGGAAGAAATCGGGCATCCGAAACGGTTTGGCGAAGGCCACGACCGGATTGAGCCAGCCTTCCTCGCCGATTGCGGCTTCGACGCCCAGCGTCGAAGCCGCATGATGATAAGAAGGATGCAGATGCCCTTGGCGTAGTCCACCCACTCGACGCGGCTGGTCGTGCTCATGGCCTCATTCCACCGACTAGAATAATCCGCTAACTGAACGCGCCGGGATGATAGGACCGAACCGCTGTATTTGAGTTGGATTCTTGGCTTTAACCTTAAGGCCCAGCCCGCCTGTTATGAAGCGATCTGGGGATCGTTGCGCGATCAATACGATAGGGTCCGGTGGTGGGTGGCTCGCCTATCGTCGCCAAGGTCTTGGGACGGCGCTTCATCGGGGGCGAGCGCGATAGTCCGAGTAATCCCCCGTTTGGCTGCGCTAGTACTCCGGGTGCCAGTTCAGGCCAACATGCACAAGCGTGCCGTCAAAACCGCCGCCGAAACCGCCGAGGGCCAGGGCTTTACCGAACACCGACAGGGAGCTGTCGATGGCGAACTCAACCCCGCCGCCGGCTACCCAGGCAGGCCCAGGGACGCCGACGCCAACTTCGGCGAAGAGTAGGGCGCTCCCGCCGAGCAAAACGCCAAACCTTCCAGTCAGAGCGGCGTCAAGGGCAAAAGTGGGTCCGGGATGAATCTGAGCGGCTACCGCGCCTTCGATGCCAACCAACATGTTGTTGAAGACAAAATTATAACCGGCCTGCAGCCCCGCACGCCAGTTGCCGAACACAAATGCAGAGTCAAAGAACGCCCCGCCATGGGCTCCCAAATAGGGCCCGGCCCAACCGAACGAAGGCACGGGAGCTGCAACAACGGCCGACGTTACGACCGGGAGAATTGGATCGGCCGCCTTTGCCCCTTCGGTGATCAGTGCCGCACCCGCGACACCGAGCATCAATGCTTTGCCAAGTTTCATAATCTGGCCCTCCAAAGACCAACGTTTAGCCCGAAGGAGACCTCTCCTTTAACCCCATTCCAAAGCAACGAAAAGTCCAACCAGATAGCGGGTCAAAACACGTCAGGTAGAGACTGGGACTTCGGCGGGCGCGGATTGTTGGCCCTTTGAGCTGCCACATCCGCGCGGCACAAATCAATCAACGAAATCGATCATGTTCGAGAGCAGTTGGATCTTTTCCAGTCGGCTGAGATCGCCGGCGAAAGCGACGGCTGCTTCCGCCGCTGCGAAGGCGGCTGCCTCGTCTCCGCAGCGAGCATAGGCGCGAGCTGCCCGAGCTGTCGTGATCGCGCGTACAACCACTGGCACCGCGGCAGCAGGTAGCGCGTCCAGGACGGCCAGTCCGGCTTCGATCAGTTCAATTCCGGCTTGCGCGCCGTCAACGGCACATGTGCCGCCGGCAAGGGATACCGCATTCGTCGCTTTGATAAAGGACGGCGCGACGAGTGAATCATTGACGGCGATTCCGGCCGCCACAGTGCATGTCGCCCCGTCGAGATCGTCCGCTCTATGCTGCGCCCATGCGATTTCCTACGCGATCGGGATTTGAAGTCGGCTTGGCTCGATCGACTGCATCGCGGCAAATGCCTCGTCGAGGGTTGCTATCGCGGCGTCGAGATCTCCAACCCTTTGCTGCGCCACCGCTATACCAAGCAGAGCCCTGATTTCTGGCTGAAGAACGGCTATCAGCCTTGCTCCCTCAAGTGCCCCGTCTATATCGCCGGCAAAGGCCGCCCGGGATTGCTCGACCGCCGCGACGAAACCTGGATCCGTCATCTGACGCGTGGCGGAGCTAGGAATTGGCACCAAGATGAGTTCATCCCGGCTTAGGAGCAGCGTGTGATACCAAAACGCCCAGAGATGATCGGCCTGTCCCGGCTCTGTGTTTTCGAGGAGCCGCTGCATGTCATTGGCAAAACACACATCATCAAACGGTTCGAATGCACACAGAAATGCGTCACCAAAGATCTGCGCGACGCGCACGCCGCCACTGCGGATCTCGCCGTGGCCAATTTTCCCGGGGAAGATTTCGCTATTAGCTGCATTCGGCGAAAAGGCCAGCCCAGGGGGCAATATCGATCCAGCAGTTGCTCCAGCCAGAAGCAAACCAAGACAAACAAATTTGTCGGTGTTCATCTCGCCATCCCCATCTCGCCACGGCCCTGCGGCACTTTTGTCAACTGTGATTGTATCACTGGCCAGCGAATCTTCGCCAACCGACACTCGTCGGCGGATTGGCGCATCTTCCTGGCAAGCTCCCATGTTGATTTGAGCGCCGAAACATGATCGGAGGGGGCCATGGAACGACCATATTTGTGGATAAAGCGCGGCATCTTGGCCGGTGCTTTTGTCATGGTTTTGACGCTTGACGCGATCCCAAAAAGCGTGGCTCCAGTGGCAGATGAGGTTCAACTGGATCCGGCAATGGCCGCGTTGATAAAGGCTGCCGATCCGGCGGTTGGGGAGTCCGTTGTCAGAATTTGTTCAGGTTGCCATTCCTTTGGCCGGGGCGAGGGACCCGTGGTCGGGCCCAACCTATACGGCATCGCTGACGCTCCCATCGGGAGGGCGAAGGGATATGAGTATTCCGCCGGAATGACAGCCCTAAAAGCCGCCGAGGCGACATGGTCTCTTGCCCGCCTTGATCGGTTCCTGACCTCGCCGGCGGCGTTTGTGCCGGAGACCGGAATGGGCTTCCCGGGAATAGCCGACGACAACGACCGAGCCGCTCTCATCGCATATCTAGTGACGCTGTCCGTTGATTTGGTGCCGCTGGGCGACGCTGGTGCCCCGAGCGTTGAGCCACCATTGGGCGGCAGGAAGCCGTAGAAGAAGCCGTCCAGCAAAACATCCAAATTGTCAGGCCGAGCATAAATTTTCCGAGCGGCTCACCGGCCCCTGATGTTGCCTGAGCTTGGTTTGAGCACCGATTGGTGCCCCTGCTTGGAGACCTAACCGTCTGTTTTAATTGGCTCCCCGGGCCGGACTCGAACCAGCGACCCAGCGGTTAACAGCCGCTTGCTCTACCAACTGAGCTACCGGGGACCGTGCGCTATGGCGGCGCTGGCTATAGCAAAGCGGTCGATTGTTTGCCAAGCCAAAACGCCCCATGTTTGATCCGTTTGAGGTGCAAGACTTGCGTTTGCGACCGTCAGGGCACAGTTTGAAGGGCAAGGGGTGGTCCGAGTTCGGCTCGCGGCAGGCCCGAAAATCGGGACCGTTATCCCCAAATGCCTACAATTCGAGTCTTCAAACTCCGCTTCAATGTCCCGGCCAATCGGGCAGCGCGAGCCGCCCTTGGCGGCGGACTGGTTGCCGGCGGGGTGCTCGGCTTTCTTCCCGTGCTCGGCTTCTGGATGATCCCGGCCGGCGTCCTGGTCCTAGCCATCGACTTTCCGGTCGTCCGTCGCTGGAACCGCCGCGCCACCATACGCTTTGCGCGCGCTTGGAATGGATTTCGGCGGAAGCAGCGTTCTTCGCCGGGATCGACCTAGGGCGAATCCAAGCCCATCGTGTCACTCGGTTGAGTTCTCTAGCGAGCCGCCGGAAGGCCTCTCCCTCGATATTAAGGCCGGAATAGGTAGTTAGCCAGGGCTTAACGGGCAGGGTTGACAACGGGTGGTGATAGACGACGTTGGAGAGCGGCTCCGCCGAGGCGTCTATCTTCGGCGGGTACGGCTGCTTCAGCGGGCCTCTACGTTCCTTCGGTCACTCGCATCTGCTTGCGGGACTCATGCTTGTTGTGTTCCTTCCCGCCTATCCAAGTCTCATCGACCTCCATGGGGCCAGCAAAGGTTCTATGTTCTCGGTGCTGGTGTACCAGGAAGTACCGGTTGAGGCTCATGGCGTCCGGCGACCGTAGGCGTCTTGAATCGCTTTCCCTCTAAGATTTCCCCGACCGTCAAGAGTTGCATCTTCGGGTACTCGATTCCGAGTATTTCCAGCGTTCCAGCGTCGGCCATGAAGCTGCGGGCCTTAGTCGTTCCCAGCGGCTGCATGACGATGAGACCGGCCATAAGTGCCGTATCGTAGTCAAGGACGCCCTTCAAGGCTCTCAGGTCGCTTATGGATGGGTTGGCCCCGCCCTTCACCTCTACGACCATGCTCTGCAAGTCCTGGGCGTGTGGTACGGCAAAGTATACCCGCCCGTCGATCCCGCCGTCGGCGGACCGTTTCGTCGTTACAAAGCCGTCCGCCTGCTCGACCGCCCACTTCTGGAAATGGTACTTGTCCCGCTCCCATAGGTCCTGTGCGCCCTCAACCGTGCGCGGGACACCCTCAACGGTAAAGTCCTGCCCTTCCACCAGTCCAAGCCGTTCTGTCAGCCGCACGCGGGCTACGCGCTTCACCGCGTGGATGGCTATGTCTATGCCTATCCACTTCCGTCCTAGATTGTGAGCCGCTTCCATCGTCGTAGCGCATCCGCAGAAGGGGTCGAGAACGACATCGCCAGGGTTGGAACTGGCCGCGATGATGCGCTCCAACAGGGCCAGGGGCTTCTGGGTTGCGTAGCCCATGCGCTCCTTGGACTGCGAATTCAAGACGGGGATTTGCCAAACGTCACCAGCCCTTACGCCTTTCTCGTCTATCGACGTGATGTAAACATCGCCGTCTTTTATCCGCGTGTGATAGTTCTGCTTCCGTTTCAACGACTTTGCGGTGTAAGGATCATATTGGACATTGAAAAGCCGATTGGTATTCGACTTGCCATAGAATAGGATGGTGTCATGCAACCGCTGGAATCGCTTAGCCTTACCCGTCCAGCGTCGGTAATGCCAGATGATTTCATTCTGGAAGCTCCCATGCTCAAATATAGCATCCAAGAGCGGCTTCACATAGTGACTTGCGGTCGGGTCACAGTGGAAGTAGAGGCTCCCTGTAGGTTTCAGAATCCGGCGCATGATCAACAATCGTTGCACCATGTATGACAGATACGCCAGTAGGCGGGGCTGTGTCCCTCGGAGTGCGTTCATCCACAAACGCCAGAACTCGACCATCGCGTCGTCGATGCCGTTCTCGCGCATCAGGACGGGCATGGTGCGGATGGCCTGCTCCCGTTCGGCGTCCAGCTCCCACATATCGCAGAACGCCTCTATCTGGTCGGGAAGAGGACGGCCCGTCTCGTCCCTGTAGATCGCGTTGTACTGGCGTTGTGAGTTGAAAGGTGGATCGAGGTAGATTAGGTCCGCGCTGGCAAGCGGGAACTCCTGCATAATCGTGAAGCAGTCGCCGTAGTAAAGACGATTCACGCGACTGCCTCCTGGAGAAAGCCCTCGAAGACGTTCTCGGAGTTCCGCGCGTTGTACTTGTAGCAGGACTCCACAACGTAGGCGATGGAGTGCTCGTCGGTGTAGTGGTGGTGTGTCCCGTACCACGCCCGCTTTAGCAGAGACCAGAAGCCCTCTATCGTGTTCGTGTGGGCCAGGCCGTCGACGTAGTGGGTCGAGTGGTCGACCGTGATGTGCCGCATATGTCGGCGCATCTGCCGGTATCTGGCCCAGGCATCCGTGACCAACAGGGCCGCGCTGTCGACCGTGTCGTTGAGGAATGACGTAAGGGCCGCGACGTCGACCTTCAGAGACGGTTTGGCTACGACCTTCCCGCCGCGCTCGACCGCGCCGATGACCGGGAGCTTGTCTGTACCACGTCCACGCGTGGAGGGCCTATAGCCGTCGCGCCTGTTGGGCTTACGGGGCTCGCCGCCGACGTAGGCTTCGTCCGCCTCGACGAAGCCGGATAGCAGCGCGCCCTCGTCCACCATCGCCCGCCGTATCCGCATCGCCATATACCAGGCGGTCTTCTGATTCAGGTCTAGGTCTCTGGCAAGCTGATGAGACGACAGGCTTTTCTTGGAGTTGAGAACCAGGGAGATCGCCAGGAACCATTTCTGTAGCTCGATCTTGGTCTTCTGGAAGATGGTTCCCGACAAGACATTGAAACTGGACTTACAGCCGCGGCAATTCCAACGCCCGATCCGGTCGCCGTCGGCTTTGCGCCCTACCGTGACACACCCACAAAGCGGGCAGGCTGGTGTATCATGCCAGCGCACGCGCTCTAGGTGCTCTATACAGGACTCGTGATCGGGGAATCGCTGGAAGACTTTGATGAGGTCCATATCGTCAACCCTCTGTGTGATAAGAGGATTGTATCTGAGCCTCCCCCGATTGTCAAGCCCCTAACTACTTATTCCGTTGACGAATTGGCTAATCCTCACGTCATCGTCGTAAATTGGTGCGCTCTCTGGCGGAAGCGATGAGGTTGCGAGTATCAACAGGTCTCGGAGAAACGAGTTGATCGCGGTGTCAAAGAAGACCTTTTGCTTTCCGCCAACCTTCTTGCCACCCCACATTTGGTCTATTCTGTCAAAAGCTCCGAGCACGTGCGCCATCGTGTTGGCGCGGCCGCGAAGCTCGTCGGCTTTGGTGACGAGGTTGGCTATGGTGTCATTCGACGCTGTGCGCGGCATTCGGGGTGAGACGCTCTATTCGGCTGGGCTGGCCGGGGTTGATTCGCAACAACGCAGATAGACTAGCGATTTCAACAGGAATTGGAGGCCTCGCCCGGAATCGAACCGGGGTGCACGGATTTGCAGTCCGCTGCGTAACCACTCCGCCACGAGGCCGTCCATCGCCGGATGTACAGACCGTTGCGCGACCCGACAAGCCCCGGCATGGACGGCAAATCGACGCCGAACTTGTCAGCGTCGACCGGCAACGGTAATCCATGCGGGCCGGACGTCGGGGAGAGGCTATGACTGATTTCGCTGAGGCGCGGCGGACGATGGTTGATCGGCAGATCCGCACCGTCGACGTCACCGACGCCGATATTCTGGACGCCATCGGCGGGGTTCCCCGTGAATTGTTCGTGCCGCCGGAGTTGCGGTCGCTGGCCTATACCGATGCCGATTTGCCGATCATCCAGGCCAAGCCGGGGGAGGAGCGGCGGTTCTTGGTTGAGCCGGCGATCCTGGCAAGGCTGATCCAGCTCGCGGAAGTCGGACGAGATGATATCGTCCTCGATATCGGATGCGCCACCGGGTATTCCTCCGCGGTGCTATCACTGCTCTCCAATTCTGTCGTCGCGCTCGAGACCGATCCTGACTTGGCCGGGTCGGCGACCGAAACTCTGCTCGACCTTGATATCGGCAATGTCGCGGTGGTGACTGGAGCACTCCCGGCGGGCTACCCGTCCGAAGGCCCCTATGATGTGATCCTGTTGGCAGGGTCCGTGGAAGACTTGCCGGACGCCCTGTTTGACCAACTCAAGGAGGGTGGCCGGCTCGTGACAATTGTCGGGATCGGGCCGGTTGGAATGGCGAACTTGTTTCAAAAGACCGCCGGCGAGATTTCGCATCGGGAAGCTTTCAACGCGCCCGCGCCGCCTTTGCCCGGTTTTTCCATGGCCAAGTCCTTTCAATTCTGACCTCCTGACCGCCGGATACTCTGTCGAATTTCATGAGAATTCGGTGCTGCCGGGCTTTGACTTGCCGGCGGATCGGGTTCTCCTGTCGCGCAATTGTCGCAATTGATTCGAAACGGCCCTATTGCGGCGAGCAGGAGAGCACCGATGGCCCAGCCCGACCAAGCCCCGGACACTTCGATGGAGGAGATCCTGGCTTCGATACGGAAGATCATCGCCGAAGACGGGGTCGATCCCGACCCGGTGCGGCCTCCGCGTTTGGCTGTGGTGCCCGGCCCGGACGAAGACGAGCCCGCGGAGCCCGCCGAAACCGCAGTCTTGCAGCAAGAGCGCACCGCGCCGGACCTGGCGGCAGCAGCGGATGCTGATGAGGACCTGGATCGGGCCGACGAACCAACTGGCTTGGCCGAAACCGCTGCCGACCCCGTTCCGGAGGCCGAAGCGGAACTCGGAGAGAGCGATTCGCTACGCGAGGAGCTCGACTCCGATCCGATGATCGCGGAGCCGACAGATGAGGCCGCGGCGGATGAGTCAGCCGAACCTGCCGCTAACGTTGTTGCCGAGGATGGATCTCAAGAGGTGGTATCTTCCGACGGGCCTGCCATCGGCTTGAGCAATCTTGCAGCCGAGGAATCGGAGGGAACGGTCGGCGCGCCGTCGGAGGACGATCGGCCGCCTCGCCCGACGCCGGCAATAGAGGCCATCGCCGCCGCAATGGCCGCAGGCACTGCTGAGCCAGACGAGAAGACCTCCGAGGATCGGCTCCTGTCGCCACGCACCGATGAGGCGGTGAAAGCCGCTTTCGACCGGCTGGCCCATACCATCTTCACCGATCAGGTCCAGACTTTGGAGGAAATGGTGAAGGACATGATGCGGCCGATGCTGCGGCACTGGCTTGACGACAATCTCCCGGTCCTGGTCGAACGACTCGTCCGCGAGGAGATTGAACGAGTCTCACGCGGCAGCGCTGACCGCCGATTGTTGACGACTGGTCATTTGTCCGACTAGGACCGACAGTCACGTAGCTAGTGCGGTAACACCCGGAAAATGCTGGACAAGACCTACGATGCGGCAATTATCGAGCCGCGAGTGAGCGCTCTGTGGGAAACCACTGGGGCGTTTAAGGCCGGCGCCGGTGCCAAGCCCGGCGCTGATGTGTTCTCCATCGCCATCCCGCCGCCCAATGTGACGGGTTCGCTCCATCTGGGGCACGCTCTTAACAACACGCTACAGGACATCCTCGTTCGCTATCACCGCATGCGCGGCTTCGACGTGTTGTGGCAGCCGGGCACCGATCACGCGGGCATTGCCACCCAAATGGTGGTCGAACGCCAGATGATGGAGCGGCAGGAGCCGAGCCGCCGCGATCTAGGGCGTGAGCGATTCATTGAGAAGGTGTGGCAATGGAAGGCTGAATCTGGCGGTCAGATTATCAACCAGCTCAAGCGCTTGGGTGCTTCTTGCGATTGGTCGCGCGAACGTTTCACCATGGACGACGGCCTGTCACAAGCGGTGGTCAAAATATTCGTTGACCTCCATCGCCAAGGCCTCATCTATCGTGACAAACGCCTGGTCAATTGGGATCCGAAGCTACACACGGCCATCTCCGACCTGGAGGTTCAGCAGGTCGAAACGGCCGGCCATCTATGGCATTTCCGCTATCCGATCGAAGGCAGCGAACATACCATTACCGTCGCCACCACCCGACCGGAGACAATGCTAGGCGACACCGCAATAGCAGTTCATCCGGATGACGAGCGATATCGGGAATTTGTGGGTCAGCACGTCATCCTGCCGCTGGTCGGCCGCCGCATTCCCATCGTCGCCGACGACTATGCCGACCCGGAGGCCGGCTCCGGCGCGGTCAAGATCACGCCGGCTCATGACTTCAACGATTTCGAAGTCGGCCGCCGTCACGGCCTGTGCCAGATCAATGTCTTTGACATTGGAGCCAATCTCGTCCTTGCCGACAACGAAGCTTTCCTCGCCGATATTCCGTCGGGTGGAGAGCTGAGTGCGACGATCGAAATACTGCATGGGCTCGACCGGTTCACAGCTCGCAATCGAATAGTGGCAATGATGGAAGAGCGAGGCCTCCTCGAACAGATCGAGGATCACGCAAGTGCGATTCCGCATGGCGATCGGTCGGGGGTGCCGATCGAGCCGTTCCTCACCGACCAATGGTATGTCGACGCCAAGACCCTGGCTGCTCCGGCGATCGAGGCGGTTCGCTCGGGTGACACCCAGTTTGTGCCAAAGAACTGGGAGAGAACCTATTTCGACTGGATGGAGAACATCCAGCCCTGGTGCATCTCGCGGCAATTATGGTGGGGACACCAGATTCCGGCATGGTACGGCCAGGACGGCAAGGTCTTCGTCGCCGAGACCGAGGAAGAGGCGGTGGCCGAGGCGCTGGCACATTATGTGGTCGAAGGCGCCATAACCGATGCCGAGGCTCGCCGTTTCGCTGACGATCCGACGGCCCGGGCCGATTTCCTCACTCGTGATCCCGACGTACTCGATACCTGGTTCTCATCGGCGCTCTGGCCGTTTTCGACCCTTGGCTGGCCGGAGCAGACTCCGGAATACAAACGCTATTATCCAACCAGCGTCCTCGTCACCGCCTTTGACATCATCTTCTTCTGGATCGCCCGGATGATGATGATGGGCATACATTTCACCAAGGTCGAGCCGTTTCCGACGGTTTACATTCACGGCATCGTTCGCGACGAGAAGGGCGCGAAGATGTCGAAATCTAAGGGGAACGTCGTCGATCCTTTGGAGCTGATCGACGCCTATGGCGCCGACGCCGTTCGCTTCACCATGGCCGCGCTTGCGACCCCCGGCCGCGACGTCAAGCCGGCGCGATCGCGGATTGAGGGCTATCGAAATTTTGCGACTAAGCTGTGGAATGCGGCCCGGTTCGCCGAGATGAACGGGTGCGAAACACGCGCCGATTTCGACCCGGCCGCGGTTTTGCAAACGGTCAATCGGTGGATCGTCACCGAAGCCGCGCGAGCACAGGCCGCGATCGAGGAGGCGGTAGCCGAATTCCGCTTCTCCGACGGCGCAACGGCGACCTACCGCTTCGTCTGGAACACCTATTGCGATTGGTATCTGGAGCTGGTGAAGCCGCTGCTCGCCGGCGAGGACGGAGCGGTTAAGGACGAAACCAGGGCTACAGTCGCCTTCGTTCGCGACCACATTCTGAAACTCCTTCATCCGTTCATGCCTTTTGTCACCGAAGAACTCTGGGAACGGACGGCACCGGAGAGCGTTCCCAGAGACGCGCTTTTGGCGGTGTCGGATTGGCCCCGGCTTGATTTCGAGGATGAAGCGACCGCCGACGAAATGAATTGGGTGGTCGACCTTGTTGGGCAAATTCGATCGACGCGGACCGAAATGAATGTCCCGCCGGGGGTGCAAATGCCTTTGTCGCTAATGAGTTCGGAGCATGTCGCCGATCGCATTGGTCGGCATCGTGCTTCGGTCGCCCGGCTTGCGCGCGTCAGCGAGATCGAATTGGTCGAGGACCCGGTTCCGGGGTCAGTTCAAATCGTCGCCGGTGATGTGACCGCCTATCTCCACCTCGGCGATGTCATCGACATCGGCGGTGAGAAGGACCGGCTCGCGCGTGAATTGGAGAAGGCTGCCAAGGAGATAGCCAAGATCGACGCCAAGCTCGAAAACGAGCAGTTCATTGAAAAGGCGCCGATTGAGATCATTGAGGAGCAACGCGAGCGCCGCCGGGAAGCCGTCGCTCACAGCGACAAGCTCCGGGCCGCGATAGAGCGGCTCGAAGGCTAGCTTCGAATCTGGGGTTCGGTGACGACAATCGCGAGAGTTCGGTCTCTTGTTCCTACCCGACCGCTTGGCTCAGACCGAATAGTACATGTCGAACTCGACCGGATGCGGCATCTGCTCGAAGCGGACGACCTCCTCTTCCTGCAAAGCTAGATAGCCGTCGATCAGATCGTCGGTGAAAACGCCGTCAGCCTTGAGGAAACCACGGTCCTTGTCGAGGTTTTGCATCGCCTCGCGCAGCGAGCCTGACACAGTCGGAATCCGCTTCAGCTCGCGCGGTGGCAGATCATAGAGATTCTTGTCGATTGGCTGGCCGGGATTGATCTTGTTTTGGATGCCGTCGAGGCCCGCCATCAGCATGGCGGCGAAAGTGAGATAGGGGTTCGCTGCCGGGTCGGGGAACCGGACCTCAACCCGCTTGCCGGCCGGTGAGGCCGCGAGCGGGATGCGGCAGGCGGCCGATCGGTTGCGGGCCGAATAGGCGAGCAGAACCGGTGCCTCATAACCGGGAACAAGCCGCTTATAGGAGTTGGTGGTGGGGTTGGCGAAGGCGTTGAGCGCCCTGGCGTGCTTGATGATTCCACCGATATAGAACAGGCAGGTCTCGGACAGGTCGGAATATTGATTGCCGGCAAATATCGGCTTCTTGCCTTTCCAGATCGACTGGTGGACGTGCATCCCTGAGCCATTGTCACCATAGATCGGCTTCGGCATGAAGGTCGCGGTTTTGCCGTAGGACTGGGCGACGTTGTGGATGCAGTATTTGTAGATCTGCAGATGGTCGGCCATCGCCACCAGCGTGGTGAACTTCATGCCGAGTTCGTGCTGCGCCGAGCCAACTTCATGGTGGTGCTTCTCGACCTTGACCCCCATTCCTTCCATCGCCGCGAGCATGTCGGAGCGCATGTCTTGCGCTGAATCGACCGGCGGCACAGGGAAGTAGCCGCCTTTGGTGCGAACCCGGTGACCAAGATTGCCACCCTCAAGCGCAGCTCCCGAATTGGTCGGAAACTCGACGTCGTCCAGTTGGAATCCGGTGTTGCAGGGATCGACGCTGAAGCGGACATCGTCGAACACGAAGAACTCGGCCTCGGGACCGAAATAGGCGGTGTCGCCGATCTTGGTTTTCTTCAGATAGGCCTGCGCCTTCTTGGCCACGGAGCGCGGATCGCGATTGTAGGGTTCGCCTGTCAATGGCTCGAGCACGTCGCAAACGATCGAAAGCGTCGGATGGGCGAAGAACGGGTCGAGCGTCGCGGTCGAAACGTCGGGAAGTAGGTTCATGTCCGACTCGTTGATCACCTTCCAGCCGGCGATCGACGACCCATCGAACATCACGCCCTCCGAAAGGGCCTCCTCGTCGACAAGCGAACGGTCAAACGTAACGTGTTGCCATTTTCCGCGCGGGTCCGTGAAACGGAAATCGACATATTTGATGTCGTCGGATTTGATACGTTGCAGAACTTCCTTGGCTGTCATGATGCCTCCCCGTGAGTTTATTGTTGCTAATTTGTCGGCGGCGTTGAGCGGTCGATGGCCTCCGATTTCGATGTCAGATTGCGTCTTCGCTGGTTTCACCAGTTCGAATACGGACCGCCTGCTCGACACTTGAAACGAAGATCTTGCCGTCACCGATCCGGCCGGTTTGTGCAGCGTTGCGAATGGCCTCCACCGCCTGATCGACCAATTCGTCTGCCAGCACGACCTCGATCTTCACTTTAGGCAGGAAATCCACCACATATTCGGCCCCACGATAGAGCTCGGTTTGGCCTTTCTGCCGCCCGAAGCCTTTCGCTTCGGTCACGGTCATCCCCTGCAAGCCGACGCTCTGCAGAGCCTCTTTGACCTCGTCCAGCTTGAACGGCTTAATGATCGCTTCGATTTTCTTCATGTTCTCCGCTTTCGGAAAGATCCATCGACAGAAGCTCGTTCCACGGCCCGCAATCGTTCATTTAGCAGAAGGCGTGCCATCTCGAACTACCGGCAAATCGCAGCGCAATTGCACCGAATCTGGCCATTTGATCGGTCCATTTCACACCTGGCCAGAATCATCGTGCCTGAAATATAGGCAACTGCACAGCAAAGGAGCCCGAAATACTTGATCAAGCGAATGCGTCCACATGAACTGCTGGGCCCCGCCGAGATGGCTGACGCCGACCGGATTACGACTGCGGGAGGCACCCCTGGCATCGAGTTGATGGAGCGCGCCGGCGCCGCTGTGGCCGAGGCGGTCCGAGGCTCCTGGTCGGGCGGGCCGATCTTGATCCTGGCCGGCCCGGGCAACAATGGCGGCGATGGTTGGGTGGCCGCGCGTATGCTCCGCGATGCCGGTCACCGTGTCACGTTAGCGTTGCATGGCGACGGCGATCGCCTTTCGGGTGATGCCGCGATAGCGGCGTCGCGTTTTGTTGGTGTCGTCGTCGAGGCGACGCCGGAGTTGTTCCACGGTGCAGAGTTGATCATCGATGCACTGTACGGAGCGGGGATTCGCCTGCCGCTCAGCGATGACGCTTTGGCCCTGATCGATTCCGTCAATCGCTCAGGTGCGATCGTCATCGCCGTCGATCTGCCAAGCGGTGTCGAAGGCGCCGGGGGAGAGATCGGCAGGACTGCCATTCGCGCCCGACAGACTGTCACATTCTTCCGCCTCAAGCCGGGCCATTTGCTGATGCCCGGCCGGGACCATTGCGGCGCCGTAACCCTCGCCCAGATCGGCATTGAGGACGATACTCTGGCCGAGATCCGCCCCTCGGCGTTCGTGAACGGACCGTCGCTGTGGCTCACGGCTCTACCGCGTCCGGCCCCGGCTGGCCACAAATATGATCGCGGCCATGCGGTGGTTGTGTCGGGGCCGGCTCACGCGACCGGGGCGGCGCGAATGGCAGCCATGGCTGCTTTGCGGGTCGGCGCCGGACTGGTATCGGTGGCTTCGCCGCCAGACGCGATGGCAGTCAACGCCGCGCAGCTTACGGCGATAATGGTGCGGAAGATGGTCGGTGCCGAAGGCCTTCGCACCATTCTGGAGGATTCGCGCTTCAATGCCATCGCCATCGGTCCCGGCCTCGGCGTTGGAGAGGAGACCGCGAGGCTCGTCGAGATCGCCTTGCACAGCAAGCGCGCTCTGGTGCTCGATGCCGATGCTCTCACCAGCTTTGCCGATGAGCCTGAACGGCTGTTCGAGGCTGTCGGGCGCTCCGGCGCAAGCATTGTGATGACGCCTCATGACGGCGAATTTGCCCGCCTGTTTGATGATCTGGGTGGAGGGTCACGGCTTGCCCGCGCCCGCGCCGCGGCCCGCCGCGCCGGCACCGTGGTGGTGCTCAAAGGACCGGACACGGTCGTCGCGGAGCCAAGCGGGCGGGCGCTGATCACCGACAATGCGCCGCCAATACTGGCGACCGCCGGCTCGGGTGACGTGCTTGCCGGCCTTGTCGGTGGGTTTCTGGCGCAGGGGATGCCGGCGCTGGATGCAGCCGCAGCCGCCGTCTGGATTCACGGCGAGGCAGCATTGGCTTTCGGATCCGGCCTGATCGCCGAGGATCTCCCGACAGCCGTGCCGGCGGTACTGCGCGAACTTGCCGAATTAGCTCCGGGCGATTGAAGCGGCCACTGGCTCCACCGCCACATTGTCGATTAGCCTCTTTCGGCCGAGCCTCACGGCCGCCAGAATTCGGGACGGTTCGCTGCCTTGTTTGATCACAGGCTCAAGCGTTGCCGCGTCCCGTAATTCGACATAGTCGACGTCGAACCCGGCATCGAGCAGCGATTGCCGGGCGTCCGCAATCACCGTCATCGCCGGCACGCCGTCGTTGATCCCGGCCGCCGCTTCCACGAGAATGTGATAAAGCCGCGGTGCCACGCGCCGCTCATCGGCACCGAGATAGGCGTTGCGTGAGGAGAGGGCGAGGCCGTCGGATTCGCGGACGATCGGATACGATTCGATGGTCACCGGCATGGCGAGATCGGTGACCAGCCGACGGACGACCAGCAATTGCTGATAATCCTTCTCGCCGAATATCGCGATGTCGGGGCCGATCGCCAGGAGCAGTTTGGTGACGATCGTCGCGACCCCGGCGAAGAAATCCGGCCTGAAATCGGTCTCTAGTCCCTCTGCTGGGCCGCCAACGCTGACCGAGGTCGCAAAACCTTTCGGATATAACTCCGCTGCGCTTGGCCCAAACACCGCGTCGGCGGCATGAGCTAACTTAACAAGATCACCGTCCAACTCCCTGGGATAGGTGGGAAAATCCTCGTTAACGCCGAATTGTGTGGGATTGACGAAGATCGACACCACGGTCCGGTCGGCCGATCGGCGTGCCCGCTCGACCAGGGCAAGGTGACCGGCATGAAGCGCGCCCATTGTCGGCACCAAGGCAATCTTCTCGCCATTGGCGCGCCAGGCGGCGACACGGCGGCGAATTTCCGTCACGGTCTCGTCGAGCGGCGGCACGTCTTTCGTCGTCTCATCTGACATCATCGCGAAACCGGATTTTAGCCATTGCGTCAAAACAAGGAGATGCCATCTTACTATTGGCTGCCGCCACCGAAAGCGTGCCGGAGCGTTCTTGTCCAATGAGCAAAGTCCCGCAATCCTCCCCCGGCAATCGGCCGGCGACCAAGCCCGAAGCCGAGAGTGCGATCCGGTCGACGAGCGGTGAAGTTGAGGCCTTCCTGGCTCAAGCCCGCGCGGTCACGCCCACACCAGGGCGGAGGGGACGGCTGATCTTCGCCCTCGATGCCAGCATGAGCCGGCAGCCGACTTGGGATTCAGCGGTCCAGATTCAAAGCGAGATGTTCAAAGAAGCGGGCAAAGTGGGCGGGCTGAACGTTCAGCTTCTCTTTTACCGCGGGCTCAACCAGTGCCGGGCCAGCAAATGGGTGGGCGACACCGGGGTTTTGACCGAACTGATGAGCGCCATTCAAGTGCGCGGCGGCCGTACTCAGATCGGCAAGGTGCTATCGCACGCCCAACGAGAGACCAAGCGCCAGCGGGTGCAGGCGATGGTGTTTGTCGGTGACGCCCTTGAGGAGGACGTCGACTCTGTTTGCGCCAAGGCCGGCGAACTCGGCGTGCTCGGTGTCCCCGTCTTCGTGTTTCAGGAAGGTCGCGATCCCAGGGTCGAACTCGCCTATCGCGAAATCGCTCGGCTGACGGGCGGTGCTTATGCCCGCTTCGATCAGACAGCCGTCGGGGAGCTCGCCGCGTTGTTGCGCGCCGTCGCGATCTATGCCGCAGGCGGCCGAAAGGCCCTCACCGATCAGGGCGGCCACAAATCCAAACTCCTACTCGAGCAGCTCCGCTAGCGATGCAATACGTCATTCTCGGCGGCCTTGCGGTGGCAGTCCTGTTCGGTCTCGTTCAGCTCTATGCCAGGCTGAACGTCAAAACGCTGCTGCAATTGACCCGCTATGTCGTTGCCGCGGTCCTGATACTCGGCGGCATCGGCCTGTCGTTCGCGCGGCAGTTCCAATTCGGGTTACCGGCTATTGTCTTCGGGCTGGTCGCGCTGTTTCGCGGACGGCTCGGGCCGCTCGACCTTGGAGCGGGGTCTAGAAGTTTGGGGCAGGCCTCGTCAGTCAAGGCACGATTCGTGGAGGCGACGCTAGATCACGATAGCGGCGGGTTCGTTGGACGGGTTCGCGAGGGCCGCTATGCCGGCCGCGATTTGGACGATCTCGACGAGGATGAAATCAAGGACCTCTACAGCCAGGTCACAAGCGACCCTGATTCAAGGGCCTTGCTCGAAGCTTATATCGACCGCCGTTTCCCCGGTTGGCGACAACACAGTGAGGAAGACGGTGCAACGGGGCCGGGCGGCGCGTCGGATTCTAGCGCCATGACTGATGAGGAGGCCTATGAGATCCTTGGCCTTTTGCCCGGCGCTGGCGAGGCGGAAATCCATGCGGCCCACCGCCGGCTGCTGAAAGGTGTTCACCCCGACCAGGGAGGTTCGACCTTCCTTGCCGCGCGTATCAACCAGGCGAAGGATTGGCTTCTCGGCAAACATCGTTAGACTCCCGGTACGCCGGATATGTTGAATAAATTCTAAACGCCAGGTCATTGCGGCACGTAGCAGGCAATACCGCGGTGCTCGAAATCGGAGCAGGCGGCCCACGCCTCGTCCCTCGATACGAAGCCGACAAAGCGGGCGCGGTAGTGCACCACGCCATCGACGATTACGGTCTCGGTGCGTGGTGTGACGCTCGCCAGCAGCGTGCCCTCAAGCAATGTCGCCTCGGTCAGCCGTTCATACGCCGCTGCCTCCGATGGGAAGGCGCCGATCTGAATCGCCCAGCCAATTGGCAATGGCGGAGGCGGCTGCATCGGATCGAAATCCCCTTCCGCCGCCGGCAGGATCGGTTCGGGCGGGGTGATTGCGGCTGTGACGACCGGGTCCGTCCGCGCTGGATTGGCGCGCGGCAGCGGGACCGGGATAAGATCGAGAGGGCTGGCCACGACCAATGGCGCGGTGCGCAGTCCGGCATAGGCGCGCGGCAAGTAGGCTGCGATTAGATCGCGCATATGTTGGTCGCGTGAAGCGGAGCTGTTGCCGCCCATTACGACGGCGACCACATGGCGGTTGTCTCGCTTCAGCGATGTTACGAGATTGTAGCCGGAGGCACGAGTGTAGCCAGTTTTGATGCCGTCGACGCTGGTGACATTGCCGAGCAGATTGTTGTGGTTGCTGTATGTAACGCCGTTCCATGTGAACGAGCGGGTGGAAAAATAGCCGAAATATTGCGGGAACCGATCCTGCAGGGCCCGGCCGAGCGTCGCCATATCGCGGGCGGTCGTGATCTGCCCGGAATCCGGAAGGCCATGCGGATTTCTGAAGGTAGTTGAGTTCATCCCAAGCGAACGCGCGGTGGATGTCATCCTTTGGGCGAAAGCGGCCGCGCTCGCTGAGAGATTTTCCGCAACGGCCATCGCCACGTCATTGGCCGATTTCGTCACCAAAGCGAGGATTGCGTCCTCGACCCGAATGGTTGATCCCGCCGCTAAGCCCAACTTCGACGGTGCTTGATTGGCGGCATTGGTCGAGACGGAAAGGCGTGAGGAGAGGCTGATCTTGCCGCGCTCCAAATCCTCGAAGATGAGATAGAGCGTCATCATTTTGGTCAAGGAAGCCGGGTAGCGCCGAAGATCGGCATTGCGGGAGAACAGGACCTCTCCGGTTTTGGCATCGACGACGATCGCCGCGTAATTGTTCTCCGCTGCGTTCACCGTACTGGTAGCTGCTATGATTGCCGCGATTGTAATTGCGGCCACCATACCGAGGCCAACGAGGGCCCTGCGAAACGAAAGCAGCATTCGAAACCGAACTCTCCGCATCAACACAAAGCAGCCATTTTTGCTGCTGCCCAACGGTCGGCCAATCACTCCGATCACACGCGCACTCCAACAGGCTACGGCCAATCGGCCGCAATCGAGCGGCGCGTAGGTCCAAGATTTCCCACGCGACTTTGGTCCAATCGAGGAGATGTGAGGACCGACAATCGCAGGGCCAAATGCTATGGCGACACCGTTACGAAAGGGTAAACCGCACAACATCCCGGAGCGGCGTTTCGATATGCTAGAAGGGTTTGCGGGGTCGTCCGGCTCGGCGACGGTACTGCGCGCACGAATTCGCGGCCCGGTCCCCACTGATCGACCGACGGCTTGTGGTGCCCGTCCTCACTGCCAGTGGCACCGCGGCTAGTTTTGACCGATTCAGATCGGTATTCTAGCGTTCCCGGATTGCGGGGCGCGCCGATTCACGGCAGGGTTCGGGTTGAATGTGTTCGGGTGAAGGGCTCCATGCGTCGATCCGATGATGACGACCCCAGCGTCGGCGTTGCCACCAAGACCAAGCCGAAGACCAAGCGGCCGAGCCTATACCGCGTCTTGCTGCTTAATGATGACTACACGCCGATGGAGTTCGTAGTTCATGTGCTGGAGCGGTTTTTTCAAAGGAGCAGTGAGGATGCCACTAGAATCATGCTCCATGTGCACCAACATGGAGTGGGTGAGTGCGGCGTCTACACATTCGAAGTGGCCGAGACTAAGGTCACCCAAGTGATGGATTTTGCGCGCAAGAATCAGCATCCGCTGCAATGCGTGATGGAGAAGAAGTGAGGATAGTCAGTGCCGTCATTCTCTCGAAGCCTTGAAAAGGTCCTGCATCAAGCGCTGGCAATGGCCAATGAGCGGCATCAGGAATATGCGACCCTGGAGCATTTGTTGCTGGCGCTGACTGAGGACCAGGACGCGGCCGCCGTAATGCGGGCCTGCAATGTCGATATCGACGTTTTGCGCCGCAGTCTCACCGACTATATCGATACCGAGCTGGCCAATCTCGCGGCCGATGGCGACGAGGATTCCAAGCCGACGGCTGGCTTTCAGCGGGTGATCCAGCGCGCCGTCATTCACGTTCAATCATCGGGCCGCGAGGAGGTGACGGGCGCCAATGTGCTAGTGGCGATCTTCGCCGAACGCGAAAGCCATGCCGCCTATTTCCTGCAAGAGCAGGATATGGCCCGCTATGACGCGGTCAACTATATCAGCCATGGCATCGCCAAGCGGGCAGGGATGTCCGAATCGCGGCCGGTTCATGGCGTTGACGATGATGCCGCCACGGTCGATGGTCGCGGTGAGTCCAAGAAGAAGGCTGATGCTCTCGACGCTTATTGCGTCAATCTCAACGAAAAGGCGAAGGCTGGCCGGATCGATCCGCTGATCGGCCGCGACAGCGAGCTGCGGCGCACGATCCAGGTGCTTTGCCGTCGTCAAAAGAACAACCCGCTCTTCGTCGGTGAGCCCGGCGTTGGCAAGACCGCGATCGCTGAGGGCCTCGCCAAGCGGATCGTCGAAGACGATATTCCCGCCGTCCTCAAGGATTCGACGGTTTTTGCTCTCGATTTAGGTGCGCTGCTGGCCGGGACGCGCTATCGCGGCGATTTCGAAGAACGGCTGAAGCAGGTAGTGAAGGAGATCGAGGAATATCCTGGCGGGATCATGTTCATCGACGAGATTCACACGGTGATCGGCGCCGGCGCGACCTCCGGCGGAGCGATGGATGCCTCGAATCTGCTCAAGCCGGCGCTCGCCAGCGGCACGATCCGCTGCATCGGTTCAACCACCTACAAGGAATATCGACAGTTCTTCGAGAAAGACAGGGCGCTGGTGCGCCGGTTCCAGAAGATCGACATCAATGAGCCTTCAGTTCCCGACACGATCGACATTCTCCGCGGCCTGAAGCCCTATTTCGAGGACTTCCACAAAGTCCGTTTCACCAATGACGCAATCAAGACGGCGGTCGAACTCTCGGCCCGTTACATCAACGATCGCAAGCTGCCAGACAAGGCCATCGATGTGATCGACGAAAGCGGCGCCTCGCAGATGCTGGTGCCGGAGTCGCGGCGGCGGAAGACGATCGGCGTAAAGGAGATTGAGGTCACGATCGCGACCATGGCGCGGATTCCGCCGAAGAGCGTCTCCAAAGACGATGCCGAAGTGCTGCAGAATCTCGAAGAGACTCTGAAGCGAATGGTCTACGGCCAGGACAAGGCAATCCAGCGCTTGGCCTCGGCGATAAAGCTTGCCCGCGCCGGATTGCGGGAGCCGGAAAAACCGATCGGGAACTATCTGTTCTCCGGCCCGACCGGCGTTGGCAAGACCGAGGTTGCGCGGCAGCTCGCGGCCTCGCTTGGCGTCGAGCTGCTCCGCTTTGACATGTCGGAATATATGGAGCGCCACACGGTCTCACGGCTGATCGGCGCTCCGCCCGGTTATGTGGGCTTCGACCAGGGCGGTCTCCTGACAGATGGTGTCGACCAACATCCATATTGCGTGTTGCTGCTCGACGAAATTGAGAAGGCACATCCCGATCTTTTCAACATCCTGTTGCAGGTGATGGATCACGGCAAGCTCACCGATCACAACGGCAAGCAAGTCGATTTTCGCAACGTCATTTTGATTATGACTACCAATGCCGGCGCTGCCGATATGGCCAAGCCGTCCATGGGCTTCAACCAGAGGAAGCGTGTGGGCGACGATTTGGAGGCGATCGACCGCCTGTTCGCGCCCGAGTTCCGCAATCGCCTCGATGCGATCGTTGGGTTCAGCGATCTGCCGCTCGAGGTGGTGCATCAGGTCGTGCGGAAATTCGTTTTGCAGCTCGAAGCGCAGCTTTCCGATCGCGGCGTTCTGTTCGATCTCTCCGATGAGGCTGTCAACTGGCTAGCCGAGAAAGGCTATGACAACCGCATGGGCGCCAGGCCCCTGGCCCGGGTGATCCAGGATCACATCAAGCAGCCATTAGCCGAGGAGGTCCTATTCGGCAAGCTCAAGCTTGGCGGCACCGTCTGCGTTGGCGTCACTGGAACCGGCAAATCCAAGGAACTCAAGCTCGAAATCGTTGACGACGTACCGGTCCGTCCGAAGCCGGAGTCTGTGCCGCGTAAGAAACGAGCCAGGCCACGCAAGCGCACTGCGCGAAAGCCGGCGGTGGGCAACAGCAACACTAGCGGCCGTCGCAACGGTCTGGTGCCGAAGGTGCCGCTGAAGACCGAGTAACGGGCCGCCTGCTGAATCAGATCTCACGGCTGTAGTCGTAAAGTTGCGACTCCCAGCCAGTACGATTCTTGGGAGCGAAACATGGACGGTCCTAGCGCTGACCGTTTCGCCGGGGCGCCGCCGCTGGTCCTTCGCGGACTGACCAAAGCGTTCCACCGACATCCGGTCGTCGATCAACTCGACCTTACCATCCGCCCAGGCGAACTATATGCGCTGCTTGGCCCTAATGGTGCCGGCAAGACGACAACGATGCGCATGGTGGCCGGCCTACTCGCCCCTTCGGACGGGTCGATCGAGGTTTTCGGAATCGACGTGCTCGCCGAGCCGCAAAGGGCCAAACAATTGGTCGCCTGGCTGCCGGACGAACCGCTACTCTATGACAAGTTGACCGTACTCGAATATCTCGAATTCGTTGCCGCGCTTTGGTCGGTCCCGCCGGAGGTCGCCGAGCCACGTGCCGAGAAATTGTTGAAAGGTCTGGAACTCTGGGACCACCGCGGCGACCGCTGCGAGACATACTCGCGCGGGATGAAGCAGAAGGCCTGCCTCGCCGGGGCGCTAATCCACGACCCCGCGCTCATGCTGCTGGACGAACCGCTGACAGGTCTCGACGCCGGCATCGCCCGACGCGTGAAAGATATGCTCCAAGAGCGGGCACGGGCCGGCTGTTCGATCATCCTCACAACCCATATTCTCGAGGTCGCTGAACGTCTTGCCGACCGGATTGGCATTATCGCCAACGGTAAGCTTTTGGCTGAGGGCACTTTGGCCGAACTCAGAATCTTGTCCGGGGCAGGGCAGGCGAGCCTCGAGGATCTGTTTCTTCAGTTGGTGTCTGATCCGGCGACGGCCTGATGGTATTCAGGCCGGGCTCGATCCGTTGGTTTCTGGCCCATGATCTCCGGGTCACCTGGCGCACCTGGTTCCAGCGCAAGCGGCGGAAGAGGCGCATTTCAATCCCCGCGCCGCTCATTGCCATTACCGTGGTTCTGGCGGTCACCTTGGCGCTCGGAGTTCCGCTCGCGATCGCGATTGGCGAAACCGCGATCGTCGCCACGCCGATTGTAGCGGTCCTGATCGGCGGCGCCTTCTTCGTGATCTTCACGTTGATGATGTCGCAAACCTTCGTGACCGCGGTCGATGTATTTTACGAACGCGGCGACCTCGATTTGCTTCTTTCGTCGCCGATCTCGCCCACGCGAATCCTCGTGGCTCGCGCCGCGGCGATGGCGGTGAACCCGGCGCTGCTGTTCGGCGGCATGATCACGCCGGTCGTTCTGCCGTTAGCGATTTTGGGGCATCCGCACATTCTGGCTGCCTATGTAGTAATCGTGGCATTGGCGTTGTCGGCAACAGCGGTTGACCTGGCGATAGCCATCGGCCTGTTCTCGGCGATAGGGCCTCGAGGCACCCGAACCGCCGCGCAAATTCTGGCGGCGATAGTGGGCGCCGCTCTCGTTATCGTCGCAATATTCCTGAGATCCTTTGAAGGGGCCGAGGACAACGTTTTCAGCGCGGCATGGCTCAATGATCTGGCACAAAACGACAATTTGCCAGCTCTGGTGTCGGTGCCGGCGGAGGCTGTCCTCGGATCGCCTGGGCCCTTGGCGATCATCGTGGTTTTCGCGTTGAGCGCGTTTGCCGCTGTTGGCCTCTGGGTGGGCCGTCGGTTCTCCCGGGATGCTGCTGCGGCGAACCGTGCCGACACTGCGCGCCGTCGGACCGGTCGCGGTGACGCACGTTTCGGGGCCAGCAGTTTGCGCGCCACGATTTCCAAGGAGCTAAGACTATTGTTGCGTGATCCCGGTCTCATATCCCAGGTCGTTTTGCGAGTTGTGTATGTGATTCCGGTTGCGGCCGTTGTGTTGATGGATCGTGACGATACGGCAACGATCATGCCCTTCTTGGTCGCCGGCGCGGCTACTTTGCTAGCCGGTCAATTGGCTGGCAGCATCGCCTGGATCACGCTGTCGGCCGAGGACGCGCCCGAGTTTCTGGCTACTTCTCCGGTGCCGATTCGAGCCTTCTGGCGTGCCAAGCTGGCCGTTGCGACCGGCGTTCCCGCTCTCCTGATCGCGCCGGTGTTGGTGGTGCTGGCTTTGACCGAACCACGAGCAGCCATGATCGGTCTGGTTGGTTCTGCGGCGTCGGCCGGATCGGCTGCGTTGATTAATCTTTGGCTGCAGAAGCCGTCGCGGCGGACAGAATACCGACGGGCCATGCAATCAAACTTCGGCGCCACCGTTCTTGAGCTTGCAACCAGTGTTTCTTTCGCTGCCACGGCCGGGCTCGCGACAGCGGGGCTCGTCCATGCGTGGATTCCACTCGTGGTGGCGGTCACGGTACCGGCACTGGCATATCGATCGGAGGGGGCGATTCGGGAGCGGATGACAGCCGCCGCCTAGTCGACGCGCTTGAACGGCGTGTGGCGGGAGTGCAGTTCGACTGCCATCGCCGCCTGCTTGCGTTCGCTGGTGAGATATTGTTCGACCGCATTACGAAAACCGGGATCGGCAATCCAATGCGCCGAAAAAGTGGGCGTTGCCGCATAGCCGCGCGCCAGCTTGTGCTCGCCCTGCGCACCGGCCTCGACTCGGTCTAGGCCGTGGTCGATTGCCCAGTCGATCGCCTGATAGTAACAGAGCTCGAAATGAAGGAATGGATGGTACTCGTTGGCGCCCCAATATCGGCCATGAAGTGTATCGGAGCCGATGAAATTGAGCGCACCGGCGACATAGCGCTCGCCGTTTCGGGCCAGCGCGAGCAATATGCGATCCGGCATCCGCTCGCCGATCATGTCGAAGAAGCGGCGATTGAGATAGGGCCGACCCCATTTTCGGCCGCCGGTATCCATGTAGAAGCCAAAGAACGCATCCCACGCCGCTTCGTTGAGATCGGAGCCGGTGAGGAGGTCGATCGACAGGCCGCTCAGAGCCCCACGACGCTCGCGTCTCAGTGCCTTACGTTTGCGCGACGAAAGGCTATCTAGGAAATCGTCGAAATCTCGATAGCCCGCGTTCTGAAAATGGAATTGCAGGTCGGTGCGCTTCAGATAGCCCAGCTGGCTACACAGCTCCCGTTCTTCGGGCAGCATGAATGTCACGTGGACCGAGGATAGCCGTTCTCGGGTCGCAAGCTCGGTGGCGGCGCCGGCAAGTGCGCGCTGATGCTCAGCGGCTCTGTCACCTCCGACGGTCAGCAGGCGTCGCCCGGTCGCGGGCGTGAATGGCACCGAGGCTTGGAGTTTCGGGTAGTAGCGGCCGCCGGCGCGTTGATAGGCGTCAGCCCAGCCATGGTCGAACACATATTCGCCCATAGAATCGCTCTTGAGGTAGAGCGGCATCGCGGCGACGACGCCGCCGTCTTCCAGCGCGAGGTGCCGCGGCGTCCAGCCGGTCCCGGCTTGAACGCAGCCGGATTGCTCCAAGCAATCCAGAAAATCGAAGCTGAGGAACGGATTGTAGGGGAGGCGATCGTGGTCATCCGATGCCGCCAGCGGTCGATCGCTCGTCCAGCCGGGATTGGCGACCCGATCCCATGCCGCGCGCCCGATCTCGGCGATCGAAGAGACGACGCGAACAGTCTCCGCCGGTCGCCGACCTGCCTCCGCCATCGCCTGCTCAATCGACTTCGATGATCGCATCGATCAGCGTTGCCGCATTCATCGGCAGGCTGGCGGCGACCAGCACCGTGCGCGAATGGCGACCGCGGTCGCCGAACACCTCGACGAGAAGATCGGATGCGCCGTCCAGAACCCTGTGCGGCTCGGTGAAATCCACCGTGCCATTGATAAAGCCCGTGAGCCGGGCGATGCGACGGATTCGATCGAGATCGCCCAAAGCCGCCTTGGCCTGGGCCAATATGTTGATCGCCGAAAGTCTCGCCGCCTGCTTGCCTGCTTCGATATCGATTTCGCGACCGAGCTTGCCTTCGAATTCGAGCCCGGACGGCCCGAGGGGCAACTGCCCAGAAACGAACAGAAGCCCGTTGCTCACCACTGCCGATACATAGTTCGCTGCCGGTGCGCTCGGCTTCGGCAGGTTGATGCCAAGTTTGCTCAGCCGATCTGCGGCGCTGTCGGCCATCTCGGATTTTCCTCGGGGCGCGGGGTCTCTGCGTTGGCCAGCCCAGACACTACCTCAGCGGTCTCGTGCCGCCAATCAGCTTGGTTGCCGCCCGCTCGGCCCGGGTGTTATAGCGGCTTCCCGTTCCTCGCACGTCTCTCAAGGTTCGCCCGATGCCCGTTGACACCGCTACCGTCAAGCGCGTCGCGCGCCTCGCCCGGATCGCCGTCTCCGACGAGGAGGCGGAGACCCTGCGAGGCTCGCTGAATGAGATTCTTGGATTTGTCGAGCATCTCAATGAAGTGAATGTCGAGGGCATCGAGCCGATGAACTCGGTGCTGCCGATGCCGATGAAGAAGCGGCGCGACGAGGTGACGGAAGGTTTCCGCGCCGACGACATTGTCGCCAACGCGCCGGTCCATGATGATGGCTTCTTCGTCGTACCAAAAGTGGTGGAGTGAGCGTGGCCGATAGCGAGCTGACGGGCCTCACGCTTGCCGAGGCGCAAGCCGGCCTTGGCACGAGAGCGTTCTCCGCCACTGAACTGACAGAGGCTTATCTCGACGCGATCGAGGCCGCCAAGACCCTCAACTCCTTTATCGTCGTGACCGCCGGCAGAGCGCGCGCCATGGCCGCGCAGGCCGATCAACGGATTGCTGACGGCAATGCACGCCCACTCGAAGGCATCCCGATCGGTATCAAGGATTTGTTCTGCACCGAAGGTGTGAACAGCCAGGCGGCGAGTCACATCCTCGACGGCTTCAAACCGCACTACGAGTCAACAGTGACCGCCAATCTCTGGGCCGCCGGCGCAGTGATGCTCGGCAAGCTCAATATGGACGAGTTCGCCATGGGCTCGTCCACCGAGACCTCCTACTACGGTCCGACGATCAACCCCTGGCGTGCTGAAGGGTCTGGCGCCAAGCTCGTTCCAGGAGGATCCTCGGGTGGCTCGGCGACGGCGGTGGCGGCACGCCTTTGCGCCGGTGCGACCGCGACCGATACCGGCGGCTCGATCCGTCAGCCGGCGGCCTTCACTGGCACGGTCGGTATCAAGCCGACTTATGGCCGGTGCTCGCGCTGGGGAGTGATCGCCTTTGCCTCCTCGTTGGACCAGGCGGGACCGGTCGCCCGAACCGTCCGCGATGCCGCGATTCTGCTCCGGTCGATGGCAGGCCACGATGCCAAGGACACGACCTCGGCCAATCGGTCGGTGCCGGACTATGCAATGTCGGTCGACAAGGGGGTCCAAGGACTGAAAATTGGCATCCCGCGTGAATATCGCATCGATGACATGCCGCCCGAGATCGATGCGCTCTGGCGTGATGGCCAAGCCTGGTTGAAAGACGCCGGTGCCGAGTTCGTCGATATCTCGCTGCCGCACACCAAATACGCTTTGCCGGCCTATTATATCGTCGCGCCAGCTGAGGCCTCGTCCAATCTGGCGCGTTACGATGGCGTTCGCTATGGCCTTCGGGCCGAGGGCAGCGACGTCACTTCGATGTATGAGAACTCCCGCGCCGCCGGCTTCGGCCAGGAGGTGAAGCGTCGGATCCTGATCGGCACCTATGTCCTGTCGGCCGGCTACTACGACGCCTACTACCTGCGCGCGCAAAAAGTCCGGACGTTAATCAAACGCGATTTCGAACAGGCGTTCGCGGCCGGGGTCGATGTCATCTTGACGCCGGTCACACCGAGCGCGGCCTTCGAGATCGGGGCCAAGACTAAGGCCTCGCCGATAGAGATGTATCTCAACGACATTTTCACCGTTCCCGCCAACATGGCCGGTCTGCCGGGCATCTCTGTCCCCGCTGGGACCGATGGCCGCGGCCTACCTCTTGGCCTGCAACTAATTGGGCCCGCATTTGACGAGGAGACCCTGTTCGCCGCTGGCCAGGTGATCGAGAAGGCAGCTGGGACCCTCACACCGCGGCGCTGGTGGTAGCTGGCAACGCTGCCAGAGAATGGCTCCAGGGTGGCGCCCAACGATTGCAATAGGTGTGTTCAGTCGGCGACCAGCGGTAGAGCATCGGGAAAACCACGAGCTCCCAATCACATTTTTGTTTACGGGGCGATAGCCCGATTGCGCCTCAGGGTGACACGGATAAACAGCATCCGGGATGCGGAACCGGTCGATTCTCGCCAGGCACGAGATCACCAAGGGGGCGGGTTTCCCAAATGATGACAGTTGATGAGTTCATGGCGTCGCTCGAGGGGTTCGAGCCGCCCGACGGATTGAGTTTGCCGCTGCGCGGCCTTTGGCATGGCGCAAAGGGAGAGTGGGATACGGCCCACAAATTGGTGCAGGACGAAGGCACTGCGGACGCGGCCTGGGTACACGGCCATCTCCACCGCGCGGAAGGCGATCTCGAAAACGCCCGCTACTGGTACACCAGGGGGCGAAAGCCGATGCCTAACACGCCGTTAGAAATGGAGCGCGCCTCGTTGGCGCTGTTCCTCATTGGCGCCATGAATCGGGGCGGGGCGCACTAATTAGCTGCCCTGGCCCGAGCCGGCCGGATTGATGATTGCCAATCTGCGCAAAGTCCGCTTTGAAGGCCCCGCTCGGACGATCAGGCGTTTGCCATGGAAGCAGGACCGGCGACGATGAACCTCACCACCAGGGAAGCCAGCGTCGCCCAGCACCTCAGAGGCGCGACCGGCGCGTGGGAGGTCATCGTCGGCCTGGAGGTTCATGCCCAGGTCATTTCCAAGGCCAAGTTGTTCTCCGGTGCTTCGGCCGAATATGGCGGCGAACCCAACGCCCATGTCAGCTTGGTCGATGCGGCGATGCCTGGGATGCTGCCGGTTATCAACGAGGAATGCGTGGCGCAGGCGGTGCGGACCGGGCTCGGGATCAAAGCCGAGATCAACCTTTTCAGCATCTTCGACCGCAAGAACTATTTCTACCCGGATTTGCCGCAGGGCTATCAGATCTCGCAATACAAGCAGCCGATCGTCGGCGAGGGCGAGGTCACGGTTGATCTGCGCGATGGAACCTCCTTCACAGTCGGTATTGAGCGTTTGCATTTAGAACAGGACGCCGGCAAGTCGCTCCACGATCAACGTCCTAGCCAGAGCCTTGTCGACCTAAACCGCTGCGGCGTCGCCTTGATGGAGATCGTTTCACGGCCGGACATGCGTTCGGCGGAAGAGGCTCGCGCCTATCTGACCAAGCTTCGCATCATCCTCCGCTATCTCGGTACCTGCGACGGCAATATGGAGGAGGGGTCGCTCCGCGCCGATGTCAATGTCTCGGTCCGGCGCCCGGGCGAGGACCTCGGAGCCCGTTGCGAGATCAAGAACGTCAATTCGATCCGTTTCGTCGGCCAGGCCATTGATCGCGAAGCCCGCCGGCAGATCGCGATCCTCGAAGACGGCGGAAAGATCGATCAGGAGACCCGACTGTTCGACCCGGCCAAAGGCGAAACTCGATCGATGCGCTCCAAGGAGGAGGCGCATGACTATCGCTATTTCCCCGATCCCGATCTGCTGCCGCTGACACTACAGCAGGCATGGGTCGATGAACTGGCCGCCGGTCTCCCGGAACTTCCCGATCAGAAGAAAGAACGTTTCATCGCTGACTTTGGCTTGTCGGCCTATGATGCTGGCGTTCTGATCTCCGATCAGGCAGCGGCCGATTTCTTCGAAACTCTTGCCGAAGGACGTGAGGCTAAACTTGCAGCCAATTGGGTGATCAACGAATTAGCCGGTCGGCTCAACAAGGAAGGCCATTCCCTCGCTGACAGCCCGATCGATCCCGGCCAGCTGGGTGGCCTTCTCGATCTCCTTGTCGACGGCACCATCTCCGGAAAAATCGCCAAGGAGCTATTCGAGATGCTCTGGATCGAGGGTGGCGATCCGCGTGAGATAGTCGAGGCGCGGGGGATGAAACAAGTCACCGATCTTTCGGCGATCGAGGCGGTGATCGACGAGGTGATTGCTGCCAATCCGGGCAAGGTCAGTGAGGTCAAAGCCAAGCCGACCATGCTCGGCTGGTTTGTCGGTCAGGTGATGAAGGCGAGCGGCGGCAAGGCCAATCCGACGGCTGTGAACGAGATTCTAAAGGACCGGCTTGGGCTCGACTGAGGTCTCACTCAAGTTCGAAAATGTCTAGAATGGCAACGGGACGTTCGCCCCAACTGCGGGGCTAAGCCAGTCGATGCCCAGCCTGCCAGCGACTACGTCGGGACGGAAACGAAGGGGCACAACTGTTGCCATCACGCAACAGGCGGCCCGGGAAGTGCGTCCCTTATCCCAATCTAAACCGGTGCGCCGCCATTCAGCCATAAACTGGGATGACTTAGGCACCTCCTCGATTGCTCGAGCCATTGATCAAATGCGATGTGACGCTCCCAGCCGGCGGCGCGCACCGAGCAATTTATTGCATTAGGCCCAAGACCGTTCATGGACGCCAAATCAATCAACAAGAACCGCCTGCCAAGCCGGCATGTGACCGAAGGGCCCGAGCGGGCACCGCACCGATCCTACTACTACGCGATGGGGTTGAGCGATAAACAGATCCATCAGCCCTTTGTCGGCGTTGCGACCTGCTGGAACGAAGCGGCTCCTTGCAACATCTCTTTGATGCGGCAGGCGCAGGCTGTGAAGCAGGGCGTGGCGGCGGCCAATGGCACGCCCCGTGAATTCTGCACCATCACCGTCACCGATGGCATCGCCATGGGCCATCAAGGCATGAAATCGTCCCTGGTGTCGCGTGAGGTCATCGCCGATTCGGTCGAACTCACAATACGCGGCCACGGCTATGACGCGCTGGTTGGGTTGGCCGGCTGCGACAAGTCACTGCCCGGAATGATGATGGCGATGTGCCGGCTCAACGTGCCGTCGGTTTTCATCTATGGCGGCTCGATTCTGCCGGGAACGTTCAAAGGAAGGGATGTCACGGTTGTCGACGTCTTCGAGGCCGTCGGCCTCCATTCGGTCGGCTACATGTCAACCGAGGATCTCGAGGAGCTCGAACATGTCGCCTGTCCCTCCGCCGGCGCTTGTGGTGGCCAGTTCACCGCCAACACCATGGCTTGTGTCTCCGAGGCGATCGGTCTGGCGCTGCCCTATTCCTCAGGTGCGCCCGCCCCCTACGAGCTTCGTGATCGCTTCTGCATGGCCGCCGGCGAGAAGGTAATGGAGCTAGTGGCTCGCAATCTCAGGCCTCGCGACATCGTCACCCGCAAGGCGTTGGAGAACGCTGCCACTATTGTCGCCGCTTCGGGTGGCTCGACCAATGCCGCGCTGCATCTGCCGGCAATCGCCCATGAGTGTGGCATTGAGTTCGATCTCTTCGAAGTTGCCGAGATCTTCAAGCGCACGCCTTATATCGCCGATCTCAAACCCGGCGGCCGCTATGTCGCCAAAGATATGTATGAGGCTGGCGGGGTGCCGATGCTGATGAAGACGTTGCTCGACCACGGTTATCTCCATGGCGATTGCATCACGGTCACCGGCCGCACAATCGCCGAGAATTTGGCTAAGGTCGCCTGGAACGACGACCAGGACGTGATGCGTCCAGCCAACGATCCGATCACGCCGACCGGAGGTGTTGTCGGGCTTTCCGGCAATCTCGCCCCCGACGGCGCGATCGTGAAGGTCGCCGGCCTCAAATTGCAGCATTTCTCCGGCCCTGCACGTTGTTTCGATTCCGAGGAGGAATGCTTCGCCGCTGTCAGCTCTCGTCAGTACGAGGAAGGGGAGGTCCTGGTCATTCGCTATGAGGGTCCCAAAGGCGGCCCCGGCATGCGCGAAATGCTGTCGACCACTGCGGCCATTTATGGCCAGGGCGCCAGCGAAAAAGTCGCAATGATAACCGACGGCCGTTTTTCCGGCGGCACCCGAGGCTTCTGTGTCGGCCATGTCGGTCCCGAGGCTGCGGTCGGGGGACCGATTGGCCTCATCCGCGACGGCGACATCATCGAGATCGACGCGGTCGCCGGCACGCTTGATGTGCATGTCAGCGACGAGGAATTGGCGGCTCGTCGCGGTGACTGGCAGCCGCGCGAGACCGGATACAACAGCGGCGCGATCTGGAAGTTCGGAGAGGGCGTGGGCTCGGCTCGGAAGGGTGCGGTGACGCATCCTGGAGCAAGCGCAGAAAAAGTGAGCTATGCCGATTTGTAACGCCTTACGCGCATGTCTGGTTGTGGTGGCCTTGAGTTTTGGCGCCCCGGCTATGGCATTTGACCCGACGCCGGAGATCAGTACCCCGGCGCAAGCGTTTCGCTTCGGCCTTGACGCCTATCGCATTGGTGATCTCGTCACCGCCATGGATGCTTTCTCTTACGCCGCGGACCGGGGATACATTCGCGCCAAATGGATGCTCGGCCGAATGTACGCCAGAGGCGAAGGCGTGGATCGCGATGACGACCGCGCCTTCGAGATTTTTGCCGACATCGCCAATGAGCCCGCCGATGATCGCCGGTTCAATCCCGACGCTCCCTTCGTCGCCGACGCTTTTGTCGCGTTGGGCGATTACTATCGCGCCGGCGACCAAGTGGTCGGCGGCGTCGATCTGGAAGCCGCGCTGCAGATGTACTGGGAGGCGGCGATCTTCTTCAACGACGCCGAGGCGCAGTACAATTTGGCAGTGATGTTCTACCGCGGTGAGGCCGGCGATCCCGATCCCGGCGAAGCGGCGCGCTGGGCTCTCTTGTCCGCCCAGGCCGGCAATCCCTCCGCCCAAGCGCTTCTGGGTTACCTCCTGTTCCAGGGTGACGGCCTCACCCGCCAGCCGGTGGTGGGTCTGGCCTATCTTCATGTTGCCCGCTTTCGCACCGGCGGGGCTGATCCGGAGATCAGGCGGATGCACGAAGAAGCTTTGGCGCTTGCGACCGAAACCGAACGCCGGACCGCTCTTGAACTTGCGGACGGCTGGCTGGTCGCCAACACCAACATTGAGGCCGAGGCAGCTGCCGCCCCGGAGCCGCTAGCGCCCCCGGCAGCCGCCGCCGCGCCTTAGCTCCAGCTCGTCGACACAAGGTTAGACGTCGATCTCGATGATCAGCGGGACATGATCCGACGGCTTATCCCAACCGCGGATTCGCTTGTCGATCGACACGCCCTTGAGCCGATCGGCGGCTTGCGGGGACAATAGGAAATGGTCGATCCGAATGCCGTTGTTCTTCTGCCACGCGCCGGCCTGATAGTCCCAGAATGTGTAATTGCCACCGGCGCCGTTCGTTGCCCGCAGGCCGTCAGTGAGTCCGAGATTGACCAACCGGCGCCAAGCCGCTCGGGATTCGGGCTGGAACAGCGCGTCACTCGACCAATTGTCGGGAAAGCGAGCATCCTGCGGCTCGGGGATGATGTTGAAGTCGCCGCCGAGGAGGAAGATTTCCTCGGCCGCAAGATGGGTCTTCGCCCAGGAATGAAGGCGTCGAGCCCAGGCCAGCTTGTGATCGAATTTGCCACTCCCCAGCGGGTTGCCGTTGGGCAAATAGAGCGAGACTATCCTGACCGCGCCGGCCGGCACCGAAATCACAGCTTCAATAAACCGCGCCTGACCATCGCTATCGTCGCCGGCAAGGCCACGGCTCACATCTTCGAGCGGTAGTTTCGACAGCACTGCGACACCATTGAAACCCTTTTGGCCGTGGATCGCCAAATTATAGCCAAGGTCCTCAAAAGCGGCGGTTGGAAAGCCGTCATCGGTGGATTTTGTCTCCTGGAAGCAAACCACATCGGGCTCAGCGGTAGCGAGCCATTTGGTCGCCGTGTCGAGCCGGGCCTTGACGCCGTTGATGTTCCAGGTGGCTATCCGCATCGAAAGCGCCCTTTTGTCCGACGACAAGAAAAGTTGATCCGAGGATGAGCTATCTCTATCTCGCAGCGGCGATCATCTGTGAAGTCGCCGCCACCAGTTCGCTCAAGATTTCCGATGGGATGACCCGGCTTGGGCCCGCTGTGCTCACGGTGATAGGCTACGCGCTCGCCTTCTATTTGTTGTCCTTGACGCTGCGAACAATCCCGGTTGGCGTTGCCTATGCGATCTGGAGCGGCATAGGCATAGTCCTCATCACGGCTATCGGCATGGTATGGTTCAGGCAAGCGCTCGACCTCGCCGCAATCGCCGGAATGCTATTGATCATCAGCGGCGTTGCTGTGATCTATCTGTTCTCGAATTCATCCAGTATTTGACCTGAAGGAGAAGCCAATATGCCCATCCGCCATGCCACCGCTCGCTGGGACGGAAGCCTGAAAGAGGGAAGCGGCGCGATGCGCTTCGCCAACTATCAGGGGCCGTTCTCTTTCGCCTCGCGTTTCGAGGAGGGCGAAGGAACCAATCCGGAGGAGTTGATAGGCGCCGCGATCGCCGGGTGTTTCTCGATGGCCTTGTCGGGGGATCTGGGAGGCGCCGGTCACAATCCGCAGCAAGTCAGCACCAATGCCGAAGTCGAGATTCGCCCCGATCCGGGAGGCGGCTTCTCGATCACTAAGATCCATCTGACAACCACGGCCACCGTTCCCGGCATCGACAATGATGAGTTCCAAAGGATCGCCGGCGGTACAAAGCAGAATTGTCCGGTATCGAAAGCGCTGAGCGCTGTTCCGATCAGCCTGGAGGCGACCCTCGCCTAGCCGCTTCGGTCAGCCGCTAGCGGTCTGCGAGAGACAGATTGTCGGTCAAATGGCGAAGCTGGTGCCGCAACCGCATGACGCCACCGCCAGTGGATTGTTTACCTCCAGCGATTCGCCCATCATATTGTCGGAAAGATCGATCTCGGACCCCACCATGTAAGGGAGCGAGATTGGGTCGACGACGACGACGGCACCCGATTTGCGAATCACCAAATCCTCGTCAGCGGCGGCATTCACCAGATCGAAGCGATATTGGAAGCCGGAACAACCACCGCCCTCCACGGTTACGCGGAAAGCAGTCGAGCCGTCGGCCTCTTCAATGAGCCGCGCAATCTTCTGCGCGGCACGGTCGCTAACCTTGACAGCGGCCTCGTCGGCGACCTTGTCATCGACAATGTTGGTCATGGCCACGTCCCTCGCCGGAAAAAGCAGAGCACAATCAAGAGTTAGGTGTGAGCACCGATTGTGTCAATGGACTGCGACAACAGGGCACTGATGGTGTCTCCGGCGCCTTACGCTTCCGATCCAGACCAGAGCCCTGGCCGGGTGTTCGCCGAGCCACCATCGCCCTGGCGGACTGATTTCCAACGCGATCGCGATCGGATTGTCCACTCCACCACCTTCCGCCGGCTCAAAGGCAAGACCCAGGTCTTTCTCGCCGGCGAAGGTGATCATTACCGCACCCGGCTGACCCACACGCTGGAAGTGGTGCAGATCGCGCGGTCGTTGGCGCGAGCAGTAAACCTCAACGAGGATCTCACTGAAGCAATTGCACTTGCCCATGATCTCGGCCACCCGCCCTTCGGCCATTCCGGCGAGCGTGCTCTCGATCACGCGATGGCGGCCTATGGCGGTTTCGACCACAACATCCAGAGCCTCCGTGTGGTCACGAGGCTGGAGCATCGCTATCCGCGTTTTGATGGCCTCAATCTCACTTGGGAGGTGCTGGAAGGGCTGGCCAAGCACAATGGGCCCGTTACCGACCGCTCCGGCGCGCCCCCAACCGGCCGCTCGTTGCCGCCAATCATCGCCGCGATCGATGATTGGCATGATCTCGCTTTGTCGAGCTTTTCGGGAGCGGAAGCACAATGTGCGGCGATTGCCGACGACATCGCGTATGACGCCCACGACATCGATGATGGGCTTCGCGCCGGGCTCCTCGGCCTCGATCAACTGACCGAAGTGCCGATCTTGGCCCAGCTCGCTGGTGCAATAGAGCGGGATTATCCGAGACTCGATCGCGGGCGTCTTGTGTCTGAACTAGTGCGCCGATTGATCAATTGGCTGATCGTGGACGTCTTGGCGGAAACGCGGCTCCGGCTGCAGCGGTTGTCTCCGCGTTCGGTCGATGACATCCGGCGGGCGGGCGACGCAACGGTCGCGTTCTCATCGAAGGTCGGCGAAGCGGAGCGAGCGATCAAACGCCTTCTCAGCACCGAACTCTATCGAAGCGCGCTAGTAGTTGAGGTGATGGAGAAGGCCGAGACGCTGGTGGCGGAGCTTTTCCGGCGCTATTGGTCCGACGAAGCCGCACTGCCGGCGGCCTGGCGCAAGAGCATGGACCAAACCGACGACGAGCGGCGGGCGAGGCGGATCGCAGATTTTATTGCCGGAATGACCGATCGTTTCGCTCTCGCCGAATATCAGCGTTTGTTTGACCGAGTCCCCGAATTCGGTTAGGCGCGGCCGCAATTGATGGCCCCTTGTCCGCCCCAAAAATCCTGATGAATGTTTTCGAAGTCTTTACCGAACGGGTCATCGCCGCAGTCGGCCGCGTCGCGCAAGAAGCATTTGCCGTGGCGGAGCAGGGCACGGAGAAGATTGTCGTCGAGCCACCGCGCGATCCAAGCCATGGTGAGCTCTCGACCAATGCGGCGATGGTCTTGGCCAAGCCGCTACAGGTCAAGCCACGCGATCTTGCCGAGAAACTTGCCGAGGCGCTGGGCGCCGATCCCGATATCGAGACGATCGACATCGCCGGTCCCG
The DNA here is from genome assembly GCA_963667605.2 of Kaistiaceae bacterium. Taxonomy (GTDB): domain Bacteria; phylum Pseudomonadota; class Alphaproteobacteria; order Rhizobiales; family Kaistiaceae; genus JADLGL01. The sequence continues at coordinate 1,620,799 of CAXXUZ010000003.1, forward strand.
GCTTCATCAATATCACTCTAACACGGAATTTCTGGCACAGATTCCTGGCGTCATTGCTCGAAGCCGGTGCCCGTTTTGGGCGTGGCAATCGGGGGCAGGGCCAGGCCGTCAACGTCGAATATGTCTCGGCCAACCCGACCGGCCCACTTCATATCGGTCATTGCCGCGGTTCGGTGCTCGGCGACGCGATCGCCAATCTCCTTGAGGCTGCCGGCTACCGGGTCACACGCGAATTCTACATCAATGATGCTGGCGCCCAGGTCGATGCCCTCGGGCGGTCGGCCTATCTTCGCTATCGGCAGGCGCTTGGCCAGGACATCGCGGCAATCCCGGAAGGACTGTATCCCGGCGACTATTTGATTCCGGTCGGTGTCTCCCTCGCTGAGAAAAACGGCTCGTCCTTGCTTGCCATGCCAGAAGAGGAATGGCTGCCGATCACGCGGGCCGGTGCGATCGAAGCGATGATGGAGATAATCAAGGATGACCTCGGGGCGCTGAACATCCGCCATGATGTCTTCTACTCAGAGCGCTCGTTGACCACGGGCCCCACCGATCGGATCGCCGAGGCCGTCCAATCGCTTCGCGACCGCGGCCTTATCTATGTCGGTCGCCTGCCGCCGCCGAAAGGGCAGACCGCTGAGGATTGGGAAGACCGCGACCAGACGCTGTTCCGTTCAACCCAATTCGGCGACGATCGCGACCGGCCGCTAATGAAGTCTGACGGCAGCTACACCTATTTCGCTGGCGATATCGCCTATCATTACGACAAGTTCCTGCGAGGCTTCAGCCATATGATCGACGTCCTCGGCGCCGATCACAGCGGCTACGTCAAACGCTTGCGGGCTGCTGTGGCTGGCGTTTCCGGAGGCACGGCCAGCGTCGATGTCCAGATTTGCCAGCTGGTTAGGCTTTTCCGCGGAGGCGAGCCGGTGAAGATGTCGAAACGCACTGGTGACTTCGTGACCCTTAGGGAGGTCGTCGACGAAGTCGGGGCGGACCCGATCCGCTTCATGATGATATTTCGCAAGAGTGACGCGCCGCTCGATTTCGACTTCCAGAAAGTGACCGAGCAGTCGAAGGACAATCCTGTCTTTTACGTTCAATATGCCCATGCTCGAACCTGTTCGGTGTTTCGTCAGGCGGCCGAAGCCGACGTCGATCTGGGCGCCGAATTTCGCTCCGATCTCGCCGCCGGACGTGTTGACGAGGAATATCTGAAGCCTTTGGCCGATCCGGGCGAGTATGCTTTGCTTCGCCGGTTGGCCGATTATCCTCGGATCGTCGACGCGGCGGTCGGCGCGCAGGAACCGCATCGGATCGCATTTTATCTCTATGAGTTGGCAGGCGATTTCCACTTCCAGTGGAATCGCGGCAAGGATAGAGGAGAGTTACGGTTCATTAACCACGAACAAGCAAGCTTGACCCGAGCGAGGCTGGCACTCATTCACGCCATCAATTTGGTGTTGTCTTCGGGACTGGCTATTCTTGGAGTGCGGGCACCTGAGGAAATGCGGTAGGACAAAGCTCGGAACCGCGACGCGTGATCGGCAGGGGTTCCGGGGCGAGGGGCACAGGCTCCAACATCAGAATGGATGATCGGAACCCCATGACTACGATGTCTCGTCCCATACCCTACGGCCGTGGGGTCGCAAATGACCCCGTCGAAGATGATCCGCTTGTCGAACTTGCCAGAATTGTCTCGGGGCGATCGGTGCTGGACGAGCCCCACCGTCCGAATGCCTTGCAGGAGGATGCGGATCAAGGTCTTTCCGAGTCCGATCTCGCGCGCGATCTCGAGGCAGAGCTTCTGACCGATCTGCAGGCGACCTTCGCCGCCGCGGCCGAGCCTGACGATGATCAGCCGCCGCTCCACGCCGCCGAAGACCTCAAGCAAGAGGCCGACCAAGATCCCTTCGAGACATCGGAGGATCCCGTGCCTCTGGACGCCGGCTTTGGCGGATATTTGGGCGGGGGCGAGAAGGGTGACAGCCAACCCGAAAGCGATTTGGATCCCGGTTTAGAGAGCTATGAATTGGCCGACGAAACCCGCACCCGGCCAGCGCCCGGAAGCCCAACACAGACCGCACCACCGCGTGACCAGGCAGCCTTCTCCAACATGGCTCTTCGCGGCAACCGGAGCGGCCCCGCCTATGATCCGAGCGCGCTGTCTCCAGCAGCGCCCGTCCAATCCGCGTCCGAGCGCGTCGCTCGGCCGGATCAGCGATCCGGCTGGGCCGCGACCGCTGAGACCGACGACGAGCTTTCGCCCGAGCCTTCCTTGGATGAGCGCAGCGAGTGGAACGCGGACATTGACCCAGGGTTGGCGCAGCCGAGTTTGGATCCGGTCTATCGCGAATCGCTGGAAGCGGATGCGTTCGACGGCGACGATGGTCATCCCGCGCCGCCACCCCCTTTTGCTCACCACCGTGATCCACGGCTTGCCGCCGATCCATACGGCGAGGCGCGCTATGCCAATCGCCGACGCAATGGCCGCCGTTTTTACTCCCTCATTGGCATCGTCGCGCTGGTGGCTGTGGGCACTGCGTCTATCCTGGTTCTGCGCGGCGGTGGGACCGACGGCGAGCCGCCTTTGATCGCGGCCGATACCGGCCCGACACGAGTCTTCCCGGAACCGCAAGCCGACGTCGATGCCGCCGGGAATGTTGTGTTCGATCGCATCAATCCTGGTGAGAACGGTGGCCCCAATGAAAATCTCCTGGCCGGTGTCGAGCCGGCGGTCGATCTCGGGGCGACACCGCAGGCCAATGACGGCATAACCCGGATCTTGTCGCCGGCCGGAGCGGCGGGAGTCGTAGCCGGCATTGACCCGGACGCACCGATAATGGTCCGGACGGTAACTGTCCTGGTCGACGGGGCCATCGTCGAGAACAACGCCGTCCCAGTCGGTGGCGCTGAACCGGCCGAGCCGGTGGCGCCAGGCGAGGCGGCCGCGGCCGGTGACACACCGGATGCCGAAGCGCCGGTCGTGGTTGCGCCCGCTGAATCGCCTGTGGCGGTTGCGCCGGGCGAAGCGGCTGCGGTAGTTGCGGCAACTCCGACCGTCGGCAACGTGCCGGCCGCTGGTGACCCGATCGCGCCAGGGTTCTATGTCCAGGTTTCGGCGCAAGGGACAGAACGAGCGGCGCTGGCTCAACTAGCCGAATTCAGAGCTCGCACACCGAGTCTTCTTGGTTCGCGGGCCGCCGTAATCCAGCGAGCGGAGCTGCCGCAGGGCGTATATTACCGCGTTCAGTTCGGCCCGGCAGCGAGCCAGGTGGAAGCGGAGCAGCTTCGCGCAAGCCTGTTGGCGATCGGCATGGACGCCTTCGTGACGTCCCACTAGCTGGACGGTGCCTCGAGGGGTCGCGCCGTATAGTATCTGCGGCCATAATCCCTCAATGATTCGGTGGAACTGGACGCAACGGGCCACCCCATGATGGAATCGCGCAACAACAAACAGCAGCCCGATTTGTGGGAGGAGGATGTCCGCCAGTCGCCGGAGATGCTGGTGGTCGATGTCGACGGATTCGAGGGTCCGCTGGATCTTTTGCTCGACCTCGCTCGGGCCCAGAAGGTCGATCTCGCCAAGATTTCGGTGCTAGCGCTTGCCGAGCAATATCTTTTGTTCATCGAGCGCCACCGGACGCTGAAATTGGAGCTTGCCGGCGACTATTTGGTGATGGCGGCCTGGCTCGCATATCTCAAATCACGGTTGCTGCTACCCGAGCCAACAGAGGATGACGATACGATCGGCGAGGAGCTGGCTGCAGCGCTGGCAGTCAGGCTGCAGCGGCTCGAGGCGATGCGGAAAGCGTCAAGCCTGTTGATGAACCGCGATCGTCTCGGCCGCGATATTTTTGCTAGAGGCGAGCCCGAGATACGGATCGAACGCAAGAGCGCCTATCAGGCAACGCTCTACGACCTGCTGTCGGCCTATGCTCGGCTCGGGCGTCGGAGTGCGCAATCGGTAGTCCACGTCACCAAGCGGGCTGTCTGGTCCCTAGGCGAGGCCAGGGAAGCGCTGCTGCGGATGATGGGCGATGTTGCCGAATGGACTCCGATGACTGTGTTTCTTTCTCCCTATCTCGTGACCGCCCAAATCCGGCGCACGGTGATGGCAAGCGGCTTCGGCGCCAGTCTGGAATTGGCGCGCGAAGGTAAATTGGAATTGCGGCAGTCGTGGACCTTCGGGCCGTTGATGATCCGCACCCCCGCATCCGGGCACGATCGAGGAGCGACCAATGGCTGAACAAGGCATCGTCCACCTCTTCCCCAAAGGAGCCGGTGAAGCGCCGGCAGTCGAGCCGCAATTGCGAGCGCTGGAGGCGATATTGTTCGCTTCCAGCGAGCCGGTTTCGGAAGCCGAACTGCAAGGCCGGCTGCCGGAAGGGTCGAATTGCTCCGAATTGCTGGGCGCGCTCGAGCAACTCTACGCCGATCGCGGCGTCAATCTGACGAAGGTGGCCAAAGGCTGGGCCTTTCGCACCTCGCCGGATTTGGCCCATCTGATGGCCCGGGAGGTGGTAGAGCAGCGCCGGCTGTCGCGGGCGGCGCAGGAGATGCTGGCGATCATCGCCTATCACCAGCCCGTAACCCGGACAGAGATCGAGGAAATCCGCGGCGTTGCCACCAGCAGGGGCACGCTCGATCTCCTGATCGAGATCGGATGGGTGAGGATTTGTGGCCGGCGCCAGGCGCCGGGGCGTCCGGTGACCTATGGCACCAACGATGCCTTTCTTGAGCATTTCAGCCTCGACCGGGTGTCCGATCTTCCCGGCATCGATGAGCTTGCTGCCTCCGGGCTTCTTGAGAAGACCGTTGCTCCTGTGCTTCAACGAGACGATGACGAGACGCCTGCGGATGACGAAGGCGATGACGAGAAGTTGGATCGTATCTATCTGGATACCGATATTGAGGCGGAAGCCGGCGGCTAGAGTCGCCATCGGGAGTATTGGTCGCTTGTATTGAGTGTCACGGCACAACCATCATCGTTTCGCGGCCGTCCCTGGCGGCGCCGAGCCAAGACCGGGGCGACGATCGCCGCCAAGGTTTCGCTTGAGGCTGTTTTCCATGATTTCGACGACGTTCCGTCAATTCGAGGCGTCGATTTGACGGTCGAGCCCGGCGAGATTCTGTGCCTCATCGGCGAATCCGGCTGCGGCAAGACCACTCTCCTGAGGATTGCCGCCGGGCTCGAAAGGCCAAGCAGCGGGCGCGTGTTTCTTAACGACCGGGAGGTTGCTGGCCCAAATGTGTTCAAAGCGCCGGAAAAACGGGGCATCGGTTTGATGTTCCAGGACTATGCGCTGTTCCCGCAGATGACCATTCTCGCCAATGTGATGTTTGGTCTTCGGGCTTTGTCACGGGTCGATGCTCAGCAGGAGGCCTTGCGGGTCCTGGCTCGGGTTGGCCTTGAGCGCTACGCTCATGACTATCCGCACATTCTGTCCGGCGGCGAGCAGCAGCGGGTCGCGTTGGCGCGGGCGATCGCTCCGCGTCCGGCAGCGCTGTTGATGGACGAGCCCTTTTCCGGGCTCGATCGCCAGCTCCGGCAGAGCATCCGCGAGGAGACGCTTGCAATTCTTCGTGAGACTAGGGTGACCACGATCTTGGTTACCCATGATCCGGAAGAAGCGATGGAGCTTGCCGATCGGATAGCCTTGATGCGGGCCGGCCGGTTGGTCCAGGTCGGGCCTGCCGAGGATCTTTATCGCCACCCGATCGATCTCCAAGCAGCCAAATTTTTCTGTAATATCAACGAAGTATATGGGATAGTTCAATCAGGAGCTGTCATTACACCGCTAGGAAGCGTCGAAACCAAAGTTTTGCCTGAAGGGACTGACGCAGTCTTGGCCATCAGGCCGCAGGGGCTCGAGCTCACACAGGAAGAAAACGGTATTATTGGACGCGTTACAGCGCGACACTTCCTTGGCGATGTCGATCTGGTTGAGCTGATGGTCGAAGGCCTGGAGGAGCCGCTCGCGGTTCGAATCAGGGGCCATTCGGCTGTTTCTGTCGGCACCGATGTCGGCCTTCGAATTAACCCGGATGACGTTCTCATATTTGCCAAGGCCCCTGATTAGGCCTACATATTTGCCAACAGACTTTTCTTTGACATTTGCGCGCCGGGACTGAAGGCGCGCACCGAATTCGGAGGACGAAATGGGATTTGGCAGCATCTGGCCCTGGCTCATCGTTCTCGCCATCGTTCTACTTCTGTTCGGGCGCGGGAAAGTGTCGGGGCTAATGGGCGATGTTGCGAAGGGCGTGAAGAGCTTCAAGCGTGGTCTTGCCGATGATGATGAACCGAGCAATGCCAATCGCTCGATTGAGCAAGCGACGGCTGAGCCGGTCAACACCCCCAGCAGCGACGATCGGACCAAAGCCGGCTAGGCAGTCGGCAGAACTCCCGCAGATGGCCCGAAGTCGGCGAGACCAAGGGCCCACGGTGACGCCTGGCAATGTTTGATCTTGGCATGACCGAGATATTTGTGATCGTGGTGATCGCGATCCTCGTGGTCGCGCCCAAGGACTTGCCGGCCTTGATGCGCACCGTCGGTCAAACCATCGGCAAAGCGCGGCGGATGGCGCGAGACTTCCAGCGCCAACTGACGGACGCGGTCCGAGACGAAGAACTTGAGCAATTGCAGAAAGATATGGCCGATTTGGGCAGTGGCACCGATGCCGAAATCCGTCGCGGTGTCTATGGCAGAACCGGAACTACTCCTCCCTCCGAGCCCGGCGTCTCGTCCGCTTCGGCAACGCCGGCAGAGCCGGTTATGATGCCGTTGGCCGCCCCATCGCCCGAACAGCCCAAGACTGAGGCGAAGGCCAAAGCCAAGCCCAAAGCTACCCCCAAGGTCGAGGCCAAAGCCACCCCGAAAGCCAAGCCCAAAGCCAGGCCCAAAGCCAAGCCGGTTCAGACGCCTCTGGCGAGTGAGGATTCTCCGCCAGCGCCGGCCAAGCCATGAGCGAGGACAGCGGCAGTGCCGAGCCATCCGAGCAAGAGGATGAGGTCGAATCCAGCCGCGCGCCGCTTATAAGTCACATTGTCGAACTTCGCAGCCGGCTGTTGAAGTCGGTGATCTTCATTCTGATCGGCTTCGTTGCCTGTTTCGCCGTCTCCGACACCATCTACAACATCCTGATCGCACCCTATGAGTGGGCCGGCGGACCCGACCGCGAGATCCGGCTGATCTACACCGCGCCGCAGGAATATCTGCTGACTCGGCTCAAGTTGGCCTTCTTCGGCGCGATATTCCTCGCCTTCCCGGTGATTGCCTCTCAGCTCTACAAATTCGCCGCGCCCGGCCTCTACAAGAATGAGCGTCGGGCCTTCATACCGTTCCTCATCGCCACCCCGATCCTGTTCCTTGTCGGAACTGCGATCGTCTATTTCGTCATCATGCCGTTGGCGATGGCGTTCTTCGTTGGCATGGAGCAGGTCGGCGGCGACGGTCGGGCGGCGATCGAGCTGCTGCCACGGGTGAGCGAATATCTCAGCCTGATCATGCTTTTGATCTTCGCCTTCGGTCTTACCTTCCAATTACCGGTGGTGTTGATCCTGTTGGCGCGGGCCGGGGTGATCAGCAGCGCTGGGCTCAGATCGAAGCGGCGCTACGCAATTGTCGGCGCTTTCGGCGCCGCCGCGATCCTGACGCCGCCTGATATTCCCAGCCAGATCGGTCTGGCGATCCCGACGATCTTTCTCTACGAGATCTCGATCTGGGCGGTCAGGATCGTCGAACGCCGCCGCGCCCAGGCGGAAGCCGCGGCGGACGGCGCCTCTGGAATTGCCCAGGCCTAACCAATTGTGGCGGTGGGCGCGCGGTTTGCGTATAAGGCCGCCGGCCCCTCATTCGCGCCACGGACCCCTTAATGCTCGACATCAAATGGATACGCCAGAACTCCGGCGCATTGGATCGAGCGCTCGCCAATCGCGGCGCCGGGAAGGCGGCGGAGCGGTTGATCGCCCTTGACGAGGCGCGTCGCGAGCACGTCGTCAGCCTCCAGGAAGCCCAGCAGCAGCGAAACGCGGCCTCCAAGGAGATCGGCAAGGCCAAAGCAACCGGCGATGAGGCAAAAGCGAAGGCCCTGATTGACGAAGTCGCCAAGCTGAAATCGTTGTTGCAGGACGGCGAGGAGGAGCAGCGCCGGCTCGACAAGGAACTCCACGACGCTCTGGCCGAGGTTCCCAACGTCCCAGCGGACGACGTCCCTGTCGGGTCGGACGAGAACGCGAATGTCGAGCTGCACCGCTGGGGCGAGATGCCGGGCAAGGGCGGAGCGGAGCGACCGAGCAATCGGCCGGATTGGCCGTCCAAATTCCAGCCGAAGGAGCATTTCGACATCGGCGAGGCCCTCGGCGGCATGGATTTCGAGACCGCAGCCAAGCTGTCCGGCTCACGCTTCGTGGTGCTCCGCGGCCAATTGGCGCGGTTGGAACGCGCCCTCGGCCAATTTATGCTCGACCTCCACACTGGCGTGTACGGCTATGTGGAGGTTCAGCCGCCATTGATGGTTAGGGATGAGGCGCTGTTCGGGACGGCGCAGCTGCCTAAGTTTGCCGATGACCAATTTGTTGCGCTTGGTCAACGAGAGCACATTGGGGTCGCAGTTTGGGGTCGTGTATTTCCGCGTGCCAGGTCGGAAGGGCTTGATCCAGAAGATTACGCTGCCAATGAGGATCGCCTCCAAGAACTGTACGACGAAGAAAGGTTATATGAGCCTCGATACAACCGCTTTTGGCTCATCCCGACCGCCGAAGTGCCGCTCACCAATCTCGTTCGCGAATCCATCCTCTCCGAGGACGAGCTGCCGCTCCGCTACGCGGCGCTGACGCCGTGCTTCCGCTCGGAGGCCGGGGCCGCCGGCAAGGACACAAGAGGCATGATGCGGCAACACCAATTCGACAAGGTGGAATTGGTTTCGATCACCACTCCGGAACAATCTCTCGAAGAGCATGAGCGGATGCTCGCTTCCGCCGAGGAGGTGCTGAAGCGCCTCGACCTCCATTACCGTGTGATGACATTGTCGACTGGCGATATCGGCTTCGCCGCCGAGAAGACTTGGGACATTGAGGTCTGGCTTCCGGGGCAGGGCGCCCATCGCGAAATCTCGTCGGTCTCTCGCTGCGGCGATTTCCAGGCCCGGCGTATGGACGCTCGCTATAGGGCCGCTGATGGCAAGATCCACCACGTCAACACCCTCAATGGCTCCGGCATCGCTGTCGGCCGAGCATTGATCGCGGTCATGGAGGCCTATCAGAACGAGGACGGATCGGTCACTGTCCCGTCAGTTTTGGCGCCCTATATGGCGGGCATCGAGAAGATCGAACGATAGCGCGGGTCTCTGAGTTTCATGCGTATCCTGATCACCAATGATGATGGCATCGACGCCGCGGGACTTGCGGTTCTGGAGCGGGTCGCAGCCGCCATTTCCGACGAGGTTTGGGTCGTAGCTCCCGATTCCGATCAAAGCGGGCTGTCGCATTCGCTGACGCTTGGCGATCCGCTCCGACTGCGCGAATTGGGCAATCGTCGCTTCGCGCTGAAGGGGACGCCGAGCGACTGCATCATCATGGCGACACGGCAGATCATCGCCGATAAGCCCGATTTGGTGCTTTCCGGCGTCAATGCCGGCCAAAATACCGCCGACGACGTGACCTATTCCGGCACCGTGGCGGGCGCCATCGAGGGTGCGCTGATGGGCATTCCGTCGATTGCCTTCAGCCTGGCCTTCGATCCCGATACTAAAGGTGGCCTGCAATGGGAGACTGCGGAGGCTTTCGCTCCCGAAGTTATCCGACGCCTCCTTGATTTCGGGTTCCCCGACGCGGTCCTCTACAATGTCAACTTCCCCGACATATCGCCGGATAAGGTGACCGGGATCGATTCCACCAAGCAAGGCCGGCTGATCCATAGCCTGTACATCGACGAACGGACCGACCCCCGCGGTACCAAATATTATTGGCTCGGCTATCGCCGCCGGCGCAGCGAACGAGCGCCGGGCACTGACCTCCTTTCGGTCGAATCGGGAAATGTTTCGATCACTCCGCTGCGGCTCGATTTCACCGATCACGAGCTGGCCGAGCGCCTTGCCCAGCATCTTGACGTCAACAAGCTGCTGGCTGCGGGTCGAGCTGCCGGATGAACGATCGCGTCGAGCCGGACACCGGGATCGCCGACCCGGAGATTGATCGCGTCGCGGTCGCCGATTTTCTCCTCCGCCTCCGCCGGCGAGGCATCACCGATCGGCGCATCCTGTCAGCAATGGAAGCGGTGCCGCGCCGATTGTTCGTCCCCCATGAGGCACGCGACACAGCCTATCTAGAGCGGGCGCTGCCGATCGAATGCGGCCAGACCATCTCCGCCCCGGAGCTGGTCGCCCAAATGACCGTCGCGCTTGATTGCCAGCCGGAGCACCAAGTGCTCGAAATCGGCACCGGCAGCGGCTATCAGGCCGCGATCCTGTCGCACTTGGCGAGCCACGTGTACACGATCGACCGGTTCCGCACTTTGGTCGAACTCGCCGAACTCCGCTTCCGCACTCTGCGGATCGACAACATCACCGCCATCGTCGGCGACGGCACGCTCGGCTGGCCGGCCAACGCCACTTTCGACCGCATCATCCTCACCGCCGCGACCGAGGAAGTGCCGCCGGCGCTGTTCGAGCAGCTCCGCCCGGTTGGGATTCTGGTGGCGCCGGTCGGTCCAACCGAAACCACCCAATCTCTCTTGCGATACGTGAAGTCGGAGAGCGGAATTACCGAATCGAAACTGGCGGAAGTTCGTTTCGTGCCGCTAATTCCCGGCAAGGCGGCGAGGCTTTAAGCCTTTCTCAACGTTACTATCCCATTTTTCGCGACTGTTGTTTTGCGTCTTTCGCGAGTAGTCGAATGCTCAGTTCCGTCACCGCCTCCTCCCGGCCTCGTCTTTTTTACCAGGTGGCCGCGGTGGCGGTTCTGGCAGCAATCACAGCCGGTTGCAGCAGTTCGCTGTTCGACAGCAAGCTGTTTACTGGCGCCACCGACGGTGCCATAGCGCAGACCGCCTACAATCAACCGATGCCGCCAGCGCTGGTAGGGTCCAGTCCGGTTTCGGTCGACCAACCCAATCTAATTGCGGTAGCCGGGCTACCTCCCACGGTTGGCTCGCCGGTCAACTACAATCCGACACCGGCCGGGCAGCCGATCGCGGCCGCGCCGGCAGCCGGAATTCAGCAGGGCTCGGTCATCACGGTTGGCGCCGGCGATACGCTCTTCAGTCTGGCCAGGACCAACGGCGTGTCGGTCGCGGCAATCGCCGCTGCTAACGGTCTGACTCAGACCTCGACCTTGACCATCGGCCAGCGGCTAACAATTCCGGCCCCCGGGGCCACCGCGGCGCTGGGCACGCCTCCGGCTCCTTTGGGTGTGATTCCGGCCAATCAGACCGAGCCGCAGGCCGCTGCCGCCCAATCCTCGGGCATCCACGTCGTTCGGACCGGCGAGACTATCTACAGCATCGCTCTCCGCTATGGCGTGTCGCCCAACACCCTGGCCGCCGCGAACAACATACCTTCAGCGGATCTCGTTCAAGTCGGCCAGAGCTTGGTCATCCCCGGCACCAACGCGACAAACGTGACACCGCCCGCGGCGCCGCCTGCCAATCCGCAGGTCGCCGTGGTCGAGACCAACAACGTCGTGACCGACGCTGCTCCGGCTCAGATCGCCGCACTGCCGGCAGCAGCCGTCAACGCCGATCCGCCGTCGCTGACGGGGACGAGTTTCCGTTGGCCGGTCCGCGGTCGCGTGATCTCCGATTTTGGGCCAAAGCCAGGTGGCGAACGGAATGACGGTATCAATTTATCGGTTCCAATGGGTACCGAGATCCACGCCGCCGAGGCCGGGGTGGTGATTTATGCCGGCAATGGCATCGCCGGCTATGGCAATCTCATCTTGGTCGAGCATGCCGAGAATTGGGTCACTGCTTACGCCCATACCAGCGAGATACTGGTTCAGCGCGACGATGTCATTCAGCGCGGCCAGGTGATCGCACTTGCCGGCAACACCGGCTCAGTCACCGCGTCGCAGCTGCATTTCGAGCTGCGCCGCGGCACGGTTCCGGTCAACCCGCTCGACTATTTGACCGATTAGGACGAACCACGATCGGCGCCGTCGAGTCGGATACCGAGCCGGCCGGCGAGGTCAAGACTGAAGTGCCAGGCGACGCGACCTGAGCGCACGCCTCGAGTGACCGACCATCCCAGTTCCTCGGCAACGATTTGATCATCGCCGTCGAGACCGAAATAGTCGCCATAGCCACGCACCATTTCGAGATATTCATCCTGGCTACAGCCAAGGAAGCCAAGCCAGAGGCCAAAACGGTCGCTCAGGGACACCTTCTCCTCTACCGCTTCATGGGGCACCAACGCGGTCGACAGCTCGTTCTCCCTCACCTCGCGCGGAATCAGATGCCGGCGATTCGAGGTGGCATAGAAAATAGTGTTTGTCGGACTCCCATCGATCCCGCCGTCGAGCGCAGCCTTCAGCGATTTGAACTCGGATTCTCCAGCTCCGAAGGATAGATCGTCACAGAAAAACAGGAAGCGCCCTTCGCCAGACCGCGACACCGCCGTCAATTTCGGCAGGGAATTGATATCCTCGCGGTGAATCTGGAGCAGCTTGAGTTCGCCGACTTCACGATTGATCTCGGCGTGAGCAGCTTTGACCAGCGAGCTCTTGCCCATCCCCCGCGCGGCGCACAGCAATGCGTTGTTGGCGGGCAGGCCGTTGGCGAAGCGGCGGGTGTTACCGAGCGACAGGTCGCGTACATGGTCAATTCCCTTGAGCAATGTGAGATCGACCCGCTTGACAATTGGGCACCGGCCTCAATCGCCGCCGCTCCGGCTCCCAGAGAAAAGCCTCCGCGGCACTGAAATCGGGGTGAGGATTAGGGCCTGGTGCCAGTCGATTAAGGACCGCCGAAAGGCGATCGAGTCGCTCGACGAGCGGGTCGCGTTCAGGCATTCAGCACCGAATCCACACCGCGCAAGCACACTGGGTTGACCGTCACCAACGGAGCCGACGAAGCTGTTTGCCAGCCCCAGGTGCCATCGCTATAGTCCGCGCCAGTTTCTCGGCTGCGAGGGCCACCCGCAACCGGCGCCGAGAAACGTTCATCGCTCAATTCGGAATGTGAGGAGCCGTCGATGTTGGTGACACCAGCCTTTGCCCAGGACGCCGGGGCCGCAGATCCGACCAGCGGACTGCTCTCCATGGTGCCGCTCCTGCTCATTTTCGGCATCATGTTCTATTTCATGATCTTTCGCCCGCAGCAGCAGCGGATGAAGACCCACCGCGAAATGATCGCGAAGGTGCGCCGCGGCGACACTGTTGTGACCTCTGGCGGCATCATTGGCAAGGTTTCCAGGGTGGTCGCCGAGGGCGACGAGGAACTGCAATTGGAGATCGCCGAAGGCACCAGGGTACGGGTGTCGCGGCAGATGGTGGCCGAGGTCCGCTCCAAAGCCGAACCGGTGAAGGAAAACAGTTGACAATCGGCCGGCCGGAGTAACCAGCAATGCTGCATCTCAGCCGATGGTCGATTGGCTTCATCCTCGGCGTGGTCCTTGTCGCGATCGCGCTTCTGGTTCCCAATTTCTTCTCCGAGGAGACGGTCGAGGGCTGGCCCAACTGGATGCCAAAGTCCCAGATCGTGCTCGGGCTCGATCTTCAGGGCGGATCCTATTTGCTCTATCAGTTGGATCGCGAGGAGTTCGTCGCCGATCAGCTGGTAACCCTCGCCGGGGAGGTGCGCAGCGCACTCAATCAGGAGCCACGGATCGGTTATACCGGCCTTAGCTCGCGCGAGCAGGTTGAACAAAACCGGGCCGTCCAGGTCCGCATCAGCGATCTTAGCCAACTGGACGGGGCGCGGGAGCGCCTCGAAGATCTTCGCAACCCGCTATCGGCCGCTCTGTTCGGCGGCCCTGCCACATTGGAATACGATCTTTCGATTGCCGACGACGGACTTGCCCGTTTCACCTATTCCGATGCGGGGCTGACAGACCGCGTTCGGTCTCTGATCCAGCAATCGATCGAGGTGATCGGCAAGCGCGTCAACGAACTCGGTACCACCGAGCCCGCGATCCAGCGCCAAGGTGATGACCGCATTCTGGTCGAGGTGCCCGGTCTCGACGATCCGCAGCGGCTGAAGGATCTGATCGGCCAGACCGCCGAAATGTCCTTCCATTTGGTCCAGGGGACCGGTCTGACAACGCTGGAGGCGGCCGAAGAAAACCGTGGCATTGGTCAACTCGTCTTCCCCGACGCCGCCAGTCCGTCGCTCGGCTATATTGTTGGCCCAGCGATGGTGCGCGGCCAGGACCTTATTGACGCTCAGGCTACTTTCAATCAACAGACCGGAGAGCCGGTCGTCACCTTCCGCCTCAACACCACTGGTGCGAGAGCCTTTGCCGATGTCACTCAGACCAATACTGGACGGCAATTCGCCATCGTCCTCGACGATGCGATCATTTCCGCTCCCGTGATCAACGAGCCGATCCTCGGCGGCAACGGACAGATCAGCGGCGGTTTTTCGGTTCAAGACGCCAACGACCTTGCAATTCTCCTCCGCGCTGGCGCCTTGCCGGTGAAACTCACCATCATCGAAGAACGGACCATCGGTCCCGGGCTTGGCGAGGATTCGATCCGCGCCGGCCAGATCGCGGCGGCGATAGGAACCGTCGGCATCGTTGTCTTTATGGTTGTCGTCTACGGCTTCCTCGGGGTTCTCGCCAATATCGCTGTAATCCTCAATGTGACGATCCTTTTCTCGGTTATGACTTTGCTCGGGGCCACTTTGACGCTGCCGGGCATCGCCGGAATCGTCCTGATCGTCGGCACAGCTGTCGACGCCAATGTGTTGATCTATGAGCGGATTCGAGAAGAATTTCGGGCTGGCCGATCGGCGATCCAAGCAATCGATCTCGGTTTCAAGCGGGCGTTGAACACCATTCTCGACGCCAACATCACCACGCTGATAGCCGCGATCGTCTTGTTCCAGTTTGGCTCCGGGCCGATCAAGGGTTTCGCCGTCACTCTTGGGATCGGCATTCTGACGACGCTGTTCACGGCTTTTCTTATCACCCGTTTGATGGTCGCAACTTGGGTTCGTCGTCGGCGGCCGACGGCGATCACCATCTGAAGTCGCGGAGTTCAAGATCATGCCGCTCCGCATTATCCCGGACGACACCACCATCAAATTCATGTGGCTACGCCGGTTCACTTTCCCGGCGGCGCTGATCTTGTCCGTCCTTTCAGTTATCCTGTTCGTCTTCGTCGGCCCGAATTACGGTATCGATTTCCGCGGTGGCACCATGATGGTGTTGCAGCCGCCCGGGGCGGTTGTCACCACCGAGGACATCGCCGAAGTGCGCAGCCGGCTGGCTGTGCTCGATCTTGGTGATGTCGACGTTCAGACCCTCAGTGAGCTCGGCGGCGAGCAAAGCATCTCGATTCGGATCGAATTGACCGAGGGGGACGAAGCGGATCAATCGCAAGTCGTTGATCTCGTCCACACGGCGTTGAGCGACATGGGTGAGTTCCGCAGCGAAGAATTCGTTGGCCCGCGCGTTTCGGGGGAGCTCGCCCGGGACGGCATTATAGCCGCGGTGATCGCGATGCTCTCGATCATGATCTATGTCTGGTTCCGGTTTGAGTGGCAGTTCGCCGTGGGCGCGATCGCGGCCCTCCTCCATGACGTGCTGCTGACGCTCGGCTTCTTCGCACTCGTTAAGCTCGACTTCAATCTCTCTAGCATTGCCGCGATTCTAACCATCGTCGGCTATTCCCTGAACGACACAGTCGTCGTTTACGACCGCATTCGCGAGACCCTGCGAAAATACAAGAAGGCGTCGGTTTCCGAACTGCTTGACCGGGCGATCAACGGAACATTGGCGCGAACCACGATTACCTCCCTCACGACTTGGGTCGTCCTGTGGTCGCTATTTGTCTTTGGCGGCGACGTGATCCGCTCCTTCGTCGCCGCGATGATTTTTGGTGTTGCCATTGGTACTTATTCCTCGATCTTCATTGCCGCGCCGGTGCTGATTTTCATGCGTCTTCGCAGCGAGCAGATGCAGCCGGTGATAGACAAGACCGATGCCGGAAGCGGGGCGACCAAGCCCGCCAGCGACTAGATGAACGGCCGGCGAACGCCGGGTACCGTGATCCGGCGGGCGCATTTCCCGAGCCGCGCTCCGATCGATGCCTATGGCAATACTGGCTTTCGCTTCGCCGCCATGTCGCATCGCGGCTCAATTTTGTGCCTCCCCAGCGGCATTTACGGATGGCCGCCGACTTCCTTCCAGGGGATCGATCGAGAGACCCTGGCGCGTGTTTTCGATGAAGCGGCGGTGATTGATGTCCTACTGATCGGCGCCGGCACCGCCCCGCAGCGCTTGATCCCGGAACTCGCCGGCGAACTCCGCGACGCTCGAATCTCGGCCGATACAATGACCACCGGCGCAGCGGTTCGGACGTTCAATGTCCTCCTGGCGGAAGATCGCCAGGTGGCCGCTGCGCTGATCGCGGTGGACTGACCGGCTGATGTGCCCGATCTCGATCTGATGGATGCTTATGAGCACGCCTCTGCGCGGCTGCGCGAGCGCGACCCGGATCGCTTCATCGCCGATCTTTTCGCGCCTAAATCGGTGCGGCGCCATCTGGTTGCACTGCATGCTTTCGATGCCGAGATCGCACAAATCCGCTACGCCGTCAGTGAGCCCGCGCTGGGCGAGATCCGGCTGCAATGGTGGCGCGATGCAATCGCCCATGACCAGCACTCCGGTAATCCGCTTGCTGCGGCGCTGTTGCAGACGATCGCCGCACTCGATCTGCCCAAAGCCGCGTTCGATGCGCTCCTCACCGCCCGAATTTTCGATCTCTATAACGATCCGATGCCGACCATGGCCGATTTCGAGGGTTATGCCGGCGAAACCGCATCGGTGTTGGTCCAGTTCGCGGTGCTGGCGCTTGCCGGCGGCGACGATCCCGATGCCGCCGACGCCTCCGGCCATGCCGGGGTCGCCATCTCCCTGCGACGGGCACTCGTCCGGTTTGGCGATGACGCCAGGCGTCGGCAGCTGTTCCTGCCCCGCGATCGCTTTGATGCCGGAGGCGTCGACCTCGAGGATGTGTTCGCCGGAAGACCGTCGGACGGATTGCGGCAGACGCTGGCCGATCTGCGCGGCTCGGCTCGCGTTCATTTGGAAAAGGCGCGGGCCGAAATCACCTCGCTGCCCAAGACGGTTAGGCCAGCCTTCCTGCCATTGGCGTTGATCCAGCCAGATCTCGATCGGCTCAAGGGCACCGAACCCTTTCAGCCGCCTCGACCGATCCCGCGCTGGCGGCGACAATGGCTGATCTGGCGCGCGGCAAGGCGTGGCGGGAGTTAGCAATGAGCGTCGTTCCGGGGCCGCAGATCGGATCCCGGAACCTTATTCGGTCGGATTCCTATCTTTGGGTTCCGGCTTGCCCTTCGGCCCTCCAGAACGACACTTTCTGAAGTTATTCGGCGGCCGCCCGCTCGCCCTCGCCGAGCCAGGCACCGACATCGGCCAATGCCCGCACCGAAAGCGCTCGCTTTCGCGCCGCGCCGCGCTCGGCTTTCTTCCCGGCAGTAGCAGCTTCAATTGGCGGGAACAGGCCGAAATTGATGTTCATCGGCTGAAACGACCGGCGCCCCGGTTCATCGGCTGAGATATGGCCGCCGGTGAGATGGGCCAGCAGCGCACCGAAGGCCGTCGTCCTCGGCGGCGGCAAGATGGGGATGCCCAGCCGCTCCGCCACAGCAAAGCGCCCGGCAAGGAGACCGATTGACGCCGATTCGACGTAGCCCTCGCAGCCGGTGATTTGGCCGGCGAAGCGAAGCCTAGGCATCGCCTTCAGCCGCAGTGTTGGGTCAAGGAGCTTGGGCGAATCGAGAAAAATGTTGCGGTGGAGGCCGCCGAACCGGGCGAACTCGGCCTCGTCGAGCCCCGGAATCATCCGGAAGATTCGCTTCTGCTCGCGATAGCGGAGCTTGGTCTGAAACCCGACCATGTTCCACAGCGTGCCGAGAGCGTTGTCTTGCCGGAGCTGCACCACGGCGTGGGGCTTGTCGGCCGGCCTGTGCGGATTGGTGAGGCCGACCGGTTTCATCGGCCCGTAACGGAGGGTTTCGCGGCCGCGCTCGGCCATCACCTCGATCGGCAAGCAGCCTTCGAAATAGGGTGTCCCCTCCCAGTCATGGAAGGCGGTCTTCTCGCCGCGGAGCGCCGCATCGATCAGGGCCTCATATTGCTCGCGGTCGAGCGGGCAATTGAGATAGTCACGGCCAGTACCGCCGGGGCCGGGCTTGTCGTAGCGGGACTGAAACCAGGCGATATCGAGGTTGACGGATCCGAACTCGACGATCGGCGAGATCGCGTCGAAAAATGCGAGCGCATCTTCGCCGGTAAGTTTGGTGATCGCCTCGGCGAGTGCCGGGGAGGTGAGGGGCCCGGTGGCGACGATGACGCTGTCCCATTCCGGCGGCGGCAGCCGGGCAATCTCGCCGCGCTCGATGGTAATCAGTGGATCCACCGCGATCGCCTCGGTGACCGCGGCTGAGAATCCATTGCGATCGACCGCCAATGCCGAGCCCGCCGGCAGGCGATGGGCGTCTCCCATCCGCATGATCAGCGAATCCGCGCGGCGCATTTCTTCATGGAGGAGGCCGACCGCATTGGCCTCGGCATCATCGGAGCGGAAGGAATTGGAGCAGACCAGCTCTGCCAGGCCATCGGTTTGGTGCGCCGGTGTCTCGCGGACGGGGCGCATCTCATGCAATACCACCGGCGCGCCGGTGCGAGCGATCTGCCACGCCGCTTCCGAGCCGGCGAGGCCGCCGCCGATCACATGGATTGGGGAGTTGGTCATCGGCTGCAGCATAATTGGCGGAGGGATGTACCTCAACAGCGTCGCCGAGGCCAAAAAAGGAAACACCCGCCGGGGAGGAAATCGGCGGGCGTTTCCAATCAAGCGCCATCCGGGGGGAGGGTGACGCTACCGCGTTGGGAGGAGGGAGGAGAAAAACCCAACGCATCATTCACAGAAGACCGGCTTCGAACACCGATCTCCACTGGTCGACCTCTAATATAGGCCCAAGACGCATGAGGGGGACCCCCACAAATGCATGGCTGATTTGCACCTCCCGCATCGCGTGTGCGGCGGTTGTCGGCGCTCATGGTGAATAGCGAAGTGTAAACAGCGTATTAGGAGGTAAGAGTTCCGGCTGCGGCTTTTGGACGCTCGCCACGGCCGTATCGGCAAATGGTCGCAGGGTGACCGCCGATGTGGGATTCTCGCTGTGCGATCCCGACGACTAGTGAAGGTCTAGTCGGAACTGATCAAGTGGCAGCGGGCCATCGTCCGATCTCGGCGTCATTAGCGAATATGATCCGTCCGCACCCATCGTGATATGAATGTGCCAGTACATGCCCCTATCGGTCGTGGTGATGTTGAGAACCGCCAGGATGGAAAGGATGTTGTCCCATGGAATTGCGAAAGCAAAGTCGAGATCCATTCCTCCAAGAATGAAATAGCCTTTCATTGCTTCACTGAGAAACTCATCCCACCGTGGGTGGTACGCATACCAATGAGGGGTCGCGGATCTTTTCGTGTAGCGTTTTGAGATCGTGCAAGCGATGCGAAACTTGCGGGAAGTATCCCAGTAAAGTGCCCTGGTGGTCTTAACGGGCCTGCTTCCGAGCATGCCTTCCATAGCAGACACGATCTTTTCCCGTTTGTCCTGGATAAGCGCGCTGTCCGTGAACTGCCACGTCGACGCAGATGCCTCCCTTTGCGTCGAGACAGCGTTTTCGCTTTCGGCGTCTTCGTCCGTTGCCGCCTCTGAAATCGCTCCTTCAATGTCGGCAGCGGTCGCGAACATCACGTCCACCATACCGTCTATTCTCGTGTACTCGACCGGTACAAGCAGGCCTCGAATCTTGGCTCCGGTCTCTAGTTCATCGGCGTTTTCCTTAAGGCGCACTAGCTTCATGAGAGCGTCCGCACTGATGAGTCTGATGTCCCAAGCATGCCGCGATCCCCGTACTTGAGCTTCGAGCTCACCGGTATCCTCACGTCCTACGACGATGAGAATAGACTGCAGGCGCAATTCGGGGTGTTGTTCACGAAGCGCGTCTCGGTACCCAGCCAGAGTATCCAGAGAGATACGATATGCATCGGTTGCCTTTACCTCGACAACTACGCGTCCGCCTTCGGGCGAGGCCCAAACCCCGTCCGCTCCGACAAGGCCCGCTCTACCTTGATAACGACCGTTCTCGACTAGATAGTCGAGCCGACGCCCCAACTCGTTGACCAGGTCCTGCAGGACAAATCCCGACTTTTGGAAACTGTGCGATAGGCAATGGTCCACGTACGCCGAGAGCTCCTCTGAGGGCACCTGCGATAGGTACTCCTTCAGCTCAGCCGATGTTGACTGATCGTCCCGGAGATTGCCGTCACCCGCGGTCGCAACAATTTGCTCAATGGAGAGCTCGTCCATCGCCGCCGGGTTGGATTTCCAAAGCGATATCAGAGCCAACTAGTTCTCCTACTCCGCCGCCTCGATCCGGCGGCGCTCCAGTACCGGCTTGAGGAATTGGCCGGTGTAGCTCGCCTTCACCGCCGCGATCTGTTCCGGCGTGCCGGCCGCGACGATCTCGCCGCCGCGATCGCCGCCCTCGGGGCCGAGATCAATGATCCAATCGGCGGTCTTGATCACTTCGAGATTGTGCTCGATTACCACCACACTATTGCCCTGCGCCACCAGCTCGTGCAGCACGTCGAGGAGCTTGGCGATGTCGTGGAAATGAAGCCCGGTGGTCGGCTCGTCGAGGATGTAGAGCGTCCGCCCGGTCGCCCGCCGCGACAGCTCCTTGGAAAGCTTCACCCGCTGCGCCTCGCCCCCCGATAGCGTCGTTGCCGGCTGGCCGACCTTGATATAGCCGAGCCCGACCCGCTCCAGCGTTTCCATCTTGTCGCGAATCGCCGGCACCGCGCCGAAGAATTGGGCGGCTTCCTCGACCGTCATAACGAGGATATCGGCGATCGATTTGCTCTTGAACCGAACCTCCAGCGTTTCGCGATTGTAGCGCGCGCCATTGCAGACATCGCAGGTGACATAGACGTCGGGCAGGAAGTGCATCTCGATCTTGATCAAGCCGTCGCCCTGGCAGGCTTCACAACGCCCGCCCTTGACGTTGAACGAGAACCGGCCGGGCTTGTAGCCGCGTGCCCGCGCCTCCGGTAGCCCAGCGAACCATTCGCGGATCGGTGTGAACGCGCCGGTATAGGTTGCTGGGTTGGAGCGCGGCGACCGCCCGATCGGGGATTGGTCGATGTCGATGACCTTGTCGAGATGTTCCAGCCCATCGAGCCGGTCATACGCGGCAGGGGCCTCCCGCGCTCCGTTGAGCCGCCGTGCCACCGCCTTGTAGAGCGTGTCGACGAGGAGGGTCGATTTGCCGCCGCCGGAGACGCCGGTGACGCAAGTGAATGCGCCGAGCGGAATCGTTGCCGAGATCGATTTGAGATTATTGCCACTGGCTCCGGTGAGCTTTAGCGACCGCGACTTGACCATCCGCCGCCGCTTCTCAGGCACCTCGATCGCCATCACCCCAGTGAGATATTGGCCGGTTAGCGAGCGTGGATTGGCCATGATCTCGGCCGGGGCTCCCGCGGCGATGATCTCGCCGCCATGGATGCCGGCAGCGGGGCCGATATCGACGACATAATCGGCGGTTCGGATCGCATCCTCGTCATGCTCGACCACCAGCACGGTGTTACCGAGATCGCGGAGATGGCAGAGCGTTGCCAACAGCCGCTCATTGTCGCGCTGATGAAGGCCGATCGACGGCTCGTCGAGGACGTAAAGGACGCCCGTAAGCCCGGAGCCGATTTGCGAGGCGAGGCGAATGCGCTGACCTTCGCCGCCCGATAGCGTGCCGGCTTGGCGCGACAGCGACAAATAGTCGAGCCCGACATCGACCAGGAAGCGAAGCCGCTCGCGGATTTCCCTGAGGATCCGGCCGGCAATTTCTTTCTGTTTGGAGTTGAGCCGCGCCGGAAGTTTCTCGGCCCATTCGGCGGCTCCGCGGATCGAAAGCGCGGTGATTTGGCCGATATGCCTACCGTCGATCTTTACCGCCAGCGCCTCCGGTTTGAGGCGGTAGCCATTGCAGGTGGCGCAATCGACGGCAGTGAAATAGCGCTCGATCTCCTCGCGGACCCACGAGGATTCGGTCTCCTTCCAACGCCGTTCCAGATTTGGGATGACCCCCTCGAACGGCTTTCGCGTATCGTAGCGGCGAAGCCCATCCTCATAGGTGAAGACGATGATGTCTTGGCCGGTGCCATAAAGGATGATGTTCCGAGCCTCCTCGGGGAGGTCCTTCCAGCGCTTCGACAGCGAGAATTTGTAGTGCCGGCCGAGGGCTTCGAGCGTTTGTAGATAATAGGGCGAGGTCGTCTTGGCCCAGGGCGCGATCGTGCCGCCACGAAGCGTTAAATCCTCGTCGGGCACCACCAACGCCGAGTCCACCGTCTTCTCGGCGCCAAGCCCATCGCAGACCGGACAGGCGCCGGCCGGGTTGTTGAACGAGAACAAACGCGGTTCGATCTCCGCGATGGTGAAGCCCGACACCGGGCAGGCGAATTTTTCCGAAAAGGTTATGCGCTCGGGTTTGTCCGTCTCCTCGGCATCGGCTATTTCGGCGATTGCGATCCCGTCGGCGAGCTCAAGAGCGGTCTGTAAGGAATCCGCCAGCCGCGCCGAGATGTCGGGTCGAACCACGATCCGGTCGACCACTACGTCGATCGAATGCTTCAGCTTTTTGTCCAGCGTCGGCGTTTCGGCGATCTCATAGAACACCCTATCGATCTTGACCCGCTGGAAGCCGCGCTTCTGGAGGTCCGCCAACTCTTTGCGATATTCGCCCTTACGGTCGCGCACGATCGGCGCCAGCAAATAGATCCGCGTTCCCTCCGTGAGGGTCAGCACCCGGTCGACCATCTGGCTGACTGTCTGGCTTTCGATCGGCAGGCCGGTCGCCGGGGAATATGGAATTCCAACCCGGGCGAACAGGAGCCGGAGATAATCGTAGATCTCGGTGACGGTGCCAACGGTCGAGCGCGGATTGCGCGAGGTCGTCTTCTGCTCGATCGAGATCGCCGGCGACAGACCGTCGATTTGGTCGACGTCCGGCTTCTGCATCATTTCGAGGAACTGACGGGCGTAGGCCGACAGGCTCTCGACATAACGCCGTTGACCCTCGGCGTAGATCGTATCGAAGGCGAGCGAGGATTTGCCCGAGCCCGATAGGCCAGTGAAAACGATCAGCCGATCGCGCGGCAGATCGAGATCGACGTTCTTGAGATTATGTTCCCGCGCGCCGCGGATCGAAATGAATTTCTGCATGACCGAAATCCAGCATATGGCGCGCGGAGAGGCCAGGCACCACCCGGAACATAATGCGAACAATTTTTCGCTATTGGGCGGCGCCTGTCCAGTTAAACCTGCTCGCTTTGCCGGTATTTTCGGATTTGGTTCATTAAAGTCGATAAACTCGACTTGAGCGCCTTGACAAATCGGTTCTGGGGCAAACGAATCAAGAGCAAGGCGATTGGGCGAGGTCGGCGTCCAAGAGCCGGTATCGTGGTGTTTGAGTAGTGGAGGTAGGCATGCTGGCGCGCGCGTATTGGTCAGGACATATTAGGCTGGCCCTGGTATCGATCCCGGTGCAGCTCTTTTCGGCGACGAAGACCGCAGCCAGGGTCTCGTTTAATCAAATCCATAAACCGACCGGAAAGCGGATCAGATACGAGAAGGTGGTTCCCGGCATCGGCGCTGTCGACACCGACGACATCGTTCGCGGATATGAGGTCGAGAAGGGCAAATATGTCCTGTTTGAGGACCAGGAAATCGAGGACGTCAAGCTCGAGGCCAAGCGCACCATCGATCTGGTGCAATTCGTCGACGAGGACGAGATCGATCCGGTCTATTTCGAGAAGCCGCTGTATGTCGCTTCCGATGATGATGAGGTCGCCGGCGAGGCCTACGCCGTCCTCCGCGATGCGCTGAAGGACACCGGCAAGGTCGGCCTCGGCCAGCTTGTCGTTCGCGGCAAGAGCAGCATCGTTTGCCTGCGGCCGCACGGCAAAGGCCTAGCGATCGAGATGCTGCGCTACGCCGACGAGGTTCACAAGGCTGATCAGTTCTTTACCGAAGTGCCGGAAGTGGAGCCCGCGGAAGAACTCAAGACGATGGCCGAAGAGCTGATCAAGCGGAAGGTCAAGCCGTTCGACGCCAAAGCTTTCAAGGATTCTTATGACGGAGCGCTTCGCGAATTGATCCAAGCCAAGCTGGAAGATCGCCCGCCGGAAGAGATCGACGCGCCCGAAGTCGGCGCCCAAGTGATCAATCTGATGGACGCGCTGAAGCGCTCGATGGCGTCCGGCAAGACCAAGGCCAACGGCAAATTGGGCCCGGCCAAGAAGACCGCAGCCAAGTCGGCCTCGTCACAACGGAAATCCTCGCCGGCCTCGGCCAAAGCGAAGGCCAAGACCGACGCGAGGAAGACCGGAGCCCGCAGCCGCAGGGCGGCCTAGCGGTCACCGACAATCCCGTTGACATCGCGACCAATAGTGAGGTTCCGGATCGGCCTTTGGCCGCCCGGGCCGATGGACATCGCGGCACTTGCGTTCGGGTAACCGGCGTAAGTATGGCTAGCCGATGGCCAAGCAGCGCCTCAAGGACTACCGCGCCAAGCGCGACTTTCGCCGTACCGCGGAGCCGAGCGGCGGCGAGGGCAAGAGCCAGATACATCCCGGCGGCCGCTATCTGATTCAGAAGCACGACGCCACAAGGCTGCATTTCGATTTCCGTCTTGAGATCGACGGCGCGCTGGCGAGTTGGGCGGTTACCCGCGGTCCGAGCCTCAACCCTGAGGACAAGCGCCTCGCCGTCCACACCGAGGATCACCCGCTCGATTATGGCGATTTCGAAGGCACCATCCCCAAGGGCGAATATGGCGGCGGCACGGTCATGCTCTGGGACGAGGGCAGCTGGGAACCGATCGAGGGCGAGGATGACGACATCGGCGACGGCAAGCTGAAGTTTCGCCTTCATGGAGGACGCCTCCGCGGCGCCTGGATGCTGGTCCGGATCAAGAACAGTCGCGACAAGAAATCGAACGCCGACAATTGGCTCTTGTTCAAGGAGCGCGACGATCACGCGATCGTCGAGAAGACGCCGCTCATCGAGCGCGCGCTGACCAGCATTCGCAGTGGCCGGACGATGGAGGAGGTCGCCGCCGGCCATGTCGAATGGGGCACGGCCGGCTCGCGCGTCCGTGGCGAGGGTGGCGACGCACCGCCGAAACGACCGCCGCGCGCCTCCGGTGCCGGCAAACGGCTGCCGCTGCCGAAATTCGTGCTGCCGCAATTGGCGACGCTGACCGAAGATGCACCGGCCGGGAATAAATGGCTGCATGAGATCAAATATGACGGCTACCGGGCGATCGCGGCGACCGCCGGCGGCAGGGTTTCGATCTTCACCCGCACCGGCTTGGACTGGAGCGATCGCTTCGCCAGCGTCGTTCGGCCCTTGGCCGATCTTCTGTGCAAGGCCGCTCTGATCGATGGCGAGATCTGTGTGCTCGATCAGGATGGCCGGACCGATTTCGGCGCGCTGCAGGATGCGCTCGGCCGCGGCATTGGTGGACTGATCTACTACGCCTTCGACCTCCTCGCCCTCGACGGCAAGGACCTCACCAAACGGCCGCAGCTTGAGCGCAAGGAGAGGCTCGCCAAGCTGCTGGAGGATTCCCCGCCGGCGGGGCCGGTGATCTATTCCGATCATGTCGTCGGCGCCGGCCCCGAGTTCTTCGCCAAGGCCGAGGAGGCCAAACTCGAGGGCATCGTGTCGAAACGCGCCGACGCGCCCTATCGCTCCGGGCGCACCAAGAATTGGCTGAAGGTCAAGACCGGACACGGCCAGGAATTCATCGTTATCGGCTGGGACGATTCGCCAGTGAAAGCCCGCCCCTTCGCTTCGATCCTGCTGGCGGTGCGCGAGAGCGACCGGCTCGTCTTCCGCGGCAAGGTGGGCAGCGGCTTCTCCGACAGGGATCTTGCCGTCGTCGCCAAGGAGCTGAAGAAGCGCGCCGTCAAGGAGCCGACCGCCGAGGAAATCCCCGCCTCGGCCGCCAAGCGCGCGCATTTCGTCAAGCCGGAGCTGGTGGTCGAGATCGCCTTTCGCGGGTGGACCCGCGAGGGGCTGATCCGGCAGGGCTCTTATAAGGGCCTCCGCCGCGACAAGCCGGCGATGGAGATCGTCCGCGAGCTACCCGCCCCGCCGGCCAATCCGGGGAGGCGAGACGGTTCCGGCCTTACCGAGATCGAGGACGATAAGGACGGCAACGTCATCGAGATCGCGGGCGTGAAGGTGACCAATCCCGGCCGGATCATGTTCCCCGGCCGCAACATCACCAAGCGCATGTTGATCGACTATCAGCTGGCGATCGCCGATCGCATTCTACCGCATGTCGCCGGCCGGCCGCTGAGTCTGGTGCGCTGCCCGCGCGGCCAGGAGGGCGATTGCTTCTTCCAAAAGCATGCTTCGCCCGGGTTCCCCGATGCCTTCAAGCCGATCAAAATCAAGGATAAATCCGGCTCCGACCTCTATCTTTATATCGAAGACCGGCGCGGCCTCGTCGCCGCGGTGCAGATGGGCGCGCTCGAACTCCACATCTGGGGCTCGCATATCGGCAAGCACGAACAGCCCGACCGGCTGGTGTTCGATCTCGATCCGGACGAGGAGGTCGATTTCTTGGCCGTGAGGGAGGGTGCCAGCGAGATGCGCGACCGGTTGAAGGCGATCGGAATCGAGAGCTTCTGCATGACCACCGGCGGCAAGGGCCTCCACGTCGTCGTGCCGTTGACGCCGAAACATGGCTGGGACGACATCAAGGCCTTTGCCGAGGCGATGGCGCGGATGATGGCCGCCGACGATCCGGACCGCTATCTGGCGGTGATGTCGAAGGCGAAGCGGAAGGGCCGCATCTTCATCGATTATTTGCGGAACGGCCGCGGCGCGACGGCGATCGCCCCGTTCTCGACCAGGGCCAGAGCCGGCGCCCCGGTCGCCTGGTCGATCAGTTGGCGGAATCTAGGCAAGCTCGAAAGCGCCCACCCGGTTACGATCGAGAATTACGCCAGCACGCTGAGACGCGAACGCACCGACCCGTGGAAGGGCTATTTCGAAGTCGATCAGGTCCTGCCGCTGGAGAAGCTGAGGGGAGGATGAAGGCTACACTCCAAGAACGCGAAGCAATTCGCGTAGTCGTTCAAGCCACGCCGAAAGACGGGGTCGCATCAATGGCCTTCGGTCGGTGAACCACGTCATTGCGGACCTTTCGAATGGGGCTTATAAGGCTGTGTTGATTTTACTTGATTTGGTAGGCCGCTCCGCGTAGGCTACCAAATGTGGCCGCGACGCCCCCCCGGCGCGCCTCGGAGAGAATAGTTTAGCGAGTAGTACAGTTCACCAACCATACAGCCATATAAAGGAACACCAGATGGGCAAAGCTATTGCCGACCTTTTTAAGTCCAAGAAAGCCTTAGCAGCTATGGCTGCTGTAACAGTCGGGCTCGTAGCGAAGCTCGGCTTTGAGATTTCGGCAGACGAGCTTCTCACGTTTCTGTCGCCACTTATGGCCTACATTGTCGGGCAGGGCATCGCCGACCATGGGAAGGAGCGCGCTAAGATAGAAAAGGCGCAATCCAGTAGCGGCACATAAGCCCAATGCCCGCACCAGCGGACACAATATAGAGGGCCAGGATTTGTATCCCTACAAGGTTTAAGCCGACATTCCCCAGATGACATCCAAATTCGCGGAAATCGTACCACGGCCCCATCTCCAAGGGAACTCTGTTCCCATTGCAGCCATCCGATGACATGATTTTGGTAATCGGCCAGCGCGTGGAAGGCCATTTGGTCGTTTCTCTTGCCATCCAGACACACCTCTCGTGTCGCAATCTCCTTGCCGTCGATTCCCTCGGCCTACGCCGGAGCGGGTCTTCGTCGTAGATCATCAATCAGGCTCAAGATTTTCTGGAACAAGCTTCTTGGGACTGCAACCTCGGCCAATTGAAATGTGACGTACCGGCCATGGCTGACAACTTTCGCACCGATCTTGACCAGCTTCTCCCTCAGCGTCGTCAGCGACCATTGCTCCACGGTATCGGGCAACGCCAGGGTACGCATGAAGTTGCCGAGGTTATAGGCGAGTGCATGCAGCTGGAGCCGGACGGCATTGTTGCGTAACGAACGGCATGACAGCCGCGTCCACTTGATGGCGTTCTTGCCTTCCTTGATCCATTGCTCGGCAGTGCCGCGCTGATTGTAGAACGCAACAACCCGCTCGGCAGGACGGCTCAGGTTGGTGACGATGAAGCCGACGCGGGGATACGGTTCCCCTGAGTGCCACTCCACCTTGGCGACGACCCGGCGGGGCTCCGTCCAGCTACCGGCCCGATAGCTGAAGTTCGCGTAATACCGACGAACTTCCTTCGGCGGCCGACCGACGGGGCGCTTGAGCAGGTGCGCGATGCTGTCGTGCAGCACCTTGTTGGCCGGAAGCCGGATGGCGTACTTGAAGCCTTCCGCTTCCAGAAACTCATAAACCTCGGGCGAGGCGAAGGCGGCGTCACCACGGAAATAACGCCGGAGTGTCTTGTTCCGGTATCGAGCGACCACCGGGTCCAACACATCGCGCCATTCATGGGCGCTGTGCACGTTGCCCGGACGCAGGGCGCAACGCTCCAGATCGCCGAACTGGTTGAACACGAACAGCGGGTGATAGCACGTGCAGCCGAAGTGACCGTTGTAGGCCGTGCCCTCCTGGTCACCGTAGGTCGGGCTGACGGAGCTGTCCATGTCGAGCACGATAATCTTCGGCGGCTTGCGCTCGTTAACCTGGTCGATCCAGATGCCCAAAAGGTCAGCGAGCGCGGCGAGGTTGTCATTGGTGGCGAGTAACTCCGTCTCGAACCGGCCCATCTGGCTGGTCGATGCGCCGCCGCGCTCGACAGCCCTGCCGCCGACGATCCACCGCATCGCAGGATCGCGCCCCAGCCGGTCGGCGTCGTTCACGTCCTCGTACCCGGCGAGACGACCATAGACGGATTGGCGAAGGAGACCGATGATGCCGTGCCAACCGTTCTTGCCGGTCCGGCTGTCAGCAATAACGTCACCGGCCAGCGTGGTCAGGCCGAGGGCTTCGTCCAGTTCACGATAGGCGAGCAGACCAGCGTCTGACGTGATCCGCGAACCGTGGAACTCGAACTTCAGTCTTCGGTCGAAAAACGCCCGCAGCAGCCCCCGATCCGACTCACCCTCTAGTGGATAAAATTTGACGTTTGAATCCCGCGAGGGATTCTCGCCGGGCACGTCGTGTGCGAGTCTGGCGCATGCGGCCAGGAATCATCGTCGATGTGAGTACCGCCGACCGTGCTCGTCTCGAAGCGGTCGTTGCGGACCGGAACAGCCGGCAGAAACACGTGTGGCGGGCACGGATCGTCCTTCTGAGCGGGGATGGTCTCGGCACGGTCGAGATCATGCGCCGCACCGGCAAGAGCAAGACAGCGGTTTGGCGTTGGCAGGAGCGCTTCATGCACGAGGGTGTCGAGGGGTTGCTGCGGGACAAGACGCGACCCTCGCGCGTTCCGCCGCTCGGCCGGGAAATCGCTGACCGCGTCGTCGCGCTGACGCTGAGTGCGCCGCGCCACGAGGCGACACATTGGACGGCGCCGGCGATGGCCAAGACGGTCGGCATCAGCGTCAGCGCGGTACAGCGCATCTGGCGGGCGCACGGGCTTCAGCCCCACCGGGTCCGGCAGTTCAAGCTGTCGCGTGACCCGGAGTTCATTCCCAAGCTGCGGGACATCGTCGGCCTTTATGTCGATCCGCCGGCGCACGCCGTTGTCCTGTCGGTTGACGAGAAGAGCCAGATCCAGGCGCTCGACCGCACCCAACCCGGGCTGCCGATGAAGACGGGATGCGCGGGCACGATGACGCATGACTACAAGCGGCACGGCACGACCACGCTGTTCGCCGCGCTGAACGTGCTCGAAGGGCGTGTCATCGGCCGGTGCATGCAGCGCCATCGACACCAAGAGTTCATTCGCTTCCTCAACGCCATCGAGGCCGACGTGCCCGCGGGAAAGCTGGTCCATGTGATCCTCGACAACTACGCCGCCCACAAGCATCCCAAGGTCCGCGGGTGGCTTACGTGCCATCCGCGCTTTTTCTTCCACTTCACCCCAACATCCTGCTCCTGGCTCAACGCCGTCGAAGGTTTCTTCGCAAAGCTCGCAAAGCAACGTCTCAAGCGCGGCGTCTTCCACTCGATCGTCGATCTCCAGGCCACCATCAACCGCTTCCTCGAACACACCAACAACGATCCGCAGCCCTTCATCTGGACAAAGGATCCCGACGAAATCATCGCCGCTGTCAGACGCGGGCACCAAGCGTTAGATTCCATCCACTAGGTTCCGCATTCGACCCACTCTCCGTCTGATCTAATCCACTGATTCTTACACAGGAATCAGACGGAAACCGCATCAGATGGATCGGTCACTTGGGGAATGCGGGCTAAGATGGGTTCTCGCCAGTCTGTTTTCATCGCTAATCTCCATACGTCGTTAACGGTTGACGGAGAACGGCTATAATGCCGCCCGTCAACCGCCCCGTGGTGCTCGCCAGCTGAACGGGCGGGGGCTGGATTTGATGGCAGCCCTAGTTGGCTACCAACGTGAGGTACATTTAACCGCTTTCCAACCACCGGCGGTTGGTCGGGATGTTGCGGTTATAGCAAAGAACACAAAGCCTTCTAGGCGACCAGATTACGATAGGTGAGCCGCTTCCCTGTCATGCCTGAGGCCAGCGTGCCCATTTGGTCAATGGTGTCGCGCTCGCGGACGCCGTGCCTTTCGGCAAATTCGTCCACGTAGCGTTGCAAATGCTTGGCGCTGATCTTGTGGTAAACACCCTTGTGCGCCCTTTTCAGCATCGACCAGAAGGATTCGATCCCATTGGTATACGCCATGTCACTGACGTACTCGCCGACGCTATGGCGCACACTCTTATGATCGAAGGGCATGCCCTTGTACGCTGCGGCGTCGTCGGTATAGACCGTCGCGCCTATCTCGGTCACGTCGGTCACAAACTCCTGTAGGGTCTTCGCCTCGGTATTCTCGACGACTTTGGCCTTGATCTTGTTGGTCTTGCGGTCCTTAGCGCCCACGACGACGGCTTTGCCGACGCCGCCCCTGCCAGCCCGGAGTTTCTTCCCGGAGTGCTTGTTGATTTCCTTCCCGCCCATATAGGTCTCGGACAGGGCCCGCAAAAGCCGCAAGGTCGTGATGGCTCCATGCCTCGCGGATGCGATGTAGCATGAACCACGCGCACGGCTGGGATACGCCGATATCGCGGTGCAGCTTCATGCTCGACACGCCTTTTAGGCTGGTAAGGTGCAGGTAGATCGCGAAGGCCCACTTGCGAAGGGGAATGTGGGACTTGCGCATCACGGTCGCGGTCTTGACCGAGAAGTATGCCCGGCAATCCGAGCACCGATAGGGCATGTGATTGTGGCCCGCCTCATGGATCCGGGTGCTACCGCACTGTGGGCAGTACCGCCCGTCGGGCCATACGCGGGCCTCGAACCATTCCCGCGCACTTTCCTCGGTCGGAAACATGTCACAAAGCTCCACCAAAGTGATGCCTTCGCGATCTGATTTTCCGGGCGCTTGGTGTGTCATGGCCGATCCTCCCTATGCCTTTGAATATAGGGATTTAGGCTCAGAATGTCAACACAAACTTATAAGCCCCTTTTGAATGGCATCTATTTCGGACGCCGCGGCCGCAGGTATGAGCCCGCGTTGGGACAACATCAGCGTCGCTTCACGAACCGAAAGGTTACGTGCGGTTTGTCGGCGGGCAGCATCGACTACGTAGGACTCAAGCGAAACCCAGAAATTCAGGAACTCCCCGGAGTGGCCAGGTTGAAGTTCATATCGAAGCTCTTCCTTGAGCGTCGAGCACAGATCGAACACCGTGCCCTGCTTTGGGAACAATTCTCCTTCCCCAATGGCATTGAACTTACCTTCCCAGAACGACTTTGAACTCGGGATAACGAATTTGGCGACAAGCCGATTTCTGAAATCCAACTCAGTCTTCGAATCAAGGTCGTTGGTTACGTGGGTGGTCCCCGCCAAGTATCCCTCTTGATAATAGGGCCTAAGGGCAGCTGGAGGACAAATGCTGAGTAGACGGATGTTTACGACGTCATGTTCTGAATTGATCGTAATTCGATTTGTGACGTAAGGCAGTCCAAGTACGTAGACATAGCACTTGCCGGAGGTGCTTTTGTGCTGAGCGAAGGAACAAGCGACTCGCAGAGAGTGAGTAAGGTCAAGGAGCGGCGAGTTGGTCACCTCATAGTGTTGCAGGATGCTCCACTGGATATACCGCTTCCTTCGTAAGTCTGTGTGTCCCTCAATGTTGGCTTGCTTGAATCGCTCGACGAGCATCACGGCGGCTTGATCCAGGAGTTCGAACCGATACCGTATCTCGCGAGCGGGAACACGATCGCCTCCGTATA
Organism: Kaistiaceae bacterium; assembly: GCA_963667605.2. GTDB lineage: Bacteria > Pseudomonadota > Alphaproteobacteria > Rhizobiales > Kaistiaceae > JADLGL01. The sequence goes on from CAXXUZ010000003.1 coordinate 1,653,529, forward strand.
TTGCTGGATAGAGAGTGGAACCCTTGGCGCGGGATTGATAGTCCTCGTCCTGACCCCGAAAGAAGAGTAGATCGTCGCGGTTCAGGTACGCAAGGCGCGCGGCATGGGCGACCAGCTCACTGTATGTGCTGACGGGAAATGGCGGGGCCTGCCACACCCGGTTGGAGCCACAGTGACGTTCGAGCTGGGGCGTTAGTTTGGGTGTGATCTCTCTCATCGCCAACGAATAGAGTCGGAATCAAATCTATGGACTACGGGAAAGCGGTCGCCGAACTCGACGTCTTGAGAGAGTTCATTGACTTCATAAACCAGCAGGTCGGCGTGTACAGCGACTGCCTCTCTGGGTTTGAGGGCAACAAGGTCCGAATTGAACGTCAAATAGCCCGCGTGAGCCGAGCGGATCGGAAGGAGATCAGAGATGGGCAACCGACCATTGTCTACGTTTCTTTGGAGGATCCGAGTCGGCCCGACGTCATCCATCACCGCATAACCCGATCGGATGAGTTCCTGGCGGCCAACGCAGGTCGCGGCTTAAACGAAAGACAAATCTGTTGGTCAATAATAGTGTTCCTGTTCGCCCGATGGGACGAAGATATTCGGCCGAGAATTGCAGACATCCGCGGAGTCAAACCAAACGAGGTCACGCTGGATGAACTCGGCGACCCTCGGATTCTTCGCAAATGCATAGTGCACAACGCTGGCAAGTTGAAGACCGCGGACCACGTTCGCCTCAAAACCATGCAAGGACTCTTTGCACCAGATGAGGTGATAACACCGAGCCACGACGACATGCACAAGGTCTTTGTATTGATGAAACAGTCTATCGCGAGACTGATCCTGAAATATACAGGAGATCTGCGGAATGCGCCCAAGCCGGAAAAAATAGTAGGGATCGCCATATAAAAGGCCTGAGGTGGCACGAAAGTCTAGTAGGAAAAGTAGGAAACGCCTATGCCACGCCACCTCGTCGTTCCCATGCCGTCACCGTCAGCGCCGACCAGACCCTGCGCTCCCCCGATCCCGCGCACCGCGCTAGTCATCGCCCCAACAAGCAGCGCCTGATCGGGGACCTACCACTGCCAGTAACGTGATGAATACTGGACCATCTGCTCGGATCATGGCTTGGACGGCAACTAAGCCCATAACTTATCATTCCGGCCAGTAATGCCGCTTGCGCGGGCGGTCACGTGACAATTCGTGACTTGCCCGATCGCCGAGGTATTCCAGTTCGGCGGTCTCCGGGAACGTAAAGCGATCCGCTGCTACACCGATCCGGTTGCCGCCAGCCGCGGTCAACGTCCTCCTGCCGGTATCGCCGATCGGGGTATTTTGTGAAGGCGTGCTCCTGGCTCTGAAACATATAATGGCGAAGAACGAAGTTCTCCGGCGCCAGCCTGAAGGCTGCCCTTGAAGGCGGTGTCCTCCGCTTTGCATCCAACTGAGCTGCAGCAATTGGCGACGCGCGCGCATCAGTCGCCCGTGGCCCTGCTTGTGAAAATAGTACCAGCGGAGCGGTTGAGCACCCTTATGGTCGACCAAATAGTCATGGTCGATCGGCAGAAATACGAATTCGTTGAAATCAATCACGTCATAACCAGCCGTGTCGATCCTGGCGATCGCATCGACCAGCCTCTCCCCCGGATTGTAGGAATGCATCATTTCGTCGGGAGACTGGTGGAGGACCCAGTCCGCGTCGATCTCCGGAATGGCCGCGTCGATGGCCGCCATGAGGCCCTCCAAATCGAACGCGCCCCGGAATGCGTGACTTTGGTAGCCGACAAGATGGGCGGCAAAGCGAGGCTCTCGCAACAGTTCGGCGGTGCCATCGTCGGACTCATTGTCGATGATGAAATAGTCGAGCCCGTCGGCGATGAGATAGTCGAGGCAATTGGCGAGATAGGGACGCTCGTTGCGGATGGCGAGAATCGCAACAACACGGAAGCCGGCAGCCTGTCGCTCTGTGTCCGTCAATCACCCACCGGCTCTTCCAGGTCGGCAATTTCTGACTTGAACCTCATTTCGCCACTGGTCTCGGGGAGCCGATGCCCGAACGGTGTAGCGTTCAGCTCTCTCAGACGTTCAGGCAGCCGTTCCACACGGGCCGGTACGCCAATCGCCAGGCAATCGGCGGGAACATCGCGAGTCACCACCGCGCCGGCGCCGACAAAAGACCCGCGACCGACCCGCACGCCGGGCAAAATGGTGACGCCGCCGCCGATCGTAACGCCGTCCTCGATGATCGGACCGGCCGGTTGGAAATTATCTCGCGATCGCATCGGATATTTGTCGTTTGTGAGGACGACGGTGGGATCAAGAAAGACATTGTCGCCGATGACCGTGTGTGTGGGGATGTAGCAATTGGACTGGATGCCGACGCAATTGCCGATCGTGACATGACCTTCAACGACACTGTTGGTGCCGATAACGACCTCATTGCCGATACGGGTCCATTCACGAACTAGGACGTTATGGCCGCAGGTAAAGCCGTCGCCGATTATCACGTCGCAGTAGATCACAGTCCCACTGCGAATTTGGCATCGCCGGCCAAGAATAGTCGGTTCCCACCACCCGTCCTCGGCCAATCCGACGATTGCGCCCTCGTCGATGCGGCTGTCCGGCCCCATCCTGAAGCGGCGCTCGTTGGACGGCGCTTCCACCACCTTCTCCTCCGCCGCAGAGTTGGCCTTGCCCGCCGCCATGCGTCATGTCGGGGCTAACATGATCGGCCCTTCCTGACCATCGACACTTGCCCCCGCCGACATCGAGCAGTTGTCCATTGCCAAATGCCCTCCACGAATCTAGAACAAACATGGAACATCGTGTGGAAAACTGGTTTGAGCGCGACGGAGCCGGCCTCGACGCAATAGGTTGGCCAAATCAACTGACAAAGGAGATGGAGCAAAGCTCATGGCGGGGAGCGTGAACAAAGTCATTCTTATCGGCAATCTTGGCGCCGATCCCGAGATCCGGCGGACCCAGGATGGTCGGCCGATCGCCAATCTAAGGGTCGCTACATCCGAATCCTGGCGGGACAAGAACACCGGCGAGCGGCGCGAGCGAACCGAATGGCATAGGGTCGTGATTTTCTCAGAGGGGCTCTCGAAAATTGCCGAGCAATACTTAAAGAAAGGCTCGAAGGTCTACCTCGAAGGTCAATTGCAGACACGCAAATGGGAGGATCAATCTGGTCAGGAGCGCTACACCACCGAAGTTGTGTTGCAAGGGTTCAATTCGGCGCTGACAATGCTCGACGGTCGGCCGGGTGGCGGCGATGTCAGCGAGTCTGGGTCCGATTTCGGGCAGTCCGGCCCGACTCAGTCGAGTTCTCGCCAACCAGCGCGACAGGGCTCGGTCTCCGAGGACCTAGATGACGAAATTCCGTTCTGACGCCAAAGATTGATCCCGCATTCCCCAAGTGACCGATCCATCTGATGCGGTTTCCGTCTGATTCCTGTGTAAGAATCAGTGGATTAGATCAGACGGAGAGTGGGTCGAATGCGGAACCTGGAGGGTGAGTCGGATCGGGGGCTGCTGCGGGCGTTTTTCGACCGAAGACTGAAGTTCGAGTTCCACGGTTCGCGGATCACGTCAGACGCTGGTCTGCTCGCCTATCGTGAACTGGACGAAGCCCTCGGCCTGACCACGCTGGCCGGTGACGTTATTGCTGACAGCCGGACCGGCAAGAACGGTTGGCACGGCATCATCGGTCTCCTTCGCCAATCCGTCTATGGTCGTCTCGCCGGGTACGAGGACGTGAACGACGCCGACCGGCTGGGGCGCGATCCTGCGATGCGGTGGATCGTCGGCGGCAGGGCTGTCGAGCGCGGCGGCGCATCGACCAGCCAGATGGGCCGGTTCGAGACGGAGTTACTCGCCACCAATGACAACCTCGCCGCGCTCGCTGACCTTTTGGGCATCTGGATCGACCAGGTTAACGAGCGCAAGCCGCCGAAGATTATCGTGCTCGACATGGACAGCTCCGTCAGCCCGACCTACGGTGACCAGGAGGGCACGGCCTACAACGGTCACTTCGGCTGCACGTGCTATCACCCGCTGTTCGTGTTCAACCAGTTCGGCGATCTGGAGCGTTGCGCCCTGCGTCCGGGCAACGTGCACAGCGCCCATGAATGGCGCGATGTGTTGGACCCGGTGGTCGCTCGATACCGGAACAAGACACTCCGGCGTTATTTCCGTGGTGACGCCGCCTTCGCCTCGCCCGAGGTTTATGAGTTTCTGGAAGCGGAAGGCTTCAAGTACGCCATCCGGCTTCCGGCCAACAAGGTGCTGCACGACAGCATCGCGCACCTGCTCAAGCGCCCCGTCGGTCGGCCGCCGAAGGAAGTTCGTCGGTATTACGCGAACTTCAGCTATCGGGCCGGTAGCTGGACGGAGCCCCGCCGGGTCGTCGCCAAGGTGGAGTGGCACTCAGGGGAACTGTATCCCCGCGTCGGCTTCATCGTCACCAACCTGAGCCGTCCTGCCGAGCGGGTTGTTGCGTTCTACAATCAGCGCGACACTGCCGAGCAATGGATCAAGGAAGGCAAGAACGCCATCAAGTGGACGCGGCTGTCATGCCGTTCGTTACGCAACAATGCCGTCCGGCTCCAGCTGCATGCACTCGCCTATAACCTCGGCAACTTCATGCGTACCCTGGCGTTGCCCGATACCGTGGAGCAATGGTCGCTGACGACGCTGAGGGAGAAGCTGGTCAAGATCGGTGCGAAAGTTGTCAGTCATGGCCGGTACGTCACATTTCAATTGGCCGAGGTTGCAGTCCCAAGAAGCTTGTTCCAGAAAATCTTGAGCCTGATTGATGATCTACGACGAAGACCCGCTCCGGCGTAGGCCGAGGGAATCGACGGCAAGGAGATTGCGACACGAGAGGTGTGTCTGGATGGCAAGAGAAACGACCAAATGGCCTTCCACGCGCTGGCCGATTACCAAAATCATGTCATCGGATGGCTGCAATGGGAACAGAGTTCCCTTGGAGATGGGGCCGTGGTACGATTTCCGCGAATTTGGATGTCATCTGGGGAATGTCGGTTGATACGGATCGACCGCGCTTCGACATGGATCAAATCAGACCTCCCGCTGCCCAAATCGTTAACAATGCTTGAGGGACCGAAGCTGCATCCGATGGATCGCTTGAGTGGCCTGGAAAATCGGCTTTAATTTCTGCGGGCAAAACCGTGTCACACCTTGTTCCAAGCGCCTAGAATCACTAGGTTTCGGTCACATCAAACCGATACACGGATTCCCCAAATTTGGCTGACTTGACCCCACCGCGTCTCCCCGAAGAATCAGGAGACGGCAGTCCGGGAATTGCCTCCATATCGATCAGCGAGGAGCTGCGCGGTTCTTACCTTGATTATGCCATGAGCGTAATCGTGAGCCGGGCGCTTCCGGACGCACGAGATGGTCTGAAGCCGGTGCATCGCCGCATCCTCTACGCGATGGACGAAGCTGGCTACGATTGGAACAAGGCCTACAAGAAATCGTCGCGCGTCGTTGGTGACGTAATGGGCAAATATCACCCTCATGGCGATCTGGCGATCTACGATGCCTTAGTCCGCATGGCACAAGAATTCTCGCTGAGGCTGCCGCTGATCAACGGTCAGGGAAATTTCGGTTCGGTCGACGGCGATCCGCCGGCGGCGATGCGCTACACCGAGGTCCGCCTCGAGAAGGTCGCCCATTTTCTGCTCGACGATATCGACAAGGAAACTGCCGATTTTAAGGACAATTACGATTCGTCCGAGAGCGAGCCAACGGTTCTACCGGCAAAATTTCCTAATCTCTTGGTCAACGGTGCCGGCGGCATAGCAGTCGGCATGGCCACCAATATCCCGCCGCACAATCTCGGCGAGGTGATCGACGCTTGCATCGCCCTAATCGACGATCCGTCGATGGAATTGGAGGCGCTTCAGATAATCGTGCCCGGCCCCGATTTTCCGACTGGCGCCAGCATTCTTGGCCGATCGGGCATTCGCTCCGCCTACGCGACCGGTCGCGGCTCCGTGGTGATGCGCGGCAAGGTGGCCAATGAAACCGTGCGCAAGGAGCGCGAGGCGCTCATCGTCACCGAGATCCCATACCAGGTGAACAAGGCTTCGATGATCGAGAAGATCGCCGATTTGGTCCGTGACAAACGGGTCGAGGGCATCTCAGACATTAGGGACGAGTCTGACCGCGACGGCATGCGTGTGGTCATCGAACTGAAGCGCGACGCGGTCGCCGACGTGGTGCTCAATCAGCTCTATCGTTTCTCGCCGCTGCAAACAAGCTTTGGCGCCAATCTTGTCGCCCTGAACGGTGGTCGACCTGAGACAATGACGTTGAAGCACATGCTTCAGATATTTGTCTCCTTTCGGGAGGAGGTCGTCAGCCGCCGTACAAAATTCCTGCTTCGGCGCGCCCGCGACCGCGCCCATGTATTGGTTGGATTGGCGATAGCGGTCGCCAATATCGACGAAGTGATCCACTTGATCCGTAACGCTCCGGATCCGGCAACGGCGCGAGGCCAACTAATGGCCCGCGACTGGCCGGCAAGGGATGTCGAGCCACTGGTCGTTTTGATCGCCGATCCGCGCCATCAGCTCGCTGCCGATCTAACGTGCCGGCTGTCCGATGCCCAGGCCCGGGCGATCCTCGACCTCCGCCTGCAGCGGCTGACTGCGCTCGGTCGCGACGAGATCGGTGATGAACTCAACGGCCTGGCGGGTTCCATCAAGGAGTATCTCGACATCCTCGCCTCACGACAGCGCGTGAACGAGATCGTCAAGGATGAACTGCTGGCGATCAAGGACGAGTTCGCCACCCCACGCCGGACCGAAATCCTTGAGGGCGGCCCCGACCTTGAGGACGAAGACCTGATCCAGCGTGAGGACATGGTCGTCACCGTCAGCCATGCCGGCTACATCAAGCGCGTACCGCTTGCAACCTACCGCTCGCAGCGGCGCGGCGGTAAAGGCCGGACGGGCATGGCTACTCGGGAAGCGGATTTCGTCGCCCGTCTTTTCGTCGCCAACACCCACACGCCGATCCTGTTCTTCTCCTCTCGTGGCATCGTTTACAAGATGAAGGTGTGGCGCCTTCCGCTGGCGGCACCGCAGGCGCGGGGCAAGGCGCTCGTCAATCTGTTGCCATTGGAACAGGGCGAGCGGATCACTACGATCATGCCTCTGCCCGAGGACGAGGATAGCTGGGAAAGCCTCGATGTGGTGTTCTCCACCACCGGCGGCACCGTCCGTCGCAACAGGTTATCCGATTTCGTCGATGTCCGCGCCAATGGCAAGATCGCGATGAAGCTGGCCGCAAGCGAGGCGATCGTCGGGGTCGAGACCTGCACCCAGAACAACGATATCCTTCTGACGTCGGCGAACGGGCAATGCATTCGTTTCTCGGTCAATGATGTGCGTGTCTTCAAGGGCCGGGACTCAACCGGCGTTCGCGGCATCAGACTCGCCATTGGCGACCGAGTGATTTCAATGGCGGTAATCAGGCATTTTGAAGCAACGCCCGCCCAACGGATGGCTTATCTGAAAATGAGCCGCGCGGTGCGTGGCGAGGCTGAGGACAACGGCGTCGCGGCGGAGTCCGACGAGCCGGCAGTCGAGCAAGCCGAAGCGGCGGAGCTATCGCAGCAGCGTTATGCCGAAATGGGCGCCGCAGAGGAATTCCTGTTGACCGTGTCCGAACGTGGGTTCGGCAAGCGGACCTCTTCCTTGGAATACCGGGTCACCGGCCGCGGCGGCAAAGGCATTACCGCGATGGTCGTTAACGAGCGGAACGGCGTATTGGTCGCCTCCTTTCCGGTCGAGGACGGTGACCAGATTATGCTGGTCAGCAACGGCGGCCAGGTCATCCGCGTGCCAGTGGAGGGGATCAGAATTGTCGGCCGCGCCTCTCTTGGGGTGACCGTGTTCGATACCGCGGAGCGCGAGCAAGTCGTCTCGGTTGAGCGACTTGCCGAACCGGAGGACGAAGAAGCCGACACCGAAGAGGCCGACACCGAAGAGGATGGCGGATCGGCGAGCGGCGCCCCTTAGCACCAGACCCGGTCGGAGCCGAGAGCCCGGCTAGGGCTGCACCCGCGTGATGATCGTCAATTCGGCGCTCGGCGTCGTGATCGTCAGCTGCGAGGCCTGCGAGGCGGCCAATACGCCTTCAAGCCGGTCGCCCTTGCCGGCAGTGTCGCTCCCCTCGCTATTGATCGCCGCGGCAGTGACGGCCACCACAGCTGAGGCGGCAAGAATGACTGCCACAAGCACGGACTGCAAACGCACACTCATTGGTCGAACCTCTCGTTTGATCTGACCAGCAGCCTGAGCGGATGCGGCTGAATGAGGCCGATACGCGTCATTCATCTCCAGTTCATCGGGATTTCTTGCCGAGCGCGGCCAATCGATCTATGCGGTGGCGGGGACGGCTGTCGGCACTGAAATTGGGATCCCTGGGCAGATGGTGAGGACAGCATTTTTCCCCGGATCATTCGATCCGATGACCAACGGCCATCTGGATGTTCTGCGCGGGGCCCTGGAGCTGGCGGACAGTGTCGTGATGGCGGTCGGGGTCCATCCACGGAAGATCGCTCTGTTTATCCCTGAAGCCCGGGTCGAGATGCTCACCGAGATCGTTGCCGGCCTCGGCGAAGACCTTGCCTCGCGAGCTTCGGTCATTCGCTACTACGGGCTTATGGTAGATGCCGCTCGGAAATCCGGGGCGACCTTACTGGTGCGCGGCATTCGCGACTCCAGCGATCTCGACGCTGAGTTCCGGATGGCGGCGATGAACCACGATTTGGCGCCGGAGCTGCGGACAATATTTCTTCCGGCGGCGCCGGCGCACCGCCATATTTCGGCGACGCTGGTCCGGCAGATCGCCGAAATGAAAGCCGATGCCTCAGCTTTTGTGCCGCCTGCCGTCGCTCGCCGTCTGGCGGAGTTGCGTTGAGGCATCGCACCCCGCTATCAATCCTCCTCGCCAACCCGGCCGCCGCGCCGAACCCATGGGTCCCAAAGTGAAGACGATCTTCGCCACCGCCGCCGCGCTGACGCTCAGCCTCACCTTGGCCGCCTGCTCTGGCTCTGAAGAAGATACGGCAGATGCCGGCGAGGACCCGTGGGCGAATATCCCACTTGCCGATGAGATCGTGGCTCCCGCCGACGAAGCTGAGGCACCGGCTCCAGCAGACGAAGCCGGCGCTCCCGTTGACGCTGCCGAAGCGCTTGCTGCGGTGGAGCCCGAGGGCGGCGTGGTCGGGATCGTGGAACCGGAGCCGGTGGTGCTGGGTGGCCCCGAGAACACCCTTTATCTCGAGCTCGCCTGCGGCCGTGTGGTGATCGAAATGCGGCCCGATCTGGCGCCGCTCCATGTCGAGCAGATCAAGACTCTGACGCGCGAAGGCTTTTATGACGGTGTCGTTTTCCACCGCGTCATTGAGGGCTTCATGGCCCAGAGTGGCGATCCCACCGGGACCGGGTTCGGCGCCTCGCAGCTTCCCAATATTCCGGCCGAATTCACCGATGCGCCCTTCATTCGCGGCGCAGTCGGCATGGGGCGCGGCGAGGCCGTGGATTCTGCGAATTCACAATTCTTCATCATGTTCGATGAGGGGAGTTTCCTCGATGGGCTCTACACTCTTTGGGGCCATGTGACGGTCGGGATGGATTGTGTCGATCAGATCGCTCGCGGCGAGCCGCCGGCCAACCCTGACGTCATCCTGACGATGCTCGTCGCTGCCGACGCCCCCGCCGACGAAGCTGAGGCACCGGCTCCAGCAGACGAAGCCGCCGCCCCTGTTGATGCTGCCGATGTCCCCGCGGCGGCCGAGCCAGAGGTGGCTGGAATCGCTGAACCAGAGCCGGTGGTGCTGGGTGGCCCTGAGAACACCCTTTATCTCGAGCTCGCCTGCGGCCGCGTGGTCGTCGAAATGCGGCCCGATCTGGCGCCGCTTCACGTTGAGCGGATCAAGGCGCTGACGCGATCCGGCTTCTATGATGGTATGATCTTCCACCGCGTCATCGAGGGGTTCATGGCTCAGAGTGGCGATCCCACCGGGACCGGGTTCGGGGGCTCGCCGCTTCCCGATCTCCTGGCCGAATTCAGTAATGAGCCCTTTGTTCGCGGCGCGGTCGGCATGGCCCGCGGCGCGGCCGACGATTCCGCCAATTCACAATTCTTCATCATGTTCGATGAGGGGAGTTTCCTCGATGGGCTCTACACTCTTTGGGGCCATGTGACGGTCGGGATGGATTGTGTCGATCAGATCGCTCGCGGCGAGCCGCCGGCCAACCCCGATATCATCCTGACCATGCTCGTCGCTGCCGACGCCCCCGCCGACGAGGCTGGAGTGCTCTCCCCGGCGGCCGAAGCCGGCGCTGCCGTTGACGCTGCCGAAGCGCTTGCTGCGGTGGAGCCCGAGGGCGGTGCGGCCCGAGCAGCGGAACCGGAGCCGGTGGCGTTGGTCGGCCCCGAGAACACCCTTTATCTCGAGCTCGCCTGCGGCCGAGTGGTAATCGAAATGCGGCCCGATCTGGCGCCGCTCCATGTCGAGCAGATCAAGACGCTGACGCGAGAGGGATTCTATGACGGTGTCGTTTTCCACCGCGTCATCGAGGGCTTCATGGCCTAGAGTGACGATCCCACCGGGACCGGGTTCGGTGCCTCGCAGCTTCCTGATATCCCGGCCGAATTCACCGATGAACCCTTCGTTCGCGGCGCGGTCGGCATGGGGCGGGCCGATCCAGTGGTTTCTGCCAATTCGCAATTCTTCATCATGTTCGCGGAGGGGCGCTTCCTCGATGGGCTCTACACTCTTTGGGGCCATGTGACGGTCGGGATGGATTGTGTCGATCAGATCGCTCGCGGTGAGCCGCCGGCCAACCCCGATATCATCCTGACCATGCGCGTCGCCGCCGACGTTCAATAGAGGATTTCATGGCAGATCAAACTACATTGAGATTGGAGACAACCAAGGGTCCAGTGGTGATCAGGACGCGACCCGACCTGGCGCCCAACCATGTCGCTCGCATCGCCGAATTGGCGGCCGAAGGCTTTTACGACGGCGTGCCTTTTCACCGGGTAATCGAAGGCTTCATGGCCCAGACCGGTGATCCGACCGGCACCGGTACCGGCGGTTCCGGTAAGAAAATGAAAGCCGAGTTCAGCGACGGCAGACACGTCCGTGGCACTTGCTCCATGGCCCGCGCCCAGGACCCCGATTCCGCCGACAGCCAGTTCTTCATTTGTCTTGCCGATGCCGCCTTCCTCGACCGCCAAGACACTGTTTGGGGTGAAGTGATTGGGGGCATGGAGAATGTCGATCAGATCAAACGCGGCGAGCCGGTTGCCGACCCCGACGTTATTACCTCGATAAAGGTCGTCGAGCCGAATTGAGCAGCGTCGTCGGCCGTAGCTCGTGAGGCCCGATGCGGGTCGACCTCTTCGATTTCGATCTTCCTGAGGAGCGCATCGCGCTTCGGCCAGCTCGTCCGCGGGATGCGGCCCGGGTGATGGTAGTGGCGCCGGGGGAGCCCAATCGTCACCTCCGGGTCCGCGATCTGCCGGATCTACTTCGACCCGGCGACGCGCTGGTGATCAATGACACCAAAGTCATTCCGGCTGCGCTCACGGGAGTTCGTCAACGGGACGGAAACTCGGTGAATATTTCCGTGACACTCATTCAGAGGATGGACGATTCAAGCCGGTGGGCGCTGGCCAAACCGGCCAAGCGGCTCAAGGTCGGCGATCGGGTGTCGTTCCAAGTCGCGGGGGAAGAGATACCGGCCTTGAGAGCGACGATCGTTGACAATGCCGGGGAGGGACGGGTCCGCCTCGCCTTCGACAGCGAAGGCTCCGCTCTGGACGAGGCGATCGGCCGACACGGTCACATGCCGCTGCCGCCATATATCGTCAGCCGTCGCGCCGAGGACGCAGCGGATCGGGCCGATTATCAGACCGTCTTCGCCGCCAACGAAGGCGCTGTCGCCGCACCCACTGCCGGCCTTCATTTCACGCCTCAGCTGTTCAAGCGACTTGCCGACGAGGGCATGGCAACGCACAGGGTGACGCTTCATGTCGGGCCGGGAACATTTCTGCCGGTCAAGGCCGAGGATACTGCGGTGCATCGGATGTACACCGAATGGGGGGAGGTCTCGGCCGATACGGCCGCCGCGCTGAACCAAACAAGAGCCCAGGGCGGCCGAGTCATTGCGGTTGGAACGACAACGCTCCGCCTCCTCGAAAGCTCCGCCGACGAGGAGGGAGTGATCCGCCCCTTTTCCGGAGAAACCGATATTTTCATCACCCCCGGCTACCGCTTTCGCGCCGTCGACATTCTGATGACCAACTTCCATCTGCCGCGCTCGACCTTGTTCATGCTGGTGGCGGCTTTTTCCGGCCGCGAGCGGATGCTGGCCGCCTATCGCGATGCGATCGACATCGGCTACCGCTTCTATTCCTACGGCGATGCTTGCCTCTTGTCCCCGGAGACTGGTTCCCCGTGACCAGGCAGGGCTTCCGCTTCTCGCTCAGCGCCACCGATGGCGCAGCCCGGGTCGGGGAGATCGTGACACCGCGGGGGATGGTTCAGACGCCGGCTTTCATGCCGGTGGGCACCGCCGCAACCGTCAAGGCGATGTATCCCGGCCAGCTGCGCGAGCTCGGTGCGGATATCATCTTGGGCAATACCTATCATCTGATGATCCGCCCCGGTGCCGAACGGATAGCCGCTCTTGGCGGCCTTCACAAATTCGCTAATTGGCCGGGTCCGATCCTCACCGATTCCGGCGGCTTTCAGGTGATGTCGTTGGCCAAACTGCGGCAGGTCGAGGAGCGCGGCGTGACGTTCCAGTCGCATCTCGACGGTGCCACCCATGAGCTGACGCCGGAACGCGCAGTCGAGATCCAGGGGCTGCTCGGGGCCGATATACAGATGCAGCTTGATGAGTGCATCGCGCTTCCGGCTAGTAGCGGCGAGATTGAGCGGGCGATGCAGTTGTCGCTCCGATGGGCCGAGCGGTCGTTGGCGTCATTTGACGAGCAGAGCGGGAAGGCGCTGTTCGGTATTGTCCAGGGCGGTGACAATGCCGCTCTGCGGATCGAATCCGCCGGAGTCTTGGCGGCGATGCCCTTTCACGGCTACGCCCTCGGCGGTCTTGCGGTCGGCGAGCCGCAGCATGTGATGCTTGAAATGATCGAGGCCACGGATCGGGTGTTGCCCAGGGAGAAGCCACGCTATCTGATGGGGGTCGGCACTCCGGAAGATATCGTCGAAGCGGTCGGGCGCGGCGTCGATATGTTCGATTGCGTGCTGCCAACCAGGGGCGGCCGCCACGGCCTCGCCTACACCCGCTTCGGCAAGCTCAATCTCAAAAACGCCCGTCACGCCGATGATCCGACACCGATCGATCAGGAGTCGGAATGTGCCGCCTCCCGCGATTATTCGCGCGCTTATCTGCATCATTTGGTCAAATCAAATGAAACGCTGGGCGCGATGCTGCTGAGTTGGAACAATCTTGCCTATTATCAATCGCTGATGGCTGGCCTCCGGCGAGCGATCGCATCGGGCCAATTCGAGAAGTTTCGCCGGTCGGTTAAAGAAAATTGGGGAAAGGGAGCGGCGGAAAGTGATTATTCTACCTAGATATTCCGGCCGGAGGGGCGGAAACGGCGCCGGCCTGATCCTTTTGTCGCAAATCGCCCAGCACACCTCCTGGATGCGCAGCGCCCACGGAGTGCGTCCGCACTTGCCGGGCCTCCACGCGGGCGCCTGTTTCGGTGTGCTTGTCGAAACTGTCTCTTCGGCCGATTGACCCTCGGAGCGGCGATGCCTACCGTCTGCGTTGCCCGGTCCCGATATCAGGCGGAGACGAGCGCGTAGCTCAGCTGGTAGAGCAGCTGACTTTTAATCAGCAGGTCCGGGGTTCGAGCCCCCGCGCGCTCACCAATAAAAACAACGAGTTATCGCAGAGTCGCTAGCGTTGAGACTGCCGTGGGGTTGCAAAATGTCGACCCTTGAGCTATCTCTTGGGCATTCTTTTCTCAAGCATCAAGGCGATTTGAGGAGGTGCTAAGGCCCTTGGAATGAGCCTCATACAATCAACCAGGGTAAGCCCATCGAAGGCCCGCCCCCCATTGTCTGATTCGGAACGATCCCCTCAGCAGGTCTTTCAGACGATCACCAGGGATCGTTGATGCCACAACCAACATCACAGCCGAGCGGATCGGCCTGCCTCGCCTCCCGCGTCGAGCGTTCGGGGACCGACCTCAGCTCCACCACATCAATCCGCTACTGGTCATCTTATTGGGCATTCCCCGCACCTCGTTTTATCGCTGGTACGACCGCTATCTGACCGGCGGACCGGAGGCCCTGGAGGACCGCCGCTCGCGGCCTGGCCAAGTCTGGAACCGTATCCCCGATGAGGTGAGAGACCGGATCGTACAGCTGGCGCTGGACGAGACGGATCTGTCGCCGCGGGAACTGGCTGTCCGGTTCACAGACACAGAGGGCTACTTTGTATCGGAATCCTCGGTTTATCGACTGCTCAAGGCCCATGATCTGATCACCAGCCCGGCCTTTATCGTCCTCAAGGCGTCCGACGAGTTCCAGGACAAGACCACGGCGCCAAACCAGCTCTGGCAGACCGACTTCACTTACCTCAAGGTCATTGATTGGGGCTGGTTCTACCTCTCCACCGTGCTCGACGACTTCTCGCGCACCATTATCGCGTGGAAGCTCTGCACCACGATGAAGGCCGAGGACGTCACCGATACGCTGGAACTGGCGCTCAAGGCGTCAGGTCGCGATCGGGCAACGGTCATTCACAAGCCACGGCTCCTGTCTGACAACGGCTCCAGCTACATCGCCGACGATCTGGCCAAATGGCTCGACGACCGCGATATGGAGCACATTCGCGGCGCTCCCTATCATCCGCAAACCCAGGGCAAGATCGAGCGTTGGCATCAAACCCTGAAGAACCGCATCCTTTTGGAAAATTACTATCTGCCTGGCGACTTGGAGACACAGATCGAGGCCTTCGTCGGCCACTACAATTATCACCGCTACCACGAGAGCCTGGGCAACCTCACGCCGGCCGATGTCTATTTCGGGCGCGGCCAGACCATCCTGTTGAAAAGAGAAAAGATCGAACAAAATACGCTACAAACCCGGCGCTTGCAATACCGCAAAACCGCCGCATAAAATGACCAACCAGATGGGCCGAACCCTCTCTTAGCCGACATTCCCCAGATGACATCCAAATTCGCGGAAATCGTACCACGGCCCCATCTCCAAGGGAACTCTGTTCCCATTGCAGCCATCCGATGACATGATTTTGGTAATCGGCCAGCGCGTGGAAGGCCATTTGGTCGTTTCTCTTGCCATCCAGACACACCTCTCGTGTCGCAATCTCCTTGCCGTCGATTCCCTCGGCCTACGCCGGAGCGGGTCTTCGTCGTAGATCATCAATCAGGCTCAAGATTTTCTGGAACAAGCTTCTTGGGACTGCAACCTCGGCCAATTGAAATGTGACGTACCGGCCATGACTGACAACTTTCGCACCGATCTTGACCAGCTTCTCCCTCAGCGTCGTCAGCGACCATTGCTCCACGGTATCGGGCAACGCCAGGGTACGCATGAAGTTGCCGAGGTTATAGGCGAGTGCATGCAGCTGGAGCCGGACGACCACAGTCACCATTCAGGGCGGTATCAACTGGCATCCATTCTACTGATCTGCTGCCGACGGCATCCAACGAAAGGGCCTCGCTTCGGTGGGACCTTTTTTGTCTTGGCGGATGAGCTTCGCGGCCGTGAAAGCAGCCCGCTTAGCCGGGTTGATCTCAGCCTCGATTGAAATCAACACCTCAACA
Organism: Kaistiaceae bacterium; assembly: GCA_963667605.2. Taxonomy (GTDB): domain Bacteria; phylum Pseudomonadota; class Alphaproteobacteria; order Rhizobiales; family Kaistiaceae; genus JADLGL01. The sequence goes on from CAXXUZ010000003.1 coordinate 1,669,399, forward strand.
AATTTGCTGACGCCGGCAAATTGGTCACCGTGACCGGATCGGTACTGAAAACTGTCGATCAGCAACACACTTTCGTTGCTATAGCCCTGTAGCCCGCATCATCCGACCTACGCTAGTAATCGGCAATGGTTCTGGACGCTCGCCAGACAATCGACTTGTTGTTAGCAGAGGGGTTCCTTGACCCCGGGTCGATCGTCCGGGATGGCCTTGATGCGACAAACATTGAGGGTCGCCATCAAAACCTTCGCCTGAGCTCGAAGTCTGGGAAGGGCTATATCGTCAAGCAGGACGTTCGGGGCCGCGCTACACGGAATGCGTTGGCCGCGGAAGCGGCGATCTATGATCGGTTGCGAGCTGAGCCGAGCCTCCGCCCGCTGGTGCCGTCACACACGAGATACCTGCCGGACCAAGGTCTGCTGATCGTGAGCCTCATATCCGACGCCGAGTCGCTTGCCGCGCGACAGGCACGAACGGGACGGCTAGAGCTACGCATAGCGGCCAAACTTGGCGATGCATTGGCGCGGATCCACGCGCTGCCCTGTGACGGTGACGGCCAGGAAGCCGCCCACGGTGGCCCAAGGGCGTTACAGTTTCTGTTTAAGCCGAGCTTGGCGAATTATTATGACATGAGCTCGGCCAATCGTTTGATCGGTCGTATTATTCAGCAAAACGAAGAACTGGCCGGCCTCGCCGACTGGCTGCTTATGGCGTGGCAGCCGGAATGTCTGATCCACGGCGATATTCGCTTGACCAACTGCCTGGTCCACCCATCGGCTCCGAATGAACGCACCAAACAGATCGCGCTGGTCGATTGGGAGAACGCAGGATGCGGCGATCCGTGCTGGGACATCGGCAGTGCGCTTTGCGACTACCTGCTGACCTGGGTGCATTCGTGTCCAATAACCCCAGAGACTTGGCCCGACCCGGCCAAGCAGCTCGCGCGCATCCCACTAGCGACGATGCAGTCTGCCATCAGTCGTTTCTGGACCGCCTACCGTCGACGCGCCGGCATTGAGGATGCTGGTGCCGCGCAAGGCCTTGTTGTTCGGGCCACCATGTGCTGCGCCGTCAGCATCCTGCAAAAGGTCCACGAGCAGATGAAAGAAGCCTCCGAGCTGACCGCGCCAGCAGTATGCCTGGTGCAGATCAGTGCCAACCTTGCCAAGCATCCCGAACAGGCGGTGGCAACGCTTCTGGGCCTGGAATGAGTCGCCAGAGGACCGATTACGCGGACCAAGTGGGTCGCGCCGTGGCCGCCCTTAAGGTGAACTCTCTGTCGAGTTTCTCCTGGTTCGGACGGCCGGTGCGGACCCTCGCCAGCCACGATCGAGATGTCATCCCAGAGGAGGCGCAATCATCGATCCTGCTGCAGTCGATCAAGTCCGTTCTTTATGACTGCTTTTATTGTCCCGGCATCCCAACCCCGTTGGAGTTCATTTTGGAGCAGACGAGGGCAGGCGTTCAGATCGAGGAGGCCTGGTCTGCGACCAATAACGGCGGCGGCCATTGGCAACCTGGTTGGCGGGTCGTAGCGGCTGGTGACAAGTCAGTGATTGCGGAGCGGCGTGACCTCAAAGTCAGGGTCGCTAAGGCGGAAACGTCGAAGGGTGCGGACGGTGAGTTTGCCGTTGGCGATGAGATCAGCGTGCGACATCCGAAGGAGCTTCGGACCTTCTCGCCGGGCTTCTTTTACATCGTCGGCGACCAGCCGATATCAGCCGAAGATCGCGATCAACTGCTCCGGGTCTACTGGAATCTGACGCCATCAATCGCGGCGGACTTCATTGGCGTGTTAACCCGCGCTCTCAACGATCTCGGCGTGCCGTTTCAGTTCAAAGTTTGGAAGAATGTCGGCGCAAGGATGCGTTGCGACAGTGGAGTGCTGTATCTTAGCAGGCGCCATTACGCCCAGGCGAGGCCGGCGCTGGAGTCGATCCACCGTAGCCTAGGAGACCAACTCAATCCGGGAGAACCAGCCTTTTGTAAAGTCCTGGCGCCGGGCGTCGGGTTAGCCGAGGACCCGGGCAGCAACAAAAGCTTTGGCATGCATCGCTGCGAACTCACGGCGAAGGGCGTGATCGGTGCCCACCAACTAGGCGAACGTCGATTGCCGGAGCGTTTGGAAAGAGTGCGGGAGGCGTTCCGGTCAAGCCAAGTCGTCTTCGATCAACCGTACCTCCAGCCCGGATCGATCGATGCTTATCGGTTCGTGTCAACCACCACCAAATCGACCAAAGTAACGACTCCACGGTCGGACAACGTCGCCAACAATTCCGTCGAGACCGCCGCGGTCATTGGCAGACTCCTCTGCGACCGGGCGATCTGGGCGGACGGGCGATGCTGCTGGATTGGTCCGGCACGGCCTGGCGGACCCACTGGTCTCAGTGCTTTGGGCCCCGACATCTATTCGGGAACCGCCGGCGTGGCCCTCTTTCTCGCAACGCTTGGGTCGCTGACCAATGAGCCGACTGCCAAGTCGACCGCTTTGGCGGCGATCCGCCACGCCACCGAGCACGTCGACGACATTCCCGACCGCGCGATCGGTTTCTACAGTGGAAGCGCGGGCGTTGCCTTCGCCGCGTACCATGTTGGAACCTTGCTCGAAGACGATGAACTCCACGATGCCGGGATCGAGGTGCTTAAGCGTCTTCCCGACCCGGACTCGATTACAGAGCCCGATCTGATCTCCGGCCATGCCGGACTGATCGTCGCGGTAGGCGCTCTCAATGGTGCCTCGCGGCTCCCGTGGCTGGCCAACAGGATACGGAGCCACGGCGACGAGTTACTCGGTAGCGCTCGAACGCAGAAGGATCGTCTATTTTGGCGATCGGGCGCCAATCGCCGCGGCCTTCTCGGAATGGCGCACGGCACTTCGGGCATCGGCTGGGCGCTGGTCGAGCTGTTCGCGCTGACCGGTGATGACCGTTATGCCGAAGCCGCCCACGCCGCGTTCCGATATGACAATGCGGCTTTTGACCCTGACAGGCAAAAACTGGCCCGATCTTCGTTATCACAGCGCTCGCGACGGGGTCACGCCAGGGGTATTCACACATTTCTGGTGTCATGGGTCGGCGGGCATCGCACTAAGCCGACAACGAGCGCATCACATACTCCGACGGCCCGAATACGCGGCCGACTGTGCCATGGCTGGAAAAGCCGCTGCCGATGGTCTTGCCAGTGGCCTTGAGGCCGGACGGGTAGGTGGGTTTGGGCTTTGTCACGGCCTTCCCGGTTGGCCAGTCCTGACCTACTCTGCATCCTAGGCCCCGTGGCCGGTCAGGCTTCCACGGGCGATCACAACCCGACCGACGACTAACCGCGAACCTTGTGGAGTGCGGCAGCGGCTCGCCGGTGGTCTGCAAATTCGGAATCCTTGGCAAAGTGGTCGACTTCGACCGTTGTGACTCCTGGGCTTGTTTGTAGGCACTCCGAATTGGGAATACGTTGTGTTGGCGGTTCCTGGATGATGAGCCGCCGCTCGCGGAGTTAGCGCAGTGCCAACTCGAACAAGGCTCAATCTGACAACGTCTGCTCTTGCGATCGCGATCGGTTGCGGTGTACCGGCGGCGGTGCAGGCGCACAACGACGTGGGAATCGCCAAAGGGTCGGGCTTCGATGGCCCCCACGAGGAAATCCTCGCCGGACTTCTGGACGGCGACATCGCCAAGGCAAACCTCCAAAATGCGGCGCGATTTGGCATTGCTCAAGTCATCGGGCAACGCGGGTTGACGGCAACCGACCGCACTGTAAACGGCGCTACCTGCACGGGATTCGAGGTCGGGTGCATCGAAGGCTGCGTTGCCCACGCCGCCGTCGATTTGGCGATCTACAACGGCCCGTTCGCCAACGCTCGCCCAATCCGATCTGTTGCCGCCGGAGCCGAGCTACTCATCGTCGGCTGCGACGAAAACTGGTGCGAAGTTCTTGTTGGGGTTTTGCGCGGCCGCGGATGGGTCCAGCGGCAATTCGTTCGGCTGCCGGACTACATCACCGATGCCGACATTCCTCCCCTGCCTTCGCTACTGAGGGATTAGGTCAACTGCGCAGAGCAGTGTGATCCCGGATCTGACGCCTGTGGCTGCGTAACCGCCGGTGCTCCCGGCTGTGGCCGCTGTCCAGCTCGGAATTGGCTTCAGCCCTCGCCGACGCTGCAAAGCTGCGCGCGTAGCATTTTCATGCTGCCACCGTCGGCAAGACCTCAAAGGAAATAGCCGCCCCGAAGGGCGGCAATTGCCGCACATATTTCGTATTTGTCAGGCGGCGTCGCCGCTCATTGCATTGCTGAGTGCGATGATAGACGCGTCACTGCAGCTGAGACACATTTCAGAATGTCGGCGAACAGGCCTTCATCGTCCGCGCCGGATATCTGGAGCCAATGCAACAGCACCCGCGCCCGCCGCCGCGCTCGCGCTCGCGATTCACCCTGCGTTAGTCGCTGCCGCTGTAGTCTGACCGCCAACAGGCGATCAAATTGGCTGGTGAAGCGGTGTAGCTCAGCGGCAGAGCATAACCTGACCAAGTTTGGGGTCGTGGGTTCGAATCCCACCACCTGCTCCAGTCAGCGTTGAACTGGATCGCCGCCGGCAAAGAGAAAGTCGCCCCGACGGGCGACGCCCGCCGCCGAACTCTGATCACTGCATTAGGATTGAGCGCAGCGGTCCTGGCCGTAAACAATAGCTGAGAATGTTTCCGTCGGTTATTCTCTGTGGCTCTTTCACGTCTAACTACCCGGCCAACGAAATAAGCAAATATTGGTGATCGTCCGAATATAGGCATTCTTCGGCGACGGCATTATCTTCCACTATTCTCGGTTTCCGCCGGTTCCGGGTGCCAAGTCGGGTGCCAATTGAAGGTGAGGCCCATTGAAAATGACGGAATTGAACGGTTTTTCGGCCATTCAAGAGGCTGAAGCAGCGGACAGCGAGACCGCTGACACGCCCAGGCGGCGCGGTCGCCCGCCCGGTTCTCGGAACAAAATCGGCAAGGGTGCGCGTGCGCTCATTGCCACCGAAGGGCTGGCTGGCATCCGGATGGCGTGTCGCATCGCTGCCGGCCGAGTGCTGGTATTCAACGATGTCGATCGTGACACCGGCTTCAAGCGCAAGTTGGTTCCGACCACTGGCGACATGCTGACAGCGCAGCGGTTGCTCCTCGAACGGTTGGTCCCTGCACTCAAGAGTTCTGAGCTAACCGGCGCGGACGGTTCGTCCCTTTTCCCTGCCAATGAGCATGGCGAGCCGGTGTCCAATCGCAAGCTGGCGATGAGCGTGCTGCAGCTTTTGAGGGAGGCTAGGCCGGATGTGGCAGAGCCCGATGAGGCTGGGCCGCTAAATCATCGCATATCCGACGATCTACCGGCGGCGGTCGCCGATGATCCCATCCCCGATGTTGATGTCGAGCCGCAGCTACAGCCGCACGAGATCAGAGCCGATAATCGGCCGCCGGCGGCGCCACTTCCGAGGGTTGTTCGGTGATGCTCGGGACGCGCTTCAAAGTCGGGGGGGTGCCCCATTGAAGCGGTTCGGTCTGGGAATAGGGCACCTCCCGTAGAAAAAATCTCAAAAAATCAACAGCCAAAAGGACCGACTTCGGTCACTTCGCTGGATCCTCGGCGTTTTGCCAACAGACAACCAGAGGGACAACAGCATGTTTGTGATTGTGGCGATGGCGTCAGGCGCGGGATTCCATGGTCCATCCCTCTAAGTCTGGGTTGGGGCTGAGCTGGGGCTGTGGGTGCGGCGCTGGGCGCCTCGCTTGAGGCGTCGAAGAGCGCGCCAACGGAAAAGGCCGCCCGGAGGGGACGGCCTGACCGTAATCAATTTCGAGACTGCCTACTTGCGGGTCGCGCAAGCATACATGTTGATTTCCATGCCGACGCAGACTTCGGCGATCTTCGGTGTCTTCCAGGACATAACTTTCTCCAACTTAGGAAAGGCGGCGCAAAACCACCCTGGGGCAGTGCTGAGAGTATCACCTGCCGGAACGGGGTTGCTATCTATGGTCTCTATAAGCTTTGGCTGTCCCACAGTTGGGAGTCTCCGGCGCTGGGTTATTCGATCGCCCTCAACTGCGCCAAGGTCTCCTCGCAGGCAGCGACGGGCCGCCTCGAACGAGCCAAATTCGAACATGCCGCCAATCTGGGACTGTCAATGCCCTGCCACCGGCCGGCATCGTCTCCGGGTCGTGATTGGCCCGCGAAGTGCCCCAGCCGCCGCCTTCCCCGCTGATAAACGAGATGATGAACGAATGTTTCCTAGCCTGAGCGCCCCAAAGCATATTCCCCGGAAACTCAGTCAGCCGCGCGAATGACATGCCGCTCATTCGATCAACTCCCACAGCGGCACGGCGCCCCGGACCCGGCCGCCTGAGATAGACTAGCTCCGAACCGGAGGCGTATCGGATCGTTGCTCGATTCGAGTGCGTGGACACCGACCCCAACAATCTGGTCCGGATCGCCTATGCTTCGGCGCCGCCGCCGCCGACACTGAGGACTGAGCTTCGTAGCTCTGCCCGCCCAACTACGCTAGCTCGCGGTCCAGTCAGGGATCGTTGTCCCCCGGACCCAGCGCGAGCGCCGCCAGTCGGCGAAGAGAGCGCCAAGGAACCAGAAGGAGGGCAACACAAGGACGAAGAAGACGGCACCGGCGGCAACGCCGCCCCACGCCCCTAACGGATGCAACGACAGACCCTCCCAGAACACGTAGGCGAGCAAGGCCGCCTCGGCGATATAGAGTGGCGTTGATGTCAGCCCGGGATTGGGCCGGTAGCCCATAGCGTAGAGGATCCAGTGCGACACGATGCTGTCCGAGATGCGCGCACCGATTAGAGCTCCGAGCGCAAATGACGACCATTTCGAAGCAAGCGGCCAGCCGGTCATCCCCTGTACGGAAAGCGCCCACAAAACGAGGGTTAGGACGACGGTAAAGAGCAGGAAGCCCAGCCGGTCCGGCAGGCGAACTCCCACAATGGCGCCGAAAACACGCCACAACGGCACGGCTCCTCCCTTCCATTCCTGATAAACGTGAAAAGCCGTGAGAGCCAAACTGACCACCAGCAAAACGGAGAGCATTGCGCCGTCGCGCCCGAAGACGGTGGAGAATTCATCGAAATGGTCCAGCATCCTTGGCTCCATCCCGGGTGACGATGTCTAAACCAGTCGCGGCGAGAGTCGCTCAACTCAAATGGGGTCGCGCATCCGCTGGCTTTGGGCAATCGCTGGACCCGTCGTATTCCCCGTGTCGGGCTACAGAAATGAGCAGGCGGTCAGAGGCAATTCTTTCGGCCTGCCGCAATAACGCCGCAGCCCCAACAGCAATAGATCGAGCCATCGATCCAACGTTAGCCAGCATTCGACCGCACCATCACCGCGACTCTCGGCCATCCATTGAAGGGCGCGGGTGGTTCCAAATCGGAGACTGTGCGTCCCTAGGGGTGCCAGTTGAACCCGGCTTGGATCGTCAGAAGGCAGCAGCCGCCACCAAACGCGCCCAGCGCTCTGGCCTCGGCGAACAATGACAAATTCGTTCCAACCGCGACCTCCATGCCGCCGCCGGCGGTGTAGAAGAACGCCGGAATAACGGGGAGGTAGCCCGCAGCGGCCGCGCCGTACAGAAGAGCACGTTCGCCCACGAGGAAGCCAGCACGTCCGCCGACGGTGGTGAAGAATACCGGACCAGCAAACCCGACGCCGGCTCGCGCTTCGACCCCGGCGACAAAGCCACCGTTCACGAAATTGAAGCCTGCTTGGAGACCGGCGTCGCCAACAAGTCCGAATGTGAATCCACCAAATGCGCCGACATAGGGTCCAGCTCAACTGAAGACCGGTGCCGGAGGAGGCGCGGCCGGTTCGACCACCATAACCGGAAGATCTGCCGCGCTGGCGGCAGCAACGCTCGCAAGCACGAACCCACCGGCTGCCAGAGTGCGCTTGATAAACATCATTCCTCCCATGTTTTCGGGTGCTCCCAGATCAGAGCAAACTGCGTTGCTCGGGGTCACCTCGGTCGTGGCGTTCGACCAAGCCGACCTCTCCACGCTTCGCTCGACCAACGCATGCGTCGGCTGCGACCTCAGCGAGGCATTCCTCCGCCTTTCGGTCTTTAACGGTGCCGACATGTCCGCAGCGAATTTGGAGGACACGATCTTCCTAGAAACCAGCGCGATCGGGGCGATCTTCGTCAACGCTGCCATGACAGGAGTCGGAGTGGACAATACATCGATGAGAGACGCTGATTTCAGCGGCGCGACTATGATCGAGGCAAACTTCACCAACGCCGACCTTCGTTCGGCGAACTTCGCCGGCACCGACCTGACCGGCGCTCACTTTACCGGCTCGTCACTGAACGATGCCGATCTCACGGGCGCCAACCTCACCGACGCGGTTCTCGACCGCTCGTTCATGAACGCCACGAACCTGACCGACGCAAACCTGACAGGCGCAACTTTCTCCTGGATGAGTCTGGAGACTGCGATATTCTGTCGGACGATCATGCCCGATGGTACCCTCAGAAGCGACGTGACCTGCGAGCCTGTGCCAGTCATGGAAGAGATGGTCGATGATCGCTCACCGGACGAGTATTGATTCGCCGTCGTGGCCGTCGATCACTCAAGGAGCCTGCGGTGGCGCCTATGAGACTCACTGACGGCAGTTAGCGTGTCCCGGCTGATCGGCCTGTCGACAGATTTGGATATTGTTTCGGGCCTCACGCGAGGCCCACCCTGGGATCGGCCCCACCAATCCTGATTTCGACCTCAGCATCCTAGCTGTGGATACCGGGGATCAATCATCGTTTCATGTTCCCGAGTTCCGAATGGGCGCCCATCGTTGCGAAGGTGCTGCTGGCTGAGGCATCGGGCGGGGGGAGCGAGATGCCGTATTCCAAGCAAGAAGCAAATGGATTCGATGCCAAAGTCGAAGCCATATTCGACATCATGATTGCGGATATTGAGATCCAAGCCGGGGTCGACCAGGCTATCGAGGAGATAGTCGCCGATACCGATCGTCAGCAGCAGTTGAAGCTGGCCTGTCGCCCCAGCCGATGAGAACCGAGGCTGTACGGGTGACAAGCTAAGAAGCCGACCGGCAAAAACCGATCGGCTTCCTCCGGGCTTTGTGGTGTACCAGAGGTCCGTCTGCCTTAGGCTGAACCAGCCGTGTCGGACCGACCGCGCTCAACAGGTTCGTGTTTGCTGTGGCTAGCTGAGGGCAGCGATGTCTTGCGAGACCCGAAGAGGAGGCTGATTTGTACGTCACAATGTCAGTCGAGATCGAGGCTGCGCCTGAAGTCGTGTGGCGCTTCCTCGTGGAACCGGATCTGACGCGCCAGTGGTTCACAGCGCTCAAGGTCTTCGACTGGACCAGCGAGCCCGCAGGAGGGGTCGGTTCCACGTTCTTCTGGGAAGAGGAGGCCGGTGGTCGAACTTACCGCCTCCACTTTGTCACCACGGCATGGGAGCCCGGTAGGGTCTTTGCCTATCGGATGACCAAGGGCGACTTCTTCAAAAGCTATGACGAGCATTGGGTCATCGAACCGACATCGACCGGCTGTCGGTTCACGTTCAACGACCAGATCGGGTTTCCATATGGCCCGCTCGGGCTGATCATCGGCTGGAATGCCGCCCGCGGCGCCCGAAAGACCGGCGTTGAGATCCTCGGGAATCTAAAACGGTTGGCCGAGGCCGAAACCGAGACCGATCACTCGCCCCATGAGGAGGCCAAGGCAAAGAAACCCGGCAAGGCGGGAGCAAAGAAGCGGCGCACCACGCGCAGCGGCCCTAAGACCTAGGCCCCGGCCGCCTAAACTGAGTTTGCCAAGACGGCTATTACACGGGACGCTTTTGCAGGCCGCGCCTAGGAGACTCACTGACGGCCGTTAGCGTTCCCGGGCACCGAGAAACCACCAGAGAAGGCCCCTTGCCGCCCTGGGCGGCTTCCCTGACCTGCTTCCGTGAGTCCTTGATGGCTTCGCGCCGTCGGGTGTTGCCGCTGATCGCTTGGAATGGAGGCGTGAAAAGTTCAGGCCTTGACGCTGCTGTTAATCGTCGCAGTTGGGCGGGCCGGGCACGTTGCAGCTTTGGTTTGCCGCGAAGGCGCCGATGATTACGCCGGCAAAATCCACTCCATTTACGTGTCCTTGGACAACTACAAGACATGCACCATAATGCCTGATGCCCCTGCATCAGGCCCAGCAGCCAAGGCATATGTTGGCCCAAGGGCAAGCACCACTGTCGCAAGCGCCAATACGACAATTCGTGTAGACATCGTTATTCCTCTCTTCACCAGGGCCACCGAGTGACACGGCCCTCCAGCTGTACAATATACTTCATCCCCGTGAGATCTCAAACCGACTCCCACAGCGCGGCACGGCGTCCCTGGGTCGGTCGCCCTTTTTTACACTTGCCGCCCCCAGGGGCGGCTTTTCTTTTGCGGTTGCCTGTTATGGCACCCGCATTGGCACCGAACCACTGCGTATCAGGCCGGGTAGACCAGGACGGTGGTTGAGCGCTGAGACTGAGACTGTAGGGTTTCCGCCACCTAACGGGACAGGAACGGACCCGACCGCACGCCTGGTAGCGTATTTGGAGACCGGTGCTCTACCAACTGAGCTACACCCCTAAACCAAACGGCGTCAGCGAACGCGCCCACAAATAGCCGCTCGCCGCGCCGTCGCAAGCGGTTTCAGGAGACTGACATCAAATAATGCCCCAGGTCGAAAAGCCAAATGATCAAAGACAGCGTTACGACCGATGCAACAACCACCATTGTTTTTCGACCGGCACGAAGCAGAGGGAACAACGCTACGATCAGCGCCAAGGAAACCAACATTGCCCAGCCGGCTAGTTGTGACGGTTCGCCATGGCGCAGCGACAAATAAGGCAAGGCTGCCATCCAGGCTAGCACCGGTACTATGCCAACGCCGCCTGTTAGAAACGAGGTGCGGAGGCTGATGACGCCGCGGACCAACAATAATTGTCCGATTCCGGCCCCGATCATCCCGACAACGGCCAGCCAGGTGACAATTCCGAACCACACTGCTTCGGTGATACCTCGGTCGTTCACCGCAATTGCCGGAAGGATGAGGAAGAACAAGACGGCTGCGAATGCAATATCGTTGAGCGGACCGAATCGCTCTCCCTTTTCGAGAAAGAAAAGCGCGCCAAAAAGCGTCGCCAGGAATAGCGGGGAATAGCGAGCCAGGCGGACAGGCCGGCAATCTGGTCCAACTCCATGCCCCCCGTTTTACGGTCGACCCTTGAGGAGGAGAGCCTACGGTGGCCTGTAGACTATCTTGTAGCTTCCGTGGGAAGGGCACCTTTCTTCGTGACAATCGCTCACTCTCCCTCAAAAGGGACATCGGGCCGCGTGCCCCGGGATAACGAAGAAATACGTGGACTGCTCAACGCTGGTCATCGCCGCGGCGCTGTCGCCGGCCGATGTGTCGTCAGGGGCAAGATCGTGGAGACCGAGGAGATACCGGCCTATTGCGCCGTCGCGTTAGCAGGGCTGGGCGACTTGCCCGACACGATCCTATCGCGCTCGATCATCGTCAGAATGCGGCGCCGCGCTCCTCGCGAACCCGTCGAGGCATTCCGACGACGAAAACACGCGCCGGGAGGTCACAAGCTACATGATCGGCTATCGGCCTGGGCTGAAGGAAAGCAGGAAGCTTTGGCCGAGACGATACCGGATATGCCGAGCGGTGTAGACGACCGTGATGCAGACGTTTGGGAACCGCTTCTTGCCGTTGCGGACGCCGTTGGCGGTGAATGGCCAAAGCTATCCCGTGTTGCGGCTGTTGCGCTTGTTGCGCTCTCCAAGGAAGGCACACCTAGCCTCGGCATTCGTGTTTTGTCGGATATTCGTGTGGTGTCCGGCGATGACGAGGTGCGATCAACACAGTCGCTTCTTGAATCACTTCACTCCCTCGACGAGTCCCGTGGGGCGATATCAGAGGAAAACCGTTATATGACAGATGGTTAGCCGCCAGTCTGCGTAAGTACAATATTCGTCCAAAGGTGGTCAGACTTGGAGAGTCGACTCCTCGGGGATACGCCAGCGCGGACTTCTTCGATGCCTGGGACCGCTACCTGCCTTCGCCTCCCATAAGAAGCGCAACAAGCGCAACAAACGCTACATAGCGTCCTATTTCGCGGTTCGACCCGGAAGGGACGACTGCCATGTTTGGTTGAGCAATCCGCTGTTGCGTGTCTGGCCTGGATGTTGTTGTGTCAGTGCCTGCGGCAATCTCCGGTCGGTAGCTGGTCTAACTCAATTCCGACGGACCGTCTTCGAGGTGCCAGTGGTTCTGTGCGCTTATGTGATCCCTGGGGGGAGGTCGATGCGCCCTTTAGTCAGCCTGGTTGCCATTGTTATGATGGCCCTCTTGTCGTCCCCGACGGCGAGCCAGAATGTTGGGCAGCCTTACGACCTGCAATGCGCCGACGACGATCTGGCCTGTCAGGCAGCGGCACGCCTCCTAGCTGAAGGCGAACTGGGCAATTATCTCGGCGACGCCATCTTTGTTCGCGCCTGGGCGTCGATCTGCGCCGATGACAACCCAGCCTATAGACTCCCGCGCGCGATAAACGGGCAGCAGGCGAGATTGCTGTCGCTCATGCTGCTTCTTGACCAAGATCTCGGGCAGCTTCTTGTCCAAGATCCCGATACTTTTTGCAGACCCCTAAGTGACATTGGCGTCGCCGTGTCGCGGACGCGCGACACACTTTATCTTGGGCAGCGTGGAAGAGGGCGGAGCATTGGTTTGGGTGTCACAACTATTGGCGGCATCACGATGGAACTACAATCAATATTGGATGGGTAACGTCGCGACGCCATTCGGCATGGACGGAACAGAGGGGTGGAAATCCCTCGATGAGATGCGGGCGGATTTTCCAACATTCGAACAGAACGGGGCCTACTCAGACCCTGGTTGGAGCGGCGGCCTGACCATCAGTAACCCGCTTCCTGAGAAAATGGATATTGACGGGGTCACCGACAACCCGATCCTGTTCCCTCCGTTCCAACCTTAATGAAGAATAGACGATTGCGGTCGGAGTACAGCCTGACCAAGGTTGGGGTCGTGGGTTCGAATCCCACCACCTGCTCCAGTCACGGATAAGTTGGTTGCCGCCGGGAAGATCTCAGCAAACCACCCGCACTCGGGGACCCGAGCCCTTGAGCTGCCGGCACGGAGTTCATAGAGGAGAGCGGTGGTGTGCTGCTAAGGACGTTCATGAAATTAGGCCCGCTTCGACAAATAACGTTGGCTGCCGGTGACGACATCGATCAATCGATCGCGTTCTATCGCGACGCTTTGCGGCTCCGCTTCCTGGGCCGCTTCGATCCCCCCGGTATCGCGTTCTTCGACGTGGACGGCGTTCGACTGATGTTGTCGTCGGAAGCGCCGGCCGCTCAGCTCTATTTTATCAGCCGCGTCGTACGCTTTCTGGGTGTCGACCGCCACGGATTGCCCGGTGAGTGCTTTGCCACCTCTCCCCTTTCTTGCGCCCCATGGTACCCGTCGGCTAGGCGGCTTTCTTGAGGGCCAGGACCACAACGGTATCGCCGACTCTGGCGGGCTGGCGCGGTCCGATCGCCCGGATTAATGGAGCGTGGTCGGATTGATCGGTCGAATACCTGTGCGGACTGCCGGACTAGTCAATCCCGCTTGGTGGCGGATCCGCGATCTAGCGCCTGGCATCGCCGAGTATCTCTTATCGTTCTGCCAAATCTCGTGACGGCGCCCAAGGTCCATTGAGACGATCTCCGGCAACTCGGCCAAGTGCGCCAGAGATCCAACGCGAAACCGAAAGGTCAGCGCGGCGGCCACTGATCTTGGTGGGCCAATGCTCGTGCTTCCTCCACGCGATCGCGCTTGAGCTGTTCGTTCCGAAGGCGCAGAACAGTTTCAAGAATTCGGCCAAGCGCGAGTGTTGTGACGCCGGCGACGAGCATTCCTATCCCAAGGCCGAAGGCTCCGGACGCCAAGATTGCGGTGAAACTGTCGGCCAAATCTGTCCCGGTCGTCGCAGGTTCGGTCAGAGAGGTCAAAGCTTGAGCGCCCCCGACCATTAAGCCGATACCGCCGAACAGTTGAACCACACCGATAACGTACAGAGCCAAGACCATCGCAGCGACGGTACTGGAAAACGCAAATGCCTGAAACAGTCGAACGCCTTGCGGTCCTGATCGAGGCCAACATTATTAGCGGGCCATGACCAAGATGGAGCAACAGACCGGCTGGGCTCGAGGCCAAGCCCGTGCCAATTGGCACACCCTTCGGCTGAGCAACGAGGGTTGCGAGGATTGCGTCGAAGCGGTGCCGAACAGGACGGCCTACCCATTCGGCCGAGGCTTCTCAAGAAAATTTTGGGCCCGAAAGTGGCAATAGCCTGCCATTTTTTCCAAGCTGAACAGAACATAACAACCGCCTCAGACTCGGTTCAGCGCTGCTTTGTCAAAACCGCATCACCGAATTCAAACCGGTCGCAACCATCGACCCCAAGCTCTGAGGAACAAGACCATGAACATCTCCATGACCCTGATCGCAGCCACTCTCTCATTCGCCATGATCGGCGCCACCACCGCAACCGCTTCGGCCCATCATAACTCCCCACAGACCGTTCGCTCGACCCAGGCCTGTGACATGTATGCCCGTGATTACGCCAATTGGCGTGCCGGGCATCGTGGCACTCGCGTCGCCGTTGGCGGTCTGATCGGCGCCGGCTTTGGTGCCCTGGTCGGCGGCTTCTTGTTCGGCACCCCGATTGCTGGTGCGGTCGTTGGCGCCGGTGCCGGCGTGGTCGGCGGTGCGATTGTTGGTCAGCCGCAATGGCAGGCCGAGTACAACAACGCCTACACCAATTGCATCTACGGTGCCCCGCTTTCCTACCCCTGGCTCTAACCCTTCAAAGCTGGCGGCGGTCCCTCCCCGTCGCCGGCTGTCCCAAAAGGAAGCGCGAATGAGCAAGGAGCGATCTTCCTCCACTCCTCCGTTTCCCTGGCCCCGCCCGTCTCAGAGCGGGCGGGGTTTTCTTGTCCAAACATTCGGCACCGGAATAAGAACCGCGGCGTGATCACGACCGAGACCGGCGGCGATTTCATCCGACCCAACAGTCGTCTGACGCCAATAGCAGCTGGTGGTGGGAATTCATGCTTGTCTATGCGATGCCGCGAGCCCTCCAGCTCCTGCCAGAAAGGGATGACGATGAATTCGTTGATGTATGAAGCCGCAGTGCCGGTGTTCGACCGGTTGTTGACCGCCTTGGACAATATCTTGGACAAGGCTGTCGCTCACGCAACGGCGAAGGGTATCGAACCGGAAACGCTATTGGAGGCGCGGCTGTTCCCAGACATGTACCCCTTCACTCGTCAGGTACAGATCGCGTGTGACTTCGCCAAAGGTGCTTCCGCTCGGTTGGCTGGAGTTGAGGTGCCATCGGTCGGGGATAACGAGAAGTCTTTTGCGGAGCTCAAGGAGAGGATCGCTTGGACGCTTAACTTCATCCGGGGTCTGGATCCAGCGAGTTTTGACGGGTCAGAAGCCAGAACGGTGACATGGGTGCGGCGCTCAGGGCCGCTGACGATGGAGGGCGGCAACTACCTATTCCACCGGGCGTTGCCGAACTTCTACTTCCACCTCACCACGGCCTATGCGCTACTCCGCCACGAAGGTGTTGAGATCGGAAAGCGCGACTATCTTGGAACGCGTAACCGGTCGGAAACGTGACCCCCCTACCCAGCATATTCAGATTGCATGGGCTTTGGCATGTGCCCGGCCCGTGTTTCGGCGCTCACGCGAGGTTGGCGAAACAATCGGATCGCGACGCTTCTTTGGTGTGTTGAGGACGCCGAGGCAGTATCCGCAGGGCTGGTTCCGCCTCGGATCAGGATTGGTCATCTGAAAGAAGTCCTCCTTAGGGAGAACCTCGTTACAGCAATGGCAAACGCGGTATCTCATTCTTTTAGCCTCGGTCAACAAATCCGGCACACCTTCCGGCGGTTAGCCTGAATTCGAGCTGATCGGAGCTTTCATCAAACGTTCAGACCAATTGTTTTGCCGATCCATCGGTCCCACAGCTTCGGCGAGGGATGTTTCAAATTCGGGGGTTAATAGCCTCGAATTCGTCGAGTATTATCAGTGGTTTGTTTACCAAATCGAAACCTTGGCGCTGGCCCCGAAACCCGCTGGCCCCGCCGGGGCTTTGTACTTCTTTTGTTCGGGCTTCATAGTGGCTGTCGATGACGGCTATCGAGGAACTCGCTTACGCGGTTGAGGAATGGTCGGAGGACGGCAATCGTCTGATCGAGGTTCTCTCCAGATCAGCCAGCCAGAGCATCGCGGTAATGGCGTTCAGGGCTGCTCAGGCATTCCGACCAAAGGGCAGGATCAGACTGCGGCAAAGAGCCAGAATAATCCTCGACACTGCCGAACCCCGGGTAGCGGCCGGCAACAAATGTCGGAAGACACCATGAAGAATGGCTTCGACGATCACACAACTGATGGCGGCGAACAAAACGAACATGTCGAAGGTCGTGATCCGACCACCGGCCAATTCCTAAAGGGCTATAGAGGCGGACCGGGTCGTCACACGGGCAGCAAGAACAAACTCGGTGAGAAGTTCATTGCTGATCTGTTCCAAGATTGGCAAGAACATGGGCTTGAAGCCTTAGAGGCGGCCAGGAAGTCCAAGCCAGCTGATTACCTGAAGGTTGTCGCCTCGGTTCTTCCCCGAGATATCAAGATCTCGCTTGAGACGATGACTGATGACGAACTGGCGACGAAGATCGATCAGCTGACCACTTCCCTCGGGATCAGGCTAGTACCCAGGGCTCCGAAAACGCTCGAGCTCGATTCCCATGTGCTTCCCAATTCCGACATCGAGAACGGGGACGGGGACAAAACGCAGCAATAGCATCGGTTGTGATCTGCCATACCTTCTTATTGGATATTAGAGAGTCGCCGAAGTAGCCGATTCCATCCTGAGCAAATACGAGGAATCTGCGCCTGCCATGCAGTGGCCGTGACGGCGTCGAATTCGACCAGAATGTCCTCGAAACGGACCTCCGTATGGGGCACTTTTTGGTTTCGGGACGGAGGCCACCACCCCTCCGCATATGCGGCTCTCACGCGAGGCCGGGACACCGAAGATCAGCAGTAGTCGTTTCTGATGGTGCCATCGGGCATCAAAGTGTTGGAAGAAGATCGTTCCGGTCGGTTTTCGCTTCCGTTCCTTGCCTTCGCTTCGGCGGTCCGTGAATGCTAGGTCCGGCATTCCAAAACAGAACAGGGAGACTCCGCGCTCGACGGTAAATATTCGTTGCGAGAGCCTCCAGGGTCAGGACCACCATGACGATCGGAATCAGCATCAGGACGGCCATCCCCAGCCATGCCCCCTGGCTGACTTGCTTGCCTGAGATTTCCCCCGGCGTAATGCCGCCGGCGAATATTCGCAACACATCCCCCAAGAGATAGGTCAGCATTAAAGCGACCCATATCCCCGACAGGACTATTCTCGTTTCATCCATCACTGAATCTCGTTCTCCGTGAATGGCGATTCATATCGGCAATCTGTATCGATCACTTGGGGCGCGAGCGCCTAGCTGCGTCGATGGGAACGAGTGGTACTGCTGCTGCGGCTCGGCTTGCCCCATCTCGATCCCAGCGGAGCACTTCTTCCCCCGGAGCGCCGGGTGGCTTTGGCGCATCGGCTAGGGGAAAGAGAGATGTTGTGGACGTGCTGGAAAGCATGAGAAGCGGTTGCGTCGCGTCGCCCCCCCCCGGTGACCACTTGCAATCGAGTCCGATTCGCCTGAAAAGGATTGGGCCGGAATCGAATTTCGTGGGGCCGATCACACCAAGCAGGCGCCGATTGTTGGGGCCGAATCATGAGCATGACGCCGGCTTCGCCTAGTTCCATTTCAAACGCCCATGTGAACTTGTTTCGGGTTTTCCGATCAGAGTGGACCAAGTTCTGGTCTATCCGTTCCACCTATATTGTGTTTGCGCTCGCGGTCTTCTTCATGGTCGGGCTTAGCGTGCTGATCGCTTGGGGCATCAGCACTGCTGTTGAGGAGAACGACTTCGACGCGCCCGCCTCGCTGCTCCTCGATAGTGCCTGGCTGAGCCTCCAAGGCATCAACCTCGCGCAATTGGCTGTTGGCGTTCTCGGCATACTCGCCGTTACCGGCGAATATTCGTCCGGGATGATCCGTGCGACGTTTTCGGCGGTTCCCAAGCGCATCCCTGTACTGATCGCAAAAGCCGTGCTGGTGGTCCTGGCCATAATCGTGGTGATGGGACCCGCCGCCTTCGCAGCGTTCCTGCTCGCGCAGGGCATCCTGTCCGAGCAGGGGCTCAATGCCCAATTGTCGGATCCCGGAGTCACTCGGGCGGTGTTTGGGGCGTCTCTCTTTCTCGCCATGGTCGGCGTTCTCGGCAGCGTCCTTGGCTGGCTTTTGCGGAGTGCCGCGGGAGCGGTTTTCGCGTTAGTAGCGATCTTGATCCTTCTGCCGGTCCTGCTGCCGCTAGTCCAACTCGATTGGGTTCAAACGATCGCCGACTATCTACCCAGCACGGCGGGTCAGGCGATCTGGACCATCGATCCCGACAACCTCCTCGTCGGCTTGCTTCAGGGCGAAGCGAGGTTCGGTCCGTGGGAGGGATTTGCGGTCATGGTCGGCTGGGCGGTGGCCGGCCTCGCGGTAGCCGGCTGGATGTTGTTGCGTCGTGATGCCTAACGGCGTCCGCGACTGGGCGAGTAACGTGTCGTGAGCCGCTGCGTTTGCGGTGCGACAGCTTGCCAACGTCGCCGTTACGCTCGCCGCGTTCTGATGGAACCAGTGGCCTCATGCCCAACGAGGGCAAGCGAACCCCTGTGGAGCACGTCCGGATCTGTGATAGACGGCAATATTCCCAACGTATATGCGGCCCTCGCGGGAGCGGCCAATACGGCAATCCCAAGCTCAGGGTTCCAGCGTCACTCCGAAGCTGTAGACTTGGCCGAATAGCAACCGAAGGACGGACGCTAGGGAGAAGCGCCTTGAAAGCAATCCTTGCGGAGAAGTACGGGCCGCCCGAGGCACTTCGGATGGCGGAGGTCGAGAAACCCTCGCCGGGCGCCGGTGAAGTTCTGGTGAAGGTGATGGCGGTATCTGTCAATCCGGCAGACTGGCATATCATGCGCGGAAAGCCCCTTATTGCGAGGGCCGAACTGGGCCTGATGCGACCGAAGCATAAGATCCTGGGCGCCGACATTGCGGGGCAAGTGGAGACGGTCGGTAGCGGCGTCACGCGGTTCAAGCCCGGCGACGAGGTCTATGCCGATCTCTTGGACCACGGTTGGGGCGGCTTTGCCGAATATGTTTCGGTGCCAATTGACGTTCTGGCAATCAAGCCGGCGAGCCAGTCGTTTGAGGAGGCGGCTGCGGTTCCGGTGGCGGCCGTGACCGCGCTGCAGGGCCTGTATCGCCACGGCGAAATCAAGTCCGGACAGAAGGTGCTTATCAATGGCGCATCCGGCGGCGTCGGCCATTTCGCCGTGCAGATCGCCAAATCATACGGGGCGGAGGTGACCGGGGTGACTAGCACCGGGAACATCGACCTCGTCCGTTCGCTCGGCGCCGATCACGTCATTGACTACACCAGCGAGGATTTCACCCGCACCGGGAAGACCTACGACTTCATCCTCGACGCCGTCGGCAACCGATCGGTGTCCGATCTCAGGCGCGCGCTTGCACCAGGTGGAAAATGCACCGTCACCGGGTTCACAACCATGCGGAGGCTGCTGGGCGTTCAGCTGCGCGGCGGCAAGGACATCGCCCAAATGACGGCCCACGCAACCGCCAAGGACCTGGAGCACCTTGCGGAACTGATCGAGGCCGGCAAGGTCCGCCCGGAGATCAACCGCCGCTACCCCTTCGCCGAAATCCCAGCCGCGATCGCGTATCTGGAACAAGGCCACGCTAAGGGGAAGATCGTGGTGGGTGAAGTCGGTTAGGCCTTACGCCAAGGTCAGCCGCTATTGCTGGACGGACTGTATGGCCGACTCTTTCAAGCCATTCTGCTTACACTACCTCAGGAAGCTACTGAGCGCCGTTTCCCTTCTTCCCGGTCAAGCTCTACCCCGCGCCCACATTTACCCGACTCAGCCCGGCAAGACGGAGCACCAAACTGGTCGCAGTGCTCACCCAGTGCTTACCCGAAGCGCACTTCATGCCAGCCATTCATGGTAACTCATTGAAATAATTGGCCCGCGCGGCAGGACTCGAACCTGCGACCCTCGGATTCGAAGTCCGATGCTCTGATCCAACTGAGCTACGCGCGGCGATTTCTTGTCAAACAGCTGCGACGGCCATACCGCATACTTCCAGTCGTTCGCCGAGATCGCCCGCGATAAACGGGTCTTCAGCAATAAAAGCAGCGGTAGCTGCGGCGAAATCGTCGTCCATCGCGATCGTCGTGTCGAGAAGCTTAAATCTGCCGAGCGTCGACATATTCTGAGTTGCCGCAACCAGGCACTTCCCGATCGACATCAGCTCCAAATCCGCGGCTCCGGTTTGCTGCCGCACCAGCCAATACCAAATCATTTCGCCCAATACTTGGGTCGATTGGCAGTCCGTCGCTGGGAGCTCAAGCATTCGCATTAGATCCGGTCGCTGCCCGCCCAGATTGGCGATGAGCGCCCGAAAGGCGTCGTGCGAGCTAGCGGTGACAAAATCTTGCTGGACATAGGTTGGAAGCGTGGCAAATGCGGCCGTGTAGCAAGTGTAGATCGGGGTGCTCAAAAAGATAGGAACGTCGTCATATCGCGCCTCGAATAAGGATGGCAGCGCCCCGAAATACGCCTCAATCGCAGCGTCCAGGCCGGGCTCGGCGTTTTGCGCTGTTGCCGGCGCCGCGCCAATAGCGAGGCAAGCAAGCGCAAAACCAGCGAGCCACAAGCGTCGGCCAGGTTTCATCACCGCCACGTTATCCACAAATCGTCGCGGCCGAGTCCGCCAATCCGTTGCGGTGTCATCGTTTGCATCTGAGGTCAATATTGGAAGAACCCTTTGTTTTCTAAAGTCGCGCGCTCGTGCCCGAGCCAATCATCGCCCATAGCAAACCCGTTGCGTAGCAGGATATATGCGACAATCGCAGCATAATCTTGATGAGTAATGCCGACCCCCCCTTCGGCGGTCATCTCGCGTCGAATATAGTCGTAGAGCTCAAAGACCGAGCCGCCGAACCAACGGTCGTCGAACGCCTCTCCCAACAAGGCCGGACCGCCTGTGGGTGTGTCGCGACCGGTGAGACTGATGCCGTGGCAACCGGCGCAGCGGCCGTTATAGATGCCCTCGCCATCGAACGCCTGAAGCCGGCGAAAGACGATCGGATTGAGGCCTTCCACATAACGTCCGACGCTGGGAGGCCGGCCGCCAAGTTCAACCGCCAGGCCGGCGATGGTCAAGGGCAGCGGATCGTCGGACAGGCTCCGCATGAAGCCGATAATGGCTGCTCGCACGTTCTCGTCGGCGATTCCGGAGAAGCCCATTCTGGTGCCGGGAATGGTGACCGCGGGGCTGGCAAGGAAGGCGTCGAGGCGCTGGTAGGTCCATATCGCTCCTTCTTCGCCGAGGTTGCGGAAGCTGACGGAGTAGTTGTAGCCCTCGGCGGCAGCGATCGGACCGCCGACAACCTCGAGGAGGTCGGGGCCGGGCGGGGTCTCCTGCTCGGCTTTAAAATTGTGGCATCCGCCGCATCGCTCGATGGCAAATTCCTCACCCGCGGCCAGGTCGGCTGCAGCGATCCGCTCGAGTAATTGTTCGTCCGCGGCGTCGCCGACGAGATCCAGATTGAGCGCAGCCTCGGCGAATAGAGTAGCAAGATAGGCGATCAGATCAGCTCGATCCCGATCATCGGCGATGCTGGCAATGGTCATGGCGGTTCCGGGAAGCGCCTTGACAGGATCGGTCAGGAAAGCGTTGAGCCGGGCATAGTTCCATGTCATCCCATCGGCGCCGAGAGCGACCATCGCCGGCGAATAGTCGAAACCCTCCGTTGCGCCGATGGCGGCGTCGACAATGCCGAACAAGAAGGGTCCGGCTCGCTCCATGCCGGCGTCGTCCTCGCGGATCGAATGGCAGATCGTGCAGCGCTGGAGCCGCCTCAATCCGTTGTTGAGATCAGCTTCGTCTATTAGCGCTAGGAAGGCGGGATCGGCGATCACGAGATCGAGCCGCAGCTCTTGTTCCACCGGAGTCGCGGGCAATTCGGGCTCAGGCTCCGGCGCGGCCTCAGCAATCGGAACGACTGGAGGAGCCAGAGGAGCCGGAGGAGCCAGAGGAGCCAGAGGAGCCGGGACTATTTCGGCGGGATCGATGGCTACATTCGCGGGCTCGTCAGCAGGTTCGGCCTCGGCCAGGGCATCCGGCTCGCCGAGATCCTGAGGTTGGTCGGCGTCGGTTTGACTGGTGTCATTGTCGCCGCAGCCAGCAAGAGCAAGGGCGGCCAACATCAATAAAACAACGCACGGGCCAAAAGGTTTCATCAGCACTCCAACAAGAACTTCGACGGGATCGATTCGCTGGTCTCGACAAGATGCCGTCAAAAAGCGAGGCCGCATCGGGCGAGCTTAGCATGAGCGCTCGACGGGTCATGCCAAAGCGGTGGCTTTGAAGCCGGCGTGAACTGCAATCGCCTTGCCGACACACCGTTTCATGGGATAGTTGAATTCAGTCGGACGCCACGTCCGACGCCGGGCTGGGAGCACGGCGGAGAAGATCTCCGGCGTCGGATCGGGCCAGCGCCAAGGAGATCAAGCATGACCGGAAAGAGCCGCATCTTGCCCGCGCTCGGCTTCGTCGGAGCCCTGCTCCTAACCAGCAACAGCATTGGCCAGGACGAACTACCGCGGGCGGAAGAGCTCAATCTTCTTTTCGGGCATGCCAATGACATCAACAGCCTTGCATTGTCGCTCGACGGTGCCCGGATGGTGACGGCCTCCAATGATCGCACGGCGCGAATCTGGGATTTGACGACGGGCGAGAGCATTCTGGTGCTTTCGGGCCATCAAAATGCCGTCACGGATGTCGCTTTCTCTGCTGACGGAACCCGGGTGGTGACCTCTTCGCGCGACGGTTCGGCGCGGATTTGGGATGCCACCACCGCGGTCGAACTCTTCGCTATCAGCGTTGTCGGGCCCAATGGTCGAGCCCAGATATTGAATCGTGCTGCGTTCTCGCCGGACGGCAGTCTAATTGTTACTGCCTCTTTCGATCGAACGGCCAGGCTCTGGGATATTGCGACGGGCGAAGAAGTCGCGGTTCTCGTTGGCCATAGCAATTTGGTTTGGGATGCCGTCTTCTCGCCGGATGGGAGCCAACTGGTCACGGTATCCTACGACAACACCGCCCGACTGTGGGACGTGGCAAGCGGGGAAGAAATTGCGGTCCTGAACCATGATAGCTTGGTCAGCACCGCCGCTTTCTCGCCCGACGGAACTAGACTGATCACAGGCTCGGCCGACCAGACCGCGCGGATTTGGGACGCCGCGACTGGGGCCGAGCTTGTTGTTCTCAACGGCCACATTGGAGAGGTGAGGAGCGTTGCCTTTTCGTCCGACGGATCGAGGATCGTCACGGCCTCCAATGATCAGAGCGCCCGGGTTTGGGACGCTGAAACGGGGGAGGTGATTGTCGTCCTGGAGGGTCACAAACAGGATGTCACTGAAGCGGTGTTCTCGCCCGACGGCACGCTGGTTGCGACGGCCTCCGATGATTCCACCGGCCGGATTTGGAGCGCCGCAACGGGCGAGCCGCTCGCGGCGCTGACCGGCCATTTGGAGCCGGTCGTGGGGATCGCTTTCACCGCCGACGGAACACGGGTGGTCACGGTGTCGACCGACGGGACCGGGAGTATTTGGCGGGTCCGGTAGCCGCAGAGTCGGCGCGAGTGGGTCAGCCGTCGATTATCGACATGATCGTCGGGCCGAGCTGGCCGCTCCTGGCGAGTTTGACCATGCAGAAATGCTTGGCAGTCGGCTGAGGGCGGATGGTGACGTCCGGCTGATCGCGGAGGGGCGCGATGACCTTGCGCTCGGGGCGGCTGCCCTCGCCGTAGAACACGGTAAGTTCCGGGCGCTGCCGGGCTGCAACATAGTCCGCAATTGGATCCCAGATCCCGCCCCGGCCGCAGCGGAGCGTGATCGGCAAATAGAACACGAAGAATATCGAGGAGGCGAGGAGGACGTGCTCCCAATAGGCGCTCGGTTCGCGAATGAGCAAAGGCATGTCGAAATAGGCCTGAATCTGCGCCACCGGGTTCAACCAATAGCGCATTGGAAAGGGCGGACTGAAGGCAATGGCTTTGTCGAAATGGCAGCGGGTGCCGAAATAGATCGCAGCGGTGGCGCCGCCGGAGTCGCCGATCGCAATATGGCGCGTCGATCCAAGGGTCTTCAGCGTCTCTCGGAGGTCGGCTTCGTAGAATGCAAGGCCTGTCGGCTCACCGTCGGGAGTCAAATGATAGCAACTGCGATGGACGTCGCGGAAGAAGACGAGATTGTAATCGGCGCCATAACGATCGAAGAAGGCTTGGAACTCAGGGGTCGGCTGGCCGGCATGAAGTAACGCCGCGCTTGAGAAGGAGACGATCGTGGTTGAACTTCCCCTGGCGACAACGATCTTGTGCTCCGGCGCGGCTTCCGCATTGCCGTCCTTGAAGGCGCCGCCGTGGTGTTCACCTTCGATCGATCGCGCCATGTGGGGCACCAATACACGGGCGGCGTCCCGCATCACTCGCTCGCGCAGTCGATAGCTCCAGCCTCGCCTCGTTAACATGGCCGGAATGGGCCCTGAGAAAGGAACGATTTCATATCTTTCACCCGAGCACAGCCAGCGGAAAATCCGGGCATTGAACCTTGAGACATTTGCCCGATGGCGCGCGCGGCAATCGGTCGACGAAATGAAAGATCGCTGGCACTTTGTGCGCGTCGAGCTGCTTGAGGCAATAGCTTCGAAGCGCAGCCGGATCGGCGTCGGCGGCAACGATTGCTGCTTGGACGAATTCTTCGCCAATTGTCCTCAGTCCGGGATAAGCGACCGCGTCTTCGATCGCGGGATGTTGCAGCAGCACAGCCTCAACTTCGAGCGGGTCGACCTTCATCCCACCGAGATTGATAATGTCCCGGATCCGGCCAACCAGAACGAGGCTGCCGGAATCGTCGATGAACCCGATATCGCCGGTGGGGAAGAAAGCCTGCGGTCGATCGATCCTCGCGCCCGGCCATTAGCCCTGCATGATCGACGGCGATCTGACATGGAGTTCGCCAATGCCGTCTCCGAGATCGGAATAGGAATCCTGATTCCTTAGCGAGATACCGACATGGCGCATCGGCCGGCCGACCCCGTTCAACGGCCCCACCGGCGAATAGCTGGTGCAGATACCGCCGGTTTCGGTGGTGCCGAGGATGGTGAAAAGGGGGGTGCCGAAAGCGGTTTGGAACTCATCGGCAACAGCTGAATCGATCGGCGAGCCGGCATAGAACACGGCGCGGGCCATTTTTCGGTTCGGGTCAGACCGTCCAAGCTGCAATAGCGCCTTCGCCATTGGCGGTACGACGGCGAGGATGTCGCTAGGCGTTTGTTTTTCGAGCCGAAGTACCCGCTTGGGGTTGAAAGCGGTGTCAATCGCCAGCGTGCTATGGGTGAGGATCGACGCTATCAATCCAGAGCCGTAGGCGAAGGAATGAGTCAACGGCGTTGTCACCGTCACCCGAGCGCGATCGTAAAGGTCGATCGAGTCGACATAGTTGCGACCCTCGGCGATGACGGCCTCCTGATCACGGAGACAATAACGGGGGGCGCCATAGGTGCCGGATGTCTGGAGCAGAATGACGCCCTGGCCCGGGATCGGATCGGCCGGCACCGTCGCGGCGCTGTTCTCCAGCACCGACACCATGATCGATCCGACACCGAGGCCGCCGATTTCGGGATAGGCGTCCGTCGCCAGATGAGTAATGTCGGGAATGAAATCGTGGAGGATGTGACGAATACCAAACTCGCCAAGGAGCCGATCCAGAACCGGCTTGGGCGTCCCGGCGAAAGTGAGGAACGGGTTGCAGCCGGCTTTGAGCAAGCCGGTGAGACATACCGGGAAGGCGGCGGTATTGGTGAGCATCAGCACGATTGGCTCGCCCGGTTGCATCCCCAGCGAGGCGAAAGTCTCAGCCGCGTCGTCGGCAAGGTCGCGCAATTCCGCTGCCGGCCAGAGGCGACCGCTGTAGCTGCAATCGACGGCACCTTCCCAGGCCCGCCAGCGATCGATCACAACAGTGCTGCTCGAGATCAAGCCTGAGGAGCGGGAAAGCTGTTCCACGGCAGAATGTCAGACCCGTTTGGCCACTAATTTGACGATGCCGGCGAGGTCCTTGAATGGCCTCGTACCCCAATATTGCTCGGGGATCGAAACGCCGGTCTCCTTCTCGACCGCGGAAAGGAGATCAAGGCGAGACATAGAATCAAAGCCAAGGCCGTCTTCGGCGAGGGGCGCGTTGAGATCGGGCTCGCCGGCGAGACCGCGCTCTTTCATCAGCCGGGCTGCGATGTCGCGGATCTTGCCGGCGATCGCCTCGCTGTCGATATTCCTTCTGCCAAACATCATCTCTCCAAAACAGCCCTCCGCTCCGACCGCGCCGGGAGATTGAAGGCATTGTATGCGGCAAGCGCAAAACTGAGGACTTCTCAACCGATTGGCAAGGCTACTCTTGTCGCCGGGCGCAACCGATGCTGACCTCATTGTGCGCTTCTTCGCCCGAATCCAGTTATTGGAGCCTGGAGCATAGGGTCGCGAGCCAGCAATCTGCGGTGCCGCCGCTGAGACCGAGGCCGAGATGATCGTTGGTTTCCGGGGTCAAATCGAGTGAGGTTAGCGTGTGATGCGAGATGAACTGCGACTTGACCGTGGAGATGCCTTGAGCGCTTCCATGGAAGACGATCACCCAGCCGCAATTCTTAGCGCCCTCGGAATCGTCCGTCACCGTGGATCGTCGATCTCGGCCATATCGGTGCGGAGAACGGACGCTCCGACGAGCCGGCCGGTCAGAGAAGCATAATAGAGGATCACTGCCCCGGCGTCGTCAAAGGCTCCGGGCGCGCCCGCCGCGAGGTCGGTGAAGGGATCGTTGTTGAAGGCGCCGGCGATGCCATCGACCGCTCGTCCGGGAATGGAGACCACCAAATCATCAAAGCCGTCGCGATCGAAATCGGAAACGAGCGGCGCGGCAATCGCCATTTCTGTCGAGGCCAGCAACGTCATAGTCAAAACCGCGCCCTGCAGCGCGCGTCGGCGAAACCGTGAATGCGCCGATGAAAGCCTCATTCTCAGTCGATCCCCGGTAAATTAGTGTCCAGATATGGCCCGGCTTGAAGCGTTTTTTCAAACCGATAGGACTCAGGGCTTCGAGACGTCTCGCTATCTCGGCTCGGAATTCGATCCAGAGACGCGAAGTCGGACCATGCGCAATGCCCAATTGATCTCAGCCGGGCAAAAGTCGACCGTCGGTTGGCTCGTCTCGTCGCTTATGGGTCCATTGGACTCCTCGCACCGACCGTGGTGTTCGGACAGCCGGTCTCGCAATAACCGATGGTCCCTGATTTGGTGCGGCCCCTGTTCTGAGCTAGGTCAGCGGCAGCAATGCGGGTCCGACACAAAGCATTTTTGCAAAGAACGCGCACTGCGATCCGGTGGCGACATCGATGGAGGATTGAGTGAACAACGTCGGACGTTTAGTGGCCCAGGCCTCGATCTTTGTCGGGTCGGTGCTCGCCGCAGGTCTCGGTTCCGCCCAGTTCGAGCTGCCCGAGATTCCGGCCGTCGATGTCCTCCGCGGCCATGGCAATTGGGTCTACAGCGCCCAGTTCTCCCGTGATGGCGATCGGTTGATCACGGCATCGCGGGACAACACAGCGCGGGTCTGGGCATACCCCTCCGGCGAGACAATTGCAGTGATGGAGGGGCATGAGGGTTGGGTCTACAGCGCCATGTTCTCCGCCGATGGAACGAAAGTGGTGACCGCTTCGCGTGATGGGACGGCACGGGTCTGGGACGCCGATACCGGGGAAGAGTTGTTGGTGTTGACTGTGATAGGCGCCAATGGCCGCCTACCGGCACTGAACAATGCCGCGTTTTCTCCAGATGGCACCCGCATTGTCACTTCGTCTTTCGACAGCACCGCACGGATCTGGGATGCCGAGACCGGAGAGGAGATTGCCGTCCTCGCCGGCCATGGCAATCTGGTCTGGAGCGCCGAATTCTCACTCGATGGCGAACGCATTGTGACCACGTCTTATGACAATACGGCGCGGATCTGGGATGGTTTCACCGGCGAGGAGCTTGCGGTGCTCCAGCATGACAGTCTGGTCAGCGTGGCGGTCTTTTCCCCCGACGGACGGGTTCTTGCCACCGGCTCCGCCGATGCGACGGCGCGGCTGTGGAATTTGGAAACCGGTGAGGAAATAGCCGTTTTGCGAAGTCACGTCGAGGAAGTTCGTGCGATCGCATTTGCGGCCGATGGAAGA
Organism: Kaistiaceae bacterium; assembly: GCA_963667605.2. GTDB lineage: Bacteria > Pseudomonadota > Alphaproteobacteria > Rhizobiales > Kaistiaceae > JADLGL01. The sequence continues at coordinate 1,697,957 of CAXXUZ010000003.1, forward strand.
CGGATGGCCACCGCCTCCAACGACACAACTGGCCGGGTTTGGAACGTAACCAACGGCGAAATCAGTACGATCATGATCGGGCTTGAGGAGGAGACGCCGGTGCTGGCGCTGTCGCCGGACGGATCGCTGGTGATGTTGGGATCGATCGATGGCGCCGCAATGCTTTGGGACACCGGAACCGGTCGATTGCTCGGCGCCCTGGTCGGTCATTCCCGGGAGGTGTTGAGTGCAGTGTTTTCCCCCGACGGTACCAGATTGATTACAACATCCGCCGATGCCAGCGTGCTGATCTGGGATATGACGCCATTCTAAGCTCCGGTGCTGCTCGGCTGGCCAACCGCAATTTCCCAACCACAATTTCGACGGCAAACTATTCTTGCACTGGCGCAGCCCTGGCGCGTCGCGTCCAGATGCTGCCCTCACGTCCGAAGCCGAGGGACAACAGATAGGCGATGCCGGCGGTCAGGATAATTGCCGGGCTGGTCGGTACATCCAGATGAAACGAGATCAGAAGGCCGATGGCGCAGCTGCCGACGGCGATGGCGGCAGCGAAGGCGATCATCCGGCCGACGCTCCGGGTCCAGAAACGAGCGGCGGCAGCCGGCAGTATCATAATGCCGACCGCCATCAGGATGCCGAGGGCATGAAAGCCAGACACCAGATTGAGGACGGCCAGCGCGAGGAAGACGTAATGGGTAAGGGGGCCGGTGCCGCTCACCTGGCGAAGAAAGCCGGGGTCGAACGATTCCATCAATAATGGGCGGAAGATAAGCGCCAAGGTCAACAGCGTCACGGCCGCGATTCCGGAGAGGAGCAGAAGAGCTTCATTGTCGAGTGCCAGGACCGAACCGAACAGGAAGGCCTCAAGGTCGACGTTGCCGTCGCTCAACGAAATCAGCAGGACGCCGACCGCCAGCGAGATCAAATAGAACGCCGCGAGCGAGGCGTCTTCGCGCTGGATGGTAGTCCGGGAGACAATGGCGGCGGCGATGGCAACCACCATGCCGGCGACAAGGCCGCCGATGGTCATTGCGGTCAGCGACAGGCCGGCGATGAGATAGCCGACGGCGACGCCGGGAAGAATGCCATGAGCGATTGCGTCACCGGTGAGGCTCATCCGCCTCAGCATCAAAAACACGCCGATCGGCGCGGCGCCGAGTGCAACTGCGACTGACCCGACTAGGGCTTGGCGCATGAACGGGAACTCGGCAAAGGGGGCAATCAGTGTGTCGTACATCAGTTGAGTGCGCCGGCATTCGGTGGCGAGAGGGAGTCGGCGAGGCCGAGGATTTCGGCAGTCGACCCGAATATGCCGCGCCCTCCGGTCAGGCGCATGGTTTTGGGGAAGAATCTTCTCACTTGGTCGAGATCATGCAGCGCGGCGATGATCGTGCGGCCCTCCTGATGCCATCGCCGGATCAGGGCAATGAGGCCGGAGATAGTTTCACGATCGATGGCGGCGAAGGGCTCGTCGAGGAGGATGATGGGTGCGTCCATGGCGATAAGCCGGGCGAACAGCACTCGTTGCAGTTCGCCGCCCGACAATTGGCCGATCAGCTTGTTTTCGAGCCCGGTGAAGCCCATTGTCTGAAGCGCGGTTGCGACGATTTCGGCGTGTTGGTTACCGATGCGGCCGAAAGGCCCGAGGTGGCTCCAAAGGCCCATGGCCACGACGTCGCGAGCAGAGATCGGAAAATCACGATCGAATTCAACTGTTTGGGGGAGATAGCCGAGCGACCGCGGATCGCCGCCATCTCTGTCGATCCGGCCATTAATCGGTGTCAGTTCGCCGGCTATCGCCTTGAGGAGAGTTGATTTTCCGCCGCCATTGGGGCCGACCAACGCAATCAGCGAGCCTGGCGGGATCAGCCAGGAAACATCTTTCAGAACCGGGCGGCCAAGATAGCCGAGGGTTACGTGGGAAAGCTCGATCGCGGGCGGCGCGAGTCGCCCGGTCCGGTTCACGCCATCGCCCACCAGGCGGCCGCGGCCAAGAGCAAGGATACGAGCAGTGACAGCCCTAAACGTTGGGCGGTGCCCATGCCGAACAAGCCGAACTGATGATCGACAATTCGGATCTCTGTGTTGGCAATTTGGGTGTTGTTGGTGGGCTGAGGGACACTCGACATCATCCGGTTCCGTACTTTATACGCCAGGATGGTATCTGATAGGCGTATGTTATATCATTTGTCAAGTGATGAGGACGAACTGCCTACCGTCGCGACACCCTGATGAGCCGCGAAATCCCTGACATGGGATATACTGGCAGAGAAATCGAACATTCCCGGGTCGTAATGGCCTGGGATGAGCGCGAGGAGACTTGATGCCGAAGTCACGGCGGCTCTCGGCTCGTGGACCGATCTTTGGCGCCCTTCGCTCCGCCGACGGTCCGCTGACAGCCTATCAGGTGCTTGATGCGGTGCGCGGGCACGGCATCACCGCCCCGCCCACGGTCTATCGGGCGCTCAACCGCTTGGTCGAGGAGGGGTTGGCGCACCGGGTCGAGTCGATCAACGCCTATGTCGCTTGTGCTCATTCGCACCATGCCGACAAGGCGGTCATTTTTGCCATATGCGACAAGTGCGGAATGGTCGAGGAGATTGACGATCCGGAGGCGATCGCTCGGCTAAAGGAAACTGCTGAAACCGAGGCCTTCCACGTTCAGCGCGTGACGGTCGAGGCTCGGGGCCTGTGCGAACAGTGTCAGCACCAACCGGGCGACAGCGAAGCGGCTGGTGCAGAACTAGCCACCGGGTCGGAATAGTTTTGATCGACATGAGCAGCTCCGCCGATCTAAAGCCAACCGGCCTCGGCAATGACGGAAACTTAGGATCGAAATGACCGACAGCGGAGACCGCCACGATCACGACGACATCATCTATCCGTCGGCGATGCCGTTCCTCCTGATCCATCTGGCTGCCTTGGCGGCGATCTGGACCGGCATCACCATGCAAGCGGTGGTGATAATGGTCGCGCTTTACATAATTCGTATCTTTGCCATCGGCGCCGGATACCATCGTTATTTCTCGCATCGCGCTTTTTCGACCAGCCGTTGGTTCCAGTTTGTTCTGGCCTTTGTGGCGCAAAGCAGTGCGCAGAGGAGCGTGCTCTGGTGGGCGTCGAAACATCGCCACCACCATCTTCATTCCGACATGCCCGAAGACGTCCATTCGCCGCGTCACAAGGGCTTTCTTTATTCGCATCTCGGCTGGATCTTTACCGAAAGGCATCGTGAGCCGGTTTTCGACAAAGTGCGGGATCTCGCCCGTTATCCTGAGCTTCGCTGGCTCAACGATTACGAGCTGTTCCCCGCTCTGATCCTCGCGGTCATCTGTTTCCTGATCGGTGGTTGGCCGGGTTTGATCGTCGGCTTCGTCTGGAGCACTGTCGGCGTCTATCATGCGACCTTCGCAATCAACTCGGTAGCGCACGTCTTTGGTCGCAAGCGGTACGTCACCGGCGATGATTCTCGTAACAATTGGTTGCTGGCAGTGTTCACCATGGGCGAAGGCTGGCACAACAACCATCACGCCTTTCAGAGCGCCGTCCGGCAGGGCTTTCGCTGGTGGGAAATCGATCCGACCTATTACATCCTGAGGATGTTGTCGTGGACCGGATTGGTTTGGAATCTCAAGAGCCCGCCCAGAGCAGTGCTGCGCAATGAGCAGAAACTCGGTTTACAAACCATCGACAAGGCCGCGCGAGAGGTGGTCGAAAGCTTTGACCTAGATCACATTATCGGTAACGTCCGGACGGCGCTCGAAAGTGCCCCGGGCGAGTTCGGCAGGTTTGTGGCTAGCGCGCGGGACAAGGCCGTCGAGTTGCTCGCCACCATCCATTTGCTGCATCTTCCAAGCCGTGCCGACATTCGGCAGCGGGCAGGGGCGATTCTGGCGAAAACCAGATCGATGGACGACATTGTCGAACGCGCGCATTTGCTTCTGCTGGAGCGGGTTTGTGCCAAGGTACCGATCGGCGGATGATGGATTGATATTCTAGGGGGTGGCCGATGCCGACGGAAGCAAAACTCGATCTCACCGAACTCCCCGAGGGAACGATGAAGGCGGTCGATCTGGATGGCGAGGACGTCGTCGTCGCCAATGTCGGCGGGCGATGCTTTGCCTTCGGCGGGGTTTGCACCCATGACGGGGCGCCGCTGATCGAGGGTGAACTCGACGGCGACATCCTCACATGTCCGTGGCATTTCACCGAGTTTGACGTGAAGACCGGCGCTGTGATCGAGGGGATGACCGACGATCCGATCCCAGTCTACGAGGTGGTGGTCGACGGCGACGAGGTCCGCGTGTTGAAGCCATAGCGGGCGGCGGCGACAACCGGGGGCGTGAGATGCCATTGCGGTAATCACGATGCGTCGAATGCCAGGAAAAATAGGAATTACGGGCTGGATCGTTGCGTTCGCGGCTCTGTCGCTGCTGGCCGGTTGCGGGGGGAATTCCGGGCCGGTAGTCGTTGACGAGAGCTATGCCGCCGACCGGGTAGTGATTCGCGATTTCATTGGCACCCTCGTCATCGAAACCTCCGATGAAGGCGGCGAGGTTAACCTCCATCTCGAGGCTACCCAAGCACAGTTGGACCTGCTTCCGATCCGCCTGTCCGGCGACACGCTGAACATCGAATGGGAAGGCGAGCCGGACCGCCGCCGCGCCTGGTATGAGTTCTGGCGGGGGCGCTGGATGGTTGATCTCAATCGACTGGACCAATACCCAACCCTGGTTCTGACCGTGCCGGTCGACATCGAAATCGAAGTCGACGCCATTATCGGGCGTTGGACTGTCGAGGACAGAGCGGGTCGGCTCATCTTCGCGGCGGAAAGTGGCAGCGGGACCATCGGCGCGACCGAGATGGCGGAAATCTCGATCACGGGCGACGCCGATCTTGAGATCGGCTCGGTCGTCGAACGTCTCGAGATCGCGGTGACCGGCTCCGGGACCGTGGTCGGGACTGAAGCAACGCGCGCCGAATTGTCGGTGGCCGGTTCCGGTGAATTGTCGCTTGGCAACATCGCCGGCGGGTTGGTTGTCAACGTCTCCGGGTCCGGCAAGGTCGTCATCGGCGATGCCGATAGCGCCAGCGTCTCGGTTTCCGGCTCCGGGAGCGTACGTCTGGGGTCGGTCGCCGAGGGCCTCCGTGCCGGAGTCCGAGGGGTCCGGAGCTGTTTTGGCCGTTCTGGTCAATGGAGCTTTTGACGCGACGGTGACTGGCTCCGGGCGGATTGAGGTGGGTGATGGCCGCGCTTCGCCCTTTGCGGCCGTGATCGCGGGGTCTGGAAGCGTGCGGTTCTGGGGGACGGCGGTCGATCCGGTGGCGACGTTGTCGGGGTCGGGCAGTGTTTTTCTTGGCGTCGTCGAGGGTGAACTCACTTCGCGCACCAGCGGTGCCGGTCGCGTGCAAGTCGGGCGATGACCAAAATCAGGGAAGAACCGGGCTCCGCTGAGCCAGCCTTCTAGACATCCAAAACCGAACGTCCGAAGGTCGGACGATCACCATCCTTCGTGCGGCGGAACAGGGCGCGGCTATGGCAAACCAGCCTATTCTCGAGGCTAGCGGCCTTTCCAAGAGTTTCGGTCATATCGAGGCGGTCAAGGAAGTTTCGTTCCAGATCAAGGAGGGGGAGACATTTGGTCTCCTCGGACCGAATGGCTCCGGCAAGACGACGACGATCTCGATGATCTGCGGCCTGCTGCCGCCGGATTCGGGATCGGTTACGGTCGCCGGTGAGCCGATGACCACTACCAGTTTGCATCCGAAATCGATGATCGGCCTAGTGCCGCAGGAATTGGCGATCTATCCTGATCTTTCGGCGCGGGAGAATCTGCTGTTTTTTGGCCGGCTCTACAGCATCGCTCCGGCAGAGCTCAACAAACGGGTCGATGAAGTGCTGGGTGTGATCGGCCTTGCCGATCGCGCCAAAGACCGAGCCGGGACCTATTCGGGCGGGATGAAGCGTCGTCTCAATATCGGAATTGGCTTGGTACACGCGCCAACGATTTTGGTTCTCGACGAACCAACGGTTGGCGTCGATCCGCAGTCACGGCACGCGATTTTGGAATCGATCGAGAAATTGGCCGCGGCCGGCATCGCCGTCCTCTACACCACTCATTACATGGAAGAAGCACAAAGGCTGTGCGACCGGGTGGCGATTATCGATGGTGGTTCCATCCGCGCCGAAGGAACGCAGCAGGAATTAGTCGAGCTGGTTGGCGAGAATGAACGCATTCGCGTTACCGGAACCGGACCGGTCAAAGAGGCCGCCCAACGTGTGAAGGGCCTTCCCGGCGTTGCCGATGCCTCATCCTCGGCCGAGGAAATATCCGTGCTCACGCCTGACGGCGGTGTGGTGTTGACTCAGGTGCTTCAGCAATTGACCGAGGCCGGGATGTCGGTGGGATCGGTGGTGGTCGAAAAGCCGGACCTTGAGACGGTGTTTTTGCATCTGACCGGCAAAGCGCTCCGAGATTGAGCGATGCGGTCGGCGATCATCATTGCGCGAAAGGAATTGGCGCAGAGACTTCGTGATCGGTCGTTTTTCATCATCGGCCTGGCTGCGCCGCTGATCCTTGCCTTCATCTTCAATTTGATCCTTGGCGGAGTGGTTGGGCCCGGCATTGGCCCGACCTTTGAATTCGGTCTGGTCGATCAAGATTCGGGGCCGATTAGCGTCGGTTTTGAGGAAATGCTGACCGCGATGGAGGGCGAAGGCGTCCTCACCCTCACCAGGTTCGACACCGATGCGGGAGGACAGGCCGCGGTCGACGCAGGCGACATCGATGCCGTCTTCATCTTGCCGGAGAATCTTTCGACCGCGGTAATCATTGGTCGGGCCGAGATTGACGTTCTTGGCAATGTCGACGCCCCGATCGGGCAAGCCGTTGCCATCGCGATGGCCGAAGAGTTTTCCAGGCGGGTGCGGACCGCATCGCTGGCTGCCCAGACTGCGTTGGTCGCCGGTGTAATCGGACCGACCGAAATCGCCGCGGCGACGTCTGAGGCGGCGCAGCTCACTCGGCCGCTGGCGATGGAGACAATCGAATTCAGGTCGCGTCAGGTCGATACGACCACCTTCTTCATCGCCGGGCTCGGGATATTTTTCACATTCTTCATCGTCGGAACGTCGGTGACCAGCATGCTTGAGGAACGGATGACCGGTACTCTCGGTAGGTTACTGGTGGCGCCGATCCGGCCGGCGTCGATCGTCGGCGGCAAGACCTTGGCCAGCATAATTCTTGGCGTCACAGCGATGTTTATCCTAGCGATAGCCTCGACTTTGATCATGGGCGCAGATTGGGGGAACCCCTTGGCGGCTGCCGGTATCATCGTGGCTACGGTGTTTGCCGCCGCCGGTTTGATGACGTTCGCGGGCGGACTCGCCCGGAGCGCCGAACAGGCCGGCAATCTTCAATCGATCGTGGCGCTGACAATGGCGATGCTCGGCGGCACCTTCGTGCCAATCACCACCGATGAAGGCCTTCTCAATACGCTCCGCTTTCTGACGCCGAATGCCTGGTACATCAGCGGCCTTGGCGATATCGCCGGCGGTGCTTATGCCGAGGCGCTTCAGGCGGTAGGCGTCCTGCTTCTGATCGGGGTGGTATTCGGAGGCATCGGTCTGTTGATTGTGCGGCGGGTGGTGCGGCCATGAAGGTGCTCACGATCGCCGCTGTCGCCCTGAAGCGTTTCATACGCGACCGGGCGAATTTGTTCTTCGTCTTCGTGCTGCCGATCGGGATCATCCTTTTGATCGGCGCCCAGTTCGGCGGCGGTCTCGCGCCGCAGATGGGCGTTCATTTGCCTGAGAATGGCGGTTTGGCTGGCGAGGCGATCGTTGAGGCGTTGGAAGAAGCTGGCGAAGTTGAGATCGTTCGGCTGGAAGGTCGTGACCTATTGGTGGAGGCGGTCGCGCTCGGCAATGTCGCAGTCGGGATGGATATCCCGGACGATCTCAGCGCAAGGTTGCTTGCCGGCGAAGATCTGGCGATCGAGTTGATAGGGCCGCAGGGCGTAAACATCGCCGGTTACCAAGCGCTTGTCGCGGATGCCGTCGCGGCGGTCACGGAAATTGAAATCGCTATTCGGTTCGCGGTTGGTCGAGGCGCAACGCGAGAAGCCGCGACCGCGGCGGCAGAGGATCTTGTCGGGATCATTCCGGGAATTTCAGTCGATATTGCGTCGGTCGGGGAGTCGCTGTTCGAGGGTGTTGGAGGGCAGTTCGAGATCGGCTCGACTAGCCAGTTGATCCTGTTCATGTTCCTAACCGGGCTGACTGGCTCGGCGGCGCTGATCCAGAGCAAACGCTATGGGGTAACGAGGCGGATGCTCAGTACGCCCACCGGTTCCTCCACCGTGGTTGCTGGCGAGGCGCTCGGACGGTTTGCCGTGGTTCTGGTTCAAGGCCTTTATATCGTCATCGCCACGATGCTTATGTTCCAGATTGATTGGGGCGATCCGATCGGCGCCGTAGCGATCCTTCTCGCTTTTGGTGCTTGCGGCGCAGGCGCCGCGATGCTGTTCGGCACATTGTTTCGCAACGAGCAACAAGCGGCAGGTGTTGGCGTGGTGGTTGGGTTGGGCCTTGCCGCCCTCGGCGGCTGCATGGTGCCGATCGAGCTGTTCCCGCCGGCGATGGAGGCGGTGGCGAGATTTACGCCCCATGCCTGGGCGCTCGATGCATTTGCCGAGCTCCAGAGGCGTGATGGCTCGTTGATTGATATTCTGTGGCAGCTAGGTGTCATCTTCGTGTTCGCCGCTGTGCTGATTGGTCTGGCGACATGGCGGATGCGGCTGACGCTGGGCCGCGCCGAAGTTTCAGCTTAGGTGAGGAGGGATGATGCCCGGCTATGACGAAAGCAATATTTTCGCGCGGATCCTGAGAGGGGAATTGCCGTCCCATGAGGTGTGGCAAGATGATGTTGCCCTCGCTTTTATGGATATTCATCCGATGAGCCCCGGTCATGTTCTGGTGCTGCCCAAGGCGGCATCGCGGAACATTTTCGACGCGAATTCGGCCGACTTATCGGCGCTGATTGTACGGGTGCAGCGGATCGCCCGCGCGATGAAGGACGCGTTCGGTTGCGACGGCGTCACTGTCCAGCAATTCAACGAGGCTGCGGCCGGCCAATCGGTGTTTCACCTTCATTTTCATGTCCTTCCACGCTGGGAGGGACAGCCGCTCAAGCCGCAAGGCGGCGACGCGGAGCAATCCGAGGTGCTGGCCGGGCAGGCAGCCAAGATCCGCCGAGCTATCGTCTAGTGAGCCAGCCTTGCAAGAGATCGGTCTCGCTGCCAGCCCGATAGCGCCACAATTATCGGATAACCGCGGGTCAAATGGCTATTCCTCATTCCCTCCAAGGGCTTGTCCACCGAACCGCCGCGCTGAGCGTGGGAATGCTGCTGGTTCTGACGGTGCCCGCCTTGGCCGATCGGGTCTCGACCCCAATCGCCGAGTTCACCGGCCTTGATAAGATCACCGGCCGGATTATCAGCTTCGACGTCTATATGGATGAGACGGTGCAGTTCGGGTCGCTGCAGGTGACGCCGCGGGTTTGCTATATGCGGACACCGGAGGAGCCGCCACAAACCAGCTCCTTCGTTGAAGTGAACGAGGTGGTCGATGTCGCCGCCGGTCGTCAGCTACAGAGCATCTTCACCGGCTGGATGTTCGCTGAAAGCCCGGCGTTGAACGCGGTCGAGCACCCGGTCTATGACGTCTGGCTGACCAGTTGCAAAACCTCTTCAGACGTGCCGCCGCCAGCAATCCGTTGAAAATCGGCCTTGGTCGCAAGAGCCTGGTCGAGACGTCGCTGATAGGCTTCGCGATCGATCTCGACGGCGCCGAAGCGTTTCAGATGCTCGGTCGTGAATTGAATATCGAGCAGAGTGAAACCACCGACCTTCAGCCGTGCAACCAGGTAAACCAGCGCAACCTTCGAAGCGTCGCGTTCGGCTGAAAACATGCTTTCGTCGAAAAAGGCGCCACCGAGGGTGATGCCATAAAGGCCGCCGACCAATTTCTCATCGCGCCAGGCTTCGACGGTGTGGCAATGGCCGAGATCGAACAATTCTCGATAAAGCTGGCGGATGCGGGCGTTGATCCAGGTCTTCCTGCGCCCCGGCGACGAACGGGCACAGCCCTCGATGATTGCGTCGAATTCCGAGTCTATGCGGATTTCAAACGCGGACTGTCGGATTGTCCGAGTCAGCCGCCGCGAAAGGTGAAAGTCATCCAGTGGCAGAAGTCCACGCTGCTCCGGCTTGATCCAGAATAACCCGGGGTCGTCGGCGGACTCGGCCATCGGAAAGACTCCGATCGCGTAGGCCTTGAGAAGGACTTCGGCAGTGATCGCCAACCTGGAAGGGTCGGGCCGCATTACAAGCTCGCCAGCTTGGTCTCAAGCCAGTGAATATTGTAACTGCCAGTGGCGATGTCGGGGTCGTCGACCAGCTGGCGAAACAATGGGATCGTTGTCTCAACTCCGTCGACTACGAATTCGTCCAGCGCCCGGCGAAGCCGCATCAGGCATTCGGCACGGGTGCGGCCATGGACGATCAGCTTGCCGATCAGGCTGTCGTAGTAAGGGGGGATGCGGTAACCCTGATAGGCAGCCGAATCCACTCGAACGCCGAGGCCGCCCGGGGGGTGATAATAGGTGATGCGGCCGGGGGAGGGCACAAAAGTCTGAGGGTTCTCAGCATTGATCCTGCATTCGATGGCATGACCGTCAAACCTGACATCTTTTTGCTCCACCGATAGACCAAGTCCGGCCGCGATCTGGATCTGTTCATTGACCAAATCGATATCGGTCACCCCCTCGGTGACCGGATGTTCAACCTGAAGGCGGGTGTTCATCTCGATGAAATAAAACTCGCCATCCTCGAATAGGAACTCGACCGTGCCGGCGCCGGCATAGCCTAACTTGCCGATCGCCTCGGCCACCTGCATGCCGATGCGATCACGTTCCTGAGGGCCAAGCGCCGGGGAGGGCGCCTCCTCCCACACTTTTTGATGCCGCCTTTGCAATGAACAATCGCGCTCGCCGAGGTGAATGGCGTTGCCCTCGCCGTCGCCGAGGATCTGAATCTCGATGTGTCTCGGCGTGGTGAGGTATTTCTCCAAATAAACACTGCCGTCGCCGAAAGAGGCCCGCGCTTCGGCCCGGGCCGTGGAATAGGAATCAGCAAGTTCACCGGCCGATCGCGCCACTTTCATGCCCCGCCCGCCACCGCCAGCTGCCGCTTTGATCAAGACCGGATAGCCGATCTTTTCCGCCTCGCGCTTGGCCGAAATGACATCGCCGACAGCGCCGTCGGAACCGGGCACGATGGGAAGACCCAGGCGTAGAGCAGTTTGCTTGGCGGCAACCTTGTCGCCCATGATGCGGACATGCTCGGCCGAGGGCCCGATGAAGGTCACATTGTGGGCGGCCAGGATCTCGGCGAAACGGGCACTTTCGGACAGGAAGCCATAGCCGGGGTGAACCGCGTCGGAGCCGGTAATTTCACAGGCTGCCAGGATTTGCGGAATATTGAGATAGCTCTCGCGCGCCGGCGGCGGCCCAATGCAGACGCTTTCGTCGGCGAGCCGCACATGCATCGCGTCGGCGTCGGCGGTGGAATGCACGGCGACCGTTTGGATCCCCAGTTCCTTGCAGGCGCGCAGCACCCGCAGGGCGATTTCCCCGCGATTGGCAATCAGGATCTTGTCGAACATCGTCGGCAGCCGCTCACTCGATGATCATTAGCGGTTCGCCATATTCGACCGGCTGTCCGTCCTCCACGAGTATTTGAACAACGGTACCGGCCCGGGGCGAAGGTATCTGGTTCATCATCTTCATCGCCTCGATTATGAGAAGCGTTTGGCCCTCTTTGACCGTATCGCCGACTTCGACATAGGGGCGGGCGTTTGGGTCGGACCCTCGGTAGGCGGTGCCGACCATCGGTGAGGGCAGGGTTCCGGGATGCGGCTTGGCATCGGCCGGGGTCGGTGATGGGGAGGCTTTGGCCTTGGGCCGCGGCGTTTGGACCGGGTTAGTCGCCGCTGTGACCTCACCTCCGCCTCGCGCGACGCGAATGCGGAGGTCGTCCTGCTCGATTTCGATCTCGCTGAGGTTTGTTTCGGTCAGAAGCTGGGCCAGCTCTCGAATGAGTTCATGATCGATCCCAGGTTTCTTCGAGGTCATTGGCTTACCCGGATGGGAGGGCTAGGAGCGGACCAGTTTCGCCAGCGCGTCGAGGGCGAGCAGATAGCCGGCCGGGCCGAGGCCACAAATCACCCCGGCCGCCGCCGGCGACACATAAGAATGCCGACGAAATCGCTCGCGCGCAAAGATGTTGCTGAGATGGACCTCAATAGCGGGGATGGCGACTGCGACCAAAGCATCGAAAAGTGCGATCGAGGTGTGGCTGTATGCGCCCGGATTGATCACGATTCCCTTGGCCGATTGGCCTGCTTGCTGGATCCAGTCGACCAGCTCGCCTTCCCGGTTGGATTGTCGAAAATCTATTTTGAGGCCAAGCGGACCGGCGGCCTTCTTGCAGTCGGCCTCGATCTCGTCGAGCGTGCCGCTGCCATACACCTCCGGCTCGCGTCTCCCCAGAAGATTGAGATTCGGCCCGTTCAGGACGTAAACAATATCGGCCATGGTTCCGCCGCCGCAATCGCGGAGTCTTGGAAGATGCTCCCCCCGAGGTTGGGCGCTTATAGATGATTTGACCGGCGGAACGGAAGTCCGCACCAGTAACAATAGATAGGTGAACGATTAGCAGATGGTTGCGCCGCAGGCGCGCACCGAATTAATCATCGCCCGGAGCGTATCATAGCCAACCGCGCCGACGATCACCTCATCGCCTAGAATGTACGTCGGCGTTCCGGTCAGTCCGAGCGCATCGGCCAGCATGAAGGATTCCTCAATCGTCGCCGTGATCTCGGTACTTGCGATTGCTGCACGAAGCATAGCCTCGTCGATGCCGACTTCGGTTGCCGCGGCGATCGCCAGCTCGCCGGTGGCCTGAGCCCCGCTTCCCAAGAGCAGCACGTGGAACGCGGCGTAGCGATCGGGAGCAATGATGTTGATGGCGGCGGCGACCTGCGCCGCCTCAGTCGACCCGAGACCCAGAACCGGAAACTCCTTCAGGACGATTCGAAGACCCTGATCCTCTTCGATCAAACGCATCATGTCGTCGAGTGCCCGTTTACAGTACGTGCAATTATAGTCGAAGAACTCCACCAGGGTGACATCGCCATCGGGATTGCCAAGCACCGCCTGGCGCGGCGAATCGAAGATCAGATCACGGTAGAGTGCAATTGCCTCGGTCTGCCGCGAGGCGTCCTCATTGATACGGCGACGCTCCAGTTCGGTCACCGCATCGCGGATGACTTCCGGATTGGCGAGGAGGTAGTCCCGGATGAAATCGGCATTGGCGGCAAGATAGTCGCCGATCATCTGATTGATCGCAGCTTGCTCGGCGTCGTTGAGGGTGCCGGTGGTTTTGGCAACGGGGCTTGCTTGGGCGATCACCAAGGCGGGGGAATCGCCTGCGGCCGGCGAGCCGCTGTCGCCCCCGTCAGCGAGCAGAAAATATAAGGCACCGCCAACGACCACGGCGATGGCGACGATCGCGATGATAGCGGAATTTACACTGAATCGCATCGGTCTGCTGCCCTGCGCATTGGCAACCATCCAGTCGGTTATAAGGGAGCCAAGCTTCTGCCCGCGGTTTGACGGTATCGGCGAATGGTCAATTTTCCTTGATACATAAGCTATCGGCGCGGAATAAGGCGACGGCTTGGCGTGCACCAAGTCCCGGGTTTGCAACAGGAGCACTGCCTGCTATCGACGCCGGGCCGGTCGAGAGCCCGCATCGCTCCCGGCTGTGGACGGGCCTCGGCCGTCGTTCAAACTCAGCTGAGGTCCAGGCTGCCATTGTCGCTGTCAACCACAGATGAAACCTTGCGCCGGAAAATGAACGACAGGCGAACGGCCAGCGCTGCTTTCAAGCCGTCGCGGCGGAGCGATATCCGTCCGTTTGTGGCGATGGATGTCTTGGCTCAAGCAAATGAGCGGCAGGCGGCTGGGGAGCGCGTCATCCATATGGAGCTCGGCCAGCCCAGCGCGCCAACTCCGCAAGCGGTGTTGGCGGCGGCGAGGGCGGGGCTCGAATTCGGCAAGCTTGGCTATACCGAAGCACTCGGCACTTGGCCGCTGCGAAGGCGAATCGCCCGGCACTACGCGGAAGCCTATGGGATCGAGCTCGAGCCCACCCGCGTGGCGGTGACGACTGGCTCGTCGAGCGCGTTCACTTTGGTGTTTCTCGCCGCGTTCAATCCGGGTGATCGCGTGGCGGTGTCTTCGCCGGGATATCCGGCTTATCGCAACATCTTGAAGGCGCTCGGGCTCGAAGTGGTCGAGATCGAGCTGACCGCGGAATCGGGTCCCAATATCACGCCGGAACAATTGGAGGCGGCCCATACGGCGGCGCCCCTGGCCGGAGTCCTGATCGCCAGCCCGGCTAATCCGACTGGGTCGATGCTGACGCCAGAAGGCTTGGAGCGGCTCGTCGCCACCGCCGAGGCACTCGATATCCGCTTCCTGTCCGACGAGATCTATCATGGACTGGTTTATCGCGGCGCCGCCGACACCGCGATCCGGCACTCCGACGTGGCGGTGACGATTAACTCCTTTTCCAAATATTACTGCATGCCCGGCTGGCGGGTCGGCTGGGTTGTCCTGCCTGAGGAATTGGTCCGACCGGTCGAGCGGTTGGCGCAGAACCTCTATCTGTCGCCGCCGGATTTGTCACAACGTGCGGCGCTCGGCGCGTTCAACGCCATCGACGAGCTGGAGGCGATCAAAGCCGGCTATGTCGAGAGTCGGAAATTGTTGCTGGAGCGGCTGCCGCGGCTCGGCCTTGAGAGCGCCTATCCGGCCGATGGGGCATTCTATCTCTATGCCTCGATCATACGGCTCTCTAACGATTCGGCGGATTTCGCCCAGCAAATGCTCGCCAATGCCGGAGTGGCCGCAACGCCGGGGTTCGATTTCGATCTCAATCGAGGCGCTGGCACGATCCGGTTTTCCTTTGCCGGATCGCCGCCGGATATCGCCGAAGCGGTCGAGCGGTTGGAGGATTGGCTGAAATGACGGCCCTTGAGGCGGCGCTTCCAAATCTCAAGCAACATCAGGCGCGACTGGCGCACCAATCGATGCGCGAATTGGTCGCCGACACAGATCGGTTCAGTCGATTTTCGGCCAGAGGCGGCGACCTGTTTCTCGATTTTTCCAAGAACAAGATCGATCGGGAAGCGTTTGCGGCGCTTGTCCGCTTGGCCGAGGATTCCGGCGTCTTCGAGCGGCGCGCGGCGATGCTGGCCGGTGCGCCGATCAACGCCACTGAAAACCGAGCGGTGATGCATGTCGCGCTCAGGGCCGGCCCCAATGCGTCGTATAGGGTTGACGGCCTCGATATCACGCCGGGCATTCGTTCCGAGCTCGATAGCATGATTGCTTTCGCCGAGGCGGTCCGCTCCGGTGTGATCGGCGGCAGCGGCGGGTCGTTTACCGATGTCGTCAATATTGGCATTGGCGGCTCCGATCTCGGGCCGGCGATGGCGACGCGGGCGCTTCGGCCCTATCACACCGGCCCGCGGCTTCATTTCGTTTCCAATGTCGATGGTGCGCATCTGACCGACACGATCTCCGGGCTCGATCCGTCGCGGACATTGTTCCTGATCGCCTCCAAGACCTTCACCACCGTCGAGACGATGATCAATGCCGGCAGCGCCCGGCGTTGGATCGGTGATGCGCTGGGCGGGGAGGCGGTCGGAGCCCACTTCGCCGCGATGTCGACAGCGCATGACAAAATGGCCCGGTTCGGCATCGCTCCCGATCGCCGCTTTGGGTTCGGCGACTGGATCGGCGGACGCTATTCGCTGTGGTCGGTGATCGGTTTGCCCCTTGTGATCGCGATCGGTGCTGATGGATTTCGCCAAATGCTCGCCGGCGCTCGGACGATCGACGATCATTTCGTGACCGCGCCCTTGGCGGACAATTTGCCGGCGATAATGGCGCTGGTCGGGATCTGGCATCGCAATGTCTGTGACTATGCCAGCATTGCAATCCTGCCATATGATCAAAGACTTGAAAGGTTTCCCGCCTATCTGCAGCAGCTCGACATGGAGAGCAATGGCAAGCGCGTCCGAATGGGCGGGGAGGCGGTTTCGTTTCCGTCAGGTCCGCTGATGTTCGGCGAGCCGGGGACAAATGGCCAACACGCTTTCTTCCAGTTCCTGCATCAGGGGACGGATGTGACGCCATGCGACTTCCTGATTGCGGCCCGGGGGCATGAAGGCCTGCTGCCGGAGCATCACGACCAGTTGGTGGCGAGTTGCCTTGCCCAAAGCGAGGCACTGATGTGGGGGAGGACACAAGCGGAGGCGGAAGACGAGCTGGTGGAAGACGGCCTCACCAAGGAGGCCGCAGCCACTCTGGCGCCGCACAAGACTTTTACCGGCGACCGGCCTTCCAACACGATCGTCTATCCGCGCCTCGACCCGGGCGTGCTCGGGCAGCTTATTGCTCTATATGAGCACAAGGTGTTCGTTCAGGGTGCGATTTGGGACGTCAACTCATTCGATCAATGGGGCGTCGAGCTCGGCAAGCAATTGGCGGCGGGGCTGATCGAGCAGGTTCGAGACGGTTCGGTGCCTACGGGCCGCAGCGGGTCGACGCAGGGGCTGGTGGCGTTGATTGCAAGGCTCAGGCGAAACGACTGATCTCTTGGCCCGACGTATCAGCTGGGATTGACGAACATCAGAGCTGCCGGCGTTCGCGTTTCGGCCTTGTCCGGCCTGGGCGGCGCCGACGCGACAGGCTCCTCCCGGGTCTCGGGCTGCATCGGCGGTGCGGACGGTGTTGGCGAGGTCACCGCCCCGCTGTTCAGAGTGCTGGCATCGCCGGCGGCCGGGACCGATGCATCGTCCGATGGCGGAGCTGCGAGCTTTTCCTCGATCGTCGACAGAAGACCGGCGAGCTCGGTAAGCCGACGGAGTGCGGTTTCCTCAAGATCGCACGCGCCGGCGAGATCGGAACAATAAAGATCAAGCGCGCTGGCGCTGGTTTCCTGATTGCCGGTCTCGCGCAATTGGGAGGCAACTTCTCTGATCTTCGCTGCAGTACTTCGGATGGCTGAAACGGCGTTCTCCGCCGCTAGGAGAGGCCGGACATGTGCCGGACGGCCTTGGCCATCCGACGCGCACTGCCAGGATGCCGAGCGAGCCTCGGCCAGCATATTGACGATATCTTGCAACCGGCGGTCGACCGAGGGCGGCCGGATCGGTTCGACGATCTGTTCGAGCTCGGTCAGCGCCTCTAAAATGCTCGCCGTGTCGGCGGCCCGATTTCGGCTCGCATATTCCGAAAGGAACCATCGGCCTCGCGCCGTCTCCATGACGGCAGCCTCGATCGCGAGATAGTCGTCTTCTCCGCGGCTACTCAGGGGAACATTACTCGACATACCGATACTCAACCCAATTGCGGCAATCGACACGTGTGCGCTGCCAACACCAGAAGTCGGCACCCTGCCGGCAATTGGTTGCGATAGCGTTTAGGATATGCGCGCCGGGCGAACCGGTCTCGGCCGGGTTAGTCGAACCGGCCGCTTGCGTGGGCCAGCATCGTGTACACCTTGCCTTTGGTGGAAACGAGGTATGGGTCACCGGCCTCGGTGTCCGCTCCGTTCTTGGTCACCTCCGAAAGGAGCCGCTCGAAATCAACGACGTAGCGATCGACTGCGCTCTTGAAGTCCTTGTTTTTCCCGTATTTCGCCTTGATTTCGTCGAAGGTTTGCTGACCCTGGAGGGTGTATAGCCGTCGAGTGAAAGAGTTCTTTTCGCCACAATTATGTCGCCGCCAAACCTCGACCGAAGTCTTTTCGTCGATTGCCTTGGCGAGATCGTCCGCCGACAGCGATCCGAGTGCTGTCGCCATTCCGCCATTGCCGGTGGATTGAGACGCGCCGCCGCTCTTGCCGGGCACGGCGGCAATGTCGTGTCCTTCGGTTGGCTCGCCTTCCTGTGAGGCGCGCCGGAGAAGGCTCGACATCCAACCTTTGCCGCCGGACTTGCCCGATTTTCGTGCCTCCACTTCTTGCTGCTTGCTCGAGCCTGAAGCGGGTCGGCGGGTCTGACTTGGCATCGGCTTCGGCGGGGCCTTCGGCATCACGGCGGCTGATCTCGAAGCGGCCGGCTGGGGTCTCGAAGCGGCGGCAGCGGCGATCGGAGCCCGCTGCTCGGATGACGGACTGCGATCCGGCCGCGCGACCCCTAACGAGCCGCCATTCCGATTGACGATCTTGGCCAACTCGGACAATGCTTCGATCTGTTCGGCGACGACTTTTCGCATGGAATCGGCGTTGTCGCGCGTTTCCTGTGGCAGTTGGAACACGCCCTTCTTCAGTTCCTCGCGTGTTGTCCGAAGTTCTTCCTCCATCTGCTTGGCGACCTTACGTATATCGACTGTTGCTTCGGCAAATTGCGCAGTCGCGTTTTTGATGGCTCCGCCAAGTTGGTCGGACAGTGACTTACTTGCGTCCTCGATCGCTCCGGCAGCTTTCTGGCCTTCCTCGGCGGTATTGAAGTTCACCTTCTCGAGTTGCTCGACCACCGCCCTGGATGCGACGGATGCATTTTCGCCGAGCGACTTGCTGACTGTCGCAGCCCGCTTCTCAGCGTTCTTCAGTGCCTTCTCGACGGTTTCGGAGAAGGTCTTTATCATGATCTCAATCGCGTCACTGCGCTGATTGAGGCTCTGAGCCAATTGCTCCAGCGCCTGACGCCGCTCGCCGATCGTGCTTTCGATCTGACGGTTCGCCTCTGACACATTGCGTGCTGCTTCCGACAGCGATCGGCTATGGATGTCGAACCGGTCCGCGACCGAGCCGACCCGCTCCATCACGTCGTCGGCGACGCCGCGGAGCAACGAGACCTGATAGGAAAGGGCGGACGACGATTTGTCGGTGCTTTCGACAGCCCCTTCGATGGTCTGACGAAATTCATCCGAGCGCTCCGTCAGGCTGCCCTGAATCTGAGTGAGGTTTGACGAGGTCTTGGTCAGCAGGCTCTGCAGCGTATCGTTGGACTTGGCGAGCTGGTCGACGAGATCGCTGACATCGCTGCGCAGTTTGTTGTTGGTCATCGCGAAGGATGACGAAACGGCGTCGCCGCTTTGCGTCAATGCCTCAACGGCCTCTTGGCTGCGGCTCATCACCATTTCGACGATCTTGGCGCTCTTGGTCGACAGGAGATCGAGGATGGTATCGCCGACATCTAGGAACCTGGTGGTGATTTCCGAACCGCGATCCTCGAGTGTGCGCAGTAATGTGTTGCCCTGATTGTCGAGCAAATTGGCCAGCTCGATGTTTCTTGAGCGGAGCACATCATTGAATTCGCGGGTCCGTTGCTCGATCGCCTCGGTAACTGCAATGGCGCGACCGCCGAGACCCTCCTCGATGTCGGAGCTGGCCGTACTGAGTGTGGCGGCGATTTCAGACGCGACGCCGCGGAGCAACGAGACCTGATAGGAAAGGGCGGACGACGATTTGTCGGTGCTTTCGACAGCCCCTTCGATGGTCTGACGAAATTCATCCGAGCGCTCCGTCAGGCTGCCCTGAATCTGAGTGAGGTTTGACGAGGTCTTGGTCAGCAGGCTCTGCAGCGTATCGTTGGACTTGGCGAGCTGGTCGACGAGATCGCTGACATCGCTGCGCAGTTTGTTGTTGGTCATCGCGAAGGATGACGAAACGGCGTCGCCGCTTTGCGTCAATGCCTCAACGGCCTCTTGGCTGCGGCTCATCACCATTTCGACGATCTTGGCGCTCTTGGTCGACAGGAGATCGAGGATGGTATCGCCGACATCTAGGAACCTGGTGGTGATTTCCGAACCGCGATCCTCGAGTGTGCGCAGTAATGTGTTGCCCTGATTGTCGAGCAAATTGGCCAGCTCGATGTTTCTTGAGCGGAGCACATCATTGAATTCGCGGGTCCGTTGCTCGATCGCCTCGGTAACTGCAATGGCGCGACCGCCGAGACCCTCCTCGATGTCGGAGCTGGCCGTACTGAGTGTGGCGGCGATTTCAGACGCGGCGCTGCGCAACAGCTCGTTGACGGCCGAAGAATCCTCGACCATGCGAGTGGTTGCTTCGTCAATCGAGGCGCGAATGGTCTCGGCCACTTGATTGCTGCGCTCGCTCAGAGTCTCGGCGATGGCGGCAAGTCTGTCATTGAGGACTTTTTCAAACTTGGCGGCGCCCGTGCCAAGAGAGTCGGTGATCTCTGCGGCACGGGCGCCGAGACTTGCGTTGATCACTGAGACGCGCTCGTTAAGCAGCCCGGAGAGTTCTTGCGTCCGCTCTACCAATTGATCCGCCCGGCGCCCAAGGTTCTGTTCGATCCCGTTGAGGCCCGATTCAAGGACGTTTGCGAGCTCCGAAGTCCGTTCGCCGAGGTTCGTCGTAACCTCCCGCATCTGCCCGTCGACCAAGCCTGCGAACGCCTCGCGGCCGCGAGAGAAGGTTTCAGCGAGCTGCGCCGCCTGCTCGTCGAGGCTGTAATTGATACTGTTGAATCGCTGTTCCAGAACGGCGCCAAGTTCCTGTGCTCGCTCGGATAGACTTGAGGTTACCTCGACGAGGCGGCCATCGACGATCGCGGTAATTTGTTGCTGGCCATTGGCGAAGGCCTCGGTCAATTGGCGGGTGCGGTCGATCAAGGTCTTGTTGATCTGCTTGGAGCGGGTATCGAGCGCGCCATCAATCCGCTCGGCATTGAGCTCCAATGTCTCGCCGACGCTGTCGATCCGCGCCTGGATGCCGCTGCCGAAAGAATCGAGCCAGCTGGCAAAGGCGGCATCCAGTTCCGCGGTCTTCTCGCCGAGGCTGTCAACGATAGCGGGCCCGCGTTCTGTGATTACTTCGGCGATGGCATTGAAACGCTGGTCGAGGGTGCCCCGCAGCTCGGCAGTCTGATGGCTCAGCGCCTCGGTGAACTGGGTGCTGGCGTCGACCATGCGGTCGTGCACCGCCATGCCGTTGTGCTCGATCGAGGCGGCGATCTCCGTCCCGGAGCTGACAATCTTGTCATAGATCGCGACCGAGCGGGTCTCAATCGAATTGGCGACTTCCCGACCAGAGGCGATAATCTTGTCGTGGATAGCGCCGCCACGGGTTTCGATCATCTCGGCAAGCTGGCCGGTCGATTCGATAATCATGTCATGGAGTGCGGTGCCACGAGATTCGAGCGTGTCCGCGACTGAGCTGGTCGATTCGACGATCCGGGCATGCACCTCATGGCCGGTTTCGGAGATGCGGTTGGCGATCTCGCCGCCCGACTCCATGATCAGCTCATTGATGGCGTTGGTCTTCAGCGCGATTGTGTCGGAGATCTCATTGCCCGATGCAATAATCGCCTCATTGATCTTGAGGCCGCGGGAAGCGATCGCCTTGGCGACTTCGCCGCCCACTGTCGCCAGCCGCGAAGTCAGCTCGGCGCTACGGGAATCGAAGGTCTCGTTCACGGCGGCGGCGACATTGTCGATGGTCTCGCGCAATGTCGAGGTGCGGGTTTCGATCAGATCGGCGATGGACTCGCCGGTCGAGCTCAGCTTGTCGGTGAGCTGCGAGCCATGAACGGAAATCGCCTCGAAGATCCGGTCGCCGGTCTTCGTCAGCCGATCGGCGAGTTCGCCGCCGCCGGACGTAATCGTCTCGGCGATGCCGGTGCCGGTTTCGTCAAGCTTCTCAGTGAGTTCCTGGCCGCGGAGAGTGAGGTCGACCAGGAGGGTCTCGACGCTGTTCTTAAGCGTCGCGTTCACGTCCTTGGCATGGACATAGATGGTTTCGGCGACCTGATTGCCGGTTTCGGAGATAGATTGGGTGATATCCATCGTCCGTTGGTCGAGGTTCTCGGTTACGTCGGCGCCGATCCGCGCCAGCGCGTCCGAAACCTCGCGGCCGC
This sequence comes from Kaistiaceae bacterium, assembly GCA_963667605.2. Taxonomy (GTDB): domain Bacteria; phylum Pseudomonadota; class Alphaproteobacteria; order Rhizobiales; family Kaistiaceae; genus JADLGL01. Next base: position 1,719,978 of record CAXXUZ010000003.1, read on the forward strand.
GATCGGCGACAGTGTCGGCCATCGACCGCCCGGTTGTCTCCAGAGTTTCGGTTATCTCGGTGCTGCGGTGGAGGAGGACGTCGGTGACCTCCGCGCTGGTGGCGGCCAAAGTCTGTGAGACGTCGGCGACGGTCGAACTCAGCCGTTTGACCAAATCCTTACCGCGCACATCGAGCTTGCCAAGCATTTCCTCGCCGACCAATCCGAGCGCGACCGAAATCTGCTCACCGCGTTCGGCCAGCTCTTCGGTGATACGGCCACCGGACTGGCCGACATTGTCGGCGATGGCTTCGGCGGCGACACGAAGATCCTCCGACAGCGATTCCTGAGTGCGGACGATGGAAGTCCGAACTCGCTCCGAATTGACCAGGATCGCCTCGCGCTGACCGGCCAGATCGTCGATCAGGCTGCGCATGCGGATCTCATTGTCACTGTACGACCGCTCCAGGGCCGACACTTCGCTCTGCACCAGGAGTTCCAACTCGCCGGCGCGTGCGATCGCCCGCTCGATACCGTCTCCAACCGCCGTGATCTCGCGACGGATCGCTTGGCTGACACTGACCACGGCATCGGAGGCAATATTCTCCGGCTCGGACAGATGGCTGACGACATTGTAGAGTGAGCGGCCGAGAATGCGCAGCTCCTGCGACCGCCAGGCGATAGAAGCGCCGGTCCAGATCAGCAACAGCGGCAAGACCAGGATCAGCAAGGCGCTGCCGAAACTCGGGGCGCCGTCGATCCCGGCGCCGGCCGGGCTGAACACGTCCGCGCCATAGGTGGAGATCAGCACCGTCACGGCGCCGCCGATCCAGATTAGGCTCACGATCATCGCGACCGGGTAGATCAGCCTTGACGGACGGCGATAGGCAACCGCCAAGCCTCGGCGATCGTCATTGGCGGCGTGACGCCCACCGGCGCGCCGCGAGGCTGTTCTTGGACGCGCTGGAGTCGGCTTTGCTTCATTGGCGGGTGTCGATGCGGCCGCTTTCGGGGCCTTGGCCTCCGGCGCTGCCTTCTTCACCGTCTCACGATCGTCGCCAGAACGAGCAGCTGCGGTGAGCCGCGAACGGGGGCTGGACGGCGTGGCGGGTCGTTTGCTCTCGGCGGAGGGTGCAGCGGCCGATCGGCGGGAGGGAGCAGTGCCGGCGTCCCGACCGCGAGTCGTATCCGAGGAAGCTTCCTCGGCTTTGAAATCAGCTCTAAGGGCCTCTTCGACAGCCGATACGGCCGCCTCAGGGGAGTTCGTCGATCGTGGATTCGTCGCCATTATTCCGCCTCACGCCCGCACTCAATACCGTTCCGGTCGCCGGTCGGGGATGGATGCCCACGGTTCGTTCGCGAGCAGGTGGGCCCAGTGAGTTCCGCCTTGACACCAGTCCCCTCGCGCCGGGCCGACCGCCGTCGGACCGTGGTGGCCTTACTTTTCGCCGCCACGTCTCAGTAATGGCACATTGACGCAACCGGAACAACAAACTCTTGTAATTCAGGGATTCTTCTGCCGAAAATTTGGCATGGTGAAACGGGCCAAAATGCGGCTATTGCATATCGAATCCCGACGTTAACGATATCTTAAGAATGTTGGCCTGATCGCCACAATGTTAACCATCGATTTGTCCGTTTCCGTCTAGTTTCACGCCACGGGCGGCCATTGGCAAAGCGGTGAAGATATTGTGTCTGCGGTATACGAGACGTCGAAGCTGGCGGACAGTCCGATCGATTTGGAGCATCTCAGGACAGTCACATTCCACGATACGGCGCTGGAACGGGAAGTGCTCGGCCTGTTCGGCGAACGTGCTTCGGCTTCGCTGGTTGCAATCCAAAAAGCCACGAGCACGCAAGAACTTGGCGACGCAGCCCACCGCCTGGTCGGCACGGCGCGGGCGATCGGGGCGAGGGAACTAGCTGCCGTTGCCGAACAGATCGAGGTGGCGGAAATGCTCACCATTGACGCGGCGGGTAGCCTGTCTGGGGCGATGGCGGCAGTGGTCGCCTTCTTGGAAAGCAGGTTGCGAGGCTTGCCAGATCCTTCGGGCGCTGGCTAGCGCAATTCAAATCTCCTATATGGCGTCCGATCGGGCCGCATTTTGAGTTTTTGGGCTGGGTGGTTCTTCGCGCCTTCGCGGCATCATTGATTTCCTAGATAAGGTTGGAATGCCTAAAATTACCTACATCACGTCGGATGAGACTGTTTACGAGGTGGATGCCGAAAACGGTGCCACGGTGATGGAAGCAGCGATCCAGAATCAGGTGCCGGGGATCGAGGCCGAATGTGGTGGCGCGTGCGCCTGTGCCACCTGCCACGTCTATATCGAGCCGCCGTTCATGGAGACCGTCGGCGACCCAGAGCCGATGGAGGAGGATATGCTCGATTTTGGCTATGACGTTCGGCCCAACTCGCGTCTGTCTTGTCAGATCCGGGTGTCGGACGAACTCGACGGCATGGTCGTTCGGGTCCCCTCACGGCAGGGATAGGTTCGCTTTCCAGATATTTGATGCGGTTTTGTTCGCTACCGGGCCGGCAGGGCGCAACGGAGTTGCTTTGCAGCGCGCTCTTCAGTGGTTAAAAGCTTGCGCCCCATCAACCGATCAAACGGTGTGGCCCACTAATGAGTGAACCAATTGAGACCGCTGTCCTGATCGTCGGGGCGGGGCCTGTCGGCTTGTTCGCTGTCTTCGAGCTCGGACTGCTCGACATCAAATGTCAGTTGGTCGACATTCTTGACCGGCCCGGCGGACAGTGCGCCGAACTCTATCCCGAGAAGCCGATCTACGATATTCCCGGCCATTCGGAGATCAGCGCCCAGGGGCTCGTCGACCGGCTGATGGAGCAGATCAAACCGTTCGAACCCGAGTTCCATTTCAGCCAAATTGTCGAGTCGCTGGAGCGGCTCCCGGACGGCCGCTTTGGTCTCACCACGGATGCCGGCACGACGTTCCGCTGCAAGGCCGTCGTGGTCGCCGCCGGTGGCGGATCGTTCCAGCCCAAGCGCCCGCCGATTCAGGGGATCGAACCTTTCGAGAGCGTGTCGGTGCACTATGCCGTCCGGCGGATGGAGGATTTCCGCGGCCATGATGTGCTGATTGTCGGAGGCGGCGATTCAGCGCTCGATTGGACTCTCAATCTGCAGCCCTTGGCCAAGAGTCTGACGCTGATCCATCGTCGTGACGAGTTTCGCGCATCGCCCGACAGCGTCAACAGAATGCGAGCGCTGGTCGCCGAGCAGAAGATGCAATTGGTGGTTGGCCAGGTGACGTCGCTTCAAGGCGAGGATGGGCAGGTCGAGAAAGTAATGGTCAAGGACCGCGATGGTCAGGAACTGGAGATAGCGACTACGCGGGTCCTGCCGTTTTTCGGCCTGACCATGAAGCTCGGACCGGTCGCCAATTGGGGGATTAATCTTGAGCGCAATCTGATTCCGGTCGACACTGCGAAGTTCCAGACCTCCGAGGAGGGGATTTTCGCGATCGGTGACATCAACACCTATCCAGGGAAAATCAAGCTGATTCTATGTGGCTTCCACGAAGCGGCGCTGATGTCCCAAGCAATCCACTATATTGTCTACCCGGATAAGCGACTGGTATTCCAGTACACGACGTCCTCGTCCTCGCTGCAAAAGAAGCTCGGAGTTGTCTAGAGCGGGCGGGCGAAGGACAGGGAACTCGTACCGAACGCCGCCGGCTCGACACGACTAGATCCCGGCATACCATTCATAGCCATCGCCATCCTCGTAGTAGCCGCCTTTACCTTCCCCGATATCGGCGAAGCTTGCCACGACTTCGATCCCGCGCAGGAATTTGGCGTGTTTGTAACCGAGCTGGCGCTCGACTCTGAGACGAAGCGGCGCGCCATGGCGGATCGGCAGAATCTCGTCATTGATCGCATGAGCGAGGATGGTTTGTGCATGGAGCGCATCCTCCATGCCGACGCTTTCATAGTAGTGGAGCCGGCCAAGCCTCGCCTGATTTAACTGATCCCAGCAATAGAACATCACATATCGAGCGCCGGGGAGGAGGCCGGCCATGTCGAGGACCGAGCTCAGCTGCGGGCCGGTCCATTTGCCGATTGAGCTCCAGCCCTCGACACAGTCATGGCGGGTGATCTGGGTGCGGGCCGGCAGTGCTCGAAGATCATCGAGAGACAGGCTCAGCGGCCGTTGCACCAAGCCGGAGATTTCGAGCCGGTAGTCAGCAAAACCGGCTGCCGCCATCCGATTGTATTCGGGGTCGTCGATCTCGGTGCTGCCATTGGCTCGGAAGTGGAGAGAAATGTCAGCCTCAGTGAATTCGCGAGCGAGGGTTTGGTCGCCCAGCACCAGACGCTGCGCCGCCTCCGTGAGCTTGTCGGTTTGATCGAGTACAGTGCGAAAGGTCGACGTCGGCGTGGACCAGCTATCGCAGCCGGCCAGCAGCAATCCGCTGGCGCCCCCTCCGGCCAGGGTCAGGAAGCGGCGGCGATTCACAAGCAAGCGCTGGCTCATTTCCGTGTTCCTTGCTTGATGGAAAAGCGGCCGGTGATCATCGAGCGGATATTGTTCCAGACCCCGGACACGATAACCATGATGATGTGCACGAGGGCGAACAGCACCACCAGGAAGGCCGAGATGAAGTGGAAGGTGCGGGCCGATTGGCGGCCGCCGAACAGTTCAGGCAGCCACGGCGCGGCGGCGTTTATTCCCGGCGACATCGACAGACCGGTCATCACCATCACGATCAACGCCAGGATGGCGATGATATAAGCGAGCTTCTGGATGATGTTGTAGCGGGTCGCTTCCTCGCCCCGGGGGAAGCGGAGGCGGAGATGATCCCACAGCGTTCCGCCGAAGCTCCGCCATTGGTCGCGGGAGGGCAGAAGATCGCGCCAGAAGTGCCGACCTGCCAAGCCGTAGACGACATAGACCAGGCCGTTGATGACGAAGATCCAGGCGAACAGGAAGTGCCACAGGCGACCAGCGGCGAGGTCGCGACCGCTCGGCAGCGTTAACCATGCTGGGAAAGCCCGGGCAGCGGGCTCGCCATTATGTTGCGAGAGGCCGAGAAATCCGGTGGTGTAGATGAAATCGCCGCCCATGATCTGGACCACGCCATCGCGCTCGCCATCGGCATTCCGGACGGCGCCGATAGACAGGAAGGTGTCGATCGGCCGGTTCTGATCGTCGAAGGTCGAGGCCTCGCCCCAATAAAGATGCGGGTGGGCGTTGAAGATCTGCAGCCCGCTCATCAACAGAAACAGGATGCAGACGGCGTTGATCCAATGTGTGATCCGGACCACAAGAGCATGGCGATAGACCAGCTTCTTGGCGGCGTTCGGTGGCCGGGCGGCGATTTCGCTCATTCGGTAAGCATTGCTTGCATGATCGGGGCGAGCCTAACCTAAAATGGCAGTCTCTGCGCGCCTGCAATTGGTCATTTCCACGTGAGCACACGCTCAGCCCGGGTTGGCCGGTTCCGTTTTTTCGCCTTCATCGCGTCGTGTCAGCTCACCGATGATATCGGCTAGGCGGGGCGGTCGGGCGAACACGAAAGGGAGCGGGCGGCAGACATCGATCGCAGCAATGCCGACACGGGCGGTCAGAATGCCATTGATGACGCCCTCGCCGAGACGGGTGGAAATCTTCGCCGCGACTCCATGGCCGAGGATTTGCTGAAGCAGCGATTCGCCGGCAGCCATTCCGCCGATGATGGCGAGATGGCTGATCGCCCGCCTGGTCAATCTAAGAAAGCCCAATATACCGGGCCGGCCCCCATAAAGCGTCTCCAACCGCCTAATCAATCGTAGGATCTCGGCGAGCACGAAAAGGACATCAACCAGCGCTCGGGGCGAAATCGCGGTGACTAAAGACACTCGCTTCGCCGAGGCTAGTGGATGGAATCTAACGCTTGATGCCCGCGTCTGACAGCGGCGATGATTTTGTCGGGATCCTTTGTCCAGATGAAGGGCTGCGGATCGTTGTTGGTGTGTTCGAGGAAGCGGTTGATGGTGGCCTGGAGATCGACGATCGAGTGGAAGACGCCGCGCTTGAGACGTTGCTTTGCGAGCTTTGCGAAGAAACCTTCGACGGCGTTGAGCCAGGAGCAGGATGTTGGGGTGAAGTGGAAGAAAAAGCGCGGATGGCGCGTAAGCCACCCGCGGACCTTGGGATGCTTGTGGGCGGCGTAGTTGTCGAGGATCACATGGACCAGCTTTCCCGCGGGCACGTCGGCCTCGATGGCGTTGAGGAAGCGAATGAACTCTTGGTGTCGATGGCGCTGCATGCACCGGCCGATGACACGCCCTTCGAGCACGTTCAGCGCGGCGAACAGCGTGGTCGTGCCGTGCCGCTTGTAGTCATGCGTCATCGTGCCCGCGCATCCCGTCTTCATCGGCAGCCCGGGTTGGGTGCGGTCGAGCGCCTGGATCTGGCTCTTCTCGTCAACCGACAGGACAACGGCGTGCGCCGGCGGATCGACATAAAGGCCGACGATGTCCCGCAGCTTGGGAATGAACTCCGGGTCACGCGACAGCTTGAACTGCCGGACCCGGTGGGGCTGAAGCCCGTGCGCCCGCCAGATGCGCTGTACCGCGCTGACGCTGATGCCGACCGTCTTGGCCATCGCCGGCGCCGTCCAATGTGTCGCCTCGTGGCGCGGCGCACTCAGCGTCAGCGCGACGACGCGGTCAGCGATTTCCCGGCCGAGCGGCGGAACGCGCGAGGGTCGCGTCTTGTCCCGCAGCAACCCCTCGACACCCTCGTGCATGAAGCGCTCCTGCCAACGCCAAACCGCTGTCTTGCTCTTGCCGGTGCGGCGCATGATCTCGACCGTGCCGAGACCATCCCCGCTCAGAAGGACGATCCGTGCCCGCCACACGTGTTTCTGCCGGCTGTTCCGGTCCGCAACGACCGCTTCGAGACGAGCACGGTCGGCGGTACTCACATCGACGATGATTCCTGGCCGCATGCGCCAGACTCGCACACAACGTGCCCGGCGAGAATCCCTCGCGGGATTCAAACGTCAAATTTTATCCACTAGCACCATCCGGCGGGCCTCGTCGTCGAGGCTGGCCATGAGTTCGGTCTCGGCCAGACCGACAAGGTCGCGGCCGTCGATGATCTCCATCAGATGAGCGGTAACGGCGCTGCGGCCACGGGCCGTTTCCGGCCGGGAATGATAGAGCGAGATCAGTGCGCTACAGGTCTGGCGCGCGTGGCCACGGTAATCATTGGCTACAGCCGCAGCGGCGACCGCCTGGATGTGGCTGATCCGTCGAAGCCTAATCAGCCCGATCGTTTCGCGCACCGTGAGCGCGACCAAAGCGAGGAGGGCGACAGCGATAAGGGCGATGCCCAACCAGCCGAGCCAATCTCGTGCGCTCGAATAGCGAGCGCACGAGATTGTCGATGGCGAGGCCGAGAGCGAGGGTGATCAGCCCGCCAGCGGCAATAAGGAACAAGCGCATCCAGCGGGTGCGGCGCCCGCGCGGCAAAAGCGTCACCGGCCCGTCGGCCGCTTCGGCAAAGACATCCGGCTCCGGCACAATGAGTGGAACCGGCTCTTCCTGTTCGGCGAGTTCGACGTCCTTCAGCTTGAAAGCAGCAGGTCGCCTGGGCTCCTTCCGGTTCATGCCAGCCGATCCCCGATCAGATATTCAAGGGCTCGGTCGAGCCGAATATGCGGCAACGAAAGTGTGGTCCCTTCGGCGGTTCGCTCGAGCGGCGGCGGCCGAAAACGCATAAATCGGACCACGGTTGCAGTTTGGCTCTCTTCTGTGCCCCTGGACTTCGTTGCCTCGGCTTCCTCGAATATTGAGTCCGGATCATCCGATAAGTCACCGGGAAACAACGCGATTTCTGCGTCGCCTTCGAAGGACTGATTGTCCAGTTTCTCACCCTTGATTGGCGTGCCGATAATGCTCTCCAAGCGGTCGCCGTTCTGAACGATGGTGCCCTCGCGGGTGGCTCTGACGGCAGCGACAGCAATGGTCTCGATGCCGGCGCCGGAGATCTCTGCTCGGCCCATGGCGTGTGCAACGAGCCGTCTCAAAATAGCTTCCAGGCGATCGTGTTCGCTGTGATGGAGGTGGTCCGCCTTAGTCGCGGCAAACAGTATGCGGTCAATCCGTCGCGATAGCAGCCTTGACAGGATATTGCCGCGCCCTGGGCGGAAGCAGGCGAGAATCTCGGTTAGGCCGATTTCGAGGTCTCGAATTGCGGGCGGCCCGGCGTTCATCGCCTGTAATACGTCGACCAGCACGATCTGCCGGTCTAGCCGCGCGAAATGATCTCTGAAGAAGGGTTTGGCTACCACTGTTTTGTAGGATTCGTATCGCCGCGCCATCATCTGAAACAACGTTTCGCGGCCAGCCGCATCAGCCCCGGCAACGACCGGCGAGAAGGTGAGGGCGGGTGACCCTTCAAGATCGCCAGGCATCAAAAACCGGCCCGGAGGCGCTATTGACAGCGACCGATGATCGTCGCGGCAAGCGCGGAGATAGCTGGTGAACAATTCCGCTAATTCTCGCGCAATAGTCTCGTCTTGCGGGGCGCTGGGGTCGATCTGACCAAGGCGTGCGATCCACTCCGCGCTTGCTTCCGCGCGGATCGGATCGGCGGCCCGCGCCAGCGTCTCGGCAGACCAGACGGAATAGTCCTTGGCGAGCAGCGGAAGATCCAACAACCATTCGCCGGGATAGTCGACAAAATCGACGTGAAATCGGCCGCGGCCGAGCTCCCAAGGAAATGTGCCGATTCGTAGGAGACGGTGAGGCGGAGCTCGCTGACCCGGCGAGTCGATTCCGGCCACAGGCGGCTGTCGACCATGTCGGCGACATGGTCCTCATAGGCGAAGCGAGGCACATCGTCGTCCGGCTGCGGCTGCAGGACGGCCCCCGAAACGCGCCCGGAGGCATATGCCCGAAGCAGCGGCAGTCGGCCGCCATGGACGAGATTGTGCACCAAAGCGGTAATGAAAACGGTCTTGCCGGCCCGGGAGAGACTGGTGACGCCCAGCCTGACATTGGCACCGCCGAGATTGGCGGCGCGGTCGGCTAGGTTTGCCAGGGCAATGCGCGCCTCGTCGGCGATCTTGGTGAGTTTCAAATCGTGGTTCTCGTCTGGCGGGTCGGTCGAGATGTAGGAATGGCGCGGACTTTGCGAAAGGCCGGACCGACTCTCAATCGTTTTCGGCGGCGAGATCCCGAGGGCGGGTGAAGGCGACGAGGCTTCCTGACCGCGGTTTGACGCCGACCCAGTCATCGGCGTCGAAGTCGATCACTGCCAGAGCTGCGGTCGGGAAGGCACCGGGGAAAGCGACCGGGCCTGGCCCAGGCCGGCAGAACAGGGCGGCGGCCTGTTCGGTAGCGGGATTGTGCCCCACCACCAGCAACTCTCGCGTATTTCCGCCGCGGAGCTGGATCTGTTCGATGAACTCTTGGGTGTCGGCATCGTAGAGTTCGGGAAGGAACTCGGTCTCCACAGCCTCGGCGAGTTCAGCTTGCAGCAGCGCCCACGTCTCCCGCGTTCGCGCCGAAGGTGAGCACAGGATGCGCCGCGGTTGCGGGATCGTCGCGGCGATATGACGCCCGATGAGCCGCGACGCCTTGCGGCCTCGCGACGTCAGTTGGCGGTCGAAGTCCGGGTTGCCGTTTGCGGCAGGTACCGCTTTTGCGTGACGAAGGAGAAAGAGGCTCAGGGTCAGCGCGATTCACCTATTAGTTGAGGTCGGGATAGCCGGCCGATTTCTCCCCCGCATTGAGGCCGTGTCCGGCTGAAATTGCTTCCAGCATCTCGTCGGATACTTCGCGAGCCGTCGCCAGCGCTGCCAAGCTGAGCTGCAACATCGATCGGAATTCGCCATGCCGGCGCCGGAGGCGGTAGATTGCGTCCGGGGCGTGAAACTCCAGCGACGACCGTATTTTTCGCACTGCCTCAAGACCGGCGATGAACTCCTTCGCCGCCTGCGCCCTGTGCGGTTCAAGTTCCTTCAGTGCAAACAGTTTGCCTTTGCGGACCAGCACGGTTTCTCGCTCGACCAGCTCGATCAGCTCGTCCATGCGGATCTCGACCGCGGAACAAAGTTCCTGGGCCGCCGCCCGGATTCGCTGGCTCGCCGACGGACTAATGCCGGAATGCAAGTCGTTCATGGATGTGTCTTTCCTTCTGGTCGCCCGGTCCGTTAGCGGCTGATGACCCCGACTCGCACCACACAATGCGACGGAGTTTCATTGTCCTGCCCGCTGCTTAACGCCCAATTAACCAACAAATTCCGAAAGCAATCGCCTTCGCTGCGGAAGATGTCAGAACCGCATCAAAACGTGACCGCCCGATCGCCTAAGCTCCATTGTAGGTGCCGGGCCGGCTGACTATATTCCGCGCGCCTTGGGGGGGCCAGATCAGGGATTGCCGATGACGACCGACAGCCTTGAGCGATACCGTCCCGATGAGGCGGAGCCGTTCATAAGTGAACGGCAGAGAGAGTATTTTCGGCAGAAGCTGCTGAGATGGAAGAAGGACATTCTTCGCGAGGCACGCGAGACCCGCGAGCATTTGCAGAACGAGAACCGGAGCCACCCGGATATCGCCGACAGGGCGTCCTCGGAAACCGATCGTGCTGTTGAACTGCGCGCCAGAGATCGCCAACGGAAGCTGATTGCCAAGATCGATGCGGCGCTTCACCGGATCGAAATCGGCACCTATGGCCGTTGCAAAGAGACGGGCGATCCAATCAGCCTGAAACGGCTGGAAGCCAGGCCGATCGCGACCTTGTCTATCGAAGAGCAGGAACGTCACGAAAGGCGCGAGCGAGTCTACCGCGACGACTAAGGTCGGTTTCCGGTCAGGAGCCTATTCGCTCTTCGAGCCGAAGATTTCGCCGAGCAGATCAGTCATTTCGCTCTCGCGCTGGCTAACTCTCTGCGCCCGCTTCTCAGCGGTCTCTTCCGGCTCGTCGGCGGCGGGCTCTGGCGGAGCCGTTACGTTAGGGCTCGTTGCGGGTGGCCGAGGCGGTGTTGTGGAGGTGGCCTCAGCGGCCTCCGGATCTTGCGTTCCCTCGGCCGGTGGCGGCGATGGATCCGGCGGTGCCGATGCGCGAGCGGCCGCTATCGGCTCTTGCTTTCCGGCATCAAGCGGCTCGGCGGCGGTTGGTTCGGCCGGGCTGGTCATTGGTTTTTCGCTCTGTGTTCGGGCCGGGTGCGGTGGCGGCGGGGGGCTCGGCTGCTGCGGCTGCGCCGCCGATTGTGACGGCGCAGTTGCACCGACGACGGCAGTAGTCGCCGTCGCGGTTTTCCCGGCGGCTGGTGGTTGTTGGCGGCGAGGCGCTTGCGGCGCCGGTGTCGATTTTTGCGACGACTGTGGAGCCGTTTCGGGGTTTGATGCCGCCGGTCGCGGCGGCCGGCTTGAACTGGAAGCGGCCGCAGTCGGAGCTGCCGGTGGGGAGGTCGCCGGTTGAGGATCGGTGCGCCGCGGCGGTTGTTGAGGCGTTTGCTGGGGACGTTGCTGACGGCGAGCCTGTACGGCCAGTGCTGCCGCCGGTGGGGCGGCGGCCTGGGCCGGGACCGGCATCGCCGGTTGCGGCGCTTCGCGGGGTGGTTGGCCGGGCTGTCTTCTGCGCACGGCCGCCTGGGCGTTGCGTTGGATAACCTGCTCGATCACCAAATCGGTGGCGCCGCCGACCAGCAGCAGATGTTCGACATTGTCGCGGCGGATCAGGACCAGCTTTCGCCTCGAATCCACTGGCAGCACATCAGGGACTGACAATCGCGGTGCGCGATTGCGCGAGCCGCGAAAACGGAGACCTCGACCGCTGTACACACGCATCGCCAAGCCTATCAGGAGCAGCGACAGCGCCCCGATCAAGAGCAACACCAACGCGACAATCACGATTCGAGCGGCAGTCTCGCCTATTGCTGGAGTGAGGAAGTCCATCTCAATTCCTCGGCTTGGCCAGTGATTCTTCCAGCAGTATTCGCATAAGGGTCGGTGCGGGCAAACCCGGCGGAGAGAATTTCACTGATTTTGCAAGCAAGTAGCAACAGAAACCCCGCTTCGGCGTTCGCCGAGGCACGAATTGCATGGGCCCAGCCGCGGTATCATTGCTGTCGAACTTGGCATGAATCGGCTTGCCCAAGGGGAAAAGCCTTCCAACACGTTGATAGGATTGTGCGTCGCGACCATCTTCGGTGCACAATCCGAGAGCGAATCCTTTTGCTTTGGAAGGTTGCGCTCGGACGGGGTGGGCTGCGGTTCGATGAATGACCAGGCCAATAACACAATCAGGGTTGGCTCGATGATCGATCGCTCCGATCGCGTCAGCGGGACCTGGCGGCTGATCTTCCTGGCTTTCCTGGTTCTCGGCGCATCGGTCGCCTTTGCTTTTCTGCCGCGGGACCGCGATCCCTTCATCCTCGGTCTGCTCGGCGTCCTGGCCGTCGTCGGGGTATTCTCGTTGTTCGCCTGGGCGATCGGTCTCATTCGCCTGGCGGGCCGTAGCACCGGCAGCCCGATCGCCACATCCTTCATCGAGAGCTTAGAAGAAGGCGTCATTATCACCGATCGGAACGGGCGGATCGTGTTTTCCAATCCGGCCTACTCGGCGTTGGTCGGCGCTAGCGACGATCGCGATATTCGGCCGGTGGAAAGGATCTTCGCCGGTGAACCAAGTGCGGCGGAAGCGATTTATCGGGTCTCGCAGGCGGTCCGCGAGGGTATCAGCGCGGTCGAGGAGGTGAGGGTGCCTACAGCACTCGACCGATCCGCCGGTAGCGGCCGTTGGTATCGGATCTCGGTCGGTCCGATGGCAGTCAACAAGGGTCTCGGTAAGCTTACGGTCTGGCGAGTCTCCGACGTCACCGAGGCACGGCAGAAGCAGGAATCGGTGTTCCTCGAACTCCAGCACGCGATCGACTATCTCGATCATGCGCCGGTCGGCTTCTTCTCGGCCGAGGCCGATGGCCGGCTGGTCTATATCAACGCTACGCTGGCCGAATGGCTCGGTTTCGACCTTGCCCGATTTCTGCCGGGGTCGCTAAAGCTGGCCGATCTGGCGCGCGGCGCCGGCGCGGCGCTGCTGCCGTCCGGGGAGGCGCCAGAGGGTGAGGGCCGCACCGAGATCATCGATCTGGATTTCGTCAAGCAAAATGGCCAAAGCCTGCCGGTTCGTCTGTTGCATCGCTTCGCGCGCACCGCCGATGGTACCCCCGGGGCGACGCGGACGATTGTTCTCAATCGAGGTCCCGGCGAGGATGTCTCGGAGGCAGTGCGCGCCGCCGAGGTCCGTTTCACGCGATTCTTCAACAACACGCCGATTGCGATCGCCGCGCTTGACGGGGAAGGCCGGATTGGCCGAACCAATGCGCCCTTTGCGACCATGTTCGGGTCATCGAAATCAGGGGCGTCCGGCGCGCGCCAGTTGATCGACTTCGTGCGCGAGACCGATCGGCCAGTGTTGGATGAGGCGATCAATTCGGCCAATCAAGGCAAGGGCGAAATCCCCTCGCTCAGTCTGGTCCTTGCCGGACCGAAGGAGCGGAGCGCGAGGTTTTTCCTGAGTGCGGTCGAGGAGGGCGGCGAGGAAGACGAGCGAGTGATCGTCTACGCCCTGGACATCACCGACCAGCGGGCGCTGGAGGCACAATTTGCTCAAAGCCAGAAGATGCAGGCCGTTGGCCAGCTCGCCGGCGGAGTAGCGCATGATTTCAACAATGTCCTGACCGCGATCATCGGATTCTCTGACCTGCTGCTGGCCAATCACCGGCCTAGCGATCCGTCCTTCCAGGACATCATGAACATTAAGCAGAACGCCAACCGTGCCGCCGGCCTGGTGAGGCAATTGATGGCCTTCTCGCGCCGCCAGACGCTACGGCCGCAAGTTCTGGCGCTGGCCGACGTGCTTTCCGAAGTCTCGATCCTCCTGCAAAGGTTGCTCGGCGAGAACGTCAAGCTGCAACTGGTCCATGGCCGCGACCTTTGGCCGATCAAGGCCGACATCAATCAGTTCGAGCAGGTCGCGATCAATCTTGCCGTTAATGCCCGCGACGCGATGTCGGACGGCGGCGTGCTGACAATCCGCACTTCCAATGTCGCCGCTGCGGACGGCGCTGAAGGCGGCCATACAGGCCTGCCCGAGGGTGACTATGTGTTGGTCGAGTTCGAAGATACCGGCAGCGGCATCGAGGAAGAGCACCGTGGCAAGATCTTCGAGCCATTCTTCTCGACCAAGGAAGTCGGCAAGGGCACCGGCCTCGGCCTTTCGACCGTCTACGGCATCGTGCAGCAGACCGGCGGCCATATCTTCTTCGACAGCACGATCGGCCGCGGCACCCGATTCCAGATCTATTTGCCGCGGTATGTCGCGGGCAAAGAGGTGGTCGAAGATGCCGCTCCAGAGAAGGTGGAGGAGCCGACCGACCTCACCGGCAGCGGCCGTATCCTACTGGTCGAGGATGAGGAGGCGGTACGAGCGTTCGCGGCCAGAGCACTGGCTGGCCGCGGCTACACCGTCGAAGTCGCGGCAACCGGCATCGAAGCACTCGAAGTGATGAAGAAGACCGACAACCAGATCGACCTCGTGGTGTCGGATGTGGTGATGCCGGAGATGGACGGACCGACCCTTCTCAGAGAGCTCCGGAAAGTGCGCCCCGATCTCAAGATAATTTTCATCTCCGGTTACGCCGAGGATGCTTTCAGGAAAAACCTGCCCGAGGGGGAAGACTTTGCTTTCCTGCCAAAACCGTTCTCACTGAAGCAACTGGCGACGGCGGTGAAGAAATCCCTGGCGAGCTAGGCCGAGCCCTGCGGAGGCTTTTCCAGCTGCTCTCGGAGAGTATCATCGTCGGCATTGGTGGTGGGCTTACCAGCGAAGCCGCGCAACACTTCCATGATCACCGCCGCGTTCGGCATTTCCTTGGCGATGTAGCTGTCGCGCTGCTGAGCGAAAATCTGCTCGAAGACCTCCGCTTTGACGGTACCCGTCACAACCAGCGCTTCCATCATCAGTTTCAGAGCATCGACGATGGCTATTTCGCTGTCGCGGAGGCGATCCTCGTCTTTACGGTCATCCGTCATCCAGGTTCCTTCCGAGATTTTGTCCAACTAAGCACAGGCGGCTTCGTAGGTCGACCGACGGCCGGAGGCGATGCGTCCGGCCATTGTCATCAGCATTATATACTTGACAAAAGTGACCTTCGAGCTTACCTTTTCATGACTACTCACTTAACCGAAGGCTCCGTCGAACCGTGGTGAAGCTGTCCATCAGCGTCCAGATAGAGTGCAATCGTTGCAGGGGTACCGTCTTTGAGCGTCCCGATGACGCGACCGACGACCCCATTCTCATCTGCGTCAAATGCGGCAACACTATCGGCCCCGAATCGTCTATCAACGCCGCCCTCATTGGGGAGGCGCACACGCCGCTTGGCGGGAGCGTCGTCCGCCGAATCAAAAACTTCGACTGACAATTCCCAGGAATGAATCAACATGTCCGCCGATCTCCAAAACCCGATATTCAATGATGAAACCGCCGCCCGCGAGGCTCTTGAAGCCACGCGCTGGCCTGATGGTCCGATCTGTCCGCATTGCGGCAACGCTGACGGCGAGACAATGCCGCTAGTGAAAGGCAAGAAGCGCTCACATCGCCCCGGCCTGCGCTACTGCAACGCCTGCAAAGGGCAGTTCACTGTGACCGTCGGATCGGTGTTTGAGCGATCCAAAGTACCGCTGACCAAATGGTGGCTGGCAACGCACCTGCTTGGTTCGTCCAAGAAGGGCATTAGCACTCATCAGCTCCATCGCATGTTGGGCGTGACCTACAAAACCGCTTGGTTCATGACGATGCGAATCCGCGAGGCGATGAAGGAACTGAACCCGTCACCGCCTGGCGGAAAGGGCAAGGTGGTCGAAGCCGACGAAACCTATTTCGGCAATGTCGGCAAGTCGCGCTTCAAGAGCCAGTTCGTGACCGGCAAAGGTTGGGTCAACATCCGCCCCCACTTCGACCAAAAATGGAAGATCGTCGGTCTTGTCGAGCGCGGCGGCCGCACCCGAATGGTTCAGGTCGAAGGGTTGACCGCCAGCCAAATCCGCAAGGTACTTGTCACCAATGCCGACCGAAAATCCGATCTCATGACAGATGAGTCTTCCGTCTACATTGAAGTCGGCAAAGAGTTTCGCCAGCCACGAATCCGTGACACATTCCAACAAGGAATATGTCCGCGGCGTGGTTCACTCAAACACGATTGAGTCAGTGTTTTCAGTGTTCAAGCGCGGTATGCGCGGCATCTATCAGTATTGCGGCGAGCAACATTTGCACCGTTATTTGGCCGAGTTTAACTTCCGATACAATCGCCGCTCCGCTCTAGGTTTCTCCGACAAACAGCGTGTCAATGCCATCATGGAAGGCATCGCCGGCAAGCGCCTCACCTATCGGCGGACTAACCAGGCCGCGCACGCGTAAGCAGAAGGCGCGACGCTTGTTGATTATCCACAAACGTAGTCTCGACTCAGAATAGAAATCGGCTCACCATTCGGTTGCGGCTCCGGTCAACCCTAGCTTGGCAAGCTGGGCAACTTGACCGGCTACCCCGCATCCCACACCTGTCATGCTGCCGAAGGTCCCGTAGAGGGACGGCGTGGCATAGCAGGTGCCACGTGGGGTCACCGGCGGTGGTTCATGAACTCCAATGGTGAGCCGATGCACTTGTGAACGACGGCTTATTCGTTCGACAAGGCGCTTAAACCGACATTCCCCAGATGACATCCAAATTCGCGGAAATCGTACCACGGCCCCATCTCCAAGGGAACTCTGTTCCCATTGCAGCCATCCGATGACATGATTTTGGTAATCGGCCAGCGCGTGGAAGGCCATTTGGTCGTTTCTCTTGCCATCCAGACACACCTCTCGTGTCGCAATCTCCTTGCCGTCGATTCCCTCGGCCTACGCCGGAGCGGGTCTTCGTCGTAGATCATCAATCAGGCTCAAGATTTTCTGGAACAAGCTTCTTGGGACTGCAACCTCGGCCAATTGAAATGTGACGTACCGGCCATGGCTGACAACTTTCGCACCGATCTTGACCAGCTTCTCCCTCAGCGTCGTCAGCGACCATTGCTCCACGGTATCGGGCAACGCCAGGGTACGCATGAAGTTGCCGAGGTTATAGGCGAGTGCATGCAGCTGGAGCCGGACGGCATTGTTGCGTAACGAACGGCATGACAGCCGCGTCCACTTGATGGCGTTCTTGCCTTCCTTGATCCATTGCTCGGCAGTGCCGCGCTGATTGTAGAACGCAACAACCCGCTCGGCAGGACGGCTCAGGTTGGTGACGATGAAGCCGACGCGGGGATACAGTTCCCCTGAGTGCCACTCCACCTTGGCGACGACCGGGGCTCCGTCCAGCTACCGGCCCGATAGCTGAAGTTCGCGTAATACCGACGAACTTCCTTCGGCGGCCGACCGACGGGGCGCTTGAGCAGGTGCGCGATGCTGTCGTGCAGCACCTTGTTGGCCGGAAGCCGGATGGCGTACTTGAAGCCTTCCGCTTCCAGAAACTCATAAACCTCGGGCGAGGCGAAGGCGGCGTCACCACGGAAATAACGCCGGAGTGTCTTGTTCCGGTATCGAGCGACCACCGGGTCCAACACATCGCGCCATTCATGGGCGCTGTGCACGTTGCCCGGACGCAGGGCGCAACGCTCCAGATCGCCGAACTGGTTGAACACGAACAGCGGGTTAGCACGTGCAGCCGAAGTGACCGTTGTAGGCCGTGCCCTCCTGGTCACCGTAGGTCGGGCTGACGGAGCTGTCCATGTCGAGCACGATAATCTTCGGCGGCTTGCGCTCGTTAACCTGGTCGATCCAGATGCCCAAAAGGTCAGCGAGCGCGGCGAGGTTGTCATTGGTGGCGAGTAACTCCGTCTCGAACCGGCCCATCTGGCTGGTCGATGCGCCGCCGCGCTCGACAGCCCTGCCGCCGACGATCCACCGCATCGCAGGATCGCGCCCCAGCCGGTCGGCGTCGTTCACGTCCTCGTACCCGGCGAGACGACCATAGACGAATTGGCGAAGGAGACCGATGATGCCGTGCCAACCGTTCTTGCCGGTCCGGCTGTCAGCAATAACGTCACCGGCCAGCGTGGTCAGGCCGAGGGCTTCGTCCAGTTCACGATAGGCGAGCAGACCAGCGTCTGACGTGATCCGCGAACCGTGGAACTCGAACTTCAGTCTTCGGTCGAAAAACGCCCGCAGCAGCCCCCGATCCGACTCACCCTCCAGGTTCCGCATTCGACCCACTCTCCGTCTGATCTAATCCACTGATTCTTACACAGGAATCAGACGGAAACCGCATCAGATGGATCGGTCACTTGGGGAATGCGGGTTAAACCGCAACCTCACGGTCGCGGCCAGTCGCGACCCGAAAGGCTTAGACCCATGCGAAAGCGCGGGACGACCATTCAGGTCACTGTCATGGTCAAGATCAACCCCGCTTCAATCCTTCTCGGATTGGCGGCGGTTCTTGCGATCCTGATCTGAAACAGGGAGGCGTCGGTTCGGGTTCCGCCGACCGGCGCCTTTCTCTTTTTGCGGGCTTGGTGGCGTCCTCGCCAGCCGCTCCATGATGCGTTTGGCAACACTTAGATCGGTCTTCTGAGGATCGTCAGGCAAAGCATGACCCCCTGAATGTCGGTGATGACGGTCTGGCGATGCCTGATCGTCGGTTGACTCATAAGCGACTCGTCTTAGGCTCGGTTTTGCTTGGTCGATGGAGGGCCAGAGGTTGCATCTCTGACCCTGTCATTCGACTGCCAGGCTGGCGTACCTAGCTCTACGGGTGCCGAGTGCTGGCGACCATCGCGCCTCACTCGCCGCGTACTGGCATCCCTCCCACAAGGATGCCCTAGTAAAATTGCGTACCCGAAGCCGTCAGCGGTCCAAACGTTGGCGGCTTCGCCACATTCTATCCCCGGACTCAGTCCGGTAAGTAGGACTTACTCTATTTCACCATCGGTGACGTTGCCAACCCGGTAACGGGAATTTCCCCGTATTAGCCTTCCCGAATCGGCTACTTTTGTCATCTATATAATGCTGATTGTCATACGAGAACAAATAGAGTACAGAGAGAAATCGCCGTCGGGCTGGCTGCTCGTTTGAACGGCTTG
This sequence comes from Kaistiaceae bacterium, assembly GCA_963667605.2. GTDB lineage: Bacteria > Pseudomonadota > Alphaproteobacteria > Rhizobiales > Kaistiaceae > JADLGL01. Next base: position 1,739,096 of record CAXXUZ010000003.1, read on the forward strand.
AGGCACTGTGAAATAAGGAGCGCGGGAATGGCAATGGGTTCTCTTCGCCTAATTGAGGGCAGTATGGACAAGTCAAAGGCGTTGGATGCCGCGATCAGCCAGATTGAGCGCGCCTTTGGCAAGGGTTCGATCATGCGGCTGGGTCAGAACGACCAGCTGGTGGATATCGCGACCGTCTCGACTGGATCGCTCGGTCTCGACATCGCACTCGGCATCGGCGGGCTCCCGCGCGGACGCGTTGTCGAAATCTATGGGCCGGAATCATCCGGCAAGACAACGCTGGCACTCCACACTATCGCCGAAGCGCAAATTGGCGGTGGCATCTGTGCTTTCATCGACGCCGAGCATGCGCTCGATCCGATTTATGCTCGTAAGCTTGGGGTGAATCTCGACGATCTCCTGATCTCGCAGCCCGATACCGGCGAGCAGGGGCTTGAGATAGTCGATACGCTGGTGAGATCGGGGGCGATCGATGTTCTTGTCGTCGATTCGGTGGCTGCATTGACGCCGCGCGCCGAGATTGAAGGCGAGATGGGCGACTCGCTGCCCGGGTTGCATGCCCGGCTGATGAGTCAGGCGCTCCGCAAGCTGACCGGGTCGATTGCGCGGTCAAAGTGCATGGTGATCTTTGTCAATCAGATCCGGATGAAGATCGGCGTGATGTTCGGCAGCCCGGAGACCACGACTGGCGGCAACGCTTTGAAATTCTACGCCTCGGTCCGACTCGACATTCGCCGGATTGGTGCGATCAAGGATCGTGACGAGGTGATCGGCAATCAGACCCGGGTGAAGGTAGTCAAGAACAAGCTGGCGCCTCCTTTCAGGCAAGTCGAGTTCGACATCATGTATGGCGAAGGCGTGTCGAAAAGCGGCGAGTTGATCGATTTGGGCGTCAAGGTTGGTGTTGTCGAAAAATCCGGCTCTTGGTTCTCTTATGACAGTCGGCGGCTCGGGCAGGGTCGCGAGAATGCCAAGCAATTTCTCGGCGAAAATCCCGAGATTGCCGACGCGATCGAACAGGCGATCCGGCAAGATTCCGGTCTCCTTTCCGAGCGCGTTTTGGTCCAGGAGCCCTCGTCGGACGATTCGGAAGAAGTCCTGCGGGAGTAGGCTTTGGCGGGAATTTCAGGCCCAGCGAGGCGGTCGTCGCCGTCCTGCGATGACGTACCGTCGGGACCCTTGTCCCGCAGTCGTTCAGGAAATCTTTTCTATCTGGATAGCCCTTTCGGGAGGTTACCTTCTGGCCTTTCCGGACGATTATGGAGGAGGTGCAAAATCCGGCTCAACGACTGACTAACATCAATCGCGAAAAGGCGACGTTGCGCAGCTTGTCGGCACCGGTCTAAACATCGCTGCGGAAACGGGTCGCCCGATGACGTCCTTGATCGGCTGGCCGGAGTTACTCCGCCCGACACGGCAGGTCAGGTCCGTTGAGCAGCGTTAGCGACATTCGTTCCACATTTCTTAGCTTCTTCGACAGGCATGATCACACCGTCGTGCCGTCGGGACCGTTGGTGCCGCGGAACGACCCGACGCTAATGTTCACCAATGCCGGGATGGTGCCGTTCAAGGACTATTTCACCGGCCGCTCGGTGCCGCCCTATCTGCGGGTGGCGAGTTCGCAGAAGTGCGTCCGAGCCGGTGGTAAACACAACGACCTCGACAATGTCGGCTATACCTCGTGCCATCACACATTTTTCGAAATGCTCGGCAATTTCTCCTTCGGCGACTACTTCAAGGAGGGGGCGATCGATCTTGCATGGCGGCTCTTGACCGAGGAATATGGCCTCGCCACGGATCGACTGCTGGTCACTGTCTTTTCCGAGGACGATGAGGCGTTCCAGCTCTGGCGCAAGATTGCCGGCCTACCGGAATCCAGGATCATCAAGATAGCGACCAGCGACAATTTTTGGGCGATGGGGGATACCGGCCCATGCGGCCCGTCCTCGGAAATATTCTACGATCATGGCGAGGGAATTGCCGGCGGACCACCAGGAGGTGCTGACCAGGACGGGGACCGTTTCGTCGAGATCTGGAACTTGGTGTTCATGCAGTTCGACCAGGTGACCGGCGAAAAGCGCGAGCCGCTGCCGAAGCCTTCGATCGATACCGGGATGGGGTTGGAGCGGATTGCCGCAGTGCTGCAGGGCGTCCACGACAATTATGATATCGATCTGTTCCGGGAGTTGATCGGGGCCTCGGAGGAGGCGAGCGGTGTCGTAGCGGAGGGCGAGCGGAAAGCCAGTCACCGGGTAATCGCTGACCATTTGCGGGCCTCGGCCTTTCTGATTTCCGACGGCGTGCTGCCGGATAATGACGGGCGCGGCTATGTCCTGCGCAGGATCATGCGGCGGGCGATGCGACATGCGCATTTGATCGGCACCGCTGAGCCGCTGTTGTGGCGGCTGGTTCCCACTCTGGTTCGAGAAATGGGACAAGCCTATCCGGAGCTGACGCGCGCGGAGGCTTTGGTGACCGAAACACTCAAGCTTGAGGAGACGCGCTTCCGGCGGACGTTAGAGCGGGGCCTGTCGCTGCTCGACGGCGCCACGGAGAACATGTCCGGCGGCGATATCCTTGCTGGCGAAACTGCGTTCAAACTGTACGACACATATGGTTTCCCGCTCGATCTGACCGAAGATGCGCTGCGCGTGCGTGGGATCGGTGTCGACACCAAGGGCTTTGCGTTGGCGATGGCAAAACAAAGGGCCGAGGCGCGAGCGAGTTGGGCAGGCTCAGGCGAGGCGCAGACCGACGCGGTTTGGTTCGAACTGCGCGAGGCGCTCGGCGCGACGGAATTTCTCGGCTACAGCTCCGATCGCGCCGAGGCGGTGATCGACGCAATCATCATCGACGGCAGGAAGGTGGACAAGGCAGAAACTGGTGCCGATGTCGGCATCGTCGTCAATCAAACGCCGTTCTACGCCGAGTCGGGCGGCCAAGTTGGCGACACCGGCACGATCGCGACTGACGAAGGTGCCAGGATCCCGGTGCGTGAAACCCGGAAACGAGCCGGCGGGCTGTTCGCCCATTTCGGAACCGTTGAAAGCGGCTCGATCCGAGTCGGAGATCGCGTCCGCCTTGCGATCGATGTCGCGCGGCGAAACGAGATCCGGGCCAACCATTCGGCCACTCATCTTCTCCACGCGGCTCTACGCCAAGTGCTTGGGACCCATGTGGCGCAAAAAGGGTCGCTGGTGGCGCCCGATCGTCTTCGTTTCGATTTCTCCCATACCAAGCCGGTCGAGGCGGACCAGGTCGAAGAGATCGAGAAGATCGCCAATGGTGTGATCCTTCAGGATGCTCCGGTGGAGACCAAGCTGATGGACCGCGACGCGGCGATCGAGGCCGGCGCCATGGCGCTGTTCGGCGAGAAATATGGTGACGAGGTGCGCGTGGTGTCGATGGGCGAGACCCGCGGCCGCCGCTATTCGGTCGAGCTTTGCGGCGGCACCCATGTCGGCCGGACCGGCGAGATCGGACTGTTGACGCTGACCGGCGAAAGCGCGGTTGGGGCCGGTGTGAGGCGGGTCGAGGCGTTGACCGGCGACGCCGCCCGGCGGCATCTGGAAGAGCAGGAACGGCGGCTTCGCGTGATCGCCTCGGTGTTGAAATCGACGCCCGAAGAAGTCGTCGACAGGGTCGTCGCGCTGGTGCAGGAACGACGGCGGATGGAGCGGGAATTGGCCGAGGCCAAACGGGCGCTCGCCCTCGGTTCGGATGGAGGAGGCGGGCCGCAGCCGGATTTGTCGGAGACTGGCGTGCCGATGATGCTGAAGGTGCTTCGCGATATTTCGCCGAAGGATCTGAAGCCGTTGGTGGATGAGGGCAAAAAGAGCATCGGCTCAGGCGTGGTTGTCTTTGTTGCAGTCGGCGAGGGCGATCGGGCGAGTTTGGTAGTCGGCGTCACACCCGACCTCATTGCCGCCAACAACGCGATCGACTTGGTTAAGATCGGCGCCGAGAAACTTGGCGGCAGGGGTGGCGGCGGCCGGCCCGACATGGCCCAGGCCGGCGGCCCTGACGGCGCCAATGCGGAAGCAGCGTTAGCAGCGATCGCAGCTGCGATCCGCGCCGCCTGATCGGCGGATGTTACTTGAGGGCTGGACCAGCGACCTCCTGATCTTCCTCGTCACGGCAGGCATCGTCGTTCCCTTGTTCAGCCGGATTCGGCTTGGGACCGTCGTCGGCTTCCTGTTGGCTGGCGTGCTGCTTGGGCCAAGAGGTCTCGGTGCGCTGGCCGAGGATTTCGAATGGCTCGCCTATGTGACTTTTGCTGACGACGAGCGGGTCGCGCCGTTCGCCGAACTCGGAATCTTGTTTCTCCTCTTCACCGTCGGTCTGGAATTGTCGGTTGGTCGGCTATGGGCAATGCGGCGGATCGTGTTCGGCGTCGGGATCGCGCAGATATCCCTATCGACAATATTCATCGCCGCCGCGGCCGCCTGGCTCGATGTTGGCGCAATTGCGGCCCTCATTATCGGGCTGGGGCTCGCCCTCTCGTCGACGGCGATCGCGCTGCAGCTGCTGATTCAGGGCAAGCGGCTCGGCAGCGAGGTTGGGCGAACCACTTTTGGTGTCCTTTTGATGCAGGACCTAATGGTGGTTCCTGGCGTAATTCTGATCACCATTCTTGCCGGCGACTCAGCGCTTTCAGTCCCGACCGCGATTCTGCGGGGGCTCGGGGAAGCGGTCCTGGCGGTGGTGGTTATCGTGGTTGTGGGGCGGTTTGTGCTCGGACCGCTGCTGACGCTGGCGGCGGCCACGCGCAGCCGCGAGATCGTGGTGGCAATTGCGTTGCTGGTAGCAATCGGGTCCGCAACGGCGACTTCGGCGGCCGGACTTTCTGCAGCCTTGGGGGCGTTTTTGGCCGGGCTTCTCCTCGCCTCCAGCGAATATCGGCATCAGATCGAAGTCGATATTGAGCCGTTCAAGGGGCTGTTGCTCGGCTTGTTCTTCATGACCGTCGGGATGGGCGTCGACCTTGCGTTGGTGTGGCGCGAGTTCTTGGGGGTCTTTTCCGCCGTCATCGTGTTTCTGTCGGTCAAGGCAATTGTCGCATATGCCGTGGCCCGGATTGCAGGGATTCGGCATCCGACTGCGGTCGAGACCGCGTTGCTTCTGGCTGGGGCGGGAGAATTCGCGTTCATTTTGTTTACCCTGGCGCGCCAAGAGGCGCTCCTGACCTGGACGGATCTGCGTTTCGTGACGACGACGGCGGCACTGTCGATGTTGGCAACGCCGTTGCTGGCAGCGGCCGGACACCTGTGGAACGCGCGTTTGGTGAAGCTCGATGATGCCCGCGATGGCGGGACTTTCGATTCCGGACCTCTCAAGGGTCACGTAATCATCGGCGGGTTTGGTCGGGTCGGCGAGATGGTCGGACGACTATTGCAGTCGATGTCGACGCCGTATGTGGCTGTGGACCTCGATGCTCGCCGGGTCGCGGCGGCGCGGGCCGAGGGCTATCCGGTCTATTATGGTGATATCGGCCGGCAAGAATTGCTTGAGCGTCTGGGTGGCGACAAGGCTGTGGGTTTTGTCATCACCTCCGATCAGCCGGTCGAGACCGATCAAATCGTTGCGATGATTCGGTCGGCCTGGCCCGATGCCAAGATCTTCGCTCGGGCAAGGGATCCGGCCCACGCTCATCGTCTAATCGAAATGGGAGCGACTGATGTCGTGCCCGAAGCGACCGAGGGAAGCTTGCAGTTGGCCGCTCATGTGTTGACCGGAATTGGCCCTCCCGACGAGGTGGTTATGTCGACGATCGACCAGGTCCGCGCTGCGATGTTGGAAGATCTTGGACCGGAGCAATCCTGACCGGATCGATTTCGCTCAGCCAGCCGAAGCGATGTCCTGTTCAAGCCGTTCCGCGATCTTTTCGATGAAGCCGGCTGTGGTCAGCCAGCCCTGATCGGGACCAACCAGGAGGGCGAGGTCCTTGGTCATGAAACTGGCCTCGATGGTTCCGACCGTCACTTTTTCCAAAACGGTGGCGAACTCGGCCAGCTGGCGGTTGTCGTCGAGCTTGGCGCGATGCCTCAAACCATTGGTCCAGGCGAAAATAGAGGCGGTCGAATTGGTCGAAGTTTCCTGGCCGGCTTGATGCTGGCGATAGTGCCGTGTGACCGTGCCGTGCGCCGCCTCGGCCTCGACGGTATTGCCGTCCGGAGTCATCAATACCGAAGTCATCAGTCCGAGCGAGCCAAAGCCTTGTGCGATTGTGTCGGACTGGACGTCGCCATCATAGTTTTTGCAGGCCCAAACGAAGCCGCCGGACCATTTTATTGCCGCAGCGACCATGTCGTCTATCAGTCGATGCTCATAGGAAATGCTCGCAGCATCAAATCGGTCCTTGAATTCGGCGTCGAAGATCTCGGCGAAGATGTCCTTGAAGCGACCGTCATAGACTTTGAGGATGGTATTCTTGGTGGACAGATAGACCGGGAGTCCCCGTTCGAGGCCGTAGTGAAAGGTGGCGCGGGCAAAATCGACGATCGAAGCATCGAGATTGTACATGCCGAGAGCGATGCCAGAACTGGGGAAGTCGAACACCTCGCGCTCGATTGTCTTGCCGTCCTCGCCGATGAAGCGCAGGCTGAGCTTGCCTTTGCTGGGAATCAGAAAGTCGGTGGCGCGATATTGGTCGCCATAGGCGTGACGGCCAACAATGATCGGTTCGGTCCAGCCCGGCACCAGGCGCGGCACGTTGTTGCAGATAATTGGTTCGCGGAAGATAACGCCGCCGAGAATGTTGCGAATCGTGCCGTTGGGCGAGGGCCACATTTGCTTTAGGCCGAACTCTTGGACCCGAGCTTTGTCTGGGGTGATGGTCGCGCATTTGATCCCGACGCCGACACGCTTGATCGCATTGGCGGCATCGACCGTAACCTGATCGTCGGTGGCGTCGCGGTGTTCGATACCCAGATCGAAATAGGCAAGCTCGACGTCGATGTAAGGAAGGATCAGTTTCTCTCTGATCATCGTCCAGATGATCCGGGTCATCTCGTCGCCGTCGAGCTCGACGATCGGATTTGCAACCTTGATCTTCTGCATCGATATCTCGGTGGAAGTAAGAACAGGGTGAATCCGGTCCGCTGGCTGGAAGCGCGTCGTCTTATCACCTGGGTTGGCGCGGTCAAACCTGAAAGGCCGCTGGAGGTGCCGACCGATCTAGACGGTCGCGGCGCCCCCGAATTGGGAGGATCGCCGCGTGAGCGATGGGGCAAAGGAGCCGTCGGTGTCTGAGCCTTGGATCATTCTGGTCGAGCCACAGCTCGGTGAGAATATTGGTACCGCGGCCCGGGCAATGGCCAATTTCGGGCTGTCGCGGCTAAGGCTGGTGCGGCCGCGTGAAGGTTGGCCGAGCGAAAGAGCGGTGGCGGCGGCCAGCGGCGCCGACGATGTCTTGGAGGCCGCAGAACTGTTCGAAGATGTCGAAGCCGCAACCGCCGATCTCCGCTTTGTCTTCGCGACGACGGCGAGGGCGCGGGAAGTCGCTAAATCGGTGCGAGGGCCGGAGGAGGCGGCGGTAATATTGAAGAGGCTTTCAGTTGGGGGCGCGGCGACAGGAATCCTGTTCGGCCGCGAGCGCTACGGCCTCACCAATGAGGAGGTCGCCCTGTCGGACGAGATCCTGACCGTGCCAGTCGATCCTACTCACAACTCCCTCAATATCGCGCAGGCCGTGCTGATCGCTGCCTACGAATGGCGGCGGGCGATGACCGGTGGCGCTCTCCCATTCGCCGGGGCAAATGATCAGCTTCCGGCGGAGAAGGCCGATCTGGTCCGGCTGTTCGAACATCTGGAGGCGGCGCTTGACGCGTCCGGTTTTCTTCGGCCGCCCGAAAAGCGGCCGCATATGGTGCGGTCGCTGAGAGCGATGGTGCAGCGGGCGAGGCTTTCCGACCAGGAAGTGCGCACCCTACGCGGGGTGATCGCCTCGCTGGAGCAGCGTCCGACTCGACCGCAGTCGGGGACGGACTAACCGATTTCATCGTCTTCGCGTCATTCCGGGCGGGAGAATGACTTGAGACCAGGAAATCTGGACGCGGTGCAGACGAGGTTCCGGGTGTCCGTTGGCCATGGTCGGAACGACAGGCTGTCATGGATCGAGCGAATCTTTTGGCCCTGCCGATGTTTGACAGGCCCATGGCCGGAGGCTAAGAGCCTCCGCTTCCGGGCTCGATAGTCGAACCCGGTATTTCACGCTCCCGTGGGGGCGGCGGGCGCTCCGCCGGCTCCCTGTCGGTCCCGATTTCGGGGCAGAGGAGGGCGCGTACCCCTCGAACGCAAGGGATATGCGAATGAGTAGGCGCATCAAGGCCAAGCACAAGATTGATCGCCGTCTTGGCCAGAATATTTGGGGCCAGCCAAAAAGTCCGGTCAACCGGCGGGAATATGGGCCCGGTCAGCACGGGCAGCGGCGCAAGAGCAAGCTATCCGATTTCGGCATACAGCTGCGAGCCAAGCAGAAGCTGAAATCCTACTATGGTGAGATTTCGGAAAAGCAGTTTCGCAGGATCTATCAGGAGGCGTCACGCCGCAAGGGGGACACTTCTGAGCATTTGATCGGGCTTCTTGAGAGCCGTCTCGACGCGATCGTTTATCGGGCGAAATTCGTGCCGACGGTGTTCGCGTCCCGCCAGTTTATCAACCATGGTCATATCAGAGTGAACGGCAAGCGGGTCAATATCGGCTCTTATCGTTGCAAGCCGGGAGATGTGGTCGAAGTTCGCGAGAAGTCGAGGCAGTTGGCGCTGGTGCTTGAGGCCATCGATTTGCCGGAACGCGACGTGCCGGAATATCTCGAGGTCGATCACAACAAGATGACGGCGACCTATGCGCGGGTACCGGCTGCCGGCGAGGTTCCGTACCCGGTGATGATGGAGCCGAACCTCGTGGTCGAGTTCTACTCGCGCTGACGCATACGACAAAACTCGCGGCGGGGGGCGGGCGCCGGGCGATACCGGAAGTTTCTTGTCCACCTTCCCTGCCAGAATACAGATGGCGGGGACGCGGTCAGCGGCTAGCTTGCCGGCTGTTCAGCCGCGACACCCTTCTTGGCCAACAGGTCCTGCAATTCTCCGGCCTGGAACATCTCGCGGACGATGTCACAGCCGCCGATGAACTCACCCTTGACGTAGAGCTGCGGGATGGTCGGCCAGTTGGAATAGTCCTTGATGCCCTGCCGTATGGCCTCGTCCTCAAGAACGTTGACCCCTTTGTACGGGACGCCGAGATGGTCGAGGATCTGCACGACCTGTCCCGAAAAGCCGCACATCGGCATTGACGGTGTGCCCTTCATGAACAGCACCATGTCGTTCGATTTCACCTCATTGTCGATCCAGGATTGCGTATCGGCCATTTTGCGTCCTTTCCGTCCAAACATTTTCTGTGAGCCTCAATCGGTCAGATCCATCGCCGGACTCGACTTTTGTATTCAAGATAGACATCTCCGAACTGGTTTTCCAGGACTACCTCCTCGCGGAGCACGACGCCGAAATGGATGACTGCGATCGCAGGCACGAGAAGAAGGAACACCCACGGGTTGTTGGCCGCAAGACCAACTCCGGCGCAGAAGGCGATGCCCAGCACGTAGCCCGGATTGCGGGAGAATCGGAATACGCCGTCGGTTACTAGCCCTTGCGGGACGCGGCGGACATCATACTCGGAGCCGGCGTGGCGAAAATTGGCGAAGATCGACGGCATGATCAAGAATGGCGCGACGATAAAAATGCCGGCGAGCAGGAATCGAATAATGTCTGGCAGGCCGACCTGGATCGGCCAGATCCAGTCTAGCAGGAAGGCGATTGCAAGAGCGCCGAGAAGAACAAACGGGGGTATGATTCGGATGCCCGTATCGTCCGGTAATTGGTCGGTACTGGTACTCACTCCGGAACGCTGGTCTGCAATGCCAAAGCGTGAAGTGTCCCGCCCAGTTTGCCGCGAAGGGCATCATAAATCATCTGATGCTGACGCACCCGATTCTTGCCGCGGAAGGATTCGGACACGACTTCCGCTGCGTAGTGATCTCCGTCGCCGGCAAGGTCACGCAACACGACAGTGGCGTCGGGGAGCGCTTCCTTGATCAGCGCCTCGATCTCACCGGCAATCATAGGCATCGGTGGGCCTCCGTTCCGCGTATGTCCCGATGCTCGGGCTGGGTTCACCCTGGCCGGGACATGAAGTCCGGAAGCCAATTCTCATAGCCTTGGCGAAGCTTTGCAAGCGGAATGGCTAAAACTCCCTCGCAATTCACCGCGTCGCCGCCGACCGAGCCGATCGGGGTGACCGGCACCTTCGAGTTTGCGCCCGCGCTGGTCACCGCGCCGATATCCCCCGGCGAACAGCTAACGAGATAGCGGGCCTGATCCTCGCCGAATAGCCAGCCGAGCGGCGCTTCAGGGTCGGGCGACGAGATCGACGCGCCGATATTGCCGGCTAGCGCCATCTCCGCCAAGGCGACGATCAGGCCGCCATCGGAGATGTCGTGGCAGGTGGCGATCTCCCCGCGGGTAATCAATCGGCGGATCAGATCTCCGGTGATCTTCTCCAAATTAAGATCGACCGGCGGTGGCAGGCCCTCATCCCGTCCGGCGACTTCGCGAAGATAGATCGAACGGCCGAGATGAGATCCGGATCGACCGACCAGGAGGAGTACGTCGCCCTCGTTCCTGAGCGCGAGCGTGGCCATCCGCGACGAATCCAGCAGAAGCCCGACGCCGGCGATTGCCGGGGTTGGCGGGATCGCAATACCGTTGGTCTCGTTGTAGAGCGAGACATTGCCGGAAACGACCGGGAAGGCGAGTGTGGTACAGGCCTCGTCGATGCCCGCTATCGCGGCAACGAATTGGCCCATGATTTCAGGGCGTTCCGGATTGCCGAAATTGAGGTTGTCGGTGATGGCCAGCGGCTCGGCGCCCACCGCGGTGAGGTTGCGCCAGCATTCGGCGACAGCCTGCTTGCCGCCTTCGAACGGGTCGGCCTGGCAATAGCGCGGCGTCACATCGACTGTGAAAGCCAGCGCCTTTCTCGTACCCGGCAGCCGGACCACGCCAGCATCGCCACCGGGACGCTGGATCGTGTTGCCCTGAACCAGATGGTCATATTGCTCCCAGATCCAGCGCCGCGAGGCCATATCGGGCGCGCTCAGAATCTGAATCAAGGCTTCGCCATAATCTTCTGGCGGCGGAATCTTTTCCGGATCAATGGCCTGCGGCAAAGGCGGGTCGATATGCGGCCGATCATATTCCGGTGCTTGGTCGCCGAGTTCCTTGATCGGCAAGTCGGCGACCTCTGTGTCATGGTGGATAACGCGAAAGCGAAGATCGTCTGTGGTCTCGCCGACGATCGCAAAGTCGAGCGCCCATTTGCGGAAGATCGCCTCGGCTTTGGCCTTTTTCTCTGGCCGCAGCACCATCAGCATCCGCTCCTGGCTTTCCGAAAGCATCATTTCATAGGCTGTCATTCCCGGTTCGCGGACCGGGACACGATCGAGGTCGAGACGGATGCCGAGATTGCCCTTGGCGCCCATCTCGACGGCCGAAGAGGTGAGGCCGGCAGCGCCCATGTCCTGGATCGCAACCACCGCACCGGTGGTCATCAGTTCCAGGCAGGCCTCAAGCAGCAGCTTCTCAGAGAACGGATCGCCGACTTGAACCGTTGGGCGCTTCTCTTCGGAATCACCACCGCCGAATTCCGCGGAGGCCATGGTGGCGCCGTGGATGCCGTCGCGGCCGGTCTTGGAGCCGAGATAGACCACCGGCCGGCCGACGCCCTCGGCCTGCAAGGTGAATATCTTGTCGGAATCGACGAGCCCTGCGGCGAAGGCATTGACTAGAATATTGCCATTGTAGCGGCCGTCGAAGCTAGTCAAGCCGCCGATCGTCGGTACGCCGAAGGAATTGCCATAGCCGCCAATCCCACCGACCACTCCAGCAACGAGATGGCGGGTCTTGGGATGATCCGGTGCGCCGAAGAACAGAGCATTCAACGCCGCGATCGGCCGGGCGCCCATGGTGAAGACATCGCGGAGAATGCCGCCAACCCCAGTCGCCGCGCCCTGATAAGGCTCGATGAAAGAGGGGTGGTTGTGGCTCTCCATCTTGAACACCACCGCCTGGCCGTCACCGATATCGACCGCGCCGGCATTCTCGCCGGGACCATAAATCACGCGATTGCCGGTTGTTGGCAGGGTACGGAGCCAACGCTTCGAGGATTTGTAGGAGCAATGTTCGTTCCACATCGCCGAGAAGATGCCGAGCTCGGTGATTGTCGGCTCGCGGCCGATCAGATCGAGGATGCGCTGATATTCGTCCGGCTTCAGCCCGTGCTCGGCAATCAGGGCTGGGGTTATCAAGATCGCTGCGTCACTCATGCCAGTTCCAGCGCCGCGACGAGGCCTTCGAAGAGCTTGCGGCCGCCGGTGCCGCCCTGGGCCGGTTCAATGACGTTCTCCGGATGCGGCATCAAGCCCAGGACATTGCGGCGGGAATTGAGGATTCCGGCAATGTTGTCGACCGAGCCATTGCGGTTGGCTTCCGACATCGCGGCTCCGGTCTCATCGACATAGCGAAAGGCGATCCGATCCTCGTCCCTCAGACTGGCGAGAGTGCCGTCGTCGGCGCGAAAATTGCCCTCGCCATGGGCGACGGGGCAGCGGAAGATCTCGCCCCTTTGGTAGCCGCGGGTGAAGACGCTGTCGGCGGTCTCGACGCGGAGATGGATGTAGCGACAAATGAAATTGAGGGTCGCGTTTCGCATCAAGATGCCCGGAAGGAGCCCGACTTCGCAGAGGATCTGGAAGCCGTTGCAAACGCCGAGCACCGCCGTCCCTCGCTGGGCTGCCTTGACGACCGCGGCCATCACTGGTGAGCGCGCGGCGATGGCGCCGGTGCGGAGATAATCGCCATAGGAGAAGCCGCCGGGAAGAACGATCAGATCGAGGTCGGGCAGTTCGGTCTCGGCGTGCCAGATCGCTTGCGGCTTGGTGCCGCCGACGTGCTCCAGTGCGGCGATCATGTCGCTGTCGCGATTGGAGCCGGGAAAGATGATGACGGCGGAGCGCATTTGCGAGTCAGCTGGTTGACGTGGAACCGGGAGCATTAAGGCGGCCACGTCAGTCACGCCAGCCCAGGAGCGTTCGCATCGACACTTTTCGGCAGTTGGCCTTGCAACGCCGCCATGGCGCCGCTAGAGCCGGTGCCGACCTTTGGCGGCTGAAAAAATGCGTTGGCCGGAAGGGGGCTTTGAGGAGGCGGAATGGCCAAGAAGAGGAATGCTTTCTACGCACAGTCGGGCGGGGTAACCGCGGTGATCAATGCCAGCGCCAGCGGGGTGATCGAAATCGCGCGCGCCAAAAAAGATAAGATCGGCAAGGTCCTCGCCGGGCGCAGCGGAATCATCGGCGCGCTGACCGAGGATCTGATCGATACGTCGAAGGAATCTGCGAAGACGATCGCCGGTCTTCGCCATACGCCCTCCGGCGCGTTCGGCTCGGCTCGCTACAAGCTGAAGGGTCTGGAGGAGAACCGAGCCGAATATGAGCGGCTGATCGACGTCTTCGCCGCGCACGACGTCGGCTATTTCTTTTACAATGGCGGCGGCGATTCCGCCGACACCTGCCTCAAAGTGTCGCAGATTTCAGCCAAGCTCGGCTATCCGATTCAGGCAATCCACGTCCCCAAGACTGTCGACAATGATCTGCCGATCACTGACACCTGCCCTGGCTTCGGCTCGGTGGCGAAATATGTCGCCGTGTCGACCCGCGAGGCGAGCTTCGACGTCGCCTCGATGGCCAAAACTTCGACCAAGGTATTCGTGATCGAAGTGATGGGCCGGCATGCCGGTTGGATTGCGGCGGCCGGCGGCCTCGCCAGCGACGAGGCGACCGACCTTCCGATCGTGATCCTCTTTCCCGAAATCGAGTTCGATCGTGGTAAATTCCTTGCCAAGGTCGAAGCGAAGTACAGGACATATGGCTATTGCTCGGTGGTCGTGTCGGAGGGCGTGAAGGGGCCGGACGGGAAGTTCCTGTCCGATCAGGGGCTCAGAGATGCCTTCGGCCATGCCCAGCTCGGCGGCGTGGCGCCGGTGATCGCGTCGATGGTGATGGACGGGCTTGGCCTCAAATATCACTGGGCGGTGGCCGATTATTTGCAACGCGCCGCCAGGCACATCGCCTCCAAGACCGATGTCGATCAGGCCTATGCCGTCGGCAAGGCGGCGGTAGAGTTCGCGCTCAAGGGTCACAATGCGGTGATGCCGACGATCGAGCGAAAGTCCGACAAGCCCTATCGCTGGAAGATCGGCATGGCGCCGCTTGAGAAGGTTGCGAATGTCGAGAGGATGATGCCGAGGAGCTTCATCAGCAGTGATGGTTTCGGCATCACGCAGAAATGTCGCGCCTATCTTCAGCCCTTGATTCAAGGTGAGGACTACCCGCCCTATAAGAATGGGATGCCGCAATATGTTCGACTGAAGAACGTGGCGGTGCCGAAGAAACTTGGGACGAAATTCAAATTGAAATAAAGGCGGTTACGGGGCCGATTGGCGATCGGTGCCGCCATGCTTTAGGGTGCCCGATCCAAATGGTGCCGAGATGGCAGTGGCCCCATTGCGACGGGACTGGTGTGGTGTTGCACGCGGTTCCGCATCACAAACTGCCTGGAGGAGAATTAGCGTGAGACGGACACGAACAATCAAGGGCCTCGCGATCGGTGGCTTTGCCGCCGTCGCGGTTGCGGGAATTTCCAGCATGGCCGGCGCCCAGAACATGAATGTCATTCCCATCGCGCCAGGTGCACAAGCGGAAAGCATCGCAGGGACACCCGATGGCGGCCTGATCATCGGCACCACCGGTGGCGCGATCTATCGAGTCGCCCCGGGCGGCACCGAATCGACACTGTGGCTCCAGCTTGAGGGTTTCGTGCTGGGCGTATTCGCAGTTGGCGACACTGCCTATGTCTGCAACCAATCCAATCTCCGCGCCTTCGACCTCGACACCGGTGATCCGACCGGCGTCTTCGAATTCCCCGGAGGCGGCTTTTGCAATGACATCGCGATCAGCCCAGATGGCACCGTGTTCGTGACAGACACCAATTTCGGCGGAGGCCCCGGCCGTGTCCTTGCTCTGGTCGATGGCGAAGACGGCCCGGCGCTTCAGGTTGTCATCGCGGCCGTGGGCATCGGCGGTGTCGATGGCCTCGCCTTTGTCGGTGATGCGCTTTACGTCAACGACGTCCGCCTCGACTTGCTCTATCGACTTGATCTGGACGGCGTCAACTTGACCGGATTCACCACGTTGGAGACCAACCAGGCGATGGATGGGCCGGATGGCCTTCGCGTCACCGAGGACGGGACCGCTCTATATCAGGCTGAGAATGGTGCGCTCATAGCCACTCTGGTCACAATTGATGGCGACAACGCTTTCATAACCGTACTTGGTGGTGGCTTCCCGGCCGCGACCGCGGTCGCCGTGGTCGGCAATACTCTCTATGTGGTCGGCGCGATCTTCCGTGACGCCGATCCGGAGGCAATGACCTACGTGCACACGGTCGGTGGGGGAGGTAGGTAGCCTGATCGCGATGGCATCAGCCTAGGCTGATGCATCGGCAAACGATTGACCGGCCCGGAGAGCGATCCCCGGGCCGCTTTCTTTTGAGAACAACGGCATGTCCCGGTCGAGACTCATCGCCGCACCATTTGACAGGAACAGGCTCGTGGTGTTTGATTTTCGCCCGACCCTTCCGTCTCTCGCACCATCGGAGGAATGACGGTGACAGGCTTTTCGCACAGGGGCATGTTGGGAGTTGTCGCGGGTGCCGGACTAGTTGCGTTTTCGGCGCTCGTTCTGGCGCAGGCGACGATCTTCATCGGCAATGATCGCGAACATCCTGAGAGTATTACCTCGACACGCGACGGGACGATTTTTGTTGGCCTGATGGGCAAGTCGGCGGTCTATCGCATCGCCCCCGGGGCGACCAACGCCGAGCCCTGGATAACCGAGGGTCTCAATACCGTTGTCGGAGTATTTGCCCATGGCGGTTCGCTTTGGGTCTGTTCGTCGGCAGCGTTCGGCACCGAAGATCCGACTTTCGCCAACGAATATGATATCGCCACCGGACAGCTGCTCGGCAGCTACCAGTTCCCGGGTGGCGGCTTTTGCAATGATTTTGCGGTGGGTCGCGACGGCACCGTCTATGTCTCGGACACCACTGGAGCGCGGATTCTGGCACTCCGCCCGGATGCCTCGGAACTCATCGTTTTCTTGGAGGATGCCGATCTGCTCGCCGGTGTCGACGGGTTAGCAATACTCGACGGCGAATTGGTCGCCAACAGCGTTACCACCGATCGCTTGTTTGTGATTGAGATCAACGATGCCTATGAGTTCGGCGGCATCACTGAGCTGGCGCTGTCACAGCCGATCGATGGTCCCGATGGGATGCGGACCCTCAGCGATGATGATGGGCTCCTTTTGATCGAGGGCGATCGTCTCGTCCGCGTCAATATTGACGGCGGCGATGCGACCATCGAGGTGCTGCAAGTCGGGTTCGGGGGGGCGACCGCGGTGACCCAGGTCGGCGGTATCGCCTATGTTGTGGAGGCGAAGCTCTCGTACATGTTCAATCCCGATCTCGGCGACCCCGGGATCTTCAGCGCCATCCCCGTCGATCTCGGGCTCTAGCGGCGGCAGCCCAAGGGCGCCCTTGCGGCGGCTGGTCAACCGCCGGACCGCGAGGCCGTCTCGGCGAGCTCGATCCGATACCGTTCAATCACCGTGTTGGCGAGCAGCTTGTCGCACATTTCGGTGAGTCTCTTCCTGGCGGCCTCCGGGTCGGCTTCGTCGAGTTCGATCTCGAACAATTTGCCTTGGCGCACACCGACCACCTCGCCAAAGCCGAGGGAGGCCAGGGCACCAGCGATCGCCTTGCCCTGCGGGTCGAGGATGCCAGATTTCAGGGTAACGGTAACGAGGGCCTTCACGCTAGCGAACGAGGCTTGCCGTCATTGGCCGAAGTCGGCTGAACTAGAACTGGCGCGGAGGTCTTGGGCCGTTCCTGGTCGACCAAAATTCCCAGCCGGCGTGCCACCTCCTGATAGGCCTCGACCAGACCGCCCATGTCGCGGCGGAAGCGATCCTTGTCGAGCTTGTCCTGTGTCTGAGCATCCCACAGCCGGCAGGAATCAGGCGAGATCTCGTCGGCAACGACCACCCGCATGACATCGCCCTCCCACAGCCGGCCGCATTCAATCTTGAAGTCGACCAGTTGAATGCCGCAGCCGGCGAACAATCCTGAGAGGAAGTCGTTGACGCGGATGGCAAGGGCCATGATGTCGTCGATTTCCGCCGGCGTTGCCCAGCCGAATGCAGTGATGTGCTCCTCCGAGATCAACGGGTCTTCGAGCTCATCGTTCTTGTAATAGAACTCAATGATCGACCGCGGCAGGACGGTGCCTTCCTCGATTCCGAGCCGCTTCGACAGCGATCCCGCGGCGATATTGCGGATCACCACCTCGAGCGGGATGATTTCGACCTCGCGGATCAATTGCTCGCGCATATTGAGCCGACGAATGAAATGGGTCGGAATGCCGATCCGGTTGAGATGATTGAAGATGTGCTCGGAAATGCGATTGTTGAGCACACCTTTGCCGTCCACGACTTCGTGCTTCTTGTTGTTGAAGGCGGTGGCGTCGTCCTTGAAAAACTGAACCAGGGTGCCGGGTTCGGGCCCCTCATAGAGGATCTTGGCCTTGCCCTCGTAGATTCGCCGACGGCGATTCATGCGCGTTACCATTGTTGGATGAAATTCTCACTTTGCCGCCGGAAGGAGCCGATTCCGTAGGTCAATCCGGCGACTCAGCGTCTGCCTGTTGGAAGCCAGGACGCAGGAAAAGGGTACTCGATCAAGCTCGCCAGCACAATCATCGTGCGGAGCGGGACGCATACATGTCGCGCTGCCCGGCATTGATTTGACCGGTGCCAACCGATATTCCGGTGCCTTGGTCAGGTCCCCGGCCAATATCAACGGAAGCTGATGATCGATGACGACTTTCGACGAGCGCAGAGACGCCTATGAGAACAAATTCGCCCGCGACGAGGAGTTGCGGTTTAGGGCGGAGGCGCGGCGTAACCGGCTCCTCGGCCAATGGGCCGCGGCCGAACTCGGCAAGACGGAGGCGGAGACCAAAATCTATGCGCTCAGCGTGGTGCAGGCCGATCTGGAAGAAGCCGGCGATGATGACGTTTTCCGCAAGATCAGGGCGGATTTCGATGCAGCGGGCGTCGAAAAGTCAGACCATCAGATCCGCCGGCACATGGAGGAATTTCTGATCGCCGCTGCCGAGCAGATCGAAAAGGATGGCTGACCGGGTTCCGATCAACTGCGGTCCTGTGCGTCGATGCCGAAGACACGGCGGAAAATAGTATCGACGTGTCTGAGGTGGTAGCCGATATCGAAGAGCCCAGACAGCTCTGATTCTGTCATCAAAGCAGATAGTTCCTCGTCGTTCTTAAGAAACGATATGAACGATCCCTCGCCGTTCCAAGTACGCATCGCACTGCGTTGCACCGTGCGATAAGCCGACTCCCGGCTCGCGCCCTTTTGGGTGAGAGCCAGGAGAACCCGTTGTGAATGCACAAGCCCGCCTAGTTGGTCGAGATTGCGCTTCATCCGGTCGGGATAGACGATAAGCTGATCGACGACTTGAGTCAGTCGCGCGAGGGCGAAATCGAGGGTCACCGTGGCGTCCGGTCCGATCATCCGCTCCACGGATGAGTGAGAGATGTCCCGTTCATGCCAGAGCGCAACATTCTCCATTGCCGGCATCGCCATGCCGCGCACAAGGCGAGCGAGGCCGGTGAGGTTTTCCGACAGCACCGGGTTGCGCTTGTGCGGCATCGCTGACGAGCCCTTCTGTTCTGGCGCGAAATACTCCTCCACTTCCAGAACCTCGGTCCGCTGGAGGTGGCGGAACTCCGTTGCCAACCGCTCGATCGAAGAGGCAACAACACCGAGCGTCACGAAATACATTGCGTGACGATCGCGCGGGATCACCTGGGTGGAAATCGGCTCCGGCCGTAATCCTAGGCTGTGAGCCACTCGTTCCTCGACCCGTGGATCGACGTTGGCGAAGGTACCGACGGCGCCGGAAATCGCGCAGGTGGCGACTTCCTCGCGGGCATTGTGGAGTCGGCGGCGGGCGCGGGCGAATTCGGCGAAGGCCTGAGCCAACTTCACACCAAACGTGGTCGGTTCGGCGTGAATGCCGTGGCTGCGGCCGATGCAGACAGTGTCCTTGTGTTCGTAGGCATGGCGCTTGAGGGCGGCCAGCAGCGCGTCGATATCGGCGAGAAGAATATCGGCGGCTCGGACAAGTTGAATGTTGAAGCAGGTGTCGAGAATGTCCGACGAGGTCAGCCCCTGATGGACGAAGCGGGCCTCGGGGCCGACGATTTCGGCGAGGTAGGTGAGGAAGGCGATGACGTCGTGCTTGACCTCGCGCTCGATCTCATTGATGCGCGCTGCATCGAATTTGGCAGCCTCGCCCTTGCGACGAACGGATGCCGCCGCCTCGGCGGGCACATCGCCCAGCTCGGCCATTGCCTCAAGAGCGGCGGCCTCGATGTCGAACCAGATCCGGTATTTGGTCTCCGGGGACCAGATCGCCGCCATTTGCGATCTGCTGTAACGCGGAATCACCTGTTACGACCTCTCCGCTGTGATTGCGGGTGCGGTCCTAACAGGCAAGGGCGCGCCCGACAATCGCGGACGCGCCCTCATTTCGTCAAAGAGATTACCAGGAGAGGGGGGGGCTAAGTCCCGCCGACCATCTACCTGACCGGATGCATCTCGCGGTCGGTCTCGAAGAGCCAGTCCTGTCCTGGGGCGTCAGCGTGGCAGCCGATGCAGCCGCCGACATTGCCGGCCATCTGGGTTTCGCCAGCGAGATCGAGAGTGCCGTCAGGCAGATATTTGACAAAGAACCAGTCGTTAGTGTCGGCGTTGAAACCGGGCCGTTTGTACATCACCGTGATGGCTCCGAGGTGGTCATTTGGATTGTTGCTAACCTCGTCGATTGCAACGCCGGCTGGTCCGTAGTTGCGCTTGAGCACGGTCGGGGCTGTCCTGCCATCGAAGGTGAGGTCGGCAAAGAATGTTTCCAGGACCGCACCGTGGGGCTCGGCGCCTCGGTAGAAACTTCCATGGATCACGTTATCGCCTACCAATTGAGCTTCATCAAGGGCCGCCCAAAAGGGCTACCGCATAAGCGATGTCCTCGTCGGTCCCGAATTGGGCTTGGCCCGTTGCCGTCGTGGCGAAAACGCCGCCGACAACGACCGCAGCGGCCGCAATGCCGGCCAAGATTTTATTCCGATGACGCATATTTTTATGCCTTCCATTCATAGCTGTATCGCTCTGGCGGGCGATTATCACCCGCCTTGACAAGGCGTTGTTCGTAGCTGGATCGGTGAAAGTTACCGCCGCGCTGCCAGGAAATAGGCGGACGCGAAGACCACTGGCAGGCCCAGTGGCAGGAGCATCGGAATGCCGACGGCGACGTAGAAGAATGCGACGCCGGCGAAGGTGGTGAGAATGGTGAAGGCCCAATGCAGGGAGAAGGCGGGCGGCCACCATTGGACGTAGTAGCCAATGTAATCGACGAATAGCAGGATTGTATGGAAGCCGGCGCTGAGCAGGATCAAAGATATGATCGCTGCCGCGAAGCGCGCTGGCATCGGCCAGCGCCGCCCCCACCACGAAATCAGGAGAGGTGTCAGAAACCCGGCAATTGCGGCTCCAGCCGTGAACAGCAAGAGCGCAAGCCTGAGATTGGCATCGATGCCGTGGCGCAGCCACAGCGCGCCGCCGACGGACGCGATTCCGGTCGCCGCGCCATAGATGACGGCAAAGCCGGCGGATCGGCGAAGCAAGCTCGTCCGGGTCGGGCCCGGGGCACTTGGGTCAGCGGAGAAGGTGGGAATGGCTACCTACTGGGTTAGCTCGGTCGCAATCGCGATGAAACGCCGGTCCGGTCCCTCAAATCCCAGGCGGAAGACGTTCAACAGAACCAACAGAACAGTATCTTGCGGCCGATCAAAGGCGATCACGTCCGATACGCCATAGCCGACGGGGCACGATCGGCTTTGCGGGATGCTTGTGTCGTGGTTCAGCTGCACAACGCCGCCGGTCGGTGATTTGAGCCAAAGGTCAAAGCCGACATAAATAGAGCCGAAATCCGGGCAGTCGGTGGGGAGCGGTAGTTCATTCAGTGTCAACGTCCAACCGCTGGACTGCAAAGGGGTGAACGCGCGGATGAGGAAGCCGACATTTCGACCGTCGGTGATTTCGGTGATTGGATTGTGGACGAGATGACGTCCGGGCACACCGATTCCGTAGTGGGTCAGGGCCTGAAACGCCAAGTCGTATGCATCGCTACGAACCGTTTCAAGACTTACCGACTCGTCCTGGACCACAACGCGGATTGGCGTCCCGTCCACCCAAATATCATTGGCGGTGTCGATCACATAGATGGTGGAATAGGGAAAGCCCGAGCCATCTTGGATTCCGTATTCCTCGAACGCGAAATATCCGCCATCGGCAGAGAAGCCGATGATCACGCGTTCTGCGTAGTCCGCTGCGGTGGCGGCACTCCCGCTGATGACGACTGAGGCGATCAGAATCAGAAGGCGGAGCATCTCTCGACCTAGCTTTCAGCGATCGAACGCAGCATAGCTCAGGCGGTGATCGTTGTCGCGGCCGTCCGGATCGCAGAGATGTTCTTTCGGTAGTCCTCTTCGGTTCCGCCTTTGAAAACCGCCGAGCCGGCCACCAGGACATCGGCGCCGGCGCGGGCCAGCGCCGGCGCGGTTTCCGGGGTCACGCCGCCATCGACCTCGATGTGAACGTCGCGGCCGGCGAACATTTCCCTGAGCCGCGCGACCTTGTCGACCACCGCCGGGATAAAGGCTTGGCCGCCAAAGCCCGGGTTGACGCTCATCACCAGGATCAGGTCGACCATATCCCTGACATAGGCAACGGTGTTTTCCGGCGTCGACGGGTTCAAGGATACGCCGGCCTTGACCCCGAGTTGCTTGATCGCTTGCAGCGAGCGGTGCAGATGCGGACCCGCCTCGACGTGAATGGTTATGATGTCCGAACCCGCCTCGGCGAAAGCGGCAAGATAGGGGTCGGCGGGGGCGATCATTAGATGGACGTCCATGATCTTGTCGGTGTGGGGGCGAAGCGCCTTCACCACAACGGGGCCGATGGTCAGGTTGGGAACATAGTGTCCATCCATGACATCGACATGGATCCAGTCGGCGCCGGCGCGCACGATCGACCGCACTTCTTCGCCGAGCTTGGCGAAATCGGCCGAAAGAATCGAAGGTGCGATCAGGATGGGACGCGACATGACGGCCTCTCAGGAATTGATGTTCGGGGCCGGGTAGCACGCGCCTATTCGTGGTGCAATCAAAGTGATTGATTGGTCGGGTCCGGATTTCGCCTCAACGGTCTGCGCAGTCCTTTTCAGGCTCGAGCGCCGTCTTCGCCTCGGCCTTGGCCGGCAGGGCTTTGCCGTCGACGTCGCCGGCTTCCGCCAGAAGACGTTCGGGGTCGAGAATACGGATGCCCTTTTGTGGCTCGATAGCGACAATACCGAGGGCCTTGAGCTTGTTAAGTTGACGGCTGACGGTTTCGATAGTCAGCCCCAGAAAATCGGCGATTTCAGATCGAGTGGGAAGCAGATTGACCAACTGACTGCCCTCAACCGATTCGGATTGGTTGCGGTCGGCTTGGCGGATGATAACCAACAGGAAGGTCGAGACTCGTTCCCGCGCGGTTTTCTGACCAAGCGCCAACAGCAGTTCACGGGCATCGTCAAGCTCGGCTAAGGCCTGAAGATATAGGCGGTGTTCCAATCCCGGCGAGCGGTCGATCATTCGCTCCAAGGTCGCGCGCGGGAAACTGCAAAGCGAGGTGTCGGTCACTGTCTCCACCGACACGTCGGACTTAGACAAAAACGGCCGGCCGAGGAAGTCGGGCGCATATTGCATACCGACAATCTGCTGCCTGCCGTCCGGCAATAGCTTGGCGAGTTTCACCGCTCCGGCGAGACTCACCGAAAATTGGAACACCGACTTCGATGGGTCGAGCAAGGGCCTACCGGCGCCGATTTGCCGCTTGTGCGAGGATGCCCCTTGTGGCGAGCACGACACGCTTCGCAAAGGTTGGATCGAACTACAGTCGGCTTGTCCATATCGACCGATATAGGCTGGTGGCCCTAGGCTCCAAAATTGGAGCCTAGGGATTGTAATACTCGATTGTCCCGTCACGCCATTGATAGATCACCCAGCCGGGCCGGTTCGCGTCGCCAATCTCGTTGAAGCCGATGGTACCGAGTACAGTGCCGAAAGTCCCCGTTGCGATTGCCTCGGTGATAGCTGCGAAGTCGACAATACCGGCTTGCTCGACCGCCGCCGCCCAGAGCTCGATGGCGGCGAAGGCGTAAAGGGTGAAGCCGTCCGCCTCGTCGCCGGCGGCGTTGATCGCAATAATCGCCGGCACTGTCTCGGCGTTCAGCCGGGGGTCCGGCTGGAATGTGAACAAGGTGCCGTTGGCCTCGTCACCGGCCAATTCGAGAAAGACCTCGTCGGCTAGGGTGTCGCCGCCGAGCAAGAGTGGCCGGTAGTTGCTCCGCGCCATCTCGAGCCTCAGTGTTGCGACGTCTTTGGCACCACCGGCGACGTAAATGATTTCGATATTTGCATCGATCAGCCGCGTGACCAGGGTGTCGAATGATGGATTTGCGACCGAATAGAAATCGATGTGGTCCGGTTGGCGGCCCTGTACAGCCAGCTGCTCAATTGCCGTATCGGTCAGACGTCGGCCAAAGGGCGATCGATCGTCGATGATCGCGATCCTTGCGTCGGCGGGCTGAGCGGCGAGGAACTCAGCCGCCACTTGGCCTTGCTCATCCTCGCGGCCGAAAATACGGAAGATGCCGGGGCCAGGACGCTCCTCGGTGAAGCGAGGATCCGGCGCGCCGGGCGCGATCTGGACAATGCCTTCGGCAGCATAGACAGCCGCAGCCGCGATCGACGGCGCCGAGCACAAATGGCCGGCGACAAAGACGACTCCGGCGCCGGCGAGTTGGTTGGCGACCGCGTCGGCGCGGTCCTCCGAGCAAGTGTCATCGGCGATCTCAAGGACGATCTGTTGCCCGAGCACGCCACCGACTTCGTTGATCATCCTGACCGCCGCCTCGGCGCCCGCTCGGAGCTGGGCGCCCAGCAGTGCCAGCGATCCGGTCATCGGGCCGGCGACTGCGATCCGAATTTCCGCTTCGGCACCGCCCGCGCTGATCACGGCGATGATGATCGAAACGGCTAGGGCGCGGAATGCACTCATCGCATAATCAAGCTTCCAATCCACCGAAGTTGAAACGGCTTGGGCGATCGCGTTTAGCGATCGCGGTCCGAGGCAACGGATTCGGCCAGCGCCAGTTTGAGCGCAAGCAGGTCCCGCCAGGCAAGGCGTTTGTGGAGGGGTTGGCGCAGAAGATAGGCCGGGTGGAGCATTGCCATCGCCCGAATCGTCCGGGCGCCCGAGGTAAATTGCAGCCAACGACCACGGAGCCGGAGGATGCCTTCACCGGTCGCGAACAGCTCTTTGCTGGCGGCATTGCCGAGGCAGATCAGAAAATCGGGATCGCACAAAGCAATTTGGCGTTTGATGAAAGGCCTACACGCTGCGGTTTCTTGCGGCGTCGGCGTTCGATTCCCTGGCGGCCGCCAGGGAACAATGTTGGCAATATAAACGGTCTCACGGTCCAACCCGATCGCCTCAAGCATGCGATCGAGCAGCTGGCCGGATCGGCCGACAAAGGGCAGGCCTTGGATATCCTCATCTCTGCCCGGCGCTTCGCCGACCAGCATCACGCGCGCACTGGGGTTGCCGTCGGCGAACACAAGATTGGTGGCAGTGTGGCGGAGGTTGCAGCCTTCGAAGCGCAACAAGGCCTCCCGCAACTCATCCATTGTGTTGGCTGCGGCCGCGGCGGCGTGGGCTTGGAGAGCCGATTCCTCGGCTGGTGCTGCGGTCATCGACTCGAAGCGAGGGGATCCCTGAGATGCGGACGTGAGTGGCGGCTCGGCCGTGGCTGGCTTGGTTGCTTTTCCCGGGACCGCTAGGCGGTCGATTAGCTGCTCGGATAGAACAGCGTCGACGCCGATCGCGGCATACCATTCGAGCAGCGATTTGAGTTCGCCGTTGCTCCACACCGATACCGGCCTCCCCACTGATCCGCCGTAATTGTCGTCACCAGTTGGCATCGGGTAGTTGCCTTGATCGTCGCTCGTCCGCCTCAACACACCGATGCTTAGCCTCCCGCACACGGCGACTCAAATCGGGGCCCCTTCGCGCTTCGAAAACCCGGGGGCACCACGTTTCGTCATCGGCAGCGCTTGTGCTAATGCGCTGGCAAACGGAGGGACCGGAGAGTGGATTTTGCGACGGATAAGCTTGGCTTTCGACGGCGTGACGATTGAGGCGGAACTGCTCGATACTCCAACCGCCGATGCGATCTGGTCGGCGCTACCGGTCGAGGCTTCGGTTTCGACCTGGGGTGACGAAGTCTATTTCGACTGCGGAGTAAGTTGCAGCCAAGAGCCGGACGCGCGGACGGTAGTGACGGCCGGCGAAATTGCATTTTGGCCGCCCGGAGACGCGGTCGCCATTGGTTTCGGCCGGACGCCTGTGTCGGAGGGCGATGAGATTCGGCTGGCATCTCCGGCCAATATCTGGGCGCGGGCGATCGATGATGTTGCCGCGCTAAAATCGGTCCGATCCCGTAGCCGGGTTCGCGTCGTCATCCTCGACTAGGGACTAGCCGAGCGCTCCGGCGAGGGGCACTGGAGCAGGCCAATGAACAATCTTCTCTTGGTCGCCGTCGGCGGTGCCGCTGGCGCTTCGGCGCGTCATTTGGTGGGGCTGATGAGCATCCGCGCCTTCGGCACCGAGTTCCCGGCCGGCACCTTCATTGTCAACATCGTCGGCTGCTTGGCGATGGGGCTGTTCGTCGGTTTGCTGGCGCACCGGTTCCAGGGATCCCAAGCTCTGCGGCTCCTAATTGCCACCGGCTTCCTCGGTGGCTTCACAACTTTCTCGGCTTTCTCGCTCGATTTCACCATATTGTGGGAGCGCAACGAAATGGCGCTTGCGATCGTTTATGTCGCCGCCTCGGTGATCCTGTCGCTGGCGGCGCTGGCGGCCGGGCTGTGGATAGTCCGGACCCTCGCTTGAGGATCTTGTGAGCATGGGCCGGGTCGAGACCAGGAAGGTTGAACGCGACGAGGCGGGGATGCGTCTTGATCGGTGGTTCCGAGCGCACTTCCCTGACGTGTCCTTCGGCCATTTGCAGAAGCTGCTGCGGTCCGGCCAGATTCGTGTCGACGGGAAGAGGACGCGGACCAATTGGCGGCTGGAGCCGGGTCAATCGGTGAGAGTGCCGCCGCTACGCACCACCGACACTCTTCACCGTCTCGCCGGTCCGGCGGGGCGGTCCGATATTCTCAGAGACAGTCTCCTTTACGAGGATGATGCGGTGCTGGTGTTCAACAAGCCTGCGGGGCTGGCCGTGCAGGGCGGATCCGGCCTCACCCGGCATGTCGACGCGATGCTTGAATCCTGGCGCGATCGCAAGGGCCAGAAGCCGCGACTGGTCCATCGGCTGGATCGTGAAACCTCCGGCGTGCTGGTAGTGGCAAAGATGCGACTCGCCGCATCGCATTTGGCCGCGGCTTTTCGCAGGCGCTCGGCGCGCAAGCTCTATTGGGCGCTGGTCGCCGGTTTGCCCAAACCGCGCCAGCGGCGGATATCGACCTGGCTGGCCAGAGATCGGGGCGGCGATGGCGAAAAAATGATTGTCTCCAAACACGGCAGCGACGAGGCCAGCCACGCCGTCAGCCACTACTCGGTCGTCGACCACGTCGGCACCAGCCTCTCGTGGCTGGCCATGCGCCCGGTCACCGGCCGCACCCATCAATTACGGGCCCATGCCGCCCATATTGGCCACCCGATCGTTGGCGATGCGCTCTATTTCAACCTCAATGACTGGCAGCTTCCCGGCGGTATCCAGAACCGGCTGCATCTGCATGCGCGTCGGATCGTGATACCGCATCCCGGGGGCGGGATGATCGATGTGTTTGCGCCACTGCCGGCCCATATGGTGCAGAGTTGGAATTTGCTCGGGTTCGATGTCGACCAAGAGGAAGCTGCCGAGGCGGTCGATGCAGCATGATCTCGCGATGATGGAACGATCGAATCCGCTGGAGTCGGCGCAGGACCGTGATCGCCGGACGCTGCCGAAGCGCTTCTATCAGAACGTGTCGGTTGCGGCCGAGGACGACACCCATTTGATACTGCTCGACGGACGCCCGGTCCGCACGCCGGGGCGAAAGCTGGTGGCGGTCGCGGCGCGGCCGATCGCGGAGGCGGTCGCCGCCGAGTGGCGGGCGCAGCGGGATATCATCGATCGAGGGAGCATGCCGCTGACTCGGATCGTCAACTCAGCGATTGATTCAGTTGCGCCGCGGATCGAGGAGGTTCGCAACGAGGTGGCCGCTTATGCCGGTACTGATTTGCTTTGTTATCGCGCCACAGGGCCGGTGGGTTTGGTCGAGAGGCAGGAAGTTCTGTGGAGCCCGGTGATTGCCTGGGCGGACGAATTTCTAGAGGCCCGACTTGTGCGTGGCGAGGGTGTGGTGCCGGTAACGCAACCCGTGGAAGCGCTCGATAAGATTGCCGCGGCGGTCCGGTCGTTCGAGCCGCTGCCGCTGGCGGCGCTGCATCTCGTCACGAAGCTGACCGGGTCCGCCATTCTGGCCCTTTCGGTCGCCTATCACCGCTTGTCGGCGAGCTCGGCCTGGCAAGCGGCGAATGTCGACGAAGACTGGCAGATAAAGCAATGGGGCGAGGACGGCGACGCGCGATCGCGACGAGAGATGCGCTGGAGCGAAATGGTGGCGGCGGCTTTGATCCTGGCAACGTTGGATAGGCCAACATCACCGTCGGAGCTCTGAGCCTGCCGACCGCCATGGAGTTGCAAACCACCACCCACCGCGGACGAAATCTGGCACTGCTGCGCGCAGCAGCAGGCCTTGTCGACATCGGCGATCGACCGATCCGGGTGCTGCAGGTTGGTCCCGGTCTTGCGGTTCGCTATCTCGGCCGGCTTTCGGGCGCCGACGCTCCATTGCGACCACTGTTCAAGGGAATTGAGACGGTGCTGCGCCGCTTCCCGCTCCCCGATTCCTGGTTTGAAAACTATGAAAGCGGTGAGATCCTCGAAGTGTTCTCGCCTCGGACGGTCGAACTCACAATCCTTGACATCAATCCAAGGTCGTTGGCCCTGGTTTCAAACCACCTCTCCACTGTGGATGTGGCCACGCTGGTCGGCGACATCTCGCAGGAAGGACTAGCGTCCCAGCACGGCCTTACAGATTGGTTCGATTTGGTTGTGGCGCTTTCGACGGTCAGCAGAGTACCGGAAGCGGCAAGAAACTCGGCGGCTGCAAATCTGATCGAATCCTCGGCACCGGGCGGATTGATCGTTGAGAACACTATTGATCTGCAGCCGATCGGGGGGGTTGAGGCAACAAACTATGATTCAATTTATCGCAAATTGTCGCGATTGCCGAAACTCTAATGTAGCGAAAGTTGTTTTGATTAGGTTCGAATCGCGCATAGTGCGCAGCCAGCTTTTCCTGTGGCCGAGTAAAAAACGGCGGTTCTTGCCGGCGCTGAGGCAGCGAGGAGGCCGCTGAATCCCGGGATAGCATGGTGTCCAAAACTCCGGGGGAGGCGCGTGAAGAACGTTCGCGTGGTCATTGAGGGGTTGGTGCAAGGTGTTGGGTTTCGCACTTGGCTGCAGCGCGAGGCACGCAAAGCCAATCTGCATGGGTGGGTCCGGAATGCCGGGTTGGGGACCGTTGAGGCCCTGTTCTCGGGGGACAAGGCCGCAGTGAAACATTTGGTGGAGCTGTGTAGGCTCGGGCCCCCGGCGGCGACGGTTACGGAGGTGTCGACGCATCGCGCGGGAGAGCCTGGTGATCCGACCTTTCAGATTCTACCAGCGGCGTCGTGAACGATCCACCGAATACGGACAAGAAGGTTCGGCGCAACACGGCATCAACCTTCGACATCGGCACGGCAATCCCTTGTCCGTTCAGGCTGGTGACTGCGAATCCGGTCGCTCCGCAGGGTATAATACCGGCATAGTGGTCGAGGTCGGGCCGAACATTGATCGATAGGCCGTGGAGGGTTACCCAGCGGCGAACCCGGACCCCGATGGCAGCTATCTTCGCATCGGCGGTTCGATTTCTGGACGGAATCCAGACCCCGACCCGATCGCTCCGGCGGCTTCCGGCCAAGCCGAAAGCCTTAAGCGTGTGGATGATCCAGGTCTCCAGGTGATTGATGTAGCACCGCAAATCGCGGCCGCGATCATTCAGATTGAGCATCACGTAGACGACCCGCTGGCCGGGGCCGTGATAGGTGTATTGGCCGCCACGGCCGCTACGGAAGACTGGGAACCGTGCCGGATCGAGCAGATCCTCGGACTTGGCGCTAGTTCCGGCGGTGTAGAGCGGCGGGTGCTCGAGCAGCCAGACCAACTCCGGCAGTTCTTCGGACAGGATCGCTTCAACCCGCCGTTCCATTTCGGCGACCGCGTCCGGATAGGACACCAGTCCATCGCTTGACCGCCATTCGAGTGCGGTGTCGTTCCGATTGTGCAGATTTGGACAATCAGTCTGGGGCTCGGTGGTTTTGATCGATTGAGTGGGCAAAAAAGCGTCCTACGACTGTGCGAGCGCTTGCTCACCCGCGTCGGCTTGTAACCCCAGAATCGATTTGGTACACCCCATCGGCTCGCGCGGGCGGGGATCGCTTCGCGGCTCCCTCAAATGTGCGGTGGTGGCGGAACTGGTAGACGCGCAGCGTTGAGGTCGCTGTGGGGCAACCCGTGGAAGTTCGAGTCTTCTCCACCGCACCATTTTCCTTCTAGCTTGGTCCAAGAGCGTTTCGGTCTCGTTTTTGTTGTTCGATTGCTTGGGGTGGACCGGGTAGAGCCGCTGCTCTCACACACTCGTCGGGCCAGCGCATTTGTGGCCCCCTTGGGGAGCCAGTTTGGAGAGCGCTATGGCTGAAGGGCGCACGGTCGCGGGAGGCGAAGGCGGTTTCGCGGTGCCGGTCAGGGAAGCCGACGGCACGCTCGCAGCTGTCTTTGTCGGTGCGCTCACCGAAGCGATCGCAGCGAAGGATGCGGAGAGAATCACAGCGATTGCCGGTGACCTCCACTCGGCAGACGTAGCCGATTTGCTGGAAGCGCTTCCGACCGATCTTCGCGGTAGCTTTGTCCGATTCCTCGGTGGCGCCTTCGATTTTGCCGTCCTCACCGAGGTCGACGATGGTATCCGCGATCAGCTGCTGGAGGCGCTCCCGGTCAAGGCAATCGCCGAGGGCGTCGCCAAGCTTGATTCCGACGATGCCGTCCAAATCCTTGAGGATCTCAATGCATCCGAGCGCAATCAGATTCTCCAGCAGATGCCGCCGGAGAGCCGGGTCGCGCTTAAGCGCAGCTTGGAGTACCCGGAGGAATCGGCAGGTCGTCGGATGCAAGCCGCTTTCATCGCCGTGCCTCAATTCTGGACCGTCGGTCAGACCATCGACCACATGCGCGAGGCCGATGATCTGCCGCAGGACTTCCACGAGGTCTTCGTCGTCGATCCCGCTTTCCGAATGCTCGGAGTGGTCCAGCTCAATCGGCTTCTACGCTCCAAGCGGCCGACACCGATGATTGCTTTGATGGACGAGACCACGCATGTGGTTCACGCCACCGAGGACCAGGAAAAAGTGGCCCATCGGTTTGAACGATACGATCTGGTCTCGGCAGCGGTGGTGGACGACGCTGAGAGACTGGTTGGCGTCCTGACCATCGACGACATGTTGGATGTCATCCAGGAGGAAACCGACGAGGACATAAAGCATCTGGCTGGCGTCGGCGATGAGGAGTTGACGGCTTCGATCGTCCGAAGTTCCCGCTCGCGGCTGCCCTGGTTGGTGTTCAATACCGCTACGGCCTTCCTGGCGGCTGCGGTTATTGGTATTTTCGGCGGCTCGATCGAGCAAATGGTGGCGCTTGCCATATTGATGCCGATCGTCGCCGCGTTAGGTGGCAATACAGGTGTCCAGGCGATGACCGTGACCGTGCGTGCGATCGCAACGCGAGACCTTGGCCGTGGCAATGCGAGGCGCGTGATCCTGCGCGAAATGCTGGTCGGCCTTCTCAATGGCTTGGCGATCGCGCTCTTGGTCGGCATCGTTGCCGGAATTTGGTTTTCTAATTTCGAACTCGCGGTAATTATCGGTGCTGCATTGGTGATCAACATGTTCGTGGCCGGGCTTGCGGGAGTGTTGATCCCGATGACGCTCAACCGGTTGAATTTGGATCCGGCGGTGTCGTCGGGTGTGTTTGTGAGCACCGTTACCGATGTTGTTGGCTTCTTTTCCTTCCTTGGCCTCGCGGCCCTGTGGTTCGGTTTTTTTTAGGCAGCGATGAGGTTTGAGATTGGAACCGGTCAAAGTCGGCGTTGTTGGGCACGGCTATTTCGGCGCCTTTCATGCCAGACATCTTGAGGCAAGTCCGGCCGCCGAATTGGTGGTGATAGCCGATCCGAGCGAGGCGGCAGCTGAGGCCATTCGAGCTTCGTATGGCGGAAGGCATGCCACCGATTACACGAGCCTTATTGGTCGCGTCGACGCGGTTTCGATTGCTGTGCCAACCCGGCTGCATAGGTCCGTGGCGGCGGATTTCATCGAGGCCGGCATTCATGTTCTTGTCGAGAAGCCGCTGTGTGAATCCGCGGCGGGGGGACAGCAATTGGCGGAGTTGGCGGCGCGGCGCGGCGTCGTTCTCAATGTCGGCCATATCGAGCGATTCTCCGCGACCTATCGGCGGCTGCGCCGGGAACTATCGGGCGATGCGAGATTGATCGAATGCCAGCGCCACGCGCCTTGGCGAGGCCGGATCGTCGATGTCGATGTCGTTTTGGACATGATGATCCACGACATTGATCTGGTGCTCGATCTGGCCAGGTCGGAACCGTCTGATGTCACCGCTTCGGGCGTGGCGATGATGGGCCATGGTCTGGACGCGGTGGTGGCCAGGGTCTTGTTCGCTAATGGTAGCGTGGCGCATTTCTCAGCGAATCGGGTAGCTCCGGAAACCAGCAGGATCATGCGTGTGGTCGCGCCCGATCGTGCCCTGATGGCCGACCTCGGGAAAGGGAAGCTCGGCGTCTACGCGGCCGACGGGAAGAGCTTGCGGGAAGAAGAGATCCCCCTCGAGGACGCCCTCAAGGCGGAGATCGATGCTTTCCTCTCCGCAGTAAGGGGGCGGTCGGCAAATGGGGTGGACGGCCGTCAGGCGGTGGCCGCCTTGTCTATTGTCGACCGGATCCGCGCAGCTGCCCGGACGAGCGGAAGTGATTTTCTTTGACCGAAAAATTGCCGGCGTTTATAGGGTGCAGCGCTTCTCATCAGGGTTTTGCTCGATGCTGGGCTCCCCGCGGGCGTGGTGGAACTGGTAGACACGCTGGATTTAGGTTCCAGTGGCTTGCGCCGTGGGGGTTCAAATCCCTCCGCCCGCACCAGCCGGCGGGGGCTACCTTCAGGCTCAAAGCGCGGGTTGGAAGGTGGTAATGTGTCGCTCGGCTTCCGAGCAAAGGACGTGAGTTGATATGCAAGTAACGGAAACCCTTTCAGAAGGCCTGAAGAGGGAGTTCAAGGTGGTGGTGCCCGCCGCGGAGCTGGATTCGCGATTGCTCGCGCGGCTCGAGGAAATGAGGGGCACTGCAAACATAAACGGATTCCGGCCCGGAAAGGTGCCGGTGCAGCATTTGCGCCGCCTGCTCGGCCGTAAGACCATGTCTGATATCGTTCAGGACATCGTTCGCGAGCAAACGAACGAGATCTTGAAGCAGCGAGGCGAGCGAGCGGCGTTGCAGCCGAGCTATGACCTCACGGAGGATGAGAAGGAAGCAGAGCGGGTCCTCGACGCCAAGGCTGATCTCGAATTTTCGATGCGCTACGAAGTGCTTCCCAAGATCGATCTCGGCGAATTCAAGACCGTGTCAATCGAGCGTCCTGTGGTCGAAATAGCGGATGAGGACATCGAACTCAGCTTGACCCAATTGGCCCGCAGCAGCGCCAGCTACTCGACTAAGAAAGGAAAAGCCAAAGACGGCGACCGAGTGACGATCGATTATGTTGGCAAGCTCGAAGGTGAGGTTTTTGAGGGTGGTTCAGACCAGGGCGCGCAACTGATCCTCGGCTCCGACCAGTTCATGCCCGGCTTCGAGGGTAAGCTCGTTGGGGCTGCGGCAGGCGACGACAAGACGATCAAGCTTACCTTTCCAGATGATTATGGCGCCAAGCATCTGGCCGGTCGTCAGGCGAGCTTCGACGTTTCGGTCAAGGAGGTCAGCGCTCCGGACTCCATCGCCGTCGATGATGCGCTGGCGGAGAAACTGGGTTTGGAGTCGGTCGACAAATTGCGTGACGCCGTTCGGCGGCAGCTAGAGGGCCAGAACGGACCATTGGTGCGGCAGCGGATTAAGCGGCAGCTCTTGGACGCACTCGACAAGATGCACAAATTCGACGCACCGCCGACCATGGTGGAGCAGGAGTTCGAGAACATTTGGCGAGAAGTTCAGGCGGACCTGCAGCGCAACGACAAGTCGTTCGAGGATGAAGGATCGACCGAGGAAGAGGCCAAGGTCTATTACGGCGCGATCGCCGATCGGCGGGTGCGACTCGGGCTGGTGTTGTCGGAGATCGGAGAGCGCAATCAGATCGACGTGAGCGAAGGCGAGCTTCAGCGCGCTCTTGCCGAGGAAGTTCGGCGCAACCCGGGCCATGAGGATGAGATCACCGAGTTCTACCGAACCAATCCTGTGGCGGTGACTCGGCTGCGGGCGCCGTTGTTCGAGGAAAAAGTCGTCGACTTTTTGCTCGAGCTGGTGAGGGTCACCGACAAAACGTTAACCCGCGAGGAACTGGTGGCGATGGTCGAAGAGGACGAGGCCGAAGGCGGGCCGGGCGAAGCCAAGACCGACTAGTTCCAAGCCGCGCTGAACCAGAGGCGAGGCTGCGCTCTTTGCGCTGGCCGCATGCGACGCTTACATAGGTCAGCAAGTGATCAGAGAATCGCTGGCCATGGCCCGCCTAGGACACACCCAGACAAGGACGCCCCGCCGATGCGCGATCCCGACGAATATACCATGAACACCCTAGTTCCGATGGTGGTCGAACAGACTAATCGCGGTGAGCGCGCCTATGACATTTATTCGCGGCTACTCAAGGAGCGTGTGATTTTCATCACCGGCCCGATCGACGATTACGGAGCGTCGTTGGTCACCGCCCAGCTTCTCTTCCTCGAAGCGGACAATCCCAAGAAAGAGATCTCGATGTATATCAATTCGCCGGGCGGGGTGGTGACCGCCGGCATGGCAATCTACGACACGATGCAGTTCGTGCAGCCGCCGGTGGCGACCTTGTGCATCGGCCAGGCGGCATCGATGGGGTCGCTGCTTTTGGCTGGGGGCCAGGAGGGACATCGCTCGGCACTGCCCAATGCGCGGATCATGTTGCACCAGCCGTCCGGCGGCTTTCAGGGCCAGGCATCAGATATCGAACGCCACGCCGAAGACATTATCAAAATGAAACGACGCCTCAATGACATCTACGTCAAGCACACCGGCAAGGCGTACGAAGTTATCGAGCGTACGCTCGACCGCGACTATTTCATGAGCGCTGAAGATGCCCAGGAGTTCGGTTTGATCGACAGGGTCTTGGCGAGCCGGGCAGAGGTCGAAGCCGCTGCGGCGGCGGAGTAATCGGCGCTGGGAGGGCGACCACTCGGCTCTGTTCACGTTGTGTGCAGGGGCGTTAAGTGTCTCTTGAATAAATCATCGAAAGCATGTTTGGATTGTGGTTCCTGAAGGAAGTCGAGGAACGTTGAGAGCCTCGGCTTCTGGAATCGCCAAGGGCGCCACGACCGGTTATCGTGGTGGCGTCATCGGAACGCAGCGCGGCGGGGCCGCGAGGCCGGGGATGGTGTGAATGAGCAAAGTCAGCGGTAGCGACAGCAAGAACACGCTTTACTGCTCTTTCTGCGGTAAGAGCCAGCATGAGGTGCGCAAGCTCATCGCTGGTCCGACCGTATTCATCTGCGATGAATGCGTCGAACTGTGCATGGATATCATTCGCGAGGAGTCGAAATCCGCTCTGGTGAAGTCGCGTGAGGGTGTGCCAACGCCGTCGGAGATATGCCAGGTTCTCGATGATTATGTGATTGGCCAGACTCATGCAAAACGCGTGTTGTCCGTCGCCGTGCACAATCACTACAAAAGGCTGAATCTTGGTTGCGGCAGAATTGCCGTGCACAATCACTACAAAAGGCTGAATCACGCGGCCAAGAACAACGATGTCGAACTATCCAAGTCGAATATCCTGCTGATCGGTCCGACCGGCTGCGGCAAGACCTTGTTGGCGCAGACTCTGGCGCGGATTCTAGACGTCCCGTTTACCATGGCCGATGCGACGACGCTTACCGAGGCCGGTTATGTCGGCGAGGATGTCGAAAATATCATTTTGAAGCTGCTCCAGGCTGCCGACTACAATGTCGAGCGGGCGCAGCGCGGCATCGTCTACATCGACGAAGTCGATAAGATCAGCCGCAAGGCCGACAACCCGTCGATCACCCGGGACGTTTCGGGTGAAGGCGTGCAGCAGGCGCTCCTAAAGATAATGGAGGGCACTATTGCCAGCGTGCCGCCGCAAGGCGGGCGCAAGCATCCGCAGCAGGAATTTCTGCAAGTTGACACCACCAATATCCTGTTTGTTTGCGGCGGTGCCTTTGCTGGTTTGGAGAAGATCATCTCCGATCGCGGCCGAAAGACTTCGATCGGCTTTGGCGCGAGCGTAGAGGCGCCGGAGGATCGCAAGACCGGCGAATTGTTCAGCAATGTCGAGCCCAAAGACTTGCTGAAATTCGGCTTGATTCCGGAATTCGTCGGCCGGTTGCCGGTGGTGGCGACGCTGGAGGACCTGGATGAGCCGGCACTTATCACGATCCTTTCGGAGCCGAAGAACGCTCTGGTCAAGCAGTATCAACGCCTGTTCGAGATGGAGAATGTCGAGCTGACGATCCATTCGGATGCGCTAGCCACGATCGCCAAGAAAGCCATTGATCGCAAGACCGGCGCTCGCGGTTTGCGCTCGATCCTTGAGTCGATCCTGCTGGAAACGATGTTCGATCTCCCCGGCCTGGAAGGCGTGCAGGAAGTCGTCATTTCTCCCGAGGTCGCAGAAGGCAATGCCAGGCCGCTCTATATCTATTCCGAGCGGCGCGAGGACGTTGGCACCAGCGCCTGACGCTTGACTGTGAACCGAATCCTGGCGGGGTTGACAGCCGCACGCTCCGAGACCACCTGAGTAAACACTCGACAGGCCGATGCGCCAGTGTCGGTCGCGGTCCTTTCGGGGCCGTTTCGGTTGATCGCTAGAAATCCGCCAGTGGCCTCCGACCGCCGCTCGGAGCGTGGACAAGGGGGTTGCCATGACCGCCGATGCTAAGCCTCCAACTGGATCAGAAGACAAAGGCAATGTGTTTCCGCTGCTGCCGCTGCGGGACATCGTTGTCTTCCCTCACATGATCGTGCCGCTCTTCGTCGGGCGCGAGAAGTCGATTCATGCGCTCGAAGAGGTGATGCGTGCGGACAACCAGATTCTGCTGGCTACTCAGAAGGACCCGAGCGACGACGATCCCAAGCCGGATGCGATTTTCGACATCGGCACTCTGGCGACCGTATTGCAACTGCTGAAACTGCCGGACGGGACCGTCAAAGTATTGGTCGAGGGCGCCAGCCGAGCTCGGATCACCCGCTTCACCGACAATGAGGCCCATTTCGAGGCCGAGTCGGAGATCTTGCCGGAGAACATCGGCGATGAGGTCGAGGTCGAAGCGCTGGCGCGCTCGGTGGTGTCCGAGTTCGACAATTACGTCAAGCTGAACAAGAAGATCTCGCCTGAGGTGATCGGCGCGGTCACCCAGATCGAGGACTATTCGAAGCTTGCCGATACGGTCGCGTCGCATCTGGCGATCAAGATAAGGGACAAGCAGGCGATCCTTGAACTTCAGACGGTTGCTGAACGGCTTGAGCGCGTTTTCGAAATGATGGAAAGCGAGATGTCGGTTCTCCAGGTCGAGAAGCGCATCCGCTCGCGGGTCAAGCGGCAGATGGAGAAGACGCAGCGCGAGTATTATCTCAACGAGCAGATGAAGGCGATCCAGAAAGAGCTTGGCGAATCCGAGGAGGGGACCGACGAACTCGCTGAGTTGGAGCGCCAGATCGAGAAGACACGGCTCTCCAAAGAGGCGCGGGAAAAAGCTGCTGGCGAGCTAAAGAAGCTCAGGCAGATGGCCCCGATGTCGGCCGAGGCGACCGTTATTCGCAACTATCTCGACTGGCTGCTCGGCATTCCCTGGCACAGGCGATCGCGAGTCAAGAAGGACCTGGTGTTCGCGCAGGAGGTGCTGGATGCGGATCATTTCGGCTTGGAGAAGGTCAAGGACCGCATAGTCGAATATCTCGCAGTGCAGAGCCGCTCGAATAAGCTGAAGGGGCCGATTTTGTGCCTTGTCGGGCCGCCCGGCGTGGGCAAGACGTCCCTCGGCAAGTCGATCGCGCGAGCAACTGGCCGCGGCTTCGTGCGCATGTCGCTTGGCGGCGTACGCGATCAAGCCGAGATCCGCGGTCACCGCCGGACTTATATCGGCTCGATGCCGGGCAAGGTCATTCAGTCAATGCGGAAGGCCAAGAAGTCCAACCCACTCTTCTTGCTGGACGAGATCGACAAGATGGGGATGGATTTCCGTGGCGACCCATCCTCGGCGCTGCTGGAAGTGTTGGACCCGGAGCAGAACCATACCTTCATCGATCACTATCTGGAGGTCGACTACGATCTTTCGGACGTGATGTTCGTTACCACGGCCAATACGCTCAACATTCCTCCGCCTTTGATGGACCGGATGGAGATCATCCGGATCGCCGGCTACACAGAGGACGAGAAGGTTGAGATCGCTCGGCGGCATCTGCTGTCCAAGGTC
Source organism: Kaistiaceae bacterium (assembly GCA_963667605.2). Lineage (GTDB taxonomy): Bacteria > Pseudomonadota > Alphaproteobacteria > Rhizobiales > Kaistiaceae > JADLGL01. The sequence goes on from CAXXUZ010000003.1 coordinate 1,777,334, forward strand.
CTGCGCGCGCACGGCCTGGAGGAAAAGGAATTCAACCTGGCCGAGAGTGCCCTCCGCACGATCATACGCCGCTACACCCGCGAAGCAGGCGTTCGCAATCTCGAGCGCGAGTTGGCGGCGATCGCGCGTAAGGTGGTCAAGAATCTGCTGTTGTCGAAGAAGAAGTCGATACGGGTCACCAACAAGAATCTGGAAGATTTCCTCGGAGTGCCTCGACATCGCTATGGCGAGATTGAGGGCGAGGACCAGGTCGGCGTCGTGACCGGTTTGGCTTGGACCGAGGTCGGCGGCGAACTCCTGACTGTCGAAGGAGTAATGATGCCGGGGAAGGGTCGGATGACGGTTACCGGCAATCTTCGCGACGTCATGAAAGAATCGATCTCCGCAGCCGCATCCTATGTCCGGAGCCGGGCGATCACTTTCGGCATTGAGCCGCCCCTGTTCGAGAAGAAGGACATTCATGTCCATGTCCCGGAAGGCGCGACGCCGAAGGATGGTCCGTCGGCCGGTGTTGCCATGGTCACTGCGATTGTGTCGGTGATGACTGGGATTCCGGTGCGTCGCGACCTTGCGATGACCGGCGAAATCACGCTGCGAGGTCGAGTGTTGCCGATCGGGGGGTTGAAAGAGAAGCTGTTGGCGGCGCTTCGCGGCGGCATCAAAAAGGTGCTGATTCCGGAAGATAACGCAAAAGACCTGGCCGAGATTCCGGAAACGGTGAAGAAAAACATGGAGATCGTGCCGGTGGCGCGAATGGACGATGTCGTTCAATACGCTCTGGTGACAGCGCCGGAACCGATCGAATGGGATGAGGCCAAGGAGTCGGTTAAGGACAGCCGAATCGCTCGGGAAGAAGAGTCGGCTGAGGGCGTCACGGCCCATTGAGGGCAAGGGCCACTAGTCAAACGCTCAGCTGGGAGGGCGTTTTTTCGTGGCGAAGAAGCCGCATTGTCTACAAAACGCCGGAAACCCGTGGGTTATCGCTTGATTGGTGGATCGTTTAGCAGGAGGGTGCCGCCAAGTGGCTGTGGTTGCGAGTTGTTAGCGATGTCCAACAAGGGAAAGGGGATTTCATGAACAAGAACGATGTGATCGCCGCGGTTGCGGAAAAGACGGGTATGTCGAAGGCTGCCGCTGGACAGGCTGTGGACTCGACTTTCGAGGTTATCACCTCGGCGCTCAAGTCGGGGGACGACGTCAAGGTTATTGGCTTCGGCAGCTTTAGCGTCGCCAATCGTGCCGCCAGCATGGGACGCAATCCGCGCACCGGAGAAGCGATCCGGATCGCTGCGTCCAAGACGCCGAAGTTCAAGGCTGGCAAAGGACTGAAGGACGCGGTCAACACCTGATGGTTTGCGTCGACGTCTCTTCCTGAAGACTGGCCGCTTGCAACGATGTTGCGTAACGCCTAGATCGGCGCGCGCCGTGTGGCGCGTGGGCGGGCGGTTAGCTCAGCTGGTAGAGCGCCACGTTTACACCGTGGATGTCGGGAGTTCGAGTCTCTCACCGCCCACCAGCGTGGCGTGATTGTTAGTCGGCTCGCACGACCGCGCCGCGGGGTTATTGTGCGCTGCCTTGGTTGGTTGACTTGCCCCAAGGCCTGCCTTAACTCCGCTGCGCTGCTGTGCCTGCGGGCGCGGGGTTCATGGGGGTGTAGCTCAGTTGGTTAGAGCGCTGGCCTGTCACGCCAGAGGTCGCGAGTTCGAGTCTCGTCACTCCCGCCACAATCCAAAAAGCCAAGAAGATGATGCTTTGCTGTAGGCAATCGCGCTATCGACGCCATTGCCTGATCATGCCACCATTGCCTAGACTGGACGAGTGAGTTCAATAGGGCTGAGTCAAGGCGTGGAAGCACTGCTCGAATCCTATCTGCCGCTTGTGATTTTCATCGGTGTGGCGCTGTTGATCGGGCTCGGCTTGCTCGTGACCCCGTTCGTGGTGGCTTACAAAAACCCCGATCCGGAAAAGCTCTCCGCGTATGAATGCGGCTTCAACGCCTTCGATGACGCGCGCATGAAGTTTGACGTCCGGTTCTATCTAGTCGCTATCCTATTCATCATCTTCGACCTTGAAGTGGCGTTCCTGTTCCCCTGGGCGGTCTCATTCGGATCGATTGGCTGGTTCGGATTCTGGTCGATGATGATCTTCCTCGGCGTGCTCACTATCGGGTTCGTCTATGAGTGGAGTAAGGGGGCGCTGGAGTGGGATTGAGAAAGGAAGGGACGCTGGTTGCTCCTGCGCCTCATGGCGCCATCGATCCGATGACCGGCCAGTTGGTCGGCGCGGATGATCCGATGTTCCGCGAAGTCAACGCCGAATTGGCGGACAAGGGCTTTCTGGTTACAGCGACGGACGATCTGATCAATTGGGCCCGTACCGGCTCGTTGATGTGGATGACCTTCGGGCTTGCCTGCTGCGCGGTCGAAATGATGCAGCTTTCAATGCCGCGCTACGACGCTGAGCGGTTCGGCTTCGCGCCTCGTGCCTCGCCGCGCCAATCGGATGTGATGATCGTCGCCGGAACCTTGACAAACAAAATGGCGCCCGCGCTGCGAAAAGTTTACGACCAGATGCCGGAGCCACGATACGTCATCTCGATGGGCTCTTGCGCCAATGGCGGCGGCTACTACCATTATTCTTATGCCGTCGTCCGAGGCTGCGACCGGATCGTGCCGGTCGACATCTATGTGCCGGGCTGTCCGCCGACTGCCGAAGCGCTGCTCTATGGCGTGCTGCTGCTTCAGCGCAAGATCCGGCGCACCGGAACCATAGAGCGCTAGGCACTCAGAGGGACACCATGGAGGAAAGTCTCGTTGAGATCGCCGAGGCACTGCAAGCGACGCATCCAAGCGTGGCGCCGAAATGCGTGATCGCGAACGGAGAATTGACGGTCACGATCGGCGCCGGCGACCTTGTGCAGATGATGCGGACGCTGCGCGACGATCCGAAGCTCGCTTTCGTCTGTCTGATCGATATTTGCGGTGTGGATTGGCCGAACCGCGAACAGCGTTTCGAGATCGTCTACCATCTGCTCAGCCCGACCCAGAATCTGCGGATAAGGGTCAAGGTAGCGACCGACGAAGCGACGCAGGTACCGTCGCTGGTCGACGTTTTCTCGGCCGCGGATTGGTATGAGCGCGAGGTGTACGATTTCTACGGCGTCTTTTTCAGCGGCCATCCCGATCTAAGGCGGATCCTGACCGATTACGGGTTCGAGGGCTACCCGCTTCGGAAGGACTTTCCGCTGACCGGCTATGTTGAGGTCCATTATGACGACCAGCAGAGGCGGGTTGTCTATGATCGGGTCCACCTGCCGCAGGAATATCGCGATTTCGATTTCCTCTCGCCCTGGGAGGGCACAGACTATTTGCTGCCGGGCGACGAAAAGAAGAGCAATTAGGCGCGATGGCCGAGACCGACGTTCGCAATTTCACCATTAATTTCGGACCGCAGCACCCGGCGGCGCACGGTGTTCTGCGGCTGGTGCTGGAACTCGATGGTGAGCTCGTCGAGCGCGTCGATCCACATATCGGCCTGCTTCACCGTGGGACTGAAAAACTCATAGAATCAAAGACTTATCTTCAGGCTCTGCCCTATTTTGACCGGCTTGATTATGTCGCGCCGATGAACCAGGAGCACGCCTGGGCGATTGCCATAGAACGGCTATTGGAAATTGAGATCCCCTATCGTGGGCAACTGATCCGGGTGCTCTATTCCGAAATTGGCCGTCTCCTGTCGCACCTCCTCAATGTGACTACGCAGGCGATGGATGTCGGCGCGCTGACGCCGCCGCTTTGGGGCTTCGAAGAGCGCGAGAAGCTAATGGTGTTCTATGAGCGCGCCTCCGGGAGCCGGATGCATGCGGCTTATTTTCGCCCTGGCGGTGTCCATCAGGACCTGCCGCAGCCGCTGATCGACGATATCGGCGCTTTCTGCGATCCCTGTCTCAAGGTGATCGGCGACATCGACTCGCTTCTCACCGGCAATCGCATCTTCAAGCAGCGCAATGTTGATATCGGCGTGGTTGACCTCGCCGATGCATGGCGCAGGGGATTCTCCGGCGTGATGGTCAGAGGCTCAGGCGCGGCTTGGGACCTTCGCCGGGCACAGCCCTATGAATGCTATTCCGACCTCGAATTCGACATTCCAGTCGGCAAAAACGGCGATTGTTACGACCGCTATCTGATCCGCATGGAAGAGATGCGGCAATCGATCGGGATCATGAAGCAATGTGTGGAGCTGCTGTCGTCCCCCAAGGGCGCCGGTCCGGTGTCCACGCTCGATGGCAAGGTGGTGCCGCCGAAGCGGCCTGAGATGAAGCGGTCGATGGAATCGCTAATTCACCATTTCAAGCTCTACACAGAGGGCTTCCGCGTTCCGGAGGGCGAAGTCTATGCCGCCGTTGAGGCGCCCAAGGGCGAATTCGGGGTCTACCTCGTCTCCGACGGTTCCAATCGGCCATATCGCTGCAAAATCAGAGCGCCCGGCTTTCCGCATCTCGCGGCTATGGACACGCTCACCAAAGGTCACATGCTGGCAGACGTATCGGCGATACTGGGCTCAATCGATGTCGTTTTCGGGGAGGTCGATCGATGAGCGTTCGACGTTTGGCCGAGGAGCAGCCGGAGAGCTTCGCTTTCACGGCGGAAAACCGCGCGCTGGCGGAGCGCGAAGTCAGCAAATACCCTCCCGGACGGCAATACTCAGCGGTGATTGGCCTGCTCTGGCAGGCGCAATTACAGCATGGCGGATGGCTCCCCGAGCCGGCCATCCGGCATGTCGCCGAGATGCTCGACATGCCCTATATCAGCGTGCTCGAGATTGCGACCTTCTACACCATGTTCACTCTCGCGCCGGTCGGGCGAAAGGCGCATATCCAGGTCTGCGGTACGACGCCGTGCATGCTTCGCGGGGCCGAGGAACTGAAGCGGATTTGCCGCGAGCGCATCCATCCGGAGCAGTACCACCTATCCAAGGAGGGCGATTTCTCCTGGGCTGAAATCGAATGCGCCGGGGCTTGCGTCAATGCGCCGATGGTGCAGATCGATTCGGACACCTTCGAGGATCTGACCCCGGAGAGTTTCAGTCAGCTTATCGACAAAATTGTCGCCGGCGGCCAGATGACGCCGGGGCCGCAGCTCGATCGACATTTCTCCGAGCCGGCCGGCGGAGCGACGACACTGACCGATCCGTCGCTCTATCGCGGTGGCGAAGGCCGGAAAGCGACAGTCAAAGAGCCAGAACCGCAATCAGAAGTGGCTTCGGACGATCTAAAGCAGATATCCGGTGTCGGGCCGAAGCTGGCGGAGAAGCTGAATGCCCTCGGCATCCGGCGGCTTGAGCAAATCGCGGCGTGGACCTCCGAGGACATCGCTAGGGTCGATGATCAACTCAAATTCCGCGGTCGGATCTCACGGGACAATTGGGTCGGTCAGGCCAATGCTATGGCGTCCCCGAAGCGCGGCGAAGAGAGCTAGCTTATGCTTGCCGACGAGGATCGCATCTTCACCAATCTTTATGGCCGACATGATTGGCAGCTCGCAGGCGCCCGGGCGCGCGGGTCTTGGGACGGTACCAAGGCGATTTTGGAACGCGGTCGCGACGGGATCATCGGTCAGATTAAGGCCAGCGGTCTTCGAGGCCGCGGTGGCGCCGGGTTCCCGACCGGGCTGAAATGGTCGTTTATGCCGAAGGAGATCGGCGATCGACCGCACTATCTAGTTGTTAATGCTGACGAATCAGAGCCAGGCACCTGCAAGGACCGCGAGATCATGCGGCACGATCCGCATATACTCGTCGAAGGTTGCCTGGTCGCCGGTTTCTCGATGGGTGCCAGGGCCGCCTACATCTATGTTCGCGGCGAATTCTTTCGCGAGGCGGAAAGGCTGCAGGCGGCGGTCGACGAGGCGTATGACGCCAAGCTGATCGGCAAGAACAATGTCCATGGCTGGGATTTCGATGTCTATCTTCACCGCGGCGCTGGCGCCTATATCTGCGGCGAGGAAACAGCGCTGCTGGAATCGCTGGAAGGCAAGAAGGGCCTGCCGCGGCTGAAGCCGCCATTCCCGGCCAATGTCGGGTTGTGGGGATGTCCGACCACGGTTGCAAATGTCGAATCGGTGGCGGTGGCGCCGGAGATCATGCGCCGCGGCGGCGATTGGTTCGCCGGAATCGGCCGGCCGAACAACACTGGCACCAAGCTGTTTTGCATCTCAGGCCATGTCGAACGGCCCTGCACCGTCGAAGAGGCGATGAGCGTTCCGTTGCGTGAGTTGGTCGAGACCCATTGCGGCGGTGTCCGAGGCGGCTGGGATAATTTGTACGCGGTGATCCCGGGCGGTGCTTCGGTGCCGGTGCTTCCGGCCGAACAATGCCAGGATCTGCCGATGGATTTCGACTCGCTGAAGGAGCTCAAATCCGGCCTTGGCACCGCCGCGGTTATCGTCATGGACAAGTCCACCGATATCATCCGCGCGATTGCACGGCTTTCATATTTCTACAAGCATGAGAGTTGTGGCCAATGCACCCCATGCCGTGAAGGAACCGGGTGGATGTGGCGGGTGCTGGAGCGGATGGCGTGTGGAGAGGCCCATAAGCGTGAGATCGACATGCTTCTTGAGGTCACCTATCAAGTCGAGGGGCACACGATTTGTGCACTGGGCGATGGTGCAGCTTGGCCGATCCAAGGTTTGATACGGCATTTCAGGTATGTGATCGAGGACCGGATCGACCAATATTCGGCACAGCCGGCGGCCGATCCGGTGCTGGTGGCGGCGGAATAGGGGGAGCGATATGGCCGGCGAGCCGGAGAGCATTGCGCTGAGCTATGCGTGGCGCCTCGACGAAAAGGTCGATCGCATCACCGAAACGGTGGGCGAGTTGAAGGCCCGCATGGTGGCCGTGGCCGAACAGCTGGCTGGGTTGGGGCAGGAAGTGGCCGGTGTGAGTCGGAGGATCGATGGTGTCGAGGCTCGCCTCGTGCGCATCGAGGAACGGCTGGACTTGGCCGAAAATGCCGGGGTGATGGGATCCGAATGACTGTTCTGAACATCAACGGCAGAGAGATCGACATTCCGTCGGACTACACGCTGCTTCAAGCGTGTGAGGAAGCTGGGGCTGAGGTGCCGCGTTTTTGCTTCCATGAGCGGCTGTCAATCGCCGGCAATTGCCGCATGTGTCTGGTCGAACTGAAGGGTGCGCCGAAGCCAATCGCCTCCTGCGCCTGGGGCGTTCGTGATTGCCGGCCGGGACCCAATGGCGAGCCGCCGGAGGTCTTGACCCGCTCGCCGTTGGTCAAGAAGGCGCGCGAAGGCGTGATGGAGTTCTTGCTGATCAACCATCCGCTGGATTGCCCGATCTGCGATCAGGGCGGCGAGTGTGACCTTCAAGATCAGGCGATGGCCTACGGCATCGACCACAATCGCTACGCCGAGAACAAGCGAGCGGTGGAGGACAAATATCTCGGACCGCTGGTCGAGACGTCGATGAATCGCTGCATCCATTGCACGCGCTGTGTTCGCTTTTCAGCAGAAGTAGCCGGCGTCAACGAACTTGGCGCGACCGGCCGCGGCGAGGACATGGAGATCACGACCTATCTCGAATCGGCGATGTCTTCCGAGCTCCAGGGCAATGTCATCGATCTTTGCCCAGTGGGAGCGTTGACCTCGAAGCCCTATGCGTTTCAGGCGCGGCCCTGGGAATTGGTCAAGACCGAGACCATCGATGCGATGGATGCGGTTGGGTCCAACATTCGCGTCGATACCCGAGGCCGCGAGGTGATGCGGGTCCTGCCGCGTCTGCATGAGGGCGTGAACGAGGAGTGGATCTCCGACAAGACGCGATTCATTTGGGACGGGCTGCGTACACAGCGGCTTGACCGCCCCTATGTCCGCATTCGAAAGCTGAAGCCGGCAGATTGGAGCCGAGCTTTCGCCGTGATCGTGAAAGCGGTGGGGCGGACATCGGGGCAGCGGATCGGGGCGATTGCAGGCGATCTTGCGACTGCGGAAGAAATATTCGCACTGAAATTGCTGATGGTCTCACTGGGCTCGGCAAATATAGACTGCCGCCAGGATGGCGCGACGCTCGATCCCGCGCTTGGCCGCGCCAGCTATCTGTTCAATCCGACCATCGCCGGCATTGAAGACGCCGACGCGGTGGTGATCATCGGTTCCGATCCGCGGCACGAAGCACCGATCGTCAACGCCCGCATTCGTAAGCGCTGGCGGATGGGAGATCTGCCGATCGCGCTGATCGGCCAGCCGGTCGACCTCACCTATCCTTATGAGTATCTGGGCGACGGGCCGGCAGCGCTGGCCGGCGTTGGCGACGGCGAGGGCGATTTCTCCGATGTATTGAAGGCCGCGAAACGGCCCGTGATCCTGGTTGGGCAGGCGGCGGTGGCTCGTGCCGACGGTGCGGCTGTGCTCCGCGAGGCCGTAAGATTGGCCACTGCGGGCGAGCGCGACGACGGCTGGAATGGATTGGCTGTTTTGCACGGTGCCGCCGGGCGCGTCGGCGGCCTCGATGTAGGTTTCGTTCCGGGTACGGGCGGCCATGATGTCGGCGGTATGATTGAGGCGGCGGGCGCCGGTGGGCTTGATGTTCTATTCCTGCTTGGCGCCGACGAAATCGATATGAACGCGCTCGGCAAGACCTTCGTGGTCTATATCGGTAGTCATGGAGATGCCGGGGCGTACCGGGCCGACGTGGTGCTGCCGGGCGCTGCCTATACCGAGAAGTTCGGGACGCTGGTCAACACAGAAGGCCGGGTGCAGCGGCTGAAACGTGCCGCTTTCCCGCCCGGCGAGGCACGTGAGGATTGGGCGATCCTCCGCGCGCTCTCCGATGTTCTCGGCCACAAATTGCCGTTCGATTCGCTCGCCGAATTGCGGGCGCAGCTGTTCGCCGAGCACCCGCATTTGGCAAAGGCGGACAGTGTGGCGATGGTCGGTCCGGAGTCGCTGGAGGCGCTCCTCGGCGTGAAGGGAGCGATCGGCCCGGCGCCGTTTGGGACGGCTGTCGCCGATTTCTATCTCACCAACCCGATTGCCCGGGCTTCGGCGGTGATGGCCGAATGCTCCGCGCTCGCCGCGGGCCGGCTAGCCGAGGCGGCGGAGTAGTCGATGAGTTTCTGGGAAGAGTATTTCTGGCCCGGAGTGGTCATGGCGCTGCAGGCGGCGGCGGTGATGGTTGCGCTGTTGGTGATCATCGCCTTCCTGCTCTACGCCGACCGCAAGGTCTGGGCGGCAGTGCAAATGCGCCGGGGGCCGAATGTGGTTGGGCCATGGGGCCTGTTGCAATCCTTCGCCGACCTCCTGAAGTTTGTCGTCAAGGAGCCGATCATCCCGTCTGGCGCCAACAAGGGTGTGTTCCTGCTGGCGCCATTGGTGGCGACCGTGCTGGCACTAGCCGCCTGGGCGGTAGTTCCGCTCGACCTTAATTGGGTCATCGCCGACATCAATGTCGGTATCCTCTATCTCTTTGCGATCTCCTCGCTCGGCGTCTACGGCGTGATCATGGGCGGCTGGGCGTCGAACTCGAAATATCCGTTCCTTGGTGCGCTTCGTTCAGCGGCGCAGATGGTCTCATATGAGGTCTCAATTGGTTTCGTGCTGATCACCGTGCTGCTCGTCGTCGGTTCGCTCAACCTTACCGAGATTGTGCTGTCGCAGCAGGATGGGATAGGGACCCGAATGGGCCTCGCCCCAAGCCTCCTCGATTGGCATTGGCTGGCGCTGTTGCCGATGTTCGTCGTGTTCTTCGTCTCGGCGCTGGCGGAGACCAATCGGCCGCCGTTCGATTTGCCGGAGGCGGAATCCGAACTCGTGGCTGGCTTTGCCACTGAGTATTCGTCGACCCCCTATGTGATGTTCATGCTCGGGGAATATGTCGCCATCGCCATGATGTGCGCCCTCGGCACCATCCTTTTCCTAGGTGGTTGGTTGCCGCCGGTCGACAGCTCGATCTTCAATTGGGTGCCCGGCTTCGTCTGGTTTATTCTGAAGACGCTGTTCCTTCTGTTCCTGTTCGCGATGGTCAAGGCTTTCGTGCCGCGCTATCGCTACGACCAATTGATGCGGCTCGGCTGGAAGGTGTTCTTGCCTATTTCGCTGGCGATGGTGGTGATCGTTGCCGGCGTCCTGCAACTGACCGGATGGGCGCCATGAGGCTCGATCAAGCTGCTCGCTCTGTGTTTCTAAGCGAATTCGTCGGCGCGTTTTTCCTCTCGATGCGCTATTTCTTCAGTAAGAAGGTGACGCTGAACTATCCCTACGAGAGGGGGCCTCTCAGCCCGCGCTTTCGCGGCGAGCATGTGCTGCGCCGGTACCCAAACGGTGAAGAGCGCTGCATCGCCTGCAAGCTCTGCGAGGCGATTTGCCCGGCGCAGGCGATCACCATCGAGGCCGGCCCGAGCCGGAATGACGGCACGCGGCGGGCAACGCGTTACGACATCGACATGGTGAAGTGCATCTATTGTGGTTTCTGCCAGGAGGCATGCCCGGTCGATGCGATCGTCGAGGGGCCTAATTTCGAGTTCGCGACGGAGACGCGAGAAGAGCTTTACTTCGACAAGGACAAATTACTGGCGAACGGCGATCGCTGGGAGAGAGAGATCGCCGCAAACATAGCCCGGGACGCTCCGTATCGCTGAGGCATAGCGTCCGGCCGATCGGCTGGACGCTCCGGTGGGGAGTCACTAAGACACGGGGCTTTCTGGGGGAGGGGCGTGACAGTGCAGATGACGATCGTTCGGCCGCTCCGGTTCTCCTGGGGTGCTGCTTTGTTGACGAAGGCGACAACGAATCCCCCTAACCCTGTGCTCTGCGCCGACCCCTCACCAGCGTGGAGAGGTGCAAGGCTTGGATCTCCGGATCGTTCGGGAGCGCCAGCCTGATGGGTCTCGCCGGAATCTTTTTCTATTTGTTCTCCGCCGTGCTTTTGGCGTCGGGGCTGATGGTGGTGGCCGCCAAGAATCCGGTCCATTCGGTCCTGTTCCTGATCCTCGCCTTCGTCAATGCGGCCGGCCTTTTCCTCCTGCTCGGGGCCGAGTTCTTGGCGCTGATCATGATCATTGTCTATGTCGGCGCGGTCGCGGTCCTGTTCCTGTTCGTGGTGATGATGCTCGATGTGGATTTCGCCGAGCTGAAACAGGGCTTCCTCACCTATCTGCCGACCGGCGCTCTGATCGGGGCCGTGCTGCTCGCCGAGATTCTGGTCGTGATCGGGGGAGCGGTGCTCTCGCCTGAAACCATCGCCGGAGCGGCGGTGCCGATCCCGGAACTTGAGCGAGTCTCGAATACCGAGGCGATCGGCGAGGTGCTGTACACGCGCTATTTATTTTACTTTCAGCTGGCCGGTTTGGTGCTGCTAGTGGCGATGATCGGCGCGATCGTTCTGACGCTTCGTCATAAGCCAGGCGTCAAGCGCCAGTCGATCGCCGAGCAGGTGGCACGAACACCGGCGGCGTCGATCGAGGTTAGGAAAGCCGAGCCCGGGAGGGGCGTCTGATGAGTGTCGGGCTGGGCCACTACCTCTCGGTGGCGGCGATCCTGTTCACGATCGGCGTGTTCGGAATCCTCGTGAACCGCAAAAACGTGATCATTATGCTGATGTCGGTGGAGCTGATCCTCCTCGCCGTCAACATCAACCTCATCGCTTTCTCGTCATTCCTCAACGATCTGGTCGGCCAGGTGTTCGCTCTTCTGGTGCTGACGGTCGCCGCCGCCGAGGCTGCAATCGGGCTCGCCATTCTCGTCGCCTTCTTCCGCAATCGCGGATCGATCGCGGTCGAGGACATAAATTCGATGAAGGGCTGAGCCAGGAATGGTCACTGCCATTGTCCTCCTGCCGGCCATCGGTGCGTTGATTGCGGGCCTGATCACGCTGTTCGCTTCGCATCGCGCGCTAATCAAGCATGACACGCACGCTGCGGCCGGCCGCCACCGAAAAGCGGCGGCAGCCGACGACGACCATGACGGCCGTGGTGATGACGACGCGTTCACCGTCCCGACACCGGGGGAGTGGCCGGCGGAACTGATTACCTCCGGCTTGCTGGTTCTGTCGGCAATCTTGTCCTGGATCGTGTTCTTCCAGATTGCGTTCGGCGAGGGTGGCCTGGAGCAGGTGACGGTGCTGTCCTGGATCCAGTCCGGCTCGCTCGTCGCCGATTGGGCCCTTCGGATCGACACGCTAACCGTGGTGATGCTGGTCGTGGTGACGACGGTGTCCGCGCTCGTGCACATCTATTCGATCGGCTATATGGCCTACGATCCGCACCGGCCGCGTTTCTTTGCCTATCTGTCGATGTTCACCTTCGCGATGCTGTTGCTGGTGACATCGGACAATCTTGTCCAAATGTTCGTCGGCTGGGAGGGCGTCGGCCTTGCCTCCTATCTGTTGATCGGATTCTGGTACAAACGTCCGGCCGCCAACGCCGCGGCTATCAAGGCTTTCATCGTCAACCGGGTTGGCGATTTCGGCTTTGCGCTGGGCATATTCGCCCTGTTCTTCCTGTTCGGCTCGGTTGAACTCGGCACTATTTTCGGTGAGGCCGAAGATATGGTCGGGCGCTCGATCAATTTCCTCGGCTTTGAGCTCGATGCGCTGAACCTCATCACCCTCCTCTTGTTCATCGGGGCGATGGGCAAATCGGCGCAGTTCCTGCTCCACACTTGGCTCCCGGACGCAATGGAGGGCCCGACGCCGGTGTCGGCCCTCATCCATGCCGCGACAATGGTGACGGCCGGGGTGTTCCTGGTGGCGCGGATGTCGCCGCTGTTCGAGCATGCCCATGACACGATGATATTTGTCACGTTCATCGGGGCGACAACGGCATTCTTCGCCGCCACCGTCGGTTTGGTGCAGAACGACATCAAGCGGGTGATCGCCTATTCGACCTGCTCGCAGCTTGGTTACATGTTCGTCGCGCTCGGGCTCGGTGCCTATCCGGTGGCGATCTTTCACCTGTTCACCCATGCATCCTTCAAGGCGCTGCTTTTTCTTGGCGCCGGTTCGGTAATACATGCGGTGGGTGACGAGCAGGACATGCGGAAGATGGGCGGACTACGTCGCAAGATCCCGCGCACCTATGCGGTGATGCTTGTTGGCACTCTAGCGCTCACTGGCTTTCCGCTCTTCGCAGGTTACTTTTCCAAGGATGCGATCATCGAAGTTGCCGCCGCCGGCCATAGCTCCATGGCGGGCTATGCGTTGGTGCTGACGATCGTCGCGGCGATCTTCACCGCCTTCTATTCCTGGCGGCTGATCTTCATGACTTTCCACGGCAAGCCGCGCGCTTCGAAGGAAGTCATGGACCACGCCCATGAAGCGCCGACGGCAATGATGGTGCCGCTCTACGTCCTGGCCGGTGGGGCGATCCTGGCCGGGATCGTCTTCGCCGGTTCGTTCATCGGTGACGGCTATCAGGCCTTCTGGCAGGGGGCGATCTACTTCGCCGAAGAAAATCACATCATGCACGACATGCATGAGGTCGCCTGGTGGGTGCCGTGGGCACCGACGGTCGCGATGGCAACAGGGCTCCTGTTTGCGGCCTGGTTCTATCTCAAATCACCAGAGGTCCCGCGCCGCCTCGCCGCGGACCAGGAGCCGCTCTATTTGTTCCTGCTCAACAAATGGTATTTCGATGAGATCTATGAGGCGGTCTTCGTTCGGCCGATGCAATGGCTGGCGCGGTTCCTGTGGAAGCGCGGCGATGGCTGGATGATCGATGGTTTCGGGCCGGACGGCATTTCGGCGCGGGTGCTGGGTATTACCCGCAATGTTGTCCGCATGCAGTCCGGCTACATCTACCACTATGCCTTTGCCATGTTGATCGGCGCTGCGTTGCTGATCACCTGGATGCTGTTCGGCGGGTGAGGGCGGAGCGATGAGCGAGTGGCCGGTCCTCAGCACCGTCACATTCTTGCCCTTGGTCGGGGCGGTCCTGGTGCTGGCCATTCGCGGCGACGACGAGGTATCGCGGCGCAACATCTATCATGTGGCCCTGTGGACCACAGCGATCACCTTCGTTCTTTCGATCATTGTCTGGACCCGGTTCGACACCGGCAGTTCCGATTTCCAGATGACCGAGAACGTCGCCTGGCTAGGCGGGGCGATCAATTATCGGATGGGCGTCGACGGGATTTCGGTCCTGTTCGTGGTGCTGACGGCGTTGTTGATGCCGGCCTGCATCGTCGCCTCGAAGCTCTCGGTCAAGCATCGTTTCAAGGAATATATGATCGCCTTCCTAGTGCTGGAGACGTTTATGATCGGCGTTTTCTGCGCCCTCGATCTGGTCCTGTTCTACGTCTTCTTCGAGGGCGGGCTGATCCCGATGTTCTTGATCATCGGCGTGTGGGGCGGGGCCCGCCGGGTCTATGCCAGCTTCAAATTCTTCCTCTTCACCCTCACCGGCTCGGTGCTGATGCTGCTGGCGGTGATGGCGATGTATTGGGAGGCTGGCACCACCAACATTGTCGAACTGCTTGAGTATCCGTTCCCGGAGAGCATGCAGACATGGCTGTGGTTGGCCTTCTTTGCTTCTTTCGCGGTGAAGCTACCGATGTGGCCGGTCCATACCTGGCTGCCCGATGCCCATGTCGAGGCTCCGACTGCGGGATCGGTCATCCTGGCCGGCGTTCTCCTGAAAATGGGCGGCTATGGCTTCCTCCGGTTCTCTTTGCCGATGTTCCCAATCGCCTCTGCCGATCTCAAAACGCTGATCTATGTTCTGTCCGTGGTGGCGATCATTTACACTTCACTGGTGGCGCTGGCGCAGGAGGACATAAAGAAGCTGATCGCCTATTCCTCCGTCGCCCATATGGGTTTCGTCACACTGGGCATCTTCACGGTGACGGAGCAGGGCGTTCAGGGCGGCATATTCCAGATGCTCTCGCACGGCATCGTCTCCGGCGCGCTGTTCCTCTGCGTTGGCGTTGTCTATGACCGAATGCACACGCATGACATCGGCGCTTATGGTGGCCTCGTGCACCGAATGCCCCTGTTTGCGGTCGCATTCATGGTTTTTACGCTCGCCAATGTCGGATTGCCCGGAACTAGCGGTTTTGTCGGAGAGTTCCTGGCGTTAGTTGGTGCCTTCAAGGTCAACACTTGGGTGGCGTTGTTCGCGACCACGGGCGTGATCCTTTCGGCCGCCTATGCGTTGTGGCTCTATCGGCGGGTGATCTTGGGGCCGCTGGTCAAGGACGGGTTGAAGAGCATCAAGGATCTATCGCGGCGAGAACAGCTGATTTTAGCGCCGCTTGTGGCCCTGACGGTGTTCTTCGGCTTCTATCCCAAGCCGATCCTCGATGTGACTGCAGTGTCGGTGGAGAATCTCGTTACCCACACCCTGTCGGCCGTCGAAGCAGCCACCTTATTGAGCACCGTGGTTCCGTGAGACTGATCTGATGGAACCGACCCTAGCCCCAAGTTTTGATGAGCTGATCCCGGCGCTGCCGGAGATCGGGCTGGCCGCCGGAGCGCTGGTGATGCTGCTGATAGGCGTCGTCGCCAAGAATTCGGTGCGGATAGTGACCGGCCTGGCATTGCTCCTGGTCGGTGGCGCGACAATCGGCCTCTTCTTCGTGCCGTTATCAGAGCCGATCTTCAACGGGGCTTTCGTGCTCGACCCGTTCGCCCGGTTCATGAAGATCGCGACGCTAATCGGTTCGGCGATCGCGATTGTCCTCTCGATCGGACATGGCCGCCGCGAGGCCTTCGACAGGTTCGAATATCCGATCCTGATCGTCACCGCGACGCTCGGGATGATGGTGATGGTCTCGGCGCATGATCTGATAGCGCTGTATATTGGGCTCGAGCTGCAGTCCCTGTCGCTATATGTTCTGGCAGCGATCAAGCGGGACTCGGTACGGTCGACCGAGGCCGGCATCAAATATTTCGTGCTCGGGGCGATGTCCTCGGGCCTCCTTCTTTATGGTTGTTCGCTGGTCTATGGTTTCACCGGCCAGACCTCGTTCGAGGCGATCGCCATCGCGCTCGAGGGTGGCGTCGAAACCGGCCTCATTTTTGGCCTGGTGTTCCTGCTCGCCGGCCTCGCATTCAAGGTGGCCGCGGTGCCGTTCCACATGTGGACGCCGGATGTCTATCAGGGCGCGCCGACGCCCGTGACCGCGTTCTTTGCGGCGGCGCCGAAAATCGCGGCGATGGCACTTTTGGTTCGAGTGGTGGTCGAACCCTTCGGCTCCATTGTCGATCAATGGCAGCAAATCATAACCTTCCTTGCCATCGGCTCGATGGTGCTCGGTGCCTTTGCAGCGATCGGGCAAAACAACATCAAACGGCTCATGGCCTACTCCGCGATCGGCCATATTGGCTTCGCGCTGGTCGGCCTTGCCGCCGGCACCGAGGCCGGTATCCAGGGCGTGATCATCTATCTGGTGATCTATCTGGCAATGACGGTCGGGGCCTTCGGTTGCATCCTGGCGATGCGGACGGCCGACGGCATGGTTGAGAATATCAGCGATCTCGCCGGGATCTCGCGTACGAATCCGATGATGGCGATCCTATTGGCGCTGTTGATGTTTTCGATGGCCGGGATTCCGCCGCTTGCCGGCTTCTTCGCCAAGTTCTACGTCTTTTCGGCGGCGATCCAGGCTGAGCTATATCCGCTAGCGGTGATCGGCGTGCTCGCCAGCGTCGTCGGCGCCTTCTATTATCTTCGCGTTGTCAAAGTAATGTTCTTCGACGAATCGGTAGCCGGTTTCGAGCCGATGGTCGGCGAGTATCGTCTGGTAGTTAGTGCTAGCGGGGCGTTTACAGTTACGTATGTCCTATTTGCCGGTCCGCTCAATGAGCTCGTGCAGACGGCTGCTGCCACCTTCTTTCCCCTGTAGCGTCAGATGAGCTTTGTCTTGGGTCCCAATGCCCGAGCAGCGGGTTATCGGCTGTTTACTTATGAACGTGTCGGTTCGACCAGCGCCGAGGCGTTGTCCCTGGCGCGCGGCGGTGATTCGGGCCGGGTTTGGATTGTCGCGGATGAACAGACCGCCGGCGTTGGCCGTCGCGGCCGGGTCTGGCATATGCCGCGCGGAAATCTCGCTGCCAGTGTGTTTGTCGTGGCCAGAACTTCGACGGCGCAGGCGGCAACGCTCGGCTTCGTCGCCGGGCTCAGCCTGATGGATGCGCTGGCCGAGCTGGCGCCGGCCCTGGTGGTCGGAGCGGGCATCGACGGCAGCGCAGGCCACAGATCCAGACTCGCGCTGAAATGGCCAAATGATCTTGTCACCCGGAACGGCGCCAAGGTCGCAGGGATTCTTCTTCAGGCCGAGAAATTGGCGGAAGACATGGTCGGCGTCGTCGTTGGGATCGGCGTAAACGTGACGGAGGCACCCTCGGGCACCGACTATCCGGCGACTTCATTGGCGTCGCTTGGATGCAACTTCACGCCCGAGGCTCTGTTTGCTGAACTGGCCGAAGGTTGGCTCGACTATGAACGGCTCTGGGACAATGGCGCCGGGTTGCCAGCGGTCCGCGAGAAATGGATGGAGCGTGCCACCGGGATCGGCGCGGAGGTGGTTGTTCGCTCCGGCGGCAAGATCCTGCATGGCCGGTTCGAGACCATCGACGAGGATGGCCGTTTGGTTATTCGGCTTGCGGACGGCCAAGAACGCAGAATTACCGCCGGCGAGGTGCATCTGGGCGTGGTCGCCTCAGTCGGCTCGGCTGGTTGACCATGGGTGGTCATGACGAGTTCGTTTTTGCCCCGCTTGGGGGTGTCGGCGAAATCGGCATGAATCTCGCCGTCTACGGCTTTGGCCCGGCGTCGGATCGACGTTGGCTGGCGGTCGATTGCGGAGTCACTTTCGCCGGCCCCGATTTACCGGGCATCGATCTGATCTATCCCGACATCACGTTTCTGGAGAAGATCGGTGCTCGCCTCCTTGGCATCGTTATCACCCATGCGCATGAAGATCATTATGGCGCGCTGGCGGCGCTTTGGCCGCGACTTCGGGCGCCGGTGTTCGCATCGCCATTTACGGCAGGGTTGCTCGCGGCCAAGCGTGGGGCTGAAGCGGCAGTTTCGGAGATGCGGGTTGAGCTTGTTGGCGCTGGCCATCGCTGGAGCGTTGGGCCGTTCGATATCGAATGCATTGCGATGGCCCATTCGATCCCCGAATCGATGGCACTGGCGATTCGAACGCCGCTGGGAACGGCTTTGCATAGCGGAGATTGGAAGCTAGACGACGCGCCACAAATTGGGCCGCCCACGGACGAGCAGCGACTACGTGCGATTGGCGAGGAGGGTGTGCTGGCGCTGATCTCGGATTCGACAAATGCCGGCCGATCGGGTCGGAGTCCCAGCGAAGGGGAGGTTGCCGAGGAATTAGCCTCCGTCATTGCCGGGGCCACCGGCAAGGTCGCCTTTACGTTGTTCTCCTCCAATGTGGCGCGGCTGCGTTCGATTGCTCTAGCGGCGCGGGCAGCGGGTCGGGAGGTTATCGTCACCGGACGGGCGATCCGGCGGGTCATCGATGTCGCCACCGAGCTTGGCTACCTCGCAGGCGCGCCACCTTTTCGTGAGGTCGAGGATCTCGCTCATTTGCCTGCGGCCAATTCGGTTTTGATCATGTCGGGTAGCCAAGGAGAGCCGCGGGCGGCGCTGGCACGGGTTGCCAGGGGCGAGGATCGGCGTGTCAAACTGCGGCCGGGCGACATCATGGTGTTCTCGTCGCGTACGATTCCGGGCAATGAACGGCCGGTGATCGACATCATCAACCGGTTGGTCCGGTCGGGTGTGAAGGTGATAACCGACCGCGATCGCCTGGTGCATGCCTCCGGTCATCCACGGCGCGACGAGTTAATGGATCTGTATGCCTGGATCAAGCCTGAGGTGTTGGTCCCGGTTCATGGCGAGGCGGTGCATCTGGCCGCCCAGGCGGAACTGGGCCGGAAGGCCGGGATCGGAACCGTTCTCAATGCAGCCAATGGCACTCTGGCCCGGTTAGCGCCCAAACCGGCGATCGTCAGGGAAACGCTGCCAGTTGGGCGAACTTACCGGGATGGTTGGGTAATCGGCGAGCGCGAAATGCTCGGCATCCAGAGTCGGCGACGAATGGCCTATAGTGGCCACATAGCGGTGGCGCTGGCGATTGATCAGCGCGGCGAGGTGAAAGCCGATCCGGTGGCTACTCTGACTGGAATTCCACAATTTACGCCGCGCGGAGGGACGATGACCGATCTGATCGCCAAGGCCGTCCATGGCGCACTTTCGGGAATCCCCCGCCCACGTCGGCGGGATGCGGAGCTAGTCGCCGAAGCGGTGCGCCGTGCCGTCCGGGCGGAGGTCGCCGAGAGCTGGGGCAAGAAGCCGGTCTGCATCGTGCAGGTTCTGATGATCTGATGTTGGCACCGGTGGCGCCCCGGATTTGCGTCGTCGGTGTCGTGGCCCTATCACCCGACGGAAACAGGTCGGAGAATTGCTGCCAATGAATTTGCTTACCATAGTCGCAATCTATGTCGTCGTCTGGTGGATCTGCATTTTTGTGGTGCTACCGATTGGCGTCAGGACCCAGGACGAAGAAGAAGACACCATACTTGGGACCGTCGGCAGCGCTCCGGCACGGCCAATGTTGGGCCGAAAAGCGATAGCTGCAACGGTTCTTGCCGCAGTGGTGGTGGCGCTTTTATGGCTAGCGGTTGATCAATTCGACATCACACTCAGGGGTGCGAGCCGTATCTTCGAGTGACCGACAGTCCAGAAACAAAAGGCAAGGCTCAGAGGCCTTGCCAAAGTCTTCGCGTCCCAAGCCCCCACGCCAGCGTCTCAACGCAACTTCTTGAGGTTGTCCTTGATTTCGCCGGCCGGCAACGGCGATGCCGTGCCACAGGGGCTCCTCCCAAGACTCAGACCGCGATTTATCCCTGCGACCGGGTCGCAGCTCCTTCTCCGAGGAGATCACACAATAGCGCAATGTGTGACGTGGTGTCATCACAAATGCCACCAGCGATGACGCTTTCGGGCTCACTGTGACAGTTTTGCGCCCCAGCAACCGGACGTTGCTGATGGGATCGGCCGATGGTCCTTGCTTGACTGAGCCACCCTGGACGTGGCGTTTGGTCTGGCCTCCGAACCAGCCGAGTCGCTTGCCAGATGCACTTGTCCCGCTATTTCCTGCCAACCCTTCGCGAGAATCCGAAGGAGGCAGATATCGTCTCTCATCGGCTGATGCTCCGGGCCGGAATGATTCGGCAGCAATCGGCTGGTGTCTATTCCTGGCTGCCGCTCGGCCAGCGCGTTCTCGCCCGGATCTCGGAGATCGTTCGTGAGGAACAGAATCGGGCCGGAGCTTTAGAAATCCTGATGCCGACGATGCAGCCGGCCGAGCTTTGGCGCGAAAGTGGGCGCTATGACGACTATGGCAGAGAGATGCTCAGGATCGAGGATCGGCACGAGCGGGCGATGGTGTTCGGGCCCACCGCTGAAGAAGTGGTGACCGACATTTTTCGTGGCTATGTTCGCTCGTATCGCGACCTGCCGCTTAATCTTTACAACATCCAGTGGAAGTTTCGCGATGAGATCAGGCCCCGGTTCGGGGTGATGCGGGGTCGCGAATTCCTAATGAAAGACGCCTATTCCTTCGACGTCGATTTGTTAGCTTCCAAAGTGGCTTACAATCGAATGTTTGTGGCCTACCTTCGGACGTTTGCAAGGATGGGGTTGAAGGCAGTCCCAATGCGGGCCGAATCCGGACCGATCGGCGGCGACATGAGCCACGAGTTTGTTATCCTCGCCGACACCGGCGAGAGCGCAGTGTTTTGTTCACGCGAGCTTCTCAACTTGCCGGTGCCCGGTGAGGACACCGATTTCTGGTCGGATCTGGCGCCGATCGTGTCGGCCTGGACGAAGCCCTATGCGGCGACCGAGGAGATGCATGATCCGGCCGCCTTTGCCGCCTTGCCGGAGGCGGATCAGGTTTCCGCGCGCGGGATCGAGGTCGGCCACATCTTTCATTTCGGTACCAAATACTCCGATGCGATGAAGGCTACGGTCGCCGGTCCCGACGGTATCGAGCGGCCGGTGCAGATGGGTTCCTACGGAATCGGTGTGTCGCGATTGGTGGGCGGGATTATCGAGTCTAGCCATGACGGATCCGGGATTATCTGGCCCGACGGCGTTACCCCGTTCGATGTTGGGATCATCAATTTGAAGCCTGGCGACCAGGGCGCCGATGCCGCTGCCGCGCTGCTCCATGATCGCCTCACCTCCGCCGGAATTGGCGTGCTTCTCGACGACGTCGAAGCCAGCGCCGGAGCAAAATTCGCATCCATGGATCTGATTGGTTTGCCGTGGCAGGCGATCGTTGGGCCGAAGGGCTTGGCTCGCGGTGAGGTCGAACTGAAGCGGCGCGCAACCGGAGAACGGGAGGCGATGACGCCGGAGGCGGCCGTCAATCGGCTATTGGCAAATTGAACGATCGGTCGGTCGCCGCATCCACACCGCTGGCCGATGAGCCCTCATCGACGCGGCCATTCGCGCGCTTCGAGTGGATGTTGGCATTTCGTTACCTTCGGGCCCGCCGGCGAGAGCGCTTCATCTCGGTGATCACATTGATATCGTTGATTGGAATCACTCTCGGCGTTGCCACACTAATCGTGGTGATGTCGGTGATGAACGGCTTCCGTTCCGAGCTGATCGATCGGATCCTTGGGCTCAACGGCCATATCGTGCTGCAACCGATCGATACGCCGCTCGACGATTATGACGCGGTAGCGGCGGCGATCGCAGAGGTCGACGGTGTCGTGGGCGTGGTGCCGCTGATCGAGGGCCAGGTGCTTGCCAGCGGTCGGGGCAGTTCATCGGGTGCACTGATCCGGGGCGTTCGCGAGCAAGATTTAGCGTCGGTGCCGGGGCTGACGGAGAACGTGATCCTGGGCTCGCTGGTGGCGTTCGACGATGCCGGCGGGCTGGCGATCGGGTCCCGGCTGGCGGTGTCGCTCGGTGTGACCCTCGGCGACCAGGTGACTCTAATTACGCCGGACGGTCCGGTGACGCCCTTCGGGGTGACGCCGGCGGATCGGACTTTCGAAATCATTGCCGTCTTCGAAATCGGCATGTCGGAGTATGACGCGAGCTTCGTATTCCTGCCGTTTGACGATGCCCAGGCTTTTCTCGGCATGGGCAATGAGGCGTCGGCAATCGAGATCTACGTCGCCGAGCCTGACGAGGTCAGCGTGATCCGCCCGGAAATCGAGGCAGTCATGGACCGTCAGGCCTTTCTGGTCGACTGGCGGCAGCGAAACACTACTTTCTTCTCGGCGCTCGAGGTCGAGCGGAATGTGATGTTCCTGATATTGGCGCTGATCGTCCTGGTGGCAGCGCTCAATATTGTGTCCGGCCTCACAATGCTGGTGAAGGAGAAGGGGCGGGACATTGCCATTCTGCGTACGCTCGGCGCCACCAGGGGCGCGGTGATGAGGATATTCTTCGTCACCGGCGCGGCGATCGGCACTGTCGGCACTCTGGCCGGGCTGGTGCTCGGCGCGGTGGTCACCTGGAACGTGGAATCGCTACGCGGCCTGATCGCCAAGTTGACGGGCACCGAGATCTTCTCGCCCGAACTTTACTACCTCTCGACGCTTCCGGCCGAGATGGATGGCGGCGAGGTCTTCATGGTGGTGGTGATGGCGTTTGGCCTAAGCTATTTGGCGACCCTTTACCCGGCCTGGCGGGCGGCACGGCTCGATCCGGTTGAGGCGCTGCGCTACGAATGAGCAAGGCGGCCAAACCGCGTTCCGGCGACGCAGCGCTATGCCTCGACCGCCTCATGCGACATTTCCCCGAGGGCAAGGGAGGCCGGCTCGATGTCCTGAACGGCGCCGATCTGGAGCTGTTCCCCGGTGAGACCGTGGCTTTGTTGGCACCGTCAGGGGCGGGCAAATCGACCATGCTGCATCTCGCCGGCCTGCTCGAACGACCGGACGGCGGTGAGGTTTATGTCAATGGCCGGGCGGCCGGCAGTCTTTCCGACGCGGAGCGGACCGCAATTCGGCGGAACGAGATAGGCTTTGTGTACCAATTTCATCATCTGCTGCCGGAGTTCACGGCGCTTGAGAATGTGGTGTTGCCGCAACTGATACGGGGAATCGCGCCGGCCGAGGCGACAAAGCGCGCGGGCGAGCTTCTCGGCTATCTCGGCGTTGGCGACAGGGCCAGCCATCGGCCGTCGGAGCTTTCCGGCGGCGAGCAGCAGCGGGTCGCGATCGCCCGGGCGATGGCCAATGCGCCGCGGGTCGTGCTTGCCGACGAGCCGACCGGCAATCTCGATCCCGGCACGGCCGCGCGCGTGTTTGACGCGCTCACAAGCCTTGTTCGCGCCTCCGGCCTTGCCGCTCTGATCGCGACCCACAATCATGTGCTGGCGGAACGCATGGATCGGCGGATCACATTGCAGGACGGCAAGGTCGTTCTGCTTTAAGCTCCGGGCATGGTTCGATTGGCTCCTCGTCCCACGGCCGTGGCCGGCTTGCTGCTGGCAACCATCCTCGCCGGCTGCGCTTCGGATGGCTACTACCGGCAGTCGATCTCCGGCCATCTGCAGCTGATGAGCCAGCGGCAGGATATCGCCGAGCTGATCGCGGACGAGGCGACGCCGGCCGATCTCCGCCGCCGTCTTGCAATAGTGACCGAGGCGCTTCAATACGCCGGTGACAACCTCGCTCTCCCCGACAATGGCAGCTATCGGAGTTTCGTCGATCTCGGCCGGCCGTATGTGATCTGGAACGTGGTTGCGGCGCCGGCCTTGTCGCTTGATCCGGTCCGCTGGTGCTTCCCGGTCGTCGGTTGCGTCAGCTATCGCGGCTATTTCGACCCGGCCGACGCTATTGCCTTCGCCGAGGGCCTGGTTGCAGAGGGCAATGACGTTGCGGTGGTCGGCGCCCGGGCCTATTCGACCCTCGGCTGGTTCGACGATCCCCTGCCGAGCACGATCGTGTTCGACGCCGACTATGACCTCGTCGGCACGATCTTCCACGAATTGGCGCATCAGCGAGTGTTCGTCACCGGCGATTCCACATTCAACGAATCCTACGCCGTCGCGGTCGAGCGCGCGGCAGTGGAGATGTGGCTGGCCGAAAACGGCACGCCATCGCTCCGGGCGGCCTATGAGCGGGACAGGAGGCGCCAGGAACAGTTCCTCGGTCTGGTCCTAGGGGCGCGCGCCGAGCTGGTTGCGCTCTATCGCTCGGAGCTCGATGAAGCTGATATGCTGATGCGGAAGCAGCAGATTTTCGACCGCCTGCGCGCCGACTACGCCCGGCTGCGGGAATCTTGGGGCGGCTATCCCGGCTATGATGCTTGGTTCTCTCAGAACCTCAATAACGCCAAGCTAGCTCTTGTGGCTACTTACAATTCTGGCGTCACCGCCTTCCAACAATTTCTGACCGAAAATGGCGGCGATTGGGAGGCTTTTCACGTGGCGGTCGAAGCAATTGCGAAGCTTCCAGAGCCCGAGCGCGACGCAGCCTTGGCCAGGCTTACAGCGGAGGCGGACTAGGCGGGCAAGGCGATCGACCGAGCATGGCGCGCGGAGCAAGCGGTCGAAGCTCATCGGATCTTTGCGTTGCCGCCGGTCAAAACCCGAGAAGCAAGCGTTAGACAGAGGGTCTGTGACCCGGCGGCGGGCTGAGAAATGGTCCCCAGGAAGATGAAGCCGCCAGAGCTACCATCGTCGTTTATCTGCGCGCCATAGTGATCAGATTCATAGCGATTGCCGATGTGCCGGAGCGCCTTGTACCAGCGAATAAGGGGGTCTTGCTCGTCAATAATATCTTTATGTTTGGCAATCTCATCCGGAAAGTCCTGTTCTAGCCGTGCGGATGCTATGTTTACGGTCGCTTTGAATCTCTCCTCAGCGTCACGAGCGGGTGCGCCTGCAATCCTCCAGTGCTCGCCTGCAGCGCCCGTTTGACCGTCAATCCTTGAAAACTGAAGAGCTGGCTCAAGCTGGCTGAACCGAGCGGCTAGCTCATCCCAGGTAGGAAGCTTGGAGGGCTTATGGGATTTTTCGATCGGCGCGATTTCCCCCTCTTTGTTGGCCGCCTTGCCCACACCTTCGAAAGCCTCGGTGACCTCCGGCCGCTCGCTCTCAATCTAGTACGACTTGAGAACCTTGAGCGTGTCCGAGCGGCTCACACTAACGTTGATGTAGTCATATTTGTCGTAGACCATCGTTCCGCCGGGGACCTCGCGCTGCACTCCCACCGGATAGCCCAGCTTGTCACCGCCGAGCGAAAACAGACTTGTCAGTTTAGCCGCGCTGATCAGCTCCGCCGGGAGCTGCGGCGCAATCTGACCAAAGAGCGTGATTTCTTTCTTTCGCGCCGCAACAACCAAAATTCCCCGGCCCCAATCAATGGGGCCTTCATCGTTTTCTTTGCTCGTTTGCGCGATGATTGTCTTAAGAAACGGCTTGGCCCTGCGGTACATCAAGGCAGCCGCCTCAGTTAGTGTGAGGCGTCGCCAAGGCCGCCATCGCGACGTTTGTTGCGAGCGCACAAAATCTACAGCCGCATATGCCAGCAACATCGCCGCCAGCGGCCATAATATCCAATGTGCCAGCGCGGGCATCTCTGGAGTCGCCCAGGGGACAGCTAGCGCAAGAATGCCAAAACCGGCGGTCACTGCTTGCCGTCCGATCGGATTCATCGATTCTCCAGACTGTTGAGTCGGGTCCATACCACAACTCGCAAAGAACCTGGTCGACCTGGGAACAAACCATGAATATAGTGGGATCATAGTATGAAACTAGTGGAGTTTGTCATGGTTGCGTTGATGCGTGATGTCGCCAGTTTGTTGTCGATGGTCGTCTTCCTGGCCGCAATCGGATTGTGGTCGGGCTTTTTTACCGGAGCTTTTTGATCGTCTTCCCCAGCCGGCTCAAAGCGGCGATGGACTTCTTCGGCGGGGCAGTCGAATCTGCCGGCGGAGGCGCTGATGGAATCGGTGATCAAGGAAGTCAGATTCGTTCATTTGCGGGTCCACTCCGCTTATTCGCTGCTTGAGGGGGCGCTGCCGATCAAGCTGCTGGCGGAGTTGGCGGTGGCTGATCGGATGCCGGCGCTCGGCCTCTGCGACACCGGCAATCTGTTCGGCGCGCTGGAATTCTCCGAGAAAATGGCCGAGGTTGGCGTTCAGCCGATCATCGGCTGCCAGATCGCGGTCGATTTCGCCGACGACCTTGAGATCGGTCGCCATCATAGGATCGGCGGGCCGCTGCTTGCCAATCTTGTCCTCCTTGCTTCGAACGAGACCGGCTACCAGAACCTCGTCCATCTGGTGTCGCGCTCCTTCGTCGACACCGATCCTGGGGAAGCGCCGCACATCCTGATCGGCCAGCTGGAGAGCCTGTCGGAGGGGCTGATCGCTCTCACCGGCGGCGGCGGCGGCCCGATCGACCAAGCCGTTCTGGCCGGGCGTGGCGGGCCGGCCGATGAGCGATTGAAACGGCTGGCGGCGCTGTTCGACGACCGTCTCTATGTCGAGCTGCAGCGTCACGGCCTTCCCGAGGAGGCTACCGCCGAGCCGGCTCTGATCGACCTCGCCTATCGTCACGGCATCCCCTTGGTGGCGACGAACGAGGCCTTCTTTCCGACCGATGACGATTTCGAGGCGCATGACGCGCTGATCTGCATTTCCGAGGGCGCGGTGATCGCCGAGGAGAACCGGCGGCGCTTGACACCGGATCATTGGTTCAAGCCTCGCGCCACGATGGTGGAGCTGTTCGCCGATCTTCCTGAGGCGACGGCAAGCACGGTCGAGATTGCCCTTCGCTGCACCTATCGGCCGCAGAGTACGCGACCGATTCTGCCGCGCTTTGCCGGCAAGGATGCCGATTCGGAGAGCGCGGACGAGC
Source organism: Kaistiaceae bacterium (assembly GCA_963667605.2). Classification (GTDB taxonomy): domain Bacteria; phylum Pseudomonadota; class Alphaproteobacteria; order Rhizobiales; family Kaistiaceae; genus JADLGL01. The sequence continues at coordinate 1,804,207 of CAXXUZ010000003.1, forward strand.
TTGAGGCCGAGGCTTTGCGCGCCGAGGCAATGGAGGGGCTCGCGGCGCGACTCGACGCTAAGGGCCCGGCACCGGAGACGGCTCGAGCCGACTATGAGGAGCGGCTCGACTATGAGCTCTCGGTAATTATCGGCATGAAATATCAGGGCTATTTCCTGATTGTCGCCGATTTCATCCAATGGGCCAAGGAACAGCAGATCCCGGTTGGCCCCGGTCGCGGCTCCGGTGCCGGCTCGGTCGTTGCCTGGGCGCTGACCATCACCGATCTCGATCCAATCCGTTTCGGGCTGCTGTTCGAGCGCTTTCTCAATCCAGAGCGGGTGTCGATGCCGGACTTCGACGTTGATTTCTGCCAGGATCGACGCGACGAGGTCTTGCGCTACGTCCAGCAGAAATATGGCGCCGACCGCGTCGCTCAGATCATCACCTTCGGGTCGCTGCAGGCGCGAGCGGTGCTACGCGATGTCGGCCGGGTGCTGCAAATGCCCTATGGCCAAGTCGATCGCTTGTGCAAGCTGGTGCCGCAGAACCCGACCAATCCGATCAGCCTGGCTCAAGCCGAGGAAGACGAGCCGCGGCTGATGGCGGCGCGTGAGGCGGAGCCGATCGTCGGGCGCCTCTTGGATATCGGGCGAAAGCTGGAAGGGCTCTACCGTCACGCCTCGACTCATGCCGCAGGCATTGTGATCGGCGATCGGCCGCTGGAGCAAATGGTACCGCTCTATTCCGATCCGCGGTCGATTATGCCGGTGACCCAATTCAACATGAAATGGGTGGAGCAGGCCGGGCTGGTGAAATTCGACTTTCTCGGGCTGAAGACTCTCACCGTGCTCGATGCGGCTGTGAAACAAGCGGCGCGCCGCAGCGTTACCATCGATCTTGCCGACATTCCGCTCGATGACGCCAAGACCTTCGAAATGCTAGCCCGCGGTGAGGCGGTGGGCGTGTTTCAGTTGGAAAGCGCCGGGATGCGCCGCGCATTGGTCGACATGCGCCCCGACCGTTTCGAGGACCTTATCGTCCTGGTGGCGCTCTACCGGCCGGGGCCGATGGCCAATATCCCGACCTACTGCGCCCGCAAGCTTGGCCGCGAGGAGGTGAGCTATCTGCATCCTCGGCTGCGGCCGATCTTGGAATCGACTTACGGCATTATCACCTATCAGGAACAGGTGATGCGGATCGCCCAGGATCTGGCTGGCTACAGCCTCGGCGAGGCCGATCTTCTGCGCCGCGCCATGGGTAAGAAGATCCGAAAAGAGATGGAGAAACAGCGGATCCGCTTCGTGTCGGGCGCGGTGGAGCGCGGCCTTTCCCATGCCGACGCCGAGGCGATATTCGAGGCCTGCGCCAAATTCGCCGATTACGGCTTCAATAAATCGCACTCCGCGCCCTACGCGCTGATCACCTATCAAACCGCCTATTTGAAGGCTAACTTTCCAGCGGAGTTCCTCGCCGCATCGATGACATTGGAGATGGCCAACACCGAGAAGATCGCCGATTTCCGGCGCGAGGCGTTCAGACTTGGAATTCAGGTTGATCCGCCCTCGGTTAATCAGTCGGGAACCGAATTTGCGGTCGAGGACGGCCGCATCATCTATTCGCTGGCGGCGATCAAAGCGGTGGGGCAGCAGGCGGTGGAGCATCTGGTCGAAATCCGCGACAAGCGGCCCTTTGTCGATCTCGCCGATTTCGCCGGCCGGATCAATCCTCGGGTCCTCAATCGTCGGGCGCTTGAGAGCTTGGTGGCGGCCGGCGCGTTCGACGACTTCGAGCCCAATCGTGCCCGCCTTGCCGCTGGACTCGATCTCGTCCTCAGCCAGGCCTCGCAAGCCGCCGACAGCGCCGCGATGGGACAGGACGAGCTGTTCGGCGATATGCCGCAAAACCTCGCCCTGCCGGAAGCCGATCCGTGGCTGCCCGCCGAACGGCTGCAGCGGGAATATTCGGCGGTCGGGTTCTATCTCAGTGCCCATCCACTCGACGAATATGAGGCCGTTCTCCAGAGGATCGGAGTACAGCGCTGGGTCGATTTCGCGGAGGCGGTTCGCTCAGGAGTGACCGCCGACCGGCTTGCGGGCACGGTGACGGGCAAGCAGGAGCGGCGGACCCGAACCGGCGGCCGAATGGGCATCATCCAACTGTCCGATCCATCCGGACAGTTCGAGGCGGTGCTGTTTTCGGAGGCATTGGCTCAACATCGCGACCTCCTTGAAGTCGGCCGTTCGGTGATCGTTGTGGTCACGGCCGAGGAACGGCCGGAAGGCGTCAATCTAAGGGTGCAGTCGGTTGAGGCGTTGGAGCAGGCTGCCGACGGCCTGCAACGGCTTCGGGTCTATATTCGCGACGATGGGCCGCTTTCGAAGCTGCGGACGCAACTGTCGGCGGTTTCAGGCAAGGGCGAGGTCAATTTGGTGCTGTTGTCGGGGGATGACGATCGTGAGATCGAGATTAGGCTCGCCGGTGGATTTGCGGTCTCGCCCGAGCTTGCCGGCGCGGTTCGGGCCATCCGCGGCATCGACCAGGTGGAGCTAGTCTAAAGGCCGCCTCAAGGCCTGTTTTCAGCCGGCTTGCTTCGGGTTGAGTCGCGCCCTATAACGCGCTCATTCCACACGCGGGGTTTAGGATTCCCGCTGGCGCGCTACCGTCGACGATTATCCTTCCGGTGCCATTGGCAAGGCGGCGAGTGCCGCGTCCCCGCGGAGGCAGAAACCGGTAAAGGAGCCGAAGCGTCATGGGCACGCCTGAGTTTACTATGCGCCAGCTGCTGGAGGCCGGCGTTCATTTCGGTCATCAGAAACACCGCTGGAACCCTAAGATGACAGAGTACATCTATGGGGTCCGCAACAATATTCACATCATAGATCTGGCCCAGACCGTGCCGATGCTGCATCGGGCGCTGCAGGCGGCGATTGATGTGGTCGGGGGAGGCGGGCGGGTGCTCTTTGTCGGCACCAAGCGGCAGGCGTCCGAGCCCATCGCTGCGGCGGCAACGCGATCGGCGCAATATTATGTCAATTCACGTTGGCTGGGCGGGATGCTCACCAATTGGAGGACGATCTCAAATTCGATTTCGCGGCTGCGCGAGCTTGAGGAATTGCTTGAGGGCGGGGGGCAAGGACTTATCAAGAAAGAGCGGTTGTCGCTGACCCGCGAACGCAATCGGCTGGAAAATGCGCTTGGCGGCATCAAGGATATGGGCGGTGTGCCTGACCTGGTCTTTGTGATCGACACCAACAAGGAAGCGATCGCGGTGGCCGAAGCGAAGCGGCTGAATATTCCGGTCGCGGCGATTCTCGACTCTAATTCAAATCCGGATGGCATCACCTATCCCATCCCCGGCAATGACGATGCTGGCCGTTCAATCAGCCTTTATTGCGATCTGTTTGCGAAAGCCGCGATCGAAGGCATTTCGCGGGGCCAGGGCGCGGCCGGGGTCGATATCGGAGCGGCCGAGACGCCGGCGGCGGAGACCGCGGTGGAGCCGACCGTGCTGGAAGCGGTGGAACCCATGCCGGAAGCCACGGCGGTTTCTGTCGAAACTCCGCCAGAACCCGCTCCGGAGGCTCCAGAGAAACCCGCGGCCGAAGCTCCAGTGGACGCTACGCCGGAGCCCGCCGCCAAGGCTCCAGCGGAGGCTATGCCGGCGCCCGTCGCCGAAGCCCCAGTGGAGGCTACGCCGGAGCCTGCCGCCGAGGCGCCAGCGGAGGCAGAGGAAGCTATGCCGGAACCTGCTGGTGAGGCGCCATCCGAGGGCGAAGCAACTGCGGAGGTGATGTTCCAGCGGCCCGAGGGCGATCCTGACGATTTGAAGAAGATCCCCGGAATTGGCAAGGTTCTGGAGGGCCGCCTTAATACGCTCGGAGTCACTCAGTTCGCTCAGTTGGCCACGATGTCGACGGATGAAATTGCTGGTCTCGACGAGGCCGCGAACGCCAAGGGCCGTATCGAGCGCGATGATTGGGTGGGGCAAGCGAAGCTGCTCGCCGAAGGCTGACGGACAAAACGAGCCCTTGCCGGGCGACGGGCAGCGGCTGCGGGGATTGACTTAGGACACAGAGATGACTGTCACGGCTACCAGTGTGAAGGAGCTGCGCGACAAGACCGGCGCTGGCATGATGGATTGCAAGCATGCCCTTACCGAGACCGGCGGCGACATTGAGGCAGCGTTTGATTGGCTTAGGACCAAAGGCCTCGCTCGCGCTGCTTCGAAGGCTGGCCGAGTGGCGGCGGAAGGATTGATCGGCGTTGCCTCTCGGGGCACGGCCACCGCTGTCATTGAGATTAATTCTGAGACCGATTTCGTCGCTCGCAATGAACAGTTTCAGGGCTTGGCCAAGAAAATCGCCAAGACCGCCCTCGACAATGATGGCTCACTAGAGGCGGTGTTGGCAGCACCGTTTCCTGGCGGAGGCGGTAGTGTCGAGCAGGAGGTTCAGGATGCGATTGCCACGATCGGCGAGAACCTCAATCTCCGCCGGTCGGCTCGACTTGAGGTTCCCGAAGGCGCGGTCGCCAGCTATGTCCACGGCCAAGTCGCGCCGGGACTCGGCAGGATCGGCGTGCTTGTCGCGCTCAAATCGGCCGGAGACGCGGAGAAGGTCAATCAGATCGGGCGACAGATTGCGATGCACATCGCTGCCGCCAGTCCTCTGGCGCTGCGGGCGGAGGATCTAGACCAGGCGACGATCGCCCGAGAACGCTCCGTCTACACCGAGCACGCCAGGGCATCGGGCAAACCGGAGGCGATCATCGAAAAGATGGTCGAGGGGCGGCTGCGCAAATTCTATGAGGAATCGGTACTGTTATCGCAAGCCTTCGTGGTCGAACCAGACATCAATGTTGAGGCCGCCCTGCGGAAGGCGGAGGCCGATGCTGGCGCTCCGATCGAGATTACCGATTTCGTCATCTTTCGGCTTGGGGAAGGCGTTGAGCGCAGCGAAAGTAATTTCGCTGCCGAAGTGGCGGCCGTCGCGGGAAAGGCTTGAGGCGAGAGCGCGTGGGCTGCCGTGGCAGTGGCGCCTTGGTCGCGGTGACATTCCGTTCTACCTCGTGTAGGCACCCGCCAGCGTTTCGCGCGCGGGGGGACGGAAGACGATGGCTGAGGAGCTCCGATATAGAAGGGTGCTCCTGAAGGTGTCCGGCCAAGCGCTGCTCGGCAATCAGCCCTATGGCATCGACAATAACATGGTCGACCGGATCGTCGGAGAGATCGGCGAGGCGGTTGGTATGGGCGTCCAAATCAGCATCGTCATCGGTGGTGGCAATATTTTTCGCGGCATGGACATTGCCGCGGCAGGGGGCAATCGGGTCGCCGGCGACCATATGGGCATGCTTGCAACGGTGATGAATGCAATCACCTTTCATGAGGGCCTTGAACGGGCTGGCATTTCGGCGCGGATTTTCTCGGCGATTGCCATGCCGACCATCTGTGAGACTTTCACCCAGCAGCGGGCCGAAGCGGCAATGCGAGGCGGCCGCGTGGTGATCTTTGCCGGAGGCACGGGCAATCCGTTCTTCACCACCGATTCCGGAGCAGCGTTGAGGGCGGCCGAAATGGGCTGCGACGCCTTGTTCAAGGGAACCCAAGTCGATGGAGTGTACTCGGCCGATCCGAGGAAGGATTCGGCGGCAACTCGACTGGACCGGCTTACGCACGACGAAGTATTGGCTCGCGGGCTGCAAGTTATGGACGCGGCCGCCATTGCGCTTGCCCGGGACAACCGGATTCCGGTAATTGTGTTCTCAATTCACGATCCCGGCGCGTTTGTTGATATTCTCAAGGGGACGGGCCGCGCTACGATCATCGCGGATGGGTAGACCCGGCGTAAGATCGCCGGCTGCAGACCGGAGGCAGGGATGGATCTTGACGATTTGAAGCGCCGAATGCGCGGTGCGGTGTCCGTTTTGCGCGAGGAATTCGGAGGCCTTCGGACCGGGAGGGCTTCAATCAGCCTGCTCGATCCGATCCATGTCGACATCTACGGGACCTCAATGCCGATCAATCAAGTGGCGACCGTTAGCGTGCCGGAGCCGCGGATGATATCGGTTCAGGTGTGGGACAAGGGGACCGCGGGCCCCGTCGAGCGGGCCATTCGCGAATCCGATCTCGGCCTCAATCCGGTGGTCGAGGGGCAATTGTTGAGGATTCCGATTCCGGAGCTCAATGAGGAGCGGCGCCATGAATTGGTCAAGGTGGCGCATAAATATGCCGAGCAGGCGCGCGTGGCGGTGCGCCACGTTCGGCGAGATGGTATGGAAGGTGGCAAGCGGGAGGAAAAAAAAGGCGAACTGAGTCAGGACGAGCTCCACGATCTTTCGGAAAAAGTGCAGAAGCTGACCGACGACCATATCGCCGAGATCGACGCACTTCTCGTCACAAAGGAAACTGAAATCCTTCAAGTCTAAGGGATGCTGCATGGCATCGTTGCACCAGCGTCACGCTTCCAAACATGGTGTTCGCCCCGGAGCCGAGGGACCACTCCATGTTGGGATCATCATGGATGGCAATGGCCGCTGGGCGGCTGAACGGGGGCTTCCCCGCTCCGAAGGCCATCGCCGCGGTATGGACGCGGTGCGCGAGACGGTGCGGGCTGCTCCGCAGTTTGGTGTCGAGTATCTCACTCTTTTCAGTTTCTCCTCGGAGAATTGGGCTCGGCCCGACGCCGAGGTGGAAACGCTGTTCGGTCTGCTTCGGGTGTTCATTCTCAGCGATCTTGCGGAGCTTCACGAGCGCGGCGTCCGGATCACGCTTATTGGCTCGCGCGAGGGCGTTCCACCGGACATATGCGCGCTGCTGGACGAGGCGGAGAGATTGACCTCGAACAATCAGGGGCTCCGGTTCTTGGTCGCATTCAACTATGGCGGTCGCGATGAAATCGCACGAGCGGTGCGTCGCATCGCGGAAAAGGGCAGGGTTGATCCTGCCGAAATTACCCCGGAGCTGATCTCGCAATATCTCGACACCGCCGGTGTTCCAGACCCCGATCTCATCATCCGGACCAGCGGTGAGCTGCGGCTGAGCAACTTCTTGTTGTGGCAGTCGGCCTATTCCGAGCTGGTCTTCCTTCCAATCTATTGGCCGGAGTTCGACCGCCGGGCGTTCGAAGCGGCACTTGACGATTTTCGGCAACGAAAACGTCGGTATGGCGGAGTTACAGCGAGTGCAGGCGTTTGACCGCTGAATCATCCGGCGCGGGCCACCACGCATCATTCACCTCGGCTGAACTCAGACAACGCGTTTTGTGGGGTGTAGTCCTTGCTGTGTCAGCTTTGGCCGTCACCGTTGTCGGTGGTTGGTTGATGACCGTCGGCGTGGCGATCATGGCAGTTGTAGTGGCGCGCGAATGGACCAGGATTGCGGTCCGCAAAGACCTCGAAGCAGTCGCAGCTTTGGCGGTTCCGGTGGCGTTGGCGGTGTTGATCGCCGGAACAGGACAGGTCTGGATAGCGCTGGGTATTGCCGCGGTTGCGTCGGTCGGAGTCGGCATATGGTTTCGTTCCGGCTGGGCGGCGACCGGGGTTGTCTATGCAAGCTCGCTTGGTGTTGCCCTGGTGGCGCTCAGGGGGGATTCGCTCGGCCTTGAAGCCGTGATCTTTGTCCTTGTTGTCGTCTGGGCTACCGACAGCGCGGCCTTCTTTACCGGGCGTCGAATTGGTGGGCCGAAGCTTTGGCCGGCCGTATCGCCAAAGAAGACCTGGTCGGGCGCTATTGGCGGTGTCGTCGCGGCGGTGTTGGCCGGAATCCTAACCGGATGGGCGTCGGGAGTGACCGTCACCCTGGCTTTGGCGGGCGTGGCGTTGCTCCTCTCTGTGATCTCTCAAGCCGGGGATCTCTTTGAATCGGCGTTGAAAAGGCGGTTTGGGACGAAGGACGCCAGTTCCCTCATACCGGGACATGGAGGATTGATGGATAGGGTCGATGGCCTGACTTTCGCGGCAGCCGCGGCGGCTCTGGTCGGGTGGATCCACCTCGGTTGGCCCGAACTTGGTCGTGGATTGTTGGTGTGGTGACGGCCGAGTCGATGGAGGATTCGCCTGACAACCGGCCGCGGCGCCGGGTCAGCCTGTTCGGAGCGACTGGCTCGATCGGTACCAGCACGATTGATATCTTGGCCCGCTACCCAGATTCGTTTGCCGTGGAAGTTGTCACTGCCGATCGCAACGCCGAGAGCCTTGCCGAGATCGCTCGACGCCTCGGTGCGAAACTCGCAGTCGTCGCCGATCCGGCCGCGCTGGCCTCGTTGAAAGCTGCGCTGGCGGGCACGGGGATAGGCAGCTCCGCCGGACCCCAGGCACTGGTCGAGGCGGCGCAGCGGCCGGTCGATCTCACGGTGGCGGCGATTGTCGGTGCCGCCGGCCTTGCCCCGACCTTGGCGTCGATAGAGGCCGGGTCGGACATCGCCCTTGCCAACAAAGAATGTTTGGTATCTGCAGGCGATTTGTTCATGGAGTCCGTTCGCAGAAACGACATTCATTTGCTTCCAGTGGACTCGGAGCACAACGCGATTTTCCAGGCGCTGGGAGGAAATGATTTCAGCACAGTCGAGCGGATCATCCTGACCGCCTCCGGCGGTCCGTTCCTTGGTTGGACCGAGGCGGAGCTGATTCACGCTACTCCCGACCAGGCCACCAGCCACCCAAATTGGAACATGGGCAAAAAGGTTAGCGTGGATTCTTCAACCTTGATGAACAAAGGCTGTGAACTCATTGAGGCTAAATATTTATTTGGACTTGAAGCCGCGCAGATCGAGATTCTTATCCACCCTCAATCGATCGTACACGGACTGGTTTCCTACCGTGATGGATCGGTCCTTGCGCAGATGAGTGTGCCGGACATGCATGTGCCGTTGGCCAATTGCCTGTGGTGGCCGGAGCGGAAATCGACACCGCATCGGCGTCTCGACCTCGCTGCGCTGACTTCTCTCACCTTCGAGGAGCCGGATCATCGCCGTTTCCCAGGTTTGCCCCTTGCTAGGCGTGCCCTTGAAGCCGGCGGTTGGGCCACCAACATTCTCAACGCGGCCAACGAAATTGCGGTTGATGCTTTCTTGAACTTGGAAATCGCCCATCCCGATATCGTCGCCGTGGTGGAAGACTCGTTGACGGCGGCTGCAGGTCAGAACCTTCCCGATGCGCCGGGCAGTCTTGAAGAGGCGCTGGCGATCGACGCCGAGGGTCGTCGTTTGGCCCAGGACAGGGTGACAAGGCTCTCCTCAGAGCGGCAGCGAACGGAGCTAATCTAGGTGGAGTTTCTTCAAGGCGTCGGCAGTTTCACGATCGGAACGATCGTGCCGTTCCTATTCATCCTCACTCTCGTGGTGTTCTTCCACGAGCTTGGGCATTTTTTGGTTGCTCGCTGGAACGGCGTCGCCGTCAAGATCTTTTCCGTTGGATTTGGTCGGGAACTCATCGGTTTCACCGACCGGAAAGGGACAAGGTGGCGGGTTTCAGCGATTCCTCTGGGCGGCTATGTCCGCTTTGTCGGCGACGAAAATGCTGCCAGCGCCACCGGCCGTGAGGCCATTGCCCAGCTTGACGAAGAGCAGCTCAAGACCGCCTTCATCAGCCAGCCGGTGGGTCGTCGGGCCGCGATCGTCGCCGCCGGGCCGATCGCCAATTTCATCCTGGCGATCGTGTTGTTTGCTGTCCTCTATTCTTTCTTCGGGCAACCGTCCTTCCCGGCGGTGGTCGACGCGGTGCTGCCCGAATCTCCGGCGGCGGAAGCCGGGTTCCAGCCCGGCGATCGAGTGTTGGCTATCGATGGGGCGGAGATCGATGATTTTACCGCGTTCCAGCGAATCGTTAGCCTAAGCGCCGATCGGGAATTGAGGGTGTTGATCGACCGCGGGGGTACCCGAGTCGAGTTGTTGGTGACGCCCCGCTCCGAGGAGACAGAGGACCGGTTCGGCAATGTTTATCGTCGCGGCCTGATTGGCATCCAGCAAAACCTCGAGGAGGGCGAGCTAACAATACGATATTTGTCGGTGCCGGAGGCTTTGTTGCGCGGGGTTGACGAGACCTGGTTCGTGATCTCGGAAACAGTGCGTTTTGTCGGTAGGCTCGTCGTCGGCCGTGAATCCCTCGACCAGCTCGGAGGGCCGATCACCGTCGCGCGCTATGCGGGCGAAGCCGCCTCGATCGGTTTCGCCTCGCTTTTGGCCTTGGCCGCTTACATCTCGGTCAGCATCGGTTTCATCAACCTCCTGCCGATTCCGTTGCTTGACGGCGGACATCTACTGTTTTTCGGGCTGGAGGCCGCAAGGAGGCGGCCTCTGAGTGAGCACGCCCAAGAAATCGCCTATCGGATCGGTCTTGTACTGGTGCTGGCTCTGATGGTCGTCGCTTTCACCAACGATATCATCCGGCTTTCCTAGGTTACCGTTGCGTCACAGCCACTCGCGGCGGAATTCCAGAGGAATTCGGGCCCTCATCTTGCTTCCGATCCCAAAGCCTGTCTAAATCGCCGTCAACGTGGCGTTAGGACCATGTCGGTCACATGGGCCGGTTATTCGTGACTGCCAGGTCGGGGGTGTTGCAGCCAAATGGTGTTGTTCGGGTTCCTTCGCAGGGCTGCTCTGGCGATAGGCTTGCTCGCAGGTGCACCGGCGCTCGTGCTCGGCGGCGCGATATTGGCCGCCTCATCGGCGCAGGCGGCGCCTCTTGCCAGCGTCCAGGTCAGCGGAAATGCGCGGATCGATTCCGCGACAATCCGAAGCTATGTGACCGTTGATTACGGTGAGAATTTTGGCCAATCCGATCTGAACGACACGTTCGGGGTGCTCTTCGCCACCGGGTTCTTCGCCGATGTCGAGGTCACTGGAAGCGGCAGCACAATCTACATCGTTGTGGTGGAGAACCCCGTTGTCGTCCAGATTTCCTTCGCCGGCAATCGCAGGGTGCGCGATCCTGAGCTCATCGAATTGGTGCAGACCGAGATCAGGGGCGTTCTGAGCGACTCGGTTTTGGCCGCCGACGTTCGCCGCATCGAAGGCCGATACGCGCAGCAGGGCCGCGGTGCGGTGATCATAGATGTCGAGATTCAAAGGCTCGACGGGAATCTCGCCAACGTCATTTTCCACATCACCGAGGGTGAGCGGGTCAAAATCGCCTCGATCACCTTCGAGGGCAATGACGCGTTCTCTGATCGTCAATTGGAGGCGGTTATCGAGACCCGTGAAAGCGGGCTCCTGACTTGGATCACCAAAGACGACGCATACAGTTTTGACCGCCTTTTACTCGATCGCGAACTCCTTCGACGTCATTATCTTGAGCGCGGCTATGCCGACTTCCAGATCTTGGCGGTGGATGTCGTCTACGACGAGGAGAACTTCCGCTACGCCATCGTCTTCATTGTGAGCGAAGGTCCGCTCTATCGCTTCGGTGCGATCAGCGTCGATTCAACGCTACCGGGGATTACCGGCGATACTTTGGCGCGGGCGATCCATACTCGTTCCGGCCGAGTTTTCAACGCGATCGATCTCGAGCGAACGCTGGAGGACATCGCCGTGTTGCTGGCTAATGCTGGCGAGCCCTTTACCCGGGTGACGCCACTTGCCAACCGCAACTACGTCGAGAACACGATAGACATCACCTATCAGATCGATCCGGGCCCCCGAGTACACATTGAGCGCATCACGATTATCGGCAATACGCGCACCCGGGATTACGTCATCAGGCACGAATTCGATATGGCCGAGGGCGATGCCTATAATCGGGTTCTCATCGATCGAGTCGAGCGCCGACTGCTGGCCCTCGGGATATTCCAGAGCGTGGATATCCAGGTTCAGCAGGGATCTGGGCCAGATCAGGTCGTTCTCATCGTCTACATCGAAGAACGCTCAACCGGCGAGGTTAATTTCGTGGTCGGCTATTCGACCGCGGATAGGATTCTGGGCGAGATCTCGCTGAATGAAGCTAATTTCCTCGGTCGCGGGCAGCATCTCCGCCTCGCCTTTACGGTCGGGCTGAAGAATCGCAATTACTCGATTTCCTTTACCGAGCCTTATTTCCTTGGCAGGCGGCTTCCCTTCGGGTTTGACCTTTACCGCCGCACTACAACCGCAAGCGTGACCCGGCCTTTTGGCGAGCAGCAAAACGGTGGCCAGCTTCGTGTCGCCCTGCCTCTAACCCATGCGCTAACCGCCCAGTTTGCCTACGCTTTCGTTTCGCAAGTGGTTTCCGGCAGCACCCAGTCCGACATCTATCCAAACGGAACCACTTTGACCTCGTCGGTTTCGATAACGTTGGTGTACAGCACCATCGACGATATGAACGATCCGCGGCAGGGCATCTTTATTCGGGCTCGAGGGGAGTATGCAGGCCTCGGCGGGACAAACAGCTTCGTTCGGTCGACCTTGGACGCCAGGCTTTATCAACCGCTCGGCTACCAGTCGTCGATTGTTGGGTTGCTGCGATTCCAGGCTGGCAATATCACCGGCATCGGTCAACAGATTCGCGTCGTCGACCATTTTGTTCTGGGCGGAGATACCATCCGCGGCTTCGCGGCGGCGGGTTTTGGGCCGCGGACAACCGATGGCACTGGCCTGCCGCTCGGCGGCCGAAATTATTGGGCCGCAACCGCGGAAGTCAGCTTCCCACTGCCATTGGTGCCTGAAGACAACGGTTTCCGAGGCGCGGTATTTGCCGACGCCGGGATGCTTTGGGGCGTCGATGCGCCTCTTCCGGGCGCCACGCCGTTTGTCAGCGACATGATCCTCCGCGCCTCGGTTGGTGCGTCTCTTATGTGGGCGTCGCCGATTGGTATCCTGCGGCTGGATGTCGCCAAGGTGCTGAGCAGCGCTGGCTATGACGCAACGCAATTGGTTCGGTTCGGCGTCGGAACGCAGTTCTAGGCGAGGCGGCCTGGGCGCGTCAGTATTGCCGGCAATGAGCGGAGCGCTGGAATGGCGAGTGCCGCTTTCTTCGTAAGGTCGAACCCGATCAGTCTTCGCGATGTTATTGCCCTCACCGGTGCTGAATCGGCCGGGGCTGCCGATCTTGAGCGGACGATCAGTGGCATCGCGCCCGTCGGTAGCGCCGGACCTGGCGATATTTGCTATGCCGATGGCGCGATATATATTGCCGAGGCCGCAAGGACGCGGGCGGGCGCGTGCTTCTGCACCGAGCGCAACGCAAGCAAAGTCTCATCTGGCACGGCGCGCTTGGTTACGCCGAATCCGCAAGGCGCTCTCGCCGTCGTTGCCGCCAGGCTTTATCCGTCGGCGATGCGACCGCTTCCGGTTCTGGGTGAGGGCCGCGTTTCGACGGAATCGGTAGTTCATCCCTCTGCCCGGTTGGAGCAAGGGGTCCTGATCGAAGCTGGCGCCGTCGTCGGTCCTGAGGTGGAGATCGGTGCCGGTACATTGATATTGCCGCATGCGGTGATCGGTCCGGCGGTGCGGATCGGGCGCAACTGCTCCGTCGGTGCAGCCTCGACCGTGCAGCATGCGCTGATAGGCGACGATGTTATTATCCATCCCGGCGGGCACATCGGACAGGATGGATTTGGCTTCGTTCCGTCTGGCTCCGGACATCTCAAAATACCCCAGATTGGGCGCGTGATAATCCAGGACAAAGTTGAGATCGGCGCCGGCACCGCGATCGATCGAGGCGCCGTTTGCGACACCGTCATTGGTGAAGGAACCAAGATCGACAACTTGGTGCAGATCGGGCACAACGTAAGTATCGGAAGGCATTGTTTGATTGCCGGTCAGGTCGGCATTTCGGGCAGCGCGACGATTGAGGACTTCGTGATGATCGGCGGACAAAGTGGAATCAGCGGCCACATCACAGTCGGCGCCGGGGCACGGATCGCCGGTCGGAGCGCCGTCTATCGAGACGTACCAGCCGGTGCCGAATGGGGTGGGGCGCCCGCCAGGCCGTTGCGAGATTGGCTGCGGGCTCAGTCTCGCGATCTTGCTCGGGGACGTTCGGGCAGGAACCGGAATCGGCCGATCGATACGCCGGAGGAACTAGGTGGCTGACCAACAAGTGCTGGGTTCACTGACATCGATCGATATCCAGCGTCTGTTGGAGCTTCTACCACACCGCTATCCGTTTCTGATGATCGACCGGATCGTCGAGATAAATGGCGACAGTTCGGCGGTCGGAATCAAGAATGTGAGCGCCAACGAGCCACAGTTCCAGGGGCATTTTCCGGGCCGTCCAGTGCTGCCGGGCGTTCTGATCCTGGAAGCGATGGCACAGACCGCGGGAGCGATCTGTATTGAAGCCAACGACGGGCAGCGGCCGCCCGGCGTGATTTATTTGACCAGCATCCACAGCGCCAAATTCCGGCGTCCGGTCGTTCCCGGCGACACGCTGCGAATCCGAGTGACAAAGGTTCGGCAGAAGATGAATCTCTGGAAATTTCGTGCCGAGGCTGAGGTCGAGGGGGTTGTGGTGGCGGAAGCCGAGATCAGCGCAGTGATGAGTGAATCTCTGACCGGCACATGAGCATTGAGATCCACCCGACCGCTATTATCGAGGATGGGGCGAAGCTGGGCGCGGGGATAAGCGTCGGGCCGTATTCGATTGTCGGACCGGAGGTCGTGCTGGGGCCCCGATGCCAAATAGGCAGCCATGTTCACATAACCGGCCTCACGGAAATCGGCGCCGACACCACGATCTACCCGTTCGCTTGCGTTGGTGGGGAGCCGCAAGACACCAGTTATGCGGGCGAACCCTGTACAGTGCGTATCGGCAAGCACTGCGTCATTAGGGAGCACGTCACAGTTCACCGCGGCACCAAGCGGGCTCGCGCTCACACCGAGATCGGCGATCATTGCTTCTTGATGGTTGGAGTGCACGTGGCACATGATTGCATCGTCGGCTCGCATGTGACGATGGTTAATGGGGCAACGATAGGGGGGCTTGTCGAGATCGGAGATTATGCCACTCTGGGTGGGCTTGCAGCGGTACAGCAACGACTTAGGGTTGGAGCATATGCGTTCGTTGGGGGGCTTACCGGAGTGAACGCCGAAATCATTCCGTTTGCGATCGCGCTAGGCGACCGGGCGGCACTCGGCGGGCTTAATATTGTTGGACTCAAGCGAAGTGGCTTTGATCGCCCGACCATTCATGCCTTGCGTGCATCATATCGAGAGATCTTTTTCGGTCGTGGCACGGTCGATGAGCGAGTCGAGCGGGCGGCAGAGCGGTTTTCCGACGTCGAGCCGGTCATGTCGATCATAGACTTCGTGCGAAAAGGTGGTAAGCGTCCTCTGTGTACGCCGCGGGGTGTGGAGATCTGACGGTTGGATGGATCTGTTGCTCCAGTTCTGGATCATGCTGAACCGTTGGCGGTGTTGGCCGGCGGCGGAGCGTTGCCCGTCATCGTAGCTTCGGCTGCGATCCGCGCTGGCCGTCCAGTCAAGCTTATCGGTATCCGGGGGGAGGCCGATCTGCGTATTGCAGCTTTTCCGCATGAATGGGTCGATTGGGGCGACGTTGGCCGATTGCTGGCGGTGCTGAGAACCCACCGTGCCCAAGATCTCGTCCTGGTCGGGTGGATTAGGTCACGCCCCAATTATCGAGCGCTGGCTCTTGATCGCGCCGGCAAGGTGGCCCGCGAGGCAATCAGCCGGATTTTCAAAGGTGGCGACAATGCGGTGCTGACGGGCGCTGTGCGCCTGTTTGAATCGCGAGGTTTTCGTGTTCTCGGAGCGCACGAGGTTGCGCGTGAGTTGGTGGCACCGGCGGGGTGGCTGACGAGAATGCAGGGGACCAACCTTGATCTCAAGGATGGAGACATTGCCTTGGCGGCGGCCCGGGCCATAGGCGTGCTCGACATTGGCCAGGCGGCTGTCGCGATCGGCGGCCGGGTTGTGGCATTGGAAGGCGCCGAGGGGACCGACGGCATGCTCGAGCGGGTCACCGCGCTCCGAGCCGATGGCCGCGCCGCAGCCGATGGACGATCCGGTGTGCTCGGCAAATGCTCCAAGCCGCATCAGGATCTGCGCATCGACATGCCGGCTATCGGACCCAAGACGATCGAGGCGGTTGCGGCCGCCGGCCTATCCGGCGTCGTGGTCGAGGCGGGAAAGGTGATGATCGCCGAACGAGAAGAAACGATCAGGAGCGCCAATTCGCTTGGGGTCTTTTTGATTGCCAGCGAAGAAGAGAGCGAGACTCACGTTTGACGGCGGTCATCCGGGGCGAGACCGACCAGCCATTTGCAGTTTTCATCGTCGTCGCAGAGGAATCCGGTGATCAATTGGGCGCTCCACTAATGGCGGCGCTCGCCGAAGCCAAGGACGGCAATATTCGATTTATTGGCACCGGCGGATCACGCATGGAGGAGGCCGGGCTCGACCCGATCTTGCGGCCGGGTGAGGTTGATCTCATAGGCTTCACAGGCCTGATTTCGCGGCTGCCGCAGATCTTGGCGCGAATCAAGGAGGTGGCGGGGGCGGCGATCGCGGCCAAGCCGGATGTCTTGCTCTTGGTCGACAGTCCCGAGTTTTCGCATCGTGTGGCCCGGAGCGTTCGCAAGCAAACGCCCGGGATTCCGATCATCAATTATGTCTCGCCGTCAGTTTGGGCGTGGCGAAGCGCCCGCGCCAGGCGAATGGTGCCCTATGTCGACCATGTTCTGGCGCTGCTGCCGTTCGAGCCCGCCGTCTATCGCCGCCTGAAGGGACCGCCATGTTCCTATGTCGGGCATCCGCTGTTGGAGAAGGTCCCGCTCCTGCGGCCCGGACCGGGTGAACGCGTGCCGCTGAAGGAGGCGGAGCGTCCGAAATTGCTGCTCCTGCCGGGCAGTCGCAAAGCCGAGGTCAGGCGGCTAATGGGGCTGTTTGGCGAGGTGTTGGCGCTGGTTACCGATCGGCATGGGCCGGTGGAGGCGGTGCTTCCGGCGGTGCCGCATCTCGCCGATGACATTAGGGAACGAGTGAAGAACTGGGCCATCCGGCCGATCGTGGTTGACGGCGAAGCTGCCAAAAATGATGCGTTCCGGACCGCTCATGCCGCCTTGGCGGCCTCGGGGACGGTTTCCTTGGAACTCGCTTTGTCGGGGATACCGGCGGTAGTCACCTACAGGATCGAATTGGTGGTGAGGCCGTTCAAATGGATGCTGCGAGTGCCTTCGGTAGTGTTGGCGAATGTCGTTTTGGGAGATCGGGTCATGCCTGAGCTCCTCGACGGCAAAAGCAAACCAAATCGGATCGCTGACGAATTGGTGCCTTTGCTGCGCCCCGGTCCGCCACGAGAAAAGCAATTGCGCGCGTTCCGTGCCCTGGACGAGATCATGGCGTTTGACGATGGCCCGCCGAGCCGTCGGGCGGCGGAGGTGATCATGCAGCTGGTCGAGGGCAGCCGGATCGGCCGCTAGCGACGATCAGCGATCGGGACGTAATTACGTTGCGGCGATCCGGTGTAGAGTTGCCTCGGGCGGCCGATTTTTTGCGACGGGTCTTCGACCATCTCCTTCCATTGCGCAATCCAGCCAACCGTCCGCGCTACAGCGAACAACACAGTAAACATCGTCGTCGGAAAACCCAGTGCCTTCAGCGTAATGCCGGAATAGAAGTCGATATTTGGATACAGCTTCTTTTCGACAAAATAGTCGTCTGTCAGAGCGATCCGTTCCATCTCGAGCGCGACTTCGAGCAAGGGATCATCGACGATACCCAGAGCGTCCAAGACCTCGTGACAGGTGTCCTGCATGATCTTCGCCCGCGGATCATAATTCTTGTAGACTCGGTGCCCAAAACCAATCAGTCGGAATGGGTCGTCTTTCGCTTTAGCTCGGGCGATGTATTCCGGGATGCGGTCCACGGTCCCGATCTCCGCCAACATGTAGAGAGCGGCCTCATTGGCTCCTCCATGGGCCGGACCCCAGAGGCAGGCGATGCCGGCGGCGATGCAGGCGAAGGGGTTGGCGCCGGAGGATCCAGCAAGTCGGACTGTTGACGTCGAAGCGTTCTGTTCATGGTCGGCGTGAAGGATGAAGATCCGGTCGATGGCGCGGGCCAGCACCGGATTGACAACGTAATCATCAGTCGGCACGGCGAAGCACATGCGCAGAAAATTGGCCGAATAGTCCAATGAATTGAGTGGGTAAATGAAGGGCTGGCCGACATAATACCGGTAGGCCATGGCGGCAATCGTCGGCATTTTCGCGATCATGCGCAAGGACGCCACCATCCGCTGGCGCTGGTCGAAAATGTCGATCGTGTCGTGATAGAAGGCCGACATCGCTCCGACGACGCCGACCATCACCGCCATCGGATGGGCATCGCGGCGGAAGCCGGAAAAGAAGCTGATCATCTGCTCATGGATCATCGTGTGATTGGTTACCCGATGATCGAAATCGGCCTTTTGCGCGGCCGTCGGCAATTCTCCGTAGAGGAGGAGATAACAAGCTTCGAGGAAGTCGCCTCGATCGGCGAGTTGCTCGATAGGGTAGCCGCGATAGAGAAGTAGGCCTTGCTCGCCATCAATGAAGGTGATTTTGGAATCGCAAGATGCGGTCGAGGTGTAGCCCGGATCGTAAGTGAACATGCCCGCATCGGACCCCAGAGATCCGATGTCGATCACGTCCGGACCGATCGTTCCCTTGAGAATGTCGAGCTGGGTCGACCGGTCGCCAATGGTCAGCGTCGCTTTCAATTCACTCATGCAATTCACCTTCTCGCGTGCGAAGTTGCCGCGGATAATCGCGCAGCCTCGTCGAAATTGTGACCCGGTTTGCAGGGTGGGGATGCGTCGGACTTGCCGGCCGCACAATTGTGGCGGCACAGGGCCGCCGGAGCGATCATCACGCTCGAATACCGCGATGAGAGCAACGAGCAGTCCCTATTGTCAAGCCTCGGCTGGGGCTTGGTCGCGAATTCTAGCAATACTTTCTTCCTTACCGAGGATCGCCAGAACGTCGAAGATGCCTGGAGAGACGGTTCGGCCGGTAAGGGCGGCGCGCAGCGGCTGCGCCAATTGACCAAGCTTCAGGCCCTTATCCTTGGCTACAATTCGGATGGCGGTTTCAGTGGATTCCAGCTTCCAGGGATCGACCGAATCCAGATGAGTGGCGAGCTCCGCAAGCAGAATTCGAGCATCATTGGTAAGGAGCGCGCGTGCCTTTTCGTCCATCGCCAGCGGCCGCTCGGCAATCAGGAAGCCAGCGCTGTCCATCAGCTCGATTAGTGTTTTGGCGCGGGCCTTGAGACCTGGGACGGCGCGGCGAAATTGTTCCCGAAGCTGAGGCGTCAGTGCAGTTTCGAACTCCGATCCTCCCGGCAGATGAGGCAACGCCTGCAGAAATTCGGCGATGAGGGCATCATCGGCGGCCGAGCGCAGGTAGTGGCCGTTGAGGTTGTCCAGCTTGGCGATATCGAAACGCGCGGCCGACCGGCCAATGCCGGGAAGGTCGAACCAATCGATCATTTGCTCAAGCGACATGATCTCGTCGTCGCCATGAGCCCAACCGAGCCGCACGAGATAATTTCGCATCGCCTGCGGCAGATAGCCCTTCGCCCGATAGGCATCGACGCCAAGAACGCCGTGGCGCTTGGAGAGCTTGGCGCCGTCGGGCCCATGGATCAGGGGAATATGAGCCATTGCCGGCGCTGGCCAGCCCATCGCATCGTGGATGAATCGGTGGCGGGCGGCGTTGGTCAAATGATCATCGCCGCGAACGATCTGGGTGACGCCCATATCATGATCGTCGACCACCACCGACAACATATAGGTCGGCGAGCGATTGGAGCGGAGCAGGATGAAATCATCCAGATCCTTATTGGCGAAGGTGATGGTGCCCTGTACCGCGTCGTTGATGATCGTCTCGCCGGTTTCCGGCGATTTGATCCGGATCACCGGATCGACGCCCGGCGGCGCTTCGGCCGGCTCACGGTCGCGCCAGCGGCCGTCATAAACCGGCGGGCGTCCCTCGGCCCTGGCTAAGACTCTCATTTCATTGAGTTCTTCCGCGCTGGCATAGCAGCGATAGGCTTTGCCGCCCGCAAGCAAGGAGTCGGCGATGTCGCGATGGCGCGCGGCCCGGGCGGATTGGAAGACCGGCTCTTCGTTCCAGGTAATGCCGAGCCAGTCGAGGCCGTCGAGGATGGCCGCGATCGCGGTTGCGGTTGAGCGCTCTCGATCGGTGTCCTCGATTCTGAGCAGCATCTTGCCGCCATGGTGCTTGGCATAGAGCCAGTTGAACAAGGCAGTCCGAGCACCGCCGACATGGAGGTAGCCGGTAGGCGAAGGCGCGAAGCGGGTGACGATCGGCTCGGACATGCGGTTTGACGGTACTGGATGGCTACCGCGATGCGCGGCCGCGGTGATCTAGCATGGCCAGATGGCGGCGGAAACCGAGCTCTCGGAACGTCCGATCTGCCCGCGAGACGCGACAAGAACGGGCGTGCCAGCATAGATTGGTCCCGGGGAGAAGGAAATGGCTGACCAGGCGGCCGGCAAGCAGCAAGAAGATACGGCCTCGCCGGCGGCGGAGGGCGATCGCCGCTTTCTGGTCGCCGCTCGCCGCTCGCCGCTCGCCCTTCGCTTCGCTGTAGCTTGGCAGGGATTGCGGTCCGCGCTCGGAGAAACCTTGGAAAAGGAGGTCGAGCGCGGACGCGCCGCACTTTGGACGCCGGTGCTGATCGCGATCGGCATACTTCTCTATTTTGGTTTGCCACGCGAGCCGTCGCTCGCGGCACTACTCGCGATCGCCATCGGCACGGTGGTGGTGACTACAATGAGCCGTCGGCGGGCCGCCATGTTCCGGCTTTGGTTTGCTCTGGCGGCCATCTTAGTTGGCCTGACGGTGATGAAACTCCGCACCGAGATGGTGTCGACACCGGTCCTCGCCGAAGAGCAAGTCGGCGATCTCACGGGCTGGGTGGAGAGCATCGAGCAATTCAGTGCAAATGTCCGGCGTCTAGTCGTCCGAGTCGAGACGCTGGAGGGAGTCGAGCCTGCCGCCACGCCCCGCAAAGTCCGGATCACGGTTCGGGCGAAGTTCGACGGTGTCCGGGTCGGCAGCGCCATTGACGGCTTGGTGTCCCTGCAACCACCACCCGGACCGGTAATGCCGGGCAGCTATGATTTTGGCCGGGCGCTGTATTATTCTGGGATCGGTGTCTCAGGCTTCTCTTATGGGGCGCCTGAAATCATCGACCTCGGGGGTGTTCCGTCCGCCATTGCTTGGAAGGTTCCGATCGAGGCGTTTCGAGGCGCAGTCGGCGCCCGGATCGAAGCTGCTCTTCCGGGCGAAACCGGCCAGATCGCCAACGCCCTTATCACTGGCGATCGCGGCGGAATCTCCGAGGAGGCCACCGAGGCGCTGCGCCGATCGGGCCTCGGGCACATTCTGACGATTTTCGGTCTGCACATGGCGCTGGTCGCCGGCGCCGTGTTCGCCTTCCTCCGTGGGCTATTCGCGTTGTCCTCGTCATTGGCGCTACGGCGGCCGATCAAGAAATGGGCTGCCGTCGGTGCACTAGCCCACTGCTGCCTTCTATCTTGTGCTCTCAGGGGCCAGCGTGGCGACGCAGCGATCCTTCATCATGTTGGCGGTGATGTTGGTGGCGATACTGCTCGATCGGCGGGCCTTCAGCGTCCGTAATGTCGCTGTGGCCGCGACGATCATCTTGTTGCTGACGCCGGAGGCACTGTTAAGCGTCTCGTTCCAGATGTCCTTCGCGGCGACACTCGCACTCATCGCCGGTTTCGAAATCGTCTCCGAGAGGCGCCGTCGGCGCCTTGCGATCGGGCCGGCGGGGGAGCGACGGATAAGCCGGACTTTGTTGCTGTGGGCCGGCGGACTCGCGTTGACCTCGATCCTTGCAGGACTGGCGACGGCGCCGTTTGCCGCTTTCCATTTCAATCGAACAGCGCCGCTGTCGCTGCTGGCGAATCTCGCGGCCATGCCAGTTGTCTCGCTGATCGTAATGCCGATGGCGCTGCTGTCGGTGGTGTTGATGCCGCTTGGGCTGGAGAGCTGACCGCTGACGGTGATGGATCAAGGTCTTCGCTATGTACTGGCCGTCGCAGACAAAATATCGGATTGGACCGGCAATTCTGGTCTAGTGTCTTCAACGCCGATGGCCGCGATCCTGCTTGTCGCGCTGGGCCTCGTCTGGCTCTGCTTATGGCGGCAGCGTTGGAGGATGCTGGGCGTTCCGATCATGATTCTCGGCCTCGCGGTCGCCGTTGTCGCGCCGCGACCCTCAATGCTGATCGCCGATGACGGCAGCGCATTCGCGATTCGGGGGCCTCACGGCGTCTTTCGCGTCGTCGGCAATGGCTCGGCGTTCGACGTCGAGAACTGGCTCGATGCGGATGCCGATCCCCGGCCGCCGCGAGATCCATCGCTCGACGATGGCGTTAGTTGCGATCCCTGGGGCTGCACCGCCCTGATCGTCGGCACCGAGCTTCGGGCCGCATTGGCACTGGAGCCGGCGGCGTTGATGGAGGACTGCCGGATGGCGGCAATCTTGGTCACGATCCATGTGGCGGGGGAGCATTGTTCGGCCCTGGCGATCGACCGGGACGCGCTGGCGCGAGGTGGGGCGCATGCGGTCTACGTGGCGATAGGGGCCGATGGGCGGCCCAGTTTCGAGGTTGTGACCGCCCGGCCGGAAATTCGCCGGCCATGGATGCCACCGCTTCCAGTCGATCAATAGCGGCGCATCAGCCCGACAAGACGGCCCTGGATTCTGACCCGGTCGGGGCCGAAGATACGGGTCTCATAGGCCGGATTGGCGGCTTCGAGCGCGATCGAGGCGCCCTTGCGGCGAAGGCGCTTCAGAGTCGCCTCCTCTTCATCGATCAGAGCGACGACGATGTCGCCGCTGTCGGCCGAGTCGGACTTTTTGACCAGCACCGTATCGCCGTCGAGAATTCCGGCCTCGATCATCGAATCGCCGCGGATTTCCAGGGCGAAATGCTCGCCGGCGCCGATCAACTCCGGCGGAACGGCAATCGAATGGCTCTGGCTCTGGATCGCCGCGATCGGAGTGCCGGCCGCGATTCTGCCCATCACCGGGATCGTCACTACATCATTGTCGGCGTCGGGCATTGTCGAGGCGTGGATGCGGCCGAGATCACCTTCAATCACGGCGGGCGAGAAGCCAAAGCCGCGCGAGCCGCTGGCGGCAGCGGCCGATTCCGGCATGCGGATCACCTCCAGGGCGCGGGCGCGGTTTGGCAATCGCCTAATGAAGCCGCGCTCCTCAAGCGCCTTTATCAGCCGATGGATGCCGGATTTCGATTTAAGGTCGAGCGCGTCCTTCATTTCATCGAAGGATGGCGGAATCCCGGACTCCTTCAGGCGTTCTTGAATGAACATCAGCAATTCATGCTGCTTGCGGGTCAACATTCGGGGCGGCTCCGATCAACCGAGAATCGTTCGGTACAAAACACGAACAAATGTAGCTGTTCTATTTGTGTTCGACAAGCCCTGAACCGAGTGTATACCCTTGGCGTATGTCAGGGGCCGGTGTAGGCTGCCGACGAACAGAACGGCAACTTCTCCGATTCGGGTTACCAGATGGCCAAAGGCAATTGGCTCCGTAACCGAGCCGCCGCGCTTGCTGAGGCGCGGCGAACAGGATTGTTTCTGCTCGCGTTCGCCCTTTCGGGAATTCTCCTGTTCACCGAGGCAATCACCTCAGCGCTTGAAGCGGGGGGTGGAGTGATACTCGGGTTGCCATACTGGGGCTGAGGTTTGGTGCTCGGCTTTGCCGGCCTATTCTGGTGGATGCTCGAATATGCAGTACAGCTTCGGCGACGACTTACGCCAAATGTGAAGCTCTCGTTTGTCTCCGGCGCCGGAGGACTCTCAAGGACAAAACAGCAGCTGTACGATTCAAAAACAGCGGAGCCGATGGGCAAGACAGATGCTGTCTACGTGCGTATCAAGGTCGAATCGCTATCCGAAATCGGGCCCAAGGTCTGCGCGCCATTTCTAGTGCGTCTTGAGAGGCTCGGTGCAACCGAACCCCAAATCGCGGACCTGCATGACGGGTTGCAGCTTCCTTGGGCGTTCAATGGAGTGGCGGGGCTGCCGGTTCACTTCAAAGTTCCACGATTCATAGATGTTCTGGTGGTTGGCGAGCGAATCCAGGGACTTGCGCTACCGATCCCTTCACCTAACTCGCTGGGTGACTTCCTAGAAACGCCCGGGACGTTTCTCGTGGACGTGAACGTAGTTGCGGATGGAGTGACTAAGCCAATCCGCCTCAAAGTCGTTTGGACCGGAGATTGGCGAACGATCCATGCAGAGGAAATAGCTAGCCAATGAGCCGGGGCAAACATTTGAGCCTCGAAGAAGCCCGCCGCCTCGGCAAGCTGGACCAGTTTGCCAGGGAGCATCCGATGAAGGGTGATCGAGCCGTGTTCGATGAAACGCTTAGGCGGATGGCTGTCGGAACGAAGCCATCAACAGCGGGAACATCAAAGCCGGGTCGATCCGGAGGTTCCAGCGATACTCGATCTCGTGGAGGAAGTAGGTAGGCGCTTTGGCGAAACCCAAATATGCGTCCCCTCAATGGTGCGCCGAACCATCAAGCACGATGGCCTTGTCGTCCTGGCCCTGCCTGTCGCGACCGCCGACGAACATTTCATCGACTTCGACTATCGGAGCACCGGGACCACCCATCTGCCCGTTGCCGTCAACGAAGCCCATGTAGGTTCGGATGAGGCGTGCGATCCGCCACGCGGTTTTGTAGGTGACGCCCAACTGGCGCTGCAATTCCTTCGCGGCCACTCCATTCCGTGTGGTGGTGAACATGAAGATCGCAAAGAACCATTTTTGCAGTGGCGTTCGGCTCCGCTCAAACGGAGTATCGACCATAGGGTGAATGTGATTGCCGCAATTGCAGGTGTAGGCCGGCATCTTCGACAGGCGGCGAAACTTGCCAATCCGACCGCAGCGCGAGCACCTCGGTACGTCGCTAAAACGAACCGAGAACAGATGTTCCAGGCAGGCGTCGTCGTCCGGAAACTTGCGGAAAAACTGCTGAATTGTGATCGGCTTAGCCATCGTGCTCTCTCCTATGAAAAGAAGATAGGGATTGGCCAGGCATACGTCAAGGGGATATATGCCCCCTAAACAATACGTAAACAACGGTGCGAATGAAGTGGGCGGTGCGACCACAAAGAAAAGCCAGAACATTCGGCTGCGTGCCTGGCGAAAGTGTA
Source organism: Kaistiaceae bacterium (assembly GCA_963667605.2). Taxonomy (GTDB): domain Bacteria; phylum Pseudomonadota; class Alphaproteobacteria; order Rhizobiales; family Kaistiaceae; genus JADLGL01. The sequence goes on from CAXXUZ010000003.1 coordinate 1,829,347, forward strand.
GGCTTTGCTTGCGCTATCGCCCGAACAGCCGAGGGAGAGCGCTGCGGTTGTAGAGTCAACGACCACCGCTATTCGGCGGCAGCCTGCGGCGATTGTCCGATCAAAGTGGCGGTCGCGGTGGCGACGTCCGGCTGGCGCATCAGGCTCTCGCCAACCAGGAACGCTCTGATCCCGACCTTGCCGAGCCGGCGCAGATCGGCGGGGGCGAAAATGCCACTCTCTCCCACCATGATGCGATCGTCGGGCACTTTGGGAGCGATCCGCTCGCAGGTGGCGAGTGTGGTTTCGAAGGTATGGAGGTCGCGGTTGTTAATGCCGATCAGGCGCGAGTTCAATGTTAGCGCCCGCTCCAGCTCCTCTTCGTCATGGACTTCGATCAGCACATCCATCCCGAGATCAAGGGCGATAGCTTCAAGGTCCTGCGCGATCGTGTCGTCAATCGCCGCCATGATGATGAGAACGCAATCGGCACCCCAGGCGCGCGCTTCCCAGACTTGATAGGGCTCATAAAAGAAATCCTTGCGCAGAACCGGCAGCGCCACCGATGCCCGAGCGGCGAGAAGATCTGTGCGGCCGCCCTGGAAGAACGGCGCGTCGGTCAGGACCGACAGGCATGCGGCTCCACCGGTTTCGAAGGCTTTGGCGATTTCGCTGGGGTCGAACGTCTCACGAATCAGCCCCCTTGACGGGCTCGCCTTCTTGATCTCAGCGATTAGGGCCGGCTTATCGGCATCGAGGCGAGTGCGAATTGCCTCAACGAATCCCCGCGCCGGCTGGGCCGATTCGGCGCGGCGGCGGATTTCGGCCTGGGAGATAATAGCTTTGGCGGCGGCTATCTCCTCCCGCTTGCTTGCCTCGATCTGTTTCAGAATGTCCATCATCTGGCGCTGGGTCTGTCACGCATTGGAAATGGTGACAAGGCGCGCTAGCCGCTCCTTGGCAGAGCTCTGATCGATCGAGGCTCGGGCGAGAACGACACCGGACGCCAAATCAGTGGCGAGGCCGGCGATGATCAATGCCGCCGCCGCGTTGATCAAAACCACATCGCGATGAGGGCCCGGTTCGCCGTCAAGCACGGCGCGAAGAGCAGCAGCGTTGGCGTCGGCGTCGCCGCCTCTGATCGCGTCGATCGGTGCCATCGGCAGGCCGGCTTCCTCGGGATTGATCTCGAAACTACGCAACTCGCCGTCCGCCAGTTCGGTCACTTGGGTGGGGCCGGCAAGGGAGATTTCATCAACGCCACCAGCGCCGTGAACCACCCAGATTCGCTCCGACCCAAGGTCCCGCAGCACCGCGGCCAAGGGTTCCAGCCATTCCGGCGAGAACACGCCGAGCAATTGCCGCCGGACACCAGCTGGGTTGGAAAGCGGACCGATCAAGTTGAAGATCGTCCGAGTGCCGAGCTCGACCCTGGCCGGACCAACATGTCTCATAGCCGCATGGTGCGCCGGTGCAAACATGAAGCCGATTCCGGCTTCGTGGATGCAGCGCGTGATCTGATCCGGCTTCAAATCGAGATTGACGCCGAGGGCGGCTAGGACGTCGGCGGCGCCGGATTTGGAGGAAAGCGCCCGGTTGCCGTGCTTGGCCACCGGAACGCCAGCACCGGCTACCACCAAAGCGGTGCAGGTCGAGATGTTCAACGTTCCTTTGGCGTCGCCGCCGGTTCCGACAATGTCGATCGCATCGGTTGGCGCCTCAACCGGCAGCATTTTCGATCGCATGACGCTGACCGCACCAGTGATTTCGTCGACGGTCTCGCCGCGCACCCGCAATGCCATAAGAAAGCCGCCGATCTGAGCAGGCGTGGCCTCTCCCGACATGAGGTTTTGGAAGGCACTCTCAGCGTCCGCCCGCGTCAGCGGAGCGCCCTCAGCAACCCTAGCGATGAGCGGCTTGATCTCAGTCATCAGGCGACAGAACGCTGTGTTCTATGGCGCCGGTTCCAGGCAGAGGCGATGTCGAGAAAATTGCGTAGAACTTGATGTCCGTGCTCGGAGGCGATGCTCTCAGGATGGAATTGCACACCGTGGATCGGCAAATTACGATGCATCAGTCCCATGACGACATTGTCTTCGGTTTCCGCGGTGACCTCCAGCGATGGCGGGATCGAATCGGGCGCCAAGGTCAGCGAGTGATAGCGGGTGGCCCTGAAGGGTGAAGGCAGGCCGGCGAAGACGCCCCTTCCAGTGTGGCTGATATCGCTCAACTTTCCATGCATTAACGTCGGAGCAGCGGACACGGTGCCGCCGAAAGCCTGGCCGATGGCTTGGTGACCGAGACACACGCCAAAGACCGGGATCGAAGCAACGGCGGCGGCGGCGATGAGGTCGAGGCAAATACCGGCCTCGTTGGGGGTGCAGGGCCCAGGTGAGAGCACGATCGACTCCGGATGCCGAGCGATCACTTCCCCGACCGAGATCTTATCGTTGCGATGAACTACTTGCTTCGTCCCCAATTCGCCCAGGAAATGGATGAGATTGTAGGTGAAGCTGTCATAATTATCGATGATGAGATGGGTCATCCGCCAAGCCCCATCATTGTTCTTTGCCGACCGACGAGGCGAACCTTATAGCTTCCTCGGCGGCCCGGAAAAGTGCCCTTGCCTTTGCCCCACATTCGGCTTGTTCGTTTTCGGCGATCGAATCGGCGACGATCCCGGCGCCGGCCTGAACGTACATGGTGCCATCCTTGATCAGCGACGTGCGTAGAACGATGCAACTATCCATGTCGCCGCTGGCGGAGAAATAGCCTACACAACCGGCATATAGGCCGCGTTTCTCAAGTTCCAATTCATCGATGATCTCCATCGCCCGGACCTTGGGGGCGCCTGAGACGGTGCCAGCAGGAAAGCCCGCGGCGAGCGCGCTCAAAGCATCCTGCTCCGCCGCCAGCCTGCCGACCACGTTGGAGACGATGTGCATCACCTGGCTGTAATATTCCAGGAAGAACTGGTCGGTGACCTTGACTGTGCCTATCTCGGCGACGCGCCCGAGATCATTGCGGCCGAGGTCGAGCAACATCAAATGCTCGGCCCGCTCCTTAGGGTCGGTCAAGAGTTCCTCGGCCAATTTGCGATCGGCGTCCGGCGTCTCGCCTCGCGGCCTGGTCCCGGCGATCGGCCGGATGGCAACCTCGCCATCGTGGACCCGAACCAGGATCTCCGGGCTGGAACCGGCGATCGCGAAGTCACCGAAATCAAGGAAGAAAAGATACGGGGAGGGATTGGTGCGCCGCAGGGCTCGGTAGAGGGCGAAAGGGGGCAGCGCAAAGGGCGCTTCGAACCGCTGCGACAGGACAACTTGGAAGATATCGCCGGCGGTTATGTATTTTTTCGCCTTCGCCACGATGTCGAGATAGTGCTCGGGCGGTGTGTTGGAGCGGATCGGGATGGCAGCCTCGGCGTCGGCACCCTCAGCGCTCTTGTCGAGAGGGGCATCGAGTGCGCCCACGACGGCGGTGAGCCGCTCAGTTGCCTCGGCGAAAGCCGGCCCGGAGTCGCCACCTGGTGTCGGCCGGACCGGTGTGACGATGGTGATTTCGTCGCGAACATTATCGAACACGACGATCACCGTTGGCCGGATCATGATACCATCTGGAATGCCGATCGGGTCGGGATTGGGCTCGGCCAATTCCTCAATCAACCTCACGGTGTCATAGCCGAGATAGCCGAAGACGCCGGCCGACATCGGCGGCAGTTCCTCTGGGAGATCGATCCGGGATTCGGCAATGATCGAGCGGAGGGCATCGAGCGCCGGCTCGGCCATCACCTCGAATCGGTCTGGCTCAGCGGTAGGATTGCGATTGATTTCGGCGAGCGAGCCATTGGTGCGGAAGATCAGATCGGGGTCGATGCCGATGATCGAATAGCGGCCGCGCACGGCGCCGCCCTCGACCGATTCCAACAGAAAACGGTTGGAGCGGCCAGCCGACAGCTTAAGCATGGCCGACACAGGTGTTTCGAGATCGGCGACTAGCCGGGTCCATACGACCTGGTTTTGTCCGGCATCGTGAAGCCGATCAAAAATAGCCCGTTCCGGTTGGATTATCATTGCCGAAGGTGCGGGGGCAGCTGAGCCTGGCCTATGCCGATGATCTGCCTGATCAAAGACCAATTGGCGGAGATCGGGCCGATGCGCACCCGCACATCCAGCAAATAGCGTTCGAACACCTCGTCGGCAATGTTGAGCGATGTCGCCGCGACCCCGGCTATCGGCTCCGATTCGGGGCCGGTATCGGGCGTGGTGATGCTCACCACCTGCTGCACCACCAGGCCGTTGCCGGCGGCATCCGGGATAACGGTGACAAAGCCCAATGGACCGCCGAAGGCCGCCTGCACCGTCGCACTTGATGCTTGTTCCGGCGGCGAGGACGATCGCAATAGCGGTTCGGAGAGCTGGAAAGTCACTCCTAGTTCGGCGGCGATTTGCGCTGTCGGCTCATCATTTTCCAGTAGGCCGACGATCGACTCCGCCAGACCTTGAAGCCGCAGTCCCGCCGCCTCTTCCTGCCACCTCTCGACGACGCGGTCACGAATTTCCTCGAGCGGCCACTCCCGAGGCGGCAGGATCTCAACGACTTCGAACCACAAAAAGGCGTTTTGTCCTTCAAGGCGAATGGGAGCGTCATTGAGGCCAACGTCGCTCTCAAACGCGTTGGTGAAGAGGGCGTTGCCGCCGGGCAGATCGTCAAATGGATCGCCGTTGACACCATTGCCGCGAAGATCGAATTCGACTGTCTCGATCGGTAGATCGAACATCGCCCCGACGTCGGACAATATCAGGCCGCCGGCCCTTGCATCTTCGATCTGAAGAAAAAGATCGGCGATCGCGACCGTAGCTAGTCGTTCGGCTATGTCGCGGCGAATCTGATCGGCGACATCCTCGAAAGGTTCAATGTCGCCGGCAACAACCTCGCTCACATGCACCAAGGTCGCACCGGCCCGGCCTTCGACAATCACGGCGTCGCCGGCCTTCAGCGAAAACGCTGCTTCCGCCACGGCCGCGTCGAAAAGCTCATCACTAGTGACGACGCCGAGATTGGTCGGATCGATGCTTTCGGCAGCGACAAGATCGTCATAGGTCTGGCCTTCGGCGAGGCGTGTCCCAACCAAATCGGCCTCGGCTTGGCTGCTGAAAATGAACTGCCAAACATTCCGGGATTCCGGCGTGCCGAATTGATCCTGCCGCGCCAGATAGTCGGCCATCGCCTGTTCGTCAGTGACTGCGTCGATATCGGCGAGCTTTTCCGGCGTTAGTTCCAGGAGGCCGACCCGCCTTGTCTCCGGTGCTTGCCAATCGGCTGTATTCTCTTGGAAATACGCGACTAATTCTTCCTCGGTAGGCTCGACCGCCTCGCCGTCGTCTAAGAGCCCGGGCGTCAAAACGGTGTAGCTGATCACCCGTTCCTCGCCGTAATACTCGGCCAAAATGCGCTGGTAGATTTCGGGCAACGCAAGCTCTGCGGCGGTCACCGCTTGGGCCACCTGGGTGCGAAGCAATTGCTCCAGCTGCAGATCGGCCAATTCCTGTTCGGTCAGACCGGTGGCGCGCAAATAATTCTGAACCAAGCCGGGACTAAATACGCCATCGCTGGTTTTGAAATTGGGCAAGGCGGCAATTGCTTTGGCCACCATTTCATCGGAGAGGCTGAGGCCGAGTTGCAGGGCGTTATCCTGGAAAGCGGCCCGTTGGATCAACTGAAAGAGCACGAAATCCGGGACCTGCGCTTGTTCCGCCTCCGAGGGGGTGAAGGACAGGCCTTGCTCGATCGACAGGCGCCGAAGCGTGGCGTCATATTCCTGAGCGAACTCCGGCTGTGTGATTTCTTGACTGCCGACCTGGGCAATCGAGCTCGTGCCGCTGAATCCCGACAGGCCAAAGAACAGCAGGCCAATGATCAAGGCAGCGAAAACAACGATCCCGATGGGAGAACCGGCAAACGATCTGAGGCTGTCGAGCATGTTCCCTCGCGGGCGACCAAAGGTCGCGGGGCTTCTGAAAATCCGGCCGGATCATATGAATGGCGGCCCCGCCGAGCAAGGCTGAGTTTTCACGGGCCGGATCGTAGAGAGGGATCGCCGCGGCCAATTCGCGCGGCGCCCGATATTGGTGACGCGATCGGGGTCGTTCGTCATAGACTTGTGCTGCCCCAATATTTTGGTACGCCTCGCGCGGACCCGCCGGTGGCCACCTGCGGGTCCGCGTTAGCGGGAGGACAAAACAATGCCAGCAATCAAGTCGCTCGTGGCGGGCAACTGGAAAATGCACGGTAGCAGGGCGAGCCTGCTCGAAGTCGAGGCTGTCCGCGACGCGGTCGGCGAACAAGACGACGTCGAAGTCGCGATTTGCCCACCGGCAACGCTGATCTCGCGCACCTCGATCATGGTCGCCAACTCGCCGATTCTGGTCGGAGGCCAGGATTGTCATGCCGAGGTAAAGGGGGCCCACACAGGCGATGTCGCGGCAGAAATGCTGGCCGATGCCGGGGCCGAGCTGGTGATCGTCGGCCATTCCGAACGAAGGGCCGACCATGGCGAGGACGATGCCGCGGTGCGGGCCAAGGCGGAGGCGGCCTGGCGCGCAGGGCTTACCGCAATCCTTTGCGTCGGCGAGAGCGAGGAGGAGCGGCGGGGTGAGCGAGCCCTGCCAGTGGTCGAGGGCCAACTTGCGGGTTCGGTGCCCGACGGCGCGAGCGCTGCCAATATTGTGATCGCGTATGAGCCAGTGTGGGCGATTGGTACCGGCTTGACCCCGACGACGGATGACATCGCCGCGATGCATGCCCATATCAGGGTCGAACTCGGCAACCGGTTTCCCGCCGAGGCCGCGTCGATCAGGATTCTCTATGGTGGCTCGGTAAAACCTAACAATGCCACCGAGATATTCGCCGTTGAAGGGGTCAATGGCGCGCTTGTTGGCGGGGCCAGTCTGAAGGCGGCCGATTTTTTGACGATCATCACCGGCGCGCGCGCGGTGATCCGACAAATCGCCCGGTGGAAAGGGCCAGCCGGTTAGTGTAGAAGCCGCCGCAATCAGGGAACATCGCTCAAAGCCATGGAAACAGTTGTCCTCGTCATCCATCTGATGCTGGTCGCGACCATGATCGCAATCGTGCTGCTGCAGCGGTCGGAAGGCGGCGCGCTCGGTATCGGCGGCGGCGGCAATTTCATGGCGACGCGCGGCACGGGCAATGTTCTGACTCGGGTGACGACCATTTTGGCGGCGGCCTTTTTCGTTACCTCGATCGTCTTGACGGCTATCGCGAGGAGCAACTCAGACGATGGCGGAATCTTCGACAATCTTCCGGCAAATCAATTGATCGAGGGCGTCGACAGGCCTGCGGGTGGTGGCGTTCTTGACCTCCTTGGCGGCGCGCCCGATGATCCGGTTGCTGTGCCAAATGACGCCGGCGGTGCGGTCGAGCCGGGCGCGGCTCCTGTTGACGGCGACGGTGCAGGAGTGCCGGATGTGGTTCCGAATGACGCCGGCGGCGTGGCTCCCGCAGCCGTGCCCAACGACGCTGGAGCACCGATCCTGGTGCCCAACGACCCCGGCGGCGCGCCGCCTTAATCGACGTCTGGCGGCGTTGCCACGCCTTCGATCAACATTTCTTTCCGGCAAATGATTTTTCTGGTCGCTCGGTCCGATCGGAATCGGCTAGGCTAGGCGCCCATGGCGCGGTACATCTTCATCACTGGCGGTGTGGTCTCTTCTCTAGGCAAGGGCGTAGCATCAGCGGCGCTGGGGGCGTTGCTGGAGGCACGCGGCTTCAAGGTCCGGCTCCGCAAGCTCGATCCCTATCTCAATGTCGATCCGGGGACGATGAGCCCTTATCAGCATGGTGAGGTATTCGTCACCGACGACGGCGCCGAAACCGATCTCGACCTCGGCCATTACGAGCGGTTTACCGGTCGGCCGGCCAATCGAATGGACAACATTACCACTGGCCGAATCTATCAGGACATCATCACCCGCGAACGCCGTGGCGATTATCTCGGCGGTACCGTACAGGTCGTTCCCCATGTCACCGACGCGATCAAAGCGTTTATCGGCGAGGGCAATGACGACTTCGATTTCGTGCTGTGCGAAATCGGCGGCACGGTCGGCGACATTGAGGGCCTGCCATTCTTCGAGGCGATTCGTCAGTTCGGCAACGAACTGCCACGCCGCTACGCGGTCTTCGTTCACCTAACGCTGGTGCCGTTCATTCGCTCGGCGGGGGAACTCAAGACCAAGCCGACCCAGCACTCGGTCAAGGAGCTGCGCTCGATCGGGATTCAGCCCGATGTTCTGCTTGTCCGTTCCGACCGGCCAATCCCGGCTGAGGAGCGGCGGAAATTGTCGTTGTTCTGCAATGTCCGACCGTCGGCGGTGATTCAGGCGTTGGATGTCGAACATATCTATGACGTGCCGACGACCTATCATCGGGAAGGGCTCGACGCCGAAATCCTTTCTGCCTTCGGCATCGACAACGCACCGCCCCCTGATTTGAGGCGTTGGGAGACCATTAGCCAGTCCCTCAGCCATCCCGAGGGCGAGGTCACGATCGCGCTGATCGGCAAATATACTGGGCTGAAAGACGCCTATAAGTCGTTGGTTGAGGCGTTGACCCATGGCGGTATTGCCAACCAGGTGAAAGTCAATCTCGATTGGATCGAATCGGATGCCTTTGAGGCGGAAGATCCGGCGCCACGACTGGAGCAGGTCGACGGCATCCTGGTCCCCGGCGGCTTCGGCGAGCGCGGATCGAAGGGCAAGATAGCCGCGGCGGGATATGCCCGTACACACAAGATTCCCTATTTCGGCATCTGTTTCGGCATGCAGATGGCGGTCATTGAGGCGGCCCGGAATCTGGCGGGGATTGCCAATGCGAACTCCAGCGAATTCGGTGAGACGGCGGAGCCGGTAGTTGGGCTGATGACCGAGTGGCTCAATGGCAACATGCTTGAGCAGCGTGTCGCGGCCGGTGATATTGGCGGGACGATGCGACTGGGCGCCTATCCGGCGGTGTTGTCATCAAGCAGCAGACTGTCCGACATTTATGGGGTGACCGAAATTTCGGAACGCCACCGGCACCGATACGAGGTCAATATCGACTATCGCGAAAGGCTTGAGGCGTGCGGCCTTCGTTTTTCCGGGATGTCTCCCGATGGCCTGTTGCCGGAGGCGGTCGAGATTGCCGACCACCCGTGGTTCATTGGCGTGCAGTATCACCCAGAGTTGGTTTCGCGCCCATTCGTGCCCCATCCGTTGTTTGCTTCCTTCATCGCCGCCGCTGTCGAACAAAGCCGATTGGTGTAGGCGCAGCGATGACCGCCGTTCTCACCACAACAGCCAGACGGCCATGATCGGCTGATCGTCATGGATGCATCTGAGGCACCACATCCAGAAGTTCAAGTCGGCAAAGTGCGGTTCGGCAATAGCCTTCCGTTTGCGCTGATCGCCGGGCCTTGCCAGCTCGAAAGCCGCTCCCATGCCGTCGAAATGGCAGGACGGCTGAAGGAACTGACCGGCCGCCTCGGGATTGGTTTCGTTTACAAGTCGTCGTTCGACAAGGCCAACCGGACCAGCGTCAGCGGTCGTAGGGGGCTAGGCCTAGATGCCGCGTTGCCGGTCTTCGACGAGCTTCGGCGAGAACTGGGCGTCCCGGTGCTGACCGATGTTCATTTGCCTGAGCAATGCGCCGCGGTGGCCGAAGTGGTCGACGCGTTGCAAATCCCGGCTTTTCTCTGCCGCCAGACCGATTTGCTATTGGCCTCGGCCGCTACCGGCAAGCCGGTCAATGTCAAGAAAGGGCAATTTCTGGGGCCTTGGGACATGCGGTACGTCACCGAAAAGCTCGCCGCGGGCGGTTGCCGCGATATGTTGTTGACCGAGCGCGGTTCCAGCTTCGGCTACAACAATCTGGTCTCCGACATGCGAGCGCTGCCAATCATGGCTGGGCTAGGCGTGCCGGTGGTCTTCGACGCCACGCATTCGGTGCAGCAGCCGGGCGGAAGGGGTGACGCTTCCGGCGGCGAACGCCGATATGTACCGGTGCTCGCCCGGGCGGCAGTGGCGGTGGGGATAGCGGGCCTCTTCATCGAGACCCACCAAGATCCGGATAATGCGCCCTCGGACGGTCCGATCACGCTGCCGATCGACATGATGTCGACACTGCTGGAGCAATTGATGGACATCGATCGGGTGGCCAAGAAGAGCTGAGCGGTCTGGCTTCAAACGACGGTAAGGCGGGGACGGCGAGTCCGAACTTTGAGTGTATTGGTCAGCCTCTGCCGCGATATGTAGAAATGCCAGTGTCGGGCAGCCAGATCGCGTTTGGCGGTTCGCCGGTCTGCCAGAAGACATCGATCGGTATGCCGCCGCGCGGATTCCAATAGCCGCCGATCCGAAGCCATTTGGGCTCCACAAGATCGACGATCCGCTTGCCGATGCCGACGGTGCAATCCTCGTGAAAAGCACCGTGATTGCGAAAAGAAGCGAGGTAAAGCTTCAGCGATTTGGATTCGAGCAGCCAATCTCCGGGCACATAGTCGATTACCAGGATACCGAAATCCGGCTGACCGGTGACCGGGCAGATCGAGGTGAATTCGGGCGCGGTGAAGCGGGCGACGTAATCGCTGTCCGGGTGCCGATTGGGCACGCGGTCGAGGATTGCCTCGGTGGGGCTGGCCGGGATCCGTACCGGCCGGCCAAGCTGCGGCTCTTGTTCACTCATGGGCAGGCTCCTGCTTGGCGGCGCTCAGTCCATCCGATGTTTCATCGCCGCCCGGCGGCACGACATGGCGTGACGTGCTGTTCCAGCGCCAGCAATCATGGCCCTGAAGATGGGTGCCGGCCCACCAGCGATCGACGCCATTGACGGCGATCATATCGGCGTCGCCGGAAAGGACCGACCGGCCGAAGCGCGTCAGCGCCAACGGAGCGGTGAGGTAGGCCTCGATATCGTTTGCTTCGCCTTGACATGGATATTTCGACTCGGGGCCGTTGATCAATGGCTCGCCGGCGTCGACCAGATCGTCCACAGTGCGGAAGGCGCTCCAATCGCCCATAAAGGGCGCATCCTCGCTGGCGAGCAGGCGAGCAAAAACGTCCCTGGCATTAATGCCGCCGGCTGCGACCGATGAGGCGATGATATGCTCGGTACGGGAGAGGCCGCCGTGAAGCGCCGGCAATTCCTCGATAAACCGTCCCAGTGCCGGCCGAAGGAATCGGAAGGAGCCGGTCGGCGAGCGCAATTGGCGAAAAAGGCCCTCCGGCGATGGATCGGTCAAGGCCTTCCACAGTGATGCTGCGGTGGCCAGCATAGGCTTGGTGATTGGGGTTGCGTCATCGGCGAAGCGGAGCACGGTCTCGGGCGATTGGGTGGCTAGGAAATCATCGGCTTGGATCAGGCGAAGCCCTTCGGCCCGACCTTCGGTCTGGAAGAAGTGCAAGATCTGCAGCAGCTGCAGCTGATCATAGAGGTCATGTTCCAGCCAGATCGAGACTCGATCAAACATTGCGTGGGCTTTGACGACGGCATCTCGCATCAAGAAATCTGCGCTGGTCTCAGCCAATGGAATATCGAAACGTTCGCTCAGATATCCGGCCCGGACTTCGGAAAACGACCCAAGGCCGGCGGCGGGGATCAGCGGTCCCTCGTGAAGAACGTCGCGCCAAGGAACTATTCGGCCGCTCGCGCCTCCGGCGGCGAGAATATCGGCGGCAGCGTCGCCATTGGTGATGATCAGTTCGGACATTGTTTGGCCTTGGGCATTGCTATCATGCACCGAGCGGGCAGCTCGCCCCTTCCGAAGTGACATCGTGTCGGCTAGAAGCCCGGCGTGCCCCAGCCGCAGGGGCTGCACTCGATTCCCACCATAAGGCAGTGATGACAGCGATCGCCGACATTATCGCTCGCGAAATCCTCGACAGCCGTGGCAACCCCACAGTGGAGGTTGATGTCAAGCTTGAAGACGGCGTCGTCGGCCGGGCCGCCGTTCCATCCGGCGCTTCGACCGGGGCTCATGAGGCGATCGATCTACGTGACGAAGATCCGTCCCGATATCGCGGGCTCGGGGTGCGCGGGGCGGTCGATGCTGTGAATGGCGAAATATTTGATGCCATCGGTGGAATGGATGCCTCGAACCAAATTGCGATCGACCAGATCATGATCGCGCTCGACGGATCGACCAATAAGGCTCGGCTCGGAGCCAATGCTATCCTCGGGGTGTCCATGGCGATCGCCGCGGCGTCGGCGGAGTCGGCGGGAATACCGCTCTATCGCTATCTCGGAGGGCCGAGCGCGCGGACGCTGCCGGTGCCGATGATGAACATCGTCAATGGGGGGGCGCACGCCGACAATCGCCTCGACTTTCAGGAATTCATGATCATGCCGGTCGGGGCGCCCAGTTTCGCCGAAGCGTTGCGGATGGGATCGGAGATCTTTCACGCGCTGAAGAGTGCGTTAAGGGAGGCCGGGCACACTACAGCTGTCGGCGATGAGGGCGGCTTTGCGCCGAATCTTGCTTCGGCAAACGAAGCACTCGACTTTGCGATGCGCGCGATCGAGGCGGCTGGCTACCGCCCCGGCGAAGACGCTTATTTGGCGCTCGATTGCGCGGCTACCGAGCTGCTCGCGGACGGCGTTTATCGATATCCGGGGGAGGGAGTCGATCGCGACCAAGCGGAACAGATTGCTTATCTCGCTGGCTTGGTCGAGCGATATCCGATCGTCTCGATTGAGGACGGTATGGCGGAAGATGATTGGGACGGCTGGAGGGCTCTGACCGACGCGATCGGCACGCGCTGCCAACTGGTTGGCGACGATCTCTTCGTCACCAATTCCGAACGTCTGCGCATCGGCATCGGCAAGGATGTCGCCAACGCGATTCTCATCAAGGTCAATCAGATCGGAACTATGACCGAGAGCCTTGAGGCAGTCGATGTCGCGCAACAGGCGGGGTACAAGACGGTAGTCTCCCACCGGTCCGGAGAAACCGAAGACACGATGATCGCCGACCTCGCAGTCGCCACCAATTGCGGCCAGATCAAAGCCGGCTCGCTTTCGCGGTCGGATCGATTGGCCAAATATAATCAGCTGGTGCGGATTGAGGAATCCTTGGGACCAGAAGGACGCTACGCGGCGCGATCAATACTAAGAGGGCGAAGCTGACACCGAATTCTGTGCGGGAGCGTCGCACTTAGCCTTCGATTAAGCATCTTCGGGGCACAAAGGGTGACATCTTCAAACGCTCTATCCGGAATGTCCACTCGTCCCACCGCACGCTCGCCGCTTCGACGGCTGCTGATCCCCGCTCTGGTCGCGGCCTATCTCGGCTATTTCGGGTTCCATGCCCTGCACGGATCCTATGGCATTCTGGCGCGTGCGGAATTCGAGGCCCAGGCGAGCCTGTTGGAAGAGGAGCTGGCGAAACTGTTGGGCGAGAAGCGCGAACGGGAACGGCTGGCGGCGCTGCTCAGGCCCAGAGGGCTCGATCCCGACATGATCGATGAATGGGCGCGCCGGAGCCTCAATGTCATTGCGCCGAACGAGGTCGTGATTATGCCGTGACAGCGCCCCATTCTTGTAAATTAGTAATCGTATCAAAGTGTTGCATGTAGGTGAAGCGGTGCGGGCGCTGTCCGCCGTTGGAGCCGATGGCGTGATCGGCTAGGCTGAAAACACACAAAGGAACAAGGACTCCATGGCAAAGACGGCCCGGCGATCAACCAGCCGCGCAGCAGCCAAGCCTGCTAAAAAGCCGCGGCGACCGGCTAGGCCGCCGAATAACGCCAGCCACTACAACGGTTTCGCCAAGGAAGACGAGCTGACCGCATTTCGTCAGATGCTGCTGATTCGCCGCTTCGAGGAGCGGGCGGCTCAGATGTACGGGCAGGGGCTGATTGGTGGTTTTCTCCATCTATATATCGGACAGGAGGCCGTCGTTGTTGGCCTCCAGGGGCTGGTTGAGGAGGGCGATCAGGTCATCACCAGCTATCGCGACCATGGTCACATGCTGGCGGCTGGCATGGATCCGAAACGGGTGATGGCGGAGCTGACCGGCCGCCGCGACGGCTATTCCGGCGGCAAGGGCGGCTCGATGCATATGTTTGCGCTGGAGGACGGTTTTTACGGAGGTCATGGCATTGTCGGCGCGCAGGTGCCGCTCGGGACCGGGCTCGCTTTCGCCAATCGTTACCGCAACAACGACCGCGTCTGCTTCACCTATTTCGGCGAGGGCGCGGCAAATCAGGGCCAAGTCTATGAAAGTTTCAACATGGCCGGCCTGTGGAAGCTGCCGGTCATCTATGTGATCGAAAACAATCGCTATGCAATGGGAACCGAATCGCACCGCGCTTCAGCCCAGGCCGATTTCTCCAAGCGCGGGGCATCGTTCGACCTTCCGGGTGAGCAGGTCGACGGCATGGACATCCATCCGATCCGGGCCGTCGGCCGCAAGGCAGTGGAGTGGTGCCGAGCCGGCAAGGGCCCCTACATTCTAGAGATGATGACATATCGCTATCGCGGCCATTCAATGTCCGACCCAGCGCAATATCGCACCCGCGAAGAGGTCGAACAGATGCGCAAGGAGCACGATCCGATCGAGCATGTCCGGGAACGGCTGATCGCTTCAGGTCGCGTCAAGCCTGAGCAGCTGAAGTCGATCGACGAGGAGGTCCGCGCAATTATTGTCGAGGCTGTGGCATTCGCCGAGTCGAGTCCGGAGCCGGACGCGACCGCGCTGTGGACTGATTTGTTGGTCTAGGAATGGCCCTTGATGGACGCCCCCAATCAGCCTCCGACTCAAACTGCCGGCACCGGGTTCGTTACCCAGACGGTCCGCGAGGCGCTTCGCGACGCCATGGCCGAAGAGATGCGGCGGAACCCGGATGTCTTTGTGATGGGCGAGGAGGTCGCGGAATATCACGGCGCCTACAAGGTGACGCAGGGGCTGCTTGAGAAATTCGGCCCCGACCGGGTCTATGACACGCCGATCACCGAATCCGGCTTTGCCGGCCTCGGTGTCGGGGCGGCGCTAGCCGGCCTTCACCCGATCGTCGAATTCATGACCTGGAATTTTGCAATGCAAGCGACCGATCAGATCGTCAACTCCGCCGCCAAGAGCCGATATATGTCCGGCGGTCAAATCAGCGTGCCGATCGTCTTTCGCGGACCACATGGAGCGGCAGGTCGAGTTGCAGCGCAACATAGCCAGGATTACGCCGCCTGGTATGCGCGCATACCAGGCCTCAAGGTGATCCAACCCTACACCGCCGCCGACGCCAAAGGTCTTCTCAAGACGGCAGTCCGCGACCTCAATCCGGTGATTTTTCTCGAGAGCGAGCTGCTTTATGGGCGCTCGTTCGAGGTGCCGGAGGTCGACGATTGGCTGGTGCCGATTGGCAAGGCGCGGATCGCACGCGAGGGAGCCGATGTGACCATCGTTTCGTTCGGCATTAGCATGACCCATGTCGAGGCGGCCGTTGAGCAATTGGACGGCGAGGGGATCTCAGCCGAGGTGGTCGATCTCCGGACTCTCAGGCCGCTCGACGTCGACACCGTTATCGCCTCGGTAAAAAAGACCCATCGCTGCGTTACGGTTGAGGAAGGCTGGCCGATTGGATCTATCGGTTCGGAGATTGCGGCGCAGCTAATGGAGCAGGTGTTCGATTGGCTTGACGCGCCGGTTGCTCGGATCACCGGCAAGGGCGTGCCTATGCCCTATGCGGCGAATCTGGAGAAGCTGGCACTGCCGTCGGCGGCCGAAGTGGTCGAGGCGGTGAGGGCGGTATGCTACCGAGCCTAGTCGTTTCAATCAGGCGCTCAAGGCCAATGCCGACCAACATCCTGATGCCCGCGTTGTCGCCGACCATGGAGGAAGGTGGGCTCACCAAATGGCTGGTAAAGGAAGGCGACAAGGTTGCCGCCGGTGATTTGATCGCCGAGATCGAGACCGACAAAGCGGTGATGGAGGTCGAGGCGGCTGATGACGGCCGTATCGGCAAGCTCCTGGTGCCGGAGGGCGCGGAGGGCATTAAGGTCCATGCGGTGATCGCCATCCTCCTCGGCGAGGGCGAGGAGATTAGCGCAGCGGAGACGATCGCCAAGGCTTCGCCCTCACTCATGGCCTCTCCCACCGGGGGGGAGGAGGACCAAAAGGACGCGCCCACCAGACGCTCTCCCCGAGGGGAAGAGGACGGTGAGCGACAGAAGCTGGGCGAGGGGGCGACGCCAAAGGAAAGCACCGCTGAACGAAGCGAGCCGGGTGAGACGCCGCCTCTGCCAACACGCGGCGTTAATGGCGAGGATGGCGATCGCATATTTGCATCGCCGCTTGCCCGCCGCTTGGCCAAGGAAGCCGGCCTCAGCCTCGCCGCAATCCACGGCTCCGGACCGCATGGCCGTATTGTCGAAGCCGACATCGCTGCGGTGCAAGCGAGCGGCGAGGCAAAGGCGGGCGCTCCAGGCACGGCGCCCCCGGCGATGAGCGACAACGAGATCCTCGGCCTCTACGACCCCGACGATTACGAACTGGTGCTGCATGACCATATGCGCCGGATCATCGCCGAGCGTTTGACCCAGGCGAAGCGGACGATCCCGCATTTCTATCTCACCGCCGATCTTGAGATCGACGCGTTGCTGGCGCTCCGGACCGAGATAAATGCAGCGGCGACAGCCGGCGAAGGCGGTAAGCCGAGCTATCACGTCTCGCTAACGGACTTGATGATCAAGGCACTGGCGCTGGCGTTGATGGAGGTGCCGGCGGCGAATGTGACTTGGACCGAGAGCGGCATGCTGCATCACAAGCACGCCGATATCGGCGTTGCGGTCGCCATCCCAAGCGGAGGCTTGATCACGCCGGTGATGCATTCGGCGGATTCCAAGCGGCTGTCGGAAATGTCAAATGAAATTAAGGATTTGGTGGAGCGGGCGCGAGAGCGGAAGCTGCTGCCGGAGGAATATCGGGGCGGAGTGACCTCGATCTCCAATCTCGGCATGTACCCGATCCGCGAGTTCGCCGCGGTGATCAACCCGCCGCAATCCTCGATCCTCGCGGTCGGCGCCGGCGAGCAACGGCCGGTGGCCCGCAAAGGCGAGATCGCGATCGCGACGATAATGACGGTAACGCTTTCGACCGACCACCGCGCCGTCGACGGCGCCATCGGCGCCGAACTTCTCAGGGCGTTCCGGCGTCACATCGAGAAGCCGGCGGGGATGTTCGTCTAGCGACTTAATGTAGCCCCCAGCGGGATTTCGGGTCTCGGCTTGGCCTTCGCCCGAAATACGCTACGCTGGACATCTGTCTGTTGGTCCCGCCTCGTCCGTCGTTCCCGCCGAAGCGTTTGGGCCGCCGGAAATACAGGATAGATAGAATGGCCAAGGCGCCGAAATTGCCCGATCTGCCGCCTGACATCGTGGCGGCGTATCTTGAGGCGGAGAAGGCGACGCCCGGCGCCGCGATCAAGGAAGGCTTCGGCGCGCCTTACACCGCGATCAACGGCAATATGTACTCTATGCTTGCCAAACGGACCGGCGAGCTCGGCATCCGGCTGTCGAAAACGGATTTGGCCGTATACATGGCGAAATACGACAAGCCGTTCAACGCTGGTCCCTGGACGCCGCCGAGGGAATATGTTGGCGTACCAGAATCTCTGCTTCACGATCCCAAGGCGCTGTCGGGCTGGCTCAAGAAGAGCTTAGCGTACGCCAAGACGCTGAAGCCGAAGCCGCCGAAAGAGAAATAGCGGCACTGGTGACACGAAGCTAACGACGTCCCCCGGCGAGCTTGGCTGAGGCGGAATCATGGCGAAGGCGCGCCATCGCGATGGTGCCGAGGATCGGGCCGATCGCCAACGGCGCGAAGGCCCAGTTCCAGCCCACCCAATCGACCCAGACCGGCATCAGTTGGATCGTCACCAGCGTCAGGGCGAAGCCGGCGGCTGTCTGGGTGGTGAGCATGGTACCGGTGAGGCCTGGCGGCGACAATTCGCTGACGCAGGCCGAGAACTGGGCGGAGTCGGCGATCACCGAGATGCCCCAAACAATGCAAAGGGCCAGGACTAGTGCCGGCGCGGCGCCGAAGACCAATCCGGCCAGAAGACAGCAAGCCGCGCTGATAATCATAGCTGCCATGGTGAGGGTGGTGCGGCCGATCCGGTCGGCCAGGAAGCCGCCGCCAAGGGCGCCGACGAAGCCGATCGCAATCGTTGCGAAAGCGGCAATTGATGCAAGCTGGTCAGGGTTGCTCAGCTTGGCTGCGGCGAAGCTCGCGGCGAGGAAGGCGCCAATCCACGCCCACATCGCGTAGAGCTCCCACATGTGGCCGAGATAGCCGAGAGTTGCGAGGCGGAGAGGGCGATCGCGAAGGGCGGTCAGCGCCATCCGCGGTTCGAATCGTCCCGAGGCGCCGAGACTGGGTCCGGTTGGGACCAGGAGAATGATCCCGGCGCCGACCATGGCTGCAGCACTGGCAATCGCCATGATCAGCCGCCAGTCCACGCCGCCGAGAAAAGCAAAGAGATGCGGCGAGGCCGAGCCGATGGTGAGGGCGCCGACGAGAAGGCCGACGAGAAGGCCGCGATCCTTGTTGGCCCAGCTGACCGCGATCTCATGCCGACCGGGTAGACACCCGCCATCGCCGCGCCGGTGATACCGCGCAGAACAATCGCGCCGGTCGATCCTGGATCGGTGACGATGAACAGGGCATTGGCGGTTGCGCCCACCAGGGCGGCAACGGCGTAGAATCGGCGCGATGCTTCCGGATCGATGCGGTCGGCAAGGCCGAGAAACGCACTGGCGATGCTTCCAACGACGAAACCGGCCTGGACCGCGCTGACTAGGAGGCCAAGCCTTGCGCCGCTGAGGTCGACTTCCGGAGCGAGGTCGGGCGCGGCCGCCGCCGTCGTAAACCACAGGGACAACACCGCGACTTGGGTGAAAGCGAGGGTGATGAGGGCAGCGGTTTTGCTCATTTCGGAAGCAAGGAAGCAGTTGGGGCTCGATTCTGTCTGCGGTTAGGGGTAGCAGACCAGGTGGCGCTCAGAGGAGTGTGCGATTTGGCAGAACCGATCATTCGGAAGGCAAGACAGGAAGACGCTGTCCATTTGGCGGCGCTGGTCGACATAGCCGGCGAAGGCCTACCGGTACATTTGTGGCAGCATATGGCGGCTGAGGGGCAATCGCCAGTCGAGTTCGGGCGAGCGCGGGCGATGCGCGAAGAGGGCGGCTTTACCTACCGCAACGCCCATATGCTTGAGGTAGATGGCGAGATTGCTGGTGGCTTGATCAGCTATCGCCTTGGCGACCAGGACCATGATCTTTCGGATGTTCCGCCGCTCGTCCGCGGGCTCGTTGAGCTCGAAATGGAAGTGTCGGGCTACTGGTATGTCAACGTCGTGGCGGTCTATCCGGAATATCGCGGTCGTGGGTTGGGGACGCTGTTGCTCGACCACGCTGATACCTTGGGCCGTGAAGCCGGTTGCGATGGAACGGCGATCATCGTCGCTTCCGGCAACGCGGGGGCGAACAGGCTTTATGAGCGCCAGGGATATCGCACGGTCGCCAGACGACCGGCGCCCGACTACCTCGGCGGGAGAGCCGGCCAGGAGTGGATATTGTTGGCAAAAACGCATAGCTGACCCGACGTACGCTGTGTGCCTCGGCTCTTCGACAGATCATCGATGGAACTGAGATGACCGATAATTCCTTCGACTTGATCATCATTGGAGCCGGTCCGGGAGGCTATGTCTCCGCGATTCGCGCCGCTCAGCTTGGACTCAAGACCGCGATCGTCGAACGTAGGCATCTCGGCGGCATCTGTCTCAATTGGGGCTGCATCCCGACCAAATCTCTCCTCCACACCGCCCAGCTTTACGATCAATTCAAACGGGCGGAACACTTCGGGCTCCGCGCCGAATCGATCGGCTTCGATTGGGAGGGAGTGGTCGGGCGCTCGCGGAAGGCCGCCGCCCAACTCAGCAAAGGCGTCGACGGTCTTCTCAAAAAGAACAAAGTGCCGGTGATCTGGGGCGATGCGACGATTACGGCCGCCGGCGAAATCACCGTGAGCAAAACCGACGCGCCGCCACCGCGAGGGGCACGCGGTCCCGGCGCCTATTCGGCGAAACACATCATCATCGCCACCGGAGCACGGCCGCGGGCGATGCCCGGCCTTGAGCCGGACGGCGATCGGATATGGACCTATTTCGAGGCGATGGCGCCGAAGGCGATCCCAGAGTCGGTGATCGTTGTCGGATCAGGCGCGATCGGTGTCGAGTTCGCTTCGTTCTATCGGTCGATGGGCACAGCGGTGACGTTGGTCGAAGCAATGCCTCACATTCTTCCGGTAGAGGATGAGGAAATCGTCCGAATTGCCCAAAAACAATTCCAAAAACGCGGGATTGAGATTCGCGTCGGCACCAAAGTAGATGCGGTCAGCAAGTTGGCCAACAGCGTTTCCGTGACGCTGCGCGGCGACAAGGACGAGGAGGTCTCAGCCGAGCGTCTGATCCTGGCGACCGGTGTCCAGGGCAAGATCGAAGGCTTCGGTCTCGAGCAACTTGGTGTCGGTGTGGAGCAGGGGATCATCGTGGCCGATAGACAGGGGCGGACCAATGTGCCGGGCATCTATGCCATCGGCGATGTCGCCGGGCCGCCGATGCTTGCCCACAAGGCCGAACATGAGGGCGTGATCTGCGTTGAGGCGATCGCCGGCCAGACGCCGCATCCGCTGGAACGCGAAAAGATCCCGGGCTGCACTTATGGCAGCCCGCAGATCGCCTCGGTGGGGTTGACGGAAAAGGCGGCCAAGGATGCCGGCTACAACGTCAAGATCGGCCGTTTTCCGTTGATCGGCAATGGCAAGGCAGTGGTGCTCGGCGAGACCGACGGCACGATCAAGACGGTATTTGATGCCGCTGCCGGCCGGCTCCTGGGCGCGCATCTGGTGGGCCCGGACGTCACCGAACTGATCCAAGGGTTTGTCATTGCGATGAATCTGGAGACCACCGAGGCGGAGCTGATCAAGGCCGTGTTCCCGCATCCGACGCTGTCCGAGGCGATGCATGAGAGTGTGCTGTCGGCCTTCGGCAGGGTGATTCACATATGAGAAGCGGTGGCGATGGGGGCCGACTCGACCTAGATGCAACGGGGTTGCCCGCGAGCGGAACTTTAGCTGTAGGCGCAATGAACAACATGGACGTTCGCGATATCGCCGTTTGGGTGGCGATGGGCATCCTCGCCGGCTGGATCGCCAGTTGGTTTGTCGGCGGCGCTATCGGGATTCTTGGCTACCTCGGTGCCGGTTTGCTGGGCTCCGTGGTCGGCGGCTACCTCGCCCGCCAATTCAACATCAAGCTCAATATTGGCAGCGTCTTCGTCGAGCAGATGATCATGTCGATTGCCGGCGCGGTCATCGTGCTGTTGATCGCTCGGATCATTTTCTAGCGTCTCGCACCACCGGGCGGCTTGACGCGTCCGCGGCCTTCGGCCAATCCGGATGTATGGCCATGATCCTCGACACTATCTCCGGACCGGAACGGCCTGCTTCGCTGAGGCATCCCGAAAAGGCGCAACGACCGGACAGCCTAATCCCGCGAAAGCCGGCCTGGATTAGAGTGCGAGCGCCTGGATCGCCCGGCTTTCGGCAGACGCGGGAAATCGTCCGGTCGCACGGGCTCGTCACAGTGTGCGAGGAAGCTTCCTGTCCGAATATCGGCGAGTGTTGGGCCGAGCGACACGCCACCTTCATGATCATGGGCGAGATCTGCACCCGCGCCTGCGCCTTCTGCAATGTGCGCACTGGGCTGCCGCAGCCGCTCGATCCGGACGAGCCGGCCAAGATCGCCGATGCGGTCGCCGAATTGCGGCTTCGCCATGTGGTGATCACATCGGTCGATCGCGACGATCTCGCTGATGGTGGAGCGGCGCATTTCGTTGCCGTGATCGAGGCCATCCGCGGGAATAGCAGGGACACCACAATCGAAGTTCTAACACCGGATTTTCTGCGCAAGAACGGAGCACTGGAAACGGTGGTGGCCGCGCGGCCGGATGTGTTCAACCACAATCTCGAAACCGTTCCGTCACACTATCTCGCGGTTCGACCTGGAGCCCGCTATTTCCATTCGCTCCGGCTATTGCAGCGGGTGAAGGAAGCGGCCCCCGACATGTTCACAAAATCCGGGATCATGGTTGGGTTTGGCGAGGAACGCGACGAGGTGGTGCAAGTGATGGACGACCTCCGCTCGGCCGGTGTCGATTTCCTGACGCTCGGGCAGTATCTGCAGCCGACGAGGAAGCATCATCCGGTCGCGCGTTTCGTCAATCCGGACGAATTCGACTCCTATAGATCGATCGCCGAGGCCAAGGGCTTCCTGATGGTCGCCTCCAGCCCTTTGACCCGATCTTCGCATCACGCCGGCGAAGATTTCGCCAGGCTCAAGGCGGTTCGCGCCGGCCGCCAAAGCGGTTGAGCCGAGCCGGCGTGCCGAGCTTCTCGACCGATCACACCGTCTCGCACTCGGCGACCGAGATGTTCGATCTCGTCGCCGACATTGAGGCCTACCCCGAATTCGTTCCGCTCTGCCGTGGCATGAAAGTCCTGTCACGTGACCGCAAGGACGGTCGGGAGATTATCCGAGCGCTGATGACCGTTTCCTATTCATTCTTGAAAGAGACGTTCAGCAGCCATGTTGAGTGCGAGCGGAAGCAACTGACGATTTTGGTGTACGCTTTGGATGGGCCGTTCAAGCGCTTGGAGAGCAACTGGGCATTCGAGGCGATCGACGAGGATAGTTGTCAGGTCCATTTTTCGATCGACTATGAGTTTCGCTCGCGAACGCTAGGGCTGTTGATGGGGACCGTCTTCGACCGCGCTTTTCGTCGCTTTGCGGCCGCGTTCGAGGAGCGCGCCGATGTTGTCTATCGGCGCTAACCGGCGGTCGCCTGCTCGATCAGCATTCGTATCGCTTGGCGCGCCGCGGCCAAGCGAATGGACTCGCGGCCGGTATCGGCGAAGGCATGTTTGACATGGACCGTCGGCCGTCCCTTGACGGCGGAGGCAATGTGGACGAGGCCGACAGGCTTTTCCGATGTAGCTCCACCGGGTCCGGCGATGCCGGTGATCGCAACGGAAAGATCGGCGCCCGATCGCGCCAGCGCTCCCTCGGCCATGGCAATCACGACCTCCTCGCTGACCTCGCCATGCTGTTCAATGAGTTCCGGCGGTATACCGAGAAGGTCGGTCTTGGCTACGTTCGCATATGTGACGACGCCCCAGTCGAAGACGCGGCTGGCCCCCGGAATCTCTGTGATCGCGGCGGCGATGAGGCCGCCGGTGCAGGATTCGGCGGTCGCAATCTTGAGACCGGCGGCGCTGCATTTCTCGATCAGATCGGCAACTTCGCCGCGCAGCGATGCAAGGTCGGTCATCAGGGAACCGAGGGAAGGCGAATGGTGGCGGTCGCCAGGGCGGCTATACCCTCGCCTCGTCCAATGAAGCCCAGCCGTTCGTTGGTCGTGGCCTTGACGGCAACTCGATCGACGTCGATGCCGCTGATTTCGGCGATTCGGTGCCGCATCGCCTCACGATGCGGCCCGATTTTGGGCGCTTCGGCGATAATCGTAACGTCAAGATGGACGACGGCGCCGTCTCGCGTTTGCAGACGCGACACCGCGGCGGCCAGGAACCGACCTGAGTTCGCGCCTGCCAGCGAGGAATCAGAGGGCGGGAAATGCGTCCCGATGTCTCCCTCGCCGATCGCTCCGAGGATAGCATCGGTCAAGGCATGGAGGACGACGTCGGCGTCGGAATGGCCGATCAGGGCCTGATCGTGCGGGATGCGGATGCCGCCGAGCATAATATTGGTGCCGGGGCCGAGGGCATGAACATCATATCCGGTGCCGACGCGTGTCTCGGAGCCCGCCGCCAGAAAACGCTCCGCCATCTTGAGGTCCTCCAGGTTGGTGATCTTGGTGTTGCCGGCGTCGCCTTCAACGATCCGAACCGGCAGCCCCGCATGCTCTGCGATTGCGGCGTCGTCGGTAAAGGCCGCGGTATCCGAGGCGGCTTGTCGATGGGCCTCAAGGATCGCGGCGAATTTGAAGCCCTGTGGCGTTTGCGCGGCATAAAGGCCATCACGGGAAAGGGTCGCCTCTACATTCCGGTCCGGCCCGGCGCGCTTCAGCGTGTCGGCGATCGGAACCGCGGTCATCACCGCCGGGTTTTCCGCCAACGCCGCGATGACGCGATCGATAATTGCGAGGGTCACGAAAGGCCGCGCGCCATCGTGGATCAGCACCCATTCCGGAGGGCGCTCCGACAAGGCCTCAAGTCCCAAGCGAACACTCTCCTGCCGCTCTCGGCCGCCTTCGACTGGCGGGTTGAGCTTTGGATGCGGTTCGATGGTTTCAGCGTACCGCTCGCGATCGTCTGGATGGATGACCACTGTCACCTGGCCAACTGAAGGATGATCAAGAAACGGCCGTGCGCTGCGGGCCAAAATGGTCGCCCCGCCGAGCCGCCGATATTGTTTGGGCGTGCCGCTGCCGGCGCGAACGCCGCGGCCTCCGGCGACGACCAAGGCTGTAATCGGGCCGGGCGAAAGGGCTGCCATTTTTCAGGGGCGCTGTCCGATGATTGTCGCCAATGTCTGGGAAACGAATAGCAGTCCTTCGTTGAGGTCAACGCTTTTCGCTTGCTCACCGTCCGCCGGTGGCTAATATGTAGGCAAGTGAGATTTTGCCTAAATGATAGCCACAGATCCCGGACCGGTGCCGGATAGTATCGCCGTTTTGAGCGAGCCGCTGACCGTCGGCGATGTCGTGTTGCCCAATCGCGTATTCATGGCGCCGATGTCGGGTGTGACCGATTTGCCGTTCCGGCGGCTGGCGATCGAGTATGGCGCCGGCTTGGTGATCTCGGAAATGGTAGCGAGCGAGCAATTGGCGCTCGGCAATGCCGAAGCCCACCTCCGGGCGCTAGCAGTCGAGAAGGGGCCCCATGTCGTTCAGTTGGCGGGTCGCGAGGCGCGCTGGATGGCGGAGGGCGCGCGTGTGGCCGAAGGGGCGGGCGCCGATGTCATCGACATCAATATGGGCTGCCCGGCCAAGAAGGTGACTTCGGGCTACTCCGGATCCGCGCTGATGCGCGATCTCGACCATGCCGAAGCCCTGATCGAAGCAACGGTGGCGGCGACGGCGCGCCCAGTAACGCTGAAGATGCGCCTTGGTTGGGACACCCAATCAATCAATGCGTCGGAGCTTGCGCGCCGCGCCGAGTCCGCCGGCGTTCGAATGATCACGGTCCACGGGCGGACGCGGTGCCAGTTTTTCGACGGAACGGCTGATTGGCGGGCCGTTGCCGCGATCAAGGCGAATGTGACAATTCCGGTGATTATCAATGGCGACATCGGCGACCTTGACGGTGCCGGGCGCGCGCTGGCGCAATCCGGCGCCGACGGCATCATGATCGGCCGCGCGGCATGTGGCCGCCCGTGGTTGCCGGGAGCACTGGCAAAATCGAGCAAGACGGGGCGCGTAGCGCCGCTGCCGGGCCGGTCAGAAATCGCCGAGCGTGCCGTCCAACATCACCGGGCCATCATCGACCATTATGGCCCGATGGTCGGCATCCGGGCGGCGCGAAAGCATATTGGTTGGTATCTCGACCGCATCGGGGAAACTGGTGCGAGCGTTTCGGCCTCGCTGCGCAGCGAGGCCCTCCGATCGAAGCATTCCGAACAAGTGGAAGGATTATTGATACGGGTCGGCTCGGCTGTTGATGAAGGAAGGGCGGCGGCATGAGCGCCGAGGCCGTCGAAAAGAGCGCGGATGCGGGTGGTCAGGCCGCGCTACTCGACGCGCTGCCGCATCCGGTGGTGCAAATCATGAACAACGGCCGCATCGCCGAAGCGAATCATGCTGCCGAAACCTTCTTCAGGACCTCCGCGCCGATGTTGCGGCGCAGCGCGATCACCCAATTCGTTCCGTTCGGGAGCCCGCTCTTGGCGCTGATCGATCAGGTGAGGAGCCACGATGCCGCCGTCACCGAGTATAGGGTCGACATCGGCACGCCGCGAACCGGCGGCGAACGCATTGTGGATATATATGCCTCGCCGGGAGAGGGCCTTTCGGTTGTCTTGATGCTTCAGGAACGGACGATGGCCGAGAAGATCGACCGCCAACTCACTCACCGTTCCGCCGCTCGGACGGTGACCAGCCTTGCGGCGATGCTGGCCCACGAAATCAAGAACCCGCTGTCTGGGATCCGGGGAGCGGCGCAACTGCTTGAATCATCTGTCGAAGATGACGATCGTGTGCTTACTCGGCTGATCTGCGACGAGACGGATCGGATCGTCAAACTGGTCGACAGGATGGAGGTCTTTTCCGATGATCGACCGATAGAACGTGCCTCGGTGAATATTCATGGCGTGCTGGAGCATGTGAAGCGTTTGGCGCAATCTGGCTTTGCCCGTGGCGTTGTTTTTCGCGAAGAATACGATCCGTCACTACCGGCGGTGTTCGCCAATCGGGACCAGTTGATCCAGGTGTTTCTGAACCTGGTCAAGAACGCGGCCGAGGCCATTGGCGGCGGTGGTGAGATCCGTCTCACGACCGCGTTTCGTCCCGGCGTCCGTCTTTCCGTCCAGGGCAATGCCGACAAGGTGTCACTGCCGCTGGAGTTCAGCGTCGGAGACGATGGACCCGGCGTACCGGTCGATATCATTCCGCATCTGTTCGATCCATTTGTGTCCTCCAAGCCGAACGGAACCGGATTGGGTCTTGCCCTGGTCGCCAAGATAGTCGGCGATCATGGCGGAGTCATAGAATGCGATCCGCAACCGGGGCGAACCATTTTTCGGGTGTTGATGCCGGCCTATAGCGGCGCCGACACCGACAATGAGGGAGTCTGAAACAATGCCGTCGGGCACAATTGTCGTCGCTGATGACGATGCGGCAATTAGGACAGTTTTGAACCAAGCGCTGTCCAGGGCAGGATACGAGGTGCGGCTGACGTCGAACGTTGCGACGCTATGGCGGTGGGTTAGCCGCGGCGATGGCGATCTGGTGATCACCGATGTTGTGATGCCGGACGGGAATGCCTTCGACCTTCTGCCCCGGATCAAGCGGGCGCGGCCCGACTTGCCGATCATTGTAATGAGCGCCCAGAACACGTTCATGACGGCCATCCGGGCGTCGGAGCGAGGCGCGTACGAGTATCTGCCCAAGCCCTTCGATTTGAAGGAGCTGATCGCCATTGTTGGGCGGGCATTGTCGGGCCCTAAATCGCGCTGGGTGGAGCCTGAGTCGGACATCAATGACAATATCCCGCTAGTCGGCCGCTCTCCGGCGATGCAGGATATCTATCGGGTGTTGGCACGGTTGATGCAGACCGATCTGACAGTGATGATCACAGGCGAGTCTGGTACCGGCAAGGAGTTGGTGGCCCGGGCGCTGCACGATTACGGCAAACGCCACAATGGTTCTTTCGTCGCGATCAATATGGCGGCGATCCCGCGTGACCTGATCGAGGCTGAATTGTTCGGCCATGAGAGGGGTGCCTTCACTGGAGCACAGGCGCGTAGCGCCGGCCGCTTCGAGCAGGCCGACGGCGGGACGCTGTTTCTCGACGAGATCGGTGACATGCCGATGGAGGCGCAGACCCGGCTGTTGCGGGTGTTGCAGCAGGGCGAATACACAAGGGTCGGCGGGCGAACGCCGATCAAAGTCGAAGTTCGGATAGTTGCCGCTACCAACAAGGACCTTGGCCAGCAGATCAAACAAGGCCTGTTCCGCGAGGATCTGTTCTATCGCCTCAATGTTGTGCCGATCCGTCTGCCAGCGCTGCGGGAGAGGACCGAGGACATGCCGGATCTGATCCGGCATTTCTTTGCATTGGTGGAGAAGGAAGGTCTGCCGGCCAAGCAGTTAGAAACTGCCGCGATGGAGCGCCTGCGCCGCTACCGCTGGCCGGGAAACGTTCGCGAATTGGAGAACCTGATCAGGCGTCTGGCGGCACTCTACCCGCAAGATGTGATCACCGAGGCGATTATCGAGGCCGAACTCGATCAGGAGCCAATGTCCGTGCTAGCAACCGAGCAAGGCGAAGACGAGGAAAGCCTCGGACGCTCGGTCGAGCGGTACTTGGCCGACTATTTCGCCGGCTTCGACGACGAGCTGCCGCCGCCGGGGCTGTATCATAGGGTGCTGCGCGAGGTCGAATATCCGTTGATCGGCGCGGCTTTGACGGCAACCCGGGGAAACCAGATCAAGGCGGCTGCGATGCTTGGCGTCAATCGCAATACGCTGCGAAAGAAGATTCAGGACCTTGATATTCAGCTCATTCGCAGCGGCCGATAGGGCCGCCATCGTCGGCCTGACATGCTCCGGCATTGAATTTGTTGCTTTTCAGTCACAATGCTGTTGCAATCATGTCATGGGTTCCGATAGCGATCATCCGCGGCGATGATAAGGGACTAACCGGAAGGCATGGTGACGGGGACTGCCACCTCCACGGAGACGATCGCCGGGGCCGGGGCCGGCCCTGACGAACGTCTGGCAAGGCGACGCAAATGGATTCGCAGGGGCGGCTATGCCGCGGCGATCCTGGCTCTTGTCGCGGCTTCGATCACCTTCTTCATTCTTCTTGGCCTGACACCGATCGAACCGTCCGCCGAGGTCGTCGTTTGGGCACTGGTCGTAAACGGCCTGTTTCTTCTAGCTTTGGTCAGTGCGGTTGCGTGGGAGATCGCACGGCTCTGGCTGGCTCGCCGGCGCGGCGTCGCAGGCGCCAGACTGCATATCAGGATCGTAGCGCTCTTTGGGCTCGTGGCAGTGACCCCAGCGATCCTGGTTGCGATCGTCGCCAATATTACCTTTGCACAGGGCGCCGACCATTGGTTCTCTTCCCGGTCACAAGAGATCGTGCAAACTTCGCTAGAGGTCGCCGATTCCTACGTCCAGACACAGCTGTCGTCCCTGGGCGTGGTTGTCGACGCGATGAAACAGGACATCGAGGGCCAGAGAGCACTTTTCGTCGCCGGGGATTGGGTTAGTTTTCAAAGATTCATCGATGAGCTGCCGGCAGCTTTCGGCGTCCCTGGCGTGGTGCTGATCGAAGAGAATGGCGATCCCTTGTTCCGAGCTGAGTACAGCGCCACAGCCGATTTGCCGGCTCCCCCTCTTGGCGTCGTCGCCGAAGCCATCGCCAATGCACCGAATGTCTCGATTATACCGCCCAGGCCTTACACCCCGGATGGCGGGCAAACGAGGGCGTTTGCTGCAGGCATCGTGGCGCTCGACCAATATGGCGGCCTACTCCTTTATGTCGTGGCCGAGATCGATCCGCAGGCTGTCGGATACGTCCAACTCGCTTTGGAGAACGCGGCCGCCTATGATGAGCTGCAGGACATTCGAGCCGGGATGCAGGTCGTCTTTGGCCTGATCTATTTCGGCGTTGCCATCATGGTTCTTGCGGCGGCGATCTGGCTGGGGCTTGCGTTCGCCAATCGTCTTGTGTCGCCGATCGGCCAGTTGATCAGGGCGGCTGACAGCATCGCCGGCGGTGACCTTACCGTCGAGGTTCCGATCGATCGTGCGGATGGCGATGTTGCCGCGCTTGGCAGCTCGTTCAACAAGATGACCAATCAGTTGGCCGGTCAACGCAACGATTTGGTTGCGGCTAGTGCCCAGATTGATAGTCGCCGTCGTTTCATCGAGGCGGTCCTGTCCGGCGTCACTGCCGGAGTCGTGGGCATCGATGGCGAAGGAAAAGTGACGGTGTTCAACCGATCGGCCTCGGCGTTGATCGACGCAAAGGGGATGTCGTTCATTGGCGGTCGGATCCGTGATTTGGTACCGGAGCTTGGGCCGGTGCTCGACGCCGCGGACGGAGATCGACGGCTGGAACATCGCGATCAAATAACGCTGGTCAGAGAGGGGAAGTCGCGGACGATCAACGTGCGGGTGACTACCGAGCAATCTTCCGGCGAGTCAGTTGGCTATGTGATCACGCTCGACGACATCACGGATCTGCTCACGGCGCAACGAACATCGGTTTGGGCCGATGTCGCCCGACGGATCGCTCATGAGATCAAGAACCCGCTGACGCCGATTCAGCTTTCGGCGGAAAGGCTCCGACGGAAATTCGGTAAGGTAATCGAGAAAGACCGTGACGTGTTCGATCAGTGTACCGACACCATAATCAGACAGGTCGGCGACATCGGCCGCATGGTCGACGAATTCTCGTCCTTCGCTCAGATGCCGAAACCGACGCTCGAGATTCGAGATATACGCGAGGGGATCCGCGATGCTGTGTTCCTGATGCAGGTAGGCTATCCCGCCGTCGAAATTACCGTCGACCTCACC
Organism: Kaistiaceae bacterium; assembly: GCA_963667605.2. Lineage (GTDB taxonomy): Bacteria > Pseudomonadota > Alphaproteobacteria > Rhizobiales > Kaistiaceae > JADLGL01. Next base: position 1,859,695 of record CAXXUZ010000003.1, read on the forward strand.
GATGAGCCGCTGACCGGGCTGTTTGACGCCAGGTTGATCTCGCAAGTGGTGACTAATTTGATCAAGAACGGCGTCGAGGCGATTGACGCGGTGATGCCGCCCCCGAAGAAGGGGCATGTCGAGGTACGTGGCTACATCGCCGACGACGTGATTGTGCTCGACATCATTGACGATGGCGTCGGTTTGCCACGCGAAAATCGGCAGATGTTGCTGGAGCCCTACATGACGACGCGCGAAAAAGGCACCGGCCTGGGCCTCGCGATTGTCGGCAAGATCGTCGAAGAGCATGCAGGAGCGATCGAGCTGATGGACGGCCCGAGCGTTGCCCATGGTGGCCGTGGTGCGATGGTGCGGCTTACTTTTCCGATGGCCGTCGATGCCGCGTCAGAAGTTTCGCGAAGGCCGGTTCGCTCCGTGCTCGACCGCGACAAGACGGCAAGGGCAAGCGATCTGGCACCGGCGGCGGAGTAGACTATGGCGTCCGACATCCTCATCGTTGACGACGAATCCGACATTCGCGAGTTGGTATCGGGCATCCTCCAAGACGAGGGGCATCACGCTCGCGCGGCCGGCGATTCAGATGCGGCATTGGCGGAGATCGCCCAACGTCGGCCGTCGCTTATTTTTCTCGATATCTGGCTTCAGGGCAGCCGACTTGACGGTTTGGCGCTGCTCGACGAGATCAAACGCAATTTTGCCGACGTCCCGGTGGTGATGATCTCGGGCCACGGCAATGTCGAAACCGCAGTCTCAGCGATCAAACGCGGGGCGTATGACTATATCGAAAAGCCGTTCAAGGCCGATCGGCTGGTTTTGGTGGCGGAGCGGGCGTTGGAGGCATTCCGGCTACGGCGCGAGGTCCGTGATCTCCAGGAACGATCGGGAGAAACGCTGGCTCTAATCGGCGGTTCTTCCAGGATCAATCAGTTGCGACAACAAATCGAGAAGGTCGCGAAAACAAATAGCCGCGTGATGATCACGGGTCCCTCCGGATCCGGCAAGGAACTGACCGCGCGCATGATCCATTGTCAGTCAATGCGGAAGTCCGGTCCCTTTGTGGCGGTCAATGCCGCCGCGATCACGCCGGAGCGGATGGAAGAGGAGTTGTTCGGGACCGAGGCCAATGGCACTCGGCCGCGCAAAATCAGCGCGCTGGAGGAAGCGCATAACGGTACGCTTTATATCGACGAAGTCGCCGACATGCCGCGTGAAACGCAAAACAAGATCATTCGGGTTCTGGTGGAGCAGAGCTTCCTGCGGGTCGGCGGGACACAGCGGGTCAAGGTCGATGTCCGTATTATATCGTCCACAGCTCGCGATTTGGAGGCGGCGATTGCCAAGGGAGCGTTTCGTGAGGACTTGTTTCACCGCCTAGCCGTGGTTCCGATCCGAGCGCCCGGGCTGGCTGAACGGCGAGAGGATGTGCCCGCTCTGATCGAGCATTTCACCAAACAGATTTCCCGGCAGAGCGGGCTACCGGCGCGAGTTATCGCCCAGAATGCGATGGCGGTGTTGCAGGCTCACGATTGGCCAGGCAATGTCCGACAGCTTCGCAACAATGTGGAGCGTTTGCTGATTCTGGCCCATGGCGAGGCCTCCGACCAGATCACATCGGATATGCTGCCACCGGAAATCGGACGGATGCTTCCGGCGATGCCCGGACGCGAGGGAGGCGAGCACCTGATGGCAATGCCGCTGCGCGACGCGCGCGAGGTCTTCGAGCGGGAATATCTGTCGGCTCAAGTCGCACGGTTCGGCGGCAATATCTCACGAACCGCCGAATTCGTCGGAATGGAGCGTTCAGCCCTTCATCGGAAGCTGAAATCGCTCGGTGTCGGCTAGAGCGAGCGGGAAACCATGCGGGTTTTGATCTGCGGTGCCGGTCAGGTGGGCTACGGCATAGCTGAGCGTCTAGCAGCGGAGCAGAACGACGTTTCTGTGATTGATACTTCGCCGCAGCTGATCCAAGTCATCCGCGACAAGTTGGACGTTCGCGGCCTTGTTGGCCATGGCGCCCATCCTGATGTTTTGGCACAGGCTGGCGCCGAGGGTGCGGACATGATCATCGCGGTCACGCTCTACGATGAAGTCAACATGGTCGCCTGCCAAGTCGCGCATTCGCTCTTCAAGGTGCCGACAAAAATCGCGCGGGTGAGGGCGCAGGGCTACCGGCAGCCGCATTGGAGCGATTTATTTTCGGCTGACCACATGCCGATCGATGTGATCATCTCGCCGGAGGTCGAAGTCGGTGAGATGGTGCTGCGGCGATTGCAACTGCCTGGGGCGATCGATGTGGTGCGCTTCGCCGACGAGCAGATCGCAGTGATCGGAATCGAGTGCGCCGAGAATTGCCCGGTCGTCGACACTCCGCTTGACCAGCTCACCGAACTGTTTCCAGACCTTCAGGCCGTCGTTGTCGGTATCTTCCGTAAGGAGCGCCTCTTTGTTCCGCATTCGGAAGATTTCATGTTGGCTGGCGACATCGCCTACGTCGTCGTCGATCACGATCAGCTGGACCGCACCCTTGGCGTCTTTGGTCATGAAGAGAAGGAAGCCACCCGGGTAGTGATCGCCGGCGGTGGCAATATTGGTTTCTACGTGGCCAAGACGCTTGAGGAGAGAAGTGCTCGGACCCGCGCCAAGTTGATCGAACCGGTTGAAGAGCGGGCGAGGACAATCGCCGATCAGCTTAAGAGCACGGTCGTGTTGCTCGGCAGCGCGCTGGCACCGGATATCCTCATGGAGGCCGATATCGAGGACACCGACACTTTGGTCGCGCTTACGAACGAAGACCAAATCAATGTCCTTGCCTGTGTGATGGCCAAGCGGCTTGGCGCGAAGCGGACTATGACGCTCGTAAACAGCAAGAGTTTTGCCGGCTTGGCCGACGATCTGGATATCGACGCGGTCGTTTCGCCGCGATCAGTTACGGTGTCGCGAGTGTTGCAGCATGTCCGCCGTGGCCGGATCCGATCGGTCTATTCGATCCAGAATGGCGAAGCTGAGGCTCTGGAGGCGGAAGCGCTTGAGACATCGCCTCTGGTTGGCCGGCCGCTCCGCGAACTCGATCTTCCCGAGGGCATTCGCATCGGGGCGATCTACCGCAATGACGAGGTGATCATACCCGACGGCAGCACCAAGATCGCCGCGCATGACCGCGTCATCATATTCGCGCTGGCGGAACGGGTGCGACAAGTCGAGCAGATGTTCCGCGTCAGTCTCGAATTTTTCTAGTCCGATAGATGGTTGCCGCAATTCACAACCTCGCCATGGTGTTGGCGGTGTTCGCTGCGGCAATGCTGGTCACCGCCATTCTCGGTTTCGGCTTTGGCGAGCCGAGATCGGCTCAGCAATTCATCATCATCGCGGTGATTACCGGCTTCGTCGCGGGCGGGACTTATTTCGCCTCCCGACGACCGGCCGACACGGTGGCCAGCTCGGCCAAATATCTGTTCGTGGTCTTGGTTTGGTTGGTGCCGCCATTATTTGCGTCGATCCCGCTTATGAGCGCCACTGGCGGGAGCTACATACCGGCTCTGTTCGAGGCTGTTTCGGGCATCACCACCGCCGGGGCGTCGGTCTTCGATCAGGTCGGGAGCCTCTCGCGGACCGCACTGTTATGGCGGGCGGAGCTCCATTGGCTTGGCGGGTTGCTGACCTTGATTCTCATCGTCACGGTGTTGGCGCCAGCTGGTGTAGGCGGGATTCCCGACCGACATGTTGTGATCTCCCGCCGGCCGGTTTCGGGTGAAGGCGCGCGTCACTGGGTGCTGATCCGAGATCTCCTTGCCGGATATGTCAGCCTGACATCGGTAGTAGTACTGGGCCTTTCGCTCGCCGGCATTCCGGTATTCGACGCCTTTTGTTTAGGAATGTCGGCGGTATCGACAGGCGGCTTCATGCCGGTGGATGGCGGTCTTGTGGGCTACGCCAATCCAGTCGCCGAGATTGTGTTGGCGATGGCGATGTTGATTGGGGCCACCAGCGTTATGTGGCACCGAATGGCGCTTGGTGCCCGTTGGCAGGCGTTGCGAGAACACCGCGAAAGCTACTGGGTCGTTGGCGTGGCGATCGCGGTCGGGCTCGCGTTCGCGGCCGCGTTTGCATCCGATGGTATGGGGTGGGGAACGGCGCTCCGACAGGGGCTCGTCAATGGCGCCTCCTTGGTTTCGACCACCGGGATTGAGGTTCAAAACGATGGGTTTTGGGTGCTGCCCGTGCCGTTGGTGCTGCTTGTCGCGGTGGTCGGCGGTGGCGCCTTCTCGACCGCGGGAGGGCTTCGCTTCTTTCGTATCGGCGGGATGCTGGTGCAGTCGATCAATGAGACCCGCCATCTGATCTATCCGCACAGGGTGCAGCCGCGACTCCTCGGCGCATCCGAGTTCGATGTTCGAGTGATGAAGGCTATCTTGAGCCTTTTCGCCGCGTCGATCGTGGTTATCGCTGTCGCGGCAATTGGGGTGGCGCTTGCCGGCGTCGATTTGGGCGGCGCCGTTGCCGCGGCGGTATCCGCCTTCTCCAATATCGGCGGAGTTTACGCCTCTGATTGGGCGGAGGCCGCAAGCTGGCCATCTTTTGGCGAGATGCCGGCTGCCGTTCAATTGTTGCTGGCCGGCACGATGATAATCGGTCGGCTCGAGATCATCGCAATTCTTGTCGCGATCAGCCTTTTGGTTTGGAGGTCATAGCGGCTCGATGTCACGTATTGCCTATGTGAATGGCCGCTACCAGCCCTGGGCGAAGGCTCGGATTCATATCGAGGATCGGGGCTTCCAGTTCAGCGACGGAGTGTACGAGGTCTGCGAGGTCAGGCGAGGCAGGCTGGTCGATGAAGACCGGCATCTAGCCCGGCTGGAGCGGTCGCTGGGCAAACTGCGGATCGATCTTCCGATGCCGATCCTGCCGCTGCGGGTGGTGATGCGGGAGGTGATCTACAAGAACCGCATCCGGGATGGGCTGGTCTATGTGCAGATAACGCGGGGCGTGGCGCCGAGGGCTCACGCCTTTCCGATCAAACCGACCCGACCGACCTTGGTTGTAACCGCCCGGGCGATCGATCGGATGGCGCGTGCGCGTGCCAATAGCGGCATCTCCGTGATCACCGTGCCGGAGACCAGATGGGCGCGGGTCGACATCAAAACGATTGCGCTTCTGCCCAATGTTCTTGCCAAGCAGGCGGCGGTTGAAGCCGGCGCTGCGGAGGCTTGGTTTGTCGACGCCGATGGCATGGTGAATGAAGGATCGGCCAGCAACGCATGGGTGGTGACCGATGCGCGCATATTGGTGACTTCTCCGACCACAGCGCAAATTTTGGAAGGTGTAACCCGGGGCATTGTCCTCGACACCGCGGCGCGGCTTGGGCTGATGCTTGAGCAGCGGCGGTTCTCGGTAGCGGAGGCGCTTGAAGCGAGCGAGGCCTTCGTTACTTCTGCGACCACTCTGGTCACGCCGGTCGTTCGGATTGATGGGCGGCCGATCGGGGGCGGCGCACCGGGGGCGACCGCACTACAGCTACGTCAGTCGCTGATCGAGCATGCCGCGCTTGCGCCGATTCTTGCGCGGCCGGCGGTATGGTGGTCAACTTGAGATACAGCCAGTGTTGTGCCCGAAGCTGGCCAGCACCAAATGACGAGTACAGTGGAGCCTGTTTGCATTTGTAGTCTCGTATCGTAAGCCACTAAAAAACAACGGAAAAAGAGAACATGGCAATGGCGGAGCGCTCACAAAATCTCCAAGATACTTTTCTCAATCATGTACGTAAGAACAAGACACCGTTGACGATGTTCTTGGTCAACGGGGTCAAGCTTCAGGGTGTCGTCACCTGGTTCGACAATTTTTGCGTCTTGCTGCGTAGGGATGGTCATTCACAGCTGGTCTACAAGCACGCAATTTCAACCGTAATGCCGGGGGCTCCGCTGCAGCTGTTCGAGCCCGACGAAGAAGAACCGGCCGCCGAGTGATCCCCAGTTCGTCCCACGGTGCCGATGGCCCGTAGCGAGTTCCGAACGGTGCGGACCATCGTCATTGCGCCCTATCTCCGTGGCCGGACGGCGAACGGTTCCGGCGGGCCAGGCCAACGCAATATCGATGCGCGGCTTAAGGAGTCGGTGGGCTTGGCCCGTGCCATCGCACTCGACGTTGTTGACTCGGTCGCTGTGCCACTGACCTCGCTTCGACCGCCGACCTTGCTCGGCTCAGGTAAAGTCAAGGAACTGAGCGAGAAGATTGCAGCGGAATCGGTTGAACTGGTTGTGATCGACCACGCTTTGTCGCCAGTACAGCAGCGCAATCTGGAGCGGGCTTGGGAGGTCAAAGTTATCGACCGAACTGGCCTGATCTTGGAGATCTTCGGTGAGCGCGCGCAAACCAGGGAAGGGCGCCTTCAGGTCGAATTGGCCCATCTCAACTACCAGAAAAGTCGTCTTGTGCGTTCCTGGACCCACCTTGAACGCCAGCGCGGCGGTTTCGGGTTTCTTGGCGGACCCGGGGAGACCCAGATCGAGGCGGACCGTAGGCAGATAAGAGAACGAATAGGCCGGATCGAGCCCGAGCTTGCCGGGGTGGTGCGGACGCGGCGACTGCAGCGAGCCAATCGCCGCCGAGTGCCGCATCCGGTGGTCGCGCTGGTGGGTTATACCAATGCCGGAAAGACAACCTTATTCAACGCGTTGACGGGATCGGAAGGTGTTGCCGCGGACTTTCTTTTCGCAACCCTGGACCCGACCTTGCGGCGGGCCCGCCTACCGCATGGCGCCGATGTAATCATCTCCGACACCGTTGGGTTCGTTTCTTATCTGCCGACCGATTTGGTCGCAGCATTTCGGGCGACGCTGGAGGAAGTTGTCGAGGCCGATCTTATCCTTCATGTGCGAGACATCGCCCACCCCGACACCGCCGCTCAGGCAGAGGACGTGGCGTCCGTGCTGTCGCAATTGAGCATTGACGTGCAACTCAGCACAAACGTGATCGAAGTGTGGAACAAGACCGATCTTCTCGGTGGAGTGGTGCCGTCGACCGACGTCGGCGGTACGGATGGCACCAGGCGGCCGGTGGCGGTGTCGGCACTAAAGGGCGAGGGGATCGATCAGCTGCTGGCGATAGTCGAAGACGCTCTGCATGAACGGCGGACAGTCATGTCCGTTCACCTCGGTGGCGAGAGGCTGGCCGAGCTTCACCGTGCCTACGCACTTGGCGAGGTTTTGGACCGGACAACGTGCGGCGACGGGTCTACCGATCTGCGTGTCAGAGTGAGTGGTAAATCTTTGGATCGGTTCCTCGAAGCCTTCCCGGAGGCCGTTCTGGAGAATCGGGAAGATGCTCCGGCGCTGGCCCGTTCAGCTTGAGATTGCTGCGTTCTCTTCTGCCTTTGCGGCCTGCCAAGCGTCATCCATCTGCTCCAGCGTTGCCCTCCCAGGGTCGAGGCCGCCGACCCTCAAAGTCTTCTCCATCTTTTTGAAACGGCGAAGAAATTTGGCGTTGGACTGCTGCATCGCATGCTCTGGATCTATCTCGAGGTGCCGGGCGAGATTGGCTACGCTGAACAGAACATCGCCAAGCTCTTCCGCGATACGGTGGGTTTGCGGCGGATCATCGGCCATCTCAGCCTCGAGTTCGGCCATCTCCTCTCGCAGCTTGTCGAAAACGGGTGCCGCATCTGGCCAGTCAAATCCCACAGCCGCGGCGCGGCGTTGTAGCTTTGCTGCCCGGCTTAAGCCGGGGAGGGCAATTGGAACATCATCCAATGTCGAGGAGTCGTCAGCGCCGCGTTTGGATTGACGTTCTCTTTTTTCCTTCGCCTTGATCCGTTCCCACGCCTTGCTCAATTCGTCACCGCCAGCCCCTTTTACCTCAGCGAACACATACGGATGTCGTCTGATCATCTTCTCCGTGATCGCGGCGACGACATCTCCGAATTCGAACGCGCCTGCTTCCTCTGCCAAGCGAGCGTGATAGGCCACTTGGAGCAGCAAATCGCCAAGCTCGGATTTGAGGTCATCCAGATCGTTTCGCTCGATCGCATCGGCGACCTCGTAGGCCTCCTCAATCGTGTACGGGGCGATGCTGCCGAAGGTCTGCTCAATGTCCCACGGACACCCCGTCTCCGGATGGCGAAGGGCCGCCATAATCTCGATCAAGCGGTCGATCTCGCGTGACGGCTCCACGGCGTTCTCCTCAATATTCGATTCGCATAATGTATATTATGGAACTCTCGGTGACCTTTAGTGGAGTGCCTGATAGTAATAATGGCAATTCTATCAACTGTTTGCAGAGGCTTCTGTAACCGAATCGGGGATTATGAAATCGAAGACCATCCCGTCATGCGCCGGAACGATTGGTTCGGGCAACTCGGCCGCAAGTGTCTGATAGTCGAGTTCGTTGGTCATGTGCGTCAAAACGGCTTGTCGAGGTTTGATGCGACCCGCCCAGGAGATGGCCTCCTCGAGTGAGCAATGGCTCGGATGCGGCCAGCGGCGCAAGGCGTCGAGTACCCAAACGTCGAGGTCTGACAGCGCGGCCACGGTTGCTGGAGGCAAATCGTGGAAGTCGCAGGAATAGGCGATCGGGCCAACGCGGAAGCCCAGCGAGCGGATGTCGCCGTGGAACTGCTGCAACGGCAAGAAATGGATCGAACCACCGGGTCCGTCGATCCGGAACGCGGTGCCGGGTACGATCCGGTTGCGCGCTAGGAATGGCGGATATGGACTCCCCTCCGGCTTGCGAAAACAATATCCGAAGCCTTCGTTCAGCCTGGCCTGAGTGTAGTCGTCGCTGTAGATCGCGATCGGGCGGCGAGAGGCCATCCAGAAAGCTCTGAGATCGTCGATGCCGTGAATGTGGTCGGCGTGGGAATGGGTGAAGAGGACGGCGGCGATCTCGCGGGCATTGGCGGCGATCAGCTGAGCGCGAAAGTCGGGTCCGGTGTCGATGACTACTCGGGTGGGCCGATCGCCGGCTCCGAACAACTCGAACATTGCAGAACTGCGGCTGCGGCGATTTCGGGGCTCGTTGGGGTCGCAATCGCCCCAATCGCCATTGATCCGGGGAACGCCGGGAGAGGCGCCGCAGCCGAGAATGGTGAACCGCATTCGGGCCATTTCGTGGTTCAGCCGGACGGGAGTTTGGTAAACAACCGGAAGAAGTTCTCTGTGGTTTGGGCGGCGATGGCATCAGCAGAGACGCCCGTGATCTCGGCCAATACGCTAGCTGTTTCAACTACATAAGAAGGCTCATTTCGCTTGCCCCGATGCGGCGCGGGGGCGAGAAAGGGCGCATCGGTCTCGACCAGCAGCCTCTCGGGCGGGATTTCCGCCGCGATCGCCTTCAAGGTGTCGGTGTTTTTGAATGTGATGATACCGGAGAACGAGACGTAAAGTCCGAGCTCGATCCCGGTCATGGCGAGATCTCGGCCCGAGGAAAAGCAATGAAGAATGGCTGGAAACGATCCCTTCTCGGTTTCCTCGATCAGGATTGCCGCGATGTCCCCATCGGCGTCGCGGGCGTGGATTACCAACGGCAAGCCGGTTTCCCGCGCGGCGGCGATGTGGCGGCGAAAGCCGACGGTTTGGGCGTCGCGGGGACTATCGTCATAATGATAGTCGAGCCCGGCTTCGCCGATCGCTACAATTTTCGGATGCCTGGCCAGTTCGACAAGCATTTCTGTGGTCACGTCGAGTTCGTCGGCGGCGTTGTGCGGATGAGTCCCGACCGAGCAGTAAATGTGTTGGTGGGCCTCGGCGATGCGGAGTAGCCGATCGATCTGGCTAACTCGGGTGGAGATCGTCACCATGCGACCGATGCCGGCCGCCTCGGCGCGGTTGATCACCTCTTCCCGGTCTTCGTCATAGTCGGGGAAGTCGAGATGGCAATGGCTGTCAACAAGCATTGGCGATGTTGTCCGGTCCATCACTCAGCCGATGGAGCCGGCCGATCCACCCGCGGAAACACCGGCTTCGGCGTCGGCAGTTCGGTGCCGGCTTTAAGGCGGCTCTCGGGCCCCAGCACCGCAAAGCTGCGCTCGTTTTCCGCCACGCCGAGAAGATCTAGCAGGCGTGCGCCCGAGCCGGGCATCACCGGCTGCACCAGGATCGACACGATCCGCACCAGTTCCGCCGTTACGAAGAGCACGGTGTTCATCCGCGCCGGATCGGTCTTCTTCAACTCCCAAGGCGCGGCGGCGGCAAAATATCGGTTGGCATCGCCGATCACCGCCCAGATCGCCGTCAACGCTTGATGAATCTGCTGGTCGTCCATGGCGCGACGGCAGGTATCCAAAAGATCATCGGCAGTAGCTAGAAGCGCGTCGTCCACATCGGCGAGCGCCGCAGGGGCCGGAACCCTCCCCCCGCAATTGCGTGCGATCATGGTCAGCGAACGCTGCGCCAGATTGCCGAGATCGTTGGCGAGATCGGCATTGATTCGGTTGACGATCCCTTCGATCGAGTAACTGCCATCTTTGCCGAACGGCACCTCCCGGAGGAAGAAATAGCGGACCTGGTCGGGGCCATAAGTTTCGATCAGATCGAACGGATCGACGACATTGCCGACCGACTTGGACATCTTCTCGCCGCGGTTGAACAGGAAGCCGTGGGCGAAGACCCGCTCCGGTAGCGCCAATCCGGCCGACATCAGGAAGGCTGGCCAATAGACCGCGTGAAAACGAACGATGTCTTTGCCGATGATGTGCAAATCGGCCGGCCAATAGCGTTCGAAGGAGCCGGATTCGTCCGGAAACCCGACGCCGGTGACATAGTTCGTCAGGGCGTCGACCCAGACATACATCACATGCTTCGGGTCGTCGGGCACCGAGACGCCCCAGGATAAGGTGGTGCGCGAGATCGACAAATCGCGAAGGCCGCTCTCGACGAAGCTGACAACTTCGTTGCGGCGCTCTTCGGGACCAATGAAGCGCGGATTATCGCGATAGTGTTTGAGGAGGGTGTCTTGATAGGCGCCGAGGCGAAAGAAGTAGCTCTCCTCCTCGACCCATTCGACCGGTGTCCGCTGCGGCCCGTAGCGGATGCCGTCGGTCTGGAGTTCGGTCTCTCCTTCGGCGTAATAGGCCTCGTCGCGCACTGAGTACCAGCCGGCATAGACGTCCTTGTAGATGTCGCCATTTGCCGCCATCCGCCGCCAGATCTCTTGGGTGGCGTGGTGGTGGCGTTCATCGCTGGTGCGGATGAAATCCTGATTGCTGCAGCCGATCGCGGTCACCATTTCCTCGAATTTGGGGACATTGCGATCAGCGAGCTGGCGCGGGGTCAGCCCTTCCCGGGTCGCGGTCTGAACCATTTTGGCGCCATGCTCATCGGTTCCGGTTAGGAAGAAGACGTCATAGCCATCAAGACGCTTGAACCGGGCTAGGGCATCGGTCGCCATCGCCTCATATGCGTGCCCGATATGTGGCAGGCCATTGGGATACGAAATCGCGGTAGTGATGAAGAATTTGGGCGGCGTCATCGCTTGTCTTCGCCGGGTTTGATTGTACGCAACAGGAGAACGGTCGGATCACAAAGGGTGCCTGATGGCGGTGTTCGTCACGTTCGGGTAGCGCGGGCGAGAGCCATGAAGACCTGCAAGACGACCTGTTTGCGGTCGAGATTCAGGATTTCGGCCTGAAGCGAGGACTCGCGGACCTTTTCCCATACGGTCGCCCAACTGGCAAGCGAGGCCGCTTTCGTGGCGGGCGACAAATTGCCTGCCGGCTCGGTGTGTTCACGGACGCGGCGCGACAACCAGTCGCCAACTAGTTGGATGAAGTTTTCGAACTCGATGTCCTTGCCGCGGATAGCTATTGCGTCGGCAAGTTGATGCACTCCGGTGAAATCGAGCGCGGGAAGATCGCCGGTCAGATCGATGAAGCTCCGATAGATCGAGCCCTGACCACTTTGCAGGGCTTGGATCGCCCGGCGAAGACTGCCGCCCGCCAGTGCAACGGCAAGACGGAGTTCGCTGTCATCGGTTTGCGAGTGTCGTTCCTTGATCGCGGCAAATAGGTGTTCTGGAGGAAGCGGCTTCAGATCGAGCCGGCCGCAACGCGAGCGTATGGTCGGCAGAATTTGCCCCGGTCGATTTGCCACGAGTAGGAAGAGACCGCGCTTGGGCGGCTCCTCAAGCATCTTCAAAAGGGCGTTCGCGGCGTTGATATTGAGGTCGTCGGCGGTGTCGACGATGCAGATGCGCCAGCCATTCTCGCCTGCGGTGGAGCCGAAGAACCGCTGTATTCGCCGCACTTCATCGACGGTCACCGCGTTGCGATATCGCTTCGCCGTCTCGTCCCACGGACGACGAAGGACCAATAGATCGGGATGGGCGCGGGCCACTATCAGCCGAGACACCCGTGCATCGGCGAGGACCGCGAGCGTGAGATCGTCGCTCAAATTCATGTTTGGTGGATCGGGGTTGGCGAGCACAAAGCGGGCGAAACGAAAGGCCAGGGTTGCTTTGCCGACCCCCTTGGAGCCTGTGATCAGCCAGGCATGGTGCATCCGCCCGCTGGTATAGCCCCGTCGGAGCACCGCTTCGGCTTCGGCGGCACCATACCACTCGGTTTGGGCTTCCGGTTCGGGCCAGCCCGCGAGAGCGTCAATCCGGGGGATGTCGGCGGGTTCAGCCATGACCATCGGCAGCGCCAAGCCCGAAGCGCCTTTTGACGGCCCGCAAAATTGCCTCGGCGACCTCCTTCTCCGGCCGGGAGGCGTCGATCACGACGCAGCGCTCGGGTTCTCGTTTGGCGATCGCGAGGAAGATGTCTCGCCGCCGCCGTTGCCGGTCAACGGCGTCGCGCTCGAAGCGATCGGGTATTTCCATCAAGTTTGCTGCGCGTGTGGCCGCGCGGATCAAGCCGATCTCCACCGGCAGATCGAGGATGATGGTGAGTTCGGGCTGCGTCCGCCCGACCGCTATCCGGTCTAGGGCGTCGATCAGCGCCGGATCAACGCCGGCGGCGCCCTGATAGGCCCGGCTTGAATCGGTGAACCGGTCGCATAGCACCCATTCACCTCGCTTCAGCGCGGGTCTAATCAAGAGGTCGACATGATCGGCTCTGGCGGCGGCGAACAGAACCGCCTCGCCGTCCGGCCCGAGCGACTGTGCGGCGCCGGAAAGAAGGAACCGCCGGATTGCCTCAGCGCTCGGCGTGCCTCCGGGCTCTCGTGTCGATGTCACCTTAATGGCGGCGGCGGAGAGTCGCTCGGCCAAACGAAGGACCTGGGTGGTCTTGCCACCGCCCTCGCCGCCTTCAAAGGTTATCAAATGGCCGGTTTTCACCGAGTCCCCGCGCGCTGTATCCCAATCTCATTGTTGTCGACGACGACGCTCATTGCCATCCGAAAATAGGATCCATCAATGCGTGCCGAGCACGCGGCGGCAGGTTCGTGGCGAGCCGCGGCGACCAGGCGACCGCGGGACCAATCGTCGAGTGCCTGCCGGCACGATATGCAGGCGAGCAGTCAGTTGAGTGCGTAGGCCCCGATGGCTCCAGCAGCCGCGGCGGCATCTATCGCTGCTTGACGATAGCGCGCGTCGGTGGTCACTCGAACCGACCATATCGGTCCGTTTTCGCCCTCTATCTCGGTAACAGTGACCGTGCCATAGCCGGTGCACTCTATCGCGATACGGTTGGCGTTTTCCCGCTCACCAAACACGCCGACCTGAATCACCACATGGTTGGCAAAGGCTTGACCGGCATTTCCGGCAGCCAGCAGCTCGGCGGCTTCTTGCGCTGGCGTTATCGATGGCAGCGCAGCATAGGTTCGGATGGTGGCTCCGAGGAGATCGCCCAGCGGGTCCTCATTGGCGGTCAACGCCGCCGGTTGGTACACTGCCGCTGCTGCCTGATCGCCAAATTGGCTAAACAAGCCGCGGCGCGTGCTGGTGGCGACGGTCCGACTCCCCGCGTCATAGGCAACGGTGGCCGTGTTCTGCCTGCCGGGCGCCTGATAGGTCGCCATCAGCATTCTGGTGTCATTGCCTTCCAGGCTGGCGCGGCCGATGTAATCAACCTGGACCCGGGCTATTCCGGCGACCGTCATGCCAAGCACCTCGGCCGCTTGTGCCGATAGGTCGATGATGCGTCCATCATGGAACGGACCGCGGTCGTTGACCCTAACGACAATTGAGGAGCCGTTTTCGAGATTGGTGACACGGACGTAGCTCGGCAGCGGTAAGGTGGGGTGGGCCGCCGTTAGCCGGTTCATGTCGTAGGTTTCACCGTTGGCCGTCTGTCGGCCATGGAAATTGGCGCCATACCAGGAAGCAAGACCAGTTTCGGAATAGTCAGGTTCTTCTCTCGGGACGTAGAGCTGGCCGGCCACGACATAGGGGTTGCCGGTGTGTTCATAGCCGCCGCCAACCGGGATGCGGCCGCGATTGACCACCCGTTCGCTTGCCGCCACTCCGTAATCGCTGGGGCTGAATTTCGTTGCCGTCCCGCTGAATTGCGCGCAGGCGCCAAGCGTCGCTGCAGCGCCGATGATGACCGCGGCACGACCGGCGGCGCGGGTCATCTTCGCTGAGAGCAGCCGACCGACCATCATCAGTCCATCAAACCGCAGGTGGCCGAATTGCACACATCAACCGGCCGGCAATGAGCGACCTACTACGCAACAACATGGTCTACGCCCTGCCTCCGTCACCGGCCGATATCACCGGATCGCCGGCAATATTTCAGTATTAACCTGACGCTAGCGGCCACATTTCCATTACGCCTGTCCATCCGGACGGACATTTGCCCGCGACCGACTGACTCGATTGCGCCACGTGAATAAAACCGCACGGCCGATCTTCGGTCAAGGCCGCGCCGCCACCTTTGTCGACCGGGTCGGTCAGACCGCAGAGTGGCACCGACCGATCAAATCGACGACATGCTTGGCCAAAATTGATGAAAAAGAGTTACTTATGCGACCGAATTGACCAAACCGTCGCTAAGCATGGCCAACGGCGACGATATCGGGGCAGTTCTCGTCGACGGTCTCGATCTCCAGGGTCGAGTGCTTGATCGCAAACCGGCTGGCAATTAACGATTTTGCTGAATGTTTGATCTCGCTCGGCGACAAGCGGGCGTCGGTGGCAATGACGAGATGGGCTTCAAACGAGTTCTCATGCTCGTTGAACTGCCAGATATGGAGATGGTGGACGTCGGCAATTCCGGGAAGCCGGCACAGTTCGGCCAGAACCCTCTCGGGTGAAACATCTCGCGGCGTTGCCAACATAAGGATGCGGATGGCAGCGCCGATTTCGGATCCGACGAGCCAGAGGATATAGCCGGCGATCGCGAGAGTGATAATAGCATCGACGATGGTCAAATTGAAGAGGATGATCAGGGTTCCAGCGACGATGACCCCGATCGAACCGAAAGCGTCGGCGAGATTGTGCAGGAAAGCGGCACGGATATTGATGCTGTGTTCGGCGAGCCGATAGGTCAGGATCGCGGTGACCGTGTCGACGGCAAGGGCAACCCCTGCGACGATGACGACAATCCAGCCATGCACGCTTTGGGGCTCGATCAGCCGCCAGATCGCCTCATAGATCAGACAGGCGCCGATCACCATCAACACGGTGTAGTTCACCAACGCGGCGACAATCTCGGCACGGCCATAGCCGAATGTCATCGCATCATCCGCCGGCCATCGAGCGATCCGTCTGGCGACATAAGCGATGCCGAGCGCCACCGCGTCGGAGAGATTGTGGATTGCGTCGGCGATCAAGGCGAGGCTGCCGGCGGCTACCCCACCAGCGATCTGCGCGACAGTGAGCGGGAGGTTTACCGCCACGGCCCAAAATACTCGGCGATCGCCACCGCTCGCCAGGGCATGATGACGATCGTGACCGCGGCCGGAATCGGACACTTTGGCAGGCCTCCCCGGATTGTTTATCCACGCAGTCGGTTGGTGGCGTTGGTCCCTGGCGGGCTCGCGTGGCCTATTGCCAGGTGGTGTAGCCGATCGTCAGCACTCGCGGACTGGTCGGGCTGATCGCATTCATCCGGAATTGGCTGATCCGTCCCTGATCGGTCCGGACGCAGACATAGGAGCCGACCGGGATGGCGGCGAGCGGTACCCGGTTAGCCGTCATCGTTTCGGCAGCGCAGCCGGCAAAACCTCGATTGGAGCGATCGCCGAGCCCGATCACCGCGCCGTTCTGGGGCACGATGTATAGCGCCGTCGCGGTTTCGGCTTGCAGCCAAAGATCGGCGCCTGCCGATTGCACGACACCATTGTCGACATTGATCAAAAAGGTCTGCTGCCAATTGATAATCCCCGTCGAGAAGGTGATTGGTGTCGGAATGACGACGATGATCGGTAAGCAATCGAACCCCGTCGGCAAGGTCGTGCAAACGGTGTTTAACGGCGCATAGCGTTGGATCGCGCCGGCTGGGCCATAGACGCATTGAAGTGCTGTCTGGCCGCCAATATTGATGATTTGGGTGTTCGAGAGATCGGCTACGATCGGGGTCGTCCACCAGTCGGCTGGCAGGGTGGTGACGATGGTGCGATTTGCTTGAGTGATTGGGCAGGTGATCACCTCCGCCTTGGCCACGCTTCCGACCGCCATCAAGGCAAATCCGGCAATCGCCATGCGGGCGATATAGTGGCGCATCTAGCTTCTCCGTCTGAAGTCGCTGCCCTGCCCGTACCAACAAGACATATCGCAATTCGCCGCCGGGCGACAGATCCGATCGGACGCGCGGCGTCCCGCGTGCCACCGCTGCCCTACGTTCGATGGCCGATTCGCGCGCGGGTGGGTGTTTGGCGGATGGCATCTGCCCCGGATTCCCATTTCAAACTGTGAGAACTGGATTGTTGGCAACCAACATGTCTCGCTCGACGAAAATGACGGATCGAGAGGCTCCAATAGGGCTGACCCTCACACCTATCTTGGAAGCAAGCCGGCCCGACAGAAATGAACGCCTTGATCATTCACCAGGATCGGATCCATCGGTGTGATCGAGCGGTCGCGGATCTCCTCTACAAGCCCTAAAGGTGGTTCGCCACAGGCGTCGGGGCCCGCATCTTCTTGCCAAACCACAAGCGCCCCCTCGCGCGCGATGCGCTCGGGCGACACCCACGGCTCCGCTCGAAGCGGCCATCAATCATGACGCTTGGTCGCTGGTCTAGCTCGGTCGAGATCCGGCCACCGTGGAGAGCCACTGCGCCCTGTGCTTTGCGTTCCTGGCGTTCGGCTCGATCTGCTCGGCGTGGACTTGGAGGGCCGCCTCTTCGAAGCTGGGGGAAGTTCGCTTGTCCCGGTCGCGTTCAGCCTTGGGGTCGCCGCCAGCTCGCGCTACCTTGCGTAACTGCGCCGCCAGCTCACGTGCTTCGGCAAGCGAAACAGTGGAGACGCCGCCTAACCCGATGTCGCGTCGACGGCCTTGGGCCACGGTTCTCAACAGCCACCGGCGAGCGCCGGTATCGTCGACTTCTAGATAAAGCCCATTGCCGTCGGCGTGACGGCCTGCCTTCAGCCGCCGCACCGCCGCAGCGGTGAGTCGTTTCTCGGGGTGCCTGCCCCTTGGCTTGACTGCCTTGAATGAACCGTCCGCTATCGACTGCACCCCCTATTCTTCCCCCTATAAAATATGGGATAGGATGAGCCGAGATGCAACACGCTGAAACCGGCACACGGACCGAAAGAGCAAAATGCTGGGGATTATGAGACGATCCGAACCGGCGTGGAACAGTGTATTGGCGGATGGGGTGGGATTCGAACCCACGAGACGGTCGCCCGCCTGGCGGTTTTCAAGACCGCTGCCTTCGACCACTCGGCCACCCATCCTTTGTGCAAGAAATGCGCTGCCTAAGGAGCGGTTGCAAGCAGGGCGATCTGCTTGCAAGACCCCCGGCGCCTACCGGCCATCGTTGAGAGCACGGACGGCTCGCATTGTCGCCTCAGGCGTTGCTGGAGCGTTGAGGCGCGGCAGGGCGCCGGGCTTGAGGCCCGCAATCGCGTCAGTGATGGCGCAGAACACTGCGATCGCCAACGGTACCGCGGCACCCTCGATATCTTTGGAGCGATAGGGCGTTTCCTCCTTTGCTCCGGCCGATTGGAAGAAGGCGACCCGGAAATCGGGCGGAATGTCGGATACGGTCGGGATCGAGTAGTCGGAAGCGCTGGTATTGAGCAAGCGCCCGGTGGAGTCGCGCACTAGTTCTTCGGTGGTCAGCCAGCCAAGGCCCATGGCGAAGCCGCCTTCGATCAGGCCAAGGTCAATCGCCGGATTGAGCGAACGACCGACATCCTGCAACAAGTCGACCCGGTCGATCCGCTTTTCACCGGTCATGATGTCAACCGTCACTTCGGCGCAGGCAGCGCCATAGGTGAAATAATGGAACGGCCGACCGATAGCGCGCGATCGGTCCCAATCGATCTCGGAAATGGCGTGAGTCCCCGTGGCAACGATCGCGACGTGCGCCGCGCTGGCCGCCGCCGTAAGCTCCGCAAAATCCATCTGGCGGGCGCCGAGGCGGACCCGGCCCTCGCGAAACTCCACCGTCTCGCGATCGATCTGCATCGTCTCTTCGATGAAATCGTAGAGGCGGTCCTTGATTGTGCGGCAGCCATCGATCACCGCCAGCAGTGTGGCATCGGCAGCCGAAGTCGTGATCGCTGCGCTCAACGCGGTTGAGGTGAAAGCGACACGAACCTGCTGATGGCGAATCCCGAATTCCTCGGCAACAATCTGGGTTGCGCGGGTGGCGATCCCCTGCCCGGCCTCGACGCTGCTGAGGCTCAATCTCACGGTTCCGTCGCCTTGAATCTGGACAAGGCTTGCCGCGTGCGCGCCAGCCGCGTCCGCCGATCCGACGCCAGATTTGACCGGTGTCAGCGCCAGGCCTTTTTTTAGGATCGGACTGGCCTGGTTGAAACGGGCGATCTCGCGACGACGCCGGCGATAGTCGGCGGTTCGCTCTAGTTCGTTGACCAAGGGGGCGAGAATATTGTCGTCGACCACCGCGGCGTACGGCGTTCGGTCACGGCCACGAGTGTAGAAATTGGCCTTGCGGACATCGAGAGGGTCGCTGCCGAGACTGACGGCGATGTGGTCCATCAGCCTTTCGGCGAAGAGTGTTCCCTCCGCGACGCCGACGCCGCGCGAGAGCGTTCCGGGCACGGTGTTGGTACGCATCCGGCGCGAAAGAATGCGGAGAGCGGGATAATAGTAGGCATTGTCGGCGGCCAGCACAATTCGGTCGTTGGTCTCTACCGATAGGTCGACGCCAGAACCGCACCTGACAGCAAATGTGACATCGACGGCCTTGATCAGGCCGGTCTTGGTAAAGCCAACAGCGTAGTCGATCTTGGCGTCTTGACGCTTGCCGCTGACGGAGACGCCCTCGGCGTGATCGAGGCGGACCTTGCACGGCCGGCCCGATCGCCATGCCGCCAAGGCAGCCAGAGCGGCCCATTGGCTGGCCTGGGCGCGTTTGCCGCCGAAACCACCACCGATCCGGCGCACCTCGACCGTAACGGCATTACTCGACAGGTCGAGCATTTCGGCAACGACCTGCTGCACCCCTGCCGGATCTTCGGTCGAAGCAATGATGTGCAGGGCACCGCCTTCGGTAGGAATAGCGAGCGCCGCGTGGGGCTCGAGGAAAAAATGATCCTGGCCGGCAGCACGTATTTGTCCTGACAATCTGCGATCGCCGCGCTGGATTTCATCGGCCGCCTCGCCCCGCTCCAGGCCGTAGTCGCCAAGGAGGGTCGCATTAGTGGCAATCGCATCGTCCAACTCGATGGTAGGAAGAATCGGAGTTGTGGCAATCTGGGCAAGCCGAACCGCTCGCCGCGCCGCGTGGCGGCTGCGGGCCACAACCGCGAATAACACTTCGCTGTGAAATTCGATCTCTCCGGCGCAGATAATGGGGTGGTCATGGGTGCGGTTCGGGCTGGTGTCATTGAGGCCGGGAATATCTTTGGCGATGAGGACGAAGACCACATCGTCGGCGGCTTCTACCGCGGCGAGATCGAGGCGGGTGACACGGCCGTTGGCGATTGGCGCGAGCCCGACGGCGAGGTGAAGGGTTCCGGCAATTTCGGGAATGTCGTCGACGAAAGTTGCTTGCCCGGAGACATGATGAATAGCCGCCTCGTCCGTGATTGGAGCGCGGATCGCTTGATAATGCGGCGTCATTCCCTCGAGCTTATCCTGCAGCATTGAGTTCCCCGTCTCGGAATGGCCAGAGCCTCGTCCGCCGATCCGATGCGCCACCGGCTTCAATCAGCGCTTTGCCGAGAAGAGCTTGTGCGGTCTCGGTACGGTAACGGGCGTTGCCGCCGTCGTCGGCCATCGCCGCAAAATCGCCGCGCAGAGCTGCGAAGGCGCCGGGCCAGATCGACCGATCGAGCGGATTTGAGCCGGTCAGTGCCGCCTCGGCGGCAGGCGCCCGTCCGGGTGCCTGAGCCACTCCGCAATAGCCAAATCTCGCCGATCCGATCCGACCCTGCTCGTCGAGGTTGATAAAAAAAGCACCAGTGATCACCGACGCTCCGAGATCCCAGCGTCTGGAAACCTTGTAGGCGCGAAACACGGCGGCGGGTTTCGGCCGTGTTATGTGGATCTCGACCAATACCTCGCCGAGTTCACGCTCGACTTTCCCGTCGCTGGCGTACAGCGCTTCGATGCCGATCCGGCGGGTCTCATCTCCGTTGCGCAAGACCAGCTCGGCCCCCAGCGCCATCAGGGCCGCGGCCAAATCGGCTGCCTGCCCTCCTCGCATCAGATTGCCGCCTACCGTCGCCAATGTGCGGTGCTGCGGTCCACCAATCCGCCGGATCAAACCGCCGAGATCAGGAGCAACGGCCTCGAGCGCGGGGGCCGCTGCACTGAGCGTAACAGCAGCCCCGAGCACCAATTGGGTCTCGTCATCAACGATCCGGCGAAGCTCCGCGATCCGCGACAAGAGGATCATCTTCCGTGCTGCGGCCGGCGCATGATCAAGCAACGCGGACCGCGAAGTGCCGCCACCTATGAGCACCGCCTCCGGATTGTCCTGGCAAAGGATGGCTGCGCTATCCAAGTTTGCAGGTGCCGCGACGAGTTCGTCGGAGCCGCCAACAATGAGATCCTCCGTGTCATTCAGATCCGACAAGAGTGCGGCCGTCTGTTGCCGGGCGCGATCGTGACGCGTCTCTCGCCGGTTCGACGTCGCCCGCATGCCCGCACTGATGATTGACCGATAGCCGGTGCAGCGACATAGATTGCCTTGAATGGCGGCCCTGGAAGAGCTGTCATCGACGGCGTTTGCGGTCGAGTGAAACATCGCGAACAAGCTCATTGCCATCCCCGGCGTACAGAAGCCGCATTGGGTCGCGTGCTGCTCGACCAAAGCTTGTTGCACTGGGTGGAGCGTGCCGTCATCCTCGGCGATATCCTCGATGGTCACGATCTCGCAGCCATCCGCCTGGGCTACGAGCATGGTGCATGCATTTACCGGCTCGTATACGAGATGGCGCCCGTCGAGTCGGCCACGCACGATGGTACATGCGCCGCAGCCGCCGTCCTCGCAGCTGGCTTTGGTACCGGTGGTGCGCTCGGCCAGGCGGAGATAGTCGAGCATCAAAAGACCCGGACGGATGTCACCAAGCTCCACGACGCGGCCATTGCGGAGAAAGCGAACCCTCTGCCGCATTCAGCCCAACCTCGGTGAGCGATAGCCGGATTTCTGCATCTTCAATGACAGGCAGGGTGCGATACGAGACACTAAGCGCCCTCCGCCGCAGCGGTCCAGTTAGCGGAACTGGCGAAGCAGGTTCTAGGCTGACTTTGCCCGCCAGCGACAAAGAAATACAATGAATAAGCTGGTCGCTCCGATCAACGCCTATCTATTGCGGCGAATGTTCGCCGGCTGCGGCGACATCGAGCAATGGAGCTAGGATTTGGTGCGAGCCCGCTTGCGGCGATTGCGATGGGCGATGACGTTGAGCACTTCGACGCCGGCGGAAAAAGCCATAGCACTGTAGATATATGCTCGCGGAATGTGGAAGCCGAGGCTGTCGGCGACCAAGGCGGCTCCGATCATGAACAGGAAGGCCAGCGCCAGCATCTTGGTGGTCGGATGCTCGCGAATGAAGGCGGCGATCGGACCGGAGGCGACATACATCACGCCCATGGCAATAACGACCGCGGCGATCATCACACCGACCTGCTCGACCATGCCGATGGCGGTGATGATCGAATCCACGGAGAAGATCAGGTCGATCACCACGATCTGCGCCACAATCGCGCCAAAAGTGGCGATTGCCCCATTCTTAGCCGCCTCTTCCTCTGCCTCGACTCCCTTGTGAATCTCGAGGGTCGCCTTGACGAGCAAAAACAGGCCGCCCGACAGAAGGATTAGATCGCGCCATGAGAAATCGTGGCCGAAGACCGCAAGGATCGGTTCGGTCAGTGCGATTAGCCAGGTCAAGAGCACAAGGAAGAGAACCCGGAATACGAGCGCCAGTGCCAGCCCGATTTGACGCGCCCGCTTGGCTTGCTCGCCAGGCAGCCGTCCGACAATGAGGGAAATAAAGACAATGTTGTCGATGCCGAGTACGATTTCCATCACCGTCAACGTGGCCAGGCTGGCCCAGATGGCGGGATCGGAAATCCACTCAAAGCTCATCGTCGTCCTGTGCGAATCGATCCGGCGCTAGTCTGACATTGTTGGCACCTTAAGTTTGGCTGACAAGAGCACCGGAGAGCGTCGCTGGCCTCGGGCCCACCCGCGGGCTAAACTTGCCGCCTGCCGTAACCTCTGAGGGGACCAATCGTGTCATGATCGAACCCACCGATTTTACACCTCTTTCCGCCGCGATCGGCGGTATGCTCATTGGCCTATCGGCCGGATTGCTGTGGATCACCGTTGGTCGCACGGCCGGTGTTTCCGGTGTGTTCGGCGGCGTCGTGCCGTTTCGCAAAGGAGACATCGATTGGCGGCTGGCCTTCCTGATCGCGCTTCCGATCGGCGCCATTATTGGATCTTCGCTGGGTCCGAAGATCTTGACGGAAATCAGCGACGCGCCGCCGGTGATGGCACTCGGGCCGCTGATGGCCATCATCGCCGGGATATTGGTCGGGGCAGGAACACGATTCGGCGGAGGCTGTACTTCCGGTCACGGGATTTGCGGGCTTGCCCGTTTCTCGGCGCGGTCGGCAGTTGGGGTTGTGATGTTCTTCGTTGTTGCCATGATCACTATTTTCATCGCGAGGCACGTCGTAGCATGAGCCGGCGCCCCATTCTGACACTGGCGGCGGCCGCCGGTTCCGGCCTCATCTTTGGCATCGGCCTGGCCGTCTCACGAATGACCGACCCGGAAAAGGTCAAGAGCTTTCTGGATGTCGCCGCGATGAGCGATGGCACCTGGGATGCTAGCCTCGCCTTCGTTTTTGGCGCGGGCCTCCTCGTGGCGATGGTGTTTTATCGGCTAACGCGGCCAATGAGCGCGCCGCTGCTGAGCCTTTCTTTCTCGTGGCCCAAGAAAGTGCATATCGATCGGCCGCTGGTAGTCGGTTCAGCCGTTTTCGGCGTTGGTTGGGGTCTCTCCGGACTTTGCCCCGGGCCAGCGATCGCGGTTCTCGGATTGGCGCCAGCTGAGGTCGCATTGTTCGCGGTGGCGATGCTGATCGGGTCGTGGACGGCCAGCCTCATTATTTCCGGACGGACCGGCTCCGCCAGCGCCGTCGCGAGCGGTGATGCCGCGGCCAAGTAGGGTCGCGATGCCGCTAACCGGACCCGACCGCGAAGCCGATATCGTCGTCGTCGGCGCCGGTCTCGCCGGGTTGTTGGCGGCGACGCGACTAGCGCTGGCTGGCCTCAGCGTAGCCATTTTGGCGCCGCCGCGCGGCCTTGATCGTCGCACCACCGCGCTGCTGGGCACATCGATCGAAGCGATCGGCCGCGTTGGCGCCTGGGCCGCGGTAAAGGAGGTCGTGCAGCGTCTTCGGGCGATCCGTGTTGTTGATGCAACCGACCGTCTGCTGCGAGCGCCGGAGGTCCTTTTTGAGGCCAACGAAATGGGGCTGGAGGCGTTCGGCTACAACGTCCCCAACGAGCCACTTCTGGCCTCTCTCGAGAATGCGGCGGCAGCGGCCGGGGTAGTCAGCATTCCATCCTCTGCTCGCGATATCCGCACCAATCCGGAGCAAGCAATCATCGAGACTGAGTCGGGCGAGACGATTGCCACCAAATTGGTTGTGGCCGCTGATGGGCATCAATCAGCGTGTCGAAGCATGGCAGGGATCGACATGGTCCAGCGCAAAATCGGCCAAGGCGCGCTGGTCTGCGACATCGGCCACGAAATCGCCCATGACGACATCTCGACCGAATTTCATTTGAAGGCCGGTCCATTCACTCTTGTGCCGCTCGGTGCTGAGCGGTCGTCGCTGGTGTGGGTGACGAGATCGGCCGAGGCGGAGCGACTTTTCGTATTGGAGGCAGCCGAACTGGCGCGGGCGATCGAGGAACAGTCGAGCGATCTTCTCGGGCGAGTGACCGTCGCCGGCCGGGTGCAAATGTTCAACCTTCGCAGCGGAATCGCCGAGCATCTGGCAGCGGACCGGATGGTTCTGATTGGGGAGGCTGCCCACGTCTTTCCACCGATCGGCGCCCAGGGCTTCAATCTTACTATCAGAGACATCGAGGCAATCGCGGGGCTGGTGGAAGCCGCTGGCGATGATTGCGGAGGCCGGGGAGTGACGCGCGACTATGAGCGCGCTCGTCGTCCGGACATCGAGTTGCGGCTATCCGCCGTTCAGCTGCTTAATGGCTCCCTAATGTCGGACTTCCTGCCGATACAGTTGGTCAGGGGCGCCGGCCTTTTCGCACTGGCCAGTTTTGCCCCATTGCGACATTTGGCGATGCGTGAGGGGCTGGGCGGCGGCATCGGCGGGGATCACGGCACCGACCATCAGCGCAACAAGGGCGGTGATGGTGACGATCGAGATCAGGATGCCGGTGGCGGCCTCAGGCTCCATGACATCCGGTCCCGTCGCGCCGCGCGCTATGAAAATAACGCTGGTCGCCGGCGGTAGGGCTGCGAGAAAGACTGCGGTAAAGGTCCAAACAGAGTCGAAATCGCTGATCCATCCCAAGAGCGGGTACACGATCACCGGCTGGATTATCAGTTTCGTCGGTAGCGACAGCGACCATCGCAGTTTGAACACGGTGTCATTGGCCCGCCTGTAGGCGGCCAACGAAAGGCTGAGGCCAAACCAAGCGCCGGCGCGGCCGAACCGAGGAGTTCGGCGGCCTGCCTGATCCCGGTCGGGAGCTCGAGATCGAGTGTCGCCATCCGTGCTCCGATAGCCACGGCCAGAAATGCCGGCTGCCCGATGATCGAGCGGCCAGCCCGCCCGGCGATTGCAACGAGCCGAGAGCGGTCTCGGCCGCCGATCGCCCAAAAGGCCGGCAATAGAATTCGAACCAGAAGACCGTCCCAGAAGAAGATCAAAGCCAGCGGTACAGCCGCTGCTGGGCCGAAAGCCGGAAGCACTAGGGCAGGTCCAAGATGGCCGAGATTGCCGTGCGACGCCTATGCGCCCTCAAGACTCTTGGCTTGGATGTCGCCATTGCTACGAAGGGCGCTTAGAGTGAAGCCAATCGCGAAAGCGCAATATATTCCGAATGTTACGGTAAGTAAGAACGGCCATTCTGTGAGCTCGGCGATGGGTGCGGCAGCGACGATGTGAAGTAGCAGGGCCGGTTGCGCCAGACGCAAGTGCAGCCAGTCGACGATTTGCTGGCCGTGCTTTTGCCATAACCGACGACTGACCGGCAAAGACTCCCAGGAGCATGAGGCCAAAAACGGGACCATCAAGGTGACCACTGCTGTCATCGATCAGCCTCGCTAAAGCGGCTTGGGCGGTCGTAGTCCTGTCACCGCATTGGAGGCGAATCCTGCTCCGCAATCCTGCCCAAGTGGTCGCAATCGAACCGATTGACAGGCGCCCTCCGAACGGTGTCTGTTGAGCAAGAGCGGGGCGGCACCGCGCTTGGGAGACGCTGCATGACACAGATACGAGCCGCAAAATTTCAAATCGGGCAAGTGGTACGGCACCGGGTTTTTCCGTTCCGCGGTGTCGTGTTCGACGTTGACCCAGTGTTCGATAATAATGACGATTGGTGGCTGGCGATTCCTGAAGAAATCCGGCCAGCGAAGGACCAGCCCTATTACCATCTATTCGCAGAAAATGACGATAGCGAATACATTGCCTATGTATCCGAGCAGAATCTCCTCCCCGATACATCCGATGCGCCGCTACGGCATCCGCAAATCGACAAATTTTTTGCCGGGCGCGAAGGACCGGTATTTCGCGCCCGCGACTTCGACGTCAACTAGCGGTTCGGGTTCCCCTTTATGGATTGGCGTTTAGCTGCTGCTGCTGCTCGATCAATCGCTGACGGGCGGCCTCGGCCCGATCCTGTAGCTCTTGGTTCAGGTTCTGCTGATCAACGGCCGCTTCCTCGGGAGTAAGGCCTTCCCCGTCAAAGGCAGCGGTGAATCCGACAAGGGTGATCGGTAGGTCGATCTGCCGGGCCCCGCCTGCTTCTGCGTCCGCCACAACCACACCAACCATCAACTGGCCCCCGGCCTTCATCCGGGCCACGAAATCGTCGCCGACCGTGGTTTGCGCCATGCAAACATTAGCGTCGCAAAGCAAGTACTCGATTATCGTTGGTTCCTGGTTGTCGATCTGGAGCTGCATGCCTTCAGCCAGGAACAAGCCCGTGGGATACATCGGGATCAGGACCTGGAAAAGGATATCGGATCCTTGGATGAGGTAGCTCAGCCGCACCTCGGTGACCACCGTGGTGGGGTTGGCGTAGAGCTGAAAAAGGACGACGCAGCCTTCCTGGCCGTTGACCGGATCGGGGACACAGTATTTGAGCCAACGTGAGAGATCAGCGACGTCCACAGCTTCCTGAGCTGGTGTGACCGTCGGGCTCACCAGCACGAGGCCAACGGCCGCTAACATCGCGCGCCAATCGAACCATTTTGCCCATCGATTGATCATAAACAGAGACCCCTTGGAACGTGGTTATTCCCGATTCATCGGTGCAATCGGCACCGGTCGGCGGGACTATTTTCATCACCGGAGAATGCGGCGACATCTTGGTGGCGTAGCGGTTCCTGCTTAATGCCAAATCGGGACGAGTTCCAGGAAATTTGCGCCTATCAGGCTGCCGCCTTGTCGCCTTGGCGGGCCAACCGAGCCAGCTGGGCAAGCAAAACCGCCGATCCTGAAAGGCGTTGTTCCAAGTCGGCCCAGTCGCGGATAAGTACAATCTTCTGATCGGGGCGGATCTTTGCCAGACTGCCTTGCTCGCCAATCCAAGCCACCAACCCGGCCGGATCAGGGAAGGTGTTGTCGCGGAGTGTGATGACAGCGCCGCGTGGGCCAGAATCGATCTTTTCGACGTTTGCCTGACGGCACGAGGCTTTGATCACTAGGATTTTCAGCAGGTGCTCAACTTCGATCGGAAGTGCCCCAAAACGGTCTATCAGCTCGATGCCGAACGCGTCGATCTCTTCGCGTTGATCCAATTCGGCCAAGCGCCGATAAAGGGTCATTCGAAGCTGCAAATCCGGAACGTAGCGTTCTGGAATCATCACCGGTGTACCGATGGTAATCTGCGGTGACCAGCGTCCGTCTGGGGCTTCGTCGTCACCCTCTCGAAGCGCGGAGACTGCCTCCTCCAACATCTGTTGGTAGAGCTCAAAGCCCACTTCCTTGATGTGACCGGACTGCTCCTCACCGAGGAGATTGCCGGCACCGCGATGGTCGAGATCGTGGCTGGCAAGCTGAAATCCGGCTCCCAATGAATCGAGCGATTGCAGGACTTTCAGCCGACGCTCGGCGCCGGCGGGGATCGTCCGGTCAGCAGGAACGGTGAATAGGGCGTAGGCTCGGTTCTTCGAGCGCCCGACGCGACCGCGCAGCTGGTAAAGCTGAGCTAGTCCGAACATGTCGGCGCGGTGGACGACCAGAGTGTTCGCGGTAGGGATGTCGAGACCCGACTCCACGATCGTGGTGGAGAGAAGCACATTGTAAGCGCCGTCGTAGAAGGCGCTCATCGTGGCGTCGAGTTGACTCGGCGGCATCTGGCCGTGGGCCACAGCTACTCGGACTTCCGGCACTTGCTTTTCAAGGAAGGCCTTGGCCTCATCGAGGTCGGAAATCCGAGGACAAACATAGAAGGACTTGCCTCCACGATATCGCTCCCGCAAGAGCGCCTCGCGAACGACAAGGGGATCGAAGGGGGAGACAAAAGTCCGCACGGCCAGACGGTCGATCGGCGGCGTCGTGATCATCGACAATTCACGCATGCCGGTGAGCGCCAATTGCAATGTCCGCGGGATCGGCGTCGCCGATAGAGCGAGGGCATGAACATCGGCGCGAAGTTCCTTCATTCGCTCCTTATGCTTCACACCAAAATGCTGCTCCTCGTCGATGATCAGTAGACCTAGCTCCTTGAATTTGATGTTCTTTCCGAGCAGCACGTGGGTACCAATTACGATGTCGACCGATCCGTCGGCGATTCCGGTTTTCACTGCCTCCAGCTCCGCTGCCGAAACCAGGCGCGAGGCATGTCCGATCCGCACCGGAAATTGGGCAAAGCGCTCGGCAAATGTTTTTGCATGCTGCCGCGCGAGCAGCGTCGTCGGCACCACGATCGCCACCTGACGTCCGCCGAAGGCGGCGATGAAAGCCGCCCGCAATGCGATCTCGGTTTTGCCGAAGCCGACATCACCGCAAATCAGACGATCCATCGGGCGGCCCGAGCCTAGATCGTCGACCACCGCTTCGATAGCCGCCAACTGGTCTTCGGTCTCCTCGTAGGGAAACCGAGCCGAGAACTCCTCATAAATTCCCTCCGGCGGTGTCAGCACCGGTGCCTTTCGCAGCGTTCTGGCGGCGGCGATCTTGATCAGCTGATCCGCCATTTCGTGGATCCGCTTCTTCATCCTCGCTCGGCGGGATTGCCAGGCGACGCCGCCAAGCTTGTCGAGCGCGGCGCCAGCCTCTTCGGATCCGTAGCGCGACAGCAGATCGATATTCTCGACCGGGAGATACAACCGGTCGCCGCCGGCATAGTGTAGTTCCAGGCAGGCATGCGGGGCGCCGGCGGCTTCGATCGTGGCCAGACCGACAAAGCGGCCGATACCGTGGTCGACATGGACGACGAGATCGCCCTCGGCCAAGCTGGTGATCTCGCGCAGATAGTCCGATCCCCTCGCCTTTCGCCGCGGCCTCACCAACCGATCGCCGAGCACGTCCTGCTCGCCGATGATGGCGATGTCCTGAGTCACGAAGCCTGTTTCCAGGGGCAGAGTGGTCAAGCCGAGCGTGCCCTTAGGCAGGGCCATGAGCTCGGGCCAGTCGGCCGCCATTCGTTGCCGGGTGACGCCGTGATCGGCTAGGACTTGGCTCATACGGTCGCGTGACCCGTCGCTCCAGCAAGCAACAGCAACGCTCTTGCCAGCTTCGGTCAAGGCGCTTGTGTGATCGATCAGGGCCTCGAAGACATTGGTCCCCTCGGTGCTTCGCTCCGCAGCGAATGACCGCCCGTGACGGCCGCCGATATCAATCATGTCCGCTCCGGCGGTAACGAAGGGAGACAGTGTCACCCGTGGCTGCCGCTCCAGCTGGCTTTGCCATTCCTCTTCAGCGAGATAGAGCAGATCCGGCGGCAGCGGCTTATAGGGGATTTGGGCTGCCCCGGTCTGATTTAGTGCCTCAAACCTTGCGTGGTAGTGGTCCTCGATTTCCGCCTGCCGTTCCGTTGTGGCTTCCGCAGATAGATGATCGACGATGAGCGGTGCGTTGCCGATGAGGTCGAAAACTGTGTCCATCTTCTCGGCGAAGAGCGGCGACCAATGTTCAATACCCGGCATGCGGCGCCCGTCGGTGACCGTTTGATAGAGACGGTCGGAGCTATCGGCGGTGCCGAACAACCGGACGTAGCGCAAGCGAAAGCGAGAGATCGCGGATTCGTCGATCACCAACTCGCTGGTCGCCACCAAATCGAATCTCGGCTGCTGTGCGACGGTGCGCTGGGTTTCGGGATCGAAACGGCGTATTGATTCCAGCGTGTCGCCGAAGAAATCGAGCCGCAGCGGGCTCGGCTGCCCGGCAGGGAAGATATCGATAATCCCGCCGCGAACGGCGTATTCGCCGGCCTCGCGGACGGTCGATGATCGAAAGAAGCCATGGGCTTCCAGCCAATGGACGATGCGATCCATCTCGATGCGATTGCCGCTGGCGAGCGGCATCGATCCGGCTACGACTGTCTCTCGTGACGGCACCCGCTGCAGCGCGGCGTTGACCGAGGCGATGACCACGGTCGGCATAGCCGGCTCCGTGGGCGCAACCAGCCGCGCCAGCGTCGCCATCCGTCGTGCGACAATCGCCTGATGTGGCGAAACGCGGTCATAGGGCATGCAATCCCAGGCCGGCAAAAGCAGAATGTCGATATTCGGCGCGAAGAAACGGATTGCGGTTTGAAGCTCCACGGCGCGATTGCCGTCGCGGGCGAGTACGGTGATGCGCGGAATGCCCCTGGCGCTCGCCATCACCGTGAGATCGGCGATAACTTTGGCGTCGAAACCATCCGGCACCCCTGCCAACCGAGTCAATTGTCGCGAAAAAATATTATTAAGATCAATATGTTGCGATGACATGTACCGTAATTGGTTTAGCGATTGAGCCGATCGATTCGACGGGCTCCAATGGTTGCCGTGGCGTCGATGGGTTAGCAGAGGTTCGGCTTGCTCAACAGGCCTTGGGACCGGTTTGAAATTGGGTGCGTTGCGAGCCAAAGGATCATGTGAAAATTGGGATGCCTCTGACAACAATACCAGAGGCTCAAATGGAAGAGTTTTCTGCTTTGATCGGCGCCTTTGCCGCTCTAGTTGCGGCAGTGGCGGCACTTCTCGTCGCCGCCGGCAATGGAAAAAATGGACGCGACTTCGCCTCAATCGCGCGCACTCGTTTCAGCGCGCCATACAAGTGTCTGCTGGTCAGATTGGGCCGAATGGCTTCTTTGTTAAGGTCAAGCTCCTGGCGAAACGAAATTGACAATGCGCCCATCGATCCTCAATCCGCTGTTTGCCGAGGTCACCAAACTCGAGGCGGTTGGCCCCAAGATCGCCGGGCTCTTAGGTCGGTTGCTAACCAACAGCGATCAGCCGCCGCGCGTGGTCGATCTCCTGCTCCAACTGCCGGCGGCGCTGATCGACCGCAGCCGGCGAGTGATGATCGCCGAGTCACCCGAAGGCGCGATCGTGACGTTGAAGGTCCGGGTCGATCGGCATCAGCCCGGACCACCGCACCGGTCGAAAGTGCCCTATCGCGTTTTCGTTCACGACGACAGCGGCGAGCTTGCCCTTGTCTATTTCCACGCCAACCGGTCCTGGCTCGAGCGCACTCTACCGGTTGGCAAGATCGTTTATGTCAGCGGTCAGGTCGAATGGTTCAATGGACGACCGCAAATTGTCCATCCCGACTATGTGGTGTCCGAGCACGACAAAGGCGAGTTACCGTTGTTTGAGCCGGTCTATCCGCTCACTGGCGGCTTGGCGAAGAAGACGCTGCTGAAGGCTATCGGCGGGGCGATTGCTTCGATTCCGCCCCTACCGGAGTGGATACCGGGAGAACGAATGGGTGTGACGCATTGGGAGAGGTTTGGCGCGGCCCTCGACAAGGCCCATCACCCGCAATCGGCATCCGATCTAGATCCCACCAGCCCGGCGCGGGCTCGGCTGGCCTATGACGAAGTGTTCGCCGACCAATTGGCGCTGGCGCTGACTCGCGCCCACATGCGGCGAAGCCCCGGTAAAGTACGGGCCGCGACCCATGAAATCGCCGATCGGCTGCGGGCAAGCCTCCCCTTCTCGCTCACCGCTGATCAAGAGCGGGCGATCGCCGAGATCAATGGCGATTTGGCCCAGTCGCAGCGGATGCTGCGGTTGCTGCAAGGCGATGTCGGGTCGGGCAAGACTGTCGTTGCATTGATGGCAATGGCGACCGTTATCGAGGCCGGGAGCCAGGCGGCGCTGATGGCGCCGACCGAGATCCTTGCACGGCAGCATGAGGCGACGATACGGCCCATTGTCGAAGCCGCGGGGCTCGAAGTCGCGATCTTGACCGGGCGCGAGAGCAAGCGCGATCGTGACCGCGTGGTGACGGCGCTTGCTGAGAACAGCGGATGGACCGGGAAGGATCTTCTGGGGGAGCGGCGCGGGATCGACATCCTGATCGGCACGCATGCTCTGTTTCAGGAAAGCGTTCGATTCCGTGATCTCGGCCTTGCCGTGATCGATGAGCAGCACCGTTTTGGGGTTCAGCAGCGGCTCGCGCTCGCTGCCAAGGGTGACGCGACCGATGTACTGGTAATGACGGCGACACCGATCCCGCGATCGCTGGTGCTCACAAGTTTCGGCGACATGGACGTTTCCCAGTTGCGCGAGAAGCCTCCCGGCCGGAAACCGGTCGAGACCCGGGCGGTGTCAAATGAGCGAGTCGATGAGATCGTCTCGCGCCTCGACGAGGCCATCGCCACTGGCGGCAAGGTGTTTTGGGTCTGTCCGTTGGTTGAGGACTCGGAGGAATCGCGGCTGACCTCGGCGGAATCTCGGGCGGCGATGCTGACAAAAGCACTCAAACTCGAAGTCGGGCTGATTCATGGCCGAATGGCGACCGCCGAAAAGGACCAGGCGATGGAGCAGTTCCGTAGCGGCGCTACCCCGATCCTTGTCGCCACCACGGTGATAGAGGTCGGGGTCGACGTTCCAGACGCCTCGATCATGGTGATCGAGCACGCCGAGCGGTTTGGGCTCGCCCAGCTCCACCAACTCCGCGGCCGGGTTGGGCGGGGTGAAGCGGCGGCGACCTGCCTCCTCCTCTATCATCCGCCGATTGGTGAAACGGCGAAAGCTCGTCTGCGGATGCTTCGCCAGAGCGATGACGGCTTCCGCATCGCCGAAGAAGATTTGCGGCTCCGCGGTGAGGGTGAGATATTGGGAACGCGGCAGTCGGGCACGCCCGGCTTCAGGCTGGCCAGCATCGAGCATCATCAACCAATCATCGAGGCAGCCCGCGACGACGCCAGGACTCTGGTGGAGGCGAATGCCGGCTTAAGCGGCGATCAGGGCGCAGCGGCCCGGGCGCTTCTTTATCTCTTCGGTCGCGACGCCGCGATCAGGTTGCTAAGGGCTGGCTAGGCGCGAGCCTATTCGACCGTCACCGATTTGGCGAGATTGCGCGGTTGGTCGACGTCCGTCCCCAGAAAAACGGCGGTGTGATAGGCAAGCAATTGCACCGGAACGGCGTAGACCATCGGCGTGATCGTCGCCGCCATTTCCGGCAGAACGATCGTCCCCATTGTGTCCTTGGGCGCCGCGTCGAGTCCCTTCTCGTCGGTGATGAGGATGATCCGGCCGCCTCTTGCGGCAACCTCCTGCATATTGGACACCGTCTTGTCGAAGATCCGGTCATAGGGCGCGATCACGATCACCGGGATCTCTGAATCGACCAGGGCGATGGGGCCATGTTTCAATTCGCCGGCGGCATATCCCTCGGCATGGATGTACGAAATCTCCTTGAGCTTCAATGCGCCCTCCAAGGCGATCGGGTAGTTGGTGCCGCGCCCGAGATAAAGGACGTGGCTGACGCCGCCGATTTGTGGCGCCAACGCCTCCAGCTGATCCTCGAGTTGGAGCGCCACCGCCATCATCCGCGGTACCTCGCTCAAGGCCTGGACCAGATTCTCCTCGTCCGTCTCGGAGAGATTGCCGCGCATCCTTCCTGCCGCCACCGCCAGCGCCGCTAACACCGCAAGCTGACAGGTGAAGGTCTTGGTCGAGGCGACGCCAATCTCAGGGCCGGCCAATGTTGGCAGGAGAACGTCCGACTCGCGCGCGATCGTCGACTGATGGACATTGACGACGGCGCCGATGGTCTGTCCCGCCGATTTAGCGTAGCGGAGCGAAGCCAAGGTGTCGGCGGTCTCACCCGATTGCGAGATCATGATCGAAGCGCCGCCGGATCTTAGTGGCATTTCGCGGTAGCGGAACTCCGAGGCGATATCGACATCAACCGGAAGGCGCGCCAGCCGTTCGAACCAATATTTGGCGACCAGAGCAGCGTAATAGGCGGTGCCGCAGGCGGTGATTGACAGCCGCTCGAGCGAAGCAAAATCGATTGCGTCCGGCTCAGGCAGCGCGACCCTGCCGGCTCCGAAATCGAGATAATGAGCCAAAGTGTGACCGACGACTTCCGGCTGCTCGGCAATCTCCTTGGCCATGAAATGGCGGTGATTGCCCTTGTCGACCAGAAGGCCAGCGGCGGGCGTGGCCACGGTCGGCCGATCGACCTCGGTATTGGTCTCGTCGTAAATCGTCAGCGAATTCCGTGTCAAAACCGCCCAGTCGCCATCGTCCAAATATTTGACCTGATTAGTGAAGGACGAAAGTGCGATTGCATCCGAGCCGATGAACATTTCGCCATCGCCCATTCCAATTGCTAGCGGACTGCCGCGCCGGGCGACGATCATCAGATTGTCGTCGCCATCGAACAGGACGGCCAGGGCGAAGGCCCCCTGCAGCTTGGCAAGTGTCGCCTTCACCGCACCGAGCGGTGGTCTCCCTTGGTCGAGTTCGACGCTGATGAGATGGGCGATGATCTCGGTATCGGTTTCCGTCGACAAAGTCCGGCCGGCGGATTCGACTTCCTTCTTCAGCCGGCGAAAATTCTCGATGATGCCGTTGTGGACCAGAGCCACATGTTCGGCGGCGTGCGGGTGCGCATTGCCCTCCGTCGGCGCGCCATGAGTGGCCCATCGGGTATGGCCGATGCCGGCGTTTCCGGCCAGAGGTTCCATTGCCAGACGCTCAGCCAGGCGAGAGAGCTTACCTTCGGCCCTGCGGCGATCCAGACGGCCATTGTTTAGTGTGGCAATGCCGGCGGAGTCATAACCGCGATATTCGAGGCGTCGCAACGCATCGAGCAGCCGGGGCGCTACTTTGCTATTACCAAGAATCCCAACAATTCCGCACATGATGCTTTGCTCTCGTCGCAGCACTACCGGCCGCACTCGGGATTCATCTTACCGGTCCGGTGAACCCAAATCAGTGCTATGCGGAATTGGTTTCAATCCCGTTGGCGCGAGCGGAAGCGTTCCATCCAGCCCGCCTTATTGACTTGGCGACCGCGGGCAACCGCCAGCGCTCTATCTTCGACGTCTTCGGTAATAACGCTGCCGGAAGCAATATAGGCTTCGTCGCCGATTCTGACCGGGGCGACCAACGCACTGTTGGAGCCGACAAAAGAGCCGGCGCCGATCTCGGTTCGGTGTTTAGCGCGGCCGTCATAATTGCAGGTAATCGTGCCGGCGCCGATATTGGTGGCGGCGCCGACGGAGGCGTCACCGATATAGCTGAGATGATTGACCTTGGCGCCGGTTCCGATATCGGCATTCTTGATCTCGCAGAAATTGCCGATCTTTGCATTCTCGCCGATGGCTGTCCCGGGCCGCAGCCGCGCGAAGGGGCCGATCTGAGCGCCGGAGTGCAAATGAGCGCCGGCGATCTGACAAAAGGCGTTGATCCTGGCGCCGTCGTCGACCACTACACCCGGCCCGAAGACCACATTCGGTTCGATCACGACATCGCGGCCGATGATCGTGTCATGGGCAAAATGAACCGTTTCGGGGGCAACCAGAGTTGCTCCTTGGGCCATTGCCATCTGCCGCCGGCGGTCCTGCCAGATCCGTTCGACAGCGGCGAGATCGGCGCGAATATTGACGCCCCTCACTTCGTCTTCGCCGGCTTCGACCACAACGGTTAGCAGGCCATCTTCGTTGGCAATCCGGACGGCGTCGGTGAGGTAGTACTCGCCCTTGGCGTTATCGTTGTCGATGCGATCAAGGATCGACAACAGCCCGCCGCCGCGAAAGCCCATCACCCCGCCATTGCAGAGCCTGATCCGGCGTTCGGATTCGGTCGCGTCCTTTTGTTCGCGGATCGCTTGGAGCGCTCCATTGTCATCGGTCAACAATCGGCCGTAGCCGGTCGGGTCGGAAGCGCTGAAGCCCAGAACGACCACAACCGCACCATCGGCCAACGCTTTCCGCATGCGTGCCAGAGTGTCGACAGTGATCAGCGGCGTGTCACCAAAAAGGACGAGCACATCGTCTGCGGGCGGATTAAACGCCGAGCGGGCGGCGAGAACAGCGTGAGCGGTGCCAAGCCGCCGGTCCTGAAAGAAAGTCTCACCGGCCGCCGCTGCGACAAGCCCTGCCAAATCATCGGCGCCCGGAGCGCTGATGACAGCCGTCCGGTTGGCTCCGACCGCTTTCGCGGCCGTTAGCACGTGGCCAAGCATCGGCAAGCCGGCCACTTCGTGCATCACTTTGGAGAGCGATGAGTTCATCCGCGTCCCCTCGCCGGCCGCAAGGATGACGACCTGGCATGAGCGTGCATTCATCGGTCACTCCCGGCAGAATCAATCATTTCAAGCCGGTGTGCACCGGTGATGAGCCGGGATCAAGGCACGCTTGGAGCGTGGTTAACCACTACAGGACTGTACCTTCGGCCAGGCCGGGGAAGGTTTCGAGAATCCACAATGACAACAACGTCATTTGACCGAAGGCAAACAATAGGCCGGTGGCTACCAAGAGCACGCCCATCCCCTTCTCGACCTTGCCCATATGCCGCCGGAAGCGGCGCATCAGCACCATAAAGGGGCCTGCAAAAGCGGCAGCGATCAGGAATGGGATGGCAATACCGGCAGAATAGAAAGCCAGCAGGAGAGCCCCCTCACCGACTGTCTCTTCAGTGCTCGCAAGGGCCAGTAAGGTACCGAGAATCGGGCCGATGCAGGGTGTCCAACCAAAAGCGAAGGCCATTCCGATCAGAAATGAGCCGAGTACACCGGATGGCTTGCGCCTGACCTGAAATCGCGCTTCACGGTCGAGAATCCCAATTCGATATACGCCGAGGAAATGCAGGCCCATCGCAATGATGACAATGCCGGCAATGATCGGCAGCGCCGGTTGGCCGAAGATCCGAAATGTGGCGTTAAGGTCCTGGATGCCTTGGCCGATGGCGCTAGCGCTGGCGCCCAGGCCGACGAACACCGCAGAGAAGCCGAGTACGAACGCCAGCGCGGCAATCATCACCCGCCCGAACACGATTCGCGATTTCATATTGTCTGTCAGATCGTCGAGGGTGACGCC
Organism: Kaistiaceae bacterium; assembly: GCA_963667605.2. Lineage (GTDB taxonomy): Bacteria > Pseudomonadota > Alphaproteobacteria > Rhizobiales > Kaistiaceae > JADLGL01. The sequence goes on from CAXXUZ010000003.1 coordinate 1,896,912, forward strand.
GGCGATGAATGTGAGATAGGGCGGCACCAGCGGCAGCACGCAAGGCGAAACGAAGGAGACAAATCCTGCGCCAAAGGCTGTTGAGAGGGCGATTGCTTCCATCGACTCAGTTGGGCTTAGCCGGCCAGCGCTCTGTTGCTCGGCAACAGGATATAGGCCGCAGCCAATTGTAATCCTCACCTTTTGTTGAGTCGGAGGAGGTCAGATCGTCGCTTCCAGGTCGCCGCGGATAATGACCGCCTCAACCGGTTGCAGCGCCCCCGGGATCGGAACGGTTCGAAGCCGGCTCTTGGCGTAGGGCCCGCCGTGCCGCCGCCAGGTTTCACGGCTGATTAGGGCCTCGCCGGCGGTAGCGGCCGCTCCGAGTTTGACCGCGATACCGATTGTGTCGCCCCTGGCGGTAAAATCTACCCGATCTCCGTCACCGATGGCTCCGATAAAAGCCGGGCCGCTGTTCAGGCTGGCGCCGAGATGGATGCCCGCTTCGCCCAACGCCTCCACCTTGGCGGCCGCGAACAAATCTCTCGCCGCCGCGATCGCGCGTTCAGCATGAGCATCGCCGGCGATGCGCGGAAGGAACAGAGCCATTATTCCGGAGGGGAAAAATTGGTCGATCAGCCCGCCATGGTCGTCGATGACGCGAGCCGCCATAAGGTGGAATTGCTTCGCCAGGCCGATCAACCCGGCCGCGCGCGCGCCGGTGTTTGCCCCGATCGACCCCCGGAGTTCGGCAAACAGAACGCTCACGTCAATTTCGGCGCCGCCACGGTATTTTCGAAGAAGGCGCCGACAATGAGTGCAAACTAACCCATCCTCGGGCCGACGACGACCGACCAGCCAAGAGGCCGCACTACCCCATCCTTGGAACGGCGCAGCGCAGAGCTTGCAGCGCGGAGGCGACGGCAGGCGGCGGAGGATCCGTCGCCGCGGCAAGGCGGCCCAATCGCCACCGGAAAGCCATCGATGCCAATGATCGGTCTCGGCCGAGCTTGCGCCACTCGTCTCCAGGTCCGCCATCCTGCTCCGGTGATCAGCGTCACCGTCCGACGTTGCGACCATCAGATCCCTTTGCGCTGTTGCCGCAGCTTCGCCCAATATTGCAGACGTTTGCGGACTTCACGTTCGAATCCACGGTCGGGGGGATCGTGGTAACTGTGCCGGCCCATTTCATCGGGGAAATAGTCCTGCCCGGAAAAAGCATCAGGTGCGTCATGATCATAGTCATATCCGGCGCCGTAGCCCTCAGCCTTCATTAGTCGGGTCGGCGCATTCAGAATGTGTTTCGGCGGTGGCAGCGATCCGTTTTCCTCTGCGCTTCGCCGCGCCGCTCCGAAGGCACGGTAGATTGCGTTGGATTTCGGCGCTGTCGCCAAATAGACGCACGCCTCGGCAAGAGCCAGTTCACCCTCCGGACTGCCCAGAAAGTCATAGGCGTCCTTGGCTGCGCTCGCCATCACAAGCGCTTGGGGATCGGCCAACCCGATATCCTCGACCGCCATCCGGACCAGGCGACGGCCGAGATAGAGCGGGTCCTCACCGGCGTCGAGCATGCGGGCAAGATAGTAGAGCGCCGCATCGGGATCGGAGCCTCGAACCGATTTGTGCAGCGCAGAAATCAGATTGTAGTGGCCGTCTCGCCCCTTGTTGTAGACTGGCGCTCGCCGCTGCACGATCTCCAAAAGCTGCTTGGTATCAAACACTTCGCCCGTCCTTGCGGCACGCCAGATTTCCTCGGCAAGCGTTAGTGCGGCTCGGCCGTCGCGGTCGGCGAGGCGAATGAGTAACACTCGGGCCTCGTCGCTCAGAGGCGGCGGCCTACCCTCGGCGGATTCCGCTCGGGTAAGCAACTGGCCGAGCGTATCTTCATCGAGCGGCTTGAAGGTCAGGACGCGGGCGCGAGACAATAGGGCCGCATTCAGCTCGAAAGACGGGTTCTCGGTCGTGGCGCCGATGAGACAAACGGTGCCGTCTTCCATTACCGGCAAGAAGCTGTCCTGCTGAGCCCGATTGAAACGATGGATCTCGTCGACGAAGAGTAGGCTGCCATGACCGGTCTGCCGACGAGCCAGCGCTGCGGCGAAGATTTTCTTGAGATCGGCAACACCGGAGAACACCGCCGACAGCTGCTCGAAATAGAGGTCGGTATGGTCGGCAAGCATTCGGGCTACTGTAGTTTTGCCCGTTCCGGGAAGGCCCCAGAAAATGAGCGATCCGATGGTTCCGGATTCGAGCATTCGGGTCAGCGCTCCCTCCGGCCCGACCAAATGGGGCTGTCCGAGTACATTGGCCAACTCAGTAGGTCGCAGCCGGTCGGCGAGCGGGCGCCTGGGGCTCTTTTTCTCGCCAGTCGCGCTGTCGAACAAACTTGCCATCTTAGAACTCCGACCGCCGGCCCATACCAGCCGCAGGCGAGCCGGCCGGTGCCTTCATTTCAACCAGCCGGGGCCTTGTGGCCCTGAGTCCAAGCTCGCAACTGTCAACCCGCAAAAAAAGGGCGGCCAAGCCGCCCCTTTGCCATAACATCCAAAGCCCGAAGAAGCGTCAGGCAGCGTCGTCGCGCTCTGCGGTTGCTTCAGCGGCCTCATGACGTGCACGATCTTCCGCCCCTTTGGCATCGCGGTCGCGGGCGACAAACTCGATCACCGCCATCGGTGCGGAATCGCCATAACGATAGCCCGCCTTCAGCACCCGGGTGTAGCCGCCGGCCCTATCGCCGTAGCGCGGGCCGAGGGTCTCGAATAGCTTCTTTACCGCGGCCTCATCACGAATACGAGCAATTGCGAGGCGCCGCGCATGCAGGTCGCCGCACTTGCCGAGGGTTACCAGCCGATCGACGATGGGTCTGAGTTCCTTGGCTTTTGGCAAGGTCGTCGTGATCTGCTCATGCTGGATCAAGGAGACCGCCATGTTGGCGAACATCGCTTTTCGGTGGCTCGAGGTCCGATTTAGTTTGCGGCCGGATTTGCCGTGGCGCATCGCCAACTCCCACGCTCAGACGCCCGCGGCTATCGCACGAGCGTCGCACTCAATAATGATCTTCGTATCGCTTGGCCAGGTCTTCGATATTTTCGGGCGGCCAATTGGCCACCTCCATGCCCAGATGAAGGCCCATCTGCGCTAGCACTTCCTTGATCTCATTTAAGGATTTTCGGCCGAAATTCGGTGTCCGCAGCATCTCAGTTTCGGTCTTTTGAATGAGGTCGCCGATGTAGACGATATTGTCGTTCTTCAAGCAGTTCGCCGAGCGCACCGACAGTTCGAGTTCGTCGACCTTCTTCAGGAGAGCAGGGTTGAAGGCAAGTTCCGGAATCTCTTCCGGGGTCACTTCTTTCTCCGGCTCTTCGAAAGTCACAAAGATCGACAGCTGATCTTGCAAGATGCGAGCCGCATATGCGATCGCGTCATCGGGGCGAATCGAGCCGTCGGTCTCAATCGAGAGCGTCAGCTTGTCATAGTCCAGAACCTGCCCCTCTCTGGTGTTCTCGACCTTGTAGGAAACCTTGCGGATCGGCGAGAAAAGGCTGTCGATCGGGATCAGCCCAATTGCCGAATCCTCCGACCGATTGAGCTCGGCAGCAACATAGCCTTTGCCGGTGTCGACGGTGAACTCCATCCGAATCTCGGCGCCTTCGTCCAGGGTGCAAAGCACCAGGTCGGGATTGAGCACCTCAATGTCGCCGGCGGTCTGGATGTCGCCGGCGGCGACCACTCCCGGGCCTTGCTTGCGGACGACGAGGCGCTTTGGCCCCTCGCCTTCCATTTTCACTGCGATTTCCTTGATGTTGAGAACGATGTCGGTGACGTCCTCGCGGACCCCGGCTATCGAGGAGAATTCGTGCAGCACGCCGTCAATCTGAGCGGACGTGACGGCTGCGCCCTGCAATGAGGATAGCAGCACGCGGCGCAGAGCGTTGCCGAGTGTCAGGCCGAAACCCCGTTCGAGCGGCTCAGCGACGATGGTCGCCTGCCTCGCCGGATCGGCGCCCGGCGTGATCTCCAACGCGTTGGGCTTAATCAGTTCTTGCCAATTTCTGCGGATCACTTGTGTGAGTCCTTTCGGTCCAAATTTCTGGCTTCGGCTCGCCACGGCATAGGGCGACGAATGTCTTGAAGGAACGCGTAGGCGAACTGCTAAACGCGCCGGCGTTTACGGGGCCGGCAGCCATTATGAGGGATGCGCGTGACATCCCGGATCGAGGTGATCGTGAAGCCTGCGGACTGCAAGGCGCGCAGCGCTGACTCGCGCCCCGACCCAGGCCCTGAGACCTCGACCTCGAGCGTCTTCATGCCATGCTCGCCCGCCTTCTTGGCGGCATCCTCTGCCGCCATCTGCGCGGCATAGGGCGTCGACTTGCGCGAGCCCTTGAACCCCATCGTTCCCGCGGAAGACCACGAAATCGTGTTGCCCTGCGCATCGGTGATGGTAATCATGGTATTGTTAAACGTGGAATTCACATGCGCCACTCCGGTGGCGATGTTCTTCTTCTCGCGGCGGCGAACCCGAGCGGTATCCTTGGCCATTACAAATTCCGTTCATGATATCAGCGCCGCCGTTATTCCGGCGGCTCCACCAACTATCCTCAGACGACCCGAGGCTATTTCTTTCTCCCGGCGATTGGCCGTGCTGGCCCCTTGCGGGTGCGGGCATTGGTATGAGTGCGTTGGCCGCGAACCGGCAAGCCACGGCGATGGCGAAGACCGCGATAGCAACCCAGATCCATCAGCCGCTTAATGTTCATCGCGACATCGCGGCGGAGGTCGCCTTCGACCATATGGTCATGTTCGATTATCTCCCGGATCTGCAGGACCTCGGAGTCCGACAACTCATTCACCCGGCGCTCGGGCGGGATATTCACCTTGGTGGCAATATTCCGCGCTTTGGTGGCGCCAATGCCGTGAATATATTGGAGCGAGATCACGACGCGTTTGTTCGTCGGAATATTTACCCCTGCGATGCGAGCCACTCAGATTGTCTCCCCGGGGCCAGCCTAAATGCCCGCTCAACGCGCCAAATCGGCGTCCCGCCCCAAGGCCAACGGCGCCGATGAACTTCGATAAAAGATTGTGAGTCGTAGATAGCGATCGCAGGGGTTTTCGTCAACCATTCTGGAGTGCCGTCCTCTGCAATTCCACGCCGCCGAGAACCTCGCCAATCTCCTTCGTCACCTCGTCGATCGGCAGCATGCCGTCAACGCCATGCAACTGCCCCTGAGCTCGATAATAGGCAGAAACCGGGGTCGTCCGGCTACGATAAACCTCGAGACGTCGTCTTACCGTTTCCGGATTGTCGTCGGCGCGCGCCCCGCCGGTCTCGCGGGCACGGCCCTCGATCCTGGCAATGAGTGCGCCTTCGTCGACGGTCAGCTCAACAACCGCGTCGAGCAATATGCCACGACCCTTCAGCAGCTCGTCAAGACCTTCCGCCTGAGCGATGGTTCGAGGGAATCCGTCCAGGATGAAGCCGCTGGAGCAATCCGGCTGCTCGATCCGGTCGGCAATGACGCTGATAACGACGGAGTCAGGCACAAGATTGCCACGCTGGATGATTTGGGCAGCACGAAGACCGACCGGAGTTTTGGCAGCAACAGCGGAGCGAAGAATGTCGCCGGTTGACAGATGGGCGATGCCGAGGCTCTCGGAAAGGCGAGCAGCTTGAGTACCCTTGCCTGATCCCGGCGGGCCGAGGAGGACGATCCTCAACGGCGGCGTCCCCTGAGCTTGGCCTTCTTGACCAGCCCTTCATATTGATGGGCGAGGAGATGGCCCTGAATTTGCGACACCGTATCAAGAGTCACGCTGACTACGATCAGTAGCGACGTGCCGCCGAGGTAGAAGGGGATGCCCGTCGACGAGATGACAATCTCGGGCAATATGCCGACGAGCACCAAATATGCAGCACCGGCGACGGTGATCCGAGTTAAGACATAGTCGATATATTCCGCCGTTCGCTGGCCCGGACGTATGCCCGGAATGAACCCACCATGACGTTTGAGATTATCGGCTGTATCGGACGGATTGAACACGATCGCGGTATAGAAGAAGGCGAAGAAGGCGATCAGCGATCCGTAAAGGATCAGGTACACCGGCTGGCCGCGGCCGAGCACGGAGGTGAGCGTGATCATCCAGGCCGGACTATCAGCGGAGGTGAAACCCGCAACTGTCGCCGGCAGTAGCAAGAGCGCCGAGGCGAATATCATTGGGATGACGCCGGCGGTGTTGAGCTTCAGTGGCAAATGCGAAGATTCGCCCTGGAACATTCTGTTACCTACCTGGCGCTTGGGATATTGGATCAGCAGCCGCCGCTGTGCCCGCTCCACGAAAACGATGAAGGCGATGATAGCGATGACCAGCAGCCCGATGGCGAAGATGAGACTAGTCGAAATCGCGCCCTGACGGCCCAGCTCCAGCGTTCCCGCGATCGCTGACGGGAAACCAGCGACAATGCCGGCGAAAATGATCAGGGAGATGCCGTTCCCGACGCCACGCGCCGTTATCTGCTCGCCGAGCCACATCAGGAAGATGGTGCCACCGGTCAGGGTGATCACTGTCGAAAAGCGGAAGAACCAGCCGGGTTCGCTAACGATGCCCTGCCCGCCCTCCAAGCCCGCCGCGATGGCAAAGGCTTGAAGCGCCGCCAGGATAACGGTTCCGTAGCGGGTATATTGGTTGATGACCTTCCGGCCTCGCTCGCCCTCTTTCTTGATCGCCTCGAGGCGTGGGATGAGCGAACTCGCCAGCTGCATGACAATCGACGCCGAGATATAGGGCATGATCCCGAGCGCCAGGATCGCCATCCGCTCGACAGCGCCGCCGGCAAACATGTTGAATATACCAAGCACGCCCTGCGATTGCGTGGCGAAAGCGTCGGCGAAAGCGTCCGGATTGATCCCCGGCATAGGGATATAAGTGCCGAGCCGGTAGAGGATCAGTGCGCCGAGCGTGAACCAAATGCGCTTCTTCAGCGCATCGGCCTTGGCGAAGGCTTTGAAATTTAGATTGGCTGCGAGTTGTTCGGCGGCCGATGCCATTCGATGCTCCGCTTAGCCCGGTTGCCCGTGGCCGATCAGACTGACTTTAGCGACCCGCCGGCCTTTTCGATTGCAGTTGCCGCCGGCTTTGACGCCCCGGCAACCTCGAAAATGACCGTGGTCTTCAATTCGCCATTGGCGAGGACTCGGACGCCGTCTTTAACACGACGAATGACGCCCGCCTTCTTCAAGGTCTCGGCCGTGACCGGCTCCTTGGCGTCGAGCTTACCGGCATCGATCGCCTGTTGAACGCGACCAAGGCCAACTTCGTTGTAGCTCTTGGCGAAAATGTTGTTGAAGCCGCGCTTTGGCAGGCGCCGATGCAGCGGCATCTGGCCGCCCTCGAAGCCCTTGATCGAAACACCGGACCTCGATTTCTGACCCTTGAAGCCCCGACCGGCGGTCTTGCCCTTGCCCGAGCCAATGCCGCGGCCGACCCGCCGCTTGGCCTTCCGTGCCCCGGCATTGTCGGCAAGTTGATTCAGTTTCACGTCTCGTTCCTCTCGCGCCCTGCGCGCCCTTGAGCGCTAGTTTTCCACCACGCGCACGAGGTGATGGACCTTGGCGATCATCCCTCGCGTCGACGGTGTGTCGGGAAGCGTTGCCCGACGGCGAATCTTGTTGAGACCAAGACCGATTAGGGTCTGGCGTTGATATGCCGGCCGGCGGATCGGGCTGCCGATCTGCTCGACGGTGATTGTTTTGCCTTGGGTGGCTCCCTGCCGGGCCATCATACCGCCTCCTATGCCTCTGCCGGCTGGCTGTCGTCGACATCGCGCCGACGTGCCTGCAAGGTCGAGACTTTGATGCCACGCCTTGCAGCCACACCGCGCGGGCTATCTTCGTGGCCGAGGGCGTCAAAAGTAGCACGAACCATGTTGTAGGGGTTGCTTGAACCCAGCGATTTGGCAACCACGTCCTGAACACCGAGCGTCTCGAACACGGCGCGCATCGGACCGCCGGCAATAATACCGGTTCCCGCCGGCGCTGCTCGAACATGCACACGGCCGGCGCCGTGGCGACCGCTGACATCATGGTGCAACGTCCGACCTTCCCGCAGCGGTACTCGGATCATCGTCCGTTTCGCCGCCTCGGTAGCCTTGCGGATCGCCTCGGGCACTTCGCGAGCCTTGCCATGGCCAAAGCCGACCCGGCCCTTTTGATCGCCAATCACAACCAGCGCGGCAAAGCCGAAGCGCCGCCCTCCCTTGACGACTTTGGCGACCCGATTGATGTGGACCAGCTTATCGACGAATTCGCTGTCGCGGTCGTTCCGATCTCGGTCTCGTGCCATGCTCTTTCAGTCCAATCGATGTTGCCGGCGCCAAGATTGGCGTCAAAAATTCAGTCCACCCTCGCGAGCACCGTCGGCCAAAGCCTTGACCCGACCATGATATAGATAGGAACCCCGGTCGAAAACCACATCCTCGACACCGGCAGTTTTTGCGCGGGCCGCGATCACTTTTCCAACTTCCGCGGCAGCGGCTTTGTCGGCCCCGGTCTTGCCGCCGCTGCGGACTTCCGGTTCCAGTGTCGATGCAGCGGCGAGGGTATGGCCACGACTGTCATCGATCACCTGCGCATAGATATGCTGCGAGGACCGAAAGACACTGAGCCGCGGCCGACTTGTTCCGGCTTTGCGAAGCGCCCTGCGGACTCGGCTTGCCCGGCGGATATCCGACAATTTCGTCATCGCTATTTCTTCTTGCCTTCTTTGCGGATGATCCGCTCTTCGGCATATTTGATGCCCTTGCCTTTATATGGTTCCGGTGGCCGGAATTCTCTGATCTCGGCTGCTGTCTGGCCGACTTTTTGCCGATCGATCCCGGAAATCACAATCTCGGTCGGCTTTGGACACTCAATCTTGATCCCCTCCGGGATGGGGTATCTGACGTCATGGCTATAACCGAGCGCCAATTGGAGGTCCCCGCCCTGAACGGAAGCGCGATAGCCGACTCCATTGATCTGAAGTTTCTTCTCAAAACCCTCGCTTACCCCTCTCACAAGATTGGCGATTTGTGTTCGAGACATACCCCAGGACGCGCGCGCAGCCTTGCTGTCGTCGACCGGATTGACCTTTATGCCATCATCATTCATGGCGATGGCCACTTTGTCGGTCGCGGCAAAAGAAAGCTGCCCCTTCGGGCCCTTCACCGACACCGTCTGGCCGGTGATTTCAGCTGTCACTCCATTTGGTAGCGACACTGTTTTCTTACCAATGCGAGACATTGAATCTTACCGCTTCAATCCAAGGGACATTTAGAAGACCTGACAGAGAATTTCGCCGCCGACATTTTGCTCGCGGGCTTCGTCATCGGACATCACCCCTTTCGGCGTGGAGAGGATTGATACGCCCAATCCGTTCGATACTCGGGGCAGATTGCGCACCGAGGCGTAAACTCGCCGGCCGGGCCGAGAAATACGTCGAATGTCTCGGATCACCGGTTCTCCGTCATAATATTTCAGTTCGATCTCGAATTCGGAGCGATCTTCGAAATCGATCGACGAATAGCCTCGGATATAACCCTCCGATTGCAACACATCCAGCACCCGCTGGCGTAGGCCGGACGCCGGAGTCGAGATCTTGGTCTTGTTCCGCATCTGCGCGTTGCGAATACGGGTCAACATATCGCCGAGAGGATCGGTCAGAACCATGCTCTTGCCTCTCCTACCAGCTCGACTTAACCATGCCCGGGATCATGCCGGACGATGATAGATCGCGCAGCGCCACGCGGGACATTCGCAATTTCCGGTAATAAGCGCGCGGCCGGCCGGTAATCTCACAGCGATTGACCACACGGTTGGGCGCCGAGTTGCGCGGCAGTTCAGCGAGCTTAAGCTGCGCCTGAAATCGCTCTTCCAGCGATAGACTCTCGTCTCGGGCGATCGCCTTCAGGGCCTGCCGGCGCTCCAAATATCGGGCGACCAACAAGCGCCGCCGCCGGTTTTTTTCGATCTGGCTCTTCTTTGCCATGAGTGCTCCCTATCAGTCCCGAGCCGCCTGCTGGCGGAAAGGGAAATCGAACGCCTGCAAAAGCGCGCGAGCTTCGTCATCGGTCGCCGCGGTCGTGCAAACAATCACGTCCATGCCCCAGATTTGGTCGACCTGGTCATAGTTGATCTCCGGAAAAATGATGTGCTCCTTGATCCCCATCGCGAAATTGCCACGGCCATCGAAACTCCTCGGGTTGAGGCCACGGAAGTCGCGGACGCGCGGCAAGGCAATGTGAATCAGCCGGTCAAGGAAATCGTACATTCGGGTCCGACGGAGCGTCACACGACCGCCGACCGGCATGCCCTCGCGGAGCTTGAATGTCGCGATCGATTTGCGTGCCCGGGATATCGCAGGCAGTTGGCCGGCGATGAGCGCGAGATCGCCCAGGGCCGACTGGATTTTCTTGGAGTCCACGACCGCCTCGCCGACGCCCATATTGACCACCACCTTGTGAACCCGAGGCACTTCCATTGGGTTCTTGTATCCGAACTCCTTGGCGAGCAGCGGTCGGATCTCCTGCTCGAATCGGGTCTTCAACCTCGGCTGGTAGGTCGCTTCAGCCATCGATGGACTCTCCGGAACGCCTTGCGAAGCGTACCTTTTGCCCGCCTTCGTTGATCTTGAATCCGATCCGGGTCGGCTTGTCGTCCTTGGGATCGACGTGGGCGAGATTGGAAAGATGGATTGGCATTTCCTTGGAGATGATGCCGCCCTGTTGCGACGCCGATTGGCGCTGATGCCGACGCACCATGTTGATGCCCCGGACCAGAGCCCGGTTCTCCATCGGCAAAACGCCGATCACGTCGCCGGTCCGGCCCTTGTCGCGGCCCGAAAGCACGATCACCCGATCACCTTTGCGGATTCTGGCGGCCATAATCACAGCACCTCCGGCGCCAGCGAGATGATCTTCATGTGGTTGCGAGCCCGTAATTCACGCGGCACGGGCCCAAATATGCGCGTGCCAATCGGCTCGAATTGATTGTTGATCAACACCGCGGCATTGCGATCGAAGCGGATGACACTGCCGTCCGCGCGCCGGATATCTTTGGCGGTACGAACCACGACCGCCTTCATCACATCGCCCTTCTTCACTCGGCCGCGCGGGATCGCTTCCTTGATGGAGACAATAATGACGTCGCCGATCGAAGCGTATCTCCGCTTCGAGCCGCCCAGCACCTTGATGCACATCAGCCGGCGTGCGCCTGAATTGTCTGCGACATCGAGGTTGGTCTGCATCTGAATCATAGGCGACCACCAATTCTCCTACCCAGCGCAACAACGCCCATGTGCTTCACGCCATTTCCTTGCTGCCTGCCTCGACCACAACCCAGCGTTTATTCTTGGAGATCGGAGCCGACTCCTGAATCTGAATGTGGTCACCGACCTTGCAGCTGTTGTCGGCGTCGTGCGCCTGGTACTTTTTTGACCGTCGCACAGTCTTCGACATGACAGGATGAGTGAAACGTCGCTCCACTTGCACCACGACAGTCTTGTCGCCCTTGTCGCTGATGACGACTCCCTGGAGGACGCGTTTCGGCATTCGATTTATCCCTTTGCCTTCTCAGACCCGGATTTTTCCCGCCGGGCAACAGTCATCAATCGCGCTATATCGCGCCGCACCACACGAACGCGGGCGGTGTTGGTGAGCTGGCCGCTCGCCCGCTGGAAGCGGAGATTAAATTGCTCCTTCTTCAACGAGGTCACAGCGTCTTGCCGCTCATCCGGCGTCATCCTACGCATCTCTTCCGCTTTCACCGTGCTACCCTCTCGATCAATCCGTGGTGCGCTGAACAAAGCGCGTTCTCACCGGCAGCTTGGCGGCGCCGAGCCGCAGCGCCTCGCGAGCGACGTCTTCCTTGACACCGTCAATCTCAAACATGATCCGACCCGGTTTGACCCTGGCTGCCCAGTATTCCGGCGTCCCCTTGCCTTTGCCCATCCGGACTTCGGTTGGCTTTTTCGATATCGGCACATCCGGGAACACCAGGATCCAAACGCGGCCTGCTCGCTTCATATGGCGGGTGATCGCACGTCGGGCTGCCTCGATCTGGCGCGCCGTAATCCGTTCCGGTTCCATCGATTTCAATCCAAAGGCGCCAAAACTCAGCCGGGTACCGCCCTTGGCGGCACCGCTGATGCGTCCTTTGAACTGCTTACGGAATTTGGTCCGTTTAGGTTGCAGCATCGTTCTGTCCCTAGGTGGCCGCTTCGCGACGGCGGCCGGCCGGCTGATCTCCCTCGGTCAATTTCCGCTCGGACGCCATCGGGTCGTGCTCCATTATCTCACCCTTGAAGATCCAGACCTTTACGCCGCAAGCGCCGTAGGCGGTCTTCGCCGTGGCTTGGCCGTAATCGATGTCGGCTCGCAAAGTGTGGAGCGGCACCCGGCCCTCGCGATACCACTCGGTGCGGGCGATTTCGGCGCCGCCGAGACGACCTCCGCAATTGATCCGGATACCGCCGGCACCTAAGCGCATGGCCGACTGCACGGCACGCTTCATCGCCCGGCGGAAGGCAACGCGGCGCTCTAGTTGCTGCGCGATTCCAGCGGCGACGAGCGTCGCATCAAGCTCCGGCTTGCGGACCTCGACAATATTGATGTGAACTTCCGAGTCGGTCATCGCACTGATTTTCTTGCGTAATTTCTCGATATCAGCGCCCTTCTTGCCGATCACGATACCTGGCCGTGCTGAGTGAATAGTGACACGGCATTTCTTGTGCGGACGCTCGATCACGATTTTCGACACCGCCGCTTGCCTGAGGTCCTCCATCAGCGCGTCGCGGATCTTCATGTCCTCAAGTAGCAACCGGCCGTACTCGTTCTTGCTTGCGAACCAGCGCGAATCCCAGGTGCGATTGATCCCGAGCCGGAAGCTTATCGGGTTGACTTTCTGTCCCATCAGGCAGTTTCCTCAACTTCGCGTACGACGATAGTCAAATTCGAGAACGGTCGCTGTATGCGTCCGACCCGGCCGCGCGCTCGTGGTACCCATCGCTTCATCACCAATGCCTTGCCGACATGGGCTTGGGCGACGACCAATGAATCGACGTCGAGCCCATGATTGTTCTCGGCATTGGCCACGGCCGACTCCAGCAGCTTGCGCACCGGCCCGGCGATACGCCTGCGGCTGAAGGACAGATCGGCGAGCGCGTGGCCAACCTTCTTGCCGCGGATCGAAGCGGCGACGAGATTGAGCTTTTGCGGCGACACGCGGATCATCCGCAGCTTCGCCGATGCTTCGTTGTCGCTGAGCGCCCGTGTTCGTTTCGGCTTGCCCATCGTCAGATCCTCTTGGCCCTCTTGTCGGCTGAGTGGCCGTGATAGGTGCGTGTCGGCGCAAATTCACCAAATTTGTGGCCAACCATGTCCTCGCTGACCAAGACCGGGATGTGTTTCAGACCGTTGTAGACGCCGAATGTCAGCCCCACGAATTGCGGCAGAATCGTCGAGCGGCGGCTCCACATCTTGATCACTTCGCTGCGGCCAGATTCCCGCGACTTCTCCGCCTTGCGAAGGAGATAGCCATCAACGAATGGGCCTTTCCAAACGGAACGGGTCACTAATTCGGTCCTCTATCTGCCCTTCTTGCGCGCATGCCGGCTGCGCGCGATGAACTTGTCGGTCTGCTTATTGCTACGGGTCCGCTTGCCTTTAGTGGGCTTGCCCCATGGCGTCACTGGATGACGGCCGCCCGAGGCGCGGCCTTCGCCGCCACCATGCGGATGGTCGATCGGGTTCATTGCCACACCTCGGACGCTTGGTCGGCGGCCAAGCCAACGATTGCGGCCCGCCTTGCCGATATTGATGTTGGAATGATCGGGATTGGATACCGCTCCGATGGTGGCGATGCAATTTTGATGGACGAGCCGCTGCTCCCCGGAATTTAGCTTCAAGATCGCGTAGCCCTGCTCGCGCCCGACATATTGCGCGTATGTACCAGCGGCGCGTGCAATCTGACCGCCTTTGCCCGGCTTCATCTCGATATTGTGGACGATGGTGCCGACCGGCATCGCCATTAATGGCATGGCGTTACCCGGCCGCACATCGGTACGCTTTGAGGCGATGATCTTATCGCCAGGCCCGAGCCGCTGCGGCGCCAGAATGTAGGCCTGTTCGCCGTCTTCATAGCGGATGAGGGCAATGAAGGCGGATCGGTTGGGATCATATTCGAGCCGCTCCACGACCCCCTCGACGTCCAGCTTGTTCCGTTTGAAATCGACGATCCGGTAGCTCCGCTTGTGCCCGCCGCCGCGCCGCCGGGCCGTCATCCGGCCGGCATTATTGCGGCCACCCGAGCCGGTGAGCCCGACAGTGAGCGTCTTTATCGGCTTGCCCTTGTGCAGGCCGTCGCGTGACACCGTAACGAGCTGGCGCAGGCTTGGGGTCGTCGGCTTATAGGTCCGGAGTGCCATCGCTCGCCCTACCCTCACAAACCGGTCGTCACGTCGATCGACTGGCCTTCGGCCAATGTAACGATCGCTCGTTTGGTGTCGCTTAGACGGCCGAGAACGCCGCGGAACCGCCGAGTTTTCCCTTTGCGATTCAATGTGTTCACTGCCGCGACCTTGACCTCGAACAAAGCCTCGACCGCATCCTTGATCTGAGGCTTGGTCGCCGCTTTGGAAACAATAAAGACGACCTTGTCCTGCTCGGATGCGGTGGTCGATTTCTCGGTGATCACCGGGCTGCGGATGATGTCGTAGTGGCTGAGCTTGGTCATTTCAGCCGCTCCTGCAGCGCATTAACGGCGTCCTTGGTGAGCACCAGCTTATTCCTGCGAAGCACATCGTAGACATTGATGCCGCGCACCGGGAGCACGTCGATATCGGCAATGTTGCGCGCCGCCAGCCTGAAATTGTCCTCGATCGCATCGCCGCCGACGAACAACGCATTGGCGAGACCGAGCTTTTCGAATTGCCCCCGTAAGGCTTTGGTTTTCGCTGCTTTGATACTCAGCGCATCTATGACGACGATGTCTGCGTCCCGTGCTTTGGCGGAAAGTGCATGCTTTAGCGCCAAGACGCGGACCTTTTTCGGCAAATCATGGGCATGGCTGCGCGAGACCGGTCCGAAAGCCTTGCCGCCGCCCCGGAATTGCGGCGCCGTCGGGGAGCCGTGCCTGGCGCGGCCCATTCCCTTTTGCTTGTACATCTTCGCGGTCGTACGCTCGATTTCGCCGCGTTTTTTTGTCTTATGCGTGCCGGCCTGCCGTTTGGCCAGTTGCCAGCGCACCATGCGAGCAAGGATATCGGAGCGCGGCTCAAGGCCGAAAACCTCGTCGGCCAGCGAGATCGAGCCGGCGGACTTGCCGTCGAGCGTGGTTACCTTGAGATCCATCACTCTTGGTCTTTCTCGGCGCCGGGCTCGTCGGCGGCCTTGCCAGAGTCGCCACCGGCCTCGGCTGGCTTCTCGCTCAATTCCGAAGCCTCTTCCTCTGCCGAAGACTCAGTCGGTGCCGCCTCGTTTGGCCCGGCGATCGGCACAGCTGTCGCCTGGACCGGCTCGCCCGCCACCACAATCGGCACTGCCGGAGCTTCGGTTGCAATCGCTGGCTCGGCTTTGGCGATCTCTTCGGTTTCCGGCGCCGGTGCGACGACCTTGCGAAAGGCGCCCGGCCTTGGCACTCCATCGGGCAGCGTCCGCTTGACCGCGTCTCGCACCAGGATCCAGCCACCTGAGGCGCCCGGAACCGCGCCGGCGACCATGATCAACCCACGCTCAATGTCGGTCTTGACTACCTTGAGATTCTGGCTGGTCACCCGCTCATTGCCCATATGCCCAGCCATCTTCTTGCCCTTGAAGACCTTGCCAGGATCCTGGCGCTGGCCGGTCGAGCCGTGCGCGCGGTGGCTGACAGAGGTTCCGTGAGAGGCCCTGCCGCCGCCAAAATTGTGTCGCTTCATCGAACCGGCGAAGCCCTTGCCGATCGAGGTGCCGGTGACGTCGACGAACTGGCCGACGACAAAATGATCGGCGGTTATCTCAGCGCCGACCTCGATCAGATTGTCCGCACTCACTCGGAACTCGGCAAGCCGCTGCTTCGGCTCGACCTGTGCTTTCGCGAAATGACCACGCATCGCCTTCACGGTTCGCTTCACCTTGGCAAGGCCAGAGCCTAGTTGCAGCGCGGTGTAGCCGTTCTTGTCCTGGGTGCGCTGAGCAACCACTTGGCACTTGTCGAGCTTCAGCACCGTCACGGGCACCTGCTCGCCGGCCTCAGTATAGAGGCGCGTCATACCTAGCTTCCGGGTGATCACGCCTGAGCGCATGGTCGCCTCTGTCCCTTCCAGCCTAAAGCTTGATCTCGATGTCGACGCCGGCGGCAAGATCAAGCTTCATCAGCGCATCCACCGTCTGCGGCGTGGGATCGACGATATCGAGCAGCCGCTTGTGGGTTCGCATCTCGAATTGTTCGCGACTCTTCTTGTCGATATGCGGCGACCGATTGACCGTGAACTTCTCGATCCGCGTCGGCAGCGGGATCGGCCCACGCACTCGCGCGCCCGTCCGCTTGGCCGTCGAAACGATCTCCCGCGTCGATGAATCGAGCACACGATGATCGAATGCCTTCAGTCGAATTCGGATGTTTTGGCCGTTCATACTTATCGTTCCAAAAAAGCTATCGTTGAAGATTAGGCGACGGGCAGTGCCGCCGCCGAGATTTGATACAAGCTACCTATTTGATGATCTCGGTGACGACGCCCGAGCCGACGGTGCGACCGCCCTCACGAATAGCGAAGCGAAGGTGCTCTTCCATCGCGATCGGCACGATCAGCTCTACAGTCATCGATATATTGTCGCCCGGCATCACCATTTCCGTGCCCTCCGGCAGATGTACAACGCCGGTAACGTCAGTGGTGCGGAAATAGAATTGCGGCCGGTAATTGGTGAAAAACGGCGTATGCCGGCCGCCCTCCTCCTTGGTAAGGATATAGGCCTCGGCCTTGAAGTCGGTGTGCGGGGTTACAGACCCTGGCTTGCATAGCACTTGGCCGCGTTCAACGTCGTCTCGGTCGATGCCGCGCAGGAGAGCGCCGATATTATCGCCGGCCTGGCCCTGATCGAGGAGCTTCCTGAACATCTCGACGCCGGTGACCGTAGTCTTCTTGGTGTCGCGAATACCGACGATCTCGACTTCCTCGCCGACTTTGACAACACCACGCTCGACACGACCAGTGACCACCGTTCCGCGGCCGGAGATCGAGAACACGTCTTCGATCGCGAGCAGAAACGGCTGATCGACGGGGCGCTCGGGAGTCGGAATGTAATCGTCGACGGCCTCCATCAGTCGGATGATTGAGTCGTGGCCGCTCTCGGCGTCCCGGCCCTCAAGCGCGGCCAAGGCCGAGCCCTGAATGATCGGGATCTCGTCTCCGGCGAAGTCGTACTTCGACAACAGCTCCCGGACCTCAAGTTCGACAAGTTCAAGCAGCTCCGGATCGTCAACCTGATCGACCTTGTTCAGATAAACGACCAGTGCCGGAACGCCCACGTTGTAGGCGAGGAGGATGTGCTCGCGGGTTTGTGGCATCGGCCCGTCAGCGGCCGAGACGACGAGAATGGCGCCATCCATCTGAGCGGCGCCGGTGATCATGTTCTTCACATAGTCGGCGTGGCCGGGACAGTCGACGTGAGCGTAGTGCCGGTTTCCGGTCTCATACTCGACATGGGCGGTATTGATCGTGATGCCGCGCGCCTTCTCTTCTGGCGCCGCATCGATCGACGCATAGTCCTTGAATGTGGCCCCACCGGTTTCCGCCAGGACCTTGGTAATGGCCGCCGTTAGCGACGTCTTGCCGTGGTCGACATGGCCGATCGTACCGATATTCATGTGCGGCTTTGTGCGCTCGAATTTTTCCTTCGCCATGGGGCTCTCCGTTTCCTAGTGTCCTCAGATGCCGTGGGTCAGGCGAATTTCGCCTGAACCTCCTCGGCAACGGCCTGCGGAACCTGCTCGTAGTGATCAAATTGCATAGTGTATTGCGCCCGCCCCTGGCTCATCGAACGCAGGGTGTTGACGTAGCCGAACATATTGGCCAACGGCACCATCGCGTTGATGACAGTTGCTGCGCCACGGATTTGGGTGCCGCTAATCTGGCCGCGACGTGAATTAAGGTCGCCGATGACGTCGCCCATATAACTTTGGGGCGTCACCACTTCCACTTTCATTATCGGCTCCAGCAGCTTCGGACCAGCCTTCTGCGCGCCCTCGCGAAAGGCAGCGCGCGAAGCGATCTCGAAGGCGAGGACGCTTGAGTCGACGTCGTGATAGGCGCCGTCGATCAACGTCACTCTCACATCGACCAGCGGAAAACCGGCGATGATGCCGCCGCCCATGACACTCTGGATGCCCTTCCGTACGCCAGGAATGTACTCCCTGGGCACATTGCCGCCGACGATCTTGCTCTCGAACTCGAAGCCGGCACCGGCCTCGTTGGGCTCGATGACCAACTTCACACGGGCGAACTGGCCTGAGCCGCCGGTCTGCTTTTTGTGGATGTAGTCGATATCGACCTGACGCGTCAGCGTTTCGCGGTAGGCAACTTGCGGTGCGCCGACATTGGCTTCGACCTTAAACTCGCGCCTCATCCGATCGACCAGAATGTCGAGGTGGAGCTCGCCCATGCCGCCGATGATGGTCTGCCCGGATTCGTCATCGGTTTTGACGTGGAACGACGGATCCTCCTGGGCGAGGCGATGGAGGGCAACACCCATTTTCTCCTGATCCACCTTGGTCTTCGGCTCGATCGCAATCTCGATGACCGGCTCGGGGAATTCCATCCGCTCCAAGATGACCGGGTTGGTGAAATCGCAAAGAGTGTCGCCGGTGGTGGTTTCCTTGAGACCCGCCAACGCGACGATATCGCCAGCATAGGCTTCCTTGATGTCCTCTCGATCGTTCGAATGCATCTGCAGCATCCGGCCGACGCGCTCGCGCTTGTCTTTGACCGTGTTGAGGACCGAGGTACCCGCTGCCAATTGGCCGGAGTAGATGCGGCAGAAGGTGAGCGAGCCGACAAACGGGTCGTTCATCACCTTGAACGCAAGCATCGACAACGGTTCCTCGTCGGAGGAAACCCGCTTGATGTCCTCGCCCGTTCGCGGATGGACGCCCTTGATGTCGGTAACTTCGACCGGCGACGGCAGATAGTCGACCACCGCGTCGAGCAGTGGTTGGACGCCCTTGTTCTTGAAAGCGGAACCGCACAAGATCGGAACAAAGAGGTTACCGCAGGTGCCCTTGCGGATGAGAGCCTTAAGCTCGGCCTCATCTGGCATGTCGCCTTCGAGGTAGCTGTCCATGGCCACTTCGTCGGCTTCAACGGCGGTTTCTACCAGTAGCTCGCGATATCTATCCGCCTCAGCCATCAACTCGTCGGGAATGTTGACATAATCAAATTTCGCGCCGAGTGATTCATTCTCTTCCCAAACAATCGCTCTCATCTTGATCAGATCGACGACGCCTTTGAAGTCCGATTCCGCGCCAAGCGGGAGTTGGATCACCAGCGGAATTGCCCCCAACCGGGACTTCACCATCTCGACCGAGCGGTAGAAATTGGCGCCGATCTTGTCCATCTTGTTGACGAAGATCATGCGCGGCACGCGGTATTTGTCCGCCTGGCGCCACACGGTTTCGGTCTGCGGCTCGACCCCGGCATTGGCGTCCAGAAGGGCGACAGCGCCGTCCAACACTCGCAGCGAGCGTTCGACCTCAATGGTGAAATCGACATGGCCGGGCGTGTCTATGATGTTGAGCCGCTTGTCTTTCCAATAGGCCGTGGTTGCGGCGGAAGTGATGGTGATGCCGCGCTCTTGCTCCTGCTCCATCCAGTCCATTTTGGACGCGCCCTCGTGGACCTCGCCCATTTTGTAGCTGCGGCCGGTGTAAAACAAGATTCGTTCGGTCGTCGTCGTTTTGCCGGCATCGATGTGGGCCATGATGCCGAAATTCCGGTAATCCTCGATCGGGTGGGTGCGGGGCATGTCAGTCTGACCTTCGAGAGGACTACCAGCGATAATGCGAAAAGGCGCGGTTGGCTTCGGCCATCCGATGCGTGTCTTCGCGCTTCTTGACGGCGTTGCCACGACTGTTGGCTGCGTCCATGAGTTCGCCGGAGAGGCGATCGACCATGGTCTTTTCGTTGCGGCCTCGGGCCGCCGACAATAGCCAGCGGATCGCCAGCGCCTGCCGCCGCGATGGCCGCACCTCGACCGGAACCTGGTAGGTAGCGCCGCCGACCCGGCGGGAGCGCACCTCGATCTGAGGCATGACATTGTCGAGAGCCTGCTTGAACACGCCGAGCGGATCCTGCTTGGCCCGAGCCTCGATCATATCGAAAGCGCCATAAACGATCTGCTCGGCCACGGATTTCTTGCCGGCCCGCATGACCGAGTTCATAAATTTCGAAACGACGACATCCCCGTATTTCGGATCGGGGATGATCTCGCGTTTTTCGGCTCGATGGCGGCGTGACATTACTAACCCAACCCTATTTCGGCCGTTTGGTGCCGTATTTCGAACGGCGCTGTCGGCGATCCTTGACCCCTTGGGTGTCAAGGACACCCCTGATTACGTGATAGCGAACGCCCGGAAGATCCTTCACACGCCCGCCGCGGATCATCACCACCGAATGCTCCTGCAAATTGTGGCCCTCGCCGGGAATATAACCGATCACTTCAAAGCCATTCTGGAGCCTAATTTTTGCCACCTTGCGCAGCGCCGAGTTCGGCTTCTTCGGCGTGGTGGTGTAAACGCGCGTACACACCCCGCGCTTTTGTGGGTTGCCCTGCAAAGCCGGTACCTTGTTTCGCTTCACGGGGGCCTGTCGCGGCTTCCGAATGAGCTGGTTGATCGTCGGCATTCGCACCATCGCTCGCGGTCCGCTCGATCGACCGCTTGAATTGTCAAAACAATCGTCACCTGCGCCGAGCTGGCAGGCGTTTCGAAATAGCGCCGGATCACGGCTTTCGCCCCGATCCTGCGATCTCAATCACCTTCTTTGGTGTTCGCCAGCGTTTAGGTTTCGTCGTTCCAGAGCGCGACGCCCGGTGGAGCTTGAAGGCCTACTGCCTGCCGAAAGCGCGCGAAACCTACTTTTTCGCCGCTTTGCGGTCAACCCCTCGAAACGATCGGGAACCGCTGAAATCCGGACCAAATGTCGCTTCCGGAGAACGCGCGGTCTGCCAATCGGCGCTGAGAGTCAAAGATAACGTCCCGAGATGGGGTGTTCCAGACCTCAAGGGGTGTGTCGCGATAAGCGGCACACCCCTCAATCCGTTGATTTATTCGCCGGCCTCCGAAGTGATCAGCGCCTCCGCCCCCGCTTCCGCCTCCGCTTCCGCCGCTGCCTCCGCCTGGGCGGCAGCAGCTTCCGCTTCGGCGATCCGCCGCCGCTCTTCGAGAATCAAGGAATCGCGGCGCACGGCGACTTGGCGGACCTCCTTGATCGCCCCTCCGGTGCCGGCCGGAATGAGCCGGCCAACGATGATGTTCTCCTTCAGTCCCTCCAGTAGATCGACCTTGCCATTAACCGCCGCTTCGGTGAGGACGCGGGTCGTCTCCTGGAAGGATGCAGCCGAAAAGAACGATCGCGTCTGCAGGCTTGCCTTGGTGATGCCGAGCAGCACCGGGTTCGCCGTCGCCGGCTTCTTCTTTTCTGCTACCGCCTTGGTGTTGGCAGCTTCGAAGTCGATCTCATCGACTTGCTCACCGGCGAAAAGCTCTGTCTCACCGGGATCAACCACTTCCACTTTTTGCAGCATTTGTCGGACGATGACTTCGATATGCTTGTCGTTTATTATGACGCCCTGCAGGCGGTAAACCTCCTGGATTTCGTTTACCAGGAAGGCGGCCAGCGCCTCGACACCCTTGATGGCCAGGATATCATGCGGAGCCGGATTTCCGTCGACGATGTAATCGCCCTTCTCGACAGAATCGCCTTCCTGCAGATGCAGCTGTTTGTTCTTGGCGATCAGATATTCGACCGGCTCCTGCCCCTCTTCGGCGGGCTCGATAACAACCCGCCGCTTGTTCTTGTAGTCGCGGCCAAAGCGAATCGTGCCGTCGATTTCGGCAATGATGGCATGGTCCTTGGGCCGCCTGGCCTCGAATAGCTCCGCCACCCGCGGCAGCCCGCCAGTGATGTCGCGGGTTTTGGCTGCTTCGGTTGGGAGCCGCGCCAGCACGTGGCCGGCGACAACTTTGGAACCCTGCTCCACCGACAAGATGGCGTCGGTCGACAGAAGATAACGAGCGTCACCGCCGCGCGCGAGCTGCTTTATCTTGCCGCGCCCGTCCTTAACAACAATCGCCGGCCTTAAGTCGCCGCCGCGCGGATGCGCTCGCCAATCGGTGATGACACGCTTGGTGATACCAGTCGATTCATCAGTCGATTCGGAAACCGAGACGCCCTCGACCAGATCCTCGAATTCGACGCGGCCGGCAAGTTCGGTCAGCACCGGTCGGGTATAGGGATCCCACTCGGCCAAGCGTTGGGCGCGTTCGACATGGTCGCCCTCGTCGACCAATAGGCGGGAGCCATAAGCGACCCGATGGCTCGCCCGCTCCGTGCCGTCGTCGTCGATGATGGCGATCGCCATGTTGCGGGCCATCGCGATCAGCCTGCTGTTGGAATCCTTCACCACATTGCGGTTTCGGATCGAGACCGAACCCTCAAAATTGGACTCTAGGAATGACTGATCGACCACCTGGGCCGCACCGCCAATATGGAATGTGCGCATCGTCAGCTGGGTGCCAGGCTCTCCGATCGATTGAGCGGCAATGACACCCACCGCCTCGCCTAGATTGACGGGGGTGCCGCGAGCAAGGTCGCGCCCGTAGCACTTACCGCAAACTCCGATTTTGGTGTCGCAGGTCAGAACCGAGCGTATTTTCGCGGTCTGAACCCGGGCATTCTCGACAAGCTCGACGTGCTTCTCTTCGATCAGCGTACCGGCCCCCACAACCACCTCTTTAGTGCGCGCATCAACGATGTCTTCGGCAACAGTGCGCCCAAGAATGCGTTGGCCGAGGGTTGCCATGACCTGCCCGGACTCCACGACAGCCTGCAATTTGAGGCCGTTGGTGGTGCCGCAATCGAAATTGCTGATGATCGCGTCTTGTGCCACATCGACGAGACGCCGGGTAAGATAGCCAGAATTGGCGGTCTTCAACGCCGTATCGGCAAGGCCCTTGCGAGCGCCATGGGTGGAGTTGAAGTACTCCAGCACGGACAATCCTTCCTTGAAGTTGGAGATAATCGGAGTTTCGATGATCTCACCTGACGGCTTCGCCATGAGGCCGCGCATACCAGCGAGCTGCTTCATCTGGGCGGGCGAACCGCGGGCCCCGGAATGGCTCATCATGTAGATGGAGTTCATCTGCTTCTGTCGGCCACTATCGTCTTTCTCGACAGCCTGAATGTGCAGCATCATCTCGTCGGCGACGCGATCGGTGCATTTGGCCCAGGCATCGACGACCTTGTTGTATTTCTCGCCCTGAGTGATCAGGCCGTCGTTATATTGCTGCTCATATTCTTTCGCGAGCTTCGTCGTTTCATCGACCAATTTCGACTTGCTCGACGGGATCACCATGTCGTCCTTGCCAAAGGAAATGCCGGCGCGGAAGGCGTGGGTTAAGCCGAGACGCATGATCCGGTCGCAGAACAGAACCGTCTCCTTCTGACCGCAATAGCGGTAGACCGCGTCGATCACCGACGAAATCTCCTTCTTCGTCATCAACTTGTTGATGAGGTCGTAGGAGAGATTCGGGTTCTTTGGCAGTAGGTCGCCAAGCATCATCCGGCCGGGCGTCGTCTCGTAGATCGCCGACACAGGATCGCCATCGGCGTCGACGGTCCGGTGTCGACCCTTGATCTTGGTGTGGACGGTGACAACGTCCGCGGCGAGCGCGTGCTCGATTTCGCCAAGGCCACCGAAGGCCATTCCCTCTCCAGGTTCACGATCGGCCATGATCGAAAGATAGTAGAGCCCGAGCACGATATCTTGCGACGGAACGATGATCGGCGTGCCATTGGCGGGGTGGAGAATGTTGTTGGTCGACATCATCAACACTCGGGCCTCAAGCTGAGCCTCGAGGCTGAGCGGGATGTGGACGGCCATCTGGTCGCCGTCGAAATCGGCGTTGAAAGCAGCGCAAACAAGCGGATGGAGTTGGATTGCCTTGCCTTCGATCAGAACCGGCTCGAAGGCCTGGATGCCGAGGCGGTGGAGCGTCGGGGCTCGATTGAGTAGGATCGGATGTTCTCGAATGACCTCGTCGAGAATGTCCCAAACCTCAGGACGCTCCTTCTCGACAAGCTTCTTGGCTTGCTTGACCGTCGTCGAGAAACCGCGAGCGTCGAGCTTTGAGTAGATAAACGGCTTGAACAGCTCGAGCGCCATCTTCTTTGGCAAGCCGCATTGGTGCAGCTTTAGTTCGGGGCCGACCACGATGACTGAGCGGCCGGAATAATCGACTCTCTTGCCGAGCAGGTTCTGGCGGAAACGACCCTGCTTGCCCTTGAGCATGTCGGACAGTGATTTCAGCGGCCGCTTGTTGGCGCCGGTGATGACGCGACCGCGGCGACCATTGTCAAACAACGCGTCGACCGCCTCCTGAAGCATTCGCTTCTCGTTGCGGATGATAATGTCGGGAGCGCGAAGCTCGATTAACCGCTTCAGCCGGTTGTTGCGATTGATAACCCGCCGATAAAGATCGTTGAGATCGGATGTGGCAAAGCGGCCGCCATCGAGCGGCACCAGCGGCCGCAGATCGGGCGGAATCACGGGAACCATGGTGAGGATCATCCACTCCGGTCGGTTACCCGAGTCCAGAAACGCCTCAACCAATTTCAACCGCTTGCCGAGTTTCTTCGGCTTCAATTCCGTCGTCGAAATGGCAATCTCGTGACGGAGGTCGACCGCGAGCTTCTCCAACTCGAGCGCCATCATCATGTCGCGGATCGCCTCGGCACCGATCTTGGCGGTGAAAGAATCTTGTCCGTACTCGTCCTGGGCCAGAACATAATCGTCCTCGGACAAAAGCTGTCGCTCCTTCAGCGGCGTCAGCCCCGGCTCGAGCACGACATAACTCTCAAAATAAAGGATGCGCTCAAGGTCCTTCAGGGTCATGTCGAGCAGCATGCCGATCCGTGAGGGCAGCGACTTCAGGAACCAGATATGAGCGACCGGGGCGGCAAGCTCGATATGGCCCATGCGCTCGCGCCGGACCCGGGCAAGGGTGACCTCAACACCGCATTTCTCGCAGATAATTCCCTTATATTTCATGCGCTTGTACTTGCCGCACAAGCACTCATAGTCCTTTATCGGGCCGAAGATACGGGCGCAAAACAAGCCGTCCCGCTCCGGCTTGAAGGTCCGGTAGTTGATCGTCTCAGGCTTCTTGATCTCGCCAAAGGACCAAGACTTTATCTTCTCCGGGCTCGCGATCGAGATCCGGATCTGATCAAAAGTCTGAGCCGGCTGCGCCGCCGGGCTAAAGATGCGCGCGAGGTCTTGGTTCATGCCTTTTGCTTCTCCTTCGGCGCCGACGGGCGAGTACCAATCTCGCTCCCGCCGTGCCGCCAATTCGTAATTGACGCCGTGCCGCTACTTGCGGTCATCATTCCGTGGCTTCGGTGTGATCATCTGGTCCAGACAGTCGCCGGACAGTCTCAAATTCAACATCGAGACAAAGCGAACGCATCTCCTTGACGAGAACGTTGAAGCTCTCGGGGATGCCAGCTTCGAAGGTGTCGTCGCCGCGAACGATGGCTTCATAAACCTTGGTTCGGCCGGCAACATCGTCCGATTTGACGGTGAGCATCTCCTGCAAAGTGTACGCAGCACCGTAGGCCTCAAGCGCCCAAACCTCCATTTCGCCGAAGCGTTGACCGCCGAACTGGGCTTTGCCGCCCAGAGGCTGCTGGGTGACCAAGCTGTACGGCCCAATCGATCGGGCATGGATCTTGTCGTCGACCAAATGATGCAGCTTCAGCATGTAGATGAAACCTACGGTCACCGGTCGATCGAACTCTTCGCCTGAGCGGCCGTCATAAAGCATCGACTGACCGGACGAATCGAGGCCGGCTTTCTCCAACAATTCGACAATGTCGTGCTCTCGCGCGCCGTCGAAGACCGGGGTCGCGATCGGCACGCCATGGCTGAGCTGCTCGCCCAGCCGAACCACCGATTCATCGTCATAGGCGGCGATCTCATCGCCCTCGTCGGTAGAGCCATATATGTCCTTTAGCGTCGCCCTCAGCGGCTTCACGTTGCCCTTGGCTTTATAGGCTTCGACCATATTGCCGATCTTTAGACCGAGCCCGGCACAGGCGCGGCCGAGATGGGTCTCGAGGATTTGACCCACATTCATCCGGCTCGGCACGCCGAGCGGGTTCAAGACGATGTCGACGGGGGTGCCGTCATCAAGATGCGGCATATCCTCGACCGGGACGATCTTGGACACCACACCCTTATTGCCATGGCGGCCGGCCATTTTATCGCCGGGCTGGATCTTCCGTTTCACCGCGACGAAGACCTTGACCATCTTCATCACGCCAGGCGGCAGTTCGTCGCCTCGCTGCAGTTTTTCGACCTTGTCGATAAAGCGCTGCTCTAGCCGCTTGCGGCTGTCTTCATACTGGCTCCTGAGCGCCTCGATCTGCTTCATCAGCTTGTCGCTGGCGACGGCGAAATTCCACCATTGTGCCCGCGGATGGTCATCCAAAGCCTCCGCGCTGAGCTTGGTGTCCTTCTTGAAGCCCTTGGGACCGGCAACGCCGATCTTGTTCTTGAGCATGCCGGCAAGACGGCCATAGACGTT
The DNA here is from genome assembly GCA_963667605.2 of Kaistiaceae bacterium. Classification (GTDB taxonomy): domain Bacteria; phylum Pseudomonadota; class Alphaproteobacteria; order Rhizobiales; family Kaistiaceae; genus JADLGL01. The sequence goes on from CAXXUZ010000003.1 coordinate 1,923,761, forward strand.
GCGATCAAGGATCGCTTGCTCGTCATCGCGATCCTTTGCGAGCTGCTCGATCTCCTCTCGCTCGATCGCCATCGCGCGCTCGTCCTTCTCGACGCCATGACGGTTGAAAACACGTACCTCGACAACGGTCCCGGCGACGCCCGGCGGGACCCGAAGCGACGTGTCGCGAACATCGGACGCCTTCTCGCCGAAAATGGCTCGGAGCAGCTTTTCCTCCGGTGTCATCGGGCTTTCGCCTTTTGGCGTGATCTTTCCGACGAGGATGTCGCTGGCCGCTACTTCGGCGCCGATGTAGATGATACCGGCCTCGTCAAGATTCTTCAGCGCCTCCTCCGACACGTTCGGGATATCGCGAGTGATTTCCTCCGGCCCAAGCTTGGTGTCGCGGGCCATGACTTCGAACTCTTCGATATGGATCGAGGTGAAGACGTCATCGCGGACGATGCGCTCGGAGAGCAGTATCGAGTCTTCGAAATTGTATCCGTTCCATGGCATGAAGGCGACGAGGACATTGCGACCGAGCGCCAGATCGCCAAGGTCGGTGGAAGGTCCGTCGGCGATGACGTCTCCCTTCTCGACCACGTCGCCGACCCGCACCAGCGGCCGCTGATTGATGCAAGTGTTTTGGTTCGAGCGCTGGAATTTCATCAGCCGATAGATGTCGACGCCCGATTGCGACGACTCAAGGTCCTGAGTGGCGCGAACGACGATACGAGTGGCATCGACCTGGTCGACGATGCCGCCGCGTCGGGCGCCGATCGCGGCGCCTGAATCGCGCGCGACCACAGATTCCATTCCGGTGCCGACAAGCGGCGCCTCGGACCGAACCAAGGGCACCGCCTGGCGCTGCATGTTCGAGCCCATAAGAGCGCGGTTGGCGTCGTCGTTCTCAAGGAACGGAATTAACGCCGCAGCGACCGACACCAATTGCTTTGGCGATACGTCCATAAAATCGACATGGTCTTTCGGCACCATCACCGTCTCGCCGGCTCGGCGACAAACAATCAAATCCTCAAGCAGTTTGCCCTTTTTGTCGACCGGAGCGTTGGCCTGGGCGATGGTGTATTTCGACTCCTCCATCGCCGAGAGATAGACGACCTCCTCGGTCACCTTGTCGTCTTTGACCCGACGATACGGGCTTTCGATGAAGCCGTATTTGTTGACCCGGGCAAAGGTCGCAAGCGAGTTGATCAGGCCAATGTTGGGGCCTTCCGGGGTCTCGATGGGGCAAATCCGGCCATAGTACGTCGGATGGACATCGCGGACTTCGAAACCGGCGCGCTCGCGAGTGAGGCCACCGGGACCGAGCGCAGACAGGCGGCGCTTGTGGGTGATCTCCGACAATGGATTGGTCTGGTCCATGAATTGTGACAGCTGCGAGGAGCCGAAAAATTCGCGCACGGCGGCCGCGGCCGGCTTGGCGTTGATCAGATCCTGCGGCATAACGTGGCCGATTTCGACCGAACTCATCCGCTCCTTGATCGCGCGCTCCATGCGCAGAAGCCCTATCCGATACTGGTTCTCCATCAACTCGCCGACCGAGCGGACGCGTCGGTTGCCGAGATTGTCGATGTCGTCGATCTCGCCCTTGCCGTCGCGGAGCTCGACCAAGGTCTTGGCCACGGCGAGGATGTCCTCCTTGCGGAGCGTCCTGTGGGTATCGGGAGCATCAAGATCGAGCCGCATGTTCATTTTGACGCGGCCCACGGCTGAGAGATCGTAGCGTTCTGAATCGAAAAACAGCGACTTAAACATCGCCTCAGCAGTGTCGATCGTCGGCGGCTCGCCGGGACGCATCACCCGATAGATGTCGAACAACGCATCTTCGCGGGTCTCGTGTTTGTCGACGGCGAGGGTGTTGCGGATATAGGCGCCGATTGTGACGTGATCGATGTCGAGAATCTCGATCTTGTTATACTCGGCATCTGCCAGTATTTCCAAAACCGTGGCATCGATCTCGTCCCCGGCCTCGGCGTGGACCTCACCGGTCGCGGCGGTAACAAGATCGGTTGCGAGATAGTGGCCATAGAGGTCTTCATCGGCCAGCTTGAGCGCCTTCAAGCCCTTCTCAGCCAGTTGCCGCGCCGTCCGCGCCGTCATCTTCCGACCGGCTTCAAGCACAACCTTGCCGCTATCAGCGTCGATCAAATCGCTGGTCGCCTGCATGCCGCGCATTCGAGCCGCGTCGAAAGGCCGCCGCCAGCCGCCGTCGATCCGCTTGTAGGTGATGCGGTCGTAAAAGAGATCGAGGATTGCTTCGCCATCGAGACCGAGAGCGAGGAGAAGCGAAGTGACCGGAATCTTCCGGCGGCGATCGATGCGGGCATGAACGATATCCTTGGCGTCGAATTCGATGTCGAGCCAGGATCCGCGGTAGGGAATGATCCGCGCGGCAAACAGGAGCTTGCCGGAGGAGTGCGACTTGCCCTTGTCATGGTCGAAGAACACACCTGGTGAGCGATGCATCTGCGAGACGATCACTCGCTCAGTGCCGTTGACGATAAAGGTGCCGTTCGAGGTCATGAGCGGCATTTCGCCCATGTAGACCTCTTGTTCTTTGATATCCTTGACGGATTTCGCCTGGGTGTCTTCGTCTATATCGAACACGATTAGCCGCAGGGTCACCTTGAGCGGCGCCGAATAGGTCATTCCGCGCTGGCGGCATTCGTCAACGTCATATTTCGGCGGCTCAAAATCATAGCGCACGAATTCCAGCATCGCGGTGCCGGAGAAGTCGGAGATCGGGAACACCGATTTGAAAACGGCCTGTAGGCCTTGGTCGGTGCGGCCACCTGTCGGCTCAACGACCGTTAGGAACTGGTCATAGGACGCCTTTTGAACCTCAATGAGGTTCGGCATCTCAGCCACTTCCTTGATCGACCCGAAGAACTTCCGAATTCGTTTGCGACCAGTGAACGTTTCGGCCAATGTTCGCTCCTTAGATTTTCGAGAACAGCGCCCCACAAGGTCGGCGCAGACAAGCGCGACCTTCGGGACCCCGGTACTGTGACGAACTCAACAGCGAGGGCGTGCGGCCCCCGCTTACTCGGATCCGGCGCACACTCCGCCGGCTCGCTTTCTCGTTCGGCGTTGGCGCCAAACCTGCCTCTATTCTGCCCCGCCGCCCGTTAAGGCCTGGCTCCCTGACCAAGACGCCCAGGGAGCTGGTGTTGTTTGAATCGGCTTTATTTCAACTCAACCTTGGCGCCGGCGCTTTCGAGCTGCTCTTTCAGCTTGTCGGCCTCCTCCTTGCCGACGGCCTCCTTGACCGCCTTGGGCGCGCCTTCGACGAGATCCTTCGCCTCCTTGAGGCCAAGCCCGGTGATTGCCCGGACCTCCTTGATCACGTTGATCTTCTTCTCGCCAAAGTTGGCAAGGATCACGTCGAACTCGGTCTTCTCTTCGGCCGCGGCTGCGGCACCATCACCCGCCGCTGCGGCGATCACGACCGGTGCCGCCGCCGACACACCCCATTTTTCTTCAAGGAGCTTGGACAGCTCCGCAGCTTCCAGCACAGTCAGGCCAGAAAGCTCATCCACAATCTTTGAAAGATCTGCCATCTACTTGTTCCTTTTAATCGATTCGAACCAATTATCGTCGGTCAGGCTGCTTCATCCTTGGCCGCATAGGCTCCGACCACTCTCGCTATCTGACCCGCCGGTTCGTTCACCACCTGCGCGATTCTGGTCGCCGGTGTGCTGATCATGCCAACGAGCTGAGCTCGCAGCTCGTCGAGTGACGGGAGTGCGGCCAATGCTTTGACACCATCCGCATCGAGCGGGGTCGTTCCCATCGTGCCGCCAAGGATGACCAGTTTTTCGTTGGTCTTGGCGAAGTCGGCCACGACCTTCGGAGCGGCGACCGGATCGCTCGAATAGGCGATCAGCGTCGGGCCCGAGAAAAGGTCGGTGATCGATTCCGCGTCGGTTCCGCGCAGCGCCAGTTTGGCCAAGCGGTTCTTGACCACCTTGGCGCTGGCGCCGGCTTCGCGAACGCGGGCACGCAGGCTCGTCATGTCAGCGACATTGAGACCGGAATAATGGGCAACAACCACCACACCGGCCGACGAGAAAACGGTGTTGAGCATTTCGACAAATTCGCTCTTTTCCGTTCTATCCACTGCGATCTCCACTTCTAGCGACGCTATCTTGCGACCGGACCGCCGGTTACGCCGGCCACGCCCGAATCGGGACGCGACCATTCCAGCCTGTCCGCCCGCGACCGACACCGGCCGCTAGGCTTGGTTCGAACCGATCGGCCGAGGTCCTCTCCCGGCAAATCGATCTCCCCGTCTCATGCGGGCCCCTCGACAGGGCTTAGGCCGGGAGTTTCCCGACACCTGCAGTCTCGGACAGGATCAGGCCTCGGTTCATGGGTACAAGACCGAGGCCAATCCGCCGCATCGACCGTTGCCGGCCGAAACGGCAAGTTCTTGTTCCTCTTCAGGCGCCCAAAACGGTCGCCGGATCGACATGGATTCCTGGACCCATCGTCGATGAAATTGCCACCCTCCTCACGAAGGTTCCTTTGGCACCGCTGGGCTTGGCTTTCTGCACCGCATCCGCGAGCGCCTTGATATTCTCCGTCAGCGCCGCTTCGGTGAAGCTCACCTTGCCGATCCCGGCGTGAATGATCCCTGCCTTTTCGGCGCGGAACTCGACCGCGCCGCCCTTGGCCGCGCTCACCGCCGCGGTGACGTCGGTAGTCACCGTTCCGACCTTGGGATTTGGCATCAGGCCACGTGGGCCGAGTACTTTGCCGAGTCGACCGACGAGCGGCATCATGTCTGGCGTGGCGATGCAGCGATCGAAATCGATCGTCCCCTTCTGGACCGTCTCGACCAGATCCTCCGCACCGACGACGTCGGCGCCCGCCTGCTTGGCCTCGTCGGCCTTGTCGCCGCGGGCGAAAACTGCAACCCGAACAGTGCGGCCGGAGCCGTTGGGCAATTGACAAACGCCACGTACCATCTGATCGGCGTGACGAGGATCAACACCGAGATTCATCGCCATTTCCACCGTCTCATCAAATTTGGCGCTGGCCCGCTCACGAACCATCGCCACTGCCTGATCAAGTCGGTACATCTTCTCGCGATCAAGGCCCTCGCGGGCGACCTTCTGCTTTTTTCCTGTCGCCATCGCCTAGTCCACCACCGCCAGGCCCATCGATCGGGCCGATCCCTCAACCATCCGCATTGCCGCCTCTATGGTGTTGGCGTTGAGGTCGACCATCTTGTTGGTCGCGATCTCCTTCACCTGGCTTCGCGATACCCTGCCGGCGACCTCCCGGCCCGGCTCCTGCCCGCCATTCTTGAGATCGGCAGCCTTTTTCAAAAAATAAGAGACCGGCGGCGCCTTCATCTCGAAGGTGAAGGATTTGTCCTGGTAGTACGTGACCACCACCGGGATCGGCGATCCCTTCTCCAGTTCCTGGGTTTGGGCGTTGAAGGTTTTGCAGAACTCCATAATGTTGATGCCACGCTGGCCTAGCGCCGGACCGATCGGCGGCGACGGATTGGCGGCGCCAGCGGGCACCTGGAGCTTCAAAAAGCCCTGAATTTTCTTTGCCATCTACTGTTCCTCTCTCGTTACGAGAAGCGGGTTCAGGAATGGTGTGGTGCAAGGTCGGCATTTGGCGATGCCGACATCTCCCACAACCGGTTTCCGGTCAGAGTTTTTCAACCTGACCGTATTCAAGCTCGACCGGCGTCGCCCGACCGAAAATCGAAACGGCGACCTTGAGCCGCGCCCGCTCCTCGTCGATCTCTTCGACGAGGCCATTGAACGAGGCGAACGGACCGTCGGCGACGCGAACCTGCTCGCCGACATCAAAACTAATCGACGGCTTCGGCCGCTCGACACCCTCCTGCACCTGCTGCAGGATGTGCTGCGCCTCGGCGTCGGAAATCGGTACCGGCCGCGAATCGGCGCCAAGGAAGCCGGTCACTTTCGGCGTGTTCTTGATGAGGTGATAGGCCTCGTCGGTCATGCTCATTTTGACCAGGACATAGCCTGGGAAGAACTTCCTTTCAGCGTCGACCTTGCGACCGCGGCGAAGTTCGACAACCTTTTCGGTTGGCACCAGGATCTCCTCGAACAAATCGCCGAGACCCGTGGCTTGGGCCTTTTCCCGGATCGAATCGGCGACCTTCTTCTCGAAGTTCGAATAAGCGTGAACGACGTACCAGCGTGTAGCCATCACCGCTCCGCTCAAACGCCGATGCCGAGAGCTGTCCGGACGATCCAACCGAGCACTCCGTCTACCGCCATGAAGAACAGGGCCGAGATCGTCGCGAAAATGAACACCATGATGGTGCTGATCATAGTTTCGCGCCGAGTCGGCCACACGACTTTCGAGACCTCCGCCCGCACTTGTTGGAGGAATATGAAGGGATTCGTTCTTTCGGCCATTTATGCGCTCAAAGCCATACGGGCGCGCGAAACGGGTCCACGCGCCTTGCTGGGTGTCTGTACATAAGCGGCCCACGCCCCTGACTCAAGCCCTTAAATTCAGTTCTTCTCCCTCTGAAAGGAATGGCAGGGGCGGCAGGACTCGAACCCGCGGCCACCGGTTTTGGAGACCGGTGCTCTACCAACTGAGCTACACCCCTAAACCAAACGATTGCGTCAGCGAACGCGCCCACAAATAGCCGCTCGCCGCGCCGGCGCAAAGCGGTTCCTGCACGACTGCCAGAACAGACCAGACTGGAAGTATCGCAACGCCATCGCGAGGGACGAGAGCTAGGTGGAGCGGGTGAGGAGAATCGAACTCCCGTCATCAGCTTGGAAGGCTGAGACAAGTCATTGTTTTCATTGGGGGACGTTATGAAAAATGGGGAATTATACGCCTAACGGAATATCTGGCTGGCTGGCGGCGAGTTCACAGGTGCCCGATTCCCTCTCCTGAAACTCGAATCGTTCGGCAGCCATTCGACCGCACTCACCGATGGGCATCAACGCCTGTATGGCACGCCAGGCACGGGCAGGCCATCGCACCGCATGGTCCGGTCAACGGCCATGATCCGGCCCGGGACCCGCTCGAGATCCCGGAGTTCCTCCGCCGCGTCCACTGACCGCTACCCGTTTCTGCGCCGCTGCCGCAACCGCCTCAGAACGAGTAGCGCAGCGACATCCGGAAACCGTGGCCCGCGAGTTTTGCCCGCGTCGGCGCCAGATCGAGCGGCAGCGGCTCCCGGCTTCCGTCCCGCCAGATCACCCGGCCCGCGCCACGCCCGGTATGGACGGCGCCGAGGTTGGTATAGCGCCAGGCCAGATCGAGCGTCACGCGCTCGCTCAGCGCCGCCGCCACCCCCGCTGTCACCATCCATGCGAGACCTGTCCGGCTTGCGCCCGGAACGATCGTCGTCGTCGCCGGAAACGTCATGGTGGTCTGCCCGATCCGGGTGCGGACAACGCCGATCCCGGCCCCGACAAACGGCCCGAACGGGCCGATCTTCGGGACGCCCAGCCCGGGCAGGTCGATATAGGCGGCCAGCATCCCGGCGAACGATGACAGATCGGCAGCTACGGATTGCCGGCTCTCCGGTGACAGGAAGTTGGCGCGGCCCTTGAAGGCGAAACGCGGCCAGTATTCGACCAGAGCCTCGATCCGCGCCGCGGGCGACACCGTGTAGCCAAGCCCCAGTTCGAGGGGAATCACGGTCCCGAAATCGCCGACCGAACGATAGGGAGCGCCGTCGCCGCCCGTGCCGCAGCCATAGAGCGCCGTCGGCGAGGCACTCGAACAGTCCCGATCCGCAAACACGGTCTTCCCCGGGCGGTCGAGACCGATGCCGGCCCGCAGGTACCAGTCGCCCGCTGCCGACGGCTCCACGGCAACGAATGCCATAAACCCCGCGGCCGCGATCGCGCTTGCCGCTCTAAGGCGCCACTTCGTCATGTCTTGCTAGTGCCCCTTCGTGCGGCCGTCCGCGAACCCGGCATCGAACGACAGGAACCGGTCGAAGAGGGCGATCTTGCGCCACCGGACATCGAACGAAACCTCCGGTCCCCGATATTCCACCAGCCCGAACCAGCGGAGCGGATCGAGGATGTGCCGCGCGAACATCGTTGCCGTCGGATCCCAGTGCGCCGCCGAAGAACGTCTGACAGTAGCGCTTGGCCAGCCCACCGTCGCCCCAGGTCTCATCCTGTATATAGCGGGTCTCACCTTGATTGTCGCTCTATAGAGCGATGCGGTAAATGTCGACATCATTGACCAGCCAACTTTTCTTCCGCAGGGACCACGGGCTCAACCCACGTCTTGTTTAAGGTCAAGAGCGGCGAGATATCTGCGTCAATCAGTGCGTCACGCTGATGATCGATGGGCCGATCCATGTCCTCGATCAGGAAGTACATACCGCCCAAGACATAGACCACCAGCGCCACCGAGACGAAGCCAACCAAGCCCGGCATGACGATGATGACGGCAATCGTGTAGACAATCGTGACGTAGCGCAGGAAGCGGTCGTATGCGTCTGGAGTCTCCGAGATGGCCCCGTGTAACACGAGGGTCGTGGCCTGCTGCAGGCTCAAGACATAGGGCGCCGGCGCATCCCGACGGGCAATCTCGCTGCCGAGCGTTCTTGTCGCCGTCTCGAGTGACGCGGTGCCCTCCCCAGTGGTGAGAACCCGCTCTAGATTCAGTGCCCACTCCCTCAGGCCGAGAGCACTTGGCACGCTGTCGCGCAGTGCGTTCAGTGCGCCGACGATATTGCAGACGGCGATCTCAACCTCGTTCATCCGCCGCTGTGCGGAGGCGAGCTTGGTAGCCAGCAATACGCCGATAGCAAAGCCGACGACTGTCAGCATGGTCTTGAGATCGCCGATCGCCGGCCACCATGCTTCGCGTTCGAAAGCGAGCGCCACCGCTTTGAAGGCGAGGGCGACGCCAATATATGGCCCGATGCGTGCGAGGATGCCGGACCAGAGGGCTCTCGAGCGCACACCCTGTTCGGCGAGTTTCAGCACGCGGAGGAAACGGAACAGACGTAGCGCACGTAGCCACGAGATATTCCAAAGCGCCGGTACGAACAGGCTGACCGCCGACGGCAGTAAGGCGAGTACGTCGATGACCCCTTCCTTACTGACGGCGTATCTCCACGGCTTTGGTGTAACGGCAAGGCGGGTGATGTACTCGACACCGAAGACGACGAGGATCACGTCGAGCGCAATGAGCAGACCCGCAAATTCTTCCGAGACATTCGGGAGGCGCTCCTCGACCACCAGTGCGAGGATCGACAGTAGAATGACTATAAGGAGCACATAGGAAATCGCTTTTTGCAGGCGCGTCGCCGGGCTCTCAAGAGCCTGATAAATGCCCTGTCGTGAAATTTTCATAGAGAGCGCCGTCTGGACGAGAGCGCCGTCTGGACTTTTGACCCTGCATCAGTAGCAAAAGGCCTGGCCTGCAACGCATATCCAGTTCCGATGTGGAAGCTCTTGCCTGGCCGCAGACCCGAAATAAAACGGAATCGCGGATGGGGGAGAGGAGGCATGAGGTATCCACTCTAAACAACTATAATAAAATCATAGGCGTGCTTATCCCCAAACTGAAAAGAGAGGCAAAGGTCAGTATTGCACACTATTCAGAAACTTGAAGAGTATGAGTGGCTTGCAGAGCGTTTGACGCTCTGCCAGTAGGCGCTCTTTCACTCCGCCCTTTGAGCCACGCATCAATTTCACCGACCTCGACGTTGGTGTGTGGCTCCAAACGATAGATTCCGTCTTCAACGGTCGCTTTCATCGGCGTATCTCCATTAGTGGTTTGGTGTCTTTGCTACATCATGCCGTATTTATGCTTCGCACTAAGGTGGTGCCGGGGAAGAACGCCGACCAAATGGCCTTCCACGCGCTGGCCGATTACCAAAATCATGTCATCGGATGGCTGCAATGGGAACAGAGTTCCCTTGGAGATGGGGCCGTGGTACGATTTCCGCGAATTTGGATGTCATCTGGGGAATGTCGGTTCATTGTGGTACCCTCATGCCCGAGGAACAGGAGGAGACGTTATGCAAACCAGAAACATGATATTCGGCCTCGGTATGGCCGTTGCTGCCGCCGGCCTAACGGCCGCGGCGGTCGCCCAGAACAATGGCGAGGGCGAAATGAGCTTCTTCGTCACCAGCGTCGGCTCCGGAGAGGGCGGCAATCTCGGCGGCCTGGAGGGCGCTGATGCGCATTGTCAATCGCTTGCGGCGGCCGTGGGTGCCGGTGATCGCGTGTGGCGGGCCTATTTGAGCACCATCGACTTGGGCGGTGGCGAGGGGGGCGACGCCCGCGACAGGATCGGCGAAGGGCCCTGGTTCAATGCCGAGGGTGTGTTAATCGCCGCAAATCTGGACGATCTGCACACCGAGGGGGCCAACAATATAAACAAGGAGACGGCCCTGACCGAAGCGGGGGCGATCGTACCGGGACGAGGCGATTCCCCCAACCAGCACGATATCCTGACCGGGACGTTGCAGGATGGGACCGCCGCTAACGCCACCTGTATCAACTGGACCAGTAGCAGCAACGATCAATCGACCATTGTTGGGCACACGGATCTCCAAGGCAATCCGTCTGGGATCAACTTCTGGAACTATTCGCACGGCACCCGTGGTTGCAGCCAGGAAGCGCTGGTTGGAACAGGCGGCGCTGGCTACTTCTACTGCTTTGCTGCCCAGTGATCGATGGCGGAATGGGCTTCTAGAAACGTCTCCGTTCCCTCGTGGCTACATCGACAAGGGATCGACCACTTGGTACGCAATCAATGACGCATGGGCGGGGAAGTGCCGAAAGCCTCCGCGTAAGTTGGGCGGCTCGGGCATCCGGTTTGACACGGAGCGATATCGGAGGTTACGGAATACGATCACCACATGGGGCGGGCAAACGCGCCCCATGTGGTCGCCATGTCGCTACTTGGCGAGCCAAGCGTTGAAACGCTCGTCGAGTTCGGCCCTGTGATCCGCCCACCAGACGTAATCGAAATTTAGCACGGTCCTGGCGTTTTTCGCGTCCGTCGGCATGTGCGGTTTCATATCGATGCCGAGTTCAGCGTGCTGCCCGACCAGCTGCGTCGACGAATAACGCGCCGGGCCGTACGAGATGAACTTGGCTTGATCGGCCAACCGCTGGCTGTCGGTAGCGAAATAGATATAATCCTTTACGGCATCTATGTCCTTGACACCCATCGGTACGACCCAACCGTCAAGGTCGAACACCTGCCAGTCCCAAAGCATGGCGATCGGCTGGTTCTCCTCGAAAATGGCGGAAAACAGTCGGCCATTGTATGCCGAGGCTATCACAACTTCTCCATCAGCTAGGAGCTGCGGCGGCTGCGCACCCTCAACCCACCAGACCACATGGTCTTTGATTGTGTCGAGCTTGGCGAAGGCGCGATCTACGCCCTCAGGCGTGCTCAGCACCTCGTAGACGTCCTCGCCCGCAACACCATCGGCGATCAGCGCCCATTCCAGATTGCCGATTGGTCTTTTTTCCAGCGAACGCTTGCCAGGGAATGACGCTAGGTCGAAGACATCGGCGATCGTCGAAGGCTGCGCGCCTTCGAAGGCGTCGGTGCGATAACCGAAAGTCGTGGAATAGACGATTTGCGGAATGAAACAGTTTGTTCCACCCGGGGTTAGCGTACCTATGAAGAAATCTTCGGACGCCGGCGTACCATCAGGGGCCGGAGCCAACCAGGTATTGGGATCAATTTCCATGATCAGGCCTTCTTCACATGCCGTAATCGCGTCCGCGGCAACCATGTCGACAATGTCCCAAGTAACGTTGCCGGACTCGACCTGTGCCCTGAGCTTGGCCAGGCCTATGGTCCCCGAATCATCGTTGATGATATTGACATCCGGATTCATCGCCATGTAGGGGTCGTGATAAGCCTTTTGCTGACTTGCTGTGTAAGCACCGCCCCAGGACACGATGGTCAGGTCGACTGCCTGGGCACTTCCCGAGGAGATTGCTACAACTGCCGCGATCGCCGACACATGAAATAGTTGTTTCATCGGTAACGGCCTCCTTGTTCCACTACCGGCTACTCTTCCAAATTCGCTTTCTGCTATCTGTTGCGCCGGCCTCGACCAAAGGCCGATTTGTTTGGCGATCGAAACGCCACCCTATCCCCTTTGAGCGCCACCGAAGAGTTGGCTTCAACCGAATAAGGCAGGAGTCGGTGGGCATTACATGCGAAACGTAGCTCAAGAAATCGGCCTCCATTTCCGCCAATGGCTGTCGCCTATAGTAGTATTTGAAAACTTGCCAGTGCCACTGGCCGAAGCTCGACCGAAAATCTAGCCATTTCTTGCTCAAGACGCCCGAACTAAGAGCAAAGCGACGAAGCGAATGCGGCATCCGGCTGAGCTGGGTCATCGCCCAGACGCCGGGACTCACGAGCGGAGCCGGGCGATGGAATTTCTTGCCCGCTGACATTCGCGAATGGCGCACCGCCATTCGCTTTGCCAGTTCCGTGGCATTTGGCGTGATGAGAACCACCGTTGCCTTGTTTGCGTAACCCAACAAACCTAGCGCCGGATCGGCTTCAAAATCGACGCCCCCCAGTGGACGGGTGAGGTCGTAGTGCAAGATGACTCGACTGTGGCCGGATGCAAATGCGGCGGCGTCGCCGACATTCTTGGCCAGCACAACGGGCCAGTCGGCGCTGCCATTTGGAAGCGCGTTGGCAATGGAAGCAGGAATACGGTTGCGCTGCCAACGCCGAATGAACGTGGATTTGCCGGCCGCTTGTGCTCCCGCCACGACAACGATCCGATCAAAGCGGGCAATCATACTTACTTCCAAACTCAACTCGGAAGCGGGCGGCGAGGCGCTATGGCGTTGATCAGCGTCGCTTAGCCCGTTGATTCACCCGGGATTCCCCGGATTGCTTCTCCCAGCCGCCGACAATGATAGCAGAATGGGCATCCGACCGCGAATCCGGCCCTGAGCCGTCATGATAGGCTGTAGTCCGCACTTGATCGGGCTGATTTGGTGATGAGAAGCCCGACCCGGTGACCACTCCGCATTGTGAGGGATCTAAACAACTATAATAAAATCATAGGCGTGCTTATCTCCATACTGAAAAGAGAGGCAAAGGTCAGAAAATCTTGAGCCTGATTGATGATCTACGACGAAGACCCGCTCCGGCGTAGGCCGAGGGAATCGACGGCAAGGAGATTGCGACACGAGAGGTGTGTCTGGATGGCAAGAGAAACGACCAAATGGCCTTCCACGCGCTGGCCGATTACCAAAATCATGTCATCGGATGGCTGCAATGGGAACAGAGTTCCCTTGGAGATGGGGCCGTGGTACGATTTCCGCGAATTTGGATGTCATCTGGGGAATGTCGGTCAAAACCATCAGCCAGATGAGCGACGATCCCCTGGTCAGCCTGCCAGCCGTGGCGCGCTGATCAAACCGGCCTTGCCGGAGAGCGCGGCCTCCAGCCGTCAGCTACACCACACCCAGGGACACGACCACACACCCAGGCAAACAGCAGCTTGAGGGAACAGCCAGAATGCCGATTTACGAGAAACCCACTAGGGAACTGATGCACGAGTTTGCGGCCCAAAGGTTAAAGCCCGGTCAGGTGTTCTCTCGTAAAGATGCGGTTCGCTGGTTTGCCGACCACTATCCAGACATCAAGAGCAACACCGTCGGGTTGCGTGTAGACGGCATGTCGGTGAATTCTCCCCGACGCCGGCGTCACCCCGGTATAAGACCAAACGCAGGCTGGGACCTGTTCTTCAAGTTGAGCCCGCGCGAATTCCGCTTATGGGATCGCGACAAAGATCCAGCCCCCCGTTACAAAGCCGATCTCGAGGCAGGTATTGCAGACAGCGTCGTCGAGAAGGACGAATTCGCCGAGGAGACCACCGAGGAAGAAGACCTCGGTTCGCGAAAGTTCGCGTTCGAGCGAGACCTTCAGCACTATCTCGTCCAAAACCTCGGACTTCTGGAACCCGGCCTGAAGCTCTACGAAGACGAGGACGGCGAATTCACTGGCGTTGAGTTTCCCGCGGGCCAGCGCTACATCGATATTCTCGCGGTCGGCACCGATGATGCCTACGTGGTGATCGAGACCAAGGTTTCCCGGGCCTACGACCGAGTCGTGGGTCAGATTCTTCGATACATGGGCTGGATCAAGGAAAATCTCGCCAACGAAGCCTCGGTCAGAGGCATCATCGTCGCCAGCGAGATTTACGAGGACCTTATCCTGGCAACTTCCTCCGTCGAGAACATTCGGCTCGTCGAATACGAAATTTCATTCTCGCTTAAGTCCGTTTCCGGGCAATGACCCGGCGTGCCGTCCTGTGGTGAAGACAGTCATCGGCTGGTTCGACAGCGCATGAACGGACGCCGGAACTCGCCTTCGGAGCATCGGCGCTACTTCCCATGGCTGCGGCGATAACGCCTCCCACCTGCTCCGCCGCCTCGACAAGATGCCCTAAGCTGCCTTGCGGGACCGAAAATCTAGCCATTTCTTGCTCAAGACGCCCGAACTAAGAGCAAAGCGACGAAGCGAATGCGGCATCCGGCTGAGCTGGGTCATCGCCCAGACGCCGGGACTCACGAGCGGGGCCGGGCGATGGAATTTCTTGCCCGCTGACATTCGCAAATGGCGCACCGCCATTCGCTTTGCCCGAAAAAACATAGGGTCCGAAATTGATAAAAATCTACGCGAAAAAATGGATAAGCCTATAGTTTTCAAGTACTTCTACACCGGGTCCGAATCTCGCCTCAACGCGGGTCCTGGCGTAACCGTTCACGGCATTGAAACAAGCGTATTCATTGAGATTTTGCGTTGGCGAAATCAGATCAGGAACCGCCAGAGCAGCACGATCGTTCCGGTGACGGCGAGCTCTGATTCCGCGGTGAGATTGGCCCAGGTGTCGGCATAGTTCAGATACAGCGTGTGCGGATCCCCGGCCGCGAGGATCAGAGGCACCGCAGCCGTCGGTAGTTTCGTACCGGTGTAGGTCGTCCCTGCCACGTCGGCGATCGCGGTGCCGATGTAGACGTTTTCAAACCCAGGAGTGCCGCCGAGCACCGAGACAACGCCCGAGGCGACGACATTGCCAATGCCGATCTCCGGGGTGTCGGTCTGTACCGCATCAGCAATGGTCGTAGCCACGGCGATGTGCGCAGCTTCGATCATGATGACGCCGGCTGGCAGGGTGTAAAGCAGCGCGCCGATCGCTTTGGCTGCATTGTCGCCGCTGTCCCCGGCATCAAACGCCGTCAGCGCCAGGCTGGTTCGGAAGCGGGTTCCATCGCCATATTCGGTGGCGACGACCGTGCCTCCGGGGACGGTGCCGGCGTTGATCGATGCAGTTGGCACGACCGAAAAGATTGTGCCAGCGCCGAGCGTCTTGTTGGTGAGGGTCGCCGCGCCCGTTCGGAGCTGCAAAAAGCTACCCTGCGGATCGGGATTGGCCGGATCCCCAGAATCGAACATCGGGAACTTGTAGTTGTCGTTCCAGTCCGTGCGGACCGGTAGCATTTCGCCGATTTGCTTGACCACGGCCTACCCCTGGCGGCGGCTGTAGGGCCGCTAGTTAGCTGCCGATGGCGATGACTCCGACCTTCTTGGAGGAACGCCGAAGCGGCCACCGGGATCACATCAGCGCCGTCGGCGACGCGGCGTAATACGAGCGCTGCTCGCCCGGCAGCACGGTCTCAGCATTGTTGGCGCCGAGCGCATTGATCTGTCCGCCGGTCGCTGGATGGACCTTGAGGAGCGCGGTCGCGTGGCTGTTGTGGACCTTTATTTCCATGCCTGCGATGGCGGTCGGGAGAACGACACCTTTGGTCCCGTCAGCAGCGGTGACAGATCTTCTGAATTTCCGTCCGCGAACGATGCGACGGCGTGTCGTGCGGGAAGTTGGCGGCAACCGCCGTGCGGACTGCGATCGAGCTCATCTTCGATGTCCCTTCGGTTCAGAACTTGAGCGAGAGATTTACCCGCCCAGCGCTCACTCGCAACGCACTGGCCTCTAACTCGGCACCTGATGCTTCGCGATCGTTTTCAAGAGCTCGGTGTTGGCCTGCATCGTTGTGATGACGAGCTCGTGGTGGCGCCTCATTTCGCGAAGCTCGCCCTTCACATCCTCGACCGCTCGCTCAAGCCGGGTGATGTGTTGGTTGAGATCGTCGCGCCGAACATAGACATCCTTGACCTCGTTGATCCGCTTGTGGAGCTGGTCGTCGCCATCGCGAATCGACTTGGTGACGAAACGGTCGCGGACGACCATGCCGCCGGCGATCGCCAGCAACAGCCCAATGGACGCCATCAGGTCGCCGTCCATCAGTCGGCGCCCCGAGCCTTTTCATAGGATCTTCCCCCGGCATAGACGCCGAGGACGCCGAGCTGCAGCGGCAGGAGCAGCATCAACACGCCGGAGAAAACGCCACCTTCCTCAACCCGGCCGGTGAGCAGCAGCCAGAACAGAAGCACCACATAGACCGGGATCAGAACGATCGAGGACAGCGCGAAGATCGGCCGCCAATTGCGCTGCAGCCAGTCCTTCGCCTTCATCTCGGCTCGCATCGACAGATTGATGTCCTGGACCATCCCCTGCCAATATTCGAGCCCGTCATCCTCAACCTCTCGAACCATCCGCAGGAGTTGTGCGCGCCCCTGATCGTCAGCGCTCTCAAAGCGGTCGGCGATCGCGTCGGCCGTCGCGGCGGTACCGAAGGCGCCCGAAATCTTCTCGATCACTGTGGCGACACCCGGTGCCCGCCGGCGCACGATATTGGCAAGGAAGCCGCTACCGGACTGGACCAAGATCGGGAACAGGCGACGGGCGGCGGCGGCGAGTAGCGCTGGCATCATGTCTGTCCTTTTTGCGAATTGGCGAGCGAGCGGAGCGCGGTCACCCGCATTTTCTGACCGTGGGCGCGCCACAGGAAATAGGCGGCCGCCACCAACGCGGCCGCCAGCACACCCCACAACAGCAGCTCCAGCCAGGGGAAGCCGTCGGCGGGGATTGCGGCCAGGTCTGGCCAATCGGTCGGCGTGTGTCCGTCGTCAGGTAATTTGGAACCGATGAGCGGCCTGATTTAAGAGAGGGTTCGGCCCATCTGGTTGGTCATTTTATGCGGCGGTTTTGCGGTATTGCAAGCGCCGGGTTTGTAGCGTCTTTTGTTTGATCTTTTCTCTTTTCAACAGGATGGTCTGGCCGCGCCCGAAGTAGACATCGGCCGGCGTGAGGTTGCCCAGGCTCTCGTGGTAGCGGTGATAATTGTAGTGGCCGACGAAGGCCTCGATCTGTGTCTCCAAGTCGCCAGGCAGATAGTAATTTTCCAAAAGGATGCGGTTCTTCAGGGTTTGATGCCAACGCTCGATCTTGCCCTGGGTTTGCGGATGATAGGGAGCGCCGCGAATGTGCTCCATATCGCGGTCGTCGAGCCATTTGGCCAGATCGTCGGCGATGTAGCTGGAGCCGTTGTCAGACAGGAGCCGTGGCTTGTGAATGACCGTTGCCCGATCGCAACCTGACGCCTTGAGCGCCAGTTCCAGCGTATCGGTGACGTCCTCGGCCTTCATCGTGGTGCAGAGCTTCCACGCGATAATGGTGCGCGAGAAGTCGTCGAGCACGGTGGAGAGGTAGAACCAGCCCCAATCAATGACCTTGAGGTAAGTGAAGTCGGTCTGCCAGAGCTGGTTTGGCGCCGTGGTCTTGTCCTGGAACTCGTCGGACGCCTTGAGGACGATAAAGGCCGGGCTGGTGATCAGATCATGGGCCTTGAGCAGTCGATAAACCGAGGATTCCGATACAAAGTAGCCCTCTGTGTCTGTGAACCGGACAGCCAGTTCCCGCGGCGACAGATCCGTCTCGTCCAGCGCTAGCTGTACGATCCGGTCTCTCACCTCATCGGGGATACGGTTCCAGACTTGGCCAGGCCGCGAGCGGCGGTCCTCCAGGGCCTCCGGTCCGCCGGTCAGATAGCGGTCGTGCCAGCGATAAAACGAGGTGCGGGGAATGCCCAACTGCGCCAGCGTGCGCTTGGCCGGCAGATGGGATCGCTCAACCAGCCGGATGATCTCCAGCTTCTCCGATAGTGGATACCTCATGCCTCCTCTCCCCCATCCGCGATCATGCTTTTTTTGAGTAGACGGTTGTCCAGCGTCAGGTCAGCAACGGCCTCCTTGAGTGCCAGTGCCTCACTGCGAAGATGCCGGACCTCATCGGAGGTAGCCTCACGGGCAGTGTCACCCGCCAGGCGCTTCTTCCCGGCCTCCAGGAAGTCCTTCGACCAGCGGTAATAGAGGTTCTGGTTGATCCCCTCACGGCGACACAGCTCAGCGATACTGTCCTCGCCGCGCAGGCCCTCCAGAACGATCCGGATCTTCTCTTCGGCGCCGAACTGCCGACGAGTCGCCCGCCGGATGTCCTTCACGACCTTCTCGGCCGATGCTTTCTGGTGATTGGTGTTCCGTCTCATCTTCAATCCCTCGTGGGTTAAGATGAGCCAGAAACCCTCTCTTGTTCAATCCGCCCAATCTGTCCCAGGGGCGCTGACGCCGGACAGGCTTTGCAGTACTCGATAAAGGACTGCCGATCGGTCATTCGAAAGAGCCGAAAGCGATTCACGAGTTGATCAATCAATCCGAGCCAGTGATCATACTCCTGACGACCTTGCGGCGCGTATAACGGGATGTCCGCCACGCTAAGAGACCGTGTTTGCACGTTGTTGATATCCAAGTCTTCGAGGACTGCATCCCCAAGTCGTGTCCAATCGCTTCGGCCGAAATGCAAGGGACGAAGCCAACTGTGCCCCTGGCTCTCGTACAATCGCGACGATCGGATCCGAAACGACTGCGGCAAGCATCGCTGTGTCATGGCCCATTACCGCCTCGACGCGCGCTACCGAGGCGACTGCCCTGTAGAAATCGGCGACGCTCCTCCGCCAACGATCGCGATCCAGACCCTCTTGCCTGAACCCAGGGGCGATCAGTTCGCCGCATTCCTGTCGCCACAGCCATCCGCGCGTCGCGAAACGCAGCGATGTCCCACTGGTCTTTGGAATACGGTGGAAGAAGAACGGTTTCTTCAAGATTTGCCTGGCTGGATTGGTGACGAAGAAGATCTCTAGGTTGCCACTCTTGTCAGGCCTCATTGGGACTCGCGGCAGGACACATCCGGACTTCTTGCCGCGGCATGCGGACGTCATTCTCAGTGTGTCATTTCGCTCGCTGGGAGTCTGGCTTTTTTGCAGAGCGGCAGCCCCGCCCGCGGCGGCTCCGAACGGTTGCCGCCCTAGCGACGGCTTGAAGACGGCTTGCTCGCGCCGTATAGTCGGTCGCTGAACCATTTGGGATTATCTGTTTTGCTGATACTTCATGTCGGAAGGGCCAAGGTAGGCAGTTCCAGCATCCACTCCACTCTGAAGCTCAACCGAGAAGCTTTAAAGCGACAAGGCGTGGTTTGGCCCGACGCCACGCAGGATCGGAATTGCAACTTCGACACGTTGGCGAAGGCGCTCCTCGGAAGAAATCCCAGGTCAGGCCGTTGAAACGGCTGCGCCGGACGATCGAAAACAACCCGGGCAGAACGGTGGGCCATTTCGTCGGAGTTTCTTTGGAACATTGGTGCGGAGCGCGCTGCTTTCTTCGCGAGTTTCTCGGTGCGCCCGACACGAAGATCGTGATCTATGTCCGGCCCTATACCCAGTGGATTAGATCGAAGTACCTCCAGCAATCGAGGGCAAAAGGGTCACCTGATTTCGATACGGTCTTCGCAAACTCGTTCAACGGTCTTTCGATCAAGGCAGTTGTCTCCGACTGGGCCGAAGCATTCGGGAAAGAATCACTGCACATTCATCATGTGGCGGCCCTTCCCGACAGGGATGTCGTCGCCGACTTCTTGGGCTTGATCGAGGCGACGGTCCTGGATCCTGCTGAGGCCAACCGTTCGCCTCATTGGCTGACCTGCGAATTCGCCAGAGCAATGTTCGCGTATTCGTCGGCGTCTCGATCATTGTACAAGCAAAAGGGACAGTTCCGACCTTTTCTGGCGGAGATCGATCGGGTAGTTCGCGGGCCAGATCCGATTTCCGGACACTAATTTACCTCACCAACGTCCAGCGGAAGGCAACGGTCCGCGCGCTATCGTGAGGATGCCCAGTGGCTCTGCTCGTTCGCTGGTGTCCCGTTGCCTCCGGAGGAGGAATTGGCGGATGGTAAGCGCCCATTCCTGCCCTCGATCGAACGGGCACCGGCGGCCTTCTTCCAGCTTCTCGAGGACCGACTGGGCGAGACCGATCTCAGGCAACGCGCTCCCTATATCGCCACGACACTGGAAACACTGCTAGCGGATAAACCGGGATTCCCGGATTGCTTCTCCCAGCCGCCGACAATGATAGCAGAATGGGCATCCGACCGCGAATCCGGCCCTGAGCCGTCATGATAGGCTGTAGTCCGCACTTGATCGGGCTGATTTGGTGATGAGAAGCCCGACCCGGTGACCACTCCGCATTGTGAGGGCGCACTTCGACCTGCGCAGCACACACCTGTCCTGTCGGGCGGCCGGGATTGCCACTGGATGGGCCGTTGTCACGGCGGCACAGGGGCCGGCCGCAGCCCATCGATGAGGCGGAGGATTTTTCGGAACAGCTCCCTCGGCACCGCAACCTCCGCCAGTTGGAAAGTGACGTACCGGCCGTGGCTCACGACCTTGGCACCAATCTTGATCAGCTTCTCCCTGAGCGTGGTCAGAGACCAGTGCTCCACCGCCTTCGGCAAGGCCAGCGTCCGCATGAAGTTGCCGAGGTTGTAAGCCAGGGCGTGAAGCTGAAGCTGGACCTCGTTGTTGCGGAATTTCTGGCACGACAGGCGCGTCCACCGGATGGCATTATTGCCTTCCTTGATATGCTGTTCCGCCGTGCCCCGCTGGTTGTAAAAGGCCACCACGCGTTCGGCGGGTCGGGTCAGGTTGGTGACGATGAAGCCGACCCGGGGAACCAGTTCCCCGGGATGCCATTCAACCCTGGCGACCACCCGGCGCTTCCGGTTCCACGAGGCGGCCTGATAGTTGAAGCTGGCATGGAAACGGCGCACATGGTTGGGCGGGCGACCGACGGGACGCGTGAGCAGGTGAGCGATGCTTGCTTGAAGAACCGCGTTGGCCTTGAGACGGATCGCGTACTTGTAACCCTCGGCTTCCAGGAACTCATAGAGGTCCGGCGAGGCGAAGGCCGCATCGCCTCGCGCAAGATAGCGCCAAGGGCACCTTCCAATCCCGATAACGGGCAACCATCGCCGGATCACGACCCAGGCGGTCGGCGTCGTTCACGTCCTCGTAGCCGCCAAGGCGGCCGAAGACGGACTGCCGGAACAAGCCCTTCATCGCGTGCTGGCCATTCTTGCCCGTGCGCGGATCAACGAGTTCATCGCCGACCATTAGGGTCAAGCCGAGGGCGTCCGAGTTCGCGATAGGCCAGCAGTCCGGCGTCGGTCGTGACTTTGGAGGGAAATTATATCCAAAGTTACATTTTTCCTTGTACGCGGTCCAGCCATATCTTATGGTTACATAGAAAGGGGCTCTAAATGACGCAGAAGGCACCCGGCAAAGCGCACCGCAAGGGACTGACCCTCCTTGAGGTCGCCGACATGTTCCGCGACGAGGATACGGCGCGGGAGTGGATTGAGACGGTTCGCTGGCCGCAGGGACCGTATTGTCCGTATTGCGGCAGCTTCAACGTGCAGGCGAACGTCAAGCACAAGAGCATGACGCACCGCTGCCGGGACTGCGAGGGCAAGCCCTTTTTCACGCTGCGCACCGGCTCCGTCATGGCGGGGACGAAAATGCCGTACCGGGCATGGGCGGTCGGCATTTACCTCTTCTCGGTCAACATCAAGGGCGTCTCGTCGATGCGGCTGCATCGCGAGCTCGGCATCGGCCAGAAGGCTGCCTGGTTCATGCTGCACCGGTTGCGGTTCGCCTTCGAGGAGGAGCCCGGCCAGTTTCTCGGCCCGGTCGAGGTCGACGAGACGCATATCGGCGGCAAGCGGAAGAACAAGCCGCTGGCGAAGCGGAAAGAGCTGTCCGGCCGCGGCCCGGTGGACATGACCACGGTCGCAGGCGCCAAGGATCGCGATACCAACCGGGTTGCGGCCCGCGTTGTCGAGAACACCGACGCGCCGACCCTCCAGGGCTTCGTCCGCGAGCACGTCGAACCGGGCGCGACGATCTACACGGACGAGGCCAAGGCCTACAAGGGGATGCCAGAATTCGACCATGAGGCCGTCAATCACAGCGTCAGCGAATACGTCCGGGACATGGTTTCGACCAACGGCATGGAAAGTTTCTGGGCCATGCTCAAGCGTGGGCACCAAGGCGTCTACCACAAGATGTCCCCGAAGCACCTCGATCGCTACTGCCAGGAATTCGCGGGACGCCACAACGCCCGCGACGCCGACACCATCGACCAGATGGCGGGAGTGGTCGCGGGCATGGCCGGGAAGCGGCTGCGCTACGCCGATCTCACCGCGGACAACGAGCTGGACTCGGGAGCGCGGTCATGAGCGGAGAGAACTGGATCGCCGTGCGGGCCGACTGCACGCTGGAAAGCAATTTCCGCGAGGTGGAGAAGGCCGTTCGCGAGGACGTCAAGCGGTTCAACCGTCTTGCGCCGGCGAAGCGCGACGGTTGCCTGTTTTTGTCCGAAAACAAGGGTGGCGAATTGACGATCCGGCGCGCGCAGCGCGTGAAGGACCATCGCGGGCAGAGAATGGTGGCCGACCCGGATTGCGCGGATGACTTCCTGACGGTCCGATGCGACGGTGCCACGATTATCGCGCAGCGGCAGGATCGGGAGCCGATCGTCATAGAACCACGGTGGAACAGGGAAACGTTGACCTGCGATCTTCAAACGTTGGCAAACAGCCCCGGCCCCTGTGGCATGTCAGCCAAGAGATCCTCGAGCCGTTTCTGTTCGACTTCGAGTCCTGACCCGCCATGCCCGCCAACTGGTCGAACCGCACGCTGTGGACCGGCGACAACCTCGACATCATGCGGGGCATGAACGCGGAGTCGGTGGATCTGATCTATCTGGACCCGCCGTTCAACTCGAACCGCGACTACGCCGCCCCAATCGGTTCCGAAGCGGCCGGAGCGGCGTTCAAGGACACCTGGACGCTCTCGGACGTTGACGAGGCATGGCACGGCGAGGTCGCGCCGACCGCCAGCCCGCGCTCTACTCCATCATCGACGCCGCCGGGATGGCCCACGGCCAGGGCATGAAATCGTACCTCATCATGATGGCCGTCCGGCTGCTGGAGATGCAGAGGCTGCTCAAGCCGACCGGGAGCATCTACCTGCACTGCGATCCGACCGCCAGCCACTACCTCAAGATGTTGATGGATTCCATCTTCGGTCAGGCGCGCTTCCGCAACGAGATCGTGTGGCGTCGAACAACAGCAAAGGGGCTCGCGTCGACGCGGTTCGCGTCCAGCCACGACACCCTGCTGTTTTATGCGCGCGGCGACACCCCTTGCTGGAATCCTCAATTTGAGCCGCACGATCCCGAATACGTGCGGAAGTTCTACCGCTATATCGAGGAGGAAACCGGCCGCCGATATCGCCACGATAACCTGACGAACCCCAACAAAGATCGCCCAAATCTGACTTACGAATTCCTAGGGATCGTTCGCGTGTGGCGCTGGACACAAGAGCGGATGCAGCGGGAATACGAACGGGGCCGGGTGATTCAGACCGCGCCAGGCAATGTCCCTGTGCTCAAGCGCTACTTGGACGAACAGCAAGGGCGGGCAGTCGATGACCTGTGGGGCGGCAACCCCGTAACCGAGAAGGGCGAGGCAACCGGCTATCCGACCCAGAAGCCCGTTGCCTTACTCGACCTGATCATCCGCGCCACCTCGCACGAGGGCGACATGATTCTCGACCCGTTCTGCGGCTGCGCGACGGCGCTGGTAGCCGCCGACAGGCTCAACAGGGAGTGGGCAGGCATCGACCTGTCGCCGCTGGCCGCGAGGCTTGTCTTGAAGCGGCTGCGCGAGGATCGCGGCCCGCTGTTCGACGACGTGACACACCGGCAGGACGTTCCGGCCCGGACCGATCTGGGCGAGCTTCCCAATTACCGGACGTACAAGCACACGCTGTACGGTCGGCAGGAAGGCATCTGCGGCGGCCGTCAGGTTCTGTTCCCGTTCCGCAACATGACGTTGGACCACGTCGTCGCCCGATCGCGCGGCGGCAGCGACCATATCGAGAACCTGCAACTGCTGTGCGGGGCGTGCAACTCCATGAAGGGAGCCGAGTCGCAGGAATACCTCGTGGCACGGCTCAAGGCCGAGGGGATCAGGACATGACCAAAGAGGCCAAGAGCCGGAAGCGGCGGTTCAAGCTGCCGAAGCCCCGGGCAATCACGCTACCGGGCAAGGACTTCCAGCCGAGCAAGGCCGATATGGACCGGGAATACGACATGCCGGAGGCGTCGTTGAAGACGATCCGCAGCGCATTCTTCCGACCTTTCAACATCCGCCGCGAAGCCCCGGAATGACAGCAGAATGTAACTTTAGGATATAATTCCCCTTTGGAGCCGTGGAACTCCAGCTTCAGGCGACGGTCGAAATCCAGCCTCAGAACTCCATCTTTCGATTCACCCATCGGGTAAGCCATATCAACACCCCAAATCCCCCTATAACGCTTTGATTCTTAAACCAGAATCACGTTCATAGCCATAGGCTTATCTGGGAGATGCGGGTTGGGAAGAGTCTACCCAGATAAATCCAGAAGAGTATTTCACGCTGGCGCCGCTCGCCATTGACGGCAAGATCATCATGGGACCAGCCGGCGACGCTCCGATGCCCGGCCGAATGGAGGCGCGCAGCGCCGAAGACGGGTCGCTGCTGTGGACGTTCTGGACCATCCCGGCACCCGGCGAACCCGGCGGCGATACTTGGCCGGCCGAGAATGACGCCTACCTGACCGGCGCGTCCGGCCTCTGGACGACCGGAACATACGATCCCGACACCAACTTGATCTACTGGGGCACCGCCAACCCGACGCCGTTCGGTGATCCGACGCTTCGTGCGGGCGACAACCTCTACAGCTCGAGCCTGGTCGTCATTAACGCCGACAGCGGCAATCTGGAGTGGTACTTCCAGTACACGCCAAACGAGCAGTTGGACTATGACGAGGTCGGAAGCCACCAGCTTTACTCAGTCGATGGCGAGAAGCGCATCGGCCATTTCGGCCGCAATGGCTTCACCTACGTCTTAGCCGCCTCGGACGGTCAGTTCCTGAACGCAGTGCAGTATGTGAACGAGGTTACCTGGACCGCGGGGATTGATCCGAAGACCGGCATGCCGATCGAGTACAACCCGGATCTGGCCGCGGGCGGCATACAGACATACGCCCTAGGCGCATTCGCTGGCGAAGGTGCTGCTCCGGTGTTCTGCCCGAACATCCAGGGTGGCGTGAACCACGAGCCAACCAGCTACAGCCAACGCACCGGTTGGACCTACGGTGCGTCAATTGAGGGCTGCTGGCTGACCGGCGAGGGAGGGGGACCAAGCGAGCGCACGACGGGCGCCGTGGTCGCGATGGATCAGGCCGGCGAGGTCGCCGCGAAACTGGAGACCTCCTTCGCTCAGTATGGCGGCACGCTGTCGACTGCGGGAGGCATTGTTTTCTCATCTTCGGTCGACGGCGAGTTCTTCGCCATGGGTGACGAGATGCTCGAAGTCCTGTGGACCGTGAACCTCGGATCGGCGATTGAGGCACCTCCGATCAGCTACTCGGTGAACGGAAAGCAGTATATCGCCGTGCCGGTGGGAACGAGCAATATCAACGCGCTCTTCTCAGGCGGCGGGTATCCCGGGCGCGGCGACGATCCCAACGCCGTCTCGGTAGCGAACTTCCAGCGCACCTGGACGTTGTACTTCCTCGCGCTCTAGGCGCGAGACATGGACGACCGGCGCGGCCATGCAAGGGCCGCGCCGGTCCCTTTTGTGAAGGCCCGCGGTGAACGTGGTGCAAGTCCTCGGAAGGCGGTGGCGTTCTTCGGCGGCCACCATTGTCGTGGCCGGCGCAACGGCATTTATATCGGCAGCATCAGCCCTGGATCCCGGCACCGCTCGCCTCACCATCCGCGATCTTGTGATCGGTGCGCCGGTCAGTGCGCAACCGACGACGAGTTTCCAGGAATTTGCGTGCGGCACCGATGGCGGGCCGCCGTCTTTACCGATCACCGGGTTCGACCAATTCGCTCGATGCGCGCCCGAAGAAACCGGGCTGCACGAAGTCCAGTTCCGTTACGATGACGAACTCCACTTTCTCGCCCTGGCCCGTAGGGACCTACTAATCGCTGAATTCCTCCAGGGCACCAAGATCGGCAACTTCCCGATCCTGGCCTCAGCCCTGTTCGATGCCGCCGGCATTCTCCGCGGAATCCGGGCCGTCACCGACGACAGGGTCTCCGACCGCACCCGCCGCTCCGCTTATTCGCTGCCCGTGTTTCTTCACGCGATCTATGGCGCGGACGGCTGGGAGTGCTTGGACATGCCCGCTGCGGAAGGCGAAACGCCGGTCGGCAATTCTCTGATCAAGCAAGACTGCCGAAAGCTGAGCGACGATGGCCTGGTGCTCACAACGCAGTCCCGCCTGTTGCGTCGCCCTGGCCAGACCCAAATCGATCCTGCCAACGGACTGGTGCGGGCGGGGTATTACGAAAGCACAGCCCGAATGGAGATCTATGCGGCGGACGCGTCGGGCAACCCCATCCATGGTGGCGACGTCGCCACCGAGGAAACCGTTGTGGCCGACGCGCCGGTGCCCACCGATCCGATAGTGGCGTTCCTCGTCGGCGCGTCCATCGACTGCCCCGGTTGCGATCTCTCCGGCGCCAATTTGAAGCGGCGCGACCTCGCCGGCGCCGATCTGAGTGGCGCCGATCTCTCAGGAGCCACGCTCCACCGGGCGCTGCTCGGCGGCGCCAGACTCGACGGAGCAAACCTAGCGGGAGCGAACCTCAACCTTGCCGATCTCAAGCGCGCCAGCCTAGTAGAGGCCGACCTTACCGGCGCGCTTCTCTATCAAACCGACGCCGCGGCGGCTAATTTCTCCGGTGCTGTCCTCGATCGCATGGTTTTCCTGAACGCTCGGTTCACCAGCGCCACAATGGTGGGTGTTCTCTGGCAAGATTCCAACGGCGTCGGTGCCAATCTAGCCGGCGCCGATCTCAGCGACGCTATCCTTATCGGCACCGCCCTGGTCGAGGTCGACCTGTAGCGCGCAGTACTTGTCGGCGCCGATGTGACCGATGTGTCTTTCTATCGGTCGCGGCTGCGCGGTGTGGATCTCAGCGAGGTGACCGCGATACGCACGGACTTCCTCGAGGCCGACCTGTCCGATGCCATCTTCGTCAACGCCGACTTGACCGATGCGCGGCTCCTGCGCGCCCGGATCAGCGGCATGGACCTCACCGGTGCCATCTTGACCGGCACGGTGATGCCCGATGGCAATATCGGCCAATGAGCGAGCGCGTCCCGCGCAACCCACCACTCGCTTGAGCTCATTGCGCCGGGCGGGTAACAATACCGGCCGCAACAAGGGAAAAATTAGGGAATTATATACGATCCTACACAGGCCCTGGAGATTGTTGGGATTTATATACGCAAAGTGGCACCGCTCCTAGACTCTCCACCCCAGATCGGGTAAGAACAAAAGAAGATCGCCCCAACATGTTGTCGGGGCGGTCCCTGAAAGGTGATCTGGGGCTGCCGCTGGAGCGGGAGATGGGGGTTAGGGCCCCATCCTGAGGGTTCGATTCCGATGGTCTAGCCATCTTCGGGCTCGCCCTTCTGCGCGGCCTTAAGGTATTTCCATCCCCCTGGCGGTGTCCTAGGGCTTTGAAGTACCACCCGCGCGATGTCCTCCGGCGTGTCCGGTATCGGCTCCGGCATCGCGTTCGTGACGGGGCGGCCACGCTGCTTGGCGGGTTTGCTCATTGCCTCAGTCCCTCCGTTTATTAGAGTCCTGCATGGTGGGCTAGGCAGGTCTGCCTGCACCTAATTCATGTCCACGAGGCTTGCATGTTGAGCCCGATCGTCACATCATGCGGGCTAAGTCAACGAGATAGTGGTTGGGCAGCCGGCGCACGCGGACGAAGCAGCCGTCCCGGCGACCCCAGCCGCCGACGCAGAGGGTGGGACTGAAGAGGCCGACCCGGCAAGATTGCTTGCCGGGCTGGCGGTTTACAAGGAAGGCGGATGCCGCTCTTGCCACGGTTGGGCGGCAAACGGCGTGCGCGAGGGCCCCAATCCGGAGGGTCCATCGCTGCGCGAGTCTCTTCTGCCACTGGATGCCATCCGCCTCACCGTCTCGTGCGGCCGACCGGGGATCCCGATGCCGTATTTCTGGCGCGACGCGTACCGCCGTGCCAGCACCGAGTGCTATGGCGTGACGGGCGCCGAATTGGGCGACCTGCAGCCCCTGCGGGGCACCGCTCGCTTCAATGCAGAGGAGCTCGATGATCTCGCCTATTACCTAGAGAACTACGTCAAAGGACGCGGTGAGATCACCTTTGAAGAGTGCGAGTTCTATTTCGGCGAAGGCAACTCCCGCTGCGCCTTCTACGCTACGCCAGCCCCCTACGAGGCCGGCGAGGACAAGCACCCTGCACCCCGGCCGGGAGAGAGTTAGAATGCGGAAGGTGATCGGAGTTCTGGCGGCGCTAACGGTCTCCGCCGGCGCGGCCGAGGCTCAGGACGGCGAGCTGATTGCTGGCATGGCGACCGTTGTCGACTCCGACGGTCTACGCGTCGGCGACACCAGCATGATGTTGTAGGGCATCGAGTCGGTTGAGCGGCCGCAGACCTGCGTCATCGATGGCCAGCTGTGGGACTGCTACGCCGCCGCGGTTCGCGCCCTTCAGACGATCGCCTCGGTCGCTGACGTCACGTGCCAGCCTGTGGCCGTGCCAGACGGCTATGGCCGCATCCTCGGCATCTGCTTCGTCGATGGTGGTACGCGCCGGTTTTGCGCTGGCCAAGCGCGACGAGACCGAGGACTATGTGGCGGCCGAGGATGCCGCCAAGGCCGAGGGCATCGGCCTTTGGCAAGGCGATTTTGTGCACCCTGCCGATTTTCGAGTCATGTACGGGATCTTCGTGGATCGGCCATAGCTCCGCCAGCAACCCGTCGGGTGCGCGCTACATGCGACCATTCGAGCTGCAACGGTCCTGGGTTTGAATCCGATCACCCGCTCCAATTCTCCGAAATGGCAGGAACGGCTGAGGGGTTTTCTGAGGCAGTTGGTCACTTGGAAACAAGCGCACGACAGCTCGCTCGCGCGGCTGAAGTTTTTCCTTGTATGTCGTATGGTAGCGAAGCGAAGATCACCCGGAGGAGAAAAACATGCCAGTCAATCGCGACGGATCGCGCATGAAATCGATTGCAGCCCTCGGCGCAACAGCCTTCGCGGTTGTCGCGCTCGCTACGGTAGCCAACAGCCAAGCGCCTGCCGATCCCGAGCCCGACCCGGCCTTGCTGGCGGCTTTGATGGACGAGGGTGCAACGGTCTACCGCAGCAATTGCCACGGATGCCACGGAGCCGATGGTGAAGGTCAACCACCGGCACAGGACGCAGCGCCGGCGCTCGCCGGGAATTCTAGTCTGAGATCCGTCGGAGTGATCGTTTTCCAGGTCATTAACGGCGGCGACTACATGCCACCGTTCGGCGGCTTGAGTAACCAGCAAATCGCGGCGGTCGCTACCTACATCCGCAACTCGTTTGGCAACGATTTCGGTATCGCAACCGAAGAGGACGTCGCGAATTAGCGCTAGACTCAAGCGGGGCGTGACGACCATCAGTCGCCATGCTCCATCGATCGGATGAAGAGACGTTGCCCAACCCACAATTGAAGAAGAACAACGAATTCTGCCAACGTTCGCCCGGCTCGGCTAAGCGTAGCGCGCGAGCGTCACGATGTGGCGTGGGAGTGTGTCCGCGCCTTTTGTCGCTTGCCGCCAGTTGAATGTGTGTTGCCGCCAAGGGAAGGCTGACCGCACTCCGCAGACCCGGATTTCGCCGCGCTGGCTGATCGTCCGAGTTTGCAGTATGTCTCAGCTCTCAATCGTCACTCGCAGCCGGTGTCGTTGACGTTGCCATCCGGCATGGTCGTTGCGCAGAACACGGTGTCCGTGAGGATCGCGTCGGTCAGTATAGCACCGGTGAGGTCCGCTCCGAGAAACGTTGTGAGGCTCAGATTCGCGGCAGTGAGGTCCGCGCCGTTCAATGTCGCGTTCGTCAGGTCCGCGCGAATGATCCTTGCGCCACTCAGGTTCGCGTTGGTCAGGTTCGCGATGAACAAGGACGCGAAGATCAGGTTGGCTCCTGATAGGTCCGCGTCGGTCAGGTCCATGCCGGTGAGCCGCGCGCCACTCAAGTCGCAGCCAGGGCAACTGTTCGTTGCCAGAAGCTGCTCAAGGTGAGCTGGATCGAACGCCATTGAAGGCGACGCCCCCAGCGCCATAATCAACGCCCCGCCGGCAAGGAGCCGCTTCATTTGATGTCCTAACTCTCCGCCCGAGAAAGAGAACGGGACCATTCTCATTCAACCACCGTCCACCTACAATATCTGTGTATCCTAGACTAGATCCGTAGCAACTGGCTCGGTTTTTTCAATGATGTAATTGCTCATGCCTAGCCCCGCCGGTGACCAACGATGAAGTCGGTCCTCGGCGCTCGATCGCCGCAAATATGATGTTGAACCTGTGCCGGCGAGCGACGGCGGAAACCGCCCTGCCCTCAAATAAATCATACCCAAAACACCGCTCCCCATCAGGATACCGCCGCGATCGGGAACCGAGGTCAACGGCGTTGTCTGAGTTTTTCCGAGAGAAAGTGGTTGGGCCGATGATCGAATGGTCTTCCGCCGATCCGCACTGTCTGCGCAGCTTACCTTAGATACGAGGCCAAACGCTCGACCTATTTCCGTGCAGCCACTACATCTTCACCTGGAGGATATCGGCGTTGATGGATGGTATCGGCAATTTGTTGGGCCTGATGGCGAGGATCGCGCCAAAGGCGATGGCGGCGGGCGTAGCTGTCACGATAGTAGCCTCAGCTGCGTTGACTTTTTCCGAGCCGGTCTCGGCTCAGCCGATCACCACCGCCGAGGCGGTCACGCGGTTGTTCGAACAGGAGATTGACCCCGACTGGTTCGCCCAGAGTTTCCTGGCTCGGGTGCGTCTCGAGGACTTGGCGGAGTTGCTTGACGGGCTCACGGCCGAATATGGCGGGTTCCAAAGCGTGATCGGGGAGGGCCGTGAGCTCACCACTCGGCTGGAGACAGCTGAGTTCACAACCACGGTCGTGCTCGACGAGGAAGGTCGTTTTACCGGCCTGTTCTTTGGCCAGCCGACTCCGGTCGGAGGTGACCTAGGGGCCTTTGTCAGCGAGATCGCCGCGCTTCCCGGCCAAACCTCGGTGCTTGTGACCACCGACGGCGGGGTGATGGCCGCGCATCAGGCTGATCTGCTGCTCGGGGTTGCATCGGCGTTCAAATTGTTGGTCCTCCATACGCTCGATCAAGAAATCGTCAAAGGGACTCTCGCCTGGGACGATATCGCGATCCTTGAGGAGACACATAAATCGTTGCCGTCCGGTATCCTTCAAGATTGGCCGGCGGGGACGCCTTTAACCTTGGCAACCCTCGCCCATCTCATGATCTCGATAAGCGACAATACGGCCACGGACATTTTGATCGGAGTGGTCGGCAAGGAGACCTTGGAAGCGCTTTCGCCGATCAATGCTCCATTTGTGACCACTGGGGAGCTGTTTCGGCTGAAATCGCGGTACAACGAGGCGATGATTGAGGCGTGGATCGACGGCGGCATCGAAGATCGTCGTTCGATCGTCGCCAGGCTCGCAAACGATCCGCTGCGGGCCGATCGACAGCTGAGCCGTGCGATCCCGGAGATCGAGTGGTTCTTCAGCGCATACGATTTGTGCTCGCTGTTGGCCGCAACTGCGGATCTGCCAATGTTCGGGATAAACCCTGGTCTTGCGGTCGCATCCGATTGGGCGACCATCGCTTACAAGGCCGGCTCCGAGCCGGGCGTGCTCAATCTCTCGACCTTGATGACCGGGCACGACGGCAGGCAGCATTGTGTGGTGGCATCGTGGAATAACTCCGAGCCGCTTGATAATGGAGCTTTGTTCCCTCCTTATCGTGGCATCTTGCGGGCGCTGGGCGGAGACGGTGAATAAGCCATATTGCCGCCAGCGCGCAGCGACGCCGCGTTGGTCGCGCGCGTTGCGCTTCACTCTTCACCCAAAGCCGGGTTGTATATGTCTTCGACGTCGACTTCCGGAACCGGATAGCCGAGCCAGACCACGACATCGCCAAGCCACTCAATCGACTGGGAATAGCGAAACACCATTTCGTCGAGACCCTGCGCCCTGTCCAGTTCGACTGTGAGGATGTCGCCAGCCGAATTCACGCTGTAGGCGACCTCAACCAGGAGATCATCTGGAAACAGGAAAGACGCACCTCGTGGCGAAGGGCCGACATAGACATCCACGCCGTCGATGGTGCCCAAATACGCCGGTGCGCCGACATCCTTCAACACTATTTCGGCGCCTTCGGGCGCACCATCGAGGAACCACTTGCCGACCCATTCCGGTAGCGACCGAGAGACGACAAGCAGGATCGGCTGCCGCCCTTGTTCGATCCACGACGATGCGCTCTCGATCATTGCCGCATAATATCCGTCCGTGTCCTCGACCTGGATCAACCGATTGGGGCGCTCGGCGAGACTCACCCAAATTGAGCCCAAACTTCTGCCTCGCATGCTAGCGAGGACCGATTGTCGCCAAGTCGCCAGGGCGAGCGCTGGCGTGTCCCAGGTGAATATTGCGCGCGTTTCGATTGCGTCGACAATGAAACCAGCAGCGATTCCGCCGATCCTGTATTCGAGCTCCGGGGCTTCGACGCCCAAGGTGATTTCGAAGCCCTGGAAAATGCCGATGTCACTTCTGTCCACGGGCAGGATTTGCTCGGCTTCAGTCAGCAGGATCTCCATGGTCAGCTCGGCATATCGCCGTTCGATTGCCGCCATATCCTCGCGGTAGGTCCACGGCTCGACAAAGGCGCCTTGCCAGACACCAACATCACGGGCGCGTGCCTGTTCTTGTGCGTCCACATATGCAGTCGACTGCGGACTGTAAGCGAGTGCCCAGCCTTCCTTTACGACGATGTCGGCGATGTCATCCTCGCCGATTGTGCACACCGCGAACTCCACCTCGCCGGCGATCTCCCCGGTCGGGTTGCAAGTCACGACCGCTGGGCCGAGCAGCGTTTGAAGCGCTCGGATGGCGGACGAGCCGCATGCCCATGGACGGCCGTCAACGAAACAGAACTGATGGGGCTCAAACCCGTCCACGCCATTCAGCTGGAAGATTCGGTCGCCGATTGAGAAGCGGTCGCTGTCTAGGACCACGGCTCGACCGGTCACCTGCGCAGTTGCCGGCCATACTGCCAGAATGGAGAAGGCTATGGTGAGCAGGGCTCGTCGCAATGTTCTGTCCCAAGTTAGGCGATCGCGCCGTCAATATGGCGCGGACGCGACGCGAGCGCCACCATGGAAGCACGGACTGCTTTGGAGGTGGCCGCGGCAAGCGGAGGACATAGCAGAAAACTGATCGCGTTCGGCCCCCCAGCGCATTGCTGGGCTCCGACCTTCTTGTAAAGGGTTAGCCGTCATGCGAGCATGAAAGCTCAAGGCTGAATATGCAGTGGAGCCGAGGAAGATGTTAGGCGGCGTTCGGGAAGCCAAACGGCCGCGATCTTCGTCGTCCGGCCGGAACCGCTGGAAACCGGTCGTGATGTCCGCCCTGCCGCTTGGCGCGATCGCCATGCTGGTCGGCGCCTCTGCGATGGCACAGGACGTCGACCCAGCGATCGACGAGCCGTCGGTTTGGGATCTTGCAATCGGGGCTCATGCTTCGGAGCTTCTGACCGACGATTTCATAAATTACTCCTGCGGCACCAATGGCGGCCCGCCGTCGCTACCGATCGCCGACTGGACAGCCTACCAAACCTGCCGGCCCGATGCCGCCACGGGACTGCGCGAGGTTTACTTCGAGTATGACGATGAGCTCGAGCTTTTTTTCAGATCCCGCGGCCTCCTCACTCAGGCCGCAGTGTATGAGTTCACTTCGACCTACTCTCGACCGATCATCGCCTCTGCACTTTTCGACGATGACGGTTTCATGATCATGCTTCGGCTGGTGACCGATCCACGAGTGGCGACCGAGCATCGGGAACTGGCGGTGACGCTCAGCGGATTTCTCTTTGCTCGATTCGGGGCGGAGTCTTGGACCTGCGAGGATTTGCCACGGATCGAGGGCGAACGGCCCTATAACGCCCGCTATGAAAAGCAACGGTGCCAGACCACCGACGCCGAAGGCCACGCAGTTATGGTGGAAACACATCACTACCGGAGGCCGGGACAGGAAACGCACGACGCGCGGGGTGTGGAGACAACAGGTCAGTTCTGGAGCGAGACGCGTTTGGAAGTCTCGCTCGTGGGTGATGTTCCGGACCGTGAGGCGCGCCTGGCGGCCATAGCCGAGCGCGGTGATCAGGGGCCGAGTGAGTTCGAGCTGCTGATCGCACGGGCGATGGATTGCCCCGGATGCGACCTCAGCGGCGTCAACCTAAAGCGGGCAAATCTAACCGGAGCAAACCTCGCGGGCGCAAACCTCACCGGTGCCAATCTCCACGGGGCCATCCTGCGCGAGGCGAACCTTACCGGTGCGGTGCTTGACGAGGCCAACCTCAATGCTGCGGATGTTCGTCTTGCTACGCTGGTTGGGGCAAGCATGCAGCGGGTTTTGATCTACCGGGCGGTCTTCGACGGTGCCAATCTGGACCAAGTCAACCTCAACGAAAGCGCAGGGGGGTTTGTCAGCCTTTCGCGCACGAGCCTGGTTGACGCCCAGATGCTTGCGGTGGATCTGCGCAATGCACGAATCACCGACGCAGATCTGCGGGGTGCAGACCTCAGGTTTTCCTGGGCCCACGACGCCACATTTATCCGCAGCGATCTATCGGGAGCACTGCTGTCCGACACGGTGATGCCGCGGGCGAATTTTTCTCGAACAAAACTCATTGATGCTGAGCTTCTTAGCGCCGACCTGATCGACGCCAATTTACGCGCAGCCGACCTCAGCGGAGCGGACTTCTCATACGCGCGACTGTCATTCGCGATCATGGTCGACATCGTTGCGGTCGGGACGATCTGGACCAACGCTGTTTTGCCTACAGGTTTCACACCGCCAAACTGAGGTCCGGGAGAAATCAGCCGTGTGGCGGTCGGCCCGCTGCAATAGTCCACGCCACACCGCAGCAACGAGCGGACGGGTTCGGTCGCCTCGGCGGCCCGGACGGTGAAGGTCCGCGCGTTGTTTCCGCCGCGACCGTTCTCCGCTTCGTGCCCCCATGAATATCCCGAGTTGACTATGTCTTTCTTTGCACTTACCAATACAGATAATCGTCCCTGACCATGCTAGAGTTTGGGCGGATGGGGGGTTAGGACTGGGGCCGGGGGGCCCGGAGTGGTCGGAAACAATCTCCAGACCGCCCGAAA
The DNA here is from genome assembly GCA_963667605.2 of Kaistiaceae bacterium. GTDB lineage: Bacteria > Pseudomonadota > Alphaproteobacteria > Rhizobiales > Kaistiaceae > JADLGL01. Next base: position 1,959,381 of record CAXXUZ010000003.1, read on the forward strand.
ATTGACGCACCAAGATCGAAATATTTACGCACAAACGTTTCGCGGTGCGCAAAGTTCTAAAGAGGGCTCCAATCTGAGGGGCCCGATATCACAGGAGGAAACGATCGTGACACCAACAACTAAGGTTTTGACAGGACTAGCCGCGGCAGCCGCGTTGTCCATCGGAGCTGTGCCGGCGCTCGCTGCGGGCCACGCCGGTCCAATCGATCCGGGAGTCTACAACGTTGATAACGTTCATCCCTGGAGGGTGTTCCATGGGCCTAGCATTAATCCCGATGGAGAAGGGTTTGACGCAGTCGACGTAGCGTCAACTCTTGAGGACCTGGACCTTGGGGGAATACTGGAAGTGCGACAGCGCTGCAGCGTTGTCGTGGCTGACCCGAGCCGGGCCTCGGTGACGCTGGGCATGATAGGCGGCGTCATGCCAGGCGTCCCCTACAGCGAGATCACGGTTACCTTCTGCAATTCCGTGTTTGCCTGGGTAGCTGAAAACAGGCCGGACGCACCGGGCACCGACGAGGAATTGTGGGTGTTGGAAGCGGCCATGGAATAGGCAACATGTCGTCAAAGGGTGACCGGACTGATCCGCGCACCCTCACGCAAGAAAATCCAATACAGGGAGATTCCCAATGAGTGCTAGAATAAAGATACTCACCGCCGCTGTTCTTTGCAGCAGTGCGCTCTTCGTCGTGCCGGCTAACGCCCAGCAGCTGGTCTCGCAGGACCGGCTGGACAACGCCGACGCCGAGCCTCAGAACTGGTTGCATCCGCTCCAAAATTACGGGTCGCAGCGTTACTCACGACTTGACGAAATCAACCGCGACACCATCGACGACCTTCACGTCGCCTTCACACTGCCGCTTATGCACTGCCTCCGGGGGCGCAACACCCTCAGCAACAGGGGGATGCCGCTAGTCGATACAAACATCATGTGGTTCGAGGGCTGCAGCGGTATGCTTTACAAGATCGATATGACTGCGGGCAATCAGGCCATTGTGGAGTGGACCGTCGATCTTGGTGATGAGGACGCTGGAACGAGCGGTACCACTCGCGGTACGGCGATGTATATGGACTCCATCATCATGAACGTCCGCGCGGGGGGCGACCTAGAGGCCCGCATCGCCCGGGTGAATCGCGATACCGGCGAGCTCATCTATGACATCGTGCGTGCCGGTGAAGAAGTCATGAATGGCCCCTGGCCCGGTGGGGACCAACATTCCGGCATCGAGGCAAATTCCGAGAACTTCACCTCCGGTCCGATGGTCATGGAAGGTATTATCGTCAACGGCAACGGGTCCGGTGACGCCGGCACACGCGGCTGGCTGCAGGGTATTGACTTCGTGACCGGTGAAATTCTCTGGCGCTGGTATGCTGTTCCTGGCCCCGGCGAGTTCGGCCACGAGACCTGGGCCGACGAGGCCGGGGTCTCATGGCGGACCGGAGGCGGCGCGGTCTGGACACTCGGCTCCTACGATACCGACCAAAACCTCTTCATCCAGGGTTTGGCACAGCCGGTGCCGATGTTCGATCCGGAGTTCCGTCCGGGTGACAATCTGTTCACGAACGCCGTGGTAGCCTTGGAGATCGAGACCGGTTCGCTTGCCTGGTACTTCCAGTATGTACCGAACGAGTCCTGGGACTACGACGAGCAGGGCGTCCACTTGCTCTACGACACCGTGGTCAACGGTGAGCAGCGGTCCGTTGTCGGCCATTTCGGTCGCAACGGCTTCTACTATCAGCTTGACCGCACCAACGGCGAGTTCCTTACCGGCGAGCAGTATGTGGCGAAGATCACATGGACTGCCGGCCTGGATCCCAAGACCGGCTTGCCGGTTGAATACGATCCCAATTTGGACCTCCAGGTCTACATTCCGGAGACCCGTTGGGCTCGTGCGGACACTGAACTCAAGATTGCTTGTCCGCAGTTGGCTGGAGGCCTGCGGTGGCAGACACCCGCCGTCAACCCGGACATCGGCATCGCCTTTGCCAGCGGTGAAGATGGCTGTCAGCGTCGTGTGATCATGCCCTCGATTGTGCTCGCGAATGGCGAGATTGACGAGCAGGGCCGTGGCGTTCCGGGTGGTCAAGTCCAGTTTGACTACCCCACTCCGGAAAACTTCCAGGGTCTCCTGGCGTCCATCGACATTACCACGGGCGAACTGATCCGTAGCATCGCCATGCCTTATGACGGCCGGAACGGCGTCACCGCGACGGCGGGCGGCCTCATATTCTCAACCTGGGCCGACGGCGCGATCGTTGCCTACAACGACGAATCGCTGGCAGAGGTTTGGCGTTTCCACACCGGTTCCGGCGTGGAATCCCCGATCTCCAGCTTCGAGATCAACGGCAAGCAGTTTCTCGCTGTCTTTGCCGGCGACAACCAGCCGGGTAGCGCGCCCGGCGAGAGCGGCTGGAACGCGACAATGTTCTTCTTCACGCTCGACTAGCGGCGAAGGCGTTCACTCCAGGAGGGCGGGGCTTCGGCCCCGCCCTTTTTCGTCGCCCCGTCCGCTTATTCATGGTTCGACCAGCTTCGGTGAGAACGGCGACCCCGACGTCTGTCCTCAATGATGCTCAGAACGCGGTGCGGATTGCGTTGCCGCATGTGGCAGGGCGACGCTTCACTTTGGTGACGCCGTAGCGCCTGACCGCTGTTGGGTTGATCGACAGCTTCGCGCCTTATGATCGTCCGGGCGCGTGGGAGGGGCCCATTTCGGTGCGCCCGTGGGGGTTCCGTGTGCAGAATATTACGATCCCGGTGCGGCGAGCCAGACGTCTACAGCTGCTGCAATGCGGCGAATATCTGCGGGATACCACCCCCGATGCCATCGCCAAATTCTTCCCGGTGAAGGGCACTTTTTCATCACGAAACGCTGGGGCGAAATTCTCACCGAATTGGTCAGGAGATACCAAGCGACGTAACCCACTAGGACGTTGGGCAGGGCAAACTTAGTGAGCGGTCCGCCACAAGCTACGCTTGCTCGGGACGACGGGCTTTTTCCTCGCCATCATGGATGAGCGGCGTTAGGGTCGCGCCCGGATGAGCCCGGCCGGTTCGCGCGGCGCCGGGCCACAGGCCACGGGGTAAAACGCAATGCGTTTGCAGTCGATCGCGGCCACGCCGTTTCTGGCGCTTGCGCTGACAACACTCGCCGCCTGTGGCGGCGTGGAGGATTCGGCCGATGATATCGCCGATGAGCCCGCGCTGAATGTCGTCGAAGACCCCGCGCCCTTGGCCGCCGACGAACCCGCGCCCCCTGCGGTCGAGCCTACGCCACCCGCCGAAATTGCCGCCATCGCGGCGGGTGACAATCCGCTCGCTGCGGTGATTGAGGCGCACGAGCTTGCTGCGACCTATGTATCGGTTCTGGTCGATGAGGATCTGCTGGCCGATCCGCGCGACTTGGAGGAGATCGGCCGCTACCATTGCGAGGGCCGCACCGGGTGCCGTGCCATGATCTGGTTCAGCCGCAGCTATTTGCCGCTCAGCTTGCCGGTGGAGGCACGCCAGACAGAGGCCGCTGTTTTCGGGTACGGGATCAGCGCCGCCGGGCACGAATTGGTGCAGTGGAACTGTGATCTTTTCCCGGAATTCGAGGAGAACGAGTTGCAGTGCCTTCCGCGCACACACAGATTGCTTTAGCCGGCCCAGTCCATGCCAAGTCGACGACTTCGGATTCCTCGCAGCCATTGGGGGGATAGATGATGCGGACGAGGATTTTGCGATCTTTTCCCAAATTGATCACCCGATGGGCTCGGGTGGTATGCCAACAAACTGCAATTCAGTGAACTCGTTGCGGCGGTGTCGGGGCCGGCGGGCTTGGCGTCCTGGGTGTCACTGACAACGAACCGGAAACGATCCAAGACCCTGCCGGCGCGATTGGAGCGCTAACCAACAAACCCCGATGAGGGACCGGCTAGGGCCGGAGTACCCGAATTCCACGATCCGCCCGAAAATCCGCCGGCTCCTGAAACGCCCCTTGCCAGAGGCCGATGCCTTCTTCGCGGGCCGCTGCTTCCAGCGCAGCATATTCCGGCATCTCCGCCTCGATTGCGAGTGCGAATCCGGATCGGACGTACCTCTCGTTCAGAATCTCGCCATCTTGTTCGCAGATCGCCAGAACACGACCAAGGACGTCGGGTGATTCGACAGGGGCACAAGTAACCGGACCCTCGGCGATAAGGGTCTGGAGTTGGCGAACCGCTGCCGCCCAGCACTCCCAGACTTGTCCGCCGATCGAACACCTCTGCGGCGGATACATCGATTCCAGGCCGTAAAGCAACACCGTCCGCCCGTCGATTTCGATCGTCGCCGACTCGCGTGCGATGGCCACGCCAATGATTGGCGCCATCGGATCGACCGCCTCGGCAACGGCTGCCGGCTCCTGAGCCGGGGGCCGTGCTTCGGCCGCTGGGGGTTCAGCAGCTGGCCCGGGCTCCGCCGCCGGCGCAGGCTCGACTGCGGGATCTGGCTCACCGGCAGCCTCGGGTTCAGCCGCAGGCGCGGGCGCGCCTTCTTCCGCGACCGCTTCCGGGCCGTCGTCTTCCTCTGCCGTGTCGGCAGTATCATCGCCGCAGCCTGGGAGCACCAGCGCGACAACCAACGCCGAAAGGGCGGCAAATAGTCGCCCTCCAGCTTCCGCGAAAGCGTGAGGCAAGCTCATCCGGCCAATGAAAATCGGGCATCCCCCCTATTTCGTCTTAGCCGGCAGCCACCCGATAACCGGCGTGTTGACCTGAGATTGCCGCCATCAACGGGCATTTACAAGGCCGCCGCACTGGGGCCACGAATTTCAATGCGGGTCAAAATGCTTCGATTCATTGAGGTGGACCGGTCCAGCATGATCCAGCGAGCCAACATCTCGGAGATGAACATCCCCGAACGCAGAAGCAACTCGCTTGCCAGAAGTGGTCGTTCGCAGCACCCCGGTCTTCGGGTGTTCGCATCGCCCCGTAGCCTGCTCTGGACCCCGTCAGGCCAGTGAGTTAACTAAGCCACGCTGAACTGTCGTAGCTCCCAGGGTCCGGTGCCGCGGTCTGCTTTGCCGGCCGCTTGCGAAGTGCTAAGGGAGAACCGCTGGGCTGCTTGCTCGCCCGGAACAAACAGGGAGAAGAAGGAATGGCACGCAAAACATTCAAAACCGCGAAAGTGATCGCGGCGGGTCTGCTGGTGTCGGTCAGTTGGCCGGCGATGGCAGCCAACGTGACGCAGGAACGGCTGGAGAATGCCGATAACGATCCGGCCAACTGGATCACCTGGGGCCAGAACTATGGCGCCCAGCGCTATTCTCGGCTGGATCAGATCAACCGGGATAACGTTGCAAATCTGGTCCCTGTGTTTGCCGTATCGCTCTCGGACGCCATCAGCGCCGAGGCGTCAGGAGGTATGGAAGTGACGCCACTGGTCGACGATGGCCAGTTGTTCGTCAACTCGGGCTTCGGCAACATGTGGTCGATCGACGTCAGCGCTGGCAACCGAGGCATGATCACATGGACCGTGGACACTCTCGTGGACACCACGGCAGAACTCGGCTTCGTTTGGAACCGCGGCAGAGGGCCGGCCCTTTGGGGCAACAATGTCTACCAGAACCTGACCGATGGCCGGGTTGTCGCCGTGGACCAGGAGACCGGTGAGATATTGTGGGATGTTCAGATCGCCCGCACAACGTCCGGCTTCAACATCGAGGGCGGCATAAACGAAGCTGACCTGGTAGCCGGTGAGGGCTTCACGGCCACACCACTGGCAGCGGAGAGCAAGATCTTGGTAGGCCAGTCTAAGGGCGACTGGGCAACCCGTGGCTGGCTGGCGGCGATCAATGCCGACACCGGCGAGGAGGAGTGGCGGACCTATACCGTGCCGGCCCCTGGCGAACCTGGCCACGAGACCTGGCTCGACGACCACAATGCTTGGCGTACTGGTGGCGCCTCATTGTGGACCACCGGCTCCTACGACCCCGATACCCGTCTGACAATCTGGGGCACGGCCAACCCGGTGCCAATGTTCAATCCGGAATTCCGTCCGGGTGATAATCTTTATACCAACTCAGCTGTCGCCTTCGACATCGACACCGGCGCCATTAGTTGGTACTTTCAGTACTCGCCGAACGAGCAGTTCGACTACGATGAGAACGGCGTCCACTTCCTATACAACGCCACCATCGACGGACAAGATCGCAGTATCGTTGGGCATTTTGGTCGCAACGGCTTCTTCTATCAGCTCGATCGTGTCACCGGTGAGTTCCTCAATGCCGGGCAATTTGTCCCTGACCTGAACTGGACGGCCGGCATCGACCCCAAGACTGGAAAGCCGGTCGAGTACGACCCGAACGCTGCCATCCAAGAATACGCTGTCCGCCAGTTGCCCGATGTCGATCGGCAACTATTGTGTCCGGGTGCGGGCGGTGGCCCCCGTTGGCAGCCAACGGCATACAACCCGGTGACCCAAATCGCGTACCAGGCCAGTCATGACACCTGCGGCGCGCTAGGCAACACCGTCGTTGAGCCACTTGGCCCCCTCGGCGGTAATCCGAACGGCCCCGGCAACATCTTCTTGCCCCAGGGTGGCGAAAACAATGTGCCGGCACGGACAGCCGACAATCCAGGCACATACAACGAAGGCGTGATCACTGCCGTGAACGTCACGACCAACGAGGTCGTCGCCAGGATCGTGACGCCGTTCGAAAACCGGGCTGGGGTGACCGACACCGCAGGCGGCCTTCTGTTCACCGGCCACCAGGACGGTAGGTTCGTGGCCTACAATGACACGACGCTGGAGTTGCTGTACACGTTCTACGTCGGCGCGCGTATCCAGTCCCCGCCGATCACCTATGCGGTCGACGGCCGGCAATACGTTGCCATCATCGCCGCCGGCGGCGGTAATGGCCCGAACGCGATCCGCGGCATTATGGAGACCGACGCCCAGCTCTGGGTTTTCGCGCTTCCGCTATAGTCCCTTCTTAACCTGGCGGCGGGCGGGCGAACCTCGCCCGCCGCCATCCTAATCGTGCGTTTCCTTTGAGGAGTGAGTTGTATGACACTGCGCCTGAGGTCGTCCGCAGCGCTTCTGTTGGCCGCATTTACCGTCTTCGCTGTTTCGCAGACACCGTTGTTCGCGCAGAACGTAGCGCCGGCTCCGGCGGAGCCGCCCGCCGATTTGGCCGCCGGCAAACGCATTTGGACCACCACCGCGGGATGTGTCCGCTGCCATGGCTGGTCCGGCAACGGCACCCCACAAGGGCCGGGGTTCCCGCCGGGAGCCAACCTCCGTGAAGTGACCCTCCCCCCGGACGCACTCGCCGAGATCATCCGCTGCGGCCTCCCCGGCAGCGAGATGCCGTCGTTCGGCCGTGGTGCCTGGACCAGAACGACCTGCTTCGGCATGACTGCCGATCAGATTGGCGCCGCGCGGCCGCCGGCGGACGGTACCCAGATATCGGATGCGCAAATCGCCTCGCTGGTAAGCTACATAGAGTACCAGATAATGGGCCATGGCCCGATCAACTTGGCCGATTGCGAAGCCTATTACGGAGCTGGCACCGCCCAGTGCCGCCCATATCAGTGATCGTCGCTCGCGCCCGTGGCTTTGCCGCCGCCGCTCTTTCGGTGGCCGTTCTCGCTTTGGGCCCCGGCTTCCTGGCAAGTGGCGCGGCACAGTCGCCGCCCGCGGCTGGTGGACCGATCACTTTCGATCTCGGCCGTCCGGATATTTGGGATTTGTTGCCGCTTGGCCAGCCCTTCACTGAGCTGGCGACTGAGGGCTTAGTGAACCTTGCCTGCGGTACGGCTGGGGGGCCACCGTCATTGCCGCTATCCGGCTGGTGGGATTACTCGAAGTGCCCGCCCGATGATGAGACCGGTCTGCACGAAATCTACTTCGAATACGAAAACATAAACCTTTATATTGGGCTAGCTCATTATGAAACTAACGCCACCACCTTCACGGTGGTTGCGGGCGATTTTCCGGCTGTCGTTTCAGCTCTTTTCACCGATGATGGGTTCTTGGGGGGGTTGCGCATCGTCACCGACAATGACGTGGCCGATGGCGAACGCAGCCGTGCCTACACGCTACTCTATTATCTGCTATCGTTCTTCCCTGGCGCGACTTTTGACTGCGTCGACGAAGACCCCAAGGAGGGCCAGACGCCGGTCGGCCCCGCGTTCGTCAAGTCCCGCTGCGTTGCGATGACGGCCGACACCGCCTACTCGCTTGAGGCCGATTTCTTTCGCCGCGCGGGTGAGGCCGGCTTCAACCAGCGCGTACCGGACAGGCAGATCCGGACTGAAGGTCAGTTCTGGAGCCAGACCCGGCTCGAGCAGATCTTTGTTGGCACGATCCCCGACCGGGAGGCACGTGCGGCCGAGCTCGCGGCCTTTGTTCCGATCCCCGATCCCGTGGCGGTCCGGGCCATGGACTGCCCAGGCTGCGATCTCCGCGGAGCAAACCTAGCCAGGGCCAACCTCGCCGGCGCAAACCTCGCTGGCGCTAATTTGGCAGGCGCGATCTTTCACGAGGCTAACCTTGCGGGCGCGAACCTCTCGGGCGCCGACCTAACGGGCGCCAATCTCAACCGGGCGATCCTGGTTAGCACTGACCTCACCGGCGCCAATCTTGCGGGGGCGTTGCTTTATGGAGCCCGTCTATCCGGAGTAATGGCGGAAGGCGCGGACTTCCGGCTCACCAAGATGCAGACCGCCGACTTTACGAGCGCCCGGCTCAGCGGCGCCAACCTCACCCAGGCGGACCTATCGGGAGCCACGCTAAACGGCGCCGACCTCCACGGCGCCGACCTACGCGGAGTCGGGATCATCGCAGCGAGGGCCCAGCGGGCGAATTTCGAAGGCGCCCTTCTCGATGACGCCATCCTCTACCAGACCGCTTTCACCGGCGCGGTGTTTGTCGACGCCATAATGAATCGTGTCGATCTCCGCAGCGCGAACTTGCAGAACGCGGACTTCACCAACGCGATTCTCACAGGCAGCGCGTTCTGGGGCGTCATCGTCTCCGGCATCAACCTGACCGGCGCCAACCTCGAAGGTGTGACCGACCTGCCCCGGACCGCCCTGCCGGCCGACTAGGGCCTCGCTAGGGTTCGCTTTCGGGCATACGAACCAACCCGAGAGTCGTTATGGCATGGCCCGTGTCTGTGGCTTCGCCGCTTGTGTGATTTGAGCGGTCTCTCATCCGATCATGACCAAGACCATCGTTTTCGACGTCAACGAGACGCTGCTCGATATGGCCGCGCTCGATCCGTTATTTGACCGCCATTTTGGGGATACAACTGTCCGCCGGCAGTGGTTCGCCCAAGTCCTCCTCACCTCGATGACGGTCACGGTGGTCGGCGATTATACCGATTTCGCCAAGGTCGGCCTTGCCGCCCTGGGCCTGGTGGCGGAGCGTCGCGGCGTGTCGCTGAACGACGACGACCAAATGGAAATTCTAAAGAGCATGCGCTCGCTGCCTGCTCATCCGGACGCCGCCGGAGCTTTGGCGAAGCTCAAACAGGCCGGATATCGGCTGGTAACGCTTACCAATTCGCCGCCTGCGATGGTCGAGGCGCAGCTCAATAATGCCGGCCTGGCGCCGCATTTTGAAGCGATGCTCTCGGTCGATAAGGTCAAAACGTTCAAACCGTCGCGCGCGGTCTACGATATGGCCGCCGAGGAACTCGGCGAGGTGTCGTCGTCGCTGTGGCTGGTCGCCGCCCACAATTGGGACACCACAGGGGGCCTGGCGGCCGGTTGGCGGGCGGCCTTCGTCGGACGACCGGGCATGGTGCTGGGAGCGCTCGACCGAGAGCCGACCGTGCGGGGCAAGGATCTCGCCGAAGTGGCTGCGGCGATCCTGACGGTCGACGGCTGATCCGAACCTGAAATCGGCAAAGCGTGGTCGCCGGTCTATGTGAATGTGACGCTGATCCCGCCAAGCTCGGTGTTGGAAAGCTTTGTCGACCAGGTTTCGCCGGGCGCGACCGCCTGGGCGGCGGCCAGCGTCCCGGTGGTGACGACTTCACCCGGCTGCAATGGCTCGAAGCGGGGATCGCTAGCGAGCAGCGCGGCTAGTTCGAGTAGCGAATTCAGCGGCCCGCCGAGAACGTCCTGAGCGTGCCCCGTCGCCATGATCTCATTTCCGCGACGAAGGCCAAGTGAGAACCCGGCCATGGACTTCGCCAAATCCGGCGAGATCGGATGCCGCGGTCCGATCACCAGGGCGCCATGCAATCCATGATCGGCGATCGCATCGGCGGTGGAGAAGACCCAGCCGGGATAGATGCATTGCACGATTTCGAAGCCATGCGCGATCCACTCGATGCAGGCAAGCAACTCCGCTTCGGACATTCCCGCCCGTGGCGACGCCGCCAGTCCGACCACGATCTCCGGCTCGATCCGCGGTTCGGCAAACCCGGCCAACGAGAACGAATTGCCGAGGGCCGCGAGGTCGTGAACGGTAGTGTCGAACACATAGCTCCAAAACGGAGCGGAAATACCCAACCCTGCCCAAGCGACGCGGTTGGTAAAGCCAATCTTTCGGCCGGCCGGTCGCTCGCCTCGGGCTTCCCGCGCCTTCACAGTGAGGGTGGTGACATCATAAGCATCGTCGATCGCGAACTGTTTGAAACGCGCGGAGAAAGGTTCAGCCTGACGACCGGTGCCGAGAAGCTCCATCGCCTCCTTGGCAATCGACGCTATTTCTTCTCGCTCAATCCCATTCGCCATCCCAAGACCTCACTCGCTTGATCGCTCGCCGGCCCGGAGCGCCGACGCCGCGACCTAGATGCCCTCATTCTTCCAATACGGGTGTCCGTCGTCAGGTAATTTGGAACCGATGAGCGGCCTGATTTAAGAGAGGGTTCGGCCCATCTGGTTGGTCATTTTATGCGGCGGTTTTGCGGTATTGCAAGCGCCGGGTTTGTAGCGGCTTTTGTTTGATCTTTTCTCTTTTCAACAGGATGGTCTGGCCGCGCCCGAAGTAGACATCGGCCGGCGTGAGGTTGCCCAGGCTCTCGTGGTAGCGGTGATAATTGTAGTGGCCGACGAAGGCCTCGATCTGTGTCTCCAAGTCGCCAGGCAGATAGTAATTTTCCAAAAGGATGCGGTTCTTCAGGGTTTGATGCCAACGCTCGATCTTGCCCTGGGTTTGCGGATGATAGGGAGCGCCGCGAATGTGCTCCATATCGCGGTCGTCGAGCCATTTGGCCAGATCGTCGGCGATGTAGCTGGAGCCGTTGTCAGACAGGAGCCGTGGCTTGTGAATGACCGTTGCCCGATCGCAACCTGACGCCTTGAGCGCCAGTTCCAGCGTATTGGTGACGTCCCTCGGCCTTCATCGTGGTGCAGAGCTTCCACGCGATAATGGTGCGCGAGAAGTCGTCGAGCACGGTGGAGAGGTAGAACCAGCCCCAATCAATGACCTTGAGGTAAGTGAAGTCGGTCTGCCAGAGCTGGTTTGGCGCCGTGGTCTTGTCCTGGAACTCGTCGGACGCCTAGAGGACGATAAAGGCCGGGCTGGTGATCAGATCATGGGCCTTGAGCAGTCGATAAACCGAGGATTCCGATACAAAGTAGCCCTCTGTGTCTGTGAACCGGACAGCCAGTTCCCGCGGCGACAGATCCGTCTCGTCCAGCGCCAGCTGTACGATCCGGTCTCTCACCTCATCGGGGATACGGTTCCAGACTTGGCCAGGCCGCGAGCGGCGGTCCTCCAGGGCCTCCGGTCCGCCGGTCAGATAGCGGTCGTACCAGCGATAAAACGAGGTGCGGGGAATGCCCAACTGCGCCAGCGTGCGCTTGGCCGGCAGATGGGGATCGCTCAACCAGCCGGATGATCTCCAGCTTCTCCGATAGTGGATACCTCATGCCTCCTCTCCCCCATCCGCGATCATGCTTTTTTTGAGTAGACGGTTGTCCAGCGTCAGGTCAGCAACGGCCTCCTTGAGTGCCAGTGCCTCACTGCGAAGATGCCGGACCTCATCGGAGGTAGCCTCACGGGCAGTGTCACCCGCCAGGCGCTTCTTCCCGGCCTCCAGGAAGTCCTTCGACCAGCGGTAATAGAGGTTCTGGTTGATCCCCTCACGGCGACACAGCTCAGCGATACTGTCCTCGCCGCGCAGGGCCCTCCAGAACGATCCGGATCTTCTCTTCGGCGCCGAACTGCCGACGAGTCGCCCGCCGGATGTCCTTCACGACCTTCTCGGCCGATGCTTTCTGGTGATTGGTGTTCCGTCTCATCTTCAATCCCTCGTGGGTTAAGATGAGCCAGAAACCCTCTCTTGTTCAATCCGCCCAATCTGTCCCAGGGGCGCTGACGCCGGACACTGCCCTCATTCTTCCAATACGGGCTGGCAGAGTGTCGAACAACTGGAGTGATTGCTCTTCGCGGAAACCTCGTTAGAACACGCTGCTTTCACGGTGGCAGCGCAGGCTGGAATGATCCAGGCAATCCGAGTGCACGATACCGGTGGGCCAGAGGCCCTCATCTGGGAAGGGATCGACTTGGGTCCCCCCGGGCCTGATGATGTAAGGCTGAGGCACACCGCGATCGGTGTCAATTTCATCGACGTCTACCGACGGAGCGGGCTTTATCCCGTCGATCGTCCCTTCATCCCGGCAGCGAGGGAGCTGGGATCGTCGAGGCGGGTGGGTAAGGCGATCGAAGGCCTGAAACCGGGCGACCGGGTCGCCTATGCCGGTGTGCTCGGTTCCTATTGCGAGAGCCGCCTGATCCCCGCCGATCGGCTGGTGAAATTGCCCGATGCGATTGATGATGCGACCGCCGCCGCTGCGATGCTCAAAGGTTTGACCGCGGAGTATCTGTTGCGGCGCATATTCCCGGTTGGGCCCGGGCATGATGTTTTGTTTCATGCCGCTGCCGGTGGTGTTGGACTTATTGCATGCCAATGGGCCAATGCGCTTGGGGCGAGGGTCATCGGGACCGTCGGATCGGACGCCAAGGCAACGCTCGTGCGGGCGAATGGCTGTCATCACGCGATCAACTACAACACCGAGGATTTCGCGAGCGAGTCGGCGAGATCAACCAATGGCCGCGGCGCCGACGTGGCCTATGATTCGGTTGGCAGGGATACCTTTCCAGGTTCCCGGTAGTGTCCTAATTTGATCTTCAGCGCTACGAAAGGGCTGATCGATGTTCCTCGACGATAGCAGCCCGCACGGCATCTTGTGGGCTTCTGATCCCGCCTAGATGCAGCACAGCAAAGAACCGCCGTTTGTTGCTTCCCTGGATGGGCGAAGACCAGGCATAGGCGATGGTGGCGCTGGGGTGGTCATCAAGATTGAAGATGTGGACAACCCCTTCCCATACGGTTTGGCCCTCGTACGTCTCCTTGACGGGGACCGAGCCGGTAAGCATGGCTGTGCCGCCATGTTGGCTTTCAACCGCATGTCGCAATTGATCTATATCAGATTCTGGCATAGCCCTACCTAAGGGATTCCAAACTGGAGACCTATCTGTTACAATGGCGGCTGCCACCCCCCTAGAGGGCTAGTCTAGAGAAGTGGCTTAATCGCCGTTACGGTTTTTTCACGCGGTCTTTCCGCATAGAGCACCTACCTTTTTCCGGGCTGTTCCCCGGCTTTGGTGTAGCGGTCGCCAACCGCCAAAAGTATTGGGGCCACAGATTATTCTGTGGCCCTAACCTGTTGAAGTTCGTTTTTGTCAGGCTCAACTGTGATCACGAGATCGACCGCCTCGTCTTCCGTATCGTAAATCTGGCTTACATTCATCGCGAACGTTCTAAACCATCGGACTCGCTTACCCTCCGGCCACTTTTCTTTGACAGCCGGTATCTTTTCCAGCAACGCCACCAGGAGCAGGTCGAGATTAAGTCCTCCACCGTTACCGTCACCGCCGGCCTTTGGCAGTTCTGACGCTGACGCAGCGGGCACATCTGCTGTAGCGGGTCGTATGAACCGCTCGGTTGACGATTCAATGAACCCAGCAAAGTGGGCTGACTTCGTGAATGTCTGTCGCGCACGCTCCTTCTGCTTTGGCGGGACGCCAAGACCTTCCATGTGCCGCTCGACCGCAGCTGGTGGTGGTAAGGAATTCCCCTGATACTGCTCATACATCTCCGCATGGAGAGGTACGCTCAAGAACGCCTCAGCGAGCGCATTGGAGCGTTCGGCATCATCGAGGACGTTTCGACCGAGCCTCGTCAGAGATACAATCCCCCCATGCTGCGTCTCCACTAGACCAAACGATCTTGCTGCCCCGAGAATGGAGCGGAACGTGCCGCCAGCGGCGGTTTGGTTCATCCAGCTCGCTAACTGCTTTACTCGGCAGGTCGTTCCGGCGGTTGATTGAAGCTTGCTGGCCAGGCCTACTGCCGCCTCAAGATCGTTGTACACAAACGATATCTTCGACCTAATGCGCGGGGCCGCCGTCCGCTCGTCGTTAATCCCGTCACCGGCGGCTGCCGTCAAATCTGATGTGTCCATTCTTAGGTACCTCCTGCCCATGAAAAGTCAGGTCTCGTTTAAGCCATGGTCGTCCTTATGGCATATTTCTACGGATGACGTCAACTTTCTCGTTGATTGACGAGATGATTCTCGGAAAAACGGTCGCTGACAACTAAGGAGGCCGTTATGAACCGCGTACCGCTCGCCCGCCGCACCCAGATTATTCACTGTCTCGTCGAGGGCAATTCGATCCGTTCGACTGAGCGCATGACCAACACTCATCGCGACACGATCATGCGCCTCATGGTGGAGGTGGGGGATGGCTGCGCAAAGCTCATGGGCGAGGAAATGCGCGACCTCTCGTGCCAACGGCTACAGGTTGACGAGATATGGAGCTATGTAGGCAAGAAGCAGGCCCAGCTAAAGCCGGGGGATGATCGTTCCCGCCTGGGCGACCAGTGGACGTTCGTGGCGCTCGATCCCGATACCAAGCTCGTCCCGACCCATCTCGTTGGGAAGCGAACACGTAAGAATGCGGTGGCATTTATGGACGATCTTTCCGGTTGTCTAGACAACCGAGTCCAGATTTCGAGCGATGCACTGAGTAGCTATGTTGATGCAGTCGAGCGGGCCTTCGGTGCAGATGTCGATTACGGGCAAGTGATTAAATTCTATGACGCAGAACCAATAGGCCCCGGTCGGTACGCGCCTCCCCGCGTTGTGAGCCAAAAAAGATCGTGGTGGCCGGAAACCCCGACCGCAGACATATTTCAACCAGCCTTGTTGAGCGCCAGAATTTGACCATGCGGATGAGCATGCGCCGCTTCACGCGGCTAACAAATGCGTTCAGCAAGAAGCTGGAAAACCTTGAAGCTGCGGTAGCCCTGCACTTTGCGCATTACAACTTCGTGCGCCTACACAAGACGCTACGCTGCACCCCAGCTATGGCAGCCAGTGTGAGCGACCGGCTATGGTCGCTTGAGGAATTGGTGGACCGTACCTCAAATTAGGACACTACCAGGTTCCCTTGACGCGCTCAAGATGAGAGGCATGTGGGTTACTTTTGGCCAATCGTCGGGGCCCATACCGGAGTTCAGTCCTTTGTTGCTGATGCGTAAAGGCTCGCTATTCGTGACTAGGCCGACGCTATTCGACTACATCGCCGAACGAGGCGAGTTGGAAGCGGCGGCAACGGTCCTGTTTGAGGCAATCACCAATGGCGGCATTCGGGTCGCGGTCAACCAAACATTTCCGCTGGCCAAGGCCGCTGAAGCGCATCGTGTTCTTGAAGGCCGGGGCACGACCGGCTCGACGGTGCTGATACCGTGACATTGCCCGGCAGGTGGCAGAGCCTCATCATTTCATTGGCAGCAAGCCTGCCTCGGGGACACCTGACCATTTCGGGGATGTCCTCAACCCAGCAATAGGCGAAGAGTGCACCGGTGATCGCGAGCACGATGACGGGCACCGCCATCAGAGCGCCCAGCATCGGCACAGCGTTGTCGACCAGGAAACCGACCCCTAGAGTCGCCGCCGGAAACCCCACGGCGATCCCGAGAACGAATATCAACAGCGCCATGAGGCCGTTCGAAAGGAGCCGCCTTCGGTACAGTCGTAACGGGTGGCAGGCGCCGCCTCGCGCTTGCCGTCCGGCTGTCCAGTCTAATCTCCCGCCATTGATCGCCATCCCACGCCGAAAATATCATCTTAGCGGCAATCGTGCGTACCGCAGAAACACAGCACCGTGGCGACCGCCCCTGGTTAGGCGCTGTCAGCCGCTACCGCTGGCACGAAGGACCTGCAACCGGGCGCTTGCTTCCGACCCAAAAGGCGGACGAAACGGCGATCGATCCGCATCCAGCAGAAGCCGGTCACATTCGGTTTCGATCTTCGCGATCAACCGACTACCAAAGTCATTTTCCAATCGCCCGGGTGCGATCGGCGGCAAAAACGACAACACAACCACCCCCGGATAACGCAAGAATCCCAACCAAGGCCAGTAAAGCCCCGAATTGAGCGCCATTGGAACCACTGGGATGCTGAGTTCGTTGTAGAGATGAACGATCCCGTATTTGTAGGCTGGCGATGCTCCCGGAAGTCGCCGGGTGCCTTCCGGGGCGATTACGATCGGCCGCCCTTGTCTCATGGCTCGGCGGCCGCCATCGGTTATCTGCTTTAGCGCGGCGGAGCCCGCTCCGCGGGTGACAAAGATCATCATCGCCTTCAAAGCCCACAAGCCCCAGATCGGAACGAAAAGGAGCTCGCGTTTGATGACAAAGGCCGGATTCCCCAGCACCGCCAGCAAAGCCAGGGTTTCCAGTTCGGATTGATGTTTGTGTGCCAAGATAAATTCCGACTCGGGCAGATTCTCCAGGCCGAGATACTCGACGCGGGTCCGGCAGATCACTCGAAGCAGCCAAAGGCTCCGACGCGCCCATCCTCTTGTCACCGCAACACAAACGCGTTGCGGTAGAAAGAAATAGATTGGGGTCTCTATGACCAATGTAGCCACGGTGTGCAGATAGTAGGCTAAATGGAATAGGCCTGAGCGAAGCGCTATCCCGATGCGCCTCCTTCCTTGCCCGCGATCGACGGATCCAGCACGCTCGGATTGTTCGCGCCTAGCTAGTCGTGATGATGATCCGGTTCTCGTTGCCATGGTCAGGCAGTTGATTTCGAGCAGCATCGGCGGCAGAGGGCGTTCTGGTTGCCATTGGTTGCCGAGGTGCCAGAATGGGAACCCTGCCGTATCCTTCCTGGGGCTACGCCGAAACGCGAAAGGTAGATCATGTCTATCGATAGTATTCTCAAAACCAAGGGCGCCGAAGTCTTTAGCATATTGCCAGAATCTAGCGTCAAGGCAGCGGCTGACGAAATGCGCACCAAGGGCATTGCCGCATTGGTTGTGAAGTCGGACGATGACGTTTTGGGGATCGTATCAGAACGCGAGATTGTGAGCGGCTTCTCTCAATTCGGAGATAAATTCGCCACGATGACGGTCAAAGACATAATGCGACGGGATGTCCACCCTGTTGCACCGCAGGATCATGTCAACCGAGCGATGGCGCTAATGACACGGCATCGCGTGAGGCACTTGCCCGTCGTCGATGGGAGCCTCCTTGTGGGTCTGGTCAGCATCGGCGACGCCGTCAAAAACCGCCTCGACGATCTTGAAGCTGAAACAAGAGTATTGCGCGATATCTACATTGCCTCGCGCTGATCCTGTGACCCTCCGCGGAGCCGGCCGCGCGGTACGCTCGCGGCCTACTTTGCTCCGTACCACTAAGGCGGACCGAACTTGCCCGCGAGGACTTTATTGAGAAGGTCCGGGCGGTCGGTAGTAATACCGTCGACGCCTTCGTCGATGAGTCGACGCATCTCGGCTGGGTCGTTGACGACCCAAACAGTTACGGGAACGCCAAGCCGATGGGCCGCGCTCAGGAAGCGGCGATCCACCAGGCGCAGGCCGCGGTTTTGTTCGTAATTGGAGAAGACCGGTGCCTGGAACACGACCCCTGGCGCCCGGGAGAGTCGGCCCAATCCCACTCGGGTCAGCAGGTAAAAGTTACGGATCTCGCCCTCCGAAAAGCTTGTGAGCAAGTCGGGCGCCAAGCTACGCACTTTGTTCAGTACTGTTTGGGAAAAGGACGCAAGCACGACGCGATCGGCGAAGGGGGCAACGGCTTCGACGACCTTGGCAACGTATTGAGTCTGCGGAGCCTCCTTGAGTTCAACGGTAAACAGGTGCTCAGGGAAGGACTCGAGCACGTCCACCAGGCGAGGGACGCCTTCACCTTGCCCGCGCCAGGGAAAGATCCTTCCACCATCAGTGCTGAACCGATAGCCGGCGTCGAGTTCGGTAAGCGCGGCGTAGCTGAGACGGGCGACCTCGCCCGCCGTATCGTTCAATTCGCGCCAGTCGGTGGTGCCGTCGACGGTGGCATCGTGAATGACCACGACCACATCGTCCGCACTCAGGCGGACGTCGAGTTCGAAGACGTCGACGCCTTCGGTTGCCCCGCGCCGAAAGCCGGCCAGTGTGTTCTCGGGCGCCAGGCCGCGGGCGCCGCGGTGCCCTGTGCGAAGGAAACTCCCAACCTCGAGGCGGTCGCGAGGGCTCATGCCCAAGCCCTTTGGTTACTTACCAATCGACAAAGTAGGCGAGAGGTTCGACGAATCGCCATAGCCGCTTGTTAGTTGGAAGTGTCCGGCGTCAGCGCCCCTGGGACAGATTGGGCGGATTGAACAAGAGAGGGTTTCTGGCTCATCTTAACCCACGAGGGATTGAAGATGAGACGGAACACCAATCACCAGAAAGCATCGGCCGAGAAGGTCGTGAAGGACATCCGGCGGGCGACTCGTCGGCAGTTCGGCGCCGAAGAGAAGATCCGGATCGTTCTGGAGGGCCTGCGCGGCGAGGACAGTATCGCTGAGCTGTGTCGCCGTGAGGGGATCAACCAGAACCTCTATTACCGCTGGTCGAAGGACTTCCTGGAGGCCGGGAAGAAGCGCCTGGCGGGTGACACTGCCCGTGAGGCTACCTCCGATGAGGTCCGGCATCTTCGCAGTGAGGCACTGGCACTCAAGGAGGCCGTTGCTGACCTGACGCTGGACAACCGTCTACTCAAAAAAAGCATGATCGCGGATGGGGGAGAGGAGGCATGAGGTATCCACTATCGGAGAAGCTGGAGATCATCCGGCTGGTTGAGCGATCCCATCTGCCGGCCAAGCGCACGCTGGCGCAGTTGGGCATTCCCCGCACCTCGTTTTATCGCTGGCACGACCGCTATCTGACCGGCGGACCGGAGGCCCTGGAGGACCGCCGCTCGCGGCCTGGCCAAGTCTGGAACCGTATCCCCGATGAGGTGAGAGACCGGATCGTACAGCTGGCGCTGGACGAGACGGATCTGTCGCCGCGGGAACTGGCTGTCCGGTTCACAGACACAGAGGGCTACTTTGTATCGGAATCCTCGGTTTATCGACTGCTCAAGGCCCATGATCTGATCACCAGCCCGGCCTTTATCGTCCTCAAGGCGTCCGACGAGTTCCAGGACAAGACCACGGCGCCAAACCAGCTCTGGCAGACCGACTTCACTTACCTCAAGGTCATTGATTGGGGCTGGTTCTATCTCTCCACCGTGCTCGACGACTTCTCGCGCACCATTATCGCGTGGAAGCTCTGCACCACGATGAAGGCCGAGGACGTCACCGATACGCTGGAACTGGCGCTCAAGGCGTCAGGTTGCGATCGGGCAACGGTCATTCACAAGCCACGGCTCCTGTCTGACAACGGCTCCAGCTACATCGCCGACGATCTGGCCAAATGGCTCGACGACCGCGATATGGAGCACATTCGCGGCGCTCCCTATCATCCGCAAACCCAGGGCAAGATCGAGCGTTGGCATCAAACCCTGAAGAACCGCATCCTTTTGGAAAATTACTATCTGCCTGGCGACTTGGAGACACAGATCGAGGCCTTCGTCGGCCACTACAATTATCACCGCTACCACGAGAGCCTGGGCAACCTCA